>JAPKHK010000002.1:176380-496550 GCA_026646885.1 Casimicrobiaceae bacterium | reverse complement strand
AGCCGTCAATGGCGACCCGTTCACCGCCGATCAGCCCCTCGCCGCGACAGAAGCAGACGAAACTGCGGCACGGCGCGGCAAACGCCGCGCCGTTCTCGCGCCGGAAGTTGGCGATGGTCTTGTGATCCGGTGTCAGGCGATTGCGCAGCCACAGCACCTCGATGTTCCTCTGGCTTTCCCGCTCCAGTTTGCGCGAGGAACGAATCTGGTTCAAATACCCGTACAGGTAGGGCTTCAGCAGATCAGCCGGATCGTAGGGTGGCCGCCCTGTCCCCGCTGCTCGCGCCTTGGCAAAGCCTTCTGCATCATCTCCAGCCCGCCCACCCACAGGTCGATTGCCCGCACCAAGTGCTCCGACGGCACCAGTTCTTCCAGCGTCACGGGAAACAGCGCGCCTTGCTCCCGTGCCTCTCCTCTGACGTAGCCCATGATTGCACAATGCCCGTCACCTCGCGATGACGGGCATTGTGGCTTACTTCAGACTGTCCCGCAGATGTCTTTACACAGTCTGCGCGGGGCGCCTTTTTCTGGTCTGGCGCAGGCGCCTAAAGCGCGACCCCGAGCCGCTTGGCTACCTCGCGGTAAGCCTCGACGACATTGCCGAGGTCACGCCGGAAGCGATCCTTGTCGAGCTTTTCCTGGCTGGCGCTGTCCCACAATCGGCATCCGTCGGGCGTGAATTCGTCCCCCAGGATCAACGGGGCGTCGGGCTTACCCGCCTCGCGCCCGAACTCCAGCTTGTAATCGACCAAGCTGATACCCGCCTGCGCGAATAATGGTTTGAGCACGCCATTGACTCGAAAGGTAAGTGCCTTCATCGCCTCGATGTCGGCGGCACTCGCCCAGCCCAAAGCGAGGATGTGATAGTCGTTTACCATGGGGTCGTGGAGGGCATCGCTCTTGTAGAAGAATTCGAACACCGGACTCACCAGGGGCATGCCTTCGGGCAGGCCGAGACGCTTGGCCATGGAGCCAGCGACGATGTTGCGCACCACGCATTCCACGGGAATCATCTTCAGGTTTTTCACCAAGGACTCGCGCTCACTCAGTAGCCGCACGAAGTGCGTGCCCACGCCCGCCGCCGCCAGTTTCTCCATGATGAAGGCATTGATCCGGTTGTTGGTCTCGCCCTTGAGTGCCAGCTGCGCGAGCTTGACGCCGTCGAAAGCACTGGTGTCGTCCCGGTAATGCATGATGAGCAACGCGGGGGCGTCGGTGGCGTAAACCGTCTTGGCCTTGCCGCGATAGAGTTCCTGTCTCTTTTCCATGGCCATCTCCGCTTTCAAATTTCCCGCCAGTCTAAACCATCCTCGGCGCTTGCCACATCTACTTCCGGCGGCGCGCAGTCGAGCACCGCGGCCAAGGCCGCCCGAGCCAGATCCGGGGTGTTGTTCTGCTGGCTCAAGTGCGCGGCCACGACGTGCCGGAGTCGGCTCTTGTCCAATTGCCGCAGCAAGGCCGCCGCAGCCGCATTTTCCAGATGTCCGTAGCGCCCCGCGATGCGCTGCTTGAGCGGGTACGGGTAGGTGCTCTTGGCAAGCAACGCAGGATCGTGGTTGCATTCGAGCACCAACGCGTCGCAGCCGCCCAGGATATCGACGATGTGCGGCGTGGTTTCCCCCAAGTCTGTGACCTGCCCCAAGCGCCGCGCCCCGTCGCCGATAATGAACTGCGCCGGCTCGCGCGCGTCGTGCGGCACCGGAAAGGGGTCGAAAAACAGCTCGCCGATGGCGAAACGCTCCCCACAATTGAAGGGCATTTGCCGGTGGGCGCCCTCGAAGCGGCCATTCATAGCGGCGAGGGTTCCAAAACTCGCCCATACCGGCAATCTAAATCGCGCCGATAGCCGGGCGACTCCGCCAACGTGATCGGCGTGTTCATGCGTCACCACCACGGCCGACAAGCTCTCGCCGCTCACACCCAGACGCGCAAGCCGGCGTTGGGTTTCAGCCAGAGTGAAGCCGCAATCGACGAGCACGCGGGTCTCGCCGCACTCCACCAGCAGGCCATTGCCTTCACTGCCGCTGCCCAGGCTGGCAAAGCGCATGCGCAAAGCGGCTCCCTTGCCTTGGCAGCGCCTACTTCAGCTGGCCGTACAGCAGCGCGAAAATCCGCTCGCCCGTAGGCGTGGTATCCGCGGCGCCGTTGCGGTCCATGATGGTTAGAATGCTCTTGCCCCCGGTCTGGCTGACCACAATGCGGTATTGCTCCTCCTTGTCCTTGGGGTCTTCTGACTTCCAAAACATCAGCTTGGAGAAGAAGCCGTCATCCCTTCTGTTCTCCTTGGTGTCAGGGTCGACGTAACGCACGAAATAGATACCCTTCGAGCGGTCACGGTCAACGACGGTAAAACCAATGCGATCAAGCGCCAAACCGACGCGGCGCCAGGACTGATCGAAGCTGTCATCCAGGCTCAAGGTCGGAGAGCCTTGGGCTGTCTTGCCCAACTGGGCACGCTCCGGCGCTGGCGCCTTGCCCGCTGCAACCACGGCCTCCGCCTGCTTCTCGGGCAGGCCGATGCGCACCATCAGCCGACGCAGCATCTCGGCTTCAAGCTCAGGATCGGATGGCCGCGCCATCCACACAAAGCCCTCAGGTCCCGTTGGGCCCGTGGACTTGGGCGCTTCCTGCATGCCGCGATGACTGATGTAGATTTCCGTGGTGCCTGGCACGGCGCCCCGCTCCAAGCGGGTGCGGAACTTGTCGCGCTCGTTGGTCGACCACATGAAGTCGAGAACTTTGCCCACCGCCTTGCGCAGGAAATCATCCGGAATCTTGGCCCGGTTTTCGGCCCAGTCGGTCTCCAGAATGCCGAGGTCGGGCCGCTCATAGACGACGGCAAACCCCAGCCCGTTCCAGAAGTCCCGCACCGCGTTCCAGGCCTGTTCCGGAGGCATTTGCACAACCAGCCAGCGTTGCGTGCCGGCGCGTTCGAGGGTCGCTTTTTGCACTGCGGGCAGAAGCGCGCTTTGCGCTGCCTTGGCCGGACCGCTGCGTTCCTTTTCGTATCCGGAAAACGTGGCGGTGCCCGGCGCCCCGTCCTTGGGCACATAGCGATCGTCGTAGGCCGGAGTGCTCAGATCCGGAGGCACTTCCAGCGCGGGCGTGCGAGTGGAGCTGCGATAGTCGATCCTGCTCGAAAGCACGTTTTCCAAGCTCAAGTTCTGGCAGCCCCCAAGCGCGGTGAGGGCAAGAATCAGCGGCAACGCGCGTGCGGGTAGGGCAAGGCTCATGCCTCCTCCAACAGAATGCGGGGTCATCAGGCTAGGACGCCGGCTTCGCGCAGGGCAGCGCGCACCGTTTCGTGGTGTGCCGCGGATAGCGGCGTGAGCGGCAGGCGAATGCCGCCTTGAATCAAGCCCATCTCGGCCAGCGCCCATTTCACCGGAATCGGATTGGCCTCGACGAAAAGCTTGGTATGCAGCGGCAACAGGCGTCGATTGATCGCGCGCGCACGCTCCACCTCGCCAGAGAGCGCGGCTACACACATCGCCTGCATGAGCTTGGGGGCGACATTGGCAGTCACCGAAATCACGCCCTGCGCGCCCATGAACAGCAAGGCCAGCGCGCTAGCATCGTCGCCGCTGTATACCGCGAAATCCGCGGGTAAGCGACGCAAGAGGTCACTGCCGCGGCCAATGTCGCCGGTGGCATCTTTTAGCCCGACGATACCCGCCACTTCCGACAACCGCACCACGGTGTCGTTGGCCAGATCGGCGACGGTGCGCCCGGGCACGTTGTAAAGAATCACCGGCAAGTCGACCTTTTCGGCGATGGCGCGAAAATGCCGGTAGAGTCCTTCTTGGGTGGGCTTATTGTAGTAGGGCACCACCGACAGACTGTAGCGGGCGCCCACCGTCTTGGCATAGGCCGACAGTTCGATCGCCTCGGCGGTCGAATTCGCGCCCGTACCCGCGACGATCGGCACACGACCGCCAGAATGCTCCACTGCGGTCCGAATCAGCAATTGATGGTCTTCGACCGAAACCGTGGGAGACTCGCCGGTTGTGCCCACCACGACGATGCCCGCAGTGCCCTCGGCAATGTGAAAGTCGATGAGCTTGCGGAATCCGGCGAGGTCCAGGCTCCCGTCCGGGTGCATGGGTGTCGCAATGGCGACGATACTTCCAATCAGCATGTTGGCCGGTGCTTCGAAAAACGCGTAGTTTACCGCATTTGGCGACGGAAGATGGCCGGATCGGTGGCAATTGCCGGCGGCCATTCCCGGCCCCTACTCTCGGCTCCCAGAGCCACCCGAATCAGCAGCCGGCCGCGGTACTCGATATTGCGATGCTGGGGAGGAGCGATTGCCAATTTCGACATGATTCGAGACTCCCCTGCGCTCAGCGGTTGCTGGGCGCGCGGCGCGACGGCGGCACGCCGGCGATGGGGGGCGGTGCAGGCGCACCTGGCGGCGGGGGCTCGAGGTTGCTGGCGGCCGCCCCGCTCGCCTGCCACGCCCGAAGAAGCTCTGCGGAAAAGCCGAACTGCTCGCGCAGAACCATGGGCAGTTCCTCGCCCGCGATCTCGCGCGTCTCCACACCGGTCGCAGTGCGCACATAGAGGCAAGTGCCTGCCACTACGCTCACCCGCCCCGGCTCGGCGCGGCGCGCGTACACCCGGCGGTTGAAGGGGCTCATGCCGCGCGAAGCCTCGTAATGCCCCGCGTACTCGGACCAGTCCGCGCCTGCCGGAAACAAGCGACAGGGAAAGGCGCCGGTAGGTTGGAAATCGCTCCAGACCACGAACTCCTCCCCCTGTGACTCGACCTCGTGATCGAAGACCGGGTCGTCCGAGATCGAGACTCCCACCCGCAAGGGCACGGGCCGCCCAGTGAGCATCGAAGTATCGGTCAGCCATTGACCTTCGGCTAGGCGTACCGCCACGCTGCCGTGGTTGATGCGTCCACAATCACGCATCGACCCGGTGAGACGTCGGCACTCGAACCCCAGGCTCAGCAGCAAGGAATAGAGGGCGTTGCTGCCGGGCCAGCACGTGGCGCCGCAGCCATGCTCCAACCACGCGGTGAAATACTCTTCCGCCACCATGCCCGGCAACGCGCCGTTTTCGTCACAATGCAAGGTGGTGATTTTGCGCAGGTTGTCGAAGGGCACTCGCGTGCACCATGCTGCATACAAGTCTTGTAGCCCCGTGTAGTTCACCGGCGGCCGGTCGGAGAAACCCAGTTTTTTGAGGACACTCCCAAGGAGCGAAAGGTCAAGCATGGCGACCCGAGCGCAAAAGAAGGGCGGGCAGCCATTCTAGCGAGTTCGCCCGCACCAAAGGAATACCTCTGTGGACGGGTTGATTTTAGGTCTTGCCGGAGCATGGCGGCACGGTTGCTTGACTTGTGAATAGTTAAGTCTTAAAGTTTCTCTCGACACGCACTCCCCCACTTTGCCCATGAACATCGTTTGCATCGGCGGCGGCCCGGCGGGCCTCTATTTCGCGCTGTTGATGAAAAAGCAAAACCCGGCCCACGACATCACCGTGGTGGAGCGCAACCGCCCCTACGACACATTTGGCTGGGGCGTGGTGTTTTCCGACGCCACCATGGAGAACATGCGCGCTTGCGACGAGCCCACCGCCCAGGCGATCGAAGAGGCCTTCAATCACTGGGACGACATCGAGGTGTTCTTCCGCGGGCGCGTCATGCGCAGCGGTGGCCACGGCTTCGTGGGCATCGGCCGCAAGCGGCTTTTGAACATCCTGCAGGCGCGCTGCGAGGAATTGGGCGTGAAGCTGATATTCGAGCGTGAGGCGGAAAGTGACCTTGAATATCCCGAGGCCGACCTCATCATCGCCAGCGACGGTATTCATTCGCGCATCCGCCAGCGCTACGCCGAAGTCTTCCAGCCGGAAATCGTCACCCGCCCGAACCGCTACATTTGGCTGGGTACCCACAAGCTCTACGACGCCTTCACCTTTCTCTTCGAGAAGACGCAGCACGGCTGGTTTCAGGCGCACATCTATAAGTTCGATGCCGAAACCTCTACCTTCATCGTTGAAGCGCCGGAGAGCGTTTGGCAAGCGCACGGCCTGGAATCCGCCAATACCGAGGATTCGATCGCCTTTTGCGAGAAACTTTTCGCCGCCAACTTGCAGGGCGCGCGCTTGCTGTCCAATGCGCGGCATTTGCGCGGCTCGGCCTGGCTCAATTTCCAGCGGGTGAAATGCGGCCGCTGGTTTCACGACAATGGCCGCAGCCAGATCGTGCTGATGGGCGACGCGGTGCACACCGCGCATTTCGCCATCGGTTCGGGCACCAAGCTCGCCATCGAAGATGCTATCGATCTGGCGCAACTGATCGGCGCCGCGGGCGCGACGCGGGCAGCACTGCCGGCGGTGCTCGCCCGCTATCAAGAAAAGCGCGAAATCGAGGTGCTGCGTTTGCAAAACGCCGCCTGGAACGCCATGGAATGGTTCGAGGTGGTGGGCCGACGTTATGCCGACACGCTGCCGCCGGAGCAGTTCATGTATTCGCTGCTCACCCGCTCGCAGCGCATCTCGCACGAAAACCTGCGCCTCAGAGACGCGCGCTGGCTCGAAGGATTCGAGCGCTGGTTCGCACAACACGCCGGGGTGTCGGTCCCCGCCCATGAGGCGCCGCCACCCCCAATGTTCACACCCTACACGCTGCGCGGCGTGACGCTCAAGAATCGCGTGGTGGTTTCGCCCATGGCGCAATACTCGGCCAACGAAGGCACAGTGGGCGACTATCATCTGGTGCACTTGGGCGCTCGCGCCATGGGCGGCGCCGGCCTGGTATTCGCGGAAATGACTTGTGTTTCGGAAGACGCGCGCATCACGCCCGGCTGCGCCGGGCTGTACCGGCGCGAGCATGTCGCCGCCTGGAAACGTGTCGCCGACTGGATCCACACCCACACCGACGCCAAGTTCGCCCTCCAGCTCGGCCACGCCGGAGCCAAAGGTTCCACCCGCCTAGCCTGGGACGGCGCCGATCTGCCCCTTTTGCAGAACAATTGGCCGCTGCTTTCCGCCTCGGCGCAAGCGTATCTCGAAGGCACTTCCGCGACGCCGCGCGCCATGACCCGCGACGACATGCTGCGGGTGCTGGCCGATTTCGTGCGCGCCACCGAATGGGCCGCGGAAACCGGCGCCGACTGGCTGGAACTGCATTGCGCCCACGGGTATTTACTGTCGGGTTTCATCTCTCCGCTCACCAACCATCGCCAAGACGATTACGGCGGCAGGCTGGAAAACCGCCTGCGCTATCCGCTCGAAATTTTTCGTGCCATGCGCGCCGTTTGGCCCAAACACTTGCCGATGTCGGTGCGCATTTCGGCGCACGATTGGGTGCCCGGCGGCATCACCCCCGACGATGCGGTCGCCATCGCGCAGGCCTTCAAAGCCGCCGGCGCCGATTTGATCGACTGCTCGTCTGGCCAAGTGAGCGCGAAGCAGCAACCGGTGTACGGTCGCATGTATCAAACGCCTTTCGCCGATCGCGTGCGCAACGAAGCCGGCATCGCCACCATGGCCGTGGGTGCCATCAGCGAGGCCGACCATGTCAACAGCATCATCGCCGCCGGCCGCGCCGACCTGTGCGCCATCGGTCGCCCGCATCTGGCCAACCCCGCCTGGACGCTCACCGAAGCAGCCCGCATCGGCTACACCGAGCTCGCTTGGCCCAAGCAGTACCTCGCCGCCAAGACGCAACTGGAGCGCAATTTGGCCCGCGAGCGGCAGCTTGCCGAAGCATCATGAAAATCCCCGCGCGCAGCAACGCAAGCCCGGCAGCGAAGCGGGCACAACCCGCCAAACCGGCTCGCCCCCTGCGACCCGAAGGCCGGCGAGGCGGCGACCCGGCGGCGGCTCGCGAAGCGCCTGCGACGACACCGCGCGCCGCCGGCGCGCGCGACCTGCATCGCCTGCTGGGCGACGCGCAAATCGGCCACGAAGCGCGATCACAAGCCGGCGACCACTTGGCCCTGCGCGTGTGGTTGCGGCTTTTGTCGTGCAGCACCCAAATCGAAAGAGAAATCAGAAAGCGCCTGCGCGAGCGTTTCGACATGTCGCTGGCGCGCTTCGATTACCTCGCGCAGCTCTATCGCCATGGGGAGGGTCTGCGCATGAGCCAACTGTCCCGCTACCTCATGGTGACCGGCGCCAACGTGACCTTGCTTACCGACGAACTGGTAGCCGAAGGATTGGTTTCGCGCGAAGACGATCCCAAGGACCGACGCTCCTTTCTGCTGCGTCTCACCGCCGGCGGGCGCAAGACCTTTCAGCGCGTGGCGGCGGTGCACGAGGCTTGGGTGATCGAACTCTTGGGGGGCTTGGGTCAAAACGAGCTCGACAGCCTTTATCAACAGCTCGGCCGCCTGCGCTTGGCCTTGAGCGCGCAAACGCAAAAGGAAGGACCATGAGCACGCCCGCCGGGCCGCCCCAAGGGCGCGCAAACCAATTACCGGAGCGGGCGCAGCCCGCGAACCGTACTCGCCCCCTTCCCCGGGAAGGGGGACGGGGGGAAGGCCCACGGCCGCCCGCCGGGCCGCCCCAAGGGCGCGCAAGCCTATTACCGGAGCGGGCGCAGCCCGCGAACCGTACTCGCCCCCTTCCCCAGGAAGGGGGACGGGGGGAAGGTCCACGGCCGCCCGCCGGGCCGCCCCAAGGGCGCGCAAGCCAATTACCGGAGCGGGCGCCGCCCGCGAACCGTACTCGCCCCCTTCCCCAGGAAGGGGGACGGGGGGAAGGTCCACTATGAACAAGGCCGCCGATCCGCAACTTCTTGCCGGCAACACCACCACCGCGGCCGACTACCGCGCCCGACATTTTCTCTGGCAGGTCGATGGTGCCGTGGCGACGGTGACGCTCAATCGTCCGGAGCGCAAGAACCCGCTCACCTTCGCGTCCTACGCCGAACTGCGTGACCTGTTCACCCGCCTGCGCTTTGCCACCGACATCAAAGCCGTGGTGCTCACTGGCGCCGGAGAGAACTTCTGTTCCGGCGGCGACGTGTTCGAAATCATCGGCCCGCTCATCGACCTGCCCATGCCCGAACTCTTGATGTTCACGCGGATGACCGGGGACGTGGTGAAAGCAATCAAACACTGCCCGCAGCCGGTGATCGCCGCGGTCGATGGCATCTGCGCCGGTGCTGGCGCCATGCTGGCGCTGGCCGCCGACTTGCG
Source organism: Casimicrobiaceae bacterium (assembly GCA_026646885.1). Taxonomy (GTDB): domain Bacteria; phylum Pseudomonadota; class Gammaproteobacteria; order Burkholderiales; family Casimicrobiaceae; genus JACPUX01. The sequence continues at coordinate 487,395 of JAPKHK010000002.1, read as the reverse complement.
TCTGGGCACGACGCGCAGCAAGACGGCCTTTCTTTTCAGCCGCGTGGGGCTTGCCGGCTGCGACATGGGGGCCTGCAACCTCCTGCCGCGGGTGATCGGCCAAGGCCGCGCCACCGAACTTCTGCTTTCCGGCCGCGCCATGAGCGGCGAAGAAGCGGCAGGTTGGGGTTTCTTCAACCGCCTCGTCGCGCCGGAACAGTTGCTTGCCGACACGCATGCCCTGGCATGCGAATTGGCCAGCGGCCCGACTTTTGCGCATGGCCTCACCAAAACCATGTTACATCAAGAGTGGACCATGGGCATCGATGAAGCCATCGAAGCCGAGGCGCAAACCCAGGCGTTGTGTATGGCCACCGGCGACTTCCGCCGCGCCTACGAAGCTTTCGCTGCCAAGCGCAAACCCGAGTTCAAGGGCAATTGAACATGGCGCTGCCTTATCTCGACTGGCCGTTTTTCGAGCCGCGCCATCGCCAACTTGCCGCGGGCGTGGCCGCTTGGCTCGCGCCACAAACCCCGCGTCATAACGAAGACGATGTCGACGGCCAATGCCGCGCCTGGGTGCGGTCACTGGGCGAAGCGGGCTGGCTCAGAGCCTGTGTCGCCGGCACGCGCTGGGGGGGGCTCGCCGATACGCTGGATAGCCGCAGCTTGTGTTTGCTGCGCGAAACCCTGGCCCGTCATCATGGCCTGGCCGACTTTGCCTTCGCCATGCAAGGTTTAGGTTCGGGGGCCATTTCTCTGGCCGGCACCGAAGCGCAGCAAGCGCGCTATTTGCCCCGCGTGGCCCGCGGCGAGGCGATTGCCGCCTTTGCCCTGTCGGAGCCTGAGGCGGGCTCGGATGTCGCCGCCCTCTCCTGCCGTGGTCGCATCGAAAGCGACGTCATCGTCATCGATGGAGAAAAGACCTGGATTTCCAATGGTGGCATCGCCGATTTCTACGTACTCTTTCTGCGCACCGAAGATTTGCCCGGAACCCGCGGGCTTTCGGCATGCATCGTCGATGCCGACAGGCCCGGCCTCGCCATTGCCGAGCGCATCGAAGTCATTGCGCCTCACCCTTTGGCGCGCCTCGTGTTCAAGAACTGCCGCGTGCCGCTCACCCAGCTTCTGGGTGCGCCGGGTGAGGGCTTCAAGCTCGCCATGCGCACGCTGGATATTTTCCGCAGCTCGGTGGCCGCCGCCGCCAACGGCTTCGCCCGCGCCGCTTTCGAAGCCGCCTTGGCGCGATGCGACGAACGCCAGATGTTTGGCCAACGCTTGGCCGACTTTCAGCTCACCCAGGCCAAGCTTGCGCAAATGGCCTTGCGCCTCGACGCCGCGGCCCTGCTCACTTACCGCGCCGCCTGGGAGCGCGACCGCGGACGGAAGGTGACGCGGGAAGCCGCCATGGCCAAACTCTACGCCACCGAAGAAGCGCAAAGAACCATCGACGAGGCAGTGCAGATTTTTGGCGGCCTGGGCGTCACCCGCGGCCAGGCGCCGGAGCGACTTTATCGCGAAATTCGCGCCCTGCGCATTTACGAAGGCGCCAGCGAAGTGCAACAGTTGATCATCGGCCGCGAGGCGCTCAGAACTAGTTTCAAGAAACTAGTTTCAAGAGACTAGTTTCTAGCCCCTAGTCTCTAGTCTCTAGCCCCTAGTCTCTAGTTTCTAGACACTAGTTTCTAGCCCCTAGCCCCACCACAACCCCAAGGAGCAAAAACACCATGTCCAAACAAGTTCTGCAACCTCCCACCTGGCCCCGGCCCAAAGGTTACGCCAATGGCGTCGCTGGCCGTGGGCAAATGATTTTCGTCGCCGGGCAAGTGGGCTGGGATGAGCGCTGCGAAGTGGTCTCCGATGATTTCGTCGCCCAGGTGCGGCAAGCGCTCGGCAACGTCGTCGCCATCCTCGCCGAAGCCGGTGCTAAGCCCGAGCACATCATGCGCATGACCTGGTACGTCACCGACAAAGACGAATACATGGCCGCCAATCGCGACATCGGCAGAGTCTTTAAGGAACTGATCGGCAACTACGGCATCGCCATGACCGCGGTGCAGGTGGCCGGCCTCGTGGAAGTCGGCGCCAAAGTAGAAATCGAAGTGACGGCGATGTTGCCAGACTGAGCGTGGTGCCGCGCACCTGAGAGAAAGAGGGAGCGCCCATTAGGGGGCATCGCCACCCGGCCTTCGTGGACGGGTGGCGACTCCACCGATTTCTGGCGCCCCTCAGCTGCCCTCGCTCCTGCGCAACCCCATTGGCCGAGGTGCTGCCGCGGCTCAAAACCGCAGACTTCCTGTTTCGGCCGTCACTTCCCGCTCCCCTCCCGGATCAGGTCGCTCCAAACGTGGTAATCGTGCCCGAGGTATTGGACGTATTATCCCTCACCGCGTTGTTTCCAGCCGACTCGATGACCGAGGAATTCGTTTGCGCCACCCCCGTGCTATTGTGGGCGATGGTATTTCCGGAAATCGTCACCTTGGCATTCGCGCCGTTGGCGTAAATGCCGAAGAGGTTTTCAGCAAGCGTGCTGTTGTTCACGACCGCCTGCGCAGATCCGGTCGTCGCGACCACGGAAAGCCCATTGCTGGTGCTTTTCGATCCCACCGAGCCGGAAATTGTCATCCGCGCGATGCTCCCGGAGTAGCTTCCCGCCACTCGGTAGGCACGCTCGTTCTGGGTCGCCACGGTGTCGACGATGTGCGCGGTCGTCGTCGCGCTGGCGGTATCGAACTGATTGTCTGCCAACACAGCCGTATAGCCATGCCCGGAAAAGACCGAGCGGGCAATGGTTCCCGAAGCACCGTTACTCAAATGCACTCCGTTGTAGTTGCCCTGAAAAAATGAGTCCGTGACCTGGACTTGCGCCGCGGTTCGCACCTGCAAGCCGCTGTAGCCGCTAGACGAGAATCCTGTGATACTGCACCGCTCTAGCGTGAGCTTGGCCCCGTCGCTGAGCAGAATGCCGTTGGTGCTGTCCGCCAAATTGTTGATGGCAATGCCACGCAGCACGACTTCCACGCCCGCAGTTGCAATGGAAATGCCATTGGTCGATGAACTGATGACGGAGATGCCGGCATAGACGCCCGCGGGGGCCGTGATCGCGACATTCTTGTCGATGGTCACGGGGCCATAGCCGCCAGAGTTCAGGACAACGATTTCACCGCCCGCATCGGTGACCGTCAAGGCCGCGGAAAAGCCCCTGCACGGCGCTGATGTGCTGCAATTCGAGGCGACGTTTCCATCGCTGCCCGCGATCGATACAAAAGTGCGCTGAGCCGCCTGGGCGGCGAATGGCATGACACAGGCAAGGACTACCACGGATTTGACGATCGACTGCATGAATTCCTCCGACGAGTGATTGAATAGGAGCAAAACCGTCCTTGAGCGGACTCGTGCCCTACGGACCAGGGACAGTATCTCAAGTCCAGGAACACGCAGTCGAACGAAAAAGCGGGGAAAATCGGCACAAATTCGCCGTGCCGGGCGGAGCCCTCCAGTGGAACAGCCGCGGCTATAGAATCGGCGGAGGCCATTTCGCGTCGCCGGCATCGACCACGGGAGCTCGATTGCGGCTCGGCCGGCATTGGAGCAGAACCGCTTGCCGCGCCATGAACGGATCATTCATGACCGCGGTTGCAGGATAGGTTAAAATTCCGGCGAGTTGCGTTGCCAGTCGCCTATTCCCCAGCGTGTATGCACGAGAACCGTCCGGTTTTTCCAGTCCATAAGAAACTGCCCGTCCGAGAATTCGGCTTCCTGCTTGCGGGAGTTCTTTTTACCATCGGCATCTTTCCGGTGTTTTCGGGCAATCCGTTGCGCAAATGGGCAATACTCTTTGCCGCGCTGGCGCTGTTTCTCGCTCTGGCGGCCCCCGTTACCCTGAGTGGCGCCACCCGGCTCTGGTTGCGGCTGGGTGATCTTCTAGCGATGGTCTTGCCCCCCATAGCATTGGGCCTGCTGTTCTTCGTCGTGTTCACTCCTATCGGTTGGCTCGTGCGGGCCTTGGGGCGAAGGCCCGTCATCGAGCGGTCGTTTGAGCCGCTGCTTGCCACCTACTGGATACGGCGCACGCCCCCCGGGCCGGTCGGCGCGTCCCTCAAGGACCCATACTAGTCATGTCGTTCTTGCGAGATCTGTGGGGCTACATGCGCTCGCGGCGCAAGTACGTTCTGTTGCCCATCCTGCTCATCATGGCACTGCTCGGCGTCTTGATCGTGCTCTCCCAGGGTTCCGTCGTCGCACCGTTCATTTATACGATCTTCTGAAATCAAGCGGCGAAGTGATCATCCTTGGTCTGTCGGCTCTTTACCACGATAGCGCGGCAGTGCTGCTGCGCGATGGTGTCATCGTTGCGGCCGCCCACGAGGAGCGCTTCTCCCGCATCAAGCATGATGCTCGGCTTCCTCACGCGGCGATCCGCTGGTGCTTGGCGACGGCGCAGATCGAGCCGCACGCAATCGACCATGTAGTGTTTTACGACAAGCCGTTCCTCAAATTCGAGCGCCTTCTCGAGACCTATCTGGCATTCGCGCCGCGCGGATTTCGCTCATTCAGCATGGCCGTTCCGGTATGGCTGCGTGAGAAGCTCTTTCTCAAGGACTTGCTGGTTTCCGAACTGCGCGGCTTTGACAAGTCCGTAGCCTGGGACGATCGCCTCTTCTTCAGTGAACATCACTTGAGCCACGCAGCAAGCGCGTTTTTTCCATCGCCATTTGACGAAGCCGCCGTCTTGACGCTCGACGGGGTTGGAGAATGGGCAACCACTTCCTATGCCATAGGTCGCGGCAACACGGTCCAAATTGAAAGGGAAATCCACTTTCCTCATTCGCTCGGTTTGCTCTACTCCGCATTCACCTATTACTGTGGCTTTCGCGTAAATAGCGGCGAATACAAATTGATGGGCCTCGCCCCATATGGGGAAGCAAGGTATGTCGGCCTCATTCGAGAGCACTTGATCGATGTTAAACCCGACGGGTCTTTCCGCTTGAATCTCGATTACTTCGACTACTGTGCCGGCCTGACCATGACCAATGAGGCTTTCGCGCGCCTATTCGGAGGGCCTGCGCGAAAGGAGGAGGAGCCGCTGACCCAGCGCCACATGGATTTGGCTGCGTCGATTCAGGCGGTTACCGAGGAGGTGCTGCTGCGCCTGACCGGATCAATCGCCCAGGAAACCGGACTACCCAATCTTTGCCTCGCGGGTGGCGTTGCACTGAATTGTGTCGCCAATGGAAAGATCCAACGCGCCAACCATTTCAAGCGGGTGTGGATTCAACCAGCTGCCGGCGACGCCGGAGGAGCTTTGGGAGCCGCCTATGCGCTGCATCACTTGACCCTGAACCAACCGAGGCAGGTTCCGACTTCGCGCGACCAGATGCGCGGGGGGCTGCTAGGCCCAGCGTATTCGCAGGAAGAGGTCGAGGCTCGGCTAAGGGCTGCGGGCGCCAATTTTCAGGTTCTTGCCGATGATACGTTGCTTCGCGAGAGTGCCACCGAAATCGCCGCCGGACGCGCTCTCGGATGGTTTCAGGGCGCCGCGGAATATGGCCCGCGTGCCTTGGGAAATCGTTCAATCGTGGCCGACCCGCGCTCTCAGGAAACCCAGACCACCCTGAATCTGAAGGTCAAGTTCCGCGAGTCCTTTAGGCCCTTCGCACCGGCGGTTCTAGCTGAAGATGCAAGGGAATGGTTCGATCTGGACGTGCCGAGTCCCTACATGCTGATGGTGGCGAATGTAGCCGAGCGGCACCAAATTCCACTGTCCGCCGCGGAAACTCAACTGGTCGGAATAGACCGCCTCAAGGCGCGCCGCTCTTCAATCCCCGCGGTGACTCATGTCGACGGCAGCGCGCGCGTTCAGACCGTCGAGAAGGAGGTGAACCCCCGCTTCCACGGTCTGATCAGCGCCTTCAAAGCACTGACCGGCTGCCCCGTGCTGGTAAACACCAGTTTCAATGTGCGCGGAGAGCCACCCGTTCTGACTCCAGAGGATGCATACCGATGCTTCATGAGAAACGGCGTGGATGTCTTGGTGGTCGGCAACTGCTACTTGAGAAAAAGCGATCAACCTGCTGGCCTGCGGCATAGCGGCCCTCGCGAGTTTACCCTGGACTGAGTGATTACGGTGATGACCAGCCGCGATAGCCCTCCTTCGTTCCGCGTGCGGATAAGCGCCTGGCTTGCTCTGGCGTTGCTCATGTTCCTGGCGGCGGAGTTTGGCGCACGCCTCCTGTTCCCGCAATCGGCCTTTCCTCACCTGGACCGGATCAATTATTCGCCCCGAGCGGTATCTGGCCCGCTGCTTGGCCAGGCCACGCTCGGGCATGCAACGATCAGATTCGAGTCGGCTCCCGATCAAGCGGTCTCCCTGCACTACTTGAATCTGAATGGCTTTCGCGATCGCGAGTGGGAACCGAGCAAAACGCGGGGAAAGCGCATATTGATGGTTGGCGATAGCATGGTCGAGGGTTTCCTGGCACGCGAGGAGGAGTCGATACCGCGCGTCTACGAACGACTCGCGCTTGAATCCGGAGCCGCCTTGGAGGTCTGGAACCTCGGGATTGGCGGCGCTGGCCTGGATGAGTACGTGCGACTCCTGCGCGATATCGTGCCCGCCGCCGCTCCCGACGAAGTGCTTCTCGTCCTTCACGCCAATGATTTGCTTGGGAGCGCAAATTTTGACTTGTCGAATCCTTCCCTCTCGCCCTTGCCGAGCAAAAAGACCGATACCTGGACGCCCAGGCTATTCAGCGTGATCAGGAAAACCGTCAAGAAGGAGCCGCTCGCGCGTGCCTGGCACACGCGGCCGTTCGGCTTTTTTGCTGCGGTGCCCGACCCGGCAAACCCCTGGACGAGCAACAGCCCCGAATTTGAGCGATTCGTCGTGCCTGAAATTGCGGCGGCGATGCGTGCGGGTCGATTCAACCCTTTCAACGTCGATGAGGTGCATGTATTTGCCAAGTACCTCCCGCATCCGTTCGACCCCCAGCCTTGGCTCGAAGCCGTCAAGCGACTGCTCGCCGAACACGATACCAAACTCTTCATCGCTTACATTCCCCAAACGGGACAGGCTTCGGACCACTATCTCCCTTTCCGGCAGCAGTTTTCCAAGCCCAATGCCCCGTCGCTCACCAGCCCGGTTTACCAGGCCGGTGCGGCCGCGGTCGCGCGCGCGGCCGATACACTGGCTATACCCTTCCTTGACCTGACCCCACACTTCCGGGATTCCGAGGAGAGGGGAAACCGTCTCTATTGGAGCTACGATGAGCACCTCCTGCCGGCCGGCTACGCCTTCGCTGCTCATCAGCTCTACCATTGGCGCCGCCAATACGGTCCGCCGTGAATCTCGAGTTCGTGTCCGACTTGTCCAAGATCCTTCGCCGCAGCTTGCCTTGCTCCAACATCGGCGAGGGAGGCGTCCGTGTGGCGCCCTCCGGCGCAAGGACTGCCCGCCTCGCGTTCAAGGCCAACCGCGGGCTGGCTGTTCGCGCGTGGGCCAAAGCCGGGTTTGGCGCGGTGAAGCCGCCAGATCACATCGTGGATATTTTCACGCCCCAGGCACTCAGGCTTCGCGCTTCAATGAACCGCGATATCGCGGCAACCTTCCCGCCGAGGAATTGTTGCAGAGCGTCGGGCTACTCTGACCGCGGACGCAAATGAAGAAGATGCAAGACTCGCCCCTGCTCGTCCCCTCCCCCACTCCATCGCAGCTATTCTCGGCTCATGCGGACATCTTGATCGACCCCGCCAATGCTGGACCGGTCGCGGTCACCGACGCCGGGATCATCTCCGATCAGCGAAGAATCGAGATTACAGATGGCATCCCCAACTTCTTCGTTCCTTCCGCTTCCGCGCAAGACGGCTCATTGGACAACCTTACCGAAGTTGTGAAGGCGTTTTACGAGGAGACGCCGTTTCCGAACTATGACGGTCTGGACTCCCGCGATAGCTTGATCGACAAGGCACGTCGCGGGCTATTTGCGGCGCAATTGGATGAGCAGCTTCCCGCCGGAGCATTGATTCTCGAGGCCGGCTGCGGCACCGGGCAACTGAGCAATTTCCTGGGGATGTCCTGGAAACGCGAGGTCTTCGCCGGCGATATGTGCCTAAACTCTCTTCGGCTCGCGAAAGGCTTCGCTGATCGATATGCGATCCGCAACGTCGGCTTTCTGCAGATGAACATCTTTCACCCACCCTTCCGCGACGCATCCTTTGACTTGGTGATTTCCAATGGCGTACTTCACCATACCGGGGATTGCGAGCGCGCCTTCCGCACCCTGGCCGCCAAACTGAAGCCAGGCGGTTATTTTTTGCTCGGCCTGTACAACTATTACGGAAGGCTGCCGACGTTATGGAAGCGCTGGATATTCGCGAAGTTTGGCTCGCGCTATCATTTTCTCGACCGCCGCCTCGGTGATGTGGGGAAAGCCGTGTCCAATCGCAGCAGGGCATGGTACATGGATCAGTATCGGCATCCGCATGAGACACGTCATTCGATGGATGAAGTGCTCAAGTGGTTCGACCGCCACGGATTGGAGTTCGTCAATGCCGTCCCCCGCTTGGATGGCATGCCCTATTGTCCTGACGACCAACTATTCGCGGGTCACGCTCCTGGAAACATCGTGAGTCGAATCGGAACGCAACTAGACATGCTGCTTTCCGGCGGAAAGGACGGCGGATTGTTCATCATGATCGGCCGGAAGCGATAGTAGACACCGCGCTGCCCAGCATCGTTGGAAGCGCTTGCGAGCCCAAGAAAATAGCCGCCGTTGACGGCGAAGGCCGTCAGATGGGCGGTCGTCACGGAAACTCTATCGCACCTCGCCGCTCCAACTGCTTTGAACTCATCGCTCCCGCCACATCTAACCGCCGAATTGATGCCCTGTCGCGTTGGTAATGAACTTCTTCTGCTGGTTCACCACGTTCGGATAGGTGCAGTCGTGAATCGACATCGGATAGCCCCGCAGCGCCGCCTCTTTCATGACCTGGTAAACCGCTCTGGTGCTGTTCGCCCAATTGCGTATCCCGGGAATCTCTGGGTTCTCACAGATTTCGTCGGGCGCGGGCGGTTCCATCCGAAGATCCTTGGTGATCTTGAGATCGTGCAAATTGACGTGATCGATGCCGATTTCTGCGGCGGCATCGAGGCACGCCAATAACGCGTCCTCCGACCCGGGCAAGACCGGGGTTTCGATCGTCACAATGGGAAAGATCTTACGCGCCATGGCAATCTTTTCCATAACTTTGGGAGAGAAGTCGGTAGCAGCGGTATCGAAGCGAATCTCTTGTATGCCACTGGAGTGCAGCTCTTCCGCCCGCTTGGGGTCCACCATGGTGCCGTTGGTGTAGATCCACTGGTAGGTTTTCGGAAACTGCCTGCTGATTTCCTTGGAGAGCGCCATCACGCGGTTCAAGTACATCCAAGGCTCTCCACCAGAAAAGGAGAATCCATCGAGGTAGGGAGACTGCGCCAGCTCCGCCAGCACTTCCTGGTCCGTCACGACATTACCCAGGTGCTTGCCGCCCACGGCCTTCATCGGATCGTCGCAAAGTTTGGCGGTTTCATGCCCGCGCACGCAGAACGAGCAAGTGAGGTTGCAGCGACTGCCGATGAACAGGCAATACCACTTGCCGGCCTTACAGGCTTCGCAACCCCTTGAGATTCCCGCCGCGGCGGACCCGGGCAAGATGGCGGTGTGGCCGTCACGCACATTCAGCGATCTGATTTCCGATCGCCACTGGTCGATTGCCTCAAGGAATACCTGGTGCTCCATGCCTGCGCCTATTCGATTCGCGGTTAGAGGTGAGCGGGCGCCACCGCATTCGATCAGCGCCCTGGGCGGGTGATCTGCTCTGGCGACCGCGACCGAGGAAACTATTATCCACCAGGAATTTCAGAAAGGATATTCCTACTCGGCCGACAATTCCCCCGCATTTCGCGTCGCAGCGTCGCAACAAGCAGTGGCTAATCATGGCGATGGCTCGCAGAATGCTGGGCTGTCGTGCGTACCAGGGATTTGCCGGGCATTTGGGCTGCGCGCGGGGCCTTCCCGCTAGCGGCGGCTTGGTGGCGGCATACGGCTGCCGATCGAACGTCTTGCCTCGATGCGCGCAATAACTCACGGCCAAGCGGAAACACTTTGCGCGCGGGCCGGCATGACCACCGAAGGCAGGGTCTTTGCGTCGATGACTGCATCGGCCTCGACCAACCCGTTGAGGTGCAGCAAGTACGCGGTGATGGCATAGACTTCGTCATTGCTCAAGCTCTTCGGCGCGGTGTGCGGCATGGCACGGCGCACATAGTCGAACAGCGTTGTGGCGTAGGGCCAGCGGGCGCCGGTGCTCATGATCACCATGGGATATTGGCGTGTGCGCAGAATGCGCAGAGGATCGTCCCAAGCAAAGAATCCCTCGGAGCCGGTCAGACGAGTCGCCGGGCCTTCGATGCCACGCTCGCCGTGACAGGCGGCGCATTGGGCGCGATAAATGCCCTCGCCGGTTTTGACCTTGCCGCTCCGTAGCCCAGGTGATGGCTCAGCTCCGCGCCCAGGGCGCGTTCGATCAGCGCCTTCTTGAAGGCCATGGAGGCGGCATTGACCTCTTTCGGGATGCGCGGCAGCCCCACCGTCGCCTTCTTCTTGCTCGTCTTGCTCGGCATACATGCTCCTTTCAGGCTTCATGATATGCCTCGCACACAAACTTCCGGACAGGCTCTGCACCACAATCGAGAAAGGGCACGCGCTCGATAAAACCTTCCGGGTTTTCCCGGAGTCATAAACCCGCCGCGCTCCCGCCCCACCCCCCAGATCCCAACGCCTCCCCGAACCATCCCGCAAACACCTTCAACGCCGCCGCAAGATTTTTTTCCCCCAACCCCGACACCCCCGCCCCCAATTCAAACCCAACCCCACCAATCCCCAACACCTCGGCACTACACTCAGCCTCGCCATACAACCGCCGATACACGACCAGCAATTCCCCCGCCGACAAGGCGTGGCTCAACACACCCCGCCCTTCAACGCGCGGCACGGCGGCCATGTCGCAAGACACCCCACTCCCCACCACCGCATCCACAAACAACACCCGCCTTCGCCCTACCAGCGCCAGGGCGTCTTCAATCTGCCACTGATACTTCCACCGGCATTCCAATTTGCCTGCTGCGATAGACTCTTGATAATCGCGCTCCAGCGCCTCGATAAACAAAGGCCCCAAGGCATCGTCACCACGGCTGGGATTGCCGCAGGCGAGCACGAGCACGGGGGCTATGTTGGGCGCGTTTGCTTCAAGCGCCACGACTGCGGCGGGCGATCAGTTCGCCGGCGGCATCCTGCAGTTCCACTTGCAGGGGCATTTTGCCGAGGGCGTGGGTAGCGCAGGAGAGGCAGGGGTCGAAGGCGCGAACGGCCACTTCGAGATGATTCAAGAGGCCTTCGGTGAGTTCGCGGCCGTCGAGGTAACGCCGCGCCACTTCGCGCAGGGCTTCGTTCATCGCTTGGTTGTTGTGAGTGGTGGAGACGATGAGGTTGCACCAGGTGACGAGGTCGTCTTCACCCACGCGGTAATGGTGAATCAGCGTGCCGCGCGGGGCTTCGATCACGCCTATGCCTTCTTGTTTTCGTGGGCCTGCGGTGAGGAGCGGGCCGCTCTTGGCCGCTTCATCTTGCAAGAGGTCTTTGATGGTTTCGGCGGCGTGCAACATTTCGATCATGCGCGCCCAGTGGTAGGCGAGCGGTGCGCGCAGGGGCTCGCCGCCGGCGTAGTCGATGAATTCGCGCCGCTCCTTTTCGGCGAGGGGGGTGGGGATGAAATCGCAATTCTGCACGCGCGACAGCGGCCCCACCCGATACCAGCCGTGCGCCTGGCCCAACGCCTTGAGGAAAGGGAACTTCATGTAGCTCCAGGGCTTCACTTCTTCGGCGAGGTAGTCCAAGTAACGCGCGGGTTCGAGCCCGTCCATCACGATGAGGCCGCCGGCGTTGCGCACGCGTATGCGGCCGTCGTACAAATCCATTTCGCCTTGGGGGCCGACGAGCGACAGAAGATGCGCGCGGAAAGCGCCAAAGCTGTCGTAGAGCGCGGGGTTGGCCAAGTGCAAATCGCGCACCAGGCCCACCGCCTCGCGGCACCAGCCGATGATGGGGTAAATATCGGCGAGCAGCGCTTTCGCGTCTTCGCCAGCGAGCGCTTTGTTCACGCCACCGGGAATGGCGCCGGTGCCGTGAATGCGTTTGCCGGCGACGGCGGCGATGACCTCTTGCCCGAACTTGCGCAAGAGCACGCCGCGCCGCGCCACTTCGGGATGCTTTTCGGCGACGCCGACGATATTGCGCCGTGCCGCATCGCTCTCGAACCCGAACAACAAATCCGGTGCCGCAAGGTAATAGAAATGCAAAGCGTGCGATTGCAAAATCTGCCCGTAGTGCAAAAGGCGGCGCAGGTGTTCGGCGGCGGGCGTGAGGCGCTGTGCACCCACCACGGCATCGAGTGCCTTGGCGGCGGCCAGTTGATGGCTCACCGGGCAAATGCCGCACAGGCGCTGCACCATCACCGGCACTTCCCAATAAGGCCGCCCCTGAATGAAACGCTCGAAGCCGCGAAACTCCACGATGTGCAGGCGCGCTTCGTGCACCCGGTTCTTGTCGTCCAAAAGCAGGGTGATTTTGCCGTGGCCTTCGACGCGCGACACCGGGTCGATGGCCACACGGCGCAAGGGTTTGGCGGCGGCGGGGGTGGGCTGAGCTTCAGTCATAGTGGATGAGGCGCGTGGGCAACTGGGGCTCGCGCTTGGCCAGCAGGTCGCTCAAGAAAGTCCAGAAGACCTCAGCCGAAGGCGGGCAGCCGGGCAAGAAATAATCGATGCGCACCACTTCATGCAGCGGGTGCACTTGATCGAGCGGCAGGGGCAATTCCGCATCGTTGGGAATGCCGCCCGCCGCCAAGCCGGGGCTGGCCTGATAGGTTTCGTGCAGTACCGCGGCCAGTGAGAGATGATTGCGTTGCGCGGGCAAGCCGCCGTTGATGGCGCAAGCGCCCACCGCCACCAGAATGCGGCATTGCTTGCGAAAAGCACGCAGCACTTCGACGTTTTCGGCGTTGCACACGCCGCCTTCCACCAGGCCGACATCGCAGGGACCGCAGGTTTTGAGGTCGGTGAGGGGCGAGCGGTCGAATTCCACGTGCGGCAAAAGTTCGAAGAGCCGCTCGTCGATGTCCAAGAGCGACATGTGGCAGCCGAAACATCCGGCCAGCGACACAGTGGCGACTTTGAGCTTAGTCATCGCGAGGGGGTGCGTGTTGATCGATTTCGGCGATGGTGTGCCGATCGTAAGTGCGCTCGCCGATGGGCACTTGAAAGCCTTGGCGTTTCTTGAGGATGGCGCCTACCGGGCACACCTTCGCGGCAAAATCGCCGACCGCGAAATCGGTGTCACCCAAGCGGCCGCTGGCGGCGTTCACCGTGAGGCGAGTGGCCAAACCGCGCGCCGCGAGACCGAAGACGTTTTTGCCATCGACATCGCGCGAGGCGCGCACGCACAGCGAACACAATATGCAGCGGTTGAAATCGAGCAAAAAATCGGGGTGCGAGGCATCGACCGCGCGGTCGGGATAGAGGTAGTCGAACTGCGGCGCCACCATGCCCAATTGATAAGCCGTGGCCTGCAACTGGCAGTCGCCACTTTTTTCGCAAGAGGGGCAAAAGTGGTTGCCTTCGACGAACAACATTTCCACCAAGCTGCGGCGCAGGGTTTGCAGTTCGGGCACTTCGCTTGCCACGGTTAAGCCGGCGCGGGCGAGTGTCGCGCAGGAAGGCGCGAAGCGGCCCTCCACTTGGACCATGCAGACGCGGCAAGAACCATGGGGTTTGAGCGCGGGGTGATAACACAAATGCGGAATGAACAGGCCCGCGGCACGCGCGGCTTGCAAAATCGTTTGCCCGGGCGTGAAGGCCACGGCCACACCGTCGAGCAAGAAGGTTTCGGCGCTCATGATGTGGGCGCGGCGGGGGCGTCGCCACCGCGCGGCAAATGAGCGGCCGGGTCGTCGCGCCCGGTCATGGCGCGGGCGGTGGCGAGCGCCTGGTCGAGGTCGAAGGCGGGCACGAAATCGCGATGCGCCAGACGGGCATCATAAGCGGCACGAAAAAACGCCAGACCGTCGAGCACCGGATGGCAGGCCGATTGCCCCAGGCCGCAATGGCTCAGAGCTTGCAGTTCGCGGTTCAAAGTGTCGATGCGGGCAAAATCCTGGGGCGAGCCATGGCCATGGGCCAGCTTGTCCATGAGCTTGGTCAGCAAGGTGGTGCCCACGCGGCAAGGGGTGCAGAAGCCGCAGCTTTCATGGGCAAAAAAATGCACAAAATTGCGCGCCACTTCGAAGAGATCGCGGCTTTGGTCGAACACCATGAAAGCGCCCGCGGTGCTCAGATCTTCGAAGGCGATGCGGCGCGCGAACTGTGCGCGCGGCACGGTGTGCCCCGAGGGCCCGCCCACTTGCACCGCCTGCGCGTCGTGCGCGCCGCAAGCGGCCAGCACCTCGGCCACGCTGATGCCCAAGGGCACTTCATAAACCCCGGGCCGCGCACAATCCCCCGAAATCGACAACAGTTTCGTGCCGGTCGATAAGGGCGTGCCCAGCGCTTTCCAGCGCTCGGCACCGGTCCAGATCACCTGCGCCGCGGCGCAAAAAGTTTCGACGTTGTTGACCACCGTGGGTTGCCCCAAGTAACCGTGGGTCACTGGAAAAGGCGGGCGCAGCCGCGGCGTGCCGCGCTTGCCTTCGAGGCTTTCGAGCAAGGCGCTCTCCTCGCCGCAAACGTAAGCGCCCGCGCCCAAGTGAATGACGAGGTCGAAATCGAAGCCGGCTTGCCCCAAGATGTTTTGTCCCAAGAGGCCTATCGCGCGGCGCTCATCGAGAACGCGCTCCAAGGCGGGCCGCAAGTAGCGATATTCCCCGCGCAGGTACAAAAACCCTTGGCGCGCGCCCAGCACCCAAGCGGCAATGCTCATGCCCTCGAAGAGCTGGTGCGCATGCTGGGCAAGCAGCACGCGATCTTTGAAGGTGCCGGGTTCACCTTCGTCGCCATTGGCCACCACATAATGCGCCTCTCCCGCTGCGGCGCGCGCCGCGGACCATTTGGCGGCGGTGGCAAAACCCGCCCCACCGCGACCTCGTAGGCCGCTGGCGGCGATTTCCTGCAGCGTGGCCTCGGCGCCTCGCGCCAAGGCGGCGCGCAAAGCGTCGCCCGGTGCAAATGGCGCCGCGAGTAAACACTCGCGCCGTTCGATGCGATCTTCGATCCGGAAGAACTCGCTCGGCCAGGCGGAAAGCGGCCGCGCCTCGCGAATCAGCGCGGCGATGGCACTCACCTTGACCGCGTCGAGCCGGGTGAGCGGCCGGCCGTTAACCAGCGCCGC
Source organism: Casimicrobiaceae bacterium (assembly GCA_026646885.1). GTDB lineage: Bacteria > Pseudomonadota > Gammaproteobacteria > Burkholderiales > Casimicrobiaceae > JACPUX01. The sequence continues at coordinate 472,000 of JAPKHK010000002.1, read as the reverse complement.
CGGGCCTTGATCGGAGAGGCCTATGCACGAAGTGAGGTCGACACTCACCAAACCGTCTTCAGACACCTTGCCGCGCTCCACCCACAGCTCGCGGCACAGTTGCTCGACCAGATGCAAGCTGCCGGCCTGACGCTCGATGATGTTGTCGGCGAAAAGCACGCGATAGCGGCCGCGCGGGGTGAGGCTCAAAAAGGAATAGAAACTCGCCACCGCCTTGATCTTGCTCAGAGGCAGATGCAGTTCCGCTTGCAGCACAGCCATCGCTTGCGGAGCGAGCCAGCCCTCCGCCTCCTGAATCTCGATCAGGACTTGCAGCAGTTCAGTGGGGTGGCAACCGCGCCGGGCACAGCACGCGCGCACCCGCGCGGCAAGACTGTCGGGCTCGTAGGACACACTGGCAACTTAGCACAAATGCCTCGCCCCGTGCTTGCGCAAAATCATGACCGCGGCGTGACCGGCTATCTGCCCATGAGCACCAGCGCGACGAGGAGAATCAGAGCCAGGACGATCGGCAGGAAAGTGATCCAGAAGACCACCGGGTTGCGCTGGAAATACAGCCATTGCAGTCTAAAGACGCTCCGATAGGTGGAACGCGGCAGGTCCTTCACCAGATAGGCCTGCAATTCGGCCGCGTTCCATTCGGGGCCGATGCCAAAACCCTCTTGACGTAACCAGAAAAGGTGTTTGCCAACCAGCAGGCGCCGCCCGTCGGTGAGCATTGCTTCGCGCAGATGCTGCTCGATCTTGCCATCGCCCGGATCGAACAGAACCTCCTCACCTTTGACCGCCAGCCCGGGCGGGCCCAGTTCGCGCTGGCGCCACCAGAAGAGCCCGCCAGCAAGGAGCACTCCGAGAACCAGAAGGCTGGTCACTATCCCCAGTAGATAAGGCCCCGCGCTGAATACGCCGCCAAAGACCCGAAACTGCATGATCAGGATAGCGGCAACGGCGAGGCTTCCCGCCAGCACTAAACCGTGGCGCAACGCCACCTGCCTCTCATCGGGGGTAAACCAGAACTCGGCGTCCTCCTCGAGCGCAGGCAGGTCAGCCGGTTCACTCTGCAACTTGGCGCGGCGCTGGCTCTCGCGAAAAGCCAGAAGCAGGGCGAGGCTCAGGGGCACCACGATCAGCGCACCCAAGGCAAGGTTCTGCAGCGGGTCGAACCAGGAATAGCGCTCACGGCCACGGGCGAGCGCCTCGCGAAAATCAGCATCGCCGAACTCGCTGACGCGGTCGTTGGCCCAGGAGACGACCTGATGCACCTGCCCGCGCACGACATCCGGCACGAGTACGGTTTCCTTGTCCAGATTGGCGATCTCGGCGGGCTCACCTTCTCCCAAGGATATGACCTCGATCCGCCGGCCCTCTCGATCCGCTTTCCAGAGTGCTCGCTTGGCGCGGCGCGACTCCGAGTAGGCGAGATACCAGGAGCGCCGTTCCGCCCCCCAGGCAGCCGACCAGATATGACCCTTGGACTGCTGGTCGTTCACCGCTAAGTTCCAGCGCAGCTGCAAGGGCCCAAACTTGTCGCCGGCGATTTCAGTGGCATGGAGCGCCGCCTGGTCCGAGGCGATCACGCCCAGTTCTTGCGGGCCCAGCCATGTCGCGGAACCCCCTTCCGGACTCCGCAGGCCCTTGCCCAGCGCAATCAACCGCTGGTCGCGATCGAAGAGCAACAACTCCCCGGCAGTGAAATCGACAAAAACCCAGCGCTGTCCGTCCGGCGCTACGGCAATGGCGCCCTCTGCGGCGTTGCGCCCCGAGAAGTCGCCGCTGAAAACGGGCGTACACGCCAGCGCGACACCACTTTCCCCTGCCGTGCAGTCGCGCCACGAACGGGCATCAGCATCGCGCAGGAAGACGCGATGGGATCCAAAGGCGGCCATCTGGCTCACCACCTTGCCCAAGCCGTTGCGCTGCCCATGGAACCGCGCCTGCGTCGCACCCTGACCGTTGAGGCGCCACAAGCTGCCTTGCGTGAAAACCCAAACCGAACCGAACCCAGACGCCACGCTTTGCGGGCCAAGGGCCGATTTGGCCAAGCGCGCAAAGGCCAAATGCGCGACCAGCAATATCGCAACGGAACCGATAATCAATCCCCAGACCAGCCAATCGCTCGATTTGGGCACCGCCTTCGCTGCGTTCGTTGCAGGCTTCTCTTGAGCCATCGTTCTTCTCCCCTCACCCTCGCCCGCGCGCTGGCGGGCACCGATGACGTTATCATAGCGACTCGCGCCTTCGCTGCCTATACCGCGTGCAGGTGGGCGGCAACCGCCCAGCCGGAAGAATGGGCGCGATGATCGAAAATAGGCCCGTCAACGAAGGAATACGCCGCTTTCTCCACGCGGCTCCTGGGGCTTCGCTCCGCAGCTTGCCGGTTGCTCGATCCGGTTTGCCCGGAGCAGCCAGCGGCCCCGGGGAATTTGGGGCGAAGCGTTGGTCGCGCCGCAGACCGGCAAGGTGCTGGCGCGCCGGGCCGCGCTCCATGGCGATGCGCGGCAAGCCAAGAAAGATGGCGAGTACGCGGGACTCGTTCGCTTGGTGGGTATCACCCCCTTTCTCCACCCGCCCCGGCGAAAGCGTCGCCGGCGCTGTTGACCGAGCTTGCCGCAGACACCCCGCTAGGAACCCGCCATGCGGCGAATCGTTTCCCGTGCCTCGACGGGCAGTACCAGCGCGGCATGTTGCACCGGGGTCGCGATGCGCTCGTCGAAGCATAGCTTTCCAGCCTCGTCCTCGCGCAGCCAAGAAACGTCGAGCAGGGTGCTGACGAATCCGGAGAACAGATAGCGCTCGGAGAACTCCGGCGTATTGAACGCATAGAGCAAGGCCAGGCGCTGCGAAAGCAAGTGGCTCGCCTCCTCGAGTCCCTTTCGCGTGAGCACGCCGGGGCCATGACGTTGCAGCAAGGACAGCGTCAGGAAATACCGCTCCAGCGTCGGGCGAATGATCTCTCCCAGCCAGCGCAGTTGGGCAAAGGCGGGCGTGTTCGCGTCGGGAGCGGCGAGTCGGCCGCTGCCCTCGCGTTGGCGAACCAAAGCCATATCCGCCAGCACCGCGATCAGTGCCCCGAATCCGCCAGCGGCCTCCTCGGGAGTGCCACGCAAGTACAATTCCGCGCGCAGTATCGCCTGCAGCCCCGCAAAGACTTCGCGCCCCCGCGCCAACTCCAAGCGGCGGTTGCGTGCCAGCAGGCAGGCCAGCAGCGACGGTAGAGCCAACAGATGCGTTACATTGTTGCGGAAATAGGCGAGCTGTGGCGCCATTCCCGCCTTGACTCGCCAAAGCGCGCCCAAGGGGTGATCGAAGCGCTCGATGAACCCCAGTCGCCCCACCTCAGCCAAAATTTCTCCCGGCTCCAGGCTGGAAACGCGCGCTTGCGGCGAATAGGGCAGGCGCCGCAGCAAATCTTGGCAGAGCGCAATCTGTTGCGTCAGAGCCTGCTCGTCGGCGGTTTGTTTCGGCGTGAGCAGCAGGCTCACGGCCACTAAGTTGACCGGTGTCGCCACGGCGGCGCTGTTGATGCGCTCCGCCAGCGTCTCGCTGACCTTGTCGATGATTTCTCGAACCCAGGGAGCACGCAAATCCTGGGCGCTGCGCCAATCTGGAACCCGCTGGTCGAGAAGGTCATTCAAGCACAGCGGTTCACCAAAATTGACGTGCACTTTGCCGTAGCGGCCGCGCAACAGACGCCACGCGCTCAGCAGGCCCCAGATCGATTCTCGTTCCTTGGGCTTTCCCTGAAGCTCCTCGACGAAATCCCTGCCTTCGAGCAATTTCTCATAGCCCAAGTAAACCGGCACCAGTATTAGCGGCCGCGTGTGCGCGCGCAGGAAACTGCGCACGGTCATGCCCAGCAGCCCCGCCTTGGGCGCCAGAGTACGACCGTTACGGCTGCGTCCGCCTTCGATGAAATACTCGACTGGAAATCCGCGTGCCAACATGAGATGCAAATACTCGTGGAAGACCGCCGCATACAGCGGTTCCCCCTTGAAGCTGCGCCGGAGAAAGAATGCCCCGCCCCGCCGCAGCAGTGCGCCCACGACCGGCAAATTGAGATTCTCCCCCGCGGCGATGTGCGGCGGCGTGAGGCCGCGCTGATGAAGCACATAAGAGAGCAGCAGATAATCGATGTGGCTGCGGTGACAGGGTAGATAGACGATACCTTGCCCGGGCGCGATCTTGAGTAGGGCGTCGAAGTTGCTCACCTCGACACCGTCGTAGAGCTGGGTCCAGAGCCAGGTGAGAAAGATCTCGAAAGCCCGCACCACGCCGTAACTGTAGTCGGAGGCGATCTCCAAGGCGAAGCGCCGAGCTCTGGCCACCGCGGCGCGCTCGGCGATCCCCCGCTGGGCCGCCTCGGCGGCGATGGCCGCGCCGACGGCCGGTGCTTCAAGCAGTGCGTCGATTACGGTGTTGCGGTGCGAAAGATCGGGTCCGATCGCCATCTCGCGCTGCCGGCGAAAATGCACGCGCAGGATGCGCGCGAGTTTGCGCTCACCCCGCCGCGCGTCCACTTCTCCGGCAAGCAGTTCGCGCAGGGAAAATGGCGTGCTGAAGCGCACCAGCACCTGCCGGCCATGTAACAGGATGGCGAGGCCTTGGCGAAACACCCCGGGCGTTCGCCAGGCTTCTGCAACAAGCGCCTTGAGGACTGACTGCTGCTTGTCCGGGGCACGCCCCCAGAACACGTTCACCGGCACGATTTGCGCATCGGCACTGGGCTCTGCGACCAAGGCATCGACCAAGCCGCAGAGCACCGGCGAGAGCTTGAAGCGATTATGCGGCGCTCCGGCCATGGTGCTGCTGCGCTCCAGGACAAAGAAGCTTCGCGGCAGGCTCTGATTTCCAAGCGCAATCGGCGCGCGCGGCGCCGGCAGTCCGGCGCGGCGCGTCTCCTCGAAAAGCACCAGGAGATTCGAAAGGTGGCGGCCGTGGAGCACGTAACAGACGGGCTGCGCCGGATTCAAGCCCAGCGCACTCGGCGGCTCGGGCTGCACGCTCACACGAATCCACGCATACAGCGCGCGCCGCAGCAAGCTCAGTGATGCACCGGCTATATCCAGGTTGAGCACGGTTTCCTCTCCTCGCGAGTGTATTGAATAATCCGGCGACGCGAAACTGCCGCGCACCGGCTTGCGCAGTTGCCCGCTTCCATGCTGCAATGCCGCCCATGATTTCCGCCCGCCGCGCCGTCGCCCTGCTTGCCACCGCCCAGGCACTGCTGCTCACCAATGGAGTGCTCTTGGTGGCGGTCAATGGCCTGGCTGGTTTCGCCCTTGCCGGCGACAAGCGCTTCGCCACGCTACCGATCGTCACCTACGTATTGGGGTCGGCACTGAGCACCTTACCGGCTTCGCATTTCATGAAGCTCCACGGCCGGCGCGCCGGTTTCATGCTCGGCGCCGCAGCCGGCATGACCGGGGGACTGCTGGGTGCCTTGGCAATGGCGATGCAGAGCTTCGCGCTCCTGCTGACGGCGACCTTCTGTTCGGGGATCTACCAAGCTTTCGGGCAATATCTGCGCTTCGCCGCCGCGGAAGTCGCGCCACCGGATTTCAAGTCCCGCGCCATCTCGCTCACGCTCGCCGGCGGCATCGTCGGTGGATTTGTCGGGCCCTGGCTGGGACGCCAGACTCTTGACCTCTCCGCGACGCGCTTCCTCGCTTCTTATGCATCCTTGGTGGGCCTTGCGATGCTGGCCATGCTGATTGCCGCGAGTCTGCGCTTTCCAAAGCCCAGTGACGAGGAAGCCCATGGACCAGCGCGTTCTTTGGGCGAAATTGCCCGGCAGCCGACCTTTCTGGTAGCGGTACTGGCCGCCACCGTAGGCTACGGGGTGATGAACCTCCTGATGAGCGCCACGCCGCTGGCCATGGAATTCTGCGGCCTGGGCTTCGGTGACGCGGCCTTTGTCTTGCAGTGGCACGTGATCGGCATGTTCGCGCCCTCCTTCGTCACCGGCTGGCTGATCACCCGCCTGGGTGTCTTGCCCGTACTCTTCTCGGGTGTAGGCGCAATGGCGGTCTGCCTGGGCATTGCGCTGTCCGGCCAGACACTCATGCACTTCTGGTGGGCGCTCTTGCTGCTGGGCGTGGGCTGGAACTTCCTTTTCGTCGGCGGCACGACCTTGCTCACTGAAGCCTATCTCCCGGCGGACAAGGCCAAGACGCAAGGTTTCAACGACTTCTTGATATTCCTGGTGATGGCCGCCTCTTCGTTCACCTCCGGCGTGGTGGTTACAAGTTCCGGCTGGCACATGCTCAACCAGCTCGCCATCCCGCTAATCGCCCTCACTTTTTTGGCGGTGATACTTTTTGGTTTCGCGCGCAAGCGTGCCAAGTCCGATTCGGTGTAGTTGCAAGCATGTCCAAGGATGCCCCAACCGTCCCACGAACGGAGGCGGTCACCGGCGCCATGAGCGCCATCATTCCCTTTGCAGCAGCCGCGCAGTTCACCCTCGCCGCCCCTTATGCCTGGGCACTGTGGCTTGCCCCCGCGCGCCTTGGCGATCCTGGCGCGCTGTTAGTGGCGATCTTGGCGCTAACCGCCTTCGTGCCACTTCCGGCGCTGGGTCCGGACGATCTGGCGCTCGCTCAATTCGAACACTTGCCCGGTCGCGGCGCCTGGGTGGATGAACCGCTGCGTATGGTGGCAACGGAAGCGATTTATTTCGCGCTGCGCGCATTGGCTTGTTTCGGCAAGAGTTTGGCCGCGCTGGCGCCTTCGCCTGGAGGGCCTTAGAAAGAGGCGGACAAGAGCCGCTATGCCAAGGTACTGCACATGGACGATTTGATTGCACTTGATCCGGGCGACACCTGCGCGGGCAGCACCCCGCGCTTGGCCAGTGGCTGGGCGGCAAAAAGTTCGGGGCAGGGCACCAATGCGCCGGGCTCAAGCACCTCCAGGGTTGCATCCGGCTGCCCATGTGCCTGCTGACTTGCTGGCACGCCCGCATCAGGCCTCGTAGAATAGCCACCACTAGCCCCCACTTTCGGGAGTCTCACGCCATGACCGAATCTACGCCAAACAGCGTCCCAAACCCGTCCGGCGGTGAGAATCCCTACGCCCCGCCAAGTTTTCCCCAAAGCGGGCCGCCCGCGCCACAGAGCCCCGGCTTTCGCCCCGAGGGCCGCAAAGTGCCAGCCGGCAATGGCGTTGCTTGGCTCAGCAGCGGATGGGGCTTCTTCAAAGAAGCGCCAGGCATGTGGATACTTTTCACCATCATCCTGATCGGGCTGTCTTTGGGTCTGAGCGTCGTGCCACTGGGACAAATCGCGATGAGCCTCATATCACCGGTGCTCCTGGCTGGCATCATGCTCGGTTGCGCGGCACTCAAACAAGGCGAACCGCTGGAGCTATCGCATCTTTTTGGCGGTTTCAGCGCGAAGGCGGGCCCACTATTGACCCTCGGCCTACTGTATTTGGTCGGCACCATCGCCATACTGCTGATCGTCTTCGTGGTCGCTCTGGTGGGGTTCGGAGTGCCGAATCTCCCCGACCTGCTCAGCGGCGAGCCGGTCGATGTCCTTGCCGGCGCTGGGGGGCTCATCGCCGGGTTTCTCGTCGCGGTGTTGGTTTTCCTGCTGCTCCTAATCCCCTTGGCCATGGCTTTCTGGTTTGCACCGGCTCTGGTGGTGTTCCACGACATCGAACCGCTCGCGGCGCTGCGTTCGAGTTTCAAGGTCTGCCTTGCCAACTTCGCCGCATTCTTCCTTTATGGCCTGCTTGGCCTGGTGCTCGCCGTGGTAGCGAGCATTCCCTTTCTCCTTGGCTGGCTGGTACTGAGTCCGGTGATCCTGGGTTCCATTTATGCCGGCTACCGCGATATCTATGTCGACCGCTAGGCGCACTGGTTGGGTCTTCGGCAAGCAAAACCCTGAGAGCGCGGCGCTGTCCGCACTTTCCGAGTCGCCGCAATATCAAGGTTTGCTCGGTTGCTGCCGTTATGTGTCTTTGCGCCCTCACTCGATGCCATCATGACCGCAGAAGCCAACGCCTTCATCGGGCGCCAGCCCATCGTCGACCGCAATCAAGCCATCATCGGCTACGAAATGCTTTTCCGCGGCTCCGCCGAAGCCGAATCGGCAAACATCGATGATGCGATGAGCGCCGACGCCAATGTGCTGGTGAACACATTCACCAACATGGGACGTGAATGCCTGGTTGGCAACAAGATCGCCTTCATCAATGTCGACAAGGAGCTGATCGCCGGAAATTATCTCGCGTTGCTCCAGCCCGCGGGCGTGGTTCTCGAACTCCAGCTCTCGGTGCAGGGAACCTCCGATCTCTTGCCGCGCGTCAAAGCCTTGCGCGAGGAAGGTTACGGCATCGCTCTCGACGACTTCGACGCTACGCCACACCAGGCCGCGTACCTGCCGGTGGCGAACTACGTCAAGCTCGACCTGCGCGCCCACGGTCTGGAGCGTTGCGCCCAACTAGCCAAGGCCCTACAGCGCTTTCCAGTCAAGAAAGTCGCCAAGAAACTCGAAAGTCAGGCGGAGTTCAAGTTCTGCAAAGACGCCAATTTCGATTTTTTCCAGGGCTTCTATTTTGCCAAGCCGGAAACCGTCAAGGCCAAGGTGATCGCACCGAGCTTCGCCAGCATTTTCCACCTACTAAACTTGGTACGCAACGGCGCCGAAGTCGCGGAAATCGAGACCGCCTTGAAGCGCGACATGACCCTGTCTTACAAGCTGCTGCGCTACATCAATTCCGCGGGCTTCGGGCTTTCCTGCGAAATCCAGTCCTTCCGTCATGCTGTCGCCATACTCGGCTATCAGAAACTCTACCGCTGGCTGACGCTACTCTTGCTCACCGCCGACAAGAGCGGCCGAGTCGCCCCGGCGCTGATCAAGACCGCCGTGACTCGCGGCCGTCTCATGGAGCTCCTCGGCGAGAAAGTGGTCGCCCCGGCGGAGCGCGACAATCTCTATGTCGTCGGCGTCTTCTCCATGCTCGACGCCATCCTCGAAATGCCCATGGACGCGGTCCTCGATCAGCTCAATCTGCCCGAAGCCGTCAACGACGCCCTGCTGCACAGCGCCGGTCTTTTTGCGCCCTTCTTGCAGCTGGCGATCGCCTGCGAAGATCCTGAACTGAGGGAGGTGAGCGAACTGGCCAGCCTTCTGGGTGTCAGCGCACAGCAACTCAACAACGCCCACCTCGAAGCCCTCGATTGGGTGGAAAAACTAGGTCTGTGAGTCTCGCCCCGAAAACGCCGCGTTGAGCAGCAGAGGGAGGACTTCGCCTGCAGGGCCGCGCAGATTGTGTTGGCAAATGGCGTCGAGCTCCGAAACGTCGGCGTTGACCTGAGCCACGGTAGCACCCGACTCACGCGCCAAACCCGGCAGACCCGCGGCCGGCCAAACCACGCCGGAGGTGCCCACGCAGAGCAGAAAGTCCGCGGCCAGCGCGGCTTTTTGCGCCTCACCCAGTTTGCGCGCGGGCAACATTTCGCCGAACCGAACAACGCCGGGCCGAATCATGCCACCGCAATGCACGCAGCGCGGCGGCGCGAGGCGCCCTTCTTCGGGCGGCACTCCCGGGGGCAAGGCGGGCGGATCATGCGGCGCGCCGCACTCGAGGCAACGCGGCGCGTGCAAGCTGCCGTGCAGGTGCAAGACGCCACTGCTGCCGGCACGCTCGTGCAAATCGTCGACGTTCTGGGTGACCACGGTAATCTGCGGCAAGTGTCGTTCCAAGTGCGCAATCGCCCGATGCCCCGGGTTTGGCTGCGCACGCAGAACTTGCGCACGACGCGCTTCATACCAGCCCCAGACCAGCGCCGGATCGCGGCGAAATCCTTCGGGTGTGGCCAAGTCCTCAGCCCGAAAATGAGTCCATAGGCCGGTCAGCGCATCACGAAAAGTAGCGATGCCGCTTTCCGCGGAAACGCCGGCGCCAGTGAACACCACCAGGCGGCGTGCGCTTTGCAGCGCGCTCAACAACTCAGGATCGAAACGAAAATCCACGGCAAGGCTCGGGGAACGCAGCCCGACAAGGCGGGTGGCCCGGTCAGCAGGGTTCTTCTCGGCAGGTGCGGATTGAGTGCTGCACCGGACATCCGCTTCACATCACCTTCAGCGGTTCTCCAGCCCTCGGCTGGCGCGTTGGGCGCGAATGTCCGCGGCTTGAGCAAGAACTTGGTCGCGCATCTTGACCAGGCCCGCGCGGACTTCCTGGCGCGCGGCTGCGTGTCGTTGTTTCGGCGTCAGGGCATTGGGATGGCGTTCATCCCAATCCAGCGCCTGGTCGATGGCACGCGCCCATCCGCTTGGCGAACCACCGGCCCATTCGTTGATGGTTTGCCCCAGGGTTGCGTTGAGCGATGCCATGATGGCCGGATCACCATCAGGCGGCAGGCCTGGGTTCGCTCGGAGAAAATAGCGATAACGCAGTTGGCCGACATAGAACCACATCACGCCCTCATCTTTTCGCCCGGCGCTGAACAATCTTCCCGCGAAAGCGTAGAGCAGCGTGGGATGCGAGTCCGGCAGGCGCGCCACCACTTGCGCTTCAGACAGCTGACCGACTTCTTTCAGATCCAATTCCTTACTCACGGCCGATTGCCCCACAAGCAGCAGGGCCGCCGCCAATAAGCTTCGAACATGCATGAACATGGCAATGGCACCTCGGCGATGGCGATGACGATGGCCCATGATACACCCGCGCCCCCAGGCGCCGCCTCCGTTGAACGCTTGCCGGCTTGGGCATTGATCTCTATGATTCTCGCGAGACTTTCGTTGCCTGCGCCGTTGTCCTCAAAAGAATCCTCTCCAAGTTGTCCGCTGCGCGCCTGCACCGCATCGAGGAGCGCCACGTGACAGTGGATACCAGGCCCCCCCCACGAGCCGACAAACGAGCGCCCAAACGATGTCCAGGCACAATGCAACTGATTTCCAGCCGATGCGGCCGACGCGACCGCGTCATGGCATTTCTCCTGGCTCTCATCAACATCACCGCTGCAAATTCGGTGTTTGCGGAGGGCTGGCAGGAAAGAGCCGATGCGCTGGCCCAGACGGCGGTGCGCGAAGGTCGGTCACGGGGTCTGGTCATTGCCTGGGTCAGCCCCGAGGGCAGCGGCTGGGTGAGTGCGGGAACCAGCGGCAACGGCGCTCGACCGCAAATCGACGATCTCACCCTGTTTGAAATCGGTTCCATCACCAAGACCTTCACCGCCAGCCTTTTGGCGACGGCCATCGAGCGGGGCGAAGCGAAACTAGACGATACCTTGGGCAACCTCCTTCCCGACCTCGCCTTCGGCAGTCCGCAACTGGCCAAGGTGCAACTGAAGGAGCTTACGACGCATCACAGCGGGCTGCCCGCCCTTCCACTCACCCCGGAGGGTGCGAAGCGGATTCTTTTTCATTTCAACAACCCCTACCAGGGCACTCCAGTGGCGGACCTTTGGGAATTGCTCGGCGACGGCAGCCTGCTCAACAACGCCGAGGCCAACAAACAAACGCAGCTCTACTCCAATTTCGCCGTCGCCGTGCTGGGCCAAGGCTTGGCGCGAAGACTGGGTGCCGACTACGCTAACCTGGTCGAAGAGCGTATTCTGCGACCACTGGAAATGCGCAATACGCAGGTGCACGCCCCGCTCGCCCGTGAGCACCTGATGGCCCAGGGACATAAACCCAATTTCCGCAGCACCTCGCGTTGGGATCTCGACGCGTATGCGCCCGCCGGGGGCATTTGGTCCAACGCCCAGGATCTGAGCCGATATCTCGCCGCACAAATCGATCTGAGCGCCCCAGGCGCGATGCTTGCACAGGCCATTCAGGTAGCGCCCCCGCAGACGCGCCACACCATGGGGCTGGGCTGGTTTGTCGACACGCATTTGGGGCGGCAGGCCTGGTGGCACAACGGCGGAACGGGGGGATTTCGCAGCTTCCTCGGTTTCGAACCGGCGCGGCGAAGCGGCGTGTTGATCTTGTCCAATACGGCGCAAAGCGTCGATGACATGGGCTGGCATTTGCTCTTCGACAAGCCGGTCGCATCAGCGGCACCCCCTTTGGCGACGCACCTGAGTACCTGGTTGTTCACCCTGCTCGCGCCGTTGCTCCTGTGGAGTGCGCGGCGGCGCTTGCTCGCCCCGCCGGCCGCGAGCGCGCCCGAAAATGCACCTTCGCGTCTGGCCCAACTAGCGCGGAAGTTCACCCGGGCCTCGGACTCCAATTTGGATCGCCTTGCGGTACTCACGATTTACGTAGCGGCCCTCTTCCTGTTGTCGCTGGCGCGCAGTTTTGGCGCCTGGCAAAACTGGCCGATGGCGATCTGGTGGACAAGCCTGGCACTCGCCCTGATCCTGGGTCTTCTGCTTGGAGCGGCCGCCGCCCACTTGCCCTGGGTCACTCGCCGCAGTGTCTGGCAATGGCTCGGTTGGGGTGCCGGCCTTGTGGTGATGCTGGCCGGCGGCGGCGCCGTTTGGCTCTTCGGCTGATCGCTCAAGCTGCGCTGGCGCCGGGGTCTGCGGTTTTCGTCGGCAAGCGCCTCGCCAGTTCGCGGCGCACCAGCCCGTAGCTGGTCGCGGCTTGCAGCAGCACCGAGGCCACGGAGAGGTACCACACCTCCACCAGTTCGAAGCCAGGTCTCTGCGCCAGCCACAAACTCGGCAGGGCAAAGGTCAAGAGCCGCAGACCCATGCTGAAAAGCCCCGGCCAGGTGTTGCCCAGCGCCTGGAACATGCCCGAACTAGCGAACACCACGCCCATGGCCGCGAAGTTCCAGGAAATGATGCGCAGGAACTGCGCGCCCACGGCGACCACCGGCGCCTCGTCGCTGAAACAAGCGATCAGCCACTCCGGGCTGATTTGGCACAGGAGGGTCAACAACAACATGATGGCGACTTCCAGGCGCAACGCGACGCGCCAGGACTCGCGCACCCGCTGCACGCGTCCGGCGCCGAAGTTCTGCCCGGCAATGGCGGGCAGAGCAAAAGAAATCGCCATGGCCGGCAGGAAGATCGACTGCATGATGCGCGAGCCCAGGCCAAAGCCGGCTTGCGCCGCGGCGCCGAAGGGATTGACGACGAAATAGATCACCGCGATGAAAACAAAAAGAAACAGGAACTCGCCGCCGGCCGGGACGCCGATCGCCAACAGGCTCTTGCAAACGCTCGCGCGCAGCCGAAAAAGCGCGGCATCGAAACCCACGTAACGCTCCAGCTTCAGGAAATAGCGCGTGATCAACACCACGCCGGCGAGCACCGCGAGGGTGCTGGCGAGCCCCGCGCCCGCCGCACCCAGCGGCCAGCCGGTGCCCCAGCCGGCGATGAGCACCGGTGCGAGCACGATGTTCACCAGCACGGTGAACATTTGCGCCAGCATCGCCGGCTTGACCACGCCCGTGCCGCGCAAGGCCGCCCCCATGACCACGAGGGCGTACTGCAAGGCCATGCCCGGAGCAAACCAGCGCAGGTAGGCCACGCCAGCGGCCACGACCTCGGGATCGTCGCTGAGGCTCTGCAAATACGCCGGGGCCAACAGCATGATTCCCAAAAACGTGGCGGTCCCGCACAACGCTGCCAGCGACATGGCTTGATTGAAGACCAGATTCGCCCGGGCGCGTTCCTTGCGACCGACCGCGTGGGCGATCAACGTTACCGCGCCGACGCTGAGCATCTGTGACAAACCGATGATCACGAACATGGCGTTGCCGGCGGCGCTCACCCCCGCCAGCGCCGCCGCGCCCAAGCCGGCGACGAAGTAAATGTCCACGAGGTAATAGAGCGTCTGCACCAGGATGCTGGCACCGATGGGCAGCGCCATCGCGACGATGTGGCGCAGCACGGAACCTTGGGTCAGATCACGCATGGCTCAAGCGCACGAGGCCTCGGCGTGCGCGCAAATCGCCACCCACGGAAGTGGAAGTTTGCATGGGCGCTCAGCGGTTGGTGAGCATCACGCCGGCGATCACCAGCGCGCCACCCAGCAACATAGAGACCAGAATCTCCTCGCCCAGCAACAGCGCCGCCAAGGCAACGCCGAACACCGGCACGAGGTTGTTGAAAACCGCCGCACGCGCCGGCCCCAGCGCCTTGACGCCTTCGTAATACCACACGAAACCGAGCACCGTGCCGAAGAGAGCCAAGTAGCCGATGGCCAGCGCGCTGGCGAGCCCCAAGGTTTCGGGGCGCAAATCGGTCCATTGCCAGGCGGCGCCGAAACACAGCAGCAAGCCGCCCCAGAGCGCGGCATAGGTGGTGGCGGCAATCGGACTCAAGCCCTGCAGCGCGCGCCGGCCGACGATGGTGTAGGCGGCCCAGGAGCAGACGCCGCCGAACATCAACAGTTCGCCCGCGCCTATAGATTCGCTCAGCGCCGCCCCGAGATCACCGCGGGTGATGACCACGGCACTGCCGCACAGTGCCAGCAGCACGCCGGCCCAGCGCGTCAGCCCCAAGCGCTCACCCAGCAGGAGCGCCATCGCCAACGCGGTCACGATGGGATTCAAGGCGATGATCAGCGCCGTGCGACTGGCCGGCAAGCGCGCCAGGGCGCCGAAGAAAAAGAGGTTGTAGAGGAACACGCCGGTCGCGCCCAGCAATAGTGTCGCCAGCAGCTGCCGACCCGACAGGCGGGGCAAACCGCCTTCGCGCTGCCAGGCGAGCAGCACCAGCAAGGCCGCCGCCACGACGAAGCGCCCCGCCGCGGCAACCAAAGGTGGCACCGCCAAGGCCAAGACGCGTCCGGCGATGAAGGTCCCGCCCCAGCACAAGGCGACGGCGACCATTTTGAAATAGACGACCGGACGAACAACCGCGTTTTCGCTCATCGCCGTTCCGACTCGCGGGGAGTCCGGCATCCAAGCGCCACCCGGCGCGTCCGGACCTCTTGGATCGCCGGCGCGACCGGCGGCATCACCTCACGCATCCCCACGGGCAGCGCACCACCGACGGCTCAATGCGCTTTCTCCCAATTCGGGCCGCTGCCCACTTCGACCAGCAAGGGCACCTCGAGCTTGGCCACTTCGGTCATCAGTCGCGGCAGGGTGCCCTGCACGTGGCGCAGTTCGGCGTGCGGCACTTCCAGCACCAGTTCGTCGTGCACTTGCAAGAGCAGCCGCGTGCCCAGTTGCTCGCGTTCGAGCCATTGCTGGACGCGAATCATGGCCAGTTTGACCAAGTCCGCGGCGGTGCCTTGCATGGGCGCGTTGATCGCGGCGCGCTCCGCGCCCTGACGCCGCGGGCCGCCACCGGCATTGATGTCGGGAATCCACAGCCGGCGCCCGAAAACCGTCTCGACATAGCCCTGGGCGCGCGCCAGTACGCGGGTCTGTTGCATGTACTGGGCCACGCCGGGATAGCGCGCGAAATAGCGGTCGATATACGCCTGCGCGGCGGCGCGATCGATATTGAGCTGGGCCGCCAGGCCAAAGGCGGACATGCCATAGATCAGCCCGAAGTTGATCGCCTTGGTGTAGCGGCGCTGCTCAGGCGTCACCTCGGCCAGCGGCACGCCAAAAATTTCCGCGGCGGTGGCGCGGTGAATGTCGGCGCCTTCGTGGAAGGCCTGGCGCAAATTGGCGTCTCCCGACAGATGCGCCATGATGCGCAATTCGATCTGCGAATAATCGGCGGACACGATTTCGCTGCCCGCTGGCGCGATGAATGCCTCACGGATGCGCCGGCCCTCCGGCGTGCGCACCGGGATATTCTGCAAGTTGGGGTCGGAACTGGCCAAGCGCCCGGTGACCGCGGTGGCTTGCGCGAAGTGGGTGTGCACGCGCCCGGTGCGCGGATTCACCATCTGCGGGAGCCTATCGGTGTAAGTGGACTTCAACTTGGCAAAGCCGCGATGCTCCAGCAGCAGTTTGGGCAAGGGAAAATCCGCCGCCAGCTCTTGCAACACGTCTTCGTCGGTGGAGGGTTGGCCGGTGGGCGTTTTTTTCTTTACCGGCAAGCCCAGGCGATTGAACAGGATCTCCTGAATCTGTTTGGGTGAACCGAGGTTGAAGGGTTGCCCGGCCAACTGGTGCGCGCGTGCTTCCAATTCGATGATGCGCTCCCCCAACTCCTGGCTTTGCTTGGCAAGCAAAGCGATGTCGAGCAGCACACCATGGCGCTCCATGATGAAAAGTACCTCTCGCGTCGGCATCTCGATGGTCTCATAGACGCGCTTGAGCTTGTCGTCGCGGTCGATGCGCGGCCAAAGCGCATGATGCAACTGCAAGGTGATGTCGGCATCTTCCGCCGAGTATTCGGTGGCGCGATCGACCGCGACCTGCTCGAAGCCGATTTGGCTCGCCCCTTTTCCGCACACATCGGCGTAGCTGATGGTCTTCACACCCAGATGGCGCAGAGCGAGGCTGTCCATGTCGTGGGGCTTGTGGCTCTCCAGCACATAGGACTGTAGCAGCGTGTCGTGCACGATGCCACGCACCGCCACACCATGGTTCATGAGGATGTGCTGGTCGAACTTGCCGTTCTGAGCAAGCTTCTTCTTGGCCGGGTTCTCGAACCAGTGTTTTAAGCGCGCCAGCGCATGTTCGATCTCGATTTGCCGCGGCGCGCCGGCGTAGTCATGGCCTAGCGGCAAGTAGCAGGCCTCTCCCGGCCGCCAGGAGAACGACAGGCCCACCAGCCGCGCGCGCAGCGGCTCCAGGCCAGTGGTTTCGGTATCGAAGCAAACCAACTCCTGGCCTTCGAGATCGGCAACCAAGCGCCCCAGGGCATGTTCGTCGAGAATGGCGCGATAATCGCGCGTGCTCACTGCCGCGGAGGGCGGCAGATCCACCGGCGCGCCCGCGGCGGCCGCGCGCGGCGCCCGGCCGGCGAATTCTTGCGCGAAGGTCTTGAACTCGAAGCGCTGCAAAAGCGGCAGCAGCGTCTCGTCCTGCACCGGCGCGGTCACGAGATCGACGGCACGCACCGGCAACGCGCAATCGGTCTTCACTTGCAGCAGCCGCTGGGCTTGGGGCAACCAGTCGAGGCTCGCCCGCAAATTCTCACCGACCACGCCACCGATGTCGTCGGCGTGGAGCACGATCGTTTGGAGATTGCCATATTGGGCAAGCCACTTGACCGCCGTTTTGGGACCCACTTTGGCAACACCGGGAACGTTGTCCACGCTGTCGCCGATGAGCGTGAGATAGTCGAGCATCTGCTCGGGGCGCACGCCGAACTTGGCCAGCACGCCCGCCTCATCGAGCGTTTCGTTGCTCATCGTGTTCACCACGGTGATCTGCGGTGTGACCAGTTGGGCGAGATCCTTGTCGCCACTGGAAATGAGGCAGCGCATGCCAGCGGCCTGGGCCTCACCAGCAAGCGTGCCGATCACGTCGTCAGCCTCGACGCCCTCCACCACCAAGAGCGGCCAACCATGGGCGCGGATCAATTCGTGTAGTGGCGCGATCTGCGCCGCGAGTTCTGGTGGCATGGGCGGCCGATGGGCCTTGTACTCGGGATACCAAACGTCTCGAAAGGTCTTCCCAGGCGCATCGAATACCACCGCGAAATATTGCGGCTTGCTATCCGCAAGCAAACGGCGCAACATCGATAAAACCCCGCGCATGGCGCCAGTGGGTTCGCCACGCGAGGTGCGCAAGTCCGGCAAGGCATGAAAGGCGCGGTAGAGGTACGACGACCCATCCACCAATACGAGCAGATTCTCGCGATGTATCAAACCAAGCTTCCCAAAGTGATCGACCCCGGCCAAGCAGCGATCAACTATACGGCGCAAGAGGCCTGGCGGGTGTTCGGGATTATGGCAGAATTCGTCGCCGCGACGGAGCGTCTGGCCAGCATCCGCCCGGCCGTGACGATCTGGGGCAGCGCCCGGGTCAAGCCGGGACATCCTTATTATCAGATGACCGAACAACTGGCGCGGCTCTTGTCGGATTCAGGCTTCAGCGTCATTTCAGGCGGTGGTCCGGGCCTCATGGAAGCAGCCAATCGTGGCGCCTATTTTGGCAAATCGCCCTCGGTGGGTCTCAACATCGCGCTGCCGCACGAGCAAATCGCCAACCAGTTTCAGGACATCTCGCAGAACTTCCACTACTTCTTTTCACGCAAAGTCATGTTCGTGCGTTTCGCCACCGCATTCGTGGCCACCCCAGGCGGCTTCGGCACGCTCGACGAGTTGCTCGAATGCCTTACCCTGGTGCAAACCGGCAAGACCCGGCGCATACCGATCATTCTCATGGGCAGCGAGTTCTGGGCCGGCCTGCTCGACTGGATGCATGCGCGTCTGGTCAAGGAAGGCATGATCAACCCCGAGGATCTGGATCTCTTGCAAGTGATCGACGAGCCGCAGGCCATCGTCGACGCCATTTTCAGGTACTATGAGACGCGCGGCTTCCAGCCTACCAAGGCGGAACGCGACATGATGCTCAATCTCTGAGTAGGTGTGGGAGCGCGGTGACGGGGCATCTGTTAGAATTCGCTGACAACGAGTACTCATCATGCGCCGACTGATCCTACTAGCCCTATTCCTGACTGCGCCCTCATTGGCGCAAAAAGCGCCCCCCAAGGATTTGCAGCCGCTGCCGGAACCACCGCCACCACCGACCGCGGACAACGAAGCTCTCGAACCGCAAGTCACGATCGTCAAGCGCGCCGGCGAGACGGTCGAGGAGTATCGTCTGGGGGGCAAGCTCTACATGATGAAAGTCACACCGGTGCACGGCCGGTCGTATTTTCTGATCGACCATCGCGGCGATGGCGTTTTCACGCGGCAGGACAGCTTCGATTCCGGCCTGCGCGTGCCACAGTGGGTCATCCATCAGTTCTGAATCGGAAGGCGGCGCAAGCCGAAGAACAGTATCAGGGAGCATTTCGCCGCGGTTTCTCGTCGCCGGCACGGGCCGGTGGCCCGATCGGCGTGTTGCCGGGCGAAGAAGGGCAGATGTCGGTATTCACCCCCGTTCACGAAGAAGAGCTCGCGCCTTGGCTGACGCGCTACGCGGTGGGCGAAGTGCAGGCTTTGCAGCCGATAGCCGTCGGTGTGGAAAATAGCAACTTTTTCCTGACCACCCGTCAAGGCCGCTACGTGCTCACCCTATACGAGCGCATTCCCGCCGAGGATCTGCCGTTTTACCTCAATCTCATGGCACATCTATCGGCGCGGGGCGTTCCCTGCCCGGCGCCTCTGGCGGACCGCAGCGGCGGCTACTTCAGTCTCCTCAATGGGCGGCCGGCGAGTCTGGTCACCCGCCTCGAGGGAGAGGCGCGCCTGCAGCCGGCTGCAGCCGAATGTGCCGAGCTCGGCGCAGGCCTCGCCCGCTTGCACCTCGCCGGCGCGAGTTACCGTAGCCGACAGGAGAATCGGCGCGGCGCGTCCTGGCGACGCCAGGCGGCGCGCGCCGTGCGTCCATTCCTGAATTCGGAGCAAGACAGGTTGCTCGAAACCGAATTGGCCTGTCAGGCCGCGGCACCCATAGTCAGGCTCCCAAAGGGCGCCATTCACGGCGATTTGTTTCGCGACAACGCGCTCTTTTGCGGTGGCCGGCTGACCGGCATCATCGATTTCGGCTTCGCCGCCACTGACCTCTGGGCCTACGACCTGGCCATAGCCGTCAACGATTGGTGCCTCGCCGACTCCGAGGGCCTCGATCCAGAACGGGTCGCCGCCCTGGTCGGCGCGTACCACGCAGAACGCCCCTTGCTGTCGGCGGAACGCGAGGCCTGGCCTCGGCTGCTGCGTGCGGCGGCCCTGCGGTTTTGGCTGTCGCGCCTCTATGATCGGCATCTGCCGCGCGCGGGCGAACTGGTCGAAGAGCGCGATCCGGCACATTTCGAGCGGCTCTTGCGTGCGCACGGCCGCCAAGACCCCACCTGTCCAATCTGATGAAGCCTCTTCCCGAATACCGCCTGCTGCCCCCGATCAACGGACTCGCCTGGCTGCGTGGTGCCGCGGCGCTGCTCGCCGGCGCGCGCTTGACCTGGCTACTTTTCTTCGTCTGCTATGTGGTTACGCTGGCTCTGCTATCCATGATCCCCATCATCGGTACGATCCTGGCAACAGTACTGAAGCCCGTTTTCACCGTAGGCTTTTTGGCTGGGGCGTGGACTCAATCCCGGGGGGGCAAGCCAGTCCTGGGCGATCTCTTCCGAGGCTTCCAAGCGAATCTACGCGCACTGATCCCGCTGGGGCTCGCCTATTGGGCCGGGATCAATCTCGCCTTCGCACTGACCGCCCTGATCGACGGCGGCGAGTTTCTCGGCGCAGTGCTCCTCGGACAGCCCCTACCAGAGGATTTCTTCACTCGGCCGCAAACCCAGTGGGTGATGCTGGTTTCCGTCGCAGGCGTACTCCCGGCTATGCTCGCGCTCTGGTTCGCCCCTGCGCTCGTGGTGTTCGACGAGCTGCCCTGGTACCAGGCCCTGCGCCTTTCCCTGGCCGCAACGGTAGTCAATTGGCGCGCTTTCTTGGTGATGGGGGCGGCGGTTTTCCTGTTCTCCGCCATGTTGCCGGCCATGGTTCTGCAGATTCTGGTGCTGGTCTTCGGGGCAGCGGGCGCCGGCTTCGCATTGGTGCTGCTGATGCCCTGGTGGATGGCTCTGATGACCACCTTGAGCATCAGTGATTACATCGGTTACATCGACACCTTTCATCCGGAAGCACCCCTGCCGGAACCCACCGTCCCGGCGCCTTGACCGATTCGCCAAGAAACCACCGGAATAGCGCACAAGCCCTTGCCGGAAGCGCGTTGCGCCGTTACTCTACGCTTTGCCCAGGGGTCGGCGTTCAAGGAGGCTAGGATACGGGGTGTTTTCCCGGTCTGTTTTCCGTACCGAAAGGTAGCCGGGCTGGCATCCTGGCCAATTTGAGGGTATCGCTTTGGTCTTTGGTCTATTCTCGAAACGCGAGGAAGTATCTCCCCACGATCCGCTGGGGGAGGGGGTAGCGCGCGCCTCCCGCTGGGCCGCCGCGCTGCCGCGCATCGAGCCGGCCAAAGCACGGCGCCAAGTGCTCGACCTCCTGGTGGAGCGTGTGGACCGCGTCGCCAAGTTGACACCCGAGAGGTTGGCGGGGCTGCTCGCGGTCGATGAATCTTTGGATTGGCTGCGACTCACTCTGGCGACCCAGTACGTGACCGCGGCGCGGGGCACAGGTTCGATCGAGGAGGGCATGTGGCGAGACAACATCGAAGTGGCCAACGCCTTCACCCAGGCCTACAAGCGTTTCTACGTGATCGTCGAAGAGGATCTCGGCGCCAGGAAATGGCGCGTACTGCTGCCCCGGTTGTCCGCGCGGATGATGCAGCAGATGATGGTGGATGCGAAGTTTCGGCTATTTCGCTATGAGCGCTGGATCCCGGCCAAGTGGCAGTCCCTGCACCATTTGTATCGTGTTTGCGCCAAAGAAGGTTGCACCGAGGAAGTTCTCCCCAGTCAGAGCGCCGAAAGCCCGTCCCAGACCACGGTCTCCTCGACCTATTTGCAAGTACTGATGCTCCAGCTCGTCAACGCGGGCAATCTGCCGCCGCCCCAGCTGGAATGGGTGTCCCGGCAGTTGCCGGTATGGGTAGAAAGCCTAGGGCTCAAGCTCGGCACCGCCCAGCCCGCCAACGGCGGCTTCTTCGTGGACACCGGCTCCACCGCCGGCCTGCGTCGCCTGGACGACGAGCCGCCGCCGGGCGCGCTGTTCCTGCAAACTGCCAGCCTGGAAGCCTCGCTCTACCAGCAGCGCGTGGAAACGGAGCGGGAATTGGCGCGCACCACGATCAAGGATCGCGACCGAATCATCGATCTGCGCGGGCGGCTCGAATTCCTCGACAAGCTGGCGACGCAGTTCGCCATGAATTTCCATCCGCTCACTCGGCGCGGCAGCCGGGAAGACACCGATGCGCGAGTGCGTGTCGTCATGGGATTCCAGTTGGTCTGCAAAGCGGTGAAGGAACAGCCCGACGCCGAGCCCTTCCCGGAAGCCGCGGGCAACGACAGCGGCTACACCGTCGCTTACGAAGATGTCGCCGCAAGCGATGTCTATGGCTTCTTCCAGAATCCTGCGAACACCGTTATGCCCGTGAGTGGAAGCGCCGGACCGCGCGAAGACGACAACCTGCGCTGTCAATACTGGCGGCTGGTGGATCGCAGTGTCAGTGGAGTGCGCGTACTCGCGCCCGCAAAGGAAGCCGAAAGCACGACGATCGGCACGCTCGTGGCCTTGCATGTAGAAGGCGAGTCGAGTTGGCTGCTCGGCATCGTGCGTCGCCTGCGCCACGAATCCTCGCGCGAAGCCGACATCGGCATCGAAGTCGTGGCGCAGAACCTGGTGCAAGTCCAGTTGCAAGCTTTCACGCCGACTGCCGACGGCTACAAAGAGGCGGAGACAGTCACGGGCTTTCCGCACAATTTTTATGGTCTGTACCTCCCGGCCGAGGACACCTCCCCGAAGCGCAAGCAGCGAACGCTCATCATTCCGCGCGAGGAGTTCGAAAGCCATAAACCGGAGGAGCCGCTTTCGCTCGTCGCCGGCCAGTTCGTCTATACGGTCGGCTTGCGCCACCCGCTCGAAAAACAAGCTGACTGGGCCTGGGCGGCATTGGAAGTCCTCAATCGCAAGCCGGTGCCGGAAACCTGATTGGAGAGGGATAGCCGTCCATGGGCATCAGAGATCTGCTGAGAAGCGTGACGAGGCGACACGAGGATGCCAGCGATGTGCTTGCGGCGGTCGAACGGGTGAGCCCCTGGGTGCGCTCGTTGCCGCGCGACGACCCCGCGGCCGCGGCGGCTCGGATCGTCGACCTCCTGCACCAGCGCATCCTGCAAACGCGTCCCTTGCATTCCGAGCGGCTGGCGGCGATGCTGCGCCTCGATCGCATGACGGAATGGGCGGTGAGCGGGCTCACCACTCAGTTCGTGGCCAATGCGCACCCCACTACGCAGGAGCAGGATCTCCTGGTGGAAGCGGCGGAACTGATCAGTTCCTATACCGACTCCTACATGCTGTTCATCCGCCAATTCGAGGAAGGGCCGCGCGACGGGCCGTTGCGCCCGTTCCTGGCACCCACCCTGGTGCGTCTACTGCGCTATCTGCGCGCCGACTGCAAGTTGCGCTTGCTGCGCTATGAGCGCTGGATCCCCGCCAAGTGGCGCGAAGTGCACCGCCTTTTCCGGCTCGCCATCGAACATGGGTGCGTGGAGGAACACATCAAAATGCCCACCCGCGGAGATCCGGAGGCTTGGACTTCGGTCATGCGCGAGTATCTCGACGTCCTGCTCATGCACCGACTCGACAGTGGCAACCTCACCTCCTTCGAGCTGGAATGGGCATCGCGCCGCCTCACCGGCTGGGTAGAGACCCTCGATTTGCGCCTCACTCCTGAACCGCAGACCACCAGCGGCTTCGAGGTCGATCTGGATGGCACCACCGGACTGGAGCGCCGCGACAGCAGCCGTCACGGCTCGCATATGCTGTATTTCGACCCCGCCGCGCTCGCTGCTGCGATCGATAAGGCCAAGATCGAGATGGAAGCGCGCCTGGTGAAGCTGCCGGCCAGCGAGCGGGAGCGCATCCTCGACGCGGGCACGCGCGTGAATCTGCTGGGCAAGCTCGGCGAGCGCTTCGCCCAGGAAGCACCGACTGACAAGCGCACCAGCCGCATGAGCGTGCAGGGCCAGGCGCGCGTGGTGATCGGCATGGAGCAGGTGTGCCTGGCGGTCAAGCATCGCCCGGACTTCCTGCCCGCGCGAGGAACCGATGTGAACCACGGTGCGGGCTTCACCGTAAGCTTCGGCGACACCCTCCAGTTTCAGATCGGCAAATCCAGCGCGAGCCCTATCCCGTCACTCATTCCGGTGGGCAAGACCGTCGAGAGCGTGGTGTGGCAACTGCACGATCGCAGCGCCGCCGGCCTTGGTTTTCTTGCGCCGGCCCAGCAAGCGCTGCGCGTGCCGATCGGCTCACTCGTGGCCATGCGCGTCGGCGAGGAGCGGCACTGGATCATCGGTATTGTGCGCCGCCTGCGGCAGATCGGCGCGCGTGAAGCAACCGTCGGCGTGGAAGTGATCGCGCGCAACCTCTTGCAGGTCCAACTGCAAGCCTTCACCCCGACCGACGCCGGGTTGGTTGAGACCGAAACGGTCTCAACTAACCCGAAGAACTTCTATGGCCTCTATCTGCCCGCCGACGAGAACTCGTCCAAGCGCTGGCATAAGACCTTGATCCTCCCCAGCGAGGCGTATTCGAGCTACGACCCCGAGCACCCGCTGTCCTTGTCCACCGACAAGTACGTCTACTCGATCTCGTTGCGCCGCCCCCTGGAGCGCCAGGTCGATTGGGTTTCGGTGTCGCTCGAGATCCGTGATCGCCGCCCGACCAACCAAGCCGCCGCGCCGGCCGAGGGAGACAGTGTCAGCGGTGCCGGCGTGGCCAGCGCCAAGGCCTAAGCCACCGAGCAAGCACGGCACGGCGCGGACCGCTCGGGTGCCGCGTGTGGCAGCGAGCGGAGACGATCAAACTAGCCCGGCGGTTCAGCCCGCGGCCTGCAAGTTCGCGTACTCGAGCGCCAGCCACTTCACACCCGCGTCGTGAAAGTTCACCTGCACCCGCGCATCGGTACCCAGGCCTTCGGCTTGGATGATGACCCCCAACCCGAACTTGGCGTGGCGCACCGTTTGCCCGATGCGCAAGCCCCCACCATGCGAAGTGGCCTCCCCACGATCGCCGACCGAACTCGCGTCGGGCCAGGCGCCTGACCTTTGCTGCGCCGCGATGCGCGAAAATGGCGAGGCCGACAACCATTGCAGCAGATCCGCGGGCATCTCGGAGAAAAACCGCGAAGGCACGTTGTAGCGCGTTTGGCCATGCAGCATGCGGCTCTGCGCGAGCGTAAGGTAGAGCCGCCGGCGGGCGCGGGTGATGGCGACATACATCAGGCGGCGTTCTTCCTCTGGGCCAGCGGCCTCATTGAGGCTGTTCTCATGGGGAAACAGACCTTCCTCCAAACCAGTGATGAAGACGGTGTCGAATTCCAGGCCCTTGGCCGCGTGCACGGTCATCAGCTGCAGCGCAGGGCGGCCCTCGGCGGCTTGGGTTTCGCCCGCTTCCAGGGCGGCATGCGCGAGGAATCCAACCAGCGGATCGATCTGGGTTTCGCTACCATCCGGCGCGGTGACCGCCAGCACGCCGCCGCTTTCGTGCAGGAACCCGGCAGCGGCATTGACCAGTTCCTCGAGGTTTTCGAGCCGCTCCTGACCGTCCTTTTCGGCCCGGTAATGCGTCAAGAGGCCACTGGCCGCCAGCACCTGCTCGACTACTTCCGGAAGGGCCAGTCCGGCACTTTCGACACGCAGTCGCTCGACCAGCAGAACGAACTGCGCCAAGCTGGCCCCTCCTTTGCCGCCGACCTGCTTGGCGCAAGCAGCGGACCACAGCGACACGCCCGCGCCCCGCGCATACTCTTGCAGCGATTCGAGGCTGCGCGCGCCGATACCCCGCGGCGGGAAGTTCACCACGCGCAACAAGGCGTTGTCGTCCTCGGGATTGGCGATCAGGCGCAAGTACGCCAGCGCGTGCTTGACTTCGGCGCGTTCGAAAAAACGCATGCCGCCATACACACGGTAAGGCATCCCGGCATTGAACAGGGTGTGCTCCAACACGCGAGATTGCGCATTGGAGCGGTAGAGCAGCGCCACATCCTGCGGGCTCAGACCATGGTCGCAAAGGGCGCGCACGGTTTCCACGACGAACTGGGCTTCCTCGGCATCCGTGGCCGCGGCAAACGCCCGCAAAGGTTCGCCTTTACCCTCCGATGTCCAGAGGTTCTTGCCCAGGCGCGTAGCGTTGTGCGCGATGAGCGCGTTGGCCGCGTCCAGGATGTTACCTTGGGAGCGGTAGTTCTGTTCGAGCTTGATCAATTGCAAGGGCGCGTAATCGCGCTCGAGGCGCTGCATGTTGGCAACCTCCGCGCCACGGAAGGCATAGATCGATTGATCGTCGTCGCCTACCGCAAAGATCGCACTCTCCGGCCCGGCTAGCTGTTCCAGCCAACGGTACTGCAGAAGGTTGGTGTCCTGGAATTCATCCACCAGCAAATGGCGAAAGCGGTTGCGGTAGTGTTCGCGCAGTGTTTCATTCCGGCTGAGCAATTCATAGCTGCGCAACAGCAGTTCGGCAAAATCCACCACGCCTTCGCGCTGGCAGGTACCTTCATAGAGCTGGTAATGCTCGACTTGCCGCCTTGTATAGTCGTCATGCGCCTCCACCGCCCCGGGCCGCAAGCCCTGATCCTTGGCGGTATTGATGAAGCCCTGCAAGGCGCGCGCCGGAAAGCGCTCGTCATCGATGCCGTTGGCCTTGTAGAGCCGCTTGATCAGCGCGAGCTGGTCGGCGCTGTCCAATATCTGGAAGAGCTGCGGCAGGCCGGCATCGCGGTAATGCAGGCGCAGAAAACGATTGCAGAGGCCGTGAAAGGTGCCGATCCACATGCCTCGCAGGTTGAAGGGCAGCATCGCCGCGAGGCGCGCCAGCATCTCCTTGGCCGCCTTGTTGGTAAAAGTTACGGCCAGAATGGAGGCGGGGCTGGCTCGCTGAGTACCGATCAGCCAAGCAATGCGCGTAGTGAGCACGCGCGTCTTCCCGGAGCCCGCCCCGGCTAGGATGAGCGCGTTCTGCGGCGGCAGCGTCACGGCGGCGCGCTGCTCGGGGTTTAGGGAATCCAGGGCTAGGGCGGGCATCGCCGGTGGCCAAAAAAAGAGGGATTATCGCCGCGGGCGCCAGAAAAGTATAATCGCGCGATCGCCAGCGCTCCCCCCAATCGCCGACTCGCCATGTCCACCGCCCCCGTCACCTTCGTCCAGTGGTTTCGTTCCGCTGCGCCCTACATTCATGCGTTCCGCGGCAAGACCTTCGTGATCGCATTTGGGGGGGAAGTGGTGGCGGAAGACGATTTCATCCATTTCGTGCATGACCTGAACCTTTTGAACAGCCTGGGCGTGCGCCTGGTGCTGGTGCATGGCGCTCGGCCGCAAATCGAGGAAGGCTTGCAGCTGCGCAACATCGAGAGCCGTTACGCTCACGGCCTGCGCGTGACCGATCGGGAGTCGCTCGCTTGCGTGCTCGAAGCTTCGGGTCGGGTGAGGAATCGCATCGAGGCACTGCTATCCATGGGGCTCGCCAACTCGCCCATGGCCGGCGCGAGCATACGCGTGGCCGGAGGCAACTACGTCACCGCCAAACCTCTGGGCGTGATCGAGGGTGTGGACATGCTGCAAACCGGCGAAGTGCGCAAGATCGACGCCGCCGGCATCCAGCAGCGCCTCGACCAGGGCGAGATCGTGTTGCTTTCCGCCTTGGGGTTCTCCCCCACGGGAGAGACTTTCAACCTTTCGCTGGAGGATGTGGCCACGCAGTCCTCGGTAGCCCTGAAGGCGCAGAAGCTCGTGTTCGTGATGGATGATGACGGCGTTTTCGACGCCGCGGGTGTCCTGCAGTCCGAGCTCTCCACCGACGAAGCCGAGAAGCTCCTAGCGCAGAAGCAGCTTTCCGCCGATGGCAAGCTCTATCTTCCCTGCGCCATCGCCGCCTGCCGCCATGGGGTGATGCGGGCACATCTGATCAGCCGGCATCGCGACGGGTCAATCCTGTTGGAGTTGTTCACCCGCGATGGCATAGGCACCATGGTCACCGGGCTGCGGCTTTCCAATTTGCGCCCGGCCAAGATCGACGACGTGGGCGGCCTGCTGGCTCTCATTCAGCCGCTTGAAGCGCAAGGCATCCTGGTACGACGTTCGCGCGAACTCCTGGAAATGGAGATCGAGCGTTTCCATATCTTGGAACACGACAATGCCATCATCGGCTGCGCGGCGCTTTATCGCTTTCCACGCGAGCGCGCGGCGGAGCTTGCCGGCCTGGCCGTGCACCCGGATTTTCGCAACCAGGGTTACGGCGAGGATTTGTTGCGCGCGATCGAAAACCAGGCCCGCAAGCTGGGTTTGAAGAAGCTCTTCGTGCTCACCACGCGTGCCGCGCATTGGTTCCTGGAGCGCGGGTTCAAGCCGGCCAGCGTCGAGCAGCTGCCCAAGGAAAAGCGCGGACTCTACAACTGGCAACGCAAGTCGCAGGTCTACGAAAAAGCGCTCTAGCCTCCTGCACCCTGGCTCTTTGCATTTCCGCCCAGGAGCTGGGTCGAAGAACTTGTGGATCGAATTTGCCTGCCGGCACGCCCGGTTCCGAATGGTGCAACGGCCAGGGTTTTCTCCCCTATTTCGAATGAGGCCTATTCTGTCGCCCGCGATCGCGAATCGATCTTCGCGGCTCCGATTCGGTCAGCCTGGACGATATGAGATAATCGAAACATTTGATTTTGTTTGCCGGAGCAAAGCATGTCCCGAACCGTTTTTTGCGTGAAACTCCAGCGCGAGGCTGAAGGCCTCGAGCGCCCACCGTACCCGGGCGAACTGGGCAAGCGCATTTACGAGAGCGTCTCCAAGGACGGCTGGGCGCAGTGGGTGCGCTATCAGACCATGCTCGTGAACGAGAACCGCCTCTCCATGATCGACCCGCAAGCACGCAAATATCTGGCCCAGCAGATGGAGGCTTTTTTCTTCGGCGAAGGTGCGGACAAAGTCGCCGGCTACGTCCCCCCCAAGGATTGAGCCATGGCCAGCGCACCGATCTGCCGCTTTCCCGTGCCGCGCCTCGAAGAGCTGCCCGAGGACATCCGCGCGCGCATTGTCGCCGTGCAGGAGAAAGCCGGCTTCGTACCGAACGTGTTCCTCGCCCTGGCGCACCGTCCAGCCGAATGGCGGGCCTTTTTCGCCTACCACGACGCCCTGATGGACAAGGAGAGCGGCCTCAGCAAGGCCGAGCGGGAGATGATCGTCGTCGCCACCTCCAACGCCAATCAGTGCCAGTACTGCGTGATCGCCCACGGCGCGATTCTGCGCGTGCGCGCAAAGAATCCGCTCTTGGCCGACCAGGTCGCCATCAATTACCGCAAAGCCGACCTCACACCGCGGCAGAAAGCCATGCTGGATTTCGCCATGAAGGTTTCGCAGCGATCCGGCGAAGTGAACGATGCCGATTTCACGGCCTTGCGCGAGCATGGCTTCAGCGACGAGGATTGCTGGGACATCGCCGCGATCAGCGCTTTCTTTGCCCTGTCCAACCGGCTCGCCAATGCCCTCGCCATGCGGCCCAACGACGAGTTCTATCGCCTCGGACGCTGAACAACAGAGGGAACGCCGGCGAGGCCGCCGGCGTTGACCCGGCTCAGCTTTCTCCCGCGGCGCGCTGGCGCCTGAAGCCGCTTTGGGGTACCCTCCTTCGCATGCTTCGTCTGTCAGCTCCGTTTGCTTCCGCCCGCCGCACACCCGAGCCTAGCGATATGCTCTTGCGGCTGCGCGCCTCTTTGGTTGCGAAGCGCGGCCCGCCACGGGCTTCGCTGCCTTCGGCCTGACCGCTTGCCGCGATTGCGGCCCTGGCGGTCACTCCAAGTTTCCCCGTCGTTCCGCCCCTCCTTCGCGTCGCGGGGTGGAACCAGCGTCACCAACGGGCATCGCCATGCTAGACACCGACGTCAAACTCATTCCCAGGCAACGGGCACTGCGCCCCCAGCCGGTTTCCGACCCCGAGCCCATCGTGGGCCAACGCGTGGAGCTGCAACTGCTCACCACCTTGCGCTGCAATTTGAAATGCACCTACTGCTCCGAATCGGTGGGCGATGTAGTGGGCTCCGACGGGCACGTGAGCTATCGCTTCGAGGATCTGGAAGCCTTCATCGACAAACACCTCTCGGGCAAAGAAGTCTACGTCACCTTCTACGGCGGCGAGCCCACGCTCAACAAGGCCTACATGGCGCAGGTGATGGAGCGCTACCCGGAATTTCGCTTTCAGCTGCAAACCAACGGCACCTTGCTCGATGCCTTGCCCGACCGCGTGCTGGAAAGGCTCTCCAACATCCTGGTGTCCATCGACGGCGGTGAGCAGGTCACCGACGGCTTTCGCGGCCGCGGTATTTATGGCCAGGTGATGAAAAACGTCGTCGCGGTGCGCGACCGCGTGGGTGGCAGCTTGACTGCGCGAGTGACGTGGTCCAGCGCCGAAACCACCTTCGAGGAGTTGGACGAGCTGCTGGAAAGTTTTGACTACGTTTATTTCCAGTTTGTCGCCGGCGAGGCCTACACCCCGGAGAGCCTAGCCAAGAAGCGTGCCGTGCTGGAACAGTTGGTCGAGCGCTTTTTCCACCACCCGAGCTTGTATCGCATGATTCCGCTCATGGGCATCGTGCGCAACAAGGTCCTGCCGTCGCGCGCCAATGAGCTTTGCGCCGGGCAAACCGCCTGCCGGGTATCGACCCACATCATTAATGTCATGCCCGACGGGCGCATCTTTCCCTGCCCCGACATGCTCTACCTGCCGGAAATGCAACAAGGCGACCTCCAAGGCAACTGGCTTAAGAAAAGCCCCTTGCAGGCCGACGCCAGGATGCCCTGCCAGACCTGTGAAGCCTACCCCTGGTGCCGGGGCAATTGCATGAAAAACCTCTACCTCGCCTACGTGAAAAACGACACCCGCTACCGCCGCCAGGTAACCGACCCGATCTGCGATTTGCTTCGTGAACTGGGCCGCTTGATCGATCGCCACGACCCTCGGGCCTGGTATGCTCGGGCCGACAACGCACTGCGGCGCGAGTTGCGCGATTGCGAAGTGTATGAATATGTCGAAGTAATGCCCTGAGTGGCCGCGGAGCAGAGGCGCCGCAAGATCCGCGGCCCGGCGCGCTGCGGCGCGGCGAAGGGCTTGGCAGGTTAAGCCGGACTCGAAGGAGAACCTCTCAATGTGGCGGCGCTTGAGCCTTCTGCTGTGCCTTCTGCCGATGCCGCTCGTCGCTGCCGATGGTCCAGCGCAACCCGCTACCGCCGCGGCGCCCGACGCCGCCGCCCGCGCCGCGGCGCGTGCCGACCAGCGCCTGGTCAAGGCCATCCGCCGTCACGCCCAGCCCATCGTGGGCGCACCCGGCGATTACGACGCTCTATTGGCCCGGCTGCAAACCAAGCGTTTCGTGCTGCTGGGCGAAGACACTCACGGCACGGATGAAACATACCGGGAACGAGCGCGCATCACCTTGCGGCTGATCGAGGAGCTAGGCTTCGACGGGCTGGTGGTCGAATCCGATTTCACCGCCCTCGAACGCGCCAACGCGTATGTGCTGGGCGAGAGCGCCGATCCCGATGCCTACGCCGCGCTGGACGACCACCAGCGCTTCCCGCGCTGGATGTGGGTGAACCGTCCTTTCGCCCAGCTCATCGAGGCCTTGCGCGAACACAACCGCCGCGAGTCGAGGACGGCACAGGTCTTTGGCATGGATTTGCATGGCATGGCCGCCGCCGCTGGCGCCCTGCGCCAAATTCTGCAACTGCGTGCAGCCACGCTGGGTGCTTCGGTGGACGAGGACCTCGATTGCCTGGCCCGCCATGAGTTCTCGCCGGAGCGCTACCGCGCCGTCATCAACGAGAAGGGGCTGACGGCCTCCTGTGAAGCACCGACTGCTCGCGCCGTGGCGCGCCTCGAGCAGTTTCTGTCGACCAACGAAGCGTCCACTTGGCCGCGGGCCGCCGTTTTTTCCCTCAGCCGCAACGCCGCCCTCGTTGCAGCCTCGGAGGCCTATTCACGCTTGCAGATCGATTCCGGCGCCGCGGCCTGGAATCATCGCGACCGCTACCTGGCCGCCGCCGCAGCAGCCATCGCCCAGCACCTCGAAGCGCGGTCCGGCCGCCCGGCCAAGCTGGTGTTATGGGCTCACAACACGCACATGGCCGACGCCCGCGCCACCGACCGCGGCCAGCGCAGCGCCTATGTGAGTTTGGGACAGGTGCTGCGCGAAGCGTTTCCCGAGGACACTTACATCGTCGGCTTCACCACGCGCCTGGGCACGGTGCGCGCCGCCGCGAACTGGGGAGAAACCGATCGCGCCATGACACTGCGGCGCCCGGCCTGGGAGAGCCTGCCCGCAATTTTCGGCCGCGTCCGCCGTCCCACCTTCTGGCTCCCGTTCGATGCACCCGACCCCGATCTCGCGGCGCTTGATCAGAACCTGGCGCTGCGCGCCATCGGTGTCGTCTATTGGCCTCACGCTGAACGTCGCGAACATTACTTCCGTGGCGACGTGCGCGAAATGTTCGATGCCGTGGTGCATATCGACAGGAGTCAGGCGCTGATAGTGAACAAGCACACCACTCACTGAGCGCGGCGCACCTGGATTGGAAGTCACATAGGCAGCACTGGGAAAACAGTACCGCTCACATCCACGCTGTTGCCAGTGAGTGAATTATCGCCACGACTTCGCACCGCGGCACCCGTGCCGCTTTGCAGGAGTCCCGTGGAGTTGTGGGTGATCTGATTCCGATGCGCCGTCAGAGTCGCGCTGCCGCCAGAACTTGTCACCGCCGCCAAGCCGACGAGATTGTTGCTGACGCTCGATCGATTCATCCAAGCGCGCGCCACAGCGCCCGCCGCGCTTGCCTCGACGCGCACCGCGGTACCGGCGCCATCACCCGCGAAGCTGCTTTTGTTGACCGCGGCCTGGGTGGTGCTAGCCGCGGTGCCGGAGACCCAAATCGCGTTGCCGCTGTGATGCGTGAAGCGCGAAGCTTCGACCATGGCTTGGGCGCCGCTGTCGAGCACCAAGCCATTGCCATTGGCTTGCAGGCTGCTGCGCGACAGCAGGACTCTCGCCGCGGTGTTGACCACCACGGCGCTGCCCGCATTGAACCCGCGAATGACGCAGTCTTCGACATCCAGACGTGAGCCGGCACTCATGGCGATGCCGTTGACGCCGCCTTTGCCCACCAGGCGCAAATTGCGCAAGGCCACGCGCGCGTTCGCCGCGGCGATGGTGATGCCGTTGCCGGTGGCGACATCGATGGCCACCGTCGCTCCCGGGGCACCGATCAGGCTCATGGAATCTGCCACGGTCACGGCGCCGTATTCGCCGTTATCCAGCGCCACCAGTTCGCCGCCGCTCTGCACGACACCGGCGGCGGTGGCGAGAGTGCGGCAGGGGGTGTTCTTTGCGCACCCCGTACCCATGTTGCCATCGCTACCCGCGCTCGCTGATACGTAGGCGCGCTGCACCTTGATCGCCGCCGCCAGAACGAACAGGGTCACGCTTTGCGGCGGAACGGTGGCGCTGAGCGTATTGCCGCTCAGAGTGAGATCCGCGAGTTGGCTGATGGTGTTGCTGGAAGTCAACTGCCAGACCTTGACCCCGCCCGCGGCGGGAAAATTAGCGAGGTTCACTTGGATGGGCGTGTTGCCCGAGAGCACCTTGTTGATCACCATGAGGGTGAGGGCACCGTCGCTGCTGCGTTGCGCGGCAAAGGCGGAGAGCTGGTCGGCATTGGGCACGGTGGCAAGGACGCTGGTTTCCCCGAACGAGCCTTGGCTGCCGTCGTAGTTGCGATACATCTTCATCGCTTTGTAGGTCGGCGTGCTGCTGGCGGGTGTGGTCCAGCGCGCCGCGTAGTCGAGACCCTCGCGCCCGAAGATGCCCAGGATGTCCGCTTGAGTAGTGGCACCATTGATGTGATTCTCCGCGCCCCAGTTGTATTCGGTGATCGCCGTGGGCAGCCCTGGGTAATAGGTGGCGACCCAGTCTTTCATGCGCGGAATGAGCTTGACGATATCGCCAATCCACGAGGTATCGACATAACTGGGGTCCCAGAGTGAACGGGTCGAGCGGTTGCGCAGCAACTGCATACTGCTCGAAACCGTGTCGCTGAACTCGCCTTGTTGCGGATAATAATGCAAGGAAAAAACATCGAGCACGCGCTGCCCGGTACTTTGTTCGTGCTGGCGCAATTGCCCCAGAAGCCAAGGCATGTAGTCCGCGTTGCCATGCGCGGCGCGGTCGGGCAAATAGCCCCAGCCATGGGTGTTGCCGTATTGAATGTCGTAGCCGCTCAGGAGATAACCGGACCAGCCGAACTCTTCCGGGCCGACGATTTTCGCGCCCGGGTCGGCATTGCGTATCATGGCGCCGTAGGCAATCATCTTGTCGCGAATCTGCTCCATGGTCGCCCCTACGGGAGCCACGTCGCGGTGGGTTTCGAACCAGATACTGTGTTCGTTGTCGAGGATGTAGTAGCGCAGGCCGCCGTTGGCGGCGCTGCCCCATTGCCCCAGCGTGTGCTGCACGAAACTTTGCTGTTTGGCCACGTCGTTGGGCATGTTGGCATCGTTGGGGTCATTGCCGGTAATGCGCAGCCCGGTGGCCGCGAGAATGCCATTGCCGGCATCCGGCATCCAGCTCCAGTCGGCATCGGTCTGCTCCCCATATTTGGCCTGAGAAAAGCTGGCCAATTTGCCGCGACCCGCGCCCAGCTTCGCCACCCAGTCGACCATGGGTATGGTGATCATGGGTTCGGCGCCACCCGCGCGGCTTTGCGCGATGAAATTGTCCGTGCGCTCGGCGGCGGTGCTGGAAGCATCGCCTATGCTCTGAAAATACCAATCGGAACCGCGGTTGTCGGCATTCAACTGCCAGTTGTAGCGCGTTGTGTTGTTGCCGCCGTAGCGATGCAACTTGAAGTTGAGATCTTGCAGCTCGCTGGTGCTGGCGTAGGCCGTGCCGTAGATGTAGGGGCTGATGGCATGACGGTTGGCCTGCGCGTCGACTTGGATGCTGACTTGGGGATTCTGCGCAAGAGCCGCAGCGCCGAGGGCGAAGAGGTTGACGAAAACGAAGAGGCGGCAGATCGGCACTGTGACTCCCGGTGGCTTCTTTGTTAGAAACGAGTTCCGAAGGCCGCGGATCGAGCGCGGCTCAAAGCTTGCCTGGCTCAGACGACTGCCATCGAGCTCGGAATTTCGCCAGCATAAATGACGTTGTCATCGCTGGCAAGCCGCCCGGGCAACGCGTGCCAGAATTCCGGGGAGCCCATCAGGTGCGAGGATTAAGTCGCGCCAGAAACTTGGTCAAGGTCGCCAGCACCGCATCGGGTGCCTCGCCCATCAGACTGTGCCCGACCTCGGGCAGAACCAGCAGTTCATGCTCTCGGAGCGCCGCGGTCAAGGCCTGGGCAGCCTTCGCTGGTGCCATCAGATCGCGCCCCCCGAGCAAGACCAGCGCCGGGCAAGTCACGCGCACCGCCGCCGCCAGGCCTTCGCGGTAAGCGTTGCAGGCGAGCAAGTCGGTGTGCAGAACTCCGGGCGCGGTACGCTGCATCAGCCTCAAAACGCTGCCGGCAAGCCACATGCCCGGCACGCTGTTGGCCCCCAACTGCTTGGCATAGGCTATCGACCAGCCGACGATGAGCCGATAGGCCGCATCAGGGTCGTCTTTCGCTGCGGCTAGCAATTGCTCCGAGACCGCCATCGGCACGGCCGTCCCCAGCAGCGCGATGCCCCGCACCCGCTCGGGATGGCGGGCTGCGGATTCCAGGGCGATGAGCGAACCCAGGCTATGTCCAACGAGGGCGGCCGTTTCCAACCCCAGCGTGTCCAACACCCGGACCGTCCAGGCCGCCAAATCCTCCACGCTCGCCAGCGCGGGTCCGGCACTGCGCCCATGCCCTGGCAGATCCACTGCGAGCACGCTCCAGCCGTGATGCGCCAAGTAGCGGCTCTGTTGCGACCAGACTGAATGGTCGTTGGCGGCACCATGCAGCAATAGGACCGCCGGGAGGCTGGGATCGAAGCGCCGAGCACCGGTGTACACGTAGACTTCGCTTGCATCGACGAGGATGTGCATGCGCCTCTCCTCAGGCTTTCGCCGCGGCTGCCAGGGCACGCCCGAGATCTTCGAGCAGATCCTCGGGATCTTCAAGACCGATCGACAGCCGCACCAGCCCCGCGCCGATGCCCGCGGCGGCGAGATCGTCGGCGCTCATGCGAAAGTGCGTGGTGCTCGCCGGGTGGATGACCAGCGATTTCGCGTCGCCGACATTGGCCAAGTGTGAGAACAGGCGCAAGGACTCGATGAAGCGCCGGCCGGCAAGGCGCGCGTCGCCACTGGCGCCGGGCTTGAGCTCGAAGGAAAAGACGGCGCCGCAGCCTTTGGGCAGCAGGACTTTCGCCAAACCGTGGTCAGGGTGCTCGGGCCGTTCCGGGTGATGCACCTTCGCCACTTGCCCGTGGCTGGCAAGAAAGCTCACCAGCTGGCGTGTGTTGGCGACGTGGCGTTCCATCCGCAGCGGCAGGGTTTCGATACCCTGCAGGATATGAAAGGCAGTCATCGGCGCCATGCAGGCGCCAAAGTCGCGCAGCCCCTCGCGCCGTGCCCGCAGAAGGAATGCCTCCACCGTGCTCACTTCGTCGAACACCAGGTCATGAAAGCCGGCATAGGGTTTGCTCAGCGTCGGGAAGTGCCCGGAGCGCTCCCAATCGAAGCGTCCGCCGTCGACCAGCAAGCCGCCGATGACGATGCCGTGGCCGGATAGAAACTTGGTCGCCGAGTGCATGACCAGATCGGCGCCCTGGGCAATGGGGCGGGAAAGGTAAGGCGTGGTGAAGGTCGCGTCCACCAGGAGCGGCACACCATGCTCGTGGGCGATCACCGCAAGAGCCGGAATGTCGAGCACATCGAGGCGCGGATTGCCGAGGGTTTCGCCAAAAAAGAGCCGCGTCTGCGGGCGAATCGCCGCCAACCAGGCGTCGCGGTCGCGGGGGTCGACGAAGGTGGTCTCGATGCCAAAGCGCGGCAGGGTGTAGGCCAAGAGGTTGTGCGAGCCGCCGTAGAGTGCGCGCGAGGCCACGATATGCCCGCCGGCGCCCATGAGCGTGACGATCGCCAGATGCAGGGCGGCCTGGCCGCTGGCGGTGGCGATGGCACCCACCCCTTCGTCCAGTGCGGCGATGCGCTCCTCCAATACGGCCAGGGTGGGATTGGAGATACGCGAATACACATGCCCCGGCCGCTCGGCATTGAATAGCGCGGCGGCGTGATCGGCATCCTTGAAGACAAAGGAGGTGCTCTGATAAATCGGCGTGGCACGGGCGCCGGTGGTCGGATCGGGCGGGCTGCCCGCGTGCAGTGCCAGAGTATCGAAGCGAATGGGCATGGCGACGAGCGAGGGCGTGGAAGTGAACTGCGAGTGTACCAGCGAGTCGAAGCTTTGCCTGCAACCCCATGGAGTAAAAAATGCCTAGCCTCAGCCAAGAAGCCCTCGGCCAGCTTTTTTCGGAAGCCCGCACCCACAACGGCTGGACCGCAGAGCCGGTTTCCGATGACACCCTGCGTGCCTTGTACGAGCTGATGAAATGGGGCCCCACGAGCGCGAATTGCTCGCCGGCGCGGCTGGTGTTTCTGCGCACTCCCGAGGCAAAGGCCCGCCTGCTGCCGGCGCTGATGGAGGGCAATCGCGAGAAGACTCGCCTCGCGCCGGCGACCGCCATCATCGCCATGGACATGGAATTCTACGAGCAGCTGCCCAAGCTTTTTCCGCACACCGACGCCCGCTCCTGGTTCGCCGGCAAGCCGGCGGCCATCCAGGAAACCGCTTTCCGCAACAGCTCCCTGCAGGGCGGCTACTTCATCATGGCGGCACGCGCGCTGGGCCTCGATTGCGGGCCGATGAGCGGCTACGACGCCGAGGCGGTCAACCGCGAGTTCTTTCCTTCCGGAAAGGTCAAAGCCAATTTCATTTGTAATCTCGGCCATGGCGACCCGGCCAAGCTCTTTGCGCGCAGCCCGCGCTTGGCGTTCGCGGAGGCGTGCCAGATGCTCTGAGCGTTACACCCAGAACGATCGCTCGCCTCGTTTCGTATCAGACAGGCCTGGTAAAATACTTGCCTGTCCAACGCAACGAGCGAAACCGCCATGCGCCCTTTGGAGGAAACCCGCGACTGCGGCGCGGCCCTGTATCCGCCGATTGAACCCAGCGCCAGCGGCCACCTGGCGGTGGACGCGCGGCATCGCATCTATTGGGAAACCTGCGGCAACCCCAACGGGGTCGCCGTGGTTTTTCTGCACGGCGGACCGGGGTCC
This sequence comes from Casimicrobiaceae bacterium, assembly GCA_026646885.1. Taxonomy (GTDB): domain Bacteria; phylum Pseudomonadota; class Gammaproteobacteria; order Burkholderiales; family Casimicrobiaceae; genus JACPUX01. The sequence goes on along the minus strand of JAPKHK010000002.1, from coordinate 434,122 downwards.
GGCTGCACCGCCAACCACAGGCGCTTTTTCGATCCGCAATACTACCGCATTGTGCTCCTCGATCAGCGCGGAGCCGGACGATCGACGCCGCACGCCGAGTTGCTCGACAACAGCACCCAGCATCTCGTGGCCGATTTGGAACAGCTGCGCGAACATCTGGGCATCAACCAATGGGTGGTCTTTGGCGGTTCCTGGGGGTCGACCCTCGCCCTGGCCTATGCGCAGGCCCACCCGGCCCGCTGTCTGGGCCTGGTGCTGCGCGGAGTTTTTCTGGGGCGTGCCACTGAGGTCGAGTGGTTCATGCAGGGTATGCGGCACTTCTTTCCCGAGGCCTGGGAAGAATTCGCCGAGTTCATTCCGCCGGGTGAAAGAGCAGACCTCCTGCGCGCCTATTATCATCGGCTCACCAGCCCCAACGCCGCGCTGCGCCTGGAAGCGGCGAAAGCCTGGAGCCAATACGAAGCGCGCTGCTGCACATTGCTTCCCAACGCCGAAGCACTGAGCCACGGCGATGACGAAGCCTTGGCCCTCTCTTTGGGGCGCACCGAGGCGCATTACTTCGTCAACCATCTCTTTCTGGAAGAAGGCGAGCTGCTGGCGCGCGTCGATCGCATCCGGCGTCTGCCGGGCATCATCGTCCAAGGCCGCTATGACGTGGTCTGCCCGCCGCTTTCGGCCTTCGAATTGCATCAAGCCTGGCCCGAGAGCGAACTGGTGCTGGTGCCCGACGCCGGCCACGCCGCCTGGGAACCAGGCACCGCGCGGGCACTCGTACAGGCGATGGAAAAGATCAAAGCGAGAATCTAGCCGGGAGGAGCCACCGCTCCCCCGGTGCCAATGCTGGATCGCTCACGCCCTCAGTTCTTGAATGCCTCGATGCCGATGGCGATACGCACTTCATCGCCGATTGCCGGCAGGCCGTATTTCATGCCGAAATCGGAGCGCTTGATCGTCGCCGCGGCATCAGCGCCACACAGCTCCTTCTTGTTCATCGGATGCGTGCCGCAACGAAAACCGGTGACCGCCAAGGTAACCGGCTTGCTGACACCCAGCAAAGTCAGCTCGCCTTCCACGCTTGCCAAACGGTCACCCTCGAACTTAAAGGCCGTCGACTTGTAGTTCAGGGTGGGGAACTTGGCGACGTTGAAGAAATCCTCACCGCGCAGGTGATCGTCGCGCTTGGCCCAGCCGGTGCTGATCGACGCGGCATCGATGCTCACCTCGACCGAGCCGGTCTTGGCGGCGCGGTCCAGGCTCACCTTGGCGGTGGTCTTGTCAAACCGCCCTCTTGCTAACGAGAAACCCAAGTGCGACACCTCGAAAGCCGGGTAGGTGTGCGACGGGTCGGTGCTAAACGTCTCTGCGGCGTAGGCCGGCATTGCCATGGCACTGGCCAAGAGAGCGGACAGCAGGGTTTTGTTCATGTGATGATCTCCTTTGCAGTTGCAACGCTGGATGAGAACATGCCCGCGCGGCTCAGCGCTTGGCGGGCGTGCCGGTGAGAACCACGCGATAGCGAACCAACACCTCGTTGGCCACGGTTTCGGTGTCGGCCCATGCGCCTTCGCCGATCTTGAAGTCGAGGCGGCGGAGCGGGTAAGTGCCTTCAGCGACCAACTGTCCGGCATCCTGGCGCACCGTGAAGGCAAGCGTCAGCTCACGGGCAAGGCCTTTGATCGAGAGCTTTCCGGGCATCTCGTACTTGCCCCCGCCCAGGGCCTTCGCGCCCGCGCCGCTGAAGATCGCCTTCGGAAATGCCTCGATATGAAACCAGGGCTTGCGCTTGACCTCGATGTCGCCCTCGTCGCTGCCCAGGTCGATGCTCGCGATGTCGACTTCGATGGCCGCGCGAGCCGCTTCGGGGCGCGCCGGGTCGAACTGAATTTCGGCGCTGAACTTGCGAAAGCGGCCTTCCGTGGGTACATTCATTTGCCTGGCCACAAAACGGATTTCGCTTTTCTCCGCGACGAGTTGCTGCTGCCCCCAAGCGGGCAGGGTGGCCGCGAGCAGCACGCCGGCCGAAAGAGGGAGCAAGGGAAGGATCACGGAGATCTCCTTAGAAAAGGCAGCATGCGGGCTAGCGTCGCATCGCGGTCGAGCAGATGATGTTTCAGCGCCGCCGCGGCGTGCACAACCACCAGCAGCAGCAACAGCACATTGAGCGCCTTGTGCAAGAGCTTGAGGTTCGCCGCCAGCGGCTTGCTCGCCGCGACGAGATCGGGCAGGGGCACGAGCCCGAGATAAACCACTGAAACACCAGCGGCGGAGCTATATAGCCAGCCGCTGATCGGAATGACCAGCATCAGCGCGTAGAGCGCATGATGGGTGACCGCGGCAGCACGCCGCTGCCAGGCCGGCATCGCCAACAAGGGCGGCGGCGGCACCATGATGCGCCATAGCAGGCGAAGAACGGCAAGGAGCCACACGGTGATGCCGATCCACTTGTGCCACGAGTAGTACTTGATGCGCTGCGGACTGAAGGGCAAATCGACCATGGAAAGGCCCAGCGCGAAGCCGCCGATGATCAGCAAGGCGCTGAGCCAATGCAGAGACAGCGCCGGCCAAGAATAGGTTGAGTGCCGATGCGCTATCATCATCCTTCCACCATCGCGTCTTCCGCACTCTCGAAGCATTCGCGCAAGCGGACGAGCTGCGTCTGCAGGCGCGCCAATTCATCGCCGGAGAGCGCCGCGAAAGTCGGCCGCAGAAACGCCAGATGTTCCGGAAAGACGCGCGCGAACTCGCGCTCGCCCGCCGCGGTCAAGGCGACCGTGAAGCTACGACGGTCGTGCGCACAGCCGTGCCGGCGCAGGAGCCCGCGACCCTCGAGGCGATCGATCACGCCGGTGAGCGTGCCTTTGGTAATGAGCGTACGCTCGCCCAATTCGCGGCAGCTCATGCCCGGCGTGTTTCCCAGAGTGGCGATGATGTCGAATTGCGAAGGCGTCAGCCCGAGGCTGCGAATGTGCCGCGAGGAATGGCGCTCGAAGGCTTGGTAGCATCGCGCAAGCTCACGCAAGACTGGCAAGAAGGCCTCTCGCGGCGTTCGCAGGCTAGACTTCGGCAGTTTACTCATCGGGAGAACTATAGTCCTAATTAGAACTATGGGTCAAGCGCCGGCAGCACTGCTGGCGCCGCGCGGCGCGGGACCCACGGCCGTTTCGCTCCGGCGCTCCGGCCGACCGGCTAGCCGCCAACGTATAATGCGCACGCCTTCCCGCGCGCTCTCCGAGATCCGGCCATGTCCTTTCTATCTTCAGCCCAGTTGCGAACTGCCGGCTTCGCCCTCACCCTCGCCGGGAGCCTGCTCGCCGCCCCGCCGCTCCGTGCCGACGCACCGCGCACTTGTCTCGTGCTTTCGGGCGGCGGCGCTCGAGGTTTCGCCCATGTCGGGGTGCTCAAAGCGCTGGAGGAGCATGGCGTGCAGATCGACTGCATCACCGGCACCAGCATGGGCGCCATCGTCGGCGGACTCTACGCCAGTGGAAAGTCCGCCGCCGATCTAGAAAGACTGGTCCTCGGTCTCGACTGGGAAGCGATGTTTTCCGAGCGGCCGCCGCGCCAGGAATTGAGCTTGCGCCGCAAGGAGGAAGATTTCCGCTTTCCCTTGCCCTTCGAGATCGGCCTGCGCGACTGGAAGTTCGGTTTGCCCCGCGGCGCTTTCGCCACCAGCCACCTGGAACTCGAACTCAAGGCTCTCACCGCCCAACTGCCGGAGGATCTTGCCTTCGACCGGCTGCCTATACCCTTCCGCGCCGTGGCCACCGACCTCGAAAGCGGCGCGATCAAGGTCTTCGAGCGCGGCCCACTGCGCACGGCCATGCGCGCCAGCATGTCGGTGCCGGGAGCCTTTGCGCCCACCGAGGTGAAAGGGCGACTCTACGGCGACGGCGGCCTAGTGAAGAACCTGCCGGTTGACCTCGCGCACGAACTCGGCGCGACACGGGTGATCGCCGTCAACATCGGCACGCCTTTGGCGCCGCGCGAGGAACTGGGCTCCTTCGTCGGCGTAACCCGGCAGATGATCAACATCCTCACCGAGCAGAATGTCCGCGAGCAGTTGACGCGCCTCGACGCGGCGCGCGACCTCTTGATTTCGCCTGAACTCGGAGACATAGGTGCCACTGACTTCACTCGCGGCGCGGCGGCCATTGCTGCCGGCTACGCCGCAGTCCAGGCCGCACGCCAGCGTCTGGTCGAGTTTGCGGCCACGGGGCCGCAGCGCATTGCCACGCCCCCCGCGGCGCCAGTCGACCCGGAGCGAATCGATTTCGTTGACTTTCGCCCGCTGGAATTCGCCGACCCCGAGGTGCTAGCCGCAACCATGGACACGCGCCCTGGCCAAGCCTTCGATCGTGCCACCTTGCACGCCGATCTGGCACGTTTGCAAGGCCGCGGCGACTTCGAGCGCCTGGATTACTCCCTCGTTACCGAGCGCGACCGCAAGGGAGTATTGATCGAGGCGACGGAGAAGTCTTGGGGTCCGAACTACCTGCGCTTCAGCCTCACCGCTTCTACGGATTTTCGGGGCGACGGCAGTTTCAATCTGCGCTTGGGGCATGTGCGCACCTGGGTCAATCGGCTCGGCGCCGAATGGCGCAATGAAGTGCAGATCGGCCGCACGCGGCGCCTGCGCAGCGAGTTTTACCAGCCACTCTCGGCCGCGAACTGGCTTTATGCCGACGCCCACTTCGAGCATGAGCGGCGACTGCTCGATGTCTTCGCCGCTGGAGAACGCGTCGCCCAGTTCGACCTGGCCACCAGCCGCTTCGGCTTGGACCTGGGCGCGCCGATCGGCAAGTGGGGCGAAGGGCGCCTCGGGTTGACTCTGGCGCACATTTCCGCCGAGCCCAGTGTAAGCATCTTCCCCGTCACCTACAGTGCCCGCGAGGCCGGATACACCGCCGCCATCGTCTACGATCAGCTCGACAGCGTCAGTTTCCCACGCGACGGCTCGCGGGTGAAACTCTCCATCCTGGCAGCAACCAAGACACTGGGCAGCGACGCGAGCTACTTGCAAGCCCAGATCGAGGCCCAGAAGGCCTTCACCGTTGGCGTCAATACCGTGAACCTGGCGCTGCTGGCCGGCGGCTACGGCGCCGACGACAAAACCGGCGGCATAGGCTTTTCCCTGGGCGGATTCCAGCAGCTCTCCGGGTTTCGCAACGATGAATTCCGCGGCAATTACGTCTTCCTGGTTCGCGCCGCCGCCTACCGCCAAGTGGGCCAGCTCCCCGCATTTGGCAGGGCGGTCTATCTGGGAGGATCGCTGGAAGCAGGCAACGTCTGGGCTACACGCCATGAGAGGCGCCAACTCCGAACGGCCGCTTCGCTTTTTGTCGGCGCGGACACTCCCATGGGCCCTTTCTACCTGGCCTACGGGCGTGGTAGCGGCGGCGCTTCGGCAGTCTATCTATTTCTCGGAAGACCGTAAGCGCATGATTGCCGATACCAATGCCGACCTGCTCACGCGCAGCCGCGCCGCGGTCTGGCACCCCTGCACGCAGATGAAAGCGCACGAAGCCCTGCCCCTCGTACCGATCGTGCGAGGCGAAGGGGTTTGGCTCTTCGACGCCGCCGGCAAGCGCTATTTCGACGCGGTCAGCTCCTGGTGGGTGAATCTCTTTGGCCATGCCGAGCCGCGCATTGCCGCGGCCATCGGCAAGCAGTTGGGCACCCTGGAACACGTGCTGCTCGCGGGCTTCACTCACCCAGCGGTGGTCGAGCTCTCGGAGCGCCTCGCCGCCGCGGCGCCGCGCGGATTGGGGCATTGCTTCTATGCCTCCGACGGCGCCTCGGCCACCGAGATCGCGCTCAAAATGGCCTTCCATTTTTGGCACAACCACGGCAAGCCGGAAAAGACGCGCTTTTTGAGTCTCGCCAATTCCTACCACGGTGAAACGCTGGGGGCGCTGGCCGTGACCCATGTCGGTCTGTTTCGCGACGCCTACGCGCCCCTCTTGCGGCAGCATCAGACCGTCCCCTCCCCCGACCCGCGCGGTTTTGCCCCCGGCAGCACACTCGAAGCCGCGGCCGGGGAAGCCGCCGCCGGCCTGGAAGCTTGCCTCCTGCGAGAGCATGAACGCACCGCGGCGCTGATTCTCGAACCGCTGGTGCAAGGTGCAGCAGGCATGGCCATCTACCACGCCGACTACCTGCGCGCGGCGCGCCGGCTGTGCGATCGCTTTGGCGTGCTGCTCGTCGCCGATGAAATCATGACCGGCTTTGGGCGCACCGGTACGCTCTTCGCCTGTGAGCAAGCGGGCATCCGCCCGGACTTTCTCTGTCTGTCGAAGGGCATCACCGGGGGCTTTTTGCCGCTCTCCTGCGTAATGACCACCAACGCCGTATTCGAGGCTTTCTATGACGATGCCCCCGCGCGCGGCTTTTTGCACTCGCATTCTTACACTGGCAACGCGCTGGCCTGTCGCGCCGCGCTGACAGTGCTCGACATTTTCGACGAAGACCAGGTCATTGCCGGCAATCGCCAGCGCGCGGCGCAGCTGTCTTCGCTCTTGCTCCCTCTCGCCAGACACGCCAAAGTGCGGAACTACCGAAGGCTCGGCATGATCTGGGCCTTTGAGGTCATCACCGAACGACCCGATTTCTCGCGCTGGTGCTTTGCCGAGGGTCTGAAGGAGGGTTTGTTGTTGCGGCCCATTGGCAATACGGTCTACCTCATGCCGCCTTATCACATGGACGACGCCGCGATGGATTTCCTCGCCGAACGCACGCAGCGCGTGGTGGAGCGCGCTTGATGCGAGCGCTCGCGGCTTCGGTGATGGTTGCGGCGGCGCTTGCGCCTTCTTTGGCGCAGGCCAACCTTCCCTGGCCCATGCTGCGCGAGTTGCACAAGGCGGGCGTACCCGCAACGGCGGTGGCAGTCGAAGTGCGCGAAATCGGCGCGGCGCGACCGCTAGTACAGCACCAAACGAAGAAGCCGATGAACCCGGCCTCGACCATGAAGCTCCTCACCACCTACGCGGCTTTGGAGCTGCTGGGACCCACATTTGTTTGGAAGACACCGGCACTCCATACGGGCGAATTGCGCGACGGTACTTTGCACGGTGATCTTTACTTGCAGGGCAGCGGCGACCCGAAGATCACTTACGAGACTCTATTCGCGTTCACGCGCGAGCTGCGCGCGCTGGGCCTACGCCACGTCGCTGGCGACCTGGTCTTCGATCGCAGCCGCTTCGCGCCGCCCGTGCACGATCCGTCGGCCTTCGACAATGAACCTCTAAAGGCCTACAACGTCGGCCCCGACGCGCTGCTCTACAATTTCAAGACTGTCCGCTTCATCTTTTCCCCGGATACGACCACCCAAACCGTTCGGGTTCGCGCCGAGCCGCATCCGGGCGGACTGGAGATCGAGCAAGGGCTCCAACCGAGCGCCGGTCCGTGCAACGACTGGAAATCTTCGCTGCGAGCGCATTTCGACGTCCAGCCCGACCGGGCCGTTGCGCGCTTCGAAGGAGCCTATCCTTCCGCGTGCGACGAGAAGAGCTGGTGGGTGAGTCTCTTCGACCACGCGCCGCTACTCTACTGGGGTTTTCGCGAAGCCTGGGAACAGCAGGGCGGCAGCCTGTCTGGCGTGTGGCGCGAAGCGCCGGTACCTCCCGAGGCGCGACTCCTGGCGCAGATCGAGTCTCCGCCCCTCGCCGAAGTCATCCGCGACATCAATAAGCGCTCCAACAATGTGATGGCGCGCCAGCTCTTTCTCACACTGGCCGCGCCGCAAGCGGGCGCCGTGGCCACGATTCCCGCGGCGAGGGCGCGCTTGCGAAACTGGCTCACGCAGAAGAACCTCCGATTCCCCGAATTCTCCATCGAAAACGGCGCCGGCTTGGCCCGCACCGATCGGATCAGCGCGGCCCATCTCGCCCAAGTCCTGAGGATCGCTTACGCCAGTCCGGTGATGCCGGAGTTCGTGGCCTCTCTGCCGGTCTCCGCGACTGACGGCACCTTGCAGCACCGCTTGCGGGGTCGCAATGCGGCGGGCATGGCACACTTGAAGACGGGATCGCTCGATGATGTGCGTGCCCTTGCCGGTTATCTGCTCGATGCGCGAGGGCGCCGCCACGTCTTCGTTGCCATCGTAAACCATCCCCAGGCCGCCGCGGCGCAGGCCGCGCTCGATGCACTGGTCGAATGGGTCGTGGCGCGCGGTCTGAGCCCCGCCAAAGCGCGCCCGCCACGGTAAGCCCTAGACCTCACGCGTCGAAGCGTTCGACGACCAGCGCCGCGTTGGTACCTCCAAACCCGAGACTGAGGCTCATGGCGCGCCGAATCGCCACCGTTTGCGTTTGGCGAACGAAGGGCAAGGCCGGCATTTCCTCATCCAAACGCTCGAGATTGGTGCTCGCCGCGACAAAGCCCTCGCGCAGCATCAGCAAGGTGTAAATGAGTTCCTGCGCGCCCACCGCCCCGATGGAATGGCCCGCCAGTCCTTTGGTAGCGGACACTCGCGGCAACTGCTCACCAAAGAACTCGGCGATGGCTCGCGCTTCGCTCAGATCACCGCGAGATGTTCCAGTGGCATGCGCATTGACATAATCGATGACGCCTGGAGTGCCATGCCACGCGAGGCGCATGGCCCGCACGGCACCGGCCGCGTCCGGGTGCACCATGTCCACGCCGTCGCTCGATGCGCCGTAGCCAGACAGCTCCGCGAGAATTTCCGCGCCGCGGGTTCGGGCGTGTTCCAGCGATTCCAGCACCAGCATGCCAGCGCCGCCGGCCAAGGCAAAACCGGCCCGCGTCGCGTCGAACGGCCGGCAGGCGCGTTCCGGCTGGTCATTGGCATCCGTGGCCAGCACGCCCATGGCGTCGAAGAGCATGGCAAGCGAAGCGTGAAGCTCCTCGGCTCCGCCGGCAATGACCACGTCCTGCTTGCCCAGCTGAATCAACTCCATGGCATGGCCGATGCTATGCGCAGAAGTCGCGCAGGCCGAGCTAAGGCTATAGGCCACGCCGCGCACCCCCAAAGCGGTGGCAAGGCACGCCGACACGCTGCTCCCCATGATCCGGGGCACGGCGTAAGGAGAGATGCGCGCGATCCCGCGCTCTCGCGCTTGAATGTACGCTTCCTGCGCCGAGGCGAGGCTGCCTGAACCCGACCCCGCGACGAGCCCGATCCGCGGGTTCGCCAGGTTGGGCAAGCGCGCTTGCGCCAATGCCTCGTGCAGCGCCACCCAAGCGTAGAGTGAAGCGTCGGTAAAGTACCGGCGCAGCTTGCGGTCGCCCACGCTGCGCGGGTCGAGGCGCGGCCTACCGGCGACGCCGCATGCCATCCCGACATCAAGAAAGGAAGGCTCCGCGCGAATGCCACTGCGCCCCGCGCGCAGCGACTGGAGCACCTCGCCCAGGTCATCCCCCAGGGAAGAGACGATTCCCATGCCGGTGATCACCACGCGGCATGGGCTGGAACCATGCGGCACGCTAAGGCTCTGATCGGCTCAGCCGCCGAACTCGGCCCGTGCCCGGGTGACGAGATTATTCACCCAGCTGTTGTAGTTCGGGTGGATGATCCAGATCTTCCCCGCAGACGCGCGCGCGGCCCCCGCGGGCGTGGATTCCCCACCGGCATCAACTGCCTCTTCTTCCCGCGCATTGAGATTGACGCTCGAGCGATAGCGCAGGTCAAAGGACCCGGTTCGCAGGGTAATCTCGACTGCGGCGGTGTGTTTGTTGCGCACCACCACCGTTCCCACCAATCGATCGGGCGCCTCTTCGACGAAATTCCAGCCCAAGCGCGCCCCAGCCGCACGAAACCCTTTCTTGAGCGCCTCCACTCCCACGGGTGCGTTGCTGGAGTCACGCGCCGCCTGGTTGATGAGATCGATCGCCGGCACGCCGGGGCGAGCCTGCACCGCGCTCGCGCACAGGCACATGGCGAGAACCAAAAACACATTTGCGATTTTCCACATGGCGGCCTCTACTTGTCCAGTTTGGCAACGGTACCCTTGAAAGTCACGCCAGCCATCAACGCGCCGGCGCCGCATAGGTATTCACTTCGACTCACACGCAAATCCTTCTTGTAGTAGCTCTTGATATTGATCACCGCATTGCCGCCCAATTCCTTGGCGCGATCCTGGAAGCTCAGCATCGCACTGAGGAAGGCGTGCTCGCAGGCGACCTTGTCGCTCTTATTGAAGGCGTTGGTCTTTTTGTTGGATGTGTATTCGCCGAAATCCTTGAGCACCCTACCGTGCGCCTGATCGGCAAAATACAGGCGGACTTTTGGATCGAGCTTGGCCTTCGCTTCCCCGGTATTCATGGCGTCACTCACCGGAAACATATGGCGCGTATCGCGCGCCGCCACCGGAGCGGCCATAAGCAAGCCAAAAACAAGCACCACGGCAATACTCTTCATCGCCTTAACCTCCTCTGTCAGTGACGTTTGAATACCAACGACGTGTTGATGCCGCCAAAAGCGAAATTGTTCGACATCTGGAACTCTTGCTGCATCGCGCGCGGGGTCTGGAGATAGTCCAGCTCACCGCAGCGCGGATCGATATGTGCGAGATTGACCGTGGGCGCATACCAATCTCGCCGCAGCATCTCTATGCCCAGCCAGGCTTCGATGGCACCGCAAGCGCCCAGAGTATGGCCGAGATAGCTCTTGAGCGAGCTGATCGGCACAGGTCTGCCAAAGACCTCTGCCGTTGCCAGAGTCTCGGCGATATCGCCTCGTTCGGTCGCCGTACCGTGGGCATTGACGTATCCCACCGCCGAAGGCGGCAGTCCAGCGTCCTCGAGCGCCCAGCGCATGGCCACCGCCATGGTCGAGGCCTCCGGCTGGGTCACGTGGGTGCCATCTGAGTTGCAGCCAAAACCGACGATTTCCGCATGGATAGGCGCGCCGCGCGCCCGCGCGTGTTCAAGATCCTCGAGCACCAGCGTGCCCGCCCCCTCGCCCACCACCAGGCCGTCGCGGTCACGATCGAAAGGGCGCGGCGTGGTATCGGGCGCGTCGTTGCGCGAACTGGTCGCGAACAGCGTGTCGAATACTGCCGCGCTAGCGGGTGAGAGTTCGTCGGCGCCCCCGGCCACCATGATCTTCTGCCGCCCCGCCTTGATGCTTTCGTAAGCGTAACCGATGGCCTGGCTGCCCGATGTGCAAGCGCTGCAAGTCGGTATGATGCGACCTTTCATGCCGAAATAGAGCCCGATATTGACCGCCGCGGTATGCGCCATCATCTGAATGTAACTGGTCGAGGTCACGCCCGACATGCCGCCCTCTTCCAGCAGACGGCCAAAGGCACGCATCGGATCGGCGCTGCCTGAGGACGAGCCATAGGCGATGCCACAGCTGCCATTTTGCAGGACCGCGTCGCCCAGCAATCCGGCTTGCTCTAGCGCCATCTCCGTGGCACGCACTCCGAGCAGGGCGACCCGACCCATGGCCCGCAAGGTCTTGCGCGAGTAGTGCGGCGGAATATCGAGCTGGTCGATGGGTGCCGCCAGGCGGGTGTTGAGCTGCGTGCAATGTGCCCATTCTGGCATGGTGCGCGTGGCCGTGCGGCAAGCGCACAGGGCGGAATAAATGCTCGCCCAATCGTCGCCCAGGGCAGTCAGCCCTCCCATGCCGGTCACCACGACGCGCCGCATCAGGCGACTCCCCCGTTCACGCCCAGAACCTGGCGCGTGATGTAAGCTGCGGCATCGGACATCAGAAACGCCACCGCGGCGCTCACTTCTTCAGGTCTCCCCACTCGCCCCATGGGCACCACCTTGAGGGCTTCGGCGAGCGGCAATTGGGCGATCATGTCGGTCTCGATGAGGCCAGGGGCCACACAGTTGACGGTGATGCCGCGACTGGCCAATTCCGCCGCCAACGCCTTGGTGGCGCCGATGATGCCGGCCTTCGCCGCGCTGTAGTTGACTTGCCCGCGGTTGCCCAGCACTCCGGAAACCGAGGCGAGCGTGACGATACGCCCGCCCGTTCGCGCCCGCGCCATGGGCATCACCAAAGGGTGCACGACATTGTAGAAGCCGCCGAGATTGGTATCGATCACCTGGTCCCAGTCATCCTCGGACAAGGCGGCAAAGGTATTGTCCCGGGCAATCCCCGCATTGCAGACCACGCCATAGTAGGCACCATGCGTTGCCATGGCGGACTCCAGTGCAGCGCGCGTGCCCGCGCGATCACTGACATCGAAGGACAGTGCCTCGGCGGCGCCGCCACCGGCGCGTATCGCCGCGACCACTTCCTCCGCGAGATCAGCCCGTGCATGAAAGTGCACGGTGACCGAAAAGCCCTCGGCGCCCAGTTGCAGCGCAATGGCACGGCCGATACCCCGGCTAGCCCCCGTCACCAAGACGCGTCTCCTGCTGCTCATGGCACTCTCCCAGCGGGCTGCTCGAACACCTTCAACGTGGCACTGGCGAGCATACGTTCGCCGTCGCTCAGCTCGCATTCGAAGGCACCCAGCCCGGAGTCATCACGGAATTGGCAGCTTGCGCTGATGCGCAGTGGCGTGCCGGCAGAGAATCTCGCGCTGGCACAGCGATAGCTACGTGTTCCGAGCAAATATCCCAGGCGTGGCGGCTCGCCGCGCGCACGCGCCTCCAAACCCGAATACGCTCCGACGGCCTGAGCCATCAACTCGATGCCCAGCCAAGCCGCCATCGTCCCATCCCGCCCAGCATACCAGGCGTCAGGGCGAACCTGCGCTTCCACCGTGATGCGCGGCGGGGCAAAGTCGCGCACCCTATCGATCAGCAGCATGAATCCGCGATGCAACAGCAGTTCCTCGACCGGCGGCCAGGCGCAAGCTTCACCGGCTCGTGGCGTGGCGCTCACGGTTGCGCCTCGGCGATGATCAGGCTCAGGTTGCTGCCACCAAAGGCGAAGGAATTGCTCATCACGATACGCGGCGAGAGGGCGGGGAAAATACTCGTGGAATCGGCAAAGGCCATGGGCGCAAGGGTGTCGTCCGGCGCTCCATGCCATACTTGGGGCGGCAAACGGCGGCCGGAATTGTAGCCGGAAAGCAACAGCCAGCATATCCCCAGCTCGACTGCCGCGGCCGCGCCCAGCGTGTGCCCGGTCAGGGGCTTGGTGCTGCTCGCCGGCACCGTGCGCGCGCCAAAAACCTTGGCCATCAGGGCGCTCTCCATGGCGTCGTTGAGCACCGTTCCAGTGCCGTGCAGATTGACGTAGCCGATGTCGGCTGGGCTGCACCTGGCGTCAGCCAGCGCCTCGCGCAGCGCGGCCTCCGCTCCCACGCCCTGTGGATCGGGAGCGGAAATATGGTGCGCATCGCTGCTTTCCCCCACACCCAAGAGTTCGATAGCCGCGGGCTCGCGACTGAGCAGAAAGAGTGCCGCACCTTCACCCAGATTGATGCCATCGCGCTGCCGCGCAAACGGGCTCGAACGCCCCTGGCTGGTCGCTTCCAGCGCAGCGAAGCCACGCACGGTGAGTTTGCACAAGGTATCCGCGCCGCCACTCACTACCGCATCGACCACGCCAGCACGAATGAGGCGGCGCGCCGCGGCCAGAGCCTTGCCACTCGAAGTGCAAGCGGTAGAAACGGTGTAGGCCGGCCCGCCGGCCCCCGCGTAGCGCGCCAGGAACGCGCTGGCGGCGCTCAATTCCTGGCGCCGATAGTGATAGGCCTCTGGCCAAGCACCACGTGAATGGCGCTGGGCCATCGCCTCTTCGCCCTCGAAAATGCCGGAAGTGGAGGTTCCCAAAACCACGCCTACGCGGCTCGCACCAAAGCGTGCTTTGGCGCTTTCCACGGCAGCGCGGATCGGCTCGTAGGTGGCCGCCAACAGAGCATTGTTGCGACTGGCCAGAGCCGCCCAAGCTTCGCCCAGCGGTGGTGGCGGATTGCGCAAGCGCGCCACGAAGATCGGCGCCCCCCCTTCGAGCCAGGCATGTTCCTGCACGAGCCTGGTGGTATCACCGGAAAAAAGCGCCGCAAGGATCTGCTCGGGCGAATCGCCCAGGCTTGTGCTCAAGCCTACTGCGGCGAGGTAGGTACGGGTCGGGTTCACTGCGCCTCTCCCGCGTGCGGCAAGTCACGCAGCGCCATTTCCATGCCCAGTTGGGGAAGTTCGATCAAGCAATCGTTGGTAGTGCACGTCACCCGCGCCACCACCGCGCCATCGGTGCCGCGCAGAACCCTGGCATCGATCTCCAGGCCGAGCTCAAGGCCGCTGGGCCGCAGCGCCGGAACCAGCACCTCCATGGGCCAGCGCGTCAACTGCACCAAGGCAAGCAGCGCCGCGCTGTCGAACGGCGCGCCCTGCCCCAGCACCTCGCGAGTGAGTTTTTCGCCGTCGAATTGCACCAGGGCGAGGCGCTGCCCGAGGGGAGTGAGCACGGCGGCGCGCAAGCCGTGAGCGTCGTTTTCGACCTGCACCAGCAGCGTGTCCGTGCCTTGAGCGGTGAGCAGGCGCAATTGCGCAACTTGCGTGAAACTTGGTGCAGTTCTTGGCGCCAAGAGGCACCACCGCGGCCCGGTGGGAGACAGGCGCGCGCAGGCCTCGGGCTCGCCGGAACAAGCCACCAAGGCAGCCATCGACAGGCCGAACGCGACGCGCAGTTTCAAGCGTCGCCCTCCGCAGTTCGTCCCGCCATCACGGCGGGAGCGCCGAGCAGGGAGAAACCGACCCCCAGCACCAGCGTCAGGCCGAAGCCGCGTAAGGCGGGCATGCCGCTCAACGCCAGAAGGCCAAAACTCAGCAGTGTGGTGGCAGCCGCCAATAGCACGCCCAACAGTGCCGCCGCTTGCGTCGTCCCGGCTTCGAACAAGAAGATGCTGTAATCAATGCCCACGCCAAACACGAGAAAGAGCGCGAGCAGGTGAAAGAGCGTCAGGTTCTCGCCAAGCCAGCCCAAAACGGCCAGCGTGAAGGCGATGGCCAATGTCGCAGGGGCCGCCAGGATCGCGCCCCCGCGCCAGCCGTAGCGACGCGCCAGCAACCCGGCGGCGACCGGCCAGGCGGCGAGCAGAACCCCCGCGACGATGCCGCGATACACCTGAAGAAGCGCCGATACGCTCCCCGGCTTGTCGATGAGAGTGACGCCCGGCAACCCTTGCGCAGCCTGCGCCAAAGGCGCGACGTGGCGATGGCCCTCGGGCAAGACCAGCGACGCCTGCTCAGACAAGATGAGGTGGCGGATAGGCTTGCCCAAGGGCGAAGCCGCCCAGGCGGCACGAGTGAAGGGCGTGGACGCGGCGAGAGCCGCGCCCTCGCGCTCTATGGCTGCCTCCAGGAAACCGGCCCCGCGCAGTGCGCCTTGGATGTGCCCAGCGCGCCACAGTTGGAGGAGCAGCATGTGGCTGGCGGCCTGCTCCGCGGTAGGGGGAACCCAATCGGAAATGGCGCTGACGGTATTGAGCGCCCCCCGGTAGCGCAGCGCCTGCAAGGCTTCCCTGAGCCCGCGTTCACGGCGCGCCAGCTCATCCTCGTTCCCGCCTTCGACCACGAAGAACTGATTGCCCCCGCCCACGCCGGCGAGATCGCGCAGCAGTGCGTCGGTCTTTTGCAAGGCGGGCGCCGGCGCCACCAAGAGCCGGACATCATCGTTCCCGGCCAGTGCATACCAGCCCGGCACTGCCACCAGACTCAACCCCGCCACGACCCAGGCGACGCGACGCGGCGCATACAGATTCCGACCGCGCCGCAACAGCGCCTGGGGAAAGCGCAACGCGCCGCGCGTGCTGCTGGCCAGGGGTTTTTGCAGGAAACCCGGCAGCCATAGGGTCACCGCCAAGGCGGCCATGATGACCCCTGCCACCGAGAAGAGTGCCATTTGCTGCAGGCCCGGAAACGGAAAGAGCAGCAGCAGGCCATAACCCGCGCAGGTGCTCAGCGAACCCAGGACCAGGGCGGGCCGCAGCGTGTCCATCGCCAATTCGGCGCGCCAATTCTCGCCCGCTCCCAATTGGGCGGCAAAGTAGTGAAGCGAGTAGTCGACCGCGATACCGATCAAAGTCGCGCCGCAACCCAGGGTCAGCAAATGCAGTCGGCCGAAAAAATACAGCGACGCGGCGGTTGCGACCAGTACCCCGGCCGCAATCGGGAGCAAGCCCAACCACAGGTGCCGCCAGGAGCGGAATACGCCGCCCAGCAGCGCAAGCACCGCTACCAAGCTGAAACTGCCGATGCGGTTCATTTCCGCCTCGGCTTGGGCGCGCGCGGCGGCACCGTGATACACCGCGCCGGTATGGGCCAGATCGACTTCGCCGTGGAATTTCCGGAGGTGCTCAGCCGCGAGATCCGCAGCCGCCACGGCGGCCCGTTGCGCACGGGCGTCGAAAGGGCTGCCCAGAGGTTGGGCAATGACAAACACGTAATGGCGTCCCTCGTGTTCCGTCCAAAGCATCCCCTCGCGCACCCCCAGGCGGCTGGTGACCGGCAGCCGCGCCAGGAAGCGCTGGAGCAACCCAAAGGGATCCTCATCGATGGTGGTCCGTGGTCCGAGCACCATCGGCGCATGCAGGCGTTCAGCCAGACGCGCCTCCAGGAAAGCACGAGGGTCGAGCGCCAGCGCACGAGCGTCCTCGGGCAATAGCAAATGGCCACGATGCGGCCCATAAACGGCAACGGGCAAGCGCGCATCGATGCGCGGGACTTCGGCCTGGACAGCGCCAAAGGCCTCCGTCTGCTTGCCCAGAAGCGTGCCCACCTCGCGCGCGGCAGCAACGGCGCGAGCGAAGCTGGGGCCGCTCAGCACGAACACGGCCCGCTCCCCCACGGTACGCGTCACCTGTTCGATGGCCTGTTGCGCCAGCGGATGTTTCTCGCTGCTTGGCAGCAGCGCCAGCAAGTCGGTTTCCACCGGCGCGCCGCCACGCCAGCGCTCGGCCACATAGGCTGCGGCGACGAGCGTCAGTAGCGCAAGCAGCGCCGCCGCGAGGCGCTGTCGGCTCATTGGAAATAGCCCGTATGCGCTGCATCCAGCCGATCGCCGGCGTAGATCTGGCGCAGACGAATCACCGTGGTGTCGCCACTGGCTTCGGCCAATTCGATTCGAGTCACTTGGTTCCCGCCTTCCAGGCCCATCTTGGGCATGACCTGGCTCCACGCCGCTTCGCGGGGCTTCAGCTCGGCGCGCCAAGCATCCCGCTGGCCCGCGGTGCTTATGTCGAAGTGCTCGTGCAAGTAGCGCAGGTCTCCCCGCAACAGCGCGGCGAAGACCTGGCCGGCCTGCGCCGAGCCCGGCGCGGCTCGGGTGTCGCGAGCGATCCGCTCGCCGCTGGCGTTGATTTCGGTCACCTGCCCCTGAGCAAAGACGTAGGCATGGCGAAACGGGCGCTCGATTTGCCATGCCACCCCTTGGCCACGCAGGAACACCACCCGGCCGTGCGCCACGACGGGTCGCGTCAGTGCCGCAATCCGCCGGGTCTGGGTGAATTCGGCGACGATCGCCGGAGCGGCATCGAGGTTCGCGGCGATCTCCTCGAGCAGGTCCACGGCAAGCGCGGTGCCCGCCCAAAGCGACAATCCCCAAACGAGTGCCGCGCGGCGCACGAGCATCCGCCAGGTCTCGATCTCCCCCGCCTTTGCCGCAACGGCCCTGGGCGGGCGTCGGCTAGGATGCGCCAACACTCGCGCCATCTCGAAGCCGCCGGTACGCGCTCGCATGTTCATTCCGCATTCACTCCGGCAGTGGCTGCCCCAAGCGCTCGAAGAGAATGGAGGGGCTCACCAAAAGCATCTCGCCGCTGGCAGCGGCTACCGCCACTTGAGTGGTGAGCGCCTTGCAGATGCGTTCGCCGGTGGCGGCGTCGGTGATGAGATATTCCACACGTAGGCGGTTCTCGAACTCGGTCAGATTCGCTCGCAACTTCAGTTTCTGTCCATAGCGCGCCGGCCGCACGTACTTCAATTGGCACTCGACAATCGGCCAGAGGTAGCCCGAATCGCGCATCTGCGGGTAGTCATAGTCAAAGCTCCGCAACAGCGCGCAGCGTGCCACCTCGAGATATTTCACATAGTGGCCATGCCACACGACGGCCATCACGTCGACGTCGTGAAAAGGGACGTCGACTTCGATCTCGATACTGGGAAGCGCCATTTCAGTCTTTCTCCGAGCGCCGGCCGGGAATGACGCTGATCAGGCGGCACAGGTCGCTCTCCAGGGCGCGAGCGCCTTCCCGGAACACGGGCTCCCTGGCCAGGGCTGCGACAACGGCGCCTGCCGGCTGGGTGGTGGGCAAGGCGCGCTGGGTCTCAGGCATGAGGTAGAACTTGCGTCGAAGGTGCCGCTCCAGGGCACGGTCGCAGCGCTGCGTCCGGGTGCGCCCAGAAGTCGAAGAAATTGAACCACTCCAGTGGTGCGCGGCGACACAGGCTTTCGAGCCAAGCGGCGTAACGCTGCACCCATTGCCCGAGAACTTCGATACGCCCCTGGCGCGGCAAAACCAGCGCATCGGCAAACCGCTCCAACCGCACGCGGTAGATTGCCGCGCCCGGTTCCCGCAGGCAGGCGATCAGATAGACCGGACACTGCAACAAATGGGCGAGGATGAATGGGCCTTGCGGAAACAGTGCCATCGACCCGAGGAAGGAGGCACTCACCACGCGACCGTTCTCCGCCACGGGGGTGCGGTCGCCGACAATGACCAGCCATTCACCGGCATCGATCTTCTCTCGTAGGATCACGGCAGTGTCCGCCCCGAAATCATCAACTTCAATAAGCTTGAAGCCTGAATGGGGGTTGCTGCGCGCGATCAGCCGGGCAAACTTCGCCGCATGGGCGGTATGCACCACGGCGTTGATCGTTCGGTGACCCGCGTGTACCGCCAAGGCTCGACACATTTCCAAATTGCCCATGTGCGCACCGACGACCAGCGCCCCTCGGGTCGACCTGACCAGGGCATCGATGGGCGCCAAATCAGCCAGCTCGACGCGCTGCGGCAAACCGTCCCCCCGCCAGGCAACCACTTTGTCCAGAGCTGCGGTGGCAAAGTGCAAGAAGTGCCGGAAAGCTTCGCGCCAGCCTGGTTCGCGGGGCAGATCGGGGCTAGGACCGAAATGGCGGTAGCAACGCCGCAGATAATCGAGGGAAGCACGGCGCGCGGCGGCACCGGTCAGGAAGAAATAGCCCACCACGGGCAGCAACATCACCACCGCGGCGTTCCGCCCCAGCAGCCGGTAGCACCAATAGACGCTGGAGAGTCCCCACCCGGCTCCGCGCTCGGCCAAGCGCGACCAGTGACCACTGCTAGGCGCGCGCGGCCGCAACTTGCGGGCAAGCAATCGCGGCAGGCGCACGAGCATGCCGAAGACAAGCCGCGTATGCATCCAGCTGATGCGCAGATTGTCACGCCACACGTCAAAATGCGAAATGCCACCGGCGGGGTAAGTCACCGCCAGCGGCTCGTTGACGACCTCGAGCCCCCGCCAGACCAGGCGGACAACGGTGTCAGTGTCGAAGTCCATGCGCGCGCACGGCGGCCTGCGGTCGAAGAGCGCTACGGTTTCGGCGAGCGGGTAGACGCGGCAGCCGCACATCGAATCGCCGATGGCAAACGAGAGCGTCTCTATCCAAACCCAGAAGTGCGTCAAATAGCGGCCGTAGAGACGTCCGCGCGGCACGGTTCCGTCGAATTGCGGCACGCCCGCGATGACGCTGCGCGGAAACGCCCGCGCCCTGGCGATGAAGCGCGGCACCGCGCCTGGATCGTGCTGGCCGTCGGCGTCGATCTGCAAACCGTGAGTAAATCCAGCCGCCAGTGCTTCGCGCAAACCGCGCGCTACCGCCACCCCCTTGCCTTGGTTGACCTCAAGCCTAATCAGGTGCAGTTCGGGGTTGTGTCGCGGCAATTTGGCCAGTGCCTCTTGCGTGGCAGCATCGCTGCCATCGTCGACGACGTATATCGGCAGCTTATGCCGCCGCAAGGCTTCCACGGTCGCGCCGATGGCGGCACCGTGGTTGTATACGGGGATGACGATCGCCGCCGCGAAACTCATGCCATCCTCCGAAAACGCACGCGCCCCGAGGCACAGCGTTGCGCACCCACGCTGTAGTGAAAATGCAGGACTTCGTCGTGCATGGACAGGCGCAACTGCAAAGCGTCCCCCGGGCGAATCAGGGCATTGAATTTCAATTGCTCGAGCGCTTCGAATTCACCGTCTGCCCACCCCGCCGTGCGCGCAAAGTGAATCGCCCAATACACTTGTATCACTCCGGGCAGAATCGGCACCCCTGGAAAATGCCCAGGAAAGAAAGCGAGCGTCGCCGGCAACTCCAGATTCAGGATCAATTCACCGCCCGCTTCGGCGCGACCCACCGCTTCAGGTAGCCAGGTCATGGTCAGTCTCGCGAAGTGCCCGCGCAATCGCGGCCGCGGGCAGTTTCCCTCGCTCGTCCCGCGGCAATGCCTCGAGCACGCGCCAGCGGCGCGGTAGCAAGACCGGATCGTAATATGCCTCCAGCCCCGCCCTCAGCATCTCGACCAAAGCGCGCTTGCCGTTCGTGGCGAGCAGCGCCCGTCCTTGCGCACTCGGCACCACCAGCGCCCCCACTCGATCGGCGCGTTCTGGCAGCGCCGCAACCGCGGCTTCGGCCACCGCGGCGTGGCGCATCAGCCGCATTTCCATTTCCGGCAGAGACAAGCGCTTCCCAGCGACCTTGAGGACGCGATCGAGGCGCCCCGTCAGCCGAAATCGCCCATCCTCGAGCCAGACAGCCGAATCGCCCGTCTGCTGTCGATCCACCCCGGCGTAGGGAGAAGTGACCGCCAGCGCACTGTGCGCATCGATCTGCAAGCTCACTCCGGGCAAAGCCGTCCAAGCGTCGTCTAGTGTCTCGCCAGTGCGCACGCGCCAGGCGATGCCACCGGTTTCGGTGCTACCCAGCACTTCGGTGGGGGCCACGCCCAATCCGCCACGCAGCGCCTCTGCGCTCGCCTCTGGCAGTGGTCCGCCGGAGGAGAAAACCCGCACAAGCTTTGGTCGCCACGCCTGCAGATCGAAGAGTTCCGGCAAATGGCCGAGATGCGCCGGCGTCGAGATCAGAACCACAGCCGCTTCTTCGCCCATGCGCTCCTGCAAATCCAAGGGATCCGGCAGCGCCTTCGCAAAGAAAGGCCGCCCGGCGGCAAGTGGCCACATCACGCGGAACAATAAACCGTAGATGTGGTGATGCGGCACCGTGCCCAGGACCAAGGCGCCGCCGAGGCGCTCGCCCCAGAGGCCTTCGAGCATGGCGACTTCGTCGGCCAACATCGCCAGCGTCTTGACGATGCGCTTGGGCTCACCACTGCTGCCCGATGTATGCAGTTCGACACGCGCCTCGGCAAAGCGCGGCGCGGGCACCGCCGCTGACGAGAGCACGGGTGGGGGAAGACAGGGGCGCCCCGGAATCTGCGCTCCCAGACTCAGTTCGCACCACTGCGCGGCCTCGGCCAGAGTGCCGTCGAGCCGATTGGGTGGCACGACTGCCGTGGCGCCCGCAACCATCAGCGCGAACCAGTCGACGGCGAACGCAAAGGCGTCCTCCGTCGCCACCAAGTACCGGCGCTCCGGGCGTGTCGCAATCTGCGCGAGCCGTGCCCGCCAACCGAGAGAGAAATCCGCCCACGTGTACTCACGCTGCGCGTCACGCGCCACCCGTTGCGTGGGGGACCGCGCCACGCTGGCAAGTTGGGTGATGGGCGTGAAGCGTTCACTCGGCATGCTGTCGCTCTCGTTTCAGGAAGCGCCGCCGCAGCTGCCACTCGCCGATGAACATCGCGACGATGAGCACATAAGCAATGAAACCGTTGTACCAGGCCCAGGCTTCGCGCGTGCTGAGCAGGGAAGTGTAGAGCGCGATCGCGCCATTGACCCCAAAGAACAAGCACCAAGCTTGAGTTACCCGATAGGCGTAACGCACGCCCGCCGGGGAGAGCGCCGGATCTTGCCGTCGCGCGATGCGCTCCACCACCGAGGGTGGATGACGCAACGAGAAGGCGAAGAGGGTCAAGAAAATGACATTGACGGCGACGGGATAGAGCCTCAATACCACTTCGCTGTTCGCCGCGAAGCCCACTGCGGCGACGGCTATACCGGCAAAGGCCAGCGCGTTGTCGAAGGGACTGCGCACCGCACTCAGCAAGCGGCGCACGACCCAGACCGCGGCGAGCAGCACGGCGATCCATGCCGGCTCGAGGTGATGCAATCCCCACAGCAGCAGTAGCGGGTACGCAAGCAGGGCCGCGCCGCTGGAGGTCTGGGCCAAGCGAGTCAGCAAGCTTACCGTCCCAGCAGATCCTGCACCGTACGAACCACGTCGGCCACGGTGCGAACACTCTTGAATTGCTCGGGCCTAATGCGCTTGCCGGTAAGGTCTTGCAGTTTGATGGCGAGATCCACGGCGTCGATGCTGTCGAGGTCGAGGTCCTCGAACAGCTTGGCGTCAGGAACAATGGCCTCGATCTGCACCTCGAAGGCATCGTGCAAGATGCCCTTGAGAGTGGCATAGATCTGTTCTTCGGTATACTGCAGGTTCATACCTGGCTCCCCAGGGATCGGTCTTGAATCAACTCCGCCAGCGCTCGCACGGAGCGAAAGTGGCGGCGGTTGTCGGGGTCGTTGGACTCCAGACGTAGCTGGTATTTCTTGCGCAGAGCGACGCCCAGTTCCAGGGCATCGATGGAGTCGAGTCCCAGGCCATCGCCGAACAGCGGTGCCTCGGAGTCGATTTCCTCGGGCCGAATATCCTCCAAACCCAGAACTTCGATGATCAGCGTTTTGAGATCCAGTTCAAGCGTTTCCATGCTGCTGCAACTCCCCTGTGAAATACTGTTCGAGACGCCTGGTGAGTTCGCGGGCGGCAAGCGAAGTCTCGCTGCCGCCGCGAGTGAGTGCGCTCACGCGCAGTGGTGGTCGCGCCTCAACCCGCAGGCAAAACTGCCTAGCCGGAACCTCATACCAACGACGGTCTTTGGTCAAGGTCGCGGGAGTGCAGCTAAGCAACACCGGATGGATTTCGCAATGGCATTGCAGTGCAACGTGTGCCGCGCCGCGGCGGAATTTGAGCGACTCGCCAGGTGTGCTGCGGGTACCTTCCGGAAAAATGACCAGTACCTGCCCCTGAGCAACGGCGGTAGCGCACTCCGTGATCAGCGCTTCCGGGTCCGCATTGCTTACATAACCGGTCGCGCGCACGATACCTCGGTAGAACGGGTTTTCCCACAAACCCTGCTTGACCACGCAAGTCGCTCGCGGCAAAAGCGAAAGCAAAACCACGACGTCGATGAAGGTGGGGTGATTCGCCAGCACCAAGGCGCCCGTTCCAGCCGCCAGCCGCTGGCTTAGTTCCGCGACTGCCACGGTCTCCAGACGCATCACGCCCGCCAGGCGCAAGAAGCCGATCAGCAAACTAAACCCACGGCGCACCGTCTCCTGAGCCAAGGCGCGGCGGCGAACCGGGTCGCGCACGATCAGTCGCTGCGCGGGAAATATCGCGAATGTGAACACCAATCCGCCACCAGCGGTAAAAACGAAGGCGAACCCTGTTGCGAACAACCGCCAAGCCCGTTCAATGCCGTGCATGGCGAATCCAATTCCACTGCCGCTGTTCCGCTTGCCAGGTGCCCCGCGCCTGCGCGCCATACCAGCTGCGCAGAAAAGCCAATGCCGCGGGCTCGCGGCATTCTCCGGCCGCTGGTGACCAGCGCAAATCGAGCCGCTCATCGCCTTGTGCTTGCACCAGCACGCCCAGCACCAGGGGCGGCCCGCTAAGACTCTCGAAGCAGGCGTAGGGACCAACCATCGGTTCGTCGGCGTAGAGCAAAAGCACGCGGCTCTCCGGATGCACCGTTGCCTGGGACAGCGTCTCGACCAGTCCCCAGGCAAAGGACTCGTCGCCGGCGGCGATAGCCACGCTGGGCGAGAGATCATGCCGGGCGATGGACCACAGGCCAGGCAGAGCATTGTGGACGGAGAGGCTGAACGAGGTTGGGGAAAGCGGCTCATCCTCGGCGAGAGCCTGCAAAAGATCGGCGGTGCGACGCAAATCGCCGTGGCGGGATGCAAAGACCAATCGAGCGGATTGGTCCGCCCCAAGCAAGCGCTCGCCCACGGCGAGGGTTGCCCGAGCGAGCGGCGATAGGCGACGCCGCAACAACGGATCGACACTCTGCGCCTGCGGCGCCGGCGCGGCCGGGTTCCACTGGCAACGCCCTTGCGCCCAGGCCTGCCACTGCTGGGCTTCGAAGACACCGGGCGCCCAAGCCGCGAGGCCCGCTATTCCCGCGCCAAGGCCCTGCCCTGGCACATTTTGCGCCCTTGCGTTAGGCTCCGGCGACTGATGCGCCGGCAGAATGGATACCCCCAATGTCATGTGCTGCGGTTGTCGATGTGGTGATTGCGGATCTGGCGTCCTTGGATTTTGAAGTGATACCAATGCGCTTGCTGCCCCAGGTCTCTCCGGAGGATCAAAGGCGCTACGCCAGCATACGCCGGTCGCAGCGGCAAAAACAGTTTCTCGCCGGCCGGCTGCTCCTGCGCGAGGGGCTGGCTCGCGGTCTGGGTAGCGGCGTGGGAGGTGACGGACTGCCGCAACGCGCCAACCTATCCCACTCCGGCAACTGGGTGGCCTGCGCCTTCTCCGACCGAGGCAACGTGGGGTGCGACATCGAGCAGATCACTCCCCGCCCGATCGAAGCGCTCGCCCAAGCCGTTTGTTCGCAACGCGAACGAGAATGTCTCGCGGCAAGCTCGGACCTGGATCGCCGGCGGGAATTCTATCGCTACTGGACGGTTAAGGAAGCCGTCAGCAAAGCGTGTCGCCAGGGGCTCTCCATGGACTTCCGCGCCCTCGATATATCCTTGGTCTCCCAGTCGATATTCTACCCTACCGGCATACCCGCGATAAGCCGACTGCTGGCCGCCAGTGCGCTCTGGCCGGCAGACTCGGCCTTGGCGGTTGCTTTGGGTGATGTGCCGGGCGACACCGCCTGGCGCTGGTGGCATAGGCAGGCCGACGGCACGTGGCTCGCCACCGGGGTCGACCAACTGCTCATGCTCGGCGGAGGCGCGGAATCGCTCGCGCCGGGGGACTGAAGCCAGCCGTTGTGACCGCCCTTCACATACCCGGCACGGGCTTGCCGTCATTGAGTAGAAGCCAGCCGCGCAAGATGCGGTAGACCAGCCACGCGGTCAGCGCGATGAGCACCGGCACGCCCACGAGTGCGCCCACTACCGTAAATACGAGCACCCAGCCGATCACCGACCACAACAACCCGAACCAAAAAGTGCGCACCTGCCAGCGGAAGTGGCTGGCAAGCCACGTTCCGCCCGCCTCGCCGCGCTTGACGTAAGCTAGCACCAGCCCGGCAATCCAGCTCAGGGTAATGAGCGAAGCAATCGGAATGAACCAGGTGATGCTGGACAGACAGCCAAAGAGATAGAGGCCATACACCAAGTGCGCCATGGTGATCGCGCTCTGCGGTGGCGCGGCACCCGTGTCGGGAGCGGGGGTGGCCGGAGGCGGAAACTCGCTCATGTGCAACTCCTTGCTGACAGACCCGCCAGGATTGTAGCGTGATTTGGAACTTGCCGAATATTCACAGGAATTTGTCTACAGAATTGTTCAGAATAGCCGTAACCCACACGTGAGTGTGGCCTGCGGGGGGAAAGGCAATGCAAGCGGGGTTTCTCAACAGCGTGAACGAGCACTTCATGGAGCACGTGGCGCGCCTATCGGAGACCCATCGCATCTTCGCCGCCGAGGACATCGTCGACTCCAACGGCATGAAACTCTGGGCCGCGGGCCAAGAGATCAATGCCGACTTGCGCTACAAGCTGGTCGTCAGGAAACTCGCCAAGCCCCTGGAATCGAGCCTGCGCGTCGAGGGCGGCGTGGACGCTGCCCAACTCCACCGCGCAGCCACCGAACAGGTCGAACAAAACGCCCGCCTGCGCGACTTGCTCGGCCCTTTCGCCAACGCCGCGCTGGAAGCCGTCCGCACCCTGCGCCTGCACCCATCGGTGGTACCCCTTCTGACTGCCGCTCGAGAAAACGCCAGCGCCAGCTTTGACCACGCCGTGCTGGCCAGCTTGCTGGCCGGGGGCATCGCGCTTCGCTTGGGGCTCAATGCTCTGGTTCCCACCGTCATACCGGCCGGACTTCTGCACGATATCGGCGAGCTTTATGTCAACCCCGACTATCTGCACCATCCCGGCGAACTGAGCCTCGGTGAATGGAAGCAGGTCGCGGTGCACCCGCGCATCTCGCAGGTCGTGCTGGAAGAATCCACCGACTATCCGCGGGCGGTGGCACTAGCTGCATCTGAACATCACGAACGCGAAGACGGCTGGGGTTATCCGCGGCGCATCCGCGGGGCGGCGATCAGCAGCGCCGGCAAGATCGTAGCCGTGGCGGAACTGCTCTCCGCGCTCTTGGCACGTGACAATGCCGGCGCCCGCGCCTCGCTGGCGCTGCGCTTGGTGCCGGGCGAGTTCGACCCGCGCTTCGTTTCGCTGATGGCCGATTTCGCGCACTCTAGCCAAGATCGGCAGTCGCTCTCGGTCGCACTCAGCGACCTCACCGAACGCGCCCGTGGCACGCTGACCCGGCTCGATCAAGCAGTCGAGACCTGCGGCGAAATGAGCGCGGCCTTGCCACCCGTGTGCTTACTGCTGCACGACGAGGCGGCGACCCGTCTTCTGACGATCAGCAAAGCCATCGACCGCACCGGCATTCGGCAGTGCCTGGATCGCCCTGAAGACTACTTCGGTGTGGGTTGCGACGATGCGCGGCTGGAACTCGACGCAGCCATCCGCGAAACCGCCTGGCGCCTACGCGACCTTGCGCGCGACCTCGACTGGCGAGCCAGCGAGCTGGGCAGCAATGCCGCCGGCGCGTTTACCAAGCTGAGCGAAGTGTTGCACGGCTGACCGACGCAGGAGCCGCGGCCGCGCAAGCGCATCGCCGCTCACCCAAAACCCTGGGAGGCGGTTTTTCGGGTAGCATGCGGGCTTGGTTTCCTGACGCGCCGCTTCGTTTTTGCCCATGAGTTCCAGCACCCTTGCCGTCTCGCCGCGGCGCGAATACGGCATCATCGCATTGGTCAGTTTTGCCCACGGCGTTTCGCATTTCTTTCACCTCCTGCTGCCGCCGCTCTTTCCCTGGTTGATGCCGGAATTTGGCTTGAACTTCACCCAGTCCGGCATGCTGATGACCGTGTTCTTCGTGATTTCCGGCACCGGGCAAGCAGCCGCCGGGTTTCTGGTGGATCGGGTCGGCCCGCGCCAAGTGCTCTTGGGCGGCATGATTTGCTTTTTCGCTGCATCGCTAGTGCTGGCCGGAGCGCAGAACTACCCCATGCTCCTGCTTGCGGCAGCACTGGCCGGTTTGGGCAACAGCATCTTCCACCCGGCCGACTTCACCCTGCTCAACCACCGCATTACCGGGCCGCGCTTGGCGCATGGCTTTTCGGCGCACGGGCTAGCGGGCAATCTCGGCTGGGCCGCGGCGCCTGCGCTCCTGACCAGCGTCGCCGCCCTTTTCGGTTGGCGCCAGGCCGCGCTCGCCGCAGCCGTGGTGGCCGCCCTCGCTTGGCTTACGGTATGGAGCCAGCGCGCGGCCACCGAAGTACCCAATCACCGCGAGATCCACCACGCCGCCAAGCAGGCAGGACACAAAACTTTCGCCTTCTTGGCTAGCGCACCGGTTTGGCTGTGCTTTGCATTCTTTCTCTTCGTGACCAGCGCTTTCGGCGGCTTACAGAACTTTAGCGTGCCTCTGCTCCAGTACCTCTATGGCCTCGGTGTGGGCAGCGCCGCGGCGGGACTTTCGGTCTTCCTGCTGGGGGGCGCCGCGGGCATTGCCGTGGGGGGGCTATTCGCCAACCGCAGCCGGGCCCATGACCGCGACATCGCATTGGCGCTGGCGGCAACCGCCGCAGGCGCATTTTTGCTAGGCGGCGCCTGGCTACCGGCCTGGGCGGCGGTGCCGGTGCTGGGCGCCATGGGTTTCATGTCGGGCCTGGCGGGGCCTTCGCGTGACCTCTTGATTCGCCGCGCCGCGATGGCGCAGTTTGGCCAGGCGGCCTACGGGCGCATCTACGGCTTCGTCTATTCAGGGCTCGACACCGGCCTCGCACTGGCACCGCTATTCTTCGGCCCGCTGATGGATGCGCAGCGCTATGCCTGGGTTTGGACCGGTATTGCCGGTTTCTACCTCGTCGCAGCGGCCACGGCAATCACCGTCGGACGTCAAATCATACTGCCCGAGGGCAAACCCGGCACCGCTTGAGGTCAGGTAAAACAAGGGGCTAGAGCTCGGGCCTACCGGCGCAGAGGGGCTGCGCCAACCATCCCGCTCGACAGACAGTGCGCCAAGGCGCCAGAAAGCGCCAAATGCCGCCATAGCATGGCCTCGCGCTACCCAAACTCCTCGCCCAAGTCCGGCCCCGCCCGAGAAGCTCGACGAGATGATGGGCTGCGCGGTTTAGCGGCTAGGGGCCGCGGTACTCGGCCAGCGAGCCGCCTGAGCGACCTTTCGAGTCGGAGGAACTTCCCCGTTCGCGTTGGCCACTGCCGCTGCCCTACCACCCAGGCTCACGCTTTGAGCCTGGATTTTGCCACAATAGGTGTGCGGGAGGCTGTGCCTGCGCGGCGCTCCCGCCATCCGAACACGAACCACCCGCGAAGAGGAAATTGGCATGTGGCTCTTTACCCCCATCGGCTTTTTCAGCATCGTCCAGAAAACCAAGACCAAGCACCTGACCGTGCGTGCTCGCGTCAAGGGCGATTTGCTTGCCCTGCGCGGGCGCTATTTGCCGGAGTTGTCCGAAGTGCTGACCACGCCGGGCAACGACTACCCTTTCCGGGGCACCGTTTCGCATGAGGCGCTGGCGCGGGCGGTGGGCAAGATGGTGCTGGATGTCGATTACAGCAACTTCAAGAGCGAGGTCGCCAAAAAACTGGGCAAGGCGCGCGAGGAGCACTATCACCAAGTCTGGGCGGCATTGCTTCCACTTCAGCTTGAAAACGTCGCGCCGGTTTATTCAGAGAACGTCGCGCCGATCCGTTCGCCCAAGCTGCCGTGGCCGACGACCGTGAAAGCCGGGCATAAGCTCGCCTACGGTGGCGTCGTGTTCGACGAACAGGGCAACATTCTGATCCGGGAGCCGCGCAATCACTATGACGGCTACGTGTGGACGTTCCCGAAAGGTCGACCCGACCCGGACGAAACTCCAGAGCAGACGGCCTTGCGCGAGACCTTGGAAGAAACCGGCGCTGCGGCGCAGATTCTCGCACCCATTCCGGGTGAATATGCGGGCGGCACCAGCATCAACCGCTATTTTTTGATGCTGGCGCCCATTGGCAGCGGCGGGCTGCCGGAAGACGACCGCGAGACCGTTTCAGTGCGGTGGGTGACGCCCGCCGAGGCCAAGACACTCATCGACCAAACCACCAACTCGACGGGCCACCAGCGTGACACCGCTGTGCTCGCAGCGGCGCTGGCGACCCGGGCAGCGTGGCAGCAGCGCTGATGAAGCGAACTATCCGCCCCGAAGGCGGCTGACCGTGCCGTTCACTGACTTTCTTGGCCTTGCGAGACCTGCGGCGCACCCAATCGCGCACGGCACGTTGCACTCGAGCAGTGGATTGTCAGATACGTTTATGCAACGGAGGGAGACCACCAAGATGTCAAGCTTCAGGTTCTCAACTCGGAGCAGGCCACTTGCTATTGCTCGCCGGCTTGCGCCAATCCGGGCGCGCATGCTTTCCTTGCCGCACGCGGTATTCATCCGCGAGCCTATGGCTCCGGCCCGATCGAACCTTGCGCCAAGTGTGGAGCGCCGATCAACCTCGCCCAAGTTCATCTCAGCTATGAGTTGACCGAGGGCACCTTGAGGGAGGCGGAGAACGATACCCTGGAGCTGCACGTGAGCGACAGCAAAACGCTGGCCAAACTTTGCGAGAGCTGTGCCGCGGACATTGATCCGCTGGCGGCCGCGTCGATCTCTCGCCAGGTCGCTCATCTTAACCTTGCGTGCGACCACCTTCCTACCGTCAGGTGCACCGACGGCGACCTATAGGTCCAAAGGCTATGGCGGCGGAAAACCAAAGGCGGTGGAGGGGCGCCACAGCAAATCCATTTCGCCCGAGTTGCCGGAAACGCGAATCGGCTTGGCTTGTCGCGGAGCCGGCGCCATGACGCGCGGAGCACCGCGACGCGGGGGCAACACCGTCAGAGGCTTTACAAACCGTAATCGTTCGATTACATTCACGCATGTTCTTGCTCAAGCGCACCGAGGAATTCAACGCTTGGCTATTTGGCCTAAAGGACGGCGTAACCCATCGGCGCTTGCTCGCCCGCTTGCGTAAGGCGACGCTTGGCAACCTCGGTGACGTGAAGCCGGTCGGCGAGGGGGTGTTCGAGATGCGGGAGCACTTCGGGCCGGGCTGGCGCATGTATTACCTCCAGCGCGGGGCAGTGCTAATCGTGATGCTGGGCGGTGGAGATAAATCCACGCAGTCGGCGGATATTGCCAAGGCCATTCAACTTGCAGCCACTCTGGAGGACTGAATCATGCCTAGAAAAGTCAAGGTGTCCGAATTGCCAGACTTCGATTTCTCAGAGCACCTAGACAGCGATCAGGCGGTGGCCGAGTACCTCACGGCGATCCTTGAAGACCATGACCCCGCACTGTTGGCTGCCGCCCTTGGCGACATCGCCCGCGCTCGCGGCATGACCGAGATTGCCAAGGCTTCGGGTCTCACCCGCGAGGCGCTGTACAAGGCGCTGCGCCCCGATGCACAGCCTCGCTTCGACACTGTCGCCCGCGTTTGCGCAGCGCTGGGGGTCAAGCTGGTGGCGCAAGCGGCTCATACCTAAATCGATCAAATCTGGATGATCGCGCGCTTGCGGCAAATGTTGCCCATCACCGTCAGATGACCCACCAGCGCCTCACCGGTCAAGGTCACAAAGGGTAGATGCTGCAAAACCTCGGGCGGAATCACGAACAACGGCTGCGGCTTTCGGGCCTCGGCCAGCACGGCTAAGAGCGCCTGATTGGTCGCCCCGGAGTCGCCCAGGCGATCAGCCAGCATCGAGATTGCCGCCGCGAGCCCCTGAAACTGCGCGCCCATATCCTGGCGCATGCGCTCGACCACGGCGACCACTGCGGTCATTGCTTCGCCATCGGCCGGCGCCACCGGCTGGCGATAGACGAAATCTTCGCCAAAATTCTCCCGCACGTAGTCAATCATGGGCTCGAACCCGGCCGCCGCCAGCTCGCGCACCACTTGCGCCTTGCGCAGGGTCTCCCGCCCCTTGGCGTCGTCTTCCTTCGGATCCGCCGCCGCCGGCAAAGCCCCCGGCTCGCCCTCACCTGCACCGCCAGGCGCATCACTTGCGCCCTGGCCGCCCGGCTGCGCGCCCGCGGCTTGCTCCTTCTCAACGCCCCCACCGAAATCCTCTTTCTCGTCGCCACCCGACCCACGACCAAAGTCCTCGCCCTCCTGTTTGGGCTCGCCGCCCTCTTCGCCACCCTCGCCGCCACCGGGCGGCACTTCCCGCTCGCCCGTGTCCGGCTGCTGCTGCGCTTGCTGGATTTGCATCCACGGGCCGATCAGCGATGGATTGAGCGGCGCGTCACCGAGCGGCCCATCCATCGCTTCCATGCCCTCTTGCGCCCGGGCCTCGTTCACCGTGGTAATGAGCTTGCGGATTTCGTGGCGCTTGTCTTCATCGGCATCATCGAGTCCCGTCCAGCGGAAGACAAACTTCTCGTCGAAGTCGGAAACGATGTAGTCGGTGAAAATGCCCTCGTAGTACGCCAGCAAAGGCCGCAAGCCCTTGTCTTTCGAGTCCGCCAGGCGCTCGGAGGTGTCCGAGCCCGAGAGCGACGACTTCGCGGCCGCGAAACTTTCGAAATTGATCTCGTCGGGCGACATGCCCCAGACCGCGCAAGCGATCGGGGTTAAGAAGGTCATCCATTTGGAGAAGTACATTTCATCGAATTCGGCGCCGATGCCCTCGAAGGCCGCCTTCGACTCTTGGTCGCGGGACACCAGCACCGGCACTGGCACCGACTACGAGTATGCGATCAGCGGTCAGCAGCGCGGGCTGGCGCGCCTTCAGGTGGATGTGAAGAGACGCGTAAAGACGGTGAGCGCAATCGCCTCCCTGGCGGCACGGGTGTTGCAGCGCTGCGCTTAGGCGATCGGCGCCATGCCTGAGCGTAACAATTGGGGGCTGTACCCATGGCACTCTGTCCCCATGGCACTCCATGGCACTCCCGGCTACAACACCGTGGCGATCCCCTTCGCCGCCGCCGGCCGACTCAATCCGATGATCGCCTCGGCGGCGATGGCGATGAGCTCGGTGTCAGTGCTCAGCAATTCGCTGCGCCTGCAAAAGTAAGGAATCGCTGCTTAAAGGGACGACATCACGACTTACCGTGCCCAGGGGGCTGAATATGTTGGCTATCCGACTCAAAAGCCCGAGCAACTAATCCGACGCTTTGTTAGCCTTCTTTCAAACCCCGGCGACCTCGTCCTCGACTGCTTTATCGGTTCCGGCACCACGGCAGCCGTGGCGCAGAAGCTTGGCCGCCGCTGGATCGGCTGCGACATCAACAAGGGCGCGATCCAGACCACCGCCAAGCGCTTGCAGGGCGTGATCGCTGAGCAGGTTGCCGCTCATGCGGGCTCGAAGCAGGGCGCGCTGGTTGCAAGCGAAAACGCGACGCCCCTCCCCTGCGCGCTTTCCTTCACCACCTGGCGCGTCAACGACTACGACCTGCAGATCCAGCACAACGAGGCCGTGGAGCTGGCTTGCGAATACCTGGGCGTCACGCGCCGCCGCACCGACCCCTTCTTCGACGGCGTGCGCGGCCAGATGCTGGTGAAGATCGTGCCCTTCAACCATCCACTCACCCCGCTCGACCTCGAAGCCCTGCGCACCGAACTCAAGACCCGGCCCGAGGAGGTACGCGACATCCTGGTCGTCAGCCTGGGCCAAGAGCATGCGGCGCGCGAGTGGGTGGCGCACTATAACCAGAACCGGCCGATCAACCGGATTCACCTGATCGAGCTGCGCAGCGACCGCAAGTCGGGCGGCTTCATCCGGCACGAGCCGATGACGGCGCAGGTCGCGATCCGCCGCGAGGGCGAACGCGTCGTGGTGGAGATCGCCGACGTCGTTTCGCCAGGCATCCTTCAGCGGCTCAACAAGGAAGCCGGTGTATTCCGCGCCGAAATACCCGACTGGCGGGCCGTGGTCGATTGCGTGCTGATCGATACCGACCACGACGGCGAAGTTTTCAACATCGCCGTCGCCGATGTGCCGGAAAGCAAGCAGGATCTCGTATCGGGCCGCTACGAACTGCCCGCGCCGAAGGCCGGCGCGACCGTGGCCGTGAAGATCATCGACATGCTCGGCGAGGAATGCCTGGTAAGCGCGACGATCTGACGGCAGCTAGCGCCATAATGGGGTCGGCGGCCATAGCGGGGATAACGGGGTCGCGGGGGGGATAACGGTGATAACGGGGTCGGTGATAATGGGGTCGCGGTGGTAATGGGGTCGAGTGATAATGCGGGTGATAATGGGGTCGGGGTGATAATGGGGTCGGGTGATAATGGGGTCGGGAGTCGTTTAATTGCACCGGCGGGGGCGCGACTTTCGCGATTGATCAGGTGATCGTAACGATAGGGGGGCTGTCCCCCACGTCCCCCAGGCACGTTGCAAGAGCCGTTCCCCCACATTCAGGCCGCTCCAAGCCCTTATCGCCTCACCGCTCAATTCGCCCACCGCCGCCAAACAACTCCCGCCGAAACCCCGCGATGCGGTCGCTAGCTGTCAATGAATCGCCATACAAATAGGTGGCGCTGGCATCAGTGGGCACCAGATCGCGCAGCGCCGTCCCGTAGCGTGCCTTCAAGATGCGCGCCACTTCCTCGAATCGCTCATAGCCTTCGAACACCGGCGGCTCGCTGAAAATCACCCGATCGGCGAGCCGCAGCAGGGTCTGGCCCTCGGCGCTCATGTCCCAGGCCAGTGAAAACTCGGGCTCTTCGATGTCCGGTAATTGCTCGGGCGTTTTCAGGCAGATGGCATCGAATTCGGCTCGGGCTTTTTCGATGGTCTCGACCCACGCTTTTTCGGCCGCGGAAAGGCGCTCCCAGTTGGCGCGCGATTCGGCGAGGGTCGGGTACATCACAAACGTCACCTTGGTATGGCAGGCCGGACAATCCAGCTCTACGAGATCACTGAAGGAGTCGCCATAGACCAGAGCGTCTCCTTTGCCTTGCCAGCCGCACTCGTTGCAGCGGAAGTGCTGGTCGGTGTAGGTATGCCAAGTCAAGGTCATTGGCGACGGGTTCTCGAAACGCATTAGGGCTCCTTTCCGGCGAGGGCGGCGACAAGCTGGTCGTACTCGCGCTGTATGGCGCGGGCTGGGGGTACTTGCCGCGCCGTGAAGATTTCCGCCAGGCGGCGGTAGTACCACAGCACACTCCCCCGATCGGCCGAAAAGCGGTCAAACACGGAGGCGCCCGTTTCAGTGAGATCGAGATGAATGGCCTGGATGTTGTGCAACTTGTCGCAGGCGGAAACCAGCAGGGCATCCGCGGGCGTTTCGGCCAAATGCTTGAGATAGGCTTCCTTGCGCTCGCGCCAGGGTGCTTTGTGGCCGCTTGCATCCGGCGTGCCATCGGTGCAGGCGCGCACCATGGCCAGCACGCGCGGGCCAAATTCGGCGATGCGCGGCGCCCAGTGCTCTCCGGCATCTTCAAGCACATCGTGCAGCAGCGCGGCAATTTGCTGTTCGTGGTCGCCGCCGTAACGGGCCACCAGGCCGGCGACGGCAACCGGGTGGGTGATGTACGGGATTCCCGTTCCTTTGCGCGTCTGCCCTTCGTGGGCGAGGGCAGCGAGGGCGATGGCTTGAGTGAATTGCGGTGTCACGGGCGCTCCGAATAAGAACAGATGGTCTCGGTCAGTGGTGCGGGTTTCGTGAATCGGCCGCCGGGCAGGTCATCAAGTTGCCGATAAGCGGTCGCGATTCGTGGGCTCTGCTGCTATTCTACGCGCGGGCAGGCTCAATTCCTGCGCCTGCCAATTTCCAAACGAGGCGCCTGAACATCATGTCCCGTGAAGACCGGTTTCACCAACTCCATCAGCTCTTGGCGAACGGCAGCGGCGTCACGCGGGAGCGGATGATGCGCCAATTGGAGGTGTCGCTGGCGACCCTCAAGCGCGATCTGCGCGACCTGCGCGATCGCCACAATGCGCCCATCGAATACGACCGCGAGACCAACACTTACCGCTTGGGGACGCAGGGTGTCGGCCCGCGGTTTGAACTCCCCGGGCTGTGGTTCAGCGCATCGGAAGCCCATGCTTTGCTCACCATGCATGGGCTGCTGAGCGAAATCGAACCAGGGCTGCTTGAGCCTCACATTGCGCCGCTGCGCTCGCGCCTGGAGACGATTGTTTGCCAAGGGGGAGAGCGTTTTTCCGATATTGCCAAGCGCATTCGGCTGGCGCCTGTGGGCACGCGGCGCAACAATCCAGAACATTTCGCCATGGTGTCGCGCGCGGTGCTGGAGCGCAGGCGCATTTCGGTGCGGCACTACAATCGGGCGGAGAATCGCCATACCGAGCGCATGCTCTCCCCGCAACGCCTGACCTTTTATCGCAACAACTGGTATTTGGAAGCCTGGTGCCACAACAAAGAGGACTTGCGGCGCTTCTCGCTCGATGCGCTGGAGACGGTCACGCTGCACAAAGCCAAGGCCGTTGAAGTTTCGGCACGGCAACTGGAGGCCGTGTTCGCCGAGAGCTACGGCATTTATGCCGGCCAGGCCGAACAGCGGGCAGTGTTGCGCTTTTCGCCCGCCGCCGCCCGCTGGGTGGCCGACGAGGTTTGGCACCCGGAACAGAAAGGGCAGGTCTTGAAAGACGGCAGTTATGTGCTTGAGCTACCTTTTGGCGAGCCCACCGAACTGGTGATGGACATTCTGCGCCACGGCCCCCAGGTGAAGGTGCTCAAGCCGGCAAGCTTGCGCAGGCGGGTGAAACAACAACTGGAGGCGGCTCTTGCCAACTACGGGAGCGAAGTGGCAGCCGGGGGCGGCTGAACAAGGAAGTTGCCGGCGAAAACGAACAAGGATAGGCTCATTGTTTGAGCCGGGCCATCCAAAAGCCATTTTTCGCCCCACTTTTTCGCGCGCAATGTTTTTGCTCATTTTCGAGTATCGGTGTTTTCCGCCGGCGCGGCAGGGCGGGTGATGCTGCTCGACGAAGTGCAGAGCGATTGGGTCAACGCCTTGCGCCGGCAGAAGCGTGGTGACACCGTGGAGGTACCGCACCAGTTTTACGCCAAGCTGCGGCCATCCCGCCGTTATCGCGTGCCCGAATGCCCGCTCGAAAAGCAGTGGCTGGAGGTGCTGGTCGAACACGTGCTCCAAGAGGCCGGGGATCGGCGAGTGGACTGCATTGCTTGGACCCCGGGTGCCATTCAAGCAGAGCTCAATCCAAAACTGCCGCTCTCCGCGGCACAGACGCTCTACGACTGCCGACTCCCGCGGGCCATCCTGGCGGCGTTGGGGACAAACGCGGCGGAACACCGGATCGAGGTTCCTTTTCCGACCTACACCCGCGACGCGCTGATCGAAAGCCGCCGCGGCAAGGGCTTCTGCATCGTTCGCCCGGACTCCGAAATACTGGAGTCGGGCTTTCCCTATATCGAGGCTGAAGTGCTGAAAAGCTTCGCACGCTATGTTCGACCTGTGGATGAAAGGCTTCCAGGCGTTCGCCTGAACAGGTGGCCGAAAGCTCGCGGCGATGCAGCGATCCGGTTGCAGAATCGGCAGGGTGGGTAGCCGGAGCACTGCGAAATTGCAGAGCATCTATGGGCCCAGTAACTATGGATGATGATGTGTTTTCTAATGCGCAGTCGAGAACACTTCCGAACCCTGCGGCATTGTCGTTGGTGCCGGCACCAGGAATCGAACCCGGGACCTTCTGATTACAAATCAGCTGCTCTACCTGCTGAGCTATACCGGCGTGAGGGTACTACTTGATGACCTGCAGCTTGGCCTTGCCCTTGGGCTTGGGTTGGGGCGGTTCGGGGCTGGGAGGCGGCGGGCTTGGCACGATCACGGGTGCTTGGTCTGTACTCGCCGACGCAGGTTCCGCAGCGGCGGGTTGAAAGGAAAATCCATAGCCGGTTTCACGCGCGAAGATCCCGGCGGCAGCGGCCATGGGCACGGCGATTTCCTGCGAAACACCACCAAAGCGCGCGGAAAACTGGATCCAGTCGTTATCGATGGTGAGTTTGCGCGTGGCGTTGGGGCCGATGTTCAGCACGATTTCACCGTTCTTCACGAACGCCATGGGCACGCGCGTCTGCGCATCGACACGCACCGCCAAAAAGGGCGTGTGGCCCTGATCACAGCACCATTCGTAGATGGCGCGGATGAGGTAGGGCTTGGCCGATTCCTCGCTCATGGCTTGGCTTGCCTCACTTGCGCATGCCGCGCTCGGCCGAGGTCAGGGCCTCGATGAACGCGGGCCGGGTGAAAAGGCGCTCGGCATATTTCATCAGCGCCGCGGCTTGTTTGGGCAACTGCACACCATAGTGGTCGAGGCGCCATAAGAGCGGCGTGATCGCCACGTCGAGCATGGAATACTCATCGCCCAGCATGTATTTATGCTTGGCGAAGACCGGCGTGATTTCGAGCAGGCGATCGCGCACTTCGGCTCTGGCCCGGTCGAGGTTCTTGGCGTTCTGCCCTTCAAGCGTGGGGATGTGATGGAACATCTCCTTTTCGAAGCGATGCAAAAAAAGCCGCGCCCGCGCGCGCATGATCGGGTCGGCGGGCATGAGCTGCGGATGCGGGAAGCGCTCATCGATGTATTCGTTGATGATGTTCGATTCATGCAGCACCAAATCACGCTCAACGAGTACCGGCGTCTGGTTGTATGGGTTCATCAGCGCCAGGTCTTCGGGCTTGTGGTCGGCATCGACATCGATAATCTGGAAATCCATGCCCTTCTCGTGCAGAACGATACGGCAGCGTTGGCTGAAGGGGTCGGTGGTACCCGAGTATAAAGTCATCATGGCTTGGATTTCCCATTAAACAGCCGCGCCCAGGGCACGGCCAGAAAAGCACTGGAGAGACGTCCGGGGCTCTACCGGGACACAAAGATCAGTGGACATCCTTCCAGAACTCACGCTTCAACAGATACGCAAACACGAACAGCACGAGCAAGACGGCAATTACCACGTAGCCCAGCGCAATGCGCTTGTTCTTGGAAGGCTCGCCCATGTAGTCGAGAAAATTGACGAGGTTGGCAATATAGGCGTCATACTGCTCGGGCTGCATGGCACCCTTGCCGGGCTCGATGCTGCGCAGCACGAACTTCACGTTCTCCCGGCCGTCCTTGCTGGTCTCCCGCTTTTCCACGATTTCGGCGACGCCAATTGCTTTCGCCAGCGCAGCCTCGGCTTGCGCAAGCGCGCCGAACTCACGCTCCAGCAATTTGCCGGAACCGGAGAGCTGCCAGAGTACGTGCGGCATGCCGACATCCTTGAAGACCAGGTTGTTCCAGCCGGTGGGTTTGCTCTCATCGACGTAGAAGGCGCGCAAATAGGTATAGAGCCACTGTGTTCCGCGAGCCCGAGCAACAACCGAGAGATCAGGTGGAAGAGCGCCAAACCAGGCCTTGGCGTCATCAGCCCGCATCGCGTTGCCCATGGTGTCTCCCACCTTGCCACCGGGCGGCAAGAACGCCGCCTTGATCTGCTCCTCAGTGAACCCGAGGTCGGTGAGGCGGCCGTAGCGCATGAAGCTTGCGGTATGGCAGGGTAGACAGTAGGTGGCGTAGGTCTGAGCGCCTTGTTGCAGCGATGCGGCGTCAAGCCGGTCGGCGATCGGCCGGTCGAGCCGCGGACCACCAGCGCTGGCCAGCACGTTGGCGGCAAGCGCGGCAACCGCCAAGGCCAAGAAAACCCGCAATAGCTTGGTCATGTCGCGATCACCTCACTCGTTCCGGTTCGGGCTTGCATTTGTCGACTTTGCTGTACCAAGGCATGGCCAAGAAGAAAGCAAAATAGACTACCGTGAGGAACTGGGCCAAGAGGGTGCGCACCGGCGTGGGCGGCAACACGCCGAGGTAACCGAGCACCAGAAAGCTCACTACGAAAGCAGCGAGAAAGCTCTTGTAGATCGGCCCGCGATAGCGGATGGACTTGACCGGGCTCTTGTCCAGCCACGGCAAGGCAAAAAAGATCAGCACTGCCGCGCCCATCACCAGCACCCCCCAAACCTGCGTCTCGAAAAACGAGGGCACGGCACGCAGCATGGCGTAGTAAGGCGTGAAGTACCATACTGGCGCGATGTGCTCCGGCGTTTTCAAGGGGTCGGCGGGAATGAAGTTGTTGTACTCCAGAAAATAGCCGCCCATTTCCGGCGCCCAGAACATGATGGCCGAAAACACGATCAGGAAGCCCACCACCCCGACGATGTCCTTGACGGTGTAGTAGGGATGAAAGGGGATACCGTCGCGCGGGATGTGGGTGACAGGGTCCTTGTTCGCTTTGATCTCGATGCCGTCGGGATTGTTCGAGCCGACTTCGTGCAAGGCAATGATGTGCACGACCACGAGCAGCAGCAATAGGATCGGCACCGCAATCACATGGAACGCGAAGAAGCGGTTGAGGGTAACGTCCGAAACCGTGTAATCGCCGCGAATCCACACGGCAAGATCGGGGCCAATCACGGGAATGGAGGCGAAGAGATTCACGATCACCTGCGCGCCCCAATAGGACATCTGCCCCCAGGGCAGGAGATAGCCGAAGAAAGCCTCGGCCATCAGCGCGAGGTAAATGACGCAGCCGATGATCCAGAGCAACTCTCGGGGCTTGCGGTAGGAGCCATACATCAGACCGCGAAACATGTGCAGATAAACCACGACGAAGAACATCGAGGCGCCGGTGGAATGCATATAGCGAATGAGCCAGCCCCAGGAGACATCGCGCATGATGTATTCGACCGAGGCGAAGGCCTGGCCAGCATCGGGCTTGTAGTTCATGGTCAACCAGATACCAGTGACGATTTGCATCACCAACACGAGCAGCGCCAATGACCCGAAGTAGTACCAAAAGTTGAAATTCTTCGGTGCGTAATACTCCGAAAGATGCTCTTTCCAGAGTTTGGTGAGCGGAAAGCGGGCATCGACCCAAGCGAGCAAGGCCTTGCCGTTAATCTTAGTCATTGGCCTTTGCTCCTCTCAGGTCGCCTTGCTGTCAGCCCCGATGAGAATCCGGCTGTCGGAAAGAAACGTGTAGGGCGGCACCACGAGGTTGGTGGGCGCTGGCACGCTCTTGTATACGCGCCCCGCCAAATCAAACTTGGAACCATGGCAGGGGCAGAAAAAGCCGCCCACCCAGTCGGCACCGAGGTCTGCCGGAGCAAGGTCGGTGCGCTTGGTGGGCGAGCAGCCGAGGTGAGTACAAATCCCCACCAACACCAGAATTTCGGGTTTGATCGAGCGCCACTGGTTGCGTGCGTAATCCGGTTGCTGGGCTTTATTGCGTGACTCCGGGTCGTTGACCAGCGCATCGGTCTTTTTGAGGCTGTCCAGCATCTCTGCGCTACGTTTCATCACCCAGACCACTTGGCCGCGCCATTCCACCGTGGCCAGAGCACCCAGTTCCAGTTTGCTGATGTCGAACTCGACCGGTGCGCCAAGCGCCTTGGCCCGCTCGCTGGGCTGCAGGCTGAGCATGAACGGCACCGCCGCCGCCGCGGTGGCTAAGCCTCCCGCAGTGGCGGTGGTGGCGATCAAAAACCGCCTCTTGCCCGAATCTACCGTAGTGTCATTCATGCGCACGCCCAAAATGAATTTCCGCCTTTTGGCCGCCCAAAAAACGGAAAGTTGGAAATTATAGATTATTTTCTGCGCCAATACGAAGGCAGATAGTCAAAAAATGCGCCGCAATCCCCATCTGGCGGGGCATTCCGCCCAAACGCAAGAGGGTCTTGTTGGCTCCGCCCGTGCCATAATGGAGCCTTCTCACATCCTTGCAAAGATCCCTGCTTTGCTGCGAAAAATCTGGTACGTCTTCGCGCAGGCCTGCACTGTTGCCTTGGCGCTGCTGTTTGTCCTGAGCACTCTGCGGCCGGACCTGCTGCCGCGCGCCGGGAAGAACAGTATCGTGCTGCTTCAGGAAACCGCCCCTGGCTCCGAACAGGCGCCCAAGGCGGCAATACCCGCCGGTTTTCGGCGCGGTGCCGAAAAAGCCATGCCTGCGGTGGTGAATATATACACCAGCAAGGCCGTGCGCACACAGCGCAATCCGTTGCGTGACGACCCGCTGTTCAAGCGTTTCTTCGGCGAGGCCCCGCCCCAGCGCACGACCAGCCTCGGTTCAGGTGTAGTCGCCAGCCCCCAGGGTTTCGTGCTCACCAACCACCATGTCATAGAAGGCGCCGATGAGATCAAGCTGGTACTAGCGGACGGCAGCACGCTCGACGCCAAGGTGATTGGCAGTGACCCGGATTCCGATCTAGCAGTCCTCAAGGCCGAAGGCAGCAACCTGCCGGCGGTCACCTTCGGCAACTCTGACGCCTTGCATGTCGGTGACGTCGTATTGGCCATAGGTAATCCCTTCGGCTTCGGCAATACCGTCACCCTCGGTATCGTCAGCGCCCTGGGCCGAGGCCTGGGGATCAACACCTTCGAGAGCTTCATACAGACCGATGCGGCGATCAATCCCGGCAATTCTGGTGGCGCACTGGTGGATGTCGAAGGCAATCTCATCGGCATCAACAGCAATATCTACTCCCGCACCGGGGGCTCGGAAGGCATTGGTTTCGCGATACCGGTGACCATTGCCCGGCAAGTGATGGAGAGCATCATTCGCGAAGGCAGCGTGACGCGCGGTTGGATGGGTATCGACGTGCAAGAGATGAACAGCCAGATCGCCGAAGCCTTCGGCTTGCCCAAACCCGCCGGTGTTCTGGTCGTGCGCATCCTGCGTGCCGGCCCGGCCGATCGGGGCGGCTTGCAGCTGCGCGACGTCATATTGCGCATCGACGGCAAGGACATCAGCGACGCCTCCGCGCTGCTCACCACCATCGCCGCGCTTTCGCCTGGGCGCAACGTGCCGGTAACGGTGTGGCGCGGCGGCAAGGAATCGGTGCTGCAGGTTGAGGTAGGCAAGCGGCCAAGCGCTCGGTGACTCACTGCGGCGTTTCGGTCTCTTCGCGCGCGCTGGCCGGCTTGGTTACGAAGCGCGCCATCAGCAACCCTAGTTCATAGAGGAGCACCAGCGGTATCGCCAGCAGAAGCTGCGACACCACGTCCGGCGGAGTAACGATGGCGGCGACGATGAACGCCCCCACCGTCGTGTAGGGCCGTGCTTGCTTTAGTTTTTCCAAGCTCACCACGCCCAGGCGTACCAATACGATCAGCACCACCGGCACTTCGAAAGTAATGCCGAAGGCGATGAACATCGCCAAGACAAAGCTCAGGTATTTGTCGATATCCGTCATCATCTGCACGCCCGCCGGCGTGTAGCCTGCGAAAAAGCCGAAGGCCACCGGGAATACCACAAAATAGGCGAAGGCCATGCCGACGAAAAAGAGCACCACGCTGGACGCCAGCAGCGGGATGACCAGGCGCTTCTCGTGCTGATAAAGGCCGGGGGCGACAAATGCCCACATCTGGTAGAGCACCACCGGCAGCGCCATCAGAAAAGCTGCCATGAGGGTTACTTTGAGCGGCACCAAAAAGGTGCCAGTCACGTCCGTGGCAATCATGCTGGCGCCTTGCGGCAGCACGTCGAGCAAGGGAGCTGCCAGCAAGGCATAAATATCCTTGGCCCACGGAAAGAGGCCGGCAAAAACCACCAGCACGGTGATGATCGCTCTCATCAGCCGCGTGCGCAGCTCGACGAGGTGCGACATGAAGGTTTCTTGTCCCTCTTCGCTCATCGCGGATCGTCTACCAGTGCGCGCGGTTGGCGCGCCGACAAGGCCGGCACCACCGTTTCCGAAGCAGGCGCCGACTCGGGCTCCGGGGCCGGAGTTTCGGCCCGTGCGTTCAATTCGGCATCGGTCATGGTGAAGGTGCCTTCCATCTCGCGGGCCTGATCCTCAACCGATTTGATGCCTTCGCGAAGCGAAGACTCCAGGCCTTGCGCAGCGGAATTGAGCTCGCCTTGGAGCTTCTTGAGTTCTTCGAGCTGGATTTCGCGGTC
The DNA here is from genome assembly GCA_026646885.1 of Casimicrobiaceae bacterium. Taxonomy (GTDB): domain Bacteria; phylum Pseudomonadota; class Gammaproteobacteria; order Burkholderiales; family Casimicrobiaceae; genus JACPUX01. The sequence continues at coordinate 390,938 of JAPKHK010000002.1, read as the reverse complement.
GATTTCTGATTTGACACTGTGCACGTAGCGCTGCAACTGGCCCAGCATGCGCCCGGCCACGCGTGCCACCCGCGGCAGGCGTTCAGGTCCGATTACGACCAGCGCCACGACCGCGATCAGGGCGATCTCGGAAAATCCGATGTCGAACACAAGAACTCCGGCCGGGAACGAATGAGCACGAAAGCGAGCCCGGCCGGTTGCCCGGCGCAGGCGGCCGCCGGCGCTCAGGCTTTGTTGTTGGTGGGCGTGGAGCCTTCCTTGCGGGCCTCGCCCTCGATAGTCTGGCCGGTGATCTGCTGCGGGGGAGCCGCCGGCTTATCTTCCTCCGCGCCTTTCATGCCCTCCTTGAATCCTTTCACGGCGCCGCCCAGATCCTGGCCGATGTTCCGGAGTTTCTTAGTGCCAAAGATAAGAACCACCACGAGCAGTACGATCAACCAATGCCAAATGCTGAAGGAACCCATGACTTCTCTCCGCTAGCTGGAACGCGCAAGCATGCCGGGCAGCGGATCGGGACCGCCCAGCACATGCATGTGCAGATGGAAAACGTCTTGCCGCCCGACGCGGCCATTGTTGATGATGGTCCGACAGCCATCGGTCGCACCCGCCTCTTGAGCCAAGCGGCCAGCCACGCCGACCATCTTGCCCAGAACCAAGAAATGCTCAGGCTGACAATCGTCGAGCGTAGCGATGTGCAGTTTTGGCACGATCAGGAAGTGCACCGGTGCAATCGGATGGATATCATGGAAAGCGAGGATGTCCTCGTCCTCGTAGAGCTTGCGTGAAGGCAGTTCGCCTCGCACGATGCGGCAAAATACGCAGTCTTCCATTTTCCCTTCCTCGTTCAGCACCGCTAGAACGGCCGGAGCCAAATTCAGGGCTTTCGGCCGGCCTTCTCGGCGTGACCAGAAACCCCCTCGCGCCGCGCCAGCTCTTGCAGCACCACCCCTGGCCCGAGGTCGTGAGCTGCTAGCACCACTAGGCAGTGGAACCAAAGATCGGCAATCTCGGCCGCGAGGCGAAGTTTATCACCGTCCTTGGCGGCCATGACGGTCTCGGTGGCTTCTTCGCCTATTTTCTTGAGCATCGCGTCTTCGCCCCTGGCAAAGAGCGAAGCGACATAAGAGCTTGCCGGATCAGCACCCTTGCGGCTCGCGATGGTGGCGGCAAGCCGCTCCAGGATGTCCGCGGTGGCGGGCTGGTCACTCATGATAGATGGCCTTGGGATCCTTGAGCACAGGCAGCACCTCAGACCACGCTGCGCCCTGCAATTGGCGATAGAAACAACTGTGGCGTCCGGTGTGGCAGGCGATACCGCCCCGTTGCTCGACGGTGAGGAGCAGCGCGTCGCCGTCGCAGTCCAGACGGAGGTCGAGTACCCGCTGGGTGTGTCCCGACTCCTCGCCTTTGCGCCAGAGCCGGCCGCGCGAGCGCGACCAGTAGACCGCCACGCCTTCGGCGATGGTGCGCTCCAGCGCCTCGCGGTTCATCCACGCCACCATGAGAACCTCGCCGCTGCCCGCCTCTTGCGCGATCGCGGTTACCAGCCCCTGCCCGTCCCAGCGAATCTCGTCTTGCCAGGCCATGGTCCTAGCCTCTATTCTCCGCGTCGAGGCGCACTTCGATACCCGCCGCGCGCAGACGCTGTTTCGCCTCGGTCACGGTATGTTCACCGAAATGAAATATCGACGCCGCGAGTACGGCATCGGCTTTGCCCAGGACGATGCCCTCCACCAAATGGTCCAGGGTTCCGACGCCGCCGCTGGCGATCACCGGAACCTCCACCGCCTCGGCCACTGCCCGGGTGAGGGCAAGATCGAAGCCCGATTTCACGCCGTCGCGGTCCATACTGGTAAGCAGGATCTCCCCGACGCCACGTCGCACCACCTCTCGCGCCCAAGCCACGGCGTCGCGTCCGGTGGGATTGCGCCCGCCATGAGTGAATACTTCCCAGCAGCCTGGGCCGACCTCTTTGGCGTCGATCGCGGCGACGATGCATTGCGAACCGAAGCGACTGGCGGCCTCGTCGAAAAGCGCCGGGTTTTTCACTCCCGCGGTATTGATGCTCACCTTGTCGGCACCGGAATTGAGCAGCGCACGCACATCCTCCACCCGCGAGACGCCCCCACCCACAGTGAGCGGGATGAACACTTGGGCCGCCACCTCGCCGATCATATCGTACAGTAAGTCACGCGTTTCCACGCTGGCCTTGATGTCGAGAAACGTGAGCTCGTCGGCGCCTTGCCGGTCATAGCGGCGCGCTACTTCCACCGGATCGCCCGCATCCCTGAGGTCGAGGAAGTTCACGCCTTTGACCACCCGGCCAGCGGCAACGTCCAGACAAGGAATGACGCGCTTAGCCAGGCTCATCGGGGGGCGCCTCGGGCCGCTGCTGCCCGGGTCATGGCACCGCGGTTTGCGCAGCCGCCACCGCGGCTTTGAAATCGAGAGTGCCTTCGTAGAGCGAGCGCCCGGCGATCGCCGCGGTGATGCCGTCGACCTCGAACTTCGCCAGTTCGCGCACGTCTTCGACATTCCTCAGGCCGCCACTGGCAATCACCGGGATGCGCAGTTCGCGCGCCAGGCGCACCGTGGCATCAATGTTGACACCCGAAAGCATGCCGTCGCGCCCAATGTCGGTGTAGACCACGGCTTCAACGCCGTAGTCTTGAAATTTCTTGGCGAGGTCAACGACATCGTGGCCGGTCATCTTGGACCAGCCGTCGGTGGCGACTTTGCCCTCCCGCGCGTCGAGCCCGACGATGATATGCCCTGGAAAGGCGTAGCAAGCGTCGTGCAGGAAACCGGGGTTCTTCACCGCAGCGGTGCCGATGATGACATAGGCAATGCCATCGTCGAGGTAGCGCTCGATGGTATCGAGGTCGCGAATACCGCCGCCCAATTGGACGGGAATATCGTCGCCCAGCTCATTGACGATGGCGCGAATGGCTTCTTCGTTCACCGGCTTGCCAGCGAAAGCACCATTGAGATCGACGAGGTGCAGGCGCTCCGCGCCCTGGTCCGCCCAAAAACGGGCCTGCCGCGCAGGATTGTCGGAGAATACGGTGGCCGAATTCATGTCGCCTTGCTGCAAGCGCACACAATGGCCGTCCTTCAGGTCGATGGCAGGAATGATCAGCATGCGATGGAGTCGTGAGTGTTGGGCCGCGAGCGAGCGGCGGCGCGGTCGCTAGTCGGCGGTTTGCCCATTCCAGGCGACGAAGTTGGCAAGCAGGCGAAGGCCAGCGTCTTGACTTTTTTCCGGATGGAATTGCACCGCGAAGATATTAGCGCGAGCGATCGCGCAAGTAAACGGTTCGGAGTAGCGTGTTTGCCCGACAGTGAGGTTCGCTTGCGCGGGGTCTGCATAGTAGCTATGCACGAAGTAGAACCGCGCACCGTCGGCGATGCCTTCCCAGAGCGCATGCGGTCGCCTTTGCCAGACCTCGTTCCAACCCATGTGCGGCACTTTGAGTCGATCGCCGCGGGCATCGACCTTGCCCGAACCGAAGCGGCGCACCTTGCCGCGAAACAAGCCCAACCCCGGCGTCGGACCCTCTTCACTCTCCTCGAAAAGCATTTGCAAGCCGATGCAAATGCCCAACAGGGGCTTCGTTCGTGCCGCGTCCAGCAGCGCTTCGCGGGCGCCGCTGGCGGCTAGCTCGCGCATGCAATCGGGCATGGCGCCCTGACCGGGGAAGATCACGCGGTCGGCAGCCGCAATGACTGCGGGATCGCTGGTGGTCAGCACCCTGTGATCCGGCGCCACATATGCCAGGGCGTTTTGCACGGAGCGCAAATTGCCCATGCCGTAGTCGATGATGGCGATGTCAGCCATGGTCGATGCCGTGAAACGGAGTGAGTCCGAGGGTCAGCCTAGCCAGGAGGTCAGAGCGTTCCCTTGGTGGAAGGCAGGGCGCCAGCGAGCCGCGCGTCATCGCTCACCGCCTCGCGCAGCGCCCGCGCAAACGCCTTGAACACGGTTTCGGCCTGATGGTGGGCGTTTTGCCCGCGAATATTGTCCACGTGCAGTGTGACGTGCGCGTGATTGACGAAGCCCTGAAAGAACTCATGCGTCAGATCGACATCGAACTGGCCGATCATCGCCCGCGAAAACGGCACGTGAAATTCGATCCCGGGGCGGCCGGAAATGTCGATCACCACGCGCGAGAGCGCTTCGTCCAGAGGCACGTACGAGCAGCCATAGCGCCGAATGCCGCGCTTGTCGCCGAGCGCCTTGGCGAGCGCCTGGCCCAGGCAGATGCCTACGTCCTCGACGGTATGATGGCCGTCGACGTGCAAATCGCCCCTCGCGGTCACTTCGAGATCGATCAAGCCATGGCGAGCGACCTGCTCCAACATATGATCGAGAAAAGCCACACCGGTGGCAATTCTCGCCACGCCAGTGCCATCGAGGTTGAGCTTGACGGAAATTTCCGTCTCCAGGGTCTTGCGGCTGACTTCTGCTTGACGCATGGGCGGCGCCTGAAGGAAGGTCATCAGATGGGGGTCGGCGCGCGGTCAGGCCGCGCGCCCGCCCATGATACCATTGCCGCAAGCCTTCGTGCCGCCGGCATGCCACTGTCCCATTTTCGCCCATGAGCCGCTACTGGAGCCCCCTGGTTCACCGCCTCACGCCCTATGTCCCCGGCGAGCAGCCCAAACTCGCGCGACTCACCAAACTCAACACCAATGAGTGTCCCTACGGCCCTTCGCCACGGGTGCTCGAAGCCCTGCGTGCCGAGGTCGCCGACAGTTTGCGGCTCTACCCCGACCCCAACGCCGAGCGTCTGAAAGGGGCGATCGCCCAGCGCTACGGGCGCGCCCCGAATGAAGTCTTCGTCGGCAACGGCTCCGACGAAGTGCTGGCGCACGTCTTCATGGCTTTCTTTCGGCAGAAACAACCAGTGTTGTTTCCCGACATCACTTATTCGTTCTACCCGGTCTACGCCCAGCTCTACGAAATTCCCACCCGCCTCGTGCCGCTCGATGAGCGCTTCCAGATCGACATCAGTGACTATCGGCAGCCCAACGGCGGCATCATCATCGCCAACCCCAACGCACCCACCGGCTGCGCCCTGCCCCTTGCCGACATCGAGGCGCTCTGCCAGGCCAACACCGATTCGGTGGTGGTGATCGACGAAGCCTACGTTGATTTCGGCGCTGAATCGGCGGTCGAACTCATCGCCCGCTATCCCCAGCTCCTGGTGGTGCACACGCTGTCAAAATCCCGCGCGCTCGCCGGCCTGCGCGTGGGATGGGCGCTGGGGCAGCGCGATCTCATCGAGGCCCTGGAGCGGGTGAAGAACTGCTTCAATAGCTACCCACTCGATCGCCTCGCTCAAGCCGGCGCCATCGCCGCCATCGAAGACGAAGACTACTTCCAGGCGATCTGCTCCAAAGTGGTTGCCACGCGTGTGCGCCTCGTCGCAGGGCTTGAGGAGCTAGATTTCGAAGTGCTACCCTCGCGCGCCAATTTCATCTTCGCCCGCCATCCGGCCCAGGACGCCGCCACCATCGCCGCCCGGCTGCGCGAACAAGGCATCATCGTGCGGCACTTCAAGAGCGCGCGGATCGAACAGTTCCTGCGAATCAGTGTGGGGGATGAGAGGCAGACCAGCGTTCTGCTCGATGGCTTGCGGGGCGCTCTGTTCTAGCTTCTCAGGACAGCTCGCGTCGACTCAGGCGGTCTGTTCGCCCCACGAAAGCAATCGCGTCGGGCGCAAGAGGCCTTCGTCGTCCACCCTCACCAGGCCAAGAAAACTCCCCACAACGCTGTGCGCCCGCCAAACCCCCGGCGGATGACCCGGTAAGGCCTGCCCTTGGCGCAGGCGCAGAGCCTCGGTCTCCCCGAGCGTGAGCAACGGCAGGTGGGCGACCAAGGTCTCGGGGGGTAACAACAAGGCGTCGCGCTCGCCGTCGCTCAGTGTTTCGAGGTGATCCAAGATATGCGCCTCGTCGATCGAGAATCCTGCCGTGGCGAGGCGTCGCAGCGCGCTGAGGTATGCGCCGCAGCCCAGAGCTTCGCCGATATCTTCGGCCAGACTGCGAATGTAAGTGCCTTTGCTGCACGCGACCTCCAACTCTGCCTCGGGCGGGGACCAGGCCTTGAGTTCCAGGCGAGTGATCCGCACCCGCCGAGACCGGCGCGGCACCTCCAGTCCCAGGCGGGCGTACTCGTAAAAGGCGCGGCCTTGGTGCTTGAGTGCGGAGAAGCGCGGCGGAATCTGCTCGATGTCGCCGACAAAACGGCAGAGTACTTCGCGCAGCGCGCGCTCGCTTACCGCCACCGGTCGCCTCAGCAGCACTTCACCCTCGGCATCCGCCGTGCTGGTGGTTTGCCCTAGCCGGAGGCGCGCCAGGTAGGTCTTGTCCGCCTCCAGCAGGTAGTGCGAAAACTTGGTGGCTTCGCCGAAACAAATCGGTAGAAGACCCGTGGCCAAAGGATCGAGCGTGCCGGTATGTCCGGCCTTCAATGCGCGAAAAAGGCGCTTGGCGCGCTGCAGCGCGGCGTTGGAGGTGATGCCCAGCGGCTTGTCGAGCAGCAGCACACCATCGACGCGCCGCCGCGCGATCTTGGCGGCGGGAGTCAACTGTGTGGATGCTGCCGGTCTTCTTCGATCGCGGCGTCGATCAGGCGCGAGAGTTTGATGCCGGATTCGATCGAATCGTCGTACAGAAAATGCAACTGAGGCACACTATGGAGCTGCAAGCGATGCGAGAGCTCGCGTCGCAGGAAGCCCGCCGCATGCTCCAGCGCGGCGACCGCCCCGGACGCCTGCTCCACGCCGGCAAGGTGCGTGAAAAACACTTTGGCGTGACCGTAATCCGCCGCCACTTCGACGGCGGTAATGGTCACCATGCCCACGCGCGGATCTTTGACCTCATTCTTCAGGAGGTCCATCAGCTCGCGCTGAAGCTGGTCGCCAATGCGCTGCGCCCGGGGCGTATTGCGTTTCACAGCGTTCGGCTCACTTCGACGATTTCGAAAGCTTCGAGCTGGTCGCCTACTTGAATGTCATTGTAGCCCTTCAAGGACAGACCACACTCGAAGCCCGATTTCACTTCGCGCACGTCGTCCTTGAAGCGCTTCAGGGAATCAAGTTCGCCGGTCCAAATAACCACATTGTCGCGCAGCAGGCGCACTTGTGAGCCGCGCTTGACAATGCCCTCGGTGACGTAGCAGCCGGCCACGGAGCCAATCTTGGAGATATGGAAAACTTGGCGAATCTCGACCATGCCAATGGCGCTTTCTTTCTTCTCCGGCGCGAGCATGCCCGAGAGGGCGGCCTTCACCTCATCGACGGCTTCGTAAATGATGTTGTAGTAGCGAATGTCCACGCCGCTGGCCTCGGCAAGTTTCCTCGCCGCGGCGTCGGCGCGCGTGTTGAAACCGATGACCACGGCCTTTGAGGCGAGCGCGAGGTTGATGTCGCTTTCGGTAATGCCGCCCACCCCGGAGTGAATGATGTTGACGCGCACTTCGTCAGTGGACAGTTTGGACAGCGCATGCGCCAGACCCTCGTAAGAGCCTTGCACGTCCGCTTTGATGATCAACGGCAGGATCTTGACCGCGCCTTCGCCGATCTGATCGAAAATGTTTTCGAGCTTGGCCGAAGCTTGCTTGGCGAGCTTCACGTCGCGGAACTTGCCCTGGCGGAAGAGTGCAATCTCCCGTGCCTTGCGCTCGTCGGCCAGCACCAGCATGTCTTCACCGGCAGTGGGCACGTCCGAGAGGCCTTGGATTTCCACCGGCAGCGAGGGACCCGCGGCAGCTAGGGTCTTGCCCGCTTCGTCGTTCATCGCCCGCACCCGCCCGAACACCGCTCCCGCCAGCACGATATCGCCGCGCCTCAAGGTGCCCGATTGCACCAAAAGCGTGGCCACCGGGCCGCGGCCCTTGTCCAGGCGCGCCTCGATGACAATGCCCTTGGCGGTCGCCTCGCGCGGCGCCTTCAGCTCCAGCACCTCGGCCTGTAAAAGCACCGATTCGAGCAGATGGTCGATGCCTTGCCCGGTTTTGGCGGAGACTTCGACGAACATCGCATCGCCGCCGTATTCCTCGGGCACCACGCCCTGCGCCACCAGCTCTTGCTTTACGCGCTCAGGGTTGGCTTCGGGCTTGTCGATCTTGTTGACTGCCACCACCACCGGGACGCCAGCCGCTTTGGCGTGATGAATCGCTTCGATGGTTTGCGGCATCACGCCGTCGTCGGCCGCCACCACCAAAATGACGATGTCGGTCACCTTGGCGCCGCGGGCCCGCATCGCCGTAAAGGCCTCGTGGCCCGGGGTGTCGAGAAAGGTGATGACACCTTTGGGTGTTTCCACGTGATAGGCGCCAATGTGCTGAGTGATACCGCCCGCCTCGCCCGAAGCGACGCGGGTGCGGCGGATGTAGTCCAAGAGCGAAGTCTTGCCGTGGTCCACGTGGCCCATTACGGTGACCACCGGCGGACGCGGCAGCTCTTCGGCATCGGCATTGACGGCTTGGGCAGCAAGCAGGGCCTCAGGGTCATCGAGCTTGGCGGCCTTGGCCTTGTGGCCCATTTCCTCGACCACGATCATCGCCGTCTCTTGGTCGATGACTTGGTTGATGGTGACCATGGTGCCCATTTTCATCATGGTCTTGATCACTTCCGCGGCTTTCACCGCCATGCGCGCGGCCAGTTCGCCCACGGTGATGGTTTCCGGCACGGCCACTTCGCGCACCACCGGTTCGGTCGGCGCGGCAAACGCTGCCGTCTCAGCACGCTCTTCATGGCGATGACGTACCCCTTTGCGATCGCGCCAGCCGCTGCCGCCGGTATCGCCGCGCACTTTGATGGCGCGCTTTCTGGCCTGGTCGTCGCCGCGGGTTACCACCGCCGCCGGCTTCTTGACTACCTTGTCTTTCTTTTCGCCGACCTTTCCAGCAGGACGATGCAAGGTGCCTTCCGTGGCTGCCGGCTTGGCTTCAGCCGCCGGTGCAGCAGCAGCCCCTTCCACAGCTGGAGCGGACTCAGCCGGGGCTGCTTCAGCCGTGGCCGCTGGTTCCGCAGGCGCCGGTGCGGGTTCCGCCTTCTTGCGGCTGGCGCGCTTTTGCTTTTGCGCAACTTCTTCACTCTGACGCTGGGCAAGCTCCGCCTGTCGGCGTTCCTCGGCTTCGCGGACAGCCACTTCTTCGGCGCTCAGAACTGGCGCCGCAGGCGCCACAGGTGCCTCGGGGGCGGCAGTTTCGCCAGCATCGCGCTTGACAAATACGCGCTTCTTTTTCACCTCGACTTGAATGGTGCGCGACTTGCCGCTGCTGTCCGCCTGCTTGATCTCGGTAGTCTGCTTGCGCGTCAGCGTGATCTTCTTCTTTTCCTGCTGGCCACCATGCTGCTTGCGTAAGTAGTCGAGCAAAAGGGTCTTGTCCTGCTCCGAAACGCGGTCGCCGGGGCGCTTGCCGCTGACCCCAGCAGCGCCGAGCTGTTCGAGGAGCGCATCCGTCGACATCTTCAGCTCGTTGGCGAATTGTTCGATGGTCATCTGTGACATCGTTCTCTCCCAGTCCTACTAGCTCTGGTCATCGGCATTCATTCCGTGAACCAGTGCGCGCGCGCCTTCATGATGAGTTCCTGGGCACGCTCGGCGGTCATCCCGGTCAGCTCGGTCAGTTCGTCCACCGCCAGATCCGCCAGCGCATCACGCGTGGCGACCCCTTTGCCTGCCAGCACGCCGGCGGTCTCGCTATCCATGCCTTCTAGCGAAAGCAGGTCTTCGGAGGCTTTCTCCACACTTTCCTCACGGGCAATCGCCTCGGTGAGCAGGGCGTTGCGCGCGCGGGCGCGGAGTTCGTTGACGGTGTCCTCGTCGAAGGCCTCGATCTCGAGCATTTCTTGCAGTGGCACATAAGCTATTTCTTCGAGGGTGCTGAAACCTTCCTGGATGAGGATTTCGGCAACCTCGCGGTCGACATCGAGGCGGCTGGTGAAAAGGTCCACCGTGCGCTCAGTCTCGGCCGTTTGCTTCTTTTCCGACTCGTCGACGCTCATGATGTTGAGCTCCCAACCGGTCAGTTCGGACGCGAGGCGCACGTTCTGGCCAGCGCGGCCTATCGCCACGGCGAGATTGCTTTCGTCGACCACGACATCCATCGAATGTTTTTCTTCGTCGACGAAGATACTGCTGATTTCGGCGGGCGCCAGCGCGTTGATCACGAACTGGGCGGGATCCGGCGACCAGAGGATGATGTCGACGCGCTCGCCAGCGAGCTCGTTGGTAACCGAAGTGACGCGCGAGCCGCGCATGCCGATACAGGTTCCCTGCGGATCAAGGCGCGGATCGTTGGATTTCACCGCAATCTTGGCGCGCACACCCGGGTCACGGGCGGCCGCTCTGATTTCGATGAGCCCCTCTTCGATTTCCGGCACCTCCAATTCGAAAAGCCGAATCAAAAATTCGGGCGCCACGCGCGAAAGCACGAGCTGCGGCCCGCGCGCCTGGGATTCGACGCGCAACAGATAAGCGCGCACCCGATCGCCAACCCGCAGGTTTTCCTTGGGAATGAGCTGGTCGCGCGGAATCACGCCTTCGATCTTGCCGGATTCGACGATCAGGTTCCCGCGCTCGATCCGTTTGATGCTGCCAGTGACGAGTTTCTCGTTGCGTTCCAGGAAGTCGTTGAGGATCTGCTCCCGTTCCGCGTCGCGAATCTTCTGCAGGATCACCTGTTTGGCCGCCTGAGCGCCGATACGGCCAAAGGCCACCGGCTCGAGTTGTTCCTCGATGAAATCCCCCAACTGGATGTCTGGATGCTTCGCCTGAGCATCCTCAAGCGTTATTTGGTGAGCAGGATCCTCGAACTCCTCGTCCGGAACCACCTGCCAGCGGCGGAAAGCGTCGTATTCGCCGGTATTGCGGTCGATGGCCACGCGCGCTTCCACCGCCTCGGTGAAGCGCTTCTTGGTCGCGGAAGCCAAAGCCGACTCGAGGGCGCCGAATACGATCTCCTTCTGCACGTTCTTTTCGCGCGCAAGGGCGTCGACCAGCAACAAGAGTTCGCGATTCACTTCCTTCATCTCCATTCAATCCTGGGCACCAGTCGGGCCCGCTCGATATTGTCCAGGGCGATGTCGACTTGCCCCTGCGCGGTCTGTACCTGCACGCGGCCCGCGGCCACGCCTCGCAGAACGCCCTTGAGCTTGCGCGCATTGCCGATGGGCAGACGCAGCTTGAATTGCGCCTCTTCCCCGGCAAAGCGAACGAAGTCGCTTTCCCTCTTCAAAAGCCTATCCAGCCCCGGCGAAGAAACCTCCAGCCGGTCATAGTCGACCCCTTCCACAGCAAGCAAGCGGCTGAGGTGATTACTCACCTGGGCGCAATCCTCGACGTCGATGCCACCGGGTTTGTCAATGAACACCCTGAGCACCCGCGCCCGTGGCGACGCCTCCAGGTCGACCAATTCGTAGCCAAGCCCGGGCAGCGTGCGTTCGAGCAAACCCGCAAGGTCCATCGCCCCGCCTTCCCATCGGCCCGAGCCAAGGCCCACCCTTGCGCGCAGAACCGAAAGCAAAAAAAAATGGGCTGCCGAGCCCATTTCTCAATATTATCTTTTCAATTATAAACCATTACTGCGCCCCGAAGAAGGGCAAAATCGTGCGGACATCTGGCTCACCCGCCATGCGCTCGTCCTCCGCGGCACCGGTTCCAACCCGGTGGGCTGGCCGGGCTGCCCGCAAGCGGCCTGCTAGAATGCCGGTTTAGAAGAAGCTGGCACTCATGAGCCCCCCTGCGAACCGTCTCTGGCATCTGCCCGCCCTCCTCGCTGCGCTGGCCATGCTGGGACCATTCTCCATAGACACCTACCTGCCCGCCTTTCCAGCCATCGCCGCCAGCCTCGGAGCAACCATGGTCGAGGTGCAGCAGTCCCTCACCGTTTACCTCCTCGCCTATGCCTTCATGATGCTCTGGCAAGGCGCCATCTCCGATGCCTTGGGGCGGCGACCGGTCATTCTGGCGCACCTTGCGGTCTATGCCTTTGCCTGCCTAGGCTGCGCCTTCGCCGGCAACATGCAGTCGCTGCTGCTTTTCCGCATCCTCCAGGGCATGTCAGCCGGTGCCGGCATCGTGGTCGGGCGGGCAATCATTCGCGACCGCTATCACGGCGCCGAAGCGCAGCGGCTCATGTCGCGCGTCACCATGCTCTTTGCCATCGCGCCCGCTGTGGCCCCGGTACTGGGGGGATGGTTGCTGATATTCACCGGTTGGCGGGTAATCTTCTATTTCCTGCTGGCGCTCACGCTGGGGCTACTTGCCTGGTGCTGGCGCGATCTCCCGGAAACCCTGCCGCCGGGGCGGCGTCAATCTTTGCACCCCCGGGCACTGCTGCGCAACTATCTGCAAGTCGGTCGCAGCGGGCGCTTTCTGCTATTTTCGGGGATGATCGCCGTCAACTTCGCTGGCTTCTTTATTTATATCCCGGCCGCCCCGGTTTTTCTCATCGATCACCTGGGGGTCACGGCGAGCGGGTTCGCCTGGCTCTTCTTGCCGAGCATCGCCGGCATCGTGGCCGGGGCGGTGATTTCCGGGCGAGTGGCCGGACGGCTCTCGCCCCGGCACACTGTCGAGGCTGGCTACGGCCTTATGCTCGTCGCCGCCCTTGCCAACCTGCTCCTTTGTTGGCTGCGCCCTCCCGAGCTGCCCTGGAACGTGGTGCCGCTTTTTGTCTACACGTCCGGCATGAGCCTGGTCATGCCGTCGGTTTCGCTTCTCATGCTCGATCTTTTCCCCACCATGCGCGGTCTCGCGTCCTCACTCCAAGGCTTCATGCAGGTTGCGCTCTCTGGTATCGTCGCGGGTGTGGTCTCCCCGTACCTCGCCTATTCGGTGTTGGCACTCGCATTTGGCATGGCCGGCTTTCTGGGTTTGGGACTCCTTCTGTATGCCGGCTACCGCAATTTGGAACACCATCGCCCGGTCAAATGATGAAGCTATCGCTCCCCCACCTCCTTACTCTTGCGCTTTTCGCCTTCGCCACGGGGGCGGGCGCCACAGAACCGCCCACGGTTATCCTCGAAATCAAGAACCACAAGATCGTCGCCGAAGTAGCGGCCACGGACGCTACCCGTGCCAAGGGGCTGATGCATCGCTTCAGCCTTTTGCCGGACCACGGCATGATCTTCGTGTTTCCGGCGCCACAGGGCGTGACGATGTGGATGCGCAACACCTTTATCCCGCTGTCCGTTGCATTCATCGATGGTGAGGGGCGCATACTCAACATCGCCGACATGCAGCCCAAGTCCGAAGAGCTGCATGCCTCGGCTGGATTGGCGGTCTATGCCCTGGAGATGCGCCAGGGTTGGTTCAAGGAACGCGGTATAGGGCCGGGCGCGGTGGTGAAGGGTCTGGCAAAGGCGGGCAGCGGTAAGAATTGATCAGCGCAGTGCCGGCACCTCGATGAACACTCCAGTGGCGACCCCCTTTCCGAGCGCAGCGCCAAAGCGTTTGGCGAATATCTCGCCAAAACCCTCCTGAACGGTGAAATCGACCAGATTTTCGGCACCGATCACATCCCGCGCCACCGATTTCAAGCTGCCGAACTCGTCGGCCAGACCCAACGCGACGCTGCGCGCGCCGTTCCATGCGAGACCGGTGAAAATCTCGGAGTCGCCCTTCAGGCGCGCGCCCCGCCCTTCCTTGACCACGGCGATGAATTGCTGGTGAATTTCCTCGAGCATTTTGCTGGCTATTTCGCGGTGCTTGTCGGACATCGGGGAAAACGGGTCGAGGAAACCCTTGTTTTCACCGGCGGTCAGCAAGCGGCGCTCGATGCCCAACTTGTCAAGCGTTCCGGTGAACCCAAAACCATTCATGAGTACGCCGATGGACCCGACGATGCTTGCCTTGTCGACGAAGATTTTGTCGGCGCCTGCAGCCGCGTAGTAGCCGCCCGAGGCGCAAATGTCATCGACCACCGCGTACAGCGGGATATCCGGGTATTTCTTGCGCAGGCGGCGCATTTCGTCGTAGATCTGGCCGGCCTGTACGGGGCTTCCGCCGGGGCTATTGATGCGCAGGATCACGCCTTTGGTGTTCTTGTCCTTGAAAGCCGCTTCGAGGCCCGCGATCACGTGTTCCGAGCTGGCACGGCTATCGGGCATGATGATGCCGACCAGGTCGACGACCGCAGTGTGCTTTCCCAAGCTCACTCCGTCCTTGCCTTCGAACCAGCCCATGGCCGCGCCGAATATCAGGAAAGCCAAGGAGAGCGTGAGGAAGCGAAAGAGAATGCTCCATTGCCGAGCTCGCCGCTGCTCCTTGACGGCTTCCATCGCCAGTTTCTCCAGCACCGTGCGTTCCCAGCCTTCGTTATCCGCCATGAGTCTCGCCTCGCATAGATCTGTCAGACTTCGTTTCGTTTACCCTAAGGGCTCAGAAACACCGCGCCCTCACATACGGCCGTATCGGCAATAACCTCGGCAAGGATCGGCCCGGCAAAGCGTCATTGCCCTGTGATGAAACATGCCGCGTGCCACACCAGCCAAGTATAGCTTGGAATGTTCGATGCGATCGCCCACGTTTCCTTCCGCTCGAATGCGCGGGAGCGCGATGGTGGAGGCGAGCGAAAACCCTTTCTTCTTCGAGCGGCAATGTTGACCGGGCGCGATCCCTCTTCCAGCGCGACTTTGAAGCGCGCCTAGACCGCGCTCGCGCAGGTAGGCGGCGCGGGGGAGTGGTCGTGGCCAACGCATTTCAGTGCCCTCCCCGCGTAGAGGAAGTGATGGCGGTACATCATGGGTGCGGGTCTCGTCACCACGATCACGAATGAAACTCCAGCCATCGATGCAGTTCGCCCATCATTTCGAAACAAGCTGCGGGTTGAAGCTCCAGCAGAGCCGCGCGCGGATGCGCGCCCCAAGCCACCGCGGCACTGCGCACCCCGGCATTGTGTGCCAGCCGGATGTCGTGAGTGGTGTCGCCCACCATCAGCGCCTCGGCCGGCGTGACCCCCAACCGGTCGAGGAGGTAGAGCAGCATGTCCGGATGGGGTTTGGCGAGACCTTCATCGGCGCAGCGCGTGGCCTGGAAGCGGCTGCCCAACCCGGTTTGCTCCAAGGCCCTGGTGAGGCCGACACGGCTCTTGCCGGTCGCAATCGCCATTGCGGCGCCTCGCGACGCCAACATGTCCAACAACTCGGTAACGCCTGCGAAAAGCCGGATGTCCGAGTCACGCGCCAAGTAATGCTGCCGGTAGCGCTCGGCCAGTTCTCTCTGCCGCGCCGGCGCGATGCCAGGTGCGACATGGGCCACCGCATCCTGCAGCCCCAGGCCGATGACATAGCGGGCACACTGCTCATCGGGCACTTCCAGGCCGACATCGCGGCAGGCCTCCTGAATGGATTCGGCGATGATGGCCGCGGAATCCGCCAGGGTGCCATCCCAATCGAATACCACCAAGCGCAGGCGCTCAGGCATCATCTTCCTCGCCCTCGCCCAGTTTGGCGAGGAAACCACTCAGTTCCGGAGGCAGCGGCGCTTCGAGTCGCAGGGTTTCGCCGCTCTGCGGATGCTGCAACGCGAGCCGTGCCGCGTGCAGAAACATGCGCTTCAAGCCGCCTTTGGCAAGCTCGCGGTTCCAAGCGAAGTCGCCGTATTTGTCGTCACCGGCGATAGGGTGTTTGAGATGGGCCAGATGCACCCGGATTTGATGGGTGCGCCCTGTGCGCAGCTCGCAGTCGAGCAAGGAGAAGTCTGCCCAGCGCCACCGGCGGGTGAAGATGGTCAACGAGTCCTGACCTTCGCCGTCCACGCGGACACGGCGTTCGCCCGCAGCAGTCAGGTATTTCTCAAGGGCAAGCCTAACGGACTGGCGTCGATTGCGAAACCGCCCGCGTACTAGCGCGAGATAATGTTTGTCCATTCGCCCCTCGCGCAGTGCCTCATGCAACGCCGTAAGTGCCGAGCGCCTCTTGGCAATCAGCAGGATTCCAGAGGTCTCGCGATCTAGGCGATGGGCGAGCTCCAAAAAGCGCGCCTCGGGACGCTGGCGCCGCAGCTGTTCGATCACACCCGCGCTCACGCCGCTGCCTCCGTGCACTGCCAGCCCGGCGGGCTTGTCAACCGCAAGCAAAACCTCGTCCTCGTAGAGGACGGGGAGCACCGCACCGCGCGCGACAGGCGCCGCCGCGGCCTGCGGCAGGCGCAGCGGCGGTACGCGAACCTTGTCGCCGGCCGCGACACGCCGCGTGGCTTCGACCCGGCCGCTGTTGAGCCGCACCTCCCCGCTTCTCAGGATGCGATAGACGTGACTCTTGGGGACACCCTTGAGCTTTCTGAGCAAAAAGTTGTCGATCCGCTGCCCGGCTTCCTCGGCCGCCACGACCAGCTGCTGCACCGATTCCTTGCTTAATGTATTCAATCGCTTATAATGGCAACTTACAGCTCGTGGCAAAGGGGCTGCACGGACTTCGAAGGCAGGCCCGTGAGTACCCGGCCCGGCGGTTACGCTCCTCGGCCCCACCGATCGCGCTTTTTCGCGCCGGCGGCTCCGACCTGTGTCCCGCCACTGTAGCGCCGGTCGCCGACCAGCGCCGATGGTTAAGTTCGCTCACCAGGAAAAAGTAGCGATATTAGTCGAGAACCGCCCTGCGCCCAAGAGCCCCGGACCGGATGAAGCGCCGCCTACCCTGCGGCGCGGGACCGGCCGGCAGGCACCCGGGAAGTCGGGGTGGCCATCGACAAAGCGCGCGTCACGCGCGGCCGGCCCTAAGCGGGCTAGGCGCAAACGGCTCACGCGCGGTATTGCGGCACGGATTTCTTCGGGGCGGCCAAAGCCGTCCGGAATGATGTAAATACACAAGGCTCTGCGAACTCGGCAATCGAACCCAACCGGCACCATGCAAAGCATGTTGGATCCTCTGCTCGTTCCCGTATTTCTGCCGCCCTGGCTTGGCGCGGCAGGGCCTTGGTCCGTCCCGCCAGCCGCCTGATTCCGCTGCGCCACCGCTTGCGTCGGCCCGTGCCCCACGCGCGGGGGAAATTTTGTCATGAAGCGCATGCTGTTCAACGCCACTCAGGCTGAAGAATTGCGAGTGGCCATCGTCGACGGGCAAAGGCTCATCGACCTGGATATCGAATCGGCCAGTAAAGAGCAACGCAAGAGCAACATCTACAAGGGCATCATCACTCGGGTCGAACCCAGCCTCGAGGCCTGCTTCGTAGACTACGGCATGGAGCGCCACGGCTTCCTGCCCTTCAAGGAAATCGCGCGTAGCTACTTCCAGCGTGGCGAAAGCGAAGGTGGCCGCGGGCGAACTCAAGAGGGGCTGCGCGAGGGTCAGGAACTGATCGTGCAGGTGGACAAGGATGAGCGCGGTAACAAAGGAGCGGCGCTCACTACCTACATCTCCCTGGCCGGCCGCTACCTCGTGCTGATGCCCAACAACCCTCGCGGCGGCGGTGTGTCGCGGCGGGTGGAAGGCGAGGAGCGAGCCGAGCTGCGCGATGCAGTTGCTCAGCTGGAGGTGCCTTCAGGAATGAGTGTCATCGCCCGAACCGCGGGCATCGGCCGGAGCGCTGAAGAGCTGCAATGGGATCTCAACTACCTCATGCAGCTCTGGCAGGCGATCGACGCCGCAGCAACGAGCCAGAAAGGCGCATTCTTGATCTACCAGGAGTCGAGCCTGGTGATCCGCGCCATTCGCGACTACTTCCAACCCGATATCGGCGAGCTGCTCATCGATACCCAAGAGGTGTTCGAACAGGCGCAGCAATTCATGAGCCATGTGATGCCAGCCAACGTGCATCGGGTCAAGCTCTACCGCGACGACGTGCCGCTTTTCTCGCGCTTTCAGATCGAGCATCAAATCGAAACCGCCTATTCACGCCAGGTCGCCCTGCCGTCGGGCGGCGCCATCGTCATCGACCACACCGAAGCCCTGGTGGCGATCGACGTCAATTCCGCGCGCGCCACGCGCGGCGGTGATATCGAGACCACCGCCTTCAACACCAATCTCGAAGCGGCCGATGAACTGGCTCGTCAGCTGCGGCTGCGCGACTTGGGTGGCCTGATTGTCATCGACTTCATCGATATGGAAAGCGCCAAGAATCAGCGCGAGGTCGAGAACCGCCTGCGCGACGCCTTGAAATACGATCGCGCGCGGGTGCAGCTGGGCAAGATTTCGCGCTTTGGCCTCATGGAGCTGTCACGGCAGCGCTTGCGGCCCGCCCTCGCCGAATCGGCGCACATCGCCTGTCCGCGCTGCCACGGCATCGGCCACATTCGCAGCGCCGAATCGACAGCGCTGCATATCCTGCGCATCCTGCAGGAGGAGGCGATGAAGGATAACAGTGCCCAAGTGATTGCCCAACTGCCCGTGGATGTCGGCACTTTCCTTCTCAACGAAAAGCGCCTTGAAGTGCAGGGCATCGAAACGCGCTTCAAGGTGAACATCGTCCTGATACCAAACATTCACCTGGAAACGCCGAACTACTCGGTGACCCGCTTGCGCCACGACGACCTCAATTCCACCGAGCCCCTGCCGCCCTCGTTCAACATGGTCGAGAAACCGGTGGAAGAGGACATTGCTCAGCAAAAAATAGAGGAAAGCAAGCAGCCGCGCCAGGAGGCGATGGTCAAGGGCATCACCCCCGCGCAACCGGCACCTCAGCCCGTTCGCGAGGCACCCGCCAAACCGGGCCTTTTCCAGAAGATTTTGGGATGGCTTCGCGGTGAGCGCGCCACGGAAACTCCGGCCAAGCTACCCGTGCGCAAAGACCGTGGCCGGGAGCGTGACCGGGATCGCGACGCTGGCCGTCAGCGTAGCCAGGAGCAGCGCGGGCCGCGGAGCGAGCGTGGCGAAGACCGCAGCGAGCGCGGCGAGCGGCGAGATCGCCGCGGCGAAGGCAAGACGCAGCAGCAGCGTGAAAAGCAAGCGGTAGCGCCCGTCGAGGCCAAGACGGCTGCGGGAGAACGCGAAAGCCGCCGCGAACGGGACGAGCGCAGGCCGAAGCCGCAGCGCCCGCCCAAGCCGCAGACCACTTCAAGCCCAGCAGCCGCAGTGACACCGCCGGCGGGCGAGACCAGCACAGCGCCGGAAGGCATGGAAGCAGCCGAGGGCCGGCGACGGGGCCGGCATCGCAATCGGCGCGACCGCGGCGAGCGTGATCGAGGCGAGCGGGGCCAGCCGGTGATGGAGGTCGGCGCTTCCATCGCGGCTGTTCCGGAGCTCGACGCGTCAATCCTCGCCGCACCACCGCTGGAGCCCCAGGAGTCTGTACCGGAAGGACAGAGCGATCTGACAAGGGTTGCTGCAGCAAGCACTGAGGTTCCAGCCTCCCTGCGGCTTCCGCCGGCTTCCAGCGCGCCCCCGACCCTCGACGAGGTGCCTGCGGCACCCGCGGCCAGCGGGCGCCCCGTGATAGCGGCGCCGGCCACCGAGTCGGTACCTTTGGCGATCGAACTGCCCCCGGAAACCGGCCTCGTGCTGGTGCAAACGCGCACCAATCCCAGTCCTATCCCGGAAAGGCCGGATGTGCCGGAATTTGCGCAGGAAGCTCGGCCCAAGCGGCAGCGTCGACCCCGAGCCGAAGCACCCTCCGAGCCGCTGGTCATGGTGGAGACCCGCAAGGACCAGTAACGGGCGGATTTTGCCGGCCGGGCATTTCGTCCGAGCCGGCGATCCCTCGGTTCATTCCTCGCAATCGGCCAACCGTCACCTCGCGCTTGCTCCGAGGCGGCGCGCACCGAACAATGGCGCAGTACTGCGCGCCCTGCGGACGTCGCACAGAATCGAGGAGAGACCATGAACATTCACCACCGTATCGTCGCCGTGCTGCACGTTCTGTTCGGCGGCTTCGCCCTTGCCCTCATCGCGCTGCTCTATGTGGGCGTTGATTTTGCATTCAGTATCGCCCCCATCGAAGGTGAGGTGCGGCTGTTGGTCATGAGCATTCTGGGCGTCATCGCCGTGCCGGCCGTGGCCCTATGCCTGGGCGAGGTCTTGGCTGCGGTGCTCTACCTCAACGCAAAGCTGGGCGCGCGCCCATGGCTCGTGGCCTTCGGCGCGCTGCAACTCATCAACGTGCCCTTCGGAACGGTGCTTGGAATCTACACCCTCTGGGCATTGCTGGCGATCCCTCCGCTCGATTCCCCCGCGCCCCCGGCGAACTTGGCGACCAACTGACGGCGGCCCCATGGACATCGCGCGGCCACCCGGCCACGCGGCGCTTCAACGCAGCATCTTGAAGGCATGGTACCAGTCGTTTCGGGTGAAACCCGGTATGCACCAGAGTTGGCACAGCGGCTCGATGGCCCTTGCCGCCTCGATCGGCCCCATGTCCGCCGCCTCCCAGCCGAATTGCTGAAGAATACCGCTCACCGCGGTCTTCGCATCGGCATCATTGCCGGCGATGAACATAGTCGGCGGCCCGCCGGCAAATTCTGGATCGACCATGGCCGAGTGCCCCACCGAGCTGAAGGCCTTCACCACCTTGGCTGCGGGAAAGGCACTCTGTAGGCGCTCGCCCAACGATTCGTTGGGGCCGGTAAAGAACTGCAAGACGCCATGCACCGGCGGCGCGTCCGCGATCGGGTTAGTGGCATCGATCACCACCTTGCCCTGAATGGCAGAACCGGCAAGGCGCAAAGCATCGAGCGCTACGCTGCCCTTCACGGCGAGCACCACCATCGCACCGAAGCCAGCCGCATCGGCAAACCCGCCCACCTTCGCGCCCGGGTTCTCTGCGGCAAAGCCTGCAAGCTTCGCGGCATCGCGCGTACCCAACATCACCTCGTGACTGTGCTTGAGAAAACCTTTGGCGAGTGATTTCGCCACGTCTCCCGAACCGATGATTCCGATCTTCATTGGCATCTCCTTCTCGAAAAAGGCTCCGGCGTAGAGCCGATGAGAACCACTTTACGCCGTCGTGCTCTATACTGCCAAATTAATTGGTGATAACCATCGCATTTGCCGCACAAATAGGCACTTGAAGGCATGCTGAACCTTCGAGCAATCGATCTCAACCTGCTCGTCATTCTCGACGCGCTGCTTCAAGAGGGTAGCGTCAGCGGTGCCGCCCGGCGCATCCCACTTTCCCAACCCGCCACGTCGCTGGCCTTGCAGCGGCTGCGCGGGCTCTTGCACGATCCCCTGCTGGTTCGCAGTGGCACCCGCATGATCCCGACACCGCAGGCGCTCGCCTTGCGTGAACCCGTCGCGCGCATCCTGCGCGACATCGCCGATACGCTGAGTCCGGAGTCTTTCGATCCGCGGTCCTCGGAGCACATCTTCCGCATCCACGCCACCGATCACGTCGAACAGTCTCTGCTGCCCGATCTCCTCGAGGGCCTGGCAGGCGAGGCTCCGCAGGTGCGCGTTGCCACCTTGTCCATGGACGGAAATACGCTGCGTAGCGAAGGGGTGCGCAAGGGTGACGCCGACTTGGTGCTCGGCTACCTCGCCGATCCTCCCGGTGGCTTCCACTTGCGCGCCTTGTTCAAGGAACGCTTCGTCTGCATCGCCAGGAAACGCCACCCCACCTTGCGCCACGGCCTCACTTTGGAGCGCTACATCGCCGCGCGGCATGTACTCGCCTCGCCCCAGGGCGGCAACTTTCGCGGGCCGGTGGACGAGGCTCTGGAAAAACTCAGATTGGCGCGCTTCGTTGCGGCATCGGTGCCGCGCTTCACGGTGATACCCGGCATCGTCGCGCAAACCGATCTGATCGCCACCGTCCCCGCCCGCGTTGCCTTGCGCCCAGAATGGATGAGCATCGTCGAGATCCACGAACTGCCGCTCAAGGTGCCGGGCTTCATCGTCAGTATGCTCTGGCACGCGAGGCACCATCGCAGCGCCGCGCATCGCTGGTTCAGGGAACAGGTGATCGCCTGTGCCGCAGCCAAGCCGGCTGACTGACGCCCTGCCCGCGGCCAGCCTCTGCCCTCCCCAGGATTAGCAGGCAATGCGTAACGCGCGCCGCGGCCGTGCCGAGTTCTGTCTATTCAGCGGCCCGGACCACCTTGCTCAGCGGCAAGGATCGCCGCGAGAAGTCGCTCGCTGGCAGTCTCGATCATGTCCAGCACATCCTCGAAGCCGCGCGCGCCGTCGTAATACGGATCGGGAACTTCCCTGAATCCGGTCTCTGGCGCGAAATCGAGAAAAAGGCCGAGATGTCCGCCGAAGTCTCGAGGGCGTATCCGCTGCAAAGCGGCAAGGTTGTCGCGATCCATAGCCAGGATGAAGTGGAAACGCTCGAAATCCTCGCGTTCGAAACGCCGTGCCCTCTGCACCGAAAGATCATAGCCGCGCGCCCGTGCCGCCTTCTGGGAGCGCAGGTCGGGAGCCTCGCCGATATGATAGGCGTGCGTGCCCGCCGAGTCGATGTGCAGCCTCTGGGCGAGTCCGGCGCGCTCTGCAAGGTGGCGGAAAACACCCTCCGCCGTAGGCGAGCGGCAGATGTTTCCCATGCACACGAAAATCACTCCTAGCGGCGCGGACTTCGCAGTCATGGACTCATTGGCCGCCCGCACCGGCATCGTGACCGCCGAAGCGACAGCCCAAGGCACGGCAATCCGTAGCGCTGGCGCGCCGCCCCCGGGAAAGATGCTGAACCTGCGCCAGAGCCCTCCAGGAGGCGGGGCGCGCGGGCGCTGGGGTTCGTTGGCACGGCGCGAATCATTGCACGCCAACTGCCGCCACTGGCCGAAGGACGCGGAATGCGCCCGCTCCGGCGCATTCCCCTGCTGGGCAGTCGGTCACCCGCGTTGACCCATCGGGCGCTCGCCCGACCATCCCATGCCGCGCCCACCCATCGGACCGCCCTTGCCGGAGAGGCGCTCGTCCAACCGCTTCTTCTGCTCTGCGGTGAGCACCGCGCGAACTTGCGCGTGCAGTTGGGCCTTGAGTAGCATCATCTCGCTCACCGCCTTGCCATGCGCGTCGGCGACGACTTTGGCCTTGGCGGCGTCAAAACTCTCCGCCCGTCCTAGGTTGCGCAGTTCCTCGCGCGCCTTGGCCGCAGCCTTGCGCTTCTCGCGCAGCACTGGCTCCTGGGCGTGCCGCAACTCGAAAATCTTGTCCCGCTGCGCTTCCGTGAGATCGAGTCCGCGCAAAAAATGCTCCTGCCCACCGCCTTGGTGCATCGGCCCGCGGGACCCTTCCGGACCGTGGTGCATCGGGCCGCCTTGGTGCATCTGCCCACCGTGCCAGCCCTGAGAGGACTCGCCCCAAGGCCTGTGCGCCGCCGCCGTCAAGGGCAACAGCCCCAGAAGTGCCGTGACCAGCAAATGGCGTGTTCCTGCGTTCATATCTTGCTCCTTTGTTCGAACTCGGCGCCTCACCATGAAGCGCTCAAGTGCTTGGACCGCATTTTTCGCCTCGCGACTGTAAAGTTCGGTTAAGCGTTGGTAAAGTCTGGTAAATCCCCAGCCGCAAGCTCGGCCATAGCCTAAGATACCACCATTGACGGCCCGCCGACGGACCATGCAAGCGCGAATACTGCTGATCGATGACGATGTGGAGCTAGTGGAACTGGTGCGCGACTACCTCGAGCGCGAGGGCTTCCTGGTCGCCGCCGCCCATGATGGCGACGCGGGCGTGCGGGAGGCGCTCAGCGGCGATCATGATCTGGTCGTACTCGATGTCATGATGCCGGGCACGGATGGCATCGCGGTGCTGCGCCGCATCCGTGAGGCAAGCGCTCTGCCGGTATTGATGCTCACTGGCCGTGGCGACGATACCGACCGAATCATCGGCTTGGAACTCGGCGCCGACGATTACGTGCCCAAGCCCTGCTCGCCGCGCGAACTTACCGCTCGCATTCGTGCAATCCTGAAGCGCGTCAGCGGCGCCGGCAATGGGGCAAGCGCCCAGGCCATCAGCGCTGGTGCCTTGAGGGTCTGGCCGGCCCGGCGCCGCGCCGAACTGGCTGGAGCGGCGCTCGACTTGACCAGCACCGAGTTCAACCTACTGGAAGTGCTCGCCCGCCATGCCGGGCAGGTAGTCAGCAAAGCTGAGCTTTCCGCCGAGGCGCTGGGACGCCCTCTGGCGCGCTTCGACCGCGCCATCGACGTGCATCTGAGCAGCATTCGGCAGAAACTCGGCAAACTGGCCGACGGACGTTCGCGCATTCAAACAGTGGTGCGCCGCGGCTATCAACTGATCGCGGAATAGGGTGCGCTCTCCCGTGGGTCGCCTGTTCTGGAAGTTCTTCTTTGCCCTGTGGCTGGCGCAGCTGCTCACCACCCTCGGTGTGAGCGCGGCAGTCTGGGCATTGCGCGCGGATCAGGAGCGCGCCCGTATCGCGGTTCTCGAAAACCGCGTTGCGCCGCCCCGCGCGCCCCCTGCGATGCGCGGCGACCCCGACCGGCCAATGCCCCGGCACGGCTGGCATCGACCCGCCTTCGTGCCGCCTTTGATGCCGCTCGCCACGGGAAGTCTGGCCAGCCTGGTCATCGCGGCCTTGCTCGCCTGGTATTTTTCCCAACCGATCCACAGTCTCAAGCGCGCCTTGGGCGACGTGGCGGCTGGCCGACTGCACACGCGCGTCGGCGCGGTGATGGGGGATCGGCGCGACGAACTTTCGGATCTGGGCAAGGACTTCGACCGCATGGCCGAACGCATGCAACAGTCAGTCGAGGCCCAGCGGCGCCTGCTGCACGACGTTTCGCATGAAATGCGCTCCCCCCTCGCGCGGCTGCAAGCGGCCGCTGGGCTCATGCGGCAGCAGCCTGACAAGGCAGGCGCGTATGTCGAGCGCATCGAGCGCGATATCGCCCGCATCGACACCCTGGTTGGCGAACTCCTGACTCTTGCGCGACTGGATGCGGGAATGCTCGGCGATCTCGATGAGGAAATCGATTTGTCGGGTCTGCTGGGGCAGATTGCCGAGGACGCCGCGTTCGAAGGCGACGCGAAGCACTGCCAGGTCGAACTCGACGTACCGGCTCACCTGGTCTTGCGCGGCAACCATGAACTCCTCGGCCGCGCCGTCGAGAACGTCGTGCGCAACGCCATCCGCCATTCGCCGGAAGGCGTGCCGGTGCGCATCACTGCCGGTCCGGACAGCGAAGAAGGAATCGTGCGCATCGCCGTGCAAGACCGCGGGTCGGGAGTTCCCGATGCGCAGCTCGAAAGCATTTTCGAACCGTTCCACCGTGCCGGCGCCAGCAATGGCACTGATGGCTACGGCCTGGGGCTGGCTATCGCAAGGCGAGTCGTGCAGGTACACGGCGGCAGTATCAATGCGGCCAACCGCCCTGACGGCGGACTCGAGGTGACCCTACTGTTGCCCAACCGGCACTGACTTGTTCGGGGCAACTAGATTAGAATGCCGACCTAGCGCCACCCTTCGCACGCCCGCGTGCAGCGCATGGATATGCCCTTGCCGCCTTCAGACCAATCGACGACGTCCGATCCGCTGTTATCCGTGGTGGTTCCGGTTTTCAATGAGGCGGGGGGGATCGGCGCCTTGCTGGCGCGCTTGCTACCCGTGCTCGAGAGCATCGGTTCGCGCTGGGAGATCGTTTTCGTCAACGATGGAAGCACGGACGCGTCGATGGAGGTTTTGATCGGAACGAGCGCCGCCGAGCCACGCATCAAGGCGATCGAGCTCTCCCGAAATTTCGGCAAGGAAATCGCGCTGACCGCCGGTCTCGATTACGCCAGCGGGGACGTCGTCATCCCCATGGACGCCGACCTGCAGCATCCACCCGAGCTGATTCCGGAGATGGTCCAGCGCTGGCAGCAAGGCTACGACATCGTGACCGCGGTCCACCGCCGCCGCACCGACGAAGGCGCCGCCCGCCGCTTGCTCGCCTGGGTGTTCTATCGGATCATGGCCGGCCTTTCGCGCACGCCCATTCCCGACGGCGCCGGCGATTTTCGATTGCTCTCGCGCCGTGCCGTTGACGCGCTGAAAAGGTTGCCGGAGCGAACACGCTTCATGAAGGGCCTGGTCGCTTGGGTCGGGTTCAAGCAGAGCGTGGTGCAATTCGATCGCGCCGCGAGACAGTTGGGAGTGACACGATGGAGCATCTGGCGTCTGTGGAACTTCGCCCTGGACGGATTGTTCGCTTTCAGCAGCGCTCCCTTGAAAGTATGGGGCTATGTGGGTTTCGCCATCGCTTTGCCCGCGCTCCTGTACGCAATCTATCTCATCGCTCGAACGCTCGTGCTCGGTGTGGACATCCCTGGTTATGCCTCGCTCATCGTGGGCATGCTGTTTCTCGGCGGCATTCAGCTCATATCGCTCGGCGTCATGGGTGAATACCTGGCCCGTGTCTACGACGAAGTCAAAGAGCGCCCGCTCTACCTTGTTCGAAGCTTGCACGGCTTCGGTGACAGCGACTATCGATGCTGATACGCCAAGGCCTGCGCTTTGGTGTGGTCGGAGTCGCCGCAACGGCAACGCATTTTCTCATCATGAGCTGCGCCGTCGAATGCCTTGGCATCGATCCGGTTGTCGCGACCGTTCCGGCTTTCGTGGTCGCATTCGTGGTGTCCTACGCATGCAATCGCCGCTGGACTTTTGGGGCGACGGCACCGCACACTCGGTTCGTTAGTCGTTACCTTGCTCTTGCCCTCGCCGGCATGGGGCTCAACGCGCTGATCATGCATCTGTCCGTGCATCGAATGCAATGGTCGTATGTGATCGGCTTCGCGCTGGGCGTACTGATCGTTCCCGCGTTTAGCTTTGCCGGCGCGCGCTATTTCGTATTCAGACCGGCAAGCGACGGGCCAAACAGGCCCGCTCGGGACTAACTGCATGCGCTCCATGTCCGGAGCTGCGGCACGGGCCGCCCGTATCGCCGGACTGACGGTTCTCGTGCTGGCGTATTTGACACTCGCGCCGACATCGCTGTTGCACACCGATCTGGCACGCGACTTGCGGGTTGCCGAAGACATTCTCGCTCAGCGCAACTTTCCCTTGGTCGGCCCTCCATTGGCCGGCGTGATTCATCTGGGCCCAGTCTGGTACTACCTTCTCGCGCTGTTGGTCAGCCTCCCGGGTGGATGGGCGAGCGGTGTTTGGCTGCTGTACCTGCTTGGCGCGGCGCAGTTCCCTCTGGCGTATCTCGCCGGCAAGGTGTGGTTTGGTCGAGGCGCTGGAATGTTGTGGGCATTTCTACTCGTACTGCCTTCCTGGAGTCTCGTCGAGCAGCTATTTCCCACGCACACGCTCTTGACCGCGCCGCTGCTGCTTGCCGTCATTGTTGCCGCGGGGCGGTATCGAAAGACCGCCCGCCCCAAGTTCCTCGCTGCCGGCGCCTTGCTCTTTGCGCTGGCCATTCATGCGCATCCCACGGCGCTCGTGTTACTGCCGGTTCTGCTGGCGCAGTTGCTCCTGGCGCTGAAGTCTGGCCTTGTGGGATGGCGATACCTCACATTGGCCACGGCCGCCTTTGCTCTGCCGTTTCTTCCCATGCTGGGGCATCAGTGGTGGCAGGCGCAGGGTCCGCTAGCGCAGATCGCCACCTACGTGACGTGGAGCAGCTTCCCTTCGACCGCCCTGGAAAATGCGCCAAGGCTCATCTGGCAGCTTCTCGGCGGGGGGCTCGAATACCAGCTCGCACTGACGATTGCATCGCCCAGCGGCATTCCGAAAGCGGCTGGCGTGTTTGCGGGAGCGATTCTGGGCATCGGCATCCTGGTCGAGGTATTCCGCGCCGCCAAAGGCCAAGCAACTAGCCGCGTCGCGCTACTCACGCTGCTGTCTGGTTTCTCAGTCCTTGTGTTGCTACGCAGCGTCGTCCCCTATTACATGACCACTGCTCTGCACACAATCCTGCTCGGCGTGGCGGCAGCGGGTCTAGACGCCGCGGCACGGCGGCTAGGCCGCCCCGACATTTGGCGCGGCGCAATTGCTCTTGGCGGGCTGGCGGGTTTTCTAGTGGTGGCGGTTGCCGGACAACGTCTTGAGCGGACCGGAGCATGGCCATTCGCCTTTCTGCCACTTTTGGATGTCAAACAAGCGGGCACCACGCAAAAGCCCCTGGCATTGCAGATGGCCAAGGCCATCGTGCCGAGTGACCGCTGGTTTTGCGCCAATCGACCGCTGGCCATGCATGGTTCTTACGCGACGGCCCTAGTGCTTGATTACGGCCGGGAAATTCCGTCCTGTTCAACGTCGAGCGTCGTAGTGGGCGGGGCCGAGGTCGACCGTGCCCATTGGATTGGTCTCTCGCGTGCGATGTGGAATCAGCTTCGCATCGACCCCGACGTTTCCCTCGGAGCATTCGGTCTGACCCGCGCCAATCGCGTAGCGCCCCCGGCGAGTCGGGTCATCGCCCCGCGCCTGACCGGTTACCCGCCTATCCCCTACGACCGCAGGCCACCGGTGAACGCGGTCTCGTTCGACATCGATCTCGTGCCCGGCGACGTACTGGTCATCGCCCACCTGGGATTTCCCATGCAGATCGATCCCATCCTGAGGGTTACCGAGGGCTCGCAGGAGATATCTCCCCTCTCCTCGGATTGGGCCAGCGCCGCGTTTCCGGCGCCGCCGAGCAGGCCGGTACGTTGGCACGTCGAAGCTCGCGCGGCGGACCCTTCACTGATCGACGTGACCGTGTTGCGCGCAACCCAAGCACCGCGAAGCGCCACGCAAGTTCTCCCGCGCGACGGCGCTTAGGCTCCCTTCGGTCGGTAATTTCCGGGTACCCAGCGGAAGGACTTCGCCAGCCGGTTCCAGCCGTTGATGGCGACGATAGACAGCGACAGATCGACCAGTTCGCGCTCGCTGAAGAAGGTGCGCAGCTCGTCGTAGAGCCGGTCGCCGATGTCATTGCGAGACAGGTCGGTGAGCGCCTCGCACCAGGCCAGCGCCGCCCGCTCCCGCGGCGTGTAGAAGGGCGCTTCGCGCCACAAGGCGAGCAAATGCAAACGCTGCTCGGTTTCTCCTGCGGCTCGCGCGTCGAGTGTGTGCATGTCCACGCAAAAAGCGCAGCCATTGATCTGCGAAGCGCGAATGTGCAGCAATTCCACCAGAGCGGGTTCGATGCCGCCCCCTGGCTCGAAATCGGACAACCGGGTCATGGCGGCATAAGCCTCCGGGGAGGTCTTGGCGAGGTTGAGGCGCGGCTGCATGGGCGTTTCCTTTTCTCGGTGCGATTGGACACCCGGACGCCACTTGACCGGAATCCGGTTTCGCCCGAGCATGGCCGTGCCGACGCATCGGGTCGTTGGCAGGAAGTCTAGGGTTCCCGATGCGCGCCAAGAAGATCCATTTTGCCGCGAGGCGCCAGACCACTTTCGATGAAGCGCAAGTCCGCCTTCGAGATTGCCCTGCATTACCGCCCGGCACCGCGCCACCGTCGCGACGGGCTTTGCCACGCTCTGCGCGCCGCCATCGTCGATGGTCGCTTGAAGCCGGGGCAGAGACTTCCTTCGACGCGCGATATCGCCGCTCTCTATGGCTTGGCGAGAAGCACGGTGGTGGCGAGCTTCGAGCAATTGGCAAGCGAAGCGTACCTGGTCGCCAGACAGGGCGCCGGGCATTTCGTCTGCGCGGTGCTGCCCGAATATAGCCCGCACCGCCCTGCCGTCGGCCTCGTTCTGCCCCGCACCACGCCGATCGCACCGCCCTTGGCGCGCCGCGCCGCGGCGCTGGCGCGATCGCCCTTCGCTTTGGGAACGCCCGCGGCACCGCTGCCCCTGACCCCGCACTTGCCCGACCTCGTCGGCTTTCCCTGGAAAGACTGGGTCAAGGAGGGTGCCAAGGCGAACATGGCCTTGAGCCTCGCTCTGCGCAGCGGCGGTTCGGCTTTGGGTCACGAGCCCCTGCGCGCCGCCATCGCCGATTACCTTGGCAGTGCGCGCGGCGTGCGCTGCGACGCCAACCAAGTTCTAATCGTCTCCGGCATGCAGCAGGCACTCGATCTCACGGCACGCCTGCTACTCGAGCCCGGCGACGAGGTCTTGATCGAGGATCCCGGTTATCCCGGAGCGCTGAGACTGCTCGAAGCGCAAGGTGCACGCTTGGTTCCAGTAGCGGTGGACGCACAAGGATTCGACATCCGCCGCGCCGCGGCGGGCAACACCGCACGCCTTGCCTACGTGACACCGGCACATCAGGCGCCCAGCGGAGTGAGTCTGTCGGCACCAAGGCGTGAGGCACTGCTCGCTTGGGCGACACGTGCGAGCGCCTGGATCTTCGAGGACGACTATGACAGCGAATTCCGCTACTCCGGCCCCCCCCTGCCCGCTTTGCACGCCCTGGACCGCGCCGGTTCCGTGCTGCACGCCGGCAGCTTCAGCAAGACGCTCTTCCCGGCACTGCGTCTCGCCTATCTGGTTCTGCCCGAGTCGCTGCGCGAGGTTTTCGCCGCGGCCCGGTCGATCCTTGATCGCCATCCGCCGATCGAACCCCAAGCCGCGGCCGCCGCATTCATCGGCAGCGGGCGCTACGCCATCCACCTACGCCGTATGCGGCTGATCTACCAAGAGCGCCGACACGCCCTAGCGACCGCGGTGCTGCGCCATTTGGGCGGGGCCATGCAGCTTGCGCCGGATGCCGCCGGTCTCGAAACCGTCGGTTGGCTCGCCTCCGGCCTCGACGATTTGCGCATTGCCCGGCGCGCCCGCGCCGCCGGGCTGGGCGTCGAACCGGTGAGCCAGCGTTTTCGCCATGCCGCGGCCCGCCGCCCAGGGCTCTTGCTCGGCTTTGCGGCCACTCCCACGCAGTCCATGGACGGTGCCGTGGCGACGCTGGCCGGCTGCTTCGACTAGCCGGCCTTAGGATTAGCGCGGGCGCTTCGCCGCCGCCATCGCCACGCCTTTACATCGAAGGCCTGAATGTATACAGTATGCGCGATGCGGTATTCCTCAATCGAATCGGGAGCACTCAACTGGTCACTTCGCTAAAGCCTCTGGAACGCGCACCTGCGCTCAGCGACCAAGTTTACGACACGCTGCGGGGACATCTGCGTAACGGTCAAATCATCGCCGGGCAGCCGCTGCAAGAAGTGCCGCTGGCGGAGCGCCTGGGCGTTTCGCGCACGCCGGTGCGCGAAGCGCTGGCGCGCCTAGCCAGCGAGGGCTTGCTGGTCTCCGACGGCCGCAGTTTCATAGTGCCCGCCCTCACCCGGCAGGATGTGGACGATATCTACGAGGTGCGTTTTTTGATCGAACCCGCGGCGATCAAGGACATCGCCCGTCTCACCCGCGACAAAAGCAACCGGGCGCCGCTCGAAAATGCTCTGGCCGACGCCGCGGCCGCTCACAAATCCGGCGATGCAGTAGTCTTTCGCGAAGCCAACATCGCGTTCCGCAGCGCTTGGCTCGCCCTGGTACCCAATCCCCGATTGGTCAAGGTGATCGAGCAATACGCCGACCATATGCAGCACATCCGCGCCATCACGCTGGGTGACCCGCGGATGCGCGGCATTGTCCTGAAGGGCCTGCGAGGCGTCCTGCGCGCGCTCGCCAGCGGCGACGGCGACGCCGCTGCCGCCGCCACTTTCGTTCATTTGCAGAACGCCAAGCGCTGTTTCATCGATGCGATGGGCCTAGACGGCAATGAGGAGTCACAGACATGAGCTATCGCGCCGTCATTCCCTACGGCGCCTACTGGAGCACGCCTTTCGCGCGCTGGCAGGGCGCCTTCGCCAATCTTCACAGCATCGAATTCGCGGCGCACGTCGCCCGGGCCGAATTGGCCAAACGCAAGATCGATCCGAAGGTCTTCGATTACGGCGTATTGGGGTTTTCGGTACCGCAAAAACACTCCTTCTACGGCCTGCCCTGGCTCACCGGAATGATCGGCGCCGTTACGGCGGGGGGGCCGACGTTGATGCAGGCCTGCGCCACGGGCGTGCGCACCCTGTTGGCGGCAGCGCAGGAAATCGAATCCGGCTTGGCCACCACCGCGCTGGTGATCAACTGTGACCGCACTTCCAACGGACCGCACCTCTATTACCCCAATCCCCGAGGCCACGGCGGCACCGGCGCCGCCGAGGATTGGGTGATGGACAACTTCGGCTGCGATCCTCTGGGCCGCCACTCCATGCTGGCCACTGCGGAAAACGTGGCCAAGAAGCATGGCTTCGCCACGGCGGCGCAACACGAGGTGGTGCTGCATCGGGAAGGCCAGTACCGGCAAGCGCTAGCACAGGACTCGGCCTTCCTCAAGCGCTTCATGAGCCTGCCCTTCTCCGTGCCGGCACCGAGTTTCAGAAAAGAGGCGAGCAGCCTCGCCGGCGACGAAGGCATCAACTTCTCCACTGCGCAAGGCCTGGCCGCGCTCAAGCCGGTCCAGGACGGAGGCACGGTCACCTTTGGCGGGCAAACCCATCCAGCCGACGGCAATGCCGGTTTGGTCGTCACCACGCCGGAAAAGGCTCGGGAGTTGTCTCGCGAAAAGGTGCTCGTGCGTCTTCTTGGTTTCGGCTTGGCGCGCGCACCCCTGGCTTTCATGCCCGAAGCAACCGTACCCGCGGCACGTTTGGCGCTGGGCCAAGCCAACAAGGGTTTGGGCGATCTGGCGGCGATAAAGACCCACAATCCCTTCGCCATTAACGACCTCTTTTTCGCCCAAGAAACGGGCGCTGATTGGCGGAAGATGAACAACTTCGGCTGCTCGCTGGTCTGGGGGCACCCTCAGGCGCCGATGGGCACACGCGCGATCATCGAACTGATCGAAGAACTGGTGCAGCGCGGTGGCGGCATCGGCCTGTTCACCGGCTGTGCCGCAGGCGACACCGCCATGGCCGTGGTGCTCAGCGTCGGCGATTGAGGCGCAAGCCCGTGCGACTGCCCACGCCCGTGATCGATTGGCTGCCCCGACACGCCGCCGAAAGGCCGGCGAAGATCGCGCTCAAGACGCCGGCCGGAGCGCTCTCCTACGGCGAGCTGGCCGCGCGCGCACAAGCGCTCGCCCAGGCGCTGGCGGCCGCCGGTATCAAGCCCGGCGATGCAGTGGCGCATCTATCCTGGAACAGCGCCACCACGCTGCTGCTCTTTTTCGCCTGCGCGCGCCTCCAAGCGCTCTTCATGCCGCTCAACTGGCGCTTGGCGCCACCCGAGCACAGCCAAATGTTTGCGGACTGCACACCGCGCGTTTGTCTGGTCGCCGGGCCTTTTCTGGAACAATCCGAAGTCCTGCGCCAGCGTTTTCCCGGTTGCCTGTTCGTAGCCGAAGCGCCGCAACCCGGTTGGCTCGAAGTGGACAGCTTCCTAGTCCGCGGCCAAGGAGCGACGCTGCCGAAACCACCTGCCGACAGCCAGGTGCCCTTGCTGATCTGCTATACCTCCGGCTCCACCGGCAAGCCCAAGGGCGTTTTGCTGAGCCAAGACGCACTGGCCTGGAACGCCGCCAACAGCACCGACATGCACGGCATGACCGAACATGACGTCATCCTCACCACCCTGCCCTTGTTCCATGTCGGTGGGCTCAATATCCAGACCACCCCGGCGCTGAGTTTAGGAGCTACAGTGGTGCTTCATCCCAAGTTCGACGCCGATGCCACCTTCGATGCGCTGGAAGGCGAAGGAGTGACGCTGACCGTGCTCGTGCCCGCGCAACTCGACATGATGATGGCCAGCCCGCGCTGGAAGACCGCCAAGCTCCCCGCTCTCCGGGCCATCACCACCGGCTCGACCATCGTTCCCGAGCGGGTCACCGCGGGTGTGCATGCGCGCGGCATCCCGCTCCTGCCCGTGTACGGCGCGACCGAAACCTGCCCTATCGCGGCGTATCTCAGAGCTGACGAAGCTCTGCGGTGCGCCGGCAGCACCGGGCACGTGGCCAAGTATGGCGAACTGCGCGTCGCCGACGATTTGGGCGCCCTGTTGCCGCAAGGCCAGGTCGGCGAAATCCTGGTCCGCGGGCCACAGGTCATGAGCGGCTATTGGCAAGCCGCCGAGGCCACCCGCGCCGCCTTCCACGAAGGTTGGTTCAAGAGCGGTGATTTGGGTTTCTGTGACGCCGCGGGTTACCTCACCGTAGTCGGCCGCAAGAAAGACATGATCATCTCCGGCGGCGAGAACATTTACCCGGCGGAGATTGAGAATCTGCTCTGCGAGCATCCAGACATCGCCGAGGTATCGGTGGTGGGCCGGCCGGACAAACGCTGGGGGGAGTTGGTTGTCGCCATGATCGTCACCCGCCCTGGCCGCGCGCTTGCCAGCGAGGACATCCTGCGCTTTCTCGAGGGACGCATCGCCCGCTTCAAGTTTCCCAAAGAAGTGGTTTTCCTGCCCGAGCTGCCGAAGAGTGCGCTGGGCAAGGTGAAGAAAGAAGAACTGCGCCGCATCGCGGCGGCCGGTGTACCGGCCTGAAGGAAAAGAGGCATACATGGCACTCAAGATTGGCATCGACGTCGGCGGCACCTTCACCGATTTCGTGGTGACCAGGGACGACGCCGAACCGAGCATTTTCAAGTCGCTGTCGACGCCGGGCGATCCTTCGATCGCGGTGGTCAACGGGCTGGCGGACATCGCTGCGGCGCAAACACCGCCGCTGTCGCTCGAAGCGTTTGCGCCCACCATAGCCACCATCGTTCATGGCACGACCGTTACGACCAACGCCACGCTGACGCATACCGGCGCCAAGTCGGCGCTCTTGACCACCGAGGGCGTGCGCGACGCGCTGGAAATGCGTCGCGGCATTCGCGAAGAGCAGTACAACAACCGCTACACCAACGTAAAACCCCTGGTGCCGCGCTATTTGCGCAGTGGCATCAAAGGCCGGCTCGACCGCGCCGGGCGCGAGCTGACGCCGCTCGACCTCGACGCGGTGCGCGAAGCGATTGCCCTCTACCAACGCGAAGGCGTGCAGGCGGTCTCCATCTGCTTCATGAATTCCTTTGCCAACCCTGCGCACGAACAGGCGGCGGCCAAGCTGGTGCGGGAAATGATGCCGCAGGCCTACCTCAGCGTTTCGACCGATTTGTTGCCCTCGATCCGCTTCTACGAGCGCGTCTCGACCACCGCGCTCAACAGCTATGTCGGCCCCAAGCTCAATCACTACTTGGATCAACTCGTCGGGCGCCTGAAGAGCATCGGCTTCCAGGGGCTCTTGCTCATCATGCAATCGAACGGTGGCGTGATCTCACCTGCACTGGCACGCGAAAAAGCCGCCCTCACCTTGCTCTCCGGCCCCGCCGGTGGCCCCGGCGCGGGCTTGTTTTACGTACGCCCGCACGGGCAGAACAAATGCATCACCACGGACATGGGCGGCACGAGCTTTGAAGCGTCGGTGGCCGTCGATGCGCCGATGATCAAAAACGATGGCGAAATCGCCCGCCACAAAATCGCCCTACCCATGCTCGACATTCACACCATCGGCGCGGGCGGCGGCTCCATTGGCTGGCTCGACGACGGCGGCTTGTTGCGCATGGGCCCGCAGAGCGCGGGCGCCGATCCGGGGCCCGCCTGCTACGGCAAAGGCGGCAAACTGCCGACCACCACCGATGCCAATCTGGTGCTGGGCTATCTCGACGCGAACTATTTCGCGGGCGGCAAGATGAAGCTCGACTTTGCCGCGGCGCGCACGGCCATCGAAACGTTTATCGCCAAACCCATGGGCCTCACCGTCGAAGCGGCAGCGGCGGGCATGTATCGCGTTGCTTGCAACAACATGGCGCAGGGCGTGCGCGAGGTCACCATCAAACGCGGCTTCGATCCGCGCGAGTTTCCCTTCATCCCCGCGGGCGGCGCCGGCCCCATCCACTCTTGTCTGATTTGCGACGAATTGGAAATTCCTTTGCAGATCGCGCCGCGCGAATCGTCCGTTTTGTGCGCCTTCGGCATGCTGCTCTCGGAACTGAAACACGATTTCGTGCGCACTTTCGTCGCCCGCCTCGACCAAGCTGACTATCCGCGCCTCTTGGCCATGATCGACGAGATGGCTCGCGAAGGCGAGCGGCAACTCGGTGAAGAGCGCATCGCGCCGGCGCGGCGCCGTTCGCAGATCAAACTCGATTGCCGTTACATCAAGCAATACCATGAGGTGTCCTTTCTGGCGCCGCGCGAGGCCATCGCCCACGGCGACGCCACCGCTCTGGCCCAGGCCTTTCATGCCGAGCACAATCGGCTCTATGGTTATTCGCTGGAAAACGAAGGCACCGCGATTGAAATCATCAACGTGCGCGTGCAGGCGATCGGCGGCATCGATCCGCCGGGTTACCGCGAGGAAGCCCGCGCGCCGGCCAGCGCCGAGAAGGCGATCAAGGGGCGTCGCGCGGTGTATCTGCCGGAAACCAACGCCTTCGCCCAAGTGCCGATCTACGACGGCCACGCACTGGTGCATGGCAACCGGCTGACCGGTCCGGCGATGATCGAGGAAGAAACCACCGCCATATTCGTTTCCCAAGGTTTCGATTGCGTCGTCGATGCCTATGGATCCTTCGTGCTCTATCGCAAAGGGCGCGAAGACTTGGTCAAGCATTGCCTCGCTTGAGAGGCTGGGAGTTCCATCATGAGCCAAACCGTCGATCCCATCCTGCTGTCGGTGTATGCGCGCAACTTCAAGGCGATTACCGACGAGATGAGCATATCCATGGAGCAGACCACGCGCTCGCCGATTCTGTGCGAAGCCAAGGACTACGTCACCGGCCTTTACGACGCCGACGGCAATATGCTCGAACAAACCGAGAACCTGCCCATCCTCGCCTTCTCGCTGGCCCCGGTTTGCAAATACATCAAGAACTATTTCGGTGACGATCTACACCCTGGCGATGTGATTTTTCACAACGATGTGTTCAGTCTGGGCAACCAGAACAACGACGTCGCGGTGTATAAGCCAATTTTCTACCGCGGCGAGCTGGTCGCTTGGTCCGCGGTGAAGGGGCATCAAGCTGATATCGGTGGTAACGTGCGCGGCGGCTACAACCCCAACGCCGTCGAAGTGTGGCAAGAAGCCTTGCGCATTCCCCCGGTGAAGGTTTACGAAAAGGGGCAGCTCAGAAGAGACGTGTGGAACCTCATTTTCGCCAACATCCGCCTGGAGATCGTGCAGCACGACATGAAAGCGGAAATGGGCGCCTGCACGGTGGGCGAACGGCGCCTGATCGAGTTGCTGGAAAAATACGGTGTGGCGAGTTACCAAACGCACAAGCAGGCTTTGTTCGACGCCACGCGGCGCATGATGGAAGCCGAAATCGCCAAGATTCCCAAAGGCAATTACTCAGGCGAAGGCTACGTCTATTACGACGGCCGGCACGAGGGCTCGAAATTCACCATCCGCGTCGATATCGAAGTGCACGACAAATCGATCAAGTTCGATTACAGCCGCACCGACGCGCAGACCAACGGCTTCGTCAACGGCACTTTCACCTCCAGCGCTTCGGCCACCATCTTGACGCTTTTGCAAATGGTGAACCCCGACATTCCGCACAACGAAGGCATGGTGCAGCCCATCGAAATCATCATTCCCGAAGGCACCTTGTTGAACGCCGCGTACCCGAAGGCCACGACGTTCGGCAACCACCTCTGCCCGCCCAACGCCGACGCCATCCAGCGCGCCTTGGGCCCGGTGATGCCGGAACGCGTGACCGCGGGTTGGAACAATCTCTTGTGCTCGCTCACTACCGGGACCGATCCGGAAAAGAACGAGCAATACGTGGACATCGGCTTCATGGGCTTAAAAGGCGGCTCGGGTGCGATGCTGGGCACCGACGGCTATGACCACATCGGCATGATCGACGCCTCCGGCGGCGTGCTCGACCAGGATTACGAAATGTTCGAGCAGCAAACGCCGCATCGTCTCATCAAGCACGAATTACTCACCGACTCGGCTGGCGCCGGCCAGTGGCGCGGCGGGCTGGGGGTGGAGACAATTTTCGAAATCGGTTCGGAAGACACCCAACTCGTCACCTTCGGCGACGGCGATTTCGAGCCCGCTTTCGGTCTTTTCGGCGGCCATAACGCCGGGCTCAATTTCATTCGCTTGCACTATCCCGACGGCCAGACCGTGGTGCCGAAGAACAAGGACCTCATCACCGGCGTGCCCAAAGGGACGATCTACCATCAAGTCGCCAGCGGCGGTGGCGGTTATGGCGACCCCAGGAAGCGCGACCGCGCACTGTTGCGCGAAGAGGTGCGAAACGGCGTGATTTCCACTGCGGCCGCGCAGCAGGATTACGGCCTGAGCGCCGCGGAGCTTGCCGGGTGAACTTCGAACTCACC
Source organism: Casimicrobiaceae bacterium (assembly GCA_026646885.1). Classification (GTDB taxonomy): domain Bacteria; phylum Pseudomonadota; class Gammaproteobacteria; order Burkholderiales; family Casimicrobiaceae; genus JACPUX01. Next base: position 352,848 of record JAPKHK010000002.1, on the reverse strand, counting down.
GAAGATCAGCGCGCGATCCGCGACACCTTCGCGCGCTTCTGCGACGAGCGCATCGTCCCGCAAGCGGCGGCGATCGACGAGGCGCACGCTTTTCCCATGGCCCTGTTCAAGGAACTGGGCGAATTGGGTTTCTTCAGCATGCGCTATCCCGAAGAAGTCGGCGGCAGCGGCGTGGGTTTGCAGGAGTTCGCACTGGCCCTGGAAGAAGTTGCCCGCGGTTCGATGTCCCTCGCCGGCGCCGTGGCCATGCAATCCCTGATGGGCACCAAGTTTTTGCACATGCTCGGCAACGCCGCCATCATCGAGGGTCTCTTCAAGCCCGCCATGGCCGGCGAGAAGATCGGTGCCATCTGCATGACCGAACCCAATGCCGGGTCGGACTTGGATTCCATCGCTACGACGGCGAAGAAGGTTCCGGGCGGTTACGTCCTCAACGGCCAAAAGACTTGGATCACTTCGGCGCCGGTTGCCGATTTCTTCACCGTGTTCGCCAAAGCGGGGGACGCCAAAAAGCTCACCATCTTTCTGGTCGAGAAGGGTTCGCAAGGCCTCACCGTAGGTCGCGCCATACATAAGATGGGCGTCTGGGCCTTGCCCACTTCGGAGGTGGCTTTCGATGACTGCTTCGTGCCCGACACGCACCGCCTCTCCAAAGAGGAAGGGGATGGCGAGAGCCATCTGCGCAAGACACTCGCGGAAATCCGCATCATTACCGGCGCCATGGCCTTGGGCGTGGCCCGCGCCGCACTCGCCGAAGCCGTGCGCTACGCTGGCGAGCGTCAGCAATTCGGCAAACCCATCAACCGCTTCCAGGCAATACAACTGAAGATCGCCGAAATGGCCACCGACCTCGAAGCGGCCACGCACCTCGTGCGTTATGCCGCCTGGCGGCGCGATGCGGGACGTCCGCATCACAAGGAAGCGGCCATGGCGAAGTTGCATGCCACCGAAGCCGCTGCGCGCATCTGCGATCAAGCCGCGCGGGTGCTCGCCTCCTACGGCTATGCCATGGAATACCCGGTGCAGCGCTATTTGCGTGATGTGCGCTTCACGCTGATTGGCGGTGGCACCAGCGAAATCCTCAAACTCATCATTGCCAAGGAGGCAGCGGCATGAACGCCATACCTGCCGGCCCGCGCATCCGCGTGCTGCTTGCCAAACCCGGTCTCGACGGTCATGACCAGGGCGCCAAAGTGGTCGCGCGCGCGCTCATGGACGCCGGTATGGAGGTGATTTACACCGGACTGCGGCAGACGCCGGAAAACGTCGCCCGCATGGCCCTGGAAGAAGACGTGGACGTCATTGCCCTCTCCAGCCTCGCGGGTTCGCACCTGCCTTTTTGCCGCAAGTTGAAACCCATGCTCGAAGCCAATGGTCTCACCGACAAGCTCTGGGTCATCGGCGGCAACCTGCCGGCACAGGACCATCCCGCTCTGCGGGAGTTGGGGTTTCAGGGCGTCTTTCCCACCGGCGCGAAACTCGATGCCATCGTCGATTTTATTCGGGAGCGCGTGAAATGAAGGCGCAAGAGCCGGGCACCATCCGCTCGGTGGTCAATGAATCGGGCATCGCCATCAAGCCGCTGTACAGCTCAGCCGACGTCGAAGCCTCGGGCGGTTTGAGCATGCTCGGGCAGCCGGGGGAATATCCTTTCACCCGCGGCATTCACGCGCTGATGTACCGCAAGCAGCCCTGGACCATGCGCCAGTACGCAGGTTTCGGCAACCCGGCGGAAACCAATCAGCGCTTCAAATACCTCATCGCCAACGGCCAAACCGGCTTGAATGTGGCTTTCGATCTGCCCACCCAAATCGGCCTCGATTCCGATGATCCGCTCGCCGAAGGCGAAGTGGGCCGGGTGGGCATGTCGATCGACACCTTGCGCGACTTCGAAATCGCTTTCGACGGCATAGACCTCAATCAGATCACGGTGTCGCTCACCATCAACGGTGCCGCCGCCATCCTCATCGCCATGTATCTGGCCATGGCGGAAAAGCGCGGCTATGACGTGAAGCAATTGCGCGGCACGGCGCAGAACGACATCTTGAAGGAGTTCATCGGCCGCGGCACTTGGATCTTTCCCGTGGAACCTTCCATTCGACTGGTGGGCGACACCATCGAATACTGCGCCGCGCATGCGCCCAAATATAGCCCGGTGTCGGTGTGCGGTTATCACATCCGCGAATCCGGAGCCAACCCGGCGCAGGAGATGGCCTACGCCTTTTGCATCGCCAAGGCTTATGCCGACGAAGTCATCAAACGCGGCCTGGCGGTGGACGAATTCGCCGGGCGGCTTTCCTACAACTTCAATATCTTTGGCAACCTCTTCGAGCAAGTGGCCAAGTTCCGCGCCGGGCGCGGCCTGTGGGCCAAGATCATGAAGGAGCAATACAACGCCGAAAAGCCCGGTTCGATGTGGCTACGCATGATCGCGGCGGGCGGCGGCGGCGGCCTCACCTTCGAACAGCCGGAACTCAACATCGTGCGCGGCGCCTACTACGCCCTGATCTCCGCGCTTTCGGGCACCCAGACCATGGCGCTGTGTTCCTATGACGAGGCCTACACCATCCCCACCGAATATTCGGCGCGCATTTCGCTGCGCACCATGCAAATTCTGATCGAAGAAATGGGCTTGTGCGAAACCGTCGATCCCCTGGGCGGTTCGTACTATGTGGAGACGCTGACCAACCAGATGCGCGCCGAGATGGAAAACATCATGGCCGAAGTCGATGTTCAAGGCGGCATGGTCAAGCTGGTGTCGGAAGGTTTCATCCAAGCCAAGGTATCCGCGCAAGCCTACCAGATGCAGCGGGACATCGAGTCGGGCAAATTCCCCAAAGTTGGAGTGAACAAATACCGCATTCCCGAGGAGGAGCACAAGGTGGAGTTCCACCCCTACAACGAGGCCGACGCGCAAAAACAAGTCGCTAGCCTCAACATGGTGCGCGCCGAACGCGATGCCACCCGCGTCGCGGCCAGTTTGCGGCGCGTGCGCGAAGACGCCGCAGCACAGCGCAACGTCATGCCCGCCTTGGTGGAAGCCGTCAAGGCCTACGCCAGCGTGGGTGAAATGACCCGCGAACTGGTCGGCGTTTTTGGCCGCTATCGCGAGCCCATCCGTTTCTGAGAGTACCTTCATGCCCAACGGAATCGAACGCTATCTCGCCCCCAAGAGCCTCGACGAAGCGCTTTATGCTTTGCAGGAATTGGGAGAAGTCACGCTTCTGGCTGGCGGCACCGATCTGATGCCCCAATCCAAAGCGGGGCGAGTGAAATTCAAGCGCACGCTGATGAATTTGCGCGGCGTGACGGAACTCAAAGGTGTCGCCCGCGAAGGTGATACCGTGCGCCTGGGCGCGCTCACCACCATCACGGAATTGCTGCACGACCCCTTGGTCGCCGAACACCTGCCGGTACTGCGCGAGGCTTGTGACCATTTCGCCAGCGACCAAATCAGGAACGCCGCCACCTTGGGCGGCAACATCAGCAACGCTTCACCGGCGGGCGACACCCTGCTGCCGCTGATCGCCCTCGATGCGGAGGTCGAACTGGCATCGCGACCCGACCAAGCCATCTACCGGCGGCGCATGCCGCTTGCGGAGTTTTTCGTCGGCCCGGGTAAAACCCGCCGTGCTCCAGCGGAACTCTTGACCGGGGTCTTGGTTCCTTGCCCGCGACCGGGATTCGTAGCGCGCTTCTACAAGTTCGGCACACGCCCGGCACTGGACATATCCGCGATTTCCATCGCCCTCGCCGCAGTGCGCGAAAACGGCCGCCTCACGCGGGCGCGCATCGCTTTGGGTGCGGTCGCACCCACGCCCCTGCGTGCGCTCGCCGCCGAAGAGGCGCTCGAAGGCAGAGCGCTCGATGCGGAAACCATCGCTCGCGTGGCGGACACGGCTCGCGACGAAATCCAACCCATCGACGATGTGCGTGCCAGTGCTTGGTATCGCCAGGAGCTGGTGCACAACATGATGAAAAGGATGCTCGAACATGTCGCTCAAGACTGACATCGAATTTACCCTCAACGGCATTAAGCGCCGCGCCACCGTGCCGGTGGAAATGAGCACGCTGGAGATGCTGCGCGAGGTCGTCGGACTCACCGGCACGAAGTATGGCTGCGGCGAGGGCGAATGCGGGGCTTGCACCATCGAAGTAGATGGTCTGACCGTCAACTCCTGCCTGATGTTCGCGGTCGATTGCGCGGGACGCAGCGTCACCACCATCGAAGGACTGGCGGCTCGTCCCGAAGGCGAGCGCCTGCGCGACGCCTTCGTGGAACAGGGCGCGGTACAGTGCGGTTTCTGCACGCCGGGCATGATGATGCAGGCGAACCACGTTCTGCATTGCTCCTCCGCCCTCGATGTGCAAGCCATAGAACGCGGCATCGAAGGCAACCTGTGCCGCTGCACCGGTTACCAGAAAATCGTCGACGCCATCGCCTCCGTTGGCGAGCGTCAAGGAGCTTGACCATGGGCGCAATGGACAAAACGCGCACCGTTGTCGCCGAATCGCTGATCGGCAAACGCATCCCCAAGATGGACGCGCCGGAGAAGGCCACCGGCAAGACGCGTTACATCCACGATATCGATCTGCCCGGCCAACTGCACGCCAAGATCTTGCGCTCTTCCCGGGTGCATGCGCGTATCCGGCGCATCGACACTACCGCGGCACGCGCCCTGCCCGGCGTGCACGTCGTCTTGACCGCGGCCGACTTGCCGAATCAGCGACCGATCGGCGTGGCCAAGGACCATTTCCCCTTGAAGGGTGAGCGCGTACGCAGCCGCCGCGATGAAATCGCCGCGGTGGCCGCCGAATCGCCAGAAATAGCCGAAAGCGCCCTGAAGCTGATCGTCGTCGAATACGAAGACCTGCCGGTCATAGCCGATGCCCGCGAGGCAATCACGCCCGGTGCCGCGCTCATCCACCCGCCGCGGGAAGGTGCGCCTGCCGGCACGGCGGTGGCCTACACCGGACGACCCGACAATGTCGCGATGCGCTTCGATTACAGCCACGGCGACGTGATCGCCGCCGAGGCCGAATCGGATATCGTGATCGAGAACAGCTTCAAGCTGCATTACGTCACGCACTGCTGCATGGGCGTCTCCGGCATCATTGCCGAGTTCGACGCTTCGGGCAATCTCACCATGTATTCGAACACGCAAGTGCCATTTCTGCATAAGCGTGAATTCGCCGAATATCTCGAGATGGATCCCGCGCGCATCCGCATCATCCAGCCCCCCATCGGCGGCGGTTTCGGCTCCAAGCTGGACATTTACCCTTTCGAGGTGATCTGCGTCTTCCTGGCCCGCGCCGCCAAGCGCCCGGTCAAGCTCGTATTCACCCGCGAAGAAGAGTTTGCCGCCTCGCCCACGCGTCAGCCGGTGCTGCTCACGCTGCGCTCGGGCTGCAAGAAGGACGGCACGCTCACTTTCCGCACGGTGCACACTCTGCATGACAACGGCGCCTATACCTCCTGGGGCGCGACCACGCCCTTCGTAATGATGCAGACCTTCTCCTCGCTGTATCGCGTACCGGCCTGCGATTACCACACCACAGCGGTATACACCAACAATCCTTACGCTGGATCGTTCCGCGGCTACGGTAATCTGCAAGCCACTTTCGCCATAGAGCAGCACATGGACATGCTGGCCGACGCGATCGACATGGATCCATTGGAATTTCGCTTGAAGAACGCCCAGGAGGCCGGTGAAATCACCGGGCAGGGCATGGTGTTCAAGAGTTGCGGCTTCAAGGAGTGCATCACCACCGCGGCGCAGCGCAGCGGGTACCAGAAAAAGCGCGCCGAGAATCGCACCAGGCAAAAAGAGCCCGGCGAGATCAAGCGCGGCATCGGCATGGCCTCGATGCTGCACGTTGGAGGGGGCGCCAAGATCTATCCTTCCGATGGCTGCGGCACGATCCTCAAGATGGATGATTTCGGAGCAGTCACCTTGATCACGGGCGCTTCGGAAATCGGGCAAGGATCGGAAACCGTGCTTGCACAGCTGGTCTGCGAAGAGTTGGGCCTGCCGATCTCGGCTGTATCGGTGGTCAACAATGATACGGACATCACGCCTTGGGACGTGGGCGTGCATGCCTCGCGTACCACCTTCATCGCCGGCAATTCCGCCATCGGAGCCGCACGCAAGGCCAAAGCAAAGATTCTCGCCGCGGCCGCCAGAAAGTTCGACTGCGGCGAGGACGATCTGGATTTGCGCGGCGGCTTCATCGTCCGCAAAGCGGACAGCGAAGCGCTGGTGGAAATCGCCAAGTTCATCCGCGGGCTGCATTTCTCCGACAAGGCCGAGTTGGTGATGACCACCTATTACTACGAGCCGCCCTCGGTGCACCAGGACAAAGGCTTCAAAGGCGACGTTTCGGCGACTTATGCCTGGGCCACGCAAGTGGTCGAAGTTGAGGTGGACACCACCACCGGCGTCGTCACCATGCGGCGGGTCACCGGGGCGCACGACGTCGGCAGGGTGCTTAATCGCTTGGGCCTGGAAGGGCAAATCGAAGGCGGCGTGATCATGGGCCAGGGTTATGCGCTCACCGAAAACCTGCTGGTGGAAAACGGCGTGATCCGCAATCCCAATTTCCGCGACTACAAACTGGTGACAGCGCCAGAGATTCCGGAAATGGACGTGAGCTTCATCGAATCCATGGACGGCGAAGGCCCCCAGGGCGCAAAAGGCGTGGGAGAGGCGCCGGCCATCTGCATCGCCGCGGCGACCGCCAATGCCATCGAGAACGCTACCGGAGTGCGGCTGTTCGAACTGCCCTTCACGCCGGAGAACGTCTACCGCGCCTTGCGCGGCAAGACCGAAAAGCTCTACTGGGCGCCATGGAAGCCCGAGTGAACCCTCTCTTGGATATCAGTCCGGCGAGCGCGCGCTTAGCGCCGTCGGCTCTCGTCTCCGTAGGGTGGATTGAGGCCAGAGCGGCCGACTTCGCCATATTCCCCGCAACGGCGATTTCGTTCAGGAGCCACCTGAACTCGATCCACCCTACGGCCCTCCTTGAACAGTGCCCTATCGCGGCCGAGGCCGCCCCTGCCACTTCCACGCTCGACTGACGCATGAAGCCCCGCACCGTCCTTTCGCTCGAGCAGGCGCTGTCGCTGCCCTACGCGACACTGCGCTTTGCACAGTTGGGCTGGCGGGTGATACGCATCGAATCGACGCCCAGCGGTGAAGGCCTGCCCGGCGACCCCAATCGCTACATCGGCAGCCAAGTGGCCGATCAGGACCGGCGCAGCTATTTCATTGCGCCCAACGTGGGCAAGGAAGCGATTGCTCTCAACCTCAAAGAAGCGGAAGGTCAGGCGATTCTGCAGCGCCTCCTCCGCGAGCTGCGCGTCGACGTGTTCTGCTGCAACACCGTGCCAAGGCGCTACCGGCAACTGGGCATAGACTACGAAACCCTGGCCAAGGCAAAGCCCGATCTCATTTGGGCGGGCATCTCCGCCATGGGGCCGGAATACCCGGATGCGCCCGGCTACGACCCGGTGATCCAGGCGATGGTCGGCTACATGGAGCTGACCGGTCCCGCCGACGGCCCGCCCACGCTCTGCGGCGTGCCGCTAGTGGACCTGAAGGCCGGCGACGAGGTCTACGCCAACGTCATGCTCGCCCTCGCTGAGCGCGCCGAAAGCGGGAAAGGAAGCCGCATCGATGTTTCCATGTTGCAAGCGGCCGCGTCCTGGTTGATCACCACCTTGCCGCTACTCGACTTCGATTGCCAGCCCAACGAAATCACGCGCTGCGGCAATGAACATCGCAAGTTCATTCCTACCAACGTCTACCCCACGGCCGACGGTTTCATCTACATGGCCATCGGCTCCGACGTGCAATGGAAGCGCCTCTCGGAGCTAGAAAAATTCGCTGTGATCGGCAAGCCGTCGCGCGCCACCAACGCCGGTCGCCACCAAGAGCGGGACGCCATACATGCCGACGTGGCCAGCGTCACGCGACGGTATCCCACCGCCGCGCTGGTCGAGGACTTCCGCGAGGCAACGATTCCGCATGCACCCATCCACGACCTACCCGCGGTGCGCAACATGCCCGCCGTCAGCTCGCACCTCACCCTCACCCGCATGCCTGACGGCCGGCCCGTTCGCATGCAGCCCCAGGCCGTCGACAACGCTGCCAACCCGCGCGAACTCTGTTTTTCGCCAAAGTACGGCGAGCACACGCGCAGCGTGTTGCTGGAAGCTGGCTGCGCGCCCGACGCCATCGATGATTGGATGGCGCGCGGCATCGTCGCGACTGGCGCAGCCCTCAAACCCTAATGCCCATGACACCACAACCCGCCAACCCCCTCCTTATCGCCCCCGCGCGGCCCCTGCCGCAGCACCTTGCCATCATCGGCGCCGGCACGATTGGGCCGGACATCGGCTATTACCTGAAGAGCGCCCTCCCGACCTTGCAGCTCACCCTCGTCGATGTCGCGCCAGCGGCGCTCGAGCGCGCCGCCCAGCGCTTCCACGGCTATGCGGAGAAGGCGGTGGCCAAAGGCAAGATGAGCGCAGCCCAGGCCAAGGCGGTCACCGAAAATCTCGTCGCCACCACCAATTATGATGCCTTGGCAGGCTGCGACTGGGTGGTCGAAGCCGCCACCGAAAACCTCGATCTCAAGCGGCACATCTTCGCCCAGGTCGAAAGCCTGGTAGCACCCGATGCCCTCATCACCTCCAACACCAGTTCTTTGCCCGCGGCGCGCATTTTCTCCGAACTCAAGCGACCCGATCGAGCCACCGTCACGCACTTCTTCGCCCCCGCCTGGAAAAACCCCGTAGTCGAAGTCGTCGATTGGCCAGCCCTCGCACGCCCGAATCTGGACTTCCTGCGCTGGTTCTTCTGCACCACCGGCAAAGTGCCGCTGACCACAGCGGACGCGGTGTGTTTCATGCTGGATCGAGTCTTTGACAATTGGTGCAACGAAGCGGCCATGCTGCTGAGCCAAGCCACGGCAGCCGCAATCGATTCGGTCGCAGCCGAGTTCGTGCACGCCGGGCCGTTTTTCGTGCTCAACCTGGCGCGCGGCAATCCCATCATCACCGAAACCAACACGTTGCAGGCCGAGGAGGAGGGCGCGGTCTACCGGCCCGCGGAGATCTTCCGCTCCGTCGACACGTGGGCTACCGTGAAACCGGGCAAGAGCGTGCCGGTCGCTCCCGACACGGCGGCCGCTGTGCGCGATAGGCTCCTCGGTGTGCTGTTCGCCCAAGCGGTGGATATCCTCGATCGAGATATTGGGGACGCCGCCGAACTCGATCTCGGTTGCCGCCTTGCCCTAGGCTTCAAAGCCGGGCCCCTGGCCACCATGCAAAGCCTCGGCGGCCAGGAGGCGATGCGCATACTCCAGCGCTTCCAAAGCGAGCGCCCCGGCATGCCCATGCCCAAGCGGCCGATCGAGCGCTACCAGGGCCACTTGCGGCATCTTCGCGTGGACGACCGCGCCGGTGTCAAAATTGTCACCCTGTGCCGCCCGGAAGCGCTCAATGCGCTGCACGACGACTTGACCGATGAACTGCTGAGCGTGCTCCAGCAGCACGAGAGCGATCCGGCGGTGCGCGGTTTCGTCATCACCGGCTACGGCAACCGCGCCTTCTGTGCCGGCGCGGACATCGGGCGCTTTCCTTCGATGCTGGGTGACGCCGCCGCCTCGGCGCAGTATTCCCGCGATTGTTCGCGGCTTCTCGTGCATCTCGACCGCATGACCAAACCCGTGGTTGCCGCACTCAACGGCATAGCCCTGGGCGGAGGGCTGGAGCTGGCGATGCGCTGTCACAACCTGGTGGCCGTGGAATCGGCGTGGATGCAATTTCCAGAAATCACTTTGGGCATCGTGCCGGGCATTGGCGCCATGGTAGTGCCTTATCGCCGCTGGCCCCAAGCCGCGGCGGTTTTTCATGCCATGCTACGAAGGGCGGAAAAGCTCGCGGCGGCCAAAGCGCGAGAACTGGGCATCCTCGAGGGCTTGGCCAAGGATATTCCGCAAACCATCGAGCTGGCCTGCGCGCGCGTGGCCGCGCTGACAGAGCAAGGTTTTCGGGGCATTCCCGATGCGCCAGTGACGCTGGCACCGCTCACCCCTGGAGACGGGCTCGCCGCCAACGGGCAGCAGCTCTCCGGCGAGGTGCTACGGGTGCTGGAAGCTGCCATAGGCGATGCGGCTCAGCAAACCAGTCTGCATGCAGCACTGGAAATCGGGTATCGTGCCTTTGGCGCCTCGGCCTGCACGGCCGCGGCGCGGGAAGGCATTTCGGCGTTTCAGGAGGGTCGCAAACCGGATTTTTCGCGCACCGGTTGACGCGGTTCATCGTCGTAGCGCAGGCAACAAGGAGGAACACCATGAAGTTGGCCAGAATCAGTATTGCGTTGTTGAGTTTGTTCATGGGCGCCGGCATGGCGCTCGCGCAAGTGAAAATCGGCGTGATCGCCTCGGTCTCGGGACCCACGGCCTTTGTCGGCACCTCGCAGAAGAATGCGGTGGCGCTGCTTCCCAAGAAGGCAGGCGACCTCAGCATCGAGTACCAGGTATTCGACGACGCCAGCGACCCCACACAAAGCGTCACGCTCACCAAGAAGCTGATGGCGGAGAGCAAGGTCGATGCCATCATCGGGCCTTCCGGATCGCCCAACGCCATGGGCATGCTGCAATTCATTTCCGAAGGCCAGACACCGCTCTTGGCGCCGGTGGGCACCACCGCCGTGGTGCAACCCATGGACGACAAGAAGCGCTGGGCCTTCCGTACCCACCCCTCAGATGACGTAATCGGCCAAGGCATCCTTGCCGCGATGCAGAAGCGCGGCGTCAAGACGGTGGGCTTCATCGGCCGCAACGATCCCTACGGCGAAAGCTGGTACAAGACTTTCAGCGCCCTGGCGGCCAAGGCCAACATCCAGATCGTCGCCAACGAGCGCTACAACCGCACCGACCAGAGCGTGACCGGTCAGGTGATGAAGCTGATTGCCGCCAAGCCCGAGGCAATCATGATCGCCGGAGTATCCGCCGACGCCGCCTTGCCCCATACGGGCCTGGCCGATGCCGGCTTCAAGGGCATGATCTATCACACTCACGGCGCGGCCACGCCCGATTTCATCAAGATCGGCGGCAAGAAAGTCGAAGGCACGCTGATCGTCGGCCCGTTGCTGATCGTGCCCGACGAAATTCCTGACAGCGCGCCTTCGAAGAAGATGACGCTGGAATTCGTCAACCGCTATGCCAAGGAATTCGGTGCTCGTCCGCCGATCTTCGGTGCCGGCGTGTTCGATGCGGGCCTCATGCTTTCGCAAGCGATTCCCGCAGCCGCCAAGAAGGCCAAGCCGGGCAGCGCCGAGTTCCGCGTCGCGCTGCGCGAAGCGCTCGAAGGCGTGAAGGAACTGGCCGCGTCGCAAGGCGTCATCAACATCACACCGACCGACCATTCGGGCTTCGATCATCGCGGCCGGGTGCTGTTGACCGTGAAAGACGGCAAGTTCGCGATGGTCAAAGACTGAGCGCAGAGCCGCATTCATGAACCTCAAAGCGGTCTCGCTCGAAGACAAGTACCGTCTCGATCACGGCCGCTTCTTTCTGACCGGGGTGCAGGCGCTGGCGCGCCTGCCCATCCTGCAACATCAGCGCGACCAAGCGGCGGGGCTCGATACTTCGGGTTACGTATCGGGCTATCGCGGCTCGCCCCTGGGCGGGCTCGACACCGCGCTGCACACCGCCGAGCCCTACCTCCAAGCGCATCACATCGCTTTTCATCCCGCGGTGAACGAAGAACTCGCCGCCACCGCCATTTGGGGTTCGCAGCAGTTGCACCTTTTCCCCAAACCGCAGCGCGACGGCGTTTTTGCCATGTGGTACGGCAAAGGCCCGGGAGTGGACCGCTGCGTCGATGTCTTCAAACACGCCAATTACGCCGGCACCGCCAAACACGGCGGCGTGCTTTTGATTGCCGGCGACGACCACGGCGCGCGCTCTTCGGCCGTGGCGCACCAAAGCGAACACGTGTTTTCCGCTTGCGGCATACCGGTACTGGCCCCTTCGGGCATACAGGAATATCTCGACCTCGGGCTGCATGGCTGGGCGATGTCGCGTTATTGCGGCTGCTGGGTGGCGATGAAAACCACTTCCGACACCGTGGAGAGTTCCGCCACTGTCGAAGTCGATCCGCAGCGCCTGCAAATCGTGCTGCCCGAAGATTTCATCCTGCCCAAAGACGGCGTGCATATCCGCTGGCCCGACCCGCAGCTCGCAGCCGAGCACCGCATGCAGGAATTCAAGATTTACGCCGCGGTCGCTTATGCCCGTGCCAACAAGCTCAATCACTTGGTGTTCGATTCGCGCCGCCCGCGCTTGGGCATCATCGCTTGCGGCAAAGCGTATCTCGACTTGCGCCAGGCGCTCGATGATTTGGGCATCGACGAAAAACTCGCCGACGAAATCGGCATTCGGCTCTACAAAGTCGGCATGCCCTGGCCGCTGGAATCGGAAGGTGTGCGCCAATTCGCGCAAGGCCTGGAAGAAATTCTGGTGGTCGAAGAAAAGCGCCAGATCATCGAATACCAGTTGAAAGAAATGCTCTACAACTGGCGCGAAGACGTGCGCCCGCGCATCGTCGGCAAGTTCGACGAAACCGGCGAATGGCCCAAACCGCCGCATCAATGGCTCTTGCCGCCCACCGCCGAACTCACGCCCGCCATCGTGGCCCGCGCCATCGCCGCGCGTCTGCGCCGCTTCTTCACCTCGGACGCGATCGAACATCGTTTGGCCGTGCTCGACGCGAAAGACACCGCGCTCGCCCGCCCGCGCTTGACGCCGCTGCGCACACCCTATTTCTGCTCGGGCTGCCCGCACAACACCTCGACCAGAGTGCCCGAAGGTTCATGGGCCCTGGGCGGCGTGGGCTGCCACTTGATGGCCGTGGGCATGAACCGCCACACCCTCACCATTTGCCAAATGGGCGGCGAAGGCGCCACCTGGCTAGGCATGGCGGAAGCGAGCGGCACGCCGCATATCTTCGCCAACATGGGCGATGGCACTTACTTTCATTCCGGGCTGCTGGCCATTCGCGCCGCCATATCCCAGAACACGAACCTTCCCCCCGCCCCCCTTCCCGAGGAAGGGGGGGAACACGGTTCGCTGCGCTCCGGTTCGTTGGAGCACCCCGCCTTGGGGCGGCCCGGCGGCGGGGTTGGAACGAACCTTCCCCCCGCCCCCCTTCCCGAGGAAGGGGGTGATCACGGTTCGCTTCGCTCCGGTTCCTTGGAACACCCCGCCTTGGGGCGGCCCGGCGGCGGGGTGAACATCACCTACAAGTTGCTCTACAACGACGCCGTGGCCATGACCGGCGGCCAGCCCGTCGATGGCTCTTTGACCGTACCGCAACTCACGCGCCAGCTCGCCGCCGAAGGCGTGAAGCGCATCGTGGTGCTGGCCGAAGACCTCGACCACTACGGCGCCCAGGCCGACTTCGCGCCGGAAGTCGAATTGCGCCCCCGCGAAGACATCGACGCGGTCATGAACGAGCTCGCCCAAACACCCGGCGTGACGGTGATGGTGTACGACCAAGTCTGCGCCGCCGAAAAGCGTCGGCGCCGGAAACGCGGCAGCTATCCGCAAGCCACCGAGCGGGTGTTCATCAACGAGCTGGTTTGCGAAGGCTGCGGCGATTGCAGCGCCAAATCGAATTGTCTTTCGGTGGTGCCGGTGGAAACCGAGTTTGGCAGGAAGCGCGTGATCGATCAATTCAGTTGCAACATGGATTACTCGTGTGTGCAAGGCTTCTGCCCCAGCCTCGTCACCATCGAAGGCGGGCGCTTGCTGCGCGGCACGCCGCTGGCAATCGAGGGCGCGGGGCTGCCCGATTTGCCCGAGCCCACGCCAGCGAGCCTGGATCAGCCCTTCAACTTGTTGATCACCGGCATCGGCGGCACCGGCGTGGTCACCATCGGCGCACTCTTGGGCACCGCCGCGCATCTCGAAGGCAAAGGCGCCACCGTGCTCGACATGACCGGCCTCGCGCAAAAAGGCGGCGCCGTGCTCTCGCATGTGCGCTTCGCGCGCGAACCCAGTGCCTTGTACGCCGCGCGCATCGCCACCGGCGAAGCGCATGCGGTGATTGCCGGGGACTTGGTGGTCACCGTGGGCAACGACGCGCTGTCGAAAATGCTGAAAGGCGTGACCCGAGTGGTCGCCAACACCGGCCAATCGATCACCGGCGACTTCGTGCGCAACCCCGATTACGCCCTGCCGTTTGGCGCCATGCAAGCCCAAATCGTCGATGCCGTCGGTGAAGACGCCGCCGATTTCTTCGACGCCACGCGCTTGGCGTCCTTGCTCCTGGGCCACTCCATCGGCACCAACATGTTCCTCTTGGGTTATGCCTGGCAAAAAGGTTTGGTGCCGGTGTCGCAAGAGGCCATCCACCGCGCCATCGAACTCAATGGCGTGGCGGTGCCCGACAACCAAATGGCGTTTCTGTGGGGACGCCACGCCGCCGCGCATGGCCAAGCCGTCGCGCATCTGGCCGACCGCCTCGAACCCGAGCTACGCACCCACCGCCTGGCGCTCAACCTCGACGAAGCGATTTTCCGCCGCCGCGAATACCTCGCCCGCTATCAAGACGAAGCCTATGCGCGGCGTTACCTCGCGCTGGTCGACGCGGTGCGCGCAGCCGAAGCGCGCGTTGCCCCGGCGCGCGACGAGCTCACCGCCACCGTGGCACGCCTCGCCTTCCGGCTCTTTGCCTACAAAGACGAATACGAAGTGGCGCGGCTTTTCACCGACCCGGAATTTGCCGCTGCCCTCGAAGCCACCTTCAGCGGCGACTATCGTTTGCATTACCACTTCGCCCCGCCCTGGGCTGGAAAGAACGGCAGCGCCAAAACGAAAAAACGTCGCCTGGGGCCCTGGATCGCCCCCGTGCTGAAAACCCTCGCCAAGCTGCGCGTCCTGCGCGGCAGCGCACTCGACCCCTTTGGCTACACCCGCGAACGCCGCCGCGAACGCGCCTTGCGCGACCGCTACGAAACCGACCTCCTCAACCTCGCCGCCAACCTCAACCCAGCGCGCTACGACGCGGCCCTCGCCTTGGCGAAATGTGTCGAAGGCGTGCGCGGCTTTGGGCATATCAAGTTGGCGAGTATGGAACTGGCCGACAAAAAGCGGGAGGAGGCGTTGGCAGGTTTGGCCGAGCCGCGCCGGGAGCAGCAGGCGGCTTGAGGGGGGTGGGTTTCTGCTTTGGCTTCTTCCGACTCGGGAAAAGCTCTGATAGTGATTGAAATATCGAAGAATTGCCCCGGCCCGTGTGCACCGTGGCATGGCCGCGGCGACGGCCGGTGTTTTGCGCAGCGCCCCACCCCGCTTGCTTCCTGCAGGTTGAATTTTCATCCTTCAATCTGTATGTTGGCGACCCATGGTCTACGGCATTACCGACATCAGCACTTTCGTCCTGGGCACGATTTTCATCGTCCTGCTGCCGGGGCCCAACTCGCTCTACGTCATGTCGGTGGCTTCGCGCTGGGGGGTGGGCGCCGGCTATCGCGGCGCCTGCGGGATCTTCTTCGGCGACGCGATCCTCATGGTGCTCTCAGCGACCGGCGTGGCGTCGCTGCTCCAGACCACGCCCGCCTTGTTCGCGCTGCTCAAATACGCCGGTGCGGCCTATCTGGCCTGGATGGGCCTGGGCCTGTTGCGTTCGGCCCGGGCGATCTGGCGCGATGGCATCGCCGATGGCGGCGGGCAGCCTCCGCTCGATGCCGCCCGCCCCTTCCGTACCGCCCTTTTGATCAGTTTGATGAACCCGAAGGCGATCCTGTTTTTCGTTTCCTTCTTCATCCAGTTCGTCGACCCGGGCTACGCCGTTCCGGCGCTGTCCTTCGCCATCCTCGGCGCCATCGTCCAGCTCGTCAGCGCGCTCTATCTGACGGTGCTGATCTTCGGCGGCGCCCGCCTGGCGCAGCAGTTCCGGCAGCGGCGCCGCCTCTCGGCCGGCGCCACCGGCGGGGTGGGCGCCCTGTTCATCGGCTTCGGCGCCAAACTCGCCAGCGCGACCCTGAATTGAAATCCCAGCACATCAGGCATGAGGACAACTGACCGAAACGGGTCAGGATGGCGATATCAGGCTGTCAAAGCTTGCGGGCTTTCGGTCTGGCCGCACGGCGGCCTTGGGCTTTACCAAGGATGTAGCTGAAAACCTCGTCGGCGTCATAGACCAGGCCGTACCGGGACACTTCCTGCTCCGCTTTCAGGGCCGAGTCGACAAAAGCTTTCCGCTTTTCCGGTGGTTTGAATCTGTTTGTGCTGGCCATGGCTGCTCCGGATGGGCGACAGTGCAAAAGTGCGGCCGGGGTGGGGGCATGCATCAACGAGTATGCTGCAGCGCCTTGTTCCGTGCAAACCGCTTCAACTCGCCTTCATGGGCTTCATATTCGCCCAGATGCGAGCGCATCAGGCTTTTCCAGAGTTTGCCATGGTTGGGAACGGAGAAGTGGAGCAGTTCGTGGACGATCACGTAGTCCCACAGATCGGGTCTCAGGGCAGGCAGTTCATCGCTGAAATTCAAATGGCCTGAGGTAGAACACGAGGCCCATTTGTTCCGCATCGGCCGCACACCCAGCCAGGCGATCTTTACGTCCAGCTTGTCGGCCCAGTGCCAAACCCGCTGCTTGAACTCTGCTTTCTTCAAATCCGCACTCATCTGCAAAATCTTCAGTTCATCGACCTTCTGTTTCAGGAGACCAGGAATTTCTTCAGCCGCACATGACGCAGATTCCCGCAGATTGCTCTTTGGGGTTTCTTCATCTGCGCCCATCTGTGCAATCTGCGGTTTCAAATCCGATCCGCCTTTTCCAGCAGCGTAAACAACGCATCCACCAAGGCCGTCACTCGTTCCAGCTCTTCCGTTTCCGCGAAGAGGGCAAAGGTCACTTTCTTGCGGAGTTCACGCAGGGCATTTTCGCTGCGTTTCCAGTTCGGAAACTCGGTGAAGGCGTGGCGAATCTTGCGGCTGACCACCTCGGCGTTCTGAATCTTCGCGTCCAGCAGGCTGCGGTAGACAAAATAGGTCAGGTCATCGAAAGACTTTTCGGCCTGTTCCTTCTTCCGCGCTTCATTGCCTTCCACTTCACGCAGCAATTCAGCCAGGGCCTCGGCCGTGCTGGTCTGGCGCTGCTCGAAGCTCTCCTGCACCGCCCGCGCGCGCTCCGCCATGGCGATGAGGCAAGGGTCGTCGCTGTTTTCCTGCGCCAGCTTTTCAATGCTCTTGATCAGGTTGATGACTTTGGTGCCATCCCCGCCGCTCTTGTTCTTGATCAGCTCGATGGTATTGCCGTCGATCGCGACCATCTCGCCCAGACCGCCGACGCCATAACTGCCGACCTGCTGCTGCACCAGATGGTTGGTCTTGGCCTGAAACTCGCGGTCGACCATCACGGTTCGGGTGTAGGCCTTGCGGACCACCTGATAGATCGCCGACAAGGTGCCATAGCCGCCGATGAACGGGCGCAGGAAGGCATCGGGCGAGATGATCTCGTAGAGCATCTCGATTTCCTTGTATTCCTTGAAGAACGCCTTGCGCCGCTCCGGGTCGCGGAAATGCTCGATGAGGGTGTCGACATCCTTGTCGTTGAAGTTGCGCTCGATCAGGCCGAGGTACTCAGGTGCCCTGGACTCCATCTTGTTCTTGAACAGCAGCTTCAGCAGCTTCAGGTCCTTGACGATGGCGTTGATCTCGTCGCTGTCGAAGGCCAGCGCCTTTTCCAGCTTGTCGAAGATGCCGACGAAATCCAGCACGAAGCCATGCGGCTTCACCATCTCCTGCGCCTCGTTCTCATAGGGGCGGTTCACCCGGGCGATGGCCTGCAGCAGCGTGTGGTCGCGCATCGGCTTGTCGAGATACATGGCGTAGAGCACGGGCGCATCGAAGCCGGTGAGCAACTTCTCGGTGACGATGAGAATTTTCGGCATCTGGTCGAGCTTGCCGAAGCTCTTGCGGATCTGCCGTTCCCGCTTCGGGTCGAGGTGGAATTCCTTCAGCAGCCTGGAGTCGTTGTTGCTGCCGGTGTAGACCACTTCGGAATACTCCGGCGGCAGGAACTGGTCGAGGGCGTGTTTGTAATGCGCGCAGGCTTCGCGGTCGACGCCGACGAGGAAGGCCTTGTAGCCCAGCGGCTCGACGTTCTCGCGGTAGTGTTCCGCGACGAATTGCGCCACGTGCTGAATACGCTCCTTGCCCTTGAGGAAGTTCTTCAGGTTCACCGCCCGTTCGAGAATCTTGTTCAGCTCCTCGATATCGGCCACGCCCTCGGCTTCGGCCAGCGACAGGAACTCCTTGTCCAGGGTCTCGTGCGGCACCAGCATTTCGTTGGGAGCAAGCTGGTAGTAGAGCGGCAGCGTGGTGCCGTCCTCGATGCTGTCGGCGATGGAATACTTGTGCAGGTAGCCCTGGTCGTCCTCGCAACCGAAGGTCTTGAAGGTGCCCTTGCCATACACCGTCTTGTCCACCGGCGTGCCGGTAAAGCCGAGGAAGCTCGCGTTCGGCAGGCCGGCCATGAGGAAGTTGCCGAGGTCGCCGCCGGTGGTGCGGTGGGCTTCGTCGATCAGGACGTAGATGTTCTGGCGCGTGTTCAGGTTCGCCGGCATGTCGCGGAACTTGTGGATCATCGTCACGATGATGCCCCGGTAGTCGTCGCGCAGGAGCTGGTTGAGCCGGGCGATGCTGCTGGCGTGCTCCAGATTGCCCAGGCCGAGCGCGGCGAGGTTCTTGAGCATCTGGTCTTCCAGCTCGTTGCGGTCGATCATCAGCAGTACGGTCGGCTTGTCCGCCCCGGGCGCGCGGAACAGCCGCTCCGCCGCCTTGATCATGGTGAAGGTCTTGCCGCTGCCCTGGGTGTGCCAGACGAGGCCGCGGGTGCGATTGGGATCGAGGGCGCGGCCGACGGCCGCCTCCACCGCGCCGGTCTGGTGCTGGCGCAGGATGTATTTGTTGAGTTCCTCGTCCTTCTCGGCAAAGACGATGTAGTCCTTCAGGAAGGCGAGCACCTGCGGGATGGCGCAGAAGCTCTTCACCTTGGCCTCCAGCTTGCCGACCGCTTCGTCCTTCCAGTTGAAGATGTTCCGCCGCACCGTGTTCCAGCTCACCCCGTAGGAAAAGCCGATGGCGTCGGTGGCGGTGAACAACTGTTGCGACACGAACAGCTCGGGCGTCTCGCGGTGGTAACGACGGATCTGATCCACCCCCAGGGCAATCGCCTCGTCCTTGTTGGCGTTCTTGCACTCGATCACCAGCACGGGGATGCCGTTGATCAGAAAGACCACATCCTCCCGCGTGCCGTAGTGGCCGTTGTGAAAGGCCCACTCCTCGGTGACTTCATAAACGTTGCGCGCCGGTTCGTCGTAATCGATCAGGATCAGGTCGCGCTCGCGCTTCTCCTCGTGGTCGAAGAACTTGCCCCGGTTGCGCAGATGCTCGACGAATTCGCGGTTGCCGTAGATGTCGGCGTGCAGATGACGGAACTGCCCGAGCAAAGCGCCCTCGGCCTCGGCGTAGCGCGGGTTGAACTCCCGCAGCTTGGCGTCGAGCAGGTCGTCGAAGAACAGCGAGCGGTTCCTGGCGCGATCGGCAGGTGGCACGTCCGGATCAAACCCGCGCCGCTGCTCGGCCTCCTCGCGGGGCACAATCGTCCAGCCGATGGCGTCGGCGTAAGCGAGGATGCGGGCTTGGACAGTTTTGTGTTCGCCGGATGTCGTCATGACCGAAACTTGATAACTTTCTGGCGGGGTAATGGTGCGAATGCCACCTGTTCCAAAAGTCGCTTCCAACGTCCTTGAAGGTGGCCGACATCCTGATCGAATAGGGCGTCCTTTGCCCTGGCCTTTGATTGGTGTGCACTCGCGAGATCAAACAGATCAATTGTCATCTGCCCCTTAACAGATCCGCTCACTGCCTGGATCAGGATATCCCCCCGATGCCCCACAAATTTAAGGTGGTCTTCAGGATCATCGAGAATCGGATGGACAATCGTAAACTGACAGCTTGCGTATTGAGGGCTCTTCACCGCAATTGTGTCAGTTTCACCCTTTCTTTCGGAGTTGCAGTAATAGCAGGCAAGAACAAGATTCCTGACTTCAAATGTGAACTCCGGATGGAGATTGAGACCTTTCGGTGCAATATGATCTCGATGAGGCTGCTCACCCATCAACCGATTGCAACAATATGCGCAGCGGTGAGACTGCTTCTGCAGCAAATCGGTCGTTAGCTCGTCTTTAAACCGACGAGGTCTTCCAGCTGTGTTTCCCCACATCCGACTCTGGCGTGCAGGTGGATATGCTTGAAGCGCGACGACATCTGCTTGGCTTACCACAGCGGCGGCAATCTTTTTCATGCCTCTAAGCCCTTGCGATAAGAATCGATCTCGGCGATCACCGCCGCTAGAGCATCGTCGCCTTTCCGAAGATCCAGCCTATTCGCCTTCCGCAAGAATCCATCTAGAAGCGCGCGGTCTTCCCCGCCATTTTGAATGTGAAGCAATATAGCGGACAGCTCCCTCGTGAATTCGAAATTCGATGCCGAAGGGATATCCAACACTTTATAGAGAATCGCTTCAGCCCCCCATCCGAAGAAGCTTCCATCATGAGTTGAGTATTGAACCGCGTCACCATTCATTTCGGCAACGACAACTGTTGAGTTTCCGGGCTCAAGACTCGAGACCAAATGGGGAGAATGAGAGGCGATCATGACGTGGCTTCCCTTGGCGCAAGCCAACGCTGAGCTTATGAGTTCTATGTATCGCTGTTGCCATGCGACATTCAGACTCAGTTCCGGCTCATCAATAGCGATAAAGCAACCAGTCTTGGCATGAGCAACCAATCTTGCGCCAGTCGAGATCAGGTTCTGCTCACCTGAACTAAGGTTGGTGAGCTCCAACCACGGAGACGGCTGCTTACCTCTCGTCCGAAGAAGCATATATGGCCCAGCCAGAAGACGGAGGCGCCGAGCAGCTTCGAAGGCGGGCCGCAATCTAGCAATCTCGCTACATTCGCTCTCAGAAAGCTGATTTAACGGGTCCGTTACAACTTGAGATCGCTGAAAACCAGATGACGAAACCACACGTACCTTTTGGCTCCGCCACCTTTCAATGTAGGGCTGCAAGCGCGCAATTTGACTCCTGTATTCCGGAATCTCATCTAGCTCTCTCGCTGAGGGACCCGGCCTAGCCCTTCCGCGCAACTTAGCGTAAAACCCAGTGGGGTCTTGGAGAAAATCGTCAAACGATTGTGGCCGAAGGTGAGCAAACCCAAAGGCCAATTCATAATTCGCGAATAGCTTTCCAATCCACTTGAATAGAAGTTCCCGGCGTTCAGTGTCGGGCAGGACTTCAAGGAAAGCATCCGCGACGATGCGATCCATCGCTCCAGTGGTAGTCAGATTTGTTGCCTGACGAACACCCAAGTAGTGGTAAAACCGATTGGGATTGTCTTCTTCGTCACGTTCACCAAACGTAAACCTATCTCTAACTAGATTCGACAGAGCCAAGACTCGAGAGGGGAGAAATTCGTTTCCCGATTGAGAGAGCGGTTCGGCGCCGATCTGGATAGTTCTACCTTCTGACTCAATTGTGGCGTAAAGGCAGCACTCAGAGGGTCTCTCCGGTTTCTCATCGCCGATCCGGGAGTTTTGGTAACGCAGTAAGTCGATGCACCCTGCCAAAGTTCGACTCTTATAGGAACCGTTTGCGCCCATCAGGAGCGTGAAATGGGTTTGGCGACTCTGGTTGCCAGTGGGTGAGGCAACGAAATCGATTGATGCGGTTGAGCCAACTCCAAAATCGAAAGAAGCAGTCTTTAGTCGAAAATGATTCATTTCGTTTGCTCGTGAGTTTCGAAGAGGAAGACGGCCAGCGTCGACGCCGCACCGACAGCGAGTTTGGCGTGTCGAGTGGTGAGTCCCGAAGTTGATCCGTGCTGTCCATGACCTGTGCCATAAAGGCCGCGCAGTTCGGCCAAACCATGGCCGATTGTCGATAGATTGCTCAAGAGCCGTTTGATCACATCCGCGCCACGCGCTGCGTTCGGAACTCCTTCGGGAACAAGGTTCAGTTCCTTCAGCGTGGCCTTCGTTAGCGTTGGGATGTCAGGGGTGCCGGAAATCTCCTGCCCTCGTTCGGAGAGGATCGTTTTGCAGCAGGTCTCGATGAGTTCCTTAGCTGTGCCGATAGCCAGGCTTGGATCACTCCTAACCGAGTCCTCCATACGGCGAATCTGTTCGGCAAGATGATTCGCATCGAGGGACTTTGCCTTCTGCTTCAGATCATCTAGGCTCGGGCCGCCAGCGAGGAGGCGGCTTGCGATTGCTCGGGATCGCTCCGCTAGCCTCTTGGCTTCATCAGAGGTTTCGCGAGCAGCATCTTGCGCGTAGTCGATCAACGCGTTCAGCAATCGCCCCACAAGGTAGTCAGACTCGACTTCCCAGAAAGCGCGTAGCTTCTTGGCCTTTGATGAACCGTGAATCGAGTACTCATCCGAGTGAATCTCGATATCGACGGCTTCATGGACGAATTCGCTGAAGGTACGGTCGGAGAAATTCAGGACGTAGCCTCCGCCCATGCCGAGAAACTCCTCGAGAGTACGTTTCTCCCGCATGCTCAGTGAACTCATGCGGCCTGCCCTCCTGATGGGAATTCGAGTTCGTTAACGCGGGTCTTCGCGGTCATCAGTTCGTGAAGGAGGGTGCGGAAGAGGTCTTCGAGGCTGCGCTTCTTGTCGACATGGCTCCAAATCTTTGCGTCAGCGGCACCGATTGTTTTAGCGATCTCGACCTGCTGCTCGTAGGGCGGTGACGGAATTTTAAGAACCGATATCTCGTTCTTGTTGTAGTTCGCTTGATTCACGGCGCGGCGGGCGAGCTTCACAAACACGCCTTCTTCCCGATAGTGATTCATCAGATGTTTGAGAAAGTAGTTGTGCGACTTTTTCTCGCCCGCGCAGATTCTCAGGATGAACGATGCAAAGATATGTGGCTCATCCTGCTCCTCATAGATTGCCGATTTCCCGATCAATTCGGCACTGTTCCGCCAATTGAAAAGAACGTCGCCATCTTTCAGAACAAGGCGATTGGCAGTTTTCACCGGGACCACAATGCGGCGAATTTTCCCGTAGAGCAGATTTCCCTGTTTGTCGATGTCAGCCGTGCTGACGATTTTGACTCCCTCTGGAGTGGGTGTCTTTGGGATAGCCTGCGAGACACCGTAGTCGATGAACTCAACGGTATCGATCAGTGGTTTCACCTCCCAGCTTTCGGGGACGGGGCCGATTTCGGTTTGTTTTTGGGGTTCGTTGCGGAGGCCTTCGGTGAAGAGCTTGTGCATGAGGGCCTTTTTCAGCTCGGTGGTGGTCTGAATGATCCGCTCCTGCGCTTCAATCGCCCGCTGCACCGTCGAAAGGATGTGTGCGATCTTTTTCTGCTCGGGGAGTGGGGGGAGGTTGAGTCGAATCTGTTCAAGACAGTCCCGCGTGATCCCTTTGATTGTCGCGCCGCGCTTGTTCATTGCTACGTATTGCTGAATCGAGTCGATCCCCAATTGGTATGCGAGAAACTTGATGTCGTAGCGCTCGTTGTCGATCAGGACGCCTGCGAGGTCCTGGTTGATGGCGAGGTCAATCCGGTTAATGCCGACTTTGCCGACGCCAACCCGCGTTGCGAAGATGATGCTGTCTTTGGGGACGATCTTGGTTGCAGTCTTCTTGACTGCTTCCTCGGAGACGAATTTCTCTCCGGTTGTAAGCTCAAGTTTGTCCCCGAGCCATTTACTCGTGATCCAAGGAATCTCTCCTTCCCAGAAATCAGCTCGCGATGTCGATGGCGTTCCACCGCTGAGGAATCCGGAGGCGATCTCGCCAACTGTAGTTTTCTGCCAGTCGCTCATACCCCGATCCGTTGGCTCCGTTCGGTGCTCACTCCGCACCACCTTCCTCGTTCCCGCTTTCCTCATCATTCCTTGCGATCCGCATGACTTCGGCATCGAAGTCCGAGACAAACAGGCGATCCTGGACGATGCGGTATTTCTCGAACTCGGATTCGGCGTGGGCTTTGGCGATTTCGGCGGTGACTTTGCCGGCGTCCTGCAGGATTTCCCGATCGGTAGCTTCGATGAAGCGGTTGAGCCGTGTTTCCCAGTCCTGCATGGTCATGGGGATCTGCCGCTGGGCCATGTCTTCGGCGACATCGAGGTAGGCGTTGACGAGGCGGGAGAGTTGCGCCATCTCCGGTTCGGTCAGGTAGTTCTTGGCGACGCTGACATCGAATTTCTGGATTTTTCCATGGGGCGCATCTTTCCATGTAGTCAGGCCCATGTGCTGTTTCCCGGCATCGGCCCGGTCCACGATGACCTCGGCGGCGGTTTGGCCGTGGATGGCCCAGTGGAGCTTGTTCTGCACGGTGGCGAAGAAGCGTTGGGTGGCGGTGGCGCTAAGGTCGTAGTCGATGGCGGTGGCGTAGATGTCCGTGATCTTCTGGTAGAACTTGCGCTCGCTGAGGCGGATTTCGCGGACGCGCTGGAGCTGTTCTTCGAAGTACTGTTTGGTCAGGACGGTGCCGCCGGCCTTGAGGCGTTCGTCGTCCATGGCGAAGCCCTTGATGGTGAACTCCTTGACCACGGTGGTCGCCCATTTGCGGAATTGGACGGCCCGCTCGGAGTTGACCTTGTAGCCGACGGCGATGATGGCGGAGAGGTTGTAGTGGCCGGTGTCGTAGTTTTTGCCGTCGGCGGCAGTTATTCGAAATTTTCGAATAACTGAATCCTCCGCGAGTTCGTTGTCGGCGAAGATGGTTTTGAGGTGGTAGTTGATGGTGGGGGTCTTCACGTCGTAGAGGACGCCCATCATTTTTTGAGTCAGCCAGATGTCCTCGTCGGCATAAACCACCTCGACGCCACCTTGACCCTGTGCCGCGACGAAGGTGAGGTATTCGACGGCGGAGGAGCGCGTCAGGGAGGTTTCCTTGTTGTCTGGCGTCTTTTTCATGCGTCGCCCCCTGCCTTTTCCAACTCCGCCAGCAATGCCTGGCCCTTGGCGGTGAGCCGGTATTTCTGGAGGCGACTGCTGGGTTTTTCGGGGATGGTGGGCTCGATGAGGCCGCCGTTCACCATGCGCTTGATCTGCTTGTGAAGCTCGCCGGAGACCGTTTTGTGTCCGAGGATCGGCGCAAGGGCGGCTTTGCCGAGAGGCTGCGATCGGATGGCCAGTACGACCTTGGCGGCCAAGGCCGACTTTAGCCGTGACTCTAGCCGTGACTCTAGCCGTGACTCTAGCCGTGACTCTAGCCGTGACTCTAGCCGTGACTCTAGCCGTGACTCTAGCTGCCCGCCTTGGTCCTGAGCTGGTTCCGACTGAGTTACCAACCCAGTGGCCGGTCTGCGGATCGTCAGGACGAAGGAGCCGCCATCCAGCCGGATTTCGGGTTCGGGGAGCCCGGCCTTCCGGCAGCGGTCGATCATGTCGCGGATGCCGGTGCCCATGCGCTCGATGTATTTGGTGAGATACATCGGCTCCGCCAGCAGCGGGTTGTGCGGGACGGAGGCGTGCGGGCCGCGCAGTTTTTCGAGGGTCAGCGTGGGCGGCAGGGAACCGGGGTTCCAGATTTCCAGCCGGTCCTTGAAGAGCATGACCTGCACGCTGGCGTTGCTGGTGTAGTCGCGATGCACGACAGCGTTGACGATGGCTTCGGCTACAACCTCCTGCGGGATTTCGTATTTCGTGGGAACCTGGGTGCCGTGCTCGCGGGTGCCGACCCAGAGGTCGATCTTGGAGAGCACGAAATCCTTGGCCTGGTCCACGAGGTCGAAGACCGTGCCTTTGTACACCTGATAGGAAGGGATGGGTTTGGCCACTTCATAGCCGTGGAAGTGGGCGCATTTCACCTCGGACGTGATGAGGAAGCGTTGTGGCTGTTTGCCGAACAACAGGATGGCGGCATGGGTCGGCCGACCCTTGTCGAGCAGGTTCAGGTGGGCCAGCACCTCATGGGGCGGCGTGTCCTCCGGCAACGGAAAATTGCGCCCGCGGCGGGCCAGCCCGAGAAAGCGAGTGATCTTGTCCGGGTCCAGGTCGTCAAGCGCGGCGTTTCGGCAGAACGTGGCATCGAAGGGCGCCAAACGGATCAGCTCGCGCTCTTCAAGGATCCGGACCAGGCTCGCATAGACGGCGGCGACCAGTTCTTCGGAAGAATTGAAACGCCGCCGGACGAGCTTGCCCCCGGCGTCGCGGATCAAGGCGCGCATTTTCGGGTGCTTGGCGTCATCGGCCGCGCCCTTGACGAAGATCAGGCGGGTCTTGCCCTGCCGGGTGGCCTCGTTCAATTCGAGGTGGGTGGGCGAGAGGCCGTCCTTGTTTTCCCAGCCGTAGTCGTCTCCAAAGAGACCAAGATAGAGATCGCAGTTGCGGACTTCATCGAGATAGACGGCATCGGGCCAACGGTCGGAAGCGGGGACATCGCGCTCGAAGAGAAACGTCTCGAAGAAACGCCGCAGCAGCGGGTCGCCGGAAAGGTATTCGGCCAGCGCCTTGCGCTCGGCTGCGAATTCCTTCTGGACGCTGCTGATGAAAATTTTCATGCGCCGACGCCGAGCTGTTTGAGGATCTTGGCAAGTGCCCGGTCGGTCTCTTTCGCTTCGGCCTCGATAGCCTTCAGTTCCCCGACGATCTCCGCGATGAGCCGGTAGGTTTCGGCATCCGAGGTGTGGATGTAGCGGCTGGGGGAGATGTTGTAGTCGTTCCTTTTCGGCTCGGCGTGGTCGACGATGCGGCTGAGTTTTTCGGCTTCGGTCCAGCCGATGAGGGTGTCGGCGATGCGCTGGATGCCGGCTTCGGGGATGAAGTTCTTGGGACCGCCCTTTTCGAAGACCTGGCTGGCGTTTCGGAATCTGGATCTAATCCCGTCGAATTCGACGGGATTAGCGGCACTGCAGATTGTGGGGCTTTGACGATTCGGGCGTTTCGCCTGACGATACCTGACGATTTTGGCCGCTGCATCGGACGATTGCCGAGGAAAAATCGGTCGATTGTCAGTCGATTCAGGCCGAGCAATGAGGCGTGGCCTGGCCGAAATCGGATGATTCGGGCCGGGAAATCGGATGATTATCGGATGATTACGATTCACGGGTCTTGGAGGTGTAATGGGTGGCGCGGCCTTTGCCTTTCTGCTGGAGAAGGTCGAGCTTGCAGAGAATGGCAAGGTCGCGGTGGGCGGTATCGCGCACTACTTCGAACTGGTCCTGAACCTGCCGGTTGGTCACCGCTCCGGTGGCAATGGCAAGCTCGAGAATGGCGCGCTGCCGTTGGTTGAGTTCCTCCACGACGGACTTGGGCAGGGCTTCCGCTGTGGAGGCGGGTGCCTTGATGCGGCTGAGGTCGTCGCCGGGTCCGGGGAGGGTGAGGACGAAGCGATCTTCGTCAACGGCGACGTGCGGGAGTTCCAGTCCATGATTCAGCATCGCCGCGCGCATGCGCCGGATGCCGGTGCCGCGCTCTTCCATGAGATGGAGAAATACGAGGCCCTGGCTGAGGAGCGGGTTGCGGGAGCGGGAACGCGCTTCGCCTTTTTCGAGACGTTTCAGCGAGGGATGTCCGACGGGCAGACCGGGGTTGGTGATGACGATGCGGTCGAAATAGACCTCGACGACGACGTGCTGGCTAGGGTCTTCGTAGTCGCGGTGAGCAAGGGCGTTGACGAGGGCTTCGCGGAGGGCGGTTTCCGGATACTCGGGCAGTTCGATTCGCTTGAGACCGACGACGCGGGGCGTGCGACGGGTGTTTTTGCGGATGATCGAAACGGCGTCGTCGATGGCGTCGGGGATGTTGCCGCGAATGGATTCGGCGATCAGTGCTTCGTCGTCGCTTGAACGGCCGGGGTAAATATCGAGCTGAATGCGGCAGTGTGGAAACAGCGAGGTCGGATCCTTTCCTGTGAGAAGGAGGCCGGCGGCTGTTGGGCGCGCTTGCGCTTTGCTGGAACTGAACCAGATGTAACCCCGATCGAAAAGCAGTTGCTCCCGATCTGCGGGCTTGAGCGATTTTCTCGATTCAGGATCGAGGCCGAGCGCAAGGGCGGTGACGCGGGCCGGGCTTAAGTCGCCGAGTTCTCGCTCATGCAGCCGCTGGCGGTCAAAGGGCGAAGCGAAGGCGATGCTTGCCTTGGCGACGGTGTCCTCCTCTTTGGTGGGCGCGAGTTCGTAGTGCTCCTTGATATGGGCAATCAGTCGCTCGCGGACGATTTCGTGAAGCTCGGTGTTGTCCTTGAAGCGGCTGTAGGTGTGACCATCCTCTTTGATGAGTTTGAAAAATTCGTCTTCGGCTTTATCACGCATGAATCCGCCGTCACCTTTGATGCAGACGAGTGTCGGAAGGCGATGCTCCTGAGCAAAGTCGTATTCGTGGTGGGTAGCCGATTTGCCGCCTGAATTCGAACCGTATTCTTTCCCGATGATCAGGACATAGAGCTGGCACTTTTCGAGCAGCTTGAGATAGGCCTTCGTGTCGGGTCGCAGGGGCGCGGGATATTTCTCGAAGAGCTTGGGAACCGTGTAGCGCAGAAGGAAGGGGTCCGAGGTCAGCAGGATTCGCAGCTGCATGCGCTCCTCTTCCAGTTCCTTCTGAACGGAACTGATGAAGACGCGAAGCTTCAGCTTGGCGGCTGGATCCGTACTCATTTCCTAAAGTCCCACCTTTTTCAGGATTTCCCTGAGTGCCTTGTCCGTCTCGCGCGCCTCGGCCTCGATCACGGCCAGCTCTTCGACGATCTCCGCGATGGGCCGGTAGGTTTCGGCGTCCGAGGTGTGGATGTAGCGGCTGGGGGAGATGTTGTAGTCGTTCTTCTTCAGTTCGGCGTGGTCGACGACGCGGCTGAGCTTTTCGGCTTCGATCCAGCCGATCAGGGTGTCGGCGATGCGCTGGATGCCGGCTTCGGGGATGAAGTTCTTGGGGTCGCCCTTTTCGAAGACCTGGGACGCATTGACGAGGAAGACCTTGCCCTTGCGCGCTTTCGGCTTGGCTTTGTTCAGGAACAGCACGATGCCCGGCGCGGTGGTGTTGTAGAAGAGGTTTTCGGGCAGGTAGAGCACGCTCTCGACGAGGTCGTGGTCGACGAACCACTGGCGGACGGTCTTTTCCTTGTTGGTGCCGGCATTGCCCGATCCGCGCGAGGCGGCGCCAGTGTCGAGGACGACAGCGGCGCGGCCGGTGGCGTTCAGGCTGGCGTGGATGTGCTGCACCCAGCCCCAGTCGGCGGAGGATTTGCCGGGAAAGCCGGCCCCGGCGGGGAAGCGGTCGAGTTCGTCGTTGTCGTAGTCGGCCTCGGTGAACCAGTCCTGGTTCCACATGGGATTGGCGACGACGCGGTCGAAGCTGCGCAGCTTGCCTCTGCTGCGGAATTTGGGGTTCTTGAAGGTGTCGCCGATCTCGATCTGGCCTTCCATGTCGTGGATGATCATGTTCATGTTGGCCATGGCCCAGGTCTCGGGGGTGAATTCCTGGCCGAACAGTTTCAGCGGGGCGACGGTGCGCTTCTTGCCCTTGGCGCTTTCTTCCATGGCGATCTCGCATTTCACGAGCAGGCCGCCGGAGCCGCAGGTAGGGTCGTAGATTTCCATGCCGGGCTCGGGCTGGAGCACGCGGGACATGATGGTGCCGACCTCGGGCGGGGTGTAGAACTCGCCGGCGCTCTGTCCGCCGCCTTCGGCGAACTTGCGGATGAGGTATTCGTAACTCTTGCCGATGATGTCGGCCTCTACGTCGTCGAGCCCGAGGCGCTTGGTGCTGATGGCCTCGATCAGATTGGAGAGGCGGTCGTCGTCGAGGTCGCGCTGGCCGTGGGTGGTGGCGTTGAAGTCGACGCGGTCGATGATGCCCTGCAGCAGCGGGTTTTCCCGGGCGATGGCGCGCATGTGGGTGGTGACGCCTTCGCCGATTTTGTCGGAGAGCTTGCGGATAACCGACCAGACAGGTTGCTCGGGATCGACCGGCACGAGCGGGAGGTAGAAACGAACGAGCTTGTGGTCTGCCTTGGCAAGCTGGAAGGCCTTCTTGCGCGAGCCGACTTCCTTGGCGATGCGGTTCAGCTCGTCATCGAAAACGTCGCACAAACGCTTGGTGAAGATCAGGGGGAGGATGTAGTCCTTGTATTTCGGCGCGTCCTTGGCCCCTCGGATGGAACAGGCCGCGTCCCAGATCCAGGATTCGAGGGATTTGTCTTTACCGCTATTGTTTGCCATCAGCCCTTAGCCCTGCTTGATCTATCGATCTAGTTATTGGGGCAGTGCAAGAACGGAGCATTCCGTCAATGCCCACCTGAATGGTAACTCTGAAGAACGGCTTTGTGCCAATTGCAGACTATAGCAAAGCGGTCGCCATTAGGCTGCTTCAACCAAAACGCAGGCCGCTCCGGAGCGCCCCGTCATGTTCGGACAGCCATAAGCCGCCGGTTTGCCCTGCCACGCATCCGCCACCACCCCGATCCAGGTTTCTTGATTTTTTATCCTCCCCTGGCTAACATCACCCCGCGCGGCGCGATTCGGCCCGCGCTTCTTTTCGAGGTTGGTATGTTGGAGCTTGCCGTCGTCCGATAACCCGATCCCCGCGCCAGCGGGGCGTTCAGGTTATCGCGATCACAAACGTTGGGCAGGCCACCCGAAGGTGGTTTGCCGTTTCTGTTCGTTTTGATGACTGCCAATGGATTTCCAACATGACTTCTTCCAAGTCGAAGCAATCGCTTCTTCACACCTTTACCAAGCGTGGCGGCAGCGCCGATGCCTGCCCGGACTCCGAGCCCGTTGCGGCGGTCGCAAGCGACCGCAGGGAGGGCTTTGCGCCGCCCGAGCGGTTTTGCGATTCGGGTGTTTCCATCGCCCGGGTGACGGCGGTGGATCGCGATCAATACCTCATCAGGAACGCGACGGGCGAGCTGCCCGCGAAGCTGACGGGTCGGGCGGCCTATGCCTGCGAATCGCCTGCCGATCGGCCCTGCGTCGGCGATTGGGTCCGCGTGAAGTATCACGGCTCGGGCGGGCGCGCGAGCATTCTTGAGGTGCTGCCGCGACAGTCGTTTCTGAGACGCAAAAGGCCCGGCGATACCGTGGCGTTCCAGATGATCGCCGCCAATATCGATGTCGCCTTCATCGTTCAGTCCTGCCACTTCGATTTCAATGTGCGCAGGCTGGAGCGCTATTTGGTGATGGCGAGCGAAGGGCAGATCGAACCCGTGGTACTGCTGACCAAGACCGATCTGATCACTGCCGAGGTGCTGGAGGAGTTGGTGTCGCAGATTCGCTCGGCCGGCATAAGCGCCCGCATCATCGCGCTCAGCAATGTCAGCGGCGCGGGCGTTGACCAATTCCGCGAGTTGATTCTGCCCGGCAAAACCTACTGCCTGCTCGGATCATCCGGCGTGGGCAAAACCACACTCGTCAATCATCTGCTCGCAGGCGCCGACCTGGCAACGGGAGCGGTGAGCCATACCGGAGAAGGCCGGCATACCACCACGCGGCGTCAGCTTTTGGCGCTTGCGTGTGGCGGTTTCTTGATCGACATGCCCGGCATGCGCGAATTGGGAATGCTGGGCGTCAGCGAAGGAATCGATGTCAGTTTTGCCGACCTTCAAGCCTATGCACGGCAATGTCGCTTCGCCGATTGCTCCCACACCAGCGAGCCGGGTTGCGCCGTTCAGAGCGCCATGGCGCAAGGTGAACTCGATGCGGCGCATTTTCAGAACTACCTGAAGCTCAAGAAGGAAACTGCGTTCCACGATTCGTCGCAACTCGAAAGGCGCCAGAAGGAACGGGCCTTCGGAAGGCTGGTGCGCTCGGTCAGCAAGGCCAAGGGGAAGCGAGGGGCGTATTAGGAGCCCGTCGCCCTGACTCGCGCGACTCTAGCCAGCAAGACCGCGCGAGATCAACCCGTGGGCCAATTCCCGCCCTTCATGACCTCAAGATAGCGATCGACGATTTCTTTGGGGCTCAGGCCCGCGGGTTGATAGCCCGCGAATTGCATGATGATGAAACCGGTGTGGTTGCGCAGGAGCCAGGCTTCGGTGGGGTCGGTTGATTTCTGGTCGGCGCGTGCGAAGAGGTATTGCACGAGGTTCATGCCTTCGTCGTCGAGTTCCTCTTCGCTGCCGCGCGTGGTTTTGCTGTGGCCAAAGCTTTGCGCGGCGTTCAGTGTGCCTAGCACCGCGCTCGGGAGGTCTGTCTTGCCGCTCGGCGCGGCCCGTCTTTCGGACCAGAGCGTCGCGCTGGATTTCGCCGCGTCGGCGAGTGGGTGGCGGTCCTGTCCGGGCTGGCGCTGCGCCAGGCCTTGCAGTAGGGACTGAAAGCCGGCCGCGAGGGAGCGCTGCTCTTTTTTGGCGCTGGGCTCCAGCGGTGCCGTCAAGCCGATGTCGAAGTGAACGCTACTCATGATGCCGCTCCTGCACGAGGCCCGAGCGCCAAGCTGGCCCTGGGCATGAAAGGCACTCTAGCGCCAGGTTTGCCGCGGCAGAGCCCGGAATAGTCAGCCGATTCGGTCTCATTTCCCAGAACGAGCGCTGCGCCCGGTTTCGAGGCTGGATTCGCCGCGCCCTTGTTGCGCCCTGCCCGCCCGCGTTAAGCTGCGGGCTTCCCGAAGATCAGCCAAGCATCTTGCGCTTTACCGCTCCGCTCTGGGCCGCGGCCTTTCGCCCCTTCTATCTCCTGGGTGCCGTCTATGCCTTGTCGTTGGCCGGCGCTTGGGCTTTTCTGCCACAAGCGCCGGCGCCAACCGCGGCGTGGCATGGGCATGAAATGCTTTTCGGTTTTGCCGGAGCCATCGTTGCGGGCATTTTGCTCACCGCGCTGCCTAGCTGGGCGGGAATGGCCGAGTGGCACGGCGGACGGCTGATCGTGCTGGTTGCGCTGTGGCTTGCCGGTCGATTCGCGTTTTGGTGCGAGGCCTTGCCTTTTCTGCCGCGCGCGGTGCTCGACGCGAGTTTCTCTTGGGTGCTGCTGGCTTTGCTGTTGCCGGAGCTCCTGCGCCTCAAAGATCGGCGCTATCTTTGGGTGCTGCCCCTAATCGGTGTTTTGGCATTGGCGCAAATGCTCTACTGGCGCGGTCTTGGGCTCGCCTCGCCGGCCCAGATGCGCGCTGGCTTGCAGCTCGGCGTGCATGGCCTGATGCTGCTCTTTGTCGTCAAGGGCGGGCTATTGACACCGGTGTTCACCGGCAATGCGCTGCGCGAGCGCGGTCTTGGCGATACGCCAAAGCTACTGCCCGAACTCGAATATGCCTGCGCCGCGGCGATGGTGCTGTTGGCCATGGCCGAACCCCTGGCCACGCCGCCGGCATCACTTGCCACGGTGTGTTTCGGCAGCGCTTTGCTGCTCGCCTTCCGGAGTTGGCGTTGGCAGGGTTGGCGGGTAGCCGATTTGCCCATGCTCGCGGCCATGCATCTGGCCTTCCTGTGGTTGATCGCGGCGCTCGCACTGCGCGGCTGGGCGGCGCTCGATGCGCGCCTGCCGCAGGATGCGTGGTTGCATGCGTTTTTGGTGGGCGCCTTGGGCGCGATGATGCTGTCGCTCATGAACCGTGTGAGCTTGCGCCACACTGGCCGACCGCTGGCGGTCAGCCGCGCGATGCGCTGGGCCCTGGCATTGGTCACGCTAGCGGCCTTGTTGCGGGTGACGGCGGCATTGCTGCGGCTCGATCACTTATGGACAGCGGGTGCCATGATGCTGTGGGCGGCCGCGTTTGCGATATACCTCGCCGAATTCGGCCGGCTGCTCGTGGCCCCCAGCCGGCCGCGGGCGCGCGATGCCGAGGAGGTCGCCCGACTCAAACGCGAAACGCCGGGCTAACCGCGCTCAACCAGGGGCTTGCTACCCCAAAAGGTCCGCCAGCACCCGCACCGCGCGCCGGCCCAGCGTGCCACCACCGGCATCCAGAGAGAACGCTTCCGGTGGCCGCGTGATGGCACCCTCCGGGATATTTGCAAGCAAGCGTTCGCGACCGCCCCCCGCGGGCAAGAGCACTCGGCAGCCCAGGCATTGCTGGGTAGCACGAATCGCCTCTTCGGCCAATTCGCGGCAACGCGTGCAAACGACCAAAGTGGTATCGCCAGGCGAGCCGCGGCGTGCCAGTGCGACACTCAGGCTTTCACTCGCAACCGTCACACCGGGCAGTTGCGGCAAGCGCCCGTGGCGCAGCCGCGAGTCGAAGAGCGAAACCTCGCAGCCGGCGGCAGCCGCAACCGCCGCGAGGGTTCGCGCAAAGCGGGTCGCGCCGACCAGGACCAGCATCATTCCCGGTGAGCCCCGATCCGGCTGCGGCAACGACACCGACAAGCGCCGCCCGCACCCAACCACCCGGCCGTGGGCCTCCAAGGCGGCGATCAAAGTGGCGATGCCCTCGCCGCGCGGCGCGCTGACCGGCAGCACTTGCACCGGCCATTCGCCCTGATACTTCCTGGAGAAATGCGCTCCGAGTTCAAGCACGGTGCGCTCGGCCAAAGGCGAGTCGGCTTTGCTGACCACCAACAAATCGGCGATCTCCAGCACCCCGGCCTTGATCGCCTGAACCTCGTCACCTAACCCGGGCGGACAAAGGACGATGCGGACATCGGCATATTGGCCGATCTCGACTTCGGATTGCCCCGTACCCACGGTTTCGACGATAACGAGGTCAAAGCCCGCGGCGTCGAAGACGTCAATGATGCGCCCTGCCGTGCGCGAAAGCCCGCCCAAATGCCCGCGGGCGGAAACCGAGCGGACAAAAACCGCGTCGCTGTCGAACTCGCCCATGCGCACCCGGTCGCCCAACAACGCGCCGCCACTGATCGGGCTCGAGGGGTCCACGGCCAACACCGCGACACGCTGACCCCGCGCGGCATATTCCGTGAGCAGCGCCGCGATCAAGGTGGACTTTCCGGCCCCTGGTGTGCCGGTGATACCCACAACCTGGGCGCGGCCGCAGTGTCGCCGCGCCTCGCGCCAGAGCGCGTCGGCGCCCAGCCGCTCGTTCTCCACCAGGGTGATGGCCCGGGCAAGCGAAGCGCGCGTGGCGAGCGATGCAGGGGGTATCTTCAAACTCTCCATCGTCAAATGTTAGCGTCGGAAAGATCTCGCGCCGGCCAGCGGACCCATTCAACCGCGACAACGCAGGGGACTCTTGGCAATCGCCGGCACCCGTCCGCCAAGATGGCGAACGCTTCAAGTCGGCAGTGTATTGAGACGGGCGCGTCGAAACAAGCGCGCCTGGCGGGCTACAGCGGCTCGGAGATGCCGTACTTGCGCACCATCCGGAAGTGAAAGAGCAGAAAAACGGCCAGAGCGAGGGGAATGGCGAGAATGTGCGCGTAGTAGGCAATCTGCAGGGTGAAATGGTCGAGCACCGCCTTCTGCAATTGCTCTCCCCCGAACCAGGTTCCGAAGTAGTCCACCCACATGGCAAAGGACCAATAAGAGCGCCAATCCCAAGGCAGTAGCAAACCGGTGGCGACGAGCAGGAAGACCAGCAGGAGTTGGAAAACCCCAGTCAGCCAGGTAAATTGTCGGGGGCTTTGGAAGGCTTTGAGATAAAACACGATGACCATGTGGGAGAACACGGTCGCCAGCAACAGCGTTGATCCCCAGCGGTGCAGATTGCGCAGCAGCCAACCCAAAGGCACCTGCGTGCTCAACACGATCAGGCTCTGATAGGCTTTGCCCGGCTCCGGCTCATAAAAGAACCACATTGCCGCGCCGGTGGCCAACTGCAAAAGGATAAGAAACAGCGAAAGCCCGCCAAAGCAATAAAAGAAGTTGACGTGAGCCGGGATCGGCTTTGCTTTTTTCTGCTGCCAGTATTGGTGCAGACGCTCGGCGATGCGGGGCGCCGCGGACATCACCTACTCTCTTGCTTCGCGGCCGGTGCGCCTTTGCTTTCGGCAATGGCATCGTCCTTTTGCATGCCGTAGGTGTCGCCGGTGAAATCAACCTTCCAGGTGTTACTGGCAGCATCCAGCACCAACGGCAGTTGCTGCTTCACCTCATAATCGCCCCCGAAACTGGAAGGCATTTTGAAGCTGATCGCCACCAGAGCCTGATTGCCTTTGATTTGCGCCTTACCCACTTCTACTTTGAAGTCCGGGGGGTAGTTCTTGATGATCTCCAAGAACTGATTGGGATGCAAATTCACCGCGGGTCCGGTGGTGAGTTTGTAAGCTTCGCTCGCCGGCGTGCTGCCGCCCTCGATTTTGGATGCGCTGATCAAGTCATAGAAGCGCTTGGCCACCGCCTCCGGCGACTCCGCCGGCTCGCCGGCGCCGCACGCCGCCAAGGTGAGAAGAAACGCCAGCGCGCCGCAGGCGTTCAGGATCCGGGCCGCGAAACCCGTCCTGCGGTCGCGCCCCGGTAGAAGAGTTTTCACCATACCACCTGCGGATAGAACCAGTGTTCGACCATGAACGTGTTGTCCTTGAGGTTGGGATTGATCGTCCGGTCTTTGTAGGTATCCGGCGGCAGGCCCATGCGATTGCCAGCACTGATATTGTGGCAGGAGTTGCAGCCCATGGTGGGCGAGGGATAAAGCACGGCATAAGACGGCGCAAAGATCGCAACCGCCACGAGGCTCACCGTCACCGCGCCGAGCACTTTGCCCAGTAGGCGCGGTCCCAATCGCTCGCGCAGGGGCGCCATGGACGGTAGTGCAGCGAGGTGGTCCTTGAGCGAGGGCACGGGATGCCCCGGGCCGCCTTCTCGGCGCATCTTGGCGCGACGGAAGCAATAGGGCAGAGCTGCCAGAACGAACAAGGCCGCAAAAGGCAAATAGACGCCGAAAAAATTCGCCCAAAAGCCTTTGAAATAAAGATAGGGCGCGTAAAAGATCAGGACGAACCATTCCACCATCGGAATGCGCTCGCCCTCGAGCGGCATGGGAACGATGGCCGGATCCTGCGAGGGCATAGGCAGCACCAGAGCCAGCAAGCCCACCGCCGCCAGGAAGGGTAAGGCGAGCAGTCCATGCTCCACCAAATACAGTGACAACCCCCCTAGGCGCTTGCGTATACGCCCCAGCGCGTGGATGTCGATCAGCACCAAGGTGAGCACCGGCAGTAGCACCACATGAACGATCAGGGCGCGATTGAGACTAAACGCATCGAGCAGAAACTGGCTCAGTGCGGGTCCGATGAGCGGGATTTCGGCTGTGTAGTTCGGCACCATTTCCATGAACCAATAGCCGCGCCACTCCCAGGGCAGAATCATGCCGGTGATCAGAAAACCCATCAGGGGCACCAACGCCAGCGCGCCGGTGAGCCAAAGAGTCTGGCGGTCTCGATTGAGGAAATCCTTGCGCAATAGGCTGCGCACGAGATGCATCAGCACGGCGAGGCACAAGAAGAGCGCCGCCCATCGATGCACGTCGCGTACCCAGGCAATCGCTTTTAGCTCATTGTAGAGGTACTGTACGCTGGCATAAGCTTCTTTGAGCTGGGGCGAATAAAAAAACGCCAGCACGACACCAGAGAAGAGTTGCACCAACAGCAGGCACAGAGCAATGCCGCCGAAGAAATGGTGCCAGTGATACTGTTTGACATTCATGGGCAGTCTCCCCGCGACTTCTGCGGCCGCGGGGGCATTAGGGGCGCTATTTGGCAGGCTTGGCGCAGCGGAAGCCGACGTAGTCTTTACTATCGTTGGGAATGCTCAAGAGCCGGCTGGTAGTGGTAGCGTAGCCCCGATCTTCGAAAAACGAGCCGCCGCGCAGCACGAAATAGCGTCCTTCGTTGCTGCCCGTCCATTCCCAGACGTTTCCGGCCATATCGAGTACGCCAAAGGGACTCTTGCCCTTGGAGCGCGAACCCACTTCCAGAGGTTGCGGCGGATGCCCGCGGAAATCGGTCTCCCCGGTGACGGCCGCCTCCGGGTCGAAGTCGTTACCCCAGGGGTACTCACGTCCATCGGTTCCTCGAGCGGCCTTCTCCCACTCGATCTCCGTGGGTAAACGCTTATTCACCGCCTCGCAGTGGTTGGTTGCGTCGATCTGCGAAACCATGGTGGCGGGCATGTTCTCGGTGCCGGGTTCGAACTTGTGGTCGAGGTTGAAGCGCGCGAATTCTCGGTTGGTGACCTCGTGCCTATCGATCAGGAACGCTGGCAACTCGACTTCCTTTTTGCTCAAGCCGCGGCCGAAGACAAACTTGCCGGCGGGAACCAGCACCATCTCGTCACGATCATTGAGTTTGGCCCCCTGCGAAGTCGGCTGGCTCAGCGCCGCCCCGGCTGTGGAAATGGCGCCCAGCATGAACGCCAAGAGATAACAGCCGTGTTTGACCCCTTTCACCAACGTCGTCATCGTGTCAATCCCCATGAATACTTGCGCGGCCGCCCCCGCGTACAAACAAGGCACGGTGTCCCGCCCGAACTGCGTTCGAGCCTACCCGAGTCCAGGGCCGCTGTCGACACGATGGGGGCGTTTTGGCGGCTTCACAAGGAGCGGGTTCGCGACTCCTTGATAAACATCAATTTGACGCCGGCGAGTTCGGCGCCTGCAGAACGAAGCGCGCACCACTCGGCGCGCTTTCCACGCGGAATAGATAGGGGCGCTTGAGCGGCAGGTTATCCGGTGAAAATGCGGTACTCCCGGTACTGCCTAGGAAGTCGCGGCGCTTGAGCATGGCTTCGCGCACTTTCGCGGCATCGGTGCTCCCCGCATCGGCGATGGCCGCCGCCAGGAGCATGACGCCATCATAAGCCAGGGCGGCAAAGCGATCCGGACCCTGTTGCCCATAGTCCTCCAGGAACTTCTGCATCTGCGGCGTTTTCGACTCGGTGGTGAAGCTCCCATAGAGCAATGTGCCCGCCATATCTTCTCCGCCGCCCAAGAGCTCGGGCACGAAAAGATCTTCGCCACCCAAGATGGGCAGCTTGAGGCCGGCCTTCTTGAGCGCCGCGGCAAGCTGAACGGCTTCGCCGGCGGCCCCGGTGAAGACCACCGCCTGCAAGGGCGCAGGGCTTCTCTTCAAGGCCGCGACCACGGCGCCGAGTTCGTGAGCGCCTGTCAGCGTGTCATAAGTGTCGGCCCGCACTTCGACGCTCGCCCCCGTCTTGATGATCGCGCGGTAGAACGATGCGCTCAGGTCGAGCGAATAGTCATTGTCGGCCGCAGTGACCAGGGCAAAACGCCGAAAGCCAAGCCCTTGCACCGCGTGCGTGATCAGCGCCTCGGTTGCGGTTTCGTCGGGAACGGCGAGCCGGAACACATAGGCGCCGCTCCCCTTGAGATGCCGGCGCGTGCCCACGGAGAAAAACGGAATACGCGCGTCAGTAACCAAGTGAATGGGCGCAAACGTCGAAGCGCCGGTCGGCGCCGCAAAAATCGCCGCAGCCTTCTTGATGATGAAATCCTTGACGATCACGTCGGTCTGTTCGATCTTGTTTGCGTCGTCGAAAAAGAGAACCTCCACCGGGTGACCGGCGATCCCCCCTTGGGCGTTGACGCGCTTGACCGCGGCTTGCACTCCGCTGAGCACGCTACTGCCGTAATGCGCCTCGTCACCGCTGAGTGGCCCCACTACGCCGATCTTCACCGGCCCGTCCAAGCGCGCGGCAGGCTCCTGGCGCGGTGCCTCCTCCCGCTTCGAACAGCCGGTTGCCAGCAACACTCCCCCTATTAACAAGACCACCCATGCGGTTTGGCGCAGGCTCATGCAGCCGTGCTCCATGTCACCCTCCTTGCGTTGTCGACGGCCATGAGCGCTAGAGCAGCTTGTCGATTTCCGCTTTGAGCAATTGCTCGCCGATGGCGCCGGCGTGCATGTAGCTCACTTGCCCCTTGCGATCTACGAAAAAAGTCGTGGGCATGCCATAAATGCCATAGGCCGTTTTGATACTCCCGGTCTTATCCAAACCCGCGGGTATGAACACGCCGCGCTTGTCGAGAAACTCGCGCGCCTTGGCCTCGGTATCCTCGACCGCCACCATCACGAAGCGCACCGGCTTCGTTTGATATTCCTTCGCGACCCGTTCCAACATGGGCGACTCCTCGCCGCAGGATACGCACCAGGAGGCAAAGAAATTGATGACCACCACATTGCCGCGATGCTGCGCCATTTTGAAGTGTCCGCCGGCGAAAAGCTCGAGTTCGAAGTCGGCAGCGGCTTCCGCTCCGGGCTGCCCGGAACGCTCCCCACAGCCGATCAAGGCAAGCACCGGCAGCAGCCCGAGGATGCCGAGAACGGCCCGGCGACCCGCCGGGTCAATGGGCATGGGCACCGTGCTCTCCGTGATCGTGCTTCTTGGCCGCCGCGCTAGCCACCATGGGGGCGCGCACTTTGGCCAAGACGGCAACCGTGCCACCGTTCTTGAATTGCAGCGACAGGCTCACGCTATCCCCAGCCTGCAAGCGCTGGCGCGGGTTGATCAGCATGAGATGGAGCCCTCCCGGTTGCATGCGCAGACTGCTCCCCGGCGCAATCTCCAGCTGCGTAACGGGCTCCATGCGCGCGATCTGGTTAGCGATGACGGTGCGATGGATCTCCACACGTTCGAAGGCGGGGCTCGACGCGCCGCGCAGCGTACGCGCCTCGGTGCCGGTACTACGCAACTCGAGATATGCGGCAAGCACCTTTGCTTGCGGCGGCGCGGCCTGCACCCAAGGATCCAAAACTTGTACCGCAGCGTCTTGGGCAAACGCCGCCGCGACCCATGATAGGAGCCCGCAAGTCAAGGCACGCCTCAAAATAGAACCCATCGCCGATCTGCCTTCTGCTGATAATACGCACGCATTTTCTGGAACGCCGCAGCCATCTCCACGGGGTCTTGCGGGGGCGGAAAGCGCGCGAACAACCGCCCCCGCGGATCGATCACAAACACGGTGGCGCTATGAGCGACCTGGTAGTTTCCCGTCGCCGACCCACCTTCTGCCGCTTGAACGATGAACGGTGCTCCAAGTGTGCGCGCCAACTCCTCGAGCGTTTCCGGCTTGGCGGTAGCCCCGAGGAATCGCGGATGAAAGTATGCCACATACTCCGCCAGACGCTCTGGCGTGTCGCGCTGCGGGTCGACCGACACGAAGAGCCCCTGCACCGGAGAGACCCCACCCGCGCCCTGATCGATCAACTTGCAGGCCTCGGCCACCACCGCCAAAGTGCCTGGGCAAACGTCCGGGCAATGAGTGTAGCCCAGAAACAGCAATACCCATTGCCCCTGCAATTGCCTCAGGCGCAACGGCTGATCGCCGCTGCGCCGAAGATCCAGGTCGGTCAATTCGCTTGCCTGCCAATAGACATAGTGTTTGATGTCCTCGGGCACTGGAAGCAGCGGCTCCTGCCCCCGCTTCCAGGCAAGCACAATCGACGCCGC
Organism: Casimicrobiaceae bacterium; assembly: GCA_026646885.1. Taxonomy (GTDB): domain Bacteria; phylum Pseudomonadota; class Gammaproteobacteria; order Burkholderiales; family Casimicrobiaceae; genus JACPUX01. The sequence goes on along the minus strand of JAPKHK010000002.1, from coordinate 311,512 downwards.
GATGATGACGGCCAGCCCGAGAAGCAGAGCCCGATGCTTGGCGCCGAGCACAAGCGGGATCATCCGCGTGCCCGCCGCCTACGGACGGTGCCCAAAACCACCAAGCCCGAGCCCGCCGCCGCGAGCAGCCCATAAAAGGGATCGAGTTCAAAACCCAGCACTTGCGCCAGCAAGGCCACCAGGGCGCTCAAGGCCAGTGTCACCACACCGAGCACCTGCCATTTCGCGCCAGGCGGCAGAGCCGCACGCCGGTCGAGCGCGCCGCCTGGCAGTGTCTGGCGCGAGACAGCTGATTTCACAGCGCAAACCCCAGCGCGAAAGCCTTGTAGAGGGTCATCAAACCGGTGATGTTCAAGATCGCCAGCGACAGCAGCACCAACGCGCAAATGTCCGCCAGCAGGCGGGAACGACGCCACGCGCCCGCGCTTCGGCGCAAGAACTCGAGCGCAAGGAGCGAAAACAGCACCATGGCAAGGCACGTGCCCAGACCATAGAAGAAAGCGAGATACCAGCCGCGCGGCGCCGTGCTGCGCTGTGTGGCGATGGCCAGAATGTCGGACAGCATGGGGGTGATGCAGGGCGAGTACATCAGCGCGAAAGCGATCCCCAGCCCAAACGCAACCAATGAAAGCCATGCCGTGCCATGCCACCGTGCCAGACCCGCGATGCGCCCAGTGAAAAAGATTTGTAGGCTCACTAGCAGAATGAAGACGCCCGCCATGATGCGCAGAGTGTCCAGCCGGGCAATCAACAGGCGGCTTGCCGGCAAGCCGGAAGCGATCAGCAGCGAATAGAACAAGGTAAAGCTCGCCGCCCACGCGAGGCAGGGCCAAAGCGTCCAGGGAAAGACCCGGGGTGGCGCCGCCTGTCCGGGAGTCACGAGGTAGACCCCGACGATGAAAGCCAAAAAAAAGGGGCTGAACTGTAGGATGCAGAGCTGCCAAATCGAAAAGAAGGCGGTGAAACCACCCCAGACCGCGTCACCCGCGCCCATCACAGAAGCTCCCTCACCCACTGCCGATACTCGTCGGGTTTGGTGGAAAAGTCACCGTAAAAGGCACGCTTGACCACCCCCTGGCGATCGATGAAAAACGTGGTGGGCGGCGCATGCACACCATAGGCTCTGGCGATCCGATCGCCCTTGTCATAACCCGCCGGACAAGGTCGATTCCACTTCTGCACGAACTTCTCCCACTTCTTGCGCGAGTCCTGAATGCCGATCAGCAGGAAGACAATCGGGTCGTCCTTGTGCGCGGCGACGGTTCTCTGCAAAAGTGGCATGGAGTTGTTGGAGCACGGGCACCAAGACGCCATGAAAGTGATGACCATCGGCCTACCGGCAAAATCCTCGAGCCGGTACGGCTCCCCTTCGAGCATGTCGACGCTGAAGGGAATCGCCTTTTCGCCCACCTGCAGGAGCGGTTTGGGCTCCTCGCCGCAGCCACTCAACCCGAGTAGCAATACGGCCAGCGAGGCAATGGATCTACAACATCTTGTCCAACTCATGGCGCAGCAACTCCTCGTTGACCAGACCGGCGTGGAGATAGCGGATTGCGCCGGTGCGATCGACCCAAAACGTCGTCGGCAAGCCGTAGACACCAAAGCCTTTCTGGATGGTGCCGCCTTGATCCAGACCCACCGGAAAGGTGACCTGGAAACGACTGACGAATTCCTTCATTTTGGCTTCAGTGTCGTCCACGGCGACACCGAAGAAGACCACGCCTTTCGCCCGATATTCCTTGGAGACCTTCTCGATCACCGGCATTTCCTCGCGGCAAGGCAGACACCAGGATGCGAAGAAATTGACCAACACCGGCTTGCCCTCGACGTCCGCGCGTTTGAGTTCCCCCCCACCCAGCAGCGGCAAGGTGAATTGCGGCAGCTTTTCCTGCGCCTGCCGGCGCGGCGTGGCCGGCATGTCTTCGGGCACGTCTTCGTACATCCAGAGCGCAGCCGCCAAGGCGATGACCAGCGCCAAGCCGGTCACACAGGCAAGTAGAAGGAGTTGGTAAACACGCCGACTAGCCATTCATCTACTCGGTCAGGGGCGGCACCGGTAGCCGCCATTGAAATACGCGCGTCCCCAGGCCGCCGAGGCGTAAGGTGATTTCCAGGCTCTGGGCCCGACTCGGGTCAATACTCGGAAAAACAAGCATGCCTTGATTATGGTGCTGTTGCCCATCGCGGTAAAGCACTGCCCAGCTCAGCGCCGCCTGCGGCGGTCCGCCATCGACCGTGAGCTGCGCCATCCGCGCCAGATCCCACTCCGGCACCCGGCCCTGGTGGGTGTTGATGAAAACGATGAATTGCGTTTCGCGCGGCGGCGTCGCCGGCGGATTGCGCACCCCCAGATAGCGCAGCAACCGGGCCTGATCACGGGGCACGAAGATGATATCGAGGAACAAATCGTTCTCTCCGAAGTCGCTGCGCCAGAGATATTGCTTGACGTGCCGCATGGTCGCTGGCGGCAACACCGTGGGCACATTGCTCAGAAAATGCGTCTGCAGGTGGCGCACGATCAACTCGGTTTGGCGCTCGTCGAGATCGGCGCGATCCGGCACTCCCATACGTGCCACCAGGAGTTCCCACTCCGCCGCCGTCCTGGGGTTCTTCTCGATCACCTCGCGGCCGTGACAACGGCGCGTGCAGGTGCGCTGATAGAGCCGTTTTGTTTCCGCATCCGTGAGCCGCTCGATCCAGGAATGGCGATAGAGTTGCACCCGCGCCTCGTCGCGCAGCGCCGCCAAGGTGTTTTCGATGGGTTCGCCACTCAGATGCTGGTAGCCAAAAAAACCCAACCCCAACAACAAGATGAGAAAGAGGCCAGCGCTCATGAAGAGCGGCGCCAGCCTGGCTCTCAGCATAGCACCCCGATTCAGGCGAGGAGCAGTCCAGCCCCTCATCGTTCGGGTGCCGATGCACGCGGCTGCGGTGCCGATTGACAGAAGCCCTGTGCCGGCACATCGAGTGCGGAGTTGAACTTGCTCGACATGTTCTGATAGGCGATCAGCGCCGTCAATTCGATGATGGCATCGTCGTTGAAGAAACCCTTGAGACGCGCCATCAGACCCGCATCGACTGAGCGGTCGGTATAGGTCATGGCCTCGGCGTAGGCCAGGGCAGCTTTGGTACGCTCATCGAACAGCGGCGAAGCCTCGAAATCGGCAAGCGCCGCGAGCTGCGCCTGGGTCACGCCGCGATTCAAGCCCAGGGCGGCGTTGATGTCGACACAGAAGGCACACCAGTTGATCTGCGAAACGCGCACGGTGAGCAAGGTGCGCAGTGACGGTTCGAGCGGCGAGGAGCGGCGATCGAGTGCTGCATAAAGCAGGGAGAGCGCCGCAAAGACCCGCGGACTGCGGCCCCACAACCGGGCAGGTTCGAGTTCGCTCCCGTAGCGCCGCCGTTGGTTGGCAAAGAGCAAACGCACATACCAAGGATAACGGCGCTCGCGTGGAGTGTCGATGTGACTCACCGTTCCTCCTCTTGGGGCGCCGCCGTGGGTGCGCCAGCTTGAAACCGAGGCGCCGCGGTGTCGAAAAACACTTTTCTCACGGCAACATAGATACCCAAAAACATCAGCAGGCTCCAGATTATCAGCCCTGTCCATAGCAGCCCCCATTCAAGGTCATCGAAGCTGCGGGTGTATTGATAGATCTTGCCGTTGACGCGCTGCCATGGCGTGATGCGCGCGTCTTCGCCATAGCGGGCAATGAAGTCGTCGATGATCTGCTGCTTGGTCATGCCCCGGCCGATCATTTCGCCGATTTCGTTCTTCCATTCGAGTCCGCAAGTCATGTTGCAGTCCTCGAGCACCAGAGGACACTCGCAGGGGCAGGCCAAATCCTTCGCCACTTCATTGACCGTCAATGCCGTGGCCTCGATACTCCAAGCGAGCAGAACGAGGCAGGCGAGGCTTCGCAGGTGCCCGCCGAGGGCTTGCCAGGGGCGCGTCATGGGGATTTCGCCGTGCGCTTCTTTCTGGCGCGCAGGTACCAAGCTAGCGCCGCCAGCGCCACCACGACGGCGCTGCCGAAGATCGCATAGACCACGCCCTTCACTCTGCGCTGCGTGTCGTAAGGCGCGCTACCGATCTGCTGCGGTCGCATCGACGTATATTTGAGATCCACCGAGGGATTCGGATCGCTCTTTTCATAGCGCATCGAAAACCGCGCTTCCTCGCCAAAAGCAATATCTTCCATCCGATACAAAACATGCTGGAAACCGCGAATGATGCTGGTGGACGGCGCATCCACCGGCGCCTGCGCCTTTTTCGGCACGGTGACGGCAAAGCCGCTGCTGCGCAGCGGCTGTTGAATGTCAATTTCCAAGCTCTTGATGGCATGGCTCGCCTTGAGATCGAAGGCGATGAGCTTGTCCGCGCTCGCGCTTTCCAACTTCGGCGTGTGAAAAGCAAGGTAGAAGTTGGGAAAGGGCAGCGTCAGGCTGATCTCGTCAAAGGCGCCGCGGGATCGCGTCTGGAAAAGCTGGCAGAAGTGCTGGCCCTCGTGCGAAAGGCTGCAGGCATCACTGATCAGTGAGCCTTTGGGCACCAGGAAGCTTGTCTTCAGGGGGTAACCCGGTGCCTGTGCGAAACGGCCATCGTAGATCACCAGCATGCTCGGATCGTCGTACTCGGGCATCAGCGAGACTTTCATCCGGCCGATGACGAGTTCGCGTGGGTCCGGGCCCCGAGCATCGTCTGCACCGCCACAACTCGCCAAAGCGATCGCCAGAGCCAGCGCAAACCACCGCCCGGGGCACCGTTTTGTCTTCTTGGTCACTGGCGCCGGAGGCCGGCAATCCTGACAGATGCCCCTTTTTCGGTAAAATTTGTCCATGGCGACATTTTATACTGTCGGCTCCCCCACCTCCAGGCGAACCACCACCATTCACACTACAATCTGGGTCAAGCATTGCCGGCTGGTCTCTTGCCCCGCTGCGAATTCCCCGCTACAGTTCGGGCACCCCGGAAAACCAGTGATCCATTCGGTATGACCGCGAGTTTCGTACCGACCAAGTTCTCTCCGGAAACCGTTTTGCCCCATGTCGAAATCATTTCATCGCCCGCCGCCACATCCCGGCCGGGGGAATCTCCGTGAAAGCGCTTTGGACGCATGCGCAAGCGTGCGATCAGCAACCCCATCCTCCTGCGACGCATCAACAAAATGATTGAAGTCGAGCATTTGATCAAGGACTACGGCGGTTTCCGCGCCATCGACGACATCAGCTTCAGCGTCGAAAAAGGCGAGATCCTCGGCTTTCTCGGACCCAACGGGGCGGGCAAGACCACGGTGATGCGGATTCTGACCTGCTTTTTCCCGGCAACCTCCGGCCGCGCCATGGTCGCAGGGTACAACTGCTTCGAGGATTCTCTCCAGGTGCGCCAGCGTATCGGCTACCTGCCCGAGCGTGTCCCGCTTTATGAAGACATGCGAGTCGACGACTATTTGCGCTTCGTCGCCTCGATCAAAGGGGTAAACGCCAAAGAGGTGAGTCGCAAGGTCGGCCAAGTGACCGCAGATTGCGGCTTGGGCGAGGTATCCCACAAGCTTATCCGGGCCATTTCCCGGGGATACCGGCAACGGCTGGGCATCGCCCAGGCACTGGTCAATGACCCGGAAGTGCTGATTCTCGACGAGCCCACGGTGGGCCTCGATCCGAAGCAGATCAAGGAAATCCGCAAGCTCATCAAAGACTTGGCCGGCCGGCATACGGTCATCCTCAGCACCCACATCCTTCCGGAAGTGAGCCTGCTTTGCGGGCGCGTGGTGATCATCAACAAGGGCAAGCTGGTTGCCGTGGATCGGCCGGAGAACCTCGCCGCGGAAAGCGGCCGCAGGACCCTGCTGCGGCTTGGCGGCGACCCCGAGCGCATTGCACAGGCGCTGGCCCAAGTACCGGGAGTGCGCCAGTGCACGCGCGAAATGGCGCCTGGGGGAGAACCCGCCTTCATCCTCGCCTTCGACGACGAAAAGCGCGCCCGCCCCGGCGTCAGCGCCCTAATCGAACGCAACCAATGGGAACTCATCGAAATGCGACCCCTGGAAACCAGCCTCGAAGACATCTTCATAAAGCTCGTGACCAAGGAGGAAGCATGAGCCCCGCCGGGCCGCCCCAAGGGGCGACATCCAGAACGCGGAGCCGCGCAGCGGCGAACCGCGACCACCCCCTCCCTCAAGGAGGGGGCTGGGGGGAGGGATCAACCCCAACCGCCGGGCCGCCCCAAGGGGCGACATCCAGAACGCGGAGCCGCGCAGCGGCGAACTCTCATCAGTCCGTCTCCCCGGGAGCGGGCTTGCAGAGGGCACATCCATGAGCCCGCGCAATGTCGGCATCATTCTGCGCCGCGAGTTGCAGTCCTATTTCAGCTCGCTCACCGTGTATGTCGTCATCGTCATGTTCCTGCTGATGACCGGCTATTTCTTCTACAATCTACTAGCGACTTTTTCGGTGGTGAGCTTCCAGGCACAGTCCGATGCCATGCTCGCACGGCAGTATCAGTTGCTCAACATCAATGAAACGGTCATCCGGCCACTGTTCGGCAGCATCAGCATCATCCTGCTGATGATGACGCCGCTCTTGACCATGCGGCTCTTTGCCGAGGAAAAGAAGACCGGAACGATCGAACTGCTGCTCACCTTCCCGGTGAATGACATCGACGTGGTGCTGGGCAAATACCTGGCCTGCCTGAGCGTACTGCTGACCATGATTCTCCTCACCGCGACCTATCCGGTCCTGGTCGTGTTGCTCGGCGAGCCGGAGATCAAGCCTATCCTCACCGGCTATCTGGGCCTCGCGCTGCTGGGTGCGGCAGCGATCGCCTTAGGTGTGTTCACCTCTTCGCTCACAGAAAATCAGATCGTCTCCGCCTCGGTGTCTTTTGGGGTGCTCTTCTTCTTCTGGCTGATGAGCTATTCCGTTCCCCTGGTTTCCGGCGGGCTCGGGCAAGTGCTGAGCTATCTCTCGATCAATGAGCATATCACCAGCCTCTCGAAGGGTGTGATCGATACCGAGGACCTTGTTTATTACCTCGCTTTCATCGCCCTGTTCCTTTTCTTCACCCTACGCAGCCTGGAGACCAACCGGTGGCGATGATGAAACGCAAGGGCTTGTTCGCCCCGCTGGGGCTTCTCGCCGTCGTGCTGGTTGCAGCGGGGCTGATCGCTTACGCCATCACCGGCGCGATGGGGAACCTGGCGGTTTCGCTGATTTGGGCAGGTTTGCTCCTGCTGCTCTTCTTCTTCTATGTCTACTTCCAGGAGATTCGCGGTTTCGTTACCCAGCGCTCGACCAAATACGCGCTCAACACTTTTATCATGAGCGGTGTGTTTTTAGTGATCGTGGCGTTGATCGGCGCCATGTCGGTGAAGTACAAGCTGCGCCTCGACTTCACCGCGGATGCGCGCTACACCCTCTCCGGCCAGACCGTCAAAGTACTCAAAGGACTGCCCGGCGAGGTGGAAGCATTGGCTTTCTACCGCAGCGACGAGCGCACGCGCCAAGCCATGTTCGACCTCCTGAGCGAATATGCTTATCACTCGCCCAATTTCAGCTTCCGCTTTATCGACCCCGACCGGGACCCCAGTGAAGCGGTGAAACATGGCGTGACTTCCTATCGCACGACACTGCTCAAATTTCGCGATCGCAAGGAAACAGTCGGCACTGAATCGGAAAATAAGCTCACCAACGCGCTGATCAAATTGATCGCCAAGGACACCAAGGTCTTCTATTTCATCAAAGGCCATGGTGAAAAACGCATCGACAGCCAGGAGGAGAACGGCTATTCGTCGCTGCGTGAGGCCATTCAAGCCGAAAACCACCAGGTCAAGGAGCTGCTGCTGCTGAGCGCCGAGAAAGTGCCGGAGGACGCCGCCGTGGTGGTGGTTGCAGGGCCAGAGAGCGACTACCTGCCGGCAGAGATCGACAAGCTCGACGCTTTTGTCCGGCGCGGCGGCCGGGTGCTCTATCTCATGGATCCAGGCAGCGCGCCAGCGCTCAGCGCCCATTTGAAGGGCTTGGGCTTCGAGCTCGGCAACGATCTGATCATCGACAAGATGAGCCAAGTTTATGGCGCCAACTTCCTCATGCCGGTAGTGGTGGCTTATTACAAGAATCATCCAGTGACGCAGGACTTCGAACTGGCCACATTCTTCCCGATCGCGCGTTCGGTGAAGATCGCCGAAGACCCCTCCAAGGGCCGCTATCAGCTGGCGCTCACCAGCGACAAGAGCTGGACCACACGCAGCAAGCTCAGCAAAGAGGACGAGCAGTTCGATCCAGACCGGCATACGCGAGGGCCGATCAGCGTGGTCGCCGTCAGCGCCATTGAAGTCGCCGAGGGTAGCGGCGCAGCGTCTCGCGAAAGCATCCAAACCTGGGGCAAGGTGCTGGTCGCCGGCGATTCGGATTTCGCCAGCAACAAATTCCTCAAGACTGCCGGCAATCGCGACTTCATGCTGAATACGCTCAACTGGTTGGCTGAAGAGCACATTCTGATTTCCATACGCAAGAAGGAACCCGGCCTGTCGCCCCTGATGCTCAGCCAAGTTCAGGGACGCGTAGTGTTCTGGGTGGCAGTGGTGATCGTGCCGACATTGGTGCTCGTGCTTGGCATAGCAGTGGCCGCCCGAAGAAGGCGCGCCGCGTGAGCTTCTTCAAGAAGACGCTCTTTTGGGTCATCGTGCTGATCGCGCTGGCCGGAGGTTTCTTCTTCTTCGACGAGCGCCAGGAGACCATCAAGCAGGCCAAGGAGGCGGAGTTGAAGCTCCTGCCGATCACCGTTGCCGAGGTGTCGGAGTTTTGGATCAAGCGTCCGGCCGATCAGTTCGAACTGCGGATCCAGCGAGGCCCCGAAGGCTGGCAGATGCTGCAACCGCTGCCTGCGCCGGGCGATGCGAAGGCGATCGAAAAATTTCTCACCCACATCATCACTGCCCGCAAGGACGCGGTCCTGTTCACCCAGGCCGAACCGGCGAAGCTACAAGAACTCGGTTTTGGACCGCAGGACATCGAACTCGGCATCAAGGCGTCGGGCGCCGAGACGGTCGTGGTTTTGGGAGAGAAAGGGCCAACCCATAACGTCTCCTATCTCATGTTCAAAGGCCGGCCGGAAGTGTACCGGGTGCACTCCGACCTCAAGAAGGAGGCCGGCAAAGACGCCTATGCGCTGCGCGACAAGACTATCCTCGACTTCGATCCAGTCAAGATGCGGCGCTTGGAAATTCTCAAGCGTGACGCACCCAAGGTGGTGGTGGAACAGGATCGAGGCCGCTGGAACATGCTCGAACCGGTGCCTGGCCAAGCTTCCATGACCAAAGTGTTGGAGCTGCTGTACGCGGTGCGCAACGGCACCGTGAAAGCCTTCGCCGACGAAAATCCCGGCGATCTTGCGCCCTTTGGTCTGGCCAATCCGCGCCTGCAGATCGTAGTGCAGCAGGAAGGGCAATCTCTGCCCTATATCCTCACTATCGGTGACAAAGACCGCGCCCAGCGCGCCTATTTCGCCCGCACCAACCGCGCGAAGAAGATCATCGATCTCGAAGAAGACCTGGTGCACAGCCTACTGCTGGGTATGGAGCAGCTTGCCGAAGCACCGGCGCCCGCGAAATAGCCGTGCACATTGCTGGCTCGGCCAGTTTCCGACAACCTGGCTTCACTCGTTTGCCCTTGCCGGGCGTGGCCGCGAGAGCCGGCGGCGGCGGGCGGACTCAGGTCGATTCGGCAACGACCGCGCCGGGCGTTCCAGCCGGCGTCTCGGCGCGGCGCCCCGCAAAGGGCTGTGCCGCGAGGATTTTCTGCGCCAGTGCGTGCCCGCGGGCGAGGCGATCGCGCACCGCCACACCACCGCGGTAGTTGGCTTCGAGGTGCAAGCCGGGAAGGTTCGTCAGGCGCTCTTCGATGGCCCGCAAACGCCGCTGATAGGCGCCGTGATAAAGCGGCAGCGCTGCCGCATGCCGCTCGATGCGTTGCATCTCCGGTACCGCTCGCAACCCCAGCAGCGGACGCAGGGTGCCCAGGGTTTCAGCGAGAAGCCGCTCGTCACTCCAATCGCTGGCGCCTGGAAAGCGCGCGCCCCCGAGGTAAGACGTGACTAGAACCTTGCCGTCCGGCGCCCGATCCGGAAACAGGCTGCTCATCCACAGGTTGCCGGTCAGCACCGCGCTTTCGGCCTTGGGCGCGAGAAATCCGGTTCCCTCCAGCGAGTGTTCCACGGCATCGCGGGCAAAGCCGGTGTGCACGATCGCGAGCGGCGCATAAGAGATGCCGCGCAGCAGCGCCGCCAATTCGATATCGTGCTCATCGAGCAGCTTCGCCGCGTCCGGCGCAGGCGTGGACAAAATCACCTGGCTCGCTGTGCCACGGCATTCGCCTTGCGGCCCACTGCCGCCGACGCGCCAGCCCGCGCCTTCGCGCACCAATTCCTCGACCCTGCATTGCGTCCTCAGTTCAAGATTCGGATGTGCTGCCAGCCGGTCCACCAGTGCATTCATGCCTCCCAGGAAAGAAAAGACCTCGGTACTGGCCGCGGTGCGCCGCCGCGATAGGCGGTTGGCGATGATGCCGGCGGTGAGGCTGCCGTAGCGACGTTCCAAGGCCGTCAGCCGCGGCAGGGCGGCATTGGCGCAGGTGGCATCGGCATCCCCGGCCAAGGTGCCGGCTATGAAAGGTTCGATCGCTTTCTCCAGAACTTCGCGTCCGAGCCGGCGGGTGATGAACTCGCTGACCGATTCATCGGGTCGAGCGCTCGAACCGATGAAAGGCTCGGCCAAGAGTCTCAGCTTGCCCGACAGGCTCCAAAGCGGCGAGACCAGCAACGCAGCGGGTTTCATTGGCAGCGCCAGTAGGCGCCGCTGGCGCAACAGGTAGCGCCGCTCTTCGGCCTCCTGCCGCCGCCGCGTTTTCAGGGCCTCAAGCCCCGCGGCAGCAATGAGTTCCGTTACCTCCGGGCGAAAATTCAACACCATGGAAGCGGCGCGTTCGGTGAGGTAACCATTCACGCGCGTGCTTTCGATCTTGCCACCGGGGCGCGCCGCCGCCTCCCAGACCGCCACAGCAAGCCCGCTGCGCGCCAGCCACCAACCCGCGGCCAAGCCCGAAATGCCGCCGCCAGCGATCAAAACGTCAAACTGCCTCATCGCTTCCCACCGTCTTGGGCCCCGCTCCCGCATTTTTGCTCCCGGCCGGGGCGTTGCCCAGTTCGGCACGCATTTTCTCCAGCAATTCCGCGCCCAGCAGGTCGCCGGGTTGGGGCCGCCGCGCCACGAAATCGCGGATCGCCGCAAAACGTTTGTCGGCTTCGGGGTTATCCTTGAGACGGGGCACCCGGGCGCGGGCGATCTGGTAGGCATCGAAACTCAGTTCGCGCAGGCCGAAGCCCTTCATACGCTGTACCGCGCGAAGCATCGCGCGGTTGCGAAAACGGGTCAGATCCTCCGGACCAATACGCGCCAGACCTTCCCGTCGCGCATTGAACTCCGCGGCTTTCTTGATTCCGGCCCGAATGAAGTCAGGCGCGGCTAGCACCCGCGCCAATGCCTGGGGGTCCCAGTCAACTCCGCCGGTAAGGCGTTCGATGGCGGCGACGGCATCATCCGGTGTCACCTCCAGTGCACGGCGACGCCGCGCAAACTCCTCGGCGGCTTCTTCCATGGCGCTGGCGACAAATACCCGCACGGCCGTGCTTTTGCTCGCCAGGAACTCGGCCAGACGCGCTTCGGCGGCAGTCTGCCAAGCTAGGCTGCGTTCCTTTGCGGCGTCTTCGGTAAGGCGCTCGAAAAGCTTGACGTTGACCTCCAGCCGCCCTTCGGCCCGCGCGACTTCTTCCGCGACGGCGCGCACACCGTCTTGCAGGAACCCAGGCAGCGCGGTCAAGCGCGCTAGCGCCTCCTCGCTCCAGGGCAGCGCACCAGCGAGTGATTCCGGCTGCGCTCGTAGGACCGGAGGCATTGCGTCGACGGCACCCTTGCCGGGGCGCGGCGGGCCTGCTTCGCCAAAACGCTTGGCCGCCAAGGCCGCTAGATGCTCCGCGCCGACCTCGGCGAGGCCCAGTTCCTGCACATAACACTCGGCGCGGTTCTTGACCATCTTGCGCAGAAAAGACGGCACTCGCTCCAGGCGGGCCAGCGCTTCGCCACTCCAGGCGACGGCGCCCGCGGTTTCGCGCAAAGGCTCGATCACCGCGGTTTGTCGCGGCGTGAATCCGCACCAGGAGTCGGCGGCCCAAATGCCTTCGCCTTGCGCCAATGGCCGCGCCCGGCAGCCACCGCATAGCTGGCGATACTCGCAGACGCCGCATTTGCCCTCGAGCCGGGGGTGACGCAGCGTCTGAAAGCGCTCCGAACCGTCCCAAATCTCCCAGAAATCGCGATCCCGGATGCTGCCCTCGGCCAGAGGAATATAGGGGCAAGCGGTCACTTCACCTTTGGGGGTGATGCGCGCGTAGTGAATGCCCGCAAGGCAACCCCCGCCTTCATAGCCCGCAGCCCGCGTGAGCGACGAGGCCGGATCGCGCTGATAGGCAATGCGCTTGAAATGCGGCGCACAGCGTGCGCGGATGAGCAGATCGGCGCTTCGCTCCTGCGCGGCGACGAGCTGCTCCAACACTCTCTCGTAGCTTGCCGGCGTGATATCGGACATCTTTTCGCCGCGACCGGTGCATACCAGGAAGAAGACATTGAGTACGCGCGCGCCCACCGCGCGGGCAAAATCGATCATCTCTGGCACTTCGCCGGCATTGCCTTCAGTCACAGAGAAGTGGATTTGGAAGGGTAGGCCCTCACGCTTGCAGGCCTCTATGCCCTCTAGGGTCCTGGCCCAAGCACCAGGCACGCCGCGAAACGCGTCGTGGCGTTCAGGATCGAGGGAATCGAGGCTGATGCCCACGCCCATCGCGCCCGCTGCCTTGAGCGCGCGCACCCTCGCGGCGCTTAGGCCCAGGCCATTGCTGCCGACCACCATGGCCAGGCCGAGGCCGTGACCATGAGCGATGAAATCTTCGAGATCGCCGCGCAGGAGCGGCTCGCCCCCAGTGAGCACCACCATGGTTTCGCGGCTGCGCTGCGCGATTGCCTCAAGCAGCCGCAGGACTTCCTCTCGGTGCAGCTCGTCGGCCGCACCGTTGCGCAGCGTGCGCGCGTCCATGTAGCAGTGCGCGCAGGCGAGATTGCAGCGCTCAGTGAGATTGACAGCCAGCAGGTAGAGCGGGCTCTGCTCCGGCTGGCCCTTAGGCGAGATCGCCATGTCCGCCCTCGCCGCCCGCGGGACCGGGGGTCTGCTTCTGCCTTTGCGCGAAGGGGCACTTGCCGCCTGCGGCCGGCGCGCCGCCTTCTTGTTCGCGCATGCGCTCTTCCATGGCTTGGCGCGCGAGTTTCAGTCCGGACTCCGCCACATCCAGCGTAATCTCGGTCTGCCCCTGCGCTTGGGCATGGCGCTCGATGCTGCGCTTGGCACCCTCGCGCATGAAACCTTCAGGCACGCGCATCAAGCGCGCCAGCGCGGCGGCGTGCCAGTTGAATGGCGTGGCGGCAGGCTCGGGGGCAACCGGGTGCGGCGCGGCGGCAAGAAAGTGGCGCAGGTGCGCCGCTTCAACGGTGGCGCTCTTCTCTTCGCGCGCCCTCTTCTCCGCGCGCATGCTGAGATTGCCGCGCACCGCCAGATCTTCGACCTCCCGCAACAAGGCCGTGGCGTCCGGCGACCAGCGCGGCGCGGCACCCGCGCGATCAGTCGAACCGAGTTCGCCAGCCTGGTGCGCGGCGACGATTTCACCCATCGCGGCCTCGGCATGGCCCGGCATCAAAGCCGCGGTGGCCTCTTCCACGATCTTCTGGGTAATCACGGTGTGTCCGCGCTCTTGCGCAAACCGCAGGATGGCCAGGCGGGCCATGGGTCGGACGAAGGAAGGCACTCGCTCCATTTTGCTCTCCGCCTCGCGAGTCCAGGAAGTGGTGACCGCGCCGATGACATCCACCGCCGGCTGATGCTCGCGGGCGCTCAGCCACAGCGCGCAAGGGGAAGTCTCGATCAGATGTTCGGCGTTGCCGCCAAGATCGAGCTCGTCGTCGGCGTGGATGCCGAGCCGGCCAATGATCAGCAAGGTCGGCTGGACCCGGCGCAGATACTTGGCGATGGCGTCGTGGGGTTTCCCCGACAAGAGCTCGGTCTCTATGGGCTGACCGTACTCTTGAGCAATGGCTTGCGCCACCTCCAGGTGCCCTTGGTAGATGCGCGCGAGCCCGGAGTCGATGATTTCCTCATGCAGCTTTTCCTGCTCCTTGAAGCGGAACACCTTGCCGGCCTGTTCGGAAAGCACGCCGGCAATGCGATTGAAGGCGACGTAGTGATAATAAGGGTCGAATGCCGCAACCACCTTGACGGGTACTTGCCAGTGCCGCGCCAGAGCCAGGCCGGTGAGCAGGCCACCGTAGCTCTTAGGCGAGCCATCGACCGCCACGACGATGGGGCCCTCGCTGAGCGCGCGCCCCGGCTCCTTGACGATCAGGGTATCGACGGCGGCACGGCGGGCCACGCGCCGGCACACCGTGCCAATCTGATGCGCTTGCGTGGCGCCTAGACCCATGGCGCCCATGATCAGAAGATCGTAGTCACCGACGTTGGCCTCGGAGGCGAGTTCCCGATAGTTCTTGCCTTCACGCGAGCAACGGCGGTATGAAACCCCTGCTGCCCGGCAGGCCGCCTCGGCTTGATCTAGATAGGCGTCGCTGATGATCGACAGGCCGCGCGTGATCAAATCGTCATGGACGACTCGCTGGCGCTCCAGCTCTTCTTCCTCACGGAACTGTTCGGGCAAGCCCCCTTCCATCTGCCGAAAACGCATGTCGTGCAGCTTGGCGGCATAAACATGCAGCCCGGTGACCATCGCATCTTGGGTGAATCCCGCCAGTTCGACGCCCAGCCGCATGCCTGCGTTGGCGTGATCCGAGGAATCCAAAGCGAGCAGAATGCGTCGCGGCAGGGACGGATAGGGCTGGGTTTGCGCCGGGGAAGATCCGACAAGAAGGGCCGCAGATGACATGGGACGGAAAGCTTGAAAGCAGTCGAAAAATAGCGCGCCGCAGAAGTTTACGCCGCTTGTCCGGCGGAAACCACCCCGACGGAGAGCCAGCAGGCCGCGCCGGCACAAAAAAGAGACGCGCCGGGGGCAAATTGCGCCCGCGACGCGCTCAACTTCGGTAGCCGCCCTAGACCGCCTCGCCAGAGACTGGCTCAGCAGAAAGGGCGCCGATAAGATCTGATCAGTGGCTGCCCTTGAGCTTGATGTCCGCAGGCTTGAGGCGATTGCCCCCTTCCACGAACCCCCCGCCCACGAGAATCGCGCCCCCGCGGCCAGCCATGTCGGATTCGATGGTTTCCTGGGTCTCCTTGAATTCCGCGCTCGCCGAGGCGTTGAGCGGATCGACGTCGCCCTTGATGGGCTTGAAGGTGGACTTCGGTCCCAAATACTCGGCCACCGACTTCGGCGGGTTGACGTCTTGCATGGCACGAATGAAGGCGACGATGTTCCAGATGTCCTGGTCCTGCAGCACATTGCCCCAGGCCGGCATCGAGGAGGACAGAGACACCGCCTCGCCGCCACCTTTGATCACGGCGAACAGCTCGAGGTTGGTCTTCTTGTTCATGTAATCGCCGCGAGTGAGCGTTCTGGGCCGCGGGTTGAGTTCAACGGCACTGGGCCCGTCGCCGTGCATCATCCAGCCGTGGCAAGCAACGCAGTAGGAGTAGTAATAGGTCTTGCCGTGGTTGGGGTCGGTCCCGCGCACCAACGTGGCATCAAACTTGGGCGACCAGTTGTGCACCCATTGGTCGTACACGTCGGCACCGGGCGCGGGCTTCTTCACCCTATCCCAAAGCTCGGTCTTGTACGATCCCTTGGCCTCGCCGTAACCGCTTTCGGTTTTGTAGGTTTTGACGTCACTGTTGGCGCGTTTGCCCACACCGGTGAGGTAATCGAAAGGCGCGACGCCGTAGGTGCTGCCGCCCTTGCCCTTTTCGAAATCGGACGCTTCCTTGCCAAAAGATTCAGCCGCTTTTTTGACGGCCGCGTCGCTCTGGGTCGGGCACTCCACCTTGACGCCGCCCGCGGTGCAGCGCTTCTCTTGAGCAACCGCAGGCGAAGTGGCCGCCAGCACCAAGCCCAGGCCGGCTACCACCGCCAGGGACGCTTTCAAGTCATCGTAGTTCATCGCAAGTCTCCCACTGAGGCGAGCCCCCACCGGGGGCTCGGGGCGAAATTCAGGAATTCACGGAACGCGGCTTACAGTGCCTTGACTCGTTCGGCGATGGTGATCTGGCCTTCTTCGAGCAGACCCTCGACCTTCTGAGCGTGGTCGTAGTCGCCCACCGCCAAGTTGGAATTGCCTTTCTTGGGATCATCGACGAAGAAGGTTGCGCGCATTTCGAGATGCAGCGGTCCACAGAAGTGCGAGCAGAAGATCTCGTACTCGCCGGCAGTGTCGGCAGTGAACTCATGCACCGCGGTCACGCCCCGCGGCAGATCCATGTTGGTACGCAAGCCATAGGGACCGTAGATCACCAGACCCATGGTCACGTCGGGGTTCTTGGTGATACCCGCCGCCTTATCGATGTTGGTGGCGTAGAGCCGCACCTTATCGCCCTTGTTGACACGCACCTGACGAGGAATGTAGCCGTAGCTGAAGGCCTTCATGTGAACTTCCTTCACGCCATTGACCACCTTCACGCCGGGAGCGGTGTTGTCCTTCGGGATGATGTAGCGCTTGACCTTGGCGCGGTGCACCGGATCGAGCACGGGTGTCGACATGCTCGCCTTAAGCAGTCCGCCGCGTTCGGCTTCGCCACGGGTCCAGTCTTTCACCAGGTAGGACATCAGGCTCTTGGCGTTATGCGGTTCACCGTCCACCGGCTGAATCTTGAGGGTCTTGCCGTAGGTCGGGCTCTTCTCGCGCGCGTCCCACATCTCGAAGTTGACCGGATAGACGATGCCGGTCGGGCTGAAAAGGCCAGTCGAGAACTTGTTCAGCGCCATCACGTAGGAGTTGTCGGCGGAGATCGAGATATGCCCGGTGCGGTAGTGCGTCGGGATTTCATCCACCACTTCGAGCTTCTTGAGATCGACCTTGACGTTGGCGTCCGCAACGAAGCAACTCTCATACGCATACTTCGAGGTCAGCCCCTCGGGTTTGTCGATACCGGCACGGTAGGACCCACCGTCCTTGTTGTACACGTCCATGACCGAGTGCAGCGGGCCGGCGCAGGTCGGGAGCACCTTCTTTACCGCGAGTTTCTCGGCGTCGAGAATGGTCATGGTCGCCGAAAGTTTGTCGCTCACCAGCACCATCGTGCCTTCAGGAATGACGTCCACACCGTGGGGGTTCTTACCCACCGGGATTTCTTTCACCAGCTTGAAGGGGCTAGTGGAAAATACGCCCACGGTCGAGTGGTAATAGTTGCCCGAGAAGACATACTTGCCATCCTTGCCGGCGTCCAGATAGTCTGGCGCGCTGGGCGAGGGACCCCAATCGATGACTTCAGTCTTCCCAGTGGCGATGTCGGTCTTGGACATCTTGCCGGTATATTCACCGGTACCGAACAAGTACTTGCCGTCCTTGCTCAGTGCGATGTGGTGAACACCGAAGGGGAAGGGCAACGCGATCACCCGCTCCATGAAACCCGTTTGCAGATTCAATTCGCAAATGGTGTTGGCGCCCTTGTCGTTGACGTACATGTACTTGCCGTCGGGCGTGCCGTTCTTGTTTCCCGCCGCCAGGCCACTGAAGACATTCTCGTGCAGGTCGACGCCGCAGTCGATATGCCGGTAGGTGCGGAAACTCGGAATACCGATTACCGCCACCTTGCCGTCCAAGCCACCCGCCGCGTAGAGCAACATCGGGTCCACCAGCGGAGCATCCGTGAACTCCTGAGCAGCGTTCTGCCACCCGGGAATCTTGGCCTTTTCTGCCGCCATGGACGCCGTCGCGTACAGACACGCAGCCGCGACTGCCCCCAACATGACGACTCGGTACTTGCCTTTCGCTTCCATCATCGTTCCCCTGTTCAAGAACCAAATCAAACTCTTGCTCGCACGCGCGCGGCGCGGGAAAAGGCCTCGACGCTCGCACCGGCTGCGACAAATTGCCGCACTAGCGAGAGTTTACACAGTAAATGCCGATCGCAGACACTTGATATTGACAAATATCAAGGAGAGCTTCATTCACTCCGCGGCCGGCGCAGGCGGTCGTTGTGCAGCCCTGTCAGGTCTTTCTGACGCAGCGCGCAATGCGCCAGCACAAAACACCCCTACGCCGAAAAAGACCAGCAGCAAAAACTCGTAGGCCGGCACGCCGCCCCGGAGCGTGAGCAGACTGTCGAGCACGCCCAACATCACCAGAATGGCACCGAAGAGCTTGAGTATCGCCCCCCGGCGGCCAGGAGTGTTCTCGGTTGCGAAGTCGGTGCTCACGCCTTGCCGCTTCGCGGACCAGCGCTGCGCGCCCACCAGACCAACAGGCCGGCGATCAGCAAAACGACGAGCACGCCGCCAATGAGTGGCCGAGCACCAGTGTCGGGTTTGAGCAGCAGCCAGTACCAAGTGGTCATGGTGTGCTTGGAACCCTTTTCGCTGTTGTTGCTCCCATCCCAAGAGGCAAAGGCGATGGGAATGAACTTGCCTTCCACGAACTGAATGTCTTTGTCGGCTTCTTTGGTGGCAAACGGCCGGGTCATCACCACTTTCCAGGTGCCGTCCTCGTAGCTGCCCTTGGCTTGCAGGCCAACGGCAGCGGCGTCACGTTTTTCGATGTCTTTGAAGCCGCGGCTGTTAAGCAGCGCAACCGACTGTTCAGCGCCTTTGGCCCCCGCTTTCCAATGCCAGATGTTGACCGGATGGGTGGCGTCGCCCATGCCAAAATAGGGCTTCTGCATGTCCGAGGGGATGACCACCGGCAACTGAATGGCCACACCGTCTTCGGTGAGCGGCGGATCGGCAATTTTCTCGGCGGCGTCGTCGCCGGGAATGCTCTGGGTGCGGTCGTCCCATTCGAGCATGACCGCCACGCCTTTGTCGTTGTAGAGCGCGCGCAACACGATGGTGTCGTTGGACGGGGTGAAGTAGCGCTCTTTGCCGATGATCTGCGGTACCAGGTAAAACGCCGTCGGCACGGCTTTCTTCCAGCGTTCATCATTGGCCGCCGCGGGCAGTTCACCGGCGGTTTTGTCAGCCTTGACCACGGTGTTGTTGGGATCGACCGCAACACCCGTTTTGGCCAACGAGGCCACGTAGTTGGCGACGTGCCAGGCTTCCTCGGGTGTGAGCTTTTTGCTGCTCTTGGGATCGGCGAACGATGGCATCTCGGTGCCCGGAATGCCGGTGGCGATGCGCGTAAAAATGTCCTTGGGGCTGGCGCTACCGCGGTAGGTCCAGGGCTTGGTGAGATTGCGCGGCCAGGTGCGCTCGCCGCCGTCACCCTTCAGGCGCTTGGACAAAACACCCTTGCCCGACTTGCCGTGGCATTCGACACAACGATCGCCATCCTCGAACAGTTTCTTGCCTTTCTCGATGCTCTCGGCGGAACTCGAAACCTCTTTGCCGAATTCAACCATCTTGGCCGGCGGTTTGTCGTATTGCGCGAAAGTTTTCACGTAGGCGACCAGATCCCACATGTCTTGTTCGCTCACGATGTCGGCCCAGCCGGGCATGGCCGTACCCGGCATGCCGTCGCGAATCATGCGGAATACGTCCTCGTCGCTGGGCACCATGTCATCGAAAGCCGAGGACTTGATTTTGTAGTTGCCCGAGGTGAAATCGCGCGGCGGCGGGTTGAGGAAATCTTTCGATGCACCTCCGCCATCGCCCTCGTCGCCGTGACACCAGGTACAGCGCTTGTCGTAGATTTCTTTGCCTTTTTCCGCATTGCCAGGCTTCGCCGTGGCGGTGCCGATCACCAGAAGGAGACATGCCGCGCCAAGGAGCCAGCGGCCAAGCATAGTGGTCGCCTTCTGCAGTTGCCGATTATTCATGAGCCCAGGACCTCGGTTGTCTGCCCGTATAGTTGTACAGGAATAGGATGACTTTCCAGATTTCGTCTTCGGTGAGGAAATCCTGCCAAATCGGCATCGACGAAATCCACGGCGCCGCTTCGCCGGGAAGCCCCGGCCCGCCGGTGGCAATGCGCCAGAAAAGGAATGACTCCTGCAGCTGCGCGATGGTGCCCACGTCCTGGAAATTGAGCGGCGTGGGGTTCAAGCCGGATGCGTAAGGGCCTTTGCCGTCGAGCTTATCGCCATGACAGTATTGGCAATTCTTGATGTAGACATTGCCGCCTTCCTTGACCAGCTCTTTGAACTTCGCCGGGTCTTCTTTCTCAAATTTCCGGTAGGGGTTTTCCAAGGTGGTCAGATTGTAGGATTTGCCATAGGCCTTGAATTTGCCAGGCGGCGCTGGATGGATGGTGCGCAATTCCACTGGCGCTTCGAAGCTCGGCAGCATGCTGGAGTACACATAGTAGCCAGCCAAAAGCGGCACGATGACGAAGACGATGTTGCGTACCAGCTTCTTCGAGGGGTCTTCCACCAGCGCCTTGATCGGGCCGACCAATTCGTTGGCGCCCTCTTCGGTGAAGGTGAAGACCATCAGCGTGCCGGCCACCACGAAGACCATGTACATGGTCAGCAGACTCTTGGGGATGAGCTGGCCGAGCACGATGTCGAAAAGCAGGATGAAGCCGAAGTAGACCCCGACGATGACGAGGACCAGTTGCAGCAGCCGCGGCACCAGCCGCTTTTTTGGAGTGGAGTTCATTTCTTCAGCCCCGCAAGGTAGTTCACCAGCAGTTCGAGTTCGGAGGCTTTCATCTGGTCCGCGTAGGTCTTGGGCATCATGCCCGCGGTGAAGCCTTTGGCGACGACCGCATCGGGATCGATGATGGACTGCCGAATGAACTCTTTGTTGCGGCCCGCGCCGATTTTCTTCAGGCTCGGGCCAAGGGTCCCGGCCTGGTCAGCGACCACGTGACAGGCGCCACAGCCGTGTTTGGCAATAATCGCTTCGGCGGTCTTGAGCGGCGCTTCCTCGGCTTTGGCGGCATCACCACCCTCGGCCGGCGCCTCCATTTTGGGAATTTCTACGGTTACTTCACCGCCGCTCGAGTCCTGCAAGTAAGCGACCACGGCCTTGAGCTCGGATTCGTTGAGACCGATCCCCCCGCCGGTGACATCGGGCATGGGACTTTCGGTGTCGTTGGTCCCGGACTTGCCGAAGCCGGCAACCACGAAGGCCGAAGGCTTGACCAAGGACTCCACGAGGTACTCTTCGACGGTCTTGGCCGTGCCCTTGTAGCGTGCATCCTTCAAGCGCTCGGCGGCTGCAGCGGCCACCTTGTCGAGCATCGGCGCGCGGCCCATGGCGTTGTGGCACAGCGTGCAAGTGCCTTTGCCGTTATAAATCTTCCCGCCCAGGGCAACGAACTGATCCATGGTCATCGCCCCGAGGTCGAGTTTGGCCTCTTCGGGAGGCGGCTCCGGCCGAATCTGCGGAATGCCGAAATTGGAAAAACCCCAAAAACCGGCCATCACCAAGAGGCTGAAGGCGGTTACTTTGAGAAACATCATCATGCCGCCTGCTCCTTCCAGTAGCCCTTCACGATCGGGTGACGACCGCTGATCTGGCTCAGCCAGAACACAAAGATCACCATGGCCATGAAGATGATCGTTCCAACCGTGACCACGCTGGCTGCATAACCGAGGCCCGGCGTGAAGGCGTCGGGCGAAGCGTCGCGGAAGATGTTGGAGATATGCCAATGTTGCCGTATGCCGGAGCGCACGTAGCCCATCAAGCCCATCAGCCAAGTGAAGGCCACCGCCAGCAAGAACAGCGCATATTGCGAGCGGTCGGGCATGCGTCCCCAGCGCAAGGGCGCGACTTCTTTGGCGCCCTTGTACATGAAGGCATCGATGACCGTGCTGGCGATGATGATGACCAAGGTGGTCAACACCTGCGGAATCGAGGCCGCCACCTTGTAGACGGTGTTGGTGAAATAGCCGTAGTAGACGCCGAGGATGGTGATGTTGATCAAGCCCGCGACAAACAGCGCCACCTGCGCGGCGTTGCCCGCCGCCACCCAGGACACCGTGGCGATCTTGTTGGCACGACGATAGTAGAGAAAGCTCAGGAAGGTGAATACGATGAGGAAGTTCACCGCGGTGTTCTTGGCTGGCATGATGCCCAGCGCGCCCAAATATTTGTGGTATGGCCCGCCCAGGCCCTTGAGCTCGGAGTTGGTCAGCACCAAGGTATGCGGCGTGAACCAGACCAGGAAGGCGCCCACGAGCACGATGGCGATGTACTTGATCTTCGGATTGTAGCGATAAGCTCCATCGCTGCGGCCCATGCCGCACCAGAGATAATAATTGGCCGAAAGGAAAAGCGCGCCGATCAACACCGCCTGGATGATGAACAACCACGCGAACACACCGCCCATCAGCGTGATGCCCATCTGCTGGCTATAGGCGTAGATCTCCGCCGTCAGGTAATAGCCCGCGAAAGGCAAGGGTAGAAGCGCGGAGATGGCAATGAAGTTGGCGTTATAGCCCATCCAGTCGTAGTGGGCACGCTCAGCGGCCTTTTGCGCGCTCAAGAACTTGAACGCCGCGTAAGCGCCGACGATGGAGCCACCATAAGCGACGTTGGCCACCACACGGTGAATATTGATGGGATTCCAGAGGTAGTTGTGAATCGCCGCCCAGGCGTTACCGTTAAACACGCCCTGAGCATCGACCGCCGCAGGACTCATCATGAAGGTGGTCCAGGCATTGGCGAGGAACATGAGCTGCAAGCCCACCGCGTTGAGCAAAAGACCCAGGGTGAGATGCACCCACTTCTTGTCACCCCCCTGCAGCCAGTGCCAGCCGTAGTAATAGACGTAAAGGACTGCACTCTCGGCAAAAAACAGCAGGGCGTAAGCCCACATGCTCTCCTTAAAAATCAGCGCCAGATAATTGAAGAGATGCGGATAGAACAGCACCAAACCGAAACACAACAAACCGCCCAGAATCGCGGTGAGCGAATAAGCGCTGATGCTCACCTTGATGAATTCATAGGCCATGTTGTCGTAGCGTTTGTCGCGCGTCCACATGCCGATGGCTTCGATGATGAATACGAACATCGGCACGGCCACGACGAAGGCGCCGAACCATAGGTGGAGCTGCGCGATGAGCCAAACCGCGACCCGCGAGTTTACGCCCGAGATCGTCGGGTAATCGGCCGCGGTGAGCTTGGGCGCGGGCGGAAAGCGCGGGGCGGCCGCGGCATCCGCCTTGGTGTCGCCGGTCGCAGCGGCGGTTGCCGCAGCCCCTGGCGCCGGCGCAGTCTGCGTGCTTGCTGCCTTGGCGCCGGTTTCATTGGCGAAGCCGGGGCCAGGCATGGCCAAGACCGTCAATACGGCCAGAAGCACGATCCCGCAGAGAATTCTGATGTTGCTGGTGAGCACAATCGACTCCTATTCCTGGCCGCGCGCACGGGCCATTGCCGCAGCGCGCTTTGCCATGGGGCATGGGCTAGTGGCTGTAGATCAGGTTCAGCCCATGCAGCTTCATGATGGAAAAATCGAGCGCCAGAAAAACCAGCGCGAACACCGCAAGGGCGGCAAGAAACGGCAAGATTTGCTTGTTCATGTCTTCAAGCCCTCAGAAACCACCAGAAAAAAACCGCGAGCGCGACCAAGACCGCGCCGAAAACGGCCGGCCCGAGCCAGGTCGTCTCGGCTTCGGTGACCTCGACTGTGTCTTCGCTTTCGCTACTCATTCGCTTCCCCTTTCGGCCGCATCCACGGCACCGTCATTGCATGTTGCGGCCAGCTTACGGTGGAATGCCGCCGGCCCAAACAGGCGCCTCGGAGGCGCCTCGGCGGGAGGAGGTTCATTCTTTTGGGCCTGATCCGCGTCCCTCGGCGGTCGCGACGCGGGCGCACCGGGGCAGGTCAACCGCGGATCGGCGGGTGCCGCACCAGCAAGTCTCACCCTGCAAAGCGGCTGATCGGGCCGCTTCAAAAAACGTAGTAATAAAGAATCAGGCAGACGAACAGCAAATTGACCAACAGCCCGGAAAAAATCAGCGCGTCCGCCAGAAATTCCCTACTCCAGAACCTCACTCCCTCCACTCCCCCTGTTACTTGCCTTTCCCCTTACAGTTGCACAGCTTCCTGATGTAGGCCACCAGTTCCTCGACCTCTTTCGCGCTGAGCGTATTGCCCCAAGGCGGCATCAGCGGCGATTTGCTGATCGCCGGCCCACCATCTTTGATCACGCTTCGGATGTCGTCGTCGGAGCGCTTTTCCATGTCTTCCTTGTTGGTGAAATTGCGCGGATCGGTGGCGAAGTCCTTGGTGACGTTGATTCCCTTCCCATCACCCGCCGTGCCGTGGCACTGCGCACAGTAAAAATCAAAGGTCTGCTTGGCATCGGCATGCGCCAGACCGCTTACACCCAAGCCCAAGGCCATGGCCAAAACGGGCACCATCGTAGCTTTCAACACGAACTATCCCTCCGCGATACGCCTTGAGGCTTCACTGGAACGAGGCCACATAAGCGGCCACGTTTTCGATGTCTTTCGGATTCAGGGCGCCAGCAAAATCCGGCATGTCCCGAACGGGCTTGAAGGTCTTGGTATTGGCCAGATAGGCACCAATCCAATCGGGATTGAGGCGCTTGCTCGCTCCCACCAACGACGGGCCGCTCAAGCCGCCTTGAACCTGTCCCTTGGCGGGGTAGGTATGGCAACCCGTGCAGGGCATCTTCTTGGTGAAGATCGCCCGCCCCTGAACCGATTCCTTGGCCTGGATGGTTCCAGCCTTCACTGCGGGACTGGTAAGCCCCATCAAATAGTCGGCTAGAGCTCCAGCGTCCGCCGCCGAGGATTTCGGGTGATCGCCGGCATTCTTGTCCTTGATCGAATTGTATTTCAGGGGACGAATGGGTACGGGCTTTTGCAGCCAATCGGTGAGCCAGGCCTTTTGGAACTTGCTGCCGGCATACCAGAGTTCGGGACCCTTTTTCGCCAACTGATCGGCGATGGTCTTCTCTTTTGCCGGACCGTCGGTGTAGTGACAGCTGGCACAGTTCTTCTTGAATATCGCGTCTCCTCCCGCCGCCAAAGCCGGCGACGAAACGAGCGCCCAGGCTCCCGCGAGGGCTGCGACACCTGCAAGCAACTTCATATGCGTCCCTTCCCAATACCGTGGATTAGTAACAAACCGCGACTAGACCAATCTGCAAAACGTAACTGTTCGGTTTTTACTTTAGCGCTTGATAAATGTCAATTGTTCGGGTGGGGATATTGCGGCGCAATCGCTGGAACGCGTGACTTCGATCAATACGGCCGCACCGGAGCGATCCCGGCTTGACGCGCGAGGCGTTTTATTGTTCTTTGTACGCCCCTGGCGCGCGCCTGTCTTTGAGCGCCGTTTCTATCGGTCGCTGCTCGATCGGTGTCTCCAGCAGCGCAATCAACGCGCCGTCATTCTGGAGCAGGCGCTTGAGGTTCTTCTCGCCCCAACCCGCTTCCCAGTTCCCCACCATGGCATTCCATGCCTGGGTAATTGCGACCAGCTCAGCGTCTGAGAAGGGGCGTACCACCTCCTTGTTTCGGTTGCTGAGTTCCACGTACTTCTTCATCGTATGAGTCACCACGATAAACGGCGGGCCGCAGCGCGCGCAATACTTGAGTATCTTGTCGGCGTTATGGCAGCCGGTGCAGCGACCGTAGGCGATGGCGATCGCTTCGTCGGTGGTATAGGGCATCAGGCCGCGGTATTTTGCTTCGGCCGCGACCTTCGCCGAAAGCGGATTGGGCACGAACAAGGCTACCGCTGCCGCGCCCGCCAAAACGAGCAGCGTCGCCGCGAGCCACGCCCGCCTCGTCATCGGTCGAACCTCCACTTCGGCATCATCTGCAACACCATCATCGACATGTTAACGCAAAGCGAGTTTGGGCACGATCGCAGTATCCAGGCGGACCAGCGCGTTCTTTTCGGTATCGGCAAACCAGACGTTGCCTTTGCTGTCCTTGCCTATACCGGCAGGCCGGCTTTTGCCTGCCTCCGTCTCGATTTCTATGAAGCCGCGTGTCGCCGGATCGAAAACCCCGATGCGGCTGCTGGTGCGCTGGGTGAAGTAGATCTTGCCATCACCCGCCGCCACCAGGGACTCGACCACACCGCCCTTGGGGATGGAATAAGACGCGAACCGTTCGCGGGCCGGGTCGAAAGCCAGCAGATTGCGGCCGATGTGCCCGCCAAACCAGAGCTTGCCGCTCTTGTCGATGGCTAGATCGCGCGGTGATTCGAAGGCTTGGGGCAATGGGAATTCGCGCATGCTGCCGTCCTTCGGGTAAAGACGGACCAGCTTATTGCCTTGGGTAAGCAAGAGCCAGATCGTCCCCTTCGCATCGGCCACGATGCCGGCGGGCCGGCTGTTCGCCAAGCCGATGGCATATTCACGAAAGCGTTCCGCCTTCGGATCGAACATACCGACCTTGTTGCCGTAGAACTCGGTGAACCAGATTCGCCCGGCGCCATCGACGGCGATGCGCGAGGGCAAGCTGTCGATGCTGGGCACGTCGAACTCCTTCCAGCGGCCCGTGGTTGGTTCAAATACGGCGATCTGGTTGGCATTGGCTTGCGCGATCCAGATCTTCCCCTCCGGGCTGACGCACAGGTCGGCCGGAAAACTGCTGGGCGTGGGCGGAGCATGCTCGGAAAAGCGCGCCCCCTCGGGCTGAAAACTGCCCAGGCGATGAAAGTTTGACTGGATATACCAAACTCGGTCGCGCGCATCGATGGCGAGTCGGGTCGGAAAGGCATGCGCCGTCGCGATCGTCACCGCTTCAAGCGCTCGGGCAGGATCCTCGGCCGCGCGCGCACCCAGGGCGCATACCGCCGCCAGCAGTGCGCTCAATGCTGCCCAACACCAGCGCATACTTCGCCACTCGAACCGCATCACCCGACCACCCCGGCGAACGCTCAGGACTCCCGCCGGCGCAGCGACCGCACCGCGAACCAGGCACCGAGGGCAAGTACCCCCGCCACGCCTGCCAGCGCAACCAGCCAGCGCTGCGCACTGCCGTCCTTGGACACCGGCGCAGCCGGTAGTGTTGCGGCTCCGGAAAGCGGTACACCGGAGCGCAGCGCTTCTTCGATCACCAGCATGCCCAGGCGCTTGGCGTCCGTCGCACTTTGCGTAAACCATAGCCGGCCTCGCTTGGCATCGAGCACCAGTTCGGCCGGCAGGCTGCCATAAGTGGGGATGTCGTACTCACGGAACTGCGCCAACTGGGGATTGAAGTAACCGACTTTGTTACCCTTGTACTCCAGAAACCAGATGTTGCCCTGCGCGTCGCTCACCAATGCCACCGGCGCGCTCCCTGGCGTGGGCACGATCACTTCGTCGAAACGCTGCTTGTCGGGTGAAAAGACGCCGATGCGATTGGCGGTAACCTGCACGAACCAGATCCGCCCCTGTCCATCGATGGACAGGCGCCCCGGATTGGAGAAGGAGGTCAGCACTTCATGTTCACGGAAGGTTCCCTTTTCCGGGTCGAACTGGCCGATCTTGTTGGTATTGGCTTCGACAAACCAAATCTGCCCGTCGGGCGCCGCCGCGAGACTGCGGGGATGCCCGTTGAGCGTTGGTATTGGAAAGCCCTTGAGCGCGAAGCTCTTGGGATCGACCCGATACAGATGATTCTTGTTTGCGGCAAAAAACCAGATCACCCCTCGGGCATCGACCATCAACTCCTGTGGGATGGCGCGGTTGGGAACGGCAAGCTTGGTGAAATAGCCGTCCTCCGGTGTGAACCGGCCGAGCAAGTGTGGCTCATCCGAGCCTTCGGCCCAGCGATTCACAGTAAACCAGATTTCGCCGCTCGGGCCGGCGGTAATTTGCGAAAACCCGACACTGCCCCAACTCGCCGGCAGCGAAACGCTAGTAAAAGCGTTTTTCTCCGGATCGTACATGGTCAGCTTCTTGCCAACTTTTTCCGAAAACCAGATTCTGCCGGCCGGATCGATGGCCATCGACTGCGGCGAGTTGAGCCCTTCGGGCAAGACCAGTTCGCGCACCGGCCCCGTCACCTGCGCCGCAGGTGCCCTGGAGCCATGGTCGTGGTCGTGCCCTTGCGCCATCGCCCCAACGGCCAGCCCCCAACAAATCGACACGACACCCGACCAGGCCCAAAGTCGAGCTCCACCACCGTTGCCGCTCATCGCCTCATTCACCAAGTCATGGTTGGTTCGTAGAAATGCCGCAGTTGCCAGTTGGCATCCTTGTATGAGCCGCCCTCGGCCCCGGTATGCCCTTCGCTGCCGATATTGTACCGACCGACGTCGATCTGCTGGCGGCGAGACTCCCGCAAGTAGGTGGCGACATCAGCCGGGGGCAGATATTGCCGCTCACCCATGGTCGCGTTGTGGCAGGAGGGACAACCCAACGTTTTGGCTGGCGCACCGCTGCCGACCACCGCGCCGGCGCCGATCATCCAGATGCCCAGGGCCACCAGCAGTAGCGGCAGCTTACGGACAGAACCTGCCGGGCGCGGCGCTCCCCGCCGCAAGATCACCGGCACCGCGAGTAGCAGCGTGAAAACCAGCAAAGGAATCCAGAAGGTACCCAGAGGCAGCCACTTGGTCAGATCCCCGGTGAAATACCAGAAAGGCTGAAACACCAAAAAGAGGTACCACTCGGGCGATGGAACATGCATGCCCTCGTCAGGCAGAGGCGGCATCGCTGGGTCGATCGGTACACGCCAGAACGAAGCGAGCAGTACCAGGACGAAGAACACGGCGGCGATCAAGGCTCCCGCGCGCAAAGCATGCTTGGGCCAAAATGGGTAAAAGGATTGGTGATACGGAGGCGCATACTTCCCCAGCGCACCACCGCCCGATTCCTCTTTGATCACGACGACTTCCTCCAGAACCCAGGCTGGCCAACGCGCAGCGCTTCGAAATACGGCAGCACGATCGGGACGGCCTTCCCCCTCGGCAACGCGATTCAACCGCCGGCCTTCAGAGCGAAGACCGCCCTCTTCCGGCAAGAGACAAGCCTCGAGGTCGGTCAGATGAGTGTGCGTAGCACAGCGTTGAAGCAAAGCTTAATGATACCCGCTTTTGCCCGCCTGGGGGCTGGGCCGCCCACGCGCCCGCGCACGGCTTCCTCCGCGCGGAGGATTCGCGGAGGGCTACTATGCCGCCCAACAAGTAGCGCGAGGGTAGCCGGCCAACTTGCCTAACCGACCGGTGTCCCGCCTCGCTTGCGTCGCCGGTGAACCAGAAATGCCACGGCGGCAAGAAGAAGGGTGAGCGTCATCAGTCCGGCCGGCGAAAGTGTCGGGATCACCAAACCGAAAGCCTCTCCCCCCATCGCAATGACTTGGCCAGTCGTGCAATCCCATGTGATATAGCTCACATAGGCGACGCCACCAAGGAAACTGGGCATGCGGTAGGTCGTTACCGAAAGAGTGAGTGGGGTGTTGGCGGGCAGCGAATAAGGCGCTGTGAAGGCCGTGAAACCGAAGACTCCGACCCCCGTGAAAGTCGTGTCGGACGTGTAGCCGAGATTCGGGAACCCAGGTGCCGACAGCACCCCGTTTTCCGAGGCCGGCGACAACACGTTGACGTAGACTCCGCCGAGAGAGATGTCGTCGCCAGCGCAACTGCCGGCGACCCCTTGTGTAAGCACCCAGGAGGGTGAGGGGCCGTACTGGGCAACAGCGGTTCCAGCGCCCAGGGTTGCCGCCAAAAGGACCATCACTGCAAGAAACAGTCGTTGCATTTCGATTCCTCCCGTTCTTCGCCATTCGGTAGGCACACGGCCGCCCTGGGCAGCGAGTGTAGAGGCACTGTAGACCGATGGGAGATCGATGTCAACGTCATTGCCGCGCGCGATGGCACAATCAGGCTCACGGCCATCGCCCCCTAGGCAGGGACGCGCCACTTCAGACGGACTGCGGCGATTCGTTCGCGGCGCGGGCCTCGTTGAACCAATTGAGCTTGCCGTGGAGCTGAACCACCTCGCCGACGATGATGAGCGCGGGAGAGCGTATTTCGCTGGCGGCGGCCAGCGCCGGCAGCGTCGCCAGCGTGCCGGTGACCACCCGCTGCTGGGCCGTGGTTGCCTGCTCCACCACCGCGGCGGGCGTTTGCGCGGCGCGGCCATGGGCGATCAATTGCTCGGCGATTTCCGCCAAACGCGACAACCCCATGTAGATCACCACGGTTTGGCTGGGCCGGGTGAGTCCGGGCCAATCGAGATCGCAGCTGAAGTCGCGCTTGTGCCCGGTGACGAAGACGCAGCTTTGCGCGTAATCGCGATGGGTGAGTGGAATACCGGCATAACAGGCCGCACCTGCCGCCGAAGTGATGCCCGGCACGACCTCGAAGGGGATGCCGTATTCCACCAGGGTTTCGATCTCTTCGCCGCCGCGACCGAACATGAAGGGGTCACCACCCTTGAGACGTAGCACGCGCTTGCCGGCCAGGGCTAGCTGCACCATCAGCGCATTGATTTCCTCTTGCGGCAAGAAATGATTGCCGCGTTCCTTGCCGACGTAGATACGTTCGGCATCGGCATGCACCAGTTCGAGAATGCCGTCGCCCAGCAAGTTGTCGTGCAGCACCACGTCGGCCTGCTGCATCAGGCGCATGGCACGAAACGTCATCAGATCGGGATTGCCGGGTCCGGCGCCCACCAAATACACCTCGCCACGGGGCCTTGCGCCGGCCCGAGCCGCGTCAAGCGCCTCTTCCAGGGCGCTGCGGGCCGCGGCCTCTTGCCCCGAGAAAACCTTTTCGGCAATCGCCCCTTGCAGCACTTCTTCCCAGAACTTGCGCCGCTGGCCGTAATCGGCGAGCCGCTGCCGTACGCGATCGCGAAAGCTCGCGGCAAACGCCGCCAGTCGCCCGAATCCGGCGGGTATGAGCGCTTCCAGCCGCATGCGCAGAAGCCGGGTGAGCACCGGCGAGGCGCCGCCCGAAGAGATGGCGATGACCATGGGCGAGCGATCGATCACCACGGGCACCACGAAGCTCGAAGCTTCCGGGTCGCCCAGCACGCACACCGGCACGCGCTGGCCCCGCGCCCATTGTGCAATGCGTCGGTTGATGGCGGCGTCGGCATCACCGGCGAAGACCAGGGCGGCAGCGGCCACTTCCTCGGGTTCGGGCGCCCGGCCGACGTGCTCGATGACGCGTGTGGTGGCGAGGTCCGCCAGCACAGGGCAGAGCTCGGCCGCGAATACGGTCACCTTGGCCCCAGCGCGCAGCAGCAACTCGACCTTGCGGGCCGCGGCATCGCTGCCCCCCGCGACCAAGGCGCGGGCACCGCGTACGTTGACGAAAGCAGGCAGAAGATCCATGGTCAGAAGCCTCTCATGCAGGAGAACCTTGCGGCAGCAGGGCACGACGATAGACCCCCACTGCGACCAACAAGTTGCGAGTGAGCCAGGCCGCGGAAAACGTGGCCAGCGCAGCGGCGGGATAAAAAAACCACTGCGGCGCCAGCACCGCTGCGACGAGCAGGATCTGAGCCAGGGCGTGCGCCCGCCATTGCCCCAACGCCATCTTGTCAGCCAGCACGTCTTTCATGCTCTTCAAAGGGCTCTTCCCCGGTCCGCGCGCTTGCAAGTGGAACCAGACCAGAAACGGCACGATCTTGTAGAGCATGCCGTTGATGACCGAGAGCGCGAAGCCGCCCAGCATGAGCGCGCCCAGCGCCAGCGCGAAACGCGGATCGTCGGCCAGGCCGGGCAGCAATAAGCCGGTCAGCCACAAGGCCCCGGCCAAAAGCAGTGCCGCCATGGCGAGCTGCCAAAACATCACCGTGGCGTCTCTCAGGCGACGCCGGCGCCGGTGCTGCAACCAGAGCGTGGTCCCGGCGAAGCCGAGCACCAACGCTGCCAGCGCCAATTCGATCAGCGCGAGCACGACCTCGGCCACCCCGCTCAACTCCGCCGCGGTCCGCAAGAGTAGCGCCGCGAATAGGCTAGGCAGTAGCCACCGGCTCAGCCACTGTGGGTAGGCCGGCGTCATCTGGAACATCGGCACCACTTGATAGGCCACCGCGGCCACCAGCGCCAGCACCCAGCCGAAAAGCCCCCAGGATACGTGCGCCGACACCACTTTTTGCAGCGGCAGCGGCAAGCCCGTCGCCAAGGCCCAGGCGAGGACAACCCCCAGCACTAGGGTGAATACCAATCCCGTGAAGGCCAAGCGCACACCGAAGACCGTGGGCGAAGGCGCGGCGTTGGCGCGCAACATGGCCCAGGCGCCGGCCACGATCACGGTGCCTAAGCCTAAGGCCAGCAGCACCGCGGCGGCTTGCAAGGCAGGCGGTGAACCGGCGAGAAAACCCGCTACCAACAGTAGCGTGCCACCATTGAGGCCCAGCAGCGTGACCCAGGCTACCCCGCGCGGGTGCTCCACCGGGCTGCCCGCAATCACCGGGAGCACTTGCAGCACTGCGCCGATCATGGTTTGGGCAATGAAGCCGAGGGTCACCAGATGAGTCAGCGCCAAGGTCTCAGGCGCCCAACGAGAGGAGAGCGTCGCTGGCCCCAGCGCGAGCATCAGCGCCCCGGAGGCCAAAAGAAAAAATGGCGCCAACAAAAAGAAACGGAACGGCACCGCCAACGGCGGCGCCTGATCGAAGGAAAGTCCGGAACCCAGTATCATCGGGCGTGCCGGATGACCATGACGAAACTGCCGTCGTCCTGGGCTTCAGTCTGCCAGACGAAGCCGCTGCGCCGCAGGAGGTCGTAGAGCGGGAACGGCTCGCGGTGAATCAAAAAACGCACCGTGTCACCGGCGGGGAGTCCGTCCAGGGCCTCCAGCACCCGCTCCATGGGTTCGGGTGCGGGCAGGTCACGGCCGTCGACGGTGCGCGTCTGGCCCATGGCGAATCACTCGCCGCTGATGTCCTGCATTTTCATGTGCAACTCGCCCCATTGGTCCGCCAG
The DNA here is from genome assembly GCA_026646885.1 of Casimicrobiaceae bacterium. Lineage (GTDB taxonomy): Bacteria > Pseudomonadota > Gammaproteobacteria > Burkholderiales > Casimicrobiaceae > JACPUX01. Next base: position 278,517 of record JAPKHK010000002.1, on the reverse strand, counting down.
CACGCTGTCGCACATGGGGTAAAGGATGCCCTCTTCTTTCATGTTGTGCTGCTGCATCAGCACCATGAGGGTATCGGCCGCACCCAGATATTCTTCGGCGCTGCCGGCTTCCACCGCCATCTGCATGCGCTCGACCAGCTCGCGCATCATCTCATGCTCCTGGCGCATCATGCGCGTGGGACCCATGGTGTTGCCAGTGACTTCCTCGAAGCCTGGGAAAAGCACTTCTTCCTCCTGGCGAAAGTGCCGCAGCAAGGCGCCGCGAAACCGTTTGAAACGCTCCGCGCATTGGGCCATGTCGCCTGAGCCGGCGGCCGCCTCGGCTTGCTCGAAAAGATCGTCACAGGCCTTGTGGTCTTCGCCCATGACGTGGACGACGTCGCTCATGTTTCTTGCTCCGTGTGGAATTCGATTGAGCCATTATCCCGACCGGTGCTGACACTATCCTTGACTGACGTCAAGCGACACCACGGCCCTTGTCGAGCAAATGCTGCGTGAGCCATTCAGTGACTCGTCCCCTCGGAGCGGGTGATCTTGTTCCAAACGTTATATTTGCCCACGGGCTTGCTGGCGGGAATACGTTTGAATTCCTTCAGGGTCTTGGCATCGAACACGATGATCGCGCCGTCGGTCTCCCATAGACTCGCCAGGGCAAAGCGCCCGTCTCTGGTGAATTCGATGTGAGCCAAGGTCTTGCCAGGCACAGGCTTGATCGCAACGGCTACTTCCAAAGTGGTCTTGTCGATGACGGTCAGCGTGTCCTTGTGTTCGCGGCTCATCATCGAATCCACCCAAGCGTAGGGCGAAGCCTCGTGGCTGCGCATAAAAAAACCGGGGCCGGGGGTCTTGATTTGTTTGATGGTCTTCCAATCCTTCAAATCGATGACGCTCACCGTGCCCTCCTTGAGATTGGGCGTGGCCATCACCCGTCGCCCTTGATGCATAAAGGTGATGCCCGAACCGAGGTGCGGCATACCCGGCAGTTCCAGCTTGGCGATGCTGCGCCGCACATCCAAATGCACCACCTGACCCTTACCCGCCTCGCGGCTCGCGCCCATCACTTGGTGATAGTCCGGGGTAAAGAAGAAATCATCGAGGTAGTCGTCCAGGATGGAGCGGCGGGCATTGAGGAAGCCCGGAACGAAGGCGCCCTCACGGAACTGGTAGTCATGAATGTAACCGGCGGGAATTTCCGGCGCCTTGGGGTCGTAACTCACCTCCCAGGCTTCTTTCACGTCTTTCAAGGCGGCGACGAAGCTCTGGCGGGGTTCGGCGGTATACACCGCGGAAACGCGAGAGCTTTGTTTGCCTTCCCGATCTTTCACTTCGAGCACTTTGACGAGCGCCAGATCGGCATCGAGGATGACCAATGTGTGGGGCAAGTAATTGGCCACCGCGACATACTTGCCATCGCCCGACACCGCGGCATTGCGGGTGTTGATCCCGGCACGCACCTCCGCGACGACTTTCAGATTCCACAAATCGAACTTGGATATCCAGCCATCACGGGAAGCGAAAAAGACGTAACGCCCATCCGGAGTGAACTTGGGTCCGCCATGCAGCGCATAGCGCGAGGGAAAACGGTGGATGCGTTCAAAGGTATCGCCATCGACTATGGAAACGTGATGATCGCCCCCTTCCACCACCACGAAGAGATTCATCATGTCCGCTTTGAATTGAGGCGCGCCAGGCAAAGTCCCTGGGGCATGGTGGACGAGGCGCGAGGCGCGAATTTCTTTTTCACCCCAGCGCGGTGCCGGCAGCACTGGGGTATAAACGAAATCGGCGAGCGCCTGAACTTCTTCCGGCTTGAGCTGATCCTTGAACGCGGGCATCTGGATCGCCGGGCGCGATTCGCGAATCACCGCGATGGCATCGGCCTTCTTGAGCCGCGCCAAGTTCTCCGGCAGCAAGGCTGGCCCCATGCCGCCCAGCCGGTCCGCACCGTGGCAGGACGCGCAATGCGTCTGATAGAGCCCATGCACGGGGTTGGCGTGAAGCAGCACACTCCAGCCCAACAGCACCGCAACCGCCGCCATCCAGCGCACGCTCCGCGTCATAACCTTAACCCTCGGGCTGGCGCCCAATCTCTTCGTCAGTCAAATAACAGCCCGGATCTTCCGCCCAAGGGTCGCCGGTGAGCTGTTGTGCCCGCACCCGCGTGTTGCCGCCGCAGATGCCAAAAAAAACGCAAACGCCGCAGCGGCCGCCCACCTTACGCGGCCGCGCCTTGAGCCCGGCCATGATGGGATCGGAAGTGTCGGTCCAGATCGCCGAAAAGGGCCGCTCGCGCACGTTCCCCAAGTTATGGTGCCACCACATGGTATCGGGATGTACCTGGCCCAAGTTATCGATGTTGGCCACGTTCACGCCTGAGGAGTTGCCGCCCCATTGTTCGAGCTTGGCCTTGAGATGTTGGGCCCGTTCCGGAAAATGCCGCAGCACCCAGTAATAGAAGTAGACGCCGTCGGCATCGTTGTTGCCGGTGGTGAACTCCTTCTGCAAGCCGCGGCGGCGATAGGCCCAGCAGGTGTCGAACAGCAGCGCCATGGCCGTGCGCGTCATTTGGTGATGCGCGTCCGTCTTGCGGTTCTTGTTGCCGCGCCCGGCGTAATTGAGGTGCGAGAAATAGAAACGGTCGATCTTCTCGTCCTCCACGAGTTGCAGGAGAGCCGGCAGATCGGCGGCGTTGTCTTGCGTCATGGTAAAACGCACACCGATCTTGAGACCGGCATCGCGGCACAACCGGATGCCCCGCAAGGATTTCTCGAAAGCACCGGCCATACGCCGGAATCGGTCGTGGGTGGCGCCAATGCCATCGAGGCTGATGCCGACGTAGTTGAAATCGACCGCGGCAATGCGCTCGATGCTGCGCTCGTCGATCAGCGTGCCATTGGAAGACAGCCCAACATAGAACCCCAGCGCCTTGGCACGCTGCGCGATGTCGAAAAGATCGGGCCGCAGCAGGGGCTCGCCGCCGGAAAGGATCAGCACCGGCACGCCGAAAGCTTTGAGGTCGTCCATCACCGAAAAAATTTCCGCGGTGCTGAGTTCACCCGGGAAGTCTTTGTCGGCGGAAATAGAGTAGCAATGCTTGCAGGTAAGGTTGCAGCGGCGGATGAGGTTCCAAATCACCACCGGCCCCGGCGGCTCGCGCTTTGGCGCAAGCGGCGTAGGTTGGGCGACTTCGTCGAGGAATTGGGAGATGCGGAACATCACCCGCCTCCGAGCCGCAAGCCCGTCTTTTTTAGGATGCGGCTGCTGTAGAGCACCTCATGCGCGCGTGCGGCGTCCCCCAGGATCTTGCCGATTTCGGCCACCCGCGCCTCAACCTCGTCTCGGCTCTTGCCATGAACCATGGCGAAGAGGTTGTACGGCCATTGCGGCGGATGACGGAGGCGTCGGTAGCAATGGGTAACGAAAGGCAACTGTCCCACGACTCTGCCCAAGGCATCGACCTGCTCGTCGGGCACGTCCCACACGCACATGCCGTTGGCGGTATAACCTAGGGCGTAGTGATTGGGCACCGCACCGATGCGCCGAATGACGCCCATCTCGACCAGGCGCGCCAAGCGCGCCATCACCTCTGCGGCCGGCAGACTTAGCTGCTCCGCTATCGCGTGATAGGGTCGCGGCACCAGGGGCAAACCCGACTGGGTGGCGAGCACCACGCGGCGGTCATCGGCGTCGAGCACGGGGTTCACTGGCGCACCTTCCCCGTCCCTCCCCGCGGGAGGGGGTGATGGAAGTTCGCGGGCTGCACCCGCTCCGGTCTGTGGATTCCGCCCCCTTCGGGCGGCCGAGCGGGGGCGATGAAATCCTCCCCCCAGCCCCCTCCCCGCGGGAGGGGGTGATGGGCGTTCGCGGGCTGCGCCCGCTCCGGTCTGTGGATCATGCCGCCGCCTTCGCTCATGCCGTTACCTTCATCTGGACGAAGTACTCGCGCAGTTTCGGAAACGCCAATACGCGCAGTCCGGTGGCGCGCTCAATGGCGGCGATGGCTGCGGCAATGCCTTGGGGCGTTTCCGTAGCCAGCACGAACCACATGTTGAGCGCGTGCTCGCGACGGTAGTTGTGTGCCACTTGCGGCAGCGCGTTCACCGCGGCGGCGACTTCCCCGTAGCGCTCTTCCGGCACCGACATGGCCGCCAGAACGAAGGCACCACCCATGCGCTCGACTTGGTACATCGGACCAAAGCGCGTGAGCACCTTGCGTTCCAGCATGCCTTCGATACGCTCCAGTAGTTCGCACTCGGCAAGACCCAGGCCTTCGGCCACCGCCCGATAGGGCTCTGCGCAGATCGGGAAACCGCCCTGCAAGGCATTGATGATGCGCCGATCGGTTTCGTCGAGCACGGGGCAACGTTCAGCCATGGAACGCGCCCTCCGGCTGATAGATCGCGCCGCGCTGCTTGAAGCACTGGGTGCTGAACAGCACGGCACGCTCAACTTCGGCCAGGTCGCATCGGCGCGCCGCCTCTTCAACCTGGCCGAGCACACTGGCGCGATCACGTCCATGGATCATGCAAAAAAGGTTGTAAGGCCAATCGGGCAGGCGGCGCGGACGCCGATAGCACAGAGTAATCCAGGGCAATGCAGCAAGCGCCTGCCCGGCCCGTCGCACCACCTCATCGGCGAGATTCCAGACCACCATGGCGTTGGCCGCGAAGCCCAGTTCGCGATGGCGCACCACGATGCCAAATCGTTTGATGAGCCCGCTCCTCAACCAGACGCCGACCTGCTCGCGCGCTTCGCCTTCGCTCCAGTCGATCGAAGCGGCAATTGCGGCGAATGGTTCGGGGACGAGCGGCAGCCCGCTCTGCAAAGCGGCGAGCAAGGCCCGCTGTCGAGAGTCCAGGACATCGGGCTCGCCAGGCACACCCTCGGCGCGCGGCGCCCCCCGCGCGCCACTACCCAGATCAAAACCGAGATCGATGTGAAAACCTTCGAGCAGCGGCAAATCCAGCGCGGGGAAGGCGCCGCCTTCGCGCAGCCGGCCGAGGACCGCCTGCAATTCGGCGGCATCAGACGCGGTGAGTACAAACCAGAGGTTATAGCGGTGTTCACGCGCATAGTTGTGGTTCACTTGCGCAAAACCGCTGACCCACGCCGCGACACGCGCCAGTTCACCCGGCGGCACCGCCATAGCAACCAGGGTACTCGCCCCGGCCCGGCCGGGCGCAAAGACCGGGCCTACGCGGCTCAGCCAACCCTCGACTTGTCCCTGCGTCAAGGCTTCCAGCACCTCACCCTCATCAGCGCCGAGCTGCGCGCCGATCGCGGCGAACGGCCGCGGTACCAGCGGAAAACCACGCTGGAAGGCATTACGCAGCTGGTCGATCTGGGGGGCGGCTAGCGGCACACTCAGAATCCCATGCGCTGCGCGCGACTGGTGAAGAAAATTCCGCTGGGGTGCTTGGCCGGCAGCTTGGCGGTGGGCTGGCGCGTCGCCGTGTCGTATACCACCACGCGATCGTCGTCACGCGAGGAAATCCAGACCTCGCCGCCGCGCGGCGTGAACTCGAGATGCAAGACGGCGCGACCAGGTTCCAGCGTATCGATTACCTGCCGCAACTCGGTGTCGATGACCTGCACCTTGCCATTGTCGGGAAAAGCAAAGTTGACCCACACCTGCCGTCCGTCGGGGCGCGCCACGGCGAATACCGGCTGCCCGGCAACCTTGATGCGGCCCACCTCAGCCCAAGTCGCGGTGTCCACCACCAGCACTTCGTGCCGGCCAATGGCTGGCAAATACGCGCGCCTTCCGGCCACGGCCCAGCCGCGCAGGTGTGGCATCTTATACACCGGAAGCTTCGCTTCGCCACGACCATAATCAGGCAGCAGGCGTTGGACCCCGGCATCCGGATACCACAAGTCCAACATCGCCAGACCGTCCTCGCCAAACAAACCGGCGATGTAATGGCGCCCGTCCGGGGTAATGAAGCCATCATAGGGCTCGCGCCCGATGTCACGATAGCGCGTCACCTGGCGGCCCACCGGCAGCCCCGGATCGAGCACCCAGATTTCGCCGCCGTCAAAGAGCGAAAAGACGAAGCGATTGCCCGGGGCATCGACCAGTCCCACGACCTTGGAAAACTTGCCTGGCGAGTACTCGGCCGGCACGTCGGCAACCAGCTGCAAGCTGCGCGCATCGAAGACCTTGACACCCCCGGGGCTGTAGTTTTGCGCCGCCACCCAGCGGCCATCCTGAGAGATCGCTCCGCCGATGCTGTTGCCGGCTTGCATGATACGCGCGCTGATACTTCGGGTGAGCAAATCGACCTTGGTAATCCCACCGTCGCGGCCAAAAACATAACCGTACCGGCCATCGCGGGAATACACCACCGCGGCGTGGGAAAGGTCGCCCAAACCAGTGATTCGCCCCAAGCTCAGACGGGCGCTGGTATCGACGACTTGCACCGCCCCGGCGCTACGCTCGATGATCACTCCCAGATCGCCCGTTCCGCGCAAAGCCACGCTAGGCCAGGGGGCGACGCTTTGGCAGCCCCCTAGCCCAGCGGTGAGCACAAACGCGGCAAACAGTTTGAATCTCTCACTGGACATCCGGAAACCCCTCTTGCAGCTTCTCTACGACCCAAGCCGCTTCGGCTTCGTCGATGAACTGTTGCCAAGGCGGCATGGCCGTACCCCTTCGCCCCCGCAGGATGGTTTCGCGCAGCGCCTCAGGCGGCAAATCGCGTAGATCTTCGGAGAGTAGAGAAGGCCCCAAGCCCCCTTTCAACGTGCGGCCGTGGCAGGAACCGCAATCTTCACGCACCAGCTTCACCAGCTCGATCTGTCGCGCCGCGCTGGGAACTGGAACGGATGAAGTTTGCCCCGAATGAGCGGGCTGGACTTTGATCAAGGCCAAACCAACGAGCAGGGCAAGGCCGCAAAAGCAATGGGGTTTGGATGGAATCATGACCAGTTCAGACCGGGGCGAGTGCTTGGCGTTCACCGCGGCGCTTCTACAAAACCAGGGGCGCCAAGAAAAAGCCGGCGGATGGCGGGAAACAACCCGCAGTTCCGCCGGCTTGGTCGAGCATGCCAGGCCTGACGGCCCGGCAGATCCGCTTTGGATCAGTAAACGTCCTTCTGGGTGTTATAGACGTTGAACTTACCGGTAGGGGTGATGAGCGAAGGATCCTTGATCACGGCCTTCAGCTTACGCGTCTTGTCATCCAGCACGACGATGGCAGATTGGTGGTTCTTGGCGCTCCACACCGAGAACCAGACCTCGTCACCCGCCTTGTTGTACTCGGGCTGCAAAACACGTTTGGCGCCTTCACCCACACCTGCCCACTCGGCGATGGGCAGCACTTGATAGCCTTTGTCGAGGTTGTTAATGTCGAACACGGCAATCGACTGGCTCACCGCGGGATCGGGGTTGAGAGTGGTATCCACCCAGAGGTTCTTGGACTTGGGATGGGTCTTGATGAAAACCGACCCGCCGCCTTGGCCCTTGAGCGTCTGCACCACCTTCCAGGCATGCTGCTTGTTCTTGACCGGGTCGGTGCCGATCAAGCTGATGCTTTCGTCGCCGAGGTGCCCGGTCGCCCAGACCGGGCCGAACTTCGGATGCTTGAAGTTGGCGCCGCGGCCGGGGTGCGGGATCTTGCCGACGGGAACGATGGCCTCGAGCTTGCCCTTCTTGGTGTCGATAACCACGATCTTGTCCGACTGGTTGGCCGCCATCAGCACATAGCGCTGCGAGGATTCCCAGCCGCCGTCGTGCAAGAAGCGCGCCGTGGCAATTTCGGTGATCTTGAGATTTTCGAGGTCGGAATAGTCGGCCATCAGCACCTTGCCGGTTTCCTTGACGTTGACCACGAACTCGGGCTTGTGATGGTTCGCCACGATGGCGGCGACGCGGGGCTCGGGGTGATATTCCTGCTCGCCCACGGTCATGCCGCGCGTAGCGACGATCTTCAAGGGCTCGAGGGTGTCGCCCTTCATGATCACGAATTGCGGCGGCCAATACGTACCCGCCACCGCGTATCGGTCTTCAAAGCCCTTGTACTTCGAGGTTTCCACCGAGCGCGCTTCGAGGCCGACTTTGATTTCGGCAACCACGGCGGGCTTCTCCATCCACAGATCGATCATGTCGACCTTGGCATCGCGGCCGATGACGAACAAGTAGCGGCCGGAAGCGGACATGCGCGAGATGTGCACCGCGTAACCCGTCTCGACGGTGGTGACGATCTTCTTCGTGTCGCCGTCGATCAGCGCAACCTTGCCCGCGTCGCGCAACGTGACCGAGAACAGGTTGTCGAGGTTGAGGCTATTCATCTTCTTGGCCGGGCGCTTTTCCGGCGCCACGTGCACCTTCCAAGAGGCCTTCATCTCCTTCAGGCCATACTCGGGCGGCTGGGGCGGCTCATGCTGCAGGAAACGCGCCATCAGGTCGACGTCCTTTTCCGACAGTTCACCCGAGGTTTGCCAGTTGGGCATGCCCTGGGGGGTACCGTAAGCGATGAAGACCTTCAGATACTCAGTGCCCTTGGGGAGCGTGATGTCGGGCGTCAGGGGTTTGCCGGTGGCGCCCTTGCGTAGCACGCCGTGACATCCGGCGCAGCGCTCGAAGTAGATTTGCTTGGCGCGAACGAATTCTTCGGCGGTGACCGGAGGCGCCTTTGGGGAAATCGTCTCCTTGGCTTCTTCGGGTTTGATCAGCGTCGGCGCGCCGCGATAACGCAGATCACCAGGCAAAGTACCCGGGTGATCCGCCGGCTTGGGCTGGGGTTGCGCTTGCGCGACCGCCAGAGCTGGCAATGCGGCGACCAGTGCAACGCCTGCGCTCAGAAGCAGTTTGCGGATGAACATCGACATCTCCTCGGTTGACTTGCTGTAAACAAACTTCCCGATTAGACCAGAACCAGGCGAACAAACGCTTTGATATCAATCAAATCACGCCGAGCTCTTTCCGACGCTCCCGCCTGAATTCGGCACGGCCAGAGGCGCCGGCGCAGCCTCCGCCGCTTCCGCGGTGGCCGCCTTGACCCGCTGCATTTGCGCTTCGCGGCGTTTGCGTCGATCGATCAGCGGCAGGCAAACTTGATCGTTGTAGTAAATCACTTGGCAATCGAGACAGTAGTGGCACTCGTTGGCGTTGATCTCCCCGGTTGTTCGTATGGCGCCGACTGGACAGCGCTTGGCGCACACTTGGCACGGCTTGCCACATTCCTTGCGCCGGCGCAGCCACCATTCGAACAGGCGAAAGCGCCCAGGGATGGCAAGGGCCGCACCAAGCGGACAAACGTATTTGCAGTAGAACTTGCGGTTCACCGCCGCGAGTCCGATCAGCACCAGAGCATAAAGGACGTACTGCCACTCCCGCTGAAAGCGCATGGTAATGACCGTCTTGAAGGGCTCGACTTCGGCATACCAAGCCGCCTGAGCAATCGATTGCAGGGAAACCCCAAAGATGAGGATGAGCACGATGTATTTGAGCGCAACCAGACGCTCATGCACCGCGTCGCTGAACTCGATTTCCGGAACCTTGAAGCGGCGGGCAACCTTCTGCACCAGTTCCTGCAGGGCACCGAAAGGGCAAAGCCAGCCGCAATAAACCCCTCGCCCCCAGAGCAGCAGTGTGACCGCCACGAAACCCCAAAGGATGAACAGCATCGGATCGATGAGAAAGCTCTCCCAGCGAAAGCCGTGCATCACCGAACTGACGAAAGTGAGCACGTTGATCACCGAGAGCTGGGCAAGACCCCACCAGCCGATGAAGAACAGGGTGTAGATGTGAAAACCCAGACGTACTCTCGTCAGAAGCTGCGGATCCCTTGCCAGCCAATCCTGGAATACTAAAACGAAGGAGAGCAGAATGAGCCCCCCCATCAGTACCGCGATATCGAAACTGCGGCCGCGCCAAATGACCGTCCAGTCGGGTTCCATCGCGGTTTGAGCGTCGGTACTGGCGCGCCCGAAAAGCAGGGGAAAGACCAAGCTCGAAACGGGCCGAGTGGCTTTTTCCAGTTGCCCATCGAGCGGCGGCAGCGCGATCAGGGCGGGCTCCGGCGCCGGCAGCACCTCGCGCGGCTTCGCTCTGCGTTCCTGTGGCTTCGCCGTCTTGCCTCTAGTCGCTGCCGCGGGTTGGGCGGGAGGTGTTCCGGCCGGCGCGGCCTCGATCGCGCCGGCCGCCGGCGGGCCGGCCTCTGCTTGACCCGTCGCACGCGGCGCGACCATTTCTGCTTGCGGCGCGGCAGTCGGTGCAGGGGCTTGAGCACCCACGGTCGCTGCGTGAACCTCCTCCGGCTTGATCCCACGAGCCTCGGCCACCAACTTGGCCGCACGCATGACACTCGCGTTCTGCACCATTACGGTGATCGTCGCTCCAGAGATGCCATCCACGGTGATGTGGCCTGGACGTTCGCCACCAATGACGATCTTATCGAAAGCCGACTTGCCTTGATACTGCGCCACGTAGCTGTCCAGGCGCTCTTGCGTAATACCCACGCCCAGGATCGGTTCTTCATGGTGCACGATGCGCAGTCCGACGATGCGTCCACGCAAATCGAGGCCGATCAGCGTAGTGATCGGCTTGCCTGAATAGGCCGGTATCTTCACCGCGTCGATGCTAAGCAGCGCATAGCCGACCGTTTCGCCCTTGGCGAGCACGGCCACCGAGGGTGGCGTGCCTTCCGGTTCAGTGAACGAATCAGCTTGCGGAAAAAAGCTGCGCAACAGAGGAGCCAAGCTCGCCCACTCCACCGCGCCGGCAGGCGCAGCGCCGAACAGCAGCAACGCGATGAGCAAGCTGGTGACCAATCGGCACCAAGCGATCGCTACTCTGAAGCTCGAAGACTGCTGCGGGATCATGGTTGACTGCAATACGGCGCGACCGCGCGGGAGCGATCGGGACCGTTTCGACTTCGCGCGCCCGAATTTGCGGCGCCCCAAGATTCCTGCTCACTACCAGCGAAGGCCCGAATTCTATCGCGATTGAGGTACCGGCGAAAGCGCATGCGCTGCGGATGGCGTCGGCTAAGACCCACCGTGCCACTGGGTCTTAGCCACACGAGCGGAGTTACGACTTGCGTTCACTCGACTTCGACCAAACCTTTCATTTCCGGATGCGGGCCGCAGCTATACGGATAGCGCCCCGGCTCGGCAAAAGTACGTTGCCAGCTTTCGCCGGGAAAGAAGCGTTCCGATTCGAAGCCCCCCGGACCGGCGAACAGAATGGAATGGCTCACGCGCTTCTCCTGATTGCGCCACTGCACGCTGTCACCCGCCTTGATCTTGAGATGGGGCGGATCATAGCGATAGTCTAGGATCCGGACCACATGCGTAGCTGTGGCCCAGACCGCGCCGGTCGACAGAGTCAACGCCAGAAAAAGAATCACGCGCACGTCGGCAGTTACCGCAAAGCCACACCGTTCAGCAAGCGCCTCGTCTTGCCTGGCGACAAAATGCACTTGGCTATTGTTTGGCAGCAGTCACGTCGGCCTTGGCGTCGATACCGAGGGTGTAGCCCAAAGAGACATGGTGGAAACGCCCGCTGGTATGGTCGTCGTGAATGGCAAAACCGAAGCTGTAGGTTTTGCCCGCAGCCATGGCGATATCACCGTCGCCGCCACCGGCAAGCTTGCGGGTGAAAGTGACTATCCATTCGTCGCCCTTCTTTTCGCCCTTGGCTTCGAGCAACGCTTTGCCGCCGTCCATCACCCGCTTGTCGGCAACGTAGCCGTCGTGCTTGGCGCCTTTGCTAGTCCACTGAATCAGGTCATAGAACTTGCCGGCCTTGAGATCACCACTGGCGACGTACTTCGTTTTCTTGTCGTCCTTGCCCTCGGGCATGGTGCGGGCGTCCTGATGGCAGGTTTCCCAGCATCCAGAAAGGCTGGCGCGTTCGATCTTGCCGTCTTCGAACATCGCCGCCAGCTTGACGGCGTTGTCCTTGTCCATCTTCTCGGCGCCTCCGACGGGCTGCTTCCAAGTGAACCGCAAGTACAGATGGATGCCGTCATGCACGGCTTGGACCTTCACCGGAATCGCCGCGGCCTTGCCTTTGATCGGCTTGGGTTCTATCTTCTGCCCGGTCACCATCTTCTTGCCCATGTCGGCGGCCTCTTCGTCGTGACAGCCGGCGCAAGTTTCGCCCTTCTTCAGGCCACGCGCGCCGCCGTGCTCGGTGCCCTTGGTGATCCATTCGATTGGCGACACGCCGGGGTAGAAGACGGTGATGGTCTTCGCCGGCACCTTGCCCCAATCGGGAGCGGCTAGCGCGGGGGTGATGCCCCACACTAGCGCTGCGCCGAGGGCGGTCGACAAAGTGGTTTTCAACATGATCGGCTCCTGTGCGTATGCGGTTTACCTTGATGCGTGCGCGCTGGCGCAGCCCTATTCGTCGTCCTCTTTCATGCCTTGAGGCTTTTGGTGCGCGATGCCCTTGTGACAGTCGATGCAGGTCTCGTTGTTCTTGATCGCCAATTCATGCGACTTGCGGGCGCGCGGCTTCTGTTTCTCCGAATCCATGCTCACCAGGCTGTGGCAGTTGCGACACTCCAGTGAGTTGTTGCCCTTCATGCGCTTCCACTCGCGCTCAGCGAGTTGCAGGCGCTTGGCTTCGAACTTCTCGCGGGTGTCGATAGATCCGGTGACCTTGCCATAGAGCTCGCGAGTCGCCTGGATCTTGCGGATCATCTTCGGTCCCCATTCCTTGGGAACATGGCAATCGGCGCACACCGCCCGCACCCCGGTGCGATTCGTATAATGAATGGTCTTTTTGTATTCCTGGTAGACGTTGTCGTGCATCTCATGACAGCCAATGCAAAACGCCTCGGTGTTGGTAGCTTCGACGATGGTGTGGAACCCACCCCAGAAGAAGATGCCACCCACAAAGCCCACGAGCAGAAGGGTCAACAGCGAGAACTTCGCACTGGGACTGCGCAGCCTGCGCCAAAGGCTGGGCGGAGAATCCTGAGTTGGTTGAGACGTCATTGGTGCTTCCCATAGAGGCGGCGCCCCGCAAAAAACCGCACTGCGCCATCATTCCGGCCCGCGGCCTTGCCGCGGGCCGGATCGCATCACTCAATAAATGTCAAACTGCGTGTTATAAACGTTGAATTTGCCCGTCGGAGTGATCATCTTCGCATCGGTGATCACCTTCTTGACCTTCAATGTTTTGTCGTCATAGACCACGATCGCCGACTGGTTGGTCTTGCCCCCCCACAGCGATATCCAGACCTCGTCGCCATGCTGATTGAACTCGGGATGGACTGCGCGACGCAGCGCTTTGGTCTCGGGAAGGCCAGAGTCCTTGGCCACGTCGATCTTGACAGGCGGCTTGGCGAGGTCGCTCATGTTGAACACGTACACTGCTTCGGCGTTCTCGCGCTCGGGATTCATCGGCAAATCAGCCCACAGATGCTTGGACTTGGGATGAGTTTTCACAAACAAATTGCCCGCGCCCGGCATCTTCAGTTCCTCGACCACTTTCCAGTTGTTGCCCTTGAACTTGGCGAACTCTTTCTTCTCGGACGGCGTCGAGATCAGCGACACCACCGCATCGCCCAAGTGCCCCGTGGCCCACACCGGACCAAACTTGGGATGCACGAAGTTGGCACCACGACCGGGGTGCGGAATCTTCTTGGTGTCGACCAGGGCCGCCAGCTTGCCGGTCTTGGTATCGACCGCCGCGACCTTGTGCGAGGCGTTTGCGGCCACCAGGAAGTAGCGCTTCGACGCATCCCAGCCGCCGTCATGCAGGAACTTAGCCGATTCGATGGTGGTGGACTTCAAGTTCTTGATGTCGCTGTAATCGACCAACAGAATCTGGCCTGTCTCCTTGATGTTCACCACCCATTCGGGCTTGATGTGGGAAGAAACGATCGAGGCCACGCGCGGCTCGGGGTGATATTCGCCGTCGACCGTCATGCCGCGGGTAGAAACTACTTTCAGGGGCTTCAGAGTGTCGCCTTGCATGATCGAATACTGCGGCGGCCAATATGAGCCTCCGATCAGGTATTTGTCTTCGAAGCCCTTGAACTTGGAGGTGTCCACCGAGCGCGCATCGGAACCCATCTTGATAGTCGCCACGGTAGTGGGCGTCTCGAACCACAAGTCGATCAGCGTGACCAAACCATCACGCCCGACGGTGTAAACGTAGCGACCCGAGGCAGAAAGCCGTGAAATGTGCACAGCGTAACCGGTCTTCAGGATCTGCCAAATCTTCTTGGTGTCACCATCGATCAGCGCCAGCTCGCCGCTATCGCGAAAGGTGACGGCAAAGACATTCTTTAAATTGATCTTATGCATTGGCTGCTTGGGCCGCTTGTCGACGGGCACCAGGAGCTTCCAGGAAGCCTCCATGTCCTTGAGGCTGAACTCGGGCGGAATGTCCGGCACCTGCTGGATGTAGCGGGCCATGATGTCGATTTCCTCTTTGGTGAGGATGTCGTCATAGTTCACCATGCCGCCTTCGGTGCCCATGCCGATGATCTTGTCCAGACGCGCGGTACCGAGCTTCAGCGTGCCGCCTTCTTGGGTGGTGCCATCGGGCAGCTTCTTAGTCCAGTGCGGCTCGAGGTTCTTGCCCGTTGCGCCCTTGCGCAGTACTCCGTGGCAGCCGGCACAGCGCTCGAAGTAGATCTTCTTGCCGAGCTCCTTCTCTTGCGCCGTCATCACGGGTGCGGTTCCGGGAGCGGCCTGCTGGGCCTGCGCCAAATTGGCGGTACCCGCCAATGCAAGCGCACCGGCCAGGGCACCGATGCTGCGGGAAAAACGACGATTACTCATAGACAACCCCCTCTTCGGACGAGATCTGCGATCAAGAAGAAACATCTACGTTGACGTGCTTGGAGTTTCCGCGAGCGGGCGCCCGGCCATGTTGACGATCGTCAAAAACACCGCGGAAAGCTGCCGGTGTCCGCGCCGATGCTACAATCTTCGCCCGGCGCCCTGTCACGAGAACTGTCACGCGGCCATGCCCGAGCCCATATCGCACCTGCAGATTGCCATCACCAGCCTGCCACTTTGCCGGCAGCTCGATGCCGGAGAGATTGAAGCGCTCCAGCGAGGCGCCCGCGAAGTCGTCTTCAAGAGGAGCGAGATCTTGTTTTCCAAGGGTGATCCGAGTACTGGGTTCTTTAGCATCATTCGCGGCCAGATCAAGCTGGCGCTGCCTTCCCAGCAAGGCGGAGAAAAGGTGCTGGAGATCATGGGTCCAGGACAGAGCTTTGGCGAGGCGGTGATGTTCATGGACGCGCCCTACCCCGTCTTCGCGCAGGCGCTCACCGAGGGGAGCGCCGTGCACATATCCAAGGCAGTGCTTTTCGCCGCAATGGCGCGCGATCCGCGCCTCGCCCGCAAAATGCTGGCAGGCATGAGCATGCGACTGCACAGCCTGATTCACGATGTCGAGGCGTACACGCTGCAGAGCGCGCGCCAACGGCTCGTGGCCTACCTGCTGCAACGGGCCGAAGCGCGGAGCCTCCGCGGCGCGGAGATTTGCCTGCCAACCAGCAAGACGGTGATTGCGTCGCGACTCAATCTCACGCCGGAAACGCTCTCCCGCGTGCTTCACGGCTTGAGCGAAGACGGCCTCATAAGGGTGCAGGGCCGGCACATTCACGTTCCTGACTTCTCCAGATTGGCAGCCGAAAATGCCTAGACCCAAATCCGCGCCGCTTGGCGCACGCGGCTACCAAATCGCGCTTTCGGCCACGGCCTTGGTGCTACTCATCATGGGCTGCTATCTGGTGCTGCAGCCCTTCCTGATCGCCACGCTGTGGGCGCTGATCCTCGCCTACACCACCTGGCCGCTACGCAACCGCGCCAAGTCCTGGTTGCGCGATTCGCCCAGCGGAGCGGCGCTCGCCATGACTCTGGCGATCACCCTGGTACTGCTGGCGCCACTGGTCGTTGCCGTGATCACCTTGGCCGACGATATCGTGGTTTTGACGGAAATGATCCAAACCCGCCTGAAGACAGGCCTGCCCGACGTACCGGCCTGGATTGCCGGACTGCCTTGGATCGGCGAGCGCCTGGCGGCCTATTGGAACGATCTCGCTCACGACAGCGGCCACTTGCTCGAGGAGCTGAAGAAGACGCTGCCGGCCGTGCGCAGCTTTCTTGTCGCCAGTGGCGTAACGCTCGGGCACGGCGTGGCGCAGATCAGCTTGTCGATACTGATCGCCTTTTTCATCTATCGGGACGGCGAACTGGCCGCTCGCCGCCTCGATTCCGCGGTGGCTCATCTTGGTGGCGACAAGGCCCGCCACCTCTTGCGTGTGGCCGCTGGAACCGTGCGCAGCGTAGTCTACGGCATACTCGGGGCCGCCCTCGGGCAGGGCGTACTCGCCGCCATCGGCTTCTGGATGGCTGGGGTGCCCGCCGCCACGCTCCTGGGCATCGCCACTTTCTTCCTCTCCCCAATCCCGATGGGGCCGGTGCTTCTCTGGTTACCAGCAGCCGGCTGGCTGTTTTACCAGGGCGCCACCGGCTGGGCGATATTTCTGGTCCTTTGGGGCGCCCTGGTGGTTTCCAGCGTCGACAACTTCCTCAAACCCGTGCTCATGAGCCGAGGCAGCGATTTGCCGATCCTCTTCGTCTTCTTGGGGGTTCTCGGCGGCGCCGCCGCATTCGGGTTCATCGGCGTTTTCATCGGGCCGACTCTGCTTGCCGTCGGCCAGCGGCTGATCCACGAGTGGATTGCCGCGGGCGAAAGGAATATTGCCGAGAGCCGGGATCTCCAGGGACCGATCTAGCCGAGCGAAGTACTGGGCTCCGTTTTGGCCCAGCCGCGCACGCGCTCCACCGCGCGGCGCCAGCCGGTGAGGCGCGCCGCGCGCTCGTCGGCGCAAATGCGGGGTTCGAAGCGCTTGGCGACCCGCCACTGCGCCGCGATGGCATCGCTTCCCGTCCATACCCCCGCGGCGAGGCCCGCCAGATAGGCCGCGCCCAGCGCGGTGGTCTCGATGACTTCGGGGCGCAGCACCGGGACGCCCAGAAGGTCGGCCTGGATCTGCATCAAGAGGTCGTTGGCAGTCGCGCCGCCGTCCACCCGCAATTCGCGCAGGGCACATTGCGCATCGGCCTGCATGGCAAATAGTACCTCGGCAGACTGAAAAGCAATGGCTTCCAATGCAGCGCGCGCCAAATGCGCGGCCGTGCTGCCGCGATGCAAACCGAAGACGCCACCGCGGGCATAAGGGTCCCAGTAAGGGGAACCCAATCCAGCAAAAGCTGGAACGAAGAAAACACCATCGCTGTCGGTCACGCTGCCAGCGAGAGCTTCGATGTCACTCGCCTGCCGAACGATTCCAAGGCCATCACGCAGCCATTGCACGACCGCCCCGCCAATGAAGACGCTGCCCTCCAAAGCAAAGCACGGCGCGCCGGGTAGCTCGGCGGCCCGGGTAGTCAGCAGCCCATGGCGCGAGTGATAGGCGGTTGCGCCGGTCTGTAGCAAGAGGAAGCAGCCCGTGCCATAGGTGTTCTTGGCCATGCCCGGCGCATGGCAGGCCTGACCGAACAGAGCCGCCTGCTGATCGCCGGCGATTCCGCCGATCAACACCGGAGTCCCCAAGATGTCCGCGGAGCAGTACCCGTAGGGCATGCTCGAAGGGCAGACGGTAGGCAGCACCGCGCGGGGGATGTCCAGAATCGCAAGCAGATCGTCGTCCCAGTCGCCACGATGAATGTTGAAGAGCAAAGTGCGTGACGCGTTGGTCACATCGGTCAGATGCAGCTTGCCGGCGGTGAGCTTCCACACCAGCCAACTGTCGACCGTGCCGAACGCGAGTTCGCCTCGGCAAGCGCGCGCGCGTGCCCCGGGAATTTCTTCCAGCAGCCAGGCGAGCTTCGTGCCGGAGAAGTATGGATCGAGCACCAAGCCGGTACGATCACGGTAGATCGCCTCATGCCCTGCCGCCTTGAGCGCCTCACAGCGGTCAGCGGTCCGTCGGTCCTGCCAGACAATGGCCGGAGCAAGCGGCTCGCCGCTGGCCCGATCCCATAACACCGTGGTCTCGCGCTGGTTGGTAATGCCGATGGCGGCGATGTCGCGCGCCTGGATGTCAGCGACCCGCACCGCCTCTCGCAGCACCGAGGTTTGCGTCTCCCAAATCTCGCGCGGGTCGTGCTCGACCCAGCCCGGCTTCGGAAAATGCTGGGTAAGCTCGCGCTGCGCGCTTGCCACGATTTTGGCATCCTCATCGAAAACAATGGCGCGAGAACTGGTCGTGCCCTGATCCAGGGCCAGCAGATACCTCATAATGAATCGTCCTCCGGGCTGAAGTCGGGCAAAGCGGCCACGGAACCTCCCCTACCGCAACTGGATCCCGCCGCGGCGCAGCGCATATAGGATGCGCACCTTCTGCCGGCCTGCCCTTCTTCCAACCCTGGAAGCATAACCCAGCTCGGTGTGAGGTTGCAGCCCGAAGCGCCAAAATGCGCAATCTGCCCATACCAAAGCCGCCCAGGTTCTGCTAAATTGCCAATCTCTCGCCGCGCCAAGTGAACTTTGGCATGGCATCTGCAACGTAAAGAAAACGGCGGCCGGGCTTGGCGGCGCCGCGCTTTTTTTTGGGGGACCTATCCGATGGCCGAGAAAGTTCTTCGTCGTGGTGTCGCCGCGTCGCTGATCGTAGCCCAGGTTGCCGCATGCACCCACATGCCTTCCGGGGAGAAGGCATTCAAGAGTTTCGACGAGTGCATAGCCGCCAACTTGGGGCTCGCGGCGGTGGGTGGTATTGCCATCGGAGCGCTAGCCGCCGCGATCACGCGGCAAGGCACAGATCATCGCGGGACTTCGAACGCCGTTGGCGTCGCCGCCGGCATCGCGGCGACCGTGATGATCGGCATGACCGCCTGGCGCAAATGCGCGGCCGTGTATTCGACCTCGGAAGTCGTCGCGCCCCCCCCACAACAGCCCGCTGCCCCGGCCGGCACCCCCAGCGCGCCGCCGCAACGGCGCAAGGGCCTTGCGCTCGATCGCCTGGACGTCAAGGTGGAAGGCAACGACGAAAGCCCGCCGGTGCCGGAATTCAGCTTTAACTATGGTGACGACAACCCCGCAGCGAAGGATATCAAGGCGAAGTTACGGCACAAGGTCGAAATCGTGCGCTTCAAGGCCCTGGACGACGATCGCCTGGTTTTGGCCGACGCCAGCGACAAGCCAGTACTGGATGCTTCGGGCCAGCCCATTCCCCTGGAGCAAGCGATCAACATGCCCCGCGATCGGTTGCACTGGGTGACCATCGCCGAGGAAGGCAAGGACGATTACGTGGAAGACGTGATCATCCAGCAGGGACCGAGCGGCACCTACCGGCACAAGTTGCAGATTCCGCCGCGCAAACAGCTGCCGCTGCCCTTGCCCGTCCCCATGCGCTATCGACTCACCGTGCAAGTCGGCGAGCTGAAGGCGACGCGCCACGTCGATTTCGCTCTGCTCCGCGCGCAGGATCGGCCCAAGCGCTTCAGCGCCGCCGGCGGCAGCCTGGCAAGCGCCGCGCCGGCTGGGGTGGGAACGCGCGCCATCGCCAGCGAACCAGGCAAGACTCAGGCGGCGGACAAAGATTTCGCGGCTACGCATGTCACCAAGCGCACGGTCACGCTCTACAACCAGGCCGCGACTCCGCGCAAGTCCGTCGGCAGCTTGCAGATGAAGACAGAAGTGCGCATCGAGGGCGAAACTGAAATCAAAGTGAGCGGCAAAGCGGTGAAATGGGTCAAGGTCAAGAACCAGAAAGGCATGAGCGGCTGGCTGGCTGCCCGCGAGCTGACGGAGAAGAAGTGAGATGGTAAGCGCCCGCGGCCTGCGCTGGCTGGCGGTCCTGGTGGCCGTCGTCAGCGCGCCATTGTGGGCTCAAGGGCGCGAAGCGCTTGAGGTCAGCAACACCGATCTGGCTGAAATCCGCCGCGCCTTTCAGTCCTTGGATCTGAAGGGCGCGGACATCACGCGTGCTGCCGACGGTCGTGCCACATTGGTCGGTGAATACGAAAATCGGGAAGAGGTGGAAACGGCCTTCTCCGCCGCACGGGCAGTTCTCGGGTTGCGCCGCGTGGCACCCACCACGCCGACCAACATCAAGTACCGCCTCAAGGGGTTCGACACTGCCTTCGCGTCCACGGTCGGAAAAATGCTGCGCAAGCCGCCCGCGGCAACGCCAGAGAGAACCGCGATCAAGCCAGCCGATCCCCCGCGAAAACCCGTGCAGAATGAACCGCCCCGCGGCGAGCGCCGCCGCGGCCCGCTGACCCACGGCTTGGTGATCGGTGCCAGCAAGTTCAAAAATCTGCCCGAGAAGCACCAATTGGAGTTCGCCTCGAAGGACGCGCAGGACTTCTACAACACGCTGGCCACCGATGGCAAGGTGAGACCGGACCACATTACTCTATTGCGCAACGAAGAGGCCAATTCGCCAGCGGTGCATGCGGCGCTGCGGCGCCTCCTGGAAACGACCGAGGCCGGCGATACCGTGGTGATCTTCATTGCCAGCCACGGCCTACCCAACGCCTTGGGCAAGTTTGACGTAGTGCTCTACGATACCGAGTTCCCCAAGAAGAAGGCGGGCAGCAAAGGCGATTCGCTGGACATGGCTGTAACCAACCGGGCGAGCACTCTCACTGATGAAGACATGGGTCAATTCATCGTGCAAATGGTGTTGAAGGACGTGCGCACCGTCCTCGTGCTCGATACCTGCTACAGCGGCAAGACCTTTACCGAGGTTCCCGGCTTCCTGCCTTCGCGCACGCGCTCCCTAACACGATACAAACAGGAAGTGGCGTACAAGACGGCCCCGAGCAGTGAGTCGATCTCGGAACTCGCCGCCAAAGCCAAAGACGCCAAAGCGACGCGCATCGTCATCGTGTCGGCCTCGGAAAATGAAGAATCCCTGGAGATGCCCGATGTCGGCGGGGGCATGTTCACTCAGCTCTATGTGACGCAACTCAAGAAAGTGAACGATTACGCCGACGCTTTCGACCATACCAAACCCCAGGTGATCAAGAAGGCGCGTACCGTAGGTTTTTCGCAAACGCCGCGCTTGCTTGTTGTGCCCGAGGAAGCGCAAACTCGCATGTAACGCCCATTTTTAGTAATCGGACTGAACCGCGTCGCTAGCGGTGGCAACTTAGCTACGTGGTTTTGTCAGTCCACCCGATTAGGAGATGCACATGAGAACAGATTTCACCCCGCGCCGCGTCGGCCTGGTAGCGGCATTGGCGGCAGCACTGTGCCTGCCTGCCCTCGCCGTCGGCCAAGTGGCACTGCATGGCAAGCCGACCGCCAGCCAGATCATCCAGGCTTTGCAACCGGCGCAAGGCGCCAAGCCCAAGACGCGCGGCTTGTCGCTGGGCAACAGCGAAGGCCCGGCCCCGGAACCCGTGGAAAAGACCACGATGCGCGCCGTCGATCTGGAAATCCCCTTTGATTTCAATTCTGCGCGTCTGTCTGAAGACGGCAAGGAGATTCTGGTGCAACTGGGGCAGGCGCTGACCTCCGATTCGCTGTCCGGGGTGAAAACCATCGTGCTCGAGGGACATACCGACGCCAAAGGCAACTCCGCCTACAATAAGGCGCTGTCGCTTCGCCGTGCACAAACCGTCCGCGACTTCCTGGCTCAGAAGCAGAGCGTCCCAGCCAGCAAGCTCAAGGCGGTGGGCAAAGGTTCGACGGAACTCGCCGATCCGAAAAATCCTGAGGACGGCGTCAATCGCCGCGTGCGAGTCATCGTCGACGGTTGATCGGTGACACGCTTCCCGCACTGCGAGCCGGCCTCGGTCGCGCTCGCAGTTCGTCATGCACCGGCTGCCCGCTCTGGGCGGCCGGCGCTTTTGTGGGCAGCGCTCGCCGCTGCGCTCGTCATACACACGCCGGTCTGGGCAGATGAAAAGGCGCCGCCGCCCCGGGTAGCCACCCCACCGACGCCATCCGGCGTCACCCTTCCCGAGTCCGGCAACGCCGACGAAAAGGCGAAGCCCCCAGCTCCGCCTCCCAATCCGCCGACGGCGAAGGGCGGTACAACTCGTAGCATGCCCTTGCCACGCCCCGGTGCTCCGGAGGCAGTACCGGCACCAGCCGAGCTGCCCAAGGGCCTGCGACCCACCCGTTCCATTACCGGCGAAGCCGCCGCGGGCGAGACTCCTGCGCCCAAGCCGCTCGAAGGCGGTGCCGGCGGCGCCGAATCCGAAATCAAGCCCGCGCCCAGTAGCCCTGCAGCGGCGCCCATCCCGCCTGAGCCCAAGCCTGCCGCGGACGCACGCCCCGGGAGCCAGCCGGAGATGGCACCGGTTGAACTCAAACCCGCCGCAGACGACGCCAAGCCGCCTCTCAGCCTGGATCTCAAACCGGCCGGAGCGCCCGAACTCAAACGCGCCACGGCTGCCGAGATCCTCGCCACTCGCAGCGCGTCGCGCATGGCCTACCGCCTCGCGGATAACTCCCGCGTGATCGTGCTCGACATGCCCGATATTCGCGACCAAGGCCGCATGTTCGGGCGCCTTGTGCTATTCATCGAGCGCCACAATGCTCCAAAGACGCGTCTCATGCTCATTCCCGAGGTGCAGAACTGGCTCAAGCAAGCGAAGGCGAGCTTGGAGTCGCTGACCGTAGGCAATAACTTGCGTGCCAGTGAGTTGGCGCGCTTCTTCAACACTGCCCGCTTCCAAGCCGAGGCGCTGACGACCGACGAACGTCAGCTCTATGACTGGCTGATCACATGGAATGTGCTGCGCGAGGACGCCAACGGGGTGAGCGCGGTGGCGCCCGAACACATCATCATTTCTTTCCCTCAAGCTTCCAGTGTTGCCGGTTGCGGCGGCTGCTCGGTTACGCAGGCGCAGCGGGAAACCATCGCGAAACACGAGCTCGCCCACGGCAAGCTCGCCACCGATCTGCCCTATCAGCATTACTGCGAGTGGTTCTGGTCGCAGGGGCTCACTCCGGCAATGCGGGAAAAGTTCACACGATTCCTCGCCGCGCGCGGTTATGACGCCAACAATCGGGAACTCCTCGCCAACGAGGCGCAGGCCTTCTTGATGCACACGCCGGATCCGAGCATGTTCAGCGCGTCACTTCTCGGCGTCACCGAGGCCGAACTGCAGGCGATGCGCAACCTATTCGAAAGCGGGTTGCCGCCACGCCCGCTGGCAACGGCGGGCGCCAATTACAAGTTCTAGGCTTGCTTGCCGATAGCGCACCTTGCGCTTGTCGAATTCAGCCGCAGGTGCCGTCGGCACGGGTCTGAAAGCAGAATTCACCCATCAGGCTGCTACTCTCCCAGGGGACCTGCTTCTGGCGCGTCTCCAGGGCCACGGCAATGCGCACATTCTTGAACATGCGCTCCACCGTCAGGCCGGGAACGTTGATCCACTGCAAGAGATGTTTGGTATACACGCTATGCTTTCGCTCCGGGCTATCCGCCGCAACGGCGCCTGGCGCTGTCGAATAAGCCACCAGGGCACCGCTGGGGGCGGTAACCGGGGCCAAGCCCTCGGAGACCGTGGCCAATGAGCGGGTGCGCGCGCTGCGCGCATCGGCGATTTGCATGGCTGGGTTGCCGAAGGGGTTGTTGCGGCAGGCATCGAGCACGACGAGACTCAGTCCGTTCTTGGCGCTTCCCAAACGCTCGACAAACTCGGTGAGATCCGCAGCCTGCGCCGGGAGGTCCTCCTCGCCGGTGAGCAGAACGTCGACTGGGACCAAATAGTTGCGCCCGCGCGATTGCACCCCGTGGCCGGCATAGAAAAAGAGCCGCACGCCGTGATGGGAGGCGCTGAGCGCAAATTCCCGGAGCGCGTCGAGCAACTCGCGGCGCGAAGTGTTTTCCTTGTAGGTCACCTGAAAACCCAGGCGGCGCAGATTGGCCGCCACCGCCTGCGCGTCTCCTACCGGGTTGGCTAGCGGGCTGCCGCGATAGGTTCCATTGCCGATCACCAACGCGGCGCGACTACCCTCGGGTCCAGAATTGCCGGCCCAGGCGGCTTGTGCGACGAGAAACGGCAGCAACCACAGCACCAGCCACGGCGCCGCATGGCGCCAATACTCAGTGCTTGCTTGGCAGCGCATCGACACGCTCCAGCCCGGCCACGCGCGAGTCGGACATGAAGGCCTCGGCGACGCGATCGATGTACTCGGGGGCGACATAGAGGTAGTAGTCGCCAATCTGCCCCGGCCCGGCGACAATTTCGGCGCCGGCGGCGTGCAAAAGATCGCGCATATCTCGCTCGGTCACCTCATCCTGAAAGGCGATGCGCAGGAAAGTCTTGGGTACCTCGACGGGCGGTGCAACATTGCGCACCGTGGCGTAAGTGTCAGGCTCTTCTTGGGCGGGCCAGAGATAACCGATGACCCCGAACTGCAACACCACCAGTCCGCAGGCCAGAGCCAGTTGCGGTGTCCACTGCCAACCCGAAAACAGCTTGCCCAACCAGGACTGGCCTGTTGCCGGACGGTTCACGCGGGCGCGCGATTCACCAGCGATCCGTGCCAGGACTTGAGGAAGGATATGCTTCGGAACGGCTATTTCCCCCGCTTCGGTGCGAATCGTGTCGCGCAACGCCTGCTCCCAATCGAGGCTGCGCCGCAGCTGCTCATGGCGTGCAAGCTCTTCCGCAAGGCGCGCGTTCTCCTCGTCTTCCAGCCGCCCATTGGCAACCCAAGGCAAGATTTTCCAAATTTCCAAGTCCATGGTCATGACACAACTCCCGCTTGGCATTGCCGGCCTCCGACTGCTTTGGGAATCTGCGAAAATTCCTTGGCAGGAAGATACCGGCACCTTAGCCGCTAACGCTCACGCTTCGATCGCCCCATTACGGCATTGACGCACTCCGCGAGCTGAGTCCGTGCATGCGAAAGCCGGCTTTTCACGGTACCTTCGGGCACCCCAAGCAAGCTGGCGATTTCCGCCATGGAACAGTCCTCGAAGTGAGTCAGGTGGATACATTCCCTGTGCTTGTCCGACAGGCGCTGCATGCAGCGCGCGATGATTTCCTGAAGCTCCTTGCGCGCAAACTGCTCATAGCCATCGGGCACCCCAGAATCAATGAATTCCCCGTGCTCGTCGATGTCCTCATGCACCACCGTTCCCGCGGCCCGAATCGCCATGAGCGCCTTGTTTCGGGCAATGCCCAAAGCCCAGGTCATGACCTTCGAATCGCCCCGGAACTGCCCGGCAATGCGCCAGACCTCATAGAGCGTATCGCTGAACACCTCATCGGCGGTGGCCGGGTTACTAAGCATGCGCCGTAAGAACGCATACATCCGGCTCGCGAGAAGTCCGTACAACACTTGAAACGCCGCCTGATCGCCCGCGGCAACTTGCCGCAAAAGCGCTCGCGCCCGTTCTTCGTCGTACGCCGCCAGCTTAGTCATGGGTTGCCTCCCGGCCCCGCTGAGTTCATTCGTCCGTCATTTTAGGGGGAAATGCGAGTTTCTGGCAGCGCTGGCGCACTTTCGTGGCGGAAATTTTCATTTTGGCCACGCAAAGAAATGGCGCCCCAGACGGGGCGCCAATCGCGACTTCAAGCCGAAGAGCAACCGATCGCTCTCGGATCTCACGAGCCACTCAGTTGTTGCCGATGTTGACCTTCTGCGTGTTGAGCATCCCCGCTTGACCTTGCACCACCGCTCCCACGGCAACATTGGAGCTTCCGCCTGAGGTATTCCCAATATTAACCTGCTGGTTATTGAGCAAGCCAGCTTGGCCCTGAATCACCGCGCCGACGGCCACATTGGAGGTTCCGCCCGAGGCGTTGCCGATCTTCGCCTGCTGATTGTTCAGGAGACCGGCCTGCCCCTGCACCACCGTGCCGACCGCAACGTTGGAGCGGCCACCGCCGGAGGCATTGCCAACCTGCATCTGCTGGTTGTTGAGCAGGCCCGCCTGGCCCTGGATCGCCGCACCCACCGCAACATTTGACCGGCTGCCGCTGCCCGACGCGTTACCGATCTTCATGTCCTGATTGTTGAGCAGGCCAGCCTGACCCTGCACCGCGGCGCCAACCCGGACGTTGCTCTGGCCGCCGCCACTGCTTTTGCCCAGCTCCATGTTCTGGCGATTCAGAAGGCCCGCCTGGCCCTGAATGATGGCACCCGCCTGCACGTTACTCTTGCCGCTGCCGCTGACGCCGCCGACGTTCATATTCTGCGAATTGAGTAAGCCCGCCTGCCCTTGCATGACGGTTCCAGCGCGAACCTTCGATTGACCCGTGCCGCTGACCGAACCAAGATTCATCTCTTGGTTATTCAAGAGACCCGCCTGGCCCTGGTTGACCGGGCCGACGGTAACATCGGACTTGCCACGGTCGGCATTGCCGATCGCCATTTTCTGGCGGTTGAGCAGACCCGCCTGGCCCTGATTGACGTTACTGACGTTGACCTTGGATTGGCCCCCTTGCCCGGCGTTACCGACTGTCATCTCTTGGCTATTGAGCAAACCCGCCTGCCCTTGCTTGATGTTGCTGGCGTTGACCTGGGTTTTGCCGCCCTGCGAGTTGCCGATCGCCATCTTCTGGCTGTTCAGGAGGCCGGCTTGGCTCTGCTTGATGTTGCTGGCGTTGACCTTACCGCTGGCGCTGCCCTTGGTGTTGCCCAGATCCATGGTCTGCTTGTTGAGCAAGCCGGCCTGGCTCTGGTCGATATTCTGGGCATTCGTGGTGGCTTGCGCCATCGCTCCTGGCGCGGCGAAAACCGCCAGCACCACACTGGCAACTCCGGTAAGCACTAAGACTCGTTTCATCACGCCACCTCTTTCCTTTACATGGGATCGATACTTCCCGCGCCGCTGATGGACTGCGTAATTTTGGGCTTGCCCTTGTATTCGATGCTCCCGGCACCGCTCAGGCTCGCCTTCAAAGTCTCCTCGGCATGTACCCGGATCGCTCCGGAACCGGTGAGCTTCGCCTCCACCGTCTTGGCTGGTACGCTCGCGGCGTCGAGCGTGCCGGCCCCATCGATACGGGCACTGAGCGACTTGGCCCGCCCTTTGGCGCTGATATCGCCGGAATTGGCGATCGTCAGGCTCATGCGCTCGGCGATCAGCCCCTTGAGCTCGATGTTGCCGCTGCCCGCCGCGGTGATGTCCATTTCCTTGCCCTCGAAGCTCGAGACCTCGCTATTGCCGCTACCCGTGGTCTTGAGGCTACGAAAACCCTTGATCGTGAGGGTGTACTTCAGACCCTTCTCGGTCTTGAAGCTGCCCTTGCTTTGCAGCCGCAAGGTGTCGCCCTTCTGCGCGGGATCAAGCGCCGCCAGGACCTTGGGCTCCGCCTCGATCACCAACTTCTCCTCGCTGCCCTGCTTAACGAGCAGCTCGCCGGGTGTCGCAAACTCGATGCGCGTCACTCCGGGGGTCGGCACGGTCTTCTTTTCGACAGCGGCCGCATGGCTCAAGCCTTGCGTCATCAGGACCCCCAGTCCGATTACCGTCCACAACCAAGCACGATCACCATTCATGAGTTGCTCGCTCCAGGCGTCTGGTTCACAGGACAGTTCAATTCGGGGACAGGATGCACATCCCCTGCTTGAGGTCGAGCACGGTCACGCCGGTATGTTCGCCGGAGCGCGGCACGCTGATGGCGGCGCCGTTCTTGTCGCTGGCGCCCCTGAAACCACCACCCTCATAGACCAACCGGCCTTCCTGCCAGCAGCGCAGTACCTGGCCGGGCAGCCGTCGCTGATCGCGAACGGTCTGGCCACTCTCCGCCAGCAGCGTGTTGGGGGTAGCGACCTCGACGGTGGACTTGCCCTGCACATCGGCCCCGGCAAACGCCGCTTGGGCAGCCAAACAGAATACCGCGGCAAAAAAAACTCTCAACATGTTGACCTCATCGGACACGGACGGTGAAATTCGCTGCCGCCACATTCTGGCCAGCCACTTTGTCGAAGGCGGTTTTCACATCGCCGAGATTCTTGACCGGCAGCGTCTCGAAATCCCCCGCGCCGACGGACGCCGGCAAATCCGCGAATACGTCGCGGGACGTGGCATAGCAAGCAATGGTTTCTTGCAGGCCTTTAGTATTGGCGTTGATCTTGAATTTCTGGGTACCCGGCAAATCCAAGCCTCTCCCGCCGGCGACAAGTGAGTCCTTCTGGAAGCGATTGGGGAAGAAACGCTGGATGGCCTTGGTCTCATCCTGCATGAAACAGTACACATGCGCGTCCTTGCTGGGCAGCACCGACAGCTTGATCTCCTCGCCCTTCACAAAGAGGTTGTTGCCCTTTGAAGAGGCGATCTTCAGGCTGAGCGGTTTCTTGTCCGCCGCGGCCTGAGCGGCGGCTGCCGCGGCAGCGGCAGGCGCACGCGCCAGAGCTTCCTGCGCTTTGGGCGCGGCTTCATAGTGATTGGCATTGAGGTAGGCGGTGAAGAACGGCAAGTCGAGCTTGGCGTTCTTTTCCAGACCCAGCGCCTCGCGGTAGGCCATGATCGCTTTGGTCAAGTTTTCGTCCGGCACTCCGTTCACGTCGCCCTGATATAGCCCGCGCAGACGCATCTGCAGCTGCCAGTAGCCGACGAATTCACCCGCCTGCGCGAACATGCCGGTGTACCAATCGCTGATTTCGGTCTTGACTCCCTCGTCATTGGTACTGCCATTCACGCACAGCCAATAGGGTACTTTGGTAAGCCGCCCAAAGAGCTCAACGGCCGCCAGTTCCACCAGCGTACGCAGCGCCTGGGCCGTTCCCTCGTTTTTGGACAGGTTCTGCTGATAGTTGATGCCAAACTTCTTATACCCCGCCTCGGCTTCCAGCCCGGAGCCCGAGCGGTAAATGGCGACCGAGTTGCTGGAGACGACGCCCGGAACGATGGACAAATCTTCCGTGCTGAGGATTTGCAGATCGATGCCGAGGATCGTGGTGCTCGCCACTGCCGCACGGCCGATGCCAATGAACGGCTCGATGGCGATGCCGCCACCCTCGACCTTCTTGGCCACGTTCTCGTCCAGCTGGGAAACCGAGCCGCGAATGCCGAACTGAGGCATCACAGTGACCTTACGCTCCATTTCCTTGAGCATTCCGATTACGTTGCCCGAATCGGCACCGTAGGCGATCATGCGGATCGCGCGGCTACGCCGGCTCATTCCCTGGATGGCCGAGGTCATCATATCCTTGGTGCCGGCGCTGACCTTCTTGGTCTTGTCATCGAGGTCTTCCGAAACCACGACCACGTCACGGATGCCGTACATCATGAACAGGTTGTCCATGCAGCGCAGCGAATCGGTGAAATTGGTGATCGTGCGCACCGGCGCTTGCTCGGGGCCTTTGCGCAATTTCTCGGTGCTCTCGGCAGCGTCCTTCTTGACGGACTCCTCGGTGGTCACACACGCGCTCGCCACTAGCAGCAGCGGCAGGGCAAGCATCATTCTCATTTTGCGCAGCATCTCATCCTCGTTGTTTCCAGTTTTTGGTCCCCGCCGGCAACGGCACCGGCCCTACATTCCTGCCGCCCAGTCGATTCGACCTTGGCAGCAGGCACAAAACGCGATTGGCTATATCACTTGCAATTGGCCATGTTGATTACCGGCCCGGTCACGATGGTCGTGCTCTGCTTGCCGAACATTTCCTTCATGCCGCTGACGCTCTTGCGGTCCTGGTTGGCACTGCTGTTGATATTGACGTTGCCGCAGTCTTGACTGCTACCGGTCTTCTTCCGGTCCGTGCTCGCGGCGACGCCTTCGGCGATGGTGCTCTTCTTGGATTTCTCTTTGACGATCGTGGCGATGGTCTCGGCTTCGAGACTGGGCCCTTCGGGATTCACTGACGGCGGGGATGCCTGCGCCAGCGAAAACACCAATGTCGCAACTGTCGCCAAACCCCATTTCGCGCTCATCTCATGCTCCTGAAAATGCCTTGATCACCTTGCTCGAAAGCGGCACGGGGCAAGACTGCCCCGTGCCGTACTGCCCGTCGCTGCGATTACTCGGCGTTGCCGACGTTCATCTTCTGCTGGTTCAAGAGACCCGACTGGTTCTGCTTGATGTTGCTGGCCGTCACATTCGACTTGCCGCCGCCAGCCGCGTTACCGATGCGCATCTCTTGCTTGTTCAGGAGACCGGACTGGTTTTGCTGGATGTTGGTGGCCGTCACTTTGGACTGGCTGCCGGAACCCTTGGCGCTGCCGATTTCCATCTTCTGCTGGTTCAGGAGACCCGATTGGTTCTGGCGAATGTTGCTCGCGGTCACGTTGGTCTTGCCGCCGCCCGAAGCGTTACCAATCTTCATCTCTTGTTTGTTCAGGAGACCCGACTGGTTCTGCTGGATGTTGCTGGCGGTGACTTTGGACTGGCTACCGGCACCCGTGGCGTTGCCAATTTGCATCTTCTGCTGGTTCAGAAGGCCAGATTGGTTCTGCTTGATGTTGCTCGCGGTCACGTTGGTCTTGCCGCCCGCCTTGGCATTGCCCAGATCCATTTCTTGCTTGTTCAGCAGGCCGGATTGGTTCTGGTTGATGTTGCTGGCGGTCACTTTGGACTGGCTTTGCGCCGCGGCGACGCCGGCGAAAGCAGCCACCACCGCGAAGGACACGATCTTCATCGTAAGTTTCATGGTTCTCTCCTAACTAAGTATTGAAAAAGACCTCTCCTGAGGGCAGGCATCACGCTCGATCGCGCTTGACGGTAAGTTGCAGGCGATCGCCGCAAGGTTCAAACAATCTTCAGACGCCCAAAACGACCAGCAGGTGGCCGCTCATTACAATCCAAAATGAGCGATTTGTCACGCTTGTGCCGAATAGTATGGAACCGCTGCGATGCGCCTAGCCCACAGGCGCCGGGTCGAGGTCGAATCCGCACGCCCTGGTTAGCTCACTTTTTCTAATGAAAACCGCAAGTTGAGTGCTCTGGAAGCCACCTCGCCACCCACTCTCGCCAGCGTTTCCACTTCGGTGTTCGCAGATTTGTTCTGCCACCGTTTTCCGCGCCAGTACGCCCGAAGGCTCAAAATGCGGAATTTTCCGCAAGTGCCCGTGTTCGAGTTGACCCGCCCTGCCTAGCTCGCATCTGCGGTGGGCAGTTCCCGCAAGACCACACCCGCGCGTTGCCCCAGAGCGACATCTTGGTTCGGAAACAAGATCCGCTCACCGTCCGCTTCGGCCAGGTAAATCGTTTCCCCGTCCTGCGCAATCTTCGCGCCTTTGTGAAAGCGGTGGAAGTTGGGCGTGTCGGTGGCGAAGCCCAACTCGAAGTGTTCCGACCGACGGGGTATTTCACGGACAGCCATATAAGATTTCAGTCGTGGCAAAGCTGTCGCCCCTGGCTCGCGACCGCTCAGAAGTTGGGCGAGCGCCTCCCGCAAGCGCACGAAGGGTTCCGTTTCGGATGCGTTCACATCGGGCCGCGCCCGGGTACCCAGTTCCAAGGTAGCCGAGGCGGCGCCGCAAATTCGCCCGGTAAAGGCGCTGAAGGTCGCTGCAGCCAGGGTGCTAAAGACCACCGCTTGCATACCCCCGAGCGCGGCCCAGGCACTCATGGATCGGGCGAGAAAGCTTTCGCTGGCATGCGGAATCACCGCGAAGTACGGATAGATAGATGGCCGGATAGTGGAATGCAAATCGAGATGGATACGATCACCCCCTGCGGCCTTAAAGAACCCCCGCGCCAGCTGGCACAGCAAATTCGCTCGGGTCGCTTCCGCGCCCTGGGGCACCAGATCGGTCCGAAAGAGTCGATTCAGGTCGCTCTCGATGAATCGTTTATTCGCGGCCAGCGCTGGCAGATTGCCGACCACCATGAGTAGCGAGCAGGTCAAGCGCGCCGGCGCCGCCGCCAACTCTTGCAAAAGCGCAGCCAGGAGCGCGATGGGCGCGGTTTCGTCGCCATGCACGCCGACCGATAGCAACACCTCGCGCGCGCTTGCCTGTGGCGGAACCAGCCGCAGCACGCCCGCCAGCGGACCATCGACAGCGAAGCCGGCGCGCACGAACGGTTCGACCCAGGGTGAAAAGCGCCCCGTGGCCAGAATT
This sequence comes from Casimicrobiaceae bacterium, assembly GCA_026646885.1. Lineage (GTDB taxonomy): Bacteria > Pseudomonadota > Gammaproteobacteria > Burkholderiales > Casimicrobiaceae > JACPUX01. The sequence continues at coordinate 246,607 of JAPKHK010000002.1, read as the reverse complement.
TTTGCCGGGTCCATTTCGCTCCTTGATTTCGCAGAATTCAACTGAGGTTCAACCATTGTCCGCCCGATTGGTCTGGCCAGACCTCCGTTCTGGCGACACCAAACCACCGGGAGGCGAAATTTGCTCGATCCTCTCCGCCAAGACGCCCTCCAAGTAACAGATATGTCATTGAAATTTAATAATTATGGCCTCAAGTTCGCGAATAGTTCGCCGTAACTGCCTTTGTTCGGAGCAACGCATGTACCCATCACTCCACCGAGGAGCGGATTTGACTCGTCTACGCTACACCAACGCCCGCTCGCGCCCCGAGTGCCCTACCGTGGCGCAGGTCTACCGCAGCGTTCCACCCCTGCCAATCGAGGAGACATGCCAGACGGTACTCGCCCGATTTTTCACTGATGCCGCGCTCTACGCGCTGCCGGTAGTCGACGCACGGCAGGTCCCGGTCGCATTGATCGAACGTCAGCAATACGTCGAATATTTCGGCAAGCCATTTTCTCACGAGCTATACGGGCGCCGGAGTATCGCCCAATTCATGCGTTTGGTTCCGCGCATCGTCAACGAAGATCCCATCGTGGTGTCGGCAAGCACCAGTATCGACGATATCGCGACGATCATCATCGATCGCGGCATGCAGCATATGGTCAGCGGCTTCATCGTAGCCGCCGATGGTCGCTACGCCGGCATCGCCAACGGCCACGACTTACTCAACGAGATCACGCAAAGGAAACAGGCTGAGCTCTACTATCTCGCGCACTACGATCAACTGACCGGTTTGCCCAATCGCATGCTATTCGCCGATCGGTTGGATCAGGCTTGCCGCGAGGCCGGGCGTCGTAAGAGTCTCGTAGCGCTGATGTTTATCGATCTGGACCGCTTCAAACAAGTGAACGATTCCCTGGGCCACAGCGCGGGCGACCAATTGCTACGCGATGTCGCGCAGCGCCTAGGCAATTCCGCACGGGATTGTGATACCGTGGCGCGACTCGGGGGCGATGAATTCGCCATCATCGCCGAGGATCTGCACGAGGGTGAAGACGCCGAACGGCTCGCCGAACGCATCGTCGTCGCCCTGCGCGGCCCCTTCAATCTGATGGGACAAGAGGTGTGCATCAGCGCCAGTGTCGGCATCGCCATTTATCCGCGCGATGACGCCGAGGTGAGTGGGCTGCTGGCCAAATCCGATGCGGCCATGTTCGAGAAGAAGCGCAATGGTCGCAACGGATTTCGTCGCTACACTGAGGGATTGCACATCGGATCCATCGATCGACTGGCGCTGGAAACCGATTTGCGACGCGCCGTCGAGCAAGGCGAGTTTGCCCTCCACTTCCAACCCCAGATCAACCTGGCGACCGGGCAGGTCATCGGCGTCGAAGCGCTGGTGCGCTGGCGGCACCCTGTGCGCGGGCTGCTTAGCCCAGGCCAGTTCATCGAGATCGCCGAGGAGACCGGTCTAATAGTGCCCTTGGGCCTTTGGGTACTCCGTCAGGCCTGCCTGCAAGCGAGAGTGTGGGCGGAAGCGGGCGCGCCCCGCTTGCGCGTTTCGATCAACGTTTCGGCGATGCAATTCCGCGAGCCTGGATTTTGCCGCAGCGTTGAGAACGTGGTCAAGGAGGCGGGTATCGACCCCGCTTGTATCGAACTCGAATTGACCGAGAGCATCGTCATGCACCACGGCGGAGAGGTTCAGCTCACCTTGGAAAAGCTAAAAGGTATCGGCGTGCACCTGGCGATTGACGATTTTGGCACCGGTTTCTCCAGCCTGAGTTATTTGCGCCGCTTCCCCATCGATCGTCTCAAGATCGACCAGTCCTTTACCCGCGATATCGATCGGACGCCGGTCAATGAATCGATCGTTCGCGCAGTGGTCGCCCTGGCACGCAGTCTTTCGCTGGATCTCACCGCAGAGGGGGCTGAAACCGAGGCGGAAGTCGCCGCGCTGCGAGCGTGCGGATGCAACGAGGCCCAAGGTTATTTCTTTCTGCGCCCCAGCACCGCGGAATCTTTTATGGCCTGGCTCAAGCAACGGCAGAACCATGCGGTGGAAGAAAAGCGAGCTTTTGCCCCCGCAGCCCCTTTGGCATGGATGGGGAATATTTGAGCAATGAATCCGTGCCGGCCACGCCCGAGGCCCCGAGGGGGTGGTCATCACGCTCCGAGGGTTCTTGACCTGTTAGCGGCGCCGGCGCATTCCGCCCCAGGGCGCGGCATGAAACACTCGAGCGGTGCTCTACGCATCCGGATAGAGTCGTGGCAGATCAAGCAGGACCGCCAGTTCGTTTAACGCCATGGCAATCTCCAAAGGCAATTTCGGATCGGCCAAATCGCCTGCCCCCAAACGATCTCGATAGTGTTTGCTCACCCAAGCGACGAGGCGTGAATACAGCTGATCATCGAGCCGCACCCCCGGGTGCATGGCAGCAACCTGCCTTTCGTCGAGTATCACACGCAGCCGCAGGCAAGCCGGACCACCACCATTGTTCATGCTTTGGCGTAGATCGAAGGTCAACATTTCGGCTATCGGCCCACCGCTACCCACGATTTCGTCGAGGTAAGCATGCACTCGCTCGTTTTCGAGGCATTCCTGCGGCGCCACGAGCACCCTGCGCCCGTCCTCCCGACGCAGCAATTGGCTATTGAAAAGGTAGGTCGAAACGGCATCAGCAATGCTGACTTGGTTGCGGTCCACCCGCAGGGTTCGGAGTTCACTGCCACAGCGGGCCAGTGTAGCGCGCAGTTGCGCGAGAATACGCTCCTCGTCGACAAAGGCGTCCTGGTGGTAGAAAAGCAAATCGCCCGACCCCACGGCGATCACGTCGTTGTGGAAAACGCCCTGGTCAATGACTTCAGGGTTCTGCTGCGCAAAGACGGTAACCGCGGGATCAAGCCCGTGGCGCCGCACCACGGCGCGGCTGGCCTCCAGAGTCTGGCGGGCCGGAAATCGCCTGGGTGAAGGCAAGCCAGCATCGAATTCGCTGCGCCCGAAGACGAACATCTCGACCCCGCGCCGATCGAGCGCGACGCCAAGGCGGGTATGGTTGGCCGCCCCTTCATCGCCGAAGGCAGGCGTCCCGGGCAGCGCTTCGTGCACCACGAAATGGCGCGGGTCGGGGAAGATCTGGCGTAAGGTGTGGGTCGTCGCGCCCTGCTCGATGGAACGGTGCAGCTTGTTGTTGAGATTGGCCACCGAAAAATGCACCCGTCCATCGGCGCAATCGGCTGCAGGGCTAACCGTGGCGGCGTTAGCCGTCCACATGGCGGAAGCGGAGTACGCGGCCGCCAAGAGCTGGGGCTCGCTGCGCGCCGCGGCGTCGATCAGGGTCTGATCACCGCCCGTGAAACCAGCGGCGCGCAACAGTGGCAGATAGGGACGCGGCTGCGGCGGCAAAATTGCTTGGGCGAAACCTCGATCCGCCAAGGCCTTGGCCTTGGCCAAACCCTGTAGGGCCGCCTCGCGCGGATTAGCGACCCGCGCCAAGTGTTTGGTGGAAGCGAGGTTGCCAAACGACAGGCCGGCGTAGTTGTGACTGGGACCCACCAGACCATCGAAATTGAATTCTCGCGCGCTGCCTTGATCACTCATTTCCTTCCTCCTCAGGCAGCTGCCCAGGCAACAACCCCTGGCGGCGCGCCGGCTGCTTGCACCTGCACGCGCCGCGAGGCGACTCGACGGTGTTTCATAAACTCAAGCCGGGCGGCAGTTGTGCGGGCAATGCCGGCTGGCTGGCAATCAAGGAGGCCACGGGATAGGCGCAGTAGTCGGCCGCGTAGTAGGCGCTGGGGCGAAGATTGCCCGAACGTCCCACACCGCCGAAGGGCGCGCTGCTCGCCGCGCCGGTGGTGGGCCGGTTCCAATTGACGACGCCAGCACGCACTTCCCTCGTAAACCGCTCCCAGAGTTCGGGAGCGTCCGCCAAGAGTCCGGCGGCAAGGCCATAGGAGGTGTCATTGGCGATCCGCAAGGCGGCAGTGAAGTCCGGTGCGCGATGCACTTGCAACAGCGGACCGAACACTTCCTCGTCGGGCAAATCACCTAGGCCGGTCACCTCGACGATACCGGGGCTCAGAAACGCCGCACCGCGCGGCAGGACACGCAGCGCCAGCAAAGCCCGTGCACCGCGGGCGAAAAGCTGGTCCTGCGCCTCGACCACTTGTCGCGCCGCCGCGGCGGACACCACCGGTCCCAAAAAAGCGGGCGGATCGTCGTCCCAAGCGCCCACCCGCAGCTTGCCCGCCGCCGCGACGAGGCGACCAAGAAAATGTTCACCCCAGGCATCATCGGGCACGATCAAACGCCGGGCACAAGTGCAACGTTGGCCAGCGCTCACGAACGCCGAGAAAAGCGTGTGGTGGATCGCGGCATCGATCGCCGTGGTCGGCCAAACGACCAAAGGATTGTTGCCCCCCATCTCCAGCGCGAGCAGCTTTTCCGGTCTTCCGGCGAATTGGCGATGCAAGGCGACGCCGGCGCGGTAGCTACCGGTGAACAGTATTCCGGCGAGGTCAGGAAGCGCGGCCAGCGCCACGCCCGTTTCGCGCCCGCCGTTCACGACATTGAGCACCCCGTCGGGCAGCCCTGCCCGCTGCCACAATTTGGCCATCTCGAGGCCGGTGAGTGGTGCATGCTCGCTCGGCTTGAACACTACCGTGTTGCCGGCCAGCAGGGCCGGAACGATATGACCGTTAGGCAAATGCCCGGGGAAATTGTGGGGTCCAAACACGGCCAGTACACCGTGCGGCCGGTGCCGCAGTTGAGATACGCCCTCGGCCATGGGCGCCGATCTTTCGCCGCTGCGCTCGCGATACGCGGCCATGGAGATATCCACCTTGGCAACCATGCTGGCAAGCTCAGCGCGCGCCTCCCACAAAGGCTTGCCGATCTCGCGCGCAATGATGCGGGCCAGATGCTCGCTTTCTTGTTTGAGCAGATCGCGGAAAGCCTCGAGCACCACCATGCGCGCTGGCAGATCCTGGTCCGCCCACGAAGCAAAGGCCTCGCGCGCCACTCTGACGGCAAAGGCAAGCTCCGCACTGGTGGCCTCGCGTCCGCTCCACACCACGCTTTGATCGGCGGGATTCAAAGAAGAAAAATTTGGACCCGCACCCGCCACCGAAGTGCCGGCGATCCAATGGGCCATGTCCTATCCTCGTCGCGGCAGCAGCCGCATCACTCTTAGAGCGTCGCCCGATTTGGCACCGACCGCGTCGATGACCGCCGCCGGCACTTCGAGATGCCCGTGCGCCGGCCGCCCAGGCGCCACGGTGACGCGAAAATCAGCCAGGCGCGTATTGGCGATCAGCAAAGCCTCGTGGCCGGCTTCGCTCGCGCCAGCGCTGACCGTGACCAACCGACTTTCGCGCAGAGCCCGCAGTTCACTCACCCGCGCTTGCAGCACAGGACCGCTATCGAAAATGTCGACGTAACCCTCGTAATGCAGACCTTCCTGTTCGAGTAGGCGTTGCGCCGGTGCGGTATCCACATGCACCTTGCCTATGACTTCCTGCGCTTCCGGCGCAAGGTAGGCGACATACAAGGGATGCCGCGGCATCAGCTCGGCGATGAAGGATTTCTTACCCATGGCCGTGAGATCGTCCGCCTTGGCGAAATCCATTTTGAAGAAATGCCGACCCAGGCTCTCCCAAAACGGCGAGGTGCCGTCCGGTCTTTGATACCCCCGCAACTCCGCGATCAGCCGTTCGGGGAAGAGCCGCGCGAACTGTGCGATGAACAGCAGGCGGCTTTTCGACAACAGCTTGCCATTGTGACCCTGCCGGTACTCCGGGTGCAGAAAGAGTGAACAAAGCTCCGCGCAGCCGGTGAGATCATTCGACAGGTACAAAGTATCCATGCGCGAAAAAACGTTGAGCTCACGGCTGCAATGCACCAAAGTGCCGATGCGGTAGTTGTAGAACGGCTCATCCAGACCGACCGCCGCCTTGATTGCACACACGCCAGCGAGCCGCGCGGCGGAGAGGTCCTCGAGCACGAAGACATAATCGCGTTGCGGCGGCGCGATCTGCTCAGCAAACGAAGCGCAGGCGGTCTCGATGCGCCGCGCCAAGGTCTCGCGGTCGGCCTTGAAAGTGGTCATGCCGCCGTCCACGGCCGTGGCGAGTTGGTAGAGCGCATCGAGGTCGCTTTCGCCGACCGGTCGAAGGACGATCATGGCATCCTCACAGCGGCACGCAACGCACGGTATCCCCCGGCCCGACTTCCAGCGCGGCCAGCGCCGTTTCGCTCAACACCACGGTCTCGCTGTCTTCCAGACTTGCCACATCGGTGAGGACGCAACGAAAACGCTCTTCGCGTGCCGTGGCCACCAGGCACGCCAAGCCGCCAGCCGGAGGCGGGGCGACGCGGACTTCGCGAAGAACCGCCGCGGTGAAACTTCGCAGGCTTGCCCGCAAGGCCCGCAGGATCGGCCCGCCGTCAAATATGTCGACGTACTCCTCGGGCTCGAAGCCTTCCCGGGAGAGAATGCGGAACGGCAAGGTCGCTTCCGGGTGGACCTGCCCGAGCGCAGCCTGGGCATCCCCGGGCAGGAGCGGCACGTAAACCGGGTAATGCGGCATCAGCTCGACGATGAGACTGCGATTGCGCGCGCCTTCCACCAGCCGCTCCGCAGCCAGGAAATCCATGCTGAAAAACTTGCGTCCCAAGGCATCCCAGAAAGGTGACCTGGCGTCACCATCGGTCATACCCGCCAGGCTGGAAAAGAAACGGTCGGAAAAACGGCGCGGCGCGGTCGCTGCGAACAGCAGCCGCGACCGCGAAAGTAGTTCTGCCTCGGGGCCGGGCTGGGCCCAGGGTCGCACGTAAAAACCGGACAGCTGCGAATGGCCGGTCAGATCCGAAGACAGCGTGAGCGCATGCACGTTGTTGCTGATCCCCAGGTCGCGCGACACTTGGTGCAGCACGTCATTGCGAAACGCAAAGAAAGTGCCGTCCGCGCCGGCCGTGGCGGAAATCGCCGCCGTGCCGCGGATCTCGCCCTGCGCATCCTCGAGCACGAACAGATAAGACTCATCGCTGGGCACATCGACGGCTTCCGCGAACGAAGCGATCGAGCGCTCGATCGCACCTTCCACCGCGCGCGGGGTCTTGGGCAAAGTGAACACCCACGGAAGGGCCTGCGCCACCAAGGCCTGCAGGCCCGGAGCGTCGCGACCCTCCACCGGGCGCACCCGATACATCAACCCTTCCCGACGAAGGCCGCCAAGGCTCGGCGCAAGCGCATGATCGCCTCATCCATCTCATCGTCGCTGACGATCAGCGGCGGCACTACCCGGACCACGTCGGGGCCAGCGATCAGGAGCAGCAGCCCTTGGGCTTCAGTGCACTTGGTCAAATCCTTGGCGCGCCCCCGAAACGCCTCGGTCAGCACCATACCCAACATCAGGCCGGCGCCGCGTACCTGCGCGAATACTTGTGGATAGTCGCCCGCCACGGTTTCGAGCAACCCTCTGAGGCGCGTGCCCGCGGCGCGCACCCGGGCCAGAAACGCTGGCTCGCTGATGGTCTCGAAAACACGCAACGCAACCGCCGCAGCCAAGGGATTACCGCCGTAAGTGGAGCCATGTGCCCCCACGCCGAAGGCGCTGGCAATGTCGTCGGTAGTGAGCATGGCGCCGATTGGAAAACCATTGCCCAGCGCCTTGGCGGTGGTCAGGATATCCGGCACCACGCCGTAGTTCATATAGGCATAAAGCGCCCCCGTGCGCCCCATGCCGCACTGCACCTCGTCGAAGATGAGAAGCGCCTGGTGGCGATGGCACGCGGCGCGCAAGCCGGTGAGGAACTCCGCGTTAGCCGGCGCAACGCCGCCCTCGCCTTGCACAGGCTCGACGACCACGGCGCAGACATCGTCGCCCATGGCACCTTCCGCCGCGCCGAGATCATTGAATGGCACATGGGTGATCGCCGCCGGCAGGGGTTCATAGCCCTCGGTGTATTTGGCCTGCCCGCCGACACTGACAGTAAACAGAGTGCGCCCGTGAAAGGCATTGAGACAAGCGACGATGCGGGACTTGTGCTCGCCATGCCGGCTGTGTGCCCATTTGCGCGCGAGCTTGAAGGCGGCTTCGTTGGCTTCGGCGCCCGAGTTGGCGAAAAAAGCTCGATCGGCGAAGGTCGCCTCGGTGAGCGCCGTGGCCAGCCGCAGTACCGGCTCGTTGGTATAACCGTTGCCGACATGCCACAGGCGCTGCGCCTGCTCGGTGAGCGCCTCCACCACGGCATCCGCAGCGTGACCCAGGCCCGAAACGGCGATGCCAGCCGTGAAGTCGAGGTATTGCTTGCCGTTCTGATCCCAGAGCCACAGGCCCTTGCCCCGCACCGGCACCCAGGAAGCGGGAGCATAGGTCTGCACCATCACCCGGTCGAAAGTGGCGCGATCGACCAGGCGCTGGCTCACCGGTTTAGGGCTACTCGGGGGAGTGGACTCACTCATGGCTGGCCGAAGCGGGCGCGAAGGAATGCCGGGCATCATAATGAGCCCGCCGCGCCAGGGTCTTTCATCGGCGCGACGCCGATTTTGCGATTCCCGGGCAGGCAAGCCGTTGCACGGCACACGCTGCGCGTTGCCGCCCGATCACGACGCGGCGGCAAGCAGTTTTCTTTGCCGCTCCTCGCGCGGCGTGACGCCGAAAAGCGCGCCGTAAGCAGTGGAAAAGTGCGAGCCCGAGGAAAAGCCGCACATCAGCCCCACTTGCACGATGGAATGGCTGGTTTCGAGCAACAGCTTGCGGGCACGCTGCAAGCGCAGTTCGAGGTAATAGCGCGAGGGCACGCTGTTGAGGTATTGCTTGAAGAGGCGCTCGAGCTGGCGCCGGGAGATGCCCACCGCGCCGGCGAGATCGTCAGCGGTCAAAGGCTCCTCGAGGTTGGCTTCCATGAGCGCCACCGCTTGAGTGAGTTTCGGCTGCAATCCTCCAAAACGTGCCTGCAAGGCCACTCGCTGGCGCTCCATGGGCTCCCGCACGCGGTCGACGAACAGTCCTTCCTTGACGCGCGCTTCGATTTCCGGGCCAAACAGCCGTCCGACCAAGTACAAGGAAAAATCCAGCGTGGCGGCACCGCCGCAACAGCTCATGCGCTCGGAGTTCGCTTCGTACAGGTTGGGCACCAATATCGCCCGGTCGGCGAGCTGATCGGCTTCCCAGTGCGCGTCCCAGGGCAAGGCGACACGGCGGCCGTCAAAAAGTCCGCTGCGAGCCAGCCAGACTGCGGCTGTACCCACCGCCGCCACCAAAGGGCTCGCAGCCAAGCGCTTGGCAAGCGTCTCCAGTGCTGCGGGGGCGGGCTCCGCGCTACGCGCATCGCTCAAGACGGCCACGAACGCAACGGCGTCCGCAGCGCCGCTGCCCTCGCGTGCGGTGAAAGTCTCCAGATCGATTCGCGCGATGTGCAGGTTCGGCCGCGCCGCCGCGGCCGCCAAGGCCAAGGGCTCGACAAATGCCGGCACCACCAAGGAATGCGGGCTAGCCAAATCGACCACCAATAGCCGGGGAGTCGGCTGCGCCCACCAGCGGGCAAGGTGGTCAGCAATCATCGCTTGCCGCGCGTCCACGGTCGATAACTAACGAGGTGCTTTGGTGAATCCATGCCGCCAGCCACTGCCTTCACGCGCGTTCCTGGCCCACATGATACCAGTGGCGACTTACGGCTCGCGTCGAACCTTTACGCGCGCCGTTTGCGCTGCAGCAGATTCCAAGCGGCAACAGCGAAACCGGAGAGCGCATAGAGCGCGAATCCGGTGAAGAGTACGGTGGGCGGATCCGAAGAAAGGAGCACGAAACCCAGGGCGATGGCGGCAATCATCATGAAAGGGACGCTCTTCCTGAGGTTGATGTTCTTGCCACTGTAGTACTTCAGGTTGGAGACCATGATCAAACCGGCAAACAAGGTGATGCCGAAGGCAATCCACCTGATGTCGGCCACCTGCAACGCGTAGTCATGACCTATCCAGACGAAGCCCGAAACCAGAGCGGCCGCAGCCGGGCTCGGCAAACCTTGAAAGTAACGTTTGTCGGCAACCTCGAGCTGGGTGTTGAAGCGCGCCAGACGCAAGGCCGCCCCGGCGACATAAACGAAAGCGGCGAGCCAGCCCCACTTCCCCATGCCTTTGAGCGCCCATTCGTAGATCACCAAGGCGGGCGCCGCACCAAACGACACCATGTCGGAGAGGCTGTCGTATTCGGCGCCGAAGGCGCTTTGCGTTTTGGTCATGCGGGCCACACGCCCGTCGAGGCCGTCGAGCACCATGGCGATGAAAATGGCCACTGCGGCGTGCTCGAAGCGCTGATTCATGGCCTGCACGATGGCGTAGAAACCGGCGAACAGGGCCGCGGTGGTAAAAAGATTGGGCAGCAGATAGATGCCCCGCCGCCGCATGCGAACCTTGAGGGCGACGCGCTGCTGCTGGAACTCGTCCATCAGGCCAAACGCGCCAGGATGGTTTCGGTGGCGCGCACCTTGTCACCTATGGCCACGGATGGTTGAGCATCGAGCGGCAAGTAGACATCGAGGCGCGAACCGAAACGGATGAAGCCGTAACGCTGGCCACGCGACAATACCGCGCCTTTGTCGACGTAGCACAGAATGCGCCGAGCGACTAAGCCCGCCACTTGCACGCAGGTGACATCGACGCCGGTGATGGTTTTGAGCCACAGGGCGTTGCGTTCGTTTTCAAGGGAGGCTTTGTCGAGCGCGGCATTGACGAAAGCCCCCGGGTTGTACCAGCGGCCCTGCACTACACCATCGACCGGGCTGCGGTTGGAGTGCACATTGAAGACGTTCATGAAGACACTGATCTTCAGCGCGTCGCGTTCGAGGTAAGGGTCGCGCGCCTTGCCTACCACCACGATACGGCCGTCGGCGGGCGCCAGCACGGCTTTGGGGTCGTCGGGAATACGGCGCGGCGGATCGCGAAAGAACTGCACCACGAACACCACCACCACCCAAAAGGGCAGCGACCAAAGCAGGCCGCCCAGGACCAGGACGGCAACCGCAACCAAGGTGCTGATGCCGATGAAGGGCCAGCCCTCGCGGGCGATGATGGGGTGCGGGTAGCTCATCGCTTAGTTCTTGGCTTGATCGACCAGCTTGTTCTTGCGAATCCAGGGCATCATTTCACGCAGTTTGGCACCGACCTTTTCGATCGGGTGCTCGGCAAGGTTGCGCCGTTGCGACAAGAGCGTGGGCGCGCCGGCGCGGTTTTCGAGAATGAACTCCTTGGCGTATTGCCCGCTCTGAATTTCTTTCAGGATGCGGCGCATTTCGGCCTTGGTTTCGTCGGTGACAATGCGCGGTCCGCGGGTGATGTCGCCATACTCGGCATTGTTCGAAATCGAATAATGCATGTTGGCGAGGCCGCCTTCGTAGATGAGATCGACGATCAGTTTCAGCTCGTGCAGGCATTCGAAGTAAGCCATTTCCGGCGCGTAGCCCGCTTCGGTGAGAGTTTCGAAGCCGGCCTTGATCAGTTCCACGGTGCCGCCGCAAAGCACCACTTGTTCGCCGAAGAGGTCGGTTTCGGTTTCTTCGCGGAAGGTGGTTTCGATCACCCCGCCGCGCGTGCCGCCATTGGCCGCGGCATACGACAACGCAATGTCGCGCGCCTTGCCGGAACGATCTTGGTACACCGCGATCAGCGAGGGCACGCCGCCGCCTTGGGTGTAGGTGGAGCGCACCAGGTGGCCGGGGCCTTTGGGTGCGATCATGATGACATCGATGTCTTCGCGCGGCACCACTTGGCCGTAATGAATGTTGAAGCCGTGGGCAAACGCCAGGGCGGCACCCTTTTTCATATTGGGTTCGACATCGTCGGCATACACTTTGGCGATATTCTCGTCAGGCAGCAGTATCATCACCACGTCAGCGCCTTTGACGGCCTTGTCGACTTCTTCGACCTTCAGGCCCGCTCCTTCGGCTTTTTTCCAGGAGGCGCCGCCTTTACGCAAGCCCACGGTCACTTTGACGCCGGAATCCTTGAGATTCTGCGCGTGCGCATGACCCTGCGAGCCGTAACCCACGATGGTGACCTTTTTGCCCTTGATGAGCGAGAGATCGGCGTCTTTGTCGTAATAAACTTTCATGAACATCCCCTTCGAAGCAATGATAAAGGAATAAATGGCTCCATGGCGGCTCCGGCCCGCATGGCCGTGGGCCGCCCGGGCTCAAATTTTCAGGATGCGGTCGCCCCGCCCGATGCCCGAAGCCCCGGTGCGCACGGTTTCGAGTATGACTCCCGGCTCGATCGCGGCGATAAACGCGTCGAGCTTCTCGCCGGTTCCGGTGAGCTCGATGGTGTAAGACTTGTCGGTCACGTCCAGAATGCGCCCGCGGAAGATGTCCGCCAAGCGTTTCATCTCCTCCCGCTCTTTGCCCGCGGCCCGCACTTTGACCAGCATCAGCTCACGCTCGATGTGATTACCCTCGGTGAGATCCACGACCTTGACGACATCGACGAGCTTATTGAGCTGCTTGGTGATCTGCTCGATGACGTCGTCCGAGCCCGTAGTGATGATGGTCATGCGCGACATCGTCGGGTCCTCGGTGGGCGCGACCGTTAGCGACTCGATGTTGTAACCGCGCGCGGAGAACAGCCCGGAGATGCGGGAGAGCGCCCCCGCCTCGTTTTCGACCAGGATGGAAAGTATGTGACGCATCGTCGCCCCCGCTCAGATTTGTTCGGACAGAATCATTTCCGACAGGCCCCGGCCGGCGGCAACCATCGGAAACACGTTCTCGGCCTGGTCGGTGATGACATCCACGAAGACCAGCCGGTCCTTGAGCGAAAGCGCCTCGCGCAAAGCGGCTTCCACATCCTTGGGCTTTTCCACACGCAGGCCAACATGGCCATAGGCCTCGGCGAGCTTGACGAAATCGGGCAGCGAATCCATGTAGGACTCGGAATAGCGGTTACCGTAGAAAAATTCCTGCCACTGCCGCACCATGCCGAGGTAGCGGTTGTTGAGATTCACGATCTTGATCGGCAAATGGTATTGCCTGCAGGTGGCAAGCTCCTGGATGCACATCTGAATCGAAGCCTCGCCGGTAATGCAGCACACGGTTTGTCCCGGATTGGCGGTCTGCACTCCCATCGCGGCGGGCAGGCCGAAGCCCATGGTGCCCAGACCTCCGGAATTGATCCAGCGCCGGGGCTGGTCGAATTTGTAATACTGCGCCGCCCACATCTGGTGCTGGCCCACGTCGGAGGTGACGAAAGCGTTGCCCTGCGTGAGTTCGTGCAGTTTTTCCACTACCGCCTGCGGCTTGATCTTGTCCGAGGCGCGGTCATAGCGCAGGCAATCTTTGGCGCGCCACTCTTCGATTTGCCGCCACCACTCCGCCAGCGCCCCGACGTTGGGCCGCTCCTTGGTGCCTTCGATCTGCTTGAGCATTTCCTCGATCACGTCTTTGACGTAGCCGACGATGGGGATGTCCACCTTGACGCGCTTGGAAATCGAGGACGGATCGATGTCGACGTGGATGATGCGCCGCGATTCGCGGTTGAAATGGTCAGGGTTGCCGATCACCCTATCGTCGAAGCGGGCGCCTACGGCCAGCAGCACATCGCACTGCTGCATGGACATGTTCGCTTCGTAGGTGCCGTGCATGCCCAGCATGCCCACCGCAAGCTTGTCGGTGCCGGGAAAGCCGCCTAGCCCCATGAGCGTAGTAGTACAGGGAAAGCCGAGCATGCGCACGAGCTTGGTGAGCTCCGCCGCGGCATCATTGAGCACCACGCCACCTCCGACATAGACCATAGGCCGCTTGGCTTCGATCAGCAACTGCACCGCCTTGCGAATCTGTCCCTGGTGTCCTTTGGTGACTGGGTTGTAGGAGCGCAACAGGATGTTTTGCGGATAAGAGAATTCCGTGCGTGCCTGGGTGATGTCCTTGGGAATGTCCACCAGTACCGGACCGGGCCGACCGGTGGCGGCAAGGTAAAAGGCCTTCTTGATGGTCGAGGCCAGTTGGCGAATGTCCTTCACCAGGAAATTGTGCTTCACGCAGGGCCGGGTGATGCCCACGGTATCGCACTCCTGGAATGCGTCTTGCCCGATGGCATGAGTGGGCACTTGCCCGGTCAGGATCACCAGTGGAATTGAATCCATGTAGGCGGTGGCGATACCCGTTACCGCGTTGGTCACGCCTGGCCCCGAGGTGACCAGGGCAACCCCGGTCTTCCTACTCGAACGGGAGTAGCCATCGGCGGCATGCACCGCGCCTTGCTCATGCCGAACGAGAATATGCTTGACCTTGTCTTGTTTGAAGATTTCGTCGTAGATGTTGAGCACCGAGCCGCCCGGGTAGCCGAAGACGTGCTCCACGCCTTCTTCCTGCAGGCAGCGCAGTACGATTTCCGCGCCAGTCAGTTCCATGTCAGGTGCCTTGCAAATGAACGATCAATAAACTGCAAGACCTACTGGCACGTCGGGTGAGAAACGCGCCCAAGGCGGGGCAAGGGTAGGCCGCGCCGTAAGAAAGGCCTATTTAGCCGGACTCGCCGCGCTCCAAGGGTTTAACCGCCAGTTTTGCCGAGGCCGTACCGAGCGCGCGCGACCGCTTATGCAGTACTCACTAAATGCCCTGATGAGGGGAATGCGAACAGTAACGGGTCGCCAAGGGTTTGGTCAAGCGGATTTTGTGCAGCACAGCATGCACGGGCGGCTGCGCCAGGCAGGTGCGATTCCGCCTATAATCGCCAGCAGTCGCGCACCCTGGAAAAAATGCGCTTTTTCCAGGGTCGTGGAAGAAACAAGCAAAGCTGGCGCCAAACCCGTGCCGGCGTCCCGGATTTCCCTCGCCGGGCGCCATCCGGGCCGGCGCCGGCGCCTTTCGGGGGCGGCACCTGGCTACCTATCAAGAGCTCTCCACATTCTTAGCTGAAGTCGAGCGGCGTGCCTTCAAGCACGCCCTGTTCGCGCTTCGAGACGAGCACCTGGCTCTGGACGTGGTGCAAGAGGCGATGCTCAAACTGACCGAGAAATATGCCGGCAAGCCGCCGGCAGAGCTGCCCATGCTGTTTCAGCGCATCCTCCAGAATGCCATTCACGACTATTTTCGGCGCCAGAAGGTGCGCTCCGCCTGGACCACCTTGTTTTCCTCACTGAGTGGCAAGGGCGAGGATGCTGACGAGGAGCAAGACCCGCTGGAAACTCTCGCGCCAGGGGACGACTCCAATGCGGCGTCGAACCCGCTGGCGCAGCTCACTCAGGCGCGGACGATGGCAACCATCGAATGGGCACTGACAAGGCTGCCGGCACGTCAACGGCAAGCCTTTTTGTTGCGTTATTGGGAAGAGTTGGATGTGGCGGAGACCGCCCAAGCCATGGGGTGCTCGGAAGGAAGCGTCAAGACGCATTGCTCCCGGGCCGTTCATGCTTTGGCGGCGATGTTGAAAGAGAAGGGGGTTTCGCTATGAGCGTCTCGCGTGAAGACGAATTCGCCAAGCGAATCACGCAGCACCTGGACGCAGGCAGTGCAGACCTGCGCCAAGGCACGGCGTATCGCTTGCAGTTGGCCCGACAGGCCGCCTTGGCTCGGCTGTCGGAAATGGCAACGGCGACCGCAGGGGAGCACGGCGGTACCGGCGTGCTGCGTCTTTCCGGCGGGCCATGGCGGACGAGCGGCTGGCGATTCTGGCTCTCCGTCGGGCTGTTGCTTGGCGCGCTGATGTTCTATTTCGAGTGGGCCGAATACCGGAATCTGCGCGAACTGGAGGAGATGGATGCCGCCATCCTTGCCAGCGACCTACCGATCGAAGCGTATCTGGACAAAGGTTTTCACAATTGGCTCAAGCACTCCGATTGATCTTGCTGGCGCTGGCGCTGGCAGCAACCGGAGCAGCGAGCGCGCAGACCCTGGGCGGAGGGCCCGCCTGGCGGAATTTGAGCCCCGAGGAGCAGCGCATCCTCGCGCCTCTGGCCGCGGACTGGAATAACATCGAGCCTCGCCGCAGAGAAAAATGGCAGGGCATCGCCCAGCGTTATCCGAAAATGAGCCCTGACGAGCAGGCTCGCATACGCAACCAGATGCAAAGCTGGGCGCGCCTCGCGCCTGATGAGCGCAAGGCGGCGCGGGAGCGATTCAAGAATTTGCGCGAACTTCCCCCAGACAAGCGTCAAAGCGCCACCAAGCGCTGGGAAGAATACCAGGCGCTGCCGCCGGAAAAAAAACGGGAACTGGCCACCCGCCCCCCGGCCAGCCCCCCGGCCCACCCGCGCCTTCGCGAACCGCAGCCCTTCCCCAAGCCCTGAACGGGCAACGGAAAAAGACCAGCCACAGCCGTGCTGGAGAGTCTCGCGCCCCGGCCCGCACTTCCCACCGCCGGGTTCCGCCGCCGGCTGCTATCCCTGGGCTACGAGGCGTTGTTGCTCGTCGCCGTGCTGTATTGCGCCGCCTATGCGTTCTCCGCACTGCTGCCCGGAGCGCAGGCGGGCTGGCAACGCAACGCCTTCCAGGTCCTGCTATTCGTGGTGGGCGGCGGCTATTTTGGCTGGTCCTGGAGCGCCGCACGGCGAACTCTGCCCATGAAGACCTGGCACTTGCGTTTGGTAACCCGAGGCGGCGATCCGATCACTTGGCGGCGCGCCCTCATGCGCTACGTCTTGGCTTGGGCAGCACCGGCCCTCGCGTTGGGCGGTTACCTCGCCCTCGGGTCCTGGGGTGTGGCCGCCGCCGCCCTCCCCTACGCCTGGGCCGGACTCGATCCCGACCGCCAGTTCCTGCACGATTGCTTGGCCGGGACCCGACTGGTCGACGACAGGCCTAGGGCCGTCGGCTGACGACCAAGCGGCGGCCGGCGACCACCACGCCAAGCACTGCCAGCGCAAAAACTACCGTCACCGCGTCGAGTGGTTCTCCCAGCAAGACCCACGCTGCCGCAATGGTGAGAAACGGCTGCAGGAGCTGAATTTGGCCGACGCGCGCGATACCGCCTCGGGCCAGTGCCCGATACCAGGGCAGAAACCCGAGGAACTGACTGATCACGCACACGTAGGCAAGCCCCAGCCAAGCACTGGGCACCGCCGGCCAATGCGCGGGCAGGAGCAGCCACGCCGGCACCAACAGGAAAGGGGCGGCCAGCACCAGAGCCCAGGAAATCACCGCCAAGCCGCCGAGCGAACCGGCGAGCACAGCCCCCAGCGCATAGCCCACCGCCGAGACAAGCACCGCCAGGAACAAAATCAGATCCGCCGCGTGCAGCGTTCCACCGCCACGAACCAAGGAAAACAGCACCACCAGGCCGCTGCCCAGGACGGCCAGCGCCCAGAATCCCCTTGAAGGCCGCTCGCGGGCAAGCACCGCGGCAGCAACTGCCGTGGCCAGCGGCAACAGCCCCAGTGTCACACTGCCCTGACTCGCCTCAACCTGGACCATCGCCAAAGCCGAAAGCAGCGGAAAAGCAACCGCCACGCAGGCGGCGATGATCAGGAGTCTTTTCAGCTCCCCGCCGGTGGGCAGCCGGCGGCCTGCAATGCCTAGATAGACCGCCGCAAGGGTGCCTGCCACCACGCCCCGCGCCACACCCACGAACCAGGGATCGAAGGCAGCCACCGCCGCGCGTGTGGCCGGCAGGGTTAGGCTGAAAGCGGCTACTCCCAAGAACCCCAGTAGGAGTCCGTCCGCAGCCCCAGCGGGCGCCGTAGGGCTGGCAACTGGCAAACTGGGTGGCTTGCGCGCGAACCGTCATGGTTCACTCCGCAAAGCGGGTGCAGGAGACGCGGTCGCCGCAGCGGGGAGTGTTGGTGGCCGAGCCAACACCACGCCAGCGGCAATGGCCACCATGCCGAACAGGGTCGGTGCGCCGAGCTGTTCCCCGAAGATAGGCCAGGCAAAAAGCGCCGTCACCCCGGGAACCAGGTAGAAGAACCGCGCCACATCAGAGGCCGCACCGGCCTTGAGCAGAAAGTAGAGTAGGCCGATGGCGCCCAGCGATAGCACCACCACCAACCAGAACAACGCCGCGATGAAGCTGGGCGTCCATTGCGTGCCCATACTACCGGCCCAGGGGGCGACCAGAGTGAACAGCAGCGCGCAGACCGAATACTGCACAAAGGTACTGACCGGCAGTTCCACGTCGCCGCAGTGCTTCTTTTGATAGATCGTGCCCACGCTGATGCCGGCCAGCGCCGCCAGCGCCCACAGCAAACCGGCCTCGGTGCCGCCAGCAAGCGCGACACGATCGGCCAGCACACCGTAGACCCCGGCCAAACCCACCAGCAAGCCAAACCATTGCCGGGTCGCCACCCGCTCGCGCAACCACAATTTGGCAAGCAACACCGTCAGGAGCGGCTGACCACCCACGATCAGCGCCACAACACCGGCACCCAAACCCTCGCGAATGGCGGCGAACACGCCGCCAAGGTAGACGCCATGCAGCAGCAAGCCGGCGACCATCAAGTGCCGGTATTGGTGCGGTGAGCGCGGCCACTGCGTTTTGAGCAGAAAGCAGACCCCCAAGGTGAGCGGCACCAAAATGAGAAAGCGATAGGCCAGAAAGGTGAATGGGTCGGCATAGGGGAGCCCCAATTTGGCGGCGACGAAGCCCGTGCTCCACAGCAGCACGAAGAGATAGGGGGCGGCAAGTGCCAAGGCAGGTGAGTTAAAGGGCATGGGCTATCCGGCTCGGACGGCAGATTCTCAGGGCCGGGCAGAATTTGACGCAGTTCGGACAGTAGCTGACAATTCCACACGCAGTCAGGGACACTTGGAATTGTATTGCGCACACTGTAATGGTCAAACCGCCTGGACAGTCAATCATGAGCCTGCCGCCGCTTTCTCTGAATGATAACCAACCGCTGGTCGATCAGATCGTCGCGGCCTTGCGCGAAGCCATCGACTCGCGCAGCCTACGCGCCGATACACGCCTGCCGTCGATACGCCAATTTGCGCAGCGTCAGGGCGTGAGCCGCTTTACCGTGGTCGAAGCCTACGATCGTCTGGTGGCCCAGGGTTATTTACATTCGCGCCGCGGTTCGGGCTTTTACGTCGCCGCGCGTGGCGCCCCGGCGGCCGATGCGGCCCCGCCTTGCCACATCGAGCGCGCCGTCGATACCGCCATGCTGATGCGCAATGTGCTTGCGTCCGAAGCCAGCAGCACCGGCTACGGCAGCGGTGTTTTGCCGGCCGAATGGCTGGACGACGAAGGACTGCGCCGGCAATTGCGCGCGCTTTCACGCGAGCCGGGCGTGCATCTCACGACTTATGGCC
This sequence comes from Casimicrobiaceae bacterium, assembly GCA_026646885.1. Taxonomy (GTDB): domain Bacteria; phylum Pseudomonadota; class Gammaproteobacteria; order Burkholderiales; family Casimicrobiaceae; genus JACPUX01. Next base: position 227,385 of record JAPKHK010000002.1, on the reverse strand, counting down.
AGGGCTTGGGCTTTGCCCCGCTGCGCGAACAGTTGCGGGTGCATTTGGCGGAGGTCGGCATCACCTGCGCGCCGGATCAGATTCTGTTGACTCATGGCGGCGCGCAGGCCCTGGATCTGGTCATCCGCTATCTCTTGAAACCGGGCGACGCGGTGCTGGTGGACGATCCCGGCTACTACAACCTCTTCGGCAATTTGAAGCTCCATGGCGTGCGCCTGCTGGGCGTGCCGCGCGGCAAAGACGGCCCGGATTTGGCCGTGGCTGAAAGGCTTGCCCTGGAATCCCGGCCCAAGGCGTTTTTCACGCAATCGGTGTTGCACAACCCCACCGGCACCAACCTCACGCCGGCAGCCGCCTTCCGCATCTTGCAACTGGCCGAGCGCCACGGCTTCATCGTGGTGGAAGACGATGTGGCCTCCGACTTCGACCCCGGCCGCGCCGCGCGCCTGGCGACCCTCGATCAACTGGAGCGGGTGTTGTATCTGGGCAGTTTCAGCAAAACCCTCTCGGCCTCGTTGCGGGTGGGCTTCCTGGTCGGCAAACGCGAATGGATCGAAGAGCTCACTGACATCAAGCTCCTGTCGGACATCACCACCTCGGAGTTCGCCGAGCGCGTGGTGCATCGCCTCTTGACCGAAGGCCATTACCGCCGTCACATGCAGCGCATGCGTGAACGCCTGGCGCGATCGCGCGACCGGGTGCTGCGACGCATGGAGCACGCGGGCATGGAAGTGCTGTGCGAACCAGCGGGCGGCTTGTTCATCTGGGCTCGGCACCCCGCCTGGGATAATGGCGTGGACCTCGCGAACCGCGCCGCGCGCGATGGCGTGTTTCTGGCTCCGGGCAGTTCCTTCCGTCCCTATCTCGAAGCCTCGCCGTGGCTGCGCTTCAACATCGCGCGCAGCGACACACCCAAACTTTTTGAATCGCTGGCGCGTTATGCCGAAGAGAGAAGCGACGCCACCAGCGTCGCCTAAGACCTCAAAACGCCGGCTTAGGCTGCGCTTCGTGGTAGCGCTTCACGCCCGCAAGGATTTCCGCCTTGGCTTCTTCGGTGCCCACCCAGCCCAGTGGGCGCACCCATTTGCCGGCTTCGAGGTCTTTGTAGTGCTCGAAGAAATGGGCGATCTGCGCCAGGGTTTGTTCCGGCAGGTCGCGCGGAGTTTCGAAGGTGCGGTAGAGGTTGCAGAGCTTGTCGATGGGCACCGCGAGCAGCTTGGCATCCACCCCGGCTTCGTCTTCCATCTTGAGCATGCCCAGCGGCCGGCAGCGCACCACCACGCCGGTGATGAGGGGCACGGGTGAGAGCACCAGCACGTCCACCGGATCGCCATCTTCGGACAGCGTCTGCGGAATGTAGCCGTAGTTGCAGGGGTAATGCATGGCGGTGGACATGAAGCGGTCGACGAAGACCGCGCCGGTTTCCTTGTCCACTTCGTATTTGATCGGGTCGCCGTGCATGGGGATTTCGATCACGACGTTGAAGTCATTGGGCAGGTCGCGCCCGGCGGGTACGCGGGTGAGGCTCATGGTGGGGGATTCCGCATTGGTTCGTGCGGCCATTTTACCGCGCCGAGCCGGGCTTTTGCCGTCCTTCCCTATGCCAGCGGCGACCGCTACACTGGTTACTTTTCGCTCCAGGCTCCCCTCATGCTCTATACCCTCGAAGGCCACGCCGCATCCTTTCACGGCAGCCGCCATTTCATCGCGCCCAACGCCACGCTCATTGGTTCGGTCATCCTCGAAGAAGATGCCAGCGTCTGGTTCGGCGCCATTCTGCGCGGCGACAATGAGCCCGTGCATATTGGCCGCGGCAGCAACATCCAGGATGCCTGCGTGCTGCACACCGACCCCGGCGCGCCGCTGACGGTGGGCGCCCGTTGCACCGTCGGCCATATGGTGATGCTACATGGCTGCACCATCGGCGAGGAGTGTCTGGTGGGCATCGGTTCGGTGATCCTGAACCACGCGGTGATCGGCAAGAACAGCATCGTCGGCGCCAAGACCTTGATTCCCGAAGGCAAGGTGTTTCCGGAAGGGAGCCTGATACTCGGTTCGCCGGGCAAGGTGGTGCGCCAACTGTCGCCCGAGGAAATCACCGCCATCGGGCAGGCCGCGCGCAATTACGTGAGCAACGCCGAACGTTTCCTCAGCCAATTGCGTCTCGATACGCGGTCGCCGGGTTGAACATCTGAAAACCGCCCGGCGTGCATCCAAGGGGAGTCTATCACCGCAAAGGAGTTTCCTCATGAGCATCCGACCCCACTTGATCGCCTGGGCCTTGGTTTTGAGCGTCGCCGGCAGCGCCGCCTTGGCCGCCGGCGAAAACAAAGACCGCATCGAGCGCAATCTACCGCCGATTACCGCGGTCAGCCTGCAAGGCACCGGAGAACTCATCATCACCCAGGGCGAGCGCGACGCACTGGTGATCGAAGGCGCGGGCGAAATCACCCGCGAACTGAAAAGCGAAGTGCAGAACGGAAAACTGGTGCTCACCAACGAGCGCGACTGGGCCTCGGTGACCTGGGACGGCTTTTTGATGAACTTCTCCTTCAAAAAACCCGGTCGGCAGAACATCCGCTATTACTTGACGGTGAAGGATCTCAAGGAAATCGAAAGTTCGGGCGCAGGACACGTGCGCATGGAAGGCTTCAAGGGTGACGCGCTCAAGGTCGAGGGTGCCGGCGCCACCAAATTCGAGTTTTCCGGTTTGAAGTTGAAGCAGCTGCATTTCGATGCCGCCGGCGCCTGCAAGGCCACGCTGTCCGGCGAAGTGGACGAGCAGGAAATCGACATCGCCGGTGCGGGCAGCTACGAGGCTGCCAAAGTCGAATCCACGACCATACGCATCGACATCGCGGGATCGGGCAAAGCAGAGCTGCGCGCCAAGGAACGCATCGAAGCGAGCATCGCCGGAGTCGGCAAGATCGATTATTACGGTGACCCGAAAGTGATTCCCAGCATTGCGGGACTGGGTCGCATTCGCAAAGCCGGTCCTTGAGCCTGGCGCCACGAACGGAGGTCAGAATGAAACGCTTCAATGTGCTACTCGCCGCGCTGCTGGTTTCGGCCGGCTGCGAAAGCCAAGGCGAACAATCGGTGCAGGTGCAAAGCGGCAAAGGTGTGCAAGTGCAGACCCAGAACGAACGAAACAACCGCCAATCGATGCGCGTCGAAAAAGGCCTTGGGGTGCAATCCCAAGCGGGCCGGGACAACGAACAGTCGATGGTGGTGGAAGAGGGCCAGGGCGTGCAAACCCAGTCCGGCCGCTACAACAAACAAACCATGCGCATCGGCAGCGGCAGCGGCTCGCAGTCGCAATCGGGTTGGTTCAATTCGCAGAGCATGTCGATCGGCAATAGCGACGATGAGGAAGAGCAGCCCAAAGCCAAAGCCGCGGCAAAGAAGAAAGCCAAGCCCGACGCGGCCCAGGAATCTGCGAGTACGGCAAAACTGTCCTCGAAGTGACGCTCTCAGGAGATGTCGAAGGCATCCCGATCACCCGCATCACCGAAAGTCTAAGGGTCATCGCCGCCCCTTAAAGGGCCACGAGAGCGCGAAGCTGAATCTGCGCAACACCAGATTCGGACCCGCAGGAACTGGCGGGGCCGAATCAACACCTGCCGCGGTTCAAGGCAAGTTTTTCACGCGAGTGGTCCACCCATTTCAATACGAAAGAGCTTCCGTCGTCGCGAAAGTACACCGGCTTGGGGCGGCTCGCCAAACAGCAGGCCATTGACCCAGATGAACCCCGGGTTGGCCGGGGGTTCTGATGACGAGGTTTTCCCCTCGGTCGGGGACCTGCCCGTCAGAGCGGGGAGACCAGAGGTCCGTGCTTAGGCCAACGACCTCGGCTCATTCCTCTTCACGCTTGCTCCGCCAGGCAAGAACCGACGCCCCGAGAAAAACCAAACCCAGCGCCGGCATGCCTATCATCATCGCGCCGATCACCACGAACATGATGGTGCCAGCGGGCGAACCTTCGGTCTGAAAATTGATGCTCTGCAAGCTGCCGCTGAGCCACAACCAGAGCGGAAAGCCGACAAGCCCCAAACCCGCCACCAGGCCGATGACCGGGAAGGCGCGCACCACCCAATAAAGCGCCGCCAGCAGCAATCCCCCGATCACTAGGCCAGCCGGCAGCCTCATCAACACCGCGACGGCAAGAAGAGCCCCCGCGAGGAAAACTACGAACCAGAGCAGAACCGATTTGGTATTTGAATTGTCCGACATCGCACTTGCCGCTGCGCGGCCTCCAGCAGGATTCGTAGAAGTCGCGAATCCTGCCTGAACATGGCGATTAAGACAAGGCTGCCTGGTCGTCCTGCCTAGGTTATACGGAAAAACTACGCCCGTTTGCTCCGCACGATCTGATAAGCACGAGCGACATAAGGCAAAGGCGCGCTCCAGACATGCACCAGGCGGGTGAAGGGGAACACCAGGAACACCGTCATCCCGAAGAACATGTGGGTCTTGAAAATGGGATCGACGTTGGCAAGCAGCGCCGGGTTGGGGTGCAGATAGACGATGCTTTGCGCCCAGTCGGCCAGCGCGACCATGACGCTGGCGTCTTGCTTGGCGGCATGCCCCAGCGAGAAGGGAATGGTGGTGAGCCCCAAGAGTAGCGTGAGCAAGAGCCAGGTGAGCACGAATTTGTCGGAGCCGCGGCTCACTGCGGAGACGCGCCGGTTGAAGAAGCGCCGTACCCACAAAATGGCGCCGCCGGCGAGGCACATCAGCCCGAATACCGAACCGGCGAGGATGGCGGTGTACTGGTGCGCCATGTCCGACACCCCTAGCGCGAGGAACCAGGAATGCGGCGTCAAGAGTCCCACCGCGTGGCCCAGGAAAATGGCCAGGATGCCCACGTGAAAGAGGTTACTCGCCCAGCGCATATTGGCCGTAGACAAAAGCTGCGACGAATCGGCCTTCCAGGAATACTGCTCGCGCTCGAAGCGCACCAGGCTGCCCAGCAGGAACACCGTCAGGGCGATATAGGGATAAACACCGAAAACGAAATTGTGAACACTCATGATCGGACTCCTCAGGCGGCGAGTTTCAAAAGACCGCCGCGGGTTTCGATGAGCCGCAGCACCGGCGCATAAACGCTGCCCGCGGCTTCGAGATTGGCGGCAAGCACCGCGGTGACCTTGGCGGCGTCCCCCAGGAAGGTGCGCGCCTCCGCGTCATCGAGACCGGCGGCGAACTCCAAGACCAGCGGCAGGTAATCGGGCAGTTCATTGCTCGCCAATGTCAGGCCGTATTCCTTGTACATCTCGGTGAGATCGATCAGCGCCGGCCCGCGGCTTTTGTCATCGCCGAACAAGTGGTGAGTCAAGTGCAGGCTGTGTTCGGGCGTGAGATCGAAGGTCTTGACATAATCGGCCTGGATTTCGGTCAGCGGCTTTTGCGCGAGGTGGCTGATCAACTTGCCCACCGCGAGGCTTTCCTCGTTCGTCCAGCCTTCGCTCGCGGCGATGCGCTCGGCCATTTCACCCAGATGAGCCACTAGCTCCGCGCTGGGGTACTCCAGGAGCAGCGAGAGCGCTTTGTAGAAATTGAGGTTCATGTGCTTATGCTCCTAATCGCGGTTCGTTTCGGCCAGCGGCGCCAGTTTTTTGGCATCGGCATGCGTGTCCTTGCGCCGGCTGGGGAACAGCGTGATTTTGGAAACGCCGCGCGAAGAATCGTTGCCGAAGGTAAAGCCGTTCTGGCCCTGAAAACCGTAGGCATCATCCAGGCGCAGCTCTTCGTGCCCGGTGGGAACGACGAAGCGATCCTCGTAATTGGCGATGGCGAGATAGCGATACATCTCTTTGGCCAGCTCTTCGGTCAAGCCTGCCGCTTCCAGCGCTCGGGTATCGCCCTTGCCCTCGACGTGTTTTGAGCGCATGTAAGAGCGCATGGCGATCATGCGGTTGAGAGCACTGCGGATGGGTTTCTCGTCACCCGCGGTGAGCAGGTTGGCCAAATACTGCAAAGGCATGCGCAGGGTACCCGCCCGCGGAATGCAGCCATCGGCCTCCGTGGGCAGCGTACCCTGGTCGAGCTGCGACTGCACCGGCGAGAGCGGCGGCACGTACCAGACCATGGGCAGGGTGCGGAACTCGGGGTGCATGGGGAAGGCAATCTTCCAGTCCATGGCCATTTTCCAGATCGGCGACTTGCGGGCCGCGTCCAGCCAGTCTTCGGGCACGCCGTCGCGCCGCGCCGCCTCGACTACTTTGGGATCGTTGGGATCGAGGAAAATGCGGCACTGCGCTTCATACAAATCCTGCTCGTTTGCGGTGCTCGCCATTTCCTCAATGCGATCGGCATCGTACAGCATGATGCCGTTGTAGCGGATGCGCCCGACGCAGCTCTCCGAGCAGACCGTCGGCAAACCCGATTCCACGCGCGGGAAACAGCCTATGCATTTTTCCGCTTTGCCCGATTCCCAGTTGTAGAACATTTTCTTGTAAGGGCAGGCGGAAACGCACATGCGCCAGCCGCGGCATTTGTCCTGGTCCACCAGCACGATGCCGTCCTCTTCGCGTTTGTAGAGTGAACCCGAGGGGCAAGAGGCCACGCAAGCCGGGTTGATGCAATGGTTGCAAATGCGCGGCAAATATAGGTGGAAGGTGTTTTCGAACTGCTTGTAGACTTCCTTCTCGATGTTCCTGAAGTTGGCGTCTTGCGAGCGCTTGGCGAATTCGCCGGCGAGATCATCTTCCCAATTGGGGCCCCAGGTGATCTTTTCCATGCGGCTGCCGTCGATCAGCGAACGCGGCCTTGCCGTCGGCGCTGCCTCGGAGAGCGGTGCATTCTGCAAATGGGCGTAGTCGTAGGTGAAAGGTTCGTAGTAGTCGTCGATCTGGGGCATGTCCGGATTGGCGAAGATGTTGGCGAGCTTCGTCAGCCTGCCGCCCGCCTTCAATTCGAGCTTGCCGTTCTTCAGGGTCCAGCCGCCTTGCCACTTTTCCTGGTCTTCCCAGTTCTTGGGGTAGCCGATGCCGGGTTTGGATTCGACATTGTTGAACCAAGCGTATTCCACGCCCTTACGGTTGCTCCAGACGTTCTTGCAGGTGACCGAGCAGGTGTGGCAGCCGATACACTTGTCGAGGTTGAAGACGAAGGCGAATTGTGCGCGTACTTTCATGATCGATTCCTTGTTCGCTTTCAACGCGGGCCGATACCGACGGGATTTTTCTGCGCTTCGCGCTCGGGCGTGAGCGGGCGTTCCAGCCAATCGACATCCTTGTCGGCAATCTTGTGGATGGCCACCATGGTGTCACGCTGGCAGCCCACCGTGCCGTAGTAGTTGAAGCCGTATGCGAGCTGGGCATAACCGCCCACCATATTGGTCGGCTTGACGATCACCCGCGTCACCGAGTTCAGGATGCCGCCGCGTTTGCCGGTGGTGTTGGAGCCGGGCACGTTCACGTTCTTCTCCTGCGCGTGGTACATGATCGCCATGCCGCGAGGCACGCGCTGGCTCACGACGACGCGCGCCACGGTGGCGCCGTTGCCGTTGACCGCTTCGACCCAATCGTTGTCTTCGAGGCCGATGGTCTTGGCGTCGTCTTCGGCAATCCACACATAGGGCCCGCCGCGGAACAAGGTCAACATGCGCAGGTTGTCCTGATAGCTCGAGTGGATGCCCCACTTCGAGTGCGGGGTGATCCAGTTGAGTTCGAGGTGCGGCTTGGCCTTCACCGCCGCAGGCACGCTGTCCAGTTCCTTCAGATCGACTGGCGGTTTGTAGGTGCACAAGCCCTCGCCGAAATCGAGGAACCACTCGTGATCCTGATAGAAATGCGCCCGCCCGGTGAGCGTGCGGAAGGGAATGTGCTCGTGAATGTTGGTGTAGCCCGCGGTGTAGGACACCTTCTCCGATTCGATGCCCGACCAGGTCGGCGCGGTGATGATTTTGCGCGGTTGCGCCTGGATGTCACGGAAAGTGATCTTGTCTTCGTGCCGGCCTTCATACAGATGGCTGTGGTCTATCCCGGTCTTTCGGGACAGCGAGGTCCAGGATTTGTGCGCCACTTCGCCGTTGGTTTCCGGCGCTAGGCGCATCACCGCGTCGCACACCGCGATGTCTTCTTCCAAGGACGGCATACCGAAGGAAACACCCGGCTCCTTGACGGTGTAGTTGCACTTCTTGAGGTCTTCGTACTCGGCCTCGGTGTTCCAATCGATGCCTTTGATGTTGTTGCCCAGCTTCACCAGCAGCGGGCCGAGGCCGATGAACTTGTGATAGACGCTGCCGTAGTCCCGTTCGACCACTTTGAGCAGCGGCAGCGTTTTGCCCGGCACGGGCTCGCATTCGCCTTTCTTCCAGTCTTTCACCTGACCCAGAGGCTGCGCCAGTTCGAAGGGCGAATCATGCTGCATGGGAAGCACGACGAGGTCTTTCTTCTTGCCCAGGTGTTTGGCCGCCAGCGCGGTGAAAGTCTTGGCGATATGTTTGAAGATCTGCCAATCCGACTTCGACTCCCACCCCGGTGAGACCGCTTCGGCCAGGGGATGAATGAAGGGATGCATGTCGGTGGTATTGAGATCGTGTTTCTCATACCAGGTGGCGGTGGGCAGAATGATGTCCGAATAGGCGCCGGTGGAATTCAAGCGGAAATTGATGTCCACCATGAGGTCGAGCTTGCCTACGGGCGCTTCGTCGTGCCACTTCACTTCGGCGTTGTGGGCGCCATCACCCCCTTCTTGCAGCACCCCGTTTTGCGCCCCCAGAAGGTGCTTCAAAAAGTATTCGTGGCCCTTGGCCGAAGAGCCGATGAGGTTGCCGCGCCAAACGAAGAGATTACGCGGCCAATTGACGGGGTTGTCGACATCGGCGAAGGCCACGTCGAGTTGCCCGGACTTGAGCTGCTCGACCACATGTTTGGCGACCCCGGCTTCGTCGCGCGCACCGGCCTTCTCGGCTTCGGTGACGAGGTCTAGGGGGTTTTTGTTGAAGTGCGGCGTGGAGGGCAAAAAGCCCAGGCGCGTGGCCACCACGTTGTAGTCGGCCAGGGAATAGCCCTTGTATTTGGCTTTGGCGGTCGGCGCATGCAGGGCATCGACGTCGATGGTTTCGTAACGCCATTGGTCGGTGTGGAAATACCAGAACGAAGTGGAATTCTGGTGCCGCGGCGGACGCTGCCAGTCGAGGGCGAAAGCAATCGGTGCCCAGCCCGCTTGCGGCCGCAGCTTCTCTTGGCCGACATAATGCGCCCAGCCGCCGCCCGATTGACCCACGCAGCCGCAAAGGTGCAAGAGGTTCATCACCGCGCGGTAGCCCATGTCGTTGTGGTACCAGTGGTTGATGGCCGCGCCCATGATGACCATGGACTTGCCCTGGGTCTTGGCGGCGTTGTCGGCGAATTCGCGGCCGGTGCGTTCGAGATCCGCCGCCTTCACGCCGGTCACCTTGGCTGCCCAGGCTGGGGTGTAAGGCACGCTGGCGTCGGCGTAGGACTGGGCGACGTTGTCGCCCCCCAAACCCCGGTCGATACTGTGCTGCGCCAGCATCAAATCGAATACCGAGGTGACGAAGACCTCTTCGCCATTGGCGAGTTTGAGTTTGCGCACCGGCACCTGGCGGTAGAGGACTTTGGCTTCCTCGATCGCGAAATGCGGAAAAGCGACCGACACCTGCGCGTCGCGCGCCGCGAGGCAGGACAGTTCGGCGCAAATCGCTTCCTGGTTAGCGGCGTTGCGCGGCAGGAGGTTCCATTTGCCTTCCTCGCCCCAGCGAAAACCGATGGAGCCATTGGGCGCTACGAAGGTTTTGCTGGTCTCGTCGAAGACGATGGTCTTCCATTCGGCGTTGTTTTTTTCGCCCAGGGCATCGGCAAAATCCGAGGCCCGCAGGTTGCGGTCGGGCACGTAGTTCTCGCCGTCCCGGCGCAGCACGATTTGCATCGGCAGGTCGGTGTACTTCTTGGCGTATTGCTGAAAATAGGTGTCCTGGCGATCGACGTAGAACTCCTTCAAGGCCACGTGCGCCATGGCCATGAAGGCTGCGGCGTCGGTGCCTTGGCGCACCGGCATCCAGAGGTCGGCGAATTTCACGTACTCGGCATAGTCGGGCGCCATGGACACTACTTTGGCGCCCTTGTAGCGCACCTCGACGGCGAAATGCGCATCGGGCGTGCGGGTCATGGGCAGGTTGGCGCCGCAGATGATGAGGTAGGTGGAGTTGTACCAATCCGCGGCTTCCGGCACGTCGGTCTGTTCGCCCCAGGTCTGCGGGCTGGCGGCGGGCAGGTCGCAATACCAATCGTAGAAGCTGCCGCATGCACCGCCGATGAGCGAGAGATAACGCGAACCAGCGGCGTAGGAAATCATCGACATCGCGGGGATCGGCGAAAAGCCGAAAATGCGATCCGGCCCCCACTTTTGAATGGTGTGGACATTGGCCGCGGCGATGATTTCGGTGACTTCTTCCCAATTCGTGCGCACGAAGCCACCCAGGCCCCGCACGGCAACGTAAGACTCGCGCTTCTTGGCGTCCGCCTGAATGGCCGACCAGGCTTCGACTGGGTCTTTGCCGCTTTTTTTCTCGGCGCGGTAGAGGTCGAGCAAGCGGCCGCGGATCAGCGGATGCTTCACCCGATGCGGGCTATAGAGGTACCAGGAGAACGAGGCGCCCCGCTGGCAGCCGCGCGGTTCGTGGTTGGGCAGGTCTTCGCGGGTGCGCGGGTAGTCGGTCTGCTGCATCTCGAACGACACCAGACCGTTTTTGACAAAGATCTTCCACGAGCAGCCGCCGGTGCAATTGACGCCATGCGTCGAGCGCACCACCTTGTCGTGTTGCCAGCGGTGGCGATAAACATCTTCCCACTGGCGGTCTTCCTGGGTGACGATGCCATGCCCGTTGGAGAAGGTCTCCTTGACCTTGTCGAAAAATTTCAGGCGGTCGAGAAAGTGACTCATGTGAATCTCCTAGAAATCTGCTGTGGACGCGGCAAATCAGGGGTTGCGGATCTCCGCGCCACGGCGCAGGTAGAACCACCAGTTGACGAGAAGACATACGCCGTAGAACGCGGCGAAACCGTACATCGCGACTTCGGGCGTGCCGAGTTTCATTTGGTCGCCGATCACCACCGGGGCGATAAAAGCGCCATAGGCTCCTACGGCTGAAGTCCACCCCAACACCGGGCCAGCTTGTTCGCGATTGAAAATGAAACCGATACTGCGGAAGGTGGAGCCATTGCCGATGCCGCTGGTCAGAAAAAGGGCAATGAAGAGCAGCATGAAGGCCAAGAAGTAGTCTTCAGGCGTGGGCGAATGGTAAGCAAGCATCATCACGTAGCCTACGGCCAGCGACTCCACCACCATGGCGCCGCAGACCCACTGCGTGACGATGGAACCACCCCACTTGTCGGCAATCCAGCCGCCGAGGGGACGCGCCGCAGCGCCGACGAAGGGTCCGATCCAGGCGTAGGTGAGCGCCGAGGGCGCATTGGGGTTCTTCAGCGCATGCGTGAGCAGGCCGCTGGCATCGGTGACGTGCTGGAAGCCGAAAATGACCGTAATCGCCAGCGGCAGAGCCATGGCAAAGCCGATGAAAGAGCCAAAAGTAACGATGTAGAGCGCGGTCATCGACCAGGTGTGCGGGTTCCTGAAAATCTCGAACTGCTTGGCGATATTGTCCTTCATGGTGCCAAAAGCCGCGAGCCGCATCACCGTTAGCGCCGCGATGATGTCCAGCGGAATGGCCACCCACATGTTCAAAAGCCCGAGGCCCGTCGGTGCCGGTAGGTAGAGGTACAACATGAAGATCGAAGGCACGAAGGCCAGAGTGTAGAGGTAGGTGATCTTCAGGAAGGCGACGATGGGGCTGCCGGTATGGGGCGAAACCGTCTTGAGGTTGTTCATGCCCCACCAACACAAAGCACCCAGCGGCACCAGCGAGAGCACCCAGGCGAAACCCGCGTTTTGTATCCAGGTGGGCGTGCCGGCGGCGATCTTGCCAAAAATCCAGCCGCTGTCTTTCACCAGCGTCATGGATTCGCCGCCCAGCGCGCCGAAAATGCCCAGACTCATGACCAGAGGTATGACGATTTGCATCGTGGTCACGCCGAAATTGCCCAAGCCCGCGTTGAGCCCCAGTGCCGTGCCTTGCAAGCGCTTGGGAAAGAAGGTGCTGATGTTGCTCATCGAACTGGCGAAGTTACCCCCGCCGACACCCGACCACAGCGCCATCAACTGGAACACCCACAGCGGCCATTCGGGGTGCTGCAAGGCAATGCCCGTGCCCAGGGCCGGGGCGAGCAACATCGAGGTGGTCAGGAAGATGGTGTTGCGCCCGCCCGCCAGGCGAATCAGGAAAGAGGCGGGAATGCGCATGGTGGCGCCGGAGATGCCGGCAATCGCCGTCAAGGTGAACAGTTCGGCTTGGGAGAAAGGAAAGCCAAGGTTCAACATCTGCACGGTGATGATGCCCCACATGCCCCACACCGCGAAGCCGCAGAGCAGCGCCGGAATGGAGATCATCAGATTGCGGTAGGCGATGCGCTTGCCGGTGCTCTCCCAAAAGCCGTCGTCCTCAGGGCGCCAATCTTCGATGCTGCGTGCTTCGGCAGGTGGCGCGAGCGGCGCCAAGGTGCTTGCGGTGCTATTCATGACGAAATTCCATTCAATGGTTTAGGACTTTGGTGACGGCGCCCGCAGCGTGGGGATGCATGGCATCGGTGGTGCGCATTTCGGTGAAGTAGGCGAGGATGAGCGACACCCAAACCACACCGTAGAGCAGCATGAAGGCAGATGAGCGCACCCCGGTCAGATCCACCAAGGCGCCAAACATGATCGGCAGCACGAAGCCGCCCAGGCCGCCGACCATGCCCACCACGCCGGATACGGCGCCCAGTTTGGTGGGGTATTCATCGGCGATGTACTTGAACACGGAAGCTTTGCCAAAAGCCCACGTGACGCCGATGACGAACAGCAGCAGCGTAAACACCCAGGGATTAAGGCCGATGTGAAAGCTCTTCGGTCCAGTGACGGTTTTCACCGTGAATTCGGTCTGCGGGTAGGAAAGAAGGAATAGACAGATCCAGGAAACCCAAAGCACCCACCAAGTGACCTTCTGCGCCCCGTAGCGGTCGGAGAGCCAGCCGCCGATGGCACGCAACACACCACCTGGCAGAGAGAAGCAGGCCGCCAACAAGGCCGCAAGCTTCAAGTCGAAGCCGTACTCCTCGACGTAATACTTGGTCATCCACAAGGCGAGACCGACATAACCACCAAACACGATGGAGTAGTACTGGCAGAACTTCCAGACTTGCGGATCGCGCAGCACGGCGAGCTGCTCGCGCAAACTGACGCTGCTCTTTGCACTGTGCGCCGGATCGGAATAGGTTAGGAACCAGAAAAGAAACGCCATTCCCACCATGGCCAGCGCGAAAGACTGGGGCACCATCGTCCAGCCGTAGGCCACCACGAGCACGGGGGCGACGAACTTGGTCACCGCCGAACCGGCATTGCCAGCGCCGAAAATGCCCATGGCGAAACCTTGCTGCTGCCGCGGAAACCAGTGCGCCACGTAGGCGATGCCAACGGAAAAAGAGCCGCCGGCCAAGCCCACGAAAAGGCCCCCGACCAAGAACTGCCAGTAGCTCGTGGCTTCGCCGATGAGATAGATCGGCAATACGGTTGCAAGCATCAGGAGAAAAAAGACCACGCGCCCACCGAAACGGTCAGTCAACAAGCCCAGTGGCAGGCGCACCAGCGATCCCGTGAGCACCGGAGTTGCCACCAGCAGGCCGAACTGAGTGTCGTTGAGGTGCAGGAGATCTTTGATGGGAATGCCGATCACGGCGAACATCATCCAGACTGCAAAACACAAGGTGAACGCCAGCGTGCTCATGGTCACGACCAGTAGCTGCTTGGTTTGCTTGCTTGCCATCTTCGTCTCCCGCCGTTTACGCTGGGCAGTCTAAATGTCTCGCGCTGACGCGCAATAGGCTGTAAGGCGGCTGTTCGGTCGTGATCTACCTCTAAAGTGATAGGCGCCTCACCTTGGGGGTAATGGCCGCAATTGAGTGCCCGCGCGGGTTTCCTACGCTCAGCGGACCAAGCGTGCACTCCATCGCGAGCGCGGGATATCTTTGGTGGTATTCCCTATTCGCCGCCATAATTCCATCCTGTGCGGCGAACGTGACAAAGTGCCGGGAGTTTTTATGTCTGTACCGACCTACTTGACCCCAAAGTCCATCCTCGGCCGCCTTGGTCTTCTGATGGGCGCCATCGTCATCCTGGCGATCGTGTCCATCATGATTTCAACCATCTTCACCGAGCTTGCCGCCGGTAAGGCGCGCGCCATCAATTTGGCTGGCAGTTTGCGCATGCAAGCTTATTTGATCGAGACCACCCTGCATCGCCCCTACGGTAGCGATGAGGCGCGCCAGGCCGCGATCACGGTGCAGATCAAGGCCTTCCGGGAGCGCCTGGAAAACCCGGCGCTGCAAGCGGGGCTAAACCCCGAGCTGGAGCGTCCTCTGCATGAGCGCTACCAACAGGTCAGCCAGCGATGGCAAAGCGAGATCGAACCGCTGGCCCGTGAAGCAGCGCGAAGCGCCATGGCGCTGCAGGGCTTTGGCGTGGCCATCGATGGCTTCGTCACCGAAATCGACGCCTTGGTGCAAATGATGGAGCACGATCTCGAAAACAAGATCCAGTGGTTGCGCCTGATCCAGGGCGTTTCACTCTTCGCCATCGTGGTGGTGGTGCTGATCACCATGTACCTCATGCATATGCAAGTGTTAGTGCCGCTCTTGAACTTGTTGGCTTGCGCCGGAGCCGCGCGGGAGGGAGAATTTCGCGTCCGGGCGGAACACACGGGCAGCGATGAACTGGGGCAGCTGGGACAAGCCTTCAATGTGATGCTCGAAGATTTGGCCCATATGTACGCCAATCTCGAAGCGCGCGTGCTGGAAAAAACCGAAGAACTGGAACGCAGCAAGCAAACTCTGGAACTCCTTTACGGCATCACCCGCGACTTCTCGACGCGGGAAATCAGCAGCGAATTGCTCGCTCAAGTGCTCGCCCGGGTGGAACATCTGGTCGGTGCCGAAGCGGGCGCGATTTGCGCGGCCAGCAGCGCGCCGGCCTTACCGCTTGCCGCTGTGCCTGCCCCACCGCCCGGAAACGCCACTTTGATTTGCGGTTTGTCCGATTGCACCCGCTGCCTGGGCGAGAGCGTGCGACGGGTCGAGCGGGCCCTGGGCGGCGGCGCGCACTTGTTATCGATCGCTTTGACCGACCAGGGCCGGCAATTCGGTGTGATGCCCCTGGCACTGCCCGCTGGACAAACGCTGCAAGACTGGCAGATCGAGCTGCTCGAAGCCGTGGGTCGCCACCTCGGCGCCGCCCTGGCACTGGCGCAACGCAGCGAGGAGCGGCACCGCTTGGCGTTGTTCGAGGAGCGCTCGGTGATCGCCCGTGAATTGCACGACTCTCTGGCGCAGTCACTCTCCTACCTCAAGATTCAAGTGGCGCGCCTGCAAATGATGCTCAAAGGCGCGGCCTTTCCCGCCCCGGCCCAGGAAGTCGTAGATGAGTTGAAGGGCGGGTTGGCCAGCGCCTATCGGCAATTGCGCGAATTGTTGACCACCTTTCGGCTGCGCATCGATGGCCATGGCCTTCATGCCGCCATCGACGAAACCGTGGCGGAATTCCAACGCCGCGGCCACTTCGCGATTCGCCTGGATAACCGTCTGAGCGGCCAGGAGCTGGCGTCGAACGAGGAAATTCACGTGCTCCAGGTGATCCGCGAGGCCTTGTCCAATGTCGAACACCATGCGCAGGCAAAGTCGGTCGAAGTCTCGCTTGAGCGCTTGCCCGACCAGCGCGTGCGGGTGCGCATCGACGATGACGGTGTCGGTATCGATGCGCCCGCATCACCCACGCATCATTATGGCCTGGTCATCATGCGCGATCGTGCCGCCAGTCTCGGCGGCACCTGCACCGTACAAGCCCGCCCGGAAGGTGGCACGCGCGTTGAATTGCAGTTCTCGCCCACCACGCCTTACCGCGACGCTCTGGCGGCCACCTGAGGAAATCATGGAAGATTCAGCCAATCGCATCCTCGTCATCGACGACCACCCTTTGTTTCGCAAGGGCGTCGCTCAGCTCATTGCCATGGATCCGGAGCTGCAGTTCGCCGGCGAGGCCTCGAGCGGCGAAGAAGGCGTGGAACTCGCGCGTCAGGTCGAACCTGATCTGATCCTGCTCGACTTGCACATGAAAGGCATGGACGGCATCGCTACGCTCGGGGCGTTGCGCGCGGCCGGTATCGATGCGCGGATCGTGCTACTCACCGTGTCCGATGCGCCCGAGGATTTGATCAACGCCATTCGCGCCGGCGCCGACGGCTACCTCTTGAAGGACATGGAACCCGAGGAACTGCTCGGGCGCATTCGCGAGTCGCTATTCGGGCGCATGGTCATCAGCGAGAGCCTCAACAGCCTGCTGGCACAGGCTTTGCGGCAGGAGGCTCAGGCCGCCCAGCGCAGTCTCGCCGCACTCACCGCGCGTGAAACCGCCATCCTGCGCTGCCTCGCTCACGGACTGTCGAACAAGCTGATCGGTCGCGAGCTGAGCATCACCGAAGGAACGGTGAAGGTGCATGTAAAAAACCTTCTCAAGAAACTGGGGTTTCGCTCTCGCGTCGAAGCTGCCGTGTGGGCGCATGACCAGGGTGTAAAGCGCTCCAGCGGGTGAGCCCGGTCAGTCCGCCGGCAACGTCAGCGGCGAAGTGCGGACCAGGTTACTCTGGACCGCCCCTCAGGCTCCTCCAGTTGCCGAAGCCCTCCGCTTGTGGCGACGCACGGAAAGAACGGAGACCAGAGTGTGCACGGCAAAAAAAGGCAGCCGCCCCGCTGCCTTTTTTCTGTGTTTCTGTGACGCAGTCTCGCGCTATTTCTTCAGGCACTCGCTCATGAACTTCTTGCGCTCGTCGCCTTTCTTGTCGCCGGCATCTTTGTTGCAGGCGGCCATCTTCTCCTGCTGGGTCATCTTTTTGTCCGCAGCCTTGGCAGGGGCAGCGTCTTTTTTCAAGCACTCGCTCATGAATTTCTTGCGCTCGTCGCCTTTCTTGTCGCCGGCTTCCTTGTTGCACGCGGCCATTCTGTTTTGCTGCGGGTTGTCCGCGGCAAACGCACCGCCACAACACAGGAAAAGACCCGCCACCATCGCTGCCAACAGTTTCATGTATGTTCTCCTCGGAATTGGATTTTGATTTGCCCCAAGCTGCGGCAGCGGCAGTCTATGCCATCCCACGCCCAGGAGCAATGGCCGCTGCGCCCAATTCGTCAGCGCGGCCGGCGAACCCCAGCCGGCCTAATGTAGCGGCTTTGCGGCACCGCAACATGGCGACACGGTTTTGGGCTAGAATCCGGCTTGAAACATATTTCCACTTGCCTCAGAAGGTCGCCATGATTCTCCTGCTCGAACCCAACACCGACCCTAGCAGCATCGAATACAACATTCTGATCGAGCAGCTCACGCGTCTACCCGGAGTCACTCACCGGGTGCACCGGGAAATCGGCACGGAGATCACCATTACCGAGATCTACCTCATCGGCAACACCGGGGCGCTCAGTCTCGAAGAAATGTCCGCCATGCCCTGCGTGGAGCGCGTGGTGCGCGTCTCCGAGGCCTACCGCGTGCTCGGTCGGCATAAGCACGGCGACGATCGGGCGGCCCATTTCGAATACAACGGCGTGCGCTTCGGCCAAGACACCTTGCACGTCTTCGCCGGCCTGTGCGCCGTGGACGTGCCCGAGCACGTCGAGATGATGATGAAGGCCTTGCAAGAGCACGGCCAGGTCTGCACCCGCATGGGCGCCTACAAACCGCGCACCAACCCTTATGCCTTTCAGGGCCACGGCGCCAAATGCCTGCCCTGGGTGTTCGAGCTGGCGGGCAAATACGGCATCAAAGTCATCGCCATGGAAATCACCCACGAATCGCAGGTGGAAGAAATCCGCGAGGCGCTGCGCCAGACCGGCAACCCCACCGGGGTGATGCTGCAAATCGGCACGCGCAACACGCAGAACTTCGAGCTTTTGAAGCAAGTGGGCAAACAGCAAGAGTTCCCGGTGCTTCTGAAGCGCGGCTTCGGCATCACTCTCGACGAATCGCTCAATGCCGCGGAATACCTCGCCTCCGAGGGCAATCGCAAAGTGATCTTTTGCCTGCGCGGCATGAAAACCAACATGGGCGACCCGCATCGCAATTTCGTCGATTTCGCGCATGTGCCGGCAGTCAAGCGCTTGACGCGCATGCCGGTGTGCATCGACCCTTCGCATTCGGTGGGCACGCGCGCGGCCGATCCTCAGGGCGTGCTCGATGTCTTCCATGTCACCACCCAGGGCGTGATCGCCGGCGCCAACATGGTGCTGGTGGACTTTCACCCCAACCCCGCCAAGGCGCTGGTCGACGGACCCCAGGCACTGCTCATGAAAGAGCTGCCCCACTTCCTGGAAGACGTGGCGCTGGCGCGCGAGGCCTATCTCAAGCGCCAGGCCCTGGCACAGAAATACAGCCACTGAAAGGCCGATGGCGGAACGCGATCTCCTGGCCGCGGCACGCGGCTATCGCCCTCCGCGCTGGCTGCGCGGGGGTCATGCCCAGACCATCTACCCTTTTTTGTTGCCGCGACGCCCGGTCGCCTACCGGCGCGAACGGCTGCTCACACCCGATGGCGATTTCGTCGATTTCGATTGGCTCGACGGTCCGCCCGATGCGCCCACGGTGACGATTTTCCACGGACTGGAAGGCAACTCGCACTCGCATTATGCCCTGGCGCTCGCTCACCAACTGCAAGCACAGGGCTTGCGCGGCGCCTTCCCGCATTTTCGCGGCTGCAGCGGCGAACCCAACCGCCTGCCCCGCGCCTATCACTCGGGAGACGCTGATGAAATCGGCTGGATGCTGCGTGAAGTGCGCGCGCGCATCGACGGCGCCCCGCTCTTCGCAGCCGGCATTTCATTGGGCGGCAACGCGCTTTTGAAGTGGCTCGCGCGGGAAGGCGTGGCGGCGGGGCAAATCCTCGAACGCGCCGCGGCGGTCTCCGCGCCGGTGGATTTGGTGGCGGGCGGACACGCCGTGGACCAAGGTTGGTCGCGCGTTTATGTGTGGCATTTTCTGATGACGCTCAAACCCAAGAGCTTCGCCAAAGCTCAGTTATTTCCGGAGCACTTCGATCTGCCGGCCCTGCGCCGCGCCTACACCCTCAAAGCCTTCGACAACGCCGTCACCGCGCCCATGTTCGGCTATCGCGATGCCATCGATTATTGGCAGCGCGCCAGCAGCAAGCCGGAACTGGCCAACATCGCTGTGCCCACGCTGGTGCTCAATGCCAAGAATGATCCTTTCCTGCCGGCAGCCGCGCTGCCGCACCCGCACGAGGTGTCGCCCGCCCTCACTCTGGAGCAGCCCGAAGAAGGCGGCCACGTGGGCTTTTTGACCGGCCCTTTCCCCGGCCGGCTCGATTGGCTGCCGCGGCGGCTGCTAGAATTCTTTTCTCTCGCGCCCCCGGAGGGCGATCAACCGAAAGTTCATCCATGAGCACCCTTGCCCCCGAAATTTTCAAGGCCTACGACATTCGCGGCGTGGTCGATAAAACGCTCACCGTTGAGGGCGTGCGCCGTATCGGCCAGGCCCTGGGCAGCCTCGCTCTGGAACGCGGGCGGCAGAGCGTGGTGATCGGGCGCGACGGCCGCCTCTCCGGCCCCAAACTCGCCGCCGCACTGGCCGAGGGCCTGCGCGCCGCGGGTGTGGACGTAATCGATCTCGGGATGGTGGCCACGCCGATGACTTATTTCGCCGCCTTCGAGTTAGACACCCAAAGCGCGGTCATGGTGACCGGCAGCCACAACCCGCCCGACTACAACGGCCTCAAGATGGTAATCGACGGCGAAACCCTCTCCGGGGATACCATTCAAGCACTGCGTCAGCGCATCGAAGCGGGGGCACTCATAGACGGCGCGGGCGGCTATCGCCAGCACGACGTCGCCGCGGCTTACCAGGCACGAATCGTCGGCGATGTGAAGCTCGCCCGCCCCATGAAGATTGCCGTCGATTGCGGCAACGGTGTGCCCGGCGCCTTCGCACCCCAGCTCTTCACCGCCTTGGGCTGCACCGTCGATCCTTTGTTTTGCGAAGTGGACGGCCATTTCCCCAACCACCACCCCGACCCCTCGCAGCCCAAGAACTTGCAAGATCTCATCCGCCGCGTAGCCAACACCGATGCCGAACTGGGCATCGCTTTCGATGGTGATGGCGACCGCCTCGGCGTGGTCACCAAAGACGGGCACATCATCTACCCCGATCGACAATTGCTGCTCTACGCCGCCGATTTACTCTCGCGCAACCCCGGCGCCATGGTGATCTACGACGTAAAGTCCACCATGAATTTGAAGCCCTGGATCGAGCAGCATGGCGGCAAGCCCTTGCTTTGGAAAACAGGGCATTCGCTGATCAAAGCCAAAATGAAAGAAACTGGCGCGCTTTTGGCCGGCGAGATGAGCGGCCACACCTTTTTCAAAGAACGCTGGTACGGCTTCGACGACGGCCTCTACTGCGGCGCGCGGCTCTTGGAAATTCTCTCGCGCCACGCCAACCCCTCGGCCGTGCTCGATGCCCTGCCCGATACCGTGAGCACCCCCGAGCTCAACATCAAAATGAGCGAAGGCGCGCACCACGCGCTGATCGCCAAGCTGCAAGAAGAAGCCCAGTTTCCGGGCGCGGCCGACATCATCCGCATCGACGGTTTGCGCGTGGAATACGCCGACGGTTTCGGCCTCGCCCGCGCCTCGAACACCACGCCGGTGGTCGTGCTGCGTTTCGAAGCGCGCGACGCCGCGGCCTTGAAGCGCATTCAAGAGGCGTTCCGGGCTGTGCTGCTGAAGGCGGAGGCGGGTTTGGCTTTGCCGTTCTGATGCCCGCCAGGGACACCGGCGGATCGATTCGCCGCCGCCTGGCTTGCTGCCCAGTTTAGATCCAAGGGTCGATCGTCTTGCGCCAGAAGTTTTGCGCTGGCGCTTTCCAGCGCCAGCCTACGCTCGGGTGAGGGCGGGGGATTGGCGATCGCCTGGAGATTGATGATGCGAGCCTGCGCAGTTTCATTTTCGGGTTGCGCTGGCGCACGCCCTTTGGATTCTGGCGTGTGTGGTTGCGGTTTTCTGGTTGCGGCTTTTGTGCGGTCGCCAGGGCAGGGACGTTGCTCGGAGACGGTGTGCGTCGGGATTTGTTTGGCAAACCCCATTCTCTATTGCTTCGGCGGCGGGGCGGCGTCCGCGGCCTGGAAAACCGGCGGCGCTGACGCCGCAAATCACGTCCTCGGGCGGTGCCCCGCGCCTCGCACGTAAGAACCTGCAATGCACACCCGCCCGCCAAGCCCACGCGTGGCGCGACCCGCCAGTCGGACAGCGGCGTAAAGCGCCGCCGCCTATCCAAGCCGCGGACGCTGGGTTGAATCGTGGCCGGTGATGCGGGAAAACCCCGAGCGGTGTCTTGGGCTGGCAGGGCTCGTGTGGCAAGACCACGCAACAAGACCGCTTGAGCGGCGAGGTCGATTGGAGCATCATGTGCGGCAGCCATTTCGCCGGGAGCAGTCCCGCCCACTCGACGTTCGACAGACCGCGGACGTGGATTTTCGCTATCCCGCGCCGTCCGCCACTTCCGCATCGTTGTAGGCATCCTCGAATCGCTCTTTACTCTTGATCAAATGCGCTCGCATGACGGTACGGGCGCGATCGGCCTTGCCGCCGGCAATGGCATCGAAGATCGCCACATGCTCGCGATTGATGCGCCGCAGGTAGAGATTCATCATGTTCTGGTCCTGTCGCAGCGCCTTGATCTTGATGCTGGGGCGCGGAATGACGCGCGTGCCCAGATAGGCGAGCAGTTCGCTGAAGTAGTGATTGTTGGTCGCGCGGGCGATCTCCAGATGAAAGCCGAAGTCGGCCTCGACGTGGTCTTCACCGGCATCGATGCAGCGCGTCAGTTCATCGAGCGCCAGTCGAATTCGCGCCAATTGATCGTCGGTGCGCCGCTCCGCGGCAAGCGCCGCCGTTTCGCCCTCCAGGCTGATCCGAAGCTCCAGCAGATCGATGATCTCGCGCACGGCGCCCAGATCTTCTTGGCCGACGCGAAACAAGATGGGCGCGACATTCTGCACCACGAACGCACCGACACCCTGCTGTGTTTCCACCAGGTTCTCGGCCTTGAGGCTGGAAATCGCCTCGCGCACCACGGCGCGGCTGACGCCATAGGTTTGCATCAACTCGGCTTCGCTGGGCAGCCGGTCGCCGGGCTTGAGTTCGCGCGCCTCCAGTGCTTTGCGCAGGGCCGCGGCCAACTGCACCGCCAGGCTGGCGGGTCGGCGCCGAGCGAGCGTCGAACGAATGAGTTTAGTCAAAGCAATATCGCGTCAGGCTGATTCGACGAAGTCTAGCCCAATTCCAGCGAACCCATGCGACCTCGCACAGTCGCCCCGCCTCAGACGGGTGGCGCATATCGGCCGTCGATGGCTGTCCAGCCAGCATCGGCGAAGAGCGTGGTGCCTGTGACGTAGCTGCTCGCCTCCGAGGCCAGAAACACGATCGGCCCCACCATTTCGCTCGCGTCAGCCCAGCGCTCCAAGGCGGTGTGTTTCGCCAACGCCTCACTCCATTGCGGATTGTCGCGGATGATCTGGTTGATCGGCGTGGCGACGATGCTAGGCGCCAGGGCATTGACACGAACTTGGTGTCGCGCCATTTCACTGGCCAAGCCGCGAGTCATGAGTCCAATGGCCGCCTTGGTCGAACCGTAAATACTCTGTCCGGGCTCGACATTGCTCGCGCGCATCGACGACATGAAGATCATGCTGCCGCGGTTCTGCTGCGCCATGACCTTTGCCACCGCGCGCCCCACGCGGAATGTACCCTTCAGATTGAGATCGATCACGCGATCGAATTCTTCATCGGCGTAGTCGACCAGACGCTTACGGATATTGATCGCCGGCATGGCGAGCAGCACATCGATCGCGCCATGGTCCCGCAGCACACCCTGCACCAAAGCCTCGACACTCGGAGTGCTGCGCACGTCTGCCTCTCGGGCGTCCGCGCTTCCGCCGCGGCGGAGAATCTCGGCAACCGTCGCTTCGGCCCCGGCAAGGTCGATGTCGGCGATCACACACTTCGCGCCGAAATCAGCCAAGCCGATCGCGCCTGCCCGGCCTATGCCCGAGGCGCCGCCGACGATTAGGGCCACACGGTTGGTGAGATCGAACAAATCGCGATAGCTGGGTTGGTCACGCTTCATATTTGATGGGCTCTTTCGATCCAGATTGAGTATTGCCCGAGACCCCGAGAAGGCCATTAACGAGGCGGGCGAGAGAGTAGGCAATCATGATTGCACCGGCAATCAGGGTTGATGAATACCAATAGGCTTTGGAGATCGAGAACACCGGCGAAGCCTCGCTGGCGCCGACGATGAAGACCCATGACTGGTAGGTAAACACCAACAGGAAGGCGAGGCAGGCCAGTTCCGCGCCATCATCAAGCAGTTTTCTCAAGCGCGCACTGCGCACGGTATCGGCAAGGAGGGTCACGGCAAAGTGTCCGCGTTCCCGCCACAAGCTGGCGACGCCGGAGAAGATCAGCCAGGCGAAGAACAGCTCGACCAGTTCGTCGGTCCAACCCGCGGAAGGCCAGGAGAAGAGCCGTGTCAGAACGATAAAAGTCACCAGCAGAAACAAAGCCACCAGACAGGAGAGCATGATCGCGTGCAGGGCGCGTGCCACCCATCGATCGAGATGACGCAAAGCTCGCATCAGCACGGGCTACCTCCCCATCACCAGTCCCGGCAGCCAAACCACGAGCGGCGGAACGAAAGTAATCAGAATCAGGACGGCCAGTACCGCCAGGAAAAAGGGTACGAGCTCTCGCGTCAAGGCGAAGATCGAAACCTTGGCAATGGAAGACATTGCATACAACACCATGCCCACCGGCGGCGTAAGCAACCCCAGCATGAGATTGAGCGTCATCACCACGCCAAAATGCACGGGATCGATGCCCATTTTGAGGATGATCGGCATGAAGATCGGTACGGTGAGCAAAATCACCGCAATGCCCTCCATGAAACAGCCCAGGATCAACAAGATGATGTTGATGAGCGCCAAGACCACCCATTTATTGGCCGACAGCGCGGTCAAGCCCTCGATCAGTGCGTCCGGCACCCGCAAGAAGATCAGAAGCCAACCGAAGAGGCCAGCGGCCGCGACTATCCACATCACTTGCGCCGTCTGGTTGGCGGTATCGAGCAAGATCTTCGGCAGATCGGCCCATTGCAGTTCCCGATAGACCGCTTTGCCAAGCACAAGGGCATACAAGCAGGCCACGACGGAGGCCTCCGTCGGGGTAAAGAAGCCGCCCAATATGCCCCCCATGATAATGCCGGGAGTGATCAGCGCCAGCACACCGTCGGCCAGATGTCGGGCGGCGTCGGCCACCTTGGCACGGGGTTCGCAAGGATAGTTGCGGCGCCGAGCGATCACCGCTACGGTGATCATCATCGCCACCCCCAGGAGCAAACCCGGAATCACTCCGCCGAGAAACAAGGCGCCGACCGAAACCCCCGTCATGGAGCCGAAGATCACCAGCGGCACGGAGGGCGGTATCACCGGTCCTATGGTTGCCGAAGCGGCCGAAACCGCCGCAGCAAACGGCCGTTGGTAGCCCTTCTCCGTCATCGCCTTGACTTCCACAGCGCCGAGGCCCATGGCATCGGCAAGCGCCGAGCCCGACATCCCGGCAAAGATCATCGAGCCGACGATGTTGACGTGGCCGAGCCCGCCCTTGAGATGGCCGACCAGGGTATGCGCGACATTGAATATGCGCGCGGTCATGCCGCCGGTGTTCATGAGATTGCCCGCGAGAATGAAGAACGGAATCGCGAGCAGCGGAAACGCCGTGGTACTGGCGTAGATCCGCTGACCGACGATATTGAGCGTGGCAGCATCCCCTAGCACCACGAATCCGATTACCGCTGTGAGCCCCATGGCCACCGCGATCGGTATCCCGAGAAGCAAGAAACCGATCAGCACCAGGAAGATGAACAGGGTGGCCATGAGAAGTCTGTCGCAGCGGGGCGAGCGGGCAAGCGCCTATTTGGCCTTGGCCTTTTCGGCAATCGCCAGGAGCTTCTTGACGTTGGCATCCCCAGCGTAATCAGAAATCTGCTTGTAGGCCGGCCCCATCTTCGCCTGGAAGAGCTTGGTATCGGGGCGCGTCACCGCCATACCCGCCGCGCCAAGGTCGGCGATTTGCTTGGCTTCGGCGTCAGCCATGGCTTTGCGCATCATGGCGCCGGCGGCCGAACTTTCCTCTTGCACGATCTTCTGCTGCGCGGGTGTGAGACGATTCCACTTCTCAAGGTTCATGACGTGGATCATCGAATTGTACGCGTGGTTGGTGAGCGCTAGATGCTTCTGCACCTCGTAGATCTTGTTCGAGGCGATCACCGAGATCGGATTCTCCTGGCCGTCCACGACGCCTTGAGATAGCGACATGTAGAGTTCAGGAAAGGCGATCTTGGTCACCTGCGCGCCCAGCGCCGCCATCGCGGCTTCGAGTTGAACCTCCGGCGGCACCCGAACTTTGAGGCCGGCCACGTCTTCGGGTTTATTGACCGGTCGCTTGCTGTTGGTCAGATGGCGGAAGCCCCACTCCCAATGCGCCAACATCTTGAAGCCCTGCTTTTCCGCCAGCGGTGCAAGCCATCGTGTACCCTCGCCGTCCAGCGTTCGATGGGCATGGGCCAGGTTCTCGAACGCAAAGGGCAAGACGACGGCGGCAAACGCCTTCTCGTATTTGTCCATCTGGCCGTGCGTGGGCAGCGCCATGTCGATGGTGCCCAGCTTGGTCTGCTGCAACACTTCGGGAGGTGATCCCAATTGGTTAGCGGGGTAAATCTGCACCTTGACGGCACCTTGGGTGCGCGCTTCGACGTTCTTGGCGAACTGCAACGCCGCCGCATGTGCAGGGTGGGCTACCTCGGCATAGTGGCCCAGTTTGAGCAGCGTTTGCGCGCCAACGACTGACGACAGAGACAATGCGACGGGTAGAGCAAGCAAGGCAAACACTTTGTTCATGAAATCTCTCCTCGATTGGTTCATTGGTGTAGCTGAGACTGACGGCGAGGACGCGGCGCCATAGCCACCCCGTCCGCTCCGAGCCTCGTCTTCAGGCCGCCACGTAGGAAGTCTTCACCGTAGTGTAGAACTCCCGCGCGTAGCGACCTTGTTCTCGCGGCCCGAAACTGGAACCCTTGCGACCGCCAAAGGGCACGTGATAGTCCACTCCGGCGGTGGGCACGTTCACCATCACCATGCCGGCCTGCGCGTGACGTTTGAAGTGCTCGGCCAGGCGCAAAGAGGTGGTGGCAATTCCGGCGGTCAGGCCAAAGACCGAATCGTTGGTCACGGCAAGCGCCTCTTCGTAGTCGGCGACGTGGATGACGCTCGCTACCGGCCCGAAGATCTCCTCTTTGTTGACGCGCATGTGCGGTGCCGAATCGACGAGCAGCGCCGGCGCAAGGTAAAAGCCTTCGGTCTCGCGCCGCAGCCGCTCGCCACCAATCGCCAATCGCGCACCTTCGCGCTGCGCGATGTCGATGTAGTCCAGGTCTTGCTGCAGTTGGCGCATATCGACCACCGGCCCGATGTCGGTATTGGCATTGAGTGCGTCGTCCACCCGCAGCGCCGCGACGCGTTCGATCAGCGCGCCTACGAAGCGCTCGTAGATGCCGCGGGTGACGACGATGCGGCTGGCCGCGGTGCATCGCTGACCGGTCGAGAAGAAGGCGCTCTGCGTGGTAATCTCCACGGCGCGCGGCAAGTCGGCGTCATCGACGATCACTTGCGCGTTCTTTCCGCCCATTTCCAATTGCAGCTTGCCGCCCCGGGCAATGACGCTCTGGGCCAAGGCGCGGCCACGCTCGACCGACCCGGTGAAGGACACGGCGTCGACGCGAGAAGAAGCAACGATGGCTTCGCCGACCACCGCACCCGCGCCCATGACGAGGTTGAAGACCCCCTCGGGAAGCCCCGATCGAGACAAAATTTCGGTCAGTGCCCAGGCGCTGCCCGGCACGAGTTCGGCGGGCTTGAATACGACACAGTTGCCGAAAGCTAGGGCCGGCGCGATCTTCCAAGCCGGAATGGCGATAGGAAAGTTCCAAGGCGTAATGACGCCGATCACGCCCACGGGTTCACGCGTTACCTCGACGCGGACGCCGGGGCGAATCGAATCGATCAGATCGCCCTCGTTGCGCAGCGCCTCTCCCGCGAAGTACTTAAAGATCTGACCGGCGCGGGCCACCTCACCGGCACCTTCGGCAAGCGTTTTCCCTTCCTCACGCGACAGCAGTCTACCCAATTCCTCCCGGCGCGCGACCAGTTCGGTTCCGACGCGGTCCAGCACATCGGCACGAACTTGCGGGGAGGTGATCGCCCAACCGGCAAACGCCTCAGCAGCCGCATCGATTGCCGCCTGCGCCGCCGCTTGGTCTGCCTTGGCGTACCAGCCCACGACATCGGCGACGTTCGAGGGGTTGATGTTGGCAATGAGTTCGGGGCCTTTGACCCATTGCCCGCCGATCCAATTGCGGTGCACTTCGCCCCGCGAATCGCCGTCCCTGTCGTTGACCACTTGCACCCTCCCCTATCGGTTTGAAATGGCTATTCCGTCCGCATCCGCAAGCAGCGCTTCGAGCTGAGCGTGTTCCTCCGCACTCAGGTCCAGGAGCGGCGGCCGCACCGCACCGCCGCTTTTGCCAACGAGGCGACAACCCGCCTTGATCATGCTCACCGCATAGCCAGGCCGTCGGTTGCGGATTCGCAGAAGCGGCAAATAGAACGAAGCCAGCATCCGATCAACCTGCCCGCGATCATCGGCGCGTACCGCTTGATAGAAGCGCATCGCCAATTCCGGCGCGAAGTTGAAGACCGCCGATGAATAGGTTGAAACACCCATGGCCTTGGCGGCCAGCGCAAAGACCTCTGCGGTGGGCATCCCACCGAGGTACATCAGTCGTTCGCCCAAGCGGCAGCGCACGGACAAAAGCAGGTCGGCGTCGCCGATGCCGTCTTTGAACCCGACGAGGTTGGGGCATTCGGCCGCGAGCCGCTCAACTTGCTCACCGTCGAGTCGACAAACGCCGCGGTTATAGACCAGCGCGGCGATCTTCACCGACTGGCAAATCGCGGTCACGTGCCGACGCACGCCTTCCTGATCGGCCTCGGTCAGATAGTGCGGGAGAATGAGTATCCCATCCGCGCCTTGGCGCTGCGCTTCTTGCGCAAAAGCGATCGCGAGGCGGGTCGAATAGCCGACTCCCGCGATGACCGGAGCCTTGCCCTTGCATGCCGCGACCGCGGCCGCGATGATGCGCCGATACTCCGCCAGGTCCAAAGAAAAGAACTCGCCGGTTCCCCCGGCGGCGAACAAACCCGCCGGTTGGTAAGCAAGCAACCACTCGAGCCTTTGGCGATATCCGGCTTCGTCAAACTCGCCCTGGGCATCGAAGTCGGTAATTGGAAAAGACAGCAGGCCGCTGGACAGGGCGGCTTTCAGCTCCTGGTGATCGAGGGACATGATGTTAACCGGGGTCTAGGAGGCCGCGGCATTCCGCCGCAACAAACGACGGGCGCGCCGACCTCAGCGTGGAAATTTGGGGGCGATCAGCGCTTGGCACCAACGACGTTGGCGCCGGCCGCTGCAATCACCTCGTCTTGCTGCGGCGAGCCGCCGCTGACACCCACTCCGCCGATCACTTCGCCATCCACGGTGATCGGCATGCCGCCCTGGAGCAGTATTTGATCCGGAATGGTGACCATGGCCGGCCGCTTGGGCACCGCTTCCTCCAGACCCGCGGTGGCCCGACGGAAAAGCGCTGCGGCGCGCGCCTTGCCGATGGCAACATCGGTGCTGATCCGTCCCGCCTTGTCGGCTTTTTCGTAAGCCACCAAGAAGCCGCCATCGTCCACGACCGCAATCACGGCGTTCACGTTGCCCTTGCGTGCCTCTTCGGTCGCAGCGATCAGCGCCTTGCGGGCCTCGGCCAGCGACAAGGCTTTCTTGTCGATGAGTTGCGCCTGGGCGCCCAGCGTGAAGCCGCTGGCGAACAGCGCAAGCAGGAAGGCAATTTTGCGACAACGAGTGATCATTTCCAGTCCTCCGCGGTATTGGTTTCCTCATCGCCCCGCATCGCAAAGTGATCGTCAGAAAACGCCACCGGCGGGTCGATTACCGGCGTGACGATAGCATAGTTGTCGGTTGTCGGACAAGTATCTCGAAGTCATTGTTTGTATGCGCGTTATGCGATTTTTCACTGCTGCCTGGCGAGCGCACCCGCGAGCGCATCAAATCGGCCGAGTCGAGGGGTAAACAGGCCGGGCGTAAGTCATCAACGCCTCATGTGTTCGCCTGATCAAAAGCCAGATCATGCGAAGCGTTCAACGTACCAGGCTCACAAGGGGACGCACCTCGTGGTCCAACGCGAGATGAACATAGAGCCTCTCCCCTTGTTCGCGCTTGGTGCCGATTTGCTTTTGGCGGTTCTTGATTCGCGCTTACCTGCCCAGGAGTCGGTGAATTCTTTTCCGCTCAGCCCCCTGCCACCGCCCGCGCCGCCGCCCAATCCAATTCCAAGGGCCGGTAGTCGTTCGCCGGAAGCTTTTCGATGGCGCTCTCCAGCGTCTCCATGCGCTCTTTGGAAGGCGGATGGGTGGACAACATCGCGGGCAGCGCTAGCCCTTTTTCTTGCTGCGCCAGGCGCGCAAAAAATGTCGGCAGGCCGCGCGGATCGACACTGGCCTCCAACAAACGCTGGAGCCCGTAGCGGTCGGCCTCGGCCTCGGCGTCGCGAGAAAACTGAAGCTCGGTGAGTTTGGCGGCGAGGTCGCCAGCCAGCGTGCTCGCCAGGTCGCCCAAGGCCAAGGACAACAGCGCTTGAAAGCCGAGAGCTTTGACCGCGGCTTTGAGGCTGTGACGCAATTCCACGTGCCCGATTTCGTGCGCCAAAACGCCGGCGACTTCTTCAGGTGTCTGCGCTTGGCGCAAGAGCCCGGAGAAGACCACGATGACCCCGCCCGGTGCGGCAAAGGCGTTGACTTCGGGCCGATCGACCAAATGCCAGCGGTACTTGAAGCGTGAAGGCGGCTCCAATCGTCGGCCCAGCGCCTGCACCGCGTCATAAGCCACACCCTCGGTGCGCGGACGAAATTCCAATTTGATGCGCTGCTCGGTAAGCTCGCCGATCTTCTGCTCCATTTCCACGGGCACCCGTTCGGCCACCCATCCGGCGATGGCATCTGCCTGAAGGTAAAAACCCAGCAGCAAGAGCACGGGCAGCAGCAGCACCAGCGCCAATGCCGCCCAGCCCAACTTGAAGCGGATATCGGTGCGCCGCGCCGCGCTTTCGGCCAGACCGAGCGTTGCCTTTAGGGAAGCCGGCGCGTTCGCGGCGAAGACGGCACGCGCCGCGGCGGTCTCCAGAAACAACGTGAACTCGCCCGCCGCATCACGCCAGGCCACGCGCAAGTGCTCGTTGTTGAAGCCTGCGCCTCGCACTTCCAGGGCACGGCCGGGCGCAGAGAACTCCTGCCCCGCAGCGGTGATCCGCAGCGCCTCGAACTCCCAGCGCGCCTTGGCGCTTTGCCCCGCGCCGGGTAGCCCGGGGCCGAACAGCCTGACCGCAAATTCTTGCGCCATGGGCGAAGTCGCGTCCTGCCGCTGGCGCGCTTAGTCGTCGCCGCCGAGTATGCTGCCCAGCGCCACACCGCCCAGGAGCGAACCTTCGCCGCGCGAGCTTCCCCCCGCGGCGGGCGCCGAGAGGATAATGCGGTTCGCCAGGCGCGACAAAGGCAGCGATTGCAGCCACACCTTGCCCGGGCCTTGCAGGGTGGCAAAAAACAGGCCCTCGCCGCCGAAGATGGCCGATTTGATCTTGCCCACGAACTGAATGTCGAAGTCCACCGTGGGCTGAAAGGCCACCACGCAGCCGGTATCCACGCGCAGCGTTTCGCCGGCTTGCAGGGTGCGCTCCAAAAGCGTGCCGCCGGCGTGCACGAAGGCCCAGCCATCGCCTTCGAGGCGCTGCATGATGAAACCTTCGCCGCCAAAGAGGCCCACACCCAGCTTCTTCTGGAAGGCGATGCCCAACGAGACGCCCTTGGCCGCGCACAAAAAGGAGTCTTTCTGGCAAATCAGCGTGCCACCGATTTCCGAAAGGTGCACCGGAATGATCTTGCCGGGATAAGGCGCGGCAAAGGCCACCCGCCGCTTGGCGCTGCCTTCGTTGTGAAACACCGTGGTGAACAGCGACTCACCCGTCAGCAAGCGCTTGCCCGCGCCCAAGAGCTTGCCCATGAAGCCGGCGTTCTGCTGCGAACCATCGCCGAAAATGGTGTCCATTTGAATGCCGTCCTGCATGTACATCATGGTGCCCGCTTCACCCACCGCGGCCTCGCCGGGGTCGAGTTCCACTTCGATGTATTGCATTTCACTGCCGAAAATTTCGTAATCGACGACGTCCATGGCCATGATGATTTACCTCGCCTCGCGGTGGTTTGAAAACGGCAGCGATTTTACCTGGGTTCTTTGGCAAAACCGCGACTTTTTGACGGGAACAAGCGCCGGGGCAGACGTGTTGACCGCAGGGTACGCCTGGGCTAGACTGCACAATGTTCAACAATGCTAAACAGGAAGCGCAATGGAAGTGATTTTGCGCCGCTACGGCAACAGCACCGTTGCGGTGCTCCCCCCGCCGGTCTTGAAGGACCTTGGCCTGGCCGCAGGTCAGAGCATGAGCTTGGATACCACTCCCGACGGCAAGATCGTGCTCGCGCGTAAGCAAAAATACCGGCTTGCCGACTTGATCGCCCAATGTGATCTCAAAGCGAAGCCCCCCGCCGATATGAACGACTGGGATGCAGCCAAACCGATCGGCCGGGAGGTTTGGTAGTGGCGCAGTTCGACCGGGGCGATATCGTCAACGTCCCCCTCGGCCCGGTGCGCGGCCATGAGCAAGGGGGCTCACGCCCGGCCTTAGTGCTCACGACGCGGGACTTCAATCGCCTGGGCGACGTGCTTGTGGCGCCGATCACCCAAGGCGGCGACTATTCACGCCATGCCGGCTTTGCGGTCGTGCTCGCCGGCTGCAAGACCCAAGGTGTGGCGCTGGTCAACAAAGTCCGCATGTTGGACCTCACCGCACGCCGCGCCAAGCGCTTGGAATGTGCGCCAAACGATCTCGTCGAAGAAGCGCTTGCGCGTCTGGCGGCAATACTGGAAAACTGAAGCGGCGCACCGCTGCCTTGCGTCCAGCGATTCGGGGTCTCCCATTCCTGGGGTTATTCGTTGTCCCCAATTGCCCCCCCGCCCAATTGCCCCCCGAATAAAGCCCGGCTTAGCCCGTTACGCCCCATAATATGACCAGCAGTTTTCTCGACGCCCTTCGTATCGCCAAGCGGAGATCTTTCCACTCCCCCGGTCCACACTGTACCAGAGCCTACAATCTCGCAAATCCACCTCCAGACATCCGTACTCGCCATCTCGCTCCCCGCATTCCACTCGGATGTGACTATTTGCAAACGCTTTCCTTGGCGACTTCCCAATTTCTCGATTGGCCGCGCGCTCCACAGCAGGGAAACAATGGGGTCGGGGAAACAATGGGGTCGGGGAAACAATGGGGTCGGGGAAACAATGGGGTCGGGGAAACAATGGGGTCGGGAGTCGAATCGGGGGAAACAATGGGGTCGGGAGTCGAATCGGGTCCATTGCCGCGAAATAACGACCATCTGCGACACACCCCGGTCCAATTGTACTTTCTTGGGCGCGGACATTCAGCAAGGTACTCCATCTTGTTCGCCTCTCCCTGCCGTGGTCCTCGAACTGATCACCGAAAGACCCATTCGCAGATAGGGGCCGTCGATGGTCTTTTCTGGCCATTATCGCCGGCCCGGGCCGTTTTTTGCTCCGATGCCGGCATTCTGCCCCAGGTCGACGCGATTTGAAAATGGCAGCGACTTTTCGCGAGTTCTTTGGAAACTTAGCGACTTTCTGACCAAACCCCGACCACCAGCTCGCTTGACGTCTTCCCCGTCGTCGCGACATACTGTGCCCCAGCGCCGATTTGAGTCTCAGCTTGCGGGCGCTTGATAAATGCAGCTAAAGCGGCACTGACGCCCAAGGCCCGCCGCTACCCCGCCGGGCCTTTTTTGTTTCCACGCTTCACGAGAGCATAGCCATGGCCCTTTCCCTCGAAGACATTCTCGCCGCCCGGCATCGCATCGCCAGCGGCATCTACGTCTCCCCTTGCGTGGAGTCGATTCCTTTGTCGCAGCTCACCGGGGCGCACGTTTTTTGCAAGCTCGACTACTTGCAGCGTACCGGCAGCTTCAAGGAGCGCGGCGCGCGCAATGCCTTGATGCAGCTCGACGCCGCCAGCCGCCAGCGGGGCGTGATCGCCGCTTCGGCGGGCAATCATGCCCTGGGCATCGCCTACCACGGCGGCTTGTTGGGCATTCCGGTCACCGTGGTGATGCCGCGCTTCGCACCGCTGATCAAAGTCTCCACTTGCCGGCAGTTGGGCGCACGGGTCATTCTCCACGGCGATGCCCTGGCCGAGGCGCGCACGCAGGCCGAAACCCTGGCGCATGAGCAAGGCCTCGCTTTCATTCATCCTTTCGACAACCCGCAGATCATGGCGGGCCAAGGCACCATGGCTTTGGAGATTTTGGAGCAAACCGAAGATATCGAGGCCATCGTCGTGCCCGTGGGCGGCGGCGGGCTGTTGGCGGGCATGGGCACGGTGGTGAAAGCGCGCGCGCCGCACATTCGCATGATTGGCGTCGAACCCGAACACGCCGCCTGCCTCAGCGGCGCTTTGGCGGCAGGTAAGCCCGTGGTAGTGCCGGTGAAGCCCACTCTGGCTGATGGCTTGGCGGTCAATCAAATCGGCAGCCATGTGTTCGAGGCCCTGCGACCGGTGCTCGATGAAGTAGTCACCGTGGACGAAGCCTCTTTGGCTTTGGCCATCCTGCGCTTGATCGAGTTGGAAAAGAGCGTGGTCGAAGGTGCCGGCGCGGCGCCTCTGGCCGCCTTTCTCGCCGGCAAGCTCGACCACTTGAAGGGCAAGCGCGTGGTGCTGGTGCTTTGCGGCGGCAACATCGACTTGACCATCCTCGATCGCGTGATCGAAGTGGGCCTCGTCACCGATGGTCGCTTGACGCGCTTCACGGTGAGCATCAGCGATCGGCCGGGAGGCTTGGCCAAGCTCTCCGAAATCATCGCCGGCACCGGCGCCAGCATCAAAGAAATCGTGCACGATCGGGCTTTCTCGGGACCAGACGTTTCCGAGGTGCGTGTGGTCTGCACGGTGGAAACCACCGGGCATCCGCATATCACGCGCTTGCATGAAACGCTGGCGGCGGCGGGCGTGAGCTTGGTCGCCTAGCCCCAAAACCCTCATCACCCGCAGCCCGCCGCGGGACCATTCAGCACCGCGCAGCCCGGCACCTCCAGCGGAATAGCGGCCCATAGCGAGGACTGTCGGCCGCGATTTCTGCGGATTCAATTGGTGGTTGCAAAAACTGTTTACCTGGTCAACAATATACACACTTCTGACCAGGAAATCCGATGCACTTGCAGTCGCAAGAACCGACCCCCAACGGTACGACGGTCGCTCTTTACGGGCCCATGGCCGACGAGTTGGGTTTCCATTTGCGCCGCGTGCAAGTGGCGGCTTTCAAACATTTTGGTCAAACCGTCACGGCCACCGAGGGCATCACGCCAGGGCTCTACGGCATGCTGCAAGTGATCGCCAACAACCGGGGTTTGAGCCAGAGCGCCCTGGCCATCGCCATGGACGTCGATCGGTCGTCGATCGTCAAGGTCATCGACCAATTGGAAGAAAAGGGGCTGATCGTTCGCGACCCCACACCCGCCGACCGACGGCGTTATCAATTGCGCCTGACCGACGCGGGCACGCTGGCTTTGAAGCGCATCCAAAAGGCGGTGATGCGCCAAGATCGGGCGTTTTCCGCGCGGCTCGATGCAACCGAGCGCGCCACGCTGATCGCTTTGTTGAAACGGCTTTACCAACCCGAAACGAATATCCCGGCCGCGGCGCGAGAATAGGAGCTCTTTCTTGAAAAACATCCTTCGTCTAACCCTCAATCGGCGCGCCCGCGAGGATCTCGTTCCGGACCACATGCTGCTTCTGGATTACCTGCGCGAAGTCGTCGGCCTCACCGGCACCAAGCAAGGCTGCGATGGCGGCGAATGCGGCGCTTGCACCGTCTTGGTGGACGGCCGCCCGCGTCTGGCCTGCTCCACCTTGGCCCATCAGCTCGCCGGCAAACACGTCGAAACCGTCGAGTCGCTGGCCAGCCAAGGCACGCTCTCCGCGCTGCAAGCCGCTTTCCACGAAAAACTCGGCACCCAATGCGGCTACTGCACGCCCGGCATGCTCATGGCTTCGGAAGCGCTGCTGCGCAAGAACCCCCATCCGACCCGCGAGGAAATCAAAACCGCGCTGGCCGGCAATCTGTGCCGCTGCACCGGTTACGTGAAAATCATCGAGTCTGTCGAGGCGGCGGCCGTGGCACGGTGTGGTGAGGAGGTACACTCGTGAGCGCGCACGAACGGCCGCCCGGATGGCGCGCAAGCCAAACACCGGAGCGGGCATTGCCCGCGAACCGTACTCACCCCCTTCCCTCGGAAGGGGGGCGGGGGGAAGGTACACCTCTAACCGCGCACGAACGGCCGCCCGGAGGGCGCGCAAGCCAAACACCGGAGCGGGCATTGCCCGCGAACCGTACTCACCCCCTTCCCTCGGAAGGGGGGCGGGGGGAAGGTACACCCGTGAGGCTCCCGCAAACAGGCTCAATCGGCGCCCGCACACCCCTGGTGGACGGTGTTGAAAAAGTCACTGGCAAGGCCAAATACACCGCCGATCTCCACGCCCCCGGCGCCCTGGTGGGACGTATCTTGCGCTCGCCGCACAGCCATGCGCGCATTCTGGCTATCGACACCTCGGCCGCCGAGGCCTTGGACGGCGTAATCGCCGTCTGTACCGGTGCCGACAGCCCGGTGCCCTTCGGCGTGTTGCCTATTGCCGAGAATGAATATCCCTTGGCGCGCGAGAAAGTGCGTTATCGCGGTGACCCCGTGGCGGCGGTGGCGGCCATCGATGAGCTCACCGCGGAAAAGGCGCTCGCCCTCATTCGGGTGGAGTATGAGACGCTCCCCGCCTATTACACCGCCAAGGCGGCGATGAAAACCGGCGCCGTCGCCATCCACGACGACAAGCCCAACAACATCCTGCGCGAGGTGCACGCCGAATTCGGCGATGTCGCCGCCGGCTTTGCCGAGGCCGACCTGGTGCGCGAGCGCACCTATACCTTCGCCGGGGTCAACCACGTGCACATGGAGTTGAACGCCACGCTGGCCGAATACGACCCGGTGCGTGATCTGCTCACCCTCAACACCACCACCCAGGTACCCTATTACGTGCACCTCAAGGTGTCGTCCTGCCTGCACATGGATGCGGCGAAGATTCGGGTGATCAAGCCCTTCTTGGGCGGGGGCTTCGGGGCTCGCACCGAAACGCTGAACTTCGAAATCATCGCCGCGCTCCTGGCGCGCAAGGCCAAGGGTACGGTGCGCCTCTTGCAGACGCGCGAAGAAACGCTGATTGCCCATCGCGGCCGCCCTTGGACCGAAGCCAAGCTGAAGCTCGGCCTCAAGAAGGACGGCAAGATCACCGCCTTGGCCCTCGAAGCCACCCAGGCGGGCGGCGCCTACGCCGGCTACGGCATCATCACCATCCTCTACACCGGCGCCTTGATGCATGGGCTCTACCACATCCCGGCGATCAAACACGATGCCTGGCGCGTCTACACCAACACCCCGCCTTGCGGCGCCATGCGCGGCCACGGCACGGTGGACACCCGTGCCGCCTTCGAAGCGCTCTTGACCGAAATGGCCGAAGAACTGGGCATCGATTCCCTGGAAATTCGCCAGCGCAACCTCTTGCCGCAGATTCCTTACGTCACCATGTACGCCCAGCGCGTGTTGAGCTATGGCGTGCCGGAATGCCTGGAGAAAGTCAAAGCGGCCTCGGGTTGGGCCGAGCGCAAAGGCAAGATGCCCAAGGGACGCGGTTTGGGCATCGCCCTTTCGCATTTCGTCTCGGGCACGTCGACGCCCAAACACTGGACCGGCGAACCGCACGCCACGGTCAATCTGAAACTCGATTTCGACGGCAGCGTCACCCTCTTGACCGGCGCCGCCGACATCGGCCAGGGGTCCAATACCATGGCCAGCCAAGTGGCGGCCGAGGTGCTGGGTGTCAAACTGTCGCGTATTCGGGTGATTTCCGCCGACAGCGCGCTCACCCCCAAGGACAACGGCTCCTATTCTTCGCGCGTCACCTTCATGGTGGGCAACGCGACCATTTCCGCCGCCGAAGAATTGAAGGGCATTTTGGTCAAGGCCGCGGCCAAGAAACTCGATGCGCGCGAGGAAGACATCGAAGTCATCGATGAGGTGTTCTTCGTTTCCGGCAGCCAAGATCCGGGCCTCTCCTTCCAGGAAGTGGTCAAGGCGGCGATGGTCGATACCGGCACCCTCACCGTGAAAGGCACCTTCACTTGCCCCATCGAATTTCAGGGCGACAAAAAAATTCGCGGCAGCGCCATCGGCGCCACCATGGGTTTTTGTTACGCGGCGCAAGTGGTGGAAGCTTCCGTTGACGAAGTCACCGGCAAGGTCACCGCGCACAAGGTGTGGGTGGCGGTGGACGTGGGCAAGGCGCTCAACCCGCTGGCGGTGGAAGGCCAAACCCAAGGCGGGGTGTGGATGGGCATGGGCCAGGCTTTGTCGGAAGAAACGCGCTGGGATGAAGGCGGCAAGATGATCCATAGCAACATCCTGGACTATCGCGTGCCGACCATGGCCGAAAGCCCGGACATCGAAGTGTTCATCGTCGAAAGTTTGGACCCCAACGGCCCCTTCGGCGCCAAGGAGGCGTCCGAAGGCATGCTGGCGGGTTTCCTGCCCGCCGTGCATGAAGCCGTTTACGAGGCCATCGGCGTGCGCGCCAGCAAATTCCCCTTGAGCCCCGAAACCATCACCGAACTTTTGGACGCCAAGGAAGAAGCTGCATGAACATCCTGCCTGAATTTCGCACCCTGCGCCCCGCCAGCATCGCCGACGCGGTGAGCGCGCTTGCCCACGACGGCGCCGTGGCCCTGGGCGCCGGCACCGACCTTTTGCCCAACCTGCGTCGCGGTTTGGGCGAGCCCAGCGCCGTGGTGGATTTAACCGGCATCGAGGGTCTCAGAGAATTCGCCCCCTTGCCCGATGGCGGCTTGCGCATCGGCGCCGGCGTCACCCTGGAGGCCATCGCCGAAAACGATTTCATCCTCAACACTTGGCCAGCCCTGGCGCAGGCGGCGCAAGCCGTGGCGGGCCCGACGCACCGCGCCGCCGCGACCTTGGGCGGCAATCTGTGCCAGGACACCCGCTGCACTTTTTATAACCAAAGTCAGTGGTGGCGTGCCAGCAACGGCTTCTGCCTCAAGTACCAGGGCGAGAAGTGTCATGTCGTGCCCAAGAGCGATCGCTGCTACGCCACTTATCATGGTGACGTCGCCCCGATGCTGATGGTGCTGGACGCGCGTGCCGAAATCGTCGGCCCCGCGGGGAAACGCGCGGTGCCGATGGCGGCGTTGTTCCGCGAAGTCGGGTCTGACCACCTCACGCTCCATCCGGGCGAATTGCTTGCCGCGGTGGAAGTGCCTCCGGCCAAAGGCTGGCAGGCGGCGTATACCAAGGTGCGCATCCGCGATGCCATCGACTTTCCCTTGGCCGGCGTCGCTGTCGCCTTGCGCCGCGAGGGCGACCGGATCGCCGGCCTCAGGGTGGCCATCACCGGCTCCAATTCCGCCCCGCTTTTGATTCCCACGGAGAGTCTGGTTGGAGGGCCATGGAACGAAGCCGCGGCCGAAGCGCTTGCCCAGTTGGTGCGCAAAACCTCGAACGTGCTCAAGACCACCCTGACCGGCGTAAAGTATCGGCGGCGGGTTCTGCTGGCGGTGGCGCGGCAGACCGTCGAGACGCTCTGGCACCAGGACTGAACCGCCAGAATACGAAACCAGCCAAGGCGGTCGTCGTGGGGTCCTCCCCAAGGTGCGATTTCCGCGTCACGCAGGTGCTTAAGGGCGCCGGAGTGGCCGTGAGCGATCCACGTTTTGTGTGCCCCAGAAGCCGCATGGTGGCTTGCGCCGCTCCTGCAGCGACCTATCGAGGTTTTCGCTGCAACAAGACGGCTTTGCCTCGGGTCGATGGTGGTCAAGCCTGTGCTTGGAAAAGTTGGGCAATCTCTTCGATGAGCGCGCCGCCCAATTCATCGGCACTTTGCAGCATCACCGCGTGGCGGTAATAGCGCGTGACGTCATGGCCGATGCCGATGGCCAGCAGTTCCACCGGCGAGCGGGCTTCGATCCAGGCGATCACTTCGTGGAGATGGCGCTCCAAGTAACCCGCGGGGTTGGTCGATAGCGTCGCTTCATCGGCCGGTTCGCCGTCGGAAATCACCACCAGGATGCGGCGTTCCTCGGGGCGTGTGATCAATCGCCGATGCGCCCAGAGCAGCGCTTCGCCATCGATGTTCTCTTTGGGAATGCCGTCCGCGAGCAGCAGCCCCAGGTTCTTGCGGGTGCGTCGCCAAGGGGCATCGGCGGACTTGTAGATGATGTGGCGCAGTTCGTTGAGGCGGCCGGGGTGGGGCGGTTCGCCCTGTTTGCGCCAGGCGTCGCGCGCGCGCCCGCCCTTCCAGCTTCGGGTGGTGAAGCCCAGCACTTCCACTTTGATGCCGCAGCGCTCCAGCGTTCGGGCCAGAAGGTCGGCGGTCATTGCCGCCATGGCGATGGGGCGGCCGCGCATGGAGCTGGAGTTGTCAATCAAGAGGCTAACCACGGTATCGCGGAAGGGAGACTGCTTTTCCATTTTGAAGCTCAGGCCTTCGAGCGGACTGAGCACCACGCGATCCAAGCGGCTGGTATCGAGCCAGCCTTCTTCGAGATCGAAAGTCCAGTCGCGCATCTGCCGCGCCAAGAGCTGCCGCTGCAAGCGGTGGGCCAGACGGGCGATGAGCTGCTGCGAGCGCCGTAACTGCCGATCCAATTGCGCGCGCAGGCGTAACAATTGGTCGGGGCTGCACAGCGCCTCGGCGCCCACGCTTTCATCGAAGGCGGTGGTGAAAACGCGATAAGGCGGCTCCTGAAGCATTGCCGACATCGCGCGGCGCGCCGGCGCGCCTCTTTCGGTAGCGCCGTGGTCGGGCGCGACGGCGAACTCCGCCCGCTGCGCATCTTCTCCGGCAAAGGCTTTGCCGGTGGACTGGCGCAAGGCGCCATCGCCATTCGCCAGCACTTCGCCACCGGTGCGCAGCGGCTCCGGGGCTTCGTCTTCATGCACCTCGCTTTCTTGAGGCTGAAGCTTGGGCCGTTGCTCTCGTTCCGTTCCGTAGCCTTCCAATGCGAGCGCTTCGATCAGCCCTGTCAAGCCTTGAGCGAAGGCTTGCTCGTCGTTCAGGTACTGGCGCAAGGCATCGAGCCGGGGCGCCACTTGCGCCTCGAGGTAAGGTCGCCACAAGTCGAGCACGGCCCGCGCCGCGGGCGGCGGCGCGCCGCAAAAGCGTTCTCGGGCAAACACCCGCAGCGCTTCGGCGAGCGGCACCTGGCTTTGGTCTTTGGCGCGATCGAATTTCCGCTCGCGGCAATGTTGCCCGATCCAAGCGTCGATATTGGCGTTCGCTCCCGGCAAGAGGCCAAGGCCGAGCGCTTCGACACGCGCCTGTTCGATGGCTTCATACGCGGCATGCGCTGCGGTGCCTGACGCGCCGGGAGAGCGGTGAAGGCGCGCATGGTGATAACGCAGGCGCAAGGCTCGCGCGTCGGCTTGGCCGCGCAGGCG
Organism: Casimicrobiaceae bacterium; assembly: GCA_026646885.1. Lineage (GTDB taxonomy): Bacteria > Pseudomonadota > Gammaproteobacteria > Burkholderiales > Casimicrobiaceae > JACPUX01. The sequence goes on along the minus strand of JAPKHK010000002.1, from coordinate 186,367 downwards.
CAGGCGGTCTTCGGCGGTTAGAAGGAGGCGCTGCGGGCGGGTGGAAGAATCGTTGACACCGGGCGTTGCAAGCGCCGCCGCAAAGCTTTCTTCGGCGCGGCCGGCGATCGCGCGCAGGGTGCAATCCACGGCGCGCAGGAAGGTTTCGGTCGTGTCCGACGAGCCTCGCGCTGCGCAGCTGTTTCCGATAGCGCTCATGCTGGGATGATTCAGGATTGGCCCGGGCTCGCGTCGATCAGTTCTTCGCCGAAGCAGCGTTGATAATATTCCGCCACCACCGCGCGCTCGACTTCATCGCAGCGATTGAGAAAGGTGACCCGAAAAGCAAAGCGCAGATCCTTGAAGATCAGCGCGTTCTCGGCCCAGGTCAGCACGGTGCGCGGCGACATCACGGTGGAGAGGTCGCCGTCGATGAAGCCGTTGCGGGTGAGGTCGGCGAGCATCACCATGGCACTCACGCGGGCGCGCCCCTCCGGTGTGTCGTAGGCGGGCAGCTTGGCGAGGACGATTTCGGCTTCAGTATCGTGTTCGAGGTAATTCAGCGTGGCGACGATATTCCAGCGGTCCATCTGCGCTTGGTTGATCTGCTGCGTGCCATGATAAAGCCCAGTGGTGTCGCCCAAACCCACGGTGTTGGCGGTGGCGAAGAGACGAAACGCCGGATGCGGGTGGATCACCCGAGACTGATCGAGCAAGGTGAGCTTGCCCTCGACTTCCAGCACGCGCTGGATGACGAACATCACGTCCGGGCGGCCGGCATCGTATTCGTCAAAAACGAGCGCGCAGGCGCGTTGCAGTGCCCAAGGCAGGATGCCCTCGCGAAATTCGGTCACCTGCTTGCCATCGCGCAAGACGATGGCGTCTTTGCCGATGAGATCGAGGCGGCTCACATGGCTATCGAGATTGATGCGCAGACACGGCCAATTAAGCCGCGCCGCGACTTGCTCGATGTGGGTCGATTTGCCGGTGCCGTGATAACCCTGGATCATCACCCGTCGATTGAAAGCAAAGCCGGCCAAGATGGCCAAGGTGGTGTCGTGGTCGAAGCGATAAGTGTCATCGACGAGAGGCACGTGTTCGCTGGTCTGGCTGAAAGCCGGCACCTTCATGTCGGTATCCAGGCCGAAGTGTGCGCGCACCGATCGTTCGCTATCGGGCAGAGTCAGAATGGGGCCCGTGGCGGGGCTGGGAGTTTCGGTCATGGGCATTCCCGGAACGCGAAAAAGAGTAAGCGCCAGAGGAGCGAGCTTACAGCCACTATGCGTGCCCGCGAAGGGCTTGGCAAGCACTTCGCCGCTGCGGCTGGATTGGGGTCGAACCTGCCCGCCGCCATGCTGCCGTAGCCAGCAGCCGGCAATGCGGCCAACGCGCGAGCCGGGCGGCTACTCAGTGCGCTAGGACCGCGCCTAGGCCAGGATCCACAGCCGTCGCAAACCGAGTATGACCAGCACCGCTGCCGAAGCCCACACCAACCAGCGCGCGAGCCAGGCGCGGCCGGAGAGGAGTTCCCGCCCCAGGCGCCCGGCCAGGGGCACGAGCACCAGTATGGGCGTAACCGCCGCGCCCAGGCCGAAAGTGAGGCCCATCAGGGCACCCTGGGGCGCGCTGCCGGCGCTGGCCGACAAAGCCAGCAGCGAAGCCAAGGGCGTGCAAGGCGTGAGTGACAAGGTGGCACCCAACAAGAGTGGCGGCATGTGGTCGCGCGGTTTTTCGCGATGCACTTTGACCACGGCCATGGCCGGGGCTGGCGCAGCCTGCCGGCCCTGCGGACGCAACACCATCCACATGCCGGCAAGAATGCTCGCCAGGCCGATGGCGGCGTTGCCCACGTTGCCGCCCAGAGCCCGCGCAAGCCCCAATCCCGCCGCGCCCGCCAGCGCCGCCAGCAGGGCGTAGGTGAGTACTCTCCCGGCTAAGAACGCCGCAGTGTGCCGCAGCGCTTCGCCGGGGTGGCTCGCGCGCCCCAGCGCCCAAGTGCCCAAGAAAGGCAGGCAAGTCACGGTGCAGGCGGTGAGCCCCATGGAGACGCCCAAGAGCCACACCGTGGCGAGCGACACTTCGGCAACCGCTTGCGTTTCAAACATGATTCAGAGTGGGGTTAGGCGCCGCGCCATCAGAATCGGTAGTGCAACCCGGCATAGAAGAAGCGCGCGCCAGGATCGTCTGGAGAGCCGCGCGAAGTTTGGTTCGCCGGCATGCGCGCATCGGCCAGGTTGTCGATTCCGCCATAGACCTGCAGGCGACGATCAAACGTGTAGCCGAGCCGCAACGCGCCCGTGGTATAGGAGGAATTGAAGGCTGGTCCGCCGACCAAGGCCGGGTCGGCGGCATACCAATCGCGAACATGCCGCAGCCGCGCATCCACTTGCCAATCGCCGCGACGCCACTCCAGGGCGACTTTGGCGCTCCAGCGCGGCCGATCGGTAAGGCGCGTGTGATCTAACTTGTTCTGCGCTTCGAGGTATTCGATGGAGCCATTCAAGCGCCAGGGTTCGCCGAGGCGCGCTTCAGCGATGAATTCGACGCCACCAATGCTCGCTTTGCCGATGTTGCGATACTCCTGAATTTGGCAGGAAGTTGCCGCGGTGGGCGTTGTTCCGCAGCCCGGCCCGCGTGCCCCGGTTGGTACGCTGGCAATCAAGTTGGTGACTTCCGCCTGATGCACAACCGCCTCGATGCGGCCGCGTTCGAAGCGGTAACCCGCGGCGACTTCGCCGCTGACGGATTCTTCGGGTTCCAGGTTGGGGTTGCCGCGCAGATCGTAGCGTCCGCGGATGATCGAAGTCATGTACAAGTTGAGGAGCGAAGGCGCCTTGAAGCCGCTGCCGGCGCCGGCGCGGAATGTCCAATTCCCCGGTCGCCACGCCAGAGCAAGCCGGGGCGTCAGTTTGCCGCCGAAATCGTCATAGTCGTCATAGCGCAGGCCCAGAGAAGCACTCAGCGTTTCGGTCCATTGCCAGTTGTCTTGCGCGAAAAGCGCGTTGGCATTGCGGGCGACACGGCGCGAATTGGTGCTGATGTCGGCATCGTCCCGGCGAAAAGCATGGCCAAACACGAGCGCATGCGCATCCGAGGCTGCCCAGGCGTATTGCGTCTCGACCTGCGTTTGCTTGAGCAAGGTCAGCTCGTCCGCGGTGGTGCCGCGATTGACGCGCGCATCCGACTCGCCGTATCCCAGGTGCAAGGACAACTCGCCGGCTCCTACGCGACCGCGATAGCCCGCCTCGCCGAAGGCACGCTCTTCGTGCTCGATCTTGGTGTATGTGCTCCCGGTGCGACCAAGGCCCACGCCCTCGTCGTCTTGCCGCGCCAGTTCGATGCCCCAGTCGAAGCGCCCGAGGCCGCTTTTGAGATCACCGCGGTAGGAAACGAAGTCGCGCCTTTCCTGATTGAGGTCAGTCAGGCGTCCATCGGTTTCGGGCAAGCGATAGGGTTCGCGCCTTTTGGTCTCAAAAGAGATGCGATGCGCCAGTTCCGCACCGCCCCAGTTGCCATACCCAGCCAGAATGCCCGTTTCCCGTTGGCTGTCGCCGGTCGCTCCCGCCATCGCGCGCAGGCCGAACTCGGTGCCTTTCTTGGCGCCGCGCGTAATGACGTTGATCACGCCGCCAAGGGCATCCGAGCCGTACAGGGCCGACATGGGGCCGCGCACGATTTCGATGCGCTCGACGTCTTCCAGTTGAATGTTGTTGAGGTTCGCGCCCGCGTATTTTTCGGTGCGGCGCAAGCCGTCGACGAGAATCAGGGTCTTGTCGGAATCCTGACCGCGCAAAGCGAAACTGCTGCTACTGCCGGAATCCTTGACCAGCGCGCCGGTGGCGTATTGCAGAACTTCGGACAGCGAGCGCCCTGAAAACGTCTGTATTCGCTCGGCGGAAATCACTTCCACCGAGGCGCTGACCTTCTCCAGACTTTGTTCGGTGCGCGCCGCGGTGATGAATACGCCGTCGAGCCGGGTCGGATCACTCTGAGCCGCAACCGCCGTGCTGCCCAAGATTAATCCGCCAAGTACCAAGGCGCGGTAAACGGCTGGTGGGTTTTCTTTCATGATGTCCTGTTCGGCGGGCACTCAGGCTTCGCCTGCCTCGGTTACGCTGCTTGCGGCGCTGGCGCGTTTGACAAACTTGATCGGTTTCACCGTGCCATCCGGCAACTCGCCCTTGACGCGGTTCTTGTAATACTCGCGCCGGGAAGAGAAGAGCTTGAATGGACCCCACTTCAAGCTGAGTATTCCGTCTTGCGGGCAATATTCCACGCAGCGCCCGCAGAGCGTGCAGTCTTCGTGGTAAGCGCGACGGCCTTGCTCGGTGGCCACCTCGCGGATATCCATGGGGCAGGCTTCGGCGCAAATGGTGCATTGGCCGCAATTGGCATGCCGCGCTGGCTTGGCCAGTCGCATGGGCGACAAGCGCTGGAAGAGCGCATTGAAGGCCAGCATCGGACAGATGCGGCAAAAGGGCTGGCGAATTGCCAGCGCGCCCACGAGCACGAAACCGATCAGCGCATTGGCGGCGGCACCCAGGGCAAAGCTCACGCTATCGTCGACGCGCAGCGCCAGTTGTTCGGTATTGCCGGTGAGCAGCGTGGTGGCGATGCGCGAGGGACAGACGTCACAATAGGGGTTGCCCAGGGAATGCGGTGCAATGCCGAGACCCGCCAGCAAGGGCAAGAGAAAGACCAGCACCAGCAGCATCAGCCACTTCACCGGGCGCACTTTGCGGTTCTCCACCAGATCGCCTGCTTCCAGCCGGCGCGGTCCGATGTGAAAACGCCGGCCGATGCGGCCGATAAGCTCCTGCAAGGTGCCCAAGGGGCAAATCCAGCCGCAGAAGGTTTTGCCCAACACAAAGAAAAATGCGAAGAAGGTGAGCACTGTGAACACCAGCGGCAGCACGATGGCGAAGGTGATTTCTTGTGCGCGCACGAGCCCTTCGCCGATGCGATGATGCACTTGGTGCTGCGTGGGAATGAGCACGCAATAGGCGGCGTTTTGCATGTCATAGGCGCAGGAGAGCGCCGGCAGGGCACCAGTGATTTTCTCCGCGGCATAGTGGCCGACCAGGGCCGCGCCGTAGACCGTGAATACCAGCATCAACACCTGCACCGTGAAGCGCAGGCGGCCCAGATTGGGAAAGATCGAATTAAGCATTGGGTTTGTCTCCCGCGGTGGCGATTTGCCGCCGACGCAGCAGGGGCAAAGCCGCGACCATGCCCAGAATGGCGAATCCGGCACCCCAGGCGAGGTCGCGCTGGCGATCGGGGTCAGGGCCGTATTGAAAGTTGAAGGCGGTGCGGTAGCGCCGAACGCCCTCTTCCTTTTCCGTCGCCAGGACAAATTTCGCGCGGGGCGGGCGCCCGTGTTCGTTGGCCTGCGTCGGATTGGGACGCTGATCGCGCGGAAAAACGACGGTGGCGAGACCTTGTTCGTCGGTCAACACGCTCATGCGCGTGCCCAGCTCGGTTTCCAAGTGCACCGCCTGGCGCGGCAGCGGCTTGCCCTGCCAACGCACCAGGAAGCGCCACTTTTCGCTTTCTCGGTAGCTCGCATGTTCGCGAGGCAGCGGCTGGGGAATGATTTCCAGTTCATGCCGAGTCTCGCGCAGCAGTTGGGTGGGTGCGTCGCCGGGGTTGCTGAAATACCAGGCGGTGGATGCGACGCGCACTTCTTCAGGTGTTTCGACGCGTGCCACGACCCAGTGGTAGTTGCCCATGCCCGGCGCGGCGCTGCTGATGCTGGCCCCTTCGGCGCCGAGCGGATACCTCACCCGCAAGCGTTCGGCGGGTCCGCCGGGTGCATACACCGTCAGCTCCGTGGCGTCCATGCCGAACACCTTGAGCTTCACGGTGTTGCGCTCGCCGCGACCGGTCGTTTGGATGTTGGGTAGGCGGGTCCAGGTCTTCGCCTCGTGGCGCGGCCGTGCGCCTGCCGGCGCGGCCTCTCTCGCAACAGGGCTGGTGGCCGGAGCCGGTGCCGCGGCAGCTTGCGGTCCATGCGTATGGGTGTCATGCCCCGCGTGGTTCGCGGTAACCCACTGCCCAGGGAGCGACAGCGCGGCGAGGAGCGCCAGGCGACGGCAAGAATGCGCTTTCATTTGAACTCGTAGCGGTAGGTCAGCATCATTTGCCGCGGTGCGGCGGCGGCGTAAGTGACTTTGCCGCTGGTGTCCTTCTTCACCTCGAAGGCGTAGTGCTGGTCGAACAGATTGTCGACGTTGAGGGTGAGCGAATGCGCCTGCCAACGATAGGCCACCGAGAGATTGGTCACCCATTCCCAGCCTTCGTATTTCTCGGTATTGGCATTGTCCAGCCAATACTCGCCCCAGGAATTGGCGGCCACGCGCACACGCCAGTGCTCGTTCTTCCAGCCCAAGTGCAAGCCATATTGCTGGCGCGGCACGAAGGGCAGGGTTTTGCCGGCGCGATCGAGGTTGGCGTTGGACACGAGCTCGGTAAACTGTTTGTAGGTGTAGTCGGTGAGACTGAGATAAGCACCGGTCTCCCAACCCTGGCCGAATTCCATGCGGCCTTGCAGCTCGAAACCCTTTTTCTCGGTGCGCCCGGCATTGAGGTAGGTGGTGACGCCGCCGTTATTCTGCTGCACGATTTCGTCGCGCACTTGAGTGAAATAGAGGCTGGCGTCGAGGCTCCAATGCTTGGCCCGACCCTTGAGCCCCAACTCGTGGTTGCGGGAGATCGCGGCGTCGAGCGAGGGGTTGGTGGAAATCTCTGATCCCGCCGGCACCTGGCCCGCTTGCGCCACCATGGCGTAGGCGTGGAAGTGGTCGGCCAAGGCATAGCTCGCGGCCAGCTTGGGCGCCGGAAGGCGGAAGGTTTTTTCGGTGCGGCTTTGGGCATTGACGTTCGCGTAGGCGCCGCTGCGGTAATCGTAGCGGCCGAATTCCTCGACCCGGCTATCGAAGGCAACCCAGTCGAAACGCCCGCCCGCATCGATGATCCAGCGCTCGCTGGGGCGCCAGGATTCCTGCAAATAAATGCCGGTCAGCAGGGTTTCGCTGTCTTCGCGCGAGTTCAGCAGCCCCTTGGCATCGGAGCAGGTGGCAACGATGCGTGCACTGGTCGTGGCGGAATCGACGCAGGCTCCCCGGCTGGCGGTGGTGATCACGCTGGCGTAGCGATATTTGCGCGAATCGGGGGCGCGTTCTTGGCGCAGCGAAACACCGCCGACCAAACTGCCGCCCTGGTGCCGATATTGCGCTTCGAAGTCGCCGCCCAGGTTTGATACCCAGGTCGCGGTTTCGTTGATGGCGCCCGTCACCGGGTGATAGTGATACCAGGTGTTGTAATAGAGCCGCGGCTTGAGCGTCAGCGCGCCGCGCGCCATCTCCAACTTGGTGTTGAAGAAGCCGATCTTGGAATAGCGCCCGGAGTGTTTCCAGGGCTCGGAGGTGCCGGGCTGCTCGCCACTGGCCACGAATCGGTCGAAGAGCGCGCGATCCATGCTGCCGGGCAATTGCATATTGGCTTCGGAGTACGAAACTTCGCTTTCCAGCACGTCGCCGGAGTCAAAGGCAAAACCGTGTTTTACCGAGGTCTGGGTCGTGTCGAATTGGTTCCAGGCGCGCCAGTCGTTGTCCTGCTTGCGATGTGTGGCGGTCAAGGCAAAGGCTTGGTTCTCGCCGATCTTGCGGCCGAAGCGCAGATGGTAGTTTTGGGTATCTTCGCTGCCCAGGCCCGCGCGCAGGTTGTTGCCGCTTTGGTCGAACACGGATTTGGAGAAGATTTGAATGGCACCGCCGGCGCTGCCCGAGGCGAAGAGATTACCCGGGCCCTTGGCCACTTCGATGCGCTCGATGTCCAGGGTATCGACGAAATCGAGGCGGGTCATGCTGTCGGGGTCGGTCAGCGGTACACCGTCGCGCAGCACCATGATCTCGCGTATGCCGTAAGCCGCCTTGAGCCCCGCGCCGCGAATGATGAGCCGCGCATCGAAGCCGCCGTTTTTGCTGTCGATCAGAACGCCCGGGATTTCTTGCAGCGCTTCCTTGACGTTGAACATCTTGCGCTGGTCCATCTGCTCCTTGCCGACCACGGAGATGGCCTGGGGCACTTGCGCCGTGGCACGCGCTTCGCGCGTGGCGGTGACGCTCACCTCATCGAGGCGGGTCTGTTGGGTTTCTTCGGCGTAGGCCGCGGCAACGACGCCGCTCAGGGCCAGCAATCCGCCCAGCGCTGGTGCAACTTTCAATTTCTTCCCCCAGAATGGTCAACAACGAAACCGGAAGAAGATAACCGTAAGCGAAGCGCTTACCCCGAGTCATTTTGTCGCATGCGGCAATTGGTCGCGGACGCACCCGCGCGACCAACTCAGCCAGAAAATGGACCGAGGTTCCTTGCATCGGTCGTTTCACACGATCGGCTTGGCCTCCGACCTCATGACCTCCCCCGACTCGCCCGCCATCGTCGCGAGACACCGGGAAAATGCGGTGACGCCCGGGCTCTTGGCAAACAAGCAGGGTGTGCCGCGGCGCTTGCACCAATCCTTGACGCGCCAGTAGGCGCCGTGACTGATGCAACCCGCTTGGCAGATCACCACATCGGCGGCAGCGAGGTTGGCGTCGATGCGATGCGCGTTTTCCTCGATCCCGCCGTCGTGATGCAGGAAACGCCCGCCGCAGCGTTCGACCACGGCACGATAGGCCTCCACCTGCCCGCTGCGTCCACCCACGCACAACACCGCTTTGCCAGAGAGCTGGGGCAGCACCTCGGGATTCCCCACTCGCGCCCCAGGGTGACACTTGGATGGACGCAGGTCCGCGGCTTCTTCGACCAGTTGGCACAGCGCGGCGTTTTCTTTTTCGAGCACCACCTGCCGGCGACGGAACTGTCGCAGCAGTTCCTCGGCTGCCTCGGCCCGGCTGCGCCAATGGAGATCTGGCTCGGTACTCGCTTCTCGCCAGAGCGCCAACTCCTTGTCCCTTTCGGCGACCTGTGCGCGCAGGCGCACCCCCTCCTGCTGCGCTTCGACCAGCTCGGCACGCAGCTCGCGTTGGGTGGTCTCGGCCATTTGCTGATTGCGGTGCTGCGCAGCGAGCAAAACCTCCTTTTCCGCCCGCGTGTGGGCAAGGGCATCGGCGAGCTGCCGCAGCTGGGCGCTGTCCTGTCGCGCGGCGCAACCCAACTGATGTTGCAGCATGTGCACCTCACCGTAGATATCGCGCTCCAAGGTATCGTCGCAACGCGCGTGGGTCCAGGCGGCCCAAAGTGCCGCCGGCAGATCCTCCCCAGCCAACGCCTCCCGCCACAGAACGCCCAGTTCGGCGGTGGATTTGGCCAGCGCGAAGCGCCGCACGGTGAGCGCGTAACGTTTCTCCAAGTCGCGCTGCAACAGCTCGGCGAGCGGACTGCGGTGAGCGCATTCGCTGACCGCCGTGGTGTGCAAATCGTAGTCGCTGGTGCGGGGCTCCAAGTCGACGCAGCGCTCCACAACCGCGCGCAATTCGGCGAGCCCGAAACACACGCCCACCACCGAGCAGTGGTATTTGTGAGGCAGCTCCCACAACCGGCGCCGGCGCGAGCCGCGCCACTCACTGGGCGACGGCGCCTCAGCGCTTGGGCTTGGACGCAGCTGCGCGAGCAGGGGCGCCAAGTCGGCCGTTTCGGGCAGACCGCCCGGTGCGGGGTTTGGCAGGCTCACTGATGCACCTTCCCCCCGGCCCCCTTCCGGGGAAAGGAGGTGAGTATGGTTCGCGGGCGATACCCGCTCCGGTGTTTGGCTTGCGCGCCCTTGGGGCGGCCCGGCGAGCGGCCGTGGACCTTCCCCCCGGCCCCCTTCCGGGGGAAGGAGGTGAGTATGGTTCGCGGGCGATACCCGCTCCGGTGTTTGGCTTGCGCGCCCTTGGGGCGGCCCGGCGAGCGGCCGTGGACCTTCCCCCCGGCCCCCTTCCGGGGGAAGGAGGTGAGTATGGTTCGCGGGCGATACCCGCTCCGGTGTTTGGCTTGCGCGCCCTTGGGGCGGCCCGGCGAGCG
>JAPKHK010000002.1:0-176371 GCA_026646885.1 Casimicrobiaceae bacterium | reverse complement strand
GAAGGAGGTGAGTATGGTTCGCGGGCGATACCCGCTCCGGTGTTTGGCTTGCGCGCCCTTGGGGCGGCCCGGCGAGCGCGCTCAGGCGCAGCGCGGCGGCCAGCGGCGAAAAAACCGGCGCGGCGACGTCGAGATCATCGCGATGCTTCTGGCACATAAACGAAACTCCCATCCCGCATGCGGTAAGCCACGCCCGCTTTCTCGCCCTCGCCTTGACCAATCGCGCCGCTGGCGCGGTAGCGGTCGATGCGCTCGCCTTTTTTGACGATCATTTCCATGTCGGGTTTTCCGGGGTTGCTGATGACGGTCACGTCCTGGCGCTGAAAGGGGCTCAGCATCGGATTGCGCGCCACGGTGATGAGCAGCGCGGCGATGATCACCAGGAAGATGTCGATGAGATTGACCACCGAAAGAATGGGGTCGTCCGTCTCAGGCTCGTGCAAGAGCGCCAAACGCCGCGAGGCACTCATTGCGACGCTCCGCGCAGCGCCTCGACTTCCAACATTTCTTCAGCCAACCAGCGGCGCCGCACATTGACCACCCAGAAGCTGATGCTGGCGGCGATCAGGGCCAGAATCACCGCGGAAAAAGCGATGCTCAGATTGTTGGAGACCGCGCCCAAATCACCATCGGACAGTCCTTTGAGCGCCGGTCCCATGGGAATCATGGTTGCCACCAGACCCAACATCGGCGCGACGCGGGAGGCGATACGCGGCAACTCCAACAGCTTGTGGGCGTAGAGGTCGAGGTCGTCGTCCGACACCTGGGGGCGCGCCTGATACCGCAGGACCAGCGGCCTGCCGCCGCCCTGACGCCGCCGCCAGAACTGCGCCGCAAAATGCCCCAGGAGCCAAAAAGCATAGAAGAAGAGCGCGGCGATGATCAATAGCGTCGGCAGCAGGAAAAACTGCCCCGCCTGGTACATCAGTCCTTCGAACATACTCATGACGGTTGACTCCTCAGTCGAAGTGGAGAAAATCGCGGCCAAGCCCAAGCTTCCGCCCCGACCCTGCCTTCGCGCCAACCCTGGAAAATGCCGGCGAGGAGAGCAAGCAGCAAGAAGGCCAGGAGAGGGAGCGAAGGCAGGTGCGGCGGAAGCTGGGCACGGGCTACAGGTTCGAGTTTCAGTCCGCTGACCGGTGGTGGTGGCGGTGGCGGGGCTGATGCGCGCGATTGCGCGGCCGAAGACGCCGCGGTTGCGGCTGGCGCGAAGCCGAAACCGGCGAAGCGGGCGATATGCGGGTTTTCGCTGCGCACGTCGAAGCGACGCGCCAACTCGGCGTATCGCGCCCGCAACTCGCTCACCGTGGCGGCGTCGGTCTGCCAATAACCCTGACGCTGCGCTTCCAGCATGCGTTCAATCATCTGCGCCTGCGCGTGCGGGTTGTTCGCCTCGAACCAGCGCTGAAGGCCCAGCTTGTGCTTGTCGCGCACATACACCTCGACGAACTCCTGCCACTGGTCGTCACGCACGATTTCGCGGGCCACCGCCGTCCAGCCCCAGAAATTGTTGAGCGCATCGAGCACTTCCAGCGTGCCCGCATAACCTTCGGCCATCAAGCCTTTGAGGTAACCGGGGTGGAACTGTCGCGTCGCCAATTCCTTGGCCAAGAAATTCGCCGCCGCTTCGACGCGTCCGGCACCCGCGCCCCGCAGGTTGGAGATGAACAATTCCGGCGCCTTGCCGTCCAGTTCCCGAACCGCCAGCGCAATGCCGCCGAGGTACTGGAAGGGATCGTCGGTGGTGAGCATGCCGTAGAGGTTGGAGGTTCGCGATAACACCGCGGCCTCGGTGCCGCGCAGATGTTCGGCGTAGAGATTGATGCCTTCGGGGCCAGCTTCGCCCCAGCGCTTCGCATCCGGTCCATAGGCGAATTGCATGCGCGCGAGGTAAAGCGCGGCAAGCTTGCGGTCGCCTTCTTTCTTGCCCTTCCAGGTGTCGGTGGCCAGTGCCGCGTCGTCGAGCCCGGTGCCGTAGCGGCCGGTTTCCGAGGCAAAGATGCGAGTAAGCGCGGCCCTTTGGGCCTCGGACTCGGGAATGCCGCGCCCGACCAGACGTGCTTGCACCGCAGCCGAGTGCGCGGCCACGGCGTTGTCTGCCTCGCGCGCGTCCGCGGCCAGACGCACCGCCTCGGCCAGGTGCTTCATGAGGTTGGGAAAGTGATCGCGATAGAGTCCCGTGGCCGAGAGCACGACGTCGATGCGCGGCCTTGCTAGCGCCTCGCGCGGCACCAGCCGCACGCCGGTCACCCGACCGCCCGAATCCCACTGCGGTTCAACGCCCAAGGCCCAGAGCACCTGCGCCTCCAGGAGCCCTTGGTGGCGCATGGTTTCCACCGACCACAGCGCGAAGGCGAGCTTTCGTGGCACTTTACCGCCGCGCTGCGTTTGCGCCGCGACCAACTCTTCGAGCGCTTTCTTGCCGGCCGACCAGGCTTGCGGCGTGGGCAGCCGTGAGGGGTCGAAACCATGCAGATTGCGCCCCGTGGGATAGGCCTCGGGGTTCTTTATCGGATCGCCGCCCAGCGCGCTTTCGACGTGCCGGCCCTGAAGCGCCGCCACCAGTCCGGCGTTTTCGCCTTGGGCTCCCAGCGCGTCGAACCAGATTTTGGCCTGCGGTAGCTGCGCCTGCACCGCGGGCGGGAAAACCGAGAGCGCCTCGCCATCGACGAGGTGGCGCAGCAGCGCGCGATATGGCGCGGTTTGCTGGCGGCGGGTGTGGTCGGCGACCATGGCTTCGTCCACTTCTTCGCCCGGCGCGGCGCTCGCCTCCCAAAACTTGCGCCCCAGCATCATCAACACCGTGCCCAGGCGATGCTCGGTCGCCGGCGCCACGCCGAAACTGTGCAGCCCCAAGGGCTGCGCCGTTTCGGCCAACTCATGCAAATGCGCGTGCAGGAGGTCGAGAAACTCGGGCCAGCGGGCGGCGATTTGCGCTTCACTCCAGCCCAAATCGCGATCGATGCGCTGCTTTGCCACCGCGGCGCTGAGGTCGGCGCGCAAGGCGTCTTTCACCCTCCCCTCGTCTTGCGCGAGATAAGCGTGCAGCAAATCATGCAGGCGCGTGAGCGTTTCGTGCAGGCCGCCAGGGACCAAGGGCGGCGTCTGGTGGCTTAGCGTCAGGGCGCGGCCGCGACGTTTGGCTTGGATGGCTTCGCCGACGTCGTCGACGATATAGGGGTAGATCACCGGCAAGTCACCCACCGCCAACATTGGATAGTCGTCCACCGCCAGGCCGCGTTCTTTGCCCGGCAACCATTCTTGGGTGCCGTGGGTACCGAAGTGCACCAGGGCATCGGCACCGAAACCCGCGCCGTCTTCGCGCTCGCGCGCCCAAAGATAGGCTGCGAGATAGAAGTGCGAAGGTCCGTGTTTGGTGGAATGGTAAATGGCTTTCTCGCGGTCTTCCCAACGCTCGCCGCGCGGCGCTTGCGGCATCAACACGAGGTTGCCCAGTTTCAAACGCGGCACGACGAAGTAGGCCTGGCCCTGCCGGCGCACCACCATGCCGGAACGTTCCGGCGGACCCCAAGAGGCAAGCATCTCTTCCCGTCGCGGCGCGGGGAGCGACTCCAGCCAGACGCGGTAACGCGTCACCGGAAAGAGTTCGGCAAGTCCCTCCCGCAGCAAGGATTCGAGCTCGCCATCGCGATAAAACGGCGCCAACAAACGCTGCAACAGGAGTATCAGCGCCCGCTCCTCGGGCACTTCGGTGCCATAACCCTCGGCCGCCAGGGCAGCCAACGCGCTGCGCAGACTGCGCGGCAGGTTGAGAAAAGAGGCCGAAAGATTTTTTTCGCCCGCCGGGTAGTTCCAAAAGATAACCGCGAGCTTCTTCTCGGCATTGGGTAAGTGCCGCAAGGCGGCGAGGCGCAGCGCCTTGGCCGCCATGCTCGCCGCTTGCGGCCCAATGGCGGCGAGCGATTCGCTGCTCTTGTCGGTCGCGGCAGCGACTTGAATGTCGGTAATGCCGGCCTGTTCGGCTTGCGCAAAATAGAAAGGCACATCCATCATCGCCACACCATGCGGATCGGCCGCCCAGGCCGCGGCATCACCGCGCCGGTAGGCCATGGCTTGGATGACCGGCACACCCAGCGCTTCGATCTCCAGACGGCGCGTTTCGGCGTTCAAGGTGATTTGGGTGTTGATCAACACATCGATCGCCGGGTCATCGCGCGTACCCGCCAGACGCGCGATGCCCCCCGGTTCCATGACCGGGGCGTACATCGCCACGGCGACCCCGCCCGCGGCTTCGATGCGACGCACCAGATCGTCGATCTGCCCGGTTTGTTCGGAGGCGAGGTATTGCTGATGAAACAAGATGCCCACCGTCGGCGGTCGTGGGCTGCCGATGCCTTTCCAGGCGAAGTAGGCGCCCGCGTCGGCAAACACTTGCTCCGGCGCCGCCGGATGGTAGATGCCGGCTTTCGGGAAGACCAGGGGCGGCGGCACATCGCTCGCGTCGCGGCCGGCAAAATGCCGCTCCAACAGCGCGAAGAAACCGTTGAAGTTGCGCCGCCCGCCGTTGCCGTAGTAGGCCACCAGGCGCTGCGCCACGCCGTCGGGAAGCCCGCTCCAGCTGGGCGGCGCGGTGGTCAGCCAGAGCAGCGGTTGCTTCGCACCGGGTAGGGCGCGCTCCAAACGCATGCGCACATAGTCCTGCAGATAGCTGTCGATGAACACGGCGTCGAAGCCGTCGAAGAGTTCAGGGCCCACATGGGCGGGAAGCTTCTCCAGATAGCGAGTTTCGACACTCATGCCGGCGCTGCGCGCACTGGCTTCGAGCACCTTGAACTTGCCCGCGGGCACGTTTCCGGTAGCGAGGAACAAGAGGCGCTGGCTCGCCGCGGCCGCGCCGAGGCCGCAAAGGGCAAGGAGCACAATCGCCAGACGGGCGAGGTTCACTTCAGAACTCCGCTTGCAGCGAAAGGCCCAAACTGCGCCCGGGCTGGGTATAGAAATCCACGCCCAACGGACTACGCGCATCGGCCTGACGGATGTCGCTCCAGAGCCAATACTTGCGATCGAACACATTGTTGACAGCGGCCCGCAAGGTGTAGCGATCGACCCGCCACCAAGCGGCAAGATCGAGCACGCCGTAACCGGGCGGCTTGAACCAAGTGCCGTCACGCTCATCGACGCGTGTTTTCTTTACGGCGCCACGGGCGCGCGCTTCGGCGCCCCAACGCTCGGCGGCGTACAGCAGTGCCACACTCGCCCGCGCCGGCTCGATGCTGTCGAGCGGCGCGCCGCTGGTCGTTTCGCTGCCGCGCGCCGTGGCGATGGCGCCCTCGGCTCGCCAGCCGGACGCAAAGTTCCATTGCCCTCGGATTTCCGCGCCATAGATGTGCACACGCGCCAAGTTCACCGCCATGCTGGTGTTGGTGAGGCCGGCGAGGCAACGCGGATCGCTGGGGCAGGCGAGCTGTACGGATTCGATGAAGTCGCGATAGCGGTTATCGTAGGCCGCGAGGCTCGCACGCCAATCCTTGCCGGCGAAGCGCAAACCCGCCTCCAGGCTCACGCCGCTTTCCGGACGCAAATCGGGGTTGGGGCTGACGCCGTAGCTTTGCACCGGATTGCGAAAGGCGCCGTTGACTTCGCGATAGTTGGGCGCGCGGAAGGCCCGCGCGGCTTGGCCGTACACCGTGAGGCCCGCGGTCAGACGATAGAGCGCGCCCAGTTTGGGCGACCAGGCGCCATCGCGCTGCGCCGCGGCGCTGCGGTTGATGGCGCGCAGCACGGGCAAAACCAGATCGTCGACCCGCGGTTCGAGTTCGCGCCAGTCATAACGCAAGCCCGGCGTGAGCGAAAGCCTTCCGTCGGCAAGGCCAAGGATTTCGTCCTGCAGGTAGAGTCCCGCGCTTTTGCTGCGACCCACCGGAAAATCGCGCAAAGGGAAGGCTTCGCCGGCCAGGCTGTTGAGCGTCGCGCCAGTGGTTTCGTTGCGGATGGCGGCGTCGCGCTTTTCGGCGATTTCGGCGGCTTCGAGATCCACGCCAAAGGTGAAGAGGTGGGTCGAGGTGCCCAGGTGCCACTCCATTGCTCCCTGCACTTGCAGCCCGGCGGTTTCTTGTTCGAAGAAGAAGCTTTGGTCGATGAGGCAGTTGTTGACGCCTCCCGCCACCGCGGAGCAGCTTGCCGAAGTATTGCTGCGCCTTTGCAAATTGCGGTTTTCGGTGTCGGCATCTTGGCCCCAAGCCCGAACCAGCAACCGGTCATAGAGTCCACCCGGCGCGGGGCGGTGCTCCCACTCGCCGCTCAAACGCCAACGACGCGTTTGGTCCTCGCCCACCATGGCGCTGACGCGCGGCAGACTCGACGACAGACGCCGCACTTCGATGTCGGCCTCGGTTTCGCGGCCCTCGACGGCGAAGCGCAACTCCTGCCCGGGCAGGAGTTTCCAATGCAGCTTGGCAAGAAGACCGCTGTCGCGTGTGGTCTGCGGATTCGGCCGACTGCGGGTTGGCGCGGTGGTGTCGACCTCTCCGAAGTTATCGGTTTCTTGTCCGCGCTGGTGCGACACGCCCAAAAGCAGCGCCAAGCCGCCCGCGCGCCACGCACCGAGGGCGGTGGCGCGTGTGCTTTCGCTTTCGCCGAGGTAGGTCGCCTTGACTTGCGCCGCCTGCGTGCCACTCGCACCCAAGAGGTTTTCGGGCGCGAGCGTGAGGGTGCCGATCACACCACCCATCGCGTCGGACCCATACAGACTCGACCCCGGGCCGCGCACCGCCTCGACGCGGTGCACGAAATCGGGCATCGCTCCCAAAGGCGCGCTCAGGGTGAAATTGGTGGGCCCGCCGCCGTTGTAGTAATCGCCTTGGCGGATGCCGTCGATGAGCTGCAACACGCGGTTGTCTTCGAGGCCGCGCACGTTGGGGCGCGTCGCGCCGAAGCGACGCAGATCGCGCGACCAAGCGAGGTCCGGATCATCGGCGAACCATGCGGCGGCATCACGCGGCAGGCGCCGCGCCAAGTCGTCTTGATCCACGGTGCTGACGGTGGCCGCCAGTTCCTCGGCCACGGCTTCGCTGCGCGTCGCGGTGACCACGACGTCCCGCAACGCCTTATCCTGCGCGACGGCAAATCCCGATCCGAAAGCCAGCAGCAAACCCAACGACAGTTGCCGCAGACGGCCGGCGCGATGAAGCAATGTCTCTTCTTTGCACACCTTGGTGCCCCCCATGGGTAAAGTTCAAGAACATGGGCTGGCGACCTCGCGCGCCCGGCGCTGGGGTGGCTGGCTGAAGACCATCATGCCGCAACGATCTGCGGCTGCGCACGGCGCTAGCTGCCGTGGCGGAACCAATCTTTCATTTGGTCAAAATCAGTTTGTTGGCGCGTGTCAAACGCAGCATGTAGCGCTCGCCGCCGTGATCGATGGTCACCACGCGCGAGAAGCAAAAGAGGGTGCGACTGTCGATCACCGGACCGAAAGGCAAGGAGCTGGCGCACGTATCATCGGCCGGCTTTTGATCGGCTGGTTGGTCGCCGCTGGCCTGGGTGACGGCACGGCTCAAGCGAGGGTTCATGCGTTCCTCAGATCAAAGACGATGGGCACTTGCACCCAGCAGGCAACCGGCAAGGGGCCTTCTTTCGCGGGCTCGAAACGCCAGCGGCGCACCGCCGCGAGCGCGGCATGGTCCAGCCGGCTGCTGCCCGAGGACTGCGCCAATTCCACCCGCTCGGCATCCCCCTCGGCATTGACGAAGACGCGCAGCAGCACCCGCCCCGCTTCGCCCAGGCGACGCGACAACAAAGGGTACTCCGGCGCCGGATTGGCAAGATAGGCGGCATCGAAACGCGCCGGCGTAATGACCGGTGGTGGTAACGGGGTGATCGCCGGAGCGAGGCTTGCCACTGCCGCGGGTGCCGCGACCGGCGGTGCGGCGGCGGGCGGCGCAGCTTCGAGCCGAGGCTCTTGCCAGACGATGGTCGGCGGGGCGAGCTGCGGCAGGCTGAGCGGCACGGCTTTGATCACTTCCGGCCGCTGTTCGTGGCGCGGCTCGGGCTTTTTAGCGGCTGCAAGCAGACGAACTTCCAGCACCGGCGCCGCCCTTTCGAGCAGGACTTGCCCCTGCCCCCAGAACGCCCATACCAGAACGCCGTGCACCAGCGCAGCTAGCAGCAGCGCGATGGGTCTGCCTCTCGCCTGATGGGAGGCGGGGCGCGATGCAATACAGGCTGGAAGGCAAATGTTGATACTGGACACAAGCGGACGGCCAATAACGCGAATGCGAATGATTATCGTTGCGGGTGCAGGCCGTGTCAACCCCGGGTGCGGGAGCTTCACTCGCGCCGGGCTTAGGTCTTAAGCTGCATCCGACGCTTGCCCCGTTTTGCCAACCGACCCCAGGCTTGCGGGTCTTTTTGCTGCTACTCCGTCAGGGCCTCGTTCTGTGCTTCTCGCAGACTGCTGGGTTCGCCTGCTGCTCTCCAGCAGTCATGCCTATGGCACCGAATCGGAGCATCGAGACGATCTGTGCAGCAATTTCCCGGGGCGACTTCTTCCCCGGTCGGTACCACACATGTGACCAGTTGAGCGCCCCCAAGAGGCTGAGCCGAAACAAGGAGCGATCGATGCTTTTGGGCAAATCGAGGGCTTCGACCAATTCCCGAAACAATTGGTCGTAGGCTTCGCGATCGCCTTTCAGCCGACGCTGTAAACCCTGCTCGTGGATGGCGAAAAGACCGGTTGCCGTGACTTGCGCGATGGCATCTCCCGCGGCCACATCCTGGATATGCTCCGCACACGCCCATTCGAGACGAACCCACGGATCGGCGCTATGACCAATTGCTTCGCGAATGTTGCGCATGAGATTCCCGAAACTCTCATGCTGAATGGCCACGAAGAGATCTTCTTTGGCGGGAAAATGGTGGTACACCGAGCCCGGCAGCAAGCCGGCACGCTCGGCGATCTGGCGGATCGAGGTTCCGACGTAGCCTCGCTCCACGAACAGCTGCGCCGCGGCGAGCATGATCTGCAGGCGACGCTCTCCGCCCTCCTCGGCATCCTCCGCGGCAAACGCCCGCTGCGCCTTACTCGCTAGCCGGCGGCTGGCCTCGCCCCGGCGCAGCAGCTCGCGCTGCTTGTCGGTGAGCACCTGCATTCCGTTCGCTTCGCGCATTACCGCCTGCAAGCGCTTGTAGGTCGTCTCCAGACCGTGTTCCAGCCAAATGTTGCGCACGCCGGACGCCGAAATCTGCAGTCCCTGCCGCGACAAATCCAGTGCCGCTCGCGCTTGCCCGCGTTGCGGAAACTCACGGGCGTAGCGCAATGCCGCGGCAACCACGCTGACTGAATCGCGCTTCGCCTGCTCTCCCTTGCGTGTGTCCAAGTGCTCTCCCAAAACTTTACGCACCGCAGGATACCGCAAGTCGCAGGCAGAAAAATGGGCCTCCCGCTTGGGCATCCGCAGCTTCATACTACCGGTTTGGCCGGTCGTTTGACAAGTTAGTTTTCTCTTGCTACCTTGCCACAATCAACCCGAACGGGGGAACCAGGCGATTTGCAGATCGCCGCTCGGGCATAGACGTCGATGACGGAGGAGATTTCATGAAGGCAGCAAGCACCGCCGGGTGCGCCAAGACCG
Source organism: Casimicrobiaceae bacterium (assembly GCA_026646885.1). Classification (GTDB taxonomy): domain Bacteria; phylum Pseudomonadota; class Gammaproteobacteria; order Burkholderiales; family Casimicrobiaceae; genus JACPUX01. The sequence continues at coordinate 166,778 of JAPKHK010000002.1, read as the reverse complement.
GTGCGACATCGCCCGACGCGCTCGGACTCGCCTTTGCGCCCCCAGATGTGAAATTGGACCTCCACGCCCGAGGCGAGCGCGTACTGCGCTCGGTGCAGACGCTTCAGCCCTATGCGCGCTGCCTGGGCGAGTATCTTGAGTTCTGGGCGCAACGCAAGCCAGAAACGCCATTTCTCGCCGAGCGTAATGGCGCAGCCTGGCGTAGCATCACTTTCGCCGAAGCGCTCCATGAAGCGCGAGCCATCGGTGCCGCGTTGCTGGCGCGCGGCCTGTCGGCGGAGCGCCCGGTGATGCTCCTGTCGGACAACTCCCTTGACCACGCGCTACTCACGCTAGGGGCCATGCATGTGGGCGTGCCGGTGGCACCGGTATCGCCGGCCTATTCTTTGTTGTCGAGGGACTACGCCAAGGTTAAGGCCATTGCCGCCCTGCTCGAGCCCGGCCTCGTCTTCGCGAACGACGGTGCCAGGTTTGCGGGCGTGCTCGAGGCAGTGGATTTCCGGGGCGCCGAGATCGTCCTCGGCGACAAGCCCCCGGCCAAACAGAAGGCGACGGCCTTCGGCGACTTGCGAAAATCGCCTGGCGAGGACGTCGACAGGGCGCATGCTGCGGTCGGCCCCGAGACCATCGCGAAGTTTTTGTTCACCTCCGGTTCCACCGGGTTGCCAAAGGGTGTCATCAACACCCACCGCATGCTTTGCTCCAACCAGCAGGCGATTCGCCAGCTCTGGCCCTTCCTCGGCGAGACGCCGCCAATCATTGTCGATTGGCTGCCCTGGAACCACACTTTTGGCGCCAATCACAACTTCAACATGGTGCTGGCCAACGGCGGCACGCTCTATATCGATGAGGGCAAGCCGGTTCCCGGTCTGATCGAAAAGACCGTGGCCAACCTGCGGGAGATATCACCAACCCTCTATTTCAACGTACCGCGCGGCTTCGATGCACTCATTCCTTATCTAGAGCACGACCAAGATCTGCGACAAAGCTTCTTTAGAAAACTGCAGATGATCTTTTACGCTGCTGCGGCCTTGCCTCAGAACCTGTGGAAGCGATTGGAAGACATCTCGGTTCGAGAACGCGGTAGACGTACGGTGATGGTCTCCGCCTGGGGCGCGACTGAAACCGCGCCTATGGTCACCACGGTGCACTTCTCGATCGAACGCGCAGGGGTAATCGGTCTGCCGGCCCCGGGCACGGAAGTCAAATTCGTGCCCAATGAAGACAAACTTGAGCTGCGTGTGCGGGGTCCAGGCGTAACGCCAGGGTACTGGAGACGGCCCGACCTGACCCGGGAGGCGTTCGACGCAGAGGGTTTCTATCGCACCGGCGATGCCGGCAAATTTGCCAATCCCGCCGATCCATCGCAAGGCATCGAGTTTGATGGGCGCATCGCCGAGAACTTCAAGCTGACGAGCGGCGTGTGGGTGCACGTGGGCGAACTGCGCGTCAGGGCCCTGCCGGCTTTGGCGCCCCTCGCCCAAGATCTGGTCGTCACCGGCCACGACCGCGAGGAAGTCGGATTCCTCGTTTTCGCGCATGCAGCGGGCTGCCGCAGTCTTTGCCCCGACCTGCCGGTTGACGCGCCGCTCACCGAGGTGCTGAGTGACCATCGGGTGAAAGAACATCTGCGCGGCGCACTCGCCGAACTGAGGTCCAAAGGCGGCGGTAGTTCCACCTATGCCACTCGCGCCATGCTCATAGCAGAACCGCCCTCGATTGATGCCAACGAGATCACCGACAAGGGTTACATCAATCAGCGTGCGGTTCTCGCCCGCCGCGCCGGCCTGGTCGAATGCCTGTATGCGGAACCAGCCGCCGCAACCGTAATCCGTCTTGCGTAAGGTCGGAACAACCTAACCACTTCCGACCACTTCAACAGCCAAGGAGGCAGACATGAATCGGAGAGGATTTCTTTCAGGTGTAACGATAGCAGCGGCTGCCGCGTGGGTCGCGCCGATGAACTCGGTCCTCGCCCAAGCAGGAGGTATTGCGCACCAAAAAACCCGGCTCATTCTGCTTGGCACCAAGGGCGGCCCGCGGGTCGGCGGCGAGGGGCGCAAGAACCCCTCGACGCTGCTGCTGATCAACGGCGTGCCTTATGTCGTCGATTGCGGCTACGGCACCTCGCAGCATCTCGTCAAGGCCGGCGTTCCGCTGAACTCTGTCCGCTACTTCTTCATCACTCACCACCATTCCGACCACAACCTCGAGTATGGCAGTGTGATCTACAACGGCTGGGCTACCGGACTGCGCACGCGGGTCGATGCCTGGGGCCCGCCCGGCCTGGAAAGAATGACGCAGGCCTTCTACGACTACATGAAGTTCGACATCGACACGCGCATCGACGACGAAGGCCGTCCCGATTTGCGCAAGCTCGTCTTCGCGCACGACTTCGACAAAGCGGGCCTGGTGATGCAGAACGACGACGTCAAAGTGACCGCCGCGCGGGTGCGTCATCCCCCGATCGAGCATGCCTACGCCTTGCGCTTCGACACTGCCGACCGATCGATCGTGATTTCCGGCGACACCAACTACTCGCCCGAACTGATCGGATTGGCCAGGGGCGCCGATGTGCTGGTGCATGAAATCCTGTACATACCCGGCTTGGAGAAGCTGCTGTCCAGGGTCCCCAATGCGGCGAAGCTGAAAGAGCACATCGTCGCCAGCCATACCGTGCCGGAAGATGTCGGGCGGGTGGCCGCGGCCGCTGGGGTCAAGACGCTCGTGCTGTCCCATTTCGTGCCGGGCGACGATCCATCGATCACCGACGAACAATGGGCCGAGGGTGTGCGCAAATATTTCAGCGGCCGCATCGTCGTCGGCAAGGACCTCATGGAAATTTGAGGGAGACGGCGGCCATTGCTGCACGATGCAGCGCTGGTCGCGATTCAAAAAACAGCCCCCACGATGCGGCGATACTACTCCGCCTTGTTCACTGCGGGCTGTCAAACTGAATTTCTTCAGGAGTCATGAAATGCGTGAAGGTGTAAGTGTTTCGATGCAGGGCGAGGTCGCCGTCGTCACGGTCGACAGTCCGCCCGTCAACACCCTCACGCGCGAGGTGCGCGCCGGCCTCAAGGCCGCCTTCGTATCCCTGCGCGGCCGCAGCGACGTCAAGGCGGTCGTGCTGGCCTGCGCCGGCAAGACCTTCCTTTCCGGCGGCGACATGCGCGAGTTCGAGACCGGCGTGCAGGAGCCCGGCTACCACGAGGTGCTGCGCCTGATCGAGGACAGCCCGGTGCCGGTGGTGGCCGCGCTCTACGGCACGGTGATGGGCGGCGGGCTGGAAACCGCCATCGCCTGCCACTACCGCGTGGCGCAGGAGGGCACCCGGCTCGGCCTGCCGGAGATCACGCTGGGCATCATCCCCGGCGCCGGCGGCACGCAGCGCATGCCGCGCCTGATCGGCCTCGAGCCGGCGCTCGACATGATGCTCTCCGCCAAGCCGCTTTCCGTGGCGGAGGCGCAGAAAGTCAGTCTGGTGGACACGGCGGTCGACGGCGACGTGACCGCCGCGGCGGTAGCCTACGCGCGCGAGCTGGTCGCCGCCGGCAAGGGCCCGCGTCGCACGCGCGAGAGGACCATCCCCGGGGCGGACAAGGCCGGCGAGATCATCGCCGCGCGTCGCGCCGCCGCGGCGAAGACCTTCAGGAACCGGAATTCGTACAACGTGCTGCTCGACGCCGTGCAGGCGGTAGCCGGGCTGCCCTTCGACGCGGGCATCAAGCTCGAGCGCGCGCTGTCGAACCAGGTCGAGCGCGCCGTCGAGGGCCGCGCCTTCCGCCACCTGTTCTTCGGCGAACGCGAGCTGCGCAAAATCCCCGGCTTGCCGGCCGACGTCCAGTCGCGTCCGATCAAGAAGGTCGGTATCGTCGGCGCCGGCACCATGGGCGGCGGCATCAGCATGTGCTTCGCCAACGCCGGCATCCCGGTGACGATCGTCGACGCCAGGCAGGAGGCGCTCGACCGGGGAGTCGCCACCATCCGCAAGAACTACGAGCGTTCCGTATCGCGCGGCAGCTTGCAGCCCGGGCAGATGGAACAGCGCCTGGCGCTGATTTCCCCCACGCTCGACTACGCCGCGCTGAGCGATGCCGACCTCGTCATCGAAGCGGTGTTCGAGAATATGGCGCTGAAGAAGGACATCTTCGCGAAACTGGATGCGGTGGCTAAGCCCGGCGCGATCCTCGGCACCAACACCTCGACGCTCGACATCGACGAGATCGCCGCCGTGACCAAGCGCCCGCAGGACGTCATCGGCCTGCACTTCTTCAGCCCGGCCAACGTCATGCGCCTGCTGGAGATCGTGCAGTGCGCCAAGACCGCGCCCGACGTGGTGATGACGGCGCTGGACATCGCGAAAACGATCAAGAAGGTCGGCGTCGTCGCCAAGGTCTGCTACGGCTTCATCGGCAACCGCATGATGGACCCCTATGGCCGCGAGGCCGAGCGCTGCGTGCTGGAAGGCGCCACACCCGAGGAAGTCGATGGTGCGCTGGAGGATTTCGGCATGGCGATGGGCATCCTCGCCGTGTACGACATGGCCGGCATCGACATCGGCCACCTCACGCGCGTGGCCCGCGCCCACCTGCTGCCGAAGGACCCGACCTTCTACCGCCCGACGGCGCTGCTCACCGAGCGCGGTTGGCTCGGCCAGAAAACCGGGCGCGGCTACTACCGCTACGACGGCGCCGACCGCAAGCGCACGCCCGACCCCGAGGCCATCGCGATGTTCGCCGAGGAGGCGAAGCGGCTCGGCGTGCCGCAGAGAAAGCCCTCGAAGCAGGAAATCCAGGAGCGCTGCCTCTACGCCATGATCAACGAGGGCGCGCTGCTGCTGGAGGAGGGCATCGCCGTCCGCGCTTCCGACATCGACATCGTGTACACCTCCGGCTACGGCTTCCCGCGCTACCGCGGCGGGCCGATGTTCTACGCTGACACCGTCGGCCTGAAGGTCATCTACGACAAGATCCTCGAATTCCAGAAAACACTCGACCCGCAATACTGGCAGCCGGCGCCGCTGCTGGAGAAACTGGCCAAGGCCGGCTCCAGCTTCGCGCAGTGGCAGGCCGAACGAAAGGCATGAACATGGCCAACGCATTCATCCCATACGGCAGCTACTGGTCCACGCCCTTCGCCAAGTGGCAGGGCCCGCTCGCCAACCTGAACAGCATCCGCCTCGCCGCCGAAGTCGGCCGCAGGTTCCTCGAAACCAGGCGCATTCCGAAGGAGCGCATCGACCTCGGCATCCTTGGGCTAACCAATCCGCAGCCGGGCAGCTTCTACGGCCTGCCCTGGCTGACCGGCATGCTCGGCCTGGAGAGCGTGCCCGGACCGACCGTGCAGCAGGCCTGCGCCACCAGCGCCCGCGCGCTGCAGATGGCGGCCGCCGAGGTCGCCCAGGACAGCGCCGCCTGCGCCCTGGTCGTCTGCGCCGACCGCATGTCCAACGGCCCCGTCGTGTACTACCCTGATGCCACGGCGCCGGGCGGCAACGGCCTGACGGAAAAATGGACGCTGGACAACTTCGGCCACGACCCCTTCGCCAGAAACGCCATGATCGACACGGCGGAGAACGCCTCGGCGCGCCTCGGCGTCACGACGGCGGAACTCAACGAGGTGACGCTGGCTCGCTACGACCAGTACCAGGCCGCGCTCGCCGACGAGCGCGCCTTCCAGCGCCGCTTCATGGTCGAGGCGCCGCTGTTCGACTCGGGCTTCCGCAACCAGAGCGGCGCGCTCGCCGCCGACGAAGGCATCTTCCCGACCACCGCCGAGGGGCTGGCCAAGCTGAAGCCGGTCAAGCCGAACGGCACCCACACCTTCGGCACCCAGACCCATCCGGCCGACGGCAACGCCGGCATGATCGTCACCACGCGCGAGCGGGCGCGCGAGTTGGCGTCGGACGCGAAGATCGAGATCGAACTGCTCGGCTTCGGCCAGGCGCGGGTGGAGAAGGGCTTTATGCCGCTGGCGCCGGCGCCCGCCGCGCAGGTGGCGCTGAAGCAGGCCGGCCTCGCCATCAAGGACGTCGACGCCGTCAAGACGCACAACCCCTTCGCCGCCAACGACATCGCCTTCGCCCGCGAGACCGGCTTCCCGCTGGAAAAGATGAACAACTACGGCTGCTCCCTGATCTGGGGCCATCCGCAGGGCCCGACCGGCCTGCGCTCGACCATCGAGCTGATCGAGGAGCTGGTCCTGCGCGGCGGCGGCGTGGGTCTCTTTACCGGCTGCGCGGCGGGCGACTCCGGCATGGCGCTGGTGCTTCGCGTATCCGGCCCACGTCGCAAAACCTGAGACAGTTTCACACGCCGACACACCTGAGGTGGCGGCGCGAACTTGGAGGAAATCGTGCAAAAGACACTTCTGCTTGTGAGTTTGTGCGTCGCTGCCCATCTGGCGAGTGCCGAGCCGGGCGTCACGGAACAAAAAATCATCATCGGGCAATCCATTGGCCTCAACGGACCTGTCGCGGCGGTAGCGCAGGACATTGTCGCCGGACTTGCCGCTTACGTGCATCAGACCAACAAGCGCGGCGGCATTCAAGGGCGACGGTTGGATCTCATGACGCTCGATGACGGCTTTGCTCCACCGCGCACGGCGGCCAACGCCAAAACACTTGCCGCTCAAGTGTTTCTGCTCGCTGCACCGCTTGGGACTCCGCAGACAGCCGAATTGCTGAAACACAGCGGGGAAACACCCGTGCTCTGCCCGTTCACGGGCGCCGAGCGCTTGCGCGCCCCGGATCGCCGCCTATTCCATGTTCGTGCCGGCTATCGCGAAGAAATCGGCAAGATGGTCGAGCAGCTCACCCGGCTCGGCATCAACCGAATTGCCCTCTTCTATCAGAACGATACATTCGGCGAGGAGGGGCTGGAACATCTCGACTCGGAGCTGCAACGGCGCGGCTTGAAGATCGCGGCACGTGCCCCTTACGAGCGGGGCAGCATCGACGTCGACAAGGCGGTGGCCATTCTTGCACAGGCCGATCCACAGGCAGTCATTCTATTCGCCGTGACGCGTGCCGCTGCCGAGGTAGTCAAGCGCCTGCACGAGGCCAAACGATTCCCGCAGTTCCTCAGCATCTCCCTCAATGGCAACGACGACTTCGTCAAGGCGCTTGGATCGTACCAGCGCGGCGTGGGCAATACTCAGGTGGCGCCTTATCCTTGGAATGCGGCACTGCCGCTAGTGAAGGATTACCAACGGGCGATGGTCGATTCCGGCCGCTCGCAGTTCTCCTTCAACAGCATTGAAGGCTATCTTTGCGGCAAGTTGATCGGCGAAGCTCTGCGCCGCACGCCAACTCCGGTGACGCGCGCCCGTTTCATCGAGGCTCTGGAATCGCTGCGCAGCTACGACGCGGGCGGCTATGAGCTGGGCTTTTCGCCTGCCAACCATGTCGGCTCGCGTTATGTGGAACTCACCGTGATCGACCGCAACGGCCGCTTTCTGCGCTGAGATCGAGACCGCAAAATGGATCTGCAAATCGGATTGCTACTTGCCCAAGATGGCATCAACAACGGCGCCATTTATGCGCTGCTCGCTCTCGCGCTCGTGCTGGTCTTCGCGGTCACTCGAGTAATCTTCATTCCCCAAGGGGAGTTCGTCGCCTTCGGGGCCCTTACGATCGCCGCCTTCCAGGCGGGCAAGGTGCCCGGCACGATCTGGCTACTACTCGGAGCGGGCGCAGCGGTAGCGGCTGTCGATATCGTGTCCGGCTGGCGTCTCGGCCATCATGGCGGCATCAAGCGCACCGTCCTCTGGAACCTGTTGCTGCCCGCCGCGATCACCGCCCTGGTGCTCGGCATTGACTGCAGCAGGCTGCCCATACTCCCGCAAGTGTTGCTCACCCTAGCCGTCGTGGTGCCCTTGGGCCCAATGCTCTATCGCCTCGCTTTTCAGCCGTTGGCGGAAGCCTCGGTGCTGGTGCTGTTGATCGTTGCGGTTGCCGCGCACCTCGTGCTGGTCGGACTCGGGCTCTTGTTCTTCGGCGCTGAAGGCTCCCGCACAGCGCCTTTCAGCGAGATCCAGCTCGCCCTTGGCAGCCTGACCATTCACGGTCAGACGTTGTGGGTTCTAGGCACGAGCGCCTTTCTGATCGTCGCCCTCTATCAGTTCTTTGGCCGCAGCCTCCATGGCAAGGCCCTGCGCGCGACCGCCATCAATCGGACTGGCGCTCGCCTGATGGGGATATCGACGGTGATGGCCGGAAAGCTCAGCTTCACCTTGGCCGCCGGCATAGGCGCGCTCTCCGGTATGCTCATCGCGCCGATCACCACGATCTATTACGACACCGGCTTCCTGGTCGGCCTGAAGGGCTTCGTGGGCGCGATCATCGGCGGCCTAGTGAGCTATCCGATGGCCGCGGCGGGCGCTGCCCTGGTAGGTCTCTTGGAATCCTACTCTTCATTTTGGGCCAGCGCCTTCAAAGAAGTGATCGTGTTCACGCTGATCATACCCGTATTGCTCTGGCGCTCCCTTCATACGCGCCATGCGGAGGAAGACGAATGAAGCGAAATTGGCCCCTCTTTGCCTTCATTGGCGGGCTGGCGATCGCGCCATGGGCGCTTCCGGAGTACTACGTGACGCTGCTCAATTACATCGGCCTATCCGCCATCGTTGCCCTGGGACTAGTGCTATTGACCGGGGTGGGCGGCCTCACTTCTTTCGGCCAAGCAGCATTCGTGGGGCTGGGAGCATACACGAGCGGCTACTTGACGACGGTGTATGCTATTTCGCCCTGGTTGGCGCTGCCCATCGGCCTGGCCATCACCTTGGCCGTGGCTTTGCTGCTTGGCTTGCTCACGCTGCGCCTCTCGGGCCACTACTTGCCCCTGGGAACCATCGCCTGGGGCATCAGCCTCTACTTCCTCTTCGGCAACCTGCCCTTCCTGGGCGGTCATATGGGGCTCACCGGCATCCCCGCTCTGGAAGTCTTCGGCTGGCGCTTGGACAGCGGCCGGAGGCTCTTCGCACTGATCTGGGTGATCGCGATGCTGGCCTTGCTCGGCACTCGCAACCTTCTCGACTCTCGCACCGGCCGAGCGATTCGCGCACTGAAGGGGGGCGGGCTGATGGCCGAAGCCATGGGTGTCGATACCGCGGCAAGCCGAATCGTCATCTTCCTGATTGCCGCCGCGCTCGCCAGCATCTCCGGATGGCTGTACGCGCATTTGCAGCGCTTCGTCAATCCCACGCCATTCGGGTTGCACATCGGCATAGAGTACCTCTTCATGGCGGTGGTCGGCGGAGCGGGTTACGTCTGGGGAGCGGTCGCCGGGGCCTTCATCATCATCGTGCTCAAGCAGTGGCTGCAGAGCCTGCTCCCCGCGCTGTTCGGCCAAAGCGGCAGCTTTGAAGTCATCGTCTTCGGCATGCTTTTGATTTTGGTTCTACAGCGTGCCCGGGACGGGCTCTGGCCCCGAATGCAGCAATGGCTGCCGCCGCCTTCACCAACCGGGCTCACCGCAGATGCCGCGCCCCTGCCGAGCCGCACTCCGCCGGCGCCGGGGACGGTGCTTCTCGAAGTCAAGAAGGCGCGTAAGCAATTTGGCGGTCTGGTCGCCAACAGCGATGTCGACTTGGTGGTCAAAGCCGCAGAGATTTTGGCGCTGATCGGCCCCAACGGCGCAGGCAAGAGCACACTGTTCAATTGCATTTCGGGTGTGGATTCGCTGACCGCAGGTCAAGTGCATTTCCTCGGTGAGCGCGTCGATAGCCTTCCCTCGCGGAAAATCGCCAGGTTGGGAATAGGCCGCAGCTTCCAGCACGTGCGACTCCTGCCGAATATGAGCGTGCTGGAAAACACCGCCCTCGGCGCGCATGGTCGAGGCCATAAAGGAGTCCTGGCAGGCGCTTTGCGTTTGGACCGCCAAGAGGAAGCACAGCTCCTGGCCGAGGCGCAGCGCCAGCTCGAGCGTGTCGGGCTCGGACACTGCCCGCACGAGGCGGCAGGCAACCTGCCGCTGGGGCAGCAGCGCCTTCTCGAGATCGCCCGAGCGCTGGCCGCGGACCCGGTCCTGCTGCTGCTTGACGAACCGGCGGCGGGCCTGCGGCATCGGGAGAAGGAGGCGCTCGCCGCGCTCTTGCGCAAGCTGCGCGCCGCGAACATGGGGATCCTGTTAGTGGAGCATGATATGGACTTTGTCATGGGCCTTGCCGACCGCGTGGTCGTCATGGAGTTTGGCGAAAAGATTGCCGAGGGCGAGCCCGAAGAAGTACAGCGTAACCCGCTGGTACTCGACGCATACCTCGGAGGCGTGGTCTGATGAATGCGCCCGTATTGACAACCCACGGCCTGAGTGTCTTTTACGGCAAGGTTGAAGCCCTGCATGGCGTGGAGCTTCGCGTCGAAGCCGGTCAGATCGTCACCGTCATCGGTCCGAATGGCGCCGGCAAGACGACCATGCTGGCCGCGCTCATGGGCTTGCTGCCCCACCGCGGCGAAGTGAGTTTTCTCGGCGCAACCCTGAAAGGTACCGAGATCGAACACCGGGTTGCGTCGGGCATGACCCTGGTGCCGGAAACCCGTGAGTTGTTCGGGGAGATGAGCGTCGAGGACAATCTTCTGCTCGGTTCCTTCCAGCGCCTTCGACAGGGGCACCGTGACGCGGGTGCCATCATGGCTGATATTTTCACCACCTTTCCCCGCCTCAAGGAGCGGCGCGCCCAGCTTGCCGCCACGCTCTCCGGAGGAGAACGGCAAATGCTCGCGATCGGGCGCGCGCTGATGGCGAAACCGAAACTGTTGATGCTCGACGAACCTAGCCTCGGCCTCGCGCCGCTACTGGTGCGCGAAATTTTCCACATCATCGCCGGTCTGCGCAGAACCGGAGTGGCCATCCTCCTGGTCGAACAGAATGCCCGCGCTGCCTTGCAGATTTCCGACCATGGCTATGTGCTGGAGACCGGGAGTGTTGCACTCCAAGGGAGCAGCGAAGCGCTGGCCAGCGATCGCCGGGTGGTGGAGACTTACCTCGGACTGGGTGGCGGCATGCGGACCGCCGCGTAGTCGTTTGAGGAAACCGCCTCGCCCTGGGGTTTCAGGCCGCCCCGGTCTGATCCGGCAAGGGTGGGCGCCGCGCTTCGAGCGTGCTCAGATGCGTGCCAAACTGCCCGCTGTGGCGATCGGCGAAGAACAGACGCAGGCTGCGGCTGATGGTGCGGAAGGCGATTTCGCCCCAGGGAATCTCGGCTTCTTTGAACAGCCGCACCTCGAGACTTTCTTCGCCAGGACCGAAATCGAGGTCGAGCAGGCGGGCTTTGAACATGACGTAAATCTGACTGATGTGAGGCAGGCTAATCACCGTGTAGAGTTTTTCGATGTCCACCCGCGCATGCGCTTCCTCGAGCGTTTCCCGCGCCGCGCCGGCCTCGATGGTTTCACCATTTTCCAGAAAGCCCGCGGGCAGCGTCCAATAGCCGAAGCGCGGCTCAATGGCGCGTTTGCAGAGCAGCACTTGGTCTTCCCAAACCGGCAGGGACCCGACCACCACCTTGGGGTTCTGGTAGTGAATGGTGCCGCATTGATCGCAGAGGTGCCGCGCCAGGGTATCCCCCGGCGGCACTCGGAAGATGATGCGGTCGCTACCGCAGTGACTGCAGTATTTCACACTCATGCCTTGATGAAGTGCTCCCGATAGTACTTGAGCTCTTCGATTGACTCGTAGATGTCGGCCAGCGCCTCGTGCTTGCCGTGTTTGGTGAGCCCTTTGGCAAGATCCGGCTGCCAGCGCTTCACCAGTTCCTTGAGCGTGCTGACGTCGAGGTTGCGATAGTGAAAGTAGTCCTCGAGTTTGGGCATCCAGCGCGCCAGAAAGCGCCGATCCTGGCAAATTGAGTTGCCACACATCGGCGAAGCCTTGGCCGGTACGTGCTGTTCCAAAAAGGCGAGCATCTGCCGCTCCACCTCGGCCTCGGCGAGACGCGATGCGCGCACTTTGTCGATCAAACCGGAGCGCGCATGGGTAGCCTGGTTCCATGCATCCATGGCGCGCAACACCTGGTCACTCTGATGCACCACCAGCACCGGAGATTCGGCCACGGTTTCCAGCTGACTCGTGGTAATGACCATGGCCACTTCGATGATGAAGTCTTTCTCTGGATAAAGGCCAGTCATTTCCATGTCGAGCCAGATCAGGTTGTTTGCGTCTTGAGGCATGAGGCGCGCCGTTTGTGGTGTAATAGGCTGGTATTTTCTCACAGCCAGGTTTCTGCCGCATGGCCATGACCGCGACCTTCTTTACCCAGCTTTTCATCGCTGCCTTGTTGCTTTCGCTTGCCACCCGGCTATGGCTTGCCTGGCGCCATACGCGCCATGTCGCCACGCACCGGGGGCAGGTGCCGGCGGCCTTTGCCGAGCGCGTGAGCCTCGCGGCCCATCAAAAGGCGGCCGACTACACCCGCGCGAAGACGCATCTGGCCATGGCGGAAACCGTGGCGGAGAGCGCGTTGGTGCTCTGGCTCACCCTCGGTGGCGGCGGTGCGGCCGCATTCGCCCTGATTCGGGATATTCTGGCGGCACCGCTTTTCGTGGACGCAGCGCTGATTGTCGCCGTCGTTTTGATCTCCGGCCTGGTCAACCTGCCGTTCAGCCTGTATGCCACCTTCGTGATCGAGGAGCGCTTTGGCTTCAACCGTCAAACCTGGCGGCTGTGGCTCGTCGATCACCTCAAGGCCCTGGCGCTCGGAGCTGTTCTAGGTTTGCCGCTCCTATTCCTGGTGCTCTGGCTCATGGCACAGATGGGCCAGTGGTGGTGGCTCTACGTTTGGGCCGCCTGGGCAGGCTTTCAGATGCTGCTGCTGGCCATTTATCCGACATTCATCGCTCCGATGTTCAACAAGTTCACGCCGCTCGCCGAAGAGAATGTGCGCAGCCAGGTGGAAGCACTCCTGGCACGCTGCGGTTTTCGCTCTCGCGGCCTGTTCGTGATGGACGGATCCAAACGCTCCAGCCATGGCAACGCCTATTTCACTGGCTTTGGCGCGGCCAAGCGCATCGTTTTCTTTGACACTCTGCTGTCCCGCTTGAGTCCGCCGGAGGTAGTCGCCGTGCTAGCGCACGAGCTCGGGCATTTCAAACGGCGCCACGTGTTGAAGCGCATGGCCTGGATTTTCGGCGCAAGCCTCGCTTTCTTGTGGCTCTTGTCATGGCTGATGCTGCAACCCTGGTTCTATGCCGGCTTGGGCATGCCGGACATCGCGGTCCCCCCGCATTTCGGCGTGGCACTGCTCTTGTTTTTCCTGGCGCTGCCCCAATTTAGCTTTCTGCTCACCCCCCTGGCAAGCCTTTACTCGCGGCAGCACGAATTCGAGGCCGATCGCTACGCTGCCGAGCAGGCGCGGGCCGAGGATCTGGTGCGGGCACTGGTGAAGCTTTATGAAGACAATGCCAGCACGCTGACTCCCGATCCGGTCTACTCGGCCTTCTACGATTCGCATCCTCCCGCCGCCGTGCGCGTGGCTCGGCTTGGCGCCCAGGGTGCCTGATGTGCAAGGGAGATTACCGATGAGGACTTTGCTTTCCGCTCTATTGCTGGCCTGGGCAACTGCGTCCGTCGCGCAAGGCAGCCAGGTCACCAGCCCCGAGAGTGCACGGGCCATGGTGGAGAGCCAATGCGCTGACTGCCATGCTCGCTGGGTCAAAGGGGAAGCCCAGGCCCTGTACACTCGGACGGAGCGCCGCGTGCACAAGGCGGAAGAACTCGCCAAGCAGATACACGCTTGTGGAAGTCAGCTCAAGACGCCGCTGTTTCCAGAAGAGGAGGCGCATCTGGCGACCTATCTCAACAGCAAGTACTATTTCCTCAAGCAATGAGTGAACACCTGGCGCGCCTGGCTGCGGAACCCTGCACCGCCGATGCGTCACCGGCCGAACCAGCCGTTCTTGCCGAGGGTTTGCAGGCCTTGCGGGATTGGCGCGTAGAACAAGATTGCCTGTGCAAGCGTTTTGCGTTTGCCGATTTTCGCGAAACCATCGCCTTCGTCAACGCTTGCGCCTGGATCGCCGAACGAGCCGATCACCACCCCGAATTGCGGGTGGATTTCGCTGTCTGCGAGGTGCGCTACAGCACCCACAGCGCCAAGGCGATCACCCGCAACGATTTGATCTGTGCCGCGCGGATCGAACGGCTCGTGGCCGGTTGACTTGCGCATGGCGAATTCGAACGCCGCTGCCGCCAGGGCCGGTCTAGTGGTACAGGCATTCGGGCGCCGCTTCGGCGTTGAACTCGCGGCTGGCGAGCGCGTCGAGGCGGTCGTGCTTGGGCGCAAGTTAGTGCCGACTTGCGGCGATCGGGTACGTCTGGCAAACAACGATCAGGGAGCGGTGATCGAGGCGATCGAACCTCGGCGCTCCTTGTTTTATCGGGCCTCGGAATTCCGGGAAAAACTGATCGCCGCCAACGTCACTCAGGTGGTGATGGTGGTCTCGGGCGACCCGCCTTTTTCCGCCGAGTTGCTGGATCGCTGGCTCGTGGTAACCGAAGCCAACGCTTGCCGCGCCCTGATTCTGCTCAACAAGATTGATCTGGGCGGAGCTGCGGCCGCCCAGGCCTCACTCGCGCCCTATGCCGCCCAGGGCTATCGGGTGCTGCCGCTGTGCGCAAAGCGTGACGTCGCCGCACTGCGGCCCGAACTCGCCGGCCAGCACAGTGTACTGATTGGCCAGTCGGGCATGGGCAAGTCGACCCTTCTCAACGCCTTGGTGCCCGATGCGCGCGCCCGCACCGCAGAGATCTCCCAAGCCTTGGGCGCCGGACGGCACACCACGACGCACACTTCGCTCTTTTGGATGGACGGGGAAAGCTGGCTGATCGACTCGCCGGGCATGCAAGAGTTCGGCTTGCACCACTTGAGCCTGACGCAAATCGAGAACGGGTTCCGCGAATTCGCGGCGATGCTGGGTCAGTGCCGCTTTCGCGATTGCGCACACGGCGAGGAGCCAGGCTGCGCGCTGCGCCACGCCATCGCCGCCGGTCAAGTGAGCGAAGCGCGCTTTGCAAGCTTTCGGCGCTGTCTCGCCGAGCGCCGGGCCGCACTGCGGGCGACTCACCAATTGCCCTGATCTCAACTTGACTCGGCCACCAAAAGCCGCGCGGCCCGAAGGCCGCGCAGTGAATCTGGATTCTCCGTGCCTCAGTCCGCATTCTCACTCTGCTGCGGAGGAGGAGGTGCAGCATCGTTGGTGACAGCTTTCATAGACAAGCGCAGGCGGCCTTTCTCGTCGGCCTCGATGACCTTGACCTTGACGATCTGCCCCTCCTTAACATGGTCCGAGACATTGGCCACACGCTCGTTGGCAATCTGCGAGATGTGCAACAGGCCGTCGCGCCCAGGGAGCACCTGTACGATGGCACCGAAATCGAGGAGGCGCAGCACGGTGCCTTCATAGACTTTGCCCACTTCGACTTCGGCGGTGATCTCTTCAATGCGCTTCCTGGCGAGGTTGCAAGCATCGGCGTTGACCGAAGCGATGGTGATGGTGCCATCGTCTTGAATGTCGATGGAGGTGCCGGTCTCCTCGGTTAGCGCCCGAATCACCGACCCGCCCTTACCGATGACATCGCGAATCTTCTCCGGATTGATCTTGAAGGTCATCATGCGCGGCGCATGAACAGAGATTTCCTGGCGTGCCATGGGCACAGCCTGCTGCATCAGGCCGAGGATGTGCATCCGCCCTTCACGCGCCTGCGCTAGCGCGGCCTGCATGATTTCTTTGGTGATGCCCTGAATTTTGATGTCCATCTGCAGCGCGGTGACGCCGCGGTCGGTGCCTGCAACCTTGAAATCCATGTCTCCTAGGTGATCTTCATCGCCCAGAATGTCGGTAAGCACGGCGACGCGGTTGCCTTCCATGATGAGGCCCATGGCAATGCCTGCCACATGCGCCTTCATAGGCACACCGGCATCCATCAGCGCGAGGCTACCGCCACAAACCGAAGCCATAGAGCTGGAGCCATTGGATTCGGTGATTTCCGAAACCACACGCATAGAATAAGCAAAATCCTCCGGCGGCGGCAGCACCGCCAGAAGCGCGCGCTTGGCCAAGCGCCCGTGGCCTATTTCGCGACGCTTGGGGCTGCCAACACGGCCGGTTTCGCCGGTGGCGAAAGGCGGCATGTTGTAATGGAGCATGAAGCGCTCGCGGTATTCGCCCTGCAGCGCGTCGATGATCTGCTCGTCGCGCGCCGTGCCCAGGGTCGCGGTAACCAGCGCCTGGGTCTCTCCGCGGGTGAACAGCGCCGAACCGTGGGTGCGCGGCAGCACGCCGCTGCGAATGCTGATGGGGCGCACGGTCCGCGTGTCACGACCGTCGATGCGCGGCTCACCATCTAGGATTTGGTGCCGGACGATTTGCGACTCAATGTCGAAGAGGATGTTCTTGACGTGGTTGGCGAGGTTGGCGTCACCGGAATCGCCAACGATTTCGGCCAGCGCCTGGTTGCCGATTTCATCCAGGCGCTGCGACCGAGCCTGCTTCTGCCGTAGCCGAAAGGCTTCGCGCAGGGGCGCTTCGGCGATCGCCTTGACCCGATCGATCAGCGCGGTGTCTTTGGCGGGCGGCGTCCAATCCCATTCAGTCTTGCCTGCCTCTTCCACCAAATCGTGGATCATGTCGATGACGGCCTGCATCTGCTGGTGCCCGAACACCACCGCGCCCAGCATCACTTCTTCCGAAAGCTCGTCGGCCTCGGATTCCACCATCAGCACTGCACGCTCGGTCCCGGCCACCACCAGGTCGAGCTGCGAGGTTTTGAGCTGTGTGGAAGTCGGGTTCAGCACATATTGGCCGTCGAGGTAGCCAACGCGCGCGGCACCGATAGGCCCGTTGAAAGGGATGCCGGCGATGGCGACGGCGGCAGAGGCGCCGATCAGGGCGGGAATGTCAGGGTCGATTTCCGGGTCGACCGACATCACCGTCGCAATGACTTGCACCTCGTTGTAGAAGCCATCGGGGAAAAGCGGCCGCAAGGGGCGGTCAATGAGCCGCGAGGTGAGCGTTTCCTTCTCCGATGGGCGGCCTTCGCGCTTGAAGAATCCGCCGGGAATGCGTCCGGCAGCGTAGGTTTTTTCCTGATAATCGACGGTGAGCGGGAAAAAATCCTGCCCCGGCTTGGCATTGCGCGCTGCGACCACGGTGACCAGCACCACGGTGTCGTCGAGCCGCACCATCACGGCGCCGCCCGCCTGGCGGGCGATTTCACCGGTTTCCAGAGTCAGGGTGTGCTGGCCGTAGGCGATGGATCGTTTAGTTGCAGTGGGAGTTGACACTTGTTGACCTCGTATTCAAAAAAGCAAAATGGCCGCGCACGGGGCGCAGCCATTCGCGGCGATGGAGAGATTCGCTGGCGCGGAATCGGACATGGGCAGGTGCAGCGAACGCCGCGCGGACGACTTAGCGCTTGCGAAGAAATCGTAGCGAGCGATCCGAGTGCGAAACGGACGGAGCGCAGCGACGAGACATATCAAATGGATAGGCGAGGAGAGAGCACCGCCCAACGAAGCTATCGAATCGCGCAGTCGACTGATTCACAAGCGCTTACTTGCGCAGCCCGAGACGCTCGATTAGCGCGCGGTAGCTATCGACGTTGCAGCTCTTGAGATAGTCGAGCAGCTTGCGTCGGCGGCTCACCATGCGCAGCAGGCCGCGGCGCGAGTGGTGATCCTTGACGTTGGCCTTGAAGTGCTCGGTAAGGCCGTTGATACGCGTGGTCAACAATGCCACCTGAACTTCGGGCGAGCCGGTGTCGCCCCTGCCGCGCTGATATTCGGCGACCACACGGGCTTTGTCAGCGGTGGTTACAGCCATTTTTGCCAATCCTCGGAATGTCCTTTTGGAAGCCGGGCATTTTAACCCGGTGCAGAGGTTCGCGACAAGCCTAAAATGCGCTTTTTCGGGTGCGGCGCTCAAAAAAGCGGGTGCTATCATGCCCGAACACGGAATTCGAGCGGCGCCATGTTCGACATACACAACTATGCCAGCTTCGTGCTGGCCATCTTGGTCTTCCAACTCGTGCCGGGGCCAGGAACCATCGCCATTCTCAACGCGACTGCCCGCAATGGCGTTGGCGCCGGTCTCGGCGCGGTCCTGGGTACGCTGGCAGGCGACTTCCTCTATATGATGGCTGCGGTAGCCGGACTCGCGGCAGTGATGCAGGCCTATCCACTACTCTTTCAGGGGCTGCAATGGTTTGGCGCCGCTTACCTCGCCTGGATGGGTTGGCAGCTCTTGCGTACTCGTTACGCCACCGGCGCCACCCCTGTCGAGCCGCGGCGCAGTGGCTGGGTCTACTTGCGCCAGGCGTTTTTCGTCAGCCTCACCAACCCGAAAGTGGTCTTGTTTTTTGTGGCCTTCTTCCCCTTATTCTTGCGCGAAGGGGCGAGTCCGAGCACCCTGGCAGCGATGATGGTCCATGTCACGCTTCTTTCCCTGCTCTATCAGGCGGGCTTGGTGCTGATGGGCAACGCGGTCGCCCGCCGGCTGAAATCCTGGCCCCAGGCCCGGCTATGGGCAACGCGCGCGGCCGGCGTGGCACTCCTGGGCTTTGGCGTGAAGCTGGCGGCCAGCAATCGTTGAGTCGACCAGTTCGGCCCGCCCTCCCCCGCAGACGCAGCATGGACCTTGGCTCCTTTGCTCCTATCGAAGGCGGTTGCGATTGTCGCGGCGTCCGCTACAGCCTGCTGGCGCACCCGCTGTTCGTGCATTGCTGCCATTGCCGGTGGTGCCAGCGCGAGACCGGTGGGGCCTTTGCCCTCAATGCCATGATCGAGACCGAACATTTGCGCCTTCTTGCCGGTCAGCCGCGATTCAAGCTCACTCCTTCCGCCAGCGGACTGGGGCAAACCATCGCACGCTGTCCCGACTGCCAGATCGCGCTCTGGAGTCATTACGCCGGCGCCGGCCCGCTGGTCGCTTTCGTGCGCGTGGGCACGCTCGACGATCCGGACCGTGTGCCACCGGACATACACATTTTTGCCGCGTCCAAACAGCCGTGGGTAAACCTCGCAGGTGGCGTCCCAGTCCTGCCCGAGTATTACGACCGCCGGGACTATTGGCCGCGGGAGAGCTTGGCGCGTTACCAGCAGCTGGCGCCAAGAATCAAGGCCTATCGCGCCGAGCGGGGCATCGACTAGCCCGCCCCACCCACCTTCGCCTTGAGTAAGCGCGCCCCTTCCGCCCTGATGAAGTCCTGGAACGCGCTAGCCACAGGCATCATGCGCTTGTCCGCGCGAAAGACCAGATGCCAGCCTCGCTTGAGTGGCGTGCCCGTCACGGCGAGGCGCACCAGACGCCCGACCTGCCGCTCCAGACCGATGGTATGCTCAGAGATGAAGGCGATCCCCAAGCCTGCCATCACCGCCTGCTTGATCGTTTCATTGCTACCTAACTCGATGGTGGTCTGCGGCTTGAGTTGATGCTCTTCGAGAAAGCGCTCGAGCGCCCCCCGCGTGCCTGACCCTGGCTCGCGTATGAGGAGTGTCTCCGCGGCGACCTGCGCGGCGCTGACGCGGCGCTTCTTGGCCAAGGGATGCTCCGGCGGCGCGATGAACACGAGCGGATGTTCGGCAAAGCGCTCGGCAACGGTTTCGAAGTCCCGCGGAGGACTACCCATCAGCGCCAGGTCAATCTCGTTGTTGGCGAGCTGTTTTACCACCACGCTGCGATTGTTCACCGAAAGGGAGAGTTCGATGCCCGGGTGCCGGTGCCGAAATTCAGCCAGCAACGCGGGTGCAAAGTACTTCGCGGTACTGACCACTCCGATCTGCAAGCGGCCGCTCTCCGCGCCTCGCCAGGCGGCAAGGTTCTCTTCTGCGGCGCGCAGTTCCAGCGCCAGCCGCTGCGCGAGCTTGGCGAGTTCCTCGCCCGCCCCCGTCAGGGTAATGCGCTTGCCGGTTTGCTCGATGAGCGGCAAGCCTGCCAATTCCTCTAGCGCACCGACCTGCATCGAGACCGCCGGTTGCGTCAAATGCAGCTCCTCGGCCGCGCGGGAGTAGGACAGACGGCGCGCCACGGCTTCGAAAACGCGGAGCTGCCGGAGGGTAACGTGCTTGAGGCTCAAGGGAGTCTCCTTCTCTTGCCCCTGTGGTGCCACTCGAGGCGCCGATCAATGTCGCGCCCCACTCGCGCCCCCGCGCGAGCGAAGCGGTGAGCGCAATCTGCCGCGACGCCGCGCATACCCGAAACTAGCCCCGCCAGACCCCTGCCGGGAGCGCCTAACTTGGCATCTTATCCTCCCAAAAGGCTATTTGGAATTCTCCTTATGGATGAGCTCGCGACCGCCTCCTGGCGGATAGTGCAATTTGGGAGTATATCTTATGATCACAATAATAAAACGTGATTTCTCTTTATGCACGATCCAGCCCATGATGCGACTGACATCATCGCCCGGACCCGAACGGAGAGCACATCATGGACCAGTCGAAGCGCTATGCGGATCTTTCGCTTGAGGAAGCGGAGCTGATTGCCGAGGGTCGGCACGTTCTGTGCGCCTATCGCATGAAACCCAAATCAGGATACCGCTACCTCGAAGCGGCGGCGCACTTTGCGGCGGAGTCGTCGACCGGAACCAATGTCGAAGTCGCGACCACGGACGCCTTCACCCGGGGCGTGGACGCCATCGTCTATCACATCGACGAGGCACGCGAGGACATGCGCATCGCCTACCCGATCGAATTGTTCGATCGCAACATCACCGATGGGCGAATGATGATGGTGTCCTTCCTCACGCTCACGATCGGCAACAACCAGGGCATGGGCGACATCGAGCACGCCAAGATGTACGACTTCTACATGCCACCGCGTGCCATTCAGCTCTTCGACGGCCCCGCCAAAGGCATCGCCGATCTGTGGCGCATTCTCGGGCGCTCGGTGAATGACGGCGGCTACATCGCCGGCACCATCATCAAACCCAAACTGGGTCTGCGCCCCGAGCCGTTCGCGCGGGCGGCATATGAGTTCTGGCTCGGCGGAGACTTCATCAAGAACGACGAGCCGCAAGGCAACCAGGTGTTCGCGCCTTTCAAGGCGACGCTACCCTTGGTCTACGACGCGATGAAGCGCGCGATGGACGAAACCGGCCAAGCCAAGCTCTTTTCAGTGAACATCACCGCCGATGACCACTTCGAAATGTGCGCCCGCGCCGATTTTGCGCTAGGCACTTTCGGGCCCGATGCCGACAAGCTCGCCTTTCTGGTTGATGGCTACGTTGGCGGTCCCGGCGCGGTGACCACTGCGCGGCGCCAATACCCGGCACAATTCCTGCACTACCACCGCGCGGGTCACGGTGCGGTGACTTCGCCCAGCGCCAAGCGGGGTTATACCGCGTATGTGCTCGCCAAGATGTCCCGCTTGCAGGGCGCGTCCGGCATACACGTAGGCACCATGGGCTACGGCAAGATGGAAGGCGACAAGGATGATCGTGCCAGCGCTTATGTCATCGAACGCGACAGCTTCACCGGACCCGCCTATCACCAGGAATGGTACGGCATGAAGCCGACCACGCCGATCATCTCTGGGGGCATGAACGCACTGCGCCTGCCCGGCTTTTTCGAGAATTTGGGCCACGGCAACGTCATCGGCACCGCCGGAGGCGGCGCCTATGGGCACATCGACGGCCCGGCGGCCGGTGCGATCAGCTTGCGGCAAGCCTACGCGTGCTGGAGGGCCGAGGCGGATCCTCTCGCCTGGGCACGCCAGCATCGGGAATTTGCGCGGGCTTTCGAGTCTTTCCCCCATGACGCAGATCGCCTCTTTCCAAGCTGGCGACAAGTGCTGGGCCTGGCTGCATGAACCCACACCTTACAGGAGGACAACCCATGACTACCCGATTCAAAACGTTGCGCCAGTGCCTGCGCGAGCAGATTCGAACCCCTCGCGGAATGGACGAGGAACTGGCCGCGCTCATCGCCGATGTGGCCGCGAGTTGCAAGGTGATCGCCAGCGCCGTCGAGCGGGCTGCGCTCGAAGGCCGGCTAGGCAACTCTGGCGATGGCGAAGTCAACGTGCAGGGGGAAACACAGAAGAAACTTGACGTCTTCGCCAATACCCTCTTGGTGGAATCCGGCCTGTGGAGCGGGCACTTGGCCGGCCTCGCTTCCGAGGAACTTCCCGAAGCGCTCCCGGTGCCACGCTCCCTGCCGCGCGGCGACTACCTTCTGCTCTTCGATCCTCTTGATGGCTCCGCGGGAGTTGACGCCAATGTCAGCGTTGGAACCATCTTCTCGGTACTGCGGCGCACTGCGGCAACCACCGAGGTCGCACCCCGGGAGTACCTGCAAGCGGGAGACGCGCAAGTGGCCGCCGGCTTTGCGCTCTATGGACCGGCTACGCTGCTCGTGCTTTCCGCAGGCCAGGGCGTGGATGTGTACACCCTGGATCGGCAGATCGGCGAGTTTGTGCTTACCCAGGCACAACTCGCCATTCCCAAGGACACCAGCGAATATGCCATCAACGGTTCCAATGCACGCTTCTGGGAGCCGCCCGTACGCCGCTACGTCGAGGAATGCCAGGCGGGCAAGAACGGCCCGCGCGGCCGGGACTTCAACACCCGCTGGTTCGCCTCGCTGGTAGCGGAAGCCTACCGTGTACTGACCCGCGGCGGCGTTTACCTCTATCCGATCGACGAGCGGTTGCGACCGCAGGGCGGGCGCCTGCGCCTCCTCTATGAAGTGAACCCGGTCGCCTATCTGATCGAGCAAGCCGGCGGTAGCGCGAGCACCGGACGCATGCGCGTGCTCGACATCGACCCAGAGACCCTGCACCAGCGAGTGCCATTCATTTTCGGCTCTTGTCACGAAGTGGAGCGACTGATGCAGTACCACCGCGAATACCGCGAATGCCGCGACGCGCCCGATCTGGCCTCGCCGCTTTTCGGTGAGCGCTCGCTCTTGCGGGTCTAGTCATGTCCACTCGGCATCCCATTATCGCCATCACCGGCTCATCGGGCGCGGGCACCTCGACCGTGACCCGCACCTTCGAGCACATCTTTCGGCGCGAGAAGCTCCAGGCCGGCATCGTCGAGGGCGATTCCTTCCACCGCCATGACCGCAAGGCGATGCGCGTCGCGATGGAGGAAGCGCGCCAGACAGGCAACCTCAACTTCAGCCATTTCGGGCCCGAAGCAAACCTCCTCGAAGAGTTGGCCGGCCTATTCAGGCAATATGGCATCAGCGGCACTGGCTCGGTGCGCCGCTATCTGCACAATGAAGACGAAGCCGCCGCCTGCGGCCAGGAAGCCGGCACGTTTACGCCCTGGACGGCCTTGCCGGAAAACACCGATCTTCTATTCTATGAAGGCCTCCATGGCGCGGTGGTGACCGACAAAATCAACGTCGCCCAGTATCCCGACCTCCTAGTCGGCGTGGTGCCCATCATCAATCTCGAATGGATTCAGAAGCTCCATCGCGATCAGCGCACCCGCGGCTATTCCACCGAAGCGGTGGTCGACACCGTGCTGCGCCGCATGCCAGACTACATCAACTACATCACCCCGCAATTCTCGCGCACTCACATCAACTTTCAACGCGTGCCCACCGTGGACACCTCGAACCCTTTTATTGCCCGCGACATCCCCACCGCGGACGAGAGCTTCGTGGTGATCCGCTTCGCCAACCCCAAGGGCATCGATTTCCCCTATCTGCTCACCATGGTGCACGATTCCTTCATGTCCCGCCCCAACATCATCGTCGTGCCTGGCGGCAAGATGGAACTGGCGATGCAGCTCATTTTCACGCCCCTGATCTTGCGCCTGATGGAAAACCGCAAGCGCGCCTAGCGGCCAGGCATCGCCTTGACGCGCTGCTTGCGATGGGGCGCCGCGCCGCAAGGCTGCGCCGCGAAACGCCAGTTTGCTACACTCTGCCCTTCGTCAAAAAGGAGGGCAGCGACATGGATATCGACGGCTTCATGCGGGGCTACCAGCAGGCCTGGGAGCAACGCGACGAGGAGCTTTTCTGCGCCTTGTTCGCCCCGCGGGGCGCGTATCACAACACACCGTTTGCCGTGCAGCGCGGTCACGGGGAGCTGGCGGCCTATTGGCAGCGCGTGAAGCTACAAGAGGACGTCAAAGTGACCTTCGAAGTCCTGGCGCGCGGCGCCGGCAGCGGCATCGCCCATTGGCACACCACTTACCAAGTGGCGTCGGAAGAACTCTTCAAGATCTGGGCCGCTTCCACCGGCACCAATCTGCTGGCCCGCCGCCCCGGCGATCCCCTACCGCGCCTGGTGCTTGACGGCGCCTTGCGCGCCGAGTTCGGCGATGATGGCTTATGCCGCGAATGCTGGATCTGGTGGCACAGCCAAGTGGCGACCTGAGCGTGGCGCGCCCTCAGGGGGGCGGGCGATAAGAGATGCGATAAATGGCACCGGCATGGTCGTCGGCAACCAGCAGCGCCCCGTCCGGCGCAACCAGCACGTCGGCCGGGCGCCCCCAGGCGCTCTGGCCTTGCAGCCAGCCCTCGGCAAAGGGCTCGTAAGAAACGGCGCGCGCACCTTCCAGGCGCACCAGGCTGATGCGATAGCCGGCTTTTTCGTGGCGGTTCCAAGAACCGTGTTCGGCGATGAAAATCTGGCCCTGGAACTTGGCGGGGAATTGTTTGCCAGTGTAGAAACGCATGCCTAGGCTCGCCACATGCGCGCCCAGTTCCTGCGCTGGCGGCCGCGATTCCGCGCAGCTTCGCTTTTTGCCGAAATCCGGGTCGGCAATGTTCTTGCCGTGACAATAGGGGTAGCCGAAATGCTGGCCCGGGGCGGAGGCATGATTCAATTCATCGGGCGGCAGATCATTGCCCAAAAAGTCGCGGCCGTTGTCGGTGAACCAAAGCTCGCCGGTTTGCGGATGCCAGTCGAAACCCACGGTGTTACGCACGCCGCGCGCATAGACTTCGCGGGCCTTGCCATCGGGCGAGATGCGCTGGATGTTGGCGTACTTTTCCGAGTCAGGCTCGCAGATATTGCAGGGCGCGCCCACGGGCACGTACAGCCAGCCGTCGGGACCGAAAGCGATGAATTTCCAGCCATGGTGACGGTCACTGGGAAACTCGGCGGCGAGCTTCGACGGCAGCGGAGCCTGCCCCAGCCGCTCTTCGATACGATCGAAGCGCAGAATGCGGTCGATGGCGGAAACATAAAGCGCCCCGGCGCGAAACGCCACCCCCACCGGCCGCGCCAGGCCTTGCGCCAGCGTCAGCACCTCGCGCGGGCCGCCGGCCCGCTCGCGTACGGCATACACTTTGCCCTCGCTCATCGAGCCGACGAACAAGGTCCCGCGCTCGCCCCAAGCCATGGCCCGCGCGTTGGGCACCCGCGCATAGACTTCGATGGCAAAACCGGGCGGCAGCTTGATGCGCTCAAGGGGCAACTCCGCCGCCTCAACCGCGGCAATCGCCAAGAGCCCGCTGGCAAGGTGAAGGAACCGCAGGGGATTCATCGGCACTCCCAGAGACGACTTCCACGCCATCATACCGCCAGCGCCAACTTGATAGAATGCCCCAACCCGCCACGTGCCGCTTTTTTCCAACCTCGATGACCGACATTGTCCGCGCAACAAGCGAAGACGCCGATGCTCTCGCCGACCTCCATGCCTTGAGCTGGCGGCGAACCTATCGTGGCATCCTGCCCGACCATCTCTTGGATGGGCCCTTGGTGGAAGAACATCGCGCAAGCTGGGTCGCGCGCCTTGCCCAGGGGGCGCCCGAGAGCCAGCTCGTGCTTACCGCGCGTGAGGGCCCGAGTCTTCTGGGTTTCGTATGCCTCTTGCTCGACTCCGACCCCGCGTGGGGTGCCCGTCTGGAGAATCTGCATGTGCATCCGCAGGCCAAAGGTCGCGGCATCGGCGGAGAATTGCTGGGTCGCGGGCGCCTCTGGCTGAGGCAGGTCGCCGCCGGGCAATGCATGCATCTCTGGGTGTTCGAGCAGAATCTGCCGGCGAGGCGCTTCTATGAGCACGTGGGCGGTCGGCAAATGGAGCGCGCGATCTGGGAATTGCCGAGCGGCGAGCGCATTCCCGAACTGCGCTATGGCTGGAGTCCTTTGCCGGCCGATTGACCGCCCGAGTTGTGGCACCCCGCCAAGCGCGGGACGACACGCCGCCTTGCGCCTGGTCTTCGACGACGCGCCGCTGCGATGCCCTTGCGCGGTGCAACAAAAACCTTCATAATTCGCGGCTTGTCGCCAGACCGCCGACCGGGCGGCGCGGTCTCACTAGTTTTGGGGATAGTTATGAAGGCCAATATCCATCCGCAGTACGCCGATATTCAGGTGGCTTGCAGCTGCGGCAACACATTCACCACGCGTTCGACAGTGACCAAGCCCCTGCATGTGGAAGTGTGCTCGGCCTGCCATCCGTTCTATACCGGCAAGCAGAAGATCGTCGACACCGCCGGTCGGGTGGAGAAGTTCCGCCAGAAGTACGGCAGCAAGGCCGCGTCTACGGCGGCATGATGCGCCAACGGGCGTCCAAACAGTCACCGGCGAAAGGCAGCTTCGGCTGCCTTTTTCGTTCGCGTCGCGTCACCGCGTCGTGAAGGCTTGGAATCATGGCCAGTAGCCTGCTCGGGCTCGCCAAACGCTCTGGCCTCTTGCTGTTTTGCCTGACCTGGCTGGCGCTGGGCCTGTTTGGGCACGATCCTTGGAAGCCTGACGAAGCCTACACGTTCGGCCTGGTCCACCACGTCATCGAAAGCGGCGACTGGATCGTGCCGATGCTGGCGGGCGAGCCATTCCTCGACCGTCCGCCACTGTTCACCGTCACCGCCGCATTCTTTGCTCAGCTCACGCAAGCCTGGCTACCGTCCTACGATGGCGCACGCCTGGCCAGCGTTGTTTACGTCGGCCTGGCGCTAATCTTCTTGCTGCTTGCCGGGCGCGAACTCTATGGCCCAAGCATCGGCGCACTCCCGGTGCTCTTGCTGATCGGCTGCCTCGGATTCCTGGTACGCGCCCATCTTTTGAGCGCGGACAATGCTCTGCTCTGCGGTGTCGCGCTGGGGCTTTACGGTCTGGCGCTGGCACCTCGCTCGCCTTGGCGCGGGGGTCTTGCCCTGGGTTGCGGTATCGGTATCGCCTTTCTCGGCCGCGGCCTCCTCGGCCCGCTCTTTCTTTTGCTTACCGCTGCACTTCTGCCGGTCTTTGCGAGCTGGCGCAGCTTGGCGCATGTGAAGATGCTGGGGGTGGCTGCGGTTGCCCTGGCACCATGGGCACTCATCTGGCCCGTGGCGCTCTACCACCGTTCGCCGAGCTTGTTTACGCAATGGTTCGAAATTTATAGCTTCGGTCAACTCCTCGCGTTTCTGCGCTTCGGGCCTGAATCCGATCCGCTCTTCTACCTGAAGACCCTGCCGTGGTTTGCTTGGCCGGCGCTGCCCATTTCGCTTTGGACTCTCTGGGCCGGAGTCCGCGGTCTCAACGGCGGACTTGCCAAGCCGGGCATCCAACTGCCAGTCACGGCGTTTCTGGTGATGCTGGCCTTACTCAGCGGGGCTGCCGACGCACGCGAGGTGTTTGCTCTGCCGATGCTCATGCCGCTCGCCTTGCTTGGAGCGGCCGGTGTCGATTCACTTCGGCGGGGCTCTTCTGCTGCGCTCGATTGGTTTGGAATTCTGACTTTTGGCTTGCTCGCGCTGGCGCTCTGGATCGCCTGGGCGGTCCTGCTTAGCGGCCAGCCCGCCACCCTCGCGGCCCAGCTGCAAAAGCACCACCCGCACTTCGAAACGCGCTTCGATGGCGTCGCCTTCGGGCTTTCCGCAGCCTTCACGCTGCTCTGGTTCGCCTTGGTGCGCCCGGCACGCCGCTCCAATCGCCGCGCGGTGCTCAATTGGGCGGCAGGCATCACCCTGGTGTGGGGCGTGGCCATGACGCTGTGGCTGCCTTACATCGATTACGACAAGAGCTACCGCAGTCTGATGCTCGATTTGAAAGGGGTGCTTGCCCAGGAGCAAGGCTGCGTAGCCAGCGTTGATCTCCAGGAAGCCCAGCGCGCGCTCTTGGATTACTTCGTCGGGCTCAAGACCCGGCGTATGGAATTGGGGTCGGAAAACGATTGCCCGCTTCTGCTGGTGCAGGGAGATGCGCAAACCCCGGCGCCGTCCGGCCGCTGGCGCGAGATCTGGCGGGGCACGCGCCCGGACGACGAGCGCGAGGTGTTGCGGCTTTACCGCCACGACGGCGAGGCGCCGTGAAATTCATCGACGAAGCCTATATCGAAGTGCATGCTGGCAATGGCGGCAACGGCGTCGCTAGCTTCCGTCGCGAGAAATTCATCCCGCGCGGTGGTCCCGACGGCGGCGACGGAGGTCGTGGTGGAAGCATTTTTGCCATCGCCGATCGCAACATCAATACGCTCATTGATTATCGCTACGCCCGCATCCATCGCGCCAAGAACGGGGAGAATGGCCGCGGCTCGGACTGTTACGGCGCTAGCGCGCCCGATATCGAGCTGAGGGTTCCAGTGGGCACGGTGATCACCGACGCCGATAGCGGTGAGCTCATCGCTGATCTCGCAAGCGACGGCGCGCGCGCCATGGTGGCAAAAGGCGGCCGTGGCGGGCTGGGAAATCTGCACTTCAAGTCCAGCACGAATCGTGCACCCCGGCAGCACACCTTGGGCGAAAAGGGTGAGGAACGGCGCCTGCAGCTCGAGCTGAGGGTGCTGGCGGACGTGGGACTCCTGGGCCTGCCCAACGCGGGCAAGTCCACTTTCATCCGCGCAGTGTCGGCCGCTCGCCCCAAAGTGGCCGACTACCCCTTCACTACTCTGGCACCAAATCTGGGAGTGGTGCGCGCCGACTACAGCAAAAGCTTCGTGGTTGCGGACATCCCCGGACTGATCGAAGGTGCTGCGGAAGGCGCTGGACTGGGGCATCAGTTCCTGCGACACTTGCAGCGCACCCGCTTGCTCTTACACATCGTCGACCTCGCACCACTCGACCCCGAGGCACAGCCGGTCAAGGAAGCACGCGCGATCGTGCAAGAGCTGAAGAAATATGATGAAGAGCTCTATCGGAAGCCCCGCTGGCTAGTTCTGAACAAGCTCGACCTCATCGCGGAAGAAGAGCGCAAACCGCGAATGCAAGCCTTCGTAAAATCCTTGCGCTGGAAGGGCCCGGTATTCGGCGTCGCCGCAATCTCCGGAGTAGGCTGCGCCGCGCTCGTTCATGCCATACAGGCATGGCTGGATGAACACCCGGCAGATCCTGCCGCAGAGCTGGACAACCCGCCCATGGAGGCTCCTCGATGAATTCCCTGGTTGCGGGAGCCCGCCGCCTAGTCGTCAAAGTGGGTAGCAGTCTCGTCACCAATGAGGGGCGGGGACTTGACCGAGACTCCATTGCCCGCTGGGCGGAACAAATCGCCAAGCTGCGCGAGGACGGCCGCGAGGTGGTGCTGGTTTCCTCGGGCGCCATTGCCGAGGGCATGCAGCGCCTGGGCTGGGCCAAGCGCCCGCACGCCGTGCATGAGTTGCAGGCCGCCGCGGCCGTTGGCCAGATGGGCTTGGTGCAAGTGTACGAATCGTGTTTCGCGGCGTTCGGCCTGCACACGGCACAGGTGCTGCTCACGCACGAGGACCTCGCCGACCGGCGACGATATCTCAACGCTCGCAGCACCCTGCGCACCTTGCTCGATCTCAAGGCCATCCCCATCATCAATGAAAACGACACGGTGGTGACCGACGAGATCCGCCTTGGCGACAACGATACCCTCGGCGCGCTGGTGACAAACCTCATCGAGGCCGATGTGCTGGTTCTGCTCACCGATCAGGCGGGGCTTTACACCGCCGATCCCCGCAAGGAAGAATGCGCCACGATCATTCGACATGGACGGGCCGGAGACCCCGCCCTCGAGACCGTGGCTGGAGGCGCCGGAACACAATACGGCAAGGGCGGCATGTTGACCAAAGTCCTCGCCGCCAAGCGCGCCGCGGCGAGCGGTGCCGGCACCGTCATCGCGAGCGGGCGCGAGCCCGACGTACTGTTGCGCCTGGCTCGCGGGGAAGTGATCGGCACTCATCTCACCGCCGCGGCGCTGCCGCTAGCCGCCCGCAAGCAGTGGCTTGCCGATCACCTGCAACTCGCCGGCAGACTCACGCTCGACGCTGGTGCCGTGCGCGCCCTGGCGCGCGAGGGCAAAAGTTTGTTGCCCATCGGAGTGGCACACTGCGAGGGAGATTTCGAACGTGGCGCAGTGGTTGGCTGTTTCGACGAAAAGGGCCTAGAGATCGCCCGCGGGCTTATCAATTACAGCGGCGCAGAAACCCGCCGAATCCTGCGTCGCCCCAGCAGCGAGATCGAGGCGATACTCGGCTATATCGACGAGCCGGAACTGATTCATCGCGACAATCTCTGCCTGCCGGTGCGGTGACGCCTTTGGTCCCGCCGCGCACGCCGAAAGCCTAGCGGCGGCAGCTCGATGGCTGAGCGCGAAGACCTACCACCGAGACTTTGTGCCGCAATACTTGCGCAGTAATGGCTATCGGGCATACCATTCGCGGCACTAGCGCTGCGCCAGAAGTTTCGTTCCCGCAGACCGGAGTCGTTCGCGGCACGCTCAACGCAGTTCTTCTGGCGCGTTGATCGAAGACCAACAAGGAGAGGAGTCCCCATGAAACTGGTGGATCGCGTCAAGAATATCTTGATGAGCCCCAAGACCGAGTGGCCGGCCATTGCCGGTGAAGCAACCGATCTGAAAACGCTCTATACGTCTTACGTCATGATCCTCGCAGCCATTCCCGCGGTTGCCGGTTTCATAGGCTATTCTCTGATCGGAATGTCTCTGCCCATGATCGGCACTTACCGTGTGCCCATCGGCTCGGGGGTGGCCGGCGCCATCGTGCAATACGTTCTTGCCTTGGCCGGGGTCTACATCATGGCACTGATCATCGATGCGCTGGCGCCGAGCTTCGGCGGCGAGAAGAACTTCCTGCAAGCCCTGAAGACCACCGCTTATTCCTATACCGCAGCGTGGGTGGCGAGCATCTTCCACATGATTCCTGGATTGGGCATCCTCGCCATTCTGGGGCTCTACAGCTTCTACCTGCTCTACCTCGGCCTCCCAGTGATGATGAAGTCACCGCAAGAAAAGGCGGTAGGGTACACCGTAGTGGCGGTCATTTGCGGCATCGTGCTGATGTTCGTCTTCAGTGCCGCGGGCGCGCTAATCATGCCTACGCCCAAGTTCGGGATGCCTGGTCTGCAATAGGCCGGCGGGCGGCAAGATCCGCGGAGGAGCCATTGGCGGGCTCCCCCGCGCGCATCGGTGGGTCTAGTTCAACCAGCGTCGCTGCGTTCCGCGGCGTCTTCACCCAAAGCGTAGGTCTGCGGCACGGCACCCAGGGGCACGCCAAACAGCCGCTCCTTGCGATTATGCGGGCGGGCATAGAGGAACCGCTCCAACTCAAGCAGAGCGCGGCGGTAGACCTCGCGCTTGAATTCGATTACCCCATCCAGAGGCACCCAGTAGTCGCTCCAGCGCCAAGCGTCGAACTCGGGGTGATCGCTCGCTCGCAGCGAAAAATCACAATCCCGGCCGACCAAGCGGAGCAAATACCAAATCTGCTTCTGCCCGCGGTAGCTGCCACGCCACTCGCGCCGAATCCAGTTGACCGGCACGTCATACCGCAACCAGTCCTTGGTGCGACCCAGTACCCGCACATGCTGCGGCTGCAGGCCGACTTCCTCGGCCAGCTCCCGGAACATCGCCTGCTCGGGCGACTCTCCTGGATTTATGCCCCCTTGCGGGAACTGCCACGAATGTTCACGTATCCGCTTGCCCCAAAAGACCTGGTTTCTATGGTTGGCGATGACGATGGCAACGTTCGGGCGGTAACCATCCCGATCCAGCATCTCGTACACCCAAAGCTATACACTGAGGACGATTCTTCCACAATTCCGGCGACAATAAAAGGGCGAACAGGCCCGGGAAATTCCTCCAAGGCTCCAGAAAGGCTCACCGTGTGTGGAAATGCTGGCAGCCCGCGCAGTATCGGCGTGGCCTCAACAGGTGACTGGCGGAGAGAGGGGGATTCGAACCCCCGTCAGGCTTTCACCTGAACACGCTTTCCAGGCGTGCGACTTAAACCACTCATCCATCTCTCCGCGAAGGGCGGAATGATAGCGTAGAAGCGCGTTCGCGACAATTCAACGAGATTCCCAATATCGCCCGCCACTTGAGAAGGCGGGCCGTGTGTCCGCGTATCCGCCCCAACGTCTTACAAACAGCTGCAACACC
This sequence comes from Casimicrobiaceae bacterium, assembly GCA_026646885.1. Taxonomy (GTDB): domain Bacteria; phylum Pseudomonadota; class Gammaproteobacteria; order Burkholderiales; family Casimicrobiaceae; genus JACPUX01. The sequence goes on along the minus strand of JAPKHK010000002.1, from coordinate 134,548 downwards.
TGGGCGGGTAGAATGGTGGGCATGAAGGTCAAATTCTTGCCGAGAAGCATTTCCGAGGGCTCCGATGTCCATTATCTGACGCCCATGTTTTCCCCCCGTTCAGTCGCCTTGGTGGGAGCTACCGAGAAACCGCTCAAGCTGGGCCGCCTCGTGCTTGAGAATCTGTTGCAAGGAGGATTCACCGGACCCATTCACCCGGTGAATCCCAAGTATGAGCAAGTGCTGGATCGGCCTTGTCTGCAATCCCTGCGCCAACTGCCCCATGCAGTCGACCTGGCGATCGTGGTGACTCCGGTGGACGCGGTCGAGCCGACGCTGAAAGACGCGGCGGCAGTGGGCATCCCTGCTGCGGTAATTCTCACCGCAGGCTATGCGGAAATGGGCGAACCAGGACGGGAGCGCCAGCGCGCGCTGGTGGAACTCGCCCGGGAACTGGGTATCCGCCTTCTCGGACCGAATTGCATTGGCCTTATGCGCACAAGCATCAATCTCAATGCCACGTTCGCCCACACCAACGCCGTGCGCGGCAGGCTTGGGTTGGTGTCACAGTCCGGCGCCATTTGCGCGGCTATCCTGGATTGGGCGAAACCGGCCGGCTTGGGCTTTTCCACGGTCATCTCGCTCGGCGCAGCCGCCGATGTGGACTTCGGCGAGGCAATCGACTATCTAGTGTCCGACGCGGAAACGGATGCCATCCTGCTTTATGTCGAAGGTATTCGTGATGCTCGCCGTTTCCTTTCTTCCCTGCGCGCGGCCGCGCGCACCAAACCCGTGGTGGTGCTCAAGGCTGGGCGTCATGAAAGCGGCACGCGCGCAGCCACAAGTCACACCGGTTCGCTGGTCGGGTCCGACGCGGTATTCGCAGCAGCATTACGCCGCAGCGGGAGCGTGCGCGTGAAAACGTATACGCAGCTTTTTTCTGCGGCGCGCATCTTGGGAGCGGGGCGCATTCCCCGAGGCAATCGGTTGGCGGTTGTCACAAATGGGGGAGGTCCCGGCGTGATGGCGGCGGATTGCGCAGCAGAGAACGATGTGAGCCTCGCAACCCTTGGCGCGGATACTCTGCGGGCGCTCGACGCCGTGCTGCCGTCGCACTGGTCGCACGCCAACCCGGTGGACATCATCGGCGACGCAACCGCGACACGCTTGGAGGCGGCGGTTCGCGGCGTGCTCGCCGATGCGGGTGTGGACGGAGTTCTGGCTCTCTACTGTCCGACCCGAATCCTCCCTGCGGGGGAGGCCGCCCAGGCGGTCATCCGTGCCACCGCGGACACCGCCAAGCCCGTCCTCACGGCCTGGCTGGGCCAGCTCGATAGCGCCGAGATCCGCGGCCTCTTCGAAGCGGCGCGCGTGCCCAACTTCTACACTCCGGAGAATGGCGTCGAGGCGTTTTCCTTTCTCGCCGCCTATCAACGCAACCAGCAGTTGCTGATACAGGTGCCTGCCCCTTTGCCGCTCCTACCACGAGCGGACGTCGACGCTGCCTTGGCGTTGCGCTCGCGCGTTCTGGCCGAAGGGCGCGACACCCTCACCGAGTTGGAGGCCAAAGAGCTGTTGGCCGCATTCGGAGTGGAAGTCCCGCAGCATCGCCTAGCCACTAGCCTCGAAGAGGCGAGCGCCGCGGCGCGGGCCATTCACTACCCGGTGGTGCTGAAGATTCACTCCCCAGACATCACGCACAAATCCGATGTGGGTGGGGTACGCCTCAATTTGATCAATGGCCGGATGCTCACCGCCGCGTACAACGACATGATGGAGCAAGTTCAATCCCTGCGACCCGATGCCCGAATCGAGGGAGTGGTGGTGCAGCCCATGCTTCGTTTCAAGCATACGCGCGAGGTACTCATCGGCGTGGCCACCGACGCGGTCTTCGGGCCCGTAATCAGTTTCGGCTCGGGCGGCGTGGACGTGGAAGCACTCCGCGACACCGCCGTCATGCTGCCGCCGTTGAATCGCAAGCTTGCCCTCGACCTCATTTCCCGCACTCGGGCAGCGCGGTTGCTCGGCGCTTACCGCCATTTCCCGGCGGTTGACCAAGAGGCCATCGTCTCGCTGTTGCTGCAGGTTTCCGCGATGATATGTGCGCTCCCCTGGATCAAAGAAATGGACCTCAATCCGGTGATGGCGCACGAAGGGGGGGCGGTCGTGGCCGACGCGCGCATCGTCATCGATTCTGACCAAGACGAGCGCCCCGTGCACTACCGCCACATGGCCATACACCCCTATCCGGAGAACCTGGAGAGCGAGGTCACGCTCAAGAACGGCGCACAAGTGCAGATTCGCCCCATCCGACCGGAGGACGCGGCGATGGAGCGCCAGTTCGTGCATGAGCTCTCTGATCACAGCCGCTATCTTCGCTTCCTCCATCACTTGCCGGAACTACCTCCCGAGATGCTGGCGCGCTTCACTCAGATCGACTATGACCGCGAGATGGCACTGGTGGCTATCGCCGGAAGCGGCAGCGAGGAACAAATCATCGCGGTCGCGCGCTATGTGCAGAATCCGGATCGCATCAGTGCAGAATTTGCAATTGTTGTGGCAGATTCATGGCAGAATCTCGGCCTCGGGCGAATCTTGCTCGCACGCTTGCTGGATTGTGCCCGCGACAGTGGCTTCGAGCGCATCGACGGCACCGTGCTCGCCATCAACCAGGGCATGCTGCGCATGATGGAGGCCATGGGATTCAGCGTTGAGCCGCGCGGCCAGCGCGAAGAAGTGTACGTACGCATCGATCTCGTTCCGACAAGAAGCTGAAATCGCGAACCGCGGCCCAGTCTTGCTCGGGCAATCAGGGGAAAGCACTTGCATGGCATGGTATCTGGGCGAACTCGTTTTGATGCTGCTCCTCATCTTGGTCGCGGCCGAGGTGTTCACTAATGCGCTGGAACATCTGGGCGAGCGCCTGCACATTTCCGAAGGCGTAACGGGATCCCTGTTCGCGGCGGTTGGGACCGCACTCCCGGAAACCCTGGTGCCGCTCCTGGCGATCTTTGCGGGCACGCAAAACACCGTCGTCAACGAAGAAATCGGCGTCGGCGCGATCCTTGGAGCGCCATTGATGCTCAGCACGCTCTCCTGCTGCCTGATGGCGCTATCGGTGACCCAACGCCGCGGGCTCTGGGGCAGGCTTCGTCCGGAACACACTGGGCTCACTCGCGATCTCAATTTTTTTCTCTTCGCCTTCGTGCTTGCCGCCGCAGCTATGTATGTGCCACGTGCAGCCATAGTGTGGCGGGCCGCCCTTGGCTTCATTCTGGTGCTCACCTATTTCGTCTATCTCCTGCTCACTCTGCGCGCCTCGAGCAAACTCGTGGAAGACGGCCATGGAACGGAGGCTGAGGGCAAATTGCTGCTTGAGCGCCTCGGCCTGCCTACCACCATCCTAACCATCGGTATTCAGCTCGCCCTGGGCCTCTGTCTGCTGATCGCCGGAGCCAAAGGGTTCATTCACGCGATCGAAGCGACCGCGCAGGTCATCGGCATTTCCGCCTTACTCTTGTCCTTGCTGATCATTCCGATCGCCACGGAACTTCCGGAAAAAGTAAACAGCGTTCTCTGGGTGCGCCGAGGTAAGGACACGCTGGCCTTCGGAAACATCACCGGCGCGATGGTCTTCCAGGGAACCTTGCTGCCGGCGATAGGCATCTTGCTCACACCTTGGGAGCCGAGGGTCGAAGTGCTGGCAGGTGTAATGGTCACCCTCGCTGCCGCTGCTTGGTTGCGCTTCAACGTGCGCGCCGGCGGCATGCCACTCTGGACCCTGCTGGTGAATGGCGGCCTCTATGTTGCCTATCTCGCGCTCACACTGAGTCGCTGACTCCCGGCAACCTTAAGCCAACAGCGGGCCTGGGGCCGCCTGTTTAGAAGGCGAACCTGCCGTCTATTCGTTGTCGAGGAAGCTTCGCAGTCGCTCCGACCGCGAGGGGTGCCGCAGCTTGCGCAAGGCCTTTGCCTCTATCTGGCGTATGCGCTCACGGGTGACATCGAACTGCTTGCCGACTTCCTCGAGGGTGTGATCAGTGTTCATCTCGATGCCGAATCGCATGCGCAGCACCTTCGCTTCGCGCGGCGTGAGCGTGTCTAGAATGTCCTTGCAGACTTCGCGCAGCGACGCATTCACCGCGGCATCCACCGGTGCGACCGTGCTCGAATCTTCGATGAAATCGCCCAGATGCGAATCATCGTCGTCCCCGATCGGCGTCTCCATGGAAATGGGTTCCTTGGAGATCTTGAGGATCTTGCGGATCTTTTCCTCGGGCATCTCCATTTTCTCGGCAAGCAGCGCCGGTTCGGGCTCCTGGCCCGTTTCCTGGAGGATTTGCCGCGAGATGCGGTTCATCTTATTGATGGTTTCGATCATATGCACCGGGATGCGGATGGTGCGCGCCTGATCGGCGATCGAGCGGGTGATGGCCTGACGTATCCACCACGTGGCATAGGTCGAGAACTTGTAGCCACGGCGGTATTCGAACTTGTCCACCGCCTTCATTAGGCCGATGTTGCCCTCCTGAATGAGGTCCAAGAACTGCAAGCCGCGGTTCGTGTATTTCTTGGCGATGGAAATCACTAGTCGCAGATTGGCTTCGGTCATCTCGCGTTTGGCCTTGCGGGCGCGCGCCTCACCAGTGGACATCTGCTTGTTGATGTCCTTCAGGTCTTTCAGCGGAATCATCACGCGGTTTTGTGCATCCCGCAGGCGCTCCTGCTGCTCGACGATGGCCTGACGGTACTTGGCAAGCAGATCGCTAAAGGGCTTGCGAGCAGCAACCTCGCTGTCGATCCAATCGAGATTCATCTCGTTGTCGGCAAACATCTTGATGAAGTGCTGACGCGGCATGCCAGACTTGTTCACGCACAGGTCGAGAACCTTCTTTTCGATCTGGCGTATCTTCTCCACTTCCCCGCGCACGCTGTCACAAAGGCGTTCCACCTGACGGGCAGAAAAGCGAATGCCCATCAATTCGCCGGAGATACTCTTTTGCAGGTCGAGGTAGGCATCGGCTCGCGGGCCCTTCTTGGCGAGCGTTTGCAGCGCTTTGGTGTTGAGTTTGCGGATGGTTGCAAAGCGCTCCAGCGCGGCCGCGCGAAGCTTTTCCATGTTCTCGTTGGCAATCGCCCCCGCGCCGTCCTCGCTTTCGTCGAGGTCGTCCTCAACCGGTGCTTCTTCTTCCATCGATTCGAGATCTTCGGCAAAGTCGATAAGCCCATCGACTACCTCGTCGATGCGCAATTCTTGCTTCTCGATCTTGTCCGCGAGGTCCAGGATCTGCGCGACGGTCATCGGACAGGCGGAAATCGCCTGAATCATATGCTTGAGACCCTCCTCGATGCGCTTGGCGATTTCGATCTCGCCCTCGCGGGTTAGGAGTTCCACCGAGCCCATTTCGCGCATGTACATGCGCACCGGATCGGTGGTACGCCCGAATTCCGAATCCACAGTGGAAAGGGCAGCCTCGGCCTCCTCGACCACATCTTCGTCGGCAACCGCCGGGGTGGACTCAGACATCAGTAGGGTTTCGGCATCGGGCGCCTCGTCATAGACGGCAATCCCCATGTCGTTGATCATGCTGATCACGCCCTCGATCTGCTCGGCATCGAGAATGTCATCGGGAAGATGATCGTTGATCTCTGCGTAAGTCAGGTAGCCGCGCTCTTTCCCGAGCACGATGAGGTTTTTCAGCCGAGTGCGGCGCGCCTCCGCATCGTGGATCGGATTCTCGGCGCGCGCGGCTTCACCCATCCGCAACTTCGTGGCGGCACGCTCGGCCCGCTTTTCTTTGAGCTTGGCGGTTGCCTCTTGCACGCTGACTGCCGCCACCGGGCGGCCGGGCTTCGCGTCACTGCCTGGCGCCTGCTTGGCGGAAGCAACGTTCTTGCCGGTCACGCCAGGTTTGGGCGCCGCGGCTAACGTCTTGGGCGGTGCAGGTCTGGTTGCGGCCTTCGGCACATTCTTGGGCGCCGGCTTGACCGCCGCCTTGGGCAGGGCTGGGCGCGCTGGGGTCTTGGCTTGAACCTTTGGCGACCGACGGTCGGCAGTTTTGGCGGTTGGTTTGGCGGTCTTCTTGAGGGCTGGCGGTGACGCTTTTTTCATTGCCTGCTGCTTTGCTAGGGGCTTGACGGGTTTCTTGGCCACGACTTTGCGCGCGGGCGCGGCCGGGCGCGCGGCGGATCGAACGGGTTTCTTCGTGACCGCGCTTTTCTTTGTAGTGGCATTTCGGGTCTTGGCCGCGACCCGGACGGGCAGCTTCTTCGCTGCGGAACTCACCACCTTGGCCTTGGTACTCTTGGCCGCGGAACTCCCCGCTCTGGTCTTGGCCTTGGGCTTGGCCAACGTCTTGTTCGCCGATTTTTCGGCAGGGCGCGCGACCACTCGGCCAGCGGCCTTGGGTATGGGCTTTTTGGCCTTCGCCGCGGGGCGGGTTGCCTTGGCGGCGGGCTTCGCTGCGGGAGACTTGGCCGCGGACTTCCGTAACCCAGCCTTGACCTTGGCGGCTGCCGATTTCGCTGACTTGGCGGCGTTCTTGCTGGGTTTCACGGCCATGATCGTTCCCACCGAGGTTGGTTTCGAATGCTGCACTAAACTAAATAGTATAGCACATCAGGCCCCCGCCTCCCCTGCCCCACCCTCGCGACGGCGGAGGGCATGAGCCTTTACCATCTCGCGCTCGGCCGGGCTGAGGGAGGCAAAAGGCCGCTGCATCAAAACTGCGACTGCCGCCTCGTGCGCGAGTTCCTGATAGCGGGCAACGCTACTGACCAACTCGACTTCGAGCGCCTCGGGTGACAGTTCTTCTTCCTGAATCAGGCGTAAGGCTCGCTCAAGCGCGTTTTGGCCCGGCCCCTCACCCAGCCACTGGAGCAGCACCGCAGTCCCCGGAGCTGTCTGTGCATGTGCTTGCAATGTTCGTAGTATTCGCGCCAAGGCCTGCGCCTCGGGAGCGGTATCCTCCGGCGGGTTCAAGCGACACAGCGCAATGAGGTCTGGGCGGGCCAGCAAGCATTTCACCAGCGACAGGGCTAGCGACACCCGAGCGCGAGGCCGTCGCGTCGGCGCCTGAGCTGGTTTCGAACGGTTGGCCACGGGCAGCAACACGGACCCCTCGTCGGGGTTCAGCCCAGCGAGGTCCAGCAAGCGCTTGCGCACCAAGCTCGCTAGCACGGGTGCTCCAATCTGGCTCAAATAGGGCTCCGCCGCTTTGACGAGCGCGGCGCGGCCCTCGTCACTCGACGGCGGATGGCGGCTCGCAAGCTCTTGCAGGAAATACTCCGAAAGGGGCAGACTCTGCCGCAACAACAAGGCTTCGAACGCTTCCGCGCCGTGGGCGCGCACGTAAGTATCCGGGTCCTCCCCCTCGGGCAAGAATAGAAACGCGGCGTTCTTGCCATCGGCCAAGCTGGGAAGGGTGTTTTCCAAAGCGCGCCAGGCGGCCTTGCGGCCGGCATTGTCCCCATCGAAACAGAAGACGATCTGGTCGGCCTGACGAAAAAGCTTCTGCGCGTGCATGGGCGTGGTCGCAGTTCCTAATGTGGCTACGACGTAACCTACGCCAAATTGTGCCAGCGCAACCACGTCCATATACCCTTCGACCACCAAGATCCGCCCTGACGCTCGGATCGCCTTGCGCGCTTGGGTCAGTCCATAGAGCTCCCGTCCCTTCGAGAAGACCGCCGTCTCCGGCGAATTGAGGTACTTGGGTTCACCCTGGTCCAGCACCCTGCCGCCGAAGCCAATGACTTCGCCCCGCTGGTCGAGAATGGGAAACATGATGCGGTCACGAAACCGGTCATAGCGCTTCCCTTGATCCCCGACGATGACCAAGCCGGCCGCCTCGAGCGCGGGAGAGTCATAGTCATCGAATGCCTCGCCCAGCGGCTGCCAGCCAGAGGGAGCGTAGCCCAAGCCAAAACGGGCCGCGATCTCCCCGGTGAGACCGCGGCGCTGCAGGTAGGCGACCGCCCGCGGCGATTCCTTGAGTCGGATCTTATAGAAGCGCATGGCAGTCAACAGTGCTTCACGCAGATCAGTGCCCGAGTTCGCGCTCGCCGACTCAGGCTTGGGGGCAACATGCGGTACGGTCATGCCCGCCCGACCGGCCAGTTCTTCGACCGACTCCACGAAGCTCTGGCCCGAGTGCGCCATGAGGAAACCAATGGCGGTGCCATGCGCCCCGCAGCCAAAGCAGTGGTAGAACTGTTTTGTTGGGCTCACCGTGAAGCTTGGTGTCTTCTCTTGATGAAAGGGACAGCAAGCGACGTAGTTGGCTCCGGCTTTGCGCAGGGGCACATGTCGCTCGACGACGTCGACGATGTCCACGCGCGCCAGAAGATTCTGAATGAAATCGTCGGGAATCATGGGCGCCGCGTGCTGACCGAAATGCGGATGGAGATATCGCGTGGCGCCAGCATGTTGTCATTATAGGCGCGTGGCACAATGACTGGGATTTGGTTCTGCCCCGCGCCACTGGGCAACGCAGCAAAGGCGCGACAACGAACCCTGGCGCGCCAAATCCTAACCGACGAGACGGGCCTTGACCTGCGCGCTGACCTGGGCGAGATCGGCGCGTCCCGCCAACTGGGGCTTGAGCAGGCTCATCACCTTGCCCATCCCCGCCATCCCCTGAGCGCCGGTTTCGGCGATGGCGCGCTCGATGGCCGCCGCGATCTCGTCAGGACTGAGGGCCTGTGGCATGTACGCTTGGAGCACATCGATTTCGAAGCGCTCTCCCGCCGCGAGGTCGAGCCGGTTGCCTGCTTCAAATTGGGTGATAGAATCCCGCCGCTGTTTGATCATCTTGTCGATGACCGCAACCACCTCGGCATCGGAAAGGCTAATGCGTTCATCAACCTCACGCTGTTTGATCGCGGCCAGCAACAGCCGGATTGCGCCCAGGCGCGCACTCTCCCTGGCACGCAGGGCGTCCTTCATGTCCTCGGTGATTCGATCCTTGAGTGACATCGCGGCGATGTGCGCAAAGGGCGGCGAGGAGGAGGATTTGCCCGCCGCGAAACGGCCGGGATCACGTGGGCCCGTTTTCAGTAGAGCTTGGGCGGCAACATCTGGCTGCGCAGGCGCTTGTAATGGCGCTTGACTGCGGCTGCAAGCTTACGTTTGCGCTCGGAAGTAGGTTTTTCGTAGAACTCGCGAGCCCGCAGCTCAGTCAGAAGCCCAGTCTTTTCAATGGTGCGCTTGAAGCGGCGCATCGCCACTTCGAAGGGCTCATTTTCACGAACGCGAACACTTGGCATTACGGGACATCCCTTTCTCTCGAACCGTCCGCAGCAGGACGGAAAAATTGGAATCGGTTATGTTAGCGCGAAACGGGCAAGACCACAAGGTGTTCCTACCCCCCGCTCCTGGCAGAGCCCACCCCGGGGTATCGGTTCGGCGCGCCCCTTGGCCCAGTTTGAAGGATAATCGCTGGCATGCTCGTTCTTGGCCTGGAAACTTCGTGCGACGAAACCGGAGTCGCGCTTTTTGACTCCTCTTGCGGGCTACTTGCCCACACACTGCACAGTCAGGTTGCGATCCATAGCGACTACGGCGGGGTCGTGCCGGAGCTCGCGTCCCGCGACCATCTCCGACGCCTCCTGCCCCTGCTCGACGAAACGTTGCATCAGGCCCAAAGGCGGCTGAGCGAGGTTGACGGGATTGCCTACACCAAGGGCCCGGGCCTCGCCGGCGCTCTGCTGGTTGGAGCCAGCGTCGCACAGGGTCTGGCGATGGCCCTGGACCGGCCAGTGGTCGGCGTGCATCACCTTGAGGGGCACCTGCTATCACCTCTTCTCGCCACACCCTCCCCGTCTTTCCCCTTTATCGCCTTGCTGGTCTCTGGAGGTCACACTCAGCTCATGGAAGTCGCCGGTGTGGGCGAATATCGCCTACTGGGGGAAACGGTAGACGACGCCGCGGGCGAAGCTTTCGACAAAACCGCCAAGCTCTTGGGCTTGCCTTATCCCGGCGGACCTGCCTTGGCGACATTGGCCGACCGCGGTTCGCAGGGGTGCTGCGCACTGCCTCGTCCGATGCTGCACAGCGGCGACCTCGATTTCAGCTTCAGTGGATTGAAGACCGCGGTCCTCACCCTGGTCCGCAAAGAACCACTGACTGAAGAGCGTCGAGCGGACATCGCCCGGGCTTTCCAAGATGCTGTCGTGGAGGTTCTAGCGAGCAAGGCGGCCGCGGCCGTTGATCGGACCGGGGCCACCCGTCTGGTCATGGCCGGCGGCGTCGGCGCCAACCGAGCACTGCGCGCGGCTCTCGATGAAATGGGCCGGCGAAACGGCTTCGCGACATACTATCCGCCGCTGGAGTTCTGCACCGACAACGGCGCCATGATTGCTCTGGCCGGAGCCCAGCGCCTGGCCAGCGAGGGACGCCGCGATCTTGGTTATTCGGTGCGGCCGCGCTGGCCCCTGGCGGAGTTGCGCAGGCCCGCGCGCCAGCGGTATTAGCGTCTCATCGCCCGATCTTCCCCTCTTCGCCGCTCAGCAGGCGTGCAAGATTGCCGCGATGCCGCCAAATCAGCAGCGAGCACAGCGGGATCAAGACATAAGCCTCGGAGCGAGGGCCGAGGAGCCAAAATCCGAGAATCGGTGCCGCAAGTGCCGCGAAAATCGCCGCCAGAGACGAGATTCTCAATACGAGCGCAATGACCAACCACACACCCAGGACGGCAACGCCGAGGCGCCAATCGAGCGCGAGCAGTACGCCCGCCGCCGTGGCCACCCCCTTGCCTCCGGCAAAACAGTGGAACACTGGGAGGAGGTGGCCGACAAAGACCGCTAGCGCGGCCGCCGCCACGGCCCATGGTGCCAAGCCGAGCGGCACCGCAAAACGCTGGGCGAGCCAAACCGCGACGAAGCCCTTCACGCCGTCGCCAAGTAGCGTCGCCGCTGCGGCGATCTTGTTGCCCGTACGCAACACATTGGTGGCGCCGGGGTTCCCCGAACCATAGCTGTGCGGATCAGGAAGCCCCATCAGTTTGCTGGTCACGACGGCAAAGGAGATCGAACCCAAAAGGTAAGATACAAGGATGACGAACACTTCGGTCATGGACAAAGGGAACTTGCGGGTAGAATGAACAGCCGCGATTCTAGCCTAAGAGCATGGACAAGATTTTCATTTCCGACCTGAAGATCGAAACGCGCATCGGCGTCTACCCTTGGGAACGCCAGGTTGCTCAGACGGTGCTTCTGAATTTGGAGATCGCCCTGCCCTCGGAGCGTCCCTGCAACACCGACGAATTGGCCGACGCCATCGATTACGCCGCGGTGGTTCAGCGCATCCGCGGTTTGCTCGAGAACCACCCTTATCATTTGCTCGAGCGGCTCGCCCAGGCCACCGCCACGCTGGTGTTGGATGAGTTCCCAGTGCCCTGGGTCAAGGTCAGCATAGCCAAGCTCGCACCCTTGCCCAATGTGCGTCAACTGGGCGTATCGATAGAGCGCCAGCGGTCCTCCTAGCAGCCTGTCCCTCAAGGCGCGACCAAGGTCACGTTCGCGAGTCGGTAGCGGCCGAAACAGCGACAGGCTTGAGAACGCGGACGAGATCCTCGGGTTTCAATCCCACCAAATAACCGCGCTTGCCGCCATTGATGTAGAGATAAGGCAGCGCCGCGATGCTCTCTTGCATGTATATGGGCAGCGCGCGCCGCAGGCCAAATGGGCTGGTGCCGCCCACTTGGTAACCGGAATGCCGGTCGGCGACGGCCGGTGCGCAAGGCTGTATGGTTTTTACACCAAGTAGACGCGCCAAGGCCTTGGTCGAGACCTCGCAATCCCCATGCATCAGGACCACCAGAGGCTCTTTGCGCTCGTTCTCCATGATCAGAGTCTTGATCACGGCATGCTCGTCGACTCCGAGCTCACGCGCTGACACCGCGGTACCGCCCTTGGACTCGTAGGCGTAGAGATGGCTGGTGAACTCGACCTGATGTTCGCGCAGCATGCGCACTGCCGGAGTAACGGGGAATTTGTCCTGGCTCATCGACTTAAGGAGCGGCTTCAGCCGCGGGGATGGTGTTGTTGGTGCAGCGTCTTCAACCGCTCGCGCGCCACGTGCGTGTAGATCTGGGTGGTGCTGATGTCAGCGTGGCCAAGCAGCATTTGCACCACGCGCAGGTCAGCGCCGTGGTTCAGGAGGTGCGTGGCAAACGCATGCCGAAGCGTGTGCGGAGACAAAGCCGCGGAATCGATGCCGGCGCGCTGCGCGTGCCGCTTCACCAGCTGCCAGAATGCCTGGCGGCTCATGCCCTGCCCGCGCGTGGTGAGAAACACCGCATCGCTCGCCCTGGCGCTGCCGGCGAAGCCCGGTCGCGCCTGTTGCAAATAGGCCTTGAGCCAGACCAGTGCCTCTTCGCCGAGCGGCACCAGGCGCTCCTTGGACCCCTTGCCCATCACCCGCAACACGCCCGCGTCGAGCCCCAATTGAGCTAGCCGCAAGCCAACCAGTTCGCTTACGCGCAACCCGGTGGCGTAGAGCGTTTCCAGCATGGCGCGGTCGCGTAGGCCCCGTGGATGGCCGGTTTCCGGGGCGGACAGCAGGTCCTCCACCTGGCGCTCGGAAAGATTCTTGGGCAGCTGCCTCGGGCGCTTGGGCGAGCGCACCCGCAGGGTCGGATCGCTCTTTGACCGCCCTTGCTGCACCGCCAAACGATAAAAGCGGCGCAAGCTGGAAAGCCTTCGATTGATGGAGCTCGGCCGGGCCCGCAGGGCAAACTGTTCGGCCAGAAACGCCTCAATATCCGCCCGGTCCGCGGCTTCCAGGGTGCGCCCAACTTTGCCCAGCCACAGCGCCCAACCCTGCAGGTCGCGCCGGTAGCTTGCCAGTGTGTTGGGCGATAGGCCATCCTGCAGCCAGATCTGGTCGCAAAAGGCGTCGATGGCGGCAGTCGCTGCCGCGCTCATTGCACTGCGCCGTAGCCCTCGTGACGCAGCAGCCATCGCTTGATCGCCAAGGTTTCGTCAGCCGTCTGCCCCATGAAGCCGCCCAGTCCTTTGGCGCCGACGATACGATGACAAGGGATGACGATCGCCAGCGGATTAGCGCCACAGGCACCTCCCACCGCTCGCGCAGCGGACTTGAGGGAGCGCGCAGCTTCGCCGTAGCTGCGCACCTGTCCCGGGGAAATGTCGCACATCAAGGCCCAAACGCGCTTCTGGAAGGTGGTTCCGCGTACATCCAGCGGCAGGCTGAAACGAAAACGCGAGTCCCGAAAGTAGGCGCCTAGCTGCGCGGCGGTCTCGCGCGACAAGGCATCGTGGGGTGCTCTGGGCGGTGTATCCGCCGGCAGAAAGTCGAGGCGAATCAGCCGCTCGCCATCGCCCGCGAGTCCGAGCATGCCGAAGGGGGCGCGGATACAGGCTGCGTAATTCATGATCGCAATTGGCCGAGCGCGCGATCCAGCCGCGCCAAGCCCTCGTCGATATCGGAATCGGGGATGTTGAGCGCGGGCACGAAGCGCAGCACGCTGGTTCCGGCCATCAGGAAGAAGATCCCGGCGTCGCTCCCGGCGGCCATGAAATCGGCGGCGCGGCCGGCAAAATCGGGGTTGAGCTCGCACCCGATCAGGAGCCCCTCGCCCCGCACCTCCTTGAACATCCGATGCCGCAGGCCCAGCTCGCGCAGGCCTTCAGTCAGACGCGCGGCACGGGATCTCACGCCGCTGAGCAGCTGCGGTGTCGCCACCACTTGCAGCACCGCGGCCGCAACCGCCGCAGCCAGGGGGTTGCCGCCATACGTGGTGCCATGCGTACCTGGAGAAAAACTCACGGCGATGGCGCTCGTAGTCAACATCGCGCCGATCGGAAAGCCGCCTCCCAGACCCTTGGCGCTGGTCAGAATGTCCGGCACGAAGCCTTTCTGTTCATGATTGAAAAGCGTTCCGGTACGCCCCATGCCGGTTTGGATTTCGTCAAGCACCAAAAGCGCGCCATGCCGGTCGCACAGCGCCCGGGCCGCTTGCAAGAATTCAGCCCGCCCCGGATTGACGCCGCCCTCGCCCTGCACCGGCTCGAGAATCACGGCGCAAGTGTCTGGTCCAACCGCCGCCTCGAGTGCGCCAATGTCGTTGTAGGGCACGTGCTGCACATTGGACGGCAACGGGCCAAAGCCTTGGCGATAGCGCTCGGTGCCACCGGCGGTGACAGTGAAAAGCGTGCGGCCATGAAAGGAATGCAGAGAAGAGACGATGCCGTTCTTCTGCGGGCCGTGGTGGTCGGCAGCATACTTGCGCGCCAGCTTGAGCGCCGCTTCATTCGCTTCGGCGCCGGAGTTGCAAAAGAACACCTTGTCCGCGAAAGTGTGCTCGACCAGGTGGCGGGCGAGGCGCAGAGCTGGCTCGTTGGTAAACCAGTTGGAGATGTGCCACAAGCGCCCCGCCTGTTCGGCGAGCGCATGAACCATCAACGGGTGACAGTGACCCAGCGCGGTAACCGCCACGCCCGCGGCAAAGTCGATGTACTCGCGCCCCGCTTGATCCCACACTCGCGACCCGGCGCCGCGCACCGGCAGCACTTGGGCCGGAGAAAAACAGGGCACCATCACCTCGTCGAAAGTGTGGCGCGTAATCGCAAGCTCTTGCGCGGGCGGAGCAGCGGCGGTCGAACTGTTGGCGGTCATTGGCAACTCCGTATTCTCAAAGAGCGGCGATAGCTTGAACTTCCACGCGGTATTCGGGCCTGAACAGCCGCGTCTCCACGGTGGCCCGCGCCGGACAATGGCCGGCCGGAACCCAGGCGTCCCAGGCCGCGTTCATGGCGGGAAAGTCGCCGACGTCCGCCAGAAAGATGGTGCAGGAAAGGAGCCTGGTCTTGTCGCTTCCCACTTCCGCAAGCAAACGATCGATGTTCCCCAGGATCTGCTGCGTTTGAGATGTCACGTCCGCGGCCGGGTCATCGGCGATCTGCCCGGCAAGGTAGACGGTTTGGTTGTGCACCACCACTTCTGAAAGACGTGCGCCGACGTGATGCCGCTGGATATCCATGGTTCTTCCCTATGCCCTTGCATTGATGAAATTTTGCATTGTAGGGGAGGCACCGCCTGTCGAAAAGGCGGCCGGTATCTGTATCGGTCGCGCGGCCGATACGGACAGAAATGGGAAGCGCGCCGGTCCAGCGCGCGAGAAAGGCTGACCCGCACGGGTTCGCAGGGCAGCGTTTGCCCAGCACAAGTGTTTTCATCGATAATGAGCCGTTTACCGATCCGCAAGACTCATTCCCTTTCGCCATGAATCGAACCGCGTTAATTGCCGGGGGTGCACTCATCGCCTTGGTTTTCGCCGGCGCTGGTTACTGGCTGGGCCACCGCGGCGCGCCCCCACGCACCGCAGATGCCGGCGCGGTCGCACCGCCACCACCAGCACCTGGAGGTCCACCCCGCGCCCCAGGCGGCGTGCCGGTGGAAGTTTCCATGGTGGCCACGCTACCCCTTCCCCAGACCCTCAGCGCCGTGGGCACGATGCGCTCGAACGAGTCGGTGTTGATCCGCCCGGAGATCTCCGGTCGCATTGCCGAGTTCTCGTTCAGCGAGGGACAAAACGCCGCCAAGGGTGCCGTGCTAGTGCGCCTCGACGCTTCGGTGACACGCGCTGAATTACAGCAGGCCAAGGCCAATCTGGTGCTCTCGCAGGCGAAGTTCGACCGCGCCGTGGATCTGCAGGTCAAGGGCTTCGTGAGCAGCCAGGCACGCGAGGAGGCCGAGAACAATCTGAAGGTTGCCCAAGCTGCGGTAGCCCTGGCCGAGGCCAAACTCGCGAAAACCGAAATCCTGGCACCGTTTTCAGGCGTCCTGGGGCTGCGCAGCGCCAGCGTCGGCGACTATGTCAAGGAGGGGCAGGACATCGTCAACCTGGAGGCCATCGATCCCCTGAAGGTGGAGTTCCGGGTTCCCGAACTGCATTTGAAGAAGCTGCGAGTCGGGCAAAACCTTCAGCTAATGCTCGACGCCTTCCCCAACAAGACCTACACGGGAAGGATCTACGCCATCAATCCGGCCATTGACGCGGCCGGCCGTGCGGTGGTTCTGCGCGCCTTGGTCCACAACTCCGATGGTCGCTTGCGGCCAGGTGGTTTTGCGCGGGTACGTCTACTGTTGGACGAAGAGGCCGTGGCTTTGCTGATTCCGGAGCAGGCACTGGTGCCTAGCGGCGAAGAACAGTATGTCTTCCGGGTCACCGATGGCCGAGCGCAGCGCGTCAAAGTGGAGATTGGGCAACGTCGTGAGGGCCAAGTGCAAGTGTTGAGCGGACTCGCCGCCGATGAAGCCGTGGTCGTCGCGGGACAATTGAAGCTTAGGGATGGCATTCCGGTAAAACCTCTCGGGACACCGGCGCCGAATCCCCTCCCGGCACAGGCTCCGGCCAAGAGCAGCGGCACATGATTCTGCCCGAACTTTGCATCCGCCGTCCGGTGTTGGCCACGGTGCTCTCGCTCGGTGTGTTGCTGCTCGGCGTGATTTCCTACCAGCGTTTGCCGGTGCGTGAATACCCCAAAATCGACGAACCGGTGGTGAGCGTTGAAACCACCTACAAAGGTGCTAGTCCCGAGGTAATTGAGTCGCAGGTGACCAAACCGCTGGAGGATTCCCTCTCTGGAATCGAGGGCCTTGACGTCATCACTTCGGTGTCGCGTTCCGAGAGGAGCGGCATCAACGTCCGCTTCCGCGCCAATGTCGACCCAGACAATGCGGCCGCCGAGGTGCGTGACAAGGTCGCGCGGGTGCGTGCCCGGCTACCTGCAGGTGCCGACGAGCCGGTCATCGCAAAAGTGGAATCCGACGCCGTGCCGGTCATGTATGCGGCCATGTATAGCTCGCGCCACAACCAACTTCAGATTACTGATTACGTCAATCGCTTCGTGCGGCCGCGCTTGCAGGTGCTGCCTGGAGCCGCCGACGTCAGAGTCTTCGGCGAGCGCAAACCCTCAATGCGCATTTGGCTGGACGCTGGGCGCCTCGCCTCGTACCGACTGACCACTCAGGACGTGGAAGATGCCTTGCGCCGCCAGAACATTGAAATTCCGGCCGGGCGCATCGAAAGCCGCAATCGCGAATTTGCCGTCGTTTCGCAGACTGACTTGCGCACTCCGGAAGAATTCGGCGCAATCGTCCTGAAGGACGTGAGTGGATACCCCGTGCGCTTGCGCGATGTGGCACGAATAGAAATCGGCCCCGTCGACGAGCGCGGCGTACAGCGCTTCAACGGGAATACTTCGGTCGGCATGGGCATCATCAAGCAGGCGACCGCCAATCCGCTGGACCTCGCGGTGGCCGTACACCGCGAGGCGGGCGAGATTCGCAAGGCTCTGCCCGCGGGCATGGTTTTCGAGATTTCCTACGACACGTCGGTGTTCATCCAACAGTCGATCAAGGCGGTATTCACCACTATCACCGAGGCGGTGCTGATGGTGGCCATGGTGATCTTTTTCTTTCTGCGCAGCATTCGCGCGACCATCATTCCTTTGGTCACCATCCCGGTGTCGCTGGTGGGAGCGTTTGCGCTGATGTTCGCTTTTGGCTTCACCATCAACACGCTCACGCTGCTAGCGATGGTGCTCGCGGTTGGCTTGGTGGTGGACGACGCCATCGTCGTGTTGGAGAACATCTATCGCAAGCTCGAACATGGCATGCCGCGATTGCAGGCCGCAATCGAGGGTTCCCGAGAGATCGCCTTCGCCGTCCTGGCGATGACGCTCACGTTAGCCGCCGTATACGCGCCGCTAGCCTTCGCCACAGGTCGCACCGGCCGGCTATTCATCGAATTCGCCTTGGCGCTGGCCGGAGCGGTTGTCGTTTCCGGCTTTGTCGCGCTGACGCTCTCGCCAATGATGTGTTCGCAGATACTTCGGCATCAGGCCAAACATGGCGCAGTCTACAATGCCATCGAGCGCTTTTTCGTCGGCCTGACCGAAGGTTACCGGAAGATGCTCGACCGGGCGCTGCACCACCGCGTCATGGTGGTTCTAGCCGGCTGCGTGGTCGCCGCGGCGAGCGCCGGCTTGCTCCTCACGCTCAAGTCCGAACTCGCTCCC
This sequence comes from Casimicrobiaceae bacterium, assembly GCA_026646885.1. Taxonomy (GTDB): domain Bacteria; phylum Pseudomonadota; class Gammaproteobacteria; order Burkholderiales; family Casimicrobiaceae; genus JACPUX01. The sequence goes on along the minus strand of JAPKHK010000002.1, from coordinate 116,521 downwards.
ACCGAAGACCGCGGCGTGATCTTCGGCATCGTCAGTGGGCCCGAGGGTGCGACCATCCGCTATACCGCGCGCTACATCGAACAGATAGAGAAGTTCTACGAAGGTGTTCCGGAGCGCGCATCGGTATTTGGTGTGGGCGGCTTTCCCACGGTCGCGGACGGCTTGGCTATCATGCGCCTGAAACCCTGGGACGAGAGGGAACGCAAGCAGCAGGACATCTCCAAGGAATTGCAGCCCAAGTTCTTCGGCTTGCCCGGCGTCTTCGCTTTCCCCGCTAACCCCCCGTCGCTCGGTCAGAGCCCGCGCGAGAAGCCCTTGCAGTTCGTGCTGCTGACGCAAACCTCCTACGAGGAGTTGCAGCGTATGGTAGAACGCATGACCACTGCTATGGCAAAGAATCCGGGCTTGGTCAACGTGGACTCTGATCTCAAACTCAATACTCCGGAAATCCGCGTAGCTGTCAACCGCGACAAGATCGCGGACGTGGGCGCCAACGTCGAAACCGTCGGTCGCACACTCGAGACCATGCTCGGCGGCCGCCTAGTGACACGCTTCAAGCAGGAGGGCGAGCAGTACGACGTGATCGTGCAGATCGCCCCCGACCAGCGGGAGACGCCCGATCGCATCACCGAGCTGTACGTGCGCGGCAAAGGAGAGCAGATGATTCAGCTCGCCAACCTCCTTACCGTGCGCGAGACGGTGGCGCCCAAGACCCTCAACCATTTCAACCGCCTGCGCGCGGCGAACATTTCCGCCAACCTAGCCCCCGGCTATACCCTGGGTGAGGCTATTGGCTTCATGCAGACTACCGCGCGCGCCATCCTGCCACCCACGGTGCAGACCGACCTCGCCCCGGGACAGTCGCGCGAGTTCCGCGATTCCTCGGCCGATATCTACTTCGTTTTCGTGCTGGCACTCGCATTCATTTACCTGGTGCTGGCCGCGCAATTCGAGAGTTTCATCGATCCGCTAGTGATTCTACTGACCGTCCCCCTGTCGATGACCGGGGCGCTGGGCGCGCTCTGGCTGAGCGGCGGTACCCTCAACGTTTACAGCCAGATCGGCTTAATCACGTTGGTGGGGTTGATCACCAAGCACGGCATTCTGATCGTCGAGTTCGCCAACCAAATGCAGGAGCGCGGTCTTGCGAAGATAGATGCCGTCATCGAAGCCACGGTTTTGCGCCTGCGCCCCATTCTCATGACCACCGGCGCCATGGTGCTCGGAACCATACCGCTCGCGCTGGCGACGGGTGCCGGTTCCGAGTCGCGGCAGCAGATTGGCTGGGTGATCGTCGGTGGCCTATTGCTCGGAACGTTGCTCACCCTTTTCGTCGTACCGACGGCCTATACCTTGCTCGCGCGGACACGGCCGGGCCACGCCGGTGCCACCGCGACCGGGCCGGAGGCGGCTTGACGGCGTGGCAGTCCGATGCCAGACCAGGGCTTTTTTTCTTGCCTGTGCTTTTGCACGGACCGGGCAAGGATTATCATGTTGGGGATCGTGTCGCGAGGATCGAATAACTCGCGCTTGAGCAGGGAAGGGTTGAGGCGGACGTCGACTTTGGCGGCAAGGTTCTTGCCCGCATTCGTGCCGAGACGGGAACGGACGAGAAAGCGCCTTCCGAGCCTTCTCCGAGCATGGTCGATGAGACCCGCAAGGTGAGCGCCCATGGGCATCGCCAGATCCGCGTTCGCTGAAACGACACGCCCGATGGGAGACTCAACACGCATGAACAACTGGCCCTATCCCACGCACATCGCCCATCGCGGCGGCGGCAATTTGGCGCCCGAAAACACTCTGGCCGGCATGCGTGTTGGCTTCGGTTACGGCTACCGCATGGTGGAGTTTGACGCCAAGCTCTGCGGGGACGGCACCCTCATCCTGATGCATGACCATACTCTCGAGCGCACCACCAGCGGCAGTGGTCGGGTGGCCGCGCAACCCTGGAGCGAACTGGCGAGACTAGACGCTGGGAGCTGGCACTCACCTACCTTCGCTGGCGAGCCGATACCGCGCATGCAGGCAGTGGCAAGCTACTTGCGCGCCAACGACATGTTATGCAATATCGAGATCAAGCCCTGCCCTGGGCGGGAACGTGAGACCGGCGCGGCGGTGGCTGTCGAAGCCCAGGCGCTGTGGGCTGGAGCCGAGGTTCCGCCACTGCTCTCGTCCTTTTCCGAGCGTTCCTTGGAAGTCGCCGGCAGGGTGGCTCCAGAGTTGCCTCGCGCCCTTCTGGTCGATGAGCCCGCCGACGGCTGGCTCTTGCGAGCCGCCCGGCTGGGCTGCAAAGCCATCCATCTCAATCACCGCCATCTCACACCGGAGCGCATCGCTTCCGGCCATCAGGCGGGTTTCAAACTGCTCGCCTACACCGTCAATGATCCCGCACGCGCAGTGGAACTGCTCAACGCCGGTTTGGACGGCATATTTACCGACGCGCTCGATCGCCTTACCCCCGGTCGCTGATCGCCCCGCCCGGGAGAGGCAAGAAGCGGCGAAAAGACCGCTTGCATTTGCGCGTCGTCATGACGGCGCTACGCCTCGTCTTCGGAGCCATGGGCGCTGTGCCCATCAACTACCGAAAAGGAACCGACCAGGAAAACGTCCAGCGCAACTGGCGCGGTTTTCGCCACCCTGCTCGCAGGTTCCGCCGCCGCGCAGGTCTACACACCCGCCAGGCGCAGCGGAAAGCGCGTATCATCGCCGGTCTGCATAATGGCTGTTTGACGCCTGTCGAAGCAGCCAACCCGCAAAGAGCTTGAATCGCATCCGCGCGTTTGCGGCTTGGGTCGAGCGCGCCGGTTTGCTCACCCCGGCGGAACGTAACCGCCTGGCATCGCTGGAGAATCAGGCGAGCCGGAAGGTCTTCCGGCTGAAGCACAATGGTCATCATCTCTGATCATTGGCACATTCCCACCGAGGGTCGGCCTTGCCCGGCCCTCACTCTTTTTTCCGCAGCTCCTCGGATGGTGCATCCCCGCCCAGCTATAATTACGAAAGACCGCAGTTGCCCGCTTCGAGCGAATGAATGGTTCATGAATATGAAGGATTTCTTGATTGTTTGCGCTCAGCCTGTGAGTGGAACCTTTCGCCGCATTTCGCGCGCTGCGGACTTGGCGATCCCGCGCTGCAAATCCTCGCGGGGTGTTCAACCTCGCCGCGCTTTGCGCCTTGCCTCGCCCGCGCCGGCACGGACTCCCCACTGCGGCCAACTGCCGTTTCTCGGATGATCCGCGTTTCCCACGCCGCCGGCTTGGCTGGCGCCAGTTTGTTCCTTCCGGGGCCGTTAGCTCAGTCGGTTAGAGCAGGGGACTCATAATCCCTTGGTCGTTGGTTCGAGTCCAACACGGCCCACCAGATTCGAAGCGGGTAACCGAATTATCGGACGACCCGCCTTGCTAGGCGACGACTTGTCCGCTTCGCACCAGCACGCGCGGTTCAGTCACTTTGTCGATTCTTCCTTGTCGCCCTCTTCCTGATCGACGAACCGCGCGAAGAATCGGAGGTCGTTGGTCGCAGCAGACGCGGCATTGACTGCGATGCCTACCCCATGGCCACGCCCTGCCGGACGATCTTGCCCGTACTGACGTGGTCGCCACGGCAACGGAGCCCCAAGCGCGGTCAAGGGGCATTCGGCCGAAGCCGCCGGATCTCGAGCCTACATCCGCCCCGGGCTAGGAATCAGGGTACCGCTGCGCGTCTGCTCGTCGCGCATGGCACGCGCGGCTTCCTGGGCGCGCTCCCGCTCGTCGTCGGTTGCCGGGCGGCGCTTGCGTACCGGCAGGTTGGACCCAGTGACGTACTCCCGCTCCTCATAGGCGCGCGTTTCGTCAGGAATGGCCGCGTTGTTCGCACAACCGCCCAACACGAGCAAGACAATTCCGGCGGGGATAGTCAACGAAACGGACTGGGGCATCGCCTTCTCCTATTGTGGAAGGCGCTATTCTAGCCCGGACGTACCACATTACGTGTGCCGCACGCCGCAAATTTGTGTCGTATCCGGACCGGTACCCAGTCTAGCCACCGGTCTTAGCAGGGGACGGCAATGCATCGCGCCCCTACCCAAGCGCCCAAACGGGCGTATACTCACCAAGCCATTTGGGAGGGGAACCGATGGGGATACATGCCAAGAGGCCATCCGGCGCGACGCCGGGAATGCGATTGGATCTTGCTCGCCCGCGCACAACGGATGCGTTCCGGCCGCCTGGCGGCTGCGCTCAAATGCGCGGCGACAAACTCCACTCCTCTTCTTCTGACCGGCAGCCGCAATTGGGCCATCGATCCGAAGCGCGCCCATGCGGCTCGGGCACGAGTCTGGTCCTGCTGGTCGTCTTGGCGGCGTTTCTGATTTGGGTACTGAATTAGCCTTCAGGACTCAAAGACAAGTTGGCCGTTGACAAACGTGTAGTGGACCTTACCGGGAACCTCCAGACCGAGGTAGGGCGTGTTCTTTCCCTGACTGTACAAGCGGCCTGCTGAAACGGTCCAAAGCTGCTCGGGGTCAAAAACACAAACATCGGCAGTGCGTCCGGGAGCGAGCTGCCCTGCGTCTAGACCGAGCACCTTGGCAGGTTCGACGGTCAGTGCGCGCACCGCTGCGGCAAGTCCAAGCCGCTCTTCCGCGGCCCACTTAAGGGTGAGCGGGAGGAGCAGTTCCAGGCCGGTAGCGCCCGGTTCCGCCTCGGCGAACGGAAGCAGCTTGGCATCGTCGTCCACCGGCGTGTGGTCTGAACATACCGCGTCGATGGTGCCATCGCGTAGCGCCCCACGCAGTGCATCGCGGTCTTCGGTGCCACGCAACGGTGGCACGAGATGGCAATTGGCATTGAAGTAGCCAATGTCGCGGTCACACAGGTGCAAGTGGTGCGCCGCGACGTCGCAGGTGAGCGGGAGCCCGTCTTGCTTTGCTAGGCGCACAAGACCTACGGTTTCGCTCGCTGAAATCCGGCACAGATGAATGCGCGCGCCGGTCTCCCGCATGAGCGCGATGATGAGCCTCACTGCAATGGTTTCAGCGCACGCCGGAATCGCGGCAAGCCCAAGGCGCGACGCCACCTCGCCATCATGCGCCACGCCGCCCCTTGCCAGATGGGGTTCCTGCGGGCGGAGCCAGACACTGTGACCGAAGGTCGCGGCGTATTGCATGGCGCGCCACAGCACCTGAGTGTCGACGAGCGGTGAATCCGCCTGCGAAAACCCGACGCAACCGGCTTCAGCAAGCTCGCCCATTTCCGAGAGATTCTGCCCCGCCAGCCCCTGAGTCAGGGCCCCCAAAGGGTAAACGTGTGCTTGGTTCAAAAGCCGCGCCCGATGCTTGAGCATCTCCACCAAGCCGGGTTCGTCGAGCGGCGGATCGGTGTCGGGCGGGCAAACGAGGCTGGTGACGCCGCCGGCGATGGCGGCACGCATTTCCGACTCCAGCGTTGCCTTGTACTCAAAGCCGGGTTCGCGTAGCCGAGCGGCGAGGTCGATGAAGCCTGGGCACACCACCAGACCGCTGGCGTCGATGCTGCGGTTGGCGTGCCAGTCACTGGGCGCTTCTCCGATGGCGACCACCTTGCCTGCGGCAAGGTAGAGCGCCGTCTGGGCATCGAGCCCGGAAGCGGGATTGATGACCCTGCCGTTGCGAATTTCGATCTTCATCTCGCTCTCGTCAATTGCCGGCCAAAATCGCCATGACCGCCATGCGCACGGCAATACCGAAGGTCACCTGCGGCAGAATCACCGAGTGACTGCCGTCCGCTACCGCCGAGTCGATCTCGACGCCCCGATTCATCGGACCCGGGTGCATGACGATCACATCCGGCCTGGCAAGAGCCAAGCGCTCCTGGGTCAAGCCGTAGTGCTTGAAGAACTCTTGCGCCGAAGGCAGCAGTGCGCCACGCATGCGCTCACTCTGCAGGCGCAGCATGATAACCACGTCAACATCGCGCAAACCCTCGGAAAGCTCGTGAAAAACACGCACCCCCAGGCGCTCGACCGCCGCGGGCAGCAGTGTCTTGGGGGCGATCACCCGCACTTCCGGCACCCCCAGGGTCGTCAGCGCGTGGATCTGCGAGCGTGCCACCCGCGAATGGAGCACGTCGCCGACGATCGCCACCACCAGGCGCGTGAAATCACCCTTGTAATGGCGGATGGTGAACATGTCGAGCAATCCCTGCGTCGGGTGCGCGTGCCGGCCGTCGCCCGCATTGATGACATGAATGTGCGGAGCGACATGCTCAGCGATGAGGTGTGCCGCGCCGCTTTGTGCATGACGCACCACGAACATGTCGGCAAGCATGGCGGAGAGGTTGTTGACGGTGTCGAGCAAGGTCTCTCCTTTGGCCGTGCTCGAGGCACCAACGTTGAGGTTGATGACATCGGCGGAGAGCCGCTTTGCGGCAATCTCAAAAGTGGTGCGGGTGCGCGTGCTGTTCTCGAAAAAGAGGTTGAAAATCGACTTGCCGCGGAGCAAAGGCACCTTTTTCACTTCGCGCTCAGCTATGGAAACAAAGGGCTCGGCGGTGTCGAGTATATGACGAAGCACCGGCGCGGGCAGGCCTTCGATCGTGAGCAAATGCCGTAGCTCGCCGTGGGCGTCGAGTTGGGGGTTACGCATCAGCCCGCTCCTTGCGTGGTTCCAACCCGAGGCTGAGGCGACCGGCCGCATCGCGAGCGAGCACGATGCTTTGATTCTGCGGCACAGCCAGGCGAGCACCCACGAACTGCGCTTCGATCGGCAATTCACGCCCGCCGCGATCTATCAGGACAGCGAGCTGCACCATGGCCGGTCGGCCATAATCAAAGATTTCGTTGAGAGCAGCTCGCACCGACCGGCCGGTGAAAAGCACGTCATCAACAAGCAGGAGATGAGCGCCCTCGATCTCGAAAGGCAGCCGCGTCTTTTTGATCTGGGCGTGCAGTCCGACACGGCTGAAATCATCGCGGTAAAACGAAACGTCGATGCTCCCTGCCTCCTGCCTTTCTGGCCGCATCTGGGCCAGGCGCTCTGCAATCCAGGCGCCGCCACTGTGAATGCCCACCAGCCTTGCTTCTGGCGGCAGCGCGTGCGAGAGCTGCGTCGCCAGCAACTCAAGCAATTCTTCCGGATCCGGCAACTTGTCCATGTTCGTCGAAAAAACTCTGCAAAATGATTCGGGCCGCGGCTTGGTCGCGGTAGACTTTTCCTCGGCGCCCGCCGTGCCCGGCCTCACGTAGGTCGAGATCGGCAACACGGGAACTGAGAGTTTCATCGACCAAGGTTACCGGCAGATGATACTGCCCCGCGAGTTGTCGAGCGAAGTTGCGGCATGCTTTCGTCAGGGCGTGCGGCTCGCCGTCCAGATGGTGAGGTAAGCCGACTACCAGTTCCACGGGTTGCCATTCCTGGACCAAGGAGCCCAGTACGCGGAACCGTTCGTCGCGACTGTGCGCCACCACTGTGGTCAGCGGATGCGCGAGTCGCAGCGCCCAGTCGCCCACCGCCACGCCAATGCGTTTCTCGCCGAAATCGAAGCACAGCACCGTTCCGCTCACACGGAGCGCAGCGGACTCGATCGGTGCCTCAAGCGTGGCCAACCTGTTCCGACAGTCGAGTGAAATCAATACCCAGAAGCTGCATGGCAGCGTCCAGCTTGGCCGCGTCGGGCAAGTCGAAGATCACGTCCGGCTGGGCACCGACCGTAAGCCAGGCATTTTGCGCCAATTCGTGCTCGAGCTGCCCGGGCGACCAGCCCGCGTAGCCCAGAGTGATAAAGAATTTGTGGGGCCCCTCACCGCGACCGACCGCTTCGAGCACGTCCTTGGAAGTCGTGAGCGCCATGCCACCTCGCACCGGCAGCGACTCCTTCCAGTCGCCAGAAGGTGTGTGCAAGACGAAACCGCGATCGCCATGCACCGGCCCTCCAAAATGCACGGGTAAGGCGCCGAGGTTCTCGTCTTCCAGAGGTACTTCGATCTGTCTGAAGAGCGCCGCGAGATTTATTTCGATGGGCCGGTTGATCACCAGCCCCAAGGCGCCGTGCGCGCCATGCTCACAAATGTAGGTCACGGTCTTGGCGAAATGCGGATCAGCCATGTTGGGCATGGCGATCAGGAAATGGTGCGTGAGGTCGATATCCTTCATTGGTAGCCAGCCGGCCGTTGAGCAAACCGGATCGCCCGATGCCCCTCGGCCCCATCAGGAAGGCGCGGGGCCCCGACGGGAGAGTGCGCAGGTGTGGTCTTGCAACGTCCTTTTTGAATTGTAATCCGAGCGCCCGGAGCACACAAATGGAACCAGCGAAAATCCGCCCGACCGACCCGCCGGGAAGCTTGGCAGGGATCTAGGTGGTGAGCCGCTTGATGTGCCCGAGCAATTCTTCTTCCTGGTAGGGCTTGCCCAGATAGACCTCCACACCCAGCTCACGGGCGCGGGCCTGGTGTTTTTCCGCCGTGCGCGATGTGATCATGATGATCGGGATATGCCGAGTGCGCCCGTCCGCGCGTACGTTCTTGGCGAATTCAAATCCATCCATGCGCGGCATTTCGATGTCGAGCAGGATCACGTCGGGGATCGTGTCGTTGAGGACCTGTAGCGCATCGAGGCCATCCTTGGCGCTAACTACCTGGTAGCCTTCCCGCGACAATAGACGGCCGGTGATCTTGCGCACGGTGAGGGAGTCGTCGACCACCATGACCAGGGCGGCCTTGACCGCCACTTCGGCTTCCGCCGCAACCGGTCCATGCCCCGCCGCGCTGGCCAATGCGGCCGCCTCCAGTCGAGTGGCAAGTAGGACCGGATTGATGATCAGCACTACTTCGCCAGAACCCAGCACGGTCGCACCGGCGATTCCGGTGACGCGCGCGAGCTGGGTGCCGATGTTCTTGACCACTACTTCCTGGTTGCCCAGCATTTCATCGACGTGAACGGCGACGCGTTGTGGGCCGCTCTTGAGCAAGAGCACCGGGTTGTAGCGCAGGGTATCGGGATTGTGTTGCTCGTCTCCCAAAAGCCGTGGCAGATAGTGAAACGGGTAGCCGGCGTTCTGCCATGTGATTTCGCGCGTAACGTAGAGGTTGATCAGCGCCTCGGCCTTGATCTGCTGTACCTGCGCAACCATCGGGGCAGGGATGGCGTAGAGGCGTCCCCCGGCACGGACGAGCACCGCCTGGGCGACCGCGAGAGTAAGCGGCAGATAGAGCGTGAAGGTGGTGCCGCGACCCGGTTCCGTGGAAACTTCGACGCGCCCGCCCAACTCGGTAATTTCGCCGCGTACCACGTCCATCCCGATTCCGCGGCCGGAAACCTGCGTGACCGCCGAGGCAGTGGAGAAACCCGGCGCAAAGATGCATTCGATCAACTGGGCCGGTGGAACCTCGACACCAGGAGCCAGCAATCCAAGAGACTGAGCCTTCTCGCGGATGCGGGCGAAGTTGAGGCCTGCGCCATCGTCGACCAACGTCAGCACGATTTCGTTGCCCACCTGGGCGACGTTGAGCTGGATTTCCCCAGTTTCCGCCTTGCCGCTGGCCAATCGCGCACCACGACTCTCGATACCATGATCGATGGCATTGCGCAACAAGTGCTCAAGCGGGCCAATAAGGCGTTCCAGAACGCTGCGGTCCAGTTCCACTTGCGTGCCGCCGAGTTCCAGGTTGACTTTCTTGTCCAGTTCCTTTGCAGTCTGCCGAAGAATACGGTAGAGGCGCTCGCTCAGGCTGCCGAACGGTACCGTTCGGATGCTGAAGAGCTGCTGCTGCACCTCGCGCGAAAGCCGCGATTGGGCAAGCAATGCCGCTTCGGCGTCGTCGAGGTTTTTCAGCAGTGCCTGCTGAATGGTGGAGACGTCGTTTACGCCCTCGGTCAGGCTGCGGGAGGTCTCCTGGAATCGCGTGTATCGGTCGAATTCCAAGGGGTCGAACTCCTCGTGGCCATCTTGCAGGACGTTGAGGGAGGATTGAATCTGCGATTCGGCCTGTATTTCGATTTCGCGAACCTGGCTGCGCAGGCGAATGACGCTGTTGGTCAGTTCCAGAAGGTTGTTCTTGAGGACTCGCAGTTCGCCTTCGACACGGGCGCGCGCGATGCTGATCTCGCCCGATTCGTTCACCAACCGATCGACGACATCGGCACGCACCCGCAGCATCGCCCGCTGCTGCGCGTCGGCTCCGGCACCCTCATCCTCTTCTTCCCCGGCAGGCTGGACGGCGGCGACGGCCGCACCTGGCACCGGAGCGGGCGGCCGTGGCGGAGGTGCCTCGGCCACGGCGGCAGCGGGCTGCGCCGTCGCCATGGCCGGTTCAGCAAATCCCTGGGTCAATCCTTGCGCGAGCCCAACGGCAGCGTGCGCCGGTTCGGCCGCAGGAGTCACCAGCCGCTGCGGCAGAGGCGAATTGAATTCGCTGCGCTGCAAACGCTCCAGTACATAGGCGATCTGATCAAGATCACTGTCCAGGGCTTCGAAAAGCTCCTCGGAACCGGCCAAGATGTTGTCGCCCAGCACAAGGCGGTTCTCCATCAGATGCGCCAGCTGGCCCAAGCGCATCGCCCCAGCCATCCGCGCACTGCCCTTGAAGGTATGCAGCGTGCGCCGCAACTCGCGTGCGTGCTCTTCGTTGGCGGGCTCTCTCCGCCAGTCGCGCAATCCCTGGCCGGCCCGCGGAAAGAGGTCCTGAGCCTCTTCAAGGAAAATAGGCAGCAACTGGTCGTCGACGTCGTCGCGAATGCCCTCCAGTGGATCTAAAGGGCCCTCCGGGACTATCGGCGCGGGCGGCTGGTCGAGATCGCTCTCCTCCAACGCTGCCGCGGCTTCCCCCGCAAACTCCCCCGGTTCTACCGCGGTGGGCGCCGCAGGGCTTGCCACCTCTGCTTCCACAGCGCTTTCGACAGGCGCCACGGCCGCTTCCGCTGCGGGAGCGGCGGCGATAGGCGGCAGACCTGTGGAAAAAGCTGTGGCAGGAAACTGGGACCCGATAGTCGGCAAACCGGCCGCTACCGCGGGTTCGGGTTCCGCGACCGGCGCTGGCGCCTCTTTGGTAGGCAAAGGCAAAGTAATTTCGGGCAGCGGCGCCTCGTCGGCGAGGGCTTCCATCGGGAGCGGCGGCGCGGCATTCACGCCGGGGAGGGCGGGAAATTCGATGACTTTCGCCTCAGTGAGCTCCTCGGCGTGGGGGCTCGCCTCGAGGGGTTCCGGCGGGAGGACCTCGATTTCGGTCACCCACGGCCCGTCGTCTTCGGCCTGGTGCGCGGCAAGCATCACACCGTCCAGCCCCAAGGGTGATGTCGTCGATTCGGGCACGAGCTGGCCAACACGCTCGATGAGTTGGGCAAACTCCGCGCTGGCAGAATCCGCGACGGGGCGCTTCTCGGCAATGTCTTCCACCCAGGCTCGAAGCTGGGCGACCGAGTCCGCCACGGTGCTCTGAGCCTCCCGCGGCAAGCCCCGCTGCTCTTGTTGCAATGCCAGAAGCCCATGCTCCAGGGCCGAGGCCAGCTGGGCGACGACAGGGAAGCCAGCGGTGCGGTGAATTCCACAGAGCGTATGGGCGGCCCGTACCATCGCCTGGCTGGGCGGCAGCGCAGGATCAAACTGGAGCGGCTCCAGTTCCGTACTCAGTGTCTGCACATGCTGCCGCGCTTCGTCGACGAGAATCTTGTGGAGTGTCGAGGAGATGGTCTGATCACCGATGACCACTTCGGCGGCTTCGGCCCGCGGTGCGCTGGATGCGTGGCTCGGCGCGGCGGCGATGCCCGAGGTTGCGGCGTTCGCAGCTCCCCGGTTGCCCGGCAACGGCGCCGGCGGCGGCGGCGCATTGGGACCCAATTCTGCGTCCACTTGCGCGATCGCCTGGCGCAGAGCCGCGGTTTCTGGAGCCACGCGCCCTTTGGCCTGCAGCTCGCTCACCCACTCGGCGAAGAGTTGGCGCGCCAAACCCACCATCGCCAGCAGCGCAGACGTTGCGGGACGCTCCTCCTCCAACCAGCGGTTGAGACGCTGCTCGATCCACCAGGCGATTTCCCCGAGTTCGAACAAGCCGACCATGCGACCGCTTCCTTTCAGCGTGTGGAAGCCACGACGCACTGTGCGCAGCGCTTCGGTATCGTGAACGTGCTCGCGGCAAACCGCCAGATTCTGGTCCACGGCCTGCAGCACTTCCTCCGCCTCGGTGAGATAGATTTCGAGGAGTTCCGCATCGAGTTTCTCCTCACCCGCTTCCAGCAGGCGCATGGTTTCCGCCGATGGTGCCGGGGCGGGTGCCGCCATCTCGACCACCGCGATCTCCTTGATCGCCTCGGTGAGCTTGGCCATCGGAACCGCCGTCTCGGAATCGAGCAAGGACAGCGCTTCGGACGTGGCTTCCGAAAGCTTGGCATCCGCGACCAGCTCGGCGTCGTGTTTCACCGCAACGAGTTGCTGGCGCAGTTCGGCGCGTGCGGAAGAGTCCTCCGGCTGCAGCTGCATCGCGTCCATGAGCGGCGCAAGCTGGCTGCGCTGATCCCGCAGCGCACTCTCCACCGTCTCTTCAGGTAGTTCTTCTTCGGCAGTGGGTTTCTCTTCCGGAAGCCCTAAACGCTTGCGCAAAGCGGGTTCGATCTGCCGATCGGCATCCGGCCGCTGTTGCTCGACGGCTTCCACGAAAAAGCCCAGAGCGGACAAGGATTCAGCCAAGGATTCGAGCTGTGCCTGATCGACCGCGGTTTCGGGCTGCGCCAGAGCTTCGATGTCTCTGGCACAAAGCTCTAATAGCTGGTTGGCTCGATCGAGACCGAGAATGCGCAGCGCCCCTTCGACTTGGCGAATTGGCGCGCTCAGTGCGGACAGATCGCCGCGCTTTTCATGGTCGCGGAAGAACCCGTCGAGGACTTGCTCGATCTGCCGCAGATTGGTTTGGATCTCGCGTGCCACCTGGGACAGCAACAACCGCTCTTGGGCGCGCCGAGCCATGTCGTCCAGCAGCGCAATGCTGGTCGTTTCCTCCGGCGCGGGGAGATCGAGCGCCGCCGCCTGCAGACGCTGCGCCATCGCGTGCACCTGGCGGGGAAATTCGGCCGACAGGTGTTTGTAACCCTCGACCGCGTTCTCTCCCAGAAGAAGCGCCGTGGCGAACTCCACCGCCATGCCCTCGGAGGTGTCTTTGGCGCCGCGCTCCAGCATGGTCTGGACAGCGTAGGAGAGCGCCGTAAACAGTTCCTGCAGCGCCGCGTGCTTGAGCGCGTCCGCCTTGCGCCGCAACCCTTCCAACGCCTGACGCAGTGCCGGGAGGCTGTCTTTGCGGCCCGAGGCATATTTCAGCCAGGCGTCCTTGGCTCCGGCAAGCAGATCCCTTAGATCGCGGAGCAGCGGCTGAATCCTCGCCCACTCCGCCGCCTCGACGGTTTCCGGCGGCGGCAGCAGTTCGTGCAGCCGGTAGAGTTTCTGCACTTGTGCCAGCCGCGGCGCCACCCCCTCGCCGCTAGCCGCGCCGGCAAGGAAATACAGAATTTCGCGTCGCAGACGATCGGCGACTTTGCCACTGCCTTCGATCAGGCGCCGGATCTGCAGATCGATACGCGCCGCAGCCATCTTGGTGGGAAGGTTGGGTTCGATCAAGTCCGTAGCCACACCCTCCAGCAAGCCGCCCACCGACCACCAGAAAGCCCGCTGCGTCGGCACCGCCTGCGCGTCTTCGATGGCCTGGACCGCTTGCCGCATGGTGGCAAGCCCATTCGCGTCACCCCGCAGCCAATTGAGCAGACCCTGCTGGAACTGCCGGCGGCAGCGAACCAAATGCGCTGGAATCTTGCTCGAGGGCAGAGACACCACGGTTTCGCTGCGCGGAGGGCGCTGTCCAAGATCCGGGAAGAAGAGGTCGGTAGGTGAGGGAGCGTCCACGCCGCGCAGTTTCTGCAGAGCAGCGTATTCTTTGTACAGTCGGAGCGGAACTGCGCTAGCCCCCCCGACCAGATCCTCCAGATAGGCTCCCAGTGCTCGCGCAGCGTTTTCGATTGCGGCAACGGCGGAGCCGACATTGGCCGCTCCGACTTGCCCCAGGCGATCGACTTGGCGCTCGATCTCCTCGGCAAACTGGATCACTCCCTCCAGACCGACGATCTGCAGCGCGCCCGTCACCTGATGCAAGTGACTCTGGGCCAGGCGCAGCGCGCCTTGATCTTCGAGATTGGAATTGAACGAACCAAGCGCCTCCAGCCCACGCGTAAGCGCCTGGTCGATCTCCGGCTTGACCCAGGTCAGCGGACCGAGGTCGACATCCATGCTGTTGTCAGTGGTCACCCCGGGCAGTCCTCTGCGTTGCGAAAAACATTAAACCTTGAAGCCCGCCACCGAGGCACGCAATTCCGCGGCAAGACGTGTCAATTCGGCAATGGACACGTTGGTTTGCTTGGTGCCTTCGGTGGTTTCTTCGGTAATGCGCAGAATGCCTTGCATGCCTCGCGTCACGTCCGACACCGAGGCCGACTGGCGTTGTGTCTGTCCGGAAATGCCCTGGATCAGTTCCGCCAAATCGCTGGAAACTCGCCGGATCTCGTCCAGCGCCTGTCCGGCAGCGTCGGAGAGTTTGGTTCCCTCGACCACACCCTGTGTGCTCTTGTCCATAGCGGCCACGGCGTCTTGGGTATCGGCCTGAATCGTCTTCACGATCGCTTCGATCTGTTTGGTCGCCTCGCCGGAGCGTTCCGCGAGGCGCTGCACTTCTTCCGCCACCACGGTGAAGCCGCGACCCGCTTCGCCCGCCGAAGCCGCCTGGATGGCGGCGTTCAACGCGAGCACGTTGGTTTGCTCGGTAATGTCGGAAATCAGTTCCACGATTTCACCGATCTCCAGGGAGCTCTCGCCCAGGCGCTTGATCCGCTTGGAGGTCTCCTGAATCTGGCTGCGGATTTCGTTCATGCCGGAAATCTGGTCCTGCACCGCCGTCCCGCCCTTCTCTGCGGCCGCCAGGGCTTGCTGGGCCACTCGAGCGGACTGCGCCGCGGAGACTGATACCTCATTGATGGACTGCGCCATCTGCAAGACCGAGGCGCTGGCGGCCTGAATTTCCTTGGATTGGCGTTGCGAGGCTTCGAACAGACGGTTGGAGATCGCCTGGGCCTCCTGGGTCGCCTTCGTCACCTGGTCGGTCGCGCTGTTGATACCGGTTACCAGCGAGCGCAACTCCTCGATGGTGAAATTGATGGAGTCCGCGATAGCGCCGGTCACGTCTTCGGTCACGCTGGCACGCACTGTGAGGTCGCCTTCCGCGAGGTTGCCCATCTCGTTGAGCAATCGCAAAATGGCTTCCTGGTTGCGCTTGTTTTCCTGTTCGGACTGGAAGGCGCGCAGCCGCGCATCGTCGAGGAATAGTTTCACCAGAACGACCAGAACGGCAATGGCAAGCACGGCGAAGAGAATGGCGCCGAGGGTGTCCCAGGAGAAACCTTTTTCCGCGCTGATGAAATCCTCGGAGAGTTTCTCGGTGTCCTTCAGCAAGGGCTCGGAATCAAGGTTGATAGCCCGTGCGGCCTGCTTTGCCGCAACCAGTTTTTGCATGTTCTGCAGAATGGCGTTCACGCGGCCTTCGTAGTCCTGGAACCGCTTTTGCAGGTCGACCAAGGTCTGGCGGGTATCGCCGTCGCGTACTGGGGCTAGCCGCAGCGGCTCGCTGCCCTTCAAGAGGCCGTTCAGGACATCACGGAAAGTGCCTACGTCCTTGCCGAGCAGAAACGCCACCTCCGGATCGATTTCGTCGCCCGCGCGCAGCGCATTGGAGTTCTTGGCGATACGCTGAGTCAACATCACCAACTGGTTGGCAAAGGCCACCTCCTTCACCGAGCCCCCCGATTGCGCCAATTGCGTTGCGGCCTGTTCGGAAATTTCCAGCAACGGACCGTTGCCTTGGTTGATGTTGTCGACGCCCGCGTTCAGCGTGGTCAAAGCCTCCTGGTTGGCTAGCACCAGGTTGGCGGCCGCCTCGGTTTTCTCCCACCGCGTGGAAATCGTTTGCAGTTGGGCGACCATCGCGTCACTGGTTGTGGCCGCGACATCCACGCCCCGCACCGTGCCGCCTTTGAGCAGCGCATCGAGGTTTGCCCGGAAGCGCTCTTTGGCGTCCCTCACCTGCGCAAAGCCGGCCTGGTTGCCGAGCACAGTTTGCGCCACGCCCCGCGCCAGCCGCTGGGACAGCATCTGCATCTCTGTGGCCGTGCCTGCGGCCGCGGCGGTCTGAGTGGAACTGCGGATCTCGAACAGAAAGAGCACGCCCGAGACCAAGATCAAAACCACCAGGGCGATGATCAGGTACTGAAACTGCTTGGTGATGGGCAGATGCCCAATCAGCGGCAAAACCCCCGGCGCTCCCGGCCCCCTGGAGGATTTGCGCATTTCATCCATGATCGCCACGGTTGCGTTGGGGTCGTACCCGGGTTCGAGCATGCCCGTCCCCGTCTGCATCACCGTCGCCACGCCTGTTTCGTTTGCATTGCCGGAACCGAGCCAATTCAGCTTCATCTTCTATCACCCTTCCCCTCGCGCCAACCCTCAACGGAGCAGGCTCATTTCACTACAGACCAATCTTCAGGAACGATTGGCTGCGTGCCAACCGGGCCATATCGATTTCGCGCCAAACCTCTCCGCCGGGAGCCTGCCAGCTCGCGCCGATCCAATCCCAGTCAGCCTCACCCTGGAACTCCAGCCGGTTCCAACCGGCTACGTTCCTCAGACCAAGAACCTGCTGCACCACGAGTCCCGCGCGCAACTCGGAAAAACGCTGGCCAAACAGCAAGAGCCGGCTCTGTACGGTGATCGGCAGCGGTTCGCGCCCGATGAAGCGGGCAAAATCGGACACGCTATACAAATTGCCCCGAATGTTGGTGACTCCGAGAAACCAGGCTTGCGTCAGCGGAACTGGCGTGATGGGCGGCACCTGAATCACTTCCCCGGCATGCGATAACCGCACCAGCCAGCGCTCGCCCGCCGCGATCAACCCCAGGCGGGCAGCACCCACCTGCGCCGCGGTCTTGTTCTGCAGGCGCTCGGCAAGCGCCTGCTGGAACTCTCGGAGGTTTACCCGCTTGGTCTTGGCCATGAATGCTGAGTCAGGAGTAGGAAGCGATCTTCTTCAGAAGCTCGTCCTTGTCCACCGGTTTGACCACATAATCCCTCGCCCCTTGGCGTAAACCCCAGATCTTGTCGGTTTCCTGGCTCTTGGTGGTGCACAGGATGATGGGGATGTTCTTGGTCGCTTCGTCGCGCGAGATCGCCCGCGTTGCCTGAAAGCCGTTCAGACCCGGCATGACCACGTCCATCAGCACTAGGTCCGGCTTCAGTTCCTTCGCCTTCTGGATCGAATCCTCCCCGCTATCAGCCATGACTACCTCGTAGCCTGCACTGGTCAGCATCTCACCGAGCACATGTCGCTCGGTGGGCGAATCGTCGACGACGAGAATTCGCTTCACGGCCATATCGCTTCCCCGTAAATTTTCAAGCGGCTCATTGCTTCACGTGGGCACCCACGGCCTTGAGCAAACTGTCCTTGGTGAACGGTTTGGTCAAGTACTCGTCGGATCCGACCATGCGGCCGCGCGCACGATCGAACAACCCGTCCTTGCTGGATAGCATGATGACCGGCGTCTGCCGGAACTTGGCGTTCTTCTTGATCAGGGCGCAGGTTTGATAGCCATCCAGCCTAGGCATCATAATATCGACGAAGATCAAATCGGGAAGGTGATCGGCGATTTTGGCCAGCGCATCAAAACCATCCTCCGCCAAGATCACTTGGCACCCGGCTTGCAGCAGAAATATCTCAGCACTACGCCGGATGGTGTTGCTGTCATCGATCACCATCACTTTGACGCCCGCCAATGGATTACTTTCAGCCAACGCTTCCCCTCTCTCCCGGCAAAGCTCACGCCGCCTATTGATCTGCCTCGCGCCTATATTGCCATGCTCGATCAAAAATGCCTAGAGCATGACCGTCCGAGAAATCCCCTTCCATTGGGGAATTCCCCGACGGCGGGCGCTCACTGCCCGAGGAAGAGACGATAAGCCAAATTGCCCGTCTCTTCTTGGTAATCATAGCCGAGGCCCGCCAGGAACGCGGCAAAAGCGTCCTGATCCCGCGGGGGCACCTGCATACCTACCAGCACTCGGCCGTAATCCGCGCCGTGGTTGCGATAATGAAACAGGCTGATATTCCAGCCGGCGCTCATGCTGTCGAGGAATCTCATCAAAGCGCCCGGACGCTCCGGAAACTCGAATCGATAGAGGATTTCGTGCTCGGCCCGGGGCGCGTGCCCGCCGACAAGATGGCGCACGTGCAGCTTGGCCATTTCGTTGTCGGTCAGGTCATAGGCCTCGATGTGCCGGCGGTGCAGCTCACCGAGGATGCGCACAGTTTCGTGGCGGCCCCCGACCTCTATGCCCACGAAGATGTGGGCCACCTTAGGGTCGGCGTAGCGGTAGTTGAACTCGGTGATCGAGCGTTTGCCGAGAATCTCGCAGAATTCGCGAAAACTCCCCGGGCGTTCGGGGATGGTCACGGCGAGAACCGCTTCGCGCTGCTCGCCGACCTCAGCGCGCTCCGCCACAAAGCGCAGCCGATCGAAATTGATATTCGCGCCGGAAGCGATGGCGACCAGCGCCTTGCCGCTGAGGCGATGCTTTTCGGCGTACGCCTTGAGTCCGGCGACGGCGAGGGCGCCAGCAGGCTCCAGCACTGAGCGCGTGTCCTGGAAAACATCCTTGATGGCCGCGCAGATCGCGTCGGTATCGGCGAGCACGATCTCGTCCACCAGCTCTTTGCAAAGACGGAAGGTCTCTTTGCCTACCTGCTTGACTGCCACGCCGTCGGCAAACAGGCCGACCTGCTTGAGCACTACGCGTCGCCCCGCGGACAGCGATCGGGCCATGGCGTCGGCGTCTACGGGTTCCACCCCGATCACCTTGATTTGGGGCCGCACCCGCTTCACATAGGCAGCAATGCCGGCAATCAGACCGCCGCCGCCTACCGGCACGAAGATGGCTTCCAACGACCCTTGGTGCTGCCGCAAGACCTCCATGCCGATGGTTCCCTGGCCGGCAATCACCTCCGGATCATCATAAGGGTGCACAAAAATCGCGCCGCTCTCCTCTGCCTCCCCCACAGCGCGTTCATAAGCATCGGAATAGGAGTCCCCGTGGAGCAGCACCTGTGCTCCGCGCGCTTGAACGGCCTGCACTTTGATGGCCGGCGTTGTGACCGGCATGACGATGGTCGCACGGCAGCCCAAACGTTCGGCGGACAGCGCCACGCCTTGCGCATGGTTCCCGGCCGAGGCCGCGATCACCCCCCTTTTGAGACTGTCCGCAGAAAGGTGGGCCATTTTGTTATAGGCGCCCCGCAGCTTGAAGGAGAAGACCGCCTGCTGATCCTCGCGCTTCAAGAGCACCTGATTGCCAAGCCGGGCGCTCAAGGCGCGTGCCGAATCGAGCGGCGTTTCAACGGCCACATCGTAGACGCGCGCGGTGAGAATCCTCTGCAGGTAATCAATGGCCATGCGGGCCTAGGTTTGTTCGAGCAAAGTGCGAAGGGTAACAGGAAAGTCATTGACACTAAAGGGGCAAACGCCAATCGGCGGCCCAATACGTGCTGCGCCGCAACAACACGTGAATCGACTTCACAGACTCTGGGCGGGAGTGCTAAGCTCCGCCTACTATTACCTAACCGGTTAATTACCGCCAGAAGGAGGAGTGAATGGAATCGAGGCTATTGAGCATTTTCGGACGACACCGCACGGCGCCAACGTGGCTCCTGGGCGCGCTCTTGAGCGCTGTCGCCTTGCCGGTCCCAGGCGCCAGCAACCTCGGCAGCTATAACGCCGACCCGGCCGCGGTGAGCGTTTCGGGTTTGTCTTCAGGGGCGTTCATGGCCGGTCAGCTGGGCGTCGCCCACTCGGCCATATTTCCAGCCGGCGTCGGACTTTTCGCGGGCGGCCCCTACGATTGCGCTGGCCAGCGCAGCTATTCTCTGTGCATGTACAGCCAGACTCCACCCGTTGGCACCTCCGCGGCCAACATGCGCGCCTGGAGCGGGGGAAGCATCGACTCGATCAGCTACATTGCCACTCAGAAGATCTATCTGTTCAGCGGCAGCGCCGACACCACGGTCGGTACCAGCGTCATGGACCAAGCCTACAAACTCTACGTGAGCGAGGGCAATTTCGTTGGCGCCAGCCAGGTGCGCTACGACAAGGTCGCCAATGCCGCACACACCTTTCCCACCGATTTCGACAGCGCCGGCAACAACGCCTGCAACAGCGCGGTCTCCCCGTATATCAGCAATTGCGGCTTCGATGGCGCTGGCGCGGTACTGCAACACCTCTATGGCACGCTCACCGCCCGCAACAACACAGGCCTCACGGGCTCGCTCATAGAGTTCGATCAAAGCGCCTTCATAAGCACGGGCAATGGCATGGATGCCACCGGGTGGGTGTACGTTCCGGCTGCCTGCCAAGCGGGCCAGATCTGCCGTGTCCATGTCGCGCTGCACGGCTGCAAGCAATATCAGGGCGCAATCGGCACGAAGTTTATTGCCAATACCGGCTTCAACCGCTGGGCCGACACCAATCGCATTATCATGCTTTATCCGCAGACGGTGGCCGACAACACGACTCGCCCCACGGCCGCGAGCGGCTCTCTGAGCAACCCCAACGGCTGCTGGGATTGGATCGGCTGGTATGGCGCAAGCAATTTCGACAAGAAGGGCGGCAAGCAGATGGCTGCCATCGTCGCCATGGTGGAACGGATCACCAGCGGGTATCAAGGGGGTAGCGCACCGGGCACACCTCGCGGTCTCGAAGTCATGGCCACGACCGCGAACAGCGCCTCCCTCGCATGGGAGACGGTCGCTCATGCCACTTCCTACGGCGTCTATCGCGACGGTGCCCGTATCGGCACGAGCTCGAGCGCGAACTTCACCGATTCCGGCCTGTCTGCCAGCACCACCTACAACTACGCGGTCACGGCAGCAAACGCTCATGGAGAAAGCGCCGCTTCTGAGCCCGTCCTGGCCACGACCCAGAGTAATGGAGCAACGCCCCCACCCACACCAGCGGGCCTGACCGGCAGCAGTCCGAGTCCAAACACGGCCAACCTTTCCTGGACGGGGTCCAGCGGCGCGACGAATTACCGCGTCTATCGCGACGGCGATTTGATCGCAGCGCCGACCGAAACGAGCTACAGCGACAACACGCTCGCCGCGGCAACAACCTATCGCTATGCGGTGAGTGCGGCCAACAGCGCGGGCGAAAGCGCCCGCTCGCCGGAGATCGCCATCACGACGCCTGTGGCGGCCACGTGCTATTCCGCCAACAACTACGACCATGTGCGCCTGGGCCGCGCGCACCTCGCCTACGGCTATGCCCTGGCCAACGGGTCGAACCAGAGAATGGGACTCTACAACGTGTTCGTGCGCAGCACGCTGCGACAAACCGGCCCCAACTATTATGTCATTGGAACCTGCCCCTGATATTGGACGGCTGTCACAGAATCGAAGTTGAATCGAAGCGCGGGTAAAGCTAAGCTTCGGGAAGCGTCGGCGGTCGGCCTCGTGGCCGACTCCGGTGCTTGTTCTCGTTCGCCGCATGACTACTCAACTTCTCGCCGCCGTAGACCTCGGTTCCAACAGCTTCCGCTTGGAGATCGGCCGCGTGGAAGGCGAGCGAGTAGTGCCCATCGATACCTGGAAAGAGACCCTGCGCTTCGGGGCCGGCCTGGACACATACGGCTATCTCAGCGGCGCAGCCTGCGCCCAGGCAATCGCTGCCCTGGGCCGCTTCGGCGAGCGCCTGCGCGGTTTCGCGCCGGAGAAGGTTCGGGCCGTGGGTACCAATACCCTGCGAGTCGCGCGTAATGCCACCGAATTCCTGCCGCTCGCCGAACGGGCCCTGGGCTTCCCCATAGAAATCGTCGCCGGCCGGGAAGAGGCGCGTCTGATCTACGTTGGGGTCTCCCACACGCTTCCCTTTACCACTGATCCGCGGCTCATCGTCGATATCGGCGGCGGTTCCACCGAATTCATTCTCGGCCGCGGCTTCGAGCCCGAAGTCATGGAATCTGTCCCAATAGGCTGCGTGGGACACAGTTTGCGGCACTTCTCCGATGGCCGCCTGGCGAGCAAAAACTTCGCGCGCGCGGAACTCGACGCCCGCTCGCAGATCGAGGGCATCGTCGACGCCTTCGCACCGCCGCGCTGGCGCTCGGCCTACGGCTCATCGGGGACAGCCCGCGCCTTGGCGGAAATCCTGGAGAAGAATGGTTGGTCCGAAGAGGGCATCACACACGAGGGCTTGCATTCGCTCCAATCATTCATGATCCAGGCGGGCGACGTGCGCACGCTGCTGCAAAGCGGCCTGGCTGCGCTTAAACCCGAACGCGCCCCCGTGCTGGCCGGGGGGCTGGCGATCATGCGGGTGCTGATGTCCGAACTGGGGATCGCCCAGGTCCTACCGGCCGGGGGCGCGATGCGCCTGGGCGTGCTGTACGACCTCCTGGGACGCTTCGAACACGCGGACTTGCGCGAAACTACCGTGACCCGAATCAACGTGCGCTACGGCGTCGATGCCGCGCAGGCTCGGCGGGTGAGCGACATCGCCGGGCACTTGCTGCAAATCATGGAACCCAAGGCGGGCGAAGGGCCGCGGCAAATACTGCGCTGGGCCGCACTCTGGCACGAGATCGGCCGGGCCATTGCCCACGACGACTACCATAAGCATGGCGCCTATGTGCTTGAACACGCCGATCTTCCAGGCTTTTCCACCGGCGAGCAGCGCGTGATCGGCCAGCTCGTCCTCGGTCAGCGAGGCAGCCTCAAAAAGGTACGAGGCTTGGTGGACGATGCGCGCTTGCGCGCCTCGCTGTGTGCTTTGCGCTTGGCGGTGATCTTTGCCCACGCCCGCCGCGACCCGCGGCTGCCTGAACTAGGGCTCAAGAGCGGCCGCAGCCTCCGGCTGCACCTCCCCGAGGCTTGGCTGGAAGAGCATCCACTCAGCGCCTATCTCTTGGAAGCGGAAGCCTCGGCCTGGCGCGCGGAAGGCGTGGACTTCAAGATCGACACCAGCAGCTGAGGCGCGAAGCCTCCAATGGCAGGCGCCACCGAGCGCGATGAGGAGATCCACGGCGCGGCGCTCCGCGGATGAGGGATGGGCACGTCCCGAGACACTCGCCCGACCCTCTCCGTCACCGACCGGTAATCTTTTCGTCACCGGCGCTTAGCTTCGCGCGGATAAGGTTGGCCGAGTATGGTCACCACGCGACTTGGCACGATCTTGCCTTCCCCCCGCCAGACTGGCAAGGCGACACTTGCCCCCAAAACCGCGGGGGCATGGGTTTGAGCGAACCGACCCAGCCGCCGCGGCGCTTTCGCAGTATCTGGATTTCCGACCTGCACTTGGGCACACCCGGCTGCCAGGCAGCGATGCTCCTGGACTTTCTGCGGCATACTGATTCCGATTATCTCTATCTGGTCGGAGACATCGTCGATGGCTGGCAGATGCAAAGGCGCTGGTTCTGGCATCAGACACACAACGACGTGATCCAGAAAATCCTGCGCAAAGCGCGCAAGGGTACCGAAGTCACTTACATTCCCGGCAATCACGATGAATCGGCCAGGCACTTCCATGACCTGGCCTTTGGCGGCATCCAAATCCGCAACGAGGCGATTCACCTCACCCTCAAGGGTCAGAAGCTCCTGGTGATCCATGGGGACCTTTTCGACGGCGTGGTGCAGTGCGCGCGCTGGCTCGCCTACCTTGGCGACCGGCTCTACACGCTCACCCTCAAACTCAATCGCTGGTTCAATCTGGCGCGGGCGCGCGTGGGGTTGCCGTACTGGTCACTCGCCCAGTATCTCAAGCACAAAGTGAAAAACGCGGTGAGCTACATCACCGATTTCGAGCGAGCACTCGCCCATGAGGCGCAGCGCCGTGGCCTAGACGGAGTGGTTTGCGGCCATATTCACAAGGCGGAAATCCGCCACATCGACGGCATTCTGTATTGCAATGACGGCGACTGGGTGGAAAGCCTCACCGCACTTATCGAAACAGTCGACGGCGAGTTGCGCGTCATTGCCTGGCGCGGCGCCGCCAGCCTGGAGCACGCATGAAGATATCGCTGATAACGGACGCCTGGCACCCGCAAGTCAACGGCGTGGTCAATACCCTGCGCCACACCATTAAGCAACTCGCGGACAGCGGTCATGAGGTGCAGACCATTACCCCGGAGTACTTCACCACCCTGCCCTGTCCCACCTACCCCGATATTCGCCTCTCCGTCCTGCCTTACCGCGGCGTGGCTGAGCGACTTGCCGCCTTCGCACCCAATGCGGTGCATATCGCCACCGAGGGCCCCTTGGGCCTGGCGGCGCGCCGCTTCTGCCTGCGCCAGCGCTGGCCTTTCACCACTGCGTATCACACCCGCTTTCCCGAGTATGTCAAGGCACGCTCTGGTTTGCCTCTGGCAGCGTCCTACCGCTGGCTGCGCTGGTTTCATGACCCGGCTCAGGTGGTCATGGTGCCAACCGCCGTCGTTCACCAGGATTTGCGCGCGCGCGGCTTCAGGAACCTCGGCATGTGGTCGCGCGGCGTCGATACCGAGCTCTTCTCTCCCGGCCCTCGCGACTTCCTGGACACGCCCAGACCGGTCCATCTCTATGTCGGCCGGGTCGCCATCGAGAAGAACATCGAAGCGTTCTTGGCGCTCGACTTGCCGGGCAGCAAATGGGTGGTCGGCGCAGGTCCGCAATTGGCCCAATTGCGGCGCAGATACCCGCAAGCGCACTTCGCCGGCGTGCAGGCGCCCACACAACTCGTCAATTTCTACCGCGCCGCGGATGTCTTCGTGTTTCCCAGTCGCACGGACACCTTCGGATTGGTTCTCCTGGAGGCCATCGCCTGCGGCACGCCGGTAGCCGCCTTTCCGGTGACCGGCCCTCTGGATGTAGTGGGCGACAGCGCCGCCGGCGTGCTCGACCCGGACCTGCGGCGCGCCTGCCTGGCCGCCACCTCCCTTGACCGAGAAGGAGTGCGCAAGCATGCGCTCGGGTTTTCGTGGCAAGCCGCCACCCAGCAGTTCCTCAGTCACCTCGCCTTCCCTCGCTGAAACCGCCGAGAGCCCGCACAAGGGCAAATCGGGCTGGCGCCGCGTCGTTCAGGCCTTCGCCTATTCCTTGGCCGGCTTGGGTTACGCCTGGCGCCTCGAAAGCGCCTTTCGCCAGGAGGTAACGCTAGCCATTCTGCTGCTCCCGGCGGCTCTCTTGTTGCCCTACACCGCCGTCGAGCGGGCGCTCTTGATCGCCACGGTCCTTTTGGTTCTGGTGGTGGAACTCATCAACTCCAGCATCGAGGCCGCGGTGGACCGCATCTCCCTCTCGGACCACCGACTCTCCAAGCGCGCCAAGGATTTGGGGAGCGCGGCCGTGCTTCTCGCCTTGGTGTTGGCCGGGCTGGTTTGGCTCACCGTGGGGCCGGCGGCCTGGTCGCGGTTCTGAACCTTTGCCGGCACGACGGTCGTTACAAGAGCTCCGGCGCCACAACCGCCCGCAAAAAGACCTGCGACCCGTCATCGCGCTCGCGGTTCGAGAACCACCAGACTCCCGCCTTCTTGACCGTCACATTGCCTTCTGCCACCCCAAGGAGTTCACCCGCCACCCATCCCAAAGTGGGTTGATGGCCGACTACGAGCACCGATTCGCGCGCATCGGGCCAGCCCGCTGCTTCAAGCACGTCGGCAACATTGGCGTTGGGCGCAAGCGCGGGGACGGTCTTGAACTTGCGACCCAGGGCCGCGGCGGTCTGCTGGGCGCGCAAGGCGGGACTTACCAGCACGCGGCAGTTCCCAGGTAAGTTGCGGTCCAGCCACGTGGCCACCTTGCCCGCCTGCTTGTGCCCCTTGTGGGTTAGCGGTCGCTCCAGGTCCGGAGCACCTTCCTCGGCCTCCGCGTGGCGCCAGAGTATCAATTCCATTGCACCTTCCTTCGCGCCAGCATCGACATCTCACGGTTCCTCCGGAACCTCACCCAGGAGTCGCATCAGCGCTTCCTGAGCGGAGTAAGCCTGCTTGGCTCGACGTGCGGAACGCCTCAGATACTGGCCATCTGGCTGCAACTGCCAGGCCTGGCGGTTATCCGCAAGGTAGGTCTTTAGACCCTCCTCGATCACCCGGGCTTTCAGTTCCAGGTCGAGCATGGGAAATGCGACTTCGATGCGCCGGTGCAGGTTCCGCCCCATCCAATCGGCACTGGCGAGATACACGTCTTGCGCACCGCCGTTGAAGAAATAGTAGACCCGACTATGTTCGAGAAAGCGCCCGATTACCGATCGAACCCGGATGCGCTCGGACAGCCCCTCCACTCCAGGGCGCAGCGCACAGGCACCGCGCACGATCAAATCGATTTCCACGCCGGCTTGTGAGGCCGCATAAAGGGCGGTGATCACGTTTTCATCAAGCAAGGCGTTCATTCGCGCAATGATACGTGCGGGTCGCCCGGCCCGGGCATGCTGTGCTTCCTGGTGAATGGCACGAATGAGGCGACGCGAAAGGGTGAAAGGCGCAAGCCAGAGACGCCGCAGGCGTTCGACTCGAGCGAGGCTGGTCAGATGCAGAAATACCTCGCCCACTTCGTTGCAGATCTCCTTGCGTGCGGTGAACAGGCCGAAATCGGTATAGAGTCGCGCCGTGCCAGGATGGTAATTGCCCGTACCGAGGTGGGCGTAGCTGCGCAAGCCGCCCTCTTCACGGCGCACCACCAGCGCGAGCTTGGCGTGTGTCTTCAGTCCGACCACGCCATAAACCACCTGCACACCCACTTGCTCGAGGCGCTCCGCCCAGTTGATGTTCGCCTCCTCGTCGAAGCGCGCCATCAGTTCGAGCACCACGGTCACTTCCTTGCCGCGCCGGGTCGCTTCAAGCAAGGCATCCATGACCACCGAGTGAGTGCCGGTGCGATAGACGGTCTGTTTGATCGCCACGACGCGCGGATCTTCGGCCGCTTGCCGCAAGAAATCCACGACTGGCTCGAACGATTGGTAGGGGTGGTGCAGCAGAATGTCGCGCCGCTTGATTGCGGCAAAGAGATCCGGCTCACCGCGCAAGCGGTCAGGAGTGCCGGGCAGGTAGCGCGGATACTTGAGGTCGGGTCGATCGATCTGGTCGATCACCTGGGCAAGGCGAACCATGTTGACCGGGCCGTTGACCCGATACAGATCGACGGAGTCGAGATTGAACTGCGTGAGCAGAAAATGGGCAAGCGGCTCCGGGCAGTCCGCCAGCACCTCGAGACGGACGGCCTGGCCAAGATGACGCTGCGGCAACTCGCCCGATAGCGCCTGGCGCAAGTTCTTGACTTCTTCCTCGTCGAGCCAGAGGTCGCTATTGCGTGTGACTCTAAACTGTGAATAGGCGAGCACTTCTCGGCCACCAAACAAATCGGAAATATGGGCGCGTATCACCGAGGAGAGCAGCACGAAGGGCATCTCCACTTCGCCGAGCTCCGGCGGGAGACCAATTACCCGAGGCAGTACCCGCGGTGCCTTGACGATGGCGATGGTGGTATCGCGCCCAAACGCATCGCGCCCAGACAGTTCGACGACGAAATTCAGACTCTTGTTGAAGACCTGCGGAAAGGGATGGGCCGGATCGAGGCCAATCGGGGTGAGGAGCGGCTTGACCTCGCGGAAGAAATAGTCCGCCACCCAGGCACGCTGTTTCTCATTACGCTCCACGTGGTGCAGGAAGCGGATGCCCTCCTTGGCGAGCAAGGGGAGGATTTGCTCGTTGAATGCCTGGTACTGCGCCGCCACCAGTGATTGGGTCGCCTGGGCAATCTGCTGAAAAACCGCTCGCGCGCCATCCGCGCGAGCGTGGCCGCCACTTTCGCCCAGCGCCTGGGCACGCAGGCCAGCCATGCGAATCTCTACGAACTCGTCGAGATTGCTCCCCACGATGCATAAGAAGCGCAGCCGCTCCAAGAGCGGCACGCTTGGATCGCAGGCCTGCTCTAACACGCGCCAGTTGAAAGCCAGCTGGGAGAGCTCGCGATTGAGAAACTGGGAGTTGGCCGCGCTTGGGCCAGGTAGGTGAACCGCCGAATCCATGGCAGACCAGAAGAAGCCGGACTTATAGTTTAACGGCTCGGCTTTGCAGTTTCATGACAACTTCTCGGCAAGCCAGACACAGTGCCCTTCGCTCTCCTTCTGCAAAGCGGCGAGATAGGCGACGTGCGCTTCCGCCTCGGCGCCGGCAGCGGCGAGTATCTTGAGCGGCGGGCGCGCTTCGCTCCCTGCCGCCATGCACACAATCGAGGCCGGCGCTAGCTCCATGAGCAGTGATTCTTGGCCGCGCGTCATCGCCAGATAGATCTCCGACAAAAGCTGCGCGTCGAGCAGAGCCCCGTGCAGTGTGCGCCTGGCGTTGTCGATGGCGTAGCGCTCGCACAGCGCGTCGAGATTGTTGCGCTTGCCAGGATGCAGATCCTTGGCCAAGCGCAGGGTATCGGTGATTCCGAGGCAGTGCTCGACCAGCGGCGACACACCAAGCAGCCCCAGTTCTTGATCGAGAAAAGCGCAATCGAATGGGGCATTGTGAATCAGAACTTCGGCACCACGCAGGAATTCCAGAAGGTCAGTAGCAATTTCCGCGAAACGCGGCTTGTCCCTGAGATCTTCCCAAGTCATGCCATGCACTTGAGTAGCTCCGGAATCGATCTCCCTCTCGGGGTTGAGGTAAACGTGATAATGATTGCCGGTCGCGCGCCGGCTCACCAGCTCCACGGCACCGATTTCGATGACGCGGTGTCCCTGCTTGGGATCGAGGCCAGTGGTTTCAGTATCGAGTACCACCTGCCTAATCGTGCTCACACCGCTCCTTCTCAGCACTGCGGCAAGCCGCCCACACGGTCAAGGAAGGCTTACTTGCCATAACGTCGAATGGTTGCCTGGATCTCGGAGATCGCCTGCTCGATCTCATCGTCGGAGAGTTCGCGCACACCGTCCTTGCGCTGGGTGATGGTCATCGGCCGATCGACCTGAGTCGCAAACTGCCCAGCGGGCATGGTCTCGGTGATGGTGGTCGTGGTGCCCGCCTCGTCGGTGAGCTCCGGGCCCCAGCGCATCAGAATGGACGAGAGGTTGTCGCCTTCCGCGCCGCCGCGCCGCTCGGCTTCGGCCATGAGTTTGGGCGCCTCGGCAAGCATCGCCGGATGCGCGGCCACTTCGCAGAACTCCTCGGAGTGGACTTGGCTCCAGACACCGTCGGTGCATAGCACAATGACGTCTCCCGATAGAATCGGAGTACGCCGTGAGAGATCGATGACCGGGTCCAGGGAGCCCCCTAGGCAGCTGTAGATCTTGTTTCGGTCGGGGTGGGTGGCCGCCTCGTCACGGGTGATCACGCCCTGGTCGACCAGATACTGAACCTTGGAATGGTCGCGCGTTTGAATGATCACGCGGCCGTCGCGAATGAGATAGAGCCGGGAATCACCCACATGGACCCAATAGGCGTGGCTATGTTGAACGATGCAAGCAACACAGGTGGTGCGCGGCGATTCCATGAGATTGAGCTGCCGGGAATAGTGGCCCAAAGCGGAATGAGCACGCAGCATGGTGTCCTGCAGAAACAGGAGTGGATTCTTGAGAACCGGCCGCGCTTCAGCCTGGAAGCGTTCGACCAGCAGACGCACAACGATCTGCGCCGCGATTTCGCCGCCAAAATGCCCTCCCATGCCGTCCGCGCACACCAGCAGCAGCGCGTCACGACTGTAGGAATAGGCCACGCGATCCTGATTGATCTTGCGCGAACCTTTCCGGCTATCCTGAAAAATGGTGAACTGCATTACTTATCCCACTAGGCGCTTCGGTCGGTGGCAAGCGAAGCCAACATCAGAGGCTCCCCCGCTTCAGTTTAAGATCGGAAAAGAACTTGCTACGCACCAGACCGACCAGCCCGCTGCGTTTCTTGGCGGGTGGCGCTTCGCGCAGCGCTTTCTGCAAAGCAAAAACACTCTGAGGGCGCTCCAGCGGATCAAGCCTGAGGCACCAATCGATCACCTCGAGCAAATCATCGGAGTAGTTGCCCCCCCAAATCTTCTTTGCTGACACCAGATGGTCTTCCTCGATGCGGGAGTCGGCAGCTTGTGGGGCAAAGGTGGCCAGGCACGCGAAAAGGCTTGCGCCGATGCCATAGCAGTCCGTCCAGGGACCAAGCCGATCGGGGTCGCGGTACTGCTCGGGCGCCGCGAAGCCTGGGGTGTACATCGGCGCGAAGCGACTCTGACTGGTCGATTGCAGGGTCTGCCGAGCGGCGCCGAAGTCGAGCAGCACCGGAGTCCCATCCTGGCGCAGATAGATGTTCGCCGGTTTGATATCAAGATGCAGCAGTTTGTGGGTATGCACCTCCCGCAGACCGGTCAGGAGCTGCGTAAATACGCGGCGCAAGAAACGCTCGGTCAACGATTCGGGCTTGAGCTGGATCTGCTGTTGCAATGTGCGGCCGCGCTCGTAGCGCATGACCATATAGACGGTTTCGTTGGCGCGAAAAAAATTGAGCACGCGCACCACATTCGGATGATTGATCTTGGCAAGCGCCCGCCCCTCCTCGAAGAAGCACTTCATTCCATAGCGGAAGGAATTGAGGTTCTCGGCGGAGGTGGCGCGCACGATATCTCCCTCGGTACGCAGCACTAGCGCACTGGGTAGATACTCCTTGATCGCCACCGTGTTGCCGTTCTCGTCGAAAGCGCGATAGACGATGCTGAACCCGCCCCGACTGATCTGCTTGTCGACGCGGTAATTCAGCAACTGGTAATTCGGTGGCAATGCCTGGTTAAGCGGTCCCGCCATGTAAAAACGCGCGCTTTCGCCTGCACTTGCTTGCGCAGGTTATGATTAACGCATACATTCTCGACAACCCGGACGATAAAGTAAAGCCGGGCAGAGGAAAAACCGATGATCCTGAGCATGACCGGCTACGCCGTGGCCAGTCGAGACTTACCCAGCGGCAGCCTGCAAATCGAGTTGCGGGCCGTCAACCACCGCTTTCTCGACCTTTTCATTCGCGTTCCCGACGAACTGCGGCCCATTGAGCCCGCCCTGCGCGAGAAGCTCACGGGGCGGCTCGCCCGGGGAAAGATTGAATGCCGGGTGGCCTTCAACCGTAGCGCACCGGACGCCCAGACCGTGGCGCTCAATACCCCCTTGGTGGCCCAGTTGCATGCACTGTCCCAAGAAATCGCCCGGGCCGCGCCCGGCACGGCGCCGCTGAGCGCCGCCGAGATTCTGCGCTGGCCGGGGGTAGTGGTCGAACCGGCGGCCAGCTTCGAAGATCTGGCTCGACTCGTCGAGGAGCTAGCGGACGCGGCTCTAGACGAGCTGACCGCCATGCGCGGCCGAGAAGGCGGCAAGCTGGCGCTGATGATCGAAGAGCGTCTTGCCACCATGGAGACCCTCGTCGCCCGTGTAAGCCCCCGTTTGCCGGCAATCCAGGCCAGCTACTCCCAGAAGCTGACGGCGCGCCTGCGCGATGCCGCGCTTGATGCCGACGAGGAGCGGCTGCGCCAAGAATTGGCCCTTTTTGCTGCCAAGATCGACGTCGCCGAAGAGGTCTCTCGGCTCGGCGCCCATATTGGTGAAGTGCGTCGTGTGCTCAAGGCCGGCGGCAATGCGGGCAAGAGGTTGGACTTCCTGATGCAGGAGCTTAACCGCGAGGCCAACACCCTCGCCTCCAAATCGGTCGACGCCGAGCTCTCCCAGATCGCTTTGGAACTGAAAGTGCTGATCGAGCAAATGCGCGAACAAGTTCAAAACCTGGAATAGCGAGTTCCCCAGAGCTTCGACCGCTCAAGTTGTATCGCTCACCGTGAGCACGAGCAAGCCAGCCACCAGATTGTGGCCAAAGACAAGCAGCAAAGGCGGCGCCGTCAAGGCCGCGGCAACACCCAGGCCGTAGGCTAGGCCCACCAAGACCACCAGGCGCGGCGCCTGGACGCGGCTAGGGCCGCCGGCCGCCCACCGCTGCCACGCCAGAGCCAGCAGCGCCGCGCTCAGGACGAGCGCTGCGAGCCTGTGGGCCGCGACTAATCCGGTGAGACCCGCCGGCCGTTGGACGGCACCGCTGACATCGAAGTCGATCGCGTGTAAGGGGTTGAAAAGGCGGGGCTCGAACACCAATTCCTGCCCTTGACACCCCGGAAAACCAGTGCAACTAGGCCCGGCGAATCGCGCCGAAACCAAGCCTCCCAAGGCGATTTGCAGCGCCAGGAGCAGTCCGCAAACGCCGACTAGCACACCTCGCCGGGAGTGACGGAGAGGCGCGACAGCCAGGCCACGGATGCGCCACAGCACCGCGAGCAAGGCGAGCCCGCCCATTAGGTTACCCAGAGTAACGGCTGGCAGGCGCGTCCCGGCGGTCCAGCGGCCCAGCAGGGCAAGCAAAAGAATCAGCCCCAACGCCATCAAGCTCAGGCGCCAAGGCCGCGGGTCGAGACCACGCTGCCGATAGGAAACGAAAAGGAGCGCCAGCACCAAGATGCTGACCCCCATGGCCGCGAGGCGATGGGCCAGCCGAGCGGTGAAGACCAGTGGCTCGCCGGCCAAGGCCTTCTGATTGGCTTCGACATGGCCAAAACACGCCGGCCAGTCGGCGCAGGAAAAACCGGCCTGACCTAATCGTAAATAAGCACTCGCCGCGACTACCGCCAGCACCAACAGTGCGCAAGTTGTCGCCAGTCGTCTCAGCGCGCTGGGCGCCACGGACGGTTCAGCCGGCATGCTCTCTCGGCGTTGGGCGCTGATACACCGAGCGCAAAACGATCACCAGAAACATCACCCCGCCGATGATGGCGATGAGCCCACCCAGGCCCATGACCCCCATGGCCGCCTTGTATTCAAACGAGGCAACGCCTTGGACGGCGTCGGCGACTTTGCGTTGGGCGCCATGTCCGCCCGCCCAGGCCAAACCCCCGATGTGCAAGAGCTGCCCGGCGGCGTAAACCAGGGGCTGCCAGCGCGCCGCCGCTGATTCCACTGCGGCGAATCCAAACCGCGGCAGGAGATAGTAGCAAAGCCCCATCAAGGCGAGCGTCACGCCAACGATCGAACCGTGATAATGCGCGGGAACGAGCGTGCTGCTTTCGCGGATCAAAAGGCCGAACAAGCCGCCGACGGAAAAAAGCAATAGCGAAGCCAAGAGCGCCGCATGGAGCGGGCGCTCGCGCGCCCCCAGACGCCGCCCCCGCCAACAGGACCAAGTCGCCGCCAGAAGGAAAGGGGCCATCGGCAGGGCACCTCCGAACTGCATCAGCCAGGTCATCAGGCCGCGAAATTCGCCTGAGCGTATGTCATGCAACACATAGATGCCGGGGATCAGAAGCGCCGGCACGGCGCCGAGCGCAAAAAGCAGCTTGGTGATACGTGCGGGCAGCGGAAGGGGTGCGCCGATCGCTTCGGCAAGAACCAGCCAGGCCACGAGCATCAAGAGCGCGTAGGTGAATTGCAGGGCGTGGCCCCCACCCCAAAAAAGCAGCTCGTAATAGTCTCGGCCGGTGATGAAGGTGGGCAAGGCCCAATACGACCAGGCAAAGGCTCCGAGGGCCACGGCAGTGGTGACTATCGAGGCATTGAGACCAAACCCCAGGCTGGTACCTGACGACCCCAAGAAAGCGCCGGCTGCCGCACGCAGAACCAACCAAGTGCAGCCGAGAGCAAATAGCACCAGACCACTGAGGAAGACCGGTTCGTTGAGAACCGGCACATAATTTGCCATTAGAGGTCCGCCGCGCCCGACAAAAGGTGCGGCGACCATAACGGCCGTACCCAAGATCGCCAAACCGGCCGCTGCCCAACCCCAGCGCGGCAAAAGCTGCGGACCCTGAAGGCTCCAGAGCACTCCAGCGAAAGCAAGAAACCAAACCAGTACCGACAGATCGACGTGTACCACCAGGGCGACATGAAAGAAATCAGTCAAAGGCATGAGCTTGGCGATTTGCGGCGTCCGCGAGAGCACCAAGAGAATCGAAAACAACCCCGAGGCGATCAGCGCACAAACGCCCAGTCCCAGCCAAGTAAGGGCAAGCTGCCGACGCGCGTCGCCAGGCACAACCAAAGAATCCCTCGCATGGACCAGCCCTGGTAGTGCACTCGCGACGATTTCTTGCGCCCCTATCACAGCGATTTCTCCTCTGCCTTGCGTCGATTCCAATACTTCGGCGCCAAGCTCGGCGCAATTCCTACCGCTACGAGCCCGCTGCGAAACGCCGCCAAGGCGCTGCTCAACTCGGCGCCCTGATGAGCCGCATACCACCCCAAATGCACCCGCGCCCGCTCGACCGCGGCGCGCAACCGCGGCTCCCGCTTCCCCGCCAGGCGTTCTGCAAGCCATTGGTTGCCCAAGCGGAAGTTGCAGTCGCCGGCGGCACAGCCGGTGATGAAGACGCCCGCGGCACCGTTCTTCAGTGCGTAGTCGACAAAAGCGGGCGGCAACATGCCGGCGCAGGGCAAACTGATCGTCGCGATCTCTGCGGTTCGCAGAGTTGCCACCGGGTAGCTATGGTCACAGCCAAACACCACCAGCGGGTATCGCCCCTGCAGATCCTTGAGCTCGGCTTCCAGTTTAGCACGCAGACCGTCGATGGCGTTGCCGGGTAGATCGATACCGGTGCGCAACTCCTTTTGCGTGCGAAAGGGAGTTGAGGATGGACAGGATCCGGCGCAGATCCCGCAGCCCGCGCACATCTCCGGATTGACCAGGGCCTCACGCGGGTGCGGCGCCCCATCACTGCGCGGCACCATGGTGATGGCCACATAAGGGCAGTCGTCGAAACAGCGCGAGCAGCCGTTGCAAAAATCGAGGTTGACGGTGGCCCTGCCCGGCGCTGGCGGATGCGGCAGCAGTGGCAGGATGGAGATTAGGAAAGTGAATCCAGCGCTCAGCAACCACAACCCCGCAGGTGAAGTCGCGTACATCAGCGGGTGGGCGAACATGTACACCCAGTCGATAGCGAGCACCGGTGCGACCGCATCGAGATCGGCCGGGCCCATGCTTGTCGCGGGTTTCACCAGCGAGAGCACCAGCAGGCCGGCAAACACCGTGCTGCCCAAACGCCGCGTGGGGTTGCTGCGCGCATGGCTCAGGCGGTAGATATGGACCCACATCCCCAGAAGCAGCAGCAGCGGAATACCGATGTGTAGGAAGATCAACAGCGAGAAAAAGCGATCGGTGGTGGCGCTGCGCCCGATGAAGTTGTGAACGATGGGCTCGCCGAATATGGGCAGCCAGTCGAGCCACTCGGCGGTCGCGATCACCGAGAATTGGGCCAACTCATCCCAGACCAGCCAGTAGCCGCCTAAACCCGAGGCGTAGACCAGCCAAATCAAGGGTACACCGGTAAGCCAAGAAAACCACCGAAAGCCATGCCAGCGGCCTTTGACGAACTCGCGCAGAAGATGGATCACCATGGTGAGCACAAAAGCATCGGACGCGTAGCGGTGGAGGCTGCGCGTGATGCCTCCCAGGTACCACTGTTCCCGAGTCAGGCGCTCGACCGAGGCGTAGGCGCCATTGACCGAGGTGTCGAAGAAAGCATAGAGGTAGATGCCGGTGGCGCTGGCGATCCAGAAGAATAAGAACGATAGGGCGCCCAGTTGGTGCAGTGGATTCTCGACCGAGCCGAAAGCGCGGTCGAACCACGCCTCTAGAGCAGCGAACGCCTGCTCCGCGGGCTTGAGCCAGGCGGGGACGGTGCTGGCAATGGACTTCGTGGCGAGGGCGGCCATGAGTGGGAGGCGTGCGCCGCGCTCGCTATCGCGGCCTCGAACCTCGGCCTTTAGGTTTCACTCGCTTCGAATCCGCCCGCATCGCCATCGGCTTGGTCACCCATTCTCGCCATTCACGCAAACTGATGGGGCGAGGTACTGCCATCAACCTTGATGGACGATGAATCCGCCCTGCGCAGCATTGAAATCGAGCACCATCACCTTGCCGGCACCCAGGTCGATGCTGAACTCTTTGGTGTAATTGAAGGCACCCGAGCTATGGTCGGACAGCCGAGCGACAAAGCTCCGCTGCCCTGCTTTCACCACCAGCCTCCGGTAGACCGTGGACTGGCCATCCTTCTGCAAGCCCGTGGGTTGCGCCGCAAGCTTGTAGAGCCGCTTGCCATCCATGTCGATTTCCAGCAGCACGGGTGCCCGTTCACGCGGACAGACCGTACGCACGCGCATGTTGGGCGCCAGCTTGGCGAGTTCTTCATCGCTACGCTCGCGACACTCCCCCACGCGCTGGGCGGCATGGCTGAAAGAAATTCGGATCAAGGCCTCGTCGTCTTTGAGATGTTCGAAGCGTGGCGAGGTGGAGAAATAGCCCACAAAAGCGAAAAAGGCGCCGTACATGATCGCTTGCGCCAGATACCGGAGCACGGTTTTCATTGCTGACCCCCCAGCTTGACCATATCGGCGCTTTGCGTTGCTTTGACGAGATGCGGCGCAAGGCGGAAAGCGTCCGAGAAACAATCGTCCTGCTGCATGCCGCGCGACAGGAAGGCGGGCTTGGCCGCTTCAACCATACCGACCGAGCCGCAGGCATAGACCTGGTAACCCGCCAAATCGGGGAAGTCGGCGAGAATGGCATCATGCACCAAGCCGGTTCGGCCCGTCCAGGCGTCCTCCGGTCCGGCATCGGAGAGCACTGGAACGAAGTGGAAGTTGGCATGCTCCTTCGCCCACTGCTCGGGCAGATCCGGAAGATACAAGTCCTTGCGCTTGCGTACCCCCCAGTAGAGGTACA
Source organism: Casimicrobiaceae bacterium (assembly GCA_026646885.1). Taxonomy (GTDB): domain Bacteria; phylum Pseudomonadota; class Gammaproteobacteria; order Burkholderiales; family Casimicrobiaceae; genus JACPUX01. Next base: position 79,772 of record JAPKHK010000002.1, on the reverse strand, counting down.
TCTCACGCTTCAGGCCGACCTCGAAGGCGTATTCGAGCATGCTCTTGACCGGCGCGAAGCCGGTGGCGCCCGCGACGAAGATGATCGGTTTTGCGCTGTCCTCTCTGAGGAAGAACGAACCCACCGGGCCCTCGAAGCGCAGTACGTCGCCCACCTTCATGGCTTCGAATACATGGCTAGTGAACTTGCCGCCCGGAACGAGCCGAATTTGCAGCTCGATGGTGCCAGATTTGCCCGGTGCGGTAGCAAAGGAATAGGCGCGCTTTTGCCCGTCGTCCAAGAAGATGTTGATGTACTGGCCGGCATAAAACTTGATCTTCTCGCCGCCTTCGACGCGCAAGAACACCTGCATGACATCGTAGCTCAAGCGCTCCATGCGCTCGACCCGGGCGGTGTAGGTCTGGAGCGGTGGCCGCTCGACACCAGCCTTGGGCACATATTCGATCTCGACATCCGACAAGGGTGTGGCGCAGCAAGTTAACACCAATCCCGCCGCTTTTTCGGCATCCGACAATGCCGATTGGTGGTGGGGCCCGTAGTTGACCCGCCCATGCAGCAGCTTGCACTTGCATTCGCTGCAACCGCCGTTGCGGCAATCGAAAGGCAAGGACAGTCCCTCGCGCAAGCCCGCATCGAGCAAGGTCTCCCCTTCGCGCACGCCAAGGATGCGGTCATCCGGCTGAACCAGAAGATGGAAGCCCTGCTTGGGGCCCGTTCTGCGCTTGGGCGGCAGCCAGGGCAAGACCAGAAAAAACAGCGAAGCGCCAACCGTAATCAACCAAGTCTGCATTGGCGAGAGCTTGTAGATCAGAGCATAGGCGGGCAGGTAGAACCAATCGAAATCGATGTCGGTCAGCGCCGAATCCAGATTGGCACGGGGGCCACTGAGCACCGGTTTGATCAAAGATAGTGCGAGCAGCGTCACCAGCACCATGACCATGATGGGTATCGGCGGATTGGTCTTGGCCCGCGGCACACGCTGGGTATGGACCCACAGCACCGCGAGCACCGCCAGCGGAAAGCCGATGTGAATGAAGGAGAGGAGCGAAAACAGGCGATCGTTGACCTGCCCCTCGAAAATGAAGTTGCGGATCAGTGTCCCATTAAACACTGGCAGGATATCGAACCATTCGGCGGTGGCGATCACCACGAACTGCGCGGTGCTGTCCCAGGGCAACATGAAGCCATTAATGCCCGAAGCATAGACCAGCCAAAGCAAGACCACGCCCGACACCCAGGAAAACCAGCGAAAGCCGCGGTAATGATCGAAGAAGAAATGCCGCGTGAGGTGCAGCCCCATGGTGAGCACCATACCGTCGGAAGCATAACGATGGAAGCTGCGCATGATGCCGCCGAAGTACCACTGCCCGTGGGTGATGGCCTCCACGGAATCGTAGGCACCTTGGACGCTGGTGTCGAAAAAGGCGTAGAGAACCAGTCCGCTCACCAGCACGATCCAGAACATGAAGTAGCTGATCGCGCCCAGGTAATAAAACGGATTGAGATGGTTGCCAAAGGCCAAGTTGAAGGGGCCTTCGACATGCATGAAGGCCCATTGGCCGGCACGCTGAATGTACTTGAGCATTTCGACTCTTCCCGAGAAGAGTGAGGACGCTCAAAGGTTAGCAAACCGCCGCCGTGATGGAATTGACGTGAATCAGTTTGGGCGGGACTTTATTCCCAAGGCGCGTCGTCTCGACTCGCGCAAGGCCTTGTTATCGCCAAGGCTTTTCAGACTTGCTTGAGCACTTAAGGAGTGCGTCAGACTGGCTCTGCGGTGCCTTGCAGTTCGATTTGCCGCAGAAAAGTCCGGAGTTACCGGCGCAGTGTGGTGCGTAGCGCGTTCAAGACACGCGCTGGAGCTAGAAACTCCAAACCAAGTCGAGGCGGCTCCTGCGCGTCGAGCGTGTTCTTGATCAGGAGGCCCAGTTCGGTGTCTCCTTCGATCAACAGACGGCGGTGAAAAAAAAGCGTGTCGGGATCTTCCTTGCGCGCGGCGAGCATGGCGAAGTCATAGGCCCTCGCACTGATGCAGACATCAGCATCAGGTGTGCCGGACAGCGGCTTGAAACCCTCCGGCCCCAGCGTGAAGGAAAGGCGCAGGCCGGCGTCGGTCACTTGAATGCGTATGGTCCGCCCATGCAGGGCGCGCAGGTTTTCTGTGTCGGCCAGTTGACGCAAGAACAAATTGAGCCCAAACGCAAAGGCTAGGCTCGGCGGAAACTGCGGCAAGCGTGCCAGGGTGTGGCCAATCGGCTCGGGAATCGAAAACCCGGCGCGGCTGGAAGGGTGCATCGCGGTCTCCATGTTCTAGCTCTGCATGCTCGTCGGCGTCGAGCTGGCGCAGGCAACCCGGTCCAATCCGGGTCGGCCGTACCAATAGCCGTCACAGCTCTCGTCGGGCAGCAGGCGAGCAAGTTCCTGTGCCCGCAGGTCGCCTTGGGGACTGCCGTCGATCAGTTCCCGCATTAGCCCCAGCACTTCGGCCGTGCCCTGTGCCTGCGGCGACACGCGAAAAACATCGACACCGGCGGCGCGCATTGCCTCGACCTCACCGGCCAGATTGTACACGCGCGCCGATTGAGTCTGGATACCGTTGAGCACCAAGAACTGCTGCCCCTCTCGGGTAGCCAGGCGCAGTCCGTCAGGGTAGTCCATGCACTTGAACTGGCAATCGTCTTTTTGTAGGTTGAAGTGCCGGGCCGTGAAACAGCGCGCCGAAAACGCGAGCGGCATGCGGCCCAGACCGAAGACCTCGGTTTCCACCGCGATGCCCAGAGCGCCCTTGAGCGCCTGCAACTGTGCTCGCGACATCTCCATCGGCATGACCCAACGCTTCGCCCCGGCTTCTACCAAGAGCTCCAGAGTCGCCGCGTTGTAGACGTTAAGATGTGGGCCAGCAACAAAATGCTGCCGCCCCGACAACAGCCGAACCGCCCCAAAATCGTTGGCTTCTAGGAGAACTTCGCCGTTGTCGACCAAGCGCCTGAGGCTCTTGAGGTCTGCTTCGCCTTCGATTAAGGCCAGAGAAGAAAGGAGCACTTCTTTGCCCGCGGCCGCCAAATGGCGGGCGAGATCGAGCCAATCGCCCAGGCGCATCTGCCAGCGGCGCGAGCAGACCGACTCACCCAGATGCACGATATCGACCGGCCAGGCCGCCGCAGCTTGGTAAAACGCTAGGGTGGTTTCTTTGGGCCAATAGTAGAGCAGAGGACCGAGGGAGAGCTTCATGAAGAGTTGCGGGTTACTGGCAGGTGCGTAGGGTCTACTTCCAAGGTCGGTGATAAGCGCCCAGAGTGGTTTGCTGGCCTTCCGACACCTTCCCCAGCTCGGCGTTCCAGGCCGGGCGCACGGAATAGCGGGCACTGTCGCGCGCGCACTGGTCGATGGCTTCACGCCAAACGCGGGTGACGCTGGCCACATAGGCCGGGCTGCGCTGGCGCCCTTCGATCTTGATGGCGGCCACCCCTAAGCGCATTAGTTCGGGGAGCAGCTCCAGGGTGTTGAGACTGGTCGGTTCCTCGATGGCGTAATAAGTCTCGTCGTTGACCTCAAAGCGGCCTTTGCACAGAGTCGGGTAACCGGCGTTTTCGCCTTCGTCGTAGCGGTCGATCAAGATGCCGTTGAGCCGGCTCTCCAAGCCCTGTGGTGTCTGTTGCCAGCGCACGGCCTTGGCCGGCGAGCACACGCCGACGGTATTGGGCGAATCACCGGTGACGTACGAAGACAAAGAGCAGCGTCCTTCGACCATGACGCAGAGGCCACCGAATCCAAATACCTCAATCTCCACCGGCGTGTGGGCGATCACTTGCTCGACTTGGGCCATGGACAGCACACGCGGCAAGACACTGCGCTGAATGCCAAAGCGCTCATGATAAAAATTGATGGCCTCGTAATTGCTGGCCGAGCCTTGAACCGAGAGGTGCAAGCGCAGCGCGGGATGATGTCGCAACGCATAGGCCATGAGCCCGGGATCAGCCAGAATCACCGCGTCAAAGCCCAGTCGCGCAGCGCTGTCGATGGCTCCGGTCCAGCGTTCCCAGTGCTCGGATTGTGGGTAGGTGTTAAGCGCTAGAAAGACCTTGGCGCCGCGGTCGTGTGCGTAGCGTAAGCCCTCCTCAGCTTCGCTAGGGCCAAAGTTGAGGCCATTGAAATTGCGCGCGTTGGTGTTGTCGCGAAAGCCAACATAAACACAATCCGCGCCTTTGTCGACCGCGGCTTTCAAGGCCGGCAGGCTCCCGGCGGGGCATACCAGTTCCATTTTGGCTACTGCAACCATGGCAGACCTCCTGCACAAAAATCAGCTGACGCTTGCTCGCCGACGGCGCCGGCGTTCGCTGATGAGATAATAGATTACTCCGCCCACCACCGTGAGCCCCACGAAAATTTCGATGAACAGACCATAATTCAAACGATAGCGCCCGGAGGCGGGGTCATAGACGGTGCAGAGGATGCGAATCTGCTCGATCAAGCCAGAAAGGTCGCGCACGGGCACCGTTTCCCCGGCAAGCATCGCCTTGAGCGGCTCGATCAGCATTTGCAGGTCGAAGCTGTCTCCGTAGACCTGGGTGGCGATCTTACCCTCGGCGTCGACCAGCGTGAGCTGCGTGATGTGGTCAAAACCGCCCGGCGTCGCGAAATAGACAAAGCCGAAGTCTTTGGCGAGGGTCGCCACCGTGTGTGGGTCGGCGCTCACGAACTCCCAGTTCGGGCGCAGAGCGCCTTGTTTGAGCGCGAAATCGCGCATCGCTTCAGGGCTGTCGAAGGGTTGATTGAATCCGATGGTCAGGACCCGGAAACTCTCCTGGCCCAGCGCTTTTTGCGCCTTGGTGACCGCCTCGGCGAGAAACTGTGTGGTCACCGGACAGACCTGAAAACAGCCGGTATACACGAAACTCACCAGCAACGGTTTGCCGCGCAGTTGGTGGAGCCGCAAAGGGCGGCCATGACGATCGACAAACGAATGGTCACCGGGCGAGCGGCCGATCGCCGCTTGACTGATGCGCAGGGCCTCTTTCTGATCAAACGCCGGCGCCGCGCCCTGAGCCTGGGCAAAGCCGCAGAATAACCCCAACAGCAGAAGCAGCACCCCCTGGCTCGTTTTTTGGGAAAGGATGACCCTAAACGAAAGCAGGGATTGGGGGCGGTTCAGTGCGGCGCGGCCAGAGGCCAGAATCGGAGGCAAATAAGCAGCGCCGCTCATGAAAAGGGGGCGGCGGATCCGGCGCGCGCATGCACCGAAATCCGCCGCCTTGGCCGTCTAGCTCAATTCATGGGCCAAACGGTGGAGAGGTATTTCCAGTTGACGAAGTAGTACAGCACGAAAGAGATTAGAAAGCCGATCGCCAGCACGAACGTGCCCGGCGCGACAAAACCAGCGCTGCCGATATTGCCGTGCGATACGACCGGCACTTCGGGCATTGCCGCCGGCGCCACCGCATTGTCCCTGGCGCTGATGTGCTTGAAGTCCGGCGTGCTGATCTTCTTGCCGATGAACACCGAACAAACCGTGATCAGCAGGTAGGCCACGCCGCCGATGACCGCCACCAGGCCGGAGATCGCCATCAGGGTCATCATTAGCCAGGCGGTACCCGGAAACTCGTGCTGCATGAGCGCACCAGCGAACGACATATCCCAGTGCCGGCGCGGCACCCCCAAGGTACCAGCCCCCATCATGAAGAGGGAGAAGGCGGACATACCCAGACCGAAGAGGTAGGGTTGCCACTTGGCGAGGCCGGGAAACATCAACTCGCGACGGAAAATGAGCGGCACCACGATGTAGGTCAGCGACATGAACGCCATGGTGGTTCCTACCACCACTGTCGCATGGAAATGGCCCGGCACGTAGATGGTGTTGTGGATGATCAGGTTCAACTGCTCGGTACCCATCATCACGCCCGAAATGCCGCCGAGGAAGCCGAAGCCGATCAGCGAGATGAACATCCCGGAAAACACTGGATTGCCCCAGGGTGCCTTACGCAGCCATTCGAACAAGCCCTTGTTGTATCCCTTCTCCCGCTGCGCGACTTCAATCGCGCCAGGCACCGTCAGGCCATGCACCATCGAAGCCAGCACCGCGAGGTACATGGCGTAGGAGGTATTGAAAATCTTCCAGTTCGAGGTGAGGCCCGGGTCCGCCAGCAGGTGGTGCGCGGACGCAAGTTGCAGGAACAGGATGTAGAGCAGGAAAGCTGTGCGGCTCACCTTCTCTGACATCGGCTTGGCACCGAAGACCACTGCCGCGATCAGGTACCACACCGCGACGTGGGCGGAGACGTTGATCTGCTGTGACGAGTGGCCAAAGCCCCACCATACCGTGCGGTACATCAGCGAGTCGATGTGGCTCACCAGCCCGACCGACCAGAAGAACGTCGGAATCAGGATGATGGCGCCCGCCGCGATGGTGAATACCGCAATGATCGCGGCCGTGATCGCTCCGAAGGTCACCAGGGGAACGGAACCGTTGAAGGTGCGTTCGGCTTTGGCAGTGATCAAAGAGCCAAAGAACACGAAACAGGCGATCAGCGCGCCCACCGCGAACAGGATCAGGCCGAGGTAAAAGCTCCAGTGCGCGCCCATGGGCACGTAGGAGGTGAACATCACGCTCGAATCGCCACGGATCATCACCGCATAGTTGTTGATGAGCGCACCCAGCAGCATCAGCACATACGCCGCCCAAGCAAAACTTGGCGTGGCCAGACGATTGTTGAGTAAAACCGTACAACAAAAGTAGAGGATCGCCACCTCGAAAAAGATGATCCAGAACACCAGCATGTTGAGCCCGTGCGCCGTGAGCACCATGTAGAACGCATCCGGCGGCAGTAGGTGGACGGCTTGCCAGCGCGTCAGCAGCACCAAAAGGGCGAGAATACCGCCCACCAGCAAGGCCACCACCGCGGTGACGGCGTTGAGCTTGATCAGCGTCTCAGACGGTTGGTGGACTTTGAAGCCCGTCGTCGGGCAGACGCGGAACATCCGATTGACAGCCATTTTCCGTATCCCCCTTCTATTTGGTCACATAGAGCTTGCTGGCCATCGTGTGGTGATTGATGCCGCAGAACTCGTTACAGATGATCGAGTAGGTGCCCGGATTAGTCGGTGTGATGGTCATCACATGTTCGTACCCCGGGTGAATCTCGATGTTGATGTTTTCCGGTTGCAAAGAAAAGCCATGCAACCAATCCATGGACATCACGTGCAGGCGATAGCTCTTGCCCGCTTCGAGCTCGAGAATCGGCCACCACTGCCATAAGCGGGCAATGAGGTAGACATCGGAACCCGCGGGTGGATGGACCACCGGAATCTCCTGCGCGGTTTCCTTGCGAACCGTATGCTTGTCGACCATCTCCTGGGCCTTCTTGGTAAAGGCCTCGGGGGTAGAGCGATAGGCTTCGTTGGACAGGTTTTGCTTACCGTAGACGTGCCAGTAGGGCATCATGAAGAACATGATCAGGCACCAGACCAGGGCGATCACGATCCAGGTGCCCTCGACGCGGTCTAGCGGTTGTTTCCACCAATGTTTTGCTGCTGGTGGCAGTATGGCGCTCATTTAGTGCTCCCTCTTCGAAAACCGTTAGCCGAGATTACTTGGCAATGGGAATGCCGACAATTTCCATGACCCCCCAAACGATATACAACACCGTGGGCATCGCCACGCCCAAGAAGAGCAAGGCATAGGGGTTGTCCAGCAGCTGCTGCATAGGGTGTATGGGTTCGTCGCTCAAGTCATCGTTTGGATTTTGTGGAGAAGCATTGGCCATCTTTCCCTCCGTTTAAGGTACCCTGCGAATCCGCTTCGTGATAAGGTCGCGCAACCGCCACGCGCAGAAGCCGCGACACGTAAATTTAACCGCTGCTCAAGAAAAATGGTTTGATGCTCGTCAAGGAACAGGTAGCGCATTTGGGGCACAACATCGCCGCACGCGTGCATATTGGCACGATGCGCGGGCCGTTTTTTGCCTGACCACCACACTCCACTTCTTCATTTTCATCATGGTGCCGCCCCCCTCCGACCGGACCCAGCCTTCCACCACATCGGCTCCGGAACAATCTGCCGCCTCTATCGCTTGGGAACGAAAACTGCAAGCCCGCCGCCATATCGCCGTCTGGCTACTGGCTTGCTGTGCCTTGGTCTTCGCCATGGTGGTGGTGGGCGGTATCACCCGGCTGACGCACTCGGGCCTGTCGATCGTTGAATGGCAGCCGCTGGTCGGCACGCTGCCTCCACTCAGCGAAGCGCAGTGGCTCGACGTCTTCGAGAAGTACCGGCTCACTCCGGAGTACCAAAAGGTCAATCAGGGAATGTCCCTGGAAGACTTCAAGGGGATTTTCTGGTGGGAGTATTTCCACCGCCTTCTGGGTCGCTTGATCGGCCTAGCCTATTTCGCTCCTTTTCTCTACTTTGTTCTGCGCCGGCGTATTCCCGCCGGCTGGACGCTCAAGCTCTTCGGCATCTTCCTGCTGGGAGCACTGCAAGGCGCCCTGGGGTGGTACATGGTCAGCAGCGGACTGGTCGACGAACCGCGCGTCAGTCAATACCGCCTCACCGCCCACCTCGGGCTAGCCGTGATCATTTACGCCGCGATGTTTTGGATTGCGCTCAGCATGCTCCATCCGCGGCCGGCGGCTCGGCAGATAGACCCCGACATCCAGCGCCTGCAACATCATGCCGTCTGGCTGAGCGCCCTGGTCTTTTTTATGATCCTCACCGGCGGGCTGGTTGCCGGAATACGCGCGGGCTTCGCCTACAACACTTTCCCGACGATGAACGGGTACTGGATTCCTCCCGAGATCTGGATGCTCGATCCCTGGTACGCGAACCTCTTTAATAACATGGCCACGGTGCAATTCGACCACCGTCTCATTGCCTGGGCGCTGGCCATCCTGGTGCCCTGGTTCTGGTGGCGCAGCCAGCGTCTGCCCCTCACCCCGCAGGCAAGACTAGCGGCGCATTTCTTCCTGGCGGCGTTGATTCTGCAGATTTCCTTGGGCATAGCGACGCTTCTTCTGGTGGTCCCGGTTCCGCTGGCCGCCGCCCATCAAGCGGGCGCAGTCCTGCTTCTGACCGCCGCGTTGTGGACAGCGCACGCCCTGACAAGGCAACGAGCCATCTAAACACCGACGAACCGCAAATTCGCTGAACGATCGCCTTATCAGCGCAGTAGCTCGCCCAGGCCGGCCAGCGCAAAGCCCACCACTGCGCCACCCGCCAACCGATTGACCCAAATCCGTCGCGGTCCCGCCAAGAGGCTCGCGCTCTTCGCCGCCAGCATGGAAAAGACGAGCCACCACAAGGCGGACCCGGTCAACACACCCAGCGTGAAGGCCGCCGGCGATGCCGTGGTATCGCCCCCGGCAAGCGAAGCAAAAACGCCGGCAAAAAACACGACCGTCGGTGGATTCGCCAAAGTCAGACCAAAGGCGGCGCCGAAGGCCCGCCAGTTGCCCGCTGCCGTCGGGCGCGCAGGCTCTCCTGCGGGCCTTTGCAAGAGAATCCAGATCCCAAAACCCAACATGGCCAAGCTGCCCAGCAGCCGAATCCAGAAGATGGCCGCAAGCAAAACTTGGGTCAGTGCGTGGACGCCAAAGGCCGCGACCAAGGCATAGCTCGCATCCGCACAAGCGATGCCCAGACCAAAAACAAAGCCGGCTAGCGGTCCGCGTGCGAGCGTTCGCTCCAGGCACAGAAGCGCCATCGGGCCTACCGGCGCCGCCACCGCTAGACCGATCAACACTGCCTGCCAGAAGAGCTCCATGGCCACAGAAATCATCCTCGCCCGCTCAGCGGTTGACTTTGGCCACCCCGCCAGGGCAAAGCACCCCGGCCCTTTGCCGTCGGCAGTGTCAGGCAGCACGCCGGAACCGAAGCTGCGGCGGCGGTCAGCCGGTATAGGTTCGTAACTTCTCGACGTCAAAAAGCGCGACCTCGCGCCCTTTGACCGCGATCAGACCGTTCTCCACGAGCTCGTGCAAGATGCGCGAGAAATGCTCGGGAGTAAGGCTCAGCCGCGAAGCGACGATGTTCTTGCTGGTCGGCAAACTCAGATGATAGGCCTTGCCGTTGGCGTCGCTCTCCAAAGGTTGGCGCAAGAAATAGCCGATCACACGCTGGGCGCCAGAGCGCAGCGAATACCACTCGACATCACTCACCAGACTATGCAAGCGCCGGCTCAAACCAGCCAGGAGCTTGCGGGCGAAAGCAGGATCACGATCGATTTCCTCGAAGATGGAATGGCGGGAAACCTGCAGCAATAGAGAGTCGGCAAGCGCCTGGGCGAAAAGGATGTGCGGCTTTTCCATGAACATCACCGCCTCGCCGAAACTTGCTCCCGGGCCGATGATCTCGACCACCTTCTCGTCGCCCTGTGCAGAAGTCGACGAGAGCTTGATCTGTCCGAAGACCACGCAATACAACCCCGTGCTTTGTTCCCCCTTGCGGTAGAGCATGTCGCCGCGCTGCAAATGCAGCTCCGCGGTGCCCATGGCGATGCGGTTCAGCTCCTCGGCGGCGAGATCGTTGAAGAGCGGCAGATTGCCAAGAAACGATTGAACCTTGATCTTTCGCGTGACCGACACCCTGCCTCCACAATCAGCGGGCCGTCCAGCCGCCGTCTATGGACAAAGCGGCGCCGGTGATCGAGGCGGCTAACGGCGAGGCGAGATAAACCGCCAGGGCGCCTATTTCATCGATGCCCACGAAGCGCTTGTTCGGTTGTGCCGCAAGGATGACCTCGCGAATGACCTGGTCGCGCGGCAAATTGTGAACCTCCGCCTGTGCATCGATCTGCGCGTTGACCAGGGGGGTGGCGACGTAGGCGGGGCAAATGGCGTTGCAAGTGATGCCCGTCTCCGCAGTCTCCAACGCGACCGCTTTGGTCAAGCCAACGACACCGTGCTTGGCGCCAACGTAGGCCGACTTGAATGGGGACGCCACGAGGCCATGAGCGGAAGCGATGTTGATGATGCGGCCCCAACCCCGCTTCTTCATTCCCGGAAGCGCCGCCTTGATCGCGTAGAAGTTCGAGGAGAAGTTTATTGCGATGATCGCTTCCCACTTCTCGTCGGGGAACTCGTCGACCGGCGCCACGTGCTGTATGCCGGCATTGTTGACGAGTATATCCACGGCACCCAGTTCCTGTTCAGCACGGCGAACCATGGCGGCAACTTCCACGCCCTTGGACATGTCGGCAGGATGATAAGCCGCCAGCACGCCGTACTGTTCACCCACGCGGCGCCTCAGTGCCTCGATTTCCGCCGCCTTTCCAAAACCGTTTAGCATCACATTGGCGCCCGCCGCGGCCAGAGCCTCGGCAATGCCCAAGCCTATGCCACTGGTGGACCCGGTCACCACTGCACTGCGATTAGACAACGATTTCATTACTCTCTCTTCCAGTCCGTTCAAGCTTTTTCGCCCTCAGCAGTGCCGCCCGGCTCCTCTGAATCCCGAGTTACGTAGCGCTTCACCGGACTACCGAACCCGATTCCGAGCCACCTGGGGATCCTCCAACTGAAGCCTCCGTCTGCGAGCGCATGCTGTTCCGGGCATTGCCGAGAGCTTGCGCCAGGGGGTGATCATACCGCACCGCGGCACACCCTTGCGCATCTCGCGGCGTCCGCAGCTTGCCGCAGATGCAAGAACCACGCCCCGGCAACCCGATTGCGAGCGTTAGAACGGGCACCGCGTCCGCCTCGAAGGCTGCAAGAAGCTCAAGACCCGAGGTCGTGACTCGCTGACACCACCGCCACAATTGGGCAGGGGAAACCGGGCGGAAAGTGCCGACCACAGGCAACCGCAACGCTGTTTCGATTGGGCGAGCGCGGCAAGTGCGCGGTCAGTGCGCGGTCTTGCGCACGAGGCCCACCATCACGCCAAAGATTTCCAACGCTCCTTGCGGGCGTATGGTCGGATAGGCCTTGTTCTCAGGTTTAAGCACGAAGCGGCCGCGCTCGGTATCGAGTCGCTTGAGGGTGAATTCGTCGTCCACAATCGCCACAACGATATCGCCACGCTTGGCACTTGGAGTGCATTCCACGACGGCAAGGTCGCCATCGAGTATGCCGGCGTCATTCATCGAATCGCCCCTTACGCGAATCAACACCGTTCGCGAGGGCTTCTCCACGAGGTATCCGTCCAGAGATATCGTTTCGGAGCTTCCCGCCTCAGCGGCCTGCGGCATACCCGCGCGGACTGGCGAGTTCGCAATGGCGCGGCCAAAAAACTGCGCGGTGGGCGCAAGCCGCCGCCCCGGTGTGGCTTCGACAAAACCAGCCTCCTTCAGACGCTCGACTAACGCTGCAACGGAGGATTTGGATCGCAGCCCCAAGAGCTCGCCCATTGCGGCATAGGACGGCAAGACTCGGTAACGCGCGTAATAGTCCTGTAGCTTCTCGAGATATTGGCGGTCATGGCTCATACGCGGCTCTTGCTGCTCATTCAGCGGGGACAGTGTTAGAATATCGAACGATCGTTCCGAGGTCAATACCAAGGCTTCGCCAGCCCTTGGCGTGAACTTCTCCAATGCACATGAGCATTCCGCCTTTTTGTATCGTCGATCTGGAAACCACTGGTGTAAGCCCAGTGGGCGACCGCATCACCGAAGTCGCGGTGATGCGCGTGGAAGATGGCCGAATGACCGACGAATGGTGCAGCCTGGTTTTTCCGGAGATTTCGATCCCGCCCGCGATACAGGCGTTGACCGGAATCAGCAATGAAATGGTGGCCGACGCGCCGCGTTTCGCGGAAATCGCCAAAGAGCTATGGAGCCGACTCGATGGCCGGGTGCTGGTCGCGCATAACGCGCGTTTTGATTATGGCTTTCTCAAGAACGAATATCGGCGCCTAGGCGCCCGCTTCCAAGCACCGACACTCTGCACGGTGCGCCTTTCCCGCGCCCTGTACGCGGCACAGCGCGGCCACGGCCTGGATGCACTAACTGCCCGGCATGGCCTCAGCGTGGTCGACCGGCATCGGGCCTTGGGCGATGTGCGCCTAGTTTGGCAGTTCCTGCAGGTGGCACGCACTGAGCATGGAGAGGAGGCATTCAGCGCCGCGGTCCAGCGCCTGCTCAAGACACCCAGTCTTCCGCCGCAGCTGCCGCCCGAGCAAATCAAAGCCCTGCCGGAGGGACCGGGCATCTATCTTTTCTATGGCCTCAATAGCTTGCCCATCTATGTCGGCAAGAGCGTCAATTTGCGCGAGCGCGTGCTTGCACACTTCTCGGGCGATCACCGCAGCGGCAAAGATCTGAAACTCTCGGCCGCAGTTCAGCGCATCGAGTTCGAGGAAACCTGCGGCGAACTGGGCGCGCTGTTGCGCGAAGCGGCGCTGGTCAAAGAGCTGCAGCCGCTCTACAACCGCCAGCTGCGCAAACTGGAACAACCGATCGCGCTGTGTCTCGACCCGGGAAGCGGCGAGCTGCGCTGGGTCGACGCCAGGAGCGGCGACCCTGGGGTGGACGCGGACTGGTTTGGCCCGTTTTCCTCTCGCGCCAAGGCACGCGCCACCCTGGCGCATCTCGCCGCGGAACAGGGGCTATGCTGGAAGGTGCTGGGTCTGGAAAAGCGCAGCGGGCCATGCTTTGCCCGGCAAATTCGCAAGTGCCGCGGCGCTTGCGTGGGGGAAGAAGACGCCCTCACCCACACTCTGCGCCTGGCACAGGCTCTCCTGCCCTACCGAATCAAGCCTTGGCCCTATCGAGGCGCCATCGGCATTCGCGAAGTGCACCCGGAGACGCGTCGGAACTGTGCGGAAATCTTCGACCAGTGGCGCCATCTGGGGAGCGCGCGGGACGAGACGGACTTGCTCGAGATCCTGGCAATGCCGCGGCCGACCGCTTTCGATTTTGACGTCTACAGAATCCTCGACCGCTACCTGAAGCAGCCGGCCAGGCGTCGAAGCGTGCAAGAGCTTCCTGGGAGGGCAGGCGCACGCCACAACAAATCTCATTGACTGAGACTGACGCCGATCACTTCTTCTCGATACTTGTCGGCAATGCGACCGCGGCTGTCGCGGTCGATGAAATCGCGCCGCACCCAGCGACGAGCCGCGGGCGCATACCAATAGACCTGTTCCGATGCGCTCGACCAGTTGCGGCCCTCTTTCTGGGTTTCGTAATGCATGATGTGAACAACCTTGAAGGCGTCGAAAACGCCCGCCGGGGTTTCCACTTTCTCCCACGCATCCACGGTCGCTTTGACATGGTAATGGGTAACGCCTAAATCATCGTTACGCTTGCGCCGATAGCTGTATTCCCAACTCTTCCCCACCGAGAGCGGAAACGTGAGCGGAACGGGTTTGCCTTCGATGATGCGCGCGCTTTCGATACGCCAGGTTGCCAGATCCAGATCCACCAGGCCGGAAGTGACCGATCGTCCAACCTTGGTGCTCGAATCAAGTTTTGCCAAGGTGCCATCGATCGAATGCAGGCGTTCTTGCCACCCGGCCAGGATGGAACCGGTGTAAAGGTCGACACGCTGCAACGTCCAAGCGTCGCCCGCCCTGAGTTCGGGCTGATCGCCAGGCTCGCGTTTGGTCCGGATGGAAGCAAGCGCATCCTTGGCCGGCGCGAGCATCGCCACCTGAATCTTCTCTTCTCTCGGCGGCGGTGTGATTTCGAGCTTGAGCGGTGCGGTCACGGGAGATGGTTTCTTTCGACCCACCTCCCGGGGCGGAGACTTCTCCGCAACCTCGGCGGGAGGGGCCACCAGCGCGGGCAGGGGAAGTTCAAGGAAGGAATCCGCAGAAGCTGTGCTCGTTGGCGACTCGACCGCCTTCTTGCTGGGCTCACTGTCCTTTACCGACGAGAACGGGCCCGACTTGCTCGGTGCCATCGTTGTTTCCTTGGCAACCGTTTGTGAGGACGATTTCCCCTTCGGCGCCGCCTTTGTCGGCACGTTGGCTGCGGCGGGCGGAACCGCTGCCTGCGCTGTCTGTTCCCTACGTTCCACCGCTTTCGCTGGTACGGGTGCCGGCGCAGGAGCCAGCGCCTTCGCCACTTGTTCCGTTGGTGCAGCCTTGGCCGGCGGCGGCTCTTTTATAGGAACGGCGGCGCGCTCATCGCGCCCTGCGGCGGCGGGCGGAAGACTGAGGGGGCGCTGTTGCGCCGCCGGCGGTGTGGTCATCGCCACCGCCGCAGTCGGCGCCACGCGCGCCGTGGGGATACAGTCACGCGCACGGATGCGCGCCAATGCCGCGAACTTGCCCTTGGGGTATTCCTCCAGGTAAGCCTGGTACTCGCAGGGTTTGTCGCTGTCGAGCTGAGCCCAAAGCGCGTCCTCGGAACTGGGCATGATCGGCGGCTCGGGTAGCGGCGGCGGCGCCACCAAGTAAAAGCGATCTGCCTGGATATAGATAGCGGGCGTTTGTTCGTGTTGCACGGTGGCGGCCGCCGCCTTCACCCGCTGCCGAACGTTGCGCACCATTTCGGCCACTTCTACGCCGGGTTTGCGCAGCTCGACGACGAATTCTCGCGTAAATAGGCCGTTCGGATTGCGGTCGTTGTCGTCAAGCCGATCGAGCGCTTGCTGTCCTACGCCCGCGGAATAGACGACGACCATCCCCTCCGGCGTTTCAGCGGCCGCCGTCAACCCGCGGGTGCCGCCCACACTGCGTCCAGCGCGCTTGGGAAACGGGTTGTCGCGGCAGGCATCGATAACCAGCAAGGAGAACTTCGCGCCGGCCTGCCCAACCCGCGCCATGATGTCGCTGTTCAGCTCCACCGCTTCGTCCACTAGCGCGCCCGGATCAGTGAGCTTGCTGATGTCGACGGGCAGGAGATAATTGTCGCCGCCCTCCTGGACACCGTGGCCGGCGTAGAAGAACGCCCCCACCCCACCATTGCCCACGCGCTTCACGAATTCGCGCACCGCCGCTTTCATCGCCCGCTGGTCGACGTTGATCTTCTCGATTACATCGAAGCCCAGCGCGCGAAACTCCTTGGCCATTGCCCTGGCATCAGGCACGGCATTGTTGAGCTTCTGGACTTGCTGATAATCGTTGTTCCCTATCACCAGCGCCACGCGCGGTATTTCACTGGTCTGGGGTGCCTTGGGCTGAGTCAACGCGCGCACCGCCGGCGCGCACCCCAAGGAGCACGCCCAAGCAAGAAAAAGTACCAAGAATTTTAGTCGCGCAAGCATGAACGGCGGCTCAGCGTTAGGGCAGGCGGTGATAATTTTTTGAGTCTATGCGTCTTCATTGGGAAAATCCAGCCCCGAGATCGGCGGACTAAAGGTGTCTCGTGCCAGGCCGTCAATACTCTGATTATTGGCCATTGCGTCGACCCAAGGCGGGCGCTAACATGCACTCGTAGCATTGGGCGGTCACAATAGACACATTGCACGCAGGATTCATCGATCGGCATTCGCGCCTCTCGCTTCGGGGAGGAGCGGATGCAAAATCGGGTGGGGATTAACATGAGCACCAAACTCTTCAAAAAATCATTGGGATCGCTTTTCGCGGCATGCAAACGTCATGGCCAACCCATGGCGCGACGGCTGATAGCGACAGTCCTCGGGCTCTCATCAGCCTTCTGTGCCTATGGGTTGCAGATAGGCACCGGTTCGGATCATGCTTTTTTGATTCGAGACGATGGCACGCTCTGGACTTGGGGATCCAATGGCCTTGGAACCCTGGGCGATGGCGGCTACGTCAGTCGCGCCACGCCGCTGAAAGTGCTCGATGGCGTTGCCACGGCAGCGGGCGGCGGAGGCCACACCATCGCGGTGAAGACCGACGGCACGCTGTGGGTGTGGGGCTACAACACCTCAGGCCAACTGGGAACCGGTGACACCACGAACCACAGCGCTCCCGTACAGATCCTCACCAATGTCAAGGCAGTGGCAGCGGGCGCGTCGCACACGCTGGCACTGAAGACCGACGGCTCGGTCTGGGCATGGGGAAGCAACACATATGGTCAGCTTGGGGACGGCAGCACGACGCAACGCAACAGCGCCGTTCTGGTGATTGCCAGCGGAGTCAAAGAAATCAGCGCTGGCGACAACCACTCGCTGGCCCTCAAGACCGACGGTACCCTTTGGGTGTGGGGCGCGAACAGCGGCGGGCAGGTCGGAAACAACTCCACCACCGACCGCAACACGCCGGTTCAAGTGGCTACGGGAGTCCATCAGGCGGCTGGCGGGAGATATCACTCCATTGCGGTCAAGACCAATAATTCGGTCTGGGTCTGGGGATACAACGGCAACGGGCAGTTGGGCAATGGCACAACCAGTGGTCTACAGGTTCCAACCCAGATCATGACTGGGGCTGTCGAAGTCCGGGCTGGGAGTTACCACTCGCTGGTGCGCAAAACCGACGGCTCGGTTTGGGCCTTCGGCTACAACGGCTACGGGCAACTCGGTGACGGCACCAGCACACAGAGGCTCACACCAGTGCAAGTGACCACTGGCGCATCGGCGGTAGCCGCTGGAACGTATTTTTCGTTGATTCTCAAGAGTGACGAGACGATGTGGTCCTCTGGGCAAAACGAGCTCGGCCAGCTTGGCGACGGCAGCACCATCAATCGCGGTGCTCCGACTTACCCGCTGAGCGGCGTTCAGGCTGCGGCAACGGGCGGCTTCCACTCCCTTGCCGTGAAGTCGGACGGCACCGTGTGGGCGTGGGGCAGCAATTCCGCAAAGCAGCTGGGAGACGGTTCTACGGTCAGCACCAGAGCCACACCGGTCCAAGTTATGGCTCTGAGCGCAGTTCGCAGCGTTGCCGCGGGGCAAGTCCACTCTCTGGCGGTCCGGACGGACGGATCGCTATGGGCTTGGGGAGACAATGACTATGGCCAACTAGGCGACGGGAGCACGACGGCTCGCGGCACGCCCTTTCAGGTTCTCACCGGCGTTCGTGAAGCCGGTGCCGGCGAGTTGCATTCGATCGCGATCAAAACCGATGGCACCCTGTGGGCCTGGGGCCGAAACTACGATGGACAACTGGGTGACGGCAGCACCACCGATCGATCGACGCCTGCACAGGTCATGAATGGGGTACAAGCGGTCGCGGCGGGCTATTACCATACACTGGCACTGAAGACCGATGGCACCGTGTGGGCGTGGGGCTACAACGTCAATGGCGAACTCGGCGACGGCACGACCACCTCGCGCTCAACACCAGTGCAGGTGCTTACGGGTGTACGAGCCATTGCAGCCGGGCGCAAGCACTCCCTGGCAGTGAAGACCGATGGCACGCTCTGGGCCTGGGGAGGAAACAACGATGGGCAATTGGGCGACGGCACCACCACCGATCGCCTGACGCCGGTCCTCGTGACCTCTGGGGTTCAGTTGGTCAGCGCGGGCTTGAGCACCAGCTTCGTAACCAAGACCGACGGCACGTTCTGGGTTTGGGGGTCCAATATTTCCCAGTTCACCGGCCCCGGCGCCGGAACCATCGAAGCGCGCCCTCGCCTCAACGCCTTTCTGCGCGATTTGTCGCTGACGAGCACCAAGCGCGTGCACGGGGTCGCCATCACCGCCGACGGCCGGCTGGCCAACTGGGGCAACAACGGCCAGGGCCAGCTGGCAATAGAGCGCCCGATGTACAGTCTCAGCCTCACCCGGGTTCTAGATCCCACCTCCGTCTTTGGCAACGCTGTGCTCGTGACGGAGTTCTACAACCCGACGATCAAGAATGGCTACGGCGTCCAGGGAACAGGGCACTTTTTCATTTCCTCGGCGGATGCGGAGCGCGCCTTTATCCTGTCTGGAGGCGCGGGGGCGGGCTGGTACTTGACCGGCCGGTTCTTCCGTGCGTATGCCTCGCCCAATGGCGCCCCCGCGGGGGCCGCCGGCGTGTGTCGCTTCTATTCACAAAAACCCAACAGCCATTTCTATACTGGCGGGCAGGCGGAGTGCGACTGGTTGAAAGGTTTGAACCCAACGAACGACCCGGCACTCGGCTGGGCTTTCGAGAGAGTCGAGTTCTACACCGTTCTGCCGGATGGGTTGGGGAACTGCCCGGCCAACTTCTATCCGGTCTATCGCGCTTACAACGACCGCTACGATCCAGGGTCGGCTGCTGATGAAAACCACTTGATCACGCCAAGCTACAACAGTTATTGGCGATGGACCAAGTTCTTTGGGTATAAAGAGGAAGGCGTCAAGTTCTGCTCCCCGATGAAACCCACCGCGGGTGGGGATCTCCATGCGAGCTATTCCTATCCGGGCGCAAGCGTGCAGAGCGGGTCGGAAATCATGGCTGAATTCGTCTTCAGCAACAACGGCCCCGGCAAAGCCGACGGAGGAACCTTCTACGCCGCTCTGCCAAAAGAGACCGCCAACTGGACTGTTACCTGCACTGGCCGCTATTCCGCAGTGTGCCCGAGCGCGGCAAATCTGACCGCTGCGGCTTTGCTTCGCGGGGTATCGCTTGCCAGCTGGCCGGCAGGGGGCGGAATCACCTTGACTGCCCGAGGCACCGCACCTCAGGCGAGCCTGGGCAACGAGCCGACGCTCAACTTTGCGGCGGCCGTTGCGCCGGCAAGCGGTCATCCGGATCCTCACCGCGCCAGCAACACTGTTTCGGTGGCGCAGACGATCGTGACAGCACCCAATGCGTGTAACTATTCGGTAACGCCCACCACCTTGTCTTTCGGCTCGAGCGCAAGTACGGCCTCGGTGTCCGTGGCGATAGCAAGCGGTTGCGGCTGGACGGCGCAGAGCAACGCGGGCTGGATAGGTATTGCGACCGGTTCGGGTGTGCCTGCGGCAAGCGCCGGGGGCAGTGGCGCCATGACCCTATCCGTATCGGTACAGGCCAATTCGGCTGCGGCGGAGCGGACAGGCACCGTCACTATCCAAGGCAAACAAATCCAGATCAGTCAGGCGGCCGCGCTGCCACCGGCGGCGGCCAGCTGCAGCAACCTCAGGCTCCAGCGCACGGGCGACCAGGTTTCCGGCGCGTGGATGACCGGCACGGTATCGGTAGACGTCGTTGTCGACGGCTCTTGCCAATGGCAAGCAGTGAGCCAGCAACCCTGGATCTCGATCACTGGCGGCGCCTCAGGCAAAGGAAACGGCACCGTGAGCTATCGCACCGATCAGAATCCCGGTCAACTCACACGCATCGGCACGATTCAAATCGGCAACCAAACCTTCACCGTCACCCAGTTTGGCGCCGCCGAGGGGCCAGGTGGTGACGGCGGCGGGGACGGCGGCGGAGAGTGAAGCCAGGGGCTGAGCCGCGCAGTTCGGCCGATTCGCTTCGTCCGAGCGAGTGAGGGTTGAGTCTATTCGAAGCGCCCGGGAAACCGGGCGCTTTTTTTTGCCGCGGGCTAATGCGCACTTCTCGGTGCCTGGTCAGAGATGACAGTGCGCCAAGCCGCGTTTTTCCAAGTACTGCTGATGATAGTCTTCCGCCCGCCAGAAAGTGCCAGCGGGTTCGATCGCGGTCGCGACCGGGCGGCGCAGTCTACCGCTGTCCGCCAGAGCCGCACGTGATGCCTCCGCCGTGGCCCGTTGCGCCTCGTCGTGGGTGAAAATCACCGAACGGTACTGCGTGCCGAAGTCCGGCCCCTGCCGGTTGACCTGAGTCGGATCATGACAATTCCAGAAAGTCTCCAGCAGGGCTTCGTAGCTCACCTGTTCAGGGTCGAATTCAATCTCGACCACTTCCGCGTGCCCGCTCTGGTCACTGCAAACCACTTCGTAGCTCGGGTTGGAAACTTGGCCGCCCATGTATCCCACGGCCGTCGATTGCACTCCGGGAAGGCGGCGAAAAGCTGCCTCAACACCCCAAAAGCACCCTGCACCGAATGTGGCTTTAGCCATCGCCATTTGCTCCTTTCACCGGCTTGCACGCCCGCGCTCTGCGTACAAAACATTCACCCGAATGAGTTCCGCTCGATACGCTTCAGAGCCGAGCCTCGACCCACGCAGGCACTCCCGCCAGGGCCTGCGGCAGCGCACCGACATCGGTGCCGCCACCTTGCGCCATGTCCGGCCGTCCGCCGCCCTTGCCTCCCACTTGCGCAGCGACGTGGCCCACGAGCTCGCCGGCTTTGACTTTGGCGGTGAGGTCCTGGGTGACGCCGGCGATCAGCGTCACTTTGCCGCCTTCGCTGGAAGCCAGCACGATGGCCGCGCTCTTCAATTTGTTCTTCAACTGATCAAGGGTCTCGCGCAGGGTCTTGGCATCGGCACCCTCGAGCTGCGCCGCCAGCACTTGCGCGCCTTTGATGGACTGGGCCGCCTGCGCCAGATCGTCCCCCTGGCTGGCGGCGAGTTTGCCCTTGAGGCGCGCCAGTTCCTTCTCCAGGGCCTTCACGTGTTCGGTGATTTGCGCGAGCTTCTGCGTCACTTCGGCCGCGGGCGCCTTCAAGGCGCCGGCCACGGCCTGGATTTGGTTTTCCAGGCCTTGCGCGAACTCCAGCGCACCCTCGGCGGTAACCGCTTCCACGCGCCGAATGCCGGCCGCCACACCGCCTTCGGCCACGATCTTGAAAAAGCCGATGTCGCCGGTACGCGCCACATGCGTGCCGCCGCACAATTCGGTGGAATGTTCGCCCATGCCCACCACGCGCACTTCGTCGCCGTATTTCTCGCCGAAAAGCGCCATGGCCCCGGTAGCGATCGCCTCGTCGTATTTCATCACTTTCGCATTCACCGGCGCATTGGCGCGAATGGCAGCATTGACCCGGCGTTCGACTTCGCGCAACTCCTCGGCGCTCATCGCTTGCGGGTGCGAGAAATCGAAGCGCGTGCGTTGCGGATCGACCAGCGACCCTTTCTGTTGCACATGTTTGCCTAAGACTTGGCGCAGCGCGGCGTGCATCAAGTGCGTGGCCGAATGGTTCCATTGCGAGCGCGCCCGCGCGGCATGATCGACCTCTGCCGCCACGGTGTCGCCAATGCGGAATTCACCGGTTTTCACTTCGCCGTGATGACCAAAAACCTCGGCCTGGATCTTTTGCGTGTCGTGGACGGCGAAGAGCGACAAACACACGCCACCCATGGACAGCTCGCCCCGATCGCCCACCTGACCGCCGGACTCGGCATAAAAAGGCGTGCGATCGAGCACCACGATGCCCTTTTGCCCGGTGGAAAGAGACGCCACCGCGCTCCCTTCGTGATACAGCGCCACGATACGAGCTTCTTCCGAAAGCGAATCGTAGCCGACGAAGCGCGTCTTCGCGCCGCTGTATTCCACGCTGCCGCCCATTTTGAAACTGCTGGCCGCGCGCGCGCGCTCGCGCTGTGCGTTCATGGCGGCCTCATACCCCGCTTCGTCGACGCTGAGGCCGCGCTCGCGACACACGTCCGCGGTGAGGTCCAGCGGGAAGCCGAAGGTGTCATAAAGCTGGAAGGCGGTTTCGCCATCGAGCACCTTACCGCCTTTGGCAAGCGCCGCCTCCAGCACTTTCATGCCGTGCTCCAGCGTTTCGGCGAAGCGCTCTTCTTCCTGCTTCAGAACCTGCGTCACCCGCGCCGCGTTCTCCGTAAGCTCGGGGTAGGCCGCGCCCATTTGGCGTACCAATTCATCGACCAGCAGGTGAAAGAAAGGCTGGTTCTGCCCGAGCTTGTAGCCATGGCGTATGGCACGCCGGGTGATGCGCCGCAGCACGTAACCCCGGCCTTCATTGCCGGGAATCACCCCATCGACGATGAGAAAGGCGCAAGCACGAATGTGATCGGCGATCACCCGCAGCGAAGGGTTTTCCAGATCGGCGCCGCCCGTCACTTTGGCAGCGGCGCGAATCAAGGCTTGAAAAAGATCGATTTGGTAATTCGAATGTTCGCCTTGCAGAATGGCCGCCAAACGCTCCAGGCCCATGCCCGTGTCCACACAGGGCTTGGGCAGCGGTGACAGCACGCCCTGCTCATTGCGATCGAACTGCATGAACACCAGGTTCCACACTTCGATGTAGCGGTCGCCATCGGCATCCGGCGAGCCGGGCGGGCCGCCCGCCACGTCGGGGCCATGGTCGTAGAAAATTTCCGAGCAAGGACCGCAAGGGCCGGTATCGGCCATTTGCCAGAAATTGTCGCTCGCATATTTAGCGCCCTTGTTGTCGCCGATGCGCACGCAGCGCTCCGGTGGCACCCCGATGTCTTTGGTCCAGATGTCGAAGGCTTCGTCATCGTCGATGTAAACCGTGGTCCACAGTTTCTCGGCGGGCAGGCCATAGACTTTGGTCAACAGCTCCCAGGCGAAGTGAATGGCGTCGCGCTTGAAATAGTCGCCGAAGCTAAAGTTGCCCAGCATTTCAAAAAAGGTGTGGTGCCGCGCCGTGTAGCCCACGTTTTCCAAATCGTTGTGTTTCCCCCCGGCGCGCACGCAGCGCTGCGCCGTGGTGGCGCGCTGGTAAGGCCTTTGCTCGCGTCCGAGGAAAACATCCTTGAACTGCACCATCCCCGAATTGGTAAACAGCAGCGTCGGATCGTTGGCCGGCACCAGCGGGCTGGAGGCCACGCGCGCATGGCCGTGCGAGGCGAAGTAGGCAAGGAATTTTTCGCGGATGTCGGAGACGTTCATGTTCAGTTCCCAAAGCTGGCAAGGCCGGCGACGCCTCGCCCTGCCCCGAAAATTCGGGCAAAACGCTGCCGCAACGCCGGAAAACGTGAAATTTTGTCATGCGCCGTGGCCGCAGGCAACCGCGAGCAGACTGGGCGCGCGAAAGCCGGGCCCGGCGCCAAAGCCTGCGCCTCCGCGCTTTTGCCGCCAGCCGGACGGCAGTGACCAAAGGCGAGGCGCTCGTGGCGCCGTAAGTCTGCCCCGCCATGCAGCAGCCCCGCGCGGCTTGAAGCCCACCCAGCGCTCGGGGATAATCAGGCAGCCTTTGCCGGGCGGCCCATGTTGCGCAAGGCGCGCGAGAAAGCCAGCCGCAAGGCGAAAAGCGAAGCGATCCCTTCCACTGAAACCCGGTTGAACCATGGAGCCTGCCGTGAAAACGACAACCTTGCCAACGGGCGGTGGCGGCCCGCAAGGTTCACGCGGATGAACACCTTGCGCTGGTTTCTGGTGATAGCCACGGCCTTGGCGACGATCGGGTTTCTCGCCCTCTTGACCCTCGCCGACGGA
Source organism: Casimicrobiaceae bacterium (assembly GCA_026646885.1). GTDB lineage: Bacteria > Pseudomonadota > Gammaproteobacteria > Burkholderiales > Casimicrobiaceae > JACPUX01. The sequence continues at coordinate 55,753 of JAPKHK010000002.1, read as the reverse complement.
TTCCGGCGCTCCTTCGGTGCGTCCGAGAACGGCCCCTGGATGGCCCTGCTCCCGCTGTTGGCGGCTGGTTTGTTCCTCGCCGCCTTGTTGTGGCCCGAACCGCGCGCGCTGCGCCACGCCGCCGCCGTCGTGGTTTTGATTCTGACCGCTGGCAGCATTTGGATCTTGCGCGAATCGGCCTTCATCGGCTCCGTGGGCCTCCTTTACAGCGGCCTGTGGGGGCTGTGGTATTGGCAGGCAGTCTGGCAGCAAGCCAGCGGCCCCGTGCCCTGATTTCAGGATGAGCCGACGCATGAGTTTCGTTCTCGCTGTCGCCGCGCTGCTGGCGGCCATCGCCGTGGCTTGGGTTTGGCAGGGCTCGCGCACGAAAGAGCATCTGGATGAAACCGGCGCCACCACCAAGGACGATGCCGGCGCTCAATGGCGAGCGGAAGTCGATCTCGAACAGTTGAGCGAAACCCAGCCCCATTATGAGCGCAACCGATTAAAGATCGTCCTACGTAACGCCAACGGTCGAGAAACCGAAACGCCCGAGGTGTCTTTCGAACTCGATGGCCAGCCGCTCGAATATCGGGTGAGTCAGGGCAATTATTATGATCGGCACCCCTACTACCGTTTGAGCGAAGAGAACGCCTTGGCGCTCGCCGCGGACACCGACTACGCCCTCGCCCTGCGCGACAACCCCAACCCGCCCTCACCCTTCGCCCGCCTGCGCACCCCGGCGCAAATGTTGCCCGCACAATTCGAGTTGCCCACCCGGCACGCGCGCCATCGTGATCTCGTCTTCACCTGGAAAGGCCTGCGCCAGCAAGCGGACCTCTTGATCTACAAAACCCATACCCTCTCGGACGGACAGGGCAATCAATCCATCGAAGCGGGCGGCCCTTATGCGGTCGATGCCCTGCGTCACCGCATCGGCCCCGACGAACAAATGCTGCGCGAAGGCCGTTATATTGTCCCCGCCAGCTACCTCACCGCCTCCGCCGCGGGCGATGTGACCACGCTCACCATCGAAGTAGAGGCCGCCAACCGCGGGCAATTCCTGCATCCGGTACTGAAAGGAAGCACCCTCACCGCCAAGCGGAAGATTATTTTTCGGGTGGAGGTGGTGGAGGGGCGGGGGAAGTAAAGCCCAAGCCGGCGGCGGCGGGGCTGGGCATCGGTCGACCGGAATTCGGGGGGAATTCGGTACAGATCAATGAGCGTTCGACCGCCGCCTCCTTTTGCTTCCCCTTGTTGGTCCCGGCCCCAGGCGCCCCGCTCTCGCTACCGTCGATTCGCAAAGGTGCGCAGGAGGCGCGGACTGGGCTCGCGTGCAACTACTACTTAGCTTTTTTCGCTACACCCACTCTCGGCGGAGCTTCGATAACGGCCCGGCTGCCAGAACGTCCCGACTGCGCCAACGCGATTTCCAACGCCGTTTCGAGCCGGATCACGCGTTCGGTCAGGGTCTCGATCCGCTGTTGTTGGGTAACGATGGTGGCCGCCATGCGCTCCACTTTGTCGTTCATCTTGATGACCGTGGTAATGGCATCCCAAAGTTTGTCCGTGACGCCCATCAGGCCGCCTGTCTTTCCATCTTTTCGATGCGCTGGTTCGACTCTTCAACCAAGGCCAGAGCCCTATCGATTGCCGCGTTCGCCTGGACCGTGGCCTTATTCATCTGATCGATCATCCCTTCAAGGATGCGGTCGTCTTCGTTCGGCTCAAAAGAAGCGGCGGCGCGGCGAAGAAACTCGCCCATCGATAGTCCGGCCGCCTTCGCCATCTTGGCGATTCGTCCTTTCTCGGTTGCCGTAACCAGAACTGGGATGCGCTCCGTTGCAATTGCCATTGTTTACTCCTTGATGTCCATGGTCAGCACATGCACAGTTTCGGGCCACCAGAGATCGATGTCAATACCTTTGCCGTATGCGAGGAACAATCCTTGCGCGAGGGCCGTCATGCCACTCTGCAAGTTACCTTGGCACATTCGACGCTGGCCTAACGGGATACGGTAGAGTAGAGAGCAGACTTCGCCAGCGTTAGACAATGCCTAGCCGTTGCCGCCCCTTTCGTCTGGCGGTGCCTCAATAGCGGTGCCATAGCTGCATTCATCTGCCCTCCCTCATCAAACCGTGCATGCGGTTTTCCCGCACACGGCTTTCCGATGTTCTTCACACCGAGGCATGCGCCGCAGTCCAGCCGGCTGTGGTCGGAACTTGATAGAGCCCGTAGTGCGCATAAAGCTTCTGACGTGGGAAGCGCGCGAGCGCGGTGTCTCGATCCCTCACCTTGTGGCGCTTGCTCAGATGTAAGCGCAGGCGTTGCTCCGCGTGCGCCTTCACCTTGCCCAGCACCTTGCTGGAGTTGCGGTAGTGGAAATAGCCTACCCAACCGCGCAGGCTGGCGTTGACCTTTCTCACCACCTCGTCCAGTGGTATCGGTGTGAGCCGTCGATCCGTCTGTTGCTTGATCCGCCCTTTGATTTTCGCAAGCGATTCGGGCGCCGGGCAAACGTGCGGATAGCTCCTGCCCGACTTCCAACTCTTGCTCACCCTGATTTCAAAACCCAGAAAGCGGAAGCTTTCCTGGCGGGCATCCACGATGCGGGTCTTGTGCTCGTTGAGCACAAGATCAAGTCGCTCCAGCACCTGCCGCACCATGGCCAAGGGCGCATCGACTGTGCCCCCGCATAGCACGACAAAATCATCCGCGTAACGGACAATGTGCGCCTTCAGCTTTCCGACCAGTCGGTGCCTCTCCCAGATTCGATCCAGCAGATGCAAGTAGCAGTTCGACAACAGCGGCGAGATCACGCCCCCTTGCGGCGTGCCTTTGCTGTTGGCTTTGCCGCCGCCGACATTCTTCCGGGTGCCATCCTCGTCCTCGCCAATGACCGGCGCTTTGAGCCACAGCTTGATGAGGTGCAGTATCGCCCCATCAACAATGCGCTCGGCCACGACGGCCAGCAGCTTGGCGTGAGGAATGCTGTCGAAGTATTTCGACAGGTCGGCATCGATGACTTGGGTGTAACCCTGATGGAGCGCGTCGGCAATTTCATCGACCGCATCGTGGGCCGACTTCTTCGGCCTGAACCCGTAGGAGTTCGGGCAGAAATCGGCTTCGAAGATCGGTTCGATGATGAGCTTCACCGCCATCTGGGCAACCCGGTCACGGATCGTCGGAATCCCCAGCGCACGCAGGCTGCCGTCCGCCTTGGGTATCATGACGCGCCGCACCGCACTGGGCTGGTAGGTCTTGTCTTTCAGGTCTTGGGCCAGTTCCAACAAAAACCTGTCTATCCCTGTCGCGCGCTCGATCGCCTCGAAGCTCATCCCATCCACTCCGGGACTTCCCTTGTTGGCACGTACAAGGCGGTAGGCATGCTTGAGGGTGTCGGCCCGCCAGACCTTGTCATAGAGCGCATAGAAGCGATAGGCCGGCTCTTGCTTGGCCTTGGTGTAGAGCTTCCTCTGTAGTGTCCTGATACTTTCAGGGGTGGCTAGCATGGTGCAATCCCCTTCTCCTTCACTCTTCGGTTGCATGAACAAAGCAGGGTCCCTTCCCTCGTCCGGGGTTATGCTGTCCCGCGAACTCGAGCAGTACTATGAACCCCTCCGACTCCCGTTACGGCCCACGGCGCTTTCGTTTCCTTATACGCCGCAGTCGATGGTCTCCCCACCGCCTTAACGGGTCTCCCGTGCTACACGGTCGATCCTCAACAGCATGCCACCCCTGCTACCCCGGGAGTCGATCCGCGCTACTTCCGTTGTTCCGGCGCGCATCCAGCGACCTTCCCCTTGGGAGCACAGGGTCGGCGACTCCATTGGTGTGACGAGGCTACATCTAGGTTCACTTGCGTTGCGGCCTGCTGTTTTGCCCTAGAAAACTTACGACCTCCGATTACTCGAACGCCGCTTCCCGGTGCTAGAAAGGCGTACGGACAACTCCTTTCGCGGGACTTCAACCCGCTGGATCTACCGCCGATCACGGCGAACACTCCCGACCCCGTTCTCGACCGACCCCGTTCTCGACGTTGTCTTCTTTTTACCGATCGGAGCAATCGGAATCTCCCGCGAATTCTTTGACCGAAAGCTCCAGTCTTGTGTGCTCGCTCGGCGTCTGCCCGATCCTTGCACGGTACCTCCCTTTGCATAGCCATCGCAAGGCCCGCCCCCTCGGCAAAGGATCTTCTTGCCATGTAAGACTCCGCAGTGCCGCATCGAGCACCTCGACTGGCGCGGCTCCACTGGTCGCATAGTAGGTAGCGCCCAGTGTCAAACGAGCTTTGTGAATAACCAGAATATCGCGCAAGTTGCCATCGGTCCTTATCGCGTCGTTTATTGATGCGATTTCGCGTTCCAGGAACTCCCGATCGGAATTGGGTTCGATTCGCTCCAACGGTCTTAGCACCACCTGGTTGAAAAACAAGGCCAACATCGCGAATACTAGGATGGCAAAACCCACGAGTCGGAGCTGATCTGAGTTGGTTGGGGGCATACCAGAACTCCAGCCTGTCACGGCGTCTTAGTCGATTCGATTAGCCTGAACGAATACGAAATGGGCGTGTAGCTCGCTCCCGGCGTGCCTATGCCATAAAACATGACACCGACCGGCGCAGCTCCAATAGTTGTCGAATATGAGCGACCTACGCAGAGATAGAAACACCCGGAGACGCCGTGCTGCCGTCCACCCACGATGGCACTGCGCTCGCCCGCTAGGAGGAACTCCCCACCGTCAATATACTGCTCGTTGAGGCTGAATCCGAATTTGCCATTCGTCGGGTACGTCCGTGTGAACCCTCCACCAAAGAAAATGTCGCCGTCCCGAGTAACCGCCAAGCTAAAGGAACCCACCAGATACTGCGCCTCAATTGACCACGCATCCGGGATTCTCGAAAAGCCGCCCGGCGCGCTACACCCTGCAACGCCGCTCGAATTACACACCACGCCATCCCGCGTGTAGTTCGTCGGCTCATACCCCGCAAACTTCATGCACTGGTCTTTGCGCGGACAGTGGGCAACTTCGTTAAAGAGATAATCAAACACCGCCACCATCGCCCCATCGCCCGCCCGTCCTCCGGCAAGCTTCGAAGCCATGGCGCCTACCACCGCGCGCCCGACCACTCCGCCACCCAAACCCACCGCACCCGCCGCCGCCGAGAATCCGCCCGAGGCGGCACCGCCTTTGCAGCTTCCACCGGCGGCGGCCGATTGGGCGCATCCTACCACGGCATGCAGGGCGACATTGGCGGCCTTCGCGTATTCGCCAAAGACGTTGCCGGCGCCGGTGGTGATGTGGCCAATGCCGAAGTTCAGCGCCCCGAAAGCCGCCCCTTGCAGCGCTCCTTGCAAGGCGCCTTCGATGTTGCCACTGCTTAGGCCCCCAGCGGCGAAGCCGCCAGCGGCGCCGATCACCATCGCGCCCGTTGCGGTGAGCGCTCCGTTGGTGGTCATGAGCATGGTGCCGGCAAATGCCTCGACGGTGCCTGCCGCGGCCGCGCCCTGTACCGCAGCGCCCCACGCCGCACTTGCCGCCCCATAGGTGGCAATCATCACAACAATCGCCGCCACCGGCGCCCGTATCCTCGTCCACGCCGAATACCCGGTCGGATCGATGAAGGACAGCGGGTTGTTGAAGACGTAGGCGTAGCGGTCGTAGTTCTGCCCGTCATAGGGCGCCTGGATGATCGGGTCGGCCTGGAGCATGCGGCCCAGGGCGTCGAAGTAGAGCCGCCCGTTCATGTGGATCAGGCCCGCTTCGGTAAGGTGCTCGTGGCCGGTGAAGCCGCGTTCTTCGGCGCTGGGGTCGGTGTTGTAGGCGGTCGTGCGCTTGCCCCAGGGGTCGTAGGCATAGCGGCCTTTGACGCTGCCGTTCTGATCGCTGATGGCAACGATGCTCCCCAGGTGGTCCTTGAACCAATAGCGGGTGTCGTTTTGCGCGTTGCTGCGCCGGGTGACGATGCCCACCGCCCCTTCGGGGGTGGTGAGGTAGTGGCGCAGTTCCACCACGCCGTCGTTGCGGGTGTGTTCCTCGAAGGCGCCCAGGTAATAGGTGCTGGAGATCGCCGTGCCGATTTGCACCGTTTCTTTGATGCGGGCGTGGGCGGCATCGTAGCGGTAGTCGAGGATGTTGCCCTCGGCCGCAATGCGGCTCGGGAGGTTGAAGGGTAGATAGGTCAGCGTCTTGTTGGTGCCATTGCCGCTCAAGGTGGTAACGTTGCCGTTGGCATCGTAGCTGAGGCTGTAACCGCCGGCGCTGTTGACGCGGTGGGTGCCGGTTTGGTAGCCGTAGCTGCCGGTGATGCCGCTGCGGGTGTTAAGCCGCCCGTCGGCGTGGTAACTGGCGACGTTGACGCCATTCCGGGTGGTGAGGCGGTTCAGAAGGTCATAGCCGAAGGTTTCCGCGGCTTGGCCGTAGGGTAGGTCACCGCGGCCGATGAGGTTGCCCAGGGCGTCGAAGGTGAAGCTGGCGTTTTGGATGGCGCTGCTTCCGGCGTTGATACTGGCGACGCGGCCGAAGCCGTCATAGGTTTTGCTGATGGGGATGCCGCTGCCCAGCGTCGCGGTGCCGCCCAATTCCATGCCGGCGATCTGCCCGTCGAGGTGGCGGCCGGTGGCTTTCCAGTGCACCGGACCCGCTGCGCCATTGGCCCACTCGCTGACCAGGTCGAGCGCCCCGGACCAGGCGGTGTAGCGGTTAACCAGGGTGAAGCCGCTGGGGTAGGTGGTCTTGTCCGGGCGGCTCTCGGCGTCGTAGCTCGTGGCCGACACCCAGCGGCGCAGCGTCGGCGCGGTGCTGCCCGGTTCGCGCAGTTCGGTGACTTGGCGTTCGGCGCGGCCGTAGGCGTCGAACTGGGTGCTGCGGGCCACGGAATGGTTGCCGCCGCTGGCGCTGGAGATGAGATCGAGGGCGCCGCCGAGGGTGGCACCACGGGCGAGGGTCGCGCTGCGGGTTTCGCACAGTTTGGCGATGCCTTGCGTGCAGGTGCCACTGCTGTTGGGGTCGGCGTATTGGTCATAACTCCACACCGTGACGAAGGGTGTGGTGGTCATGTCGCCAGGGTATTCCCGCCGCTCGATGAGGCGGCCCAGGGCGTCGTGGAACTGGGTGGTGACTTGGCCCTTGGCGTCGGTCTGGCGGATCATTTCACCGAGACCGTTGTAGGCGTAGTTCCAGGTGCCCGCATCGGGACTCACGAGCTGGGTTTTGCGGCCGCGCAGGTCGTAGGTCATGCTTTCGACGATGCCGGTGGGGCCGGTGACGCTCAGGAGGTTGCCTTGGGCGTCGTAGCTGTAGGTGGTAACGCCGTTCAAGGCGTCTTGAACGCTCACGATCTGGCCCTGGCTGTTGACCGTGGTGGTGGTGATGCGGGGAACACTCAGACTGGTGCTGGTGACCGTGGCCACGGTGGTGAGGCCTTGGAAGCTGGTGCTGCGGGTGAGGGTGACCGCCCCGCCGGTGGTGGTCTCAGTCACCACCCGGCCGAGCACGTCATAGGTGAGGCTGGTGGTCGTCGTGCCGGGCCCGGCGGGTTTGCTCAGGCTCGCCTTGCGGCCGAGGTTGTCGTAACTCACACTGGCTTGCGCCCAGGCATTGTTGGCGAAGGCGCGGGTGTCGCTGCGCAGCTCGCGTTGCAGGCTGTCGTATTGCACCACGGTGGCGGCACCGCTGGAGTGCTCTTCGAACTTGCAATAGACGGCGTTGGTGGCGGCGGCGAGGCCTTTGCACCAACCCGCGCTCGCCCGGTAGATGCCGGTGAAGGTTTCGGCCAGGCGCTCTTTGGCGTTCGCCGGCCCGGCAGAGGTTTTTTCTGCGTATTTGCGGCCGAGCTGGTCGTAGGAGAATTCGGTGTGGGCGCCGTTGGGGCTGGTGATTTTGGTGGGGGCACCCCAGCGGGCGTTGTATTCCCGGGTTTCCACTTGACCCAGGGCGTTGGTGATGGTGAGCGGGTAGCGACCGCTCGTGTCATAAGTGGTCGTGTTGCTGCGCGTAGCGAGTACGACACTGCCCGAACCATTCAAGGTCTTGAACCTCACCGTGCTGCTGCTGCGGTTGCCGAAGCTGTCGTAGCCGTCGCCAAAGGTTCCAGGGTCAATATTTCTTGTCGTCCGAGAAAACATTCGACCCCGCCCCCTTTGATCCTTTCATGATTGACAAACTACGGGCATCCCGTATACTTCAAGCCGTGCGCACCGTCATCGAAACCCAGACCTTTCAGAAACAGGCCGAAAGAATCTGGTCCGAGGAAGATCGTCTCGGCTTCATTGACTGGATCGCTCAAAACCCGCTGGCGGGCGACGTGATCCCCGGTGCCGAAGGAGCCCGCAAGGTGCGCTGGGTGGCCTCTGGCCGGGGCAAGCGTGGCGGTGCCCGGGTCATTTACTTCAACATTGATGAGCGTGAAGTGATCCTGCTGGTGACGGTTTATGCCAAGGCCGAGCAGGAGAACATCTCGCCCGATACCATCAGAAAGTCGGTGTGACATGAACGATCTGAAATCGCTGGATATTGAAAAAGTCGCAAAGGCCATCGAGGCGGATGCAGGCGAACCACTGCCGGAGCTTCGTCAGGCACTGGCGGAGGCGAAGGCAGAAAAAGGTCGTGTCACGGCGCCGGAGCAGATTCTCGTACGCTCGGCACGCCGGGCTACCGGCCTCACGCAGGCGGAGTTCGCCGACCGAATCTGCACGCCGGTAGCGACCCTTCGCGATTGGGAACAGGGGCGCTTCACGCCGCCCGGCAGCGCCTTGTGCCTGATGCGCATCATCATGCAGCACCCGGAACTGGCAGCGGCATAGCCTCGGCTCGATGTCGAAATCCTCAATGACCACGAGGCGCCAGCCATGACGATCAATAACGGTATGCGCCCGATCCATGCGGGTGACATCCTGCGCGGGTAAACAGGCGTGGGTAAACAGGGTCGCGGGGGGGGTAAACAGGGCCGGGGGTAAACAGGGTCGGGAGCTGAGGTTTCCCCACGAATTGGTCTGGTAATTCAGTCAAATAGCGCGTATTGTTGATACAAAAACGAGGTCTGCATGGTAGCGATCTTGTTCCTTGTTAGCGACCAAGCTCGCAAGGAGAACGAAGCCATGCAGACGCGACAAATCGTATCCCAATTACTGCGCGAATGTACATTCATGCACGCCGCACGCTGGCATGCGTTGTGCGATGTCTGCTGCGCCTGCACGGCGGGGGCGTTGCTGAGTTTGACGCTGTTGGCCGCCGCGGCGCCACGAGCAACGGCACTGCGACATCGGGTGAAGTGTGTGGATCGGCTGCTGGGCAATGCGCACCTGGCGGCGGAGCGCCAGAGGATTTATGCCGCCTTGGCGCAAAGATGGTTGAAGGGCTTGCCGCAACTGCTCATTGCGGTAGATTGGGCGGCCCTGTCGGCCGATATGCAGTGGCAGTGGTTAAGTGCCTCGGTGGTCGTCGATGGGCGTAGCGTAACGCTTTACGAAGAGGTGCATCCGCTGAAACTTCTGACCAATCGCAAGGTGCATGAACGGTTTGTGGATCGCTTGGCGAAGCTGCTGCCGCCCAGCGCTCGGCAGCCACCGATCGTGATCACCGACACGGGCTTTCGTAGCACTTGGTTCGATTTGCTCGCCAAACACGGTTGGTACTGGATCGGACGGGTGCGCAATCGTGACCTGGTGCGGCAAGGCGAGGGGGAGTGGCTGCCGGCCAAAGCGCTCGACGAACGCGCAGGCGCCCGAGCGCTCGATCTGGGTTGTTACGAGACGGTGCGCAACAAGCCGATAGATACCCGCTTAGTGCTCGTCAAACAAGAGGCCAAGGGGCGCAAGTGCTGCTATCGCACCGGGGCGCGGGGCCCCGCCCGAGGACGTGATTAGCGGTCGCAGCGCCGTGTGGCTTCCAGGCCGCGGGCGGCGCCTCGAAGCACCAGCCTGAGTGGGTTGAGAGCTTCCTGGATCGCATGCTCTGGGAATGCTGTCTGCGACATTCGATCCCCGCGCGTCGATCGCGTCAAAGGTCCGTGGTGGGTTTCTCTGGAATCAATCGAGCCGGCAAATCAGACGGGCAGGCTCGTACTAAATTTCCCAGCGCGCGCACGCCCCGATTCCCTGCAATTGACGGGCACGACTGACGGACATCTCGCCGCGACCGGCATCCACGTCATCAGCGGCACCGCCCCCCGAAGGCGAAGGTCGCGCAGCTCAAACGTGAAGCCGCGGTCGAGGGCCTGGTCCCGGCCCCATACGGGGAGGAATTGATGATATTGAATACGATGTGATATGCTCGGCGATGTGAAGATCGTGATGGACACCGACGCTATCGTTGCGGCAATGCGCAGCCCGTCCGGGGCATCAGCTGCGTTGTTGCTGGAGGCGGATAAGGGGGCCGTGAAGTTGTTGGCCACGGTTCCGCTGTTCATCGAGTATGAAGCGGTTTGCACTCGGGCGGAACACGTCCTCGCCGCGGATCTGGATGCCCGTGAGGTGAAGATCTTTCTCGATACGCTGGCGGACTTGGTGGTGCCCGTCGAGCCTTGGTTTCTCTGGCGGCCGCAACTACATGATCCTGCCGACGAGTTGGTCCTCGAAGCGGCGGTCAATGGGCGGTCGGATGCCTTGGTCACTTTCAACCAGAGGCATTTCCAGGCGGTTATCAGCCGCTTCGATTTGGAGGTTCTGCTTCCTCGGGAAGCACTCAGGAGACTGCGATGAAGACGGGAGTTTCAACTTACCCCTTGCGACTGCCGAGTTCGATCAAGGCGGAAGCGGAACGGCTGGCCAGCGAGGAAGGAACGAGCCTCAATCAGTTCGTGGCCGTGGCAGTTGCGGAAAAGGTGGCCGCCTTGCGCACCGCAGACTTCTTCGCACAGCGCAAAGGCAAAAGCGATCGAGCCGCGTTTCGCGCCCTGATGCGGCGGCCAGGCGGGGAAAAACCGGCGGCTGGAGACGAGGTCGAGGCCGTGGCAACGGCGCCGAAGAAAGGCGCAAAAAAGCGCTGAATGCCTTGGGGTTATTCGGGGGGGGGGGTTATTCGGGGTACGTCCCCAATTTACCCAATTTACTCGATGCCTCTTGCGTGCAGCTGCTCGAATTGTCGCCCCCCCCTCCGATCACACCCCCAGCGCGCCCCGCAAAGCCTCTCGCTGCCCCCCACCTTGACTCAGCCCTCATCATCCGCCTTCACCCCCGCCTCTCTCAGAATCTGAAAAATGAGCGCGGGGCTGAAGCCGCGGGCTTGCAAGAAGCGCACTTGGCGCGCTTTCTCTTTTTCGTTCGCGGGGGCTTGGCCAAAGCGTCGCTGCCACAAGGCGCGGGCGGTAGTGGCGTCGTCGGTGCCGGTTTCGGTGAGCGCGGCTTGGGCCACTTCGGCGTCGACGCCGCGGGCGCGCAACTCGCCGAGAATGCGCCGCTGGGCGAAGCCGGCGGCGCGATGCCGCGCGGTGGCGGCGGCAAAACGCGCATCAGAAAGGTAGCCCGCGGCTTCGAATTCGGCGAGCAAGGCCGCGGCGTCTTGCGGACTCACGCCCCAGGCGCGCAGCCGTTGATCAAGCTCGGCGCGGGCGTATTCGCGGCGGCCCAAAAGGCGCAGCGCCCGCTCGCGCGGGCTCTTCTCAGTCTTCTCCCGCATCGGCAGCCGCTCCGCTGCCGCCTCCCGGCGCATTTACACCCACGGCAGCGCGGATTTTGGCTTCGATTTCGGCGGCGGTTTCGGCATGCTCACGCAAAAACTCGCGGGCATTGTCTTTGCCCTGGCCAATTTTTTCGCCCTGATAGGCATACCAGGCGCCGGACTTGTCGACGATGCGATGAGTGACGCCCAGTTCGATGATTTCGCCCTGGCGCGAGATGCCCTCGCCGTAAAGGATGTCGAACAAGGCTTCGCGGAAAGGGGGCGCCACCTTGTTCTTGACCACTTTCACGCGGGTTTCGTTGCCCACCACTTCTTCGCCTTTTTTGATGGCGCCAATGCGTCGAATGTCGAGACGGATGGAGGCGTAGAACTTCAGCGCATTGCCGCCGGTGGTGGTTTCGGGGTTGCCGAACATGACGCCGATTTTCATGCGGATCTGGTTGATGAAGATCACCAGGGTGTTGGTGCGCTTGATGTTGGCGGTGAGTTTGCGCAAAGCCTGGCTCATCAGGCGCGCTTGCAGGCCGACGTGCGAGTCGCCCATTTCACCTTCGATTTCCGCCTTGGGTGTGAGTGCGGCGACCGAATCGACCACGATCACATCGACCGAACCGGAGCGCACCAGCATGTCGGCGATTTCCAGCGCTTGTTCGCCGGTGTCCGGCTGGGAGATGAGGAGGTCTGAAACATTGACGCCGAGCTTTTGCGCGTAGACCGGGTCGAGCGCGTTTTCGGCGTCGATGTAAGCGGCCACCCCGCCCTGCTTCTGCACTTCGGCAACCACCTGCAAACACAGCGTGGTTTTGCCGGAAGATTCCGGGCCGAAGACTTCCACCACCCGGCCGCGCGGCAAGCCGCCCACCCCCAGGGCGATGTCCAGCCCCAGGGAACCCGTGGAGACGACCTGCAAGTCGCCCGCCACCTGCGCCTCGCCCATTTTCATGATCGAGCCCTTGCCGAACTGCTTTTCGATTTGCGCCAGCGCCGCGGCCAGCGCGCGTGATTTGTTGTCGTCCATGAGTGCTTTCCCTTGACTCGGATTCAGGCGGCGCGAGGTGGTTTGGGGGCCGCCACGCGAGTTGTTCCCCGGAGGTCGGGGTCGCTTGGATTATGGCACGAATCGGAAAAAAAGAACAATCGTTCGATAGGGAATTTTACGCTTTTTTGCTGCCTAGTCTTCCGTACGGACGACTTCGCCCTTCAGGCGCCTTGAGCGGCAATGGCCGCGAGCAAGCCTTCCAGAGCCGCGGCCACCGCTTGCTCGCGTACCGCGGCGCGGTCGCCCGCGAACCGAAAGCAGCGGGCGCTCACCTCGCCTTGCGGGCCGGCCCAGGCAATCCAAACCGTGCCCACCGGTTTGTCCCCGCCGCCGCCGGACGGGCCGGCGATGCCGGTCAGCGCCACCGCCCAAGAGGCACCACTGCGCGCCCGCGCACCTTGAGCCATGGCACGGGCAACCGCTTCGCTCACCGCGCCGACCTGGGCGATCAGCACCGCGGGCACGCCCAGGTCGGCGGTCTTGGCGGCGTTGCTATAGGTGACGTAGCCGCGCTCGAACCAATCGGAGCTTCCGGCCAGCGCCGTCATGGCCGCGGCGACCAGGCCCCCGGTGCAGGATTCGGCGGTGGCCAGACGCAGCCCCCGCGCTCGCGCTGCGTCGGCAAGGCGTTCGACCAAGAGGGCCAAGTTCATCGGCGAGGGCCGTTCAAAGGAAGAGACGGGTCCAAAGCGCCAAGGCGAGCGCGGTATAAAACGCCGCCACCAGATCGTCGGCCATGACGCCGAAGCCGTTTTTCCAGTGCTGGTCGATGATGCGCGCCGGCGGTGGCTTGACGATGTCGAAAAAGCGAAAGAGCACGAAGGCCGCAATCGCCCAGGCGTCGCCCGCCGGTATGACCCACAGCACGAGCATGAAGGCCACCACCTCGTCCCAGACCATCGCCCCGTGATCGGGCACGCCGAGGTTCCGCCCAGTCACGCCGCAAGCCCAGCAACCCAGCGCGAAAAGCGCCGCGCAGAGCAGCAGGAAGCCGAGGTTTCCGAATAGCGGCAGCGCCCAGGCGGTGAGCGGAAAAGCGACCAAGGTGCCAAAGGTGCCCGGCGCGAAAGGCGCCAAGCCCGCGCCAAACCCCAGGGCGATGAAATGGGCGGGATGACGCACCAAAAAAGCGGGAGTCAGCGCTTGGCTCATTTTTCGCCGCTCGCGAAATGATCGAAGCCGCGATGTGTGGGCACATACTCATTCGCGCTCGCGTCTAATAGCCGCACGCGTATTTCTCTGTCCCCGACCATGCGTCCGATCCGAGTCAAAGGCAGACCGAGCCTTGCAGCCAGCGTTGCGAGCGCCGACCGCTTCTGCGGCCCGGCGGTGAAACACAGCTCGTAGTCGTCTCCCCCACCGAGCAGGCACTGTTCGGCTAGAGCCGCGTCGCCGCATCCCGCGAGCGAGGCTGAGCGCGGCAAGCGGACGAGATCGATTTCCGCGCCCATGTTGGAGCGCTCGACGATGTGGCCGAGGTCCGCCAAGAGCCCATCGGAAACATCGATTGCCGCGTTGGCCAGGTCGCGCAAAGCGAGGCCCAGTGAAACGCGCGGCACGGGTCGGTGCAAGCGCTCCAGGCAATGGTCGCGAGTCCGGTCATCGAGACTGACCCGCCCTTCCAAGGCCGCCAGACCCAGCGCCGCATCTCCGAGGTTACCCGAGACCCAGATGTCGTCCCCGGCCCGCGCGGCACTGCGCAACAGTGCCCGCCCGGCAGGCGCTTCGCCCAGCGCAGTCACGCAAATGTTCAGAGGGCCGCGGGTGGTATCCCCGCCAACGAGGTCCACTTCGTATCCCTCTGCCAAGCCAAAAAAACCACCCGCGAAAGCTTCGAGCCAGACTTGATCGACCTGCGGCAGGGACAGAGCCAGAGTCACCCAGCGCGGCTTAGCACCCATCGCAGCCAGATCGGAGAGATTGACCGCCAGGGCTTTGTGCCCAAGATCCTGGGCGTCGGTGTCGGCAAAAAAGTGCGTGCCGGCCACCAGCATGTCCGTGGTGATTACAAGCTCATGGCCGGGCGAAAGAGCAACGAGTGCGGCGTCATCTCCCACGCCCATACGGGCTTGGCGCGCCGGCCGCGAGAAATATCGGGCGATGAGTTCGAATTCGTTCACGAATGGCGGCGCGCGGTTGGCGCGACAACAGGATGGGCGAATGTGTCAGTCCGCGCCACTTTCCGCCGGCGCGCGCGGCTGGCTCCGTTCGGCGGCGCGGGTGGCAAGCGCGAACTTGTCGAGGACGCCATTCACGAACTTGTGCCCGTCAGTACCTCCGAATGACTTGGCCAGCTCGACGGCCTCATTGATCGCCACGCGATAGGGAATGTCGGGGCGATGGGTCAGCTCGAACGCACCCAGCAACAATATGGCGCGCTCCACCGGGCTCACTTCCGGCCAGGGTCGATCGAGATGAGGTTCGACCGCGGTTTGCAGACCCGCCGCGTGCTCATGCACGCCATCCCAAAGGGCAGCGAAGAAACTTTGATCGAGCTTGGCCCAACGGCTCCCTTCTTCGATGCTCTTGGCGATGCCTCGCGGCTCCGCGCCCGCCACCAGCCATTCGTAGAGCCCCTGCAAAACGGCCACACGCGAATTGTGTCGTGCCGATCTCATGCCAGCGCTTTCAGGAGATGGGCCATTTCCAGGGCAGCCAGCCCCGCTTCGTAGCCCTTCTGACGCATGCGCGCCTCGGCCTGGGCGTCGTCTTCCGTGGTCAATACGCCGTTGCCTATGGGTATACCGAACTCGAGCTGCACGCTGCTCACGCCGGCCGCGGATTCGTTGGAGACGATTTCGAAATGGTAGGTCTCGCCGCGGATCACCGCGCCAAGCGCCACCAGGGCGTGGTAGCGCCGCGACTGCGCCAGCGCTTGCAGCGCCAAGGGGATTTCGAGCGCGCCGGGCACGGTCACCAGCGTGACCGCCTCGTCGGCGACCCCTTGCGCGGAGAGCGCTTCCAGGCAACCCGCCAGCAGTCCCTCCCCGATGGTGGGGTTGAAGCGCGAGAGCACCACACCCACGCAGCACCCCGCACCGCTCAAGTTCTTCTCGATGAAGTTGGGTTTCATTTCTGTGCCTGTTCTTCGCGTTCGAGGTAACCGGTCACTTCCAGGTCAAAGCCTGCCATGCTTGGCATCTTGCGTGGGCGCGAGAGCAGGCGCATCTTTCCCACGTTGAGGTCGCGCAAGATCTGAGCACCGATGCCGTAATCGCGCAGCTGGCTCTTGGTGGAAACCGCCTGCGCCTGACCCAGCGCGCGCACCACAAGCTCCTCCGCGGATTCCGGGCGATGCAACAGCACCAGCACGCCCGGCGGTGTCTGGGCAAGACGCGCCAAGGCCGCCGGCACGCTCCAAGCGTGCGAAGGCAGCTCCCAGTCGAGGCAATCGACCACCGACACCGGCTCGTGCACTCGCACCAGGGTTTCCTGCTCGGCGCGCGGTTCGCCGTGCACCAAGGCCAGATGCGTCGCACCGGAGAGTTTCTCCCGATACACGAAAAGCTGGAACTGGCCCTGGGCGGTGCGCAGGGTCCGCACCCCGACCCGCTCGACCAGGTTCTCGTGGCGGCTGCGGTAATGGATGAGATCAGCGATGGCGCCAACCTTCAAACCATGCTCGTGAGCGAAGTGCACTAGATCGGGCAGCCGAGCCATGCTGCCATCTTCCTTGAGGATCTCGCAGATTACGGCAGCAGGCGTGAGCCCCGCGGCAGCGGCCAAATCGCAGCCCGCTTCCGTATGCCCGGCGCGCATCAGCACGCCGCCGTTCTGGGCGGTGAGAGGAAAAATGTGTCCCGGCTGCACGATGTCTTCGGGCTTGGCGGTACGCGCCACCGCGGCCTGAATCGTGCGGGCGCGGTCGGCCGCGGATATACCCGTGGTTACACCTTCCGCCGCTTCGATCGAAACCGTGAAAGCAGTGCCGTGCGAGGAGCGGTTGTGCTGCACCATAGGCGGCAGGCGCAACTGCCGGCACCGTTCTTCGGTGAGCGTGAGGCAAATCAGGCCGCGCCCGTGGCGCGCCATGAAATTGATCGCTTCGGCCGTGACAAAATCCGCGGCCAAGACGAGATCGCCTTCGTTTTCCCGGTCTTCTTCGTCGACCAGGATCACCATGCGGCCGGCCTTGAGTTCAGCGATGATTTCAGGAATGGGAGAAAGGGGCATGAGAAACCTCGGAGCAGGGTCGCGTATTCTACAATGCTCCGCGACGCTCACCCAAGCGGCTAGCTATGTCTTGCGTTGACTTCCCGCTGACTCAGCTTGGTCCGCTTTCACCCGCGCGAATGCAGTGGCAAGTCGTAGAACTCAAGCGGATGGCTATCGTCACCGCCGAGAATCTGGGCCAAGCCGTCGGGGTTTTCGCCCATGTTGATGCGCTCGCGCATGGCAAGGATGTCGTCCTTGACTAGAAAGAAAGCGTCGACGACATCAGGGTCGAAAAGCTTGCCGCGCCCTTGCGTCAGCACCTCGAGGGCCACTTCCACCGGCACGGCGTCGCGATACGCCCGCTCCATGGCCAAAGCGTCGAACACATCAAGCACGGCGACGATGCGCCCGGCCAAGGGAATCGCCTCGCCGCGCAAGTGGTTGGGATACCCGCCGCCGTCGAACTGTTCATGGTGCGTGAGGGCGATGTCCGCGGCCATTCTTAGCAAAGGCGAGGCGCCACTCGAAAGAATGTGTCCGCCCAGAAGCGTATGCCGCTCCATCGTCGCCCGCTCTCTGCGCGTCAGGGCGCCGCGCTTCTTGAGGATCGCGTCGGGTATGCCGATCTTGCCGATATCGTGCATGGGCGCCGCCATCAGCATTAGCTGAGTGGTTTCGTGATCGCAGCCGCAAGCCGGGGCGAGTACGGAGGCGAAATAGCCAATGCGTACCAGATGCGCGCCGGTGTCGTGGTCCTTGAACTCCGCGGCCATGACCAGATGCCGCAGGTCGGCGCGCCCAGCGCGCCAGAGTTCCGCATCGTAATGTTCCTTGGCCAAGCGTTCCTGCAATTCCCGGCGTTCCGCCTCGGAAGTTGCCAAGCGGGCGCGCAAATCGATGATCTCCTGCTGCGCCAGATCGAGGCTCGCCGGCAGGCCGTCGAGCAAGTGATTTTCAGGCTTGAGGTCCATTTGCGTTACGATACTCTCCTTGTTGGCTTCGCGCCAAGCATCGATACAAAACCTTTTGCCCTCATCGCCGATCCCCCCGTCCCACGCGAGCACACCGCGCGTATTGCTTCTGGGTGCGACAGGCTTCCTGGGCCGTCACCTCATGACGCATCTGCGCTCGGCCGGTTGTCATGTTCGGCTGGGCGTGCGCCACCCGACCCGGGTCGAAGAAATCGCCGCCGATTACCTGGACGATCGCGAGCCACAATCCTGGTTGCCGAAACTCGCGCACATCGATGTCGTCATCAACGCCGTGGGTATTCTGCGCGAAACCCCCAGTGCCCCCTTTGCCGCCGTTCACACCGAAGCCCCCATCGCCTTGCTGCGTGCCTGCGAAATTGTGGGCGTGCGTCGTTTCATACAGATTTCGGCGTTGGGCATAGACGACACCACGACGAGCGAACCCTTGGCCTACTTCGCCTCCAAGTTGGCAGCCGATCGGGCGCTAATGGCTTCGCCGCTCGAAATCTGCGTGTTGCGGCCTTCGTTGGTCTTCGGGCTCGATGGCGCCAGCAGTCGGAGTCTTCTGGCCGCCGCGAGTCTTCCCTTGCACTTGCTGCCCGGCGAGGGCAAGCAACCGGTGCAACCCATCCATATCGACGATCTTTGCGCGCTGATCACTTTGCTCGTCGTACGAACCGAAGCACCACCCCGTCTATTGCCTGCGGTCGGCCCGCGCGCCTTGGGCTTTGCTGAGTTGCTCGCGGTGTATCGGTGCAACCTGGGGCTGCCGCCACCTTGGCAAATCGCTCTGCCCATGTCCTGGGTGCGTGGCCTGGTCCGACTAGCGGAATTTTTGCCGCAGCGCGTGGTGGCGCGCGAAACACTTGCCATGCTGGAGCGCGGCAATACCGCCGACCCAGAGCCGACCAGCCGGATTTTGGGGCATGCGCCGCGCCCACCCGAGGCTTTTGTTGCGCCGGCCGAGCGCGAGGGCACTCGACGCAACGCCAACGCGCTGTGGCTCGAACCTTTGGCACGCCTCGCCTTGGCTTTGCTGTGGCTCATCTCCGGGCTGCTGGGCTTGATTTTCATCGACCCTCGGGTGCCCGCTTGGCTTGCGCGCCTCGGGCTCGATCCGACCGCCGCGGATGTGGCGCGTTATGCCGCGTCAGGCCTCGACCTCGCCTTCGCCGGGCTTTCCCTTTTCTGGCCGCGGCGCGCCCTGTGGCTCGCCCAGTTCCTGCTGGTGGCCGCTTACACGCCCTTGGCGAGCCTGGCGGCCCCGGAGGAATGGCTGCATCCTTTCGGCCCGCTGTTGAAGAACCTGCCCATCGCCGTGTTGTTGTTGTGGCTGTGGGCCAACACCCCAGTGAAGAAATCGTGACCACGCTGCTGCTGCTCAAATGGCTGCACATCCTTTCCGCAACGGTGCTTTTCGGCACCGGCATGGGCACCGCTTTTGCCATGTGGGCGGCGCATAGGCGCGGCGAAGCGGCCGGCATTGCGCTGGTGGCGCGCAACGTGGTCACCGCGGATTGGGTCTTCACCACGCCGACGGTGATCTTGCAGCCCGTTACCGGCGTCGCCCTGGCTTGGGTTTATGGCTGGCCACTCACCACTCCCTGGATCGCACTGTCGCTGGTGCTTTATGTGCTGATCGGCGCCTGCTGGTTGCCGGTGGTATGGCTGCAATTGCGCATGCGCGATCTGGCCGTCGCTGCCGCCGCGCGGGGCGAGGAACTGCCGGTGCTCTATTGGCGCTACGCGCGGCGCTGGGAGATCCTGGGCTACCCGGCGTTTATCATGGGCTTGGTGATCTTCTGGCTGATGGTCGCCAAGCCACAATGGTGAAGTGGCGAGTCTTCGCCCGCGCCGGCGCAGGGCGATTCTGCTTCACACTGGCACCAATTCCGCGGTATGCACGGCGGGCGCTTCCTCGCGCCGCACCCGGAACCACGCGGCATAAAGCGCGGGCAGGAAAAGCAGGGTCAAGGCGGTGGCCACCACCAGGCCGCCCATGATGGCCACGGCCATCGGGCCAAAAAATGCGCTGCGCGACAAAGGCACCATGGCCAGCACCGCCGCCAGGGCGGTCAGCACGATCGGCCGGAAACGCCGCACCGTGGCCTCGACGACGGCTTCCCAGCGCGGGTGTCCGGCGGCGATGTCCTGTTCGATCTGATCGACCAGAATCACCGAGTTGCGCATGATCATGCCGGAGAGCGCGATGGTGCCCAACATGGCCACGAAACCAAAGGGCTGCCGAAAGACCAGAAGCGCCAGCGCCACGCCGATCAGGCCCAGCGGTGCGGTCAGCACGACCATCACCACGCGCTGGAAGCTATGCAGTTGAATCATCAGCAGAGTGAGCACGGTGAAGACGAAAAGCGGCATGCCGGCCATGATCGACTTCTGCCCCTTGGCGCTGTCTTCCACCACGCCGCCGGCCTCCAGGCGATAACCTGCCGGCAAGGTTGCGCGCAGAGTTTCCATTTGCGGCAGCAGTTGCGCCGTCACCACCGGCGCCTGGATGTCGCCATAGATGTTGGCCCGCACCGTGATCGTCGGCAGCCGGTCGCGGCGCCAGACGATGCCGGGTTCGAAATCGTAATGAATGCGACCAAACTGCGACAGGGGCACGCTCTTGCCCGAACGCGTGGGCACGGCCAGATCGCGCAGCAGCGAAAGTTGCACGCGTTCGTCCTTGGCCCCGCGCAACAGCACCTCCAGCAACTTGTCGCGCTCGCGGTAGTAAGTCACCGAAAAACCAGAAAGCGAGTTGTTGAGGAAGGCGGATAGCTCCTGCGAGGAGAGCCCCAGCACCCGTGCCTTGTTCTGATCGATCTCCACGCGGATGACCTTGGATGCTTCGTCCCAGTCGTATTGCACGTTCGACAGATGCGGATTGGCGCGCATCAGTTCGGCCATTTTCTGCGCATACGCGCGCAAAGTCGGCAGGTGCTCGCCGGAAACCCGGAACTGCACCGGGAAACCCACCGGAGGACCATTCTCCAAGCGAGTGATGTTGGCGCGCAGGGCGGCAAAATCTTCGTCGAAGAGTTTGATCAATCGCGCCCGCAGGGCCTCTCGCTCCTTGTCGCTGTGCGTAAGAATGACGAATTGGGCGAAGCTCAGACTCGGCAATTGCTGGTCGAGCGGCAAATAGAAGCGCGGGCTGCCGGTGCCGACATAACTGACATAGTTTTCGACCCCCGCCTCCTTGGCGAGCAGCGCTTCGAGTTTCTTCACCTGCGCTTCCGTGGCCGCGAAAGACGAACCTTCCGGCAGACGCAATTCGATCAGCAATTCGGGGCGGTTGGACGCCGGGAAGAACTGCTGCGGCACTTTGCCAAAACCATAGAGGGCCAGGGCGAAGAGGCCCAGAGTGACGAGAATCACCGTCTTGCGATACTCGACGCACCAATCGACCAAAGCGCGAAAGCGCCGGTAGAAGGGCCGCTGATAAACGTCGTGATCGTGCCCCGCGGCGAGGGGCGTGCCATCGGCGTTGAGTTTCAGGGCGCGGGCCAGCAAGGGCGTGCGCGCCGCCAGCCAACGTGCTAGGCGCGTGGGCTGGGGTTTGCGAAAATCGGGCAACAATTTGTAGCCCAGATAGGGAATGGCCACCACCGCCGCCACCCAGGAAACGAGCAACGCGATCACGCTGACTTGGAAAAGAGAGCGCGTGTATTCCCCGGTGGCGCTTTGTGCCGTGGCGATGGGCAGAAACCCAGCCGCGGTGACCAAGGTGCCGGTCAACATCGGCATGGCGGTACTGGTGTAGGCGAAGGCGGCGGCGCGCACCCGATCCCAACCCTGCTCCATCTTCACCGCCATCATTTCCACGGCGATGATGGCATCGTCCACCAGCAGCCCCAAGGCGAGAATGAGCGCGCCCAGGGAGATCTTGTGCAAGCCGATGCCGAAGAGATTCATAAACAAAAAGGTGACCGCCAGCACCAAGGGAATCGACAGCGCCACCACCAGGCCGGTGCGCAACCCCAGACTGAAGAAGCTCACCGCGAGCACGATGATCACGGCTTCGCTGAGCACGCGTATGAACTCGTTGATGCTGCGCTTGACCGCCTTGGGTTGGCTGGTCACTTCGCCGATCTCCAGCCCCACCGACAAATCGTTTTTGACGCGCGCGATGGCAGCATCCAGTTCGCGCCCCAGTTCGATGATGTCGCCGCCCTTTTTCATCGAGACGCCGATGCCAAAAGCCTCCTTGCCCAGGAAGCGCATTTTTTGCGACGGAGGATCAGCGTAGCCCCGATAGACCCGGGCGATGTCGCCCAGACGAAAGAGCCGCCCGTTGGCGCGAATCGACATCCCGGCGATGGCTTCGACCGATTCGAAATCGCCCGTGGTGCGCAAGTAGATGCGCTCGGCGGCGGTATCGAACACGCCCGAGGGGGCCATGGCGTTTTGCTGCTGCAGGGTGTTGAAAATTTGCTGCGGATCGATGCCCAAAGTGGCCAGCCGCGTGTTGGAAATCTCGACGAAGACTTTTTCTTCCTGTTCGCCGAAGTACTCGACCTTAGCCACGTTGGGCAGGCGCAGCAACTCGGCGCGCACGCGGTCGGCGTGCGTCTTCATCTGCGCGTAGCTGAATCCTTCGCCGGAAAGGGCATAAATATTGCCGTAGGTGTCGCCAAATTCGTCGTTGAAAAAGGGGCCTTGTACCCCGGCGGGCAAGGTGTGGCGCATGTCGCCGACACGCTTCCTGACCTGGTACCAGGTGTTGGGCACTTCGCTCGCCGGGGCGGAATCTTTGATCATGAAGAAGATTTGCGACTCGCCCGGACGCGAATAACTCTTAAGAAAGTCGATAAAGGGCACTTCCTGCAATTTTTTTTCGATGCGATCGGTGACCTGCTCTTCCACTTCACGGGCCGTCGCCCCCGGCCAGAGCGTGCGCACCACCATCACCTTGAAGGTGAAGGGCGGGTCTTCCGATTGGCCCAGGCGCTCGTAAGAGAGCGCGCCGATGAGGGCCAGCGCGATCATCAGGTAGCGCACGAAAGCCTGATGCTTCAAGGCCCATTCGGAGAGGTTGAAGTTCATGAGGACACCCGCACACGCGCCACTTGGGCGCCAGGCAACGCGGCCGGCGGCAAACGCACCTTTTGGCCGGGCAGGAGTTTGTGCACACCGGCGCTCACCACCAGTTCACCGGCTTGCAAGCCTTCGAGCACGCTCACGCCATCTTCGGCGTATTGCCCCACGCGCACCACGCGGGGCTGAACCGTCGCGGTGGCGGCATCGGCCACCCAGACCACCGCTTGTTGCTCGCGCTGCGCCAGCGCGCTCAAGGGCAGCCGCGCCACCGCGCCGGTTTGTGCGCTCCTTAGCAGCACATTGGCGGTCATGCCCCACAGCACCTCGGCGTCGGCATCAACGATGCTGACTTTGGCGGCATAAGTGCGGGTGGCGGGATCGGCCGCGGGCGCGAGCTCTCGCAGCACGCCGCGATAGACCTTGGCCGGGCGGCTCCACGTGGCAAGCGCGATGTCCTGGGCGGCGCGCAATTCCGCAAGGCGATTTTCCGGCACCGCGATCAGCACTTCTTTTTCACCCAGCCTCGCCAAGCGCATGGCTGGCTGCCCGGCGGCCAGCACCTGGCCGGGTTCGGCGTGGACGGCGGTGATCACGCCATCGGCGTCGGCCACGAGTTTGGCGTAGCCCGCCTGGTTACGGGTGACGGCGTGTTGCGAGCGCGCTTGCTCCAGGCGCGCCGCGGTGGCGTTGTAGGCGTTCTGCCGCGCCTCGAAGGCGGTTTGGCTGATGAATTTTTGCTGCAAAAGCGAACGGTAACGCTCCAGTTCCGCTTTGGCGAAATCGAACTCGGTTTGCGCCGCCGCCACTTGCGCACGTGCCGCATCGGCGGAGAGCTGCAAATCAGCAGGGTCGAGCTCGGCCAGCACTTGGCCGCGTTTGACCGCAGTCCCAATATCCGCGTATCGCCGCAGGACTTTACCGGCGACACGAAAGCCGAGGTCCGCCTCGTGGCGGGCGCGCACTTCTCCGGAAAAAACCTGGCGCTCGTAGCTGACCGGCGTGCCCACGGTGATGATCTCCACCGGTCGCGGTGCCTCGGCTTGTTGCGGCGGCTGCGAACAAGCGGCCAAGGCTAGCAACAGTGCGGCGGGCAGAACTGCGCGAGCGGCGGTTTTCATGTCGACTCCCGTGAGGTTTCGGTTTGGTGCGCTGCGCGGTGGGTGGCACTGCGCGGTTCGGTGTAGCCCAGCCACAAGGCGCGCAGCGCCCGGTCGAGCTCGGTGGGGTAATCGCGCCGCAGGAAGCGCACTTCGGCGCGATCCTGGCAGCTCGGGTAATTCTTGGGTTTTTGCAGCAACTGCCACAGCCCGACGATGAGCACGTAGCTTTGCATCAAGAGCGTGGTGCCGTCCCCAGGCGCGAGGGCGGGAAAACGACGCTCCAGCGCTGCACCGGACAGTTCCAACGCCGCGCCGACGCGCGCGGCGTGGGTCACGGCGGTTTCTTCAGGCAAACACTGGTCCATGAGACCGAGGCATCGGCTGGCCAGGGGCAGAAAACCGGGCGGCTCGACCATGTGCTTACGCACCAGAGCCAAGATGGGTTCGATGGTCACTGGTCTCGGATCGGCGAGCAAAGCGCCCAGCGCATGGAAATACCCTTCGGCGTGCCGCTCGTGAAGTGCCAGCAACAGCTCTTCCTTGCCGGGGAAATAGAGATAGAGCGTGCCCTTGGCCAGCCCCGCCGCCGCGGCCACTTCGGCCATGTTGAGGTCCCGCCCGCCTTGGGCGAGATAGACCCCTTCGGCTGCATCCAGGATCGAGTGACGGCGCAGTTCCTTGTCTTGCGCTTGCCGGGCGCGTTGTCTAAGCACCATATTGCTTACCCCATTAATTGACCCTAGGTCATTTGCCGGGCATGTTAAATGACCGATAGTCAGTTGTCAAGCAGGGCGTGTGAGCGCCGAGGAAGGCACCGACAAGTCAGATCGGGACCCTCTCGCGCGCTGGATTACCGGTGGGATCGGCTTATGCGACGCTCAGCCCGGCGCGAGGACGTCGCGGGGCACGAGCAGCGCCACCGCTTCGGCGGCAATGCCCTCGCCACGGCCCGAAAAGCCCAGCTTTTCGGTGGTGGTGGCCTTTACGCTCACGGCGTCGAGCGGCAGGCCAAGGTCGGCGGCGATATTCTCGCGCATGAGCGGGATGTGGGCGGCCAAGCGCGGCGCCTGCGCGACTACCGTGGCATCGACATTGCCCACGCGAAACCCTCGCGCGGCGACCTTGGCAAGGACTTCGCGCAGCAGAGCACGGCTGTCCGCCCCCTTCCAGCGGACATCGGAATCGGGAAAATGCTGACCGATGTCACCCAGCGCGGCAGCACCGAGGAGGGCATCACACAGCGCGTGCAGCAGCACGTCCGCATCGGAGTGACCGAGCAGGCCGCGCTCATGGGGAATCTCCACGCCGCCCAGAATTAGCTTGCGCCCGGGCACTAGTGCATGTACGTCGTAACCGCTACCTATACGCATGGCTCGTTGCGTTCCAAGAGCCGATCGGCCAAGACCAAATCTTCGGCGTAGGTCACTTTGAGATTGCGTGGATTTCCGAGCACGAGCTTGGGTGCCAAACCAAAGGCTTCGATCGCCTGCGATTCGTCGGTGGTGTAGAGCGCACCCGGCTTGGCGAACGCCTGACGCAACAAGCCAAAACGAAACATCTGCGGCGTTTGCGCCGCCCACAGGCCGGAACGCGCCACCGTTTCATGCACCCGCGCGGCGGTATCGGCACGCTTGAGTGTGTCGGCCACCGGCAAGGCCAGCAGACCGCCGACCGGGTCTTCGCCCACCTCGCGCAACAAGCGATCCAGGTCGGTCTGTGTAAGGCAGGGGCGCGCGGCGTCATGCACCAGTACCCAATCGTCTATTTGGGCGATGCCAACCAAGGCTTCTAGCCCGTTCTTGACCGTCTCGGCGCGACTGGCGCCGCCGCAGCGCAACACGCTGACTTTGTCGAGCGTGCCCAGGCAACGCGCGTAATGAATATCTTCAGGGGCGATGACGACCCAGATACCCGCGATATCGGCCCGCTGACAAAACACCGCCAGGGTGCGAGACAAAAGTGGCTGGCCGGCAAGCGGCAGGTACTGCTTGGGCACGGCCGCGGCAACACGCGAGCCGGTGCCGGCGGCGGGAATGAGGACGAAACGGCGCATGGCGGGTGGATTCTAGCAGCTTGCCCGCGGGCAGTCCCGTGACACAATTCGTCCGGCGTCACTGCCCTCGCCGCGCCTGCGCCGCAGGATGCTCTCATGCTTATCTCATGATCGGCAAACCCTGCCCCATGCCGCCTCGGGGGAGCGGTTGATAGCGCTCAAGCATCTCGCCGGTGCGCTGCCACGCGTCGCGGTCGTCGTCCCCGCGGTAAGCCGGATTGATCTCTCGCTTGGCACCCCAGCGCAAGTTGAAACCGTGGTCCGCGTCTGGATACACCACCAGCTCGAAGGACTTGCCATTCTTCCTCGCCGCCGCTTCGATGGCCCGCGCCGTTTCGGCCAAGCAGCAGTCCATGTAGCGGTCGCGCTGAGCTGCCAGAGCCAGGATTGGAGCTTGAAATCGATTCGCGAACCAGTTGATCTTGTTCACCCAGCTCTTGGTGTAGGGATAGTAGACCACGACCACGGAAACGAGCTCGGCTAGCGGAGCAGCGTTATAGAGGGCTCCCCCGCCGCCCAGGGAAAAACCGATGACTGCGGCTTTGCCCGGCTTCGCCTGGGGCGAACGCAGCGCGCGCTCGATCGCCCTCTTCAAATTGTCTTCACCGGTCAGCTGCGGGTTGAGGATGTCTTTGCCGGTCAACAGCACCGCGTAGTACCCGAGTTTGGCGAGATCTTCGGCATAAGGCTTGTAGGGCTCGATACCGCTTTGCCCGGAGATGAGCACCACCACCGGGCCCGTTTTACCCTCCGGTGCATAAGCGACTTGCGCCGGGCCTTCCACGTCCGCGTCGCTGGCAACGCCTTCCAGGGCCAACGCGCTTGTCGCAAGCCAAGCCGAGAACCACACCAACAGGCTGGCACAACGGGCCGACCTGTCATCCCACTGAAGGGGCTCCATGTGCTCCCTCCTTCTTTCTGCATGCGAGTGGCGCGCAGCCTTCCGGCTCTGAGCAGCAAATGTCCATGCCACCGTCTGAGCGCGGCGCCGCGCAATCGGTCTCGGTGACGCACGCACCGAAAGCGAGGAGAGTCTAGCACTTGCGAGCTCGGCACGAAGCCGGTCTGGCTGCGGCTCCTACGCCTCACGACTCCGTCGCCACCACGACCGCACCGCCGCGCTGCTGCGCGCGGACGGCGAAAGTGTATGATCGCAATGATGACTTCGACCAAGGGGAGAGCAGAATGACAAGGGGGGCGGGTGTGCCGAATTTGACGGCTCCGGTTCCGCGTAGGGGCCCCACCCACCGGCGCGCAAGGCACCGCGGGCAGCTGTAACCGCAAGGTTTGGAACTGAGTTCTCGCACCCACACGCCGCGATGCCAGGATCGATCCGCTCCCATCTCACAGTGCTGGTAATAGCCCTGGCGGCACCCATGGCGGTGCTGGTGGGGTTCCAAATCTACCGCGACACCGAAGATGCCGTCGGCCAGGCGAAGTCTTCTCTGCGCATCCTGGCCACCACCATGGCCACCAACACCGGACGCAAGCTTGCCGCCGCGCGCCAGACACTGGAGCGGCTTGCCCAGCGACCGCTGGTGCGCGCCGTCGACGAGACGCGCTGCGATGCAGTGCTCAGAGAACTGCATACCCTCAATCCCGGCTTCTCCAACATCGTCTACACGGACATGCAGGGTCGCGCCATCTGCTCCGCCCTGCCCCAGCCCGGTGGCACGCCGGTAGTCGTGGGCGACACGGCATGGTTCAAAAAGGTCGTGGTCGAGAAACGCTTCTCGGTCGGCCCGCCGCACATCGGCCCCATCACCGGAAAGTGGGTAGCGGTACTTAGCCTGCCGATTCGCGATGATCGCGGTGAAATGATCGGCACCATCAACACGCCACTGGACCTCGCCGCCTTCGATCCGGGTATCCCCGAACAGCTACTCCCTGAGGACAGCCGCTATGGAATGTTTGATACCGATGGGGTGATGCTTTGGCGAAATACCGACCACACGGGGATTGTTGGCACCCACCCTCGCACCGGCATCGTGCCCCGTTTTTTTGATGAACAAACGAGGGAACTGGAAATTCTCGGCGTCGATGGGACCGATCGTTTCTACTCGGTCGCACCTATAAATGAAGCGAGTTGGTATGCCTTCATCAGCGTGCCGGCCGGAACGATCTATGCCCAAGCGAGGAAGAAGGCTTTCGTCAGCACCGCGCTCAGCCTTATCGGCCTGGCCACCATCCTTTGGCTGGTGCTGGCGCTGGCGCGTCGCATCGGCCGCCCGATTCAGTCCCTTGCCGACGCCGTACGCGCCGTTGGCGCTGGTGACTTTCAAGTGCGTGCCCAGCCCTCGGGGCCGACCGAGTTGCGCGAGGTGGCGGCAGAATTTAATGCCATGGTGGACGCGCGTCTCAAGAGCGAAGCGCTTTTTCGCGAAGTCACCGAATCGATACACGAAGCTTTCTGCATCATGTCGCCCGACTGGCGCCAGGCGCGGTACGTCAATCCCGCCTATGCGCACATTTGGGGTGAACCCGGTGAAACGCTTTATCAGGACGGAATGCACTGGCTCCAAGCGGTGCCGGAGGAATACCACGCGGCGCTGCGCGCAGCGATTCCCACTCCCGACGCTCTCGACGACTGTGTCGCAATCCAGTTCCCGCAGTTCCCCATCCATCGCCCCGATGGCGCGTTGCGCTGGATCGCCGCGCGCGCCTACCCAGTGCGCGATACCGCTGGCAGGGTGAGCCACTTCGCCGCCATCGCCGAGGATATCACCGAGCGCAAGCGTGCCGAGGAGGAGCTGGCGCGCCACCGCAGCCACCTCGAGGAACTCGTCGCCGCCCGCACCGCCGAGTTGGAGCAGTCCCTGCGTGAGCAAGAGGCGTTCTCCTACTCGGTTTCCCATGATTTGCGCGCGCCCCTGCGGGCGATCAATGGCTTCGCGGAAATACTGCTCGAGAGCCAGCGCGCCGCCTTGAGCGAAGAAGGTCGGTCGCTACTCGATCGCATCGCGCGCAGCGCTGAGCGCATGGGCCAGCTCATCGATGACATTCTGGAATACTCCCGCAGCAGCCGGCAGGAAATGGCGCCGCGAGAAGTCGATTTGCACCAATTGGCCGAAGAAGTGGCCACCGAGCTGCTGCCGGCTTACCCGGGCGCGCGAATCGAAATCGGCCCGCTGCCAACGGCCAGTGGAGATCCGACCATGCTCGCGCAGGTGCTGCAAAACCTGCTCGGCAATGCGCTCAAATTCAGCGCCCACCATGCCAAACCGCGTGTGCAAATCGGGGCCACACGCCTCGGCGAACAGCAAGTTTTTTTCGTGCGTGACAACGGCGCCGGTTTCGATATGCAGTACGCCAGCCAGCTTTTTGGCATGTTCCAGCGGATGCACCACGAGAGCCAGTTCGAAGGCACTGGGGTCGGCCTGGCCATCGTCAAGCGCCTAATCGAACGTCACGGCGGGCGCATCTGGGCCGAAGCTGCACCCGGTCAAGGCGCGACTTTCTTTTTCACGCTGGGCACCGCGCCCGGGGACGCACCCTCTGCCCCATAGGCGGGGCCAGGCCTCGGAACCCTGTTCGCAGTCGGAGTTCGCACCCGCATGGAGGTTCGAGAAAAGCGTCATTGCGTGAGCCACACCGCCGCTCCATGCTGGCAAAAGCGAATGGAGAATGGTGGTGTCTCCCCAGGGGCGCCCCAATTGTCTCGATTGCGGCAGGTCCATGGCGAAGATCTAGAGCAGATACATCATCAGCGAGACCCCGGGGGAACGTTCGGGTTAACAGAGAAACGGCGGTCGCCATGGCAACGTAAACGAGCCCCCCGGAGTAACGCTCATTGGCTGGGCCCGAACAGCGCGAAAAACCCCAACCATTGAACCTAGAAACCTCGGTTGGGCAAGCCCGATGGCGCGTTTGGCCTGGTGCATGGCGCGAAACGCGATGGGGAAGCCAGGAGCCAGAAAAGAAAAACAAGTTCAAAGGGGGGTTCTTGCCAAATCCAGGCGGAGTTCCCACCCCCACTCCTGCCCTCCGCCATCGAGGGGGAGGGAGTGCCTTTCTTCGCGATGACGGTGGCCGAGGCGATGAGAGCGCGCCATCTCCACACGCCCTTCCCTTCCTCAACTTCCCAAATGCCTGGCCAGAAACTTCTCCATCGCTTCATAAAACTCGAAGCGATTTTCTTCGTTGGAAAAGCCGTGGCCTTCGTTCTCTTTCACGAGGTAGGGCACGTCCACGCCTTTTTTCTTCAGCGCGGCGACGATTTGGTTGGATTCATCGATGTTCACGCGCGGGTCTTTGGCGCCTTGCGCCACCAGGAGTGGGGCACGCATTTTGTCGACGTGCATCACCGGCGAGGTGGCCGCGAGCAACTCCTTGTCTTTCTCGGGGTGGCCCACCATTTCATGCAGCATGTCGAGGTAGGGCTTCCAGTAGGGCGGAATGGTCTTCATGAAGGTGAAGAGGTTGGAAACGCCCACATAGTCGACGCCGCAGGCGTAAAGCTCGGGCGA
Source organism: Casimicrobiaceae bacterium (assembly GCA_026646885.1). Classification (GTDB taxonomy): domain Bacteria; phylum Pseudomonadota; class Gammaproteobacteria; order Burkholderiales; family Casimicrobiaceae; genus JACPUX01. The sequence continues at coordinate 25,328 of JAPKHK010000002.1, read as the reverse complement.
GAAGGCAAGCCCCGCCAGCGTGGCATAGCCGCCGTAAGAGCCGCCGTAGATGCAAACCCGCTTCGGGTCGGCGATGCCCTGAGCGATGAGGTATTTCACGCCGTCGGACACGTCGTTTTGCATGGCCTTGCCCCACTGCTTGAATGAGGCCTCCCAGAACTTGCGGCCATATCCCGTGGAGCCGCGGAAGTTCATTTGCAGCACGGCATAACCGCGGTTGGCGAGAAACTGCACTTCCGGATTGAAACGCCAGACGTCGCGCGCCCAAGGGCCACCATGCGGGTTGATCACCACGGGCAGGTTCTTGGCCGGCTTGCCGGGGGGCAGCGTGAGATAGCCGTGAATGGTGAGCCCGTCGCGCGATTGGTACTGGACGGGTTCCATCTTGGCGAGTTGGTCCTCCGCGAGCCAAGGCGACAGGTCGGCCAGCTTGGTGAGCTTGTCTCCCTGACGCTCGTAGAGGTAGTAAGTGCCGCGGCTGCGATCGCTGGTGGCTGCCAGCGTCATCACTTGCTCGGCGCGGTCCACCGAAACGACATCGATCTGATAATTGGGCAGCGCCTTTTTCACCCGCTGATAGATGGTCTCGAATTCGGCATCGAAAAAATGCCGCTCGGCCTTGGCGGTGACGTAACCGGCGACGGTGAGCACTTTGCGCTTGGGGCTGTAGCGCAAGGCGGAAACATCCACCTCAGGGTGCTCGTAGATCACTTTCACTTCTTTGGCCGTGGCCGGATCGAACTCCACCGCGGACTGACGGTCGCGCCCGATGTTCGACAGCGCATAGAGACGCTGATTGTCGAAGGTGAAAAATGCAGGCGTCAGCGACGAACGAAAGTCCGTGGTCAACACCGGCTTGAAGGTGCCTGTTTCCGCGGCGCGATAAAGCAGCGTTTGATTCACGCCGTCGGTTTTGATGGCCGCACGCACCTTGCCGGCGTGGTCCGCCACCCATTGGCTGACGCCACCGGGGTTTTCCACTTCGAGCTTCAGTTCGCCGCTTTTGACATTGAGGCGATAAACGTCGAAAAGCTGCGGATTGCGCTTGTTGAGGCCGATGAGCAGTTCCTCGTCGCTGTCGACCAAAGCGTTAACGATTTGCGCCCGCACCTTGGGGAAGGGCGTCAGCTCACGCGTAGTTCTGCCGCCACGATCGACCACGAAGACGTGATAGTTCTCATCGCCGCCGTCGTCCTTGAGATAAACCAGATGATCATTGCCCTTCCAAAGATACTGGCGAATGTCCCGGTCTTTCACGCCGGTAACGCGGATTACGGTGCTGCCTTCGCGCGCTCGAACATGAATGTTGAGGCGGCTCTCCCAAGGTTGCAGGAAGGCAATCGATTGACCATCCGGTGACACCTCGAAGCCGGCTTTTTCCGGGTTGCGAAAAAAGTCCCGCATGGGTATGGTCTGGGCGGCCTCGGATAAGGCCGCCCAGAGGCCCAGGGTCAGGCCCAAGACCACGGCGCCGATCCGCAACAGGACGGCAGGGTGCGACAAAGACATGGTTTGTCCTCCAGTTTCTCATTTCCCGGCGCCGGGTCGGCGTCGGCGAAGCGCGCAGTTTAACGCGCTTTGGCGGCAGGTGGGCTTGGGCGTGCGACCGGGCGCCACCCACGACGACGGAGCGCGCCCGCGAGGGGGCGAATTGCCGCCCCAGTTCAGATGTTTGCCGCCGCGGCTGAAAACGCCGCGCCCAGCTCGTCGTAGCTACGAGTGACCGGGAACTGCGGGAATTCGTCGATCACATTCTGCGGCGGACGAAACAGGATGCCCGCCTGGGCTTCCGCCAGCATGGCAGTGTCGTTATAGGAGTCGCCCGCGGCGATCACTTTGAAGTTGAGCGCCTTGAAGGCGCGCACCGATTCGCGCTTGGCTTCGCGCTGCCGTAAAGTGTAGTCGCGCACCACACCTTGTGCGTCGACCTCGAGCTTGTGGCATAACAGCGTCGGGTAGCCCAACTGGCGCATCAGGGGCATGCCGAATTCGTAGAAGGTATCAGACAGAATGACGACTTGGAAGCGCTCGCGCAACCAGTCGAGAAACTCCCGCGCACCAGGCAGGGGCGCCATGCCACCGATGACTTCCTGAATGTCCGGCAGGCCGAGGCGGTTTTTTTCCAGGATGGCCAGACGGCCGCGCATCAGCTTGTCGTAATCGGGTTCGTCGCGGGTGGTTCGGGAAAGCTCGGGGATGCCGGTGCGTTTCGAGAATTCGATCCAAATCTCTGGCACGAGCACGCCTTCGAGATCGAGGGCTGCGATCAACAAGGGAAACTCCAGGGGGTGAATTTCGCGGGCGGTGCAAATTTTACACTGAGGAGCCGTCATTCGGCAGGTCCGGGCCGACAATCTGCCACAAATGCTCGCGGACTTCGGTTACCATGCCAGCTCCGGTGCCAGCCCAAAACACGCGGTGGCGCACAGAATCAAGGTCTGGCCAAGGAGGGTAGGGTGTTTCGCATCTACGCGGCGATCTTTGCATTGTCCGGCGCGGCCGGTTTGATCTACGAATCGGTCTGGAGCCACTACCTCAAACTTATCCTCGGGCACGCTGCCTACGCCCAAACATTGGTGCTGGCCATCTTCATGGGTGGCATGGCCATCGGTGCCTGGTATGCCTCGCGAATCACCGCGCGCATCGCCAATCTGCTCTTTGCCTATGCTGTCGTGGAGTGTGTGATTGGCTTCGTCGCGCTGGGCTTCCACGGCGTTTTCCAGTTTTCCTCGGCGCTCTTGCTTGATCGCGTGTTGCCTGCATTGGAACCTGGGTTGCCGTCGACGCTCGCCAAACTCGTATTTGCCGGCCTGCTCATCTTGCCCCAGTCGCTGCTGCTCGGCTCGACCTTCCCGCTGCTCACCGGCGGCGTCATTCGCCGCGATCCCCAATCGGCTGGCGCAATGATCGCGCTGCTCTATTTTTCCAATAGTATAGGTGCGGTTGCCGGCGTTCTGGGAGCCGGGTTCTGGCTCATTCCCAAGGTAGGACTCCCGGGGGCATTGCTAACCGCGGGCATCATCAACGTTTTGCTGGCGATTCTGGTCTACGGCTTGGCCAAGCAGGACGTCACCACCGAGGCGCCGCCGGATACTCCCGAGGATGCCCGGACCCCGGCACTTTCCTGGGTGCTCTGGGCAGCGGGCATCACCGGAGCGGCGTCCTTTTTCTACGAAATTGCCTGGATTCGCATGCTCAGTATGGTTCTAGGCTCATCCACGCATTCCTTCGAACTCATGCTTGCGGCATTCATCCTTGGGCTCGCCTTGGGCGGCCTTTGGATCAAGAAGCGCATCGATCGCATTGCCGACCCTAAGCGCTTTCTTGGGTTGGTGCAGTTGGCCATGGGTGCCCTCGCCGTGCTCACGCTGCCGCTCTATGACACCACCTTCACTCTGATGGCGGAAATCATCAGCGCGCTCGCAAAAACCGAATCCGGTTACGCCTATTTCTCCGTGCTGAGCCACGGCATCGCACTGCTGGTGATGTTGCCGGCAACCTTCTGCGCGGGAATGACCCTGCCAATCATGACGCTGATCTTGATGAGGAGCAACCGCGGCGAGCGTGCCATCGGCCAGGTCTACGCCGCCAACACTCTCGGCTCGATCTTGGGCGTGGTTGCGGCAGTCCACTTGGTGCTGCCCGGCGTTGGCCTGAAGGGGCTGCTGCTGCTCGGCGCTTTGCTCGACGGCGCTCTGGGAACTTACCTCGTGGGCATGGCCGCTGGCTGGGCCGGGGCACTGCGCAGTTTCGGCTGGACGGCGGCGTTCGGCGTCGTGTGGATGAGCTGTGCGCTGCTCGCCGATCTCGACGCGAGACGAATGGCCTCCGGGGTGTATCGATATGGGCGGGCACTTATCGACGCGGAAGCACAGCTCGTCAAATGGGCGGACGGCAAGACCGCATCCGTCGGGTTGGTGCTGTTCAAGGACGGTATCCTGTCCATCTTGACCAACGGCAAGCCCGACGCATCGATCAATGCGTTTCCGGAACCCAATCCCACGCCCGACGAGTACACCATGGCGTTCGCCGCGATCGTCCCACTGATGCATCGTCCGCAGATCCGCAATGCCGCCAACATCGGGTTTGGCTCCGGCATGACTACGCACACGCTGCTCGCGTCACCCCATCTCGCCAAGATCGACACAATCGAGATCGAGCCCCGCATGTTGGAGCTGGCGCGTCTGGCCTACGAGAAACTCGTCCCCCGCGCCTTTCATGATCCCCGCAGTGTCGTGCACATCGATGATGCACGAGCCTACTTTTCCCGCCAGAATGCGCAATACGACTTGATCGTTTCCGAGCCGTCGAACCCCTGGGTATCGGGTGTCGCTTCGCTTTTTTCCGCGGAGTTCTATGCGCACGTCAAGCGGTATCTCGCGCCGGAGGGCATATTCGTTCAGTGGCTGCAACTCTACGAATCCGCGCCGCAAATCGTCTCCTCCGTCGCGCAGGCGCTGGATCAGCATTTCGAAGACTACGCGATCTATGCGCCAGACGGCGCCGATCTACTCATCGTGGCAAGCCCCAAGACCAAACTGGGGCCCATCGATCCGTCCGTCCTCGACCTCCCGGAAGTGCGCAAGACCTTGCAGCGCCTCGACCTCGCCGGCCTGGCCGACGTCGAGACGCGCTACCTGGGGAGCAAGGAGACATGGTCCCCGGTGTTCCGGATGATCGGCGCGCCAGTCAATTCCGATTTCTTTCCCTTCGTCGATCAGCAGGCCCCGCGCTTTCGCTTCCTTGGCCAGCAAGCGAGCCAGCTGGTCGCGGCATCGATGTCGACGGTGCCGATTCTCGAGGCGGTCCGCGACAAGGGGGCGCCGCTGAGTGACCTACCCATAGGCACCGGCAAATTTTATGAACCCAGCGAATTGGCCGGCTATGCTCGGCAGATCAGAGATCACGTGGTGAGTGGCGCGGATCACCCGCTGCTGATCGACATTCGCCAGGAGTTGGCGACACTCAGAACCAGCAAGAACTGCAAAGGTGATGACGACACCATCGTCTACTCTCTCCACAACCTCGCCTCGCGCCTCATTCCGTTCCTCAACCCGGAAGATCTCGAAGCCGTATGGCGAGCGCTGGCTGCGGATGCCAAGTGTCTCCAGGCCAGCGCACGCGGCACGCAGTGGTGGCAGTTCCTGCGGCTGTTGGGAGCGCGTGACTTCGACAAGGCCGGCGCTATGGCGGATCGGATCCTCGCCGCAGAGGGCGAGAACCTAGCCGGGACCGGGCTGCAAACGCTCATCACCGCCAGCCTGTGCGGCCACTTGCTGGGCAACAACGCCGCGGCATTTGCTCAAACCCGGGAGAAGTACTACCTGCCCGCGCTGAAGGCGCAGAAGGTCAAGCCCACTGTATCCATCGACATCCTTTATGCACAGGCGCATGCGCGTGGATGGAAGTTCGCTGTTCCGTCAAACTAGCGCCTGATCGACCAATTCGATCCAGTGCCGCACTGGCAATGCGGTACCGCTTTGCAGATGGGTGAGACAGCCGATGTTCGCAGTGAGGATGATCTGCGGGCGTCCGGCCTCGAGCGCCGCCAGCTTGTTGGCCTTGAGCCGCCCTGAGAGTTCAGGCTGCAGGATGCTGTAGGTTCCCGCCGATCCGCAACACAGGTGCGGATCGGCCACTGGCGCCAGGCGCACACCGAGGTCGGACAGTAGCCGCTCGACACCCCCCTTGAGCTTGAGGGCATGCTGCAAAGTGCAGGGTGCATGAAATGCCAAGGTTTCCACCGCCATCCGGCGCGCATCGAGCCGCGGTCGCAGCAGTGGCCAGGACTCCGCCACCACTTGCGCGATGTCCTTTGCGGCCCTGGCAACGCGCAGGGCTTTCTCGGCGTAGGCCGGGTCATGAGCGAGCAGGTGCCCATAGTCTTTCAACATCGCGCCACACCCGCTGGCGGTGATCACGATCGCCTCCGCCCCGGCTTGGAGCTGGGGCCACCAGGCATCGATGTTGCGCCGAATGCGCGCGAGCGCATCGGCCGGCGCCCCGAGATGATGGCTGACCGCTCCGCAGCAGCCGGCGTCGCGCGTGCGCACCAGGCTGATGCCGGCACGATCGAGTACCCGAGCGGTCGCCGCATTGATCCAAGGTGCCAAGGCCGGTTGCACGCAACCCTCGAGCAGCAACATCTTGCGCTCGTGCTTGCCGCTCGGCCACGCGCCACGGGGTTGCGACGGCGGCACGGTCTTGCGCATGCGCTCCGGCAGGAAGGGTCGCACGCTGCGTCCAAGACCCAGAGCAAGCCCGAAGAGCCGCGGCGAGAGCAAGAAGCGACGCAACACACCGCGCCACACGCTCTGCGTCCAGCCGCGGCCCACGGCGTGTTCCACCACTTCGCGGCCGATATCCACTAGACGGCCGTAGCGCACACCCGAGGGGCAGGTCGACTCGCAACTGCGGCAGGTGAGACAGCGATCCAGATGTAGCTGTGTGCGGCGGCTCGGGGCCTGGCCTTCCAAAACCTGCTTCATCAAGTAGATGCGGCCGCGCGGACTGTCCCGCTCGTCGCCCAGCAGCTGATAGGTGGGACAGACGGCGAGGCAAAAGCCGCAATGCACGCAACTGCGCAGTATGGCCTCGGCCTCGCGTCCCGCGGGCGTGTTCATGATGGCGTCGGCCAACCGGGTCTGCATGGCGTAGTGGTCTAGAAATCGGGGTACAACCGGCCCGGGTTCAAAATCCCGGTCGGATCGAAGGCGCGCTTGAGGCGGCAGTGCAGATCGTGGAGCGCTGCGGGCAGCGGCTGGAACACGCCGCGCTGCTTGTGCGCACCGCGGAAGAGCGTCGCGTGCCCACCTTGGAGCTGCGCCCACTCGCGCAAGTAAGCGGCATCGGTTTGCTCCGGCAGGCACAACCAGCGCTGCGCGCCGCCCCATTCGATGAGTTGCTCGGCCCCCAAATCGGTGAGCGGGGCAGTCGGCTTGACGGAAAGCCGCCACAGCTCTCCCTCGCCGCAGAAGAACGAGTGGGTCTGCTCTCTGAGGCTCTGCCAGAACGCCTCGCCCTCGGCAACCTCGTCGCCGCCCAGCACCGTCCGGGCCGCACGCACCGCCGCCTGCGCGCCGGAGAGCCGCAGCCAGAGCGTTTCGCCGAGCTGGCAGCTGGCGCTGATCGGCAGGGGCTGCGCCGCCCAGCGCGCGAAGCGCTCTAGCCCGCTCTGAGCGTCGAGCGCGAAACGCAGCGTCGTTTGCGCCGCGGGCAGCGGCGCAGCCTTGATGGACACTTCGGTGATCAGACCGAGGGTGCCGAGCGCACCCGCCATCACGCGCGAGACGTCGAAGCCGGCAACGTTTTTCATCACTTGGCCGCCGAACTTGAGCAAGCGGCCGCGGCCGTCGATGATGCGCGCGCCGAGAACGAAATCGCGCACCGCGCCGGCATACGGCCGCCTCGGCCCGGACAAGCCGGCCGCCACGGCGCCGCCTATGGTTGCCGTGGCGCCGAAATGCGGTGGTTCGAAGGCGAGCATCTGTCCAGCTTCGCGCATGGCCGCTTCCACTTCCGCCAGTGGCGTGCCACAGCGCGCGGTGATCACCAGTTCAGTCGGCGCATAGGAAACAATGCCTTGGTAGGCACGCGTGCTGAACGGCTCTCCTTGCGGCGGCTGGCCGTAGAAATCTTTGCTCCCGCCGCCAAGCAAGCAAAGCGCTTCGCCCTTGCCCTGAGCCCCGCGCAGCCGCTCGCTCCACTCGCGCAGCAGCTCATCCATGCGCTTCTCCCGCAGCCGCCGGGATGGTCTTGCCCGGATTCATGATGTTCTTCGGATCCAGGGCTGCCTTCAGCGCGCGCATGAGCATCAGCGCCTCGCCATGCTCCGCCTGCAAAAAACCGAGTTTGTGCAAACCCACGCCATGCTCTCCGGTGCAGGTACCTCCCAGCCGTATCGCGCGCAGCGCCACCGCACGTGCCAGGCCTTCGGCGGTGGCGCGCTCGGCAGCTGACGCCGGGTCGTAAGCGATCAGGAGGTGAAAGTTGCCGTCGCCCACATGGCCGACGATGCTGTGGTGCAGCCCGGTGCCCTCGGCCTCGGTCTTGGTTTCCAGCAAACACTCGGCGAGGCGGGAAATCGGCACGCAGGCATCGGTGGAGAACCCTTCCTTGCCGGGCGCCATCGCCATGGAGGCGTAATAGGCGTTGTGCCGCGCCTTCCATAGCCGCGATCGCTCTTCGGGTTGCACTGCCCAGCGATAAGCGCTGCCTCCATGCTCGTCGCTCACCGCCTTCATCTGCTCCGCCTGCTCGGCGACACTGTTGGCGCTGCCATGGAATTCGAAGAATAGCGTTGGCGCGGGCGTGAACTCGTCGAGCTTGGAATAGCGGATGCAAGCATCCATCTGCCGTTCGTCTAGAATCTCGATGCGCGCGACGGGAATGCCCAACTGCATGGCGGCGATGACGGTATTCACCGCCGCGGCGAGGTCGGGGAACTGGCACACTGCCGAGGAAATGGCCTCGGGAACGCCATACAAACGCAAGCGCAACTCGGTGATGATGCCCAAAGTACCTTCCGAGCCGATATAGAGCCGCGTGAGGTCATAGCCGGCGGAGGATTTGCGCGCACGTCCGCCAGTGTGGACGATGCGCCCCTCAGCAGTCACCACGGTGAGTCCGAGCACGTTCTCGCGCATCGTGCCATAACGCACCGCGTTGGTTCCAGACGCCCGCGTGGCGGCCATTCCGCCCAGGCTGGCATCCGCGCCGGGGTCGATGGGGAAAAAAAGTCCTGCCGAACGGATCTCTCGATTGAGCTGCTCCCGCGTCACGCCCGCCTGTACGCAACAGTCGAGATCTTCGGAATTCACTTCGAGCACGCGGTTCATGCGCATCAGATCGATGCAAATGCCGCCGTAAAGCGCCTGCACGTGCCCTTCCAGCGAAGTGCCGGTGCCGAAAGCGATGACCGGAATGTCTTCGTCGCGGCAGGCTCGCACCACTGCGGCGACTTCTTCATTGCTCTGCGCAAACACCACCGCATCGGGTGGCATGGGCTCTCGCAAGCCCTCGCCATGACCGTGCTGCTCGCGGACAGCGCGGGCCGTGACGAGCCGGTCGCCGAAAGCGGGGCGCAGCCGAGACAGCACGCGCTCGAGGGCTTCAGAGGAAGGACGCAGGCGTTCGTCCATTCAGAACCTCGGCAGCTCAGGATGGGGCATCTCGTTGCGGTGCACGTGCAAAGCGCCAAACTCGGCGCAGCGGCGCAGCGTGGGGATAGCTTTCCCGGGGTTGAGCAGCTCCTGCGGGTCGAAAGCCTCACGAAGGGCATGGAACGCTTCGATTTCCTCGCGGGTGAACTGGACGCACATTTGATTGATCTTCTCGACTCCCACACCGTGCTCCCCGGTGATGGTGCCACCCATTCGAACACACAACTCCAAAATCTTGCCGCCGAACTCCTCGGCGCGCTCCAACTCCCCCGGCACATTGGCATCGAACATGATCAGCGGGTGCAAATTGCCGTCGCCCGCATGAAACACGTTGGCGCAGCGCAAGCCATACTCCTCGCTCAAGGCGGCGATTCCCGCCAGCACTTCGGGCAGGGTGTGCCGCGGAATGGTGCCGTCCATGCAGTAGTAATCGGGAGTGATGCGCCCGACCGCCGGAAAGGCCGCCTTGCGCCCCGCCCAGAACTTGAGGCGCTCGGACTCGTCGCGCGAGACGCGAATCTCGCTGGCACCCGATGCCTCCAGCACCTTGGTGACCCGCTCGATCTCCTCGGCCACCTCCTCGGGCGTGCCGTCGGATTCGCACAGGAGGATGGACGCGGCATCCAGGGGATAACCGGCGTGCACGAAGTCCTCGACCGCCCGGGTGGCCGCTTGGTCCATCATTTCCAGACCGGCGGGAATGATACCTGCGGCGATGATATTGCTCACCGCGGTGCCGGCCTTGACCACGTCGTCGAAGGCGGCCAACACGCACTGCGCGAGCTGCGGCTTGGGCGTGAGCTTGACGGTGATTTCGGTGATCACCGCCAGCAGGCCCTCCGAGCCGTTCATTGCCGCCAGAAGGTCATAACCGGGCGCATCGAGCGCTTCATTTCCTAGTTCGATGATCTCGCCGTTCATCAGCACCCCGCGCACCCGCCGTATGTTGTGCACCGTGAGCCCATACTTCAGGCAATGCACGCCGCCGGAATTCTCCGCCACGTTGCCGCCGATGGTGCAGGCGATCTGACTCGATGGATCGGGCGCGTAGTAAAGCCCGTAGGGTGCCACCGCCTCAGAGATGGCGAGATTGCGTACACCCGGCTGAACGACGGCGTTGCAGGTCTGGGAATCGATGGCCAGGACGCGGGTGAACCGGGTCAATGACAAAACCACACCGTCGGCATGCGGCAGGGCGCCGCCCGAGAGGCCGGTTCCAGCACCCCGCGGCACCACCGGCACCTTCGCCTTGCGGCAGGCCTTGAGCACGGCGATGACCTGGGCTTCGTCTTCGGGCAGCACCACCGCCAGTGGCGTCTGCCGGTAGGCGGTGAGGCCGTCGCATTCAAAGGGGCGCAGGTCCTCGGCGTCGGTAAGCAACCAACGCGAACCCACCGCCGCCATCAACTCCTGAAACAATACCGGATCGAGCATCCCACCCCCGTGACCTTCCACTCCATACGCCGAATCGGCGCCAGCCCCCGGCCCTGTCGTCTTTGTGAATTATCACACTCGCGTGCCTCGCGCACCATTGCCGGTATCCCCAGGGCGGGCAACAATGACCCTTTGGCAGTCAGGGCAACTTGCGCGCCAGAGCCTGCGCGGCTTTGATCTTGAGAAGCTTATCGGCCGGCGATTGGACCTGGACGGTCACCGCCTTGCGGCGAAAAGTCATGGTTGCGTTGATGTCGGTCCACACGTTTTCGTCGCCGATATCGGAGATTTCGCTCCACGCACCCTTGGGCAGCTTGTTTCTGAATGGTGCGGTCTGCGCCGCGGTTTCGAGGTTTTCGCGGTAGCGCTCCAGATCGCGCCGCGCGGTCTTTTCATCGGCAGCCCGCTCCACGCTGTAAGCGAGGATGAGAGCCGGAGTGCCGGCGGCGAAGCTGCATTGCCATAGCCCGCGGTGCAGCTCCTTACGTTCGTGCTTCAATTGCGCGGAGGAAACGCCGAGAAGCGCCGCCGCCTCGCTTGGGGTGAACCCGAGGCAGGGCTCGGCGTTCGCGCCCGCCAGACCTGGCAAGATCAGTGCCATCGACCCGAAAAGGATGCTTCGCAATGTCTTCCGAACCAGACCCATGTACTTCGCACTCGCCATCTTCGATACCGATCGAAAAAGCCGTCGCAGAACCGCGCGCGCCCGGGTGCTCGACTCCGCGCAGCGCAGATTTTCGCCCCTACCTTGGCATTGTACGCGCTGTAGCCGGCAGTGGCAGCGCTTGCCGCAGGCGGCGCTCGGATCCGGGTTGCGCTTTCGCGCGCCTCGCCCCATGGACTTCACCCGCGCTACAATGGCCCCCGGAATGATCATGGACGAAACCGCGCGTAGCGCCGGCGCAAAGTCCGGCGACCCCCCCTCTTGCTACTGCGGCCTCTGGCAGACCAGCCCGGAGACGCTGCGCGCCCAGGGGCTGACCCCTGGCTTCTGTGGCCTCTGTCAGCGCTGTGGCGCCCCGGGCCACACGCGCCATTTTCCCGGGCCGGTGCCTTATACCGGAGCCTGGTGCGATGCCTGCTACCGCACCGTCGGCCGGCAAGCTCTGCTGCTGCGCCCGCTGCCCTGGGCCATCCTCGCGGGTCTCGCCATCATCTTCTGGCATTTCGCCAGTAAACTCCTCGCCGGCTAGCGAAGCCCTTGTGTGGAGCGCCAAACGGTCCCATCGGAGCGCGAAAGCACGCTGCCGCCCGGCAACGTGCCGGCGGCAGCTGCACAGGGATGTAATAAGATGGCGACTCATCCAAACCCACGAGTGCTAGCGTGAGCGGCCGAATCTTCATGCGCCTATTTGCAGGTCTCGTCGCCCTGGCCGTATTGGCGACGCTGGCGCTCTTCTGGCATGCGCGCAGTTCCTTGCCCGAATTGGCCGGAACCAGACAGCTCGAAGGCCTGCGCGCCCCAGTCGAAGTGCTGCGGGACCGGCACGGTATTCCGCACCTCCTGGCCGCGAACTGGGAGGACGCCAATTTCGCCTTGGGTTATGCCCACGCGCAAGATCGCCTCTGGCAGATGGAGATGAGCCGGCGCATCGCCGCGGGGCGGCTGTCGGAGATTTTCGGCGAAAGCACTTTGAATAGCGATCGCTTCCTGCGCACGCTCGGCATCCACCGCTTGGCCAAAGAGAACGCGGACACGCTGGATGAAAGCACGCGCGGAATCTTTTCCTCCTACGCTGCAGGCGTGAACGCCTATCTCACTACCCGCAGGGGCGCCTTGCCGCCGGAATTTCTCATTCTCGGACATACTCCCGAGCCGTGGGAACTTGCCGACTCGCTGGCCTGGATGAAGATGATGGCGTGGGATCTCTCGCAGAGCTGGCGCAGCGAACTATTGCGCTTGCGACTGTCGTCACGGCTCACGCCGCAGCAGATCGCCGAATTCCTGGCGCCCTACCCGGGCGATCCGTTTCGTGTCCTGCCCGATCTGAAGTTGCACTACGCTGGCCTGGAACCCGCCGCCGCGGGTCTGGCGGAAATTGCGCCGGAGCAACCCGATTGGGCGATCGGCTCCAACAATTGGGTCATTGGCGGCAGCCGCAGCATGACCGGCAAGCCGCTCTTGGCCAACGATCCCCACCTCGGATTGACCGCGCCCGCGGTCTGGTACTTCGCTCACCTGCAAGCGGGTGCCCGGCCCCTGATCGGCGCGACGCTGCCCGGCGTACCCATGGTCGTGCTGGGACGCAATGATCGCCTCGCCTGGGGTTTCACCAACACCGGACCGGATGTCCAGGATTTGTTCATCGAGAAGATCACCGACACTAACGGCCTGCGCTATCTCACCCCCAAAGGTGAGGCGCCATTCACCGTCTATACCGAACGCTTGCGCGTCAAGGGCAAGCCCGATGTCGAGTTGCGGGTGCGCTGGAGCCGGCATGGACCGGTGATCTCGGACGTTCTGGCCGACGCGCACCAGCTACTGCCCAAAGATCGCGTGCTGGCCTTCGCCTGGACCGCCCTGCTCCCGCAGGATCGCTCGCCCAGGGCACTGGTGCGGCTTGGCCAAGCGCAATCGAGCGCCGAATTCCTTGAAAGCCTGCGCGATTTCCAAGTGCCGCAGCAAAACGTCGTCTATGCCGACGTCGCCGGCAACTTCGGCTTCGTCGCCCCGGGTTTGGTTCCGGTGCGCCGCAGCGACAATTCGCTGCATGGCCTGGCGCCGTCCCCGGGCTGGGATGAGCGCTACGACTGGCAGGGCTTTCTTTCCTTCGACCAGTTGCCGCAGAGCCGCAACCCGGAGAGCGGGTGGCTTGCCACGGCCAACGACAAAGTGGTCGGGCCGGAATACATACATTGGATCACCAGCGAGTGGGCTCCGCCCTACCGCATCGAACGCATTCGCCGGCTGCTCGAAGCGCAGGCCAAGCACGATCTGGGCTCCTTCGCGCGCATGCAAGCAGACGTCCACTCCCGCTACCTCGCCGAAATGCTGCCGCTGCTGCTGAAGGTTCCAGCGGCAGGCGCCGCTGAGGCCAAAGCGATCGATGCGCTGCGGGCGTGGAACTTCGAAATGGCTGTCGACCGCCCCGAACCACTCATCGCCACCGCTTGGCTGCGGGAACTCGGCCGGCTAATTTATGAAGACGAACTCGGCGAGGAGTTCGCGCGCGCCTGGGGCGAGCGCCCGATCTTCATGAGCAACGTGCTCAAGGGCCTCGGCGGCCAATCGCGGTGGTGCGACGACCATCGCACGCCCGTCGCCGAAACTTGCGCTGATTTGGTCAGCCGCGCCTTGAGCCAGGCCCTCGCCGACCTGCGTGTTCGCTTTGGCGACAACGCCTCGCGCTGGCGCTGGGGTGACGCGCACCGAGCGATCTCCGAGCACCGTCCCTTTTCCAAACAGCGCCTACTGGCGCCCTGGTTCGAAATCGACACCGCGGTGCCCGGCGATACCTGGACGGTCAACGTCGGTCGAATTTCCATCGCCAACCCCGTCCAGCCTTTCGCCACGCGCCATGGCCCCAGCCTTCGCGCGCTTTACGATCTTGCCGACCTTGAACGCTCGCGCTTCATTCACTCCAGCGGGCAGTCGGGCAATCCGTTCTCGCCTTTCTATCGCGACTTCAATGCGCCCTGGGCAAGCGCGAGCTACCTACCGATGCAGACGCGGCCGGAAGCGTTCCGACAAGACGCAACCGGTAGCCTCATGTTGATTCCGGCGCAGCGTTAGCCGGCGGACCCCGCCCCGTTGCACTCGCCGCCGCTCGGAGCAAATCCTCCGCCAGGCGACCCAGGAACTGACCTTCGAAGACACGGCCCATGCCCCCGGCGAGCGCCAGTTCCAGAAAGACCACGCCATTATCCGGCGCCCAAGGAGAGCGCGGGTTTGGGCACGGCGCTCGGTCAGCCGCGCACATCTGCCTGAACACGCTGCCCAAGGCCTTGTCCGCCTCAAGGAGGATGCGGTCGTGTTCCTCGGCGATAGTGTTCGCGCCGTGGTAGCGATAGCGATAGAGCGCCTCTTGCACGACCACGGGGTCAGATTCGCAGGTGGCGCGCAGGCAAAAATCCCAGTCGTGGTTGTAGCGGTAGTCGCGAAAGCCGCCGAGCCGCTCGAAGAGCGAGCGATGCACGAACAGATTGCCCGAGGAATAGGCCAAGTTGTAACGGACCAGGGCCAAGGCACTTGGGAAACGTTCCCGCAGGGTACTCGTCCAGCGGCGGTGGTCCTCGGCTCGGGCTCGCACAGCCTCGGAAAAGAGCCCGTCGCGGTCAATGAACTCCACGCCGGAGAAGCCCCACTCGCCGCCACCTTTGCTCAAGGCGTCGACCAAGCGCTCCACTCGCTCGTGCACATAGAGATCATCAGAATTCAAAAAACCCAGGAATTCGCCTCTCGCCATGCTTGCGCCTTGGTTTAGCGTCGCGCTTGCGCCGCGATTCTCCCGCGTGATGAACCGCGAAGCAAAAGGGAAATGCGCGAGCGCGCGCTCGATGGTCACGGCTGACGCATCGGTCGAACCGTCGTCGATGACGATCAGTTCGAGATTGCCATAGGACTGATTGGCGACGGAGGCGATCGCGTCGGCAACATAGCGGGCGTGATTGTATGAGGGCAGCACCACGCTCACGAGGGGCGTATCCGCGCGGCCGGAGACCGGCGCAGCAGGCGCGCCGGTGGCGGCAACCGCGCACAGGCGTTCCAATTGCTCGCGCGCCCCGCTCGCCAGCAGCTTGGCGATGGCCAAACCCAGATTGGAACGGAGTTCAGGCTGCATCCAGTTTGTCGCGCGCCCGGCCACGAGTAGCTCCTCTAGGGCTTCGATACAGCATCCGCGCTGCAAAAGTACGACGCCCAGCAGATGCCGCGCGTCGAGGCTGTTGGGGTTGGATTGCAGCATTTCACGACAGTACCGTTCGGCTTCGTTCAGTCGCCCTGCGTGATACGCCGCGACGGCGCGCGCCGAGGGGTCCGGGCCTCCTTCGGCTGCACCACAGCAGTGCTTGAATCGCTTGCCGCTGCCACAACTGCAAAGTTCGTTTCTGCCCTGCATCGACTCCACATCCATGGTGCACCTGCGCCAGTGCGTCGACTGAAGCGGTGCCGTCCAAAGAGACACAGCTCAAGATTATCTCTGAAACGCGGGGCGCGCGACCACGCCACACCCTTTGCTAACGTTTTGCGAAAGAGGGAAACGCGGATCTGTGCGCCGTTGGTCGCTAAGGCCCTGAGTCTTCACATTCCCGAGTAAGAAATCGGTCGATGAAATGATCTCGGAAGTTTTGGAACGGGGCGCGCCTTCCTTTGAGAACCGGAACGAGCAAGCACACCGGGTCAAAGGACGAAACCACAGATTGGACGTTTCAGGAGTCGGAACAGCAGTGCGCCGGTGGACAGCTGCGGGTCAACGGACTGAGTGGCGACGCCTGGGCGGCAGTAAGGCCGAGCCGCGGACCTTGAGGGCTTGCAATCTGGCAAAAAGGCATTAAGATAGTAATAGGTTACTTACTTTTTGCAGCCATGGAACCTCGACCCAAGCACCTACCCGCCGATGAGCGCCGTGCCGTCACTGTGCAAGCCGTGATCGATCTGGCCGCCCAGCACAACCCCAGCGACATCAGCACTACCGCCATCGCCAAGCACATGGGCGTGACCCAGGGCGCCTTGTTCAAGCACTTTCCGACCAAGGAGGCGATCTTGCAGGCGGTGATGGATTGGGTGGCTGGCGCCCTGCTGGCACGCCTGGAGCGCGCCGCGGCGAGTGCCGGAACCACCGCGGCGCAGTTGGAAGCGATGTTTTTCGCCCACGTCACCTTTGTCCGCCAACATCCGGGGGTGCCCCGCATGATTTTCGGCGAGCTACAGCGCTCGGCTCCCTCCCTGCCCAAGCGCGCCGTGCAGAACCTTGTCCAGAACTACAAAGAGCGCTTGCTCGCCCTGCTCGAGGCGGGCAAGGCTAAAGGTGAATTCGATCCCCAGCTCGACAGCGCGGCCGCCGCGGTTTTGTTCATCGGCAGCATTCAAGGCTTGGTCATGCAATCCCTACTGGCAGGCGACGTGACACGCGTGGAGCGCGACGCCCCCGGCGTCTTTGCGCTCTTCCTGCGCGGCCTGCGGAGCGGATCATGAAACTCCCCCCCACTACCTGGCGTACCCTGAAGCTACTCGCGTTGGTGCTGCCGCTGATTGGCTTGTTCATCTACACGGCTTTGCGTTCCGGGCCCCTGGCGCCCGTACCCGTGGTGCTGGCCACCGTTGAGGAGCGCGCCCTTGCGCCGATGCGTTTTGGCATCGGCACGGTGGAGTCGGGCGCAAGCTATCAGATCGGTCCCACGGCTCCCGGCCGCCTCAAGCGCCTCGAGGTCGAAGTGGGCGACCGTGTGCGCGCCGGACAGGTGTTGGGTGAAATGGACCCCGTCGATCTGGATCAGCGCCTCAGGGCGCAGGCCGCCGCGCTGTCGCGCGTGCAAGCGCAGCTGCATGAGGCCGAAGCGCGCCTGGCCTTCGCCGAGAAACAAGCCGCCCGCTATGCCGAGTTGTTCTCCGCGGGTGCGGTCACCGAAGAAATGCGCGCCGCCAAGGCGCAGGATCAGCGGCTCGCGCGCACCCAGCTCGCCGCCGCCAAAGAGGAAGAAGCTCGCCTTGCCGCCGAGCGCCAGGCCACCCGTGCGCAGCGCGAAAATCTGCGCCTCGTCGCACCCGCCGAGGGCTTGGTGGCGGCCCGCCGCGCCGAGCCGGGAACCACCCTGGTCGCCGGGCAAGCGGTACTGACCCTCGTCGATGCGCGGCGCATCTGGGTCAACGCGCGCTTCGATCAAAGCGCCGGCAGCGGCCTTGCGCCAGGGGAAGAAGCCAGCATCGTGTTGCGCTCGCGCGCCTCCGCCCCGGTGTCGGGACATGTTCTGCGGGTCGAACTCCTGGCCGATGCGGTCACCGAAGAGATTCTCGCCAAAATCGCTTTCACCCAACTTCCGCAACCGCTGCCGCCTCTGGGCGAACTGGCGGAAGTCACGGTGCGCCTGCCCATGCAGCCCGCCAGGCCGACCCTGGCCAACGCCGCGCTGGTGCGCGTCGAAGGGAAGCTCGGCGCCTGGCAGATGGTCGATGGCGCCCTGCGTTTCGCGCCCTTGCAGGTGGGTGCGGGCGACCTCGACGGGCAGGTGCAGGTTCACGCGGGCCTGCGCGCCGGAGACCGCGTCGTGGTTTACAGCGCCAAACCACTCAAGGAAGATTCGCGCATCCAGGTGGTCGAACGCATCCCCGGCAGTCCCTCATGATCAACCTGGCCGCGCGCGACATTCAGCATGCCTGGGGCAAGTTCGTCTTCACTGGCTTGGGTCTCGGGCTGCTGATCGGTGTCACGCTCACCATGGCGGGCGTTTACCGCGGGATGGTGGACGACGGCAAGGCGCTGCTCGACAACAGCGGCGCGGACCTCTGGGTGGTGCAACGCGACACCCTCGGTCCCTACGCGGAAGCATCGAGCCTCGGCGACGATCGCTACCGCGACATCAAAGTCTTGCCCGGCGTCGCACAGGCGGTCAACATCACCTACCTCACCATGCAGCTGCGCCACGGTGATCGTGATGTGCGGGTCATGGTCGTCGGCCTTGGCGACGCCGGTCCGGGCTCGCCGGGCTGGCCCGCGCACCTCGTCGCCGGTCGCCAGATCACCCGCAGCCACTATGAGGCCGTGGCCGATCAGGGCGCGGGCTTGCGCCTAGGCGATCGCGTCCAGATTCGGCGTCATGTCTACACCGTCGTGGGACTCACGCGGCGCATGGTTTCTTCTAGCGGCGACCCCATGGTTTTCATTCCGCTGCGTGACGCCCAGCAAGCGCAGTTTCTCAAGGACAACGATGCCGTTTTGTTGCAGCGACGACGTACCGCGGAGAACCCGGCCTTCAACCGCCCCGGCGTTCCTGGGCTCCTGGAAGCGGCGATCGACACCCAGAGCACGAACAACTCGGTCAACGCCGTGCTGGTCAAGCTTCGCCCCGGCGTTGCGCCAGAGACGGTGCGCGACCCGGTGCGCCGCTGGGAGCGCCTCACCGCCTACACCCGAGAAGATATGGAAGACATCTTGATCGGCAAACTGATTGCCACTTCCGCCAAGCAGATCGGTATGTTTCTCGCCATTCTGGCGGTGGTCAGCGCGGCCATCGTCGCCTTCATCATTTACACCCTGACCCTGGGCAAAATCCGCGAAATCGCCGTGCTCAAGCTCATCGGCACGCGCAATCGCTCCATCGCCTGGATGATCATGCAACAGGCCCTGGGTCTGGGATTCATGGGCTTCATCGTCGGGCGCGTGGCCGCAAGTTTCTGGGCTCCGGCCTTTCCCAAATATGTGCTGCTTCTGCCCGTAGATGCGGTGATCGGTGCGCTCGCGGTGGGCGCGATTTGCGCGCTGGCCAGCCTCATCGCCATTCGCGCCGCGCTGCGGGTTGATCCCGCGGAAGCGATCGGAGGCTAGGACCGTGAGCGGCGGCATCCTCATCGAGAATTTGCGCAAACGCTACGGCTCGGGCGAAACCGCCGTCGACGCGCTGCGCGGCGTCACCCTGCGCGTCGAGCCCGGCGAAGTGGTGGGCCTGATCGGCCCTTCCGGATCGGGCAAGAGCACCCTGCTCAAGTGCCTCGGCGCTGTGATCGATCCGACCGCTGGCCGCATGACCCTCGGCAAGGAGTTGATTTATGACGATGCTTGGCGCATCGACGACTTGCGGACCCTGCGGCGCGACAAGATCGGCTTCATCTTCCAAGCGCCCTACCTCATTCCCTTTCTCGATGTGACCGACAACGTCGCGCTCCTGCCCATGCTCGCCGGGGTCAACAACGCCGTCGCGCGGGCGCGCGGCCTGGAGCTGTTGCGGGCGCTCGACGTCGCCCACCGCGCCCGCGCCATGCCCTCGCAACTCTCGGGCGGCGAGCAGCAGCGCGTCGCCATTGCCCGCGCGCTGGCCAACCACCCGCCGGTCATTCTCGCCGACGAGCCCACCGCGCCCTTGGACAGCGAGCGCGCGCTCGCAGTGATCCGCATCCTCAACCAGATGGCCAAGCAATACCAGACCGCGGTCATCGTCGTGACGCATGACGAGAAAATCATCCCCACCTTCCGGCGGCTCTATCACATCCGCGACGGTGTCACCCACGAAGAGACCGGCGAGGGCCGGGCCATAGAAATCCTCGAACCCGCCCAGGCTTAAACGCTGCCGGGGGCGCCACCCACTGACTGAGGCGCGAATCGCAAACAGCGAGCGCCCGCTGCCGCAGGAGGGCAGGATGGGGCGTGGTGTCGTATCCTCTTAGCGCAGGCGCCGCCCGCGCGGGGCGTCACCGCCGGCCTGCGCTCCGGCCACCCGCTTGAGCGCGCGGTGTCCGTCCGCCGCCGCCTCGAGTTTCCTGGCGATATTGCCGCAGACCAGGTCGCACAATGCGAAAACCGATTCGTCACCGATGCGGTAATACACCGCGGTACCCCGCGCTTCACGCTTCACCACCCCCTGGCGCGCCAACACGGCGAGATGGCGGGAGACATTGGCGGCTGTGAAGCCGGTCAATTCCGCCAGTTCCCCGACATTGCGCTCACCGGCGCAAAGCAGGCTCAAGAGCTGCAAGCGGGTGGGCTCGGAAAGCGCCTGGAAATAGGCCGCGACTTCCGTCATCGCCTCGGGAGGAAGGTTCTTCAATTCAGGTACCGGAGTTAACGCAGCCACATTATGCCCTTTCCCGCTACGCGCTGGCGATCAGGCCGCCGCTCGGGCGCCCGAAACAGCGACGCCGACCGAACTAGGCGCTTTCGATCAAGCAATTCCTACTTGACTATTTACGCAATTGCGTAAATACTACGCCCTATCGAAGTTTTGAGCAAGCAGGAGCGAAACATGCGTTTGCCCCCGGTTCACCTGATGGCCGCTATGCTGGCTTTCCTGCCGGCGCTCGCCAGCGCCCAAATACCGGGCACGGTCGCCGTGGCGCGTCTGGGCGGCGCGGGTTCCAGTGCGCAAGAAGGTGTGGTCGAAGCGGTACGCCAGACCACGGTGGCGGCTCAAGTCGCCGGAGCGGTGGTGGCGATCGACGTGAAAGCCGGCGATGTCGTCAAAGCGGGCCAGGTGTTGCTGCGCCTCGACGCCCGGGCGGCGGAACAAAACGCTGCCGCGGCCAACGCGCAGGTGGCGGCGGCCAAGGCCACCTTGGAAGCTGCTGCGCGCGAGTTGGCGCGCCAGCGCGAACTCCACGCGCAGCGCTTTATCAGCAGCGCCGCGCTGGACCGCGCCGAGGCCGACTACAAAACCGCGCAAGCGACGGCGCAAGCGCAACTCGCCAGCGCCGGTGTAGCCAAAACGCAAACCGCTTTCTATCACGTGCGCGCGCCCTACTCGGGTATCGTCGCCGAGGTGCCGGTGGTGCTGGGCGACATGGCCCTGCCCGGCCGCGCGCTGGTGCATGTCTATGACCCCACCGCCCTGCGGGTCACGGTGCCCGTTCCGCAAACCCTCGCGGGCCGTCTGACACCGAACGGCCAATTGCGAGTTGAAATCCCCGGGGCTGGCATCGCCTCGGTGACACCCAAACGCGTGCAACTCATGCCCACCGTGGATGCCGCCACCCACACCCAGGAGTTGCGTCTCGATCTGCCGTCGGATTTGGCCGGCGCGGTACCTGGCATGTTTGCCCGCGCCTGGCTCCATTGGGGTGGCGATCAGGAAGCGCGCCTGGTGATACCAACCAAAGCCGTGCTGCAGCGCGCCGAACTGCGCGGCGTTTACGTGCTGGGCGCCGATGGCAAGGCCAAGCTGCGCCAAGTGCGCCTGGGCCGTGTCGACGGTGAAACCGTGGAAGTGCTGGCCGGGTTGACCGAAGGCGAGCGCATTCTGCCCGACGCCGCGCTGGTGAAACCATGAGCGAAACGGGCGCAGCCTTGGGCCTGTCCGGGCGCATCGCGCGCGCTTTCCAAAGCGCGCAGCTCACCCCGCTCCTGGCGCTGGTAGCCCTGCTGCTGGGCATTTTCGCGGTGCTGGTGACACCGCGGGAAGAAGAGCCGCAAATCAACGTCACCATGGCCAACGTACTCATCCCCTTCCCCGGCGCCGCGGTGAAAGACGTCGAGCAGATGGTGGCCACCCCCGCCGAACAAGTGCTGGCGCAAATCCACGGCATCGAGCATGTGATGTCGGTATCGCGCCCGGGCTTGGCCGTGGTCACGGTGCAATTCAAGGTGGGCGTGCCGCGCACCGAGGCTCTGGTGCGGCTGCACGACACCATACGCGCCAATACCGATTGGCTGCCGCAAGGCTTGGGTGTGGCCGAGCCGATCATCAAGCCCAAGGGCATCGACGATGTGCCCATCGTCACCCTGACCCTTTTCGCCAAAGACGGCGCGAGCTCCGCTTTCGATCTGGAACGCGTGGCGCACAGCATGGAAGTGGAATTGAAGCGCGTGCCCGGCACGCGTGAAGTCACGACCATCGGCGGTCCGGGACGCGCGGTGCTGATCGAAATCGATCCGGCGCGGCTCGCCGCTCACGGCATCACCGTAGCCGACCTCACCCGCAGCCTGCAAGGCGCCAACTACGGCGCGCCGCTGGGTGATTTGTTGCGCGGCAATTTGCGCATCCAGCTCGAAGCCGGGCCTTTTTTGGAAGATGCGCGCGACGCCGCGGAGTTGATGGTCGGTGTTCACCAGAAACGCCCGGTGTTTCTCAAGGAAGTCGCCACCGTACGCGACGGCCCGCCCCCGGCCGAGCGTTATGTATGGCACGGTGTCGCCGGAGCCCAAGGCGGCCAATTCCCGGCGGTGACTCTGGCCATCACCAAGAAGCCTGGGGAAAACGCCATCGACGTCGCCAATGCGGTGCTGCACCGCGCCGAGAGCCTGCGCAACACCGTCATCCCCGCCAATGTCGAGGTCACGCCAACGCGCAATTATGGCGCGACCGCCAACGACAAGGCCAAGCAGCTCATCCAGAAGCTGCTCTTCGCCACCGCCTCCGTGGTCGCTTTGGTCTTCCTCGCCTTGGGCCGGCGCGAGGCCGCCATCGTCGGCACGGCGGTGATCCTCACGCTTACCGTCACCCTCTTCGCCTCCTGGGCCTGGGGCTTCACCCTGAATCGCGTATCGCTCTTCGCGTTGATCTTCTCCATCGGCATCTTGGTCGACGACGCCATCGTTGTCGTTGAGAACATCCATCGGCATCTGGCGCTAAAGCCGGAGAGTTCTATCCTGGAGATCATCCCCGGCGCGGTGGACGAAGTCGGCGGGCCGACCATCCTCGCCACTTTCACGGTCATCGCCGCGCTCCTGCCGATGGCTTTCGTGAGCGGTTTGATGGGCCCCTACATGGCGCCCATTCCGATCAACGCCAGCATGGGCATGCTGCTGTCGCTCGCCATCGCCTTTGTGCTCTCCCCCTGGCTCGCGCGCTTGTGGCTGAAACACGCCCCCGGCGCCGACCATGAACGCAAAGGGCTGGGCGCGCGCCTCCAGCCGCTGTTCGAGCGACTCTTCTCGCCTCTCTTGGCCGCACCCGGCAGCGGGCGGCGGCGCGGCTGGCTCTGGCTGGGTGTCGCCGGGGCGATCGCAGTTTCGCTGGCGCTGCCCACCCTGGGCTGGGTGGTGCTGAAAATGCTGCCTTTCGACAACAAGTCCGAGTTTCAAGTCGTGGTGGACATGCCGGCGGGCACGCCGCTGGAGCAAACCGCTGCGGTGTTGCAGGAGCTTGGCGACCATCTGGCGAAGCAGCCGGAGGTCGTGAACTACCAGGCCTACGCGGGGACCGCCTCGCCGATCAATTTCAACGGCCTGGTGCGGCAATATTATTTGCGCACCGGCGGCGAAGTGGGTGACCTGCAGGTGAACCTCGTCCCCAAGAGCCAACGCAAGGAGCAAAGCCACGCCATTGCCACCCGCCTGCGCCCGGAGCTGCAAGCCATCGCCGCACGCTTTGGCGCGAATCTCAAAGTCGTCGAGGTGCCGCCCGGCCCGCCCGTGCTCGCGCCCATCGTCGCCGAAATCTACGGCCCCAACGCCGACGGTCGCCGCCAAGTGGCCCAAGCGGTGCGCGCGAGTTTCACCGGAACCGCGGGTGTGGTCGATGTCGACGACAGCAGCATCGCACCGGCACCGCGCCAGCTTTTGCTGATCGATCGAAAAAAAGCCGCCGCTCTGGGCGTGCCCCAGCAAGCCATCGTGGCGACACTGCGCGCGGGGCTCTCCGGAGAAGCCGCGGCTTACCTGCGTGACGGCAGCAAATATCCGGTGCCCACGCGGGTTCAATTGCCGGCCGAGCGCCACGGCGAACTAGAAACGCTGCTCGCGCTGCGCGTGCGCGGCCAGGCTGGACAGCTCATTCCCATCCGCGAACTGGTCACCGTGAGCGACAGCCTGCGCGAGCAGCCGGTCTATCACAAGGACCTGCTGCCGGTGAACTATGTGGTGGGCGACATGGCCGGACGCATCGATAGTCCGCTTTATGGCATGTTCGCGATGCGCGGCAAACTCGCGGAGATCGTCACGCCCGATGGCGGCCGCCTGAATGAACACTTCATCCGCCAGCCCGACGATCCGTATCGCGGCTACGCCCTCAAATGGGATGGCGAATGGCAGATCACCTACGAAACTTTCCGCGACATGGGCGCGGCCTATGCGGTGGGTCTGGTGCTGATTTATCTCTTGGTGGTGGCGCAATTCGGGTCTTATCTCACACCGCTCATCATCATGGCGCCGATCCCACTGACAATTATCGGCGTAATGCCGGGGCATGCTTTGCTGGGCGCGCAGTTCACCGCCACCAGCATGATCGGCATGATTGCCCTGGCCGGCATCATCGTCAGGAATTCGATTCTGCTAGTCGATTTCATCCGCCTGCAGACCGCGGCGGGCGTGCCTTTGGCAGCGGCCGTGATCAACTCCGCGGCCACCCGCGCGCAGCCTATCGTGCTCACCGCGCTGGCCGCGATGATGGGCGCGTTCTTCATCCTCGATGACCCGATCTTCAACGGCCTGGCGGTGTCCTTGATCTTCGGCATTCTCGTCTCCACCTTGCTCACCCTGGTGGTGATACCGCTGTTGTACTACCTCGCTTACCGGGCGCCGGAAACGACGCCTCTTTCTCCCCCTGAAACTGAAGGAGTCGCACCATGAACTCGTGGCAAGTCGTTCGTCTTTTCGCAGGCGTCGTCATCCTGCTGTCTCTCGCCTTGGGCGTTCCCATGAGCCCGATCTTCGTGAGCCACTGGTGGCTCGCCCTAACCGCCTTCGTGGGCTTGAACCTCCTGCAAAGCGCTTTCTCCTGCTGGTGCCCGTTGGAGATCATGCTGCGCAAGTTCGGCCTCAAGCCTGGCTGCTGAAACGGAGGCCATCATGCAAGTCGTGTGTCCGCACTGCCTCACCAAGAACCGCCTGCCCGCCGAACGCGCCACTGAAGACCCGCGCTGCGGGATCCTTTTTGCGTGGTTGGCGGGGACGTTGCGCCCCGACTTTGAAGTCGTAGCGCTTCCAAAGCCGCCAGCAACGCCCAAAACCGGTATCGCTCGCAGCCGCCACGCGACGGTAGCCATACCGCGGATTAGCTCGGGCAACCGAACGCATCTTTTCTAAAAACTGGGCGTCTTGGGCAGGACGACGTAATTTATATCTACACACCGCACGTGAAAGCCCAGGGCGGTTGAGCGCCGGCCGTAGATCGGATCGCCAACCAGGGGGTGTCCGATGGAGGCGAGATGGA
>JAPKHK010000019.1 GCA_026646885.1 Casimicrobiaceae bacterium | reverse complement strand
CGTCACCCAGGCCGCACTCCCCGGCGCGCGCACCCTGAACCTTGCCTACGACCCCAACGGCAACGTCACCGGCATCACCCCGCCGGGCCGACCGGAACATGCCTTCCAATACACCCCGGTCGATCGGCAAGCCGAGTACCAACCGCCTGCCGCCGGCCTGCCACTGTCCAAAACCCAATACACCTACAACCGCGACCAACAGCTCGTCGCCACCCAGCGCCCCGACGGCAGCACGGTGAACTTGGCCTATGACACCGCCAGCCGGCTGCAATCCATTACTCCCAGCCCCGGCAGTGGCGACGCCATTCGCTATGCCTACCAGAGCACCACCGGGCTCCTGGCAAGCATCGAAACCGCCGGTCTCAATCTGGCCTTCGTGCACGACGGCAAGCTCAAGAAACAAGAAACCCTCACCGGCCCCGTCGCCGGCAGCATTGCCTTCACCCATGATGAAAACTTCCGCATCACCGGCATCAGCGTTAACGGCCAGAACGTCCCCCTCGCCCACGACCCCGATGGCCTCCTGACCCAAGCAGGTGAGCTCACACTCACCCGCGATACGGCGAGTGGTCTTGTCACCGGCACGAGCCTCGCCAACCTCCGCACCACCCAGGGCTACAACCCCTTCGGCGAACTGGCGAGCTTCCAGGCCAGCCACAACGCGAGCCCGCTGCTGCATTACACCCTGAGCTATGACCCCCTGGGCCGCATCACTGCCAAGGACGAAACCGTCGGTGGCGTCGCCACCGCTTTCCAGTACCAATACGACCCTGCCGGAAGGCTGGAAGAAGTGCGCCGCGACGGCAGCACGACCACGCGCTACGGCTATGACGCCAACGGCAACCGAGTCTCGCTCGACGGCAGCCCCATCGCCACCTATGACGACCAAGACCGCCTGCTCACCTACGGTGGCACGACTTACAGCTACACCGCAAACGGCACGCTCACCCAGAAAACCGAAGGCAGCCAAATCACCCAGTACGCTTATGACGCCTTCGGCAATCTGCGCTCAGTCACGCTACCCGACAGCACGCAGATCGACTACCTGATCGATGGCAAAAACCGCCGCGTGGGCAAGAAGGTCAACGGCGTCCTTACCCAAGGCTGGCTCTACCAAGACCAACTCAAAATCGCCGCCGAGTTCGACGGCAGCGGCGCCTTGGTGAGCCGCTTCGTCTATGGCAGCAAAGTGAACGTGCCCGAGTACATGCAAAAGGGCGGCAAGACCTATCGCCTCATCACGGATCACCTCGGCAGCGTGCGGCTAGTAGTGGATGCCGCGAGCGGTGAGGTAGCACAGCGGATCGATTACGACGAATTCGGCAAGGTGCTCAGCGACACCAACCCCGGCTTCCAGCCTTTCGGCTTTGCGGGTGGACTCTATGATCCGCAAACGAAACTTGTGCGCTTTGGCGCGCGGGATTACGATGCCCAGACGGGACGGTGGACGGCGAAGGATCCGATTCGATTCGCGGGGCTGGACGAGAACCTCTACAGCTATGTGGGCGGAAATCCGATCAGCAATACCGATCCGACGGGCTTGCTTTGTTTTGACTTCGACCAATTTGTAGACGACATTCGAGACAACCGGATCGATTTGGATGCTGTCTTGGCGAGCCTTCTTGGCGATCTTGCTGCTGGCACAATGCCGAAGACACCCGAGGAACTTAGAGCGCTTGGTATCCCGAAAGACCAGATCAATCCCTACACAAGCCAGCTAAGTCGGTGGTCCGGTCGACTCGAATTCCGCACATTGCGAGAGCTTGGTCGTACGGGTTTGGGAATTCTTCTCGGTGCTGCACTTACTGGCGCGGTAGTGTTCGAGGGCTTCTATGACTGGTCAGTTATAGTGCAGGCAGCATTGGGAGCGTTATCCGACGGTGATTGCGCTTGTCAGAAGTGACCCCAAGAGCTAATCGGAGCCACGTCCTCCTGAGCGCCTCGCCGCGGCAGGTACGTGACAAAGCCATCGCGCGAATCGCGCGACTGTTTCAGTTGTCCGCTGCTGACATTCGACCGGATATGAAGTTCGGGCAGGATCTTTGCGCGAGCTTTGTGTCTGATTTCCGGTACAACGAGCTTGACCAGGTTCTTCACGACATCCGCGATGTCGCTGATCGGGAGATATGCAAAGAGCTGGATGCTGGTGCGATAATCATTCTGACCGTCGGTGATTACTGCGAGCACATGGCTCGTTGCTACAGAACCAAGCCAACCGACGTAGCCGTGCTTCTGGGGCTTCAGAATGGTGGCGATTAGCCAATTCGGTCTGGCGCGCTAAAGGCCATATTGGCCAGAATGTTTGCCGCCTGGCGCAAAAGGGCGGCGGAAATGCGCGGGTAGGGGAAGCGAACTACCGAAGCGTGCGCCGCGGGCGAGTTGTCTCACCCGTCGCGCAAGAAGGCAAACAGATCCTTCTTCGCTGCCATTCCGTCGCGATAACCCAGGTTGATGAGCGCCCGGCAGTAATTGGCATCGAAGAGCAGATAGGACAAAAGTGCCGCCCCCCCTTCGTCGGTGCCGCCCTCGCGGCCCAGCAGCATGCGCAGCGAACGCGGCAGGCGGCCATGGTGTTCGAGAGCGAGCGCCTGGAGCGAAACGCTGGGGGTGAGCACGCATAGGCCCACGTCTCGAAGCGGCATGGGGCTCTTGGGCAATTGCTCGGGCGGAATCTGGCGCACGGCGACGTTCACCACCCGCAGCATCAACGGCCGCAGCTTCAGCACCGTGTTCGATGCCGCCGCGGGCCGCTATACCAACACCAGCGCCGCCGGGCGAGTGAGCTTGCTCACCGTGGATGTGCAAGGCCGGCCCACCCGCTCAGAAATCCCCGGCATCGCCCCCGTGAACTACAGCTACGACCCGCGTGGCCGCCTCACCACCATCAC
>JAPKHK010000018.1 GCA_026646885.1 Casimicrobiaceae bacterium | reverse complement strand
ATGGAAGAGGGATTGCGTTTCGCCATTCGCGAAGGCGGCCGTACCGTGGGCGCCGGCGTGGTGGCGAAGGTTATTGAATGAGGGTCGGAGGAGCGAGAGCGACCGCGTTCGGGCACAAGCTTCCCGCGACCGGCCGCTTTTGATCCTCCGCTGGCACCGCTTGCTGTTGCGGAATCCAGGCCAGTAGCTCAATTGGCAGAGCGGCGGTCTCCAAAACCGCAGGTTGGGGGTTCGAGACCCTCCTGGCCTGCCAGGACTCCGGTCCTGGTTGGCGAAGTTGGCGAGGATGGGCATTTCAAGCCGGTTCATCGAATTGCAGGAACTCCGACGTGATCGATAAAATCAAGTTGGCGCTAGCGGTGCTGTGCGTGATCGCCGGCGTGGCTGCCTATTATTACTTCTCCGAGACCGCGCAGGTATTGCGGCTCCTGATGGTGATTGCTGGCTTGCTGGCGGGCGCAGGTGTCGCCTGGTTTTCCGAGCCGGGCAAGCAGTTTTTCGCTTTTGCCCGGGAATCGGTGGCCGAAGCGCAACGGGTGGCTTGGCCGGCGCGCAAGGAAACCACCCAAACGACGCTCATCGTTTTTGCCTTTGTGGTGATCATGGCGGCCTTCCTGGCCATCGTCGACACCTCGTTGGCATGGGCGATGAAGTTCATCTTGGGTCGGGGTTAAGATCATGGGCGAGAAGCGCTGGTACGTGGTGCATGCCTACTCCGGCTTCGAGAAGAGCGTGCAGCGGGCTCTGCTGGAGCGCATCAAGCGCGACGGCATGGAGCAGCACTTCGGGCAGATCCTGGTGCCGGTGGAAGAGGTCGTCGAAATGAAAGGTGGCCAGAAAAGCATCAGCGAGCGCAAGTTCTTTCCAGGGTACGTCCTCGTCGAAATGGAAATGACTGACGAGAGCTGGCATCTAGTCAAGAACACGCCCAAGGTCACAGGCTTTGTCGGCGGCACTTCGACACGCCCTACGCCGATTAGCGAGAAGGAAGTACAGGCCATCCTGCGTCAGGTCCAGGAAGGGGTGGAGAAACCTCGGCCGAAGGTCTTGTGGGAAGTGGGGGAAGCGGTGCGTGTCAAGGACGGCCCGTTCACCGATTTCCCGGGCAACGTGGAAGACGTGAACTACGAGAAGAGCAAGTTGCGCGTGTCGGTGACCATTTTTGGCCGCTCGACGCCTGTGGAGCTGAATTTCGATCAAGTAGAGAAAGCATAGTCTTTGGTGGAGATAGTCGCGGGAAACTCGGTGCCGACCGATGAGGGCGGCGCCGAGTTTCCCCTTCGGTCTTCGTGTCGGTAGTAAGCGGGGAGGGCGAGGTAGCCCGTTGGCACCCGATAGGAGCAAATCGTGGCAAAAAAAATTGTCGGCTTCATCAAGCTGCAAGTCCCGGCGGGGAAGGCCAATCCGAGCCCCCCGATCGGCCCGGCGCTTGGCCAGCGCGGTCTCAACATCATGGAGTTCTGCAAGGCCTTCAACGCCCAGACCCAGAGCATGGAGCCCGGTCTACCGCTGCCGGTGGTAATCACCGCCTACGCGGATAAGAGCTTCACCTTCGTTCTCAAAACCCCGCCGGCGACCGTGCTGATCAAGAAAGCGGCCAAGGTCGACAAGGGCAGCCCCAAGCCCCACACCGACAAAGTCGGCAAGTTGACTCGGGCGCAGGCCGAGGAGATCGCCAAGGCCAAGATGCCTGATCTTACCGCCGCCGATCTGGACGCAGCGGTGCGCACCGTCGCTGGCAGCGCCCGCAGCATGGGTATCACCGTGGAAGGGGTGAACTGAAATGACTCAGCATAGCAAGCGCGTCAAGGCCCTGCGCGAGGGCCTGGATCGAAACAAGATCTATGCCCTGGAAGAGGCGCTCGATTTGGTAAAGAAAGCGGCGACCGCGAAGTTCGACGAGTCCATTGACGTTGCCGTGAACCTTGGTGTGGACGCCAAGAAATCCGATCAGAACGTCCGCGGTTCGGTCGTGCTGCCCTCGGGCACGGGAAAGACCAAACGTGTCGCCGTCTTTGCCCAAGGCGACAAAGCGCAGGCAGCAAAGGATGCCGGCGCCGATATCGTCGGTTTTGAAGATCTGGCGGAAAAGGTCAAAGGCGGCTTCATGGAATTCGATGTGGTCATTGCCTCGCCCGACGCCATGCGCGTGGTCGGCAGCCTCGGTCAAATTCTGGGTCCCCGCGGTCTGATGCCGAACCCCAAAGTGGGTACAGTGACCCCCGATGTCGCAACGGCGGTCAAGAACGCCAAAGCTGGCCAGGTGCAGTACCGTACCGACAAGGCGGGCATCATTCACTGCTCCATCGGCAGAGCCTCCTTTGCGCCGGAAGCGCTCCGGGCGAATTTGCTCGCCTTGATCGAGGCGCTCAACAAGGCGAAGCCCGCGAGTTCCAAGGGTCAGTATCTTAGGAAAGTCAGCGTCTCCAGCACGATGGGGATCGGACTGCGCGTGGATCAACAGAGTCTCGCGCAGTGAGAGGTTTTTTGATTTGAGGGAACGCCGCCCGGCCGTTGGGGGTGGCGAGCCGTCAAAGACCGTAGGTGTACCAGGTATCAGATGTCAGAAGTCACGTATCAGATACCTTGGCTTAATTGAGGAGCTGTTGGAGGTTTGAATTTGGGGATTTTTATGATCCCTGATCCCTGACCTCTGACCTCCGAAACCTACGCAGATGGTGCCCGATACAGGATGTTATTCCTTGCTAGAGGTCACCGCGGGTGCGTCGAGAGTGTAGCGACTCGGCGCGATTTCAAGAATGGAGGTAGACCTTGAGTCTCAATCTCGAACAGAAGCAGGCAGTGGTCGCGGAAGTGGCGGCGCAGGTCGGTAAGGCGCAGGCTATCATTATGGCCGAGAATCGCGGCTTACCGGTGGCGGCCATGACCAAGCTGCGGCGCGAGGCACGAGTTAACGGCGTGTATTTCCGGGTGGTCAAGAACACCCTGGTGCGTCGGGCCGTTGCCGATACGCCCTTCGCTCCCCTGGCCGAGCACATGAGCGGTCCCCTGGCGTACGGCATCGGATCCGACCCGGTGGCGGTGGCAAAGGTCTTGAATGACTTTGCCAAAGCCAACGAGAAATTCGTGATCAAGGCTGGTGCCATGGGTGGCCGCGTCATGTCCGACAAGGACGTGGCAGCGCTCGCCAACCTGCCATCGCGCGAGGAACTGCTCGCCAAGCTGCTCGGCACGATGCAGGCGCCGGTAGCGAAGTTCGTGCAAACCTTGAACGAGGTGCCGGCGCGCTTTGTGCGCACTCTGGCGGCGGTGCGTGACGCCAAAGCGGCGTGACGCGGCGCGAAGCGATCTTCGACCCTGCTTTATTTGCCTATTGAACCGCAACGCGTGTGAAATCACCTTCGAGCCAAACGAGGCTCCCAGTGGATTACACGCTCAATGATTGGAGAATTGAAATGGCTGTAGCCAAAGCTGACATCCTCGACGCCATCGCTAGCATGACCGTGCTGGAATTGTCGGAGCTGATCAAAGAAATGGAAGCGAAGTTCGGCGTCTCCGCCGCCGCCGCCGTTGCTGTCGCCGCCCCCGCGGCGGGTGGCGGCGCGGCAGCACCGGCCGCCGAAGAGAAGACCGAGTTTACCGTCATCCTCACCGGTGCTGGTGACAACAAGGTCAACACGATCAAAGTGGTGCGCGCGATCACCGGCCTGGGCTTGAAGGAAGCCAAGGATCTGGTGGATGGTGCACCCAAGCCCGTGAAGGAAGGCGTTTCCAAGGCCGATGCCGAATCTATCCAGAAGCAACTGGTGGAAGCTGGCGCAACCTGCGAGGTGAAATAAGCGCAGCGTGTTTCCGCGACTTCGCCTTTCTCGCGCGAGGTCGCGGATCACGGTGCCCGAAAGCAAACCCGAATTCCCAGGTGGGAATTGAGGTTTGTTTTTTGACCCCCTGTTTTCTTGCACTGGAGCCCCTATGAGCTACTCCTTCACTGAGAAGAAGCGCATCCGGAAGAGTTTTGCCAAGCGCGCGAGCGTGCTCAAGGTGCCGTATCTGCTGGAAACGCAGCTCGCATCCTATGCGGCGTTCCTGCAAGAGGGGACGCGCCCGGATCGACGCAAGAACGAGGGTCTCCAAGCGGCATTCACTTCCATTTTTCCAATCTCGAGTCACAGCGGTAACGCGCGTCTCGAGTTCGTGAGCTATCAGCTCGGCGTGCCACCGTTCGACGTCACGGAGTGCCAGCAGCGCGGCCTCACCTTTGCCTCACCGCTGCGCGCCAAGGTGCGGCTGGTGATCCTCGACAAGGACGCGGCTAAGGAGACAATAAAGGAAGTGAAGGAGCAGGAAGTCTACATGGGCGAAATTCCGCTCATGACTGAAAACGGCTCCTTCGTGATCAACGGCACCGAACGGGTAATCGTCTCCCAGCTCCATCGCAGCCCGGGCGTGTTTTTTGAGCACGACCGAGGAAAAACGCACTCCTCGGGCAAGCTGCTCTTTTCGGCGCGGGTCATCCCCTATCGTGGCTCATGGTTGGATTTCGAATTCGACCCAAAGGATTTCCTGTATTTCCGCGTCGACCGGCGGCGCAAGATGCCGGTGACTACGCTCCTGAAGGCGATCGGCCTGTCCGACGAGGGCATGCTGCGCGAGTTCTTTAGTTTCGACACGTTCCACCTTTCAAAGAAGGGCATCCAAGTCGATCTCGTACCCGAGCGGCTGCGCGGCGAACTCGCCAAATTCGATCTCATCGGCAAGAACGGCCAAGTGCTGGTGGCCAAGGACAAGCGCATCACGGCCAAGCATATTCGGGAACTGGCGGACGCGGGTATCAAGAAGCACGCGGCACCCCTCGACTATTTGGTTGGGCGCGTCTTGGCCGAGAACCTGGTGGACAAGGGCACGGGAGAGATCCTTGCCAGCGCAAATACCGAACTGACTGAGGAACTGATCGGCAAACTCACCGAGGCCGGTGTGGCCAAGCTTTGCACGATTTTCATCAACGATCTCGATCAAGGCCCATACATCTCGCAGACGCTCAAGGTCGACGACACGCCGGATCAAAATGCCGCGCGCGTCGCCATTTATCGCATGATGCGTCCGGGGGAACCCCCCACGGAGGATGCAGTAGAGACGCTATTCAACGGCCTGTTTTTCTCCGCCGAACGGTATGACCTCTCACCGGTTGGCCGCATGAAGTTCAACCGCCGGGTTGGGCGCGGTGAACTCCTGGGCCCGGGCACCTTGTCCAACGAGGACATCATAGCGGTCATCAAGATTCTGGTCGATCTGCGCAACGGGCGCGGTGACATCGATGACATCGATCACCTGGGCAATCGACGTGTGCGCTCGGTAGGTGAACTGGCCGAGAATCAGTTTCGTTCTGGACTGGTGCGCGTGGAGCGCGCGGTCAAAGAGCGCCTGGGCCAGGCGGAGTCGGAGAACTTGATGCCGCACGACTTGATCAACGCCAAGCCGATTTCGGCGGCGATCAAGGAGTTTTTTGGATCATCGCAGTTGTCGCAATTCATGGACCAGACGAACCCTTTGTCGGAGATCACACATAAGCGGCGGGTCTCCGCGCTCGGACCTGGGGGCCTGACCCGTGAGCGTGCCGGCTTCGAGGTGCGCGACGTACATCCGACACACTATGGTCGCGTTTGCCCAATCGAGACCCCGGAAGGCCCCAACATCGGCCTGATCAATTCGCTGGCGCTTTATGCTCGCACCAACGAGTATGGTTTTCTCGAGACTCCCTACCGCAAGGTGGCCAATGGACGGGTTACCAACGAAATCGAATACCTCTCGGCGATCGAAGAGGGTAACTTTGTCATCGCCCAGGCGAATGCCCGTCTCGGAGAAAAGGGCGAGCTGCTCGACGAACTGGTTTCCTGTCGGCAGAAGAACGAATTCGTCTTGGCTACCTCTGATCGGGTCGAGTACATGGACGTGGCGCCATCGCAGATCGTTTCGGTCGCCGCTTCGCTGATTCCGTTCCTGGAGCATGACGACGCCAACCGCGCCTTGATGGGTTCCAACATGCAGCGGCAGGCGGTGCCTTGCCTTCGTCCCGAGAAGCCGGTGGTCGGAACTGGCATTGAGCGCACCGCGGCGGTTGACTCGGGTACGGTGGTAATCGCCCGCCGCGGAGGCGTTGTCGACTATGTCGATGCCAGTCGTATCGTGGTGCGCGTCCACGATAAGGAAGCCGTGGCCGGGGAAGTCGGTGTGGACATCTACAATCTGGTCAAGTACCGCCGGTCCAACCAGAACACCAACATCAACCAGCGCCCCCTGGTTAAGCGCGGCGACACCATCGCCAAGGGAGACGTGGTTGCGGACGGTGCCTCGACTGATCTGGGCGAATTGGCGTTGGGGCAGAACATGCTGGTTGCCTTCATGCCCTGGAACGGTTACAACTATGAAGATTCCATTCTTATTTCCGAGCGGGTGGTGGCCGAGGACCGCTACACCTCCATCCACATCGAAGAGCTCTCGGTCGTGGCCCGCGACACCAAACTCGGGCCGGAGGAAATCACCCGCGATATTTCCAGTTTGGGCGAAGCGCAGCTTTCGCGCCTCGATGAAGCGGGCATTGTCTACATCGGCGCCGAAGTGGAAGCCGGCGACGTGCTCGTTGGCAAGGTGACCCCGAAAGGCGAAACTCAGCTCACCCCGGAAGAGAAGCTGCTGCGCGCGATCTTTGGCGAGAAAGCGTCGGACGTCAAGGACACCTCGCTGCGCGTACCATCGGGCATATCCGGCACCGTCATCGACGTGCAGGTCTTCACGCGCGAAGGCATCGAGCGCGATAAGCGGGCTCAGCAGATCGTCGATGACGAGCTCAAAGGCTACAAGAAGGATCTCGCAGACCAGCTGCGCATCGTGGAGAACGACGCGTTTGCGCGGATCGAGCGGATGCTTGAAGGCAAGGCGGCCACCGGCGGACCGAAGCGTCTGGCCAAAGGCACCAAGCTCACCAAGGAGTACCTTGACGGTCTCAACCGTCACGACTGGTTCGACATACGCCTGGCGGACGAGGAAGCGGCGAGCCAGCTAGAAAGCATGAAGGCGAGCATCGAACAGACGCGACTCAAGTTCGACGAAGCCTTCGAGGCGAAGAAGAAGAAACTCACCCAGGGCGACGAGTTGCCTCCGGGCGTTCAGAAAATGGTAAAGGTCTACGTGGCGGTCAAGCGGCGCCTGCAACCCGGCGACAAGATGGCCGGGCGCCACGGTAACAAGGGCGTGGTTTCGAAGATCGTGCCAGTCGAGGACTTGCCCTACATGGCTGATGGTACACCGGTGGACATCGTTCTCAACCCCTTGGGCGTTCCCTCGCGGATGAACGTGGGGCAGATACTCGAGGTTCACCTGGGCTGGGCCGCCAAGGGCCTAGGCAAGCGCATCGACGAGATGCTCAGGCGCGAGGCGCGAGCTGCAGAGATTCGCGAGTTGCTGGGCAAGGTATACAACCTTACCGGGAAGCCCGAAGATCTGAAGTCGCTCAATGATACGCAGACCTCGGAACTGGCCAGAAACCTTACAAGTGGAGTGCCTTTCGCGACGCCGGTGTTCGACGGCGCGACCGAGGATGAAATCCGCGGCATGCTCGAGTTGGCTGGGTTGCCGCGCAGCGGCCAGATCACGCTCCACGACGGGCGCACTGGTGAGGCCTTCGATCGACCGGTCACGGTGGGGTATATGCATGTCCTCAAGCTCCACCATCTCGTCGACGACAAGATGCATGCGCGGTCTACCGGCCCGTACTCTCTGGTGACCCAGCAGCCGCTCGGAGGCAAGGCGCAGTTTGGCGGACAGCGCTTTGGCGAGATGGAAGTGTGGGCACTCGAGGCCTACGGTGCCTCCTATACGCTGCAAGAGATGCTTACCGTGAAGTCGGACGACGTCAACGGCCGAACGAAGGTCTACGAGAACATCGTCAAGGGCGAGCACAAGATCGAAGCGGGCATGCCCGAGTCATTCAATGTGCTGGTCAAGGAAATCCGCTCGCTCGCTATTGATATCGATCTGGAGCGTTACTGATAGGACGCCAGGAGCCAGAGATGAAAGCACTACTCGATCTGTTCAAACAAGTAACGCAGGAAGAAGAATTCGAGGCCATTCGCACCGGCCTCGCCTCCCCGGAGAAGATCCGCTCCTGGTCCTATGGCGAGGTCAAGAAGCCCGAAACGATCAACTACCGGACCTTCAAGCCCGAGCGCGACGGCCTCTTCTGTGCGAAGATCTTTGGGCCGGTGAAGGATTACGAATGCCTGTGCGGCAAATATAAGCGCCTCAAGCACCGCGGCGTGATTTGCGAGAAATGCGGTGTCGAGGTGACCCTTGCCAAGGTGCGCCGCGAGCGCATGGGGCACATTGAACTGGCCTCTCCGGTGGCGCACATCTGGTTCCTGAAGAGCCTGCCCTCTCGCATGGGCATGGTTCTCGACATGACGCTTCGCGACATCGAGCGGGTGCTCTATTTCGAGGCCTATGTCGTCACCGATCCGCATCTCACGCCGCTGCAGCGCGGTCAGCTTCTCACGGAAGACGACTATTTAGCCAAAGTCGAGCAATACGGCGACGATTTCAACGCCAGTATGGGCGCCGAAGGCATTCGCGATCTGCTCCGCTCGCTCGATGTCCCTGCCGAAATCGACCGCCTCCGCAAGGAACTCGAGACCACCGGCTCGGACACCAAGATTAAGAAAATTGCCAAGCGGCTCAAAGTGCTCGAGGCCTTCCACAAATCTGGAATCAAGCCCGAATGGATGATTCTCGAAGTGCTGCCGGTGCTTCCCCCCGAGTTGCGGCCGCTGGTGCCCCTCGATGGCGGGCGCTTCGCTACCTCCGACCTTAATGATCTTTATCGCCGCGTCATCAACCGAAACAACCGCTTGAAGCGGCTCCTCGAACTCAAAGCGCCGGACATCATCGTGCGCAACGAGAAGCGGATGCTCCAAGAGGCGGTGGACTCGCTCCTGGACAACGGCCGCCGCGGTAAAGCGATGACTGGCGCAAACAAGCGACCCTTAAAGTCGCTCGCCGACATGATCAAGGGCAAGGGTGGCCGCTTCCGGCAGAACCTTTTGGGTAAGCGCGTCGACTATTCCGGCCGTTCCGTGATCGTGGTCGGGCCGCAGCTGAAGCTCCATCAGTGTGGTTTGCCGAAACTGATGGCGCTCGAACTGTTCAAGCCCTACATCTTCAACAAGCTCGAAACGATGGGCCTGGCCACTACCATCAAGGCGGCCAAGAAGATGGTCGAGAGCCAGGAGCCGGTGGTTTGGGATATCCTTGAAGATGTCATTCGAGAGCACCCGGTCCTCCTCAACCGAGCGCCAACGCTTCACCGCTTGGGCATTCAGGCGTTTGAGCCGGTTTTGATCGAGGGCAAGGCTATCCAGCTCCATCCGCTCGTTTGTACGGCGTTCAACGCCGACTTCGACGGCGACCAGATGGCGGTACATGTACCACTGTCGCTCGAAGCACAAATGGAAGCGCGCACGCTCATGCTCGCCTCCAACAACGTGCTATTGCCGTCGAACGGCGAACCATGCATCGTGCCTTCCCAGGATATCGTTTTGGGGCTCTATTACGCCACCCGCGAGCGAATCAATGCGCGTGGCGAGGGCATGGCATTCGCCAACCTATCTGAGCTTCTGCGGGCCTATGAGTCGCGGCAAGTGGAGCTGCATGCCAAGGTCAAAGTCCGCATTCGCGAGGTTCGCCTTGAAGAAGACGGCAGCCATCGCGAGACCATCAAGCGCTACGATACTACCGTCGGCCGGGCGCTCCTTTCGGAAATCCTACCACCCGGCATGCCTTTCGAAGCAATCAACAAGCCGCTCAAGAAAAAGGAGATTTCCAAGCTGATCAACACCAGCTTCCGGCGCTGCGGTCTGCGCGAGACGGTCATTTTTGCTGACCGTCTGATGCAGGCGGGCTTCTCCTTGGCTACGCGCGCAGGCATTTCCTTCGCGGCGGACGATATGTTAGTGCCGCGGGAGAAGGACGCTATCATCTCCGATGCCGAGCACGCGGTGAAGGAAATCGAGGCGCAATACACTTCCGGCCTGGTTACCCAAGGTGAGCGCTACAACAAGGTCGTGGACATTTGGGGTCGCGCGGGAGACGAAGTCGCCAAGGCGATGATGAACCAGCTCGCATCGGAGCGGGTTTCCGATCGCGAGGGCAAGGAGGCCAAGCAGGAGTCCTTCAACTCGATCTACATGATGGCCGACTCCGGCGCGCGCGGCTCGGCGGCGCAGATCCGACAACTCGCGGGCATGCGCGGCCTTATGGCCAAACCCGACGGCTCGATCATCGAAACACCGATCACCGCGAATTTCCGCGAAGGCTTGAACGTGCTTCAGTACTTCATTTCTACGCACGGAGCACGCAAAGGCCTGGCTGACACGGCTTTGAAGACAGCGAATTCTGGCTACCTTACTCGGCGACTGGTGGACGTCACGCAAGACCTGGTGGTGACCGAAGATGACTGCGGCACACTGCAAGGCGTGGCGATGCGCGCTCTGGTGGAGGGCGGCGAAGTGATCGAAGCCCTGCGCGAGCGGATTTTGGGCAGGGTTGCGGCTTCCGACGTCATCAATCCGGAGAACGCTTCGGTGCTCTATGCGGCGGGGAGCTTGCTCGACGAGGACGCTGTGGACACTATCGAAGCCATTGGCATCGATGAAGTCCGCGTGCGCACTCCGCTTAGCTGTGAAACACGCTACGGGCTGTGCGCCAAATGCTATGGCCGGGACCTTGGCCGCGGGCACTTGGTCAATGTCGGCGAAGCGGTGGGCGTGATCGCCGCGCAGTCGATTGGCGAGCCCGGAACCCAGCTCACCATGCGTACCTTCCACATCGGCGGCGCGGCCTCGCGTACCGCTGCGGCGAGCCAGTTGGAGAGCAAGTCCAATGGTGTCATCCGTTTCTCTGCCTTGATGCGCTACGTCACCAATGCCAAGAGCGAACAAGTCGTGATCGCGCGTTCTGGCGAGGTGACGGTTCACGACGATGCCGGGCGTGAGCGTGAGCGCCATAAAGTGCCTTATGGCGCTACATTGCAGGTGAAGGATGGCGATCAGGTCAAGGCCGGAAAGGTTCTGGCGTCGTGGGACGCCACCGCCCGGCCGATTATTACGGAGTATGCCGGCCGGGTTAAGTTCGAGAACGTCGAGGAGGGCGTTACGGTCGCCAAGCAGATCGACGAAGTGACTGGCCTTTCCACGCTGGTAGTCATTGATCCCAAGCGGCGTGGCGGGGCGCAGGCCAAGGGTTTGCGGCCACAAGTCAAGCTGCTCGACGACAAGGGCGAGGAAATCAAGATCGCTGCGACCGAAATGCCCGTGAATATCACCTTCCAGCTGGGCTCGATCATCAGCGTGAAGGACGGGCAGCAAGTGACCGTCGGCGAGGTGCTGGCCCGTATTCCGCAGGAGACCTCGAAAACGCGCGATATCACGGGCGGTCTGCCTCGGGTTGCCGAACTTTTCGAGGCACGCTCCCCCAAGGACGCCGGCATGTTGGCCGAAGTCACTGGCACCGTTTCCTTCGGGAAGGACACCAAGGGCAAGCAGCGCTTGGTTATCACCGATCTTGACGGTGTGGCCCACGAGTATCTCATCCCCAAGGACAAGCATGTCATGGCCCACGACGGCCAGGTGGTCAATAAGGGGGAGATGATCGTCGATGGTCCGGTTGATCCGCATGACATTCTTCGTCTTCTGGGTGTCGAGGCCTTGGCGCGCTACATCACGGACGAAGTGCAGGATGTCTACCGCCTGCAGGGTGTCAAGATCAACGACAAGCACATCGAAGTGATCGTGCGACAGATGCTGCGCCGTGTACAAATCGCCGATGCCGGCGATAGCCGCTTCATCCCGGGAGAACAGGTCGAGCGCTCCGACCTTTTCGACGAGAACGATCGCGTTCGCGCTGATCGCCAGGAGGCGCGACCGGCGACTTTCGAACCCATGCTGCTGGGTATTACCAAGGCGTCCTTGTCGACGGACTCGTTCATCTCGGCCGCGTCGTTCCAGGAGACCACGCGGGTGCTTACCGAGGCGGCGATCATGGGCAAACGCGACGACCTGCGTGGGCTCAAGGAAAACGTCATCGTCGGTCGTCTCATCCCCGCCGGCACCGGCCTTGCCTACCACACTGCCCGCAAGCGCGCGAAGCAGGGGGGTGGTGCCGCCGCCGAGGCGATGTTCGAAGCCCCGGCCGGCGAGGAAAGCGGGAACGGGGCCGAACCGCCGACGGTCAACGAAAACGCTGCCTGATGCCGGAGAGATCACGCCGCGTATACGGCGTGATCTCGTCGCGGGGCAGGGGCATTGTTGACAAGGCCAGGGCCAGAAGCTATTATCGACAGTCTTTTCGCCACTGGCCCTTGGCGGTGCCTATCATGCCGCACCGTCTCGCGTTGTGGTTATATTTCCCCGGGCGCGGCCGGCAGCCGTGCCCGCGTTATTTGCAATTTACGAGAGTGAACCAGGAAGGGCGGTATGCCAACCATTAATCAGCTGGTGCGCAAGGGGCGTGAGCCAGTCGTCGAGAAGAGCAAGGTTCCCGCGCTCGAGCAATGCCCGCAGAAGCGCGGGGTCTGCACGCGCGTCTATACCACCACTCCGAAGAAGCCGAACTCGGCCTTGCGCAAGGTCGCCAAGGTGCGCTTGACCAACGGCTTCGAGGTTATCAGCTACATCGGCGGCGAAGGCCACAACCTGCAGGAGCACTCGGTGGTGCTGATCCGCGGTGGGCGGGTGAAGGATTTGCCAGGTGTGCGCTATCACATGGTTCGCGGCAGCCTCGATACCGCCGGTGTCAAGGACCGGAAGCAGAGCCGATCCAAGTACGGCGCCAAGCGGCCCAAGTCGGCCTGAGCGTTGAATTCGCGAGGAAAACATGCCCCGTCGTAGAGAAGTCCCGAAGCGCGACATCCTGCCCGACCCCAAGTTCGGCAGTTCCGATGTCGCCAAGTTCATCAATGTGCTCATGAGTCGTGGGAAGAAATCCGTGGCTGAACGCATCATTTATGGTGCCTTCGATCACATCGCCAAGAAAGGCGGCAAAGATCCGCTGGAAGTTTTCGGTACGGCGTTGTCCAATGCCAAGCCCATGGTGGAAGTGAAAAGTCGCCGCGTCGGCGGCGCGAACTTCCAGGTGCCGGTAGAGGTTCGCCCTGTGCGCCGCACGGCGTTGGCCATGCGCTGGCTTCGCGAAGCGGCCAGAAAGCGTGGCGAGAAGTCCATGGGGCAGCGTCTAGCGAATGAGTTGATGGAAGCGGCCGAAGGCCGCGGTGGTGCGGTCAAGAAGCGCGAGGAAGTCCACCGCATGGCGGAGGCCAACAAGGCGTTCTCGCACTTCCGGTTCTAAGCAGTATTGATCAATACAGCGGGACGGCGCCAGGTGCGCCGTTCCGCTACTTTAGGTAGTACGAAAAGTGGCACGCAAAACCCCCATCGAGCGGTACCGCAATATCGGCATCAGTGCGCATATCGACGCAGGCAAGACTACGACCACCGAGCGCATTCTGTTCTACACTGGGGTAAATCACAAAATCGGCGAAGTGCACGACGGTGCGGCCACCATGGACTGGATGGAGCAGGAACAAGAGCGGGGTATCACCATCACCTCGGCTGCTACGACCTGTTTCTGGAAAGGGATGGATCTTAATTTTCCTGAGCACCGCATCAATATCATCGACACTCCCGGGCACGTGGACTTCACCATCGAAGTCGAACGCTCGATGCGCGTGCTCGATGGCGCCTGCATGGTCTATTGTGCCGTTGGCGGCGTGCAGCCGCAATCGGAAACGGTCTGGCGCCAAGCCAACAAATATAAGGTGCCTCGGCTTGCTTTTGTGAACAAAATGGACCGTCAAGGCGCCGACTTCTTCAAGGTCTATCGCCAAATGCGCGAGCGCCTGAAGGCCAATCCTGTGCCGGTGCAGGTGCCCATTGGCTCGGAAGACAAGTTCGAAGGCGTGATCGACCTCATCAAGATGAAGGCGATATATTGGGACGACGCTTCCCAAGGCATGAAGTTCGAACTGCGCGACATTCCGGCCGATCTGGAGCCGGTTGCCGAAGAGTGGCGCGAGAAAATGGTCGAGGCGGCCGCCGAGGCAACTGAAGAGCTGATGAACAAGTATCTCGAAGAGGGCTCGCTGACCTCCGAGGAAATCAAGCAGGGCCTGCGCGCCCGCGCCATCGCTAGCGAAATCGTCCCCATGCTCTGCGGTTCGGCGTTCAAGAACAAGGGCGTGCAAGCCATGCTCGATGCCGTAGTCGAATTCATGCCTTCACCCGTGGATATCCCACCGGTGCAGGGCGAGCTCGAAAACGGCCAGCCGGCGGAACGCAAGGCGGCGGATGAAGAGCCGTTTGCGGGGCTCGCGTTCAAGATTATGACCGACCCCTACGTCGGTCAGTTGACTTTCTTCCGCGTCTACTCCGGTGTCGTGACCTCCGGCGACACCATCTACAACCCGGTAAAGGGTCGCAAGGAGCGCATCGGCCGCATTTTGCAAATGCACGCCAACCAGCGCGAAGAGATTAAGGAGGTGCGCGCCGGCGACATCGCCGCGGCGGTGGGGCTGAAGGAAGCGACCACGGGCGAGACCCTGTGCGATCCGCAACATCTCATCACGCTGGAGCGCATGGTATTCCCCGAGCCCGTCATTCACGTCGCCGTCGAACCCAAGACCAAGGCCGACCAGGAAAAGATGGGCATAGCCCTCAATCGTTTGGCTCAGGAAGATCCCTCCTTCCGTGTGCGCACCGATGAGGAGTCCGGGCAGACCATCATTTCTGGCATGGGCGAGCTGCACCTCGAAATCATTGTCGACCGCATGAAGCGCGAATTTGGCGTCGAAGCTAATGTTGGTGCTCCGCAGGTGGCCTATCGCGAAGCGATTCGCAAGGCCGTGGAAGTCGAGGGTAAGTTTATCAAGCAATCGGGCGGTCGCGGCCAGTACGGCCACGTCTGGCTCAAGCTCGAGCCTAACGAGACCGGGAAAGGCTACGAGTTCGTCGACGCCATCAAGGGTGGCACCGTGCCGCGCGAGTATATTCCCGCGGTGGACAAGGGCCTGCAGGATACGCTCCCGAATGGCGTGCTTGCGGGCTTCCCGGTGGTGGACGTGAAGGTTACGCTGTTCGACGGGTCCTATCACGATGTGGACTCGAATGAGAACGCATTCAAGATGGCCGCCTCGATCGGTTTCAAGGACGGTATGCGCAAGGCCAGTCCGGTCCTGCTCGAACCTATGATGGCGGTGGAAGTGGAGACGCCGGAGGAATTCATGGGCAACGTCATGGGCGATCTGTCCGGTCGGCGCGGCATGGTGCAAGGCATGGAAGACATCGTCGGCGGCATCAAGACCATCAAGGCCGAGGTGCCGCTCGCGGAGATGTTCGGCTATTCCACGTCGCTGCGTTCGCTGACTCAGGGTCGCGCCACTTACACGATGGAATTCAAGCACTACGTGGAAGCGCCCAAGAACGTCGCCGAAGCGGTCATCAACAAGAAATCGTAATCTGGAAATTTGCGAGGTAGATCATGGCAAAGGGTAAGTTTGAGCGGACCAAGCCGCACGTGAACGTAGGGACGATTGGGCACGTTGACCATGGGAA
>JAPKHK010000017.1 GCA_026646885.1 Casimicrobiaceae bacterium | reverse complement strand
AAACAACCAAAAAAATGCCCCGCTTGCGCGGGGCATCTTCTGGCCAGCCTTCACAATCCGTTTTTACACAGTCTGCGTAGCCGCCTTTTTTGATGCCAGTAACGAGCGGTTTACTTCTTCTGCGCGTCGGCCGCAGGGGCTGCGGCAGGAGCAGCCGTCGGAGCCGGGGCGGGAGCAG
The DNA here is from genome assembly GCA_026646885.1 of Casimicrobiaceae bacterium. Classification (GTDB taxonomy): domain Bacteria; phylum Pseudomonadota; class Gammaproteobacteria; order Burkholderiales; family Casimicrobiaceae; genus JACPUX01. The sequence goes on along the minus strand of JAPKHK010000017.1, from coordinate 30,223 downwards.
CAGCGGCGGGAGCAGCAGCGGCGGGAGCAGCAGCGGCGGGAGCAGCAGCGGCGGGAGCAGCAGCGGCGGGAGCCGGCGCAGCGGCCTTGGGCGCGGGGGCGGGCTTTTCACCGCAAGCGGCGAGCGTCACACCGAGCAGCGCGGCGAGGATCAGAGAGTATTTCATTTATGGGTCCTTACACTAGTGTCGAGGTCAACGGAAAAAAGGTCAACAGGCTGGTGAAAACCCATTCGGCGGCAAGCACTGGTCTTGGTGTTCTTGTGCGCCTCCTGCGTGCCTAGCAAGGCTGGTAGCTATCGGGGGAGTCGCGCAAAAGAGCCGGGTCGCAACGCGGTTTTCAACAGCCCGCTGACTTGTCCGCGTGTTACTGCTTCTTCGCCGCAGCATGGGGAACCCAAGACAGGCACAGGTCGCCGCGCCGCTGCAACCACGCAAACTCGTTGCATTGTACCAGCTTTTGTCCGGTCTGGCACGCCGCAATGCAACAGCGCCGCGCGATGACTGAGCCGCTGAGGCCGCTGATGCAGGCAATCCCAGTCCGCGGAGCGTGACCGACGAAACGACAAGGAGCGAAGCCGAAGTCGCCTGGTTGCCGCGCTTCGTTGCCAGCGCGCCTGTGCGTCGCTTCACAGGCCCAAAACCGTCGTTTGCGCCGCCGGTGCGGATACCTCTTTGATTTCATGTAGCCGCCGGGCCAGTTCGGAGGCGTATTGCGGCTGTTGCACGCCGATTTCACCACGTGCTTGTTCGTAATGAAAGCGATGCCAATAGTGGCGGCCATCGACGATGAGGAAAGGGTCATAGAGCGCTTGCGCGTCTTCGCCGACCTGATAGATGGTGACGGCGTGCCCATGGCTTCGCAGAAGGTTCGCCAGTCTGGGAAAGCGTGCCGTTATGCGGCCGGCGTCGCGCAAAAAGATCTCGCAGCGTGCCAGCCGCGAGCCCTGCAAAAAATCTGTGAGTAGCCGAATCCGCTCGGATCCGTTCCAGCCGGTGTCGCCAAGGTCGTGGTCGAACAGTCCGATCTGGCGCCGCGCCCAGCTCACTAGGAGGTCTAGCGCTTGCGTGTGGGCGCGGCGGCCCTCCAGAGGGAGGCATTGCACGGTTGCTGGATCGAGGTCGAGCATGGGGTCGCGGGAAACTGTAAAATGCGGCAGCAGCGCCCGACGCATCCGGGCTCAACGCCGTTTCCGGATGCGCAGATCGTCTTGCCGCAAATAGTTTGGCCGCCTTTCGCTTGCTTTGCAATCGCTGCGCCGGTGTGTAGGCAGGCTCATAGTCGGTTCATCCTCACCCACATTCTGGAGCCCGCCATGCAGATCGCCGCGAATACCGTCGTCACTCTGACCTTCGAACTCTATCGCGCCGACGGCGAGCTGATCGAACGATCGGAGGAACCGGTGAGTTACCTGCATGGGGGTTATGACGGCATCTTCCCCAAAGTGGAACAAGAACTCACCGCGAAGGCAGCCGGCGACCGCTGTTCGGTGGGCCTGGAACCCGAGGATGCTTTCGGGGACTACGATTCGGAATTGGTGCGCGTGGAGCCGGTGGATCGCTTCCCGGCCGACGTTGTCGTGGGCATGCAGTTCGAAGCGGCGCTGGGCAAAGACTCCAGCGATACCGTGATCTTCACGGTCACCGATATCGCCGAAGGCAAGGTGGTGGTCGATGGCAATCACCCGCTCGCCGGCGAGCGGTTGCGTTTCGATTGCACCGTGACCGAGGTGCGCCCGGCGACCGAGGAAGAGATCAGCCATGGGCACGTGCATGGGGCGGAGGGGCATCACTAGGGTTTAGAAACTAGAAACGAGAGGCTAGGCTCTCGCCCCATTTCCGCAGTAACTCGTGCGCTTCGCGCGGGCTGAGGGCATCGGGATCGAGCGCGCGCAGGCGATCGAGAATTTCTTCCCCCGGGCCACCGGAGGGCTGCGGCGGGCTGTCGAAGAGATCCGGCTGGCGCTCTTCTCGCGCGGCGTGTTGCTCCAACTCGGCAAGGTAGGCGCGCGCGTGGCGTAATGTCTCCGCTGGAATGCCGGCAAGTCGCGCCACTTGCAGGCCATAGCTCTGGCTTGCCGGCCCTTCTTCCAACGCGTGCAGAAAAACGACACCCTCGCCGTGTTCGACCGCGTCGAAGTGCACGTTGGCGCAGCCGGGCAGTTCCGCGGCGAGCCGGGTGAGTTCGAAATAGTGGGTGGCAAAAAGCGTCAGGCTGCCAGTCTTCTGCGCCAGATGACGTGCGATCGCCCAGGCCAAGGCCAAGCCGTCGAAGGTGGAGGTGCCGCGGCCGATTTCATCGACCAGGACGAGGCTTCGCTCGGTGGCGTTGTGCAAGATGTAGGCGGCTTCGGTCATCTCCACCATGAAGGTCGATCGCCCGCCGGCCAGATCATCGGCGGCGCCAATGCGCGTGAAGATCTGGTCGATCGGACCGAGGGTCGCGCTCTGCGCCGGCACGAAGGAGCCGCTGTAGGCGAGCAGGGTGATCACTGCGGCTTGGCGCATGTAAGTCGATTTTCCCCCCATGTTCGGACCCGTGATCAAGAGCAGTCGCCGTGTCGGAGCCAGGGCCAGGTCGTTGGGAATGAAATGCTCGACCTGCCCTTCCACCACCGGATGCCGCCCGGCCTCGATATTGATGCCAGGAATCGGCACCAACCGAGGCTGCACCAGTCTGAGGCTGGTGGCACGTTCAGCGAAATTGGCCAGCACGTCGAGCGTGGCGAGCGCGCGGGCCAGGCGCTGCCATTCGGGAACGGCCACGGACAAGCGATCGAGGAGCTGTTCGTAGAGGTACTTCTCTCTGGCCAGTGCTCGCTCTTGAGCGGAAAGCGCGCGGTCCTCGAACGCCTTGAGCTCGGGGGTGATGTAACGCTCTGCATTCTTGAGTGTCTGGCGCCGCCGATAATCGCTGGGCACCTTGGCGGCATGGACATGGGTGACTTCGATGTAGAAGCCGTGCACGCGGTTGAATTCGACTTTCAAGCTGGGGATGCCGGTGCGCTCCCGCTCGCGAGCTTCCAGGGCGAGCAGGAAGTCCCCGCAATGCGCGTCTAGATCGCGCAGCTCGTCGAGCTCGGCGTCGTGGCCTGGGGCGATTACCCCGCCCTCGCGAACTTGTGCTGCGGGCTCGGGCGCAATCGCGGCGCGCAGCGTCTCGTGCCAGGTGGAGTCAGTGGCGAGGTCTTGGCCGAGCGCGGCGAGCAGCGGCGTATGCACCGACGCGAGCGCCAGGCGAAACAGCGGCAGTCGCGCCAAGCTGTCGCGCAAGGCCGCGAGTTCGCGCGGTCGTACCGTGCGCAAGGCGACACGGGCGGCGATGCGTTCGAGATCGGCGCAGCCACGCAGCTCGCGATGCAGCGCGCTTGCGCCGGGTTCCCTCTGGCGCTCTCGCTCCAAGATTTCTGCCACCGCCGCGTGGCGGGCTTGCGCGAGCGCTTGATCGCGTACGGGATTCTGCAGCCAGTCGCGCAGTAGGCGGCTGCCGCCTGCGGTCGCGCAGTGATCGAAAAGCGACAAGAGCGTAGGGGTCGGCTCGCCGCGTAGAGTGGCGACGATTTCGAGATTGCGCCGAGTGGCGGCGTCGAGCAGCACGTGAGCGTCGTCGCGTTCCACGGCGAGTGTCTGCACATGGGCGAGGCCGGCCGCGTGGGTGCTTGAGGCATAAGCGAGCAGCGCCCCGGCGGCGGCCAGCGCCGGCCCCAGGGCGGCGGCGCCGAAAGCATCAAGGTCTTGCGTGCCAAACTGTTTGAGCAAGGCACGGCGGCCGGCTTCGGCCTCGAACTGCCAGGCGGGCAGACGGCGGCGGGGCAGGGTTGCGGCTTCCTGGGGCAGGGCATCGAAGCCTTCGGGCAGCAGCAGTTCGCTGGGCGCAAGGCGTGCCAGCTCACTGCCCAGGCGAACCATGCGGCTCTCACCCAAATGGATTCGGCCGGCCGCCAAGTTCAAAGCGGCCCAGCCCAGTCCCTCCTTGGCCGGAGCGAGGGCAAGCAGGAGGTTTTCGCGCTTGGCTTCGAGCAAGTGGGCATCGGTCACGGTGCCGGGGGTGATGATCCGCGCGACTTTGCGTTCCACCGGACCCTTGGCGGTGGACGGATCGCCGACTTGTTCGACTATTACCGCGGTCTCCCCCGCTTTCACGAGTCGGGCGAGATACTGCTCCAAAGCGTGGTGCGGCACGCCGGCCATCGGAATCGGCTGTCCGGCCGACTGTCCGCGGCTGGTGAGGGTGATGTCGAGAAGCCCCGCGGCGCGCGCTGCGTCTTCGAAGAACAGCTCGTAGAAATCACCCATGCGGTAGAGCACGAGTTCATGCGGGTGCTCTTCTTTGATGCGCAGATACTGCTGCATCATCGGCGTGTGCGATTCCAGCGCGGAACTCATCGCCTTGCGTAGAGCTGCTGCAACAGGGGCGGCAAAAACATTAACGCCAGTCTGCCGGAACGAAAGGGGCGAGCGCTTGCAGCAGCTGCGGGAATATTTTCGGTGCGGCGGCGACGACATTACCGGTGTCGAGATAGGCGTCCTCGCCGCGCAGGTCACCAACCAAGCCGCCGGCTTCCTGCACCAGCAGACTGCCCGCGGCGATATCCCAGGGTGAGAGTCCCATTTCCCAAAATCCGTCGTAATAGCCGGCCGCCACGTAGGCGAGGTCGAGCGCCGCGGCGCCGGGCCGCCGCAGCCCAGCGGTGCGCTCGATCAATGCCTTCATCATGGCGAGATAAGTATCGAGGTGGTGCTGCTCGCGAAAGGGAAATCCGGTGCCGATAAGGCTGTCCTTGAGGCTATCGCGACGCGAAACGCGGATGCGGCGATCGTTCAGAAAGGCCCCCCGGCCCCGCGTGGCGGTGAAGAGATCGTTCTTGGCCGGGTCGTAGATGACCGCTTGGGTGATCTTGCCGCGGTGCTTCAGGGCGATCGAGACGCAATATTGCGGCAGGCCGTGCAGGAAATTGGTGGTTCCATCCAGCGGGTCGATGATCCAGAGAAATTCCGGATCGCTCTCTCGATCCTTGGCGCTGCCCTCTTCTGCTAGAATTCCGTGGGTTGGATAGGCTTCGAGCAAGGTCTCCACGATGACCCGTTCGGCGGCGTGATCGACCTCACTCACGAAATCGTTGTGCCCCTTGCGGGTGACCGTCAACCGATCGAGGTCGCGCGCGCCGCGCATGATGATGCTGCCGGCATGGCGGGCGGCCTTGATCGCCGTATTGAGCATGGGATGCATGACTTCCTTCCTGGCGGCGCGCGGGTGGCGCCGCAATCGAGCATAAACTTGGCATTTTAACGTGTCCGCCTCTCTCGCGCTCAAGCGCTTGCGTATCGTGCTGTGCGCCACCAGCCACCCAGGCAATATCGGAGCGGCCGCGCGGGCGATGAAGACCATGGGCCTGCGCCAGCTCGTCCTGGTCGACCCCCGCCGGTTTCCTGCTCCAGAGGCCACGGCATTGGCCACCGGGGCCGCGGACTTGCTCGAAGCGGCGAAGGTGTGCGGCACGCTCGAAGAAGGGCTACAGGGCTGCGCGCTGGCGATTGCCCTCACTGCGCGGGAGCGGGAATTGGGAACGACGGCGAGCAACCTGGCGCAAGCGGCAAAGGAGGCGATTGCCTGGAGCGCGCGCGGCGAAGTGGCGCTGGTCTTCGGGACGGAAATGTCCGGGCTTTCCAACGAAGAGGTGCTGCGCTGCCAGCGGGTCGCGCATATTCCCGCTGATCCGCAATTCTCCTCGCTCAATTTGGCCGCAGCGGTGCAGGTGGCCTGCTATGAGTTACGGCGTGCGGCGCTGGGGGAAGAGGCGCCCCTAGCGCACGGCTTCCCGCCGGCGCGTATCGAGGATCTGGAGGGTCTATATGGGCATGCGCAAGCGGTACTCATCAGCCTTGGCTTTCTCAACCCGGACCGGCCGCGGCGATTGATGCCGCGTTTGCGGCGATTGTTCGCGCGGGCTCGGCTGGAAAAGGAGGAGGTCAATATCCTGCGCGGTGTTTTAGCCGCCATCGACAATCTGGTCAAACGCGCAGGGCCCACCCCCCCGCGCAACTGATCGACTTCGCCAGCGTTCACGCGCCGGCTTCCCCCGCCATCTCGACCTCGACGATGCAATGGAAGGTTGAACCCTGGCCGACCTTGGACTCCGCCCAGATCTGACCACCGAGCATTTCGGCCAGGCGCGAGCAGATCGCCAGTCCCAGGCCGGTGCCGCCAAAGCGGCGGGTGATCGAGCCGTCGGCTTGCACGAAGGCCGAGAAGATCGCTTGCAGCCGATCTTCAGGGATGCCGATGCCGGTGTCGCGCACCTGACAGTGTAATCGTAGCCGCGCGCCATCGCGCTCCTCGAGAGCTATAGAAACATAGATCTCGCCTCTTTCAGTGAACTTGATGGCATTGGCCAGCAGGTTGGTGAGTATTTGGCGTAGGCGCAGCGGGTCGCTCACCAGGCGATGCGGTATCCGATTGTCCACACTGGACCGCAGAACGAGCCCCTTGCGTTCGGCCTGTGGGCGCAGCACAGCCAAGACCTCGCAGACGTTCTCCCGCAAATCGAATTCCACCCGCTCGGCATGCAGGCGTCCGGCTTCAATCCGGGAGAAATCGAGTACGGCGTTGAGGAGCCCCATCAAGGCGTCGGCCGAGCTTCTCGCAATCTGCAGATAGCGCTTCTGCTCCGCGTCGGTGGCGGTAGCGAGCGCAAGTTCGGTCATGCCGACTATTCCATTAAGCGGCGTGCGGACTTCATGCGACATGGTGGCCAGGAACTGCGCTCGCGCAAGCGCAGCATGCTCCGCCGCCTCCTTGGCGCGCTGAAGTGCCTGGGCTGCATCTTCGCGGACCGTGACGTTGCTGAAAACCACGAGATACTGCTCGCCCATACGCCGGGCAACGATGTCGAAGATGCGCTCCGCTCCATCTCGACAGCTCAGGCGTACTTTGGGCATGCTGGCCGCGGTATCCCGGCCCATTACGGCTCGGGTGGCTTCGCGCCAGCGCTGGCTCACTTCGGCACGGTAAACCGGGTCGGGTACCGCGAGTGCCCACCAATCTGCCAAGTGCGGAGCCTCGTCTGCGGCATAGCCGATGGTGGCGAGATACTGCTGGTTAGCGTAGTCCACGCGCCCCTTGACGTCGCAGATGCAAATTTCGATCGGCAAGGCAAAGAGGTGCTGGCGGAAACGCGCCTCGCTTTCACGCAGTCGCGCCTCGAGTTGGCGCAGTTCGGTGATGTCCTGCACCGAGGTTTCGATGTGGGTCGGTGTGCCAGCCGCATCGTAGAGAAATTCGCTGTTGGCGAGAATCTGCAGCTCGCTGCCGTCTTTCCGGCGCAGGGACATGGGATAGTTTGCCACTTTGCCCTGGCGCTCGAGCTCTTTCTTCAGCGTCTCGCGGACCGCGAGATCGAAATAGATGTCGGCGGCGTGATGTGAGCAAAGCTCAGCGGGGCTCGCGTAGCCAAGAAGCTGAGCCGCACGCGGATTCACCGCTTCGATGGCGCCGCCGACGGTGAGCTTGAAGTAGCCGACTTGCAGCTTTTCGAATACTTCGCGGTAGCGGCGCTCGCTCTCCCTCAGGTTTTCATCGGCTTGCTTTGCTTCGGTCACGTCGAGGGCGAAGAGCACCACGCTCTTTGTTTGGGCATGCGCATCGCGTATGGGATAGAAGTTGATCGCGAAGTAGCGCCCCTTGCGCCCGTCCTGCATCGATTGCGCAACGCCGGTGCTGACCGCGCGCTCGAAAACCGCGCGGCGCGCGAGGCTGACGTCCGGGGGGAAGAAGGCGAAGAAATCCTGGCCTTTGAGCGAGGCCGGTGTCTCTCCTACCCGGTGGGCGGCGGTCGTATTGGCAGCGAGTATGCGCCCCTCGCGATCGAGCAGCACCAGGGTTTCGGCCGTTCCGTCGAGAATGCCCTGGAGCAGATTGCGGCCTTCTTCCAAGGCCTGCTCGGCGAGCTTGCGGTCAGTGATGTCGATCCAGTAGCCGTTCCAGACGATCTCTCCGCCAGGCGCCTCATGGAGCACTGCAGCGGCATGCAGCCAGCGCAACCGGTCGCCAGCGCCTCGCACACGAAAGTCGCTTGCCCAGTTTTCGAGTGTGTGCGCGGCACGCTTGAGCGAGTCGACATGGGCGGGGCGGTCTTCGGGCAGAATGTTGGCGAGCAGGAGTCGAGGGTTTTCCAGGATCGCTTCAGGTCCCACCATGTCGAGATCGCGCACTCGGCCGCCGACGAAACTGAAGTGGCCGCGCGCCGCGCAATCGCTGCGGTACTGGAAGACCACGCACGGAAGTTCGTCGGCCATGTCGCGCAGCTGCTGATCGGCTTCACGCAGCCGCGCTTCGGCTTGCAGGCGCGCGCTGACATCGATGGCAAGGGCCTCGAGGACAGGCGGGTCATCTTCGCTTTCCGGGAGCAACCGAATGTGAAATTCGATCGGCACGAGTTGGCCGTCCGCGCCGCGGATCTTGATCGGGTAGTTGCGCACCACGCCGTGCCGCTTGACGGCTTCGAGCATAGGCGCACGGTCTTCGGGGTTGACATAGAATCGGGTGGTCGGCTGGCCGATCAATGCTTCTGGGCTGTCGAATCCCATGATCTTGGCTAGGGCCGGATTGGCCGCACGGATCAAGCCGGTTCTTGCGTCGCTTTGCAGATAGCCGACCTGCATGTTGTCCAGCAGGTTGCGATAGCGTGCCTCACTCTTGCGCAGCTCGTCTTCCGCGCGCTTGCGTTCGGTGATGTCCTGCGCGAAAACGGAAACGGCTTCCGTGGTTCCGTCCGCTCCCTTGATCGGGTAGTAATGGATTGCGAAGACGTGTCCCGCCCGCCGATCCTCTATACGGCGTGTTCGGCCGCTGCGCACCACCTCGAAGAAGGCGTCCCGCCGGGATTCGCGCACCTCGGGCGGGAAGAGTTCGAACACGAGAGTCCCGAGAAGATTTTCGGCAGTCTTTCCCAGACGCGCAGCGGCGGTTGGATTGATGGCGAGAAGGCGCCCTTCCGGGTCCATCAGAAACAACGATTCCTGGGTGCCCTCCAGAATTGCGCGGAGTAGCTCGTTGCTGCGACGCAGGGCGTGTTCCGCGCGCTGACGCTCGGAGATGTCACGCAGAAGCGTTATGAAGGCGACGCCCTCGGCACGCACCACGCGCGAGGTGACCAGTTCCACCGCAAAGTCCGTGCCGTCTTTGCGCTTCGCGGTGGCTTGGCAGGGGCGACCGGAAACCGGAGGCGAGTCGGGGTGGTTTTCGCCCGCAGCGATTTCCTCGAGATCGATCACCAGCGAGGTGAGCGAGTGCCCGCGCAATTCTTCTTGGCGAAAGCCGAAAAGCGCCTCGGTGGCGGGATTGGCGGACAGTATTGTTCCTTGGGCGTCGGTCGTGATGATCGCTTCTGCCGCGGCGTCATGAATGGCGCGATAGCTTTGCACGGTACTTGCGGAGTCGAGTTCGGCCGAGTCGGCCTTCAAGTCGAGAACCTGGGTGCGCGCGAACCAGGGCGCTTCATCCGGACTGGGCACCGGAGCTGCCGGTTGGTGCCGTTCTGCCAAGGCGTACCAGCTCAGCGCCAGCCCCGTTGCGCCAGCAAGCAGACCCAAGTAAGCCCACGGCCGACCCGCGGCGCCGTGGGCCAGGCTATCGAGCAGCGCGGCGGTGGCGCCCACGGCGAGGCATGCTGGAAGAGCACCAATCATCCAAGCGGTGGACCGCTTGGTCAGGCGCTTGAGTGCCACCAAGAGGAGCACCGCAGCAAGCGCCAGCAGGAGAGTCAACCCCAACCCCGGCAGGTCGATCGAACTCCCTGCCTCCGCGCGGGCAAGAGTTGGGGAAGTTCCCCAAAAAGGAGCGAACCCGAGTGGCCACCGCGGCTTACGACAGGGGAGGGTCAGTCTGGGCATGACAGCACTTGGGAGAGCTCAAGCAAGGGTGAATCGAAAGCACGCGCCTACGCCGGGTTCGCCTTCCGCCCAAACCTGCCCGCCGTGCATGGTAACGATGCGCTTGACCGATGCCAGTCCGACGCCAGTACCGGAGAACTCCTCCGGGCGATGCAAGCGCTGGAACGCGCCGAAGAGCTTGCCGGCGTAGGCCATGTCGAAACCCGCGCCATTGTCGCGCACGAAGTAACGTCGCCCATCCTCGCTATCCTCCTCACCAAATTCAATTAACGCCGGGCTTCTCCCGGCAGTGAACTTCCAGGCGTTGCCTAGCAGGTTCTCAAGCACGATACGTAGGAGTTGGGCATCGGCTTGTACGGGAAGGTGTTCGGCGATGCGCCATTCCACCAAGCGCTCCGGTGATTGGCCGGAGAGTGCGTGGGCGATGCCGCGCGCAATCGAACTGAGGTCGATTGGCTGGCGGTGCAGCTCAGCGCGGGCGACGCGCGCGAGTTCGAGCAGCTGGTCGATCAAGGTGGCCATGTGCTGGGCGTTGGCACGCACGCGTTGCAGGTAGCGCCTGGCGTTTTGATCGATTTGATCACCGTATTGCGCGATCAGCAATTCGCTGAAGCCGTCAATGCTGCGCAGCGGCGCGCGCAGGTCGTGCGATACCGAATAGCTGAACGACTCGAGTTCGCGGTTCACCGCCTGCAATTCGGCGGTACGATCGCGCACACGCTGCTCCAGAGTCGCATTCAGGCGCTCGATTTCCTGCTCGCGTTCCTTGCGCTCGGTGATGTCGGCAACCACGGCGATGACACCGATGATGGTACCCTCCGAATCACGCAAGGGGCTGTGGCGCCCCGTGGCCCAGCCGTTGCGCCCCGTCGCCGCGACGGAGAAGTGCAGATCGGGCAGATTGACAACTTCGCCGGCGAATGCGCGCCGATAGGCTTGGAGAACCATTTCTCGCCCCGCGAAACTGAAACCGTCGTCAATATGCTTGCCGAGTATGCTCTCGGGGGATATCCCAAAAATGGCCGCCATCGCCGGGTTCCAAACGATGAAGCGCAGTTGTTCGTCGACGACGACGATGCCTTCGCGCGCGCTGTTGATGATCTGGTGATTCAAACGGTTGGTTTCGCGCAGAGCTCGCAGTGCTGCCCGCGCCTGGGTGACATCCTCGAAGTTGACCACTGCTCCAGTGATTTTGCCTTCGGCGTCGAGCAGGGGTGTGGAATTCAAATGCAGCCACTTGATGCGGCCTTCTGGGCTGCGTAGGCCAGTGTCTACTTGGCGTACCGGCCGCATTTGCGTCAGTGTGACATTCAAGCTGAGCTGATCGCGGGAAAGCGGTGAACCCTCCGCGTCGATCTGATGCCATCGTTTGCCCAAGTCATGTTGGAAGTGCTGGCCGATCAGATCCTCCGTAGGTGCCTCGAGAATTTCGCTTGCGGCCGCATTGGCGTAGCGAATGCGGCCATCGCGATTGACCTCGAGCACACCGACGATCATCGACTCGAGAGTGTTCAGGAGGCGGGTGCGCGCCGCGGCCATCTGCGCTTCGGTATCGCGCCGGGCGGTGATGTTGCGCGCGACGCAGACTACCGCTGGCGCGCCCCCCGGCTTGGCGGCAACCCGGGTCGCACGGATTTCGTACCAGAAGACTCCTTGCGTGGTGGCCAGCGAAAACTCGCGCGCCGCGCTCTCGCCTGTCTGGGCGCAGGCGCGAATGCCGGCGACGATGCCGCTATCCTCGTCGAGCGGCAGGGCGGCCGCGAGCTCGCTTCCAGCGCGCAGAGGCGCCGTCGTGCCGCCCGGGATTTCGCCACTCAACCATTCGATCAGGCGGCCCTCGCCATCGCAAGTGAAAACCAGGTCCGGAAGCGCGGACATCAGAGCGCGCAAGCGCGCTTCGCTTTCGGCAAGCAAGGCTTCTGAGCGGCGGCGGTCGGTGACGTCGTGAGAGAAGAGCACAACCGCCTGCACGGTGCCGGACTCGTCGCGCACCGGATAATGGTGAGTCGAATAGATGCGGCTGCCCAGCTCATCCTCACCGATGAGGGCGCGGCCGCTTTCCAGAACCTCGCTCACCCACGCCCGGCGCTGCGCGGCAACATTGGCCGGGTGGCGATCGGAGAGCTTGGCGCCGACGAGGCTCTCCGGGGTGCCTCCCAATTGCCGCGCCGCGGTGGTGTTGAGCGCGAGCACCCGGCCTTCGCGGTCGACCATGACCAGGGACTCGAGAGTCGCGTCAAAGATGCCTTGCAACACCTCTTTGCTTCTGCGCAGCTCAATCTCGGCTTGCCGCAGTGGCGTCACATCGATCAGAACGCCTTCGATGATCTGGGGCACGCCATCGGAACCACGAAGAAGGAAGTCGCTCAGGAGTACATAAACGATTTGGCCGTCGATGCGCTTGAGCGTGACCGGGAAGTTGTCGACATGACCGTTGTTGAGCAGCGCCTTCTTGAAGCGTTCGCGTTCTTCGGGGTCAATGAAAAACTCGCGCGAGCTTCGCCCCAGCAGCTCACGTTCGCTCTTGGCCCCCAGGAGGCGAACCAGACCGGGATTGACCAGGCGCATCGTGCCGTCGACGAAATCTGTCTGAGCGTAGCCCACGTTGATAGTCTGGAAGACGTGGCGAAAGCGCTCCTCGGAGCGCTTGAGCTCCGCTTCGGCGCGCTTGCGCTGGGTTATGTCCACCACCACGCCGTGCATGCGCGCAGGTTTGCCGGCGGCGTCGTGAAAGAGGCGCCCGCAATAGTGTAGCCAGCGCTTCTCTCCGCGCCCGGTGATGGCGCGCAATTCCCCTTCCATTTCTGGATGATTCTCGATGCTGTGCAAGACCTCGCGCACAGCTTCTCGGAACTGAGCCCCGTCTTCGGGGGCGATGAACGGAAGTACGCCCTTGGAAAGATCGATGCTGCCTGGGGCGCGGTCCAGAAGTTGATAGACTTCGTCCGAGAGATAGACCCGATCAAGGCCCAAATCCCATTCCCAAATCGCTGTCCGCGACGACTGGAGCGCAAGCTTCAAGCGCTCCTCGGCGCGCAGCCGCTCCGTGATGTCTTCGGCTACGGTCAGGATGGCCGGCCGCCCCAAGTAAACGAGCTCGTCGTGGGTAAGGCGCACCGTGATGATTTCGCCATTCTTCTTGCGGTGTCGCCAGATTCCGTCGGTGACGCCCAATTGCGGGCTTGCGCCCGCACCGGCGCGGCCCTGGGGTGATTCCTCCAGTGGCAGAATATCGCCGCTGCGCAGTCGCAGAAATTCCTCGCGAGCATACCCATAATGCGCAATGGCGGCGTCGTTGACCATCAGGAAAGTCTGATGCTGCGGATCTGTCACCCACATCGGTAGCGGGTTGTCTTCGAACAAGCGACGGTAATTCTGCGCACTGGCTTCCACGCCTTCCGCGCGGCGACGCTGCACCAAGAGCAGGTGAAGCCAGCCGGCGGCGGCAGCGACGAGCAGCAAAGTGGCGAGGCTCGCGCCCAGCAGATAACTGAGGCGCCGCCGGCCCCAGTCGCCGTACGCCGCGTCCTCGCTGACGCCCACGGTGATCACCAGCGGGTAGTCGGCGACGGCTTGATAACTGAAGCGCCGGGCAATGTGGTCATGGCGGCTAGCGGCGAAATACTGCCCTTGCGACCGAGTTTTCAGGAGTTCGAATAACACGCTGTCGGCGATGTTCTGCCCCGAAATCGACTTTGGGTCGCCGGCTCGCGCGCGCACGAGGCCGTCCAGCCCGGTCAGGGCAACGACGCCGTCCCGACCCAAGTTGGCGCGGTCGAAGAGGTCGTAGTAATAGCGCGGATCCAGAGCCGCCAGCACCAGAACATCATCCGCTCGCGGGCCGCTGACCATTCGCCCGAGCCAGAAGAGCATTCGGCCGTCCGCGCCGTAGGCGTGCGGCTTGCTGAAAACCCGTTCGCGCGAGGTGGCTCGACGTACCGCGGCCAAGAAGCCCTCGTCATCGATGCGCTGCGGCGCCGGTTGACCGACCGCTGTAGAGACTTCGCCGGAAGGCCGCACTACGGCGACATAGCTGACCAGCGCGGCCAATTCGGCCGTTGGCCGCAGTCTGTCGGCCAAAGCTTCCGCGCCGCGTTCCCCGGCAAGGTGCAGTAGATCGTCGACGCGGCGCAAGGAGGCGCGCACGGCCGACTCGTAAGTGAAGGCGAGGTTGGCGCCCTGCGTTTCGATGGCCCGCGTGGTCAGCTCATGCTCGGTGCTGATGCGGGTCAGCACGGCAAACCAAATGGCGGCCGCCAGCAGGAGCGCGCTCGCTGTGATGGAATATAGTGGAAAGCGGCTCTCCGCCAGCAGGCGCGGGGAATCCCGGGAGTGGTCGGAGTGGGCCATGGTCGCGGAGGGTGTGGATTAGGATATTACGGCATCGCGCGACCAAAGCGCAGGGTTCCCTCTTAGGATGTCGTGTTGCGCTGCACTGCAGCAGAATAGGTTTGAATCAGCGCGTTGTCCGGAGCTTACGCCAGAGGGTGCTGCGGCTGATGCCCAGGCGCTCTGCCGCCATCGCCTGGTTGCCGCGACAGTCATCGAGCGCGCGGCGGATTTGGGCAAGCTCGGCATCGCGCTTGCGGGCGCGAAGGCTCCCGGAGGCCGCTCGGGGCGCTGCGTGCGCTGCAGACAAGGGAAGCACCTGCCTGAGCAGCGCTTCCGGAACCGGCTGATCCGCTGGCGTCTGCGCCATAGCCACGGCGATGCGCTCGACGAGGTTTTCCAGTTGGCGCACATTGCCGGGCCAGGGCGCGACCACCAAGTGTGGCAGAACTCGGGGCATCAGTGCCGAGGCATCGATACTCGCCCCATAGCGGGCGAGTGCCGCGTTCAGAAAGGACGTGCTCAGAAGGGCGATGTCCTCGGGGCGATCCCGCAGCGGCGGGAGCTGAAGCTGAAGAATGTCCAGCCGGTAGTAGAGGTCCTGGCGGAATCTCCCCGCGGCGATTTCGGCACGAAGGTCGCGATTGGTCGCGGCGATGACGCGGACATCGATGCGCGTGGCCTCGTTGCTGCCCAGCCGCATCACTTCGCGCTCTTGCAGGACGCGCAACAAGCGCGCTTGCAGGGCGATAGGCAGCTCACCGATCTCGTCCAGAAAAATGCTGCCGCGATGCGCCGCCTCGAAAAGTCCCGCCTTGCCGCCTCGGCGCGATCCGGTGAACGCGCCTTCTTCGTACCCGAACAGCTCACTCTCGAGGAGGCTCTCTGGGAAGGCGCCGCAATTGATTGGCACGAAGGGCTCACGGCGACGTTTGCTGGCGTTGTGTATGCCTTGCGCGAAGAGTTCCTTGCCGGTGCCCGACTCGCCGGTGATCAAGACGGTCGCGTCAGTGCGTGCGTACTGTTGCGCAAGCGTCTTGGCTGCCTGCAAAGCTGGTGCATTCCCGAGAATGTCGTCCAGGCGGTATTTCGCCGTGTTCTGGTTCTTTGGTGTCTGCTGGCGCAGGTTGCGGTCGGCGCGCTCAATGGCGTTGGAGTCCTGACAGGTCAGCACGGCGCCGCTGGCGATGCCGTGCTCGGCGAGCGGCAACCGATTGGTGACCAGTAACCGGCGCTTGACGCGCTCGATCTGACCCAGTTCAGCTTCCCGGGTGCGCAGGGTGCGTGCGAGGGTCAGTTCCGGCACGAGATCGGACAGTTTGCGGCCCAGCGCCCAGGTCTCGTTCACATCGAGGAGCTTTGCCATGGCCGGATTGATCGCCTGGACTCGCTCGTCCAGATCAACCGCCACGACGCCTTCGTTCAGGTGTTGCAGAATGCTGCCGAGCCATTCTCGGCGCCCTTCTTCGAGGCGCGCCACGCGGGCGATTTCGACCGCGTCATCGAAGGCTTGGCGCACGGAGTTGGGCGAATACAGGAAGACCCCGGTAAGTCCTGCCTCGACGGCAAGCCGCGTGATCATGCTCGATCCCACGATCACCTTGAAGCCTGCCGCAGCGAGTTCGGTGACACGTTGCACCGCGTCCCGCGGCGTAGTGTAGTAGCACTGCTCGATGTCGATCTTCAGCAGCTCTTTGACTTCCTCCAGCTCCGCGCTGATGGTCTGATAGCTGAAGATGGCGATGCGCTCGCTCTGCTGCCGTGCTTTCATCAACGCGTGCAGAATGTCGAAACCGCTCACCTTGATGAGGACGACGGGGATGGGCAGATTGTTGCGCAAGTAGGCGCCGTTGGCACCGGCTGCGATGAGAACATCGAGTTCGCCGGCACGAATGAGCTCGCGCGTCGCCTCCAGGGCTTCCTCGAAGATCTTGTTGATGATGCGGATTTCGAGTTGATTGGTGTAGCTGGGCACTATGCCCGGAAGCATGCCGGTGAGGCTGAAACCCATGACGCACACGCGAGGCTTGCGGGCGGGGCGCGGCGAAAGTGCGGGAGAGGCGGGCATAGTCTGGGCAGTGTAAGGAGAACGTTTCACAAATGCAACATGAAAGTGCATAAATGCGACAAGCGATCATCGGGTCGGCTTCGCCGAATTGGCCGTCGCATTGCTATTCAAAGGGTTAGCATCTGCTCCGCCGGTTTGGCCCGCGCTGGCACGGCCATTGCTGTGCTATTCCCATCGCTTCCGAGGAGGATCCATGATGAACTCAGTGACGAGTGCCGGCGCCAAATTCCGCGCCGCCGTCGCCGCCGAAAAACCTTTGCAGGTCGTCGGCACTATCAATGCCTACCATGCCATCATGGCGCAGAAGACCGGTTTTGGCGCGATTTACCTGTCCGGAGGCGGCGTGGCCGCTGGCTCCTTGGGTGTGCCTGACCTCGGCATAAGTACCCTGGACGACGTGCTGACCGACGTGCGTCGAATCACTGACGTGTGCGATTTGCCCTTGCTCGTGGATGTGGACACCGGTTTCGGTGGCGCTTTCAACATCGCCCGTACGGTGAAGTCGCTGATCAAATTCGGCGCCGGGGCTCTGCATATCGAGGATCAGGTGCAAGCCAAGCGCTGCGGTCACAGGCCCAACAAGGCGATCGTCTCGAAAGAGGAGATGGTGGATCGCGTCAAGGCGGCCGCCGATGCCCGTTTTGATCCAGATTTCGTGATCATGGCTCGCACCGACGCCTTGGCCGTGGAAGGCCTGCAGTCAGCCATCGACCGGGCTTGCGCCTGTGTGGAGGCGGGCGCTGACATGATTTTCCCCGAGGCTATGACTGACCTGGCGATGTACAAACAATTCGCCGCCGCGGTCGGCGTGCCGGTACTCGCCAACATAACTGAATTTGGTTCCACGCCGCTCTATACCGCCAGCGAGCTGGCGGGCGCCGACGTGAGCGTGGTGCTCTATCCGCTATCGGCCTTCCGCGCCATGAACAAAGCGGCACTCAACGTGTACCAGGCGCTGCGCCGCGACGGCACGCAAAAGGGTGTGATCGACACCATGCAAACCCGAACCGAGCTTTACGAGTATCTCGGCTATCATGCTTTTGAAACGAAACTCGATCAGCTTTTTGCCAAAGATCGCGCCTGACCCAGCGCGAGCTACATTCACAAGAGGAGCAACGATGAGCACTGAAACCCAAGCCACCGTCGGCAAGCCCAAGAAGTCCGTAGCCCTGTCTGGGGTCACCGCGGGCAATACCGCCCTGTGTACCGTAGGGCGCACCGGCAACGACTTGCATTATTGCGGCTACGACATTCTCGACCTCGCCGAGCATTGCGAATTCGAGGAAGTCGCTTATCTCTTGATCTACGGAAGACTGCCCAATGCCTCCGAACTCGCGGCCTACAAGCTCAAACTGCGCGGCCTGCGCGGTTTGCCGGCGGCGGTGCAAGACGCGCTCGAATGTGTGCCTGCGGCGGCCCACCCCATGGATGTGCTGCGCACGGGTTGCTCGGTGCTGGGCACGGTGCTGCCCGAAAAGGACGACCACAACCTGGCCGGGGCGCGCGATATCGCCGATCGGCTCCTGGCATCCTTCGGTTCGATGCTTTTGTATTGGTACCACTTCACCCATAACGGCCGGCGCATCGAAGTCGAAACCGACGACGACTCCATCGGCGGTCACTTCCTGCACCTCTTGCACGGCCGGCGTCCCTCGGCCTTGTGGGAGCGGGCCATGCACACTTCCCTAGTGCTTTATGCCGAGCATGAGTTCAATGCCTCGACTTTCACCGCGCGGGTGATCACCGGCACCGGCTCGGACGTTTATTCAGCCATCACCGGCGCCATTGGCGCCTTGCGCGGGCCCAAGCACGGCGGCGCCAACGAAGTGGCCTACGAAATCCAGAGCCGCTACGACACGCCTGACCAAGCCGAAGAAGACATCAAGCGCCGTATCGCCAACAAAGAAATCGTCATTGGTTTTGGTCACCCGGTTTACACGGTTTCCGATCCGCGCAACAAGGTGATCAAGGAAGTCGCGCGCAAACTTTCGCAAGAGGCCAAGAGCAGGAAGCTCTTCGATATCGCCGAACGACTGGAAAGCGTGATGTGGAACGAGAAAAAAATGTTCCCCAACCTCGACTGGTTCAGCGCCGTGAGCTACCACATGATGGGTGTGCCGACGGCGATGTTTACGCCGCTTTTTGTGATCTCCCGCACCAGCGGTTGGTCGGCGCATGTGATCGAACAGCGCATCGACGGTAAGATCATTCGGCCCAGCGCCAATTACACCGGCCCCGATGACCTCGCTTTCGTGCCCATGGCACAACGCCCGTGAGAGGCGCCGCGCGCCATTGACCCATCTCGCATCTTTCGCAACAAGGAAAAAAGCATGAGTGCACACATTAGCAACGTTCGCCCCAAGCCCGACAAAGTCCTGGTGGACATCGTCGATTACGTCAAGAAATACAAGATCAAGAGCAAGCTCGCCTACGAAACCGCGCGCAACTGCCTGATCGACACCCTGGGCTGCGGCCTCGAAGCGCTGGAGTATCCGGCCTGTACCAAGTTGCTGGGGCCGATCGTGCCGGGCACCGTAGTGCCCAACGGCGCGAAGGTGCCGGGCACCCAGTTCCAGCTCGATCCGGTGCAAGCCGCTTTCAACATCGGCGCCATGATCCGCTGGCTCGATTTCAACGACACTTGGCTGGCGGCGGAATGGGGGCACCCTTCGGATAACCTCGGCGGCATCCTCGCCATGGCCGATTGGCTGTCGCGTAATGCGGTGGCCGTGGGCAAGAAACCCCTGGTGATGAAAGATGTGCTTACCGGCATGATCAAGGCGCACGAAATCCAGGGCTGCATCGCGCTGGAGAACTCTTTCAACAAGGTGGGCCTCGACCACGTCGTGCTGGTGAAAGTCGCCTCCACTGCGGTAGTCGCAGAGATGCTGGGTCTCACGCGCGACGAGATCATCAACGCGGTGTCGCTCGCCTGGGTCGATGGCCAGTCCTTGCGTACCTATCGTCATGCGCCCAACACGGGTTCGAGAAAGAGTTGGGCGGCGGGGGATGCCACCAGCCGCGCGGTGCGCTTGGCGCTGATGGCGAAGACCGGTGAGATGGGCTATCCCTCGGTGCTCTCCGCCAAGGTCTGGGGCTTCTATGACGTGCTCTTCAAGGGCCAACCTTTCAAGTTCCAGCGGCCCTATGGTTCGTACGTGATGGAAAACGTGCTGTTCAAGATTTCTTTCCCCGCCGAATTTCATTCGCAAACCGCGGTGGAAGCGGCGATGACCTTGCATCACGAGCTTGCCAAACAAGGCCGCAGCATCGAAGACATCAAGAAAATCACTATCCGCACTCATGAGGCCTGCATTCGCATCATCGACAAGAAAGGCCCGCTCAACAACCCAGCCGACCGCGATCATTGCGTGCAATACATGGTCGCCGTGCCGCTCATTTTCGGCCGCCTCACCGCCGCCGATTACGAGGACTCGGTAGCCAATGACGCCCGCATCGACGCCTTGCGCGACAAGATCGTCTGCGTCGAGGATCCCGCTTTCACCAAGGACTACCACGACCCGGACAAGCGTTCCATCGCCAATGCCTTGACCGTGGAATTCAAGGACGGCAAGAAGCTAAAAGAAGTCGTCGTCGAATACCCCATCGGCCACAAGCGCCGGCGCAAGGACGGCATTCCGCTGCTGGAAGCCAAATTCAAGGTCAATCTGGCGCGGCGTTTTCCGGTCAAACAGCAAAAGGCCATCCTGGAGGTTTCGCTGGACCAGGACAAACTGGAGAAGATGCCGGTCAATGAATATGTCGACCTGTATGTGATCTGAGAAAACCGGCGCGGGGCGGCGTCGCCCTGCGTCTTTGGAACTGCGCGAAGGAGGCAACATGGGCGCCAAGTACGAAGCGTTTTATCGCGAATCGATCGAGCATCCCGACACTTTTTGGGCGAAAGAGTCCCAGCTCATCGATTGGCACAAGCCATTCAACCAAGTGCTGGATTATTCCAAGCCGCCGTTCGCGAAATGGTTCGTCGGCGGCGAGACCAATCTGTGCTACAACGCGGTCGATCGTCACCTGGCTGAACGCGCCGACCAGAACGCGCTGATCTACGTCTCCACGGAGACCGAGCAGCAGCAGATCTACAGCTATCGAGAATTGCACCGCGAGGTCAACCGCATGGCGGCCATGCTGCAAAGCCTGGGCGTGGGCAAGGGCGATCGCGTGCTGATTTACATGCCGATGATTCCCGAAGCGATTTTCGCCATGTTGGCGACGGTGCGTATTGGCGCGATCCACTCGGTGGTGTTCGGCGGCTTCGCCGCAGCGAGTTTGGCCACGCGTATCGATGATGCGCAGCCCAAGGTGATGGTTACCGCCGATGCCGGCATGCGCGGCGGCAAGGCCGTGCCGTACAAACACTTGGTCGATGAATCGCTGCGCCTGGCGCAGCACCCGCCCAAGAGCGTGCTCATCGTCAATCGCGGACTCGACCCGCAAATGCCCGTCACGGGTGGGCGTGATATCGACTACGCCACTTTGCGTGCTCGGCACCTCGAGGCCGAAGTGCCGGTGACCTGGGTGGAGTCTTCGCATCCTTCGTACATTCTTTACACTTCAGGCACCACCGGCAAACCCAAAGGCGTGCAGCGCGACACCGGCGGATATGCGGTGGCGCTGGTCTCTTCCATGCGCCGCGTTTATTCCGCCAATCCTGGAGAGACCTATTTCTCCACCTCGGACATCGGCTGGGTGGTGGGCCACTCCTATATCGTTTACGGGCCGTTGCTCAACGGCATGGCGACGGTGGTCTACGAAGGTCTTCCCATCCGCCCCGACCCTGGCATCTGGTGGAAGATCGTGCAGGACTACAAGGTGAGCGTAGTGTTCTCGGCTCCGACGGCGATCCGCGTACTGAAAAAGCAAGACCCGGCCTGGCTCAAGAAGTACGACATCTCCAGCTTGCGGCATCTCTTCCTCGCCGGCGAACCGCTCGATGAGCCTACCGCGCGCTGGGTGGAGGATGCGCTGGGGGTGCCGATTTATGACCACTACTGGCAGACCGAAACCGGCTGGGCCATTCTCACCGGCGTACCCGGCATCGAGAAAGCTCCGACCAAACCGGGTAGCCCCTCTTTCGCCGCCTATGGTTACAACGTCAAGCTCTTGAAAGAAGTTACCGGCGAAGAGATCACCACACCGGACGACAAGGGCGTGGTGGCCATTGTGCCACCGCTGCCGCCGGGCTGCCTCTCCACGGTGTGGGGCCAGGACGAGCGTTTCGTGCAGACCTATTTCACCAGCTTCAAAGACAAGCTCATTTACTCCACTTTCGACTGGGGTATCCGCGACCAGGATGGCTATTACTTCATCCTCGGGCGCACCGACGATGTCATCAACGTCGCCGGCCACCGCTTGGGCACGCGCGAAATCGAAGAGGCGGTGAGCTCACATCCAGCGATTGCCGAAGTGGCGGTAGTGGGGGTTGCCGATCAACTGAAAGGGCAGATGCCACTGGCCTTCGCGGTGGTGAAAGACGCTTCGAAAGTGGCTACACCCGAGCAGCGCGCCGCCCTGGAGAAGGAAGTGATGGGCGTAGTGGACAAGGAACTGGGTGCCATCGCCCGTCCGTCACGCGTGCATTTCATCAACCAATTGCCCAAGACTCGTTCTGGCAAAGTGCTGCGTCGTTCCATCCAAGCTATTGCCGAAGGGCGCGATCCTGGGGATTTGACCACCCTCGACGATCAGGCGGGCATCGAGCAGATCAAGGCGGCGGTTGCCGCGAAGTAAGTCCACAAGGGGCGGACATGGGCTCGCCCCGATCGCTTTAGCCGGCGCCGCGACGTCCTCCGGGTTAGGGATGTCCACAATACGCGGTGCCGGCGCTTTTCCCTAAGCTCGGCTCGGTGTTTTGATTGCGCGGGCGCGAGAGCGTGGCGCGATTGGTCTGGAGGAATTCTTCATGTTCCAGATTCGCATTCACGGTCGCGGCGGCCAAGGCGTAGTGACGGCGGCCGAGATGCTGTCCGTTGCGGCTTTCCGGCAGGGCCGGCACGCTCAGGCTTTCCCGAATTTCGGTTCTGAGCGCACCGGCGCACCAGTTGTCGCATTTTGCCGTATCGACGATCAAACCATACGCCTGCGCGAACCGATCATGGAGCCGGATGCGATCATCATCCAAGATCCCACGCTCCTGCATCAGGTCGATGTCTTCGCCGGCCTCAAGCAAGACGGCTACATTCTCATCAATACCAATCGCAGTTTCGAGGAACTGGGTGTAGGCGACTTCGTGCGCGGCTGGCATCCCGAGCGGCTATGCACCGTGCCCGCCACCGAGATCGCCATGAAGCATCTGGGACGGCCCTTGCCCAACGCGGTGCTGCTGGGGGGCTTTGCCGCTATCGCGGGCGTGATCGAGCTTACGTCCGTAGAGGCCGCAATCGGCGAAAAGTTTCGCGGCAAAGTCGCTGAAGGCAACGTCGCGGCCGCGCGTGCCGCTTTCGAGTATGTGCTCCGCGAAATCAAAGAGGCCCTGGATCATGCTTAAACAGATCGAAGGTTCACACGGTGTGGCCGAAGCGGTGGCACTGGCGCGGCCGGAAGTGATCTGCGCCTATCCGATTTCGCCGCAGACTCACATCGTCGAGGCCTTGGGGGAAATGGTCAAAGACGGCAGCTTGGCGCCCTGCGAATTTATCAACGTCGAATCGGAGTTTGCCGCCATGTCGGTGGCCATCGGCGCGTCGGCAGCGGGCGCGCGCACCTACACCGCGACGGCCAGCCAGGGGCTCTTGTTCATGGTCGAGGCGGTTTACAACGCCGCCGGACTAGGGCTGCCTATCGTCATGACCGTGGCCAACCGCGCCATCGGTGCGCCGATCAATATCTGGAATGACCATACCGATTCGATGTCGCAGCGTGACTGCGGCTGGATCCAACTTTTCGCTGAAACCAACCAGGAGGCGCTCGATCTGCACATCCAGGCTTTTCGCTTGGGCGAGGAGCTGTCGCTACCGGTCATGGTGTGCATGGACGGTTTTATCCTCACGCATGCTTATGAGCGTATGGACGTGCCCGACCAGGCCGCGGTCGACGCCTATCTGCCACCCTACGAACCACGGCAGGTACTGGACCCACGCGAACCGGTGTCCATTGGCGCCATGGTCGGCCCCGAGGCCTTCACCGAGGTGCGCTACCTCGCTCATGCCAAGCAGATGCAAGCCCTGGACCGCATTCCCGCGCTGGCCGAAGAATTCCGCGCCGTTTTCGGGCGCGACAGTGGCGGGCTGGTGCGCGGCTATCGACTCGAAGATGCCGAAACCGTGGTCATCGCCTTGGGCTCGGTGCTGGGCACTATTAAAGACACGGTCGATGAAATGCGCGATGCCGGCACGAAAATCGGCGTTTTGGGCATCACCAGTTTCCGGCCGTTTCCATTGGCCGCGGTGCGCGCCGCGCTGGTTTCGGCGAAGCGCTTCGTGGTGTTGGAGAAAAGCCTCGCCGTGGGAATCGGCGGGATTGTCGCCACCAACGTGCGCCTGGCGCTCGATGGTCTCGATCTCAAGGGTTACACCGTGGTGGCGGGGCTGGGCGGGCGGGCAATCACTCGTGCCTCACTTCATCGGGTTTTCCGCGAAGCCCTTGCCGATCGGCTGGAACCTTTGCATTTTCTCGATTTGCAACGCGAGCGCGTGGCGCGGGTACTGGAACGCGAAGAAGCAGTGCGGCGATCCGGGCCCATTGCCGAAGGCATTCTCAGAGACTTGGGAACGGTCGCATCGCGCATAGGTTAGAGGAGCAGGGCATGGCCTTTCAACCCGTCAAGTTTTATCAAACCGGTACTTTTACGGTGGGCAATCGGCTACTCGAAGAAGCGCAGCGTAGCGTGCAGGCCCGGGAGGAGCGCAGCAACTCGCTCAATTCTGGGCACCGCGCCTGCCAGGGCTGTGGCGAAGCCTTGGGCGCGCGCTACGCGATCGATGCGGCCATGCACGCCACCGGCAATCAGTTGATCGCCGCCAACGCCACGGGCTGTCTGGAGGTTTTCTCCACGCCTTACCCGGAGTCCTCCTGGCAGATTCCCTGGATACATTCGCTCTTCGGCAATGCCGCGGCGGTGGCCAGCGGCATTGCCGCCGCCTTGCGGGTGAAAGGGCGCTCGGAGGTTCGGGTCATCGCGCAAGGCGGCGACGGCGGCACCACCGATATCGGTTTTGGTTGCCTCTCCGGCATGTTCGAGCGCAACGACGACGTGCTCTACATTTGCTACGACAATGAAGCCTACATGAACACTGGCGTACAGCGCTCTTCGGCCACACCCCCGGCGGCGCGCACCGCCACCACCATGGCGGTGGGAGACGCACCCGGCAATGTCTTCGGACAGGGCAAAAACGTGCCGGCGATCGCCATGGCGCACGAAATACCCTACGTGGCCACGGCCACCGTCGCCGAGTTACACGATCTCGAACACAAAGTGCGGCGCGCCATGAGCTTTCGCGGTGCGCGCTATATTCACGTCTTCGTGCCCTGTCCGCTGGGCTGGGGCGCGGCCTCCCAAGACACCATCAAGCTGGCGCGGCTGGCCAAGGAGACCGGGCTCTTCCCGGTATTCGAGGCGGAAAGCGGAGAAATCACCGGGGTATCGAAAATCCGCCGCCGCACGCCGGTGGAGGAATACCTCAAACCGCAGAAGCGTTTTGCCCACCTCTTCGGCCAGGAGCCGGCCATCGAAATCATCGCCCGTTTGCAGGCCATCGCCGATCGCAATATCCGGAAGTTCGGCCTGCTCGATAGCGCCGCGTGAGGAGACCGGGAAGCCCATGGACAAACCCTTCGCCATCACTCTGGATCCGAATTCATCATTGGCCAATCGCACCGGTTCCTGGCGCACGCAGCGGCCGGTGTACCTCGACCGTCTGCCGCCTTGCAATCATGCCTGCCCGGCCGGCGAGAACATTCAGGGCTGGTTGTTTCACGCCGAATCAGGCGACTATGAAAGTGCCTGGCGCGTGCTGACCCGCGACAATCCTCTGCCGGCGGTGATGGGGCGGGTGTGTTATCACCCTTGCGAGGGTGCTTGCAACCGCGGGCAACTCGACCAAGCGGTGGGCATCAACGCGGTCGAGCGTTTCCTGGGTGACGAAGCGATCAAGCGCGGCTGGCGCTTCGAGCGCCCGCCGACGCTCAGCAAGCATCGGGTGCTGGTGGTCGGGGCAGGGCCCTCCGGGCTCTCCGCAGCCTACCACCTCGCCTGCTTGGGCCATCGGGTCACCATTCAAGAGGCCGGGCCCCTGGCCGGCGGCATGATGCGCTTTGGCATTCCCAAGTATCGGCTGCCGCGCGAAGTGCTCGATGCCGAGGTGCAGCGCATTCTCGATTTGGGCGTCGAACTGAAGCTCAACAGCAAAGTGGAGAACATCCTCGAAGCCATGCAGGGCGGTAGTTTCGATGCGGCGTTTTTGGCGGTAGGCGCCCATATCGCCAAACGCGCCTTCATACCCGCGGGTGATTCGGCGCGTATCCTCGATGCCGTGTCGGTGCTGCGCTCCATGGAGGGCGAAGAGCAGCCCATGCTGGGTCGGCGCGTGGTGGTTTATGGCGGCGGCAACACCGCCATCGATGTGGCGCGCACCGCCAAGCGGCTGGGCGCCACCGAGGCGATCATCGTCTATCGGCGCACCCGCGACAAAATGCCCGCGCACGACTTCGAAGTCGAAGAAGCATTGCAAGAAGGGGTGATGGTGAAATGGCTTTCCACCATCAAACAGGCCAGCAACGGCGGCACGCTCACCATCGAAAAGATGACGCTCGACGCCCAAGGGCAGCCAGTGCCCACCGGCGAATTGGAAACCCTGGAGGCCGATTCCTTGGTGCTGGCATTGGGCCAGGACGTCGATTTGGGCCTGATCGAGGGCGTACCGGGATTGGTTATCGAAAAAGGAGTGGTCAAGGTCGATGCGCAAATGATGACTGCTTATCCGGGGCTCTTTGCTGGCGGCGACATGGTGCCTTCCGAGCGCACCGTGACCGTCGCCGTGGGGCATGGCAAAAAGGCCGCGCGCCACATCGACGCCTGGCTGCGCGGCACCAACTACCAGGCGCCGCCGCGGCACGAACTGGCGAGTTTCGACAAACTCAATCCCTGGTATTACGCCGATGCGCCCAAGATGGTGCGGCCCATGCTCGACCTGATCCGGCGCCAGTCGAGCTTCGACGAGGTGCAGGGTGGCCTGGACGAATCCAATGCGCTCTTTGAAGCACGCCGTTGCCTCTCCTGCGGCAATTGCTTCGAATGCGACAACTGCTACGGCGTCTGCCCCGACAATGCGGTCATCAAACTGGGGCCAGGAAAGCGCTTTCGCTTCAATCTTGACTATTGCAAGGGCTGCGGCATGTGTGTCGCGGAATGTCCCTGCGGGGCGATCACCCTGGTGCCGGAGGCGATTTGATCGGACTGCGGCAGGTGAAGTGCCATGCCCTCGTTTTCTTCGCGGCCATAGCGCGCTGGCAATTGACTCCCCGATTAGCCGGTAGCATCATGCAAACAAGTTCTGGTTAGGACAATCTCCCTGGATTCGGAGTGGGCATGGGTGGTCCACTTTGGTTTGGATACGCGGCGTGACGAAATCGATGCAATCTGTGGATGGCCGGACACGGACGGAGGTACTGCGTGACGCCCTCACCGCGTTGCGTGCGGGCAGATTCGACTTTGCCCTGCCTCCGGCAGGTGAAGGCGAAGAGGACATGTTTTGCAAAGAACTACTCGATGTGGCGCGGGAGCAGGCTGCCTCGCTGGGGCAAGCACGAGAAGTGTTGAGGATTGCCGAGTTGGCTGTCGGCGGGTTGGGTCTCGAGGAGACCTTGGATCGAATCTACGATGGCTTTCGCGGCAGTATTCCCTTCGATCGCCTGGGTTGCGCCCTCCTCACCGATGACGGCGCGCGAGCGATTTCCCGGTGGGCGAAGCCGATCACGGCGAGGACAGTACTGAAACAGGGCTTCTCCGCGTCGATGGCCGGAAGCAGTTTGCAGCGCATCCTGCTTACCGGCGAGCCGCGCATCATCAACGATCTCGATGCGTATCTCGAGACTCACCCCGACTCGGTGACCACTCGTTTGGTACTTGAAGAGGGCATACGTTCAAGCCTTACCTGCCCGCTCACCGCCCAAGGGAAGCATCTGGGATTTCTGTTCTTCTCGAGCTGCCAGAAGTATGCCTATCAAAGCGTACACCAAGAGATCTTCTTGCGCATTGCGACGCAGCTTTCCTGGCTTATCGAACGCAGTCGGCTGCATGACCGCCTCGAAGAATTGAATCAGCAACTCATCGACGCGCATGGAGAGTTGGAACGCCAGGCCACGCACGATGCGCTGACTGGCATCTTCAATCGGCGTGCGATCCTCCAAGCGCTGCATGTGCAGGCCAAACGCTTGGGGGATGACGGCGAGAGCTGCGGCGCGATTATGATCGATGTCGATCACTTCAAGCGCATCAACGATTCTCATGGTCATCAGGCCGGGGACTCCGTGCTGCAAGCCCTCGCCAGCGTGCTCGCCCGTCACTTGCGTGCGGAGGATTGCGTCGGTCGCTACGGCGGCGAAGAGTTCCTCATCGTGGTTGCCGCGGCGCGCTCCGATAGGGTTCTTGCGCTCGCCGAACGCTTGCGGCGCGCGGTGGAAGAGGCGTCCATAACAATCGGAAACACCCGGCAGGCTGTAACCATCAGTGTCGGCGTTGGGCTCGCCGCGCCAGGCAGTTTTCCGGATACCGCACGGCTCATTCAGTGTGCGGACCGTGCCCTTTACGAGGCCAAGTCACTCGGGCGCAATAGGGTCTGCCACGGCGTTGCCGCATAGCGCGCCTTCAGGCGGCTGCCAGCGCCTCACGCAAGTCGGCAAGCAGGTCTTCGACATCTTCCAGTCCGGCAGACAGACGAATAAGCCCTGGCGTGATGCCGTGGGCGAGGCGTTCTTCCTCGGTGTAAGTCGAGTGGGTCATGCTGGCCGGATGTTGCACGAGTGTTTCGGCGTCGCCCAGGCTCACGGCGCAGGTCACGAGCTGCAGGGCGTTGATGAAGGCCCGACCGGCTGCAACACCGCCCTTGAGTTCGAAGGCGATCATGCCGCCAGGCAAGCGCATTTGCCTCTGGGCCAGGGCATGCTGTGCGAAGTTTGCTAGTCCCGGATAGTGGACTTGGGCCACCGCGGGGTGGTGGGCAAGGAGATCAGCCATGGCCAAGGCATTGGCGCAATGCCGTTGCATTCGGAGGGCCAGCGTTTTCAAGCCGCGCAACACCAAATGGGCATCCATCGGGGAGAGCACGGCGCCGCTCATATCCTTGAGGCCGTAGAGGCGCACTTGATCGACGATTTCGCGGGGCCCTACCAGCGCCCCGGCGGTAACGTCGCCATGGCCCGAAAGATACTTGGTCACCGAGTGCACGACCAAGTCCGCACCGTGTTCCAGCGGTCGCTGCAGATAGGGTGAGCAGTAGGTGTTGTCGACGATCACCAGCGCGCCCGCCTCATGCGCAAGCGCGCTGGTTGCGGCGATGTCGACGAGACGCATGTTCGGGTTGGCCGGCGTCTCGAAATACACCACCCGGGTGCGAGTGGTGATGGCGGCGGCAAGGTTCGCCGGGTGAGTGAGGTCGACATGCTTGACGGCGACCCAGAACTTCGCCATGCCGTGATGCAGGAAACTGAAGGTACAGCCATAGAGAGTGGTATCGACGATGATCTCGTCGCCCGGTGCGAGCAAGGTCCATAGAGTTGCGGTAATTGCACCCATCCCAGACCCGAATACAACCCCAGCCTCAGCACCTTCCAGAGCGGCAATGCGGCTTGCCAATAGGTCCAGAGTGGGATTGGAGATACGCGTGTAGATATAGCCCGGTTCCTCGCCCAAAAAGCGCTTGGTGCCATTTTCCACGCTCGGAAAAGCAAAAGTGGAGGTCTGGTAAATGGGTGGTACTAGCGCGCCCTGATGTTCGAGCGGGTCGTAGCCGTGGTGGATCGCGTTAGTGCTGAAGCCGCGCTTGCTGCAGGGAGCTCTCATGAGGGTCGCCTCCTTGGTGATGGTTCAATCGTAGCTGCCGGGTGGCACAAAGTGCTTTCGTTCCGATCTCCGTCGCGGGTATTATGAGAAAGGGTCTACCCCGAATGACCAAATTTTGGAGAGGATCATGCCGGCAATTGCCCTGGACGCCATTGACGTCAAGCTTCTCGAAGCTCTCCAAGACGAGGGGCGGCTGACGAACGCCGAATTAGCGGATCGCGTTGCCTTGTCGCCGTCCCCCTGCTGGCGTCGCCTGAAGCGCCTTGAGGGCGAAGGCGTGATTCGCGGCTTTCAGGCGATTCTGGACAGACGAAAGCTGGGCCTGGGTGTTACCGCTTTTGTCTCGATTTTGCTCGAGAACCACAGCGAAGTGACCGCCCGTGCCTTCGAGGCAGGCGTTGCAGCGCTCCCCGAGATCGTGTCTTGCCACAACGTCTCTGGGCACTTCGACTTCCTACTGCAAGTCGTTGCCGAGGATTTGGATTCCTTTTCGCACCTGGTGCTGAACCGCGTGCGCACCCTGCCGGGAGTCAAGGAGATCAATACCAGTTTTTCCCTCAAGGAAGTCAAGGCCACTAGCCGACTACCTATTCCTGGCGGCGTGCGCAAGCGGTGAGGGATTTCGGCAATAAAAAAAGCCACCGCGTTGCGGCGGTGGCTCGGGTAAATAGACACGACTCTAAAACTTCGTTCGAACGGGGGTGAAGCCCGCCGGGCGCAGTGTACCGACCTCGGAATGGCCGGAAGCGGGTCTGCTCCAAGGAGAATCCTACGCTGCTTTGCGTAGCCTGTAAACGCCGCCCACGGAGGTGCCATGAAGGAAGCAAGGTGGCTTCGGCTTCACGAGACTGCAACCTTATTGACGTGAAGAGAGGAGGTTCGTATAATTCCACCTCTTTGCTGCTTAGCGGCACGATCTTTAAAA
>JAPKHK010000016.1 GCA_026646885.1 Casimicrobiaceae bacterium | reverse complement strand
GGTCCACGCTGGGCAGCAGCTCTTCCCATCGTGCGCGGCCATCCACCGCGGGCAGGACTTCGTAGTCCAGTCCGAGTGCGGCCAGCCGCTGCTGCCAGAGCATCCCATCGCCCTCGATGAGCAATCTTTCGATCGCTATGTCGAGGGCACGGAATTGCCGGTGCTGGTGGATTATTGGGCGGATTGGTGTGGGCCCTGCCGCATGATGGCGCCGCAGTTCGAGGCCGCTGCTCAGGAAATGCCCGGCGTGCGCTTTGCGAAGGTGGACACCGACGCCTCGCCCCGGGTAAGCATGAAGGCGCACATCCGCAACATCCCCACCATGGTGCTCTACCGTGGCGGGCAGGAGGTCGCACGCAAAAGCGGCGCCATGACGGTGCGCGATATCGCCAGTTGGGTAAAGAGCGCGCTCTAGCCTTGCTGTGCGCCCGCTCCCGCACGATCCGCCGATCGTGCGGCGGCGATTTCTCGCGCCGCGGTTTCGGCGGCAAAGGACGTGAAGACACGGCAGCGTTCGGCGAACCCGCGCGCCTTGAAAACGGTCTGCCCCTCGGGCGTATTGAGGTCGCAGCCATCGAGCAGCGCGGGGCAGTTTTGGCTCCCAAAGCGGCCCTCGAAGGCTGCGATCACGGCCTGGGTTGCACCATAGGCCGGCGCGACGGTTTGGCCCGCCGCCCCTCGCCCCAGCGCAAGACCCACCCCCAACACCGCACCGGTGAGCGCACCACAACTGCCGCGCGTGCGCGCCATGCCGCTGCAAAAAGCGGTTGCCGCGCGGGGCAAGGTGTCCGACTTTTCGCCCAGAGCCTCGGCCAAGGCCAAGGCGACGCTTTCGGCGCAATACATACCGGAGACGAAGTGGCTTTCCGCGGCCTGGGCTACTTGGGCCGGATCGATGGGCTCTTTGCCCGCTTCGGCCGTCTGCGCGACCTCGGCCTTCATCGCAACGAGGTCGAGCCTCATGCACACCGCGCTTTGTGGGCACAGCGCCGAAAACTCGGCACTCGCTTGGATTTCTTTGGGCACCTCGGTACGCGCCACGCGGGCGTAGCCCAATCTTGACCAGAAGTGCTCCGCCGTGGTGGTGAGGAGATAAAGCGTAGTCACGCCGCCAGCTCGGGCAAGATCTTCCGCGCGGCGCGCGAGGAATCGCCCCAAGCCGTTTTTGCGCGCGGCCAGGTCCACCGCAAGCGAGCGAATGAGGGCGAGTTGTCCCCGCGGTTCGATCCCGACACACCCCAGCAAGGCACCACCGCTCTCGGCAAGGAGCAACAAAACGCCACTGGCCTCGAGGTCCGCGGTAGGCAGCCCGGCCTGTTCAAGCAGCCGGCAGACG
Source organism: Casimicrobiaceae bacterium (assembly GCA_026646885.1). Taxonomy (GTDB): domain Bacteria; phylum Pseudomonadota; class Gammaproteobacteria; order Burkholderiales; family Casimicrobiaceae; genus JACPUX01. The sequence continues at coordinate 41,929 of JAPKHK010000016.1, read as the reverse complement.
GCCTCGCGATCCGATGGAACAGCCAGGCGAAAAGTGGGTGGGTGGGACATGACAGCACTCCTAACGTTATTCGCTGCGTTACGCATCCGGTCCACATCGGCCGCGCTTTCGGGGCTGCGGGGGGCGGTGCCGGTGATTTTGGCCGTCACAGCATCGAGTAGTTGAAGCGAGATGACCGGATGGTACGCGCCCGAAGCCCGTGGCGGCAAGAACGTCTGCTGCTGAGAGCACGCCGCCGCGCCTGTGCGATACGCGCGGCACACACTGGGGAGGAAAGTTTGTCGCCTCCCGGTCGGCCGATTCCACCCCAGAGCCGCCTTGGGTCGACTAGACGTTGACTAAAACGCGCCAAGCTTCGATCAGGGCCGCGGCGGCGTGGTCGATTTCTTCGAGCGTCGTCGGATAGCCCACCGACAGCCTCACCGCGCCTACTGCGCGAGCCGCTTCGGCACCGATCGCCGCCATCACCCCGCTTGGGGCATCGGATGCCGAGTGGCAGGCCGAACCCAGCGAAGCAGCGACTTCTCCCTCCACCGCTTCGAGCAGGGCGCGCCCGGTGGCTCGCGGGAAGGACAAGTGCAGCGTGTTGGGCAGGCGCTCTTCAGGATGTCCGTTCAAGATCAGACCGGGAATGTTCTCGCGCAGCACGGCGTGCAAGCGATCGCGCCGAATGCGCAAGTGCTCCGTCGCCTCGGGCTGGCGTTCGTGGGCAAGCTGCGCGGCAGCGCCAAGGGCAACGATGCCGGACACGTTTTCGGTACCAGGCCGCAGTCCGCGCTCCTGGTCGGCGCCGTGCATGACGCTCAGGATCGGCGTGCCGCGCCGCACGTACAAAGCCCCTATGCCCTTGGGCGCATAAAATTTGTGGCCCGCCAAGGTGAGCAAATCGACACCCAGCATCTCCACATCGAGCGCGAGCTTGCCGGCCGACTGGGCCGCATCGGTATGCAGCAGCGATCCGTGCGCATGCACCTGCCGCGCGATTTCGGCGATAGGCGACACCGAGCCGATTTCGTTATTGGCATGCATGATCGACACCAGCGCCGTGTCGGGTCGAAGGGCGCGCGCAACAGCCTCGGGGTCCACGCGCCCCCATTGATCGACCGGCAACACCGTCAATCGCCAACCCTGAGATTCGAGAAACCGCGCCGGCGCCAACACCGCCGGATGCTCGATGGCGCTGACGATGAGGTGGCGCCTGCCCGGGGGCGCGGCGCGCGCGACTCCCAAAAGGGCGAGGTTGTTGGCTTCGGTGGCGCAGCCAGTAAAATTGATCTCCTCGGCGGCGGCGCCGATCAGGGCTGCCACTTGCGCACGCGCTCGCCGCAGGGCCGCCGCCGCCACCTGCCCCTGGGGGTGCCCCGAGGACGGATTGCCGAAGTGCTCGGTGAGCCAAGGCAACATCGCGCTGAGCACTTCAGGGGCGATCGGCGTGGTGGCGTTGTAGTCGAGATAAATGAGTTCGGGCATGGCGCCTCGCAGCCTGGGCGGCGCAACGATCGAAGAGGCGCGCGACCTGCCGCTCAGAATACCAAAACCTTGTCCGCTTCTATGGTCCATGCCGCCAGTTCGGCCAGCGACGAGCGGCGCGCGCCCTGGACCATGTCCGCCTCGCTCAAGCCCCGTGCGTCCATGCACGTACCGCAAAGCGCCACTTCCCCGCCGCGCAACACCTTGCCCAGCATGAGCTGGATGTTGTAATAGCCTTCGGGGACCTTCTGCCCCGCTTTCGCGCAGGCCACTGCGTCGGCCATCAGAAAGACACGTACCGCTTGACTCTCCTTGCCGGCGAGGGTTCCAGCCAGGCGCAAGGCGTTATAGGGGCGTTCGCTGCCGTAAGGGGCATCGTTGACGATGAAGAGAATGTTGGCCATGCGAGACTCGGTTGCTTAATAGGCAAAACTGCCCAGGAAAGGTTGCCAGCATATTCTAATATTCTTATGAATACTGACGCAACACCTGTAACGAGCTCCCCAGGAAAACTCGCTGTGCATAGGAGTCGAACGCCGGCCTTCGCTGCCATGCGCGCGCAGGCGGCGAAATTGAGGGACTTGCAGAATTGTCCCGTAGCCGCCAGCGCCCTCGCCGCGTATCTTTTCGCCCTGATTGCGGCGGCTTTCCTTGGAGTTCAGTGATGAAAGTGCTCGGAATCGACCCCGACAGCCAGATCGGTCCCGCCCTGGACCGCCACGCCTTGGCGACGCACGCGCGGCTGCGCGTCGTGCCGGCGCGGCGCATGGGGGAAGCGCTCGCCCATCTGGAGCACGATCGCGAGATCAACTGCTGCTTCATCGATGCGCGAGTGGCCGCTCAGGACGAGCATGCCTTCCTCAAACTGCTGGCGCAGCGCTTTGCCGCGGTGCCCGTCGTGGTGATCGCCGAAGCACCGTCACCCGACGCAGTTCGGTCCTACTTTTCAGAAGGCGTGCGCGGCATCATCCCGCGCGCACTTTCATTGGAGGATATGCTGCGTGCGCTTAGAATCGTCGCTGATGGCGGATTCTATGTTCCTCCCGACCAGGGTCCTGCCGCGAGCCTGCCGCTGGTCAATGCTTGGCGCCCCCGCTCGCCCGAACTCACGCCGCGCCAGCGCGAAGTGCTCGCCTTGCTCGCGCAAGGCCACCTCACACCGGAGATCTGCGCTCGCCTCGGTCTTACGCAAGGGACGGTGAAGAACCACTTGGGTGCCATCTACCGACAGCTGCGCGTGCACAACCGTCTACAAGCGGTCGTCGTCGCGGCGCGCCATCTAGAAGTGATGACGCGATCGGCGGGTCGTTCCAAGTCTTGATCAGACTCGCTGCCGATCATGAGCGCCATCGCCTGGCTCACGCGAACACCCCCCGCGCGTCAGACCGTGAGAGAATAGCGCGTTGCGCAGCTACTTAGGCACTTTTAGTCGGGTTGCGACCTGTCGCGTGGGCTCCTCGGCCCTGACCCGCTCGTTCCTTCGGGAAAAGTTCGTGCTGCGCTTCGATCGCTCATTCAGGCACATCGCATGGAAATCCTCCCTGTCATCCTTTCTGGCGGCGCGGGAACGCGGCTCTGGCCGGTATCCCGTGAAGCTTCGCCCAAACCCTTCATGCCCCTGCCGGACGGGCAGACGCTGCTCGCCAAGACGCTCTGTCGGGCAACCGCCTTGCCTGGCGTCCGTTCTTTGTTGACCGTGACCAATCGCGATTATTACTTCCGCACTCGCGACGAATATGAATCCACAGGCTGTGCACCATCCGATGCCGTCTATCTGCTCGAGCCCTTTGGGCGCAACACCGCACCGGCCGTAGCGGTAGCGGCGCTCTGGGCAGCGCGGGAACATGCTCTGGAAACGGTACTCGCGGTCCTGCCCGCAGACCATTTGATCACCGACCAAGCCGCTTTCGGGCAAGCGGTGACTCATGCGGCCGAACTCGCGCAGCGGGGCAAACTGGTCACCTTTGGCATCCCGCCCAGCCGCCCCGAAACCGGTTTCGGGTACATCGAGTGCGGCGAACCGCTGGACGATCGCGGCGGTCGTGCAGTCACTCGTTTCGTCGAGAAACCGAGCCTCGAAAAGGCCGAATCCTACTTGGCCAGCGGCCGTTTCTTGTGGAATTCAGGCATGTTCTGCTTCACCTTGCGCGATTTGCTCGCCGCCTTCGAGGCCCATGCGCCGGATTTGTTTGCCGCAGCCAGCGCGGTAATGCAAAACGCCGAAGCCGGCGCGAAGGGGATGGTAGAACTCGACGCCAAGCACTTCGCCGCCTTGCCCGGGATTTCCATCGATTATGCCTTGATGGAACGTGCGCCCAATGTCGCGGTGGTGCCCGGCCACTTCGATTGGAGCGACATCGGTTCTTGGGAAGCGGTAGCGGAATTCGTCGCCGCCGACGCAGACGGCAACCGCGCTTCCGGGGAAGCGGTGCACGTGGCCTCTCGCGACACTTACGTACAAAGCGACGGACGGGTGGTGGCCACAGTGGGAGTGGAAAACCTGGTCATCATCGACACCGCCGATGCCGTGCTGGTCGCCCATCGCGATCAATTGCAGCGAGTCAAGGAGGTGGTCGGTGAACTCAAGGCGCGCGATCACCTGGCTTACCGCGAGCACCGCACCGTCAGCCGCCCCTGGGGCAGCTACACGGTGCTACAAGAAGGGCCTCACTTCAAGATCAAGCGCATCGAGGTCAAGCCCGGGCATGCCCTGTCGCTGCAAATGCACCATCATCGCAGCGAGCATTGGATCGTGGTCTGCGGCACCGCTGAAGTGGTGCATGACGATCACCAGCAGTTGGTGCGCGTGAACGAATCAACCTTCATTCCCGCCGGCCACAAACACCGCCTTGCCAACCCGGGCATCGTGCCCTTGGTCATGATCGAAGTGCAAAGCGGCGAATATCTGGGCGAAGACGACATCGTGCGCTTCGACGACCACTACGGTCGCGATCGCCATTCTGCTTCCTGAACGTCACTCCGAGACCCATCCCGTGCGGCACCTACAAACGCTTTTCGCCAACAACGCGCGCTGGGCGGCGCAGGTCGGTCAAGAAGACCCTGATTTTTTTGCGCGCCTCGCGCAACTACAAACACCGGCTTATCTTTGGATCGGCTGTTCCGATAGCCGCGTGCCCGCGAACCAGATCACCGGCTTGCAGCCGGGTGAAGTGTTCGTGCATCGCAATGTCGCCAATGTCGTGGTGCACACCGATTTCAACTGCCTCTCGGTGATGCAATACGCGGTCGATGTCCTGAAAACCCGCCATCTCATCGTCTGCGGGCACTATGGCTGCGGCGGCGTGCGCGCCGCGCTGGAAGGACAGCAGCTCGGCCTCATCGACAATTGGCTGCGCCATATTCAAGACGTGCGCGACCAGCACGCCGAATTGCTGGCCGCTTTGCCGGACCAACAAGCACGCTGGGATTGCCTCTGCGAGCTCAACGTCATCGCGCAAGTGCGCAACGTCATCAATACAACCATCGTCACCGACGCCTGGGCACGGGGCCAGGAATTAGTGGTGCATGGATGGATCTATGGCCTCAAGGACGGGCGCCTCAAGGACCTCGAAATGGCCGTGGCTGGCGCAATCGAAAAAGAGAACGCCTATGCGGTAGCGAGCACGGCGCTCGCCCAGCGCTGGCGCGCACCCTAATAACCCTTTATTACTGCTGCGGGTAACAGGCTAAGCTGTGCTGCAAGCAATACTGGTGTTTCAGCACGCCCACCGCCACCCACAACCAGAAGACGACAAAAAACGCCACCAGGGGGATGTGCTGGTCGGCAATGAACCTCGGGGTGATGAAACGGACCACCTTGACGATGGGATTGGTGATGATCTTCAGAAGCTGATAGACGAAGTTCCGATCCCGATTCGCGCCCGCGAAAAGCGCGAGCACCCCCTGGCCGATAAAGGTGTAGCCAACTACTTCAGTCAGCGCGCGCAGCGCGCTCCAAATAAAAAGGACGGGGTGTTCCATGGCCGGTAGGCATAAGACGAATCCAAGCGCGATGATACCGGCAAGCGGCGAAAAAATCCCGACCTTTTGTCCAGCTTAAGCTTGTCCGGCAAGGCCCGAAACCGGATAATCTGACCTCAACAGCGGCTTGTGCCGGCAAGGCAAATTTTGTGAATCTGATCCACTGGCAATATTTCCTGCGCGCCTATTTCTTCGAGAAAATGCGGCAGCCCGACAAGGCCATGGCCGAGTACAACCGGGCGCTGGCCGTCCGCCCCGACTTCGCGCGCGCTCACGCCTGCATTGGCTTTCTTCACGCCAAGAACAAGCATCTACCTGCCGCGATCGAACATCTTCGGCAGGCGACCACGCTGGCCCCCAAAGATGCCGACATGTTCTACAACTTGGGTTATCTGCTGGACCAAAACGGTGAGCAGGCAGAAGCCATCGAAGCTTTCAGGGTGGCCGTGGCCAGGAACAAGAAACTCGATCGGGCCTGGTATGGCCTGGGGCATGCCTGCGCCAAACTTGGGCGTCATCGCGAGGCGCTGGAGGCGCTCCAAGAGGCCTGTCTACTCCAGCCAACCAATGGTCACCTTTGGTATTCGGCGGCCATGGCGCATTACGCTTTGGGCGAAGCGAACAAGGTGCAGGAAGTCATCATGCACTTGCACCGCATCGACCCCATCAATTGCCGCCGTGTGATCCGCGAAGCCAATCGGCCGGACCTCGAACATCTGGTCAAAGACCTGAGGGTGTAGCCGCCGCGCGCCACACACTTCGGCCATCAGCCGAGGGGCGCTCAAGCTAGCGGCCTAGCACTGTCCGGCAGGCCGTCAGCTCCTCTTATGAACTCGGTCCTGCGCAACGCAAGCGCATGCGCGTTTGCTTGAGCCACGCACACAAAAAAAAGGCCCGGTTGCCCGGGCCTCAATTCGACTACTAGTGAAACGGAACTTAGGTTCCCTGGGTATTGATGTCGCCTTCCAGGTTCGGGTAACGAACGTGGTCGACGAGTTCCTGCACCTCTTTCGAGGGCGGCGCCGAAATCAGCGTGCCGATGATCACGCCAATGAAGCCGGCGGGAATACCGAAGATACCGGCCGAAATGGCGCCGATACCAAACCACTCATTGGCCGAAACGCCACCGAAGAACGGATAGGTTCTGACCATGTACAAGATACAGATTCCCAGGCCCGCCGACATGCCTAGAATGGCGCCGAGCTTGTTGGCACGCTTCCAGAACACCCCGCAGACCAACGATGGGAAGAAGGCCGATGCCGCCAGGGAGAAGGCCGCACCCACCAGGAACAGAATATTCCCGGGCTTCAACGAAGTGACGTAAGCCGCGATCACCGCCACGATCAGCAGCAGGGTCTTGGCAATGGCCAGACGACGGGTGGTCGGGGCGTGCGGGTCGATCATCTTGTAGTACACGTCGTGCGACAGGGCGTTGGCGATGGTCAGCAGCAGACCGTCAGCGGTAGAGAGCGCCGCTGCCAGACCACCCGCCGCCACCAGGCCCGAGATCACGTAAGGCAAGCCGGCAATTTCCGGTGTAGCCAACACGATCAAGTCGCCGCCGATGACGATTTCCGCAAGCTGGATGATGCCGTCGCCGTTCCAGTCGCTGACGTTCATCAGCGTCGGATCGACCTTGGCCCAGTTCGCCACCCAACCTGGCAAGGCCGCAAACGAGCCGCCCACCACGTTGTGGTACACCTCGTACTTCACCAAGACGGCCAGAGCCGGCGCCGTGAAATAGAGCAAGAAGATGAAGAACAAGGACCAGAACACCGAAACGCGCGCCTCTTTCACGCTGGGCGTGGTGTAGTAGCGCATCAGGATGTGCGGCAGGGCCGCGGTACCCACCATCAAGCACAGGATCAGCGCCAGGAAATTACGGCGCGATTTGTCGCGAGCCGCCTCATCGGCGCCCGCAAACGCTTCAGCGTGGGCTTTCACCGGCCCGGCGCGGGCGGCCAGACCTTTTTCCTTGGTCCATTGCGCCTTGGCGGCATCAGCATCCTTCGGATACTTGGCTAGCGCGTCTTCCGCCTTCTTGATGTCGTCCGGCGCGCCGTTGTTGGCCTTGAGATCCGCAACCTTCTTCTCCGCCGCGGCCTTGCCGTCGGCATAGGCCTTGGCGGGGTCCTTCAGCGCGGCATCGGCGGCAGCCGCCTTGTCCTTGAAGATCTTGCGCACTTCGGCCTCTTTCATGCCGGCCGGAGAAGCGGCATCGTTGAGCACCTTCTCGCGCTCGGTCACTTTCTGGAGTTGGTAGCCATAAACGAGCTGGGGCACCGGAACACCGGTTTGTTTCACGGCCAGCCAAACCGGCGGGATCATGTAAGCAACGATCAGGATGATGTACTGTGCCACCTGCGTCCAGGTCACCGCCCGCATACCACCGAGGAAGGAGCAGACCAGAATACCAGCCAGGCCCACATACACCCCGATACCGAAATCAAGGCCGGTAAACCGCGAGGTGATGATGCCCACGCCGTAGATCTGCGCGATCACGTAGGTGAAGGAACAAATGATGGCGGAAATCACCCCGATGGTCCGGGGAATGTGACCGCCAAAGCGCGCGCCCAAAAAGTCGGGAATGGTGAACTGGCCGAACTTTCTGAGGTAAGGAGCCAGGAACAGCGCCACCAGGCAGTAACCGCCGGTCCAACCCATGACGAAGGCCAGACCGCTGTAGCCCGTGGCGTAGAGCGTGCCCGCCATACCGATGAAGGAGGCAGCACTCATCCAGTCCGCGCCGGTGGCCATGCCGTTGAAGAAGGCTGGCACCTTGCGGCCCGCGACGTAATACTCCGACACGTCCGCGGTGCGGCTCATCACGCCGATGCCGGCGTACAGGCCAATCGTTGCCACCAAGAAGGCATAACCCAGCGCCTTGGGCGTGACGCCCATGGCTTCAGCGATCGCCAGGATGATGACGAAAGCGACGAAGCCGCCGGTGTAAAAGCTGTAATACTTGGTTAATTGCTGCTTGAAGGTTTTCTGTGCAGTGGCCATGTTATTCCTCCCCCTCATGCACGCCGTACTCGACGTCCATCTTGTTCATGGTGCGGGCGTAAAACCAAATGATGAGCACGTAGATTGCCAAGGCACCCTGAGCCCCCATATAGAAAGGCAGCGGAAAACCCAAGACGGTGACGCTTGCGAGTTCGCGCGCGAACCACCCAATCACGAACGTGACGAAGAACCAAATAAACAGCAGAATCGCTGTGATATTGAGGTTCTTGCTCCAATACTCTTTGTGCTTTTCAGTTAACTGCATAACTCCTCCTTCGTGACTACCAAATTTCGACGAAAGGCGCTTCGACGAAGACCCCCGGTGCTCCCCTCACGGAATTCCCGGACGTAACTTGCCGCGGCTATGCTACTCCGCTGTGGCTTACAAAAAACTTACAAACTCGAAAGCAGCGAGTGCGGCTCCCGGACTCCGACGAGCGCTCTTGCCAAAACGATGCCGACCTGCCAAGCTTGCGCAGCGCGACAGGCGGCACCAGACTGCCATTGTGCAATGCAGTATCCGACGCGACACCTTTTCGGCGGCGCGCCTTTTTGGAGGACCGAGGGGATGCGCATACTGGTTGCCGAAGACGATCCTTCGATAGGCGAAGCCTTGTGCATCGCTTTCCGGGGCCAGGGGTTCGCGGTCGATCTTGCGGAGAGCGGGCAAGATGCCGATGCTGCACTGCAAGATCAGCGCTTCGATCTGGTCATTCTCGATCTCGGGCTTCCGGCCTTGGACGGTTTTCAGGTCCTGCAGCGCCTCCGGGGCCGGAGCCGTTCGGTGCCGGTGATCATTCTTTCCGCCAACAGCACCCTCGACTCGCGCGTTCGTGGTCTCGATCTGGGCGCCGACGATTTCGTCTGCAAACCCTTCAGCCTCGTGGAATTGCGCGCCCGCGTGCAGGCGCTCTTGCGCCGCGCCGCGGATAGCCTCGATGAGGCGCTGGCAGGCGGACCCGTCCATTTCGATGCCCGCACCCGCAGGCTTTTTTGCCATGGCCAGCCGATAAGCCTCTCGGCACGCGAGACCGGCATGATCGAAGTCCTGTGGAAGCAATTCGGGCGCCCGGTGCGCAAAGAGCTGCTGGTGGAAAACAGCTACGACTTCGCCGCCGACACCACGATCAACGCCGTGGAAGTGTGCATCCACCGCTTGCGCCGCAAACTCGAGGCCACCCCCGTCACCGTGCGCACCGTGCCGGGCGTCGGTTACGCGCTGGAGAACCGGTTGCATTGAGGCCTTGGCGGCGAACGGGGGCTCTGCTGGCCGGAAGGCCATACCCTCTCACCCAGGGCGCACACCGGCAACGCCACAGTCTTCCGCGTCAGTAATCGAGGTTGTAGTCCAGCGCCAGGCGCTGTTGCAGCTTGCGCCCTTGTTTGAAGGCTTCCTTAAGGATCTGCCGATCCAGCTCGTTCAGTTGCTCGGGATCGATGCGATTGGGATGAACCTTGGGGTCGGGGTTCGCCTGATTGCGCAAGCGCAAGAGCTGAATGAAATAGAACCCTTCGATCATCGCCGCTAAATCGTCGCTGCCCCAGGCGGCCTTTTCGGCAATGGTTCGCAGGCGCTGCGCGGTGCTGGTTTCGCCCACACCGTTGGCCAACGCCAGAATACGCGCCGCGTCGATGAACGGCCGAGCGCCGTAGAGCTTGAGTTCCAGGGTGTGCGGGAAATCCTTCGAATCGTCGAAAGTGAAATCGCGGAGGAGCCCCAGTGGCGGGCGCGCCGACAGGGCATTCTGGCCCATGAGGCGCAGAAATAGCGGATTGGCCGGCGCATGCTGCAAGAGCCATTCGCGCAAGCGGTCGGACAAATCGGCGTTGCCGTAGAGCGCCCGGAAATCGAAAAAAATCGAAGCCGAGAGCAGCGCTTCGGGCTCGGGGCGCTGAATCCAATCGTAAAACTTGCGTTGCCATTCCTCGAGAGACAGGCACCAATCCGGGTTGCTGGCCATGATCTTGCCCTTGCACAAGGGAAAGCCGCAAGCGTCGAGCAGCGTGTTCACGCGCAGGGCAAAAGGCAGGAACTTCTCGCGCAAGGCGAGGGCGTCTTTCGCTTGCTCGGCTTCGAATATGATGCCGTTGTCCTGATCGGTGCTGAAGGTCTGCTCCAATCTTCCTTCCGAACCCAGGGCAATCCAGCACCAGTGCACCGGCGGCAGTTCCATCTCGTCGAGTACGATTTCCAGAATGCGCGAGGTGAGCACGTCGTTGAGCGTGGACACGAAATGAGTGAGCGTTTCCGCTCCGGTTCCCTGAGCCAGCATCGCTCCAGCCAAACGCCGGATTTCCTTTGCCGCGGCCTGCAAGGCGGCGACATCGGGCGCGGTGCGAATTTCTTCGCTGAGGTTAGTGACCCCGGTGCGTTGCAAAGTGAACAAATCGTTCTGCGACACGATACCTAGCAGCCTGCCGTCCGCGTCGACCACCAGGAGGTGCCGCACGCCACGGCGGGCCATGGTGAGCGCGGCTTGGTAGGCGGTGGCCGAAGGCCGCAAGGTCAGCAGACCCGCGGTCATCACGTAGGCGATGGGCTGGTCGAGGTCGCCATCCTCCAGCACCACGCGGCGCAAGAGGTCTTGCAGGGTGAAGATGCCCAGGGGCAGGCCGTTGGCGGGGTCCACCACGATGATCGATCCGATGCGCATCTGGTCCATGACCTTGAGTGCCTCGCGCACCGTGGCAGCCATGGGCACCGTGACCGGCGCGCGGCGAATGACCGAACTGACCGGGCTGAGCATCGATGTGAATGTCGCGCCGCTGTGCTCCGTGCTTGCTTCGTCCGCCACGTCCGCCCCTTTCCCTCGATCAGTATTGCAACTGCGCGAACTGCGTCTTTTGCGACGCCGCCAAGGCCTGCGCGAGAGTAACGATTCCCTGGGCCTTGAGCAAGGGAATGAGGCGCAGCAGCACTTCGCCCGTGACCATGGCGTCGCCCAGCGCGGTGTGCCGCCCCACCACGTTGACGCCGAGACGCTCGGCAATCGACTCCAGGCGATGCAAATCCTGCCCGGGATGAACCACTGCGGACAACAGCAAGGTGTCGAGCAGCGGCTGGCGGAAGCGCAGGCCGGTGGCCTCCTCTTTCAGCTCCAGGAAACGCATGTCGAAAGCCGCGTTATGCGCCACCAGCACGGTTTCGGCGCAAAAAGCATGAAAGGCGGGCAGCACCTTGCCGATGTCAGGTTGGCCGCGCAGCATGTCCGGGGTGATGCCGTGAATGGCGATGGACTCGGCCTTCATGCCGCGCTTGGGGTCGATCAGTTGATCGAAGACTTCATCGCGCAAAAGCTTGTTGTTGAGCAGGCGCACCGCGCCGATCTGAATGATCTCGTCACCGGCGCTGGGCTCGAGCCCGGTGGTTTCGGTATCGAAGGCGGTGTAGGCCAGCTCTTCGAGACTGCGCGCCTCCAACTCGGGCGAAACCTCGCGGTGCTTGAACAAATCAAAGTCATAGTAGGCGGGCCTTGCCTCCACAGTCGGCAGCATGTCCGCCGCCGGCCCTTCCGCGGGCGCCGCGCTGGCCAGTACCAGGCGGAAGATGGTGCGATGGGTGGCCTTATTGCGCTGGAACCACATCTCGCCGTTGTGCCGCTCCACCACCTCGCGCAGGGTCAGTGGTGGAAATTCGCCGACACTGCTCATCGGTTCGGTTTCCCACACACTCAGGGTTTCGCTGCCCATGACCACGCCCGACCAGATCAAATCGATCTCCACCAAGCGACCCGCGCGGCGCAGCCCGAAACGCACTTCGCGCACCTCGTATTCGTCGCGCAGGCGCTGGGCAAGGTATTGCAGGGCCTGCACCACGGTGAAGCTGTCGACCTTGACCCAGGCGTGCTCGTCGATTTCCTCGCTTTTCACCGGCAGTCCACATCGCTCCTCGATGCGTCGCGCGGCGGCCTGTACCAGATCCACGGCCAACATTTCTTCCAATGGCCAGCGCGTGCGGGTCGCGTCGCCCAGCGCTTCGTGGGCGTCGCTGATACGCCGGGACAAGAGCGCCACTTCGTCGTGGATGATATGCAGAAAGTGTTCGCGCTGATCGCCGGGAATGTCGGGGTAATCAACCAGGGTCTCCGCCGCTGCGCGAATGTTGCCCAGTGAGGCCCGACTGCCTTCGGTGAGGGCGCTGATCAGCTGATCGCGCTGGCCTTCGATTTCGAAGCCTTTGGTGACGTTCTCGATGAGCAGCACATAGCCGTCGATGCTGGGCACCCCGTCGGCTGCGGCCGCACCCAGCACGGGGGCCACCTGCACCCGGATGAGGAGTCCCGCGCGAGTGCTGGTGACCAGATGCGTCACCGGGCGCTTTTCGCCCTTGTCGAGACGCTGCCGCAACTGGTCCAGAGCGTGGGCAATCAGATCTCGCTCGATGAAGCCGAAAATCGAGCGCCCCAGACCCAAGGTCGCGGTACCCAATTGCCCTTGGCCGCTGGCGGCACGCTCGAGCTGGGCGCGAGCGCGCTGGTTGTAGAGCAGCACATTGCCACCGAGGTTGCACACGACCACACTTTGCGCCAGTTCGGACATCAACGCGGCGAGTCGATTGCGCTCGGCCTCCACCCCCGCCTTGGCTTCGGCCACCTGGCGGTCGACATCGGCCTGCAGGGCGTCGCGCTGGTCCGCGAGGGCATTGATGCTGGCCGCAAGCGAGCGCAGATGCGCTTGGCCTTCGTCACCCAGCCGCAGGCCGCGATTCACACTGAGCATGATCTGAATCTTTTCGCTGGCCTTGTGCAAGGCGCCCACCCAAGTCCGATACGTTTGCGCCACCAGCATGGCCACGCCGGTGAGGCCGATGGCCAGCACCATCACGATGACTCCGGCACGCTCCGCCAAATGCGCCGCAACAACCTGGCGGGCCGCTTCATGCAGATCGGCCCACAGCACCGCCAGTACCGCAGCCGGTACGACTAGCGCCACGGCACAGGCGATGGTGACGACGAGGGCACGGTGGAACTTCCAGTTCATGGCGGCGAGAGTGCGAAGAAGCGACGTCTATAAGATAACGCTATGGTCCAACGTGGCCTTGTCGTGCGTCAACCATCTTCCGGTGGGGCTGGGCCGCGCGTGGTTAGGAAAATGCCGGCGAGGATCAAAGCGAAGCCCCAAAGGTGGAAACTCAGCAGTTTCTCGCCCAAGAACAGCCAGGACAGGAGCGCGCCGAAAACCGGCATGAGGTGAGTGAATAACCCCGCAACATTGGCCCCCACGAGTACCACGCCGCGGTTCCATAAAATGTAACCCGCCACCGTGGGCAAAACGCCTACGTACACCATCGCCGAAACCGTGCCCGCGGTGAAGTGGGTTTCATAGCCCAAGGCCCATTCCGCCGCCGCCAAGGGCGCGATAGAGAGCACGCCCACCATGGCGATGGCCGCCAAAAAAGACAATAAATGCAATTCGGCGGGTTTGAGCTTCAGAAGAATGGTGTAGAGCGCCCACATCAGCATACCGCCAACGACGATGAGATCCCCCGGATTGAGCGACAGCGCCAGAAGCGATCCAGGCTTGCCGCGCGCAATGATCGCCAGCACACCGGTCAGCGAGACGACCATGCCCAGCCATTGCCGCCCGCCTAGGCGCTCGCGATACAAAAGCCAGGAAATGGCCACGATCATCACCGGCAAAAATGAATTGAGCATCAGGCCGTTCATGGCGGTAGTGAAGTTGAGGCCCAAATAGGTGACGGCATTGTGCAGAGCCGTGCCCAGCACGCCCAGGAGCAGCAGGACGCGCCGGTTCGCCCACAAGAGCGCCCGGTCGCGCCTCAAGTGCGGCCAAGCCAGAGACAAGAGCACCAAGACCGCGATGCTCCAGCGCAGAAAACCGAGTGTCATCGGCGGCACCAAGCCATGCACCGCACGACCGACCACCCAATTGCCCGCCCAGAACAAAGGCGGCAGGGAGAGCATGAGATAAGGAGACAGCTTGGATCTCCGATCGAGTGGACGATGTCGCGCCGACGCGCTCAGCGCCATATGCAGATGGCACGTCTTTGTTCCAGTCATTATGCCCGCGCTGTCCGAGACGAGCAAAGAAGCCACCCCGAGCCTATTGCCGCGTCGACGGGGCGGGTATAGATTGGCCGTGTCAACTGCGCCGCGGCGATGGGGGTCGGACATGTCAAGCACGCGTTCCATTCTGATGGGCTTTGTGGCCTGGCTCCTGATCACCGGGGCCACTCACGCGGCGGAATGGTTCGTCTCTCCCACCGGCAGCGACACCCCGGGCTCCGGCAGCCTCGCCCAACCCTTCAAAACCCTGGGCTACTTGCTCGCGCCCGACCGCGGCGTGCTCGCCGCCGGAGACACCATCACGCTGCGCGGGCCGACCGGTAACAACATCTATCCAGAAACCGAATTGCGCCTGCGCCTGCCGCTCACGCTACAGTCCTACCCCGGCGAGTGGGCGGTGATCCAATGCCCACTGAGCCTCGAAAACGGCGTGTGCATCCAGATCGACCCCGAAGCATCCGGCAGCCGTATCTCGCGTCTGGAGGTGACCGGGGGCAATCTCTACGGCATTTTCATGCAAACCGAATGGGACTCGGGCAACAACCGCGGCGGGCGCGGCGCTTCCCATATCACCATCGAGGATTGCAAGGTTCACGACACCGGGCGCGACGCCATCAAGATCACGCCCAAGTCCGATGACATCACCATCCGCCGCTGCGAAATCTACAACACCGGGCGCATCTATCCGGCGGGGACACCGCTCGACGAAAAGAACGCCGAAGGCATAGACAACGTCAACGGCAGCCGCATGCGCGTGGAGGATTGCTTCATTCACGACATCGCCACCAACGGGCTCTACTTCAAAGGGGGTGCGGCGGACGTGATCGTCGAGCGCAATCGCATCGAGCGTACCGGCGAAGGCGGCATCATGGTGGGCTACGACACCAGCCCCGAATATTTCGACACCGCGGTGAACCCCGAGTACTACGAAAGCATCCGCGGCACGGTGCGCAACAACGTCATCCGCGACACCGGTTATGCCGGCATCGGACTTTACGCGGCGCGCGATGCCGTCGTCGCCAACAACACCCTGGTGCACACCGCCACCTCGGGGCATGCGGCGCTCTATTTCGGAGTCACGCTGCAAGACTTTGACCCCATCGCTGGGCGTCCGCCGACAGTAAACCCACTCATCCGCAACAATCTCGTTATCCAGAACGGCGGCGACTGCGTGCGCGTGCGCTGGGCCAATGAAATCAGCGCCGCTGGTCTCTATGGCCTGCAAGGCAACCCGGGCACGGACTACAACTGGTTCCACAACGAAAGCGGCGCCTGTAATTTCGCCGACAACCGGCCAGGCAGTCCGCTGGCCGATGGCGGCAGTTTCGCGCAATGGCAAAGCGCCGAAACTGCCGATGCGCACAGCCAAATCGGCAGCATCGGCGTCACCGCCGACGGCCACTTGCCGGCTGGCAGCCCGGCCATCGACCGAGGCCAGACTCTCGCGCAAGTGACCGAAGACATCGGCCGCCAGCCCCGCAGCGGCCTGTACGACATCGGCGCCGACGAAGCCGGTGGCACCGGCTTGCCCGCGCTTTCGACCGCTTGGGAGTTCTACAACAGTATCCTCGCACACTATTTCATTACCGCCAGCGCAGCGGAAGCGCAAAGCATCGACCAGGGCGCGGCCGGCCCCGGCTGGTCGCGCACGGGGCAGAGCTTCTCGGTCTATCCGCTAGGCAGCGCCTTGGCCGTTGCGAGCCCAGTTTGCCGCTTCTACGGCACACCCAATGGGGGTTCCGGTTCACATTTCTACACCGCCAGCGCAGCTGAATGCGAGTGGGTGAAGGCCGATCCGAGCTGGTTCTATGAAGGCCTGGCGTTTCGCGCCGCCCTACCGTCGGCGGGAAGCTGCGCCAACGGCGGCGCGCCCGTCTACCGCCTCTACAACGGTCACTGGCGCGAGAACGATTCCAACCACCGCTACACCATCGACACCGGCATTTACGCCCAAATGCAAGCGCAGGGATGGGCTGGGGAGGGCGTGGTGTTCTGCGCGGCACCTTAGCTCCACTATTGAAATCGAACAGTTGGGTCGCGACTTGCAGCCATGAAATCGCCACCTCGATCGAAGTGAACCCCAAGGACGCGATTACGCGACCCGCTCGCCACATTTTTGCGAGCTTCCACAAGCACACGGGCGGATAGCCCGGCCCCAATTTCACGCCGTGTTTGCGCCAGGCGCGCGTCGCATGTCGCCAATGATGGACGGTCCAGCCGTTATAATTCGAACTTTTGGATCGCCGCACCTTGTCGTTTCCCACCCTTCTCCCTACGCTCCCGCCACCGGGCCAAAAGCTGCGCCTGCCCGCCTTGACCGGCTCCGCCGATGCCCTGGCGCTAGCGCAAGCGGCCACGCGCCTCGCGGCGGAAAGACGCATGCTCGTCGTGGTGGCCGCCGAGGCGCAGGAGGCCGAACGCCTGGCCGCGGAAATTCCCTTGTTTGCACCGCAACTGCGGCTCTTTCTTCTGCCGGATTGGGAGACTCTGCCTTACGACCAGTTTTCGCCGCATCAGGATCTCGTTTCGGCGCGTCTGGCCGGCCTGCATGCGCTGCTCACACGGCAGTGCGACGTACTGGTGGTACCCGCCACCACGGCGCTCTATCGCTTGCCCCCGCCGACCTACCTCGCCGCCTACACTTTCTTGCTGAAGCAAGGCGAGAAGCTCGATGCCGAAGCCTTGCGCTCCCAGATGGTGCTGGCCGGTTACGCCCACGTCACACAGGTGGTTTCTCCAGGCGAATTCAGCATACGCGGCGGCCTCATCGATCTGTTTCCCATGGGCAGCCCCTTGCCTTACCGCATCGAGCTTTTCGACGACGAAATCGAAACCCTGCGTACATTCGATGTCGACAGTCAGCGCACCATCTATCCCGTGCCAGAAATCCGTTTGCTGCCGGCGCGCGAATTCCCGCTCGACGAGGCCGCGCGCGCGCTTTTTCGGCAGCGCTTTCGCGAAGCGTTCGAAGGCGACCCATCGAAAAGCACCATCTATCGCGATGTCTCCAACGGTCTTGCCCCCGGCGGCATCGAGTATTACCTGCCGCTTTTTTTCGACGCCACGGCGAGCTTGCCTGACTATTGGCCCCAAGATGCGGTGCTCGCGCAACACGGCGGCATCGATGTCGCCTTGAGCGCATTCTGGGCCGACACGGACAGCCGCTATCGCTTGCTGCGCGGTGATCGCGCCCGCCCCTTGTTGCCTCCCAGCACGGTCTTTCAAGCGCCCGACGCGTTTCTGAGCGCGTGCAAAGCCTGGCCGCGCCTTTTGGTCGGCGGCGGCGCGACGGACACCACAAGCACGGCGGCAACGCCCACCCGAGCGGTACCTCCCGTGCGCGTCGATCGGCGCGCCGACAACCCTCTCGCGGCGCTCAAGGCGCTCCTCGCCGCGCCCACCGGAGCGGTGTGGGTTTGCGCCGAAAGCCTGGGCCGGCGCGAAACCATGGCGCAGTATTTCGGCGAATACGGCCTCAAGCCTGCCCTCTTCGATGATCTTCCCTCCCTGGCGGAGGCCGGGGCACCGTTCGCGTTGGTGACGGCGCCCCTGGCGCAAGGCTTCGTGCTAGGCGCGGGTGAGCAGCATTTCATCACCGAGAACGAGCTCTACGCCGAAGCGCCGCGCCGAGTGTCGCGCCGCGAGGCAATGAAACGCAGCAACGTCGATGCCATGCTGCGCGACCTGTCGGAGATTCGCATCGGCGATCCGGTGGTGCACCAGCAGCACGGCGTGGGACGCTATCAAGGCCTGGTGACGCTCGATCTGGGGGACGGCGCCAACGAATTCCTGCACCTTGCCTACGCCGGTGACGCCAAGCTCTACGTGCCGGTGGCCAACCTGCATCTGATCGGGCGCTATAGCGGTGTCGCGCCCGATGCCGCGCCTTTGCACGCCCTCGGCGGTCCGCAATGGGAAAAGGCCCGACGCAAGGCGGCGCAGCAGGCGCGCGACACCGCGGCGGAGCTCCTGCACCTTTATGCGCGGCGCGCGGCACGCGAAGGTCATGCCTTCAAGCTCGTCGCCCGTGACTACGAAGCGTTCGCGGAAGGATTCGGTTTCGAAGAGACGCCAGACCAGGCCGAAGCCATACGTGCCGTGATCGCCGATTTGGCCTCCGCCAAACCCATGGACCGGCTGGTCTGCGGCGACGTCGGTTTCGGCAAGACCGAAGTGGCGCTGCGCGCTGCCTTCGTCGCTCTGATGGACGGCAAACAAGTGGCGGTGCTAGTACCCACCACGCTGTTGGCGGAACAACATTTTCAGACCTTTTCCGATCGTCTGGCCGATTGGCCGATCAAACTGGCCGAGCTCTCACGCTTCAAGAGTGCGAAGGAAGTGAAGCAGGCACTGCAGGGCTTGGCCGAGGGAGCGATCGATCTGGTGATCGGCACCCACAAGCTGATCCAGCCGGACGTGAAATTCAAGCGCCTGGGGCTCGTCATCATCGACGAAGAACACCGTTTCGGCGTGCGCCAGAAAGAGGCCTTGAAAAGACTGCGCGCCGAAGTCGACGTGCTCACTCTCACCGCGACACCCATCCCGCGCACGCTGGCAATGTCCCTCGAAGGCCTAAGGGACTTTTCGGTCATCGCCACCGCGCCGCAAAAGCGTCTGGCCATCAAGACCTTCGTCACCAAAGACTCATCCGGCATCGTTCGTGAAGCGGCCTTGCGAGAATTGAAGCGCGGTGGGCAAATCTATTTCCTGCACAACGATATCGACAGCATCCAAACCATGCGCGAGCGCCTCGCCGCACTCTTACCGGAAGCACGCATCGCCGTAGCCCACGGTCAAATGCCGGAACGCGAACTGGAACAGGTGATGCGCGGCTTCTATCAGCAAAAGAGCAATCTCTTGTTGTGCTCCACCATCATCGAAACCGGCATCGACGTGCCCAGCGCCAACACCATCATCATCCATCGCGCCGATCGCTTTGGTTTGGCGCAATTGCACCAGTTGCGCGGGCGGGTCGGTCGATCTCACCACCAGGCCTATGCCTACCTGCTCACTCCGCCCGAAGAGGCTCTGACCGCGCAGGCCAAGAAGCGACTCGAAGCCATCCAGATGATGGAAGACTTGGGCTCGGGCTTTTACCTCGCCATGCACGACCTGGAGATTCGCGGTGCCGGCGAAGTGCTGGGTGATCAGCAGAGCGGCGAAATGCAGGAAGTGGGCTTTCAGCTCTACAACGACTTGCTGGCCGCTGCCGTGCGCGCCTTGCGCAAAGGCGAAGAACCGGACCTTGCCGGGCCATTGGCGGTCGCCACGGAGATCAACCTGCACTCGCCCGCGCTCTTGCCCGAAGCATATTGCAGCGACGTGCACGAACGCCTGGTGCTCTACAAGCGCCTAGCCAATTGCGAGAGCGAAGAAGCCCTGTCCGGCATGCAGGAAGAGCTGATCGACCGCTACGGCCTGCCGCCGGAAGCCACCCGCACGCTGCTCGCCTGCCACCGCCTGCGGCTCCTCGGCCGCGACCTGGGTGTCGTAAAGATTGATGCCACGCCCCAGCGCCTATTGATCCAATTCATGCCTAAACCACCCTTCGACCCGATCAAGCTCATGCGCCGCATGCAAGAAGATCGGCGCTTCCAGCTCGCCGGACCGGAGAAGATCAAGATCGAACAATCCACCAACAAGGTCGAAGAACGCGCCCAAATCCTCGAGGCGCTTTTCCGTGATCTGCGCTGATGGACCCGCCATGAGCCACTACAGCCCCAGTTTGCCTGCCAGCATCTGTGTCATCGAACGCGACTGGCTCTCCGCCAACAACGTTCTTTTGCGTAGCCCGCAAGGCAACGTATTGATCGACACCGGATACGTGAGCGACTCCGCCACCACGCTCAACAAAGTGGCCGACGCGCTGGGTGGCGAATCGCTGTCTCTCATCGTCAACACACATGTGCATAGCGATCACGTGGGCGGCAACGCCGCTCTCCAAAGGCGCTACCACTGCCCCATCGCCGTGCCCGAAGGCGAAGCCCCCGCGCTGCGCGCCTGGGACGAGAAAGTGCTGTTGCTCGATTACTCCGGCCAGGAATCGGCGCGCTTCGAATTCTCCCAAGTCTTGCGCGCGGGCGAGCACTACGCTTGGGGTGAACTCGATTGGCTCGCCCTCGCGGCACCTGGGCACGACATGGGCGCGCTGGTTTTCTTCGAGCGAGCCAAAGGTCTCCTGATTTCCGGCGACGCACTTTGGGAACACGGCTTCGGTTTCGTTTTGCCGCCCTCCATCAACCCAGTGTGTCTCCCGGCCACTCGCGCCACGCTGGAGATGATCGCCCGCCTGCCGGTCAAGACCGTCATCCCTGGACACGGCCGCCCCTTCACCGAACCGCAAGCCGCGCTAGAGCGGTGCTTCAAGCGCCTCGAAGCCTTCGAAGCCGACGAAACGCGCCTTGCCCGGCACGCGCTGCGCGTGGTTCTCACCTTTGCCCTGCTCGCTAAACACCAAATGCCCTTGGCCGAACTCGCAGGCTACCTCGACCGCACCGGCATCTACCGCGACTTCAACGCCCGCTACTTCCAGCGGACCCCCGAAGCGCTGGCCGAGTGGCTGGTGATGGAGTTGGAGAAGTCCGGTGTCGCCAAGCGTGAAAACGGCATGCTGGTGGCGGTACAGGGCGGCGGGTAAGGCGAGGTGAACTGTTAGACCTGCGCCGAGGATCCGCGGCCATGGATCGTATTGCTGCCTTTTCCGCCGCCGTGGGATACAACAAATTTGACCTCCCCACGTAGCGCCCATGAACGCTATAGACCACGCCACGGAAGACGCCGTTCGCCGGTTCTTGGCAAAAATTGCCGACCACGACGATACGGCCGGTGCCATCGTCTTTGGCAGCCGTGCGCGCGGCACTCACCGCCCGGATAGCGACGCCGATGTCGCGGTACTGCTGCGCGGCGAACATCAGCGCTTCCTGAACACCAAGCTGAAAATGGCAGATGCTGCTTTCGAAGTGCTACTCGACCCAGGCATCCTGATCTCCCCGCTGCCGGTTTGGCTCGACGAATGGGAACACCCAGAGCGGTACGCCAACCCTGATCTGCTACGCAACATCGCTCGAGAGGGCGTACGTTTGTGAGCAAAGGCGGACTGACGCCTGAGGTGTAGATAGCCAAAGCCGAAACCGCGTCGTCCTCCGCGCTTGCCCTGTTAGAACGGGGGGACATCGATGGCGCAGCCAACCGCGCCTACTATGCCGTATTCGATGCGGCACGCGCTGCCCTTCTAGCGGCAGGCGCGCCGTTGGATTTTCGCGCCTTGCGCACCCATGGCGGGCTGATCGGTGCGTTCGGAAACCATTTGGTCAAGAACGGCCCCGTACCAAAAGAGGCGGGCCGGATTTTGAACCGCGCCCACGAAGTCCGCTTGCTCGTCGGCTCGACGCTCTTTCAGGAAAAAAGTCGCGGCGCAGCAGTTGTCGCTATTCTGAGAGATAAAAATGCAGGCGAAACCCGCGCAAGCCTTGCTGCACGCGGATTTCGCCCGGGCCGATTGTAGCTTACCGGGGTGAGAGAGGGAGCTACAACGCCTCTTCGAGAGCCCCCCCGCAGAGGCGCTCGAAGAGGCGTGTCGCTTCGCGACGTCAGCAAAAAATCGACTCACGATGCCCTACCAGCAATCGCCGGCTCAATGGGCAAGGCGAGGCGCGGGCCTAGCGCTCCAAGCGATCGAGTTTGTTCGGCACCTTGGCCCAATCGTCAGCGTCGGGCAAGGCATCTTTCTTTTCGATGATGGGTTTCCACAGCTTCGCCAACTCGGCGTTGAGGGCGGTGAAGTGCTGCTGGTTGCGGGGCACGTCGTCCTCGGCGTAGATCGCTTCCACGGGGCATTCGGCGACGCACAGCGTGCAGTCGATGCATTCGTCGGGATCGATGACCAGGTAGTTCGGCCCCTCGCGGAAGCAATCGACCGGGCAAACATCCACGCAGTCGGTATATTTGCACTTGATGCAAGCTTCGGTGACGACGTAGGTCATGGCTCTGCCAAGCAAGCGTTGGAATGCCTAAATTCTAGCAGATGGCCCGTGTTGCCGCGCCGCGGGCGGCCCGCCCCCCGCTTGCAGTTTCGATGGCTTTGGGCTAATGTACCGTCACAAGTGACCGGCGCAGCGCAAGCACCGGCACGACATCCCAGCGAATTCCGCTCCCCTTGAGGAAATACATGAGCCAGAACATCGTTCACGTCACGGACGGGTCTTTCGACGCCGAGGTCTTGCAGTCGCAGGTGCCCGTTCTGGTCGACTATTGGGCCGAATGGTGCGGCCCTTGCAAGATGATTGCCCCCATTCTCGACGAGGTCGCCAAGGAGTACGAAGGTCGCCTCAGGGTCGCCAAGCTCGACATCGACAGCAACCAGGCCACCCCTACCAAGTACGGCATTCGCGGCATTCCCACCCTGATGTTGTTCAAGAACGGCCAGGTGGAAGCTCAGAAAGTCGGCGCGCTGTCCAAATCGCAGCTCGCCGCGTTTATTGACAGCAACCTCTAAACCGGCTAGCTTATCTCCCATCTGCGCTGGTACGCGGCGACGCAAAACCTGCCGACCGGCGCCTAACAGGCTGTTGAAGAACGTCGCCAGCAGGTTCGGATGCCAAGCGCCCGACTGCGAGCCCCAAGACATCTCAGGTTGATCGGCGTGGGGCGCGCGAGGGCGCAATACCGCAGACGGGCAGCACCGCAGTTTTGCAGCATCCTGTTAGAGCTTCTCTTTCCGAGCGCGCGGTAGCGCGCAAAATTCCAAGACGTTTTTCGGCGCCCAAGGCCACTGGACGCGCCTAGTCTTCATTGCACCGGGTCCCTTATGCACCTTTCCGATCTCAAGAACCATCACGTCACCGAATTGGTGGACATCGCCAATACCAACGAAATCGAGGGCGCCAACCGCATGAGGAAACACGACCTCATCTTCGCGCTCTTGAAGAACCAGGCCAAGAAAGGCGAGAGTATTTTCGGTGAAGGCGTGCTCGAAGTGCTCCCCGACGGCTTTGGCTTCCTGCGTTCTCCCGACACCTCGTACCTCGCGGGCACGGACGACATCTACATTTCGCCCTCGCAAATCCGCCGCTTCAATCTGCACACCGGCGATACGATCGAGGGCGAAATACGCACCCCTAAGGACGGCGAGCGCTATTTCGCCCTGGTCAAGGTCGATCGGGTCAACGGCGAGCCGCCGGAGAATTCCAAGAACAAGATCCTTTTCGAAAACCTGACACCGCTTTTCCCCGAACAGCCTTTCACGCTGGAGCGCGAGATCAAGTCCGAGGAAAACTACACCGGGCGGGTAATCGACATCATCGCCCCCATTGGCAAGGGCCAGCGCGGCCTTTTGGTGGCGAGCCCGAAGTCGGGCAAGACAGTCATGCTGCAGCACATTGCCCATTCCATTGCCGCCAATCACCCGGAAGTGATCCTCATAGTGCTCCTGATCGACGAGCGGCCGGAGGAAGTGACGGAAATGTCGCGCACGGTACGCGGCGAGGTGGTTGCCTCCACCTTCGATGAACCGGCCACGCGGCATGTGCAAGTGGCCGAGATGGTGATCGAGAAAGCCAAGCGCCTGGTGGAGCACAAGAAGGACGTCGTGATCCTGCTCGATTCCATCACCCGCCTCGCCCGCGCTTACAATACCGTACAGCCTGCTTCGGGCAAGGTGCTCACCGGTGGTGTCGACGCAAATGCCCTGCAAAAACCCAAACGCTTCTTCGGCGCGGCGCGCAATATCG
This sequence comes from Casimicrobiaceae bacterium, assembly GCA_026646885.1. Lineage (GTDB taxonomy): Bacteria > Pseudomonadota > Gammaproteobacteria > Burkholderiales > Casimicrobiaceae > JACPUX01. The sequence goes on along the minus strand of JAPKHK010000016.1, from coordinate 17,718 downwards.
AGGAAGGCGGGTCCCTCACCATCATCGCCACCGCCCTCATCGACACCGGCAGCCGGATGGATGATGTGATTTACGAAGAATTCAAGGGCACCGGCAACATGGAAATCCACCTCGATCGGCGCCTAGCGGAGAAACGCGTCTACCCCGCGCTCAACGTCAACCGTTCCGGCACTCGCCGCGAAGAGCTGCTCTTGAAACCCGACGTGCTGCAAAAGGTCTGGGTGCTGAGGAAACTCCTGTACAACATGGACGAAATGGAAGCCACCGAATTCCTCATCGACAAGATTCGCGGCACCAAGAACAATGCGGAGTTCTTTGAATCCATGCGACGAGGCTGAACCCCTCGCCCGCCGGTGCTCGATGTCCTTGAATTCTCCCAGTCCTGCTAGCCTGGCGCTGCTCGAGCGTCTACTCAGTTTCGACACCACCAGCCGCGAATCGAACCTCGCCCTCATTCATTGGGTGCAAGATTACCTGGCAGGTTTCGGCATCGACTCGCGCCTCACCTTCGACGACACCGGCGCCAAGGCGAATCTGTTCGCCACCTTAGGCCCGCGAGGCGACGGTGGCATCGTGCTCTCGGGTCACACCGACGTGGTGCCCGCGGAAGGCCAGCCTTGGACCGTGGAACCTTTCGCACTCACCCGTGGCAGCGACCGGCTGATCGGCCGCGGCGTCTGCGACATGAAAAGTTTCATCGCCATCGCCCTCGCTTTCGTGCCGCACTGGCTGGCGCAAGGACTGGCCCGCCCGCTGCATTTCGCGTTCTCGTATGACGAAGAAATCGGCTGCATCGGCGTGCGCCGTTTGCTCGCGGATTTGGCGAACTGCGGTGTCAAACCCGCCGGCTGTATCGTCGGCGAACCCACCGGCATGCGTGTCATCGTCGCCCACAAGGGGCGCCAATCCTACCGCTGCCGGGTGCGAGGCAAGGCCGGGCATTCGGCGGTGCCGGAAAGAGGCGTCAATGCCGTGCACATCGCTTGCGAACTGGTGACCGAACTGGCGCGCCTCGCCCGCAAGCATCAAACGAACGGGCCTTTCGATGCGGGTTTCGACGTGCCCTATTCCACCATGCAGGCGGGTGTCATCAAAGGCGGCACCGCCTGCAATATCATCGCTCAGGACTGTTATTTCGATTTCGAGTTACGTAACCTGCCGCTGGACGACCCTGACGCCTTGCTCGCGGCGCTGCAAGATTACGCGCAAAAGAAGCTGTTGCCGCAGATGCACGCGGTCGACGGCGCCACGAACATCACCTGGGAAACCTTGTCCGACCTGCCCGCCTTCGATGCCGGTCAGTGCAGCGACATCAGCCATCTCGCCCAGGAGTGCAGCGCGACCGCGGGGCACGCGAAAGTTTCCTACGCTTCCGAGGCTTCGCTTTTTCACGCGGCCGACATCCCCACCGTGCTCTGCGGACCGGGCCACATCGCCCAAGCGCACCAGCCCGACGAATGGATCGCGCTGGAGCAATTGACCTTGTGTGAAGCCTTCATGCGCCGCCTCGGGGACCGGCTCGCCAGCGCGTGAGCGCGATCGCTTGGCTCGCTCGCCGAACTCCAGGAGACTTGCATGTCCCTCTCGCTTCGCTTTATTTTGCCGCTGCTCCTGGTGCTGACAGCCATTGGCTATGGCATCGTGCCCTTGGTCGACAAACTCACTTTGCGGTGGTTCGTCCGAGATTTGGATATTCGCGCCGAGCTGATCGCCAACTCCCTCCAGGAACCGCTGAGTGACCAGCTCAAGGCGGCGAAACCCGCCAAGACCCAGGCCTATCTCACGCGTCTCATTCAGGACGAACGTTTGTTCGGCTTGATTTTTTGCCCGCAATCGGGCGCGGCACCGATCGCTACCAAGGGCCTACCCGCACAGGCTAGCTGCGAGAACACCGCCCGTTATGCCGACCCTGAGGCCCGGGTCCTGGAAAGCGCGCAGGGCCTGCTTCACGTCGCTGTCCGGCCCATCGAGCATGAGGGAGCTACGCTGGGCAAGCTCATGCTGCTGCACGACATGAGCTTCATCGAGCGGCGCAGCGAAGAGACCAAACGTTATGTGTTCTTCTTTTTCACCGCCCTGGCCTTGGTCGTTTCCTTGCTGACCGTGGCCATCGCTCAGCTCTCTTGGCGCGGGTGGATCAAGGGCATGCGTGCGCTGCTGCGCGGCGAGGGCCTGCTGCGCGAGCCCGGAACACAGGCGCCGGCACCGGAATTCATGCCCATCGCGCGCGATTTGCGCGCCTTGATCCGCGAAATGGAAAGCGAAGTGCGGCCACGCGACGAGGCGCAAATCACCTGGACCCCCGAAGCGCTGCGCACCATTCTCCACAGCGAATTGAGCGGCGAAGAGGTACTGGTGGTCTCCAACCGCGAGCCCTATATCCATGTCCGACGCGGCCAGCGCATCGACGTGCAAAGGCCCGCCAGCGGGTTGGTGACCGCGCTCGAGCCGATCATGCGCGCCTGCTCGGGAACCTGGATCGCGCATGGCAGCGGCAACGCCGATCGCGAAGCGGTGGATGGCGATGATCGCGTTGCCGTTCCGCCCGAACACCCCGCCTATCATCTGCGCCGAGTGTGGCTTAGCGCGGCGCAGGAGGCGGGTTACTACTATGGCTTTGCCAACGAGGGTTTGTGGCCGCTGTGCCACATCGCGCATGTTCGACCCATTTTCCGCACCGCCGATTGGCAGCAGTACCGGGAAGTGAACGCGCTTTTCGCCGACGCCGTGGTGCAAGAAGCCAAGAAGCCCAATCCTATCGTTCTGGTGCAGGATTACCACTTGGCATTGCTGCCGCGCATGATCCGGGAGCGTCTGCCGGAGGCGATCGTCATTACCTTCTGGCACATACCCTGGCCCAACCCGGAGGCCTTCTCCATCTGTCCCTGGCGACGCGAAATCCTGGACGGTTTGTTGGGCAGCAGCATTCTGGGTTTTCACACCCAGTTCCATTGCAACAATTTCGTCGACACCGTCGATCGCGAGTTGGAGGCGCGAGTCAACCGGGAGGCATTCACGGTCACCCGCGGCGGCAGAATCAGTTCCGTCAAACGCTATCCGATCTCGATCGACTGGCCGCCGCAACCGGAATTGACGGCGCAGAGCGTCGATGTCTGCCGCGAAACGGTGCGACGGCGTCATGGCTTGAACCCAGAGCACTTGCTGGGCGTCGGTGTGGACCGCCTGGATTACACCAAGGGCGTGATCGAGCGCCTGCGCGCTGTCGAGCGATTGCTGGAACTCGAACCGCGCTGGATCGGGCACTTCAGCTTCGTACAGATCGCCGCGCCGACCCGAACCAGCATCGGCGAATACCAGAGTTATGAAGCGCACGTCCGCACGTTGGCCGACGAAATCAACCAGCGCTTCGGCCGCGGGGCTTATACGCCGATCATTCTCAAGATCGAGCACCACGAGCCGCCGGATGTCTACGAGTACTACCGCGCCGCGGATCTTTGTTTTGTCAGCAGCCTGCACGATGGGATGAACCTCGTGGCCAAAGAGTTCGTGGCCGCCCGGGACGATGGCCGCGGTGTGCTGATTCTGAGCCAATTCACCGGCGCCGCCCGAGAACTTCCCGAGGCCTTGATCGTCAACCCTTATAATGCCGATCAATGCGCCGCCGCCCTGCACCTGGCGCTGACCATGCCCAGGGTGGAGCAGCGCGATCGCATGCGCCTGATGCGGGGGCTCATTGGCGAATTCAACGTCTATCGCTGGGCGGGAAGAATGTTGCTCGACGCCGCCGGAATGCGGCGCCGAGAAAAAGTGCTCGAACAAGGTGGAACATGGCTGGACAGCGAACGCTAGAGCGTGAAGGCGCGGTGCCTCCGCTGCCGGACGCGGAAAGTGCGTGGTTTTTGGATATCGACGGCACCCTGTTGGAAATTGCGCCGACACCTTCGACGGTGAAGGTAGAGGACGGACTGCCCGAACTCATTCGGCGCCTGCACCAGCGCTGCGGCGGCGCCTTGGCCTTGATCACCGGCCGCCCGGTCAGCGACGTCGATCGGCTTTTCCCCGGTCTGCGGCTGCCGGTGGCAGGCCAGCACGGGCTGGAACGGCGGGACGCCACCGGCACCGTGCATCGTCATCCGCCCGAGGATGCCGATCTGCCTTGGTTGGCGGCCTTGGTCAAGGCCACTGTGGCGCGCCTGGAAGGCGTTTGGGTCGAAGATAAAGGATTGAGTATCGCGGTTCATTACCGCGCCAATCCGGCCGCACAGGCGGCCGTCGACGCCGCGCTGCGCGGCGTGTTGATCGACGCCGGTGCCGCGCTGAGCTTGCAGCCGGGCAAATGTGTGCTGGAAATCAAACCCGAGGGGCGCGACAAAGGCTCGGCGATCCGCGAGTTCATGGCCGAGCAACCCTTCGCCGGACGCCGTCCGGTATTTGTCGGCGACGACGTGACCGACGAGTTCGGCTTTGCCGAGGTCAATGGGCTGGGCGGATTGGCCGTGAAGGTCGGTGAGGGCGAAACCGCCGCACCCTGGCGCTTGCGCGATGTCGGTGAAGTACACGCCTGGCTGGCCAAAACGCTGGCCGATGCGCCCGCTGGTTCGCTTCAGGAGGAACACAACAATGCGCTCAATGGATCTCGCGCTCGTCGGTAATTGCAGCATCGGCGCCTTGATCGATGGGCGAGCAGAAATCGTTTGGGCGTGTTTTCCCCGCTTCGACGGCGATGCCACGTTCTGTTCCCTGCTGCGCGGCGGTGATGTGCAGAACGATTTCGGCTACATGGCGGTCGATCTGATCGACTTTTCCCATGCCGAGCAAGAATATCTGACCAATACCGCCATCTTGCAAACCCGCCTTTACGACGCGCAAGGCGGTGCGGTCGAGATCACCGATTTTGCGCCGCGCTTTCGCCAATACGGACGCATGTTCGCGCCCATGACGCTGGTGCGGCAGTTGCGGCGCCTGAGCGGCAGTCCACGCATACGCCTGCGGGTGCGGCCGGCGATCGACTACGGAAAGAGCCGCCCCGCCATCACCTGGGGCAGCAACCACATTCGTTATGTCGCACCGGAGCTTACCCTGCGCCTGACCACCAACGCCTCGGTCACCGCGATCGTGGAAGAAACGGCCTTTTTTCTGGAAGACACCGCCACCTTGCTCCTCGGGCCGGACGAAACCCTGCAAGGAGCAGTCGGCGAGACCGGGCGGCGCTTCGCCGAAGAAACCGCCGCCTATTGGCGCGAATGGGTGCGATATCTGTCGATTCCCTTCGAATGGCAGGAAGCGGTGATTCGCGCCGCCATCACCCTTAAACTCAACGCCTATGACGACACCGGCGCCATCGTCGCCGCCATGACCACCTCGATACCGGAAGCCCCGAACAGCGGGCGGAACTGGGATTACCGCTACTGCTGGCTGCGCGACGGCTATTTCGTGGTGAACGCCTTGAACCGCCTGAGCACGACGCGCACCATGGAGCGTTACTTAGGCTACGTGGTAAACATCGCCGCGGGCACCAAAGACGCCGCGCTTCAGCCGGTCTACCGCATCGACGGCCGCTCGCTCATCGAAGAACACCTCATCGACACTCTGCCGGGTTACCGCGGCATGGGACCGGTGCGCGTGGGCAACCAGGCCTACCAGCAAGTGCAACACGATGTCTATGGCTCAGCCATCCTCACCGCAACACACGTTTTTTTCGACCGCCGCCTGGTGCGCTGCGGCGACGAAGCCCTGTTCCATCGCCTTGAACTACTCGGCGAGCGCGCCGTCCAGTTGCATGACCAACCCGACGCGGGTTTGTGGGAGTTGCGCGGTGCGGCGCGCGTGCACACTTTTTCCGCGGTTATGTGCTGGGCCGCATGCGACCGCCTCGCCAAAGTCGCCCAACGGCTTGGGCTCGCGCCGCGTCAGGTTTACTGGCAGACGCAGGCTGAGAATATCCACCGTGTCGTTTGCGAACGCTCCTGGAGCGAGCAACTCAACAGTTTCGTCGCCACCTTCGACGGCAACTCGATGGACGCGAGCCTGCTTTTGCTCCATGAGGTCGGATTCCTTGCGGTGGATGATCCGCGCTTTGCCGGCACCGTCGCCGCGGTCGAACGCGAACTGCGGCACGGTGACTTCATTTTCCGCTATGTCGAGAAAGACGACTTCGGCACGCCCGAGAACGCCTTTCTGATTTGTACTTTCTGGTACATCAATGCCCTTGCCGCGCTGGGCCGGCGAGACGAAGCCCGGGCGCTGTTCGAGCGGCTGCTCGCCAGGCGTAACCGCCACGGCTTGTTAGCGGAGCATATCGATCCGAGAAGCGGCGAGCAATGGGGCAACTTCGTGCAAACCTACAGCATGGTCGGCCTGATCAATTCCGCCATCCGACTGAGCATGCGTTGGGACCAGGCCTTTTGATGAAACAATTCCTCGATCCGATCGCGGCCGAGCTGCCGGCCTACCTCGCCACCCCCGCGCGAGTGCTGCTGATTCTGCTCCTCGCGTTCCTCGCCTTGCGTATCGTGCCGCGGCTTCTGGCCAAACTGCGCGAGGCGGTCGAGAAGCACCAGGACAGCGCCGAAGACGGCCGGCGCCTGCAAACCCTCACCCGCGTGGTGCGTTACGCCTTCAACGTAGCGGTAGCCGTGGTGACGGTGCTGCTCATCCTCGGCGAGTTCGGTGTATCCGTAGCACCCATGCTGGGTGCCGCGGGCATCGTCGGCATCGCCTTGGGGTTTGGAGCCCAGACTCTGGTCAAGGATTACTTCAGCGGGTTTTTTCTACTGTTGGAAAACCAGATTCGCGTCGGCGATATCGTCGAAGCCAGCGGCAAATCGGGCGTGGTCGAAGAACTGACTTTGCGTTACCTGCGCTTGCGGGATTACTCCGGCAACGTGCATTACATCCCCAACGGCACCATCAGCGTGGTGACCAACATGAGCCTGGGCTACGCCAATGCGGTGTTCGACCTCGGCGTCGCCTACGCCGAGAACTTGGACCGGGTGATCGCGGTCATTGAAAAGGTGGGCAAGGAATTGCGGCAGGATGCGCGCTTCGCGCCACTCATCCTGAACGATTTGGAAATTGCCGGCGTGGAACAACTCGCGGAGTCGTCGGTGGTCATCCGCGGCCGCATTCGCGCCGTGCCTCTGGAGCAGTTCAACGTGCGCCGTGAATTCCTGCGCCGCATCAAACTGGCTTTCGATCGGGAAGGTATCGAGATCCCGTTCCCGCATCGCAAGCTGGTGTACGAGGCCCAAGAAAGGAAATCTAACTGATGCCGGAACTCACTCTCGGATTGCTACGTGACATCGCCTGGCCCTTCGCCCTCATCTTGGCTTGGGTGGCGGGTGAAATGGGGCATCGCTGGCTGCGTCTGCCGCGCATCAGTTGTTACGGCATCGTTGGCTTCGCGCTGGCCGCAGGCCAGGCGGGGCTGCTGCCCGTCACCCGCGGCGGACCGATGGCGCTTCTGGCCTACGTCGCCTTTGGTTTGATCCTGTTCGAACTGGGCTACCGCATCAACCTATCCTGGCTGCGCGCCAACCCTTGGATCGCCGCGACCAGCGTGCTGGAATCCGGCGGCAGCTTCGCCGCCACTCTGGCGGTTGCGCTGGCCTTCGGCATGCCCACGCTGCCGGCGCTGATGCTGGCGGCTTTGTCGATGTCCACTTCTCCGGCGGCGGTGCTGCGCGTGGCCAATGAGCTGAGAAGCTCCGGACAGGTCACCGAACGCACCCTGCATTTGTCGGCATTGAGCTGTGGCCTGGCGGTGATCGTTTTCAAGAGCGTGGTCGGCTACGGGCTGCTGGTGAGCCTCGGCAGCGTGTTGCAAGCGCTGTGGAGCAGCATCGTGGTGCTGGCCGTCTCGGCGGGCCTGGGCGCGTTGTTCGGTGTCGTCGTTCCCGGACTCTTGCGCCTCTTTGGCCGCCTCGAACGCGATTCGACCCTCGCATTCGCACTGGGCGTCATTGCCCTCACCGCGCTCACCGAAGCGCTGAAGTTGTCGCCACTGCTGGCCGCCCTGGCTTTCGGCATCGTGGCAAGGCACCGGCGCGTGGTGCTTTCCCAAGCGCAACGCAACTTCGGCGCCTTGGGCGATATGTTGACCGTACTGCTTTTCGTTTTCGTGGCCGCCACCATCGATTGGCGCCACGCCGCGACGGGCGCCGTGCTGGCTTTGTGGATCATGCTCGCGCGCATTGCTGCAAAAATTGCCGCCAGCACGCTTTTGGCACGGGTGAGTGGCGTCACCTGGCGCAAGGGCGCCCTCACGGGTCTGGCCCTCACGCCGCTGTCGGTGTTCGCCATCCTTTTGCTGGAACAAAGCCGGCACCTGGGCCTCGCCCTGCTCGATGAAATGACCGCCATCATGGCCATGGTGCTGGCCCTCGAAGTGATCGGCCCGGTGATCACCCAACGCGCCTTGATCTGGGCCGGCGAAGCCGCGCCGCAAGAGGAGCGCTGACCATGCCGCTCGAACCCTTCAAAGCCTCGGCCTCGCTCACTTTGGGCGTGGAATTGGAACTGCAGCTCGTCAGCCCTAGCGATTTCGACTTGTGCGACGCTGCCAACGACATGCTTGATCTTCTGGCCCGCAAACCCTTCCCTGGCGACGTAAAGCCGGAGATGACCCAGAGCATGATCGAAGTATCCACCGACGTGTTCACCCGCTACGAGCCCCTGCTGGCGCAACTGCGCGCCATTCGCGATCAGTTGATCAAAGCGGGCGACCGCTTGAACGTCGGCCTCTGCGGCGGCGGCACCCACCCATTTCAGCGCTGGTTTCATCAGCGTATTTTCGCCAAGCCGCGCTTTCACGAACTCTCCGCGCTCTACGGTTATCTCGCCAAGCAATTCACGGTGTTCGGCCAGCACGTGCATGTGGGTTGCGACAACGCCGACCAGGCGCTCTACCTTTTGCACGCGCTCAACCGATATTTGCCGCATTTCATCGCGCTGTCGGCCTCGTCGCCCTACTCGCAAGGCGTCGACACGCTGTTCGACTCGGCGCGCCTCAATTCGGTCTTTGCCTTCCCGCTCTCCGGCCGCGCGCCCTTCGTCTTGCATTGGGATGAGTTTGAATCGGGCTATTTCGCCAAGATGGAGAAAACCGGCGTCGTCAAAAGTATGAAGGACTTCTACTGGGACATCCGGCCCAAACCCGAATATGGCACCATCGAGCTTCGAGTCTGCGACACCCCGCTCACCGTCGAACGCGCCGCCGCCTTGGCCTGTTACCTCCAGGCCTTGTGCCGGCACTTGCTCGAAGACGACGAAAGCGCGCCCACCGAAGACGATTATCTGGTCTACAACTACAACCGCTTTCAGGCCTGCCGCTTCGGGCTGGAAGGGGTCATCGTGCATCCGCGCAGCCACGAGAGTTTGTCCTTGCGCGAAGACATTCTCGCCACTTTGCGCCTGATCGACCCCCATGCCCAGGCGTTGGAAAGCGGTGGCGCTCTGGAAGAGATACACCGCGTCGCCGCGCACTCCGGAAACCACGCCTGGGCCCTGCGCCGCCAGCGTGAAGTCCACGGGAGCATCGAAGGGGTGGTCGATACCGCGGTGAGGCTGTTTCGGGGCGAACCCGAGGCGCTGGTCTAAACGCCAGGAGGCTTGTAAACCGAGAGGCTGCGCGCTAGGATTTCTTCGCCCTCTTTGAGGAAGCAAAGATGGAGCGCAGAGAAGCGGCTTGAGCCACAACCCAAGGCGCACCCTCTACCGGTGAGCCGAGCGCTTTGGCCGACCCGGGCAGTCTGCGCATGCGCCGGATTTGTTACAGCGATTCAGTCTCTTGAAGAAATTTTCGGGAACTCCCGTCTTTCGAAAATATCGAAGTATCGCTACATAAAATGCGACTTTATTTGAACTGATTTTGTGCGTAAACTTGCCCAACATTCCCTGGAGAGGAGAATATTGAAATGAGCAACGAACGTTTCGGATCAACATTAGCCACTTCCCGCCCCGTCGGCGAAGTCTCGCTGCTGTCCACCCATAAGGTTTTGCGCAACACTTACGCCCTGCTGGCGATGACGCTGCTCTTCAGCGGCCTCACCGCGGGTGTTGCGGCCGCCCTCAAGCTACCTCATCCGGGTCTGATCATCACCTTGGTGGGCTACTTCGGACTCTTGTTTCTCACCATGAAACTGCGTGACAGCAGTTGGGGCGTGTTGTCCGTTTTCGCCCTGACCGGTTTCATGGGCTACACCTTGGGCCCCATCATCAGTATGTACTTGGCCATGCCCAACGGTCACCAAACCGTGATGCTGGCTCTGGGCGGCACCGGCGCGATTTTCCTGGGTTTGTCGGCCTTCGTGCTGGTCACCCGCAAGGACTTCAGCTTCATGGGTGGTTTTCTGGTGGTCGGCGCGCTGGTGGCTTTCGTGGCGGGTCTGGCGGCGATCTTCTTCCAGTTGCCCGCGCTGTCCCTGGCCGTTTCCGCGGCCTTCATGCTGATTGCTTCGGGCCTCATCCTGTATGAGACCTCGGCCATCATCCACGGCGGTGAAACCAACTATGTCATGGCCACGGTGAGCCTATACGTTTCGATCTACAACCTCTTCGTCAGCCTGCTGTCCCTCTTGGGTATCGGCGGCAACGACTGAGGAGATTCTCAGCAAAGCGAAGCCGCCGGTGAACTCCCGGCGGCTTTTTTTATCGCCTAACCTCCCCTTGGAAACCCGATCATGAAACGCGTCTTTCTGTTCCTGCTGACCAACGTCGCGGTGCTCTTCGTGCTGAGCCTGGTGGTGAAGCTACTTGGGCTCGAGCCCATGCTCGCCGACGGTGGACTCAACCTAGGCAGCCTGTTGGTTTTTGCGGCGATCATGGGCATGGGCGGCGCCTTCATTTCGCTGGCGATGTCGAAATGGAGCGCCAAGCGCATGGTCGGCGCCGAGGTGATCGAACAACCGCGAAGCGAAGTCGAGCGTTGGCTGGTTGGCACCGTGCAGCGCCAAGCGCAGGCCGCCGGCATCGGCATGCCCGAGGTGGCGATTTATCAGGCGCCCGATGTCAACGCCTTTGCCACCGGCATGAACCGCAACAATGCCCTGGTCGCGGTCTCCACCGGTCTTTTGCAATCGATGAGCCGCGACGAAGCCGAAGCGGTGCTGGCGCATGAGGTCTCGCACGTCGCCAACGGCGACATGGTCACGCTCACCCTGATTCAGGGCGTGGTCAACACCTTCGTCATCTTCTTCTCGCGGGTGATCGGCCAGATCGTCGATCGCGTGGTTTTCAAGACCGAGCGCGGCCAAGGGCCGGCCTATTACATCACCATGATCGTCGCCCAGCTCGTGCTGGGGGTGCTGGCCTCGGTGATCGTCATGTGGTTCTCTCGCCAGCGCGAATTCCGCGCCGATGCCGGCGGCGCAAAACTCGCTGGCCGGGGCAAAATGATCGCCGCGCTGGAACGCTTGCGCGCCGCGCATGAACCCGCCGCCCTGCCCGACAAAATGGCGGCCTTTGGCATCAGCGGCGGCGCCAAAGGCTTCACTCGCCTCTTCATGACCCACCCGCCGCTGGAGGAGCGCATCGCCGCGCTGCGCGCGGCCCATTGAGGAGCCCACCATGAACGAGATTTCCGGAATCGTTGCCGCCACCGACTTCTCCGTCACCGCTGAATGGGCGGCTCGCCGCGCCGCGACCTTGGCTAAGCATTGGCACTGCCCGGTCACGCTGGTGAATGTGTTCGACGATGGCGTGTTGGCGACGGTCAAGGCTGTTTACGACATCGGCAAGTGGGCGAGCTTCAATCATCTGGACGCCGATCGCACCCGGCTGCAAGCTTTGGCGGAAAAAATCAAGGCTGATGCGGGTTTCGATGTGGCGACCGAGATGCTGCGCGGCGCCGCACCCAGCGCGCTGGCGGAATTTGCCGCGGCCCAAAAACCCCGCCTGCTGGTTTTGGGTGAACACGGCGAAGGCTGGCTGAGCGCCGCCGTTCTCGGTAGCACCGCCATGAAGGTGCTGCATGCCATCCGCGCGGCGCCCGTACTGGTCGTTCGCCGTGACCCACTAGAGCCCTATCATGAGGTGCTGGTGGCGACCGACTTCTCCGCGGCTTCGGCGCGCGCCGCCAGGCTCGCCCTGACGCTGCCGCCAGCGACGCGGCTCACCCTCGTGAGCGCTTATGGAGTGGCGCTGGAAGGCCGCATGCGCCTTGCCGGCGCCACCCAAGAAGATCTCGAAGCCTACCGCGAACGCGAGCGCAGTCACGCCGACCAGAACATGAAGCGCTTCGTCGACGACCTGGGTGAAGGCGGTCAGCGTTTCGTGCAGCGCCTCGTTCATGGTCATGCCGCGGCGGCGATTTTGCGCAGTGCCAGCGAACTGTCGGCTGATCTCATCGTGATCGGCAAACACGGCGGCAGCGCCACGGAAGAGCGCTTGCTGGGCAGCGTGACGCAGAACATCCTTCACCAAGCCGAGGGCGACGTGCTGATGAGCGCCTGAACCTCGATGCCGCCCGCAACCGCAGCCGCGTGGCATGCTCAGAGTCGGGACGAGGCCTGCGCCCAGCTCGTTACGAGCATCCATGGCTTGAGTCATGTCGACGCGGCGCGGCGCCTCGCCGTGCACGGCCCCAACCGCCTGCCGCCGCCCAAGCGGCGCAGCGCACTGGCGCGCTTCGCGGCCCAGTTCCACAACGTTCTCATCTATGTGCTGCTGGCCGCCGTCGCGGTGACCGCGGCGCTCGGCCATTACGTCGACAGCGGGGTCATTCTCGCCGTGGTGCTGGCCAACACGGTCATCGGCTTTCTGCAAGAAGGCAAGGCGGAGGCGGCGCTCGAGGCCATCCGCAACATGCTCTCGCTTACCGCCGTCGTGCTGCGCGACGGCCGCCGCCGCGAAATCCCGGCCGAGGAGTTGGTGCCCGGCGACATCGTCTTTCTCGCCTCCGGCGACAAAGTGCCGGCCGACCTGCGCTTGGTCGAGGCGCGTAGCCTGCGCGTCGAGGAGGCGGCGCTCACCGGCGAGTCGGTAGCGGTCGAAAAAGACATCGCTCCCGTCGCGACCGATGCGCCGATCGGCGACCGCCGCTCGATGGTCTATTCCGGCACGCTGGTGACCTACGGCCAGGCGAAGGGCCTGGTGGTGGCCACCGGCGAGGCCACCGAGATCGGTCGCATCGGTCGCCTGCTCGCCGGGGTAGAGGAACTCGCCACGCCACTTTTGCGCAAGATGGCGGTCTTCGCGCGCTGGCTGACCGGCGCCATCCTGGCCTCGGCCGCCGCCCTGTTCGCCTTCGGCGTGCTGGCGCGCGGCTTTAGCGCCGCCGAGATGTTTACCGCCGCTGTCGGCCTCGCCGTGGCGGCGATTCCCGAAGGGCTGCCGGCCATCCTCACCGTCACGCTGGCCATCGGCGTGCAGCGTATGGCCGGTCGCCAAGCCATCATCCGCCGGTTGCCGGCGGTGGAAACGCTGGGGTCGGTCACGGTGATCTGCTCGGACAAGACCGGCACGCTCACCAAGAACGAGATGACCGTGCAGCGGGTGATCACTGCCGAGCGCGTGTTTGAGGTCGATGGCGCGGGTTACGCGCCACATGGCGGATTCAGAGTCGATGGAACCGAGGTGGTGCCGCAGGACGCGCCCGAACTGGCCGACATCGCCCGCGCGGCACTGCTCTGCAACGACGCCGTGCTGCACGAGCGGGACGACGGCTGGAAGCTCGAGGGTGACCCGACCGAGGGGGCGCTGCTCACCCTGGCGCTGAAGGCCGGACTCGATCGCCATTTCGAGAACAGTTCGCTGCCCCGTGTCGATGCCATCCCTTTCGAGTCCGAGCATCGCTTCATGGCCACCCTGCATCACGACCATGCCGGCCACGCTTTCGCTTTCGTCAAAGGCGCACCGGAACGCTTGTTGCAGATGTGCAGCAAAGAGCGCGCCGCTGGCGAAGATCGCCCGCTCGACGCCGACCGCTGGTACCAGCAGATCGAAGCCCTCGCCGCGGCCGGCCAGCGCGTGCTGGCGCTGGCGGAAGCGCCGATGGAAAAAGGCAAGCGCGAGCTCGATTTCGCCGACGTCGAGCAGGGCCTTACCCTGCTGGCCCTGGTCGGCATCATCGACCCGCCGCGCGAGGAGGCCATCGCAGCGGTGGCGCAATGCCGCGCCGCCGGCATCCGCGTCAAGATGATCACCGGCGACCACGGCGTCACGGCGCGCGCCATTGGCGCCGCCATGGGCATCGGCGACGGCCGCCGCGTCGTCACCGGCGCCGAGATCGAGGCGCTCGACGATGCCGCGCTGCGCGGCGCGGTGCGCGAGGTCGACGTCTTCGCCCGCGCCAGCCCCGAGCACAAGCTGCGCCTAGTGCAGGCATTGCAGGCCGAAGGTGAAATCGTCGCCATGACCGGCGACGGCGTGAACGACGCGCCGGCCCTGAAGCAGGCCGACGTCGGCGTGGCGATGGGGCTGAAGGGCACCGAGGCGGCGAAGGAAGCCGCCGAAATGGTGCTCGCCGACGACAACTTCGCCTCCATCGCCCACGCCGTCGAGGAAGGCCGCACGGTGTACGACAACCTGAAGAAAGCCATCACCTTCCTGCTGCCGATCAATGGCGGCGAGTCGCTTTCGCTGGTCATCGCCGTCCTGCTGGGACTGACTTTGCCGATCACGCCGGTGCAGATCCTCTGGGTGAACATGGTCAGCTCGGTGGCGCTGGCCATGGTGCTGGCCTTCGAGCCGACCGAGCGCGAGGTCATGCGCCGCCGGCCGCGCCCGCCCGGCGAGCCGATCCTCTCCGGTTTCCTGATGTGGCGCGTGGTGCTGGTGTCGGGGCTGTTCATGGCCGGCATCTTCGGCATGTTCGAACTGGCGCTGATGCGCGGTGCGTCCGTCGAGGAGGCGCGCACCGTCGCCGTCAACACCCTGGTGGCGATGGAGGTGTTCTACCTCTTCAGCGTGCGCTACCTACGGGCACCGTCCTTCACCTTCGAGGGCGTCAAGGGCACGAAGCCGGTGCTCGTAGCCGTTTTCGCGGTGTTCGGCCTGCAGCTCTTGTTCACCTACGCGCCCTTCATGGAGACCTTCTTCCACAGCCGGCCGCTGTCCTTCGCCACCGGCCTGCAGATCGTGGCGGTCGGAGCGGCCGTGCTGGTGCTGCTGGAGGTCGAGAAGTTTCTACGCCGGCGCTTGTTCACCCGATGAGCCGCCGATGCGAGACAATCGCGACATGCTTGTGCGCCACGAAAACAGAACACCCGCTCACGCCGGCGAGCCAGGGAAGACGGCCGGCTGGTTTCGCGCCTTACTGACACGAGGCGCCGGGTTCGCCTTTTTGTGGTGGGTGATGGCGCAAGGGCGCTGGGACACCTGGGGCCTGGGACTCGTCGGCGTGATCGTGGCCTCGATCCTGAGCTTGCGCTTCCTGCCGCCGCGTCGCAGCCCAATCTCCTTTGGTGGCCTCGTCGGTTTCATCGGCTTTTTTGTCTGGAACTCCATCAAGGGCGGCCTGCAGGTAGCCTGGCTGGCGCTGCGCCCGCGACCGGACCTCGCGCCGACGCTGCTAGAACTGCCGCTGTCGCTGGCACCCGGGGCGCCGCGCGTGCTGATGACCGCCGCCATCGGCCTGATGCCTGGTACGGTGGGTGTATGCCTCGAAGGGGATCACCTGCGCCTGCACGTGCTCGACGAACGCCTGCCCGCGGCGGCGGAAGCAAAGGCCCTGCAGGCGCGCATCGCGCGGATCTTCGCCGCTGCGCCAACTGGCGCCGGACAGGACCCGGAGCCGCGATCCGGCGCAGCGGCCGTGCCTGCGAAGCTGCACGGCGAAGCCGGATCGTTGCCGCGCTCCCGCTGCGCACGTTCCGAGGCGCGACGCTCCCGCGCGGCCGACGAACCGCCGTCACCCCCTCCCTCGGGGACCGGGTCGGGGGAAGGGTAGCCGGGTGACCGGGATCGAACTGCCGCTCGCCTTGTTCCTGCTCGCCAACCTGGCGGCGGCACTGTGGCGCGCCGCGCGCGGGCCGACCGAAGCCGACCGCATGCTGGCGGCGCTGCTCTTCGGCAGCACCGGCGTCGGCATCCTCGTGCTGCTGGCCTTCGCCGGCGGCGGCACGCCGCTCATCGACGTGGCGCTCACCCTGGCGCTCCTGACGGCCATCGCCGGCATCGCCTTCGTGCGCCGCGCCTGGGAGGGCGAGCACGCGGAGCGCGATGATGCTTGAAGTCGCCAGCGCCGCGCTGCTGCTTCTCGGCGGTTTTTTCTATTTCGCCGGCACCGTGGGTCTCTTGCGCTTTCCCGACGTCTACACGCGCTTGCATGCGCTGGCCAAGGTCGACAACCTCGGCCTCGGTTGCGTGCTGGCCGGCCTCGCCCTGCAGGCCGAGAGCCTGGCGCTGGCACTCAAGCTGCTGCTGATCTGGCCGCTGGCGCTGGCGGCGAGCGCCGCGGTCGGCTATGCCATCGCGCGCCGCGCCGAGGCGCTAGGCATCCGGCCCTGGCGCAAGGGGAACAAATGAGCGCCCAGCACGGCCGCCCGAAGGGGCGCAAGCCACTATCCGGAGCCGCGCAGCGGCGAACCGCTCTCACCCCCTTCCCCGGGAAGGGGGATGGGGGGAAGGCATGCCCGTGAGCGTGGCTTTCGACCTGCTGCTCGCCGCCCTGCTGCTGTGGAGCGCTTGGCGCGCGCTGGCGGCGCCGACGCTGCAGCGTGCGGTGGTGCTGTTCATCGTCTTCGGTCTCCTGATGACCCTGGCCTGGGCGCGGCTGGCCGCACCCGACATCGCGCTCGCCGAGGCCGCCATCGGCGCCGGCCTCACCGGCGCGCTGCTGCTCGACGCGCTGGGCGTTTTTCGCCGCCGCGTCGGCAAGGGGGAGAAGGCGTGAAGCGGCTCGCCGTCTCGCTCGGTGCCGCGCTTTTCGCCGCACTGCTGGGCGCTGCGCTACTGGAGCTGGGGCCGCCTGCGGCGACGCTCGCGCCGCTGGTCGCCGGCAACCTGGCGCAAAGCGGCGTGACCCACCCAGTGACGGCGGTGCTGCTGAACTTCCGCGGCTACGACACGCTGCTGGAGATCGCCGTGCTGCTGATCGCGCTGATCGGCCTCACCGCCGTCGCCCGCCGCGGCGATGCGCCCGCCGTGCCGGCCGCGGTCGAGCCGGTGCTGACGACCCTGGCGCGGCTGGCGGCGCCGCTGATGGCGCTGGTGGCCGTCTATCTGCTGTGGGCCGGCGCCTTCCGCCCGGGCGGCGCCTTCCAGGCCGGCGCGGTGCTGGCGGCGGCGGCGGTGCTGCTGCACCTCACGCGGCTGCTGCCGGCCTGGGCCGCGCCCGCCGCGTGGCTGCGGGCCGGGCTGGCCGGCGGCTTCCTGCTGTTTCTCGCCATCGCCGCGGTGCTGTTGGCCGAGGGCGCGCTGCTCAAGTATCCGCCGGCGCAGGCCGGCCTGCTCATCCTCGCCATCGAGTCCGGCCTCACCGCGTCGCTGGGACTGATTCTGGCCGGGCTGTTTCTCTTCCTGTCGGAGGAGCGGCAATGACGAGTGGTTTGGTCTTCGCCCTCGCCGGCGTCGCCCTGTTCGCCATGGGCGCGGCCGGCGTGCTGCTGCTCGCGGAACTGATGCGCCGCATCCTCGCCTTCAACATCATGGGCAGCGGCGCCTTCCTGGTGCTGGTGGGCCTGGCGCAGCGCAACGACCTGCCCGACCCGGTGCCGCAGGCGATGGTGCTCACCGGCATCGTCGTCTTCATCGGGTTGTGGCAAGGCTCGTGGTACAGGTAGCGCACGCCGTCACAGCCGTCCAGGGCCAGACCCTTTT
>JAPKHK010000015.1 GCA_026646885.1 Casimicrobiaceae bacterium | reverse complement strand
GGAGGGGGTGATTGCGGTTCGCGGGCGCTGCCCGCTCCGGTGTTTGGCTTGCGCCCCCTTGGGACGGCCCGGCGGGGGCGCTCATGCTGCCCTCGCCTCGCGCAAGTAGCCCCAGGCGGTGTGTAGGCCGGTGAGGGCGAGCAGTGCGAAAGAGGGCACCATGGGCACGAAGGCCCACCACACCGGCACGGCGAGGATCATGGTGGCTTCTTCGGACTCGCGGGTGCTCCAAAGCCCCAGGCTGAGCCGCCAGGCGATGAGCGCGGCGCAGAGCGCCAGGGCGAGCGCGCCCAAGGCGTCGAGGGTGGCGCGCTTTCTGGTGGCCAGATGCAAGGTGAAAAAATCGACGATGACATGCCCGCGGCGCATCTGGCACCAGGGCAAAAACAGCGACACCGCCACGGCGCAGCCCAATTGCACCAATTCAAAGTCGCCCGGAACCGGTTTGAAGCCCAGGCTGCGCAGCGCCACGCTGGCCACCGACATCAGGGTCAGGGCGAGGAGCACCAATCCGCCGGCCAGGGCGAAGCCCCGGGCGAGGCGAAACAACAAGGTGCCGAAGGCGTCTTCGGCCAAGTCGAGTGCCGGCGCACCCGGCTCAGATTGCGACATCTTTCCTTCCCCCCCGGGGTTTGAGCGCTCCGCCCTTTGTTGCGGGCGGAGCGCATCCGCTCAACGGTCGTGCTTGCCGATGAGATCACGCGCGCTTTGCAGCAGCGCTTTGCCATCATGCCCTTTGGCGCTCACGTCCTTGACCCATTCGTCGGCCAGAGGGGCCGCCGCCGCTTCCCATTTCTTCAATTCCGCGGCGGAAATGCTGTTGAACTGATTGCCTCGCGCCTGCGCCAGCTTACGCGCGCCCACCGCCGAATCGTCCCACACTTTCCCGATCCATGCCGAAGTCTCAGGCCCGCTATTGGCATCGATCACTTTCTTCAAATCCGCGGGCAAGGCATCGTACTTGGCCTTGTTCATGGCGAAAATGAACACCGCGGTGTAGAGGGCGCGCGCCGCGGGGTCGCTTTCGCTGTGGAACTTCACCAGTTCCTGCACCTTGATTGCGGGCACCACTTCCCAGGGCAACACGGCGCCGTCGATCACGCCTTTGGAGAGTGCCTCGGGCACTTGCGGCACGGGCATGCCCACCGGTGTCGCGCCGAAGGCCGCGAGCATCTTGTTGGTAAGGCGCGTGGGCGCGCGCACCTTGAGGCCCTTGAAATCGGCGAGGCTCTGGATCGGTTTCTTGGCCATGTGCAAGTGACCTTGGTCGTGCACATGAAAGGCGATGGGGTGCACGTCCTTGAACTCGCTGGCGTTAAGCCTGTTGCTGTGAATGTATTCCCACAGCGCACGGCTCGCCCCCTGCGCGGTGCGAATGGAAAAGGGCAATTCGAAGACTTCCGCCGCGGGAAAGCGCCCGGCGCTGTAGCCAGGCAAGGTCCAGACGATATCGGCGACCCCATCCTTGACCTGCTCGATCAACTGCGGCGGCGTGCCCCCCAATTGCATCGCGGGGTAGATCTGGCACTTCAACTTCCCGCCCGACTCCTTGTTGATCTTGTCGCACCAGGGGGTGATGAACTTGCTGTGCGCCGTCGAAGGTGGCGGCAGAAAGTGATGCACCTTGAGGGTGATCTCCTGGGCCAGTGCCGGTGACGCGCACAAACCTAACGCGGCCACGAGGGCGGCGCATGGCGGTAGTTTTCGAATCTTCATAGGGTTCCTCCTTCGGCAAGACGTGTTCCCAGCATAACCCGCTGGGGTGGGTGGGCGGTAGCTGCCCGGACTTTGAATGCCCACCTCGAACGAGGCTCACTGAGCTTAGCCTGGAAGATCGCCACGGCGAAGTTTGCCGGTTTCGGTGCGCGGCAATTCGGCGATCAGGTGTAGGTGCGCGGGACGTTGATAGGCAGGCAGATCGCCGATCGCCGCAGTCGCCGCTTCGCGCGCCGCGGCATCTCCCAAGGGCCCGGGCACGACATAAAGATGCAAGGCGATGGTGTCGCCACGCTCTCCACCACGCGGCACGATGCAACTTTCCCGCACCGCGCCCCGCAGGCGATGCGCCAGCAAGTTCTCCAGCGCCGTGGTATCGACCCAGCGGCCGAACACTTTGAGCAGTTGATCGGAACGCCCGGCAAAACTCCAGCCTTGTTCGGGGCTCTCTCCAAGGGGCCGAAAAAGGTCGCCCGGTGAGAAGCCCCGCGCGCCGAAACGCGCGCTGTCGTGCCTGACCTCGCGCGCATAGCCCAAGGACACTGCCGGGTGGGAGAACCACAAGCGCAAGGCGCCGTCCTGCGCTTGCGCTTCGGTGTCGACTTCGACTCGGGTCAAGGGTGTGGGCACGACACCCGCCATTCCGGCCTGGCGGTAGAGCATGAGCGACAACGTCTCGGTGGTGCCGTAGCCGTTGAAGAGCGGCGCCCCGGTGCGTTCGCGCCAAGCCTCGGCGACGTCCGCCGGGCAGGCTTCTCCCGCGGACACGCCGGCGCGCACGCTGGGAAAGGCGACACCCGCTTCCAAAAGACGTCGATACAAGGTCGGCACGCAAAAGAACAGGGTTGGCCGATGGCGCGCAAGATTCTCCGCCACACGCTCCGGATTCGGCCAGGCCGCATCGAGCACCACGCTGGCGCCCAGTCGCAAACCGGCGAACAGCGCATTGGCCAAGGGGTAGGCGAAAAACAGCTTGGAAGTGGAATAGAAGCGATCTTGGGCGGTGGCGCCCAGCACCTCGCGTGCGAACACGTGCGCCTGCAACGCGGCGCGATGGGCATGCACAATGCCTTTGGGCCGGCCGGTGGTTCCCGAGGAGTAGAGCCAGAATGCCGGATCGTCGGCCTGCGCTTCGTGCAGCCTTGCCGGGCCAGCGGATTGCGCCAGGTGATCGCACCAAACCGAAAACCCTTGGGCGCGCACATCGGCCACGGCGGCCGAGGTATGATCTTCAAGCAGCAGCACGGCGGCGCCGGAGTCGTCGATAAGATCGCGAATCTGTTCGATCTCGGTGCGCGGACTGATGGCAATGGGCACGCCACCCATCCAGATCAGCCCCAAGAACGCCGTCACCCAATCGGCACCATCGGGGAGCCCCATCACGCAGCGTTGCCCGGGGCGCAGGCCCCAACGCTGCCAAGCCGCGGCCGCGCCAAGCACGCGTCCGCGCAACTCGGCGTAGGTATAGGACACCTCGCCATCGACGATCGCCACCGCCTCCGGATTACCGGCGAGCAACAACTCGGCGGCATTCATGCCTTGGAATTCCCGGCCGACCAACGACCCATGACTCCTCCAGCAACTGCGGGGTGCTCTCGCCCACGCGACGAACGACCACGCATCGCGACGGGCGCGGGCCGAGGGAGAACTCCGCCCGCACCCCAAATTCGAGCCAGCCCCACCGCAGCGCGCTAACCGATGTTTGAATTGTGGGCATTAGACGCGCTGCTTCGGGTCCTGCGCAAGACGGCTTGCCTGATCCGCATTATCAGTTTTTATAATAGTTCGCGATGAAAGATTTCGATTTGAACTTGCTGCGGGTGGCCGTTGCCTTGTACGACGCGGGCAGCGTCAGCCGTGCCGCGCAAGCGCTGGGCATGAGCCAGCCGGCGATGAGCGCGGCTTTGGCGCGTTTGCGGCGTGCTTTTGGCGAGCCCTTGTTCGTGCGCACCGCGCGGGGCATGTCGCCCACGCCGCGAGCGCATTCCCTGGTCGCGGGAGCACGCGAAGTGCTCACCCAGGTCGCCGACCAAGTGCTCTCGGAAGCGAGCTTCGAGCCGGCCACGACCACGGCGACGTTTACCTTCGCGCTCTCAGATGTCGGTGAGATGGTCTTCTTGCCCAAAATTCTCGAACGCTTGCAGCGCGATGCACCGCACGCCGTCGTGCGCTCCGTGTCCTTACCGCCGATCCGGCTGGAGCAGGCCATGGAGAGCGGTGAGGTGAATCTGGCCGTGGGCTATTTCCCCGATCTCAAGACCAGTGCGTTCTTCCAGCAGCGCTTGTTCACGCACCGCTTCGCCTGCCTGTTGCGCGCCGACCATCCGATACGCGGCCGCAAGCTCACTATCGAACAGTTCCTGGCGCTGGGGCATGCGGTGGTGCGCGCCGAAGGACGCAGTCAAGAAATTTTCGAAAAGTATCTGGAACGGAAAAAGATCGTTCGGCGCATCGTGCTGCTGACACCGCACTTCATGAGCATTCCCACCGTGATCGGCAAGACCGATCTGGTGGTCACACTACCGCACGCCATCGGTTTGTTTTTTTCTCAGGCCGGCGCCAACATCAAGGTCATGGAACCGCCCTTGCCCATACCCGGCATCGAATTGCGGCAACACTGGCATCGCAACGCCCACCATGAAGCCAAGAACAAATGGCTGCGCCGATTGGTGGCCGGGCTCTTCAGCGACGCGAGCGACGAGTGGCCCTATCCTTTCGCTTGACCCGCGGCCTGCGCCGCTCTTCTCGCGCTCAACCGCCGCCCACCAAGCTAAACGCCCCCCAGTAGAATGGGTGCGCCGTGGCGGCTTGATCGGCCAATTCGCGCTTGGCATCACGCAAGGCCAAGGCCCAGCCGGCGCCTTTCGCGCGTGCTTTGGCCAGGCCTTTCATCAAACTTAGGGTGGCGCGCGAGTCGATCGGCCAGTGGGTGGCCAGCACGTTCCTCGCTCCGGCGTGAAAGAACGCCCGCGTCAGACCGGAGAAACTCTCCCCGCCCAAGCGCCCGTCGGCGCCCGCGGTATTGCAGGCCGATAAAATGACCAACTCCGCTTCCAGCGGTAGGCCGATGATTTCGCTGGCACGCAGCAGGCCGTCTTCACCCACGCCGCGGTCAGCCATCGGGCTCATCGCCAGCGCCGGTTCGTTGTCGCAGTGGAGTTCCTCCGGCAACAAACCGTGGGTGGAAAAAGCCACGATGGCGGGTTTTTCGGCAAGCGCCTGACGCAAACCCTTTTTGTTCGCCGCTTCGCCCAACAACACCCGCTGGCGCTTGGGCGACCAGGCCGCGGCCAGCGCGCGCGCTTCCTGCGCGGTTTCCGGCAAAGGCGCGAGGCTCGCCACCAAAAAACGCGCATCGAAATCGCTGCCGCAGACATTGGCGCCATCGGCCGCCACGGCGAGCCCCGGCAGCGCGAAGCGCGGCGCCGCAACGCCCACGAAGCCGGCGCGGGCGGCGAGTTTAGGCGCTTGGCGCAACTTCTGAAAAGCGCTCACGCCCGGCAATACCGCGATGGCATACTCGCGCCCCAGCCAAGCGGGTTTGTGGGCGGCGGCTGGAGGTGCGCGCAGCAACACTTCCGGCGGCAAACTCAGCAGCGAACCGGTGGGCACGACCATCAAACGCTGCACGCCGTTGGTGCCCAGAAGCAGCGGTTCGAACAAGCGACGGTATAGGGCGTGCGCGGTGTCCGCGTCGAATTCGGGCACCACGCCGTCGCGCGCTTCGATGCTGGCGCGCAGGCGGGTGACCAAACGCTTGACCTCGCCAAACTCGAAGGGGGCACGATGCACGCGGATGGTCTGGCGCTGCAATAAGAAACCATAAACGCCTTCGGGCGTGCTGGCAAAATAGATCAGACCTTCGTCCGGCGCCAACAAGGCCATCACCTGTTCGGCGCTCACCGGCCGGCGCGAAAGGATTTGGGCGTAGCGCGGGAAGCGGTCCTGAATGAGGAGTTCCTGATCTTGTCCGGCCTGATTGAGCTGCGCCAATTCCTCAGCCAGCTTGGCCTCGCGCGCGGCGGAGCGCTGCTTTTCACTCTTGCGCGATTCCGCCCCCAGTTCGGCGCGCAGGCGGTTCTGGCGTTCCTGCAAGTCCTGCTGCTGGCGCAGGGCAGCGGTGATCGCCGGATCTTCCGCCGCCAGCCGCGCCGCCAAATGGCCCAGGGCGGCGCTGAGTACCGGCGCCTCGACCAATTGCGCCGCGGCAAACGCTTCGCGATGAAATTGCCCAGTCGCATTTGGATCGGCGGCGGCGGCCGCGAGCAAGGCATCGAGATGCGCCGGCGCGCAGGGGCCGAAGTAGCAGGCAAATGATTCGCGCGCCGCCACCTCGGCATAACCGCG
The DNA here is from genome assembly GCA_026646885.1 of Casimicrobiaceae bacterium. Taxonomy (GTDB): domain Bacteria; phylum Pseudomonadota; class Gammaproteobacteria; order Burkholderiales; family Casimicrobiaceae; genus JACPUX01. The sequence continues at coordinate 63,545 of JAPKHK010000015.1, read as the reverse complement.
ATAAGCCTGCAAAGCGCGCGGCAAATCGCCCTGGGCACGAGCCAGAGCGCCTTCGATGATTTTGGCATTGGCCCACCAGATGCCCCGGCCGTAGGTCTTCTCCGCAATCTCCTGCGCTTCCACGAGCAGCTTTCCGGCCTCCTCGAACTTGCGCTGGCCGATGAGACCGCGCACGCGCTGCAGCCGCGCGCGGTTGGTCCACACACCGTAGCTGCCTTCGCCGCGTTGCAGGTAACTCATGGACATCAGCGCGGCTTTTTCCACCCCGGCAAAATCGCCCATGCCGTTCAGGGCCACGGATTTGGCGAAATAGGCCTCGCCCAAATAGTGGCGCAACCGCGGCTCGTCCCAAAGCGCATCGATGGCCTGTTCGGCGAAGGGCAGCGATTCGGCGTGACGCTTGCGCGACTGCGCGTCATAAGCACGATGGATCAGTTGATGCGCGGTCAGGATCGGGTCACGCGCGTTCCGTACGATGGGCTCGGCCCTTTGAATGAGCGCCATGGCATCGTCGAGGCGGCGCTGGTTGCGTACGGTGTGCGCCATTTCCTGCAAAGAAGCCGCGACCACCTCACTCGTGGCGCCGAACAAGCGCTCTTGCATCTTGACGACACTTTGCCAGGTCAGCTCTGAACGTCGGTAATACCGCGCGCGCTGCTGCTCCTGGGCTAACTCGCGAAACTGCTGGTATTGCCCCAAGTCGCGCAGCGAGGGCATGGCGTCGGGCGTGCCCAGGAGGTCTTCCAAGGCGCGCAGGCTCGCCAAACGACGCCCCTGCTGCGGCGCTTGCACCTGCGGCGCGCGGCCCGTGGCGGCGAGCAAGGCGGATTCCATCAGCGGCGCGTTGTTGGGTAAGAAATCGGCAAGGTAACGCGCCTCTTTGGCTTTGGCCGCCAGCAAAATGCGGCGCCAGCCCTGGCGGTGCTGGCATGCGCGCAGTCGAGCTTCCAGGCCAGGCACTCCGCTCTCGGAGCGGGCCTCTTCGCAGCTGCCGGCCTCTAGGGTGCTTTGCACCCAAGGGGATTCGTTGAGCCACCAGTCGAGGTCACGCGCATGCCGGGGGTAGATCACCAAGTTGCCGCTGGCTTGACTCCAGCCTTCGCAGTGCAAGGCATAACGCGCCGCTTTTTCTCCCCAGCCGCCTGCTTGAACGCGGCGCAGTACGCAGGCATCACCGGTGAGGTTTTTGCCCAGCGCGATTTCTCCGCCCATCTCCTGCGGTAGCTGCTGCGCCGCACCCGAACAGACCAGACCCACTAGGCCGAAACCGAGAACCAAGCGATGCCAGAGCATGAGTTGCCTCCCTTCCAGCGCACCGGGCCTCCAAGACGCCGGCGCTCAGTGTTTGAGCCTGGAGTCGATATCAAGAAACATCCAGGGATGACGCAAAAAATCGTGCTTCTTGTAGCCCAAAAGCCAGGGTTGTGCCAGCACATTGTCGATGCGCACCACGCCCAAGTGCCAGGGCGCGTACACGTCGACGATCTCGGCGAGTTTGCGGTAGAGCGCGGTGCGCTCCGCGCTGTCGGGCATGGGCTTAGTCTGCTCGTAGATGCGATCGAACTCGGGCAGGGAAAAGCGCCCGTAGTTGGCCTGGCCGATGGTCTTGCTGTAGAGCAATTGATAGAAGCTGTCGCCATCGGGCACGCTGACGATCCAGCCCACGTTCCACATTTGCAGCTTGCCGGCGCGGCCCATTTTGAGGAGGTCGGGCCACTTCTGGTGGGAGAAGGTCATGCGGATGCCGATGGCGTCCATGCCGCGCTTCCAGAGCTCGTCGAGCTGTCGGTCGGTGCTGGCGGGAGTGGAAAATTTTTCGATCACCAGCGGCTTGCCGTCGGGGAGCTCGCGATAACCGTCGCCATCGCGGTCGCGGTAACCCATGCGATCCAGAAGCGCGCGCGCCGCAACCGGGTCGTAGCGCGGGCCGCCGCGATAGCCAGCATCGTGCCCGGGCAGGCCCACGGGAATCGGTTGGGTCGCGGCAATCGCCTGGCCATGGTAGAGCACGCGAATCTGCTCTTCAAGGTTGTAGCCCATGACGATGGCGCGGCGCAGGGCTATTCTTTCCTTGGTGTAGCCGCCGACCACTGGGTCTTCCATATTGAAGTAAGTGTAGGCGAGCGCCGGATCGGGAGTGCGCGCCCAGGTTACGCCGCGCTTTGAGTACTCGAGCTTCAGCCGATCGCCGTCGAGCACATTGGCCGCCAAGTCATAAGGCACTTGCAGATAATCGAGTTCCTTGCCGTTGAAGGCCAAGAGGCGCGACTGGGCTTCCTCGATGATGTTCACTTCCACCCGGCCGATGGCGGGAAGCGTCTTGCCTTTCATCGCCTGGATCACGCGAGCGTCTTTTGGGTCGTCGCTATGCGGAAAAACTTCCCGCCGAAAACCCGGATTGGCGGTGAGAACGATTTTGCTGGCGCGGCGCCACTGGGCGAGCTGGTAGGGGCCGGTGCCCACCGGATGGGCGTTGAATTCGCTGCCGTAGTGTTCCACCACTTCGCGCGCCACCGCGGCCATAGCGGGGTGGCTCATGTAATTGAGGAGGTTGTAGTAAGGCTCCTTGAGCTTCACCCGCAAGGTGTAACGGTCGAGCACTTGCAGGCCTTCCATGGGCGCGTCGTAGTCGAGACGCCCGCCGCTCTGCCCCGCCGCCTTCACCAAGGGGTCGGCACCGAGCACGCGCCCGTCGAGCATCCAGAGGTAGGGAGAGCGTACCTTGGGGTCGAGGATGCGCTTGAGGCTGTAGATGAAGTCCTTCGCCGTCAATTCACGCGGCTTGCCTTTAAAGGCGGTATCGGGCGTGAAGTAGATGCCCTTCTTCACCCGGATCGTGAACACCGTGCCTCCCTCGGTGATTTCGGGCATGGCCTCGGCGACATTGGGCACGATTTTGTAAGGACGCGCCAAGTAGTCGACGACATAAAGCGTGTCGAAGATGTTGCGCGCCAACGTCGCGGAATAGAGGTCGCTCGTCGCCTGTGGGTCGAATCCGCTCTCGGCAACGGGAAAAACCACGCGCAACACCTTGTTGGGGTCGGCGGCTGACACCCCACCCGTGGCGCAGCCGAGCACTACCAGCGCCAAAACCAAAAAACCGCGCATCAGAGCAACTTTTCGATGGCCTGCGCGATATCGGCGGGTTCGGTATTGGGCGCGAAGCGTTCGATCACATTGCCTTGGCGGTCGACCAGGAACTTGGTGAAGTTCCACTTGATCGCCTTGGTATTGAGCAAGCCCGGCTTGGCCTCGCACAGGTATTTGTAGAGCGGGTGGGCGGATTCGCCGTTGACGTCCACCTTGTCGAACAGCGGGAAACTGACCCCGAAATTGAGTTCGCAGAAGGAGGCGATTTCGTCATTGCTGCCGGGTTCCTGGGCACCAAATTGGTTGCAGGGAAAACCCATCACTTCCAGGCCGCGCACATGGTACTTGTCGTAGAGCTCTTGCAAGCCTTTGTACTGCGGCGTGAAACCGCATTTGCTGGCGGTGTTGACGATGAGCATGACCTTGTCGCGGTATTCGCCCAGGGCGTGTTCCTGCTGCTTGATGTCCTTGACCTTGATGTCGTAGATCGGGGCGCTCATTTGGGGGCTCCTAGGTGGGAAGGCGCCTATGGTATAACTGCGCTCATGAAAGTGAAAGACAAGTTCTATCGCACGCTCTGGCCCGAATATGACCGTGGCGCGGTGGCCATCATCGACCAGACGCTTTTGCCCCATCAACTGGTGGTTCGCGAACTGGAAACCGTCGCCGCCGCGGCCGATGCCATCGTCACCATGCGCGTGCGCGGCGCGCCTTTGATTGGCGTCACCGCGGCCTATGGCGTGGCCCTGGCCATGGCTCAAGATGATAGCGACCCCGCGCTCGACGCCGCCGTGGCCATACTTTCTCGCACCCGCCCGACGGCGGTGAATCTCGCGTGGGCGCTGGCGCGCATGCAGACGATGCTCGCCAAGCTCCCGCCAAACGAGCGTTGCGAAGCGGCCTGGCGCGAAGCCGCGGTCATGGCCGACGAAGACGTGGCCACCAACCAGGCCATTGGCCGCCATGGCCTCGAACTGCTGCGCGAAAAACAGCACGCCATCGGGCGGCCGCTACGCATTCTCACGCATTGCAATGCCGGATGGCTCGCCACCATCGACTGGGGCACAGCGCTGGCACCGATTTTTATGGCGCACGATGCAGGCATTCCCTTGCACGTTTGGGCCGATGAAACCCGCCCGCGCAACCAGGGATTGCTCACCGCTTGGGAACTCGCTGGACATGGCGTACCCCACACCGTCATCGCCGACAATGCCGGCGGGCATTTGATGCAGCGCGGCGAAGTCGACTTGGTGCTGGTGGGTGCCGACCGGGTGAGCCGTGCTGGAGACGTGTGCAACAAGATCGGCACGTATCTCAAGGCACTTGCCGCGCACGCCAACGCAGTGCCCTTCTACGCGGCACTGCCCTCCACCACCATCGATTGGCGCATCGCCGATGCGCTCAAGGAAATTCCCATCGAAGAGCGCTCCGGCGAAGAAATGAAAAGCCTCCATGCCCGCCTGGACGATGGACGCATCGCCCGCGTGCAGATCATGGAACCCGAAACCGCGGTAGCCAATCCGGCCTTCGACCTCACGCCCGCGGCGCTGGTCACCGGCATCGTCACCGAACGGGGCATCAGCGCGCCGCGGGAGCTGGCCAGCCTCTATCCGGAATGGGCATGAACGAAACGCAATTGCGCAGCGCCATCGTCGCCACCGCACAACAACTCAATCCGCTGGGCATCAACCATGGCAAGGCCGGCAACGTGAGCGCCCGCTGGGGCGAAGGCTTTCTGGTCACGCCCTCGGGCCTGCCATACCAGATCACCACGCCTGGCGATCTGGTCTACGTCGATGCCAACGGCCACAGCACCGGAGCGCGGCGGCCCTCTTCGGAATGGCGCTTCCATCGAGACATTTACGCGCACCGTGCCGACGCCCAGGCGGTGGTGCATGTGCATTCGCCTTTCGCCACCACGCTCGCTTGTCTCAGGCGCGGCATTCCGCCGCTGCACTACATGATCGCTTTGGCGGGTGGCAGCGATATTCGCTGCTCCGCCTACGCCCCCTTCGGCACGCAGGCACTCTCCGATGCCGCCCTGGAAGCGCTGCAAGAACGCCGCGCCTGCCTCTTGGCCAACCACGGGCAAATCGCCTTGGGGACTTCGCTCGACGCTGCTTTGGCGCTGGCTGTGGAAGTCGAGCACCTGGCGCGGATCTATTGCCAGGCTTTGCAAGTCGGTGAACCGGTCTTGCTCAGCGAGGCAGAAATGGCTGAGGCGCAGGCGCAATTTCAGAACTACCGCCCGGCCACTTGAGCCGGCGTAGGACCCGCAATCGGTTTTTCCGGTTGTGTAGTGGCGAAGACAATTGGCAGTAACGACGCTGAGAACGCCGCGGGGACAGATGTAGCTGTCTAGAAGGAATTTCCGGCAAAAAGGTAGAGAAATTGGGGGCGCCGCGACGCAAGGCCCCGTGCAGCAAGAGCAGCTCTACGGGCCAAGAGACTGGTGCCGAGAGAGGGACTCGAACCCTCACAGTGTTACCACCGGCGGATTTTGAGTCCGCTGCGTCTACCGATTCCGCCATCTCGGCTATGAGAGGCTTTTACATTTTAGCAGGGCGGCGGATTTTGCCTCCGGCCGCTCACTTCGTTCGCTTAACTCGCCCTCCGGGCGGTTAGCCTTCGCCGCAACAAGCTGCTCCGCAGCGTGTTGTGATCCTCCGGCCGCTCACTTCGTTCGCTTAACTCGCCCTCCGGGCGGTTAGCCTGCGCCGCAACAAGCTGCTCCGCAGCGTGTTGTGAGTCCGCTGCGTCTACCGATTCCGCCATCTCGGCGATGAGAGGCTTTTACATCATTCCGGCGGGGCGGCGGTCGGAAAAAATCCCATCTGCCCCGCCTTGCCGCGAACCGCGTAGAATTGCGCCTCGCGAAAAGATGCGCATTATCCCCGAAGCTTGCTCGACGTTCAAGGCATGAAGCTTGCCGATTTCGATTATCCCCTGCCGCCCGAGCTGATCGCCCAGGCGCCCTTGCCCGAGCGCAGCGCCAGCCGGCTGCTGGTGGTCCGCGGCGACGCGCTGGTCGATGCGCGCTTTGCCGACCTGCCGCAGTGGCTCAAGGCGGGGGATCTGCTGGTGTTCAACGACACCCGCGTGCTGCACGCCCGGCTCTTCGGAGTGAAGGAGAGCGGGGGGCATGTGGAAGTGCTGGTCGAACGCCCGCTCGACGCCCACCGCGCCTTGGCCCAAGTGCGCGCCAGCCACGCGCCCAAGCCCGGCAGCGTGCTGCTCTTGGAAGGCGCGCTGGCGGTCGAGGTGCTGGGGCGAGAAGGCGAATTCTTCATGCTGAAATTCCCGGGCGAGGAAGACCTCGTTGAACTGCTCGAACGCCATGGCAAACTGCCGCTGCCGCCTTACATCCGCCGCGCCGCCGGTCAGGAAGACGAGGCGCGCTATCAGACGGTTTACGCGCGAGTGCAGGGTTCGGTGGCTGCGCCGACGGCGGGCCTACATTTCGATGCCCCGCTTTTCGCCGCCCTGGAGGCCATGGGTGTGGGTTGCGCCTGGCTTACCTTGCATGTCGGCGCCGGCACCTTTCAGCCGGTACGGGTAGAGGATTTGTCGGAGCACCGCATGCACCGCGAGCGCTATTTTGTCCCCGAGGAAACCGTGGCCGCGATTGCCCGCTGCCGTGCGGCGGGCGGACGGGTTTTCGCCGTGGGCACCACCAGCCTGCGCGCGCTGGAGGCCGCGGCGGCCGGTGGCGACTTTCGCGCCGGCGCGGGTGAGACCGAACTTTTCATTCTGCCCGGCCACCCATTCCGCAGCGCCGACGCACTCATCACCAATTTTCATCTGCCGCGCTCCACTTTGCTGATGCTCGTTTCCGCTTTCGCCGGCCTCGCCACCATCCGCCGCGCCTACGTTCATGCCGTCGAGATGCGCTATCGCTTCTTCAGCTACGGCGACGCCATGCTGCTGGAGCGCGGGACATGAATTTCGAACTCCTGGCCACCGATGGGGCGGCGCGGCGCGCCCGGGTGGCGCTCGCCCACGGTTCGGTGGAAACGCCCGCTTTCATGCCCGTGGGCACTTATGGCACGGTGAAGGCGATGTCGCCCGCGGAGCTCACTGAAGTGGGTGCGCAGATCGTGCTGGGCAATACCTTCCACCTCTGGCTGCGGCCCGGCCTGGAGGTGATCGCCGCGCACCAGGGCCTGCATCGCTTCATGGGTTGGGAGGGCCCCATCCTGACTGACTCGGGCGGCTTTCAGGTCTTTAGCCTGGGCGCGCTGCGCAAAATCAGCGAAGAGGGTGTGAAATTCGCCTCGCCCATCAGCGGCGACCGCCTTTTGCTCACCCCGGAAGAATCGATGCGCATCCAGCGCGTGCTCAACGCCGACATCGTGATGATCTTCGACGAATGCACGCCCTACCCCGCCAGCCACCGCGAGGCGGCCGACTCCATGCGCTTGTCGTTGCGCTGGGCGGAGCGTTCGCGCGCAGCGCATGGCGACAACCCCAATGCCTTGTTCGGCATCGTGCAAGGCGGCATGTATGAAGACTTGCGCGAAGAATCCCTGGCCGGCCTCGAAGCCATTGGCTTCGACGGCTACGCCATCGGCGGCCTTTCCGTCGGTGAGCCCAAGGAAGACATGACGCGCATACTTGCGCATGTGGCGCCGCGCCTGCCGGCCGACCGACCGCGTTATCTCATGGGGGTCGGCACACCCGAAGACATCGTGGCGGCGGTGAGCCAGGGCATCGACCTCTTCGATTGCGTTTTGCCGACGCGTAATGCCAGGAACGGCTGGTTATTCACCCGCTTTGGCGACATCAAGATCAGGAATGCCAAGTATCGCGACGATACCCGCCCCTTGGACGAGACCTGCGGCTGCCCCACTTGCCGCCATTTCAGCCGCGCCTATTTGCATCATCTGCAGAAGGTGAAGGAGATTCTGGGGGCTCGGCTCAACACCCTGCACAATCTCTACTTCTACCACGGCTTGATGGCGAACCTGCGTTCCGCCACTGCCGAGGGGCGACTGGCGCGCTTCCTGGCGGAGTTCCGCCGCGACCGGGCGAGCATGTTAGAATAATGTGATTTGTCGGGCGCTCACGGAGGAGCTTGAATCTCCGGACCGCCATCGCCAACGCTCGTCGGCATCGTCGATGCCGTACTATCAACTCAATTGGAGGAACCCCAGGTGCTGATTTCCACCGCCTATGCCCAGGCTGCTGGCGCCCCGGCGCAACAAGGTTTTGACCTGATGGGGCTGTTGCCCATGGTCGCCATCCTGGTGCTTTTCTATTTCATGCTCATCCGCCCGCAACAGAAGCGCGCCAAGGAAGCCAAGGCCATGCTTGACGCTCTGCAGAAAGGCGACGAAGTGGTAACCGCCGGTGGGCTCGTAGGGCGCATCACAAAGCTCTCCGAGAACTACGTCGGCGTCGAAATCGCCGAAAACGTGGAGATCAACGTCCAGCGCCCGGCGGTGAGCCTGGTGCTGCCCAAGGGCACCATCAAGGCGCTCTGAACTTGACGAGCAGCGAGGACATGCCGGCCTCGCCGCTTCTTCTGGTCCCGGCCGGATTCTCGCCATGAATCGTTATCCCCTCTGGAAATTTTTCCTCATTGCGTTCGCGTTGCTGATCGGCTTTGCCTACGCCCTGCCCAACCTTTTCGGCGAGGTGCCGGCTGTGCAGGTTTCGAGCAACCGCGCCAGCGTGAAGGTCGATACGGCGCTCCTCCAAGTGGTCCAAGACACTCTGAAGGACAGTTCCGTGAACTACCGCGGCGCCGCCCTGGACGCAACGGGCATCAAAGTACGGTTCGACGATCCCGAGACCCAGTTGCGCGCCAAGGACGTGTTGCAAGCCAAGCTGGGCGACAACTACATCGTCGCGTTGAACCTGCTGTCGAGTTCCCCCCAATGGATGGCGGCCATCGGCGCGCTGCCCATGAATCTGGGCCTCGATCTGCGCGGCGGTGTGCACTTCCTCTTGCAAGTCGACATGAAGGCGGCGCTGGACAAGGCGGCCGACCGATACGTAGGAGACCTGCGGACCTTTCTACGTGACAAGAAGATTCCCTACGCCGGCATTGCCCGTGACGGACAGAACGTGGTACTGCGTTTGCGCGAGGACGCCGACCGCAAGCGTGCAGAGTTTGAAATCGGCAAGGGATTCCCCGATCTGCTACTCAAGGAAGCCGATACCCAAGGGGAAATCCGGCTGGTTGCCAGCCTGAAGGCCGAGGCGCAAAAGCGCATCCAGGACGGTGCCGTGCAGCAGAACATCACGATTCTGCGCAATCGTGTCAATGAGTTGGGTGTAGCCGAGCCCATTGTCCAGCAGCAAGGGGCCGACCGCATCGTCGTGCAGTTGCCCGGCGTGCAAGACACGGCTCGCGCCAAAGACATCATGGGTCGCACCGCGTCCCTTGAAATCCGCATGGTCAATGAAGAACCCGGCGCATTGGAATCCGCTCTCGGCGGCAATGTGCCCTTTGGCAGCGACCTCTACACCGATCGCTCCGGCTCGCAGGTGCTGATCAAGCGCCAAGCAGTCTTGACCGGCGATCGTATCACCGATGCCCAGCCCGGATTCGATGGCCAGACCAACGAGCCCGCCGTGCACGTTTCCGTCGACAACGCCGGCGCGCGCATCGTGCGGGACATCACGCGCGAGAATATCGGCAAGCGCATGGGTATACTGCTCATCGATAAGGGCAAGACCGAACTGATCACGGCACCGGTCATCCGCAGCGAACTGGGTGCTCGTTTCCAAATCACCGGACGAATGAATACCCGCGAGGCGAACGATATCGCCCTGCTGATGCGCGCCGGCGCCCTGGCCGCCAGCATGGAAATCGTCGAAGAGCGCACGGTCGGCCCCAGCCTGGGGGCCGACAACATCAAGCGCGGTTTTGATTCCACTCTGTATGGCTTCATCGGCATCGTGATCTTCATGTGCGTCTACTATTTGCTCTTCGGCGTCATTTCGAGCTTGGCGCTGGGGGTGAACCTGCTACTCCTGGTGTCACTGCTTTCGATGCTGCAGGCCACACTCACACTCCCTGGCATCGCCGCGATCGCACTGACGCTGGGCATGGCCATCGACGCCAACGTACTGATCAACGAGCGCATCCGAGAAGAATTGCGCAACGGCGCCACACCGCAAGCAGCCATCGCCGCCGGCTACGAACGCGCCTGGGGCACCATTCTCGACTCCAACGTCACCACGCTCATCGCCGGCATCGCCCTGCTTCTCTTCGGTTCCGGGCCTGTCCGAGGCTTTGCGGTGGTGCACTGCCTGGGCATCATGACCTCCATGTTTAGCGCGGTGTTCGTTTCGCGTGGCTTCGTTGCCCTGATCTACGGCAACCGCAAGAAGCTCGACAAGGTCTCGATCGGCCAAGTGTGGCGCCCGCAAACATAGGGCGCGCCCGCACCCGCTAGCACAAAGGACACACCATGGAGTTTTTCCGTATCCGGCGCGACATCCCGTTCATGAAACATGCGCGGGCATTCAACATCATCTCTTTGGTCACCTTCCTGGCCGCAGTGGTATTCCTCGCCACCCGCGGCCTGCATTTTGGCGTCGACTTCACCGGTGGCACCGTACTGGAGGTCAATTACGCCCAAGCCGCCGATCTCGCCAAGATTCGCGCCACGCTTGCACGAATGGAGTTCACCGATGTAGCGGTGCAGAATTTCGGCACCGCCAAGAGCGTGCTGATTCGCCTGCCCCTGAAACCTGGAGTGGACAGCGCTCGCCTTTCAGAACAGGTAATGGCGGAGCTGCAGAAAGACGACCCCAGCGCAGCCCAGCAACGGGTGGAATTCGTCGGGCCGCAGGTGGGCAAGGAACTTGCCTATGACGGCAGCCTGGCTCTGCTTCTGGTGTCTCTGGGCATCGCAGCTTATTTGGCGATGCGTTTCGAATGGCGCTTCGCCGTGGCCGCGATCATTGCGAACCTGCATGACGTGGTGATCATCCTAGGCTTTTTCGCATTGTTCCAGTGGGAGTTCTCTCTGCCTGTCCTGGCCGCTGTGCTGGCGGTACTGGGTTATTCGGTGAACGAATCGGTGGTCATCGCCGACCGGATTCGTGAAAATTTCCGGCTGATGCGCAAGACCGCGGTCGCGGACATCATCAACAATGCCATCACTCGCACGCTCTCGCGCACCATCATCACCCACGGCAGCACGCTGTTCATGGTGGTCTCGATCCTGATTTTCGGCGGCGAAACCCTCTATTACTTCGCTCTGGCGCTGACCATAGGCATCTTGTTCGGCATCTATTCCTCGGCCATGGTCATGGCCTCGCTGGTATTGCTGATGGGCGTTTCCCGCGAGGATTTGGTCAAGCCTGAAAGGAAGAAAGACGGCCTAGAGGCCGAGAAGATCATCCCCTGAATTTACCGTCTGCGGCGAATCACCTGCGCCTCAGGCCATGTTCAGCACGCTGATCTACAGCCTGTTCGCGCTCGACCAGACGCTCACCAGTCTGGTCGGCCAGAATGCTTGGCTAATCTACGTCGTGATGTTCGCGATCATCTTCGCGGAAACGGGCTTGGTGATCTTCCCGTTTCTACCGGGCGACTCCATCCTTTTCATCGCCGGCACCATTGCGGCCGCGAGCGGCGTGAGCATTCATCTGCTGGCGGGCACTCTGGTGATCGCCGCCGTAGCGGGCGACTCGGTCAACTACGGAGCAGGCCATTTCATCGGTCCCAGAGTGTTCGACCGGCCCGACTCCCGCTGGTTACGCAAGGAGCACCTGCTGCGCACGCAGCGCTTCTACGACAAATACGGCGGCTTCACCATCATCATCGGCCGCTTCGTGCCCATCGTGCGCACCTTCGCGCCATTCCTCGCCGGGGTTGCGCAGATGAGCTACGCGCGCTTTCTTTTATACAACATCATCGGCGGCATCGCTTGGATCTGCTCCATGCTTTACGCGGGGTACCTCTTCGGCAACATCCCGTGGGTGAAGAACAACCTTAGCTTCATCGTCGTCGGCATCGTCGTCGTTTCTTTCCTGCCTCTAGCGATTCGGCTCTGGCACGAGCGCCGAGCGGTCAAGACCGCTCCGTAGGACTCGTTTGCACTCGGGCCGCCGCAGACCCGGCGGTCAGGTAGGCCAAGACGACCTCGGTGATATGCGCAAGGCGTGCCGTGCGGGACTCGGGCGCGAGCATATCCATGGCGAGCAAGGTCGAGAGCGTATAACGATTGGAAAGATAAAAGTAGCCCACCCCGGTGACGGTGATATAGAGCTGATTGATGTCCACATCGGGCCGAAAAACGCCCGCCGCTTGGCCGCGGCGCACCACGCCCCCGAGAATGGACAGAATATGGCTGGCGAGCTCATGCACCCGCGTCGATCGCTTGAGGTGCTTCGCCTGATGCAGATTCTCGCTGTTCAAAAGGCGAATGAACTCGGGATTGTCGAGAAAATAGTCCCAGAGAAAGGCCATCAGGCGGCGCATCGCCTCGGCCGGTTCAAATTCGTCGAGATGCAATTCCCGCTGGGCATTGCCAAAGTCCTCGTAGGCCTTTTCCAGCACCGCCACAAAGAGCTGCTCCTTGCCCCCGAAGTAGTAATAGAGCATGCGCTTGTTGGCGCCCGCGCGCTTGGTGATGCGCTCTACCCTTGCTCCGCCCAGTCCGTGGCGGGAAAACTCCTGCGTGGCCGCATTGAGGATGCGCGCCTTGGTGCGCACGGGATCGCGCCTTTGCTTGGGTTTTTCCTCAGGCGGCTCGGTCCCCGCGGCGGCGCGCGGAGGCTTCTTGCCATTCTTTATCGAGTTCATCGGTGGATGGTAACCGTGCGTTTAATTCGGCGTCAATTGGCGAAAACCCGTTTGTGGCGCATTCCGTGCGCGCAGACCGGCAAATTTTCCAAGAACGGTGCGACTGCAATGCGCCGGCCCTGGTAAACTCCCGCTGTTTCTCATATGCAAGCAGGCCATGAAGGACGCCACTCTTCCAATCATCCTCATCGCCGTCGGCGGTCTTTGGCTTCTGCACAACCTCGACTGGATTCCCGACACCCGCTGGATTGCAGCCTGGGTACTGGTCATCGCCGGCGGGGCCGTCATCTTCCTGGAAGGTCTCACCAAGAAGTCGGTCATTGGCGGACCGTTGATGATCGGTCTGGGCTTGTTGTGGATGCTGCGACTCAAAGCGTTCATCGCCCTCGATATCGTCTTGCCCTGCGCGCTCATCCTCTTGGGTGCGTTGATGCTCATCGCCCGCCATCCGGCCATTCCGGAAACGCGGCAGCGCGAAGACACACCCAAAGCCTGACCGCGATGCCCTCGCGTTCCGCCGCGCACCGCCGCGGTCTCGCCCTCATGCTTGTTGCCGTGCTCTTCTGGAGCACCGGCGGCATACTGGTGCGCTTGACGAGTGTCGCCAACGGCTGGGAAATCGTCTTTTGGCGCTCGCTGTTCATGGCCTTGTTCGTGGGTGTCACTCTCGGGTTCATGCAGCGCGGGGCGCTCCTCGCGCAAGTGGTCGCGGTCGGGCGCATCGGACTGGCCTCAAGCCTAGTGCTGGCTGGCACCTTCTTCTTTTTCATTCTCTCCATCACCCGCACCACCGTAGCCAACACGCTGGTAATCATGAGTTTGTCGCCATTCTTGGCGGCGATTGCGGGGCGGTGGTTCCTGCATGAACGCCCCCCTCGGCGAACCTGGATCGCCATGGCAGTCGCCTTTGGTGGCATCTGCCTGATGTTTGCGGAATCGCTAGACCTGGGGCGCCTCACCGGCAATCTCCTGGCGCTGGGCGTGTCGCTGTGTTTCGCCATCAACGTCACCCTGCTGCGCCGCGCGGATCGCAATGTCTCGATGCTACCCACGGTCTTGCTGGCGGGCATTTGGTCGGCGGGCGGCGCCTTGCTTTTCGCCTGGCCTTTGCAAGCCAGCGCCCACGACATCGGCATCCTCGCGATAATGGGCTGCCTTCAACTCGGTGCGGGCTGCCTCCTGATGACCCGTGCCGCCAAAGATCTGTCGGCCTCGGAGCTGGGGCTGCTGTCGCTACTCGAACCGATACTGGGCCCGGTGTGGGTTTGGCTGGGCGTGGGCGAACGTCCCTCGGACCTAGCCCTTGCGGGCGGCGCCATCGTACTCGGCGCGCTGCTGGTCAACGAAGCGGCCGGCCTATTCAGGCGCTCCCGGCTGCCCTCAGGCTGAAGGCAGGCGGATTTCGAAGCGGGTTATCCCGCCTTCGGAAGCGGCCACAATTTCCCCGCCGTGCGCCACGACGATGGACCGGGTGATCGCCAATCCCAGCCCGGCTCCTTCGCCTTCGCGATGACGCGAGGCATCGACGCGGTAAAACCGGTCGAAGATGCGCCCCAGGTGCTCGGGCGGGATGCTCTCTCCGGTGTTGATCACCGCCAGCCGCAGTTGCTTGGGCGGCATCCCCTCGACGCTGACCTCGACCGTGCCGCCCCGGGCACTATGTCGCAGCGCATTGGCGAGAAGGTTGGATAGCGCGCGGCGTAGCATCGCCGCATCGCCACGCACGCAGCCTTCGCCCCGCCGCAGGAGGGCGACGCCGCGCTCTTCGGCGAGCACTTCATAGAACTCGAAGAGTTTCGCGGTCTCCCGGGCCAGATCAACGGTCTCTTGGCGCGGCACCAGCAAGCCGTGATCGGCCTGGGCCAAAAAGAGCATGTCGGCGATCATGCTGGCCAAACGATCGTATTCTTCGAGGTTGGAGTAGAGCACCTCGCGGTACTCCTCGGCGCTGCGCGCTTTGCCCAGGGCGACCTGAGTCTGCGTCATCAGATTGCTGATGGGCGTGCGCAACTCGTGTGCGAGGTCGGAAGAAAAGTCCGACAGGCGTCGGAAGGAATCTTCTAGCCGCTCCAGCATTTCGTTGAACGCCGAACCCAGGCCTTGCAGTTCTATGGGCAAACTGCGAATCTCGAGACGATCCTGCAAGCGGCTCGCCGAAATGCCCCGGGTTACCGCCGCCATCGCGCTCAAGGGCGCCAAGCCGCGCCTTGCCGCAAACCAGCCGAATACTCCAGTCAGCAGGATACAGGCCACGACCGCCGCCCAGAGGTTGCGCCGAAAGCTCGCCAGGAATTCCAGGTGATGCGCGATGTCGAGTCCCAAAGCCAGGGTGGGCTCCGCCTCGCGCGAGTGCGCCGCATCGACCCGGACCACCACGCCACGATAGTTGCGCCCCGCGGCCGACCAGACATGCGGCGACGCGAAATCGGCGACTTGCCCCGCTTGCACGTGCGCCAATAGCGGCTCTAACACCGCGGCGCCGCTGCTGACGAACAGGGTTGCGCCCGCCCGATCGCGAATCGCCACCTCCACGCCGTCGTGCCCGACTATCGGTCCAGCCAGAAGCGCATTCAACTGTTCTGTGCCCTTCGCTGAAGCCTCCTGGCTCAGGGTGTGCTCGATGAGCGTCAGTTTGGCTTGGAAGGCATGAACGTCTTGTTCGACGAAATGCCTCTCCACCGCCGCGCCAACCCAATATCCGATGACGATCAGAACCAGCGTGGACGATACCGAAAAAAAGAGCGTGAGTCGGAAGAGGATGGAATAGGGCGCTTTCATCACGCTTGCGGCATTTCCAGCACGTAGCCCATGCCGCGCACCGTGCGTATGAGTTTCGGCTCGAAGCCGTCGTCCACCTTGGCACGCAGCCGCCGCATGGCAACCTCGATAACATTGGTGTCGCTATCGAAGTTCATGTCCCAGACTTGCGAGGCGATGAGCGAACGCGGCAGCACTTCGCCTTGCCGGCGCAGCAGTAGTTCGAGCAAAGAAAACTCCTTGGCGGTGAGATCGACCCGCTGCCCGCCGCGGGTGACGCGCCGGCGCAGCAAATCCATCTCCAGGTCGGCGATGCGCAAGGTATCGGGCTCCTTCACCTTGCCACGGCGCAGCAGGCTGCGCACCCGCGCCAGCAGCTCCGAAAAAGCGAAAGGTTTCACCAAATAGTCGTCGGCGCCCAGTTCCAAGCCCTTCACCCGGTCATCGACTTGATCGCGCGCGGTCAAAAAGAGCACCGGCAGCTCCTTGCCGGCCCGCCGAATTTCGCGCAACACCTGCCAACCGTCGATGCCCGGCAACATCACGTCGAGTACCGCGAGATCGTAGGCTTCGCCGAGCGCGAGGTGCAAGCCGTCCTGGCCGTCGGTCGCCAGATCGACGACAAAACCGGCTTCGACCAATCCCTGCTTCAAGTAGGTTCCGGTTTTCGGCTCATCTTCGACGATCAAGATCTTCATCGGGCATCCCATCGCGCCGCTCGCTCGACGCATTCTCCTCCGCGAGGCACGGGCCAGCGCATAGCTTACAGAAATGTAATCCGCGGGTCAGGTTGGTGTCGGTGAGCGCCCTGCAAGATGGCTTCCCGTACAACACAAAAGAAACCCGCCATGACCTCGCGTGCTCGACGCTCTTTCCTTGGCTTGCTCCTCGTCGCCGCCGTGGCGCCCTGGGCTCACGCCGGCAAAGAAGAAAACTCCATCGAAGTCTGGAAAGGCCCTAGCTGCGGTTGCTGTCAGGACTGGGTCGAACACTTGAGGGCCCATGGCTTCGTCGTCCGCAGCGTCGATACCGGAAACGCCGAAATCCGCGAAAAACTGGGCATGCCCCTCGAATTCGGTTCCTGTCATACCGCCCGCATCGGCGGATATGTCCTCGAAGGACACGTTCCGGCACGGGAAATTCGGCGCCTCTTGCAGGAACGGCCGGCCGCGATCGGCCTCGCGGTGCCGGCCATGCCCGTCGGCTCGCCCGGCATGGATGGTCCAGCTTACGGGGGTCGCAAAGATCCCTACGAGGTCCTGTTGATCAAGCGGGACGGCAGGGCGGCCGTGTATCAGTCCTACCGGTGAAGCAGCCGACTGTGCAATCGCAGCGAATGTGGCTCTGGGCCTTGCTGCTCGGCTGGGCCGGCGCACCGGCCTGGGCCGATCACAGCTTGCACGACGCCCTCGACCACGCCTGGGAGCGGGCGGTCTCGGTCCACCTCGCCCAGGCGCGGCACGGCCTGGCCGAAGCGAGCCAGGCGGCGGCTGACAGCTGGTTACCGCAGCCGCCGTCGCTCGGCATCAGCGAAAAAAGCGACCGCTTCCATGAGCGACGCGGCGAGCGCGAACGCGAGATCGAGCTGGCTCTTCCGCTTTGGCTTCCTGGGCAGCGCGAAGCGCATCGAACCTTGGCCGCCAAGGACTCCGCCGCTGCCGAGGCGGCCGTGGCCGCGGCCCGCTTGCACATTGCCGGGGAACTGCGCACCACGATCTGGAACCTCGCGACGGATCGAGCGGAATGGGAGATCGCCACGCAGCGCCTTGCCACCGCCGAAAAGCTCGAAGCTGAAGTCGCCCGTCGGGTGCAGGCGGGCGATCTGGCGCGCGCCGACCTCCTGCTCGCTCAGGAAGAAGCACTCGCCGCCCGGAGCGCCGCCGCGGAAGCCGCGACGCGCGAACACCAGGCCTTGGAGCGCTATCGGGTGTTGACCGGTTTCGACCATCTACCTGCGGTCTTCGACGAAGCCGTCGCCCGCGCCTCCGAGACGCCGCATCCGCGCCTGCGTTTGGCGCTAGCCGCGGTCGAGCGCGCGCGTGCCCAAATGCAGGTCACGCGAGAGGACCGCCGCGAGCCGCCGGAAATCTCCCTGGGCATCGTGCGAGCGCGCAGCGAGCCTGCTGCGCCCAAGTTCGATACGGTGCGCATCGGCCTGCGCATCCCCTTCGCCAGCGCGGCCCGCAACGCGCCGAAGATAGCCGCCGCCAACGCCGAACTGATCCGGGCCGAGGCGGAACATCGCCAAACCGCCGCCGAAGTGGAGTCGGAAGAGCGCGCGGCGCTGGCCGCGCTGGACAGCGCCCGAACCATCCAGCAAGCCGCGCAAACCCGCGCTGGGCTGGCAACGGAGCGCCTGGCGCTGCAGGAGAAGGCGTTTGTCTTGGGCGAGCTGGGCTTGGCGGAATTCATGCGTGTGCGCGCCGCCGCCAACGAAGCACATCTCGATCTGCGGCGGGCCACCTTAGCCTTCGCGGCGGCGCAGGCGAGGATCAATCAAGCCCGAGGAATTCTCCCGTGACTGCTCGCGTCGATCTTTTTCTCTCCATCCCGAGCCTGCTGATCGCAGCCAGTCTCGTCGTCACCGGCGCACTCGCCCATGGCGGCGAAGTCCACGGCGACGAGGGTCATGCGCCGCTGGCTACCCTCGCCGTGGCGCCGCGCGCCGTGGCGCAAAGCGACCAATTCGAACTGGTCGCCGTGCTCGAAGCAAACCCGCGGGCGGGCCAGCGCCTGCGTCTCACCGCGGATCGCTTCGTCAGCAACGAGCCGGTCACCGGAGCCAAGATCGAGATCGAAGCTAACGGGGAAAACGCGCTCGCGCAGGAAGAGACTCCGGGCGTTTATGTCCTCGCGCTAGCTGCGCTGGCCGACGCCGCTCCCGGCGCGAAGCTGCCCTTGACGATTTCCATCGAAGCCGGCGATACCGCCGATCTGTTGACGACCACGCTGGAGATTCCCGCGACGACGGACCCTTTGCCCTCTGCTCTCCACGAACGAAGTCCATGGGTCCGCTGGCTTGCCGGCGTCGCACTGGCGCTGACGGCGGCGCTGCTCCTGATTCGTGCTCGCAAACCAGGAAAAACTCGGGAGTGAAGTCATGATCGCAACCGCCAAACCACTCGCCGGCCTTGTTCTCGCTCTGGTCTGCGCCACGGCCTTGGCTCACGAAGGCGAGGACCACGGCAAGGCCGCCAAAACGCAGCCGCCGGCCGCTGGCGCCGTGCTCCCCGCTGCCCGGGAAGGGCCGCAACGCCTGGCGGACGGCAGCCTTTTCGTGCCCAAACTCCTGCAAAGGCAGCTGGGCATCCGCACCGTCCAGGTTCGAAGCGCGAACTTGACAGCGGCCTTCGAACTCAACGGCACCGTCATCGCCGACCCGGAAACCAGCGGCCGCGTGCAAGCGCCTTTTGCCGGCAGTGTGCAGCCCGGTCCCAAGGGAATGCCGGTGGGCGGCCGCAAGGTTCGCAAAGGTGAAGTGCTGGTCTATTTGCGGCCCGTTGCCAGCGCCATCGAACAGGGCAACCAGAAAGCGCAACTCGCGGAACTCGAAGCGCAACTGGCCATCGCCGACCAGCGCGTCAAGCGCTACGAGCAGCTCGAAGGCGCGCTGCCGCAAAAGGAAATCGAAGCCGCCCGGATCGAACGCGCCGCGCTGCAGCGGCGCCGCGCCTTCATCGCCGCCAGTGTGGACCACGCCGAACCCCTGCGCGCGCCGGCCAGTGGTGTGATCAGCGCCTCGCACCACCTGGTGGCCGGACAAATCGTCGACGCTCGCGAGGTACTTTTCGAAATCGTCGATCCGACGCGACTCGCCGTCGAGGCCTTGGCTTACGATCCTCAGATCGGCAGCACCTTTCATTCGGCGAGCGCCTTGGCCGGCACCAGCGCCCTGGACCTGCGTTTCGTGGGTGCGGGCCGGCAGTTGCGCGAACAAGCATTGCCCCTGCTCTTTCGTGTCGTCGAAGCCCACGCGGCGGCTCAGCAGACAGAGCACGGCAAGCGACCCTCGCCCCCCCGCGACGAACGGGCTTTGCTCGCGGTCGGGCAGCCGGTAAAGGTTTTTGTGCGCAGCAGCCGAGGTTTCCGCGGCGAGGCCGTGCCACTCCAAGCGCTGACCCGGGTTGGCGCGGGGGAAGGCTACGACGCGGCGGTCTGGGTCCATCGCGAAGCGGAACGTTTCGTCGCCAGAAAGGTGCGCACGCGGCCACTCGATGCCACCACGGTCGCGGTCATCGCTGGATTACATGACGGCGAACGCGTCGTCACCGAAGGCGCGAGCCTGCTCACGCAAGTGCGCTGAGCGAGTCGGCCAGCATGTTCGATTACCTCGTTTACGCCAGTCTCCGGCAGCGCTGGCTGGTGCTGGCCGTTTCGCTGCTGCTGATGGTCTATGGTGCGCTCACGCTGCGCCAGATGCCCGTCGATGTTTTTCCCGACCTCAACAAGCCGACCGTCACCCTCATGACCGAAGCGGGCGGCATGGCGCCGGAAGAGGTGGAGCAGCTCGTCACCTTTCCCATCGAATCGGGCATCAACGGCATGCCGGGGGTGACCCGTGTGCGCTCGGTTTCCGGTGTGGGTCTGTCGATCGTTTATGTCGAGTTCGCCTGGGGTTCGGACATCTACCGCAACCGCCAGCAGGTCGCCGAACGCCTCAATCTCGTGCGCGAGCAGTTGCCGCCGGGCATCGTGCCACAGTTGGGACCGATCGCCTCCATCATGGGCGAAATTCTCTTGATCGCCCTACCCATCGACACTGGCGCCGACCCGGAAAAGGCGAGCGCCATGGTCGTGCGCGAATACGCCGACTGGGTGATGCGGCCGCGGCTGCTCACCATCCCGGGGGTGGCACAGGTCATTTCCATCGGCGGTGAGGTTCGCCAGTATCGCGTCGAACCCAAGCCCGCGCAGTTGCAGGCACTGGGCGTGGAACGCGAACGGCTAGACGCCGCCTTGCGCGATTTCGGCGCCAACACCAGCGGGGGTTTTCTCGAAGCGCAAGGGCGCGAATTCCTGATCCGCGCCATCGGGCGCACCAGTCGCGTCGAGGACTTGCAGAATCTGGTGGTGGCGGTGAAGAACGGCCAACCGGTGTTGCTCAAGCAGTTGGCGGACGTCCGCCTGGCGCCCGCCATGAAACGTGGCGATGGCGGTTATCAGGGCAAGCCGGCGGTGATTCTGTCGGTGCAGAAGCAGCCCTCCGCGGACAGCGTCGCGCTCACCCGCGAAGTCGAGAAGGCGGTGGCGGAGCTAGCCAAGAACCGGCCGCCCGGTGTCGCGGCCCCCGCTTTTTTGTTCAAGCAGGCCGATTTCATCGAGCGCTCGGTGAGCAACGTCGAGGAGGCACTGCGCGACGGCGCCGTCATGGTCGCGGTCATCCTTTTCCTGTTCCTGCTCAATGTGCGTACTACGGTGATCTCGCTGGCGGCGATTCCCGCTTCTTTGCTGATCACGACGCTGGTGTTTCATTGGTTTGGCCTGTCGATCAACACCATGACCCTGGGCGGCCTGGCCATCGCCATCGGCGAACTGGTCGACGATGCCGTCGTCGGCGTGGAAAACGTTCTGCGGCGCCTGGCTGGGGCGCCGCAAAACGTTTCGGCGCAGGCTCACGTGAGCGAAGCGAACGTTAAGGCGCACAGCGCCGGCCGAAGCCAAAACACCTCCTGGCACCTGGCTGGGGCGCCGCAAAACGTTTCGGCGCAGGCTCACGTGAGCGAAGCGAACGTTAAGGCGCACAGCGCCGGCCGAAGCCAAAACACCTCCTGGCACCTGGCCGGGGCGCCGCAAAGCGTTTCGGCGCAGGCTCACGTGAGCGAAGCGAACGTTAAGGCGCACAGCGCCGGCCGAAGCCAAAACGAGGCGATCAAGGTGATCGCCGCGGCAACGCTGGAGGTACGCTCCGCCATCGTCTACGCAACGCTGATCATCGTCTTGGTGTTCGTGCCCCTCTTTGTCCTGCCCGGTATCGAGGGCCGGCTGTTTACGCCGCTGGGGGTGGCCTACATCGTCTCCATCCTGGCCAGCATGCTCGTGTCGGTAACCTTGACGCCGGTGCTGGCCTATTACCTGCTGACCGGAGAGCGCCCCCGCTTCGCAGCACCAAAGTGTTTGTCCTCCATCTTCCCGCACCGGTCATCTGAACAGGGCAGCCCGCTGGTCATCTGGCTCAAGCGCCAGGACGCGCGCTTGTTGCATTGGTCCTTCGACCATGCGCGCACGCTGCTCGCCGTCGCCCTCGCCGCGGTGGTGCTGGTCGGCGCCAGCCTTCCCTTCTTCCCGCGATCTTTCCTGCCGCCGTTCAACGAAGGCACGTTGACGGTGAACGTGCTACTCAATCCGGGCACCTCGCTCGCCGAGTCGAACCGCGTCGGCACCCTGGCGGAAGAATGGGTCAAACAGGTGTCCGAAGTGACCCAGGTGGGCCGGCGTACCGGGCGTGCCGAGCTCGATGAACATGCCGAAGGCGTGTTCTACACCGAGATGGATGTCGATCTCCAGGCCTCAGCGCGTCAGCGCGCCGAAATCATCGCCGACATACGCCAGCGCTTGACCGCCCTGCCTGCGGTATCCAGCGTCGGGCAGCCGATCTCGCACCGCCTGGACCATTTACTCTCCGGCGTGCGCGCGCAAATCGCGCTCAAAATCTACGGCGATGATCTCGAAACCCTGCGCGGTCTGGCGGCGGGTCTGCGGGAACGCCTGGCACGCGTTCCCGGCATCACCGATCTGCAGATCGAAAAGCAGGTGTTGATCCCGCAAGTGAACATCCATCTCGATTACGCCGAAGCGGCGCGCTACGGCGTGGCGCCGGGCCATTTGCTGCGCAGCCTCGAACAATGGGTTGCTGGCGAGCGAGTGACCCAGATCGTCGAAGGAAACCGGCGCTTCGATCTGTTGGTGCGTCTGCCCGAAGACGCTCGCGGAGCGCAAGCGCTGGCGGGGTTGCTGATCGAAACGCCGCGCGGTTTCGTGCCCTTGTCGAAAATCGCCCGCATCGAAGAAAGCGACGGTCCCAACCAAGTCATCCGCGAGAACTCGCGCCGACGCATCGTGTTGTCCGCCAACGCCGGCAGCGGTGATCTATCGCGGGTAATCACCGACATTCGCGGTGAACTGGCGAGCTATCCCTTTCCCGAAGGCTACTCCACCGCGCTGGAAGGTCAGTTCCAGGCGCAGGAGCAGGCGACGCGGTTGATTGCCGTGCTGGCGGCGATTTCCTTGAGCATGATTTTTTTGGTGCTGTACAGCCGTTATCGTTCGGCGACGCTGGTTTTCATCATCATGGGCAACATTCCGCTGGCGCTGGTGGGTAGCGTCATCGCCTTGTGGATATCGGGCGAGCCACTGTCGGTGGCGGCGCTGGTGGGCTTCATCACCCTGACCGGCATCGCCACCAGGAACGGCATTCTCAAGATCAGCCACTACATCAACCTGTGCGCCTTCGAGGGCGAGGTTTTCGGCCAGCGGATGATCGTGCGCGGTTCGCTCGAACGCGTGACGCCGGTGCTGATGACCGCCCTGGTAGCTGCTTTCGCCTTGCTGCCCTTGCTGCTCTCGGCCGATGCGCCCGGTAAGGAGGTGCTGCACCCGGTGGCGGTGGTGATCTTCGGCGGCCTGATCAGTTCCACCTTGCTCGATACGCTGCTGACACCGCTGATGTTCTGGCTGTGGGGCGAGAAGCCTTTGCAGCGATTGCTGGCGGAACGGAACTCGGAGAGTTTTTGATTCACGCCTGTTCTTACCCATCAAGGAGACGATGATGCTTGGCAAAATTTTGTTCGCAACAACCCTGGCCACAGGCCTGCTGGTTTTCTCGCCCACCGGGGTGCTCGCACATACCGATGAGTATCTCGATACACAAAGCGCACCCCATGGCGGGCAAGTGCGCATGGCCGGCAACTACCACTTCGAGTTGGTGGTGGCTAGGGACAGCAAGGAGGCCAAGGACAATCCGGTCTTCGTCTATGTCACCGACCACGCCGGCGCCCCCGTGCCGACGACGCAAGCCAAAGGCACTGTGACCCTGCTGTCGGGCAAGACCAAAGCCACCGTCACACTGGTTCCAGATGGGGACAACCGTCTGAAAGGTTCGGGAACCTACGCGTCCACCTCACAACTGAAAGCGGTGGTGTCCGTCACGCTGGCCGGCAAAGCGGCGGAACAGGCGCGCTTCACGCCGTTGGCGAAATCCCCGGCGAGTGCTGCGAAAGATCATGCGGGGCACCAGGCGCATTGATCATCCGCCTTTGCGGCGGCGTGGTCACTGGCGAGAACTAGCGGCAGAGATTCGACCGATCTATAGCCAGGCCCACAACGAAATAGGCTCTTACAATTCGCCGCATTGCGCTCATACCTTCGAGGCCCTTGCCGCGGTAGGCTGACGAACAATTCTCGCGCCGGCGGCTTGCCGCCGTCGGCCGAAGAGTCCGCCTGGAGGGCGTCATGAAGTCGAGCGAAAGTTGGTTTATTCTACTGCGCGCCGGCCTGCTCCTTTGCCTGCTCGCCTCGTCCTTGGGTCGGGCCACGGGGGCGGCAACGGACAATGCGAGTTGCCAAGCCTTCTTGGCCACCCACCCCAATCCCCCCGGCGTCTTCTGGCCCAGCCGACTCAGCGCCCAGCAACGTTCGTCTTTCCTCGCCGCTGGCGGCAAACTCATCCCGGTGGATGAGACTCACTATTACGCGGTGTGGGTGCCGTCATCTTTCCACACCGCAGCCAAAAAGATCGTCATCGTCAATCTGCATGGCACGGGTGGCTATGCCGAGGCCGAGTGGAGCGACTGGCATTCGCAATTTGCCGACCGCGGCTACGCTTTCCTTGGCCTTTCCTGGGGTGCCGGCACGCCTACGGTTTGGAGCGATGAGGTCTTGTACTCACGCATCAAGGAACTCGTGGGCATGATCAAGGCCCATTGCCCGTTCGACGATGCCGATTCGTGGCTCCAGGGTTTTTCGGTCGGCAGCGCGGCCTCCTTCGCGGTAATCGTGCGTGACGTCGCCGATTTGCGCTTGTTTCGAGGGCAGATCGCCGCAAGCGGCAGCACCGTGAGCCCGATGACCTCCGGCATGCTGATGTTCCCCACCGTAGAAGCCGCCAAGAGCAACCCCAGCGCGGTGCGCGGCATTCGTTCCTGGATGTACTGCGGCGATCGCGACAACGATCACGGCTGGAGCATGTGCGAGGAAATGCCGCAGGGCGAGGACTTCATCAATACCCATGGCGGGAGCGCCTATCTCTATCGCGATCCCACCGGCACGCACCACGGCTTGCCGGGCAATGCCAACGCTTACAACAGCATGTTCGCCTTCATCGAAGCCAGCACTCGCGCACCCTTTCCAAAAAGCGGCTGGTGGTGGAATCCGCAAGAGAGTGGGCGCGGCTTTACTCTGGAAGTGAGCGGCAATGTGCTTTTCCTGGTTGCTTATCTTTACGACGCCACGGGACATGCCACTTGGCACATTTCCGCCGGACGATTCTTTGCCGATGGCAGTTACCGCGGCAGTCTCGACGCCTACGCGGGTGGCCAAGTGCTCACCTTGGACTATCAGCCGGCAACGCTGCAGGGCAGCGTCGGAGACCTCGCACTCGCTTGCGACACTGAGGACCATTGCACGCTGCAATGGCCAGGCGGCACGGTGCCCATCGAGCGCGCGGTGTGGGACACCACGCCCAGCCCGAGCAGCGCGCCCGAAACTGGCTGGTGGTGGAACAGCAGTGAGAACGGGCGCGGCTTCTACTTGGAGCAACAAGGCGGCACACTGGTCGCCAGCGCCTTTCTGTATGAAGCCGACGGTCGCGCAGTCTGGTACCTCGCTAACGCACAAGAGAGCGCGGGGCGATATACCGGCCAATGGCAACAATACGGCCAGGGCCAGACGCTGACTGGTACTTACCGGCCCGCCACGCTCGTCAACGCCAATGTCGGCAGCGTGAGCTTATGGTTTACCGACCCCCAGACCGGCACGCTCGTTTTGCCCGGCGGCCGGGAGTTATCCATCGAGCGCCTACCCTTCTGAGCGCGGCGTTTCCGCGAAATCGATGAATCAAGCACTTGCGGATACCCCCCAGTAACCCCGTTTGGCCACCTTCCCCGGAATGGAGTATCATTGGCGCCCGCCTTGGGGATAGGTGGTTTATGAAACAGACCTTCCTGGAATTCGAGCAGCCCATCGCCGACTTGCAGGCGAAAATCGAAGAACTGCGCTTCGTGCATGAAGACTCCGCGGTCGACATCTCCGACGAGATCGGCCGTCTGCAGAAAAAGAGCCAGCAGCTCACCAAAGAGATCTACGGGAAGCTCAGTGCCTGGCAAATCGCCCAAGTGGCGCGGCACCCGCAGCGGCCCTACGCCCTCGATTACATCCAGAACCTTTTCACTGACTTTCACGAACTGCACGGCGACCGCAGCTTTGGTGACGACCCGGCCATCGTAGGGGGGCTGGCGCGCTTCAACGGCCAGTCGGTGGTGGTCCTCGGTCACCAGAAAGGGCGCGACACGCGCGAGAAGATTTTCCGCAACTTCGGCATGCCGCGGCCAGAAGGTTATCGCAAAGCGTTGCGTCTGATGCGCCTGGCCGAGAAATTCAACCTTCCACTAATCACTTTTGTCGATACCCCCGGCGCCTACCCCGGGGTTGGCGCGGAAGAACGAGGGCAATCCGAAGCCATCGGCCGCAACCTGTATGAAATGGCCGGGCTCAAAGTACCGATCGTCTGCTTGGTCATCGGTGAAGGCGGTTCAGGGGGCGCGCTCGCCATCGCCGTGGGCGATCAACTGCTCATGATGCAATACGCCACTTATTCCGTGATTTCACCCGAAGGCTGCGCCTCGATTCTGTGGAAATCCGCCGAACAAGCGCCCGAAGCCGCGGAAACCTTGGGCATCACGGCGCATCGCCTCAAAGCCTTGGGGCTGGTGGACAAGGTGGTCAACGAGCCGCTGGGCGGCGCCCATCGCGACCCCTCGGCGACCATGAGCAGCGTGAAGAAGGCGCTGCAAGAGGCACTGCGGCAAGTCCAGGAGCGGCCGCTCGACGCGCTGCTCGCCACCCGCACCGAGCGGCTCCTGGGTTATGGCAAGTTCAAGGAACTGCCCTCCTGATTTGGTTGCGGCGCTGGTCGCCGTCATCCGGAGCCGCTTTCAGCCGCATGACTCAATCGCGCTCGGATTGTCCGGCGGGGTCGACTCGGTCGTTCTCCTGCATGCCCTGCACGCGGCACGCCAGGCTGCGTCGTTTGAACTGAGCGCCCATCACGTCCATCACGGACTCTCCTCTCACGCCACGGCATGGACCGACTTCTGTGCCGAATTGTGCGCGCGACTTCAGGTGCCCTATTCGTACACCCGCGTGAACGTGCCACGCCGCCCGCAGGAAAGCCTCGAAGCCGCGGCCCGCGAAGCTCGCCACCGAGCCCTGCGGGAGTTGCCCGTGGAGATCGTGGCGCTGGCGCATCACGCCGACGATCAGGCCGAAACCCTGCTGCTGCAATTGCTGCGCGGCGCCGGCGTCGCCGGGCTTGCCGCGATGCCCGAATGGTCGCCTGGGCGACCCGGCTTCTGGCGACCGCTGTTGGGCTACACGCGCGCCGACCTCCTCGCCTGGGCACAATCGCGGGCACTTGTCTGGATCGAAGACGAAAGCAACGACGACCTGCGCTGGCGGCGCAACGCGCTGCGCCACGAGATCACGCCACGCTTGGCTGAGTTCTTTCCGGGCTATCCGCAAACGCTAGTGCGCAGCGCCCGCCATTGCGCCGAGGCAGCCGACCTCCTCGCGCAATTAGCGTGCCTAGACGGCCTGCCTGCCAGTATCGAAGACGGTCTCGATCTCGCGCAGTTGCGAGCCCTTCCCCCGGGTCGCGCCAAAAACCTCTTGCGCCAATACTTCCACCTGGCCGGGTTAGTGCCACCCAGCGAGGCCCGGCTTGCCGCACTGATGCGCAATCTCGAGAGCGAGCGGCCCGATGCTCGCCTGGAACTGACTTGCGCCGGGGCGCGCCTGGTTCGCGAGTCCACCTGTCTGCGCTTTGTGTTGCCTGCGCTTGAGGATTTCGACCTCGTATGGAAAGGCGAAGCGGAGCTGTGCTTGCCGCACGGCACGCTGCGCTGCCAGCCCGCGCAAGGCACCGGACTTTGCCGGGAAACGCTTGGCAAGGGACGATATCGCGTCCTTCCCTGCCCGCCTGGAGCACGTATTGTGCTCCAACCCGACGGGCGCGGGCGCAGCGTGCGCGAACTCTTGCGCGCTGGAGGCGTTCCCGTTTGGGCCCGCGGGAGCTGGCCGGTGCTCTGTTGTGATGGCGAAGTCGCCGCCGTTCCCAATCACGCGATCGCTCAGCGCTGGCGCTGTCCGCCGGAAGAGGAGGGTTTCGCTTTGAGCTGGCATCCGCGCGCGTTCGCCACGCCCAGGAAGTGAAGGCGAGCTTGCCGGTTGAACGCGGTACAATGCGCGTGTTCCTCAGGGAGGGAAACATGCCTCACCGCGCGACCATCTTGACGGTTGACGACGATCCCACGCTACTCAAACTCCTCGGCATCCTGCTGCGCGAGGAAGGTTTCAAGGTGCTTGCGGCCGAGAGCGGGGAAAAGGCCTTGGCGGTGCTTGCCGCGGAAAAGCCCGATCTCCTGCTCACCGATCTGCGTATGGGCGGGATGGATGGCTTGGCGCTGTTCGACGCGGTGCGCAGGAACTTTCCGATGTTGCCGGTGATCATCCTCACCGCGCACGGCACCATTCCCGAGGCGGTGGACGCGACCAGGCGCGGAGTGTTCGGCTTTGTCACCAAGCCCTATGAAGCCAAGGCTCTGCTCGCGGAAATCGACAAGGCACTGGCCGGGCATTTTGCCGCCGCCAGCCGAGACCAGGACGACCTGCCGATCATCACGCGCAGCCAAGTCATGCAGGCCGTGCTCGACGAGGCACGCATCGTCGCCGATACCGATGCCTCCATCCTGATCCTGGGCGATACTGGCAGCGGCAAGGAACTGCTCGCGCAAACCATCCATGACTGGAGCCGCCGGCGCGAAGCTCCGTTCATCGCGGTCAACTGTGGAGCCATCCCTGAGCACCTGCTCGAAAGCGAGCTCTTCGGTCATGTCAAAGGCAGCTTCACTGGCGCCGTCCGCGACCATCGCGGCTTGTTTCAAGAGGCGCAGGGCGGCACCCTCTTCCTGGATGAAATCGGCGACATGCCCTTGCCGCTGCAAGTGAAGCTCCTGCGCGTCTTGCAAGAGCGAGAAGTGCGCCCGGTTGGCGCGGCCCGCACGCTAGCCGTGGACGTGAGGGTGATTTCCGCCACCCACCGCGATCTCGATGCCGAAATCGCCGCCGGCCGTTTTCGCGAGGATTTGTACTACCGCGTCAACGTGGTGAACCTCAAGCTGCCGCCGCTATCCGAACGCCGCGAGGATATCCCGCTGCTCGCCGGGCACTTTCTGGCAACACTCGCGCAGAAGTACCGCAAGACCGTCAACGGCTTTGCCAGCGACGCAGCGGAAGCGCTGGTGCGCGCCACCTGGCCTGGAAACGTGCGTCAGCTCTTCAATGTGATCGAAAAATGCGTCGCGCTCGCGACCACGCCGATCGTGCCGCTCACTCTGGTGGAGCGCGCACTGTCGCGGCCCAGCGAAGACATGAGTTCCTTCGATGAGGCCCGCCGCGCTTTCGAGCGCGATTACCTGCTGCAACTCTTGAAGATCACCGCCGGTAACGTCACGCAGGCGGCCCGAATCGCGAAACGAAACCGCAGCGACTTTTATACCTTGCTCAACCGCCATCAAATAGAACCGGCGCTCTTCAAATCCTAGCCGTTGGTTTTTCGCGACACCCGCGCCTAAGAAACCGGGCTGACAAGCCCCCTTGGACCTAACCAAGCCCCTCCAGGCTTGGCCTGGCACGGCATCTGCTACGGAGATGGTCAGGATCAACGACCTCTGCGTAACCGCCATGTCCGAAGCTGTGCCGTTTGTGCTCAATCGTCCGCTCCAGCCCGCGCAAGCCGCGAGCCACTGCTTCGAGGCCATTGCCTCCAGCACCCAGGACATGATTTCGGTGCTCGATACCGTGGGCCGGCGCATCTATGTCAACCAGTCCTTTAGGGCGCTTTTCGGAGACGCGGCGTCGGAACCTGGCAGCGATTCGTTCGCCCAGATTCACTCCGAGGATCAGCAGCGCTTGCGAGACCTTTTCCAGCAAGTCATGCGCGACGGGCAAGGGCGTCGTGCCGAATATCGCGTCATCGACGCGCGGGGTGAGTTGCGCTACATCGAATCGCAATCGAACATCATCACCTGCGGATGTGGAACGCCGCTGCGGCTGGTGGTGGTATCCCGCGACACCACGGCGCGCCGCTTTCTGGAAAACCAGCTCGCCGACCTCAACGAGGCACTGGAACAGCGCGTGCAGCGGCGCACCACGGAATTGCTGGAAACCAATTGCCGCCTCGAAAATAGCCTCATCGAACTGCGCGCGGCTCATCGCGAACTGCATGAGCGGGAGGAGGATTCGCGCCGCACCTTGGCGCGCGAGCGCGAACTCACCGAGATGAAACTGCGTTTCGTCTCCATGGCTTCACATGAATTCCGCACCCCGCTGGCGATGATCCTTTCAGCCGCGGATCTCTTGCGCGACTATGATACCCGCCTGCCCATTGATGAGCGTCGCGAGATGCTCGATGACATCCACGGCGCGGTGTGGCGTCTGACCCAATTGCTGGACGAGGTGCTGACCCTGAGCAAAGCCGATGCCGGCCGCCTGGAATTCAACCCCCGGCCCGTTCCGGTGCTCGCCTTCTGTCGCGGCCTGCTGGCCGAACGCGCGAAAGCCTGCGGCGAGAGTCATATGCTTCATTTCGACCACCCCGAAACCGACCAAAGCCGAAACATCGACGAGAAGCTGTTGCGGCTAACTCTGGACAATCTACTGGCCAACGCCGTGCGCTATTCACCGGCCGGCTCGACAGTGCGCTTGCGGGTGAGATTCGAACCCGAGGTGACGGTCTTCGAGGTCACCGATCAAGGCATAGGCATCCCGGAGTCCGATCTGCCGCGCATCTTCGAGACCTTCTTCCGCGCCAGCAACGTGGGCTGCACCCCAGGCACGGGACTGGGTCTTGCCATCGTCGAGCGAGCGCTGCGGCGTCATCAGGGCAGCATCACTTGCCACAGCCGGCTAGGCTCGGGTACCAGCATGCGCTTCGTGCTCCCACGCCTGATTTCCGCGTTGGCAAAGACGGACACTGCAAGACAATGATCTATTTGCATAAACCCACTGCGCAGCCGCCTGGCGTAGGCAAAGGCCAACACCTCTTCACGGAAAGATTCCGCCAGGTCCTTGCGATGGGCGTTCCCCACGCGCTGATTCGATCAGTCCCTGTGCTGCCAGGCCCACCTATTTCACCCACCAGGAGATCACATCATGAACACGCATACCGTCTGGTCTACGCCCACCACCGCAGTCGCGCATGGGGAATTTCGAAGTCAAACCGAAGAGCGCACGGCCAAGCAGCGAGGCCTCAACTTGCTGCGATCAAGCGCTCTCTATCTGGTGCTTGGCGTCGCCCTCGGGGTCGTGATGGGCGCCAGCGGAGACCACACCCTGCGCTCGGTCCACGCGCACCTCAACCTGCTGGGCTGGGGAACTTTGGGTTTGATCGGCGTGATCTACCTCGTTCTGCCCAACATCGGCGCCAATCGGCTCGCCGGGACACAGGTGATCTTGCACCACGCGGGTCTGGCGGCAATGATGATCGGGCTCTGCGCAAAGCTGTATGGCGTGCCGGCCGGAGAGCCCTTGCTCGCCATCGGTTCGGGCATAGCCGGCCTGGCTGTTGGCCTCTTCGTTTTCAACCTCCTCCGCAACGGTCGGGTCAACTGACCGTTACTCTCGCCCGCGCGTGCAGCTCTGTGCGCGCGGGTTTTTTTCCCAAATCCCCGGCAACAAGATGCGGCTCGGCAGGACTTAGACCGAGCGCCCCAAGAAGTCATGAGCGGACTGGCACTACTTTGGCGCCCCAGCCCCGTCGAGGCCCTACCCTGAGGGTGCTATCCGATACCACCCCACCCGCACGGGGAGTGCGCCAACGGGCGGTTTCATCGTAAGACACAAACAATGAGGAGGTCATGATGTTGCGTTGGTCTTTTGTCGTTTCCGCCGGTTTGCTCTCGCTCGCGCTTGCTCTGCCCGCTCAGGCGGCGCAGCGCACTTTCGTTTCCACTTCCGGCAACGATGCGAACACCGCATCGAACTGCTCCAACACCGCGCCCTGCCGGGGCTTTACGGCCGCACTCACGGTCACCGACTCGGGCGGCGAGATCATCGTTCTATCATCCGGCGGTTATGGGGCGGTGACCATCAATAAGTCGGTGTCCATTATCGCACCCGAGGGCGTATATGCCGGCATCTCGGCCTTTTCCACCAATGCCATCACCGTTGCCACCGCGGGCATCGATGTCGTACTCAAGGGCCTTACCATCAACAGCATGGGCACCGGCGGCTTTGCCGTCGAGATGAGTGCGGGCAACAGCCTCATCGTACAGAACTGCACGATCAAACATTTCTCGACCGGCGGAGGGCTTTATGTGCATACCGCCGCCGACGTGCAACTCCTCGATTCCCTGATGGAGGACAATTTCACTGGCGCCTCGTTTGAGAATGGCGCAAACGCGCTCGTTTCACGCAGCCGGTTCATCGCCGGCGGTCTGGCGGCCCTCGCCGTCGGCTCCGGAATAAAGACCAAAGTCGAAGTCAACCGCTCCGAAGCGTCCAAGAGCGAGGTCGGTTACTACGCGTTTTCCCAAGCCGGCGGCCAGGTTGAGCTCTATATCAAGGATTCCGTGGCGAGCCGTAATCTTAATGGCGTTTGGGTCCAGAGTAGCAGCACCCCGGCAATCGCGACGGTAAGCGGCAGCCTGATCAGCGGCAACGCTACCTCTGGGCTCAATGCCCGAGGCTTCGCCGCCAAACTGGTGGCAAGCGGCAACATCATCACGCACAATGGCATCGGGTTGCGCCAGGAGGAAACCTCCGTGTTGCAATCGACCGGCGACAATACCGTGAGCGACAATACCACGGCCACTGGCGGCACCATTACTCCGCTCGCCAAGCTGTAAGCGGCGGAATCAAAAAACGCGGGAGAGCGCGGGACGGCACACACCCATCCCGCCTTCCTTGCGCGGCGCCCTTTTGGTTTGGCTGAAGTCGCGAAAGCCGTTTGTCGCGTTCACTGAGGATGAGACAGCGCGCTGTCTGTTTTTGCCAACACCATAACCATCTGATTTTTGGATCATTTGCTTTTATGTCGGCGCAGACCGTTGGAAAGCAAAGACAATCCCGCACCGCCAGAAGTCTGCAGATCTTCCTTTATCCATATGAATTTTCGTTCTTTTTCTTGGCTGGCACGGATATCGCTCTGAAGCGATCAAGCCCAGCAACCTGGGATCCGAAGTGCTAAGTGAAAGAGGAGACCTTCATGAAAACTCGTTTCGTTCTGGCCGCTCTGTTTGCCACCCTGTCCCAGCCCGTGCTCGCCAGCGACGCCTACTGGAGCCGCGTCGATGCAAGCTTTGACGCCATGCTCACGCACCAGCCCTATGCCGGCCCGACGGCCGTCACCGTGGCGCGCGGCGAGGATGACGCTGCCGCGGCTTTGATCCACGCTCGCCTGCGCGGCGAATCCCCGGCCCTTGTGGCACAAGCTTCAACCGCGCAAGACCCGGTTGCTGCCTCTTTCACACGCATGCTCACGCATGAACCCCATCTCGGCCCCACCGCCGTGACCGTGGCACAAGGCGAAACGGATACGGCCGCCGCCCTCATGTACGCCGCCGTGCGCGGCGAGACGGACAGCACGACGACCGTGGCAGTCGATTTCAAGCAGGATGAAGTGACCGCATCCTTCGGGCGCATGCTGGCGCACGACGCATACACCGGGCCCACGGCGATCACCGTCGCTCGCCAGCAAGATCACGAGGTCGATCGTTTGGTCTTTGCCCGCCGCCAGTCGCTCAACACCACGGGCACCGTGGTCGCCAAGCACTAACCGTCTCCTCGCAGCCCCCCCGACCCTCGACCCCACCGGGTCGAATCGGCCGGGGTTTTGTTCTTTGTTGCCGCTGATATGGACCAATCCGCACATTCGATCTGGGCGCTGCATAGCCTCGTGTTCTCAGGCATATGCGCACTCGGCCTGCTGCTCAATCGGCTCGATACGCACGATGCCGCTTCGGGGCACTGGTTCCCGCTTCATCGCCTGGGCTCAACCCTCCTCTGGGCGTTTGTCGCCAGCTACGCTCTGATATCGACGCTGATTCTGGCCCTCATGCATGACCGTCTGGGCATATTCCTCTGCTACGCCCTCGCGCTGCCCATGTCTTTGCTGCTGCTATTCTGCGTCGCCAAGGCCGTCGGCGAACTCGAACCACGAACCAACAAGTGCCGCGAACTTCCCCAGGAGCAAGACCTCGCCGCGCGCCTACTGCTCCTCTCCTGGTCCATCAAGCACGACTATCCCGGGCAGTTGCATATCCGCGCGACTGTAGTAAGCAAGCGTCCGATCGGAATCCACCTATCGGCGCTAGGTACCGACGCCGACGGTCTGGTGCTGGCCGAATCGCCGGCAAAACCCTTCGCGGCGGAGCCGCAACGCCTCAAGCCCGGTCACACCAGGGACTTGGAAACCGTGCTCGCGCTGAAGGACAGAAGAGCTCCCCTGCTGCTCGTACTTCTCTTCGATACTTGGATAGAAACCGCGCCCGGCCGATTTGGCGCTTACGGACTCGTTTCCTATCACGGCGAAACCAAACGAAAAGAACTCACGGGCGAGTCATGTCTGCATCGCCCCCTGCCGACGCCGCTCTGACCTTGCATCTCAACGACGTCGACGTTCCAGCATGCGTCGTATGAGTTCGCGCATTTCCGCGAGATTGAAAGGCTTGGTCACGTATTCGTCAGCGCCTTGGGCCAGTCCTTCATGTCGCGTGTCTCGCTCCGCGCTGGCGGTGAGAAAGCAAAAACCGATGTGACGCGTCGCCGGATTGCCACGAACCTCCCTCAGGACGGCAAATCCGTCGAGTTCGGGCATCATCAAATCGCAGATGATGAGGTCCGGCAGTTGCGCCAGCGCTTCTTCCACTCCGCGGCGCCCGTTCTCGGCTTCGACCACCTCGTAGCCTTCCAGGCGCAGAAACCGCCTGAGGTTATTGCGAATGTCGTCTTCGTCTTCGACGATGAGAATTTTTGCCATAACGCGATTTAGCTTCTGGGTATAAGAATGGTGAACTGAGTGCCTACTCCGACGTGGCTCTTCACTTCCACCCGCCCGCCGTGACGCTCAACTGCCTTCTTGACGATGGCGAGACCTAGGCCGGTGCCCTGAATATTGCCCACATTCCTCGCCCGATGGAAGCTCTCGAATAGATGCGGCAGATCTTCTTCGGGAATGCCGATGCCGCGATCGGCCACGATGAATCGCCACTCGCCCGGCGAGGCTTCGATCCGGAAGTCAATGGGCGAATCCCCTGGCGTATATTTGTGGGCATTGGACAGCAGATTGCCCAGAGCATGGCGCAGAAGCTTCTCGTCGAGCATGCCCCGCACGCCACTCGGCGGCGCTATCAACCGCACCCGGCCAGTGGGCCGCCCTTGCGCAAGCTCCGCGCGATCGACTTCATCGACCAAGGCGCGACAGAAGCCGCCGACCTCAACCGCCGCCAGCTTGAGGTCGAGGCGCCCGGCATCCGCCCGGCCCAGGAGCAGCACATCGTTCAGCATACCGGTCATCCGCCCGACGGACTTCTCGATGCTGCCAAGCAGGTCGGCCCGCTCCGTGGTCGGCAGGCGCTCGCCATAGTACTTGAGCAGCTCCGCCGAGGAGAGTATCGCCGCCAGCGGAGTGCGGAATTCATGGGAAGTCATCGAAACGAAGCGCGACTTGAGCTCGTTGAGATCTTTCTGCTTTTCCAGGGCAGCGTGCACCTCCGCTTCCGCCTTCTTGCGCGCCGTAATGTCCACCAGGGTCCAGATCGACCCTGCCTGCGGGTGAGCTGGGTCCAAGCTGCGACCCAGAATCTGCGTCCACAAAGTGCTGCCATCGCGGCGCATGAGCTCCCATTCCGTGCTCCAGGGCGCGCCCGTGGCCATGACGGCGTAACCGCGTTCGCCGAATTCGCGGTAGCTCTCGTCGCTGGGAAAGTGCAGCCGCGAGGATTGCCCGATCAGTTCTTCGGGCGTATAGCCCACCATGTCGGCAAAGGCGCGGTTGACCCACACATGGCGCCGATCACGCGAGTATATGATCCCGACCAGGGTACTCTGCAAAATGACTTCGCGTTCCGAGGAGGTGCGCTGCAATTCCTCCTCCAGGCGCTTCCTCTGGTCGATGTCCATCACCGCCCAAACCGTGCCCTGGCTCAAGTCGCTGGAATTGACCGCCTTACCCGACAGGTGCGCCCAGAACAGGCAGCCGTCCTGGCGACGCATCTGCAACTCGCTCTCATAGGGTTCGCCGCGCTTGACCGCGGCAGAGACTGCCGATCCCGTCGCGACGTAGGCCTCACGGGAAGGGTAATACGGTTCGAGTGAGGTGCCGACGATTTCGCGCAGATTCTTGCCGAAAATATGGCCCATCGCCTGATTGGCCCAGCGCAGGCGGCCCTGTTGGTCGAGCAGGGCGATTCCAACGATCGATCGCTCCAAAATCGTTTCACGCTCGACCAGAGTTTGCTTGAGACTCTCTTCGAGACGAACCCGCTCCGTGACATCCTGCAGAAAAGAAAGCGTCGCCGGCTTGCCCTGCCATTCGACTTGCACGGTGCTTCCTTCCACCCAAATCACGCGGTCCGAAGCGAGGCGAAGCCGGAAAGTGATATTGGCGGCCGCCGCTCCTACCGCACGCGGCAAGTTCTTGGCGTACTCGGCCATGCGCGCCAAATCGTCTTCATGCACCTGATCGAGAAAGCTGCCGCGCTCCAGCACGCTTTGCTCCGACTGGCCCAAGATGCGGCATAGCGCCCGGTTGGCCAGCATCAACCGGTTGCTGCGCACGATGGCGATGCCAACCGGGGAACTCTCGATCACGTGCCGATAGTTGGCCTCAGAACGGCGCAGCGCCTCTTCGATGGCGTGGCGCTCGGTGCTGTCGAACATGAAGCCCAAGGTCGCTTGCTGACCTTCCCAATCGATGAGGACGACAGACATCTCCATGAAGCGAATGGAACCGTCCTTGCGCACGGCGCGAAACTCATACCGGTCGGCGATACTCTCTCCGGCCAAGCGGCGGCGATGACGCTCCGCGAGCCCAGGCCTTTCGTCCGGATGAGCCAGCTGGTCAACGCTGGGCCATCCGTAGAGCTCCTCCAGGCTGAAACCGGTGAGCGCCGCGG
The DNA here is from genome assembly GCA_026646885.1 of Casimicrobiaceae bacterium. Lineage (GTDB taxonomy): Bacteria > Pseudomonadota > Gammaproteobacteria > Burkholderiales > Casimicrobiaceae > JACPUX01. The sequence goes on along the minus strand of JAPKHK010000015.1, from coordinate 26,546 downwards.
CGCTGGGATTGCAAAACACGATGCGCCCCCCCTGTACCACCAGCAGGCCCTCGCTCATATTCTCGATGACGTTGCGGTAGCGTTCCTGCGACTGGCGCAGCGCTTGCTCCATCTCGTGCCGGTGAGTGGTGTCGATGACAAACGACAGGGTCGCCGGCGCGCCTTGCCAATCGATGGTCACCACCGAGAGTTCCACCCATTTCTTGCTGCCATCTTTGCGGCGCAGGAGAAACTCGTAGCGCATTTCGACCGGCTCGCCACGTACCCGCCTCTCGGCGCGTTCTTTGAGCTTGGGCCAGGCGCTCTCGTCCGCCAGATCGAAAATCGAATCCATGGCGTAGATCTCTTCGAGCGTGTAGCCGGAGAGGCCAGCCATACTGGGATTGCAGAACACGAAGCGTTCGTTCTGCACCACCGTGATGCCTTCGCTGACGTTGTCGATGACCTGGCGATAACGCTCTTCGGACTTCTGAAGCGCCTCCTCGGCGCGGTGCTGGGCATCGATATCGGAAAAGAAGTAGAGCATCGCCGGTTGTCCGCCCCACTCGATCATGACGCCTGACAAACGAGCCCACATCCGCCCGCCATCGGCCAAGACGATCTGAAAGTCGAACCTCGGGCTCAAAGCCTCGCCTTTCAATCGGCGTTCATAACGATCCCGCACCATCTCGCGCTGCTCGGGAACGACAAAATCAAGGTTGGAACGGCCTAGAATTTGCTCGATGGCATAACCGGTGATGCGCTGCATCGCCTCGTTGACAAAAACGAAGCGCCCATCCTGCACCACGAGGATGCCTTCTGTGACGTTATCCACGACTTGACGGTAACGCTGCTCCGATTGCCGCAGCGCCTCCTCGGCCCGGTGCTGAGCGTCCACATCGGAGAAGAAATACAGCACCGCGGGACGCTCATCCCAGGCGATTTGCACCCCAGAGAGCCTTGCCCACATCGGCTCGCCGTCGCGGCGCAACACCTTGAACTCTAAACGCGCTTCCAGCGGCTCGCCACGCAGGCGGCGCTGAAAACGATCGAGCACGATTTCGCGGTGCTCGGGCACCACGAATTGCAGGAACTGTCTGCCCGCAAGTTCCGCGAGGTCGTAGCCCGTCAGCTGGGTAACCGTCGCATTGGCAAAAACGAAACGCTCATCCTGCACCACCATGATGCCTTCGCTGACGTTGTCGACGACGTCGCGATAACGTTGCTCCGAGCGCCTCAGCGCCTCTTCGGCCAGTTGCTGTTGGCTCACGTCGGTCACCGCCACGAGCTGGGCTGGCGCGCCCCGCCACTGGGTGCGGCTGATGCTCGTATTCACCCAGACGGCGCGACCGTCGCAGGTACTCAGTCGCAGTACTCCTCCGGTTTCGGCGTTTTCCGGCAGCGCGACGAATTCCCGGAGTTGGCGATCGATCAGGTGCCCGGGTTCCGTGCCTATGATCTGGGCCGCCGCCGCGTTGGCGTAGCGCACCGCGCCGTCCTGCAACACGACCACCCCCTCGGCAAGCGCATCGATCGCCTGGGCGCGCCATTCGGCCTGCGCCCGGTACTCATAGACGCGACGCAAGAGCCAGTCGAGCATGAAGTGTCCGGCGATGGTCACCAAACCCGCGGGGATCACCAGTGCGTTATAGCGCCAGAGGTCCATTTCCGGGAGTATGCCCAAGCCCGCCACGGCGATATTGGGAAACAACATGACCGCCAGATTACCCAGGATGTTGTGCGACAACGGCAGGATGAAGGTGAGCAGCGGCGGAACGACGAACCAAAAAAGAAACCCGGCAATGCCATGCACTGCGCCACCTTCTAGCATTCCCAGCACCCAGAGAAACAGGACTTGAAGCCAGAGCAGCACGGCGTAAAAAGCGAGGGCCAATATTTGCCGCCAGCCGACCAGCAGCACCAGCGGGTAGGCCAGCAGCGAAGCTGACAGAAGAATACGCAGCCCCAGAGTATCCGGCGCGTGCGCCGCATCGATGGCCCAATCCCAGACCCAGAGCGAAAACACCATGATGGCGCCGGCCACGCCCATGGCGGCGGTTGGACCGCGAAAGTCCTCCCATTTGCGGCGCTGGAATTCCTGTTCGTCGAGCGCGCCGCTCGGCCGCGCGACGAGCCCGCGCAGAAGCCCTTTCATGAAACGCAACTCCCCTGAATACTTCGATCCAAGATTTGGAAGTTTACACGGCCAGGAGGTTCAAGACCCTTCTCTCGTTCGCCCGCGCGAAGACTCTCCCGCGCCCAGAAGTTGCACCAATTCCACTGCCGAGCGCACCCCCATCTTCTCGAACACCCTGGCGCGATGGACTTCGACGGTACGCACGGCGATGCCCAGACGATCGGCGATGACTTTGTTGTACAGCCCGGCGACGATGAGATCCATGACCTCGCGCTCGCGGCTGGTGAGCTGCGCGGCGCGCGCCGCCACTTCGGCCGCCCCTTCGCGCTGCGCTGCACGTGCCGCGTCGGCGCGAATGGCGGCCAACACGCGGTCCACCAGTTCGTTGTCGTTGAAAGGTTTCTCCACGAAATCGAAGGCGCCGCGCTTGAGTGCCTCCACGGCCAGAGGAATGTCGCCATGGCCCGTCAGAAAAATCACCGGCAGGGGACAATTGCGGGCCAATAGTTCTTCGAACAACTCAGTGCCGCTCATGCCTTCCATGCGTACATCGAGCACCAGGCAGCCGCGCTGCGCGGGCGAATAGTCGGCGAGAAAAGCCTCGCCCGAGGGCCAGGCACGGCTGGCCACGCCACGAGATTTGAAGAGCCAGGCCAAGGCATCGCGTATCGCTTCGTCATCGTCGACGATATAAGCAACGCCCGGGTTCATGAGTTGCCCGCGCCCAGCGTGAGATGGAAGACCGTCCCACCGCCCAGGCGCGCCTCGTGCCACAGCCGGCCCTGATGAAACTCCACGATGGAGCGGCAGATGTTGAGTCCCATGCCCATGCCCTCGCTCTTGGTGGTAAAAAAAGGCTCGTACAAATGCGCCGCTACTTCCGGCGCAATGCCCGGGCCCCGATCGGCGACACTCACCCGCACGCCTTGGCCTTCGATCTGGCTGCTGACCAGCAGTTCACGTTCGTTCGATGGCGTTTGGGCCATCGCATCCATGCCGTTGCGCATCAGATTGAGCAGCACTTGCTCGATCATGACGCGGTCGGCCAGTAGCTCGGGCAAGCGCTTGCCCAGCTCCAGCGTGACGCGCACCCCACGCTTTCGGGCATCGGCTTCGATCAGACCTTGCGCGTCCTCGATTACTTCATTGATGGCGCAAGCTGCCAGCCGCGATTCGCGTTTCTTCACGAACTCGTGCACGCGACGAATGATGCGACCGGCACGCTGCGCCTGGTGCGCGGACTTTTCCATAGCCTCGCGCAACGCGGGCGGGTCGATTTCCCCCTGCTCCAGCAGATTGAGACAACCGGTGGTATAGCTGGCAATGGCGGATAGCGGCTGGTTGAGCTCGTGCGCCAGGGTCGAGGCCATCTCCCCCATGGTCACGAGGCGCGAAGTGAATTGCAGCTTTTCCTGCTGCTGGCGTGCGAGTTCCTCGGCGCGCTTCCTTTCGGTGATGTCGAGCACCGAGCCCATCCAACCGGTGTGTCGGCCATCGGCATCGATCAGCGGCGCCTCATAGATGAGCGCGTCGAAGCGCTCTCCGTCGCGCCTTTGCAGCCGCACTTCCACGCCCTGAGAGGGCGCCTTGCCGGCCAGAACCTGCTGATGCACGGCCAGCGTCGACTCATACTCCTCGGGTGCCCAGTAGGGCATGGGCGGCTTCAAGCCGATCAACTCCTCGGCACTGAATCCGACCATGCGGCAAAACGCGGGGTTCACGTAAATGATGCGCCCTTCGAGGTCTCGCGCACGCATGCCGGTGAGCAAGGAGTCTTCCATCGCCTTGCGAAACGCGTGCTCGTTCGACAGGGCGGCCTCCGCCGCCATACGCCGGCGCAGATGCCGCCGCTGCAGCCACAGCGACACCAGTACCGCGATTGCCAGACCCAGGATGGTGAGCGCGAGGGTATTGCGCCACAGGCTGGTGCTGCCGCGATAGGCAATCGCGCGTAGCAGCAGGCCTTGCCCCGGCGGCTCGAAAGGCACTTGATAGCTCAAACCCTCGGTGCCGGCCTCGACATTGGATTTGGATGCGAGGACCGTGCCGGTGTCGTCGATCACGATCAGACGGTAGCGCTCGGCGAACCACCAGGGTACCTGTTGGGCCACCAGCGCCGGCAAGGAATAGATGCCGACCATGGCGCCGGTGAATCGCCCCTCTTGATAAAGCGGCACGAACACGTCGAAATGGGGGTCGGCTTTGGCACCGACATAGGGCGTGCCATACATTGCCCGCCCGGCGTTACGCGCCAAGCGAAAGGGGTCGCTCTCGGCGATGCTGGACGCACCGCCGCCATGCGGCTTCAGGTCAGGCGCCGGCGAAGCGGCGCGAATAGTGCCCCTCGCGTCGAGGACCACCACTTCAACCAGCCCCGGCGTATTCGCGGTGAGCGATTTGACCGCCAAATCGAAGCGCCGGGCGGTCATTTCGCCGAGCTGGAATTCCTGCCCGAGGTGGGCCAACTGCTCGGCGCTGCGCGATAGCTGAAAGCGCAAATCCTGCTCCACCCACAAGATGTCGCTGATCAGGGTGGCGCGCTGGTCCTCCAAGTCCTGGCGATGCATTTGCCACAACAGGGCGCCCACCGCCAGCACGAAGCCGGCGATGGCCACGCGCGGCAGTATCCAGTACCAGTTCTGAAGCCCTTCGCCGATACGACCGCGGCGACCGTCAAGCGCGCTGTTCATGGGCTGGCATGGTACACCCGAGCCGGGCAAGAGGGGGTGTAGCGGGTTTCCACAATTGCCCCCCTGCCGCGCCAGGGACAGAATCGGCCCGCTGTCTCAATCCGGGGTTCGCCCCAAACCTTTCGCAGCAAGAACTCTCTGGAGGATGTAGATGAAACTCAAATCCCTCGTACTGGCGACGGCGGCGCTGACCCTGTCGTTTGGCGCCTTTGCCCAGGCTCCCATCGTCATCAAATTTAGCCACGTAGTGGCCGTGGACACGCCCAAGGGCAAAGGCGCGGAGCAGTTCAAGAAGCTCGCCGAAGAGCGCACCAAAGGCCGCGTGAAGGTCGAGGTTTATGCCAATTCCACCTTGTACAAGGACAAGGAAGAAATGGAGGCCCTGCAGCTCGGGTCAGTGCATATGCTGGCCCCTTCGCTAGCCAAATTTGGCCCGTTGGGCGCGCGCGAATTTGAGGTGTTCGATCTGCCCTACATCTTCGATAGCTACGCCGAACTGCACAAAGTCACCGAGGGTCCCATCGGCCAGAGCCTCTTGAAGAAGCTCGAAAGCAAGAACATTCTTGGCCTGGCCTTCTGGGACAACGGTTTCAAGGTCATGAGCGCGAATAAGCCACTCAAGGTGCCGGCCGACTTCAAGGGCCTCAAGATGCGCATCCAGTCCTCGAAAGTGCTCGACGGGCAGTTCCGTGCCCTGGGCGCCAACCCACAGGTGATGGCCTTCTCCGAGGTCTACCAGGCGCTGCAAACTGGCGTGGTGGATGGCACCGAGAACCCGCCATCCAACCTCTACACCCAGAAGATGCATGAAGTGCAAAAGCACGTGACCGTGTCCAACCACGGCTATCTGGGTTACGCGGTGATCGTCAACAAGAAATTCTGGGACGGCCTGCCGGCGGACATTCGCGGCACCTTGGAAAGCGCCATGAAAGACGCCACCAAGTACGCCAACGACATCGCCAAGAAAGAAAACGACGATGCCATGGAAGCGGTGAAGAAGGCGGGCAAGAGCCAGATTCACGTGCTGAGCGATGCGGAAAAGAAGGAATGGAAGAAGGCGCTCGTCAAAGTGCATAGCGACAGCGCAGATCGCATTGGCAAAGACCTGATTCAGTCGATTTACAAAGAGTCGGGCTTCGATCCGGCCAAGCTGTAAGCAAGCCTTCGCCGCGGCGCGCCGCAAAAGCGGGCCGCAGCGAATCCTCAAATCGGTTGCAGTTCTGCGGGGGTGTTTCCAATGCTCAGAGTTCTCGACCATCTGGAGGAATGGCTGATCGCCACCTTCATGGCCACCGCCACGGTGATCATTTTCGTCGCGGTTTTGCATCGTTACACCTCGGGCCTCGCCATTCCCGGCATGCAGGACTGGCTGATATCAATCAACATGAGCTGGGCGCAAGAGCTTTGCATCTATTTGTTCGTGTGGATGGCCAAATTTGGCGCCGCCTACGGCGTGCGCACCGGCATTCATGTCGGTGTGGACGTGCTCATCAATCGCTTGCAAGAAGCCCCGCGCCGCAAGTTCATTCTCTTCGGGCTGCTCGCGGGTGCCTTGTTCACCGTCATCGTCGGCAGCATGGGTGCCAATTTCGTCTGGCATCTGGCGCAAACCGAACAGATCACGCCCGATCTCGAAGTGCCGGTCTGGATCGTCTACCTGGCGATTCCTTGCGGCTCCTATTTGATGTGTTTTCGCTTTCTGCAGGTGGCCTGGTCCTTCCATCGCACCGGGCAGTTGCCCCACCATGACCATGGGCATGTGGATGGCATCGACGAGAGCAAACCCGCCGAAAACCTGCTGATCGGCGAAGCCGTCGAAGAAGGCGAAGCAGTTGCCGACGATACCCGAAACACGGGCAAGTACGCCCCCGGGGGAGAGCGCAAATGAGCGCCGCGATCATTTTCATCTTGCTCTTCGGCTTGATGCTGACGGGCATGCCCATATCGATTTCGCTGGGCCTCACGGTACTGATTTTCCTTTTCACGATGACCGATGTGCCGCCAACCGCCGTGGCGCTGAAGCTTTTCACCGGCATCGAGAAGTTCGAAATCATGGCCATTCCGTTCTTCATCCTGGCGGGTAATTTCCTGACCCACGGCGGGGTGGCCAAACGCATGATCCGCTTCGCCACCTCGATGGTCGGCCATTTGCCCGGGGGCTTGGGACTGGGCGGCATTCTCGCCTGCGCGCTGTTTGCGGCAGTATCGGGTTCCAGCCCGGCTACGGTAGTGGCCATTGGTTCCATCATCCTGCCGGCGATGCTCAATCAGGGTTTTCCCAAGACCTTTGGCGCCGGCATCATTTCCACCTCGGGCTCGCTGGGTATCTTGATCCCGCCTTCGATCGTGATGGTGATGTACGCGGTGTCCACCAACAGCTCGATCGGCGCCTTGTTCATTGCCGGCATCGTGCCAGGACTGATGTTGGCCGCCTTGTTGATGGGCACCGCCTGGGTATTCGCCAAGAAGCGTAATTACCCACGCTTGCCGCTGGCTTCATGGCAGGAGCGCTGGGAGGCGCTGCGCGAGAGCTTCTGGGGGCTGATGCTGATCGTGGTGGTGATCGGCGGCATCTACTCTGGGCTCTTCACGCCCACGGAAGCGGCGGCCATGAGCGCGGTGTACGCTTTCGTGATCTCCACCTATGTCTACAAGGATCTGTCCATTCGCCAGTTGCCGCGGGTCTTGAAAGATTCCGCCAACATGAGCGCGATGCTGCTCTACATCATCACCAACGCGGTGATGTTCTCCTTCTTGCTCACCTCGGAGCAGATCCCGCAGGCGATGGCCGACTGGATCACCGGCATGGGTTTCTCGGCCTGGCAGTTCCTGCTGGTCGTTAACGTGATTCTGCTAGCCGCGGGCATGATCATGGAGCCGTCTTCGATCATGCTGATCATGGCTCCCATCATATTTCCGGTCGCCACGCGCCTGGGCATCGACCCGGTGCACTTGGGTATCCTCATGACGGTGAACATGGAAATCGGCATGATCACCCCGCCCGTGGGCCTCAACCTTTATGTGGCCAGTGGGATTACCAAGATGGGGCTCACCGAACTGTCCAAAGCCGTGGTCCCTTGGCTCTTGGTAATGATGAGCTTCCTGATCGTCGTCACCTACATCCCCGGCGTATCGTTGTGGCTGCCCAAGACGTTGGGAATGATGTAGTGGGTGAAACCGGCCTTTCGACCGAATCGGATGCCCAAGGAGGTATGAGATGGGACGTGCCTGGCTAGGATTTCTGGTGGCGGTTTTCGCGAGCGCTAGCTGGGCGGAAGCTGGCGTTGCCGCAAATACCATCGTGATCGGGCAATCTGCCTCGCTCTCCGGTCCGACGGCGCCGCGGGGTAAGGAGATCATCGGCGGCATCCAGGCCCATTTCGACCAAATCAACGCCAAAGGCGGCGTTCATGGCCGCAAATTGGTGCTCGATGTGCTGGACGACGGCTACGAGGCCGACAAGACCCTCGCCAACACCAAGCGCTTCATCAGCGAAGGCAAAGTGTTTGCACTGATCGGCTATCGCGGTACTTCGCATGTCACCGGCGTAGTGCCGCTCTTGAATGATGCGAAGTTGCCCCTCATCGCGCCGGTGACCGGCGCCGATTCGCTGCGCAATCCCGCGCACCGCTTCCTCTTTCACATCAAGGCGAGCTACGGCGACGAGACCGAAGCCATCGTTAACCAGTTCAATTCTTTCGGTCTCAAGCGCATCGCCGCGTTCTATCAAAACGACGGCTTCGGCAAAGAAGGGCTGGCGGGTGTCGAAGCGGCCATGAAGGCGCGCAATTTGACGCTGGTGGCAAAAGGCGCGGTCGAACGCAACTCGAATGACGTGAGCCACGCCGTCAAGTCGATTTCCAGCGCCCAGCCGGAAGCCGTGGTGATCATCGCCCAGTTCAACGCCGCCGGCGAGTTCGTCAAAGCCATGAAGGCGGCAGGCTCCAATCCGCTTTTCATGGCGGTATCACCGGTAGAAATGGAGCAGATTGCCAAACGCTTGGGCGACACGGCGCGCGGATTTGCGGTGGCGCAGGTAGTGCCCTTCCCATGGAACCTCGGTACGCCCTTGGTGCGGGAATACGGCAAGGCGCTTGCCGGCCGTCAGAATGTTCAGCCCGGTTTTGCCAGCCTCGAAGGCTACATCGGCGCCAAGGTCCTGGTCGAAGGACTGCGCCGCGCCGGTCCGCAGCCCAGTCGCGAGAAACTCGTCGCAGCGCTTGAGACCATGCGCGATTACGATCTCGGCGGGTACATCATCAGTTACCGCCCCGACAGCCATCGCGGCAGCCGCTTCGTCGACCTGATCGTCATCGGCAAGGACGGCCGGTTCATGCGTTGACCGGGCTGCAAGAGCGCGCGGAGCCACCACCGCGCTCCGGGGCGTGGCGACATTTCGCCGACGGTGGAGATTCCCGGCCCCGCTTGGCGCGACTGGGCACCATGCGCGGGTCACGGCAGCGCGCGCCTTCCATCGGCCAGCGCGGGAGATTGGCACCCGCGGCTGACACCTCTCCAGGCCGCTCGGCCTCTCGGCGGCCAGGGGCGATTCCTGCTAAAATTCTTTGTTTTTCAACCCCAAGGGCGATCTCTGGCTGACCCGCGTGGCAGCCATGCGCCCATCACCGCAAGCGGAGTCATTATCATGGCCTTGGAACGCACCCTTTCGATCATCAAACCCGATGCCGTCGCCAAGAACGTCATCGGCGAAGTTTACAGCCGCTTCGAGCGCGCCGGACTGAAGATTGCCGCCGCACGCTTTGCGTGGCTGTCGCGAGCCGAAGCCGAAGGTTTCTACGCCGTGCATAAGGAACGCCCGTTTTTCAAGGATCTGGTTGACTTCATGATCTCCGGGCCGGTGATGATCCAAGTCCTCGAGGGCGAGGATGCCATCGCCAAGAACCGCGAGCTGATGGGCGCCACCGACCCAAAGAAAGCCGTGGCGGGAACTATCCGCGCCGACTTTGCCCGGAGTATCGACGCCAACGCAGTGCATGGCTCGGACGGCCCGGACACCGCACGGACCGAAATCGCCTATTTCTTCCCCGCGTCGCAGGTCTACGCCCGCTAAGGGTTTGGTGTCCGCGACGACCCCGGCACATGATCAACCTCCTGGGCCAAACCCGCGCACAGCTCGAGGGTTTCTTCGTCTCCCTGGGCGAGAAACCCTTTCGGGCCAAGCAGGTGATGCGTTGGGTACACCATTTCCGGGTGGCGGAAATCAACGCCATGAGCGACTTGGCCAAGCCGCTGCGCGAGCGCTTGACCGGCGCGGCGGAGATCCGGGCGCCGTTCGCGATTAGCGACGCCTTGGCGCAAGACGGAACACGCAAGTGGCTTTTCCGGATCGACGGTGCGAACGCGATCGAGTCAGTCTACATCCCTGAAGCCACGACGCCAGACGAGCGCGAACTTGGGCGTGAGGGGCCGCCGCGCGGCACTCTGTGCATTTCTACACAGGCCGGCTGCGCGCTTGACTGCGCCTTCTGCTCCACCGGCAAGCAAGGCTTCAACCGCAATCTCTGCACCGCCGAAATCGTTGGTCAACTCTGGCATGCCGATCGTGTACTGGAGCCCCGCGCGGAGGGCCTCGCCGCCATCAGCAACGTGGTGCTGATGGGCATGGGAGAACCCCTGGCGAACTTCGATCAAGTAGTGCCGGCCCTGGAGATTTTTCTGGACGACGCGGCCTACGGCCTGTCGCGCCGGCGCGTCACAGTCTCGACTTCCGGCATCGTGCCAGCGATCGACCGCTTGCGCGAGGTCTGCCCGGTAGCACTCGCGGTATCCCTGCACGCGCCCACCGACGCGCTGCGCGATCGCCTCGTGCCATTGAATCGAAAATATCCCCTGGCGCAACTGCTGGCCGCCTGCCGACGCTATCTCGCGAAGGCACCGCGCGATTTCATCACCTTCGAGTATGTGATGCTCGACGGCATCAATGACCGCGTCGAGCACGCGCATGCATTGCTTCGTCTGGTGGCGGATTTGCCTTGCAAGTTCAACCTCATTCCCTTCAATCCTTTTCCAAAGTCGCCGTTCCGCCGATCTTCCCCCACCCAGGTGCATGCGTTCCAGAAGATCTTGATGGATGGAGGCTTGGTCACTACCATTCGCCAAACGCGCGGCGAAGGGATCAGCGCCGCTTGCGGTCAACTCGCCGGGCAAATTCAGGATCGAACCCGTCGCACCAAGCTACACGCATCCATGGAGGCTCAGTCATGAATCGCTTGTTGGCTGTAATCAGCATGCTGGCCGCGCTCTGGGGGTGTTCTTCCACCAATCCAGGCACAGAGATTCAACCGGCGACACAGAACGAGGAAACGCAGACGCAAAAACTCGCGCGGGTGCACACCCAGCTCGCGGCAGGTTATTACGCGCGCAACCAGCAAAACGTCGCCCTGGAAGAACTGAACGAGGCACTCAAAGTCGACCCCAAGTACGCGCCGGCGCATAACGTTCTTGGGCTCATCTATATGGAACTCAAGGAAGACGCCAAAGCCGAGCAGAGTTTCAGGAAGGCGATCGAACTCGCGCCGCAGGATCCCGAAATCAGAAACAACTTCGGCTGGTATCTCTGCACGAAGGGCCAGACCAGACTGGCCATCGAGCAGTTCACCTTGGCGGCGCGCCACCCGCTGTACCGTACCCCGGAGGTCGCCTTGGTCAATGCCGGGCAGTGCAGCGCCCGCATTGGCGAGATTAACGATGCGGAACGCTATTTCCGGCAGGCGCTCGCTCTGCAGCCCAATACGCTGCTGGCGAGCTACGGGCTCGCCGACATTGCCTACAAGCGCACCAACTACGCCGAAGCGCGGGAGCACATGAAGAGCGTGATGCGCGCTCCGAACCCGCCGGCGTCGGCTCTCCTGATCGGCGCTTGTATCGAGAAGAAACTCGGCGACCGAGTCACGGAGATGTCTTACATTCAGCAGATGCGCAACCGCTACCCCGATTCCAAGGAACTCAAGGATCTGCAAGCGGGATGGTGTCAATGAGCGAAACGCTCGGTGAAGCCGGTGGCACCGGCCCCGACACGACCGCGGGCGTAAGCCTGCACATGGGTATGCGCTTGCGCGAGGCGCGGGAAGCCGCGGGCATGAGCGTCGAGGCTGCCGCAGCGCAGCTGCGCTTGTCGCCCCGGCAGATCACCGCCCTGGAGGGCGAACAGTTCGAGCAGCTCCCTGGGCGCACTTTCGTGCGTGGCTTCGTGAAAAACTATGCGCGACTCCTGAACCTCGACCCCGAGCCGCTCCTCGCCTACGCCGGAAACCGTCTCGACCGCCCGGTTCTCCACCCCATTACCGACGGAATGGGCGTCATACCCACTGAACATGGCATCGCCTCCGTATGGCAGAAGTGGGCGATTCTGGCGGCGCTGGTCGCCGCCTTGCTCGCCGGCGCCGGATACGAGTGGTGGCAAAGGCAGTCGCGCCTGTCCACCCCCTCGACGCCAAGAACCGTTCTTCTCCCGCCCACCACAAGCCCGGCTCCCGCTGGCCTGCCCGAGGTGCGCGAACTGCCCGCCCCGCCAAGTGCAAGCACCGACTCCGGCGCCGCGCCCGCGGCGCCGGAGCGTTCCGTGAGGAGTGACATGGCGCCCGAAGCAAGGCTTGCGACAAGCGCGCAGAACGCAATCGCCGCTACCGGCGAGTCGCGCGAGGCCGCACCTGACGAACCTGCGCCGACGCCCGCGCCCCGAGGGTCTCTCGCGCCACGGCTTCCGGCCGCCGCGGGGAAGATCGGCCTGCAGTTTACTGATACCAGTTGGGTGGAAATCCGCGAGCGCAGCGGGCGGGTCGTGATCTCCCAGCACTATTCGGCTGGGCAAAGCACCCTGATCCAAGGAGAACCACCCTTCGAGATCATCGTCGGCAATGCCGCGGCGACGCGCCTTTCCTTTGATGGGAAGGCGATCGATCTCAACACCTTGGCGCGGCAGAATGTCGCCCGTCTGACCCTGCCATGAACGCCCGCGACCTCCTCAACCACCCCGGTGCGGCGACTCGACACCTCACGACACGCGTGCGTGTCGGCGAAATCATCATCGGGGGCGGGGCCCCGGTGGTGGTGCAGTCAATGACCAATACCGCCACTGAAGACCTCGAAGCGACCTACCGGCAGGTGCGGGAACTCGCCGCAGCCGGGTCGGAATTGGTGCGCGTGACCGTGAATACACCGGCCGCGGCGGCCCAAATCGCGCCTCTGCGTGAGCGTCTGGATCGGGCCGGCTGTTCGGTCCCGTTGATTGGGGACTTTCATTTCAACGGCCACAAGCTGCTACAGCAGTTTCCTGATTGCGCCGCGGCCTTGGCCAAGTACCGCATCAACCCCGGCAATGTAGGCAAAGGCGCAAAGCGCGACGAACAGTTTGCGATCATGATCGAAATGGCCTGCCGGTATGAGAAACCCGTGCGCATTGGCGTCAACTGGGGCAGCCTCGATCAAGATCTGCTGGCCCGCCAGATGGACGCGAATGCCCGCCGGACCGCGCCGCTGACGCCCGAAGCGGTGATGCGCGAAGCGTTGATCGCGTCCGCCCTGCAAAGCGCGGCCATGGCCGAGCGGCTCGGCCTGCCGTCTGAACGCATCGTGCTCTCTTGCAAAGTCAGCGAAGTTCAGGACCTGATCGTCGTCTACCGAGTCCTCGCTCAGCAGTGTCACTATGCCTTGCATCTCGGACTGACCGAGGCGGGCATGGGAAGCAAGGGTATCGTGGCCTCGGCGGCGGCGCTTGCAGTGCTGCTGCAGGAGGGTATTGGAGACACCATTCGCGTTTCACTCACACCCGAGCCCAACGGCGAGCGCGGCCGCGAAGTGCTCGTGGCGCAGGAGATCTTGCAAGCACTCGGAATCCGAAGCTTCGCCCCTATGGTCACCGCCTGCCCGGGCTGCGGCCGAACCAGCTCGACCACATTTCAGACCCTCGCCGCCAGTGTTCAGGCCTGGCTGCGTGCCCAGATGCCGGTGTGGCGCGGGCGGTTCACCGGTGTCGAGAATCTGCGCGTCGCGGTAATGGGCTGCGTAGTCAACGGTCCAGGAGAGAGTCGTCTCGCGGACGTGGGGATCAGCCTACCGGGAAGCGGCGAAGTTCCGATCGCGCCGGTCTATGTCGATGGCCAAAAGGCAGCAGTTCTCAAGGGCGAGCGCATCGTCGAGGAATTCCAGGAAATCGTCACGCACTATGTCGAGCGGCGCTATGGCGCGCCGTCGAATCACCCCTCGCAGAAAGAGCCGTACTGAAATGGCATTGAATATCCAGGCAGTGCGGGGGATGAACGACATCCTGCCCGACGCGACCCCGCGCTGGGCACGCTTCGAGGCGACTGCGCGCGAAATCTTCGCCCAATATGGCTATCGCGAGATCCGTATGCCCATCGTCGAACCCACGGCACTGTTCGTGCGCGGCGTGGGCGAGCATACCGACATCGTCGAAAAGGAAATGTACAGCTTTGTCGACAGCCTCAATGGCGAGAGCTTGTCGCTTCGGCCAGAGGGTACAGCGGGGTGCGTGCGCGCGGTGCTGGAACACAACCTGCTCTATCCCGGGCCCCAGCGGCTGTGGTATAGCGGCCCCATGTTTCGGCACGAACGGCCGCAGAAGGGCCGCTATCGCCAATTCCATCAATTCGGGCTCGAGGCCTTTGGCTACACTGGACCCGACATCGACGCCGAGCAGATCATTCTGTGCGCTCGCCTGTGGCGCAGCCTAGGCATAGCAATGCCCACTCTTCATCTAAACAGCCTGGGCTCAGCGACGGAACGTGCAGCGCACCGGCTGGAGCTGATACGCTATCTCGAGGCGCATCAAGCGAACCTGGACGACGACGCGCGCCGACGCCTACATACCAATCCATTGCGCGTGCTGGACAGCAAGAATCCCGCCTTACAAGACGTGATCGCGGCAGCTCCTCGGCTCCTCGACTTCTTGGGCGAAACTTCGCGGGTCCACTTCGACGGCCTCAAGAGCGCGCTCGATCAGGCGGGCATTTCGTACCAGGTCAACCCGCGGCTGGTGCGCGGTCTCGACTACTACAACCTTACCGTGTTCGAATGGGTAAGCGACCGCCTTGGCGCCCAAGGCACCATTTGTGGCGGCGGACGGTATGATGGGCTCCTTGAAATCTTCGGCGGCAAGCCGGCACCAGCCTGCGGCTTTGGGCTCGGTGTAGAGCGTGTGGTCCTGCTCATGGAGGAGTCGGGGATCGTGGCGCCTGACGTCCCGGACATCTATCTCGTTTTTGCCGGCGAAGCCGCCGCGACATTCGCCCCCCATGTTGCCGAGCAACTGCGCGATGCGCATTGGCAGGTCATGCTGCATGCCGGCGGCGGCGGTTTCAAAGCGCAAATGAAAAAGGCGGATGCGAGCGGAGCGCCTTATGCGCTGCTCATCGGCGACGACGAAGCCAGCGCCGGTACAGTTACGGTGAAGTCTTTGCGTGGCGGCGGCCAGGAAACCCTGACGCTGAGCGCGTTTTTGCAGAAATACCAACCCCAGCATTAACCTCTCCAAGGAATAGAGATGGCGGTCTACAACCTCGAAGAACAGGAAACCATCGACGCCCTCAAAGCGTGGTGGAAACATTACGGCAATTGGGTAAGCATGGCGGTCACGGCCGTATGCGTCATCATCATCGCGTTTCAAGGCTGGGGATGGTATCAAGCCACTCAGACAAGGGAAGCCAGCGTGCTGTACAGCGCCGTCGCCCAGGCTGCGCAGAAGAAGGATCTGCCAAAGGCCAAAGACGCGGCCGAGCAGCTCACCAAGAAATATTCGGGAACCGCATACGCTCCCCGGGCAGCCCTGTTGCTCGCGCGGCTGCAGCTTGACGCCGGTGACCGCGCGGCGGCGAAAGCAAACTTGCAGTGGGCCGCGGACAAGGCCGCGGAGGAGGAACTGAAGCAGGTCGCGCGATACCGGTTCGCCACTTTCTTGCTCGACGAAAAGGCTTACGACGAAGCCTTGCGCGTGCTCGAAGCCAAGCATGATCCTGCCTTTGCGGGAATATACGCGGACTTGCGCGGCGACGTCCTCGCTGCTGCCGGGAAGATCGCTGAGGCGCGCGCGGCCTACCAGGAAGCCTTGACCAAACTGGACAGCAAGTCGCCGTATCGCCAAACTGTTCAACTCAAGCTCGACGCCGCGGGGGAACATCTATGATGGGTATCGGGCGCATGGTGTTCAGGATCTCAGCGCTGGCCGCGTTGGCGCTGGGCGGTTGTTCTTCCTTTCCTTTCTTCGGCTCGGACGCCTTCAAGCCCGGGCCGCTGCCCGATTTTCGCAACAAGGTTACCGGCACGGTGGTTTGGCAGCAGCCCCTGGGCAGACTTGGCCCCGGATTTGCGCCCTCGCTCGTAGCGCAACGCATATTCGCCGCGACGGCCGACGGTTCGCTCATCGCCTTCGAACTGGAATCCGGCCGGATCGACTGGCGCGCATCGGCCGGAACCGGCCTCGGCGCAGGTGTAGGCAGCGATGGCGAAGTCATTGCGGTCGCCACGCCCAAGGGCCAAGTGCACGCCTTCAACGCCAGCGGTCAACCGCTCTGGCAGGCGCAAGTTTCTAGCGAGGTATTGGCGCCCCCCCAGGTGGCCGATGGTGTCGTGGCAGTCTGGTCCGGGGATGGCCGCATTTTTGGCTTTCAAGCAAAAAGCGGAGAGCGCAAATGGGTCTATCAGCGCAGCATTCCGGCACTGACACTGCGCAGCCATGCCAACGGCGTGGTGTTGCGCGGTGGCCTTTTCACTGGCACACCCGGCGGCAAAGTAATCGGCATGGACATGGCCAGTGGCGCAGTGGGCTGGGAGGCAAGCATCGCCACACCCAAGGGCGCAACCGAACTTGAGCGCATTGCGGATGTCACTAGCCGACCCGTTGCCGATGATCGACAGGTCTGTGCCGTCGCATTTCAGGGTCGGCTCGCCTGCTTTGACATTCTCCGAGGGGCCATGCTTTGGTCGCGCGACATATCGAGCCACGCCGGACTCACTGCGGACGCGCGCGCGGTCTTCGTTACCGACGACAAAGGCCACATCCATGCCCTAGACAAGAGCACTGGCGCAAGCATCTGGAAGCAGGATAAGTTGGGACAACGACGCCCCACCGCCCCACAGCTGGCGGGCGAGCACTTGGCCGTGGTCGATGTCGAGGGTTATGTTCACATACTGGATCGGTCAGACGGCGCTCTGATCGGGCGAGCCTCCCTGGACGGTAGCGCTGCCCTCGGACAGCCGACCAGACTTTCGGACGGCATTCTTGTGCTGACCGTCAAGGGCAGCTTGATGCGGATTCGCATGTCCTAGTTCATGCCGCCCGTCGTCGTTTTGGTCGGCCGACCCAATGTCGGCAAATCGACCCTGTTCAATCGTCTGACCCGCTCGCGCGACGCCTTGGTGGCGGACCTGCCAGGCCTCACTCGCGATCGTCATTACGGCCGTGGCCGGGTGGGTGACCGCCCCTATCTCGTGGTCGATACAGGAGGTTTCGAACCGATTGCCACCGACGGCATTCTCTTCGAAATGGCCAAACAGACGCGGCAAGCCATCGTCGAGGCCGACGTAGTACTGTTTCTGGTCGATGCGCGCGCTGGATTAACCGCACAGGACCATGCCATCGCCGACATTCTGCGCAAAAGCGGCCGCCGCGTCCTGCTTGCCGTCAATAAGGCCGAGGGTGCTGATCCGGCTCGCGCCTGCGCGGAGTTTCACGAACTCGGGCTCGGCCAACCCTATGCAATCTCTTCCGCACACGGTGATCATGTGCGCGACCTCATCGAACTCGCCCTGGCGCCCCTTCCCAACGACCTTGTGACCGATGAGCCGGCCGCGCCAGGAACGCGCATCGCAGTGATTGGCCGCCCCAACGTCGGCAAGTCGACTCTCGTCAATGCACTATTGGGCGAAGAGCGAGTCATCGCTTTCGACCAACCCGGTACCACTCGAGACAGCATCTACCTTGATTTCTGTCGCGCAGGCAAACCTTACACGCTGATCGACACGGCGGGAGTGCGCCGGCGGGGCAAGGTCACCGAGGCGATCGAGAAATTCTCGGTCGTTAAGACCTTGCAGGCGATCGAAGATGCGAACGTGGTTATTCTCATGCTTGACGCACGCCAAGACATCTCCGATCAGGATGCCCACCTTGCCGGATTCGTCCTCGAAGCCGGCCGCGCCTTGGTGGTGGCCGTCAACAAGTGGGACGGCCTGCCCGCCGAACAGCGTGAGCGGGTCAAGCACGATTTCGGCCGCAAGCTCGGTTTCTTGGATTTCGCGCGCCACCATTTCATTTCCGCTAAGCAGGGGACTGGAATCAACGCACTGTTCATCTCGGTGCAAAGAGCCTACGCCTCAGCTACGGCGAAACTCCCAACGCCCCGGCTGACAAGGGTTCTGGCTGAAGCGGTGGCCCGGCAGCAGCCGCCCCGCGCCGGTCCGGTGCGCCCCAAGTTGCGCTATGCCCACCAAGGAGGGATGAATCCGCCGCTGATCGTGATCCATGGCAACGCCCTGGAGAACGTCCCGGACGCGTATCGACGCTACCTGGAACATTTTTTCCGGGAGGCGTTCAAATTGGAGGGTACGCCTCTACGCATCGCTTTCAGAACTGGCCGCAATCCTTTTGCCAATGGGACTTGAGGCCACGATTCCCGGCCGATTGGCGCGGCCGGAAAAAATGCAGTAAAGTGTTACGCGCTGTTGACGTTCTTTGGACAGCTTTTTTGACTGTTGAGGACATCGCCGAAAGCACTCCGGATAGAGACGCGGGAGCGTGGTTTGCTCGCTCGAGGGCATGCGAACTATCGCTCGCAATCAACCCGGGGAAAGTCGATCAGCGATTTCTTTGATGTATACAACAAAACGGAGCCACTATGAGCAACAAAGGGCAAATGCTACAAGACCCGTTCCTGAACACGCTGCGCAAGGAGCATGTCCAGGTTTCGATTTATCTGGTGAACGGCATCAAGCTGCAAGGCCAGATCGAATCGTTTGACCAGTACGTTGTGCTACTCAAGAACACGGTGACGCAAATGGTATACAAGCACGCCATCTCGACGGTCGTGCCGGCTCGAGCGATCACCCTCTCGCACGAATCCGAGAATTAAGACTAGGCAGTCCCTCGGCAGCGGGGCGCGGCCTGCCACCGGTAGGCGCTGATGTTCGAGCGGCCCAGCGGCGGCAACCGCGCTATCCTGGTTCAAATCGACTTCGGTGATGGACACGCCGCCGAAGATCTGGCCGAACTTGGCGAACTCGCGGCGAGCTGCGGTGCGGTAGTGCTCGGGCAGGTCACCGGCCGGCGCGATCGGCCGGACCCCGCGCTCTATCTCGGCCGCGGCAAGGCTGAAGAAGTGCGGATCCTCGCCCAAGCCACCGATGCCGATCTGGTTATCTTCAACCACGCGCTTTCCGGCGCCCAGCAGCGCAACCTTGAACGCGAGCTGGGACGCCGTGTGGTCGATCGGGTTTCCCTGATATTGGACATTTTCGCCCTGCGCGCACGCAGCGCCGAGGGCAAGCTGCAGGTCGAACTCGCCCAACTGGAACACCTGGCGACCAGGCTAGTTCGCGGCTGGACACACCTGGAGCGGCAAAAAGGCGGTATCGGCCTGCGAGGGCCCGGAGAAACGCAGCTCGAAGTTGACCGACGGCTCCTTTCCGACCGGGTCAAACTGCTCAAGGATCGCCTAGCCAAAGTGGGGCGCCAGCGGGAGACCCAGCGCCGCGCCCGGAGGCGGGCAGCCACCCGCAATATTGCGCTCGTTGGCTACACCAACGCCGGCAAATCGACGTTGTTCAATCGCTTGACCGGTGCGCGTACCTTTGCGGCAGACCAACTCTTCGCGACGCTCGACACGACCCTGCGCCGGCTCTATGTGCCCGGAGCGGAACCGATAGTGCTGTCCGACACGGTAGGATTCATCCGGGAGCTACCGCACGCTCTGGTCGCGGCCTTTCAGGCGACGCTGCACGAAGCGGTAGAGGCCGATTTGCTGTTACACGTCGTCGACAGCGCGCACGCGTCCCGCCATGAGCAAATGGCCGCGGTCGACGCGGTGCTCGAAGAAATTGGCGCCGCGAAGCTCCCGCGCGTCGTCGTCTACAACAAGATCGATCTGTCGGGCTTGCAGCCGGGTGTGGAGCGCGACGAATATGGTAAAATTTGTGCCGTCCGGCTGAGCGCAGCAACGGGCGAGGGCTGTGAAAGTTTGCGGCAGGCCTTGACTGAGCGCTTTCCCCTTCTCGCGCCATCGAGCACGGCGGCGCAAGCAACCTGAACACGATCCAAGTCTCTATGTCTCTCAACGATCCGCAGTGGGGCAAACGTGGCGGCGGCAGCGGCGGCCCACCTGATCTCGACGAGATCTGGCGCAACATCAACCGCCGCATCAACGCGCTATTCTCCCGCCGCGGCGGCAGTGATGAGCCACCGCCCGGAGAGCCCGGGGGCGGGATCGGCATGGCTCTGCCCGGATTTGCGATGCTCGTGGCACTGGTCATTGCCGTTTGGCTGGCGAGCGGCTTCTATATCGTCGACGAAGGCCGACGCGGTGTGGTGCTTCGTTTTGGGCTGTACAAGGAAACCACCCTTCCCGGCCTGCGCTGGCATTTGCCCTCCCCGATCGAATCGGCCGAAATCGTGAATTCGTCGCAAGTAAACACCGTCGAGGTAGGCTATCGCGCCAATGTCAAAGCGAAGGAACAGCGCGAGTCGTTAATGCTCACCGACGACGAGAATATCATCGACATCCAGTTTGCCGTACAGTACACCATCAAGAGCCCAGAGGATTTTCTATTCAAGAACCGCGGCACCGAGCAAGGCGTGCGCCAAATCGCCGAAACCGCGATTCGCGAAGTCGTCGGAAAGAGCAAGATGGACTTCGTGCTATACGAGGGTCGGCAGCAAATCGCCGCGGACACGCAGAAGCTGATGCAGGAGATACTCGATCGCTACGAGACCGGCATCGCACTGTCACGGGTCACGATGCAGAACGCGCAACCCCCCGAGCAGGTGCAAGCGGCATTCGATGACGCGGTGAAAGCGGGTCAGGATCGCGAGCGACTCAAGAACGAGGGCCAAGCCTATGCGAACGACGTCATTCCCAAAGCCGCCGGCGTAGCGTCCCGCCTGCTTCAGGAAGCCGCCGGCTACAGCGCCAAAGTTGTAGCCAACGCCGAGGGTGATGCAAGCCGCTTCAAACAGATTCTCGTGGAGTACGCCAAAGCCCCGGCAGTGACGCGCGACCGACTCTATCTCGACATGATGCAGGCGGTGCTTGCCAGCACGAGCAAGGTGCTGATCGATCAGAAGGGCGGAGGCAATCTGCTTTATTTGCCTCTCGACAAACTCCTCGCCCACCCGGAATCCGGTGGCACCGGTCTCCTGTCGGATAGCATGCGGATGCCAGCGCCGGAGAGTCCAGTGACGATCGATTCTCCCGCTCTGCGCGGGCGCGACAGCCTACGCAGCCGCGATCGGGAGGGCCGCTAGATGAGACTGCTAGCCCCCCTGATAGCGCTAATCATCACCGGTTTGGTGCTGCTCAGCCAGGCCCTTTACACCGTTGATCAGCGCCAGCACGCCATCGTCAGGCAGCTTGGCGAGATCGTTCGCATCCATTCCGAGGCTGGACTTTTCTGGAAGGTTCCGCTCCTGCAGGACGTCAAGTATTACGAACGGCGCATTCTCACTCTCGACAACCCCGAGGCCGAGCGCTTCATCACTTCAGAGAAGAAGAACGTCCTGGTCGATTCATTCGTCAAGTGGCGCATAGTCGAGGTGCGGCAGTTCTATATCAGCGTTGCCGGCGATGAAGAGCAGGCCAAGCGCCGCCTCACCCAGTCGGTCAACGCCACGCTGCGCGAGGAATTCGGCAAGCGCACCATTCACGACGTCGTTTCGGGCGAGCGCGACCAGATCATGAAGATCGTCCGCGAGCGCGCCAACGAAGACGGCCGCAAGATTGGCGTCGAGATCATCGACGTGCGCTTGAAGCGGGTCGATCTCCCCCAGGAAGTCAGCGAAGCTGTCTATCGGCGAATGGAAGCAGAACGCAAGCGCGTCGCGAACGAGCTGCGCTCCCTCGGCTCGGCCGAATCGGAGCGCATTCGCGCAGACGCTGATCGCCAGCGCGAGGTGCTGCTGGCCGACGCTTACCGGCAAGCCCAGAAAGTCAAGGGGGAGGGCGACGCCAAGGCCGCGGCGATTTATGCCGGCGCCTATGGCCAGAATCCCGAGTTCTATTCCTTCTATCGCAGTCTGGAAGCGTACAAGGCGAGCTTTCGCGGCAAGAACGACCTGCTCGTGATTGAACCCAACGCCGAGTTCTTCCGCTATCTCAAGAACCCCGGCGGCGTGGCCAAGCCTGCCAAATAGGACTCGGCGACGCAATGTCAGAATGCCTGATGTTTGCGTTCGCGCTCGTCCTGCTCCTGGAGGGCATATTGCCTTTTGCGGCACCGCGCATGTGGCGAACTACCTTCCGGCGGCTTGCCGAGATGCAGGACGGCCAGGTTCGCTTCCTTGGCCTGCTGTCCCTGGCGGCGGGTTTGCTGGTGCTCTGGCTGGCGCGCCGATGATGGCACTAGTGGCCTGCAACCACATTTGATGATCGCCATGCGCAACTGGCTCCTGCCCGAATTCATCGAAGATATCCTTCCCCCGGAGGCAGAGCAGCTGGAATACCTGCGCCGATTACTGCTCGACCATTGCCATCGCCATGGCTACCTGCTGGTCCAGCCGCCCTTGGTTGAACACCTGGAGTCGCTCCTCACCGGTACCGGCACGGACCTCGATCTGCGTACCTTCAAGGTGGTCGATCAAATGAGCGGGCGCCTACTGGGGCTGCGCGCCGACATCACGCAGCAGGTCGCACGAATCGACGCGCACCTCCTAAACCGGCAAGGCACCACGCGCTTATGTTACTGTGGCAGTGTGCTGCACACGCGCCCGGCCGGGCTGCAGCAGACACGTGAAGTCCTACAGCTCGGAGCAGAACTCTACGGGCATGCCGGCATCGCTGCGGACCGCGAGGTGCTCGGCCTCATGCTCTCGGCACTCGCCGCGATTGGCGTGCCTTGCACGCATCTAGACCTGGGCCATGTTGCTGTGTTTCACGCCCTGGCCGCTCAGGCGGGTCTGACCTTGGATCAGAGAGCGGAGCTAACCGCGGCGCTGCTCGCCAAGGACTTGCCACAGGTCGACCAACTGGTAAGCACACTAGACCAACCCTGGCGCAGCGCACTCGGTAGCCTTCCGCGCCGCTTCGGCGAGGCGGGGACGGTGCTAGATGCTGCCTTGAGCGAGTTGCCTAGCCTCCCCGCCATTGCGACGGCGGTGGCGGAGCTGCGCCTGCTGGCACGTGCCGCGAGGAGTCGCGTAGATGACGTACAAGTCGATTTTGCCGACCTGCGCGGCCTTAATTACCATACTGGCGCGGTGTTTTCTGCCTACACACGAGGGGAGGCGAGCGCCATCGCCAAAGGCGGCCGCTACGACGATATCGGGCGCGCCTTTGGACGTGCGCGTCCGGCCACCGGCTTCACTCTTTACTTGCGCCAGCTCGCTCGCCTTGCTCCTGAAAGAGCGCTGCCCCGCGCGATTCTCGCGCCGGATTCGGACGACCCTGCGCTTCTCGCCTTGATCGAAGAACTGCGCGCACAAGGCGAAGTGGTCGTCCGGACTCTGGGGGGCGAGGAGTCCGAAGATGAACTGCCCGCCCATGACCGGCGCCTCGTGCGCGGTCCGAACGAATGGCGCTTGGAAAAAACCTGAGCGGATTTCCCGCCGGGATGACGCTCAGGCGCGAACTTACACTGACACTCTTAGGCAAATCGAGATGGCAAGAAATGTGGTGGTCATCGGCACTCAATGGGGTGACGAAGGCAAAGGCAAGGTTGTTGATTGGCTTACCGAGCACGCCCATGGCGTGGTTCGGTTTCAGGGAGGGCACAACGCCGGCCACACGCTGGTGATTGGCGGCAGGAAGACCATACTGCGCCTGATCCCTTCGGGTATCCTGCGCACGGGCTCGGTCTGTTATATCGGCAACGGGGTAGTCGTGTCTCCGAGCGACCTGCTCAAAGAGATTGGCGAACTCGAGGCGGCGGGGGTGGAGGTCCGCTCACGCTTGAAAATCTCCCCGGCCTGCCCGCTCGTTCTGCCTCACCATGTCGCCATCGACAAGGCGCGCGAGGCCGCTTTGGGTAACGCCAGGATCGGCACGACTGGACGAGGTATCGGTCCCGCCTATGAAGATAAGGTCGCTCGGCGCGCACTGCGCATGCAAGACCTCTTTCACCCCGAAGCCTTCGCTGCCAAGCTGCGCGCAGTACTCGACTACCACAATTTCCTGCTGGCCCATTATTACCACCAGCCGACCGTCGACTACGACACCACGCTGGAGAAGGCCCTGGCCGATGCGCCGGCTCTGCAACCCATGGTTGCCGACGTCGCGCGCCTGCTCCAAGTAGCACGCGCGACGGAACAGTCGTTGTTGTTCGAGGGTGCACAAGGCGCATTGCTCGATGTCGACCACGGCACCTATCCCTTCGTCACCTCCTCCAACTGCCTTGCCAGCGCCGCGGGGCCAGGCAGTGGCGTTGGGCCGGGAATGTTCGACTATGTGCTGGGCATCGCCAAGGCCTACACTACTCGGGTGGGAACCGGCCCCTTCCCGACCGAGCTCACCGACGCGGTTGGCCAGGGGATCGCCAAGCGCGGCAACGAGTTCGGCTCGGTAACCGGGCGGCCTCGTCGCTGCGGCTGGCTTGATATACCTGCCCTCAAGCGGTCCATCGGGCTCAACGGCGTCACCGGCCTCTGTGTGACCAAACTGGACGTTCTCGACGGAATGACAGCGATCAAACTCTGCGTTGGTTACACTGTCGCCGGTGCGCCGCTCGACCTGTTGCCCACCGGCGCGGCGGCGGTGGAGGAATGCCGGCCGGTCTACGAGGAGTTTCCCGGATGGTCGCAAAGCACAGTGGGCGTCAAGCGCTATGAGGATCTCCCCCTGGCCGCCCAGCGCTATCTCTTTCGCATCGAAGAACTCGCCGGCGTCCCGATAGCGATGATCTCCACCGGCGCGGAACGAGATGAAACGATCGTAAGGCAACATCCTTTCCGTTGATGAACATGGCCGATCTACTTGTCGACTGGGACGAATATTATCGCTTGATCGAGCGGCTTGCGCTCGAGATCGACCGCTCTGGCTGGAGGTTTGACCAAGTGCTATGCATTGCGCGCGGCGGCTTGCGGGTGGGCGATGTGCTCTCGCGCATCTTCGACAAACCGCTCGCAGTGCTGGCGACACGATCCTATGTCGCTGAAGGAGGAACCGTGCGTGGCGCGCTCAGCATTGCGGAGGAAATCACCTGTAACGCCCCGGCGCTCGGGGGCCGCATCCTGGTGTCCGACGACATGGTCGATTCGGGTACGACCCTCACGGCCGTCACCGAGGCGCTGCCGCGCCGCATTCCCGCCATGACCGAGATGCGCACTGCCGTCATCTGGCAAAAAGCCTGTTCAGTGTTCACGCCCGACTACCGAGTCGTGTTCCTTCCAGACAACCCCTGGATTCACCAGCCTTTCGAACGCTACGATCGAATCAGTTTGACCGAGCTGCGCGGCGACTGATTACCATCTGCCCCGCCTTCCGCGCCCCGGGCAGCGCATGCCGCATAAAGGCAAATGCCTGCAGCAACCGATACATTGAGACTTGCCACCGTCCCAGAGAGTGGTATGCGCACCAAGCGATCACAACTCTCGCGTGTCAAACGTCGCAATCCACTACCCTCGGAACCTAGTACCCAAGCCACCGGACCGCGCAAATCCGCCTGAAAGAGGCTCTCCTGCGCGTCGGCATCGGCACCGAGAACCCACACGCCGGCCTCTCGGAGCTCGCGCAAACAACGTGCGAGATTGGTCACCGTAATCACCGGAACGGTATCCGCCGCCCCACAGGCCACCTTCGCAACTGTGGCATTCACCCCCACCGCGCGGTCCTTCGGAAGAATGACCGCATCAACCCCGAAGGCGTCGCTGGATCGCAGGCAAGCTCCCAGGTTGTGCGGATCTTGCACGCCGTCTAGCACTAGAAACAGCGCGGGATGATCGATGCCCTCCAGAATATCGACCACCGTGAAACGCCCTCCCCCAGCCTCCACCAGTGCCACCACACCCTGATGGCGGCGGTGTCCGGCCAGCCCATCAAGCCGCTCGCTGGACACCGCCCGTGGCTCAACTCCCGCGCGCTCCGCCGCAGCAAGGAGTTCGCGCATGCGTGGGCTCTGGCGCTCCTGGTCAAAAAGCACCTCGTCTACGCCGCGCAACGCCTGCCGCAAGCAAGCGGTCACCGCGTGAAAACCGTAAACGATGCGCTTTGCGCCCACAAGCCATTCCCCTTTCCGCATTGCTTCGCCGCTCTCGTGTCCGACCTCGGAAGCCCGATGGCAGCACGCGAATTACCCTGGCCGCGACATGCGGCGGACGCTATAATAGCGGCTTTTCCAGAGTCATGGGCCTGTGCGGCTATGTGGCTCTTCGGAGGATCCGCCGGCGTAGCTCAGCTGGTAGAGCAGGCGCTTCGTAAGCGTCAGGTCGTGAGTTCGAGTCTCTCCGCCGGCACCAGCAAACAAAAAGCCAGTCGCTTTGACTGGCTTTTTGTTTGCTGGTGCCCCTGCAAAGCGCAACGCCCCGGAGTGATCTCAGGGGCGTTGTTGGGTAAGGGGTGCTTGACGAT
>JAPKHK010000014.1 GCA_026646885.1 Casimicrobiaceae bacterium | reverse complement strand
GAGTGTGTCAAGCGCGGCCTCGCTTGTAGGCACATCCCCAGGAGAAGATCCAGCGGCAGAGGTCCCCCCAGACCGCCTTGCAGGCGACCTGACATGGAATTTCTGGTTCGCGCCTTTACGTTGAATCTCTCTCTGGATGCTCAGGCGGGCAGCGCACCGAGCAAGACGAGGAACGACAACAAATAACGCGAAGCGAATGGGCGCATGGCGACCTCCTCTGGTGCGGTTGGAATTGCTATTGTGACAACGCTGGTTGTCTGCACTCGCGGCGCAGGACCGGAGCGAGGGCAGTGTAGCAGAAGAGGTCAGGGGGAGCGGGCCGCGCCGAGGAGGGCGCGACGCCGTGGCGGGCGGTGCAGGTTAGGCGTGGGAGCGGCGTGCCGGTGATTCACACCAAAGACATCGGCACCGCCCATTGGCGGGCAAGCCTGCTCCTACGAGAGCGGCGATGGGTGCAAGTGGGAGCGCCCCGGGCGGTGATCGCTGCCGCGACGCCCGCCGTCGGCAAATGAGAAGAAATGGGACGGTGCGCGTTCCCGCGCACCAACCCTGCTGCAGTCGAGCGTTAGGCTACATCTTGGTGAACGGGGTGATAGTCCCAGTGAAGTTTGAATCATTACCCTCGACCACATTGTCGCCCGCTGACTTGAGTAGGCCCGAATTGGCTTGGTACAGGCCAGTGACATTCCTGGAAACGGTGTTGCCGCTGGCGATCAGCGTCGAGCCGCTGCTGCCATATGAAGTCAGGCCATAGCCGTTCTCGGTGAATCGACTGTTCGTCACAGTGACATAGGTCGTGCCCGATGCAGAGAAATTGTTGATGCCCAAGTTGCTGACGCCGACTGCCGAATCGGATACATGCAGGCGCATGGTATTTCCGGAAAAATTGGCGACAGCTTCGAATCCGGCTCCGCAAGACATCGCTACGGAACGGTGCACGTTTACCGTGGTGACGACTGGGCCGCTGCCGTAGTTGTCGGTTGCGGCAATGCCCGCGCCATAATTGGCAACGAACTTCGACTCGACGACGTTGGCCGTGGCGCCGTTGGCAACGGTCAAGCCAACATGGGTTTCTCGGAAGAGTGAGCCGATCACGCGCAACGTCGCCGGTGTGTTCACGAACACGCCGTATTGGCCGGAGCTAGGGAAATTGGCAACCACGCAATTCTCGATCGACAATGAGGCGCCGTTGGTCATATTGACACCGTAAATGCCACCCAGGCCGTTGATGGTCAAGCCGCGCAGCACCACGTCGACACCGGCCGTGGCGATGGTGATGCCGCTCCCAGAGAACACCGAAATGCCGGCATACACGCCCTCGGGGGCGATGAGCGAGACCGACTTGTCGATGGTGACCGGCCCGTAACCGCCGGAAGTTAGGACAATGATTTCGCCGCCGGCATCGGTGACGGTGAGCGCGGCGGTGAAGCCGCGGCAGGGAGCAGCGCTGGTGCAATTGGTGGCGGTGTTGGCGTCACTGCCGGAAGTGGATACGAAGGTTCGCTGCGCGGCGTAGGCCGGAAGGGCAAGAACGACCGACAAGGCCAAGGCGGCGAACAGAACAAACTGGCGCATGGAAATCTCCCAAAAAAAGGAAAGGAATGACGGGGGGAACACGAAGGATTCGAGAATCGGCAGGCCGCAGCTTTCCCGGGCCAACCATGAGTGCGCGCAGTGTATCAGAAGGCGGCGTAGGCAAAGGCGCGCGTCGCCCGGCGGCTTGCTGGCCAGGAGCGTCCTTGGCCCCCACCCGCCTATCAACGGGGCGGCACCAGAACCTCGATCAACCGCGACCACCACGCTGCATCCACATGGGCGGGCCAGTCGTTGTGGTCGGCGCGGGGGATTTCGATCAGCCGTTTTTCGCCCGGTAGGGCCGCAAAAAGCTGGCGGCCGATCTCTGCCGGGACGATTCGATCTTCCTGCGCGATAACCACAACGCTGGGGCCCGGAAAAGCTTGTAGCCGCGCGGCGCTGTCGTAGGTGTCGCGCAGGAAAAGCGCTGCCGGAAAAAACGGGTAGTGGTGCCGTGCCACACTGGCGATCCGATCCCAGGGGGTGATGAGAATGAGGCCGGCTATTTCACTACCGTGTTTGGCGACCGCGCCGGCAGCTACCGCGGCACCGAGCGACTCGCCGATGACCACGAGCGGCGGGCCGAACTCGCCCAGGGCGCGGCGCAGGGTTGCGCGGCCATCCGCCACCAGCATTTCTTCGCCTGGCTGGCCAGGGCGTGGTCCGTAGCCTGGATACTCGGCAAGCAGCACCCGCCAGCCGATGCGCCCGAGTTCCTCGGCATACCACTCGCGTTGCGCAGCATGTCCGGCATTACCGTGAAAAACCAGCGCCGTGCCGCGCGCCGCCGCCGGCGGCGCGGCGAAGTACGCACGCAGATCCTCGGCGGCGGGCCAGGGGCGCAAGTGCGGAAACTGCTTGGCCACCTCCGCGGGGCTGACCCGTTCGGGGAAATAGAGTAAGTGATCCTGCAGCACACAGCCCGCGGCGATGATGGTGAGAAAAAGCGCTAGCCAAGCTAGCGCACGGCGGCAAAGCGATGTGTGGCAAACCATGGTCTATGGTAGCGCGGCCCGGGTGCCAGACGAAGTGCAGCGGTGGGCCAGTCGCGCCCCAAATACTGTGCGCACGAGGGTGAGTCGATACCGCGACAAATGGAAATGATTTCCACCAACCCGCGATGCAGAAACGTGATCTGTGCTAGCTGCGCCGGCGTCAAATCCGCGCTATGATAACGGGCATCCGCGCCCCCGGGGTTGGCGTTTTGCCCCATATCCAGGCGCGGCGGCCCAACGCCACTATGCCCTGCACGCCACTGGGCAGCGGCCCCAAAAGGGTAGGCGCGTAGCTCGGGCGCAAGCGACCATCGTTCATCCATCGACACGCCGCGCGATTTGCCACGCAGTGGGGTTTACTATCGGCTGCGCGCGGAAAAGCTGGGGGCAAGATGTCAGTTCCACTCGAAGCCGCGATGCCGCGGCGAGCCAGGGTTCCGGTAATCGATCTCCGGGAGATTTCGCCGGTTCGGAAAGCGGTACAAGCCGGCCGATTGAAAGAAGCCAGACGTACCACGCTGGGCGGCAACGACGCCATCGCGCAAGGCGCGCTCGAAGCCGGCGCGCGCTTCTTCGGCGGCTATCCGATCACGCCCTCGACCGAAGTGCTCGAATACGCCGCGCGCCACATCATGGGCCATGGCGGCAGCTACTTGCAGATGGAGGATGAGATCGCCGGCATCGCCGCCGCCATCGGCGCCTCACTCGGTGGCGTCAAGGCTTTCACCGCCACCTCCGGCCCCGGTTTCTCGCTCAAGCAAGAGAACCTCGGCTACGCCTGCCTGGTGGAAGTGCCGCTGGTCGTGGTGAACGTCATGCGTGGCGGCCCCTCGACCGGCGGTCCCACCGATCCTGGCCAGTCCGACGTGATGCAGGCGCGCTGGGGCACCCACGGCGACCACCCGATCGTCGCCATCGCCCCGGCCACGGTACAGGAGTGCTGGGAGGAGACGGTGCGCGCCTTCAACATCGCCGAAAAATACCGCACGCCGGTAATTCTGCTGCCCGACGCCAAGGTGGCGCAGATGAAGGAGCCGGTGGTGCTGCCGCCCTTGGATCTGGTGCCCATCGTCAATCGTCCCTACCCGGCAGGCTCGCCGGCGGACTATGAAGCCTTCGGCCAGACAGCCAGCGGCGTGCCGCCGCTGGCGCCTTTCGGAGAAGGCTACCGCAGCCACTTCACCGGGCTCTATCACAACCGCAAGGGCCTGCCGACCAAGGACGTGCGCTTGATCGACCAATTGCAGAAGCGCATCCACGCCAAGTTGGAAACCAAAGAAGCGCGCGACGATATCCTCAAGACGGAACCCTTCATGACCGACGATGCCGACGTGCTGGTGGTGGCCTATGGCATTACCGCCCGCGCGGCCAAGGACGCGGTGCTGGAAGCGCGCGCCGCGGGCACCAAGGCGGGCCTGTTGCGCCCGATCACGCTGTGGCCCTCCGACGCGGGCACGTTTCTGCCGCACCTGGCGCGCGCCAGGAAAGTCATCGTCGCGGAATTGAATCTGGGCCAATACCGGCTCGAAGTCGAGCGCCTAGCCTATCAAGCGGCGCGGGCCGCTGGCCGCACGCCTCCGGAGGTGGCCGGCGTGCACCGGGTCGACATGCGCCTCATCGCGCCGCGAGAGATTTACCAGGAGATCATGCGATGAACCACGGAACCGGAGCTGCGCCGCGGCGAACCGTAATCAGTCCCTCTCCACGCCAGGGGTCTGGGGGGAGGGTAGCCCGATGAGCATCGTCGATGTTTGTTCTCTGGAAATGCCCGACCTGCGCCGCAAGGAAATGCGCCGCAGCATCTGGTGCGAGGGTTGCGGTCTGGGTAACATGCAGCGCTCGATCCAGGTGGCGTTGATGCGCCAATTGGGCCGGAAGTTGGGCGTCGATTACATGGACCCGGCCGGCGTCGAAACGATCAAGAACAAAGTTGCAATGGTCTCCGGCATCGGCTGCACTTCGCGCATGCCGGGGCACCTCGACTTCAACACCGTGCATACCACCCACGGCCGTTCGCTCGCTTTCGCTTCAGGGCTGAAAATGGCGCGGTCCGAGCTCACCGTGGTGCTCGCAGCGGGCGACGGCGACATCTTCGCCATCGGCGGCAACCACTTCATCCATGCCGCGCGGCGCAATCTCGACCTGACGCTGATCGTCTATGACAACCACTCCTACGGCATGACCGGCGCGCAACACTCGCCGACTTCGCCGCAGGGCGAGGTCGGCGCCTCGGCGCCCTACGGCGTGTTCGAGCCCTCCTTCAGCCTGATCGACCTGGCCATCGGCGCCGGCGCCGGCTTCGTCGCCCAGGGCGCGGTGACCACCCTGCAGGAACACCAGGACCAGCTCGACGAACTGATCGCGGAAGGGCTGGCCCACAAGGGCTTCTCCTTCATCAACGTCCTCGGCTTCTGCCACACCGGCTGGGGCACGCGCAACAAGCGCGCCGAGTCCTTCCGCTACCGCCAGCACATCGAACAGCAGATCGCGCCGGTGGAGCGCTGGCGCGAGATGACGGATGCGGAGCGCGCGCGCCTGAAGCCGGTCGGTGTCATTCATCGCGTGGTACGCCCCGACCTGCAGAACACGCCGGGCTTCGCCGACTGTGTGGCGCGCAGCAAGAAAGCAGTCGAGGCGGGACGGGAAGAGGTCGAAGCGGTGTCGCCGCAACCCGAGACCGACCTGCGCGCCAAACGCACCTCGCTCAGGTTCGCCGGCTCGGGCGGGCAGGGCGTGATCAGCGCCGGCGAGATCGCGCTGTCGGCCGCAGTGCGTGCCGGCAAGAACGGCGTTTTCATGAAGAACTACGGACCGGAAGCGCGCGGCGGCGAGGCCTACTCCGACGTCACCATCAGCGACGGCGAGATCCACTTTCCGCAGTCCGACCAGCTCGACGTGCTGGTAGCGCTCAACCAGGAGACCTTCGACAAGTTTCGCAAGGAGGTGGCGCCCGACGGCCGCATTCTTGCCAACGCCACCGCGGTGCGCGAGACCTACGACGACCCGCGCGTCATCGCCTCGCCGATCGGCGAGCTGCTGGCGCGCGAGGTGCGCCCGCCGAAGCGCGAGCTCGGCATCAACATCCTGGCGCTGGCGCTGGCACTCGACTACTTCGGCCTGATGTCGCGCGAGGCGGTCACCGCCGCGGTGATGAAGAGCGTAGGCAAGAAAAACCCGACCCTCAACCAGAAAGCGCTCGCCACCGGCTTCGCCGAGGCCGATCGTCTCAAGGGACTCTGAAGAGGTGAAAGCAATGAGTGTGTTGCATCCCGTTGCCACTAGCGCCAGCAGGCGCCGCATCGCGCCGCCGCCGGCCGCGGCCGCCGCCGAGCTCGAAGACTTGGTTCGCGAAGCCGAAGCCGCTGGTTTCCAGATCGAAAACCTGGCCTTGGCTCGCGCGCTGGTCGATGAAGCCGTGCTTGGGCGCCTCAAGCGCATCCTCTTTGCACCGGAAGCGCTGATCGAGGCAAAGCGCCGCGCGCGCCGCATCGAATTCATCGCCGAGGGGCCGCTGCCGCCCGAACTGTTGCTGGAACCTTCGGCCAAATCGAAACCGATCTACCGGCAGATCGTCGATTACGCCCTGTGCAAGGGCTGCCGCCTGTGCATCCAGGTCTGCCCGAAGCGCGTCTACAGCGACGACGGCTTCGGCAAGCCCGACGAGCAGCGCCGCGACGAGGAATGTACCGGCAACTCGCAGTGCGCGCAGTGTATCTACATCTGCCCGGAGCGCGCCATCTCGCTGCAGATGATCAACCCGCTCTACGAGTCTACCCTCTTCGTCGAACTGCCCAATCCTTACGCCGCGGACGCAGCCGCCAACCCGCCGCCGGCGGACTTCGCGGTGGCCAACCCGCTCGCCGTGTCGGCGGGACTGAATTTCGATCCCTATGACGCCGAGGACCTGAAGGCGGCCAACCGGGCGCTCGACGAGGCCGGTTTTTACCCGCTCATCGAGACCATGGGCGTCGCCGGCCATTTCGTCGACAGCCGCGACCCGGACGCCGAGCTCGAGCGCTGGGCGCGGGAGAACGGTCGGGCGCCGGATCTCGTGCGCCGCGCCGCGCGCACTGTCTACCGGGCGCTGCCCTCGCTGCCCGATCTGACGCAGGGCCAGTACGACTTCGGCGCCATCCTGCACGCGGTCATCGACGAGGTGCTACATGCCGACATCGAGATCGACTCGGCTGGCGGGCGCCAGCGCCTCGCCGAGTTGATCGGCCAAGCGCGCGTCAGCCAGGCGTACCTCGGCGCCAAGCGCCGGCCCATAGGCGGTCTCTTGCCGCCGGGCACGTCGACGGCCTGGAAGACGCCCTACGGCAACGAGATACCGGTCTACACGCGCCTGGAGAAATGCTTGGGGCCGGAATGCGCGCTGTGTGTCACGCACTGCCCGGAAGGGGGCGGCGGCGAGACCTCCGCCATCCGCATCGTGCCGCTGGTACCGACTGGCGTCATGCCGGCGATGGTGAGGGGCTTGAGGGCATTTCTGCTGAAGGCCGACGGCAGCCATGCCGCGATCGGCGACATGGAAGACCTCTTCGGCCAGCAGCCCTTCGTCTTCGAGGTCGATCCGGATTACTGCAAGTCCTGCGGCATCTGCATCTCCTGCTGCCCGCACGACGTCATCGAGGGCGCGCCGCGCCAGTTCGACATGGGAGAACAGAAATGAGCGTCCCGCACGGCCGCCCGAAGGGACGCCTTCCAATCACCGGAGCTGCGCAGCAGCGAACCGCAATCATCCCCTCCCGCGCGGAGGGGGCCGGGGGGAGGGTTACACTATGACCGCGATCCAACTCGGCGGCGACCCGCAGGTGCTCGCCAGCCGCCACAAGAGCCTGGTGGCCTTCGCCCGCGCCGTGCAGATGGCCTCGCGCGGGCGCGTCGGCTTCACGCTCGGGGGCTTGCGCATCGGCGATCTCGACGATGCCCAGACCGGCGGAATAGATCAAGCCGCCCGCGACTTTCTCGCCGGCCTCGTCGAATCACCGCTGAAGCCCGGCAACTACCCGGTCGAATCACTACTGGCGCTGCGCGAGCAGGGCCTCGATCCCCAGGGCGCGCTCGCTCGCCTCTACGAAACCAACGCGGCCTTCGCCAGCCAGGACTTCGTCAGCCGCATCGAGGCGCGCCAGCTGAAGGTGTTCCTGCTCGGCTCGGCCGGCTCGGGAGTCGTTTCGGCGGTGCAAGATTTGGTCGCCGCTTTCGTTGCCGCCGGATACAACGGCCGTGCTTTCCCGCTCTTCGATCCGTCGAAGAAGGGCGCGCCGGTCAAGGGCTACGGCGTGGTGAGTCGCGAGCCCATCCTCAACCACGCGCCCTTCGCCGTGCCCGACGTGGTGCTGCTGTTCGATCCCAAGCTTTTTCCCCTGCTGCGCAGCCTGCTGCGTGAATATCCGCCGCACGATCCTCGCCACATCGCCATCATCGTCAACACCGAAATGGAGCCGAAGGCCTTCCGCAAGGCGGCCGAATTTCACGAGCCCTATCATTTATGCACGCTCGATGCCGACGGTTTGGTACGAGGTAAGCGCATGCCGCCCAACTACGCGCTGATCGGCGGCATGTTGGGCCTCCTAGGGCGCGAGGCGGTGGACGCCGAAGCTTTTGCCCAAGTGGTGGAGGAATCGCTCACACGCAAGTTCGGGGGCGGCGAGAAGGTGCGCGCCAATCTTCATGCGCTGCGCGAAGCGCAAGGGCGCGTGGTCGGCGAAGCACCGAACCTGCCGGCGCGCAAGGCGCTCGGCCGCGTCGCGCCGAACGACCCGCCCGTCGGGCAGGAGGTGCTGTGCGAGGAAGGCAACCGCGCCATCGCCCGCGCCGCGGCGCAGGTCTTGAATCAGTTCCCCTCGGTGGTGGCGGCCTATCCGATCACGCCGCAAACAGCCATCGTCGAATACTTGGCCCAGATGATTGCCGACGGCGAATTGTCGTCGGAATCGGTGACGCCGGAATCCGAGCACGGGGCCGGCGGCGCGCTGATGGGTGCCGCGCGCGACCGCGTGCTCGCCTTCACCGCTTCGTCCTCGCAGGGCCTGGCGCTGATGGCGGAGATTCTGCACACCATCGCCGGCATGCGCATGGGCAACGTAGTGATCTCCGACGTGGTGCGCTCGCTCAACGCGCCGCTCGACGTGGAGAACGACCATACCGATCTCTACAAAGTGGCGCTCGATGCCGGCTACATCGTCCTCATGACGCGCGACGTGCAGCAGGCCTACGACTTCCACCTGATGGCCTGGCTGATCAGTCTCTACGCCGAGTACCGGCCGGCCCGCCTCTTGGGCCTCGACGGCCGCGTGCGCCGTGGCGCCATCGAGATGTTGCCCGATCGCTCGGTGATGACGCCAGTGATCGTGGGCTCGGAGGGCTTCGAGGTCAGCCATGCGCCCGAGCGCTACTTGGCTCTCACCGATGAGAAGGCGCGCGCGCTCTATGCCGATCCGGCCTTCGATTACGTGCGCCGCTATGTGTTCACACCCAACGAGTCGATCATGGGCGCACTGCAGCTCTCCAACGCGCGCATGGATACCGACTACCAGCGCCACGTCGCCATGGAGTTGGCGCTGGAAGTGATCACGCGGGTGTTCGACAAATTCGCCGCGCTGACCGGGCGGCGCTACGGTGCGGTACAGGCCTGGAACGAGCAGGCGCCCGTGCTCTTCGTCGTCGCCGGCGCGGCCTGCGGCACCTTCGAAGAAGTGGCGCGTGAATTCGCCGCGACCGGCGTCCCCATCGGTGTGCTGCACCCCAACCTACTGCGACCCTTCCCCAAGGCGGAGTGGGCGAAGCTGATCAAGGCCAAGCATGTCTTCGTGTACGACCGCGACGATCCCTTCGGCGCGGTCGGCGGGCGCCTCTACACCGAGCTTGCGGGTGTCGCCAACGAGTACGACCTCGCGGCTTCCGGCACGCGTCTCTATTCGCGCATCTATGGGCTGGGTGGACGCACGCCCTCGTTGGCGCTGGCGCGCGACGAGATGTTGAAGGCGCTGCGCGAGCACAAGGGCGAGTTGCAGCTCACGCGCGAGAAGGCCTACGTCGGCGTCAATCTCTAGGACAGAATCATGCAGATGAAAAAATCCCCAAAGACCGCCAGCGACTTCTTTCATGCCGGAAAACTCGATGCGGCCGACGGCCTGGTGATTGCCGCGCGCATCGTTGCCCAGGCGCAGGCGCTGCCCGCCGGCGTGCAGCTCTTGATCGGCGCGAGCCCGTTGGCGGTAGACGTGGCCGAGGCTTCCGCCGAGGAAGTCGCGGGCTTGATCCCACGCGAGCAGTGGCTCGTCGCCGCGGGTGTTGCAGAGCTGTTGCAGGTTCTCGGCGGCGAGGTCAAAGAACGCGACTTCCTGTTGGATGAACTGTGCGACGAACTCTCGCGCTTGCCGGCTTCGAATGCCAAGGCCGACGAAGCCTGGGGTACGCTTCTGGAGCTTGGCCGGCGCGGCGTGGTGGTCGAGGGCGTGGCTGGTGAGAGTGCGTCGCAAAGCCTGCTCCCGCTGGCGCAGGAGCAACACATCGCACTGGAATACTTGCTTGGCAACATGCAACGGGTGGCGCGTCTCCTGCAGCGCTTTGGTGTGCGCGACACGACCATCAATGCCAACGCGCTCTTTCACAACCACCAGAGCGGCTTCGTCGAGCTGGCGCCGGGCAGCGAGAAGGCCGATACCGCCTTGCTGGCGCGCCGCGCCGCGACGCTCGCCGCGCAGGGTTGCGCAGTGACGGTGTTTCGCCAGGGAGACTTCAACCGGCCTTTGGCCGATTTGGATGCCGGCGATCTCGCGGCGCTGGCCGAGGAGACCGGCGCTGACTACGGCGTGCCGGCGATCGATTTTCTTGTTTTCCTCGACGCGCTGCTCGCGCGCGAGGAGGCGCGCCATGCCGCCACTCCGGCGCTCAATTTGCCAAGCCTCTTGGCTGCCTTCAAGTTTCCCGCGGCGCAGCGCGAGGCGCTGTCGCATCCGACCGCGGTGCGCGGTGACGACCCGACGCGTTGGCAGGAAACCGAGTTAGGCCGCGCGCTCACCGCCTTGCGTCCGGATCTCAACTGGCTATCGGTGTCGGCCGGAGTCAAGGCCGCCGGCGAATTGGACCAGGCCGCGCCGGCTGCGCACCGAGCGGCACTGCAAGAGCTGCGCGCCGCTGGGGAGGGTTACGCGGTGAGTCTGGCTTCAGGGCGCGGCGGCCGTCGCGGCGAGGGGCGCATTGACCAGGCGGCCGATGCCGATCTCTTGTTCGATCTCTACTGCATTGCCGTGCTGGAAAGGCATCCGCTCGCCGAGGTGGTGGCCAAGGCGCGCGATACCTTGCGACTCGTCCGCGCCCTAGAGAACCCGGAACCGGCGGTGAATCTGTCCGCGGTGCTCGTGGCGCGCCTGCGGGGCGAAACGCCGGCCAGTATACTCAACGCCCAGGGCCTGGTGCTGCGCAACTTCTCGCTCGCCGAGGCGCTCTCCAAGTTGCGCGCACTTGCTGACAAGGTCACGTTCACCATTCCCGACGCACACGGGCGGGAGCTGTCGCTCGACAAGGCGACGCTGGAGGATTTCCGCCGCGCTGTCTTGGCCATGGGCAGGCGGCAGCGCCCCGATAGCACGCCCGGTCGCGTGCTGGCGCTCATACGCGACAAGATCGTGCCCGAGGTCAAATGGCTGCCCAAGGCCGTCATCGCGCCGGGCGCACATGAATTGGCGCGCGTGGTGGAATTGGCGGGCGCGGGTGTGCCGGCGCGTTATCCGCTGCGGCGCAAATGGACGCGCATCAACCTCGACCCGCTCGCCGCCATGGGCAGCGGCCTCGAGCCGGGCATCCGCAACTGCCTCGGCTGCCCGGTGAATTCGATCTACGGCCTGGTCACCAAGACCGCTACCGCCACCGGTTTCGAGGAGATCATCACTTATGAAGCCACGGGTTGCTTCGAGGTGTACTCCGGCATCTGGCCCTACACCGGCAAGAAGCATCCTTCACTGCACGGCGTTTTCGGCGGCGCGCCCTCGGAGTTGCTGGGCGGACTCGCCGCCAAGAAAGCGCGGTTGAAGCACGCGCACAAGGTCAACGGTGCCGAGGGCGAGGCGTTGCGCGCCGCCATGAAGCGTACGCTGCATCTGGGCTGGGGTGGTGATGGTGCGACCTTCGACATCGGCTTCGGCAACCTCTCGGGTCTCTTTTCGCGCCTGCAGAAGTTGGCGCAGGATCCGCTCGACCTTGAACTGGCGCAGCGAGCGCTCTACGTTTGCTACGACAACGAGGGCTACCAGAACACAGGCAACCAGTATTCTGCCGCTAGCGCGCCGGGCGGGCACACCACCACCAACCCTCAGGGGCAGCAAAAGCCCATGGGCAACGAGCTGCGCAAGAAACCCATCGTCGAAATCATGGCCGATCATGGCGCCAGCATTTCGGCGCGCATGAATTTGCATCGCCAGGAGCACATTACGCGCGTCGTTGCTCGCGCCCTGGAAGATGGCATAGACGGTGCCTTCCTGCACTTCCTGCAGCCCTGCACCACCGGCTGGAAGTTCACCGCCGATAGCTTGACCTATGACCTTGCCTATCTCTCCGAAGAGGGCGGACTTTTTGCACCGGTCACGTTCGAGCACGGCGTGCCTTTTCTCGAAATGTACCCCACGCCGCGCAACCCGGGCGACGCATTCCTCAAGCTGCAAGCGCGCTTCAAACACCTTCTGGGCGGCGGGGCGGTGGAGAAGAAGCAGATCCAGCGCGTGCTGGATTATTACGCCGAGGAGTGGCAACGCAACGTGCACCTGGGCGGCTTCGAAGGCGAGATTCCCTATGCCGATCGGCTTGCCTACTTAGAGGAAGAACATCGCAAGCCGCGGGTGCGAGTGTAGCCGGACAGAACGGGGGCGTTGCGCAAACGGCTCGTGGAGTGCCGTGACCGCTGGGTTGGCGGTCCGGGGAGCCTTATCGGCCCTGAAATACTACTGGCCGGCTTTGTTGCACCACGGTAGAATGCCCGGGTTTTCTTTGCCCCCCCGCAAAACCTTGGGTAAATGCCCGACTTCGCCGAAACCCGCGAAAAGCGTGTCAGCCATGACGACGCCGTGCACGGGATCGTCGCTTCGCTGCGCGAGCGCGATCTCGCGGGCTTGCTCGTCCATCACGAGCCGGGGCAGCCGCCGCAGTTCGTAGCTGATCTCCTCGATCGCCCGGAAATCCAGTCCCTGCGCGCGGAACTCGACGCACTACATCCGGCCGACATCGCCCAGGTGCTCGAAGCCCTGCCGCTCGACCAGCGTCTTTTGGTCTGGGAGCTGGTGCGCGCGGAGCGTGACGGCGAAATCCTACTGGAAGTTTCCGACGCGGTTCGCGAATCGCTGATCCGCCACATCTCCAGCGAAGAACTGATAGCGGCGACAGAGAATCTCGATGCCGACGAGATCGCATATCTCGCCCCCGACCTGCCCGACGAGGTGCTGGCCGACGTCTTTCGATCGCTGCCAGTCGAAGAGCGCGAACAGCTGAGATCCGCCATGTCTTTCGATGAGGACGCGGTCGGCGCTCTGATGGACTTCGATCTGGTCACCGTGCGTCCGGATGTGAGCTTGGAAACGGTGCTGCGCTACTTGCGGCGCTTCGATGAGCTGCCCGACCAGACCGACCAGATTTTCGTCATCGATCGCGAAGAGAACTTGCTCGGCACCCTGCCCTTGAACCGCCTCTTGATCAACGATCCGGAGCGCGAGGTGAGTGAGGTGATGGTCGAGCCGGTTCTCAAGCTGGTGCAAGACGACAAGGCCGAAGACGCCGCCAACGCCTTCGAGCGCTACGACCTGGTGTCGGCGCCGGTGGTCGATGCCAAGGGCAGGCTGGTGGGCCGCGTGACCGTGAATGAAGTGCTCGACTTCGTTCGCGCCGAGGGCGAAGAGGATTTGCTTGCGCAGGCTGGCTTGCGCGAGGAGGAAGATGTCTTTGCGTCGGCGTGGAAATCATTTCAAAACCGTTGGACTTGGCTGGCGATCAACTTGGTGACCGCATTTCTCGCCTCGCGCGTGATTGGAGTATTCGAGGGGTCGATCGAGAAGCTCGTCGCCTTGGCGACGCTCATGCCGATCGTCGCCGGCATTGGCGGCAACTCCGGGAATCAGACCATTACCATGATCGTGCGCGGCATCGCGGTTGGCCAGGTGAACATCGCTAACGGCGAGCAACTGCTGCTCAAGGAAATCAAAGTGAGCGCGCTCAACGGGTTGATCTGGGGCGGCGCGTTGGGCTTGGTGGCCTATCTGCTCTATGACTCCTGGACGCTCGGCTTGGTGATGACCGCTGCCATGGCCCTCAACCTCACCCTCGCCGCCACCGCCGGAGTTTTGATTCCCATGACCTTGCTGCGCATCGGCCGTGACCCGGCCCTGGGTGCGAGTGTGATGATCACCGCCATTACCGACTCGGGCGGGTTTTTCATCTTTCTGGGCTTGGCAACCGCCTTCCTGATCTGAGGCGCCTCGACTTTTTGTCGCCACGCCGCCAAGTGCTTGGCAGCGCTTTGGCCGGCGATCGCAAAGCTTGCTACAATCGCCGCAAAGCGTTGCGCTGTCCTGGCGGCGCCGCGAATCTGGCCAGCGGGAATTTCCTCAAAGATGAAAATCGTGGTGCTCGGCGCCGGCGTGGTGGGCGTCACTTCCGCTTGGTATCTGGCACGCGATGGCCATGAGGTGCTGGTGCTGGACCGGCAGCCCGCCGCAGGCATGGAAACGAGTTTCGCCAATGGCGGGCAGATTTCAGTGGGTCATTGCGAGCCCTGGGCGAATCCGCAAGCACCCCTGCAGGTTTTGAAGTGGTTGGGTCGAGAGGACGCGCCTTTGCTGTTCCGTTGGCGCGCCGACCTTCAGCAATGGCTCTGGGGACTGCGCTTTCTGCGCGAATGCCTGCCGGCACGCACGGCGTGCAACACCGAGCGCATCTTGCGCCTGGCTTTGTTCAGCCGCGAGTGCCTGCTCGCTTTGCGCGCCGAGACTGGCATCTTATACGACCAGCTCGCGCGCGGCATTCTGGAGATCTACGAAGATGAAGCCGAATTCGTCGCTGCGCAAAAGAGCGCGGCGCGAGTGAGTGCACTGGGTTATCCGCGCGAGGTGAAGACCGCGGCGCAATGCGCCGCAATCGAACCCGCCTTGGCCGGCAGCGCCGCGCGCTTGCGGGGTGGGGTCTATACGCCGCAGGACGAAAGCGGTGATGCGCATCGCTTCACACAAAGTCTCGCGACGCTGGCCGCCGCTCGTGGCGTGTCCTTTCGCTACAACCAGCGGGTCGAAGGCATACTAGCGGAAGGCGGCACCGTGCGGGGTGCCCGGGTTCGTGATGCCGAAGGGCGCGTGGAAACGGTGCAGGGGGACGCTTACGTGGTGGCTCTGGGAAGCTACAGTCCTTTGCTGCTGCGTCCTATAGGTGTTGGTTTGCCGGTTTACCCCACCAAGGGCTATTCGGCCACCATTCCGATCAGCGATCCGGCGGCCGCGCCCACGGTGAGCCTGACCGACATGTCGCACAAGATCGTATTTTCTCGCCTCGGCAACCGTCTGCGCGTGGCTGGTACTGCCGAACTCAATGGCTACGATCAGGCACTCAATCCGGTGCGCTGCGATGCGCTTTCGCGGCGTGCCTT
Organism: Casimicrobiaceae bacterium; assembly: GCA_026646885.1. GTDB lineage: Bacteria > Pseudomonadota > Gammaproteobacteria > Burkholderiales > Casimicrobiaceae > JACPUX01. The sequence goes on along the minus strand of JAPKHK010000014.1, from coordinate 72,199 downwards.
TGCGCTTTTTCCGGGGGTGGGCGAGCGCGATCGCGTGGAATACTGGACCGGATTGCGTCCGGCTACACCTTCCAACGTGCCCAATATCGGGCGCAGCGCCTATCGCAACCTATACCTCAACACCGGGCACGGAACCCTGGGCTGGACGCTGGCGTGTGGATCTGCGCAGACCCTCGCCGACATCGTCGCCGGGCGCTCACCCGCGGCGTGGCCCGAGACATGAAGTCTGATCGAGAACGGATTTGGTAATGCTGCCCGCACGGCCACGACTGGAAGAAGCCGCCGCGCTAGTGCACGCGGTTATGCCGCCGACTCCTCAATACGCCTGGCCCCTGCTGCGCGAAGCGCTAGGCGCCGAGGTCTGGGTGAAGCATGAGAACCACAACCCCATCGCCGCTTTCAAGCTGCGCGGCGGGTTAGTCTATCTGGCCGACTTGGCCGAGCGCGGCGGGGTGCGCGGCGTGATCAGCGCCACGCGTGGCAATCACGGGCAATCGGTGGGTTATGCGGCGCGGCGACACGGCCTAGGCGCGACCATCGTTGTGCCGCGCGGCAACAGCGTCGAAAAGAACGCGGCCATGCGCGCGCTGGGCGTGGAGTTGCTCGAGCATGGCGAAGATTTCCAGGAAGCGCGTGAATTCGCTGAGCGCCTGGGAGCAGAGCGCGGGCTGCATACGATACCGCCTTTCCATGAACTCTTGATGCGCGGCGTGGCCACCTACAGCCTGGAGTTTTTGCGCGCCGTGCCAGATCTGCGAACGGTCTATGTGCCTATCGGCATGGGATCGGGAATCTGCGGCATGATCGCGGCGCGCGCCGCCTTGGGCGCGCCGGTCGAAGTCGTTGGCGTGGTTTCCGCGCACGCTCGGGCCTATGCGGAATCTTTTGTCCAGCGCCGCGCGGTCGCGGCGCCGGTGAGCACCCGGATTGCCGACGGCATGGCCTGCCGCGCGACTCACCCCGAGGCTCTGGAAATCATTTGGCAAGGTGTGGAGCGCATCGTCGAAGTGACCGACGACGAAGTGGCGGCGGCGATGCGGCTTTTCTACACCGCTACACACAATGTTGCCGAAGGAGCGGGAGCTGCCGGCCTGGCGGCGGCGATGCAGGAAAGGAGCCGCAACCTCGGGCGCAGAATCGGCGTCGTGCTATCTGGCGGAAACGTCGACCGCGCGGTCTTTTCGCAGGTGCTAGCGGCCGGTTGATCGCCGCGCTCAGATGAGGTGGGATACCAATCCGTCGGCGAGCTTGGGCTCGAACCAAGTGGATTTGGGAGGCATCACTTCATTGGCGTCCGCCACGGCCATCAGGTCTTCCATGCGTGTGGGAAACAGCGCGAAAGCTACCGCCATTTCGCCGCTGTCGACGCGCCTTTCCAGTTCTGACAAGCCGCGGATGCCGCCGACGAAATCGATGCGGTGATCGCGCCGCAGATCGTGGATGCCCAGCACCGGGCCAAGCAGATGGTTCGACAGGAGGCTCACGTCGAGGCGTTGCACAGGGTCTTCGGGAATGCGCGCGGGGTCGATGGTGAGCCGGTACCACCGCCGCGCGAGGTACATGCCGAACTCTCCCGGGCGGCCTGGGCGCAACGGCGTATCCTCGGCGTCTATCCGGAACGCCGGCTTCAAGCGACTGAGAAAGCCGGCGTCGGTGAGGCCGTTCAGGTCGCGCACCACGCGGTTGTAATCGAGGATGCGCATCTCGTGATGAGGAAAGATCACCGACAAGAAATAGTCCACGTCGCGCTCCGCGCCTGGGCGATGGTGGTGCGCCGCCACGCGCGAGGCGGCCGCAGAGCGGTGGTGCCCGTCGGCGATGTAGAGCGCGGGCATGGCGTCGAAAGCGAGAGAAATGGCGCCGATCAGGGCGGGGTCGGAGATCACCCAAATCTGGTGCCGGATACCGTCGTCGGCCAGCACGTCGTCCGCGGGCTCATCGCGGGTGGCCCGAGCCAGCAGCTCATCGGCTTCGGGACAGCGCGGGTAGGCGAGCAAAACCGGTCCGGTCTGCGCTTGCAGCGCTTCGATCTGCCGCACCCGATCGTCTTCCTTGTCGGGGCGTGTGAACTCGTGTTTGCGGATGCGATTACGGTCGTACTCATGCACCGAGGCGGCCGCTACCAGCCCGGTCTGGACGTGCAGGGTGCCGGCGATGGGCATAGCGAGACGGTAGGCATAATAAGACGCCTGGCCGTCCTGCCGTAGGACGCCTTCGGCGATCATGCGCCGCAGATTTTGCACGGCCTTGGCATAGACCTCGGGCGCGTAGGGGTCGGTGCCCTCGGCGAGGTCGATTTCCGGCTTCGAGATGTGCAGAAAGCTCCAGGGCTTGCCTTCTGCCCGCTGGCGCGCTTCGGGGGTCGAAAGCACGTCGTAGGGCGGCGCGGCGACGTCGGCGGCGCGCCCAGCGGCGGGGCGCAGGCCGGCAAAGGGGCGGATGAGGGGCATGGAGAATCCGGACGATGGGGGCACGCCTCGCCGGGCGTGCGAACGCGATGATTTTACCTCATTCGGCGATTCTAGCCGCCGCAGGCCTGGTGCGCGAACCGCAATGCCTGCTCCGGCGCGCCGCCACTGGCGAGCCAAGCCTCGAGGCGGGCAAAGCCGCAGCGAATGTGCGCAGTGCAATAGTCCTGGCGACCCTGACCGGTGCAATGCGGGCGCAAGAAGGCGACGATCTGCCGCGGCAGCGGGTCTGGGACGGTAAAGTCGCTCACCGCTCCACTCCCGCTGGCGACCGTTCTGAGCAGCATTCGAGTTGCTTCGAGATCGAAATGTTCGAGATCCTTGTATCGATCGAAGTCGGTACTCAAGGCAAGATCGGTCTGAAAATCCCACAGACGCACATTGGGCTCGGCCCGCGCCAGCTCGCGCAGCGCGGAGCGCAGCAGCATGCGCTGGAAAAACCACTCGTCGCTCAACCGAAAATCATTGACGTAGCCGAGGATCGAATAAGGGGGGAGCATCAGTTCGAACTGTACTTGGGGGTGCGCGCGCACAGTGGCTACGAGGCGCCGTTCGAGTGTGGCGCGCAAGTACTCCCAATCGAGCTGCGCGGCAATCTTGGCACGCAACTCGGGCGTCCAGCGCAGCTCTTGCGCGGCCCATGCGGCATCCACACGCTCCTGGCTGAAACGGTGCTGCGCCCACCAAACATTCAGGCTCTCGAGAGTGTGTCGAGGTGGCTTGGTCAGTGCGGTGTGGGCGTCTTGCAGGGTCTGCAGTGACAGGAGGTAGCGCGACACCAGGCGGAGGTCGCGATGATAGAGATACACCGGGAACTCTCCCCATTCGTCGACGAGCCGGTCTCCCCAAGCGAGGGCCGAGTAGTCGACGCCCCAGAGCACGCGCTTGACGCCGCCAGTCTCGAGCGCCAATGCAAGCGCAAGCTGCTGTTCGGTGATGCTGGAACCGGAGATGGCCAGTTTGAGCGCAGGCTCCCCGAAAACCTGCGCGACCTCAGCGGGACTGGCGTTTTCCATGTGCGATGTGCCGATCACGACCAGCGGCGCCGGATAGTGGCGGGCGAGCCCGGGTACTTGGTAGCGTTGGTTCTCCGAGAAGTGGGGCGCATAGAAACTAGCGCGCCGAAAGACTTGCAGGGGATCGACCAGGAAGTTGACTAGGGCCGCCGTCCCGAGTATGGCCAGCAGCACAGTGATCCAGACCTGAAGGAAATCACGAGCGTTCATGCCTGGGTGCGCTCAGAACTGAAAGTAGAGGAACTCGGTGTAGCGATGTGCGGCAAGCACCGTCCAAGCGGCAAGCCCTGCCAGCAGCGCGGCCCACCGCCAATCCAGCTTCCAGGCGATGCTGCCGCCACCCTCCTGGCGCGCGCCCGGCGGCGGCGTGACCGCGTGGTAGTGGCCGATCCACTGCCAAGTGTTGGGCAGCAACAGCACCACAAGCAAGAGGACGCCGACATGTGCCCAGGCCCAGGGTTCGACGACGGCGAAATTGATGGTGCCCGGCCGCGCCAGGGCCTGATACATCACCAAGGCCGAGTTTACGTCGGCCGAACGGAAGAGCACCCAACCCAAGGCGACCAGCAGGAAGGTACTGGCGACACCGAGCGCGTGCCCCCAGCATGAGGCAGCGAGCGACGCCGGCGGCGCGGCTTCGCGCCAGAGGCGAAACAGAGCCAGCAGCGCGCCATGGTAGGCACCCCAAAGGACGAAAGTCCATGCGGCACCGTGCCATAAACCTCCGAGGATCATGGTCACGAGCAGGTTGAGATAGGTGCGGTTGCGCGAGCGGCGATTGCCGCCCAGCGGGAAGTAGAGGTGATCGCGCAGAAAGCGCGAAAGTGTCATGTGCCAGCGCCGCCAAAACTCGGCGATATTGCAGGCGCGGTAGGGCGACCAAAAGTTGATGGGAAAATACACCCCGAACATGCGCCCCAAGCCCACGGCCATCTCCGAATAGCCGCAAAAATCGAAATAGAGCTGCAACGAATAGGCGACGGTTCCTAGCCACGCGGTGGCGGGGTCTAGCGACCCGGCCTGGGCGGCGCTGAAGGCGGTGTGAGCGTACCCAGCGAGGGGGTCGGCCAGCAGGGTTTTTTTGGCCAGCCCGACGACAAAAATGGCGCTGCCCACCGCCATATCGAGAGCGCGGTCCGGTCCGCGCCCCAGTTGCGCGAATTGCTCCGACACCTCTTCATGACGCACGATTGGGCCGGCGATCAATTGCGGGAAGAAGAGTACGAACAGGCAATAGTTCTCCAGCGAGATCTCGGCGTCGCGCCCTTGATGGACGCGAACCAGGAACGAGATCTGCTGGAAGGTGTAGAACGAGATTGCCAGCGGCAAAACGATGTTGCCTAACGACCAAGGCGTGCCGAAAAGCGTGCCGAGGTTGTCGAGGAAGAAGTTCGCGTACTTGAAGTAGGCGAGGAGCGCGAGATTGCCGCTGACGCCCAGAATGAGCAGCCAACGTTTTGTGCGCCGCTCGGTCCGCCGGGCGAGTAACCGACCCAGGCCAAAATTGGCGACGATGCTCGCCAGCAGCATGCCCAGATAGAGCCAGCTCCAGGCGGCATAAAAGAGCAGCGAGGCGAAGATCAGGACGCGGCGCAACAGGCCGGTACTGGCCTGCCGTGACGCGAGTCCATGGAAGGCGAGCACGGTCAGGGGCAAGAAGATCAGGAGAAAGAGGTGTGAGCTGAAGACCATGCGGCGGCGCAGCGTTGTTCCGGTCGGCGCGCTTGGTTGCTCGGCCGGCAAAGCGCGCAGTGTCTCGTTTTTTGGCGCGCCGCGCAACGCTGGGCGCGCGGCGATTCAGTTTGCAGGCTGGCGCCCGTCGCGGGCGAAGAACTCCGCGATCATTCGGGTTGCCTCCGGGCCGGCGGCATCATGGTACTCCTCGCGCGCGTCGCCTCCCGACCAGGCGTGACCCAAGCCTTCGATCAACACTCGGCGCACCAACACGCGGTGGCCTTGGCGCCAGGTCTTGATCTCGAAACTGCGCTGGCGCTCCTGACCGATGCCCGCTTCTTCCGCGATGGGCTCACCGGCACGGCGATTGAAGGCGAGAAAATGGCCGCACACTTGATCGAGGTGCAAAGCGGGAACCGCTTCGTCTTCGGCTCCGTGGATTACCAGCGCCGGCACGGGCAGGGACTGGCGCGCAAACATTTTCGCCATCGCCGCCGAGGCCTCTCCGGTCAGACCGCTGCCGTGGAGAATGGCGGCACGCGCGGTGAGCGGTGTCTGCGCCGCCGCGTAAGAGACCCCGGAATGCATGGCAACGGCGGCAAAGCGCTCGGAGTGGCAGCTAGCGAGTATGGCGGCGAGCGCCGCCCCGGCTGAAAGGCCGGCCACGTACACCCGCTGCCGGTCGATCGGATAATGCGCGGCCACTTGTTCGAACATGGCCACGACGATGGCCGCTTCGCCCCGCCCCTGCTGGGTGGCCCGATCGAACCAGTTCCAGCAGCGGTATGGGTTGGCACGGCGCTGCTGGCGCGGCAGCAACACCACCGCCCCCGCCTGGTCTGCGGCGAGCGCCACTCGGGTGCCCGCCGCGAAGCTGTCAGGCGACTGTCGGCAGCCATGCAGCCAAAGCCACAAAGGGGCGCGATGCTCGGAATTCAGACCGGCCGGGAGATAGAGCCGGTAGGGTCGACGGTCGCCGGCCCAAGGGGCGAAGCCGATGCTGCCCTGCACGGCAGAGGCACTGCCGTCGATCCATGTTCCGCGGGGCCTGCCCAACTGACGAAGCAGCCAATCGCGCCAGCGCGCGTAGAGCGTACCGAGGAAGGCGAGAAAGCGCGCGAGCATACGCTGCGGCACCGATCAGCGCGCCAGCGGCGGGGCTTCGCCCGCGGGCCACAAGAGCCACAGGCGTCCCGCTTGGCGCATTCGCCCGGCAAGGGCGCCGGCCTCGTCACCGAAGCCCCAAAAAAAATCTACACGCATCGGCCCGCGGATGGCGCCGCCGGTGTCCTGTGCAAGCACCAGCCGCTCCAGCGGCTGAGTGGAGAGTGGCCGCGTGGTGGCGAGCCACAAGGGCGCACCCAAGGGTGTCTGCTTGGGATCGACGGCGATGCTGCGCCCAGCGCTCAAGGCCAGACCCATGGCGCCGGGCGGTCCGCCTTCGCCGTCGGGCAGCTGGCGAAAGAACACATAGCTGGGGTTCTCCGCGAGCAGGCTCGCAAGCTTGTCCGGATTGTCTCGCCCCCAGGCCTTGATGCCCTGCATCGACGCCTCGTCGATGCTGAGTTCGCCGCGCTCTACCAGCAGCTTGCCGATGGAGCGGTACGGGTGCCCGTTCTGGTCGGCGTAACCCAGGCGCAGGAGAGTGCCGTCGGGCAGGCGCACGCGGCCCGACCCCTGGATATGCAAGAAGAACAGTTCCACCGCGTCATCCACCCATGCGATTTCTGTGCCTTTGTAGGCTTCGCCGTTGGCTTCGATCTCGGCCCTTGTGGCGTAGGGCAGAACTTTCCTGCCCACCACGCGACCGCGCACGCGCTTGTTCTTGAGTTCGGGAAAGAGACTGCCCAGTTCGACGGTCAGGAGGTCCTCGGGGGCGGCATATACCGGGTGGCGATACCGCTCATCGGCCTCGAGGCTGCCTTCGAGCAGCGGTTCGTAGTAGCCGGTCACTAGGCCGGTATCGGCGCCGTCGCTCGCCACCAGGCGCCAAGGGCGGAGCATGCGTTCGAGCAAGGCGCGCAGGGCGCCCGCGGTCGGCGCCGGCTCCTCGCGCAGGTGCTCGCAGAACAGCCGCCAAGGCTCTTTCCTCTGCAGCGCCGTGCAAGAGCGCCGCAGGGCGGGCAACGCTTCGAGCAGATCGTCCTCCTGCCAGCCGGGCAACTCGCCGAAGCTGGCCAGTGCCATGCGAGTCGAGCGTTCCGCCGAGGTAGACAAGGGCCCTGCCGGAGGCAGCGCGCCGCAAGCGGCTAGCAAGGAGAGCGCGAGCGCGACAGTAGCGCGGCGCAAGTGGACCGCCACCAGGGGGAAACGCGCCCGGCCGATCAATGCAGAATCCGCGGCACGCTCAGCGTGAACTCGGGGATATCGGCATCGAAGCGCGTGCCATCCTCGGCCACCATCTGATAAGTGCCGCGCATGGTGCCCACTGCGGTGGCGAGCGCACTGCCGCTGGTATACTCATAACTTTCGCCAGGCTTCAGCAGTGGCTGCTCGCCGACCACACCCAGACCGCGAACTTCTTCCACGCGGTGGTTGCTGTCGGTGATGATCCAATGTCGGCTGATGAGCTGGGCCGCTACCGTGCCGGTGTTGGTGATGGTGATGGTGTAGGCGAAGACATAGTGGTCCTGCTCCGGACGTGACTGCTCTTGGAGGTAGTGCGTGCGGGCACGGACGGAGACTTCGTATTTCTTGCTTTCAGCCATGGAGAGGGGCAAAGGCGAAGGGCGGAGGTTGCCGCGAATCGCGCGATTGCACACCATTTCCGGGAATCTGACAAGCACGAGGCGGTGAAAAGGAGTATTGGCTGTGTCTCGATTTCGCATTGCACCGAGCATTCTATCCGCGGACTTCGCGTGCCTCGGCGATGAGGTGCGCGCCGTAATAGCGGCTGGCGCCGATTTGATCCACTTCGATGTCATGGATAACCACTATGTGCCCAATCTCACAATCGGGCCGCTGGTGTGCGCCGCCATCAGACCCCACACAGGCGTCCCCATCGACGTGCATTTGATGGTCAAGCCAGTCGATCGCATCATCCCCGACTTCGCCAAGGCCGGGGCCAACATCATTACTTTCCATCCGGAGGCTTCGGAACATATCGATCGCACTCTCGCGCTCATCCGCGACGCCGGGTGCAAGGCCGGACTAGTTTTCAATCCGGCGACCCCGCTCCATTATCTCGACCACGTGATGGATAAGCTCGATCTGGTTCTCGTCATGTCGGTGAACCCAGGTTTCGGCGGCCAGGCGTTCATTCCCGAGGCCCTGAACAAGCTGCGCGCGCTACGGCAGCGTGTCGATGCCTATGCGCAAGCAACCGGGCGAACCATCTGGGTCGAAGTGGACGGCGGAGTGAAAGTGGATAATATCGCCGAGATCGCCCGCGCTGGTGCGGATACGTTGGTCGCCGGATCGGCGATCTTTTCCTCTCCGGATTACGCGGCCACCATCGGTGCGATGCGGCGCGAACTCGCCGGTCTGTAAGCGGCTCGCGCACGTGATCCTGGGGGTGGCGTGCGCGCGGTTGTCCCGGCGCGCTAGGCGCCATCCAGACGAGCGAAAACTTCTCGACGGCAGCTCGCTGCGTCGCTGAAGAGCACGCTCGGCACGCCCAATGCTCGCGCCGCGGCGATGTTGGGCGCGTGGTCGTCGATGAAGAGGGCTTGCTCGGGGCGCAGACCAAATCTTGCCAAAGCGAAGGCAAAGATGGCGGGCTCGGGTTTGAGCAGACCGATCTCGCCAGAGATGACGAAATCCTGGAAGTGATGCCAGAAATCGTAGCGTGCCCGCAGCATGGCAAAGCGCTCCGCGGGCATATTGGAGAGCACGTACAGGGCGATGCCTCTTTCGCGCAGCGCTTCCAGCAAGGCCAGCGTTTCCGGTATCGGCCGCAGCGATTCATCGGCGGCACGCAGCAGCCGCACATACTCCGTCCGCGGCAGGGCGAGCCGCTGCTGCATGCGCGTGACGGCGATCTGCTCGTCGAGGCTGCCGCGGTCGAGTTCGCCCCAGTCGGGGTGGGCAAAGACTGCGGCATGCAAGGCTTCGCGCAGATGCACGTCGGCGGTGTAGCGAGTCAGCAAGGCGCGGGGATTCCACTCGACGACGACGCCGCCGAGGTCGAAAATCACTGCTCGGAGAGGATTGTCCATGGCGCGGTACTGGCGCGCAAAAAACCGAATTCTAGCTTGCTCCCAAGCTTGAGTGCGTGAGGCCCGGCGGCCGGCTTGCCCCGGGGTGGCAATTCGCGCACAATGATTCCCTCGCATTTTTCGATACCAGCCTCGCCTTTTGAAACCGCAACCGGTTGAGCTGACTCTCGCGCCGCTCGACAACCGCGCCCTCGCCAACTTGTGTGGCGCTTTGGATGAAAATCTGCGCCAGATCGAAGCTGCGCTCGACGTCACCATTGCACGCCGCGGGGCGGAATTCGCGGTGTATGGCGAAGCGCGGCATGCGCGCCAGGCCGCCGCGGCGATCGAGCACTTCTATCGGCGCGCCCAGCAAGCGCTGAGTGTGGATGATGTGCAGCTCGGCTTGGTCGACTTCCGCGGCGATCTGCCGCTTGCGCCCAACGACGACATTGCACCGGCGCTCGCGCTACGCACGCGCCGCGCCGACTTGCAGGGGCGTACGCCGCGGCAGGTCGACTATCTGCGCAATATCCAGGGTCACGACATCACCTTTGGCATTGGCCCGGCCGGCACCGGCAAGACCTACCTCGCCGTTGCCTGCGCGGTCGACGCCCTGGAACGTGAGTCCGTCAAGCGCATTGTGCTGGTGCGCCCCGCGGTGGAGGCGGGCGAAAAACTCGGCTTTCTGCCCGGGGACCTCGCCCAGAAGGTCGACCCTTACCTTCGCCCCTTGTATGACGCGTTGTACGATTTGATGGGTTTCGACAAGGTCGCCAAGCTCCTGGAACGCAACACCATCGAGTTGGCGCCACTGGCGTACATGCGCGGGCGCACTCTCAACCACTCTTTCATCATTCTCGACGAAGCGCAAAATACGACTCCTGAACAAATGAAGATGTTTCTGACCCGCATCGGCTTTGGAACCAAAGCGGTCATCACTGGGGACATCACGCAAATCGATTTGGCGCGCGGACAGAAAAGCGGCCTTATTCAGGCCCAGCAGGTGCTTTCGGGCGTGCGCGGCATCGCCTTCACGCGTTTTACCAGCGCCGACGTGGTGCGCCACCCGCTCGTGCAGCAAATCATCAATGCTTATGAAAGCCACACCGAGCCGCGCGAAGCCTAAGCTCAACCTGGCGGTGCAGTACGCCTGCGGCGAGCGCGGGCTGCCCCCGCGCTGGCGGTTGCGCCGCTGGGTGGCGGCGGCCCAAGATAGACCGGTGGTGCTCACTTTGCGGTTCGTGAGCGAAGACGAAGGGCGGGCGCTCAACCGTGAATTTCGCGGCAAGGACTGCGCCACCAACGTGCTCACCTTCGCGTACGCAGAGGGCGGGCGGCGCGGCCGGCTGGAAGGGGATATAGTCATTTGCGGGGCGGTGCTGGCGCGCGAAGCCAAGGCGCAACGCATTGCCAAAGAGGCGCATTGCGCGCACCTGGTGATGCACGGCATGCTGCATCTGCATGGCTGGGATCATCAAGAGGAGGCTGCCGCGCAGGCCATGGAATCGCGCGAGGCGAAATTGCTGGCGCGTTTCGGCTACCGCAATCCGTATGCCCGGCAGCGCGAAGGGGGAGATTCATGAATCAAGACGAAGATGGCGAGACCCACAAGCCGCAAAAACCCAGCATGCTGGAGCGGCTTTCGGCGCTGATTCTGCGCGAACCGGAAGATCGCGAGCAGTTGATCGAACTCCTGCACGGCGCTTTCGAGCGGCAGTTGATGGACGCCGACGCGCTTTCCATCATCGAGGGCGCTCTGCAAGTCTCGGAAATGACCGCCGGGGACATCATGATTCCGCGGGCGCAAATGGACGTGATCAGCCTAAGCGACGGGCCGGAGCGGTTCATCCCCTATGTCATCGAAACGCGGCACTCGCGATTTCCGGTGATCGGAGAGAACAAGGACGACGTGATCGGCATCCTGCTCGCCAAGGATCTCCTGCAGTACTACGCCAACCCGGAGGAATTTAACTTGCGCGAAATGCTTCGCCCCGCGGTTTTCATACCGGAGTCCAAGCGCCTCAACGTACTACTTCGCGACTTCAGGGCCAACCGCAACCACATGGCCTTGGTGGTCGACGAATACGGGGGCGTAGCCGGGCTGGTCACGATCGAGGACGTGCTCGAGCAAATCGTTGGCGAAATCGAGGACGAATACGACTTTGACGAAACCGAGGATGACATCCTGGAGGATGGCCCGGACCGTCACCGCGTCAAGGCGCAGTGCAGTATTGAAGACTTCAATGCGCACTTCGGCACCGACTTTGACGACAGCGCGTTCGATACTATCAGCGGCTTGCTGCTGCGCGAATTCGGCCGCCTGCCCAAGCGCGGCGACGCTGTGCGGCTCGGCGATCTGCGCTTCGAGGTGCTGCGCGCCGACTCGCGACGCATCTATACTGTCATTGTCGAACGCAAGCCCGCCGCGCCCGGCGCCCGCGAAGGAGCATGAGCGCCCCGCCGGGCCGCCCCAAGGGGCGCGTTCAAGAAGCCGGAGCCGCGCAGCGGCGAACCGCAATCACCCCCTCCCCGCGGGAGGGGGCCGGGGGGAGGTTTGCACACCAGCCGCCGGGCCGCCCCAAGGGGCGCGTTCAAGAAGCTGCAGCGGCACCGCCCGCGATAGTCCCCATCCCCTTACCGCGCAAGAGCAGACAGCGAGAGGCGCAACTGTGAGCCACACGCTGACGTTGGCTGCCAGCGCCGCGCTCGGGGCGCTGGGGGTGTTCGCGTTTGCGCCCTTTTCGATTTGGGGAATTGGCCCCGTCCTGCTTGCCGCGCTCTACCTCCTTTGCTGGTATGCGCCGACCGCGCGGGCCGCGGCCTGGCGCGCCTTTGCATTCGGCTTGGGCTTCTTTGGCGGCGGGGTGCACTGGCTGTTCATCGCCCTGCACACCTATGGCGGCATGCCGGCGTCCTTGGCGGCTCTGGCGGTGGCGCTTTTTTGCGCCTTTCTCGCGCTCTATCCGGCCTTAGCTGCTTATGTCTTCGCGCGCTTTCGCCGCAATGCCCCTGCTCAGGCTTTGTTGCTTCTTGCCCCGGCGGCTTGGGCGCTCTCGGAATGGCTGCGCGGCTGGTTGTTCAGTGGCTTTCCCTGGTTAGTGCTCGGCTACGCCGAGTTACCTGCAAGCCCTCTCCTGGGCTTCGCGCCGATACTGGGCGTGTATGGCCTGAGTTTTCTCGTCGCCTGGGCGGGCGGCGCGCTGGCCTATGTGATCATCGCCGATGAGCAACCTCAATCTTGGCGGCGGTTTGCTCCCCTAGGTGGTCTCGCGTTCTTGTTGGTTGCCGGGGGGCTCCTGCGCGGTGTCGAATGGAGCCAGCCCAGCGGCGAACCTCTGCGCGTGAGTCTCCTGCAAGGCAATGTCGCCCAGGATGTGAAATTCGATGTGCGCGAATTTCGCCACACCCTGGAGACCTATCTGCGCTTGGCGCGGGAGACTGATGCTCAGCTCATCATCACGCCCGAGAGTGCCGTACCGGCCGTGCTCGAGGATGCTCCGGCCCTGTTCTTGGAGCTGCTGGAAGCACATGCGCGGCGCCACGGGGGCGACGTGTTGCTGGGTGTCTTCACGCAGGATCCAATCACGCAGGCCTATCACAACAGCGTGCTGAGTTTGGGCGCATCGCACACCCAAGCCTACTACAAAGTGCACTTGGTGCCCTTTGGCGAGAGCATTCCGCTGCGACCGATCTTCGGTTGGGTTTTCGAGAACCTGATCAACATTCCCATCGACGATCAGGGCCGCGGCAGCGAGCGCCAGCGACCGCTTCAGGTGGCCGGACAGCGGGTGGCGGTGAGTATCTGCTACGAAGATGCGTTCGGCGAGGAGATCATTCGGCAGCTGCCCGAGGCGACGCTGCTGGTGAATGTCACCAATGACGCTTGGTATGGCCGCAGCATCGCCATGCAGCAGCACAACCAGATCGCGCAGATGCGCTCGCTGGAAACTGCGCGGACGATGCTGCGGGCCACGAATACTGGCGTCACTTCCGTGATCGATGCCCGAGGGCAAGTCCAGGCAACGCTGCCAGCGTTTCGCGTGGGCAAGCTCGATGCCACGGTGCAGGGGCGTAGCGGCAGCACACCTTTCGTATCTTGGGGCAACTGGGCGGCGCTGGTCTTGATGTGCGCAGCCTTGTTCGCCGCCATAGCCGGGCGCACACTGCGGCGTTTCGCCCCCGAATAAAGTAAAATCAACATTTTGCGGGGTGTTCCCGCATTCCGGCGGCGGTCATGCTGAGTTTTCAAGAGGTCATACTCAATCTCCAACATTACTGGGGCAAACAAGGTTGCGCCCTCTTGCAGCCCTACGACATGGAAGTTGGCGCGGGCACCTCGCACACGGCCACCTTTCTGCGTGCGCTTGGACCCGAACCCTGGAGCGCGGCCTACGTGCAGCCATCGCGCCGGCCCAAGGACGGCCGATACGGCGACAATCCCAATCGCATGCAGCACTATTACCAGTACCAGGTGGTGCTCAAGCCCTCGCCGCCCAACATCCTCGAACTCTACCTCGGATCCCTGGAAAGCTTGGGAATAGATCCCAAGGCGCACGACATTCGCTTCGTCGAGGACGATTGGGAGAACCCTACCCTCGGTGCCTGGGGATTGGGCTGGGAAGTGTGGCTCAACGGCATGGAGGTTACCCAGTTCACCTATTTTCAGCAGGTGGGTGGCTTGGATTGCAAACCGATCCTGGGCGAGATCACCTATGGCATCGAGCGCCTGGCGATGTATCTGCAAGGTGTGGAGAACGTCTTCGACTTGGTGTGGACGGAAATGGGCGCGGGGGCGACCAAGCATCGCTTGACCTATGGGGACGTCTTCAAGCAAAACGAAGTGGAGCAATCGGCCTATAACTTCGAGCACTCGAATGCCGCCATGTTGTTCACTCATTTCGGCGATTATGAGCGCGAGGCCAAGACGCTCATGGAGCGGCAGCTGGCGCTGCCCGCTTATGAGATGGTGCTTAAGGCCGCCCACACTTTCAATTTGCTCGACGCGCGTGGGGCGATATCGGTCACTGAGCGCGCGGCCTACATCGGGCGCATTCGCAATCTTGCGCGAGCGGTGGCGCAAAGCTATTACGAAGCGCGCGAACGTCTAGGTTTTCCGATGCTGCCGCGGGGCACGGGAGAAGCGGCATGAGCGCTCGCCAGACTCTGCTCGTCGAGCTTCTGACCGAGGAGCTGCCGCCCAAGGCGCTCGCCCGGCTGGGCGAATCCTTTGCCGAGATCCTTGCCGAGAGCCTGCGCAAAGGCGGGTTTCTCGCTGCGCAGAGCACGGTCACGCCTTACGCCACACCGCGCCGCCTGGGTGTGAGCATTGGCGGTGTCGCCGAGCGTTCGCCCGATACCGACGCGGTGGTGAAGCTGATGCCCTGCACCGTGGCCTTCGACGCGGCCGGTGCGCCGACTGCGGCTTTGCTGAAGAAGCTCGCCGCGCGCGGCCACTCCGATTTTTCGGCACTCGGTCCGGCGGCGTTTTCCCGGCAGCCGGACGGCAAAGCCGAGGCGCTCTTTCTTACCGAGCGTATTGCTGGCAAGACGCTTGCGCAAGGCTTGCAAGTTGCGCTCGAAGCCGCTTTGGCCGGCTTGCCCATTCCCAAGGTGATGAGTTATCAGCTGGCCGATGGGGTGACTACGGTGCAGTTCGTGCGCCCGGCACACCGCCTGACGGCGCTTTGGGGTGAAGCGGTCGTTCCGGTTTCGGTTCTGGGACTGCAAGCGGGTCGACTGACGATGGGCCATCGCTTCCAGGGTGTCCGGGAAATTCGTCTCGATCGCGCCGAAGACTATGCGGCGACACTGGCATCCCAGGGCAATGTCGTGGCGTCTTTTCACGAACGCCGTGCCCTCGTCGAGAGCGCGCTCGTGCAGATGGCGCGAAGCCAAGGCGGGCAACTGGGTGAACCGGCAAGCTATTCCGAATTGCTCGACGAAGTGACCGCACTGGTCGAGCGTCCGGCGGTATATGCCGGCGAGTTCGAGGAGGCGTTTTTGGGGGTGCCGCAGGAATGCTTGATTCTCACCATGCGCCAGAACCAGAAGTACTTCCCCTTGTTCGACGGGCAGGGCCGGTTGCAGCGACGCTTCCTGATCGTCAGCAACATGTACCTGGCCGATCCCGGGAATGTGGTGCGCGGCAACGAGCGCGTGGTGCGGCCGCGACTGGCCGATGCGCGTTTCTTTTATGAGCAGGATCGCAAGGTGTCGCTGGCGGCTCGCGTGGACAAGCTGGGCAGCGTGGTCTACCACAACAAGCTCGGCACCCAACTGGAGCGGGCGGAGCGGCTGGGGACGCTGGCTGCCACGATCGCCGGCGAAATCGGCGCCGACGCCGGAGCGGCGCAGCGCGCCGCGCGACTGGCCAAGGCGGATCTGGTGAGCGACATGGTGGGCGAGTTCCCGGAGCTGCAGGGCGTTATGGGGCGGTATTACGCCGGCCACGATGGCGAGCCCGAGGTTGTTGCCGACGCCATCGAGCAGCACTATTGGCCGCGGTTTTCTGGCGATCGCTTGCCGCAAGGCGGCGTGTCAGTCGCGGTGGCGCTCGCCGACAAGGTCGATGCCTTGGTCGGGATCTTCGGCATTGGGCTTGCCCCCAGCGGGGACAAAGACCCTTTCGGTCTGCGTCGCCACGCCGTGGGTGTGCTGCGCATCCTGATGGAAACCCCGGTTCGCGCCGGACTCTCGACATTGCTCGAAGCGGCGCGCCAGGCGCTGGGCGCTCGCGCGCCCGCGGCCGGTGTGGTCCGCGAGGTGCATGCGTTCGTAATCGAGCGCTTGAAGAACTTCCTGCGCGAGCGCGAGTACGCTGCCCAGGATATCGAAGCGGTGGTGGCGGTCTGCGACGAAGCGGTCTATCAGGTGCCTCGCAGACTCGAGGCCGTGCGCCAGTTCAATGCCCGGGCGGAGGCCCAGGCGCTGGCTGCCGCCAACAAGCGGATTGCCAACATCCTGGCCAAGGACGCAGGCGAAGACAAATCCTCCCTGGGTCGTGGCACGGGGGGAGCGGCACCGGATCCGGGGTGCTTCGTCGAAGATGCCGAGCGGGCGCTTTTTGCCGCGGGCGAGCGCTTGCGCCCGCAACTGGAAGTTTGGCTCGAACAAGAGAATTTCAGTTCGGCACTGGTGGCGCTCGCGGGTTTGCGCGAGGCAGTCGACCGTTTCTTCACGGACGTCATGGTGATGGCGGACGATCCGGGGGTGCGCGAGAACCGCTTGCGCTTGCTTCGGCACTTGGGCGGCATGATGAACCGCGTGGCCGATCTTTCGAAGCTCGCCTGATGGTTCAGCTCGCCGCCGAAGGCGCTGCCGCGCCGCGATCGAAGCTCATCATCCTGGATCGCGATGGCGTCATCAATTATGACAGCGAAGCCTTCATCAAGTCGCCCGAGGAGTGGCGACCCATACCTGGCAGCCTCGACGCCATCGCCCGGCTCAACCATGCCGGCTTTCGGGTGGTGATCGCCACCAACCAGTCTGGCATTGGCCGGGGGCTGTTTGACATGGCCACGCTCAACGCCATCCACGAAAAAATGCACCGCGCACTGGCACAGGTGGGGGCACGCGTCGATGCAGTTTTTTATTGCCCGCATACCGCGGATGCCGACTGCGGCTGCCGCAAACCCAAGGCGGGGATGTTGCATGAGATCGGTGAGCGCTACGGCTTGGACTTGACCGGCGTGCCGTGCATCGGCGACAGCCTGCGAGACCTGCAGTCGGCCCGGGCCGCGGGTGCGCAACCCATGCTGGTGCTCACCGGCAAGGGCGAGAAAACGCTGCGCGAAGGCGAATTCCCGCAAGACACGGTAATCTTTCCGGACCTTGCCTTCGCAGTCTCGGCACTTCTCGCCGAGGACTGACCGTCATGCTTGCCTTGCGCGCGACACTCTTTCGCCTTTACTTGCTGTTCATGACGCCTCCAGTGGCGTTCAGCCTGTTCTTGGTCGCGGTGGTGTTGCCGCGCGTGGCGCGCTACCATGTCATCCAGCAATGGAGCCGGCTGGTGGTGTGGGGAGCGCGGGTAATCGCAGGCATGCGCTACCGCGTCGAGGGCCTGGAGCACATCGACCCGCACACGCCGCACGTGCTCATGTGCAAGCACTCCTCGACCTGGGAGACCGTGTTCCTCCAGCTCGTGATTCCCCCAATGGCTTTTATCGCCAAGCGCGAGCTGGTCTGGATTCCTTTCTTCGGCTGGGGCTTCGCGCTTTTCTCGCCCATTTTGATCGACCGTGCCAAAGCTTCCGAGGCGATGCAACAGATCATCGAACAGGGTCGCGAGAGGCGCGACCAGGGCTTCTGGATCACCATCTTTCCCGAGGGCACGCGTGTGGCCCCAGGCACCAGCCGGCGCTACAAACCGGGAGGCGCGCGCTTGGCGCGGGAGTTGGGCATGCCCATACTTCCGGTGGCACACAATGCAGGTTATCTGTGGCCCAAGCATGGCTGGAAAACCTATCCCGGGTGCATCACCCTGAGCATCGGGTGCCCCATTGCTGTGGCCGGGCGCAGCACCGAGGAGCTGACACGCGAGGTCGAGCAGTGGATCGAAGCCGAGACCGCGCGGCTGGGAGATCCGCGGGGGGAGGCGTGAAGTCCCCGCCGGAGAGCACGCGGTCCATTTCCCTGGGCGAGCGAGAAGTGGCTTATCGCCTGGTGCGCGTGCGGCGGCGTACCGTCGGTCTGCAAGTCGGTCATGACGGCCTGACCGTTCGGGCGCCGCTGCGGCTCACCTTGGGCGAGTTGCAGCAAGTTCTGCATGAGAAGTCGGGTTGGATCTTGTCCAAGCTCGCCGAGTGGTCAAGGCGCAGCGAGCACGCGCCCATGACGGCCTGGCACGATGGGGGGCTGGTCCTCTACGAAGGTGTACCGCATACCTTGGCTCTGCAAGCGGGGCCTCGCGTACGAGTGAATCGCGAGGGATCGTTGCTGCGTGTGCATCTGCCGTTGCCGAGCGACCCGGCTGCCGTGGCACGGTCCATTGAGCAGTGGATGCGCAAGCGCGCCGCCGAGGCCTTTGCGCCGCGCCTGGGAGCTTATGCCGCGGCTCTGGGCGTGCCGGTGCCGCGACTCATGGTCTACGGCCCCCGAACGCTCTGGGGAAGCTGCAATCGCAGCGGCCTCATCCGTCTGCATTGGCGTCTCGTGCAGCTTCCGCCCGCGCTGGCCGATTACATCATCGCCCATGAAGTGGCGCATCTGCAGGAGATGAATCACGGCAGCCAGTTCTGGGCGGTGGTGGCGCGGCTCTACCCGGATTTTCGGGCGGCGCGCGCGGCGGTGCGCCAGTTCGAACCGCTCCTGCGCTAAGCCGGGGACCAGAACGCTTCGTGATACCATCCGCGGCATGAAACGGGTTATTCTGGCAGCGCTCCTCCTGTTCATCGGTGCTTGCGGCTACAAAGGTCCGCTGACCCTCCCCGCCAAGCCGCCCGGTGCGACGTCCCCACCGAGTGCCGACTCGCCGCTCCCGCCGCACGGTGAAACCAGCGAGCGCAAGAAACCCTAGTGACCATGAACACCTTTACGTTCCGCGCGGGCGAACTTCACGCCGAGGATGTGCCGCTGACGGAGATCGCGCGACGCTTCGGTACACCCGCATACATCTACTCCCGTGCCGCCATTCTCGCCAACCTCGGCGCTTACCAGCGGGCTTTTGCCGGTGTGCCGCTGCTGTTGTGCTACTCGGTCAAGGCGAACTCCAACCTGGCGGTACTCAATCTTCTCGCTCGCAATGGGGCGGGTTTCGACATCGTTTCCGGGGGGGAACTGTCACGCGTGCTGGCGGCCGGAGGCGACGCAGCCAAGACGCTGTTTTCCGGGGTGGGGAAAACCGAAGCCGAGCTGCGTTTGGCCCTTGGGCACGACATTCACTGCTTCAACGTCGAGTCCGTGCCTGAACTCCTACGGCTCGATCAGCTTGCAGGAGAATGCGGCAAGCGCGCGCGGGTGAGCCTGCGCGTGAACCCGGATGTGGATGCCAAGACCCACCCCTATATTTCGACGGGCCTCAAGGAGAACAAATTTGGAGTTCCCTATGCCGAAGCCCTCGAGGCGTATCGGCTGGCGCAGCGTCTGCCGCATGTCGATCCGGTGGGGCTCGACTGCCACATCGGTTCCCAGATTACCGACCTTGCACCCTACCTCGATGCCATGGCGCGGCTGCTGATGTTGGTCGACCGCTTGAGTGCCGAGGGGATCCGACTCGCTCACCTCGACCTGGGCGGGGGCGTTGGCATTGCCTACCAGAGCGAACCCCTCATTGACCTGGCGACTTACGCTGCCGCGGTTGCCGAACCACTCGCCGCAAGGGGCTTGCGGCTCATGCTCGAACCCGGCCGATCCATCGTTGGCAACGCTGGCGTGCTGCTGACGCGGGTGGAGTATCTCAAAAGGGTCGAAGGGCGCAACTTCGCCATCGTCGATGCCGCCATGAATGACCTGATGCGTCCCGCGCTGTATGGAGCCTTTCATGCCATAGAGGCGGTTCGCCCCAGGCCGGAGCAAGCGGTCGAGTGCTTTCAGGTCGTGGGGCCGGTGTGCGAGAGCGCCGATTTTCTGGGGCACGATCGCGAACTCGCGCTACGGCCCGGGGATCTACTTGCTGTGCGCGATGCTGGCGCCTACGGTTTCGCCATGAGCTCCAATTACAATTCTCGCGCACGGGCCTGCGAAGTCATGGTGGATGCGGGTTCGAGTGTGTTGGTGCGAGAGCGCGAGCGAATCGAGGCACTCTATTCCGGTGAACACATTCTCGTGAATTGAGCGCGCCGCACGCATGTGATTATGCTCGCGCCGAGTTGGCGAAATCGCAACATTCGCACTTGACACTCGAACTTTTTTTCGCAAAGTTCTTGTAACGAAAAAAAAACCGGCTAGAATACAGAGCAGCAGGTGACATCAAAAACAAGTGCCGGTTGTCAAGTGCCAGTCACCTGTGACATGAAACCGATATCAACCTGACAGGAGACTCAAATGGCTGAAACCGAAAAGAGCACCATGGCCGCCAAAGCTGCATCCGACATGGCCACTTCCGCAACTCCCGCTGCGCCGGCGAAGAAGTCCCCGGCGAAGAAAGCCGCTGCGAAGAGGAAGCCCGCAGCGAAGAAGGCCGCGAAGAAGCCCGCCGCCAAGAAGGCGGCGAAGAAACCCGCGGCGAAGAAAGCGGCGAAGAAGCCCGCAGCGAAGAAAGCGGCGAAGAAGCCGGCAGCGAAGAAAGCGGCGAAGAAGCCGGCAGCGAAGAAAGCGGCGAAGAAGCCGGCAGCGAAGAAAGCGGCGAAGAAGCCCGCCGCCAAGAAGGCTGCGAAGAAGCCCGCCGCCAAGAAAGCGGCGAAGAAGCCCGCCGCCAAGAAAGCGGCGAAGAAGCCCGCCGCCAAGAAAGCGGCGAAGAAGCCTGCCGCCAAGAAGGCTGCGAAGAAGCCTGCCGCCAAGAAGGCTGCGAAGAAGCCCGCGAAGCGCCCTGCGAAGAAGGCCGCTCCCGCGGCTGCGCCGGCAGCTCCAGCGCCATCGATGTAAAGAGGCACTGCTTCCAATCAGGGCGGCGCAAAGCGTCGCCCTTTTTGTTTTTGCCCGCCGGATGGGGCAGCCCCGGTCTATTGGTGCGCGCCGTGTGCCAGGATTGCCTACACTCGCTTCTTTCCTGGGGGCAGGACTTTGGGCTTGCCAGAGGGCAGTATCTTGGAGGTCTTTCGGATCTTGCCTGCGGACGAGTTGCTGCGCGCAGTACCAGCGGCGTCGCCGATGCGCAACCGCTGCCCTGGCCTGATCGCCGCGCTGCCCAACCGATTCCAGCGCCTGAGTTCAGCAATGGTGGCGCCATAGACCGCGGCGATGGAGGCAAGGGTTTCACCGCGGCGGACGCGGTGCGTACCGTAACCCATTTCAATGGGCGGAGGCACGAAGACCTCGTGATGCAACTCCGCCCCCATTGTCGCAGCCTCGCCGATCGCGGGTACCAGCAAAGACACCCCCGCAGGTAAGGGGCGCGTACCGCGTATCCCGTTGGCGGCGCGCAGCGCTTCGGGCGTCGAACCGAACTTCTCCGCCACGTGCTCCAAGCGCTCGCCCGGGGCGAGTCGATAACCTGCCCAGGATACTAGAGGCGAATCTATCAACGCGATCTTTGCGGTGAACAGTTCAGCCTTTTCAACAGGCAGGAGCAGGGTGTGCTCCGCGGCACCGCCGATCACTGGCCGATTGTAGGCGGGGTTGAGGGACATGAACTCCTCGATCGGCATTTCCGCGAGTTCTGCGGCAAGCTTCACGTCGATCGGATGCGCCGTGGTTACCGGCCTAAAGTAGGGTAGGTCGGGAATATATTCTAGGGTTAGACCAAAGGCCTCGGGGGTGCGCAGTATGTTCTTCACTGCTTGTAGCTTGGGCAGATATTCCCGAGTTTCGCGCGGCAGCTTGAGGCTGGCGTAGTCGGTGCCCTTGCGCTTAGCCTTGTTGCGGGCGATGGCACGTCCGAGGCCGCCCTCGCCGCAGTTGTAAGCGGCGAAGGCGAGCTGCCAGTCACCGAACATTGCATAAAGGGTTTCGAGGTAATCGAGTGCTCCCGCCGTAGCGGAAATGACGTCGCGACGTTCATCGAACCACCAATTTTGCTCCAGTCCATATTTCTTACCGGTCGCCGGGATGAATTGCCAGATGCCCAGAGCGCGCGCCCGCGACAGCGCCAGTGGATTGTAGGCGCTTTCGATCATTGGCAGGATCGCGACTTCCATCGGAAGGTGGCGGCGCTCGACCTCGCTGGCGATGTAGTGGAGATAACGCCGGCTGCGTTCGACCATGCGCTCGACGTATTCTGGGCGGGCGGAATACCAGCGTTCCCACTTGCGCACCAGCGGACCTTCGATATCGGGCATACCGAAACCGTTGCGCAGACGCACCCAGATCTCGGCGGGAGGATTGAAGGCTTCGGGTGCGTATTCCGAAACTTGGGCCTGCTCGTCTTGCCCGACGGCACTACCATCACTGGCAAAGGGCGGCGGGTCTTCCGCATCCCTGGCTGCGGAGTCTTGGGGGGGCGCAGCTGGCGCAACCGGATCCGGGGCGGAATCCTGGGCGCGAGCATGGCCCGCGACGAGGAGCATAAGTATCAGGAAAGATACAACACGCATGCGGTGCGTTGCCTCATGGGCTGGTACTCAGATCGATCATCGGACACGATGCAAAGTGCCGCATCCCCCACTTCCCCTACCGCTCCAGGCTAGCCCGAACTTCCCGGCGTCCGCCAGAGCTTCGCGCGATGGTAGACACTGCACGCGCCAGCGTCAAGCACGCTAATGAAGCGCACTGCCAAGGCGCGTCAACCGCGAAAGCGGTCCTTCCAGGCGCGTAGCGCCGCAAAGACGGCGATGGGCTCAACGAGGGTTTGACCACATTCTCGGCTTGCCGCAGCGGCAACGGTAGGCTCATGACAGCGCAGAAAGGGGTTGGTAGCAAGCTCCAGACCAATGTTCGAGGGCAGTGTCGGCAGTCCGCGCGCCCGCTTTTCCTGTTCCAACTGCATGCGCGTGGCAAGTGCCGCGTTCCCGGGTTCGATCTGGCGCGCAAAGCGCAGATTGGCAAGGGTGTACTCGTGGGCGCAACAAACCAGCGTCTCGTGCGGGAGGCTGGCGAGCGCCGAGAGAGAGTTGAACATGTCGGCCGCGCTGCCCTCGAAGAGGCGGCCGCAGCCGCCGGCAAAAAGAGTATCGCCACAGAAAAGTAGCCCTGACCCGTAATAGGCGATATGGTCGCGCGTGTGGCCGGGCACGGCGAGTGTTCTAAGGTCGAGCGAGAGCGGCGCCAAGGACAGGTGAACACCGTCGGCCAACACCGTACCGCCCCATTGGAGTGCCGGGCGCGCCGCCCCAAAGATCTCGGCGCCGGTCGCGGCGGCGAGTTCGGCGACGCCGTCAACATGATCAGAGTGGTGGTGAGTGAGCAGGATGGCCCGCAAACGCAATTCGTGCTCGACAAGGGCGGCGAGGGCGGGAGCGGCGTCACCCGGGTCGATCAGGACGGCGTGCCGGCCGTCGTGAACGAGCCAAATATAGTTGTCGCTGAAGGCTGGGATAGGGATAATCGCGCGCATGAGTGCATCATGCGAAGCGGACGGCGAGCTGTCAACGCCGACACTGACTCAGTGGTTCAAAACACCGCTGGGTAGCTACCTGCAAGCGCGCGAGCGCGCCTGGTTCGACGACGTGGTCCCGGACCTCTTTGGGTTCTATGCGGTTCAAGTCGGATTGCCTGGCGTGCCACTGCTGCAGAACTCGCGCATCCCCCATTGTTTTACACTCGACACCGAAGAGCCGGCGCAGATACTCGCCGATCCCCTCTACTTGCCTTTTGCCGAGAATGTGCTCGACCTGGTTGTGCTACCCCACACTTTGGAGTTCAGCGAGGACCCCCACGCCTTGCTGCGTGAGGTGCATCGCGTGGTGCGAGCCGAGGGGCAGGTGTTGATCGCGGGCTTCAATCCGCTCAGTCTGTGGGGCGCGAAGCGCTACTTCGGGCGCGAGCAGGCCCCACCTTGGAGCGGCAACTTCCTCGGGCTATATCGCCTCAAGGATTGGCTATCGCTGCTTGGCTTCGAAATCACCGCCGGGCGCCTTGATTGCTACGTGCCGCCGTTTCGGCAAGAAGCCTGGCTGCGTCGTTGCGCCTTCATGGAAAAGGCGGGCGATCGCTGGTGGCCGGTGGGCGGTGGCGTGTATTACTTGCGCGCCATCAAGCGGGTGGTGGGCATGCGCGTGATCACCCCGCAGTGGCAGCAACGCAGCAAGCGCAAGAAAGCCATGGTGCCGGCTGCAAGAAGCATGCGGACCAGCGAGTGAGCGCCTTGCCCGAAGTTGAGATCTACTCCGATGGAGCCTGCAAGGGCAACCCGGGACCGGGTGGCTGGGGTGCACTGCTGCGCTTCGCCGATGCGGAGAAAGAGCTGTTCGGGGGCGAACCCCAAACCACCAACAACCGCATGGAGCTACTTGCGGCGATTCGCGCCCTCGAGAGCCTCAAGCGGCCCTGTGATGTGCGCCTCTACACCGATTCGCAGTATGTCCGCCAGGGCATCACGGCGTGGATTCAGAACTGGAAGAGGAACGGCTGGCGCACCGCTGACCGCAAACCGGTCAAGAATGCCGACCTATGGCAGGAACTCGATCGGCTGGCGCATCAGCATCGAATCGAATGGCACTGGGTAAAAGGACACGCCGACAATCCAGGCAATCTGCGGGCGGATGAGTTGGCGAATCGGGGGGTGCCATCGCCGGCGAATGGCTCGGCCCAGATCGAATCAACTGGATGAACGCGAAGCAAGGCCGCGCTCGACCTTGCGGAGCGGCAGCGCAGTCGGGCCAGCTACGGCGGCGATTTCGTGCGTCGCATCTTTGAGAGGGCGCCGCCGCGAGGCTAACCTATTTTGCCTCGGCGATCATGTAATCGACCGCGGCTTTGACGTCCTCATCTGACAAAGTGGCATTGCCGCCGCGCGGCGGCATGGCGCGAATGCCTTTAATGGCCGTGCGGTGCAAAGCGGCACTACCTTCCTTGATACGCGGCGCCCAGGCCCCTTTGTCGCCCAGCTTGGGTGCGCCTGCTACACCGGCGGCATGGCAGGCGGCGCAATTCCTGACGTAGACCGCCTTACCCTTGTCACTGCCGCTCGCCGCGGCTCCGGCCTCAGGTTTCGACTCGGGTTTGCCTTCTGGGGTGCTTGCAGGTTTCGCGATTGGCTGCCCCACGGGCGAGCGGGGCGGTGCGCTCGCGGCTGCTGTCGCGGGCTTGCCTGCGCTTGTGCTCGAAGCTGGGGGGGGTGCGGCAGGCGCTGACGGGCGGTCGGGTACGGGCGCGGCGGGCGGTTGAACGCTGGGCGCTGCCGCAGCAGGTGTTCCGCCTTGCGGTGCGCGCGGCTCTGCGGGTACCAACCAGGACACGATGATGGCCACCGCGGCAGGGAGGACCAAACCCAACAAGATTACGGCAATCCAGTTGATCGAGCGGCTTGGGTTCGGCTCTCCGGTTTGTTTCATGGCGAGGCTCCAGCGCGAGCTTGATGATGTGCGAGCGCCGGATTATACCGCCAACCCTTTGATTCCCTAGCCTTCATCTGTCGGGAGTGGCGCGAAAATGGTAAAATTCTGCGGCGTGCGCCCATAGCTCAGTTGGATAGAGTGTTGGTTTCCGAAGCCAAAGGTCGCAGGTTCGACTCCTGCTGGGCGCGCCAACCCTTCTTTCAGCCGGCGAAATTGCGGTGCTCAGATACCGATGCTGGCGAGTTTGTCGGCCAGTTCGCGCAGCACCTTTTCCAACTGCGGGTGCTCGGAGGCGAAACGCGCGGCGATCGCTTGCGCCCTTTCGGTAAGCGGTTCCGAGTCTTCGTCAGGCTTGCGGTCGCTATCCAGCAGCTGATGGATGTCCTGGTCTAGTGCGCGCAACAGCTCGCGGGATTCCTCATCTATGCCCCCGGCCGATTCGAGATGCCGATGCAGATCGCGAAGAGCCTTTTTAAGATCTTCCATGTTCCAGCCTTCAGTGTTGTCGCGTCAATGATGAACCACTCAGCGCGGCGAGGCAACTGGCTTTGCTCGTAGCAACCCGGCGCATGAAATGACCACGGCGCCAAAAGGCGCCGTGGTCGCAATACCCTCGCAGTCCGCGGAGAAACACCGCGGCTCGGCGGTTCAGTGCAGGCCTTTGTATTTTTCGAGAAGCTCTTCGCGGCTCTCGACGAAATCGGCGTTCTGCACGATGCAGTCCGCCGGGCAAACCAGCTTGCATTGGGGTTCGTCTTCGGCGCCCACGCATTCGGTGCAACGCAGCGGGTCGATCACGTAGGGCGTGCCCTCGGCAATGGCTTCGTTCGGGCACACAGGCTTGCAGGCGTCGCAAGAGGTGCAGTCTTCGTTGATCAGTAATGCCATGATGTTCCTTTCGATTACAGTGGACGTCGGCGCGCCGGGGATCAAGCGGCTACCTTCTCCTGCAATTGTGCCAGCTTTTGATGCCGGAAGGCGCCCCAAATTGCGGCCCCAATGGCGCCGGCGTAAATGGAATCGGGGTGGCTCGCGGCCTGAACCTTGAGCTTTTCGTTGACCATTTCCTCGGCGATGGCCGCCACCAGGCCGGTATCCAGCGCCAAGCCGCCGGTCACCAGGGCGGTGCCTTCGGTGATGCCGGTCACCTTCAAGAGTTTGACGATGCGCGAAGCCATCGAGAGGTGAATGCCCTTCAAGATGTCCGGAGTGGGAATGCCGCGGGAGACCATGTTGATGACGTCGGTTTCGGCGAGCACGGCGCAGATCGAGCTGACCTTTTCCGGGTCCTGGGCGCTCTGTGACAATGGGCCGATTTCTTCGATCGCCACACCGAGATAGCGGGCGATGTTCTCCAGGAACTGCCCTGACCCCGAAGCGCACTGGCTGGTCATCTTGTAAGAGAGCACCTTGCCGCGCTCATCCACGCGGATGGCGCGCCCATTCAAGGCGCCCACGTCGACCACGGCGCGCGCCGCGGGGTCGAGGAAGACCGCGCCCCTGGCATGGGTGGTCATGGAATAGAAGTGGCCCGTGGAAAACTTGACGTTCTCGCCGTCGCCGGTGGTGGCCACGTAGGCGATGTCACTCGGCTTGAGCCCGGCTTCTTCCAGCACTTCGTCATAGCCCTGGCGGGCGAGGTCGAAAGGATCGCGTCGGCGCATGCGCTCGCAGCGCTTGGCGAGGAAAGTGTGGTGGTCGCCTTCGTTCTTGAAGAGGACCGTTTTGACGGCGCCCGATCCGACGTCGATGCCGACGGTGTAAGTGGTTTCGCTCATTTCGCTGGCTCCTCGCGTTAGACCGTGGCTTCCTTGGGTTTGGCCACTTGACCTTCCTCGACGGCACGGAAGGCGAAAGTGGCACCGCCCAGGGCGCCGGTGTAAATGGAATCCGGGTTGATGTTGATGGTCATCTCGCCGTAGTTTTCGAAGATCAGTTCGCGCAGAGCTTTGACCGCGGCCTCGTTCTTGGCTACCCCGCCAGTGAAGGTGAACTCGTTGCGGATGCCGCCCGAGCGCGCCAGAATGGACATGGCGCGCAGAATGATGGCGCGATGGAGCCCCGAGAGAATGTCTTCCCGCTTCTCTCCCAGAGCGAGACGGTCACGCAACTCGGCGCCGGCGAACACCGTGCAAGTGGAGTTGATGCGTACGGTGCGCGTCGCTTGCATGGCCAGAGGCCCCAGCTCGTGCAGACCGAGGTTCATTTCATCGGCGATGTAGCCTAGATAGCGCCCGCAGCCGGCGGCACAGCGGTCGTTCATCTGGAAATTCTCGACGATGCCCGCCGGGTCGACCTGGATGGCTTTGGTGTCCTGGCCGCCGATGTCGAGCACCGTGGCGGTGCCGGGGTACATCACGTGCGCACCCAGGCCGTGGCACAGAATCTCCGAGCGGATATGGTCCTTGGAGAAGGGCAACCGCGCGCGGCCGTAGCCGGTGCCGACTACGAAAGTCTCTTCCAGCACGGTATCGAGCACTTGCTGTATCGGTTGCCGAATTTTGTCGGCCAGCTGCTGAGCCTGCGGCAGCGCCAGGAAGGCGCGATCGACGGCGCGCATCAGATGCTTGCGCTCGGCTTCGCCGTAAACGCGGTTCTCGACTTCGATGATGGAGCGGTCGAAGACGTTAAGCAGGAACTCGTAGGGGAGCCCCATCTCCTTGGCGACGGCCTCGCCGACATGTAAATATTGGCTGCCGGCGATGTCGCGGAAGAAATCCGACTTGCGCCGGGCGCCCGGTGCAAAAATCGCGGGGGCTTCCTCGCGCAGGCGGCGGAAGGTTTCAATCAACGCTTCGCCCACGGCTTTGGCGTTGTTGCCGAAGCGCGCGCCGGCGGCGTTGGTGAGACAAACCTCTTCCAGATCCTTGAGCTGTTCGAGAAACTGCTCCAAGCGGAAGTCGCGCTCTAATTGCCCGACGAAATCATCGAGACCCTCGCGCAGTACGCCGGATGCCGATAGCGCTTGGCGGAAGAGGTAGTAGCGCGCGTTCAAGAGCGCTTCCTGCTTGGCGACAGTGGCTGCGGTGTCGTAGTTCGAGCGCGAGTTGGTGATGCCGCGGCCCAACACGTTCTGATGTTCGTCGATGGCCACCGCCTTGGTGGTGGTGGAGCCCAAATCGATGCCGATGAAGACTTTCATGTGAATTCCCTCAGTGCTGCGCTGCGCGCTTCTGCTCGATCATCTGGAAATAGCTCTCCAGACGGTTCTTCACGTTGGCGGCGGAGAAGTAGCGCGGATCGACCAGATCGGTTTCGATGAAGGCCGCGGGTTTGCCGGTGCGCTTTTCCACTTCCCGCAGAATCAGCAGCTGGCCGGCGGAGAAGCTGTTGCAGCTCTTGATCGAGTTGATGAGCAAACCATCGGCTTGGTATTCCTCGATGTACTTGCAAATCATGTCGATGCGCTGCGGTAGGTTGAGGTTGGTGTAGCAGCCCATGCAGTACTCGGCCAAGGACTCCAGCGGACGATCGGGGTCGTGCCGGAAACCGAAGTCGTAGAGACCGCCCACTTTGGCGTAGGTGCTGGTGACCACGACCGCGCCGTCTTCGTAGAACATCTTCCAGAAGTCGCGGAAACTCGTCCAGTTGGGCGGGCCTTCCACCACCAGGCGATAGCGCTCGGAAGTCATTTCGCCATCGGGGGTAATGGGGCCTTTCTTGTCGCGCACGCGCTGGTCGATTTCGTCCCTCAGCATGCCGTAGAACTTGGTCGCCTCGGGCGTACCGCGGAAGGCAGTGAAGATCGGGCCGATGTAATACACGCCGCCGAAATAGCCGTCGATGGGCGAAGGCCGGTTTTTGGCCGATTGCAGCACATGCACCAGATTCTCTTCCGCCTTGGCCGATTCTTTCATGTACTGGCGCAGGCGGTCGATGTCGAACTTCACCCCCGAGGCCTTCTCGAGCGCGGGAATGACCGTGTCTTTCAATTGCTTGACGACATAGTCGCGCATGTTGGGGTTGATTTTGCCGTCACCTTGGTAAGGTACATGCAGCATCACCGCTTCGCCACCGAACTTCTGGCGAATCAGCTCGAACCACTTCATGAAGGTGAAACAGCCGGTGTAGGAAAGGAGCAGCACGTCGGGGCGCGGCATGGGGTCGCCGGTGGGGCCGACCTGGCCATTCAACATCATGCCGAGGTCGGACTTTACATAGGTGCAGACGTCTTCGGACTGCCCGTCGCGCTCGGCGTCCATGATGAACTTGCCGGACTTCTTGCGCATGCCGTTTTGGAGCTGGTTGGTCTCCGGCAGGCTCCGGGCAAAATCGAAGCACATCAGGAGCTCGTTCAGATTGCCCGGCACGAAAGTGGCCGAAATCTTCTTGCCGCGTTCGTGCGCGGTGGCCAGCTCTTGATAGTTGCGATTGATGAGCTCCTTTTGGAGCCACATCGCGTCTTCTTTCTGAACCTGCGGCTTCTTGCTGCTCGCGGGCATGGCGGCGGTGGCGGGGGTAGTCATGCGGCGCTCCAAAGTTTGATGGAATCGGCAAAGGTTCCGGCCTGTTCGCGGATGGGCGCCATCTGGCCGGTGTTTTCAGCGTATTTGAACGCGGTGTGCGGCACGCCATGGGCGCTGAGCACGTCTTGCAGCATCGGGCGTTCCAAGAGCGCCGGATCACAGAATGACGGGCAGGCAAAGACCACACCTTCCGCCTTGCGCGTTTTCACTTGCGACAGCAGGTACTGGCCCTTTTCTTCCTTTCGGGTTTCATATTTGGCGGAGGTCGAAGCCGAACGGTGCAGGAAAGCCTTGGAAAGATTGTCCAGCGCATCGCCGTCGGTGGGAACATCGTCCAGAAGCCAACGGTTGACCAGCATGAAATCGTCGTCCACGACGTAGCAGCCAGCCATTTCGATCGACTTGATGAGGTTCAGGGGCGGTTGTTCGCAGAAGGTGCCGTTGACCACCACTCGGGCGTTGTCGCGCTTGGCGCGGGGTTCAGCCTTGGTCGCCGCCAGATAGTCTTTGAGCAACTGGGTATGTTCCTCGACCGGCAATACCATGCCGGCGCGCATCAGCAAATACACCTCGGTGGTGGGCACTTGCCAAGGCTCGGCGGCGCGATAGGCGTAGAGCTCGCGGATGACGCGGCGGTTCTCGTTGAACACGGCGATCGAGCGGTTGAGCTTCTCGTTGGTGATTTCGACGCCGGCGAGTTTCGCGAGGTCGTCGCGCAGGATTTCCAGCTCATGCACGTAGTAAGTGCCGCCGATGTTGTCTTCGTAGTTCTGGGGAACATCGAAGTAGCGAACGTATTTGTCCTTGAACAGGATTTGCCACATGCCTGACAAATTGCGAATGACGTCGCAAATCGAAGGGAAAAGCATGCCGTCGAAATGGTCGAGTTTGCCGGTGAGACCTAGCTCGATGGTGCTTCGTGGAATGCGGCAGATGTAGCTCTGGTAATAGGCGTCGCCCTGAATCACTTCGAGTTGGTCGCCACCGCCCAGAATGCCTACGGAGAGAATCCCCGCGGCGTGCGCAATTTCGCGCGGCACGTAAATCGGCAAGTAACCCACTACCTTGCGGTTGGGGGCCGCCGCCTTCCATTCCTTGACCGATTTGAAATCGAGGTCTTCGTAAAGCGCTTCACAGCGCTGGATGATTGCTGCAACTTTACTCATGGTCAGCGGTGCTCCCAGTGTGGCGCGCGCTTGGCGACGAAAGCGTTGAGCCCCTCGTTCGCGTCGTGCGTGTTCATCAAGGTTTCGAGATAAAGCCGCTCGACTTCGGCGATGCGGCGACGGGTTTCGGCGAGCTGCGGCGCGCGCACCGCTTGCACGGCAAGCGCCAGCGAAGCCGCGCTCTTGCTGGCGAGGTGTTCGCGGAAATAGGCCAGTGCGGCGGCTTCGGGATCGTCCGAAGCGCTGGCCGCAAGACCCACGCGCACACTTTCGGCGGCATCCATGCTGCGGCCGGAGAAGAGCAAGTCCTCAGCCACGGGCAAGCCCACACGCGGCGGAAGCAACACGCTGGCGGCCGGCGCGAAAACGCCGAGCTTCAACTCGGGCTGGCCGAGCTTGGCGTCTTGGGCGACAAAAATCTGGCTTCCGGCGAGCACCACTTCCAGGCCGCCGCCCAAACACTGCCCGCGTACGGCCACCAAAATCGGCACCGGGAACTCGAGCATGCCGAGGATGAGCGCATGCAGGCCCTTGAGCATGCCGGCGCACTGGCCGGGCAAATGCTCTTCCACGCTGGCGCCGAAGCTGAAGTGCGGGCCTTCGTGATCGAGCAAGACGCCGCGCAAACCCTGGGTCGCGCGATGCGCGGCAAAAGCGGCGGTGAGCGCCGCGATCATTTGCGCATCGACGATATTGGCCTTGGGTCGAGCGAGGCGCAGGCGCAGGAGCGCCCCGTTTTCCTCGAGCCAGACCTTGAGGGGAGAAGCGGTGTCAGCCATGCTTCTTGGCCTGGGGCTGGATTTCGTCGTGTAGGCTGCCTACCCAGCTCTGGCCCGCGGCAAGCTTCTGACGCAAGAGCACGAAATCGATTTCGCGATCGTCCTTGGGGCCTTCGTTGAAGGCGGTGAAACCCGAACGCGCTTCGGTCATCATGTTGAGGGCGAGCCAGGCGCGGGAGTTTTCCTTGTTCAGGTTCCAGGCATTGAGCTTGGGCTTCCTCAGTTCTTCGAGGGTCTTGGTGGTGCAATCGGGGAAGGTCAGCAGTATCTTGGCGCAAAGCTCTTCGACCTTGGCGTCGAGCAAGGACAAATCGACCGTGCCCTTGGCCATCAGCGCTTTGCCTTCTTTCAAGGCATCGCCGGTTTTGGGTTCGCCATACACATTGCGGCCGAACGCATCGACCATGCGCTGGGTTTCGACCAAGGGATTGGCGACGTATTGGCCATCGACTTTGAGCGCCGGCACCAGATCGCTGATTACGCCCATCTGATAGGCCTTGTGCGCACTGAAGGGTTCGCACAAAACGCAAGCGGCCATGGCGCGCTCGGCGCCCACGATCACGGGCAGAAAATCCGTGGCGCCACCGATCGGGGCGGAGCCGTGCTTGGGGCCGGCCTGGCCGTAACGCGCCAAATCCGAGGAAACAGAAAAATCGCAGGCCATGCCGATTTCCTGTCCGCCGCCGATGCGCATGCCGTTGACCCGGCAAATCACCGGTTTGTCGCAGGCCAGAATGGCCGACACCATGTCGTTGAAGAGCCGCATGTACTGGCGGTATTCCTGCGGGTGGCCGGCGTAGTATTCGGCGTATTCTTTGGTGTTGCCCCCGGTGCAAAAGGCCTTGTCACCCACGCCGGTGAAAACCACGCAGTTCACGTCGCGCGCATTGCTGGCGGCGCGGAAAGCGAGGATCACACCCTTCACCATTTCGGTGGTGTAGGAGTTGTATTGCGTCGGGTTGTCGAGAATGATCCAGGCGTTATACAGGCCTTCGGCAACTTTGCCGTCGGGCGTCTTGGCCGGGCGCTTCTCATAACGCACACCGGGACTGCTGAATTCGGGCACCAGATTGTGATCATTGAACTTGCGCATGGCGCGGGTCTCTCCAGGTTTCGGGTTTCAGGCCGAGGGCGTCAACACCACACGCTTCTTGATCTTGCGGTGGTGCACGTCTTCGAAAATGGCATTGATTTGATCGAGCGGATGCTGCTCGACGAAGGGCTTCACCTGCACCTTGCCTTCGAGCACCAGCTCCAGCGTGGCCGGATAAAGTTCCGGCGGGCAGCCCCAGTTGCCGATGGCCTTGGCGTCGAAGGCCATCAGATTGGAGAGGCGCACTTCGACCTTGTCCATGGTGAAGCCCACCACGGAGAGCGTGGCGCCATGCACCAGGAGTCCATAGGCGGTAAGTTGTCCAGGCGCCGTGCCCGAGCATTCGAAAATATTCCATTCGGTGGTCGGCAGGCCGTTGGCTTTGGCGAATTCGCTGATCGCGCCTTTTAAACCCTTGCCGTCCAGCTCGCGCGAGTTGAGGGTGAGTCCCACGCCATAAGGCCTCATCGCCGCGAGTTTTTCGTTGTCGACGTCGATGGCAACCACCCTGGCGCCCTTGGCCGCGGCGATCTGCGCGCAATAGCCGCCCACGCCGCCCACGCCGATGACGATTGCCAAGCTGCCCGGAGCGATGCCGGCGCGCATGACGGCTTGATAAGGAGTGGTCACCGCATCGGCCACCACGGAAACATCGGCAAGCTGCAAGCCAATCTTGGCCAATCGTCCTTCGTCGACCGGGCACAAACCCTTGGCCGGCACCACAATGTGGCTGCCGAAGCCGCCTTGAATGTCGTTGCCGGGCATCTTCTGGGCGCGGCAGATCGCCGGTTTGCCGCGCTTGCAGGGGCCGCACTCGCCGCAAGGCATCACCGCGGGGACGATTACTGCTTTGCCCATCCAGCTTTCCGCGCCGACGCCGGTGGCGCAAACGTGTCCGCTGATCTCATGGCCCAAGGCCAGCGGCAGCGCATGATTGGTGCGCACGCCATCATAGAAGTAGCCGAGGTCGGTGTGACAAACACCGCAGCCGGCAATTTTGACCACCACTTCGCCGGGCCCAGGGTGGGCCTGAAACGTCTCGCGCACCATCGGCGTATTAGGTGCGGTCATCATCCAGCGGTGTGCTGCCAGGCTCATCAATACCTCCGGTTGGTCCTTACGATTCCTCCCGAAAACCGCGTCAGTAAACGTTCTTGACGAGATATCGGGTTTAATTTAGTATTATGGTACCGGAATGCGAATTTGATGTCAACGCCAAGCCCGGTACCATCCCTATCGGGATTGGCGAAGGAGACCCACCTCGCTTATCGCGAGGTGGCGCGCGCGTGGCTGCCGCGCTTTGTTCGATCGATTTGGAGGCTTTATGGCCATGGAAGAATCCACCGGAGCGCCGAAGAGCGTTTCCCTCGCCATCGCCGGCAGCGGCGGCGCGGGGGTGATGACCACCGGCAGTTTGCTTTTGACCGCAGCTGCGCGGGCTGGCCTCTACGGCCTTTTCGTTCGCACCAGCGGGCCCCAAATCCGGGGCGGCGAGGCAGCGGCACTGCTGCGCATATCGAGCGCACCGGTGCAAAACTTGGACGATCGCTTCGATGCGCTGATCGCCATCGATTGGCAGAATATCCACCGTTTTGCCGACGAGATTCCACTCGACGCGGACAGCCTGATCATCGGCGACCTCTCCCAAGGGCCCGTTCCCGAGGCGTTCACGCGCACCGGCGCGAAGCAGCACGACCTCAACTTGAAGGATATGGCCAAGGCCATCAGTGGCGCTTGGCCCAACATGATCGCCCTGGGTGTGTGTGCCGGCCTGCTGGGCTTGCCTCTCGATGCGGCCAAGTCGGCGGTGACGACCTCCCTCAAGAAAGCCAGCGAGCGATTGCCTGCGAGCCTTGCCGCGGTCGAGGCGGGTTATGCTGCTGCGGCCAACCTGCCATCGCGCTCTTTGGCTGTCGCCAAATCCGAGCGCCCGCGATGGTTGATTACCGGCAACGAAGCAGCGGGCTTTGGCGCCATCCGCGGTGGCGTGCGTTTCGTCGCCGCCTACCCGATCACACCCGCCACCGAGGTGCTCGAGTGGCTTGCGCCGCACCTCGCCGATGTCGGTGGCGTGCTGGTGCAGGCGGAGGACGAACTCGCATCGATCAACATGGCAATCGGAGCCTCTTACGGCGGCACGCCCTCGCTCACCGCAACGGCGGGTCCAGGGCTGTCGCTGATGATCGAAGCGCTGGGTCTTTCGGTTGCATCTGAAACGCCCATCGTGGTCATCGATGTCATGCGCGGCGGACCGTCCACCGGTATCCCCGCGAAAAGTGAGCAAAGCGACATCAGCATAGCCGTCAACGGCCTGCACGGCGACGCGCCGCGCCTCGTCGTCGTTCCCAATTCCATCGCCGACTGTCTCACCGCCACCCAATGGGCGGTGCATCTGGCGGAAAAGCTGCAAAGCCCGGCGTTAGTGCTTTCCGACCAGTTCTTTGGTCAGGCCCTAGGTGTCATCGATAGGCCGGAAGACGCCCCCTATGTAGCCGAGCGGCTCATCGCTCCGGAGGGCACGGAGAACTATCGCCGCTACCAAATCACCGACAGCGGCATCTCGCCCATGGCTGTGCCAGGAACCCCCGGTTTGGCTTATACGGCCGACGGCTTGGAACACAATGAAAAAGGCACACCATCCTCGCAAGCCACCGACCACCGTGTACAGCTCGTCAAGCGGGAGCGCAAGCTAGTGCAGAACGATTATGGTGACTATTGGGCCGACCTCGAGGGCGACGGGGACCTCGCGGTCATCACCCTGGGCTCAACCACTGGCCCGGTGCGGGAAGCCATTCGCCGCGCCGCGAGCGACGGGGTCAGGGTTCGGTTGGTCTCAGTGCGGCTGCTCGCGCCGACGCGGCCCGAGCGCCTCGCCAAGGCGCTGGCCGGCGTCAAGCGTATCCTGGTGGTCGAACAGAATCACAGCCGCCAGTTCTATCGCTACTTGCGCTCGGAATACGACTTCCTGGCCCCGCTCGCCAGTTTTGCCCATCCCGGGCCGCTGCCCATTCGGCCCGACGAAGTCCATCGCCAACTCATCGAATGGAGTCGCGCATGAGTTCCTGCCCCAGCAACCTCGAAGCCGTTCCGCTTACCGCGGGTGATTACAAATCCGATTACAAGCCGATCTGGTGTCCGGGCTGCGGAGATTACTCCGTCCTGCTCGCCCTCACCAAGGCTTTTGCCCAGTTGCAACTGCGCCCAGAGCAGACCTCGGTGGTCTCGGGGATCGGCTGCTCGTCGCGCATACCGGCCTACACTTCGACCTACGGCTTTCACGGCGTGCACGGCCGATCGCTGGCGGCCGCGACCGGATTGAAGATTGCGCGCCCGGACATGACGGTGGTGGTCACGGGTGGTGATGGCGACGGTTATTCCATCGGCGGCAATCACTTCCTGCACGCCTGCCGCCGCAACGTGGACATGACCTACATCGTGATGGACAACCACGTCTACGGCATGACCAAGGGCCAGCCCTCTCCGACCACCGAGCCGGATTGGAAGTCCAAGCTCTCCCCTACCGGCACCGGACTGCGTGCCTTTCACCCGATGGTGATCGCCCTGGCTGCGGGCGCCAACTTCGTCGCTCGGGCCTTTGCCGGCGACCCCAACGGCACCGCCGACATCGTCGCCGAGGCGATCAAGGCCCCGGGCTTTTCCTTCGTGGAGATCCTCTCACCCTGCGTCACCTTCCGGCCCGAGCAGCGTGACTGGAAGAGCATGGTGCGCCCGTCACCGGTGCCCCCCACCAACGACGGCGC
The DNA here is from genome assembly GCA_026646885.1 of Casimicrobiaceae bacterium. GTDB lineage: Bacteria > Pseudomonadota > Gammaproteobacteria > Burkholderiales > Casimicrobiaceae > JACPUX01. The sequence goes on along the minus strand of JAPKHK010000014.1, from coordinate 35,606 downwards.
TCGCGCGGCGCGGCGATTGATGACCGACGACGGTTTCAACATCGGTGTCCTGTACCAGGGCGAGCGGCCCCCGTACCGGCCGCCGATCGGTCGAGCACTGCGCACGGTTGCTGACATCGAAACGGAGTTCGCGCTATGAGCAATCCGGAAACGCGCGCGGGCGGCGCACTGCCCGAAATCAAGACCGTCGAGGATTTGATGCGCTACGCCTACGCCATGGAACAAGAGGCGGCCGAGCGCTACGCCGAATTCGCCGACATCATGGAAACCCACAACAACCGCGAGGTGGCCGAAATGTTTCGCAAGCTTGCGCGCATCGAAGGCCGCCACAGTGAACAGGTCCTCGAACACATGAGCTGGACGACGCCGCCAGCGGCGCCCGAGGGCGGGTATCAATGGGAGCGCGCATCGGGTCCGGAGTCGGGGGATCCCGAGGAACTGCACTATCTGATGCAGCCCTACCATGCCCTGCAAATCGCCCTGCACAACGAAAAGCGCGCCTATGAGTTCTTTCGCCGCCTGTCCGTCGACGCGCCGGCCGATTTGCGCGAAGCAATCAAAGAGATGGAGGCCGATGAAGCCGAGCACGTCGCCCTCATCCAGTCCTGGCTCGACCGTACACCCAAGCCCGACCCTCACTGGGCCGACGATCCCGATCCGCCGGTATGGAATGACTGAGGGGGTCTGGGAATAGCGAGGTGTCGGTAGCGGGCGACCCGCTCGCCGCGCAGGGGGCGGGATCAGGTATGCGCGGGAGCGAATCGAGGCTTCGGCGGGCTTGACCGCGGGTCTGCCGGAGATGATACTCAACACCTTGATATCGTCGTGTTGAGTGTATCGCGTCGGCGCGGCGCAAGGAGGGTTTTGTGTACGAGGTTCGCATTCACGGCCGAGGCGGCCAGGGCGCGGTGATGATGGGCGGCATACTCGCCGCCGCGGTGGTACAGGACGGCAAATACGTCGTCGCCGTGCCCTCTTTCGGCTTCGAGCGCCGAGGCGCGCCGGTGGCGAGTTTCCTGCGTTTCGACGACAAGGAAATCCGCCAGATGACCAACATCTACCGGCCCGACTGCCTCATTTGCATTGATCCCACGGTCGCCCGAAGCGTCAACATTTTCGACGGCCTGAAGCCTGGCGGTGTGCTGGTGCAGGCCACCGCCAAGCCACTCTCCGCTCTGACTTTGCCCGAGACCGTGGGCACCGTCGGCCTGTGCGACGCGGTGAGCCTCGCGCAAAAAATCTTCAAGCGCTCCATCACCAACACCCTGATGCTGGGGGCTTTCGCGCGTACCACGGGCAAAGTGAGTTTGGAGGCGCTGCGCGCCGCGATCGAAGACTCCGACTTTCGTGACGCCGGCCTCACCCAGAACCTCGAAGCGCTGGACGCGGGCTATCGCGAAACCAAAGTGCTCACCATCGAACGGAGTGCGGCGGCATGAAGCAACAGGCTTATCCATTGTTCGATGCGAGCCAGGTTCCCGACGATCTGTGCCCCATCGCCACCAAGCCCAATCCCATGCTGCCCGGTGACTGGCGCAGCTTTCGGCCGGTGGTGGATCGCGCCAAGTGTGTGAAATGCGCGGTCTGCTGGCTCTATTGCCCGGTGCAATGTGTGGTCGAAAAAGCCGCCTGGTTCGACTTCAATCTCGCCACCTGCAAGGGCTGCGGCATTTGCGCGCAGGAGTGCCCGCAGCGGGCGATACGCATGATTCCAGAACAGTCCTGAGGGCTTGCGAATGACTCTGCTACCCGTCCCGATCGCTGCGTTGGGTGGTGCTCGCGAGCCTCGCGTACTATCCGTGTACGCTCCGGTCGCTGCGCTCCAGCCGCCTTGCGCTCGGGCCGCTCGCGACGATTCCTTCGCAAGCCCCGGGGGAGAGCTTCAATGATTGAACTAGCAACTGTTAAAGGCAGGCCCAAAGTCATCGTCTGCGACGGCAATGAAGCCGCCGCCTGGGGCGTGTCGCTCGCCAACGTGGACATGGTGGCGGTCTATCCGATCACCCCGCAGTCCTCGCTGGTGGAATATCTCGCCAAGTTCGTCGCTGACGGGCGGCTCGATGCCGAAATCGTCGATGCCGAAGGCGAACATTCCGTGCTCTCGGTGCTGCAAGGCGGCGCGCTGGCCGGCGCGCGCACCTACACCGCCACCTGTGGACCCGGCCTTGCGTTCATGTTCGAGCCCTATTTGCGTCAACCGGGCTTGCGCCTGCCTATGGTGATGAGCATCGTCACCCGCGACACGCTCACGCCGCAAAGTGTCTGGGGCGGGCATCAGGACGCGATGTCGGTGCGCGAAGTGGGCTGGATTCAGATTTACTGCGAAACCGTGCAGGAAGTGCTCGACACCATCATCATGGCCTATCGCGTCGCCGAACATCATGAGGTGATGCTGCCCGTCAACGTTTGCCACGACGGCAATTATCTTTCTTATGGTGCGGCCCGGGTCGAACTGCCCGAGCAGGAAGACGTCAATGTTTTCCTGGGCGAGCGCAACGTGAACTGGCACGCCGCACTCGATCCTTCCCGCCCCATGGGCGTCGATCCTTTGACGGGCGGCGCGGGCGGCCCCGGCCCGAAGATGTTCGTGAAATATCGCAAAGGCCATTGCCGCGGCATGCAGAACGCCTTGCGTGTGATCGAGGAAGTGCATGCCGATTGGAAACGCATCGTCGGGCACGATTTTGCCCCGCTGATCGAAAACTACGCCATGGACGGCGCGCAATCGGCGCTGGTCACCATCGGTTCGATGACGGGTGCCGCCAAAGATGCCATCGACGAGGCGCGCGCCAAGGGCATTCCCGTGGGGCTGGTCAAGATCAAAACCTATCGGCCTTTCCCCGCCGAAGCCGTGGTACAGGCGCTGGGCCACATGAAAGCGGTGGGGGTAGTTGACCGCTCGGTGTCCTTCGGCTGGAATTGCGGCCCCGTGTTTCAGGACGTGACCGCGGCGCTGGGCCGTGCGGCGGCCAGTGTGCCGGCCATGAGCTTCATTGGCGGTTTGGCCGGCGCCGACCTGACCACCGATCACTTCGCGCGCGTGATCGCGCGGGTGGGAGAACTCGCCAAGGACAAAACCCCTGGCGAAACTGTGTGGCTCAACGAGAGCGACTGACATGCAAGAGACTCAATACCTCATCGTCGGCGCGAGTCACGCCGGGCTCTCCGCACTGCACACGCTGCGCATGGCCGACAGCGAAGGCAGCGTGACCTTGGTCAATCGCGACGCCTCGCTGCCGTATTCGCCCACGGTGCTGCCCTATGTCGTCTCCGGCCGCTCCAAACCCGACAATGTCGCCTTGCAAGGCGAGGCCTACTTCACAAAACTGAAGGTCGCCTATCGCTCGGGCATGGCGGTTTCCACCGTTGACGCCAAGGCGCGGGTGGCGACACTGGCCGACGGCGAGCGCATCGCCTACCAAAAGCTCTTGGTAGCGAGCGGTGCGCGGCCGATCGTGCCGCCGATTCCCGGTTTGGCCGACGTGCCCTTTCACGTGCTGCGCACCTTGAACGATGCGGTGCAATTGCGCGCCCAACTGACCAGCATCAAGAGCGCAGTGGTGCTGGGCGCTGGCCTCATCGGCATGCACGCGGCGGAAAACCTCGCCAAAGCCGGTGCACAGGTCACCATCGTGGAAATGTTGCCCCATGTGCTGGCGGCCTACTTCGATGCCGAAGCGTCCACCATCATCGAGCGTGCCTTTACCGCCAAAGGCGTGAATCTGCGCACTGGCGAACGAGTGGTCGGTGTGGAAAAGACGGCATCGGGCTGTAAAGTGAAACTGCAAAGCGGCGGTGCGATCGATGCCGATGCGCTGCTGGTGGGCGTGGGGGTCACGCCCATCGTCGATTTCTTGGCTGGCAGCGGGGTGGCCATCGACCGCGGTGTGCTCGTCGACGACACCATGAAAACCAGTGTCGAAAACATCTGGGCCGCAGGCGACGTGGCGCAGGCGAAGAGCTTCTACACGGGTGAAAAAGTCCTGAATGGTATCCTGCCAGACGCGGTAGAGCAGGGGCGCATCGCCGGCCTGGCGATGGCCGGAGACGAAGGTCTGAAGCCCTATCCGGGCGGCATCCCGCTCAACACCTATACCTTCTTCGGGCATCAGGCGCTCTCGGTGGGTGTCGATGGCGCCGGCATGGAGAACATTGAAACCGAAAAGCGCGTTGACGCAATAAACAGCAAGTACCTCAAGATTGCGCTGCAGAACAATCGCCTCATCGGCATTTTTGGTATCAATTCACCTTTCGATTCCGGCGTGATGTGGGAACTCATCCAGCGCCGCATCGACCTCGCACCGGTAAGAGCGCAGTTCCTCGCGCAACCGCGCGAAACGGCCCGGGTGCTGATGTCCCGGACCTGGAGATAAAGATGCAAGCCTTCAACACCATCGCCTTCAAGCCTGAATTGTGCACCGGTTGCAACGACTGCATGGTCGCCTGCGCCGAAGTGAAAACCCAATCCCGGGACCTTACGCGCTCGCGCATACAAATCGTGGCCGGCGAAGATGGCGCTTGGGAGTTGGCGATGTGCCGGCAATGCGCCGACCCGAAGTGTGTCTCCAACTGCCCCGCTGCGGCGCTGGCCAAAGAGGAAGGCACAGGCGTCATCAGCTGGGACGGCAACAAGTGCGTCAATTGCCTTTTGTGTACCGTGGGCTGCGCTTACAGCGGCATTGTCTACGAACCCAACGCCGGACATGTGGTGAAGTGCGACAGTTGCGGCGGTGATCCCGCCTGCGTGAAAGCCTGTGGCGAAGGCGCGCTGAAATACGTCACGACCGCGCAGCTGTATAAGCGCGTGGGCGACCTCGAAGACTTGTTCGTGCCTGGACTTGCTGGCTGCCAAGGCTGCAACACCGAACTGATCATGCGCCACACCCTGCGGCGGGCCGGCCCCGAGACGGTGCTGGCCACACCGCCGGGCTGCATCCCGGGCATGGGCTCGGTGGGCTACAACGGCATGGTAGGCACCAAGGTGCCGGTCTTCCATCCGCTGCTCACCAATACGGCACCCATGCTCGCCGGCGTGAAAAGATTCTACAAGCGCCAGGGCCGCAAGGTGACGGCGCTCGCGCTGGCGGGCGACGGTGGCGCCTCGGACGTGGGATTTCAGTCGCTCTCGGGTGCGGCCGAGCGTGGCGAGCAAATCCTCTTCATCGTGGTCGACAACGAAGGCTACATGAACACCGGCATGCAGCGTTCCTCATGCACGCCTTATGGCGCCTGGACTTCCACTACACCGGTGGGTGAGCACGGCAAGGGCAAAACCCAGGACGCGAAAAACCTGCCGCTCCTCATGATGATGCACAACTGCGCCTACGTCGCCACTTCGTCCACCGCCTTCATGGAAGACTTCTACGAGAAGCTCGAAAAAGCGATGGAGGCCTCCGAGCGCGGCTTCGCCTATTTGCATCTTTATTCACCTTGCACCACCGGCTGGCGCTTTCCCTCGGCACAGAATATCGAAGTGGCAAGAAAGGCGGTGGAAACCAACTTCGTCATGCTGTGGGAATTCACGCCCGAAACCGGCATGCACTTGAGTCACCCCATTGACCGTCCGCGCCCCCTTGCCGAATACCTCAAGGCGCAAGGCAAGTACAAACACCTCTCGCCGGAGCAGATCGCGCACATTCAGCACAGCCTGGACGAAAACGTTGAATTCATCCGCGGGCTCGTTGCCGGAGGTACGGCGAGAAAAGGCATTGCGCCGCCGCGCGCGCCGGTCCTGGCATAGACAAACGGTGCAACCACCTTGCAATACCCCCCGCATTGCCGCACTACCGTCGCGTGTGCGCACAAGCCGCGGGCGAGGTGGATGGTGGGGAGTGCGGTGTTTCTAGTTTCCCGATGCGGCCCACCGACGCGTTCATACACAAGAGGCTCGCTTGAACATTGACAGCGGCGGTTGGAAGAAGCGCAGAGCGAGTGCCGGCCCTGGCAAGGCGAGGCGCTAGCCGGACCGAGGTTGAACACCGCCCGAGGATCTGCAACGCTGGATCGCCGAGTCGGGCGCGTGCTATGCGCCGCAAAGCGGCGCACCCTCAGGGCGAGCGCCGAAATTGGGGGATACCCGTTCGCCCTCATGAACATTCCAATCGTCCGACGCCGCCAATCGCCGTTTCTAGGTTGATGACTAGAGGTTGGCCTCCCCTGCCATCGGTAAGAAATTTAAGCCTCGGCGCGGAGGCCAACAGATCTGGGTGCAGACCCGAAGAGTGAAGTGACCTTCAGTTGCCGGGAACTTATTGCTCCGTAATGACTCAGCGTAAACGCGCCATCCCCTGCTTTGCCTGATTTGATCAACAAAATCGAGAGGATTCTCATGAACCGGAGCCGCAAGTTTCTGCTTGCATTTGCAGCGTTAAATGTCTTGCTTGGCAGTTTGGCCCACTCCGCCAAGGCAGACGCGACAGAGCGCCGCTATGCGGCTTTATCCCTGATCGGCGACACCTTGAACGTGGTTACCTATCAGCCGCAAGTGGGGAGCCGCCTCAACAGAAATAAGCTCGATCGCTTGCCGATGACCGACGGCATTCTCGATCGCGCCGCGCTCAAGGCAATGGATACCGCTTTGAGCCGCGGCGATGCCAAAGCCGATGTGGTGCTGCTGCGGGCCAGGGGGCCAGAGCTCTTCGAGGGGCAGGATCGCTTCTTTGTCGATGGAACTTTTCTTACCCCGGCCGGGCTAGCCGAGCCGCTCACTACTTCGGGGGCCACGCATCTCGTGCTGCTCACCAAACACCGTGCGGAAGCGAGAGTGGTGCTCGACGGTTTGAGTTATGGTAGCGGCCGACTTGAGGGGCTTGGTTTCTATCTCGACGATGGAGTGAGCACACGGGCTACGCAGACCGGCGAAGAAGGTCTCGGGCTGGTGGCGCCTTTTGCCTATTTTCGCGCCTCGCTGATCGACCTTCGCAGCCGGCGCATTTTGGGCAGCGAATTCGTCGCACGCACCGAAGGGGTTTCTGGGGCGCTGGCGAAGCGGGGTTATGGCGCATGGGAGGCGCTGGGCGAAACCGAAAAAATGGCCTTGCTCGGCAAGCTCATCGAGGAACAACTGGAGCGCGTGGTGCCGGAACTTGCCAAACGCGCCCTGAATTGATGGCCTGGCGGCATTTGGCGAATGCCGCAATTGACAAGACCGAGTGCTTTGGCGAATCATTCGCCACGCGAAAATTGGCCCCCAACGCAGCTTTCCTTCCACAACCACAATATCGATCCAGAGGAGTGTCATGAAGAAGTGTCTGTTCACTTTGTTGTTCTCGCTGGTGCTGCTCGTGCATCCGACCGCTTGGGCCAAACTCGGCCCCGAAGCCTTGCCGCAGGGTGCGAGTCTCACCACTAGCGTCGAAGGTATCACCGAATACCAGCTCAAGAACGGCCTTCGGGTGCTATTGGCCCCGGATGAAAGCAAACCTACGGTCACGGTGAACACCACCTACCTCGTCGGCTCCAAACACGAGAACTACGGCGAAACCGGCATGGCGCATTTGCTGGAGCACCTCATTTTCAAGGGCACCCCGACTTATCCCATGGCCTTTGCCGAAATGCAAAAGCGCGGCATGCGCATGAACGGCACCACCTGGGTGGACCGCACTAACTACTTCGCGAGCTTCGCCGCAACTGAGCCCGACTTGGAGTGGTATTTGCGCTGGTCGGCCGATGCGATGGTCAACTCCTTCATCGCCAAGAAGGACCTCGACAGCGAAATGACCGTGGTGCGCAACGAAATGGAGATGAACGAAAACAACCCGTTCCGTTCCCTCTACGGCAAAGCGCTCGCGACCGCTTTTCGCTGGCACAACTATGGCAAAGATACCATTGGCGCACGGGCCGACGTGGAAAACGTCTCCATCGAACGCTTGCAAGCTTTCTACCGCAAGTACTACCAGCCGGACAACGCGGTGCTGGTAGTGACTGGCAAGTTCAACGAAGCCAAAACCCTCAAACTCATCAACGAAACCTTTGGAGTCATCGCGCGGCCTGAGCGCAAGCTGGAGAGCCACTACACCCTCGATGCTGCGCAGGATGGGGAGAACACCGTCACGGTCCGCCGCGTGGGGGACACCCAGATCGTGCTGGCGATGTACCATACGCCCCCCGCGGCGACAGCGGACTTCGCAGCGCTCAAGGTGCTCGGCCAGATCCTTGGCGACACACCCACCGGTCGCCTGCACAAGGCGCTGGTGGAAAATGGACTCGCCGCCGCGGTGTTTGCCTTTCCCTTCCAAACGCGGGAGCCCGGCATCCTCACTTTTGGCGCGCAGTTGCCCAACAGCGCGTCGCTCGACGCGGCGCGCACCGCCATGGTCAGAGTGCTCGACGGTCTGGCGCAAGAGCCGATCACCGAAGCCGAAGTGAAGCGCGCGCAGCAGAAACTGCTCAAGGACATCGAACTCACCCTGCTCGATCCGGAAAAAGTCGGGGTGGCGCTCACTACCGCCATCGCCATCGGCGACTGGCGCTTGCTCTTCCTCGGCCGTGACCAAATTCGGGCCGTGAAGCGCGAAGACGTGCAGCGCGTCGGAAATAGTTATCTCGTGCCCGACAACCGCACCGTGGCGCTTTTCATTCCCACGGATAAGCCGAAGCGCGCGCCGGCCCCGGCGAAGCTCGACGTCGGTCCCCTCGTCGCCGATTACAAAGGCGATGCGCCAGTCGCCCAAGGCGAGGCTTTCGATCCCTCGCCGGCCAATATCGATGCGCGCACCGAGCATACGAAACTCGCCAACGGCATGAAGGTGGCGCTGCTGCCCAAGAAGACCCGGGGCGAAATCGTCAACCTGCAACTACATCTACGCTTTGGCAATGAACAAAACCTGCAGGGTCTGGACCTCGCCGGCGAGGCCGCGGCAGATCTCCTGAGCCGCGGTGTGCCCGGCATGACGCGGGCCCAGATCAGCGAGACTTTCGATCAGTTGAAGGCGCGTCCGCGTTACAGCGGCGACGCTACGGGCCTCACCGCCAGCTTGGAGGTGCCGCGTCAAAACTTGGCGGCGGCGTTACGCCTGCTGGTCAAAACGCTGCGCGAGCCGACCTTTCCAGACAGCGAGTTCGCTCAGTTGCAGCAGGAGCAAGTCACCGCCGCGGAGAGCCAGCGCAAGGAGCCGCAGGGCTTGGCGGTAAATCAGGTGATCCGCACCGGCAGCCCTTACCGCAAGGGAGACCCGCGCTACGTGCGCGATTTTGACGAAGAAATCGCCGACTGGAAGGCGCTTCGAGCCGATGCAGTCAAAGCCTTTCACGCCGGTTTTTATGGTGCAAACTTCGGCGAAGCCGCGCTGGTGGGCGATTTCGACGCTGCGGCAGTCAAAGCCCTGCTCGCAGAACTACTGGGCAACTGGAACAGTCGCGCCGCGTATCAACGTTTGCCGCGCCCGGCCTACACCGTCGCACCGCAGCAGCGGCGACTGGAAACCCCGGACAAAGCCAACGCCATGTATTACGGCGTCCTGCGCTTGCCCATGCAAGACACCGACGCCGATTTTCCAGCTCTCTACCTCGCCAACTACATCGTCGGCACTGGGCCGGCATCGCGGCTGTGGGCGCGCATTCGCGAGAAAGAGGGCTTGAGCTACGGTGTGGGCAGTGCCTTGAATGCCAGCCCTCATGAACCCAGCGCGCAGTGGGTGCAATATGCCATCTTCGCTCCGGAGAATCGCGAGCGGCTGCAGAAAGCTTTCAGCGAGGAGTTCGAGCGAGCCAGCCGCGAGGGTTTTACCGAAGACGAGGTCGCCAAAGGCAAGAACGCCGTGCTCCAGGCGCGCAAACTTGCGCGGGCGCAAGACGCCACACTCATGAGCAAGCTTGCCGCCAACGAAGAGCTCGGCCGGCGCATGGCTTTCGAGCAAGCATACGAGGACAAACTGCAAGCGCTCACGCTTGCGCAAGTGAACGCCGCGCTGCGCAAGTACCTCGATTGGAACAAGACCGTTTCCGCCGTTGCCGGCGATTTTGCGAAGGCAAAAGGCGCGAAATAGCGGTTAAGGGGCCACAGTCAGCGGCCCCGCCTTGTTTTTTGCTGGCGAGGCATGTTTAGGCATAGTGCCTCGCCAGCGCTGCTCTGCCTACTTCACATCAAAGCGATCGAGGTTCATTACCTTGTTCCAGGCGGCGACGAAGTCCTTCACGAACTTTTCGCTCGCATCGCTCTGGGCATAAACCTCGGCCAAGGCGCGCAGCTGCGAGTTCGCACCGAAGACGAGGTCGACGCGCGTCGCCGTCCAGCGTGGCTGGCCGGTCGCGCGGTCGCGTCCGGCGAAAAGGTCCTTCGCTTCGGACACCGGTGCCCATTGCGTGCGCATGTCGGTCAGGGCGACGAAGAAGTCGTTGCTCAATTGGCCTGCCCGCTGCGTGAACACGCCATGCGGGGAGCTGCCGGCATTGGCGCCGAGCACCCGCAGGCCGCCGATCAGCACCGTCATTTCCGGCGCGGTCAGAGTGAGCCGCTGCGCTTGATCGAGCAGCAGTTCTTCCGCGGGCACGGCGGTGCCGCTTTTCACGTAGTTGCGAAACCCGTCGGCCAGAGGTTCGAGCACGGCGAAAGAGGTCACGTCGGTCTGATGCTGCGAGGCGTCGGTGCGGCCCGGAGTAAAGGGGACCGCCACGACGTGACCGCCGGCTTGGGCCGCGGCTTCGACGGCTGCACAGCCACCCAGCACGATGAGATCGGCGAGCGAAACCTTCTTGCCGCCCTTTTGCGCGCCGTTGAAGGCCGCCTGGATGCCTTCCAATGCGGCGAGCACGCGAGCGAGCTGGGCGGACTGGTTGACCTCCCAATCCTTCTGCGGTGCCAGGCGTAGGCGCGCACCATTGGCGCCGCCGCGTTTGTCCGAGCCGCGGAAGGTGGCGGCGGAGGCCCAGGCGGTGGAAACGAGTTCCGGCACCGTAAGCCCCGAGGCCAGGATCTTGGCTTTCAGATCGGCGACGTCTGGCGCATCGATCAATGGATGATCGACCGCGGGCACCGCGTCTTGCCACAGCAGAACCTCCACCGGTACTTCCGGGCCGAGATAACGCGAGCGGGGTCCCAGATCGCGATGGGTGAGCTTGAACCAGGCGCGCGCAAAGGCGTCGGCGAAGGCCTGCGGATCTTTGTGAAAGCGGCGCGAAATCGGCTCGTAGATCGGGTCGAAGCGCAGCGACAAATCCGCCGTGGTCATCATCGGGCGATGCTTCCGCGTGGGGTCGTGCGCGTCGGGGATCAGGTGTTCCTCACGCACGTCCTTGGCGAACCATTGCCACGCTCCCGCAGGGCTGCGCACCAACTCCCATTCGTAGCCGAAGAGCATGTCGAAGTAGCCCATGTCCCAACGGGTGGGGTTGGGTTTCCAGGCGCCCTCGATGCCGCTGGTGGTGGTGAACGCGCCCTTGCCGCTGCCCAGACTGTTTTTCCAGCCCAGGCCCATTTCTTCGAGCGGCGCGGCTTCCGGTTCGGGGCCAACCAGTTTGGGGTCGCCGGCGCCGTGCGCCTTGCCGAAAGTGTGGCCGCCGGCCACCAGAGCGACGGTTTCTTCGTCGTTCATGGCCATGCGCGCGAAGGTGGCGCGCACATCGCGCCCCGAAGCCACCGGGTCGGGGTTGCCGTTGGGGCCTTCGGGATTGACGTAAATGAGCCCCATCTGCACTGCCGCGAGCGGGTTTTCGAGGTCGCGGCCGCCGCTGTGGCGCCGATCGCCCAACCATTCGGTCTCGCTGCCCCAATAGATGTCTTCCTCGGGTTCCCAGATGTCTTCGCGCCCACCGGCAAAGCCGAAAGTCTTGAAACCCATGGACTCCAGCGCGCAATTGCCCGCCAGAATGAACAAATCCGCCCAGGAAATGCGATTGCCGTATTTTTGCTTGATCGGCCAGAGCAAGCGGCGCGCTTTGTCGAGATTGCCGTTGTCGGGCCAACTGTTCACTGGGGCGAAGCGCTGGTTGCCGTGGCCGGCACCACCCCGGCCGTCGAAGATGCGGTAGGTACCCGCGCTATGCCAGGCCATGCGGATGAACAGGCCGCCGTAATGGCCCCAATCGGCGGGCCACCAGTCTTGCGATTGCGTCATCAGCGCGGACAAGTCTTGCTTCAGCGCGGCATAGTCGAGCTTTTTGAATTCCTCGGCGTAGTTGAAATTTGTGCCCAGCGGGTTAGAGAGTTCCGAATGCTGATGCAGGATTCTGAGATTGAGTTGCTTTGGCCACCAGTCGCTATTCGACTGCATTCCCATGGTGGTGCGCGCGCCGCGCTGCGCGGTGAAGGGGCACTTGCTTTCGCTGTTCATGGTTTCGTTCTCCTCGAGGAGTGGATCGGGGTGGTGTGGAAACAAGCTTAGCAACGATGTTTCTCTCCGGCCATTGAATTGTTCCAATGAAGGCGATGAATGCAGGCTATGAGCCGGCGGGAAAGTCGGGGTGCGCGCCGCGTTTTTGCGTGTCGACGAAACCCACGGCCGTGCCCGTTCCAGCGCATAATCTCCGCTTGCCAATTCATTCGCCGAGGTACGTGATGCCGGAATTCATGGAATTTGAGTGGGACCATTTGCCGCGGCGCCCCATCGAGCCCGCGACGCAGCACCCCAAAACCCATCCGCGGTGGGGTTTGCCACGTGCCGACGGCAGGGAAGTTTTTCTAGAAGCCCTGCACCAGTACTACATCTATCGCGGACATTTGTTGGGCTTCGTGCATCCGCCGGCTCAGGCAATCAATGAAGCCATCGACAACGCCAAAATACAGCATCCCAGCGCGGGGAGCGAACCCGTGCTCGTGGAACCTGTGTTGCTCGAGTACAGCATTCTGCATACCCCTTGGCACAAGGATCCCAATGCCCAGAATTTTCGGCCGGTGACCCTGCCTCGGGTGGCGAGCATCGCGCTCTTCCACAGCGGTCAATACGCGCGCGATGCCCAGGAGTGCTTCTCGTCGCTGGTGGTGATCTGGTTTCAGGAGGGCTTCGGCAATCCCGACGAGGAAACCCAACGCCAGATCGCCGCGCTCGACTGGAATGCGCTGGCCTACGACTGGACGCCCTGAGCACGGGTTAGGGGTTCACTGCGCACTGCGAGGTGCATAGCCAATGGCGGGAGATCGTGGGCACCCTCTAAATCCACTCCCCACGGTAGTCGTGCGCGAAGACCGCCAATGGTGTTGCTGGTCGCCCCAACAGGCGCGGCAAGTCCGGCGAAACCTCCGCCACCCACCCCGCGGCGATGACTCGGTTCAGGCTCGACATCGCCTGCACCAGCGATTCCGGCATGCCGCCCGCCCGCATCGCGGCGACGGCCTGTTCCTCGGTGATCGGCACGAACGCGATTTCGCGGCCGATTTCCTTGCCGACGAGGGCGAGCGCTTCGGCGTTGGTCAGTGCCTCGGGACCGGTGAGAATATAGCGCTGGCCCGCGTGCTCTTGCGGCGCGCGCAGCACGGCAGCGGCTGCGGCGGCGACATCGCGGGTGTCGACGAAAGGCACGCGACCTTCGCCTTGCGAGGAATACACCATGCCCGAACGCAGCATGTCGCGCAGAAAGGTGGCGAAGTTCTGCATGAAGTTCTTCGGCTGCAGCAAGGTATATGGAATGCCCGAGCGCGTAACGAGCAAGTCGCAGCGGCCTTGCAAACGCGCGATGGCCACGTCGGAATCGGCATCGGCTCCGGCGCCACCGACACGAACGATGTGCCCGACCCCAGCTTCGCGCGCAGCGGCGACAGCGTTCGCGGTCATGGCTTCCATCTCGGGATGCGGCGGGGTGAGCAAGAATAGGCGATCGACGCCCTGCAAGGCCTGGGCGGCAGAGTCGGGGTTCAGCCAATCGAGGCTGCGCGCCGCGGCGCCGGCCACACTTCGGCCTTTGGGAGATGCTGCGATCACTTCCAGCCCTGCCGCGTTGCGCATCAGTTCAGCGGTAAGTGCTTGCCCGATGTTGCCGGTGGCGCCGGCGACGAGAATGCGAGTGCTCATGGTGTTTGCTCCTCAGTGACCCAAGGCTTCGATGACGAGGCGAGCGGTTTCCTCGCCGGAAAAGTTTTGCTGGCCGGTGATGAGGTTCCCATCGCGAACGGCGAAACTGCGCCACAGGCCGGCCTGTACGTAATTGGCGCCGATCTCCTTCATGCGATCTTCGATGCGCCAAGGCATTACGTGCCGATCGCGAGGAAGGAGGCCGTAGGACCAGACCGCCTGGTCGGCGAAATCCTCTTCGACGTTGGCAAAGCCGGTGACCGTTTTGCCTTTGACAAGGTATTCGCCGTCGCGGCCTTTGGCATAGGCGAGGACGGCCACACCATGGCACAGTGCGGCCGCCACTTTGCCGGCCTCGTAGAATGCGGCGAATTTCTGGTGCAAGTCGGTGGCTTGCTCGAAGGTGAACATCGGCGCCTGCCCGCCTGCGACCACGATCGCGTCGAACACGGCGAGCTCGATGTCGGCCACCTTACGCGTGCCATCGACCAGCGCTCTAAGCTCGGGAGTGTGGATGAAGCCTTGACTGATGAGATCGGTTTTGCTGTAGCCGCTCGCGTCATTGGGGTCGCTCATGCCGTCGGCCTGACACTTCCCGCCCAGAGGGCTAAAGATCTCGATCTCGTACCCCGCTTCGCTGAATACGTAGTAGGGGTGGGTCAGCTCGCTCCACCAAAAACCCACCGGCCAGCCCGTGGTGGTGGAAGCGGCCGGATTGGCAATCACCAGGGCGACACGTTTTCTGGCTTGCGGGTTGCGGACGTTGGGGTCTTTCAGGCTCATGCCGATCTCCGATTGTGCAGTGACGATGCCACGAATTCTGGGCGCCATATGCACTGGAATAAATACGGCCAAAGGCGATGCACTGTTGTTAGAATGCTCAACAATGGAAATCTCTTCCCTCAAGGCCTTCGTCAAAGTGGTGCAAACCGGCAGCTTCACGCGTGCCGCCGAAGCCTTGAATTCGCAGAAGGCGCATCTTTCACGGGTGGTCACCCACTTGGAGCACGAACTGGGCGTGCGCCTGCTGGAGCGCACCACCCGCGCCCTCTCACTCACCGAGATCGGGCGCGAATTCTATGAGCGCGCGGTGAGCATCCTCACGGGCGTCGACGATGCCCACCGCATGGTGCAAAAAGCGCAAGGCGAACCTCGCGGCACGCTCAAAATCACCTGTGGCGTGGAGTTCGGCATGATCGCGGTGAGCGGCTGGATCGATGCCTATCTCGGGCGCTACCCCGAAGTGCGCGTCGACGCGGACTTCACTTCGCGCCTGGTCGACATCGTGCACGAAGGGTTCGACCTGGCATTGCGGGTCGGGCCGCTAGCCGATTCATCCCTCGCGGCGCGGAAGCTGGGCGATCTTTCCTATGGTGTGTTCGCTTCCCCCGCCTACCTCGAACGCAGCGGGCAGCCCCGAACGCCGGCAGACTTGGCCGGCCATCCGGTGCTTGCTTTTGCCGGCGGAAGTCATCGCACCGAATGGACCCTGAGCAAGGGCGGGCGCCAGGAACGCGTCGCTCTGCAGCCTCGGCTCAAGGCCAACAACGTCTTTGCCGTGCGCGATGCGGCGGTCGCGGGCCTGGGCATCGCGCAGCTGCCGCTGGTCGTGGCATCGCCAAGTGTCGCCGCCGGACAGTTGCGCCCGCTCTTGCGATCTTGGTCACTTCCCGTGGTGCCGGTGCATGCCGTCTTTGCCAGTGCCCGCTACCTCACGCCCAAGGTGCGCGCTTTCATCGATTTGGCGATCGCAGAAATGCAGCGCTGAGGCCTTGCCGCGGTAGCCGCTTGGCCACGCGCGCGCCGGAGTGTTTGGCCGCGATTTGACGTCCTGCGTCTTTCCCTCATCCTGCACCGCCAGCGGCGAGTTGATCTTCGCCCGGCGCGGAAACCAGGGCCGGACGGCCGACGATGAGTGGGTCGACCGGACCGATGGCGTCGAGCTGACGTTTGGCGTAGGGCATGCGCTGCAAGATGAAGCGCATGGCATTGAGCCGCGCCCTCTTCTTGCAATCGCTCTTGATCACCGTCCACGGTGCGTCCGAGGTGTCGCAGTACACGAACATGGCCTCTTTGGCGCGGGTGTAGGCTTCCCATTTGTCGAGGCTCGCCATGTCGATGGGGCTCAACTTCCATTGCTTCAGCGGATGCACTTGCCGCTCCTTGAAGCGGCGGCGCTGTTCTTCGCGACTGACGCTGAACCAGAACTTGAACAGAAATACGCCCGAACGCACGAGTTGGCGCTCGAACTCCGGCGCCTGGCGCAAGAACTCCTCATATTCGGTGTCGGAACAAAAGCCCATCACCCGCTCCACCCCGGCGCGGTTATACCAGCTCCGATCGAACAGGACGATTTCGCCCCGCGTCGGCAGATGTTGGATGTAGCGCTGGAAATACCACTGACCCCGTTCCACCTCGCTGGGTTTCTCCAGGGCGACGACCCGCGCGCCCCGCGGGTTGAGGTGCTCCATGAAGCGTTTGATCGTGCCGCCCTTGCCCGCGGCGTCCCGACCTTCGAAAAGGATGATTACCCGCTGGCCGGTTTCCTTCACCCAGGCTTGGAGCTTGAGCAATTCGACTTGCAGGCGATATTTTTGTTTTTCGTAGCGCTTGCGCGACAGCAGGTTTTTGTAAGGGTATTTGCCCTCGCGCCAACCTGCGCTCAGCTCGGTATCCGGATCGATGCTGGCCTGGCCCGTGGGTTCGGTGTCGGCTAGCCACTGGCGCAGGGCCTGGAGTTCGTCGGTAGATGCGCCGCTGAGAAGGGCCTGCACGCCTTCCATATTGGCCGATGGGGCGGCACCCTGCTGCACCGCGTCGGCGATCGCCATACCTTGCCGGGTGGTGGTGCGCAGTGCGGAGCGTTCCAGGCGATCTCGTTCCAGCGCCGCGGGAGTCAAGCGCGCGGGCGTGTCGCCGGTGGCGACGGGGCGCGGCGTGCGCGAGCGGCGGGTGGCCGGCGACTGGGTTGCAGGTTTTGGACGGGAGTTCGTCGTCGCTTTTTTGGTCACGGCAAAGGTCTCGATGCAAAAAGAACCACCATCCTCCCGCGGCCAGTCGTGCGTCTTGACGATGGTCAATCACTGTTGATGTCACCGCCTGCGCAAAGTCGCCGCGGTGCGCGCCTGAGCAAGACCTGCTCACTGCTTAGGCAAGTCGAGTGAAACCATCAGGCAATCCGCGCTACTTGCGCCAGCTTTGCATCACGCGGGCTTGAGGTGCGCCCAGAAAGGTGGCCACGGACGCGAGTTCGCCTGCCAAGGCATCGCGCAGCGACCGGCTGGGGCGGGCACCGTTCGCCAGGCCGGCGTCGCAACGAAGCTGCCCGTCGGCGAGTGTCAGCGTCGCCCAGCCCAGCACGCGCGCACCCATCAGCAGCGGCAACGCGTAGTAGCCCCATTGGCGTTTTGCCGCCGGCGTGTAGGCTTCGAAACGATAAGCCCAGCCCCAAAACAGCTCGAAGCGCCGGCGATCCCAAACCACCGGGTCGAAAGGGGCGAGGAGGCGCAGCCTGTTCGCATCTTCGCCAGCGCGCTGCGGTCTTTCTCCGGCCGGCCAAAACCAATCGACACCGTCGATGCGAGCCTGCGCCAAGCGCGCCTTGGCCGCGCTGAGTGCGCGCCGCCGATCGTCCGCCCACTGCGGCGCCCCACCCCGCAGCAGGCCGACGAGCTGCGTGAGGCTCGCCGCGGGCAGGGGAGCGTATTGGGCAACCGCCAGATTCACCAGGCGATCCAAGCGCGCTTGTTGGTCGGCCGGGTCGGCGGCTTCCGGCCAGGGTGGGGCCGCTTCATAGACGCGCGTGCCGGCGTCACGCCGGGCCACCCGCAGCAGGCCGCGGTAATGCATGCCATCGAGCAGCACGGTGCTGGCCTTGCTCTTGCCGCCAAACCAGTTGCGCACCTCGCCATGCCGGAAATGCGCATCCACCTCACGCGGATGCGTGGGCCCGCGTTCGCGCACGAAAGCCAATACCTCGCGGGCGCGTTTCGCCTGCGCCGGGGACCAGGGATGCCGCGCCTCACGCGGATGCATCAGTGCCTGGATCTGCCGCGGCAGAAAACCATAGTTGATGAAAAAATCTTCTTCGACCGCGAGCCGGGAATAACGGCGTTCAAGTTCACCCGCCGCATAGCCCTTGACCCGGTGCCGCAAGATCAAGTCTTGCGCGCGAGCTGGCGCGCGAATCGGATCGGCCTGGACGAAGCCCAGGCGGTTCAGTGCCTCGGGCAGGCTGAGCGGCGCAAACAAGCTGCGCGCGATGGCGTAACGCCGCAAGTCGTCGAGGCTTGGAGATTTGGACAGGACGCTCATGCACGCCATTATCGCGCGATGCTGGAAACCGTTCCTGCGCTGGGCACCTTGGATTCGAGCATCACTGGCCTGGCGCCGAATCCGCCTACGCCGCCACGCGCGGGGCGCTTGGTCAGTCCTCTTCAAGGTGTGGTGACCAAGGGCGGAATCGAACCACCGACACAAGGATTTGTGGCTTCGGCCGCTCGGCTTGCACCTCGCTTAACCTCGGCTAGCGCCGAGTTAGCCTACGCCGCCACGCGCGGGGCGCGTGGTCAGTCCTCTTCAAGGTGTGGTGGCGGAACACGGAACCGAACCCGCGTCCGCAATCCGAACTAGATAGTAACGCCTTGGCCTTGAGGGCGTGGATTCGATGATTTGGCCGAGCGGTACATCACTGGGGCGGATCAGTTCGAGCGATCTCGCTCCAGCCATGATCGAACGTGAACGTCCGGGCGTGGCCGACGGGGTTCTGGATTCTGAGTATGCGGGCTTTTGCCGGATCGGTTGCGCACTCAACCACGTACAACCAGTACGCTTCGCCCTTTTCGCGTGCGTAGTCGAATTGCGTGTGTGACAGGCCTACCGGGCGATCTTCCAAGGTGCCCGTCATCGACTTCACTTCGACCCATCGAATCTGCCCGCCAGTACTGTCGGCCTCGAAGAGGTCAAAACCTGGGTTGCCTTCCGGAGTGCGGCGCAGTCCTGGCTCAAGACCAATGATCAGGTCGATTGCACTCCCCTCGATCTGCATTCGTTCCGCCTGATCGAGGCCATCGGGGTCGGGGCCGTCATCATCGGGGTGCGTGCCGACGTAGGAAATGAATGGTCGCCCCCCGGCGTGGCCGGGCGTCCTCTTTCCCTGACCGCCGCCTTTGCCGCCGCCCTTGTCACCGGCGGGGCCGTGGCCGCCTGAGCCACCGTGGCCACCCCCATTGCCCTGGCTACCGCCGCGCGAAGTCCCCGTGCCAGTACGCCCTTGGCCACCACGCCCAACACCTCAGGTGGCATCATGATTCTGGCAGTCTTTCACGTTCAGCTTAAGGAACCCTTAATCAACATCCGTTTGACATCCGCTTCAATCATCATCGTGCTCGCGCCCTTTCGAGCGACGATCACGTCGATCATCCTTGGGCAGGGGCTTGTCGCCCCAGGCCGCACGATACGCCTCGGCAGAAGTGAAACGGCATTTCTTGTTTTCACCCACCTTGCCCAGCAGTGTCGTGTTGGGTTTGGCCGGAATGCCGGTATGCGCCCGAATCTGTTCCCTGATTTGATCGCAGGATTCCGCTTGGGCCTCAGGGGTGGCGGCATGTACGGTCGTCATGGACAATGCAAGCAGGATGATCGAGATGGTTTTCATGGTTTCATTTCCTTTGGCTGGATCGGTAGATGTTTCAACGCATTTCAAAAGCTTCTTGGTGGAATCTGAACCGGCCTTGTCCGATACGCCCAAGTTCATGCTTGAGCTTTTCGGCCAGGCCTTGTGGCCCGCAGAACCAGATTTCTGACCGGCGTGAGCCAGCCTGCGCAGCGGCAACATCGGCAGCGCTCAATGTTTCACCTTGTTGGGCGCCATGAATGTGCAGACGGATGCCAGGCACCGCGGCGCAGCTTGCCTCGAGGCGGGCGACAAAGGGATCACTGGCTCGATCACGGGTGCAGTAGTGGAGGTCCGCAGAAACCTGGCTCGGCGTCTGCTGCAATGAATCCAGCCATGCGAGGAACGGCGTCACCCCGATCCCGCCAGCAATCCAGATTTGTTGGGCGTTTGTATCCTGCCGGGCCATGTCGAAGCGACCATAAGGACCTTCAACCTTCACTGCCTGGCCGATTTCCAGCCTGTTGCCGAGGGTGCGGGTGTAATCACCCAGTGTCTTGATCTGGAAAGTGATGGTCCGATCATCGCGATCCGCACTGGCAATCGTGAAAGGATGCGCGCCTTCCTTCGCGTCGAAGGTTACGAAAGCGAACTGGCCGGGACGATGCCCTCGCCAGCCATTGCCGAGTTGGCAACGTACCGTCAGCACATCCGGAGCAGGCTGTTCGAGGGCCACGATCGCCCCATTCACCTGGCGTTTGCGCCCGATGCGGCCGACCAGCGAATGCAGGGCACCATAGATTCCGCCCGCAATGAGCGTCGCCAGGAGAATCCCTACTGGCTTGGCCCAGTAATCTGTCGGCGCAAGCATGACCGCATGCAGCGCCATCATCAGATAGATCACGGGCATGGCCAGATGCGTCAGTCGCCAGGTTTTGTAGGGGAATCGCTTCCATAGCGTGATGGCCAGCATGGCCAGCACCACATAGAACGCCCACTCCCCAATGTCCTTGGCCAGATCACGCATCACTTCCAGGAAGCCGGTGAATTGTTCCTTGGGGATGCGGCCTTCGCGACCAATCGTCGCCTTGAGAATCTTCCCGACAATCTCCTCGACGAGCCAATGCACTACGGCGAAGCTCACCGCGAGAATGCCGGCCCATTTATGGGTCCGATAGACGCGATCCATACCGCCCAGCGGGGTTTCGAGCCAGGCGGGACGTGTGGACAAAAACATCGCCAACGACATCAGTGCAATGGATAGAAGGCCGCTCAGATAGAGCATTTCCTGGCGGATTACCCAAGGCAGGGTGCCGCCACTGCTACCACCCGTGGCCAGTACATCCATTCCCCAGGCGACGGCGACAATGGCAAGCAGCGAACCGAGCAAGATTTTCATGTCAAGACTCCTGATGGATCATTTTCCAGGGGCGGATTGGAGGATTCCCGGTTGGGGCAAGTCATCCCGGCAGCGTCGTTCGTTGCAGTCAGCCGAATTGCGCTGCATATTCCTTGCGTTGCCACTGTCGTATTTATCGCGCTTGGCGTCACGTTGCCGCTGATTGATGACGTCACCCGTCTGGGGGTGCACGTACAGCTTGAGCCGATGCCCCGCCGGGTCGGTGGCCTTGACCTCATAGCTGCCGCTTTCACGTTCGATCTTCTCGATATTCCGATAACCGGCAGATTCCAATCTGGCATGCACTTCGGGGATCGACAGCCATTTGGTTTTGTCGGCGCTGGCAGGACGGCCATCCTGGGCATGACTCGACATGGAGAAGAAAACAGTGGCCAGCAATGCAGCGATGGTTAATGTGCGCATGGTGAATTCCTCCAGCTCAGGTTAATGTGGGAATCGGTCATTCGTCGTAGGAGCCTTGTTCTGCTGCGGTATGGCAGGCGACACAGTTCGCTTTGGTGCGCACCTCCTTGTGGCGCCACTCCCAGTCGGGAACTTTGCGATGTTCGCTGACCCATTTGGGCAATTCCGTGATGCGCTGTGGAGCCGCCCCGGCTGCCACGCCTTTGAGCAATTTGCTGCTGTAGCGCTGGCCACCTGCATCACCGGCATTGGCAACGAGATAGCCCGTAATCTTTTCGGCGGTGGCCGCATCGAGGCTGGCGTTGTCGCCGAAATGATTGTCCAACTCGCCCATCATGCGCTGCCATGATCGCGCCGGGAGCATCGAGGGCGCAAAAGCCAGATGGCAACTGCCACACTCCTCCTTGACGACCGGATCGGCTACCGGTGAAAAGAAATGGCGGTCGCCAGCCTGGGCGCGGGTTAATACAAGGGCAGAAAAAGCCAGGGTCATGAGACCGATGGCAAGCGGACGATAGGGAATGCGCACGGGAGTCTCCTTTGTATGGAATTACTGACCGATCACAAAGGTGAGCCAGTCACCTTTTTCCTGGGGGGTGCATTCGCGCCCCAATACTTCGGTGCAATTGCGCTTGAACCACTTTTCGACTTTTGCCGGATCGATATAACGCGTTGGCGTCACCGACACGGCAACCGGTTCGATGGTCTTGCCGGTCAGCGCCCGACCGGCACCCCGGGTGTCCTTGCCATGACAGGTGGTGCAGGAGGGGGTGTCGGGCTTGCCTCCCGAAAAACTCTGCGTATGCAGGGCCTGGCCGCGTGCCGCTGAAAATCCTGCTGTCTTGGCGGCTGCCGCATACTGGGCCAGCAGGTCTTCGCGTGGACCGGCGAGTGTCGCGGTGCTGAGTATCATGGCAACAATTCCTGAGGTGACGACCAACATGTACTTCATATGTTTCTCCTGGCGGTAATCGGACTGTGGGACGCACTTTGCGCCACCCTGTCTGAATGATTGCTGAATTGCTTGTTCATCCTGTGTTCAGGTTCACAGCGCTAAAAGATCAGGCAGGAAAACTGTGGAGTTGAAGATGTCGTCGAGAATCGTTGCTTTTTTGCGCCACACGCTAACCGGCCTGGCCTTGCTTGCAATGCTGGGGCCGATGAACGGTTACGCAGGAGATAAAACCGACTATGACCGTGCCCGCCAAGCTGTCGAGGCAGGGGACGTATTGCCCTTGCGCACGATTCTTGATCGGGTCGAGCGCGAGTATCCCGGCCAGGTCATGGAGGTTGAACTCGACCGTGAAAAAGGTGAGTGGGTTTATGAAATCAAGTTATTGCGCAAGGGAGGCGCCTTGGTGAAACTGAAGATTCATGCTCGAGATGGCACCATCCTCGGTTTCAAGGAAAAGAATGACAAGCCGCATCGCCAAGGTGAGCCTCGCTGATGCGCATCCTGGTTGTCGAAGATGAACTGACGCTGGCGGCACAACTGGTCGAAGGTATCCAGTCGGGCGGCTATGTCGTGGATGTAGCCCATAACGGGGTCGATGGCCACTTCATGGGGGAGACCGAGCCCTACGACGCCATCGTGCTCGACATCGGCCTGCCGCAGATGGATGGCATCACGGTTCTCAAGAAATGGCGTGCGGCGGGTCGTACCTTGCCGGTGTTGATCCTGACCGCTCGCGACACCTGGCGAGAGAAAGTGGCCGGCATTGATGCCGGAGCGGACGACTATCTAACCAAGCCCTTTCATATGGAAGAACTGCTGGCGAGGCTCCGAGCCCTGATTCGTCGTGCCGGCGGTCATGCCAGTACCGAGTTGGTTTGCGGTCCGCTAACCCTGGATACCCGCAGTAGCCGGGCCAGCGTGGATGGCACTGCCTTGACGCTGACGAGCCATGAATATCGGGTACTGGCCTACCTGATGCATCATCCAGGGGAAATCGTCTCCCGGGCCGAACTGACCGAACATATTTACGCCCAGGATTTCGATCGCGACTCGAATACGGTCGAGGTATTCATCGCGCGCTTGCGCAAGAAACTGCCTCCTGGACTGATCGAAACCGTGCGCGGATTGGGCTACCGGCTCAACAAAGCGCCATGAACCTTTCCCTCCTGCGTAACTCCCTGCGCATACGCCTATTGGTGGGGACACTTTTCTGGATCGTCATTTCGATTCTGGTTGCAGGCTGGGGACTTGGCCAACTCTTCCATCAGCAT
Organism: Casimicrobiaceae bacterium; assembly: GCA_026646885.1. Lineage (GTDB taxonomy): Bacteria > Pseudomonadota > Gammaproteobacteria > Burkholderiales > Casimicrobiaceae > JACPUX01. The sequence goes on along the minus strand of JAPKHK010000014.1, from coordinate 12,001 downwards.
GTCGAAGCCCAGTTCGATGCGGAACTGAAAAATCATCTGGATCAACTTACGGCCCAACTGATCCTCGATGAGCAGAATCAGGCCCAGGTTCGATTGCTTCCAAGTGACCCGCGCCTCAACAAACCCCTGTCCGGCCTGTATTGGCAGATCGATCGCATCGCCGCTGCGGGTGAGCATCCCGTCAGGGCGGTGTTGCGCTCTCGCTCACTGTGGGATGAGACGCTGGCCGTGCCGGCGGATGCCCCGGCGGACGGAGAAATTCATCGGCATCGGATTGAAGGCCCCCAGGGAGTTACACTAAAAATAGTGGAACGGACCGTCACCATTGACACGCATTCCCTGCGGTTGATGGTCGCGGCCAATGAAAGCCTGATGACAGGACCTATCGCAGACTTCAAAGGCCATCTTTGGTTGGCATTGGGCATACTAGGAATGGGGTTGACGTTCGCAGCCTCAATGCAGGTGTTCGTCGGGCTTGCCCCCCTGCGCAGCATGCAGGATGCCCTCGGGCGCGTTCGGCAAGGAGATGCCCGAAACATGGAAGGCACCTTCCCGAACGAGATCATGCCGCTGGTAAGTGAGTTCAACACGGTGCTGGCGCAAAACGCCGAAGTGGTCGAGCGTGCCCGGACGCAAGCCGGCAACCTGGCTCATGCGCTTAAAACACCGCTGAGCTTCCTCGCCAATGCTGCCCATGCGCCCGAGAAACGGGATGACGACTTGGCACGTCTGGTCGCATCGCAAGTCGACACCGTGCGCAAGCAGGTCGATTACCACCTGAGCCGCGCACAAGCGGCCGCATCGGTACAAATTCCGGGCATGCGCACCGCCGTTGAACCAGTGATCCGGGGACTGGTGCGTGTCATGCAGCGGGTCCATGTCGACCGTCACCTCGAGTTTGTCGTGCTTACGGATGAAACCCGTCCGGAATTTCGCGGCGAAGAACAGGATTTGCAGGAAATGCTGGGAAATCTGATCGACAACGCCGCGAAGTGGGCCAGATCACGGGTCGAGATTCAAGTCTCGGACGAGCCCGGCAAACTCCGGGTGCGCGTCGATGATGACGGCAATGGCATCGCCGAGACCGAACGCGATCATGTCCTCAAACGAGGGGTTCGCGTCGACGAGCAGGTTCCCGGTACGGGGCTTGGGCTTGCCATCACCGCCGACCTGGCGCGAATGTACGGCGGTGATTTGGTGTTGGCGAAATCCTCATTGGGCGGGCTTCAGGCATCATTGACGCTGCCGGCAGTTTGATTCCCGCATCATGGCACTTTCCGGATCAAGGATGCGGTTGTTTGCCTGTAGATCATGACAACCGAAAAGGGCGACAAAGTTTGAGGTTCGCGAAAGAATGCAGAACCAAAGGTCAACGTGACCTTGGGCTGAACGGCAGTTACCCGGAACATTGCTGCCCGACACATGCCAGTAGGTCAATGACCGTTCTGGCCGACGACCTGAACTAGGCCGTCTGGCAGCTTTCAGGAGTCGAGCAGCCCTTGCGCGTCATGCTGAGCGCAAGGACTGCCGGACGTTGCTCCAGAGGACGACTTGGCGCAATTTCATCTTTCGGTCGCCGAAGGTAACTAGTCTCCAACCACAACCTATCGCCCTGATACCCGCATCAATACAGGAAATGGCCTCGCGCACGCTCGCGAGACCACCAGATAAAAACAGAGAACAGAGAGGTCAGGGAGGGCCGAAAAAGCAGGAATGGGAGGGGTGCCGCTCGCGAGGCGAATCCGCGAAGCCCCGCCAGAACTGGCGCACACGGCAGACGTGAAAAAGCCCGAAACGAGTTCGGGCTTTTGAAATTGGTGGCCAAGGGCGGAATCGAACCACCGACACAAGGATTTTCAGTCCTCTGCTCTACCAACTGAGCTACTTGGCCATTTTGCGTTAATTATCTCGGCGGCCGAAAGGCTCGCCGAAAGCGCGCGATTATAGCAGCGTTTCTCAACCTGCCGCCAGACTCCGCTTGCTGCGCCGGTGTTGCTGCTTCGCCAATGGCCTTCCCGAACAAGATGCCGCGTCGCGCGCGGATGTCGAAGGGCGATCGCGCGAACCTTATCCGGCGCACCGTAAGCTTGGAGCGCAGAAGTTCGACCAAACCCTGGTCGCCAGGGGTGGCATGTAGCCATTGATACCGCGGAAACTTTCGGTAAAGCCTGGTCCAAACAGGTCTTTCAAAAAGATTGACAAGGATCAATAAACGCTTTACCCTATTTCGGAAGTCGCCTATTTTGTCTAGGACATCGCAAATGTACACACGACGAATTACCCGGAATGATCGCGCCACGCCGTGGTTTGTCTTGGGCGAAGCGCTGCTGCTTTCCCTCACCACTGCTGTGGTTCTTTTGGCCGCCGGGCAGGCTCTGGCGGCAGAATCCTGCCCGGCGGGGCTCAATCACCAGTTCAAGCGCCTGCAAGATGGCAAGTCGGTTTCGCTCTGTGATTATCGCGGCAAGGTGATCTTGGTGGTCAACACCGCCAGCAAGTGCGGCTTTACGCCACAGTTCGAAGGCTTGGAGCGGGTGTTCGGCCGCTACGAGAAACAGGGTTTGGTAGTTTTGGGTTTTCCTTCCGCGGATTTCGGCGGACAGGAACTGGAGAGCAACGCCCAGATCGCTGATTTCTGTCGCCTCACCTATGCGGTCGATTTCCCTATGTTCGAGAAGTCGTCAGTGAGGGGTGAAGCCGCGAATCCCTTGTTCCAGGATTTGGCGCGGCGCACCGGTTCGCCGCCGCGCTGGAATTTCCACAAGTACCTGATCGACCGGCGCGGCGAGCGAGTGCTTGCTTTCGGTACCCGCGTCAACCCGGAATCGCCGGAGTTGTTGGCCGCTCTGGAGCAGATGTTGGCTGCTCCCGGCGGCAGCACCCGTTGAACTGTCTCCATTTCTTCGCAAAGGAACGATCGTGAACGCTCCAGAGAAACTGTTGCTCCCCGATACGCAGGCTCTTCCCGACGCGCGCGGCCTGGCCATCAACAAGGTCGGCGTCAAAGGGCTGCGCTATCCGGTCGTCGTGCGCTCGGGCAAGCCGGGTGTGCCGCAGCACACCATTGCCGATCTGGCGATGTACGTCGGCCTGCCGCCGCAGGTCAAGGGCACGCACATGTCGCGCTTCGTGGAGATTCTGGAACTGCATCGCGAGCCCATCGATCGCTGGAGTTTTCAGCAGATGTTTGCCGACATGCTCGATCACCTCGATGCCCAATCCGGCTATCTGGAAATGCGCTTTCCCTACTTCATTCGCAAGACGGCGCCGGTCTCCGGGGTGGAGAGCCTGCTCGATTATGAAGCGGCGCTGATCGCCGAAGGCGAGAGCGAAGACCAGATTTGCCTCACCATGGAACTGAGCGCGCCGGTCACGAGCCTTTGCCCTTGTTCGAAAAAGATCAGCGACTACGGCGCTCACAACCAGCGTTCCCGCATCACCCTGCGCGCCGAGGTGTGGGGCGAGGTGTCGTTGGAAGAGCTGGCGCGCATCGCCGAAGACGAAGCTTCCTGCGCGGTATACGGGCTCTTGAAGCGACCCGACGAAAAACACGTCACCGAGCGGGCCTACGACAACCCGAAATTCGTCGAGGATCTGGTGCGCGATCTGGCTTTGCGCTTGCAGCGCGATCCGCGCATCGGCAAATTCACCGTGGCTTCGGAGAACTACGAGTCGATCCACAATCACTCGGCCTATGCCGAGATCAGTGGCGTGGGGGCAGCTTCTAGAAACTAGTGTCTAGAAACTAGAGACTAGAAAATACGAGACCAAATCCCGGCAACGAGAAACGAGAACTCAGTGGCTGGTAACGAGAAAGGCAGCGGGCTGGCGCGTCACTTGGTATGATGTCGCCAAGGGAAGCCGGCTAGACCGTCGCTGCGAACCTTCGGGTGCGCAGAGGAAAGTCCGGGCTCCACAGAGCAGGATGCCGGCTAACGGCCGGACGCCGTGAGGCGAGGAATAGGGCCACAGAGACGAGTCGCGGCGCTTTATGTGTCGCGGGTGAAACGCGGTAACCTCCATCCGGAGCAATACCAAATAGGCAGACGATGACGCGGCTCGCCGAGTCTGCGGGTAGGTAGCTCGAGCGCCGGGGTAACTCGGCGCCTAGATGAATGACGGTCCACGACAGAACCCGGCTTATCGGCCGGCTTCCCCCCTACTTTTGAAGGTAATCGGCGACCGGCGCGCGGTCAGCCGTGCGTCACGCGTTTCCCATGCTCGCGTGTGGTATGGAAGCCCACTTTGGGCCAGCGCTCCATCACTACTTGCAGGTTGTATTTGCTGGAGGCCAGAAAAACTGGGTTGTCGTCTACGTCGGTCGCCAGCGCTCCGGCCTGCTGGCGTTCGAAATCGCGGCGCGTGATTTCGTCGGGAAAGGTGAGCCAGCGTGCGGTGGCGATGCTGGCGTTGTCGTACAGGGCGTCGACTTTGTATTCCGTGGCCAGGCGCTGAGCCACGATTTCGAATTGCAATTGTCCCACCGCGCCAAGCATCAGATCGTTGCTGCTCACGGACTGGAACACCTGAATCGCGCCTTCTTCGCCCAACTCCTGCAAACCCTTTTCGAGCTGCTTGGCTTTGAACGGGTCGCGCGGGCGGGCGACGCGAAAAAGCTCCGGAGCGAAATACGGAATGCCCTTGAAGCCGAGGCTTTCGCCGCTGGTCAGGGTGTCGCCGATTTGCAACTGCCCGTGGTTATGGATGCCGATGATGTCGCCGGCCACGGCGTCTTCGCTCGCCACGCGCTCATTGGCCATAAAGGTGAGGGCATTGGCAAGCTTGATCTCCCGGCCGGCGCGCTGGTGTTGCACTTTCATGCCCGGCGTGTAGCGACCTGAGCAGACGCGGAAAAAGGCAATGCGGTCGCGGTGCTTGGGGTCCATGTTGGCTTGAATCTTGAACACGAAACCTGAAAACGCCGCTTCTGCCGGCTCCACCATGCGGTTGCCGCCGTCGCGCGGCTGCGGTGGCGGGGCCCATTCCACCAGCGCTTGCAGGATTTCGCGCACGCCGAAATTATTGATCCCCGAACCAAAAAAGACCGGTGTTTGTCTCCCCGCCAAAAAGGCGGTGATGTCAAAGGGGTGGCTTGCCACCTCGATCAGCTCGACATCTTCGCGCAGTTGTCCCACCTCCAGCGGGAAAAGTTCGTCGAGTTTGGGGTTGGCGATGCCCTCGATCACTTCCGTATCTCCTCCGGCGCGCTCTTCACCCGGGGTGAAGCGCATCAACTGCTCGTGCAGGAGGTGGTAAACACCGTGAAAAGTTTTGCCCATGCCCAAGGGCCAGGTGATGGGCGCGCAGTCGATCTTCAGCACGGCCTCGATTTCGCTCAGCAGCTCCAGCGGCGGGCGCACCTCGCGGTCGAGCTTGTTGACGAAGGTGATGATGGGTGTGTTGCGCAAGCGGCAGACCTCCAGGAGCTTGATGGTCTGCGCCTCCACGCCTTTGGCGGCGTCGATCACCATCACCGCGGCATCGACCGCGGTGAGCACCCGATAAGTGTCTTCCGAAAAATCTTCGTGCCCGGGGGTATCGAGCAGGTTGATGGTGTGGCCACCGTAGTCGAACTGCATCACCGAGCTGGTGACGGAAATGCCGCGCTGCTTTTCCACCTCCATCCAGTCCGAAGTCGCATGCCGGCTGCTTTTCCGGGCCTTGACCGTGCCTGCCATCTGAATCGCCCCACCGAATAGCAGCAGCTTCTCAGTCAGCGTGGTCTTGCCCGCGTCCGGGTGGGAAATGATGGCGAAGGTGCGGCGACGGGCGACGTCGCGCGTGAGATCGGCGGGAAAAGGTGTGGTGCTCATGTCGATCGGGCTCAGAGGCGGATCCGGACCGCCGCAAGGAACGGCGGATTATACGCGCTGCGCCGGGTGCCGCCCCGAGGCTCAGATTTCTCCGGCACCTCCAGCTCCGACTCGGGGCTATGCCATTATCCTGAAAATAGCGCTTTTGCGTCGGCGCTGTTACAGTGGGTGTTACCTCTCACGCCAGGAATCATCGCGTTGCCCGCAGGGGCCGCGAGAGCGCTTGCCATGGCGAAATGATCGGTCGATAATACCTTCCCCGGTTTTTCGTCTTGACGACATGGCCTTTTCGATCTTCTCCAAGCCCGCTCCGAAGCCCAAGGGGTCCGCGACTCGCGACGCCGCTCCGGCCAAGGATGTTGCGCCGGCGGGGGACAACCTCACGCGAGAAGGGAAGTCGACCATTTGGAGGCCGCTTGCCGCGGACATCGAGGTCACGGAGAGTCAGCCGGGGTTATGTCCAGCGCTGGAAAATGCCGCGCTGCTGTTTGCTAACGGACAAATCGACGCAGCCCGGAAGCTGCTGGCGGACTCGGTCGTGCGCGAGGCCGAGACCAAACGCTCGGCGCTGGCCTGGGCGGCGCTTTTCGATTTGCTGCATCGGGCCGGGGACCGCCAGGCCTACGAGGACTATTCGCTTAAGTATGTGGTGGTGTTCGAGCGCTCGGCGCCGGTGTGGGACGAGCGGCGCGGCGGCAAGCCGGTCAAGCCGCAACGACCGGTCGGCAAGGGGTTTGTCGCGTTTACCGGGCGGCTGACGCTGGATGAAGCCAACCAGCTTCCGGCGCTCAAGAAGGTCACCGAATCCCAGCCGCAAGTGCAGCTCGACGTGACCGGAATGATAGGCACCGATGACGATGCCGCCCGCGCTTTCGCCGATGTCCTGCGGGGCCTGCGCCGAAAGGCCTACTCGCTGCAGTGGACCGGTCTCGACCATTTGCACAAGCTGATGACCGAAAGCGCGGTCGTCGGCGAGCGCCAGAACGAAGGGCACTGGCTGCTATTGCTCGAGGTCTGGCAGTGGCTCAACGACCAGGGCGCATTCGAGGAGTGCGCCATCAACTACGCTGTCACGTTCGAGGTGTCACCGCCCTCCTGGGAGCCGCTCACCAAAGCGCAGATAAAGGCCGTGGAAGAGCAGCAGCCGGCGCAGCCGGCCGCGGCGGCGGATGACCATTACATCTGCTTGGGCAACCTGCTTGGCCCTGCCGAGCCCCAGGTCTCAGGCTTGTTCGACTATGTCGAGCGCCATAACGTCCTCACCATCGACATGGCGGGGGTCGATCGCATCGATTTCGTATGCGCCGGCGCGTTGTTCAACGTCTTGAACCATCCCCACGCCACTGGCAAACCATTGCGCATCATCGGTCTCGCACCGATCGTTCAAGCGCTGCTTTTGCTCATCGGTATCAACGCTGCCTGCTTTCCGACCATCAAGCGCTGAGGAGGGCCGGCCACGCCCCGAGTCGTTCGGTGAATGCCACGCCTGTCCCGATCTACCATGACTGAAACCACTTTTCACGGCACTACCATCCTATCGGTGCGTCGCCCCAGCGGTGTTGCCCTGGGAGGCGACGGTCAGGTCACACTGGGCAACGTCGTCGTCAAGGCTACCGCCCGGAAGGTGCGGCGGCTCCATCATGAGCGGGTATTGGCGGGGTTTGCTGGCGCCACGGCCGACGCCTTTACGCTCTTCGAGCGCTTCGAAGCCAAGCTGGAGAAGCATCAGGGCCATCTGCAGCGCGCCGCTGTCGAGCTCGCCAAGGACTGGCGTTCCGACCGAATTCTGCGGCGGCTCGAAGCCATGCTCGCTGTTGCGGACCGGCAAAGCTCACTCATCATCACCGGCAACGGCGACGTGCTGGAGCCCGAGTTCGGGATCGTCGCGATTGGATCTGGCGGACCCTACGCCCAAGCGGCGGCGCGGGCGCTCCTGGAGAATACGGACCTTTCGGCTCCCGATATCGTCAAAAGGGCGCTCGGCATCGCTGGCGATCTGTGCATCTACACCAACCAACAGCATGTCATCGAAACGCTCGAGTGGAACTGAGCGGCAAGGGCTACGGCGTGGTGCTTGACGGCGCGTGCTTAATTGATGGCGCATTCGTGCGCGCGCCGCGGGACCGTGGCCTCGAATCGCACTCCAGTTGGGCTCCACCGCAGCGCTGCACTACCGGGTGCCCCGATGCCGCCGCCAAGCCTCGGACCTTGACGCAGGTTCCAGAAAGAAACGATGCGCAAGGCCGTTTGGCAATGAAACCGGGGCTGTCCATGGGCTGCGAATCAGGCATAATCGGTCGCCTGTTGGCGCAACCGACGCCGCGCTAGACTGTCCAAGGGGCCACCCGCCACTACTTGAAAGAAGCTCATGAATCTCCTGTTTCGCATTTTTGGCCTTCTCCTTTTCGGCTCGCTGGCCGCGGCAGCCTCGGCCTCCGGAGGTGACGAGGCCCGCATCAAGAGGTTGATCGAAACCCGCTTTCCCAAAGCGGAAGTCAGCCACGTCGCCAAGAGTAACGTGCTGGGTCTTTACGAAGCCATGGTGGGCGACCGTCTGGTCTACACCGATGCCAAAGTCAACTACCTCTTCCTGGGCGAGATCATCGACATCGAACGCATGGTGAGCCTCACCGGCGAGCGCATGCAGAAGCTGCGGGTGCTGCCCTGGAACGAACTGCCGCTCGATCTGGCGATCAAGGCGGTGCGTGGCAAAGGGGAGCGCGAGATCGCGATTTTTTCCGATACAGACTGCCCCTTTTGTAGACGCCTAGAGAACGAGCTGAAGGACATGGACAACGTCACTATGTACACCTTTTTGCTCCCGATCGAGTCCTTGCATCCGGATGCCGCGCGTAAGTCAAAAATGATCTGGTGCGCCGCCGATCGAGCCAAGGCCTATTACGATTTTATGCTCCAGAACGTAATGCCGATCAGCGACGTCAATTGCGATAGTCCCGTGGAGAAGGTCATCGCACTGGGACAGAAGTACCGCATCAACGCGACGCCGACCATGGTGTTCCGGGATGGCCGCATCGTCTCCGGGGCGCTGTCTCGGGACGCGCTGGAGAAGGAATTCGCGAGGGTTGCGGAGGCGGGAAAGCCTGTTGGCGACAGCAAGTCAGAAGCCAAGAAGCGCTGATCGATTACCGGCACGGAGGACAAGAGCATGGCCATACTGGATTTTATAACTAAGCAATTCATCGACATCATCGAATGGGTGGACGATTCGCGAGATACGCTTTCCTACCGCTTCCCTGACGAGGACAAAGAGATTAAGCGCGGGGCCCAGCTGATCGTGCGCGAGAGCCAGATCGCCCAGTTCGTCTATCTCGGACAATTTGGTGACACCTTTGCGCCTGGCAAGCACGAGCTAGTGACGGACAACATCCCTATACTCACCGACCTCAAGGGCTGGAAGTATGGTTTCGAGTCGCCATTCAAAGCCGATGTGTATTTCGTCAGCACCCGTCTTTTCACGGGCAACAAGTGGGGCACGGCCAACCCGGTGATGATGCGCGATCAGGATTTCGGCATTGTCCGCATGCGCGCGTTTGGAACGTATGATTTCCGCATCGTCGATCCGCGCCTTTTCCTCAAGGAGGTGGCCGGAACCGATCACCAATTCCGGCTCGACGAGTTTAACGAAACCATGCGCTCAAGGATCGTCAGCGTCTTCAGCGAGGCGCTGGCCCAATCCAAGATTCCGGTGCTGGATGTAGCCGCGCGCTACAGCGAGATCGGTGCGGCACTTATCCCCTTGATCAATCCGGCTACAACGAGCAAATATGGACTGGAAATCACCAGCTTCATCGTCGAGAACGTCTCCGTCCCGCCCGAAGTCGAGCAAGCCATCGACAAGCGCTCGAGCATGGCCGCGGTAGGCAATCTCAACGACTATGTCAAATTCCAGATGGCACAGGGTTTGGAAAAGGGCGCGGGGGCCGGGGGCATAGGCGCGGAAATGGCCGTCGGGCTTGCCATGGCCCAGCAGATGATGAGCCAGCCGGGTGGAATCATGAATCAGACGACCCCCGCTGCGGCGCCTGCGGCCCCGCCGTCGCCACCCTCCCTGGAGTTGCTCAACCCGGCGCAGGTGGCCCAGCTCCTGGGCGTGGCCGAGGCGGATGTGATCGCCACGCTGGAGGCGGGCGAGTTGAAGGGTAAGCGCATAGGCGCGCAATGGCGAGTAACCCGCGCGGCGGTTGACTCGTTCATGGCATCGTGAGGGGCGCGCGCATGAAGGTAGCACAACGCTGGGGCCAGGTGATCGCATTTGCCTTGACCGTTCTGTTGGGTGCGGGAAACGCCGTGGCGGCCGGCGATCCGCGCGTGAGCGAAGCACGTGAGCGGGCTCTGGCTTGGTTGGCCCTCACGGATGAAGGGAAGGGACTGGAGAGCTGGCGGCTTGCGGCCGACGCCTTTCGTACCCAGGCAACCGCCGAAAAGTGGACCGATGTGCTCAAGAGCGTGCGCGGGCCGCTTGGCGAAACCAAATCGCGGCGTCCTCGCGTGGCGCAATACACGACCGAACTGGCGGGTGCACCGGCAGGGGAATATGTAGTACTGAGCTTTTTCTCCAGTTTCGAAAGGAAGCTCGAGGCCGAGGAGACCGTCATTCTCACGCGCGAGGCGGGGGCCTGGAAGCCTCTCGGGTATTTCATCAAATAGCTGATCATGGCCACCGCCAACGAAAGGGAAACTCTCGCCCGGGATAAGTTTGCCTGCCCTGCCTGCGGCGGCGATGCTCATTGGAGTCCGGCGAAAGGTGCACTGGTGTGCCCTTTCTGCGGCACCACCTCGCCCGTGCAGGAAGATCCCTCCCACGGGGGCGTGATCGAACACGATTTGGTCGCCGCGCTGCGCGGCATTCCCGACGAGGCGCGTGGCTGGCAAGCCGAAAAAACGTCCGTCAAATGCCAGAGCTGCCAGGCGATCTCGGTCTTCGATCGCGCGCGCCAGGCGCAGCGCTGCGATTTCTGCGGATCGGCGCAGCTCGTTCCTTATGAGCAGACGAAGGCGGCTTTCCGGCCGGAAAGTGTCTTGCCCTTCAAGGTCAGCGAGGGCCAGGCGCGAGAGGCAATCAGGGCCTGGTACGGCAAGGTTTGGTTCGCTCCCAACGCCCTCAAGAAGCGGGCCCTTACCGACACGGTCCATGGGATCTACTTGCCATACTGGACGTTCGACGCCAAGGCTCAGGCACAGTGGCGGGCGGAGGCCGGTTACCATTACTACACCACTGAGGAAGCGATCAATTCGCGCGGCGAAGCCCGTGTGCGGCGCGTCCAGCATACCCGGTGGGAGCCGGCGAGCGGCGAGTTGAGCCATTTCTTCGACGACGATTTGGTTTGCGCCTCGGTTGGGGTGAGCGCCGAGCTGTTGCGCGCCATAGAGCCGTTTCCAACGCAGGACAGCCTGCTTGCCTACGACCCCAAATATGTAGCGGGGTGGGTGGTAGAGCGTTATCAGATCGATTTGATTTCGGCCGCGCACAAGGCCCGCGAGGCTATGGAAAAGAAGCTTTATGGCTTGTGCCGCGGGCAGGTGCCCGGAGATACCTGTCGCAATCTGGAAGTGAGCGCGCAGTATTCGGCGCAAACCTTCAAGCACATCCTCGCCCCCGTTTGGCTCGTGACCTACCAATACGGAAGCAAGACTTACCAAGTGGTGCAGAATGGGGCGACCGGGAAGATCGCGGGCCGCTATCCAAAGAGCTGGATCAAGATCACCTTGGCGGTACTTGCGGTATTGGCGGTGGTCTTTTTCGTCCTGTCCATGGGTGAAGGCCGCTAAGCGGAGCTTCAAGGCCGAGGCTGTCCGGCGAACCGAGGCGCGTGGCCCGGTCGAAACAAATCCTGCAACCTTATTGACGTGAAGAGAGGAGGTTCGTATAATTCCACCTCTTTGCTGCTTAGCGGCACGATCTTTAAAAAGTAACAGCCGATAAGTGTGGGCACGGGGCTCCTTGAGGGGTTCGCGGAGCTGGGGCCGAGGTCCTGGTGAAGAGGCGACCTGGATGAAGAGTATGAAGTGCTCACACAGTACGTTTGCTCTGTTTTCTTAAGGGAAGCAGGGCGAGTAGATAGGTTTGCTCTGGAGGCGTTGAGTTTCTGGGGTAGATGTATCGAGAACGTCAGTGATGAGTTTTAAGTGCAGAGATTGAACTGAAGAGTTTGATCCTGGCTCAGATT
>JAPKHK010000013.1 GCA_026646885.1 Casimicrobiaceae bacterium | reverse complement strand
GGCTTGATCCTATAACCGTAAGCATTGCCCGAAAAAGGCAAGCACCACAACCCAAAACCCGAGCGCGCCGCCAAACCAGCGCTGCCCTCACCTACACCTTCCCCATCGCCCTACGTCGGGCGCGAGACCCCAAACCCTCGCCCCCACCCCTCATGCTTGACGACCATAGCGCTGCGGAACCACCCCTTCCCATCCCGAACAGGACCGTGAAACGCAGCCGCGCCGATGATAGTGTGGACCTCCCATGCGAAAGTAGGTCATCGTCAAGCACCCCTTACCCAACAACGCCCCTGAGATCACTCCGGGGCGTTGCGCTTTGCAGGGGCACCAGCAAACTGACCTGCCCCGTGTAGCGATGCCAATCACCGCCTAGAGATTGCCCTGGGTGGCAGCGTAAATGCGATCCCGCAATTGTTTCAAACGCGGACCGAGGTCGTCGAAGATACGCTGACGCGAAACCTCAAAAGGTGGCCCCGCGCAGGTGAGAGCCATTATTTTGGTGTGGTCCCGGGAGACCAGAGGCACGGCCACGGCGTAGACGTCTTTGTTCCACTCGCCCAGAGAAACGCAAAACCCCTGCTTGTCGAACTCGCGCGCGGCACGCTCAAAACTTGCTCGAAAGCGTTCCCAGTCGTCCTTCGTTGCAGTCTTGCGATGCTCCTTGAGCATCTGCGTGCGTCCCTCGTCGCTGAGTCCGCAGTGGTAGGCGCGACCCAAGGCCGTCACGCCATAAGGAACGCGCGCGCCCACTTCGAGGCGCATCTGAAAAGTCGGATTGCCCTGGCAGACTTCAAGAAAAACCATGTGCGGCTGGTCGCGTGCGGCAAGGCAAACCGCGGCGCGGGCATAATCGGCAAACTCTTGCATGAGGGGTCGGGCGATGGCGCGCACATCTTGGCTGGCGAGAAACGAGTAACCGAGCGCCAACACGCCCACGGACAAGGAGTATCTCCCCGACTCCGAAGAATAGTTGAGATAGCCGAGCTGCGTGAGTGTATAGGTCAGTCGCGTGACCGTTGGTTTGGGTAAATGCGTGCGCTGTGCGATCTCGTTGTTACCCAGCTGCGGGTGGCGCGGCGTGAACGCGCGCAGGATGTCCAGCCCACGCGCGAGAGCGGTGACGAATTGGCGCTCCTTGGCGGTCTTGAGGGCGGGGTTCGCGCCGCCCGCGTCGTGGCCAGTGGCTCTGGGCATAGTCTTTAGCGTCTCGGCATTAGGCTTCGGGAAGAACGACAACTTTGCCCTTGATGCGCCTTTCGAGCAAGTGGCGCATGGCCAGGGGCGCATCGCGCAAAGGCACTTGTTCGCTGATGTGGGGGTGTATCCGGCCCTGCGCAAACCAATCCATCAGTTGCCGCACGTTGCGCAGGTGGTGTTGCGGGTCGGTGCGCACCGCGTCGCCCCAATAAACGCCAAGCAGGCTCCGCTCCTTCAGAAGCGCCAGATTGAGCGGAATCTTGGGAATGTCTCCAGAGGCGAAACCGACGACCAGAAAGCGCCCCCGCCAGGCGAGGGCACGTAATGCAGCCTCGGCGTAAGTTCCGCCCACGGGGTCGTATACCACGTCGACGCCTCTGCCAGCGGTGATTTCCAGCGCGCGCTGGCGTACGTCCTCGCGGGTGTAATCGATGGTCGCGTCGGCCCCTAGCTTTCGGCATAGATCGAGTTTGTCCGTATTCGACGCGGCGGCGATAACGCGGGCGCCCAGCGCCTTGGCAATCTCGATCGCGGCTGCGCCGACTCCGCCGGCGGCGCCGAGTACCAATAACCACTCGCCCTCCCGCAGCCCAGCCCGATCGCGCAGGGCGTGCAAGGACGTGCCATAGGTCAACAGCAAGGCCGCTCCGCTAGGGAAATCCATGTTGGGCGGCAGGAGCAGCACCCGCTCCGCGGCGGCGACACATTCCTCGGCAAACGCACCGGTACCCGGAAAGGCGATCACTCGATCGCCCTGGCGCAAACCCTCCACGCCCTCGCCGAGCGCGGTGATCACGCCCGCCAGCTCCGCGCCAGGGCAAAAAGGCAGAGGCGGCTTCACCTGGTAGAGGCCTTGCACCATCAGCGCATCCGGAAAGTTGAGGGCGCTCGCTTTGACGTCGATCGCCACTTGTCCTCTCCCCGGTGCGGGCGAGGGCAATTCTTCCACGCACAGGTTTTCGGGGGGGCCATATACGTGACAGGTCAAGGCTTTCATGTTGCTGGCTTTCTCACAGTGGGCTTGGATTGCGCGCGAGCAGGATGTCTTCCATTCTGAGCTTCACGGCGGCCTTGATCCGTTCGTGGGGGATGATATAGAAGCGTTCTTCGGCAACCGCTTCGAACACCGCAGCGGCCATATCGTCCGCGCTCAAACGCCCGGATTTCACCGCATGCGCGACACGCTCCTGATGCGCATTGGAGTTTGCCGACGCGATCGCTGCGGCGCCAAATCGTTGCGGCCGATGCCGCTCGGATTCATGGATGCCGGTCGGGACCCAGGCGGGACACAGCACCGAAACGCCTACCTTGGCGCCGTGCGCCGCGAGTTCGGTGTACAGCGTTTCGGACAGCGTTACCACTCCGTGTTTGCTCACGTTGTAGGCGGCCATGGCGGGCGTCGAAAGCAGGCCCGCCACCGAAGCGGTGTTCACCATGTGGCTCGCCTCCTCTTGGGCCATCATGCGCGGCAGGAAATGTTGCATGGCGTAGATCACACCCCAAAGATTCACCCCGAGAACCCATTCCCAGTCGGCTTTGCGCATCTCCCAGGCGAAGCGTGTCAAGCCCACACCCGCGTTGTTGCACAGAAGATGCACCGCGCCGAAACGGCTATAGGCGATATCTGCCAGGGCGGTGATGTCCTCTTCACGACTGACGTCGGTCGATTCTAGACATATCTCGGCCGCGCCAGGTCCCAGCCCCAGCGCGGCTTGTTTGAGCGCATCACCGTCGATGTCCGCCAGAACGAGGCGCATCCCTTCGCGCGCCGCGCGGCGCGCCAATGCCAGGCCGATGCCGCTCGCGGCTCCGGTGATGACGGCGGTTTTGTCGCGGTAGTTCTTCATTTTGCCCTGGCTCCTGATGACCGAAGATAACACGCTTACGCCATGCGCGAAATACCATTTCGCATAGCAAAACTGTCCGCCTTGGTGTTCAACGCCTAGCGCCCGAGCCGATCGGAGCCCGCCAGCAAAGCCGGTTGGGTCCTTTGGAAGATGAAGACCGAAACCTTGGGGCTTCCTCCTCTCAGGCCATAGGTTCCCGAAATACCCAATGTCAGATTCATATAGGTCTCGCTAACAGTGCTCCGGGCAGCTCGCATCGGGTCATCCTCGCTACACTTCGCAACACCCTGCTAGACTGTCCGTGGCGGGTGGATGAATGGCGAAAGGCAGGTCAGCATGCAGCACATCACTTTCAGTGCCGAGGGCACGCCGGAGTCGATGCAATGGGTAGAAAGCGAACGGCCAACCCCGGGCGCGGGGGAGATCCTGATCGAAGTGGCTTATGCCGGCGTCAATCGTCCCGACGTCCTGCAACGTTCGGGGCGTTATCCGCCGCCACCCGGCGCCTCCCCCATACTGGGCTTGGAGGTGTCGGGCACCGTGGTGGCGCTGGGCGAGGGCGTGACGGAATGGGCGGTGGGCGATCGGGTCGCCGCGTTGACGCCGGGCGGTGGCTATGCGCAGTATTGCGTGGCGCCGGCCGTGCATGCTTTGCCGATTCCCGCGACCTTGACGCTGGCCGAGGCCGCGGCCCTGCCGGAAACCTGGTTCACGGTCTGGGCCAATCTCGTCGATTTGGGGCGGCTCAAGGCGGGTGAGCGCTTGTTGATTCATGGCGGTTCGAGCGGCATCGGTCTCACGGCCATACAACTTGCGCGGCACTGGGGCGCGATTCCTCTGGTTACCGTCGGCAGCCCGGAAAAGGCGGCGTTCTGCCTCGATTTCGGCGCCGCCGCGGCGATCGATTACAAGTGCGAGGACTTCGTCGCTCGGGTAAAAGAAATTACTTCCGGTGAGGGCGTCGACGTGGTGCTCGACATGGTCGGTGGCCCCTATTACCAGAAGAATGCGAGCGTGCTGCGCCGCGACGGGCGCCTGGTACTCATCGCCTTTCTGGAAGGCAGTAAGGCTGAGTTCGATTTTGCCCCGGTGCTTTTGAAGCGTTTGGTCATCACCGGTTCCGCGATGCGGCCGCGCAGCATCGCGGAAAAAGAAGCCTTGCGCGATGCCTTACAGCAGAACATCTGGCCCGAATGGGCCGCGGGAAGGCTCAAACCGCATATCCATGCAAGCTTTCCCCTGGCGCAGGCGGCCGCCGCACATCGCCTCATGGAGAGCAGCCAGCATGTAGGCAAGATCGTCTTGGCGGTGAACGCTTGAAACCAAGCCGGACCAGCTGGAACTCAAGTGAATCGCAGGGCTGCGGCCCGCCCGTGCCGCGTGGGGGATTCGCGCGGTGGCTCTTGCGGTGTTCGTGGGGCATCTTATCGCGGCAAACAAACATCAGGCGATCTCTTGGTTTCTTGCTCCGCCGGCAGATGAATAAAGGAATGCCATGAAGGCCTTGGCTATTGAAATCATCTCTGATGTGGTTTGCCCTTGGTGCTTCATCGGCAAGCGGCGTCTGGCGCGTGCCATCGAGACCCTGAGCGCCACGAATCCGCAAGTCGCACCGCAGATTTCCTGGCGACCGTTCTTTCTCGATGCACACACTCCGGTGGACGGAGAGCCCTATCGTCCCTACTTGGAGCGCAAGTTCGGCGGCCCGGAGCGCCTTGCCGCGACTTGGCGTCAGATCGAAGAAGTCGGGCGCGGCGAGAACATCGAATTCGCCTTCGGGCGCATCGCTTGGCGCGCCAATACGCTCTTGGCCCATCGGTTGATTCATCGGGTGCAAGCTCAGCGCGATGCCAGTGCCCTGGTGGAGCGGCTGTTCAGTGCACACTTCACCGCCGGCGAAAACTTGGGTGATGCGGCCGTGCTGTATCGCCTCGCCGGCGAGTGCGGTGAGGACGAAGCCGCGACGCGCGCCTACTTGGCCACGGATCAAGACGCCGAGATCGTGCGCGAGCTGGTCGCGCAAAGTCAGCGCATGGGGGTCACGGGTGTTCCGTTTTTCCTTTTCAACGGGCGAATCGGCGTCTCCGGCGCGCAGCCGCCGGAAACCCTGATCCAGGCGATGAAAGAAGCGGCCTAGGGAAACGCTGAAGAAAGCCGCGAGCGGGATGCAGCGCAAGACGCACGGAGCGCAGCGACCGAGACATATCAATCAGATAGGCGAGGGAGCGAGCACCGCGCAACGCAGCGATGCGCCCGCGCAGCAATTTATTCAGCGTTTCCCTAGAAAACGATGACGCCCCGCGCGTTCCGGCCGGCCGCGAGGTCGGCGAAAGCTTGCGGCGCTTCGTCGATGGCATAACGCCGGGTGATCAGTTCGTCGAGCTTCAGGCGTTTGCCGCGGTAGAGTGCCAGGAGTCGCGGAAAGTCTTCGCGCGGTCTGGCGGATCCGAAGTAGCTGCCGGTCAGCGTTTTTTCTTCGAAGGTCAGGCTGGCCGTGCGGATCGTGGTCGTGTCTTTCTGGCTGGCAACACCGACCACTACGGCAACGCCTCCTTTGCGCAGCGCCGCGTAGGCTTGCGCCGCGATTTCACCCGAGCCGACACACTCGAAAGCATAGTCGGCGCCTCCAGCCGTCAGCTTGCGCAAGGTCTTGGCAAGGTTCTCCTCGGTCTTGGCATTGAGCACGTGGGTCGCCCCAAAGGCTCGGGCCATTTCCAGCTTGGCCTCGGTGGTATCGACCGCGACGATGGTCGCGGCACCGGCAAGCGCGCAGCCTTGAATCGCATTGAGCCCGACACCGCCGGCGCCGAAAACGACCACCGTCGAGCCCGGCGTCACCTTGGCGGTATTCATCACGGCGCCCACGCCGGTCATGACACCGCAACTCACCAGCGCAGCGCGATCCAAAGGAATGTCCGGGGCGATCTTGACCACGTTGTCGACATGCAGCGTGGCGTATTCGGCCATCACGCCGCAGCCCGAAAAGATATTGAGCGGCTTGCCCTGCAAATCATAGGTGCGTACCGTTCCATCGGGCAGGGTAAAGAGCGCCTTGCTCGCCTGGTCGCACAATTGCGGCCGGCCGGTTTGGCAATAGCGGCATTTTCCGCACATGCTGACAAAGGAGCTCACCACCGGGTCCCCGACGGCGAAATCCCGCACGCCCTCCCCGATCGCCGCCACCGTGCCCGCGCCTTCGTGTCCCAGCACGACTGGGGGTGGCAAGGCGATGGTGCCATTGGTGGCGGACAAGTCACTATGACACACGCCGCAAGCGGCGAGCTTGATCAAAACTTCATTGGCCCGAGGCGATTCGACCACAATCTCCTCGACTACGACCGGCTGGTTCACTGCACGGCAGAGCACTGCCTTGGCACGTTGGGACATCACTGGCTCCTCAAACATTAGCTTCTGTACGCATAAAAGTATGTAGAGCCGCTCCTCCGCCATCGAGGAGAAGCTCAATGGTCGTCAAGCGCTTGAACCAATGGCTGACGATCAGCTCGTCGCTCATGCCTATTGCGCCATGCAATTGCACGGCCTGTTGACCGATGAAGCGAGCGGCGCGCGCTATTAGAACACTTGCCGCCGAAAGCGCCCGCCGACGCGTCGCCGGGTCGCGCGACACGCAGCGTAGTGCCGCCAGATAGCTCATCGATCGGGCCTGTTCGTAATGTATCAGCATATCTACGGCACGGTGCTGCAACGCCTGGAAGCGCCCTATGGCCTGTCCGAATTGTACCCGCGTGCGCAAGTATTCCACTGTCGCATCGAGTGTCGCCTTCATGATGCCGACGGCCTCGGCGCACCACGCCGCCACACCAAGATCGAGGGCGCGCGCGAGGCCGTCCTCGCCTACGCGCAAGCGCGCCGCTTGGCTCACTCGCACGCCCCGCAAGCAGACTTCCGCGGCACGCGTGCCGTCCAAGACGGGGTAGGCGTCGAGCTGCAAACCTGGCGTGCCGTTCGGTACAAGCAACAGCTCGATGGAGTCTTCGTGACGTGCCGAGACAATCAAGTAATCCGCCGCTGTGGCGTGAGCCACCACGCACTTGTGTCCATCGATCACCAGGTTTGTCCCTTCCTCGCGGCAGCGGGTATGCGGGCAAGCGGCGAGAGCCTGCGCTCCGGGTTCCAGGTGAGCAAGTGCGACCACGCACTCCCCGGCGCCCATTTTCCCCAGAAGGTCGGCGTGCGCGGCGCTGTCACGCATCAGCGCGGTCGCCACGACCGCGCTGGTGCAATAGGGCTCGAGCAGCAGCGCCGGTCCCAGAGCGTTCATCACCAGCAAGGTCTCGATGGGTCCGCCCCCTAAACCTCCTTGGGCCTCGGGCACGCCGAGGGCTAGGACTCCGAGTTCGGCGAGAGTAGTCCAGCACTGGCGGCTCCAACCCTCGGGAGAGCGGAGAATCCTTTGCCGATGCGCAAAGTCGTATTCCTTGGTCACGAAGCGCCGAACCGTTTGTTCGAGCAGCAACTGCTCATCCGAAAACGAGAAATCCATCTTACAACTCCAGGATCAACTGGGCGACGATGTTCTTCTGAATCTCATTCGACCCGCCATAGATCGACAGCTTGCGCAAGTTGCAATACTGGCTCGCCCGATTCGCGGCGTAAGCGGGGCCCGGCGCCGCCCCGCCAAAGGGCAAGGCATAGGGACCCAGGGCATGCAGGATCAGCTCGCTGATCGCTTGCTGGATTTCCGTGCCCTTGACCTTGAGAATCGAGGCTTCAGGCCCTGGTGCGTGCCGTTGCGCCTCCGCGGCGAGCACGCGCAAGTTGGTCATCTCCAGCGCCATCAGCTCGATTTCGACTTCGGCGACGCGGGCGGCAAAGAGCGGATCGGCAAGGAGCGTCTGCCCACCCTGCGTCTGGGCGGCAGCGATCGCCTTCAAGCGCGCAAGCTCCCGCTTGGCGATGCCGATGCCGGCAATATTGCTGCGCTCGTGGCCGAGCAAGAACTTCGCGTAGGTCCAGCCCTCGTTCTCTTCGCCGACCCGATTTGCGGCCGGCACGACCACATCCTCGAACCAGATTTCATTCACTTCGTGCGCCCCATCGAGCGTGACGATCGGCCGAACGGTAATGCCGGGCGACTTCATGTCGACGAGCAAAAACGAGATGCCGCGCTGCGCCTTGGCGGCTGGATCGGTGCGCACGAGACAAAAGATCCAGTCGGCGTACTGCCCAAGGGTGTTCCAGGTCTTCTGTCCATTGAGGATGTAGCTGTCGCCTTGGCGCACCGCCTTGGTCCTGAGCGAGGCAAGGTCCGATCCGGAACCTGGCTCGGAGTAGCCCTGGCACCACCATTCTTCCCCAGACAGGATCTTTGGCAAGAAGCGTTCTTGCTGCCAGCGGCTGCCGAAGTTGATGATGACCGGCGCAACCATCTTGAGGCCAAAGGGAACGAGTCGCGGCGCCCCCCCCAGCATGGTCTCCTCCTCGAAGAGGTATTGCTCGACGGGAGACCAGCCCGGCCCGCCGAACTCCGCCGGCCAACCCGGAGCGCCCCAGCCGCGCTCGTACAGAAGGCGCTGCCATTGCAGGTGCTCGTCGCGCGTGAGGTGCCGACCGCTGGCGACCTTTTCGCGGATCACGGCGGGGAGGTGCTGGTTCACGAAGCTGCGCACCTCCAAGCGGAAGGCCTGTTCGGCGGCGCTGAAGTCGATATTCACTCTTGCTCCGGGTCGTCGAGAAGTCTGTACTGCATAGCGGAACCACCGACCCGTCGCCGAGCCCGGGCTACACTCGCAGACACCGCGCATGGTAAGCTCACACTCGCAATTGAACAGCAATGCGCCCGCCCTGGCAACGATCCTGCAATGCAGAACACACCGCGACACTACCGGAGCCCGAAGACATGGTCATGACCCGCCAGAAGACCCGCATCCCGAAGGAGCCGGTCAGCATGCAAAAAGCCAAGGAAGATCGGCATTTCGTAACGGCGCTCGCACGCGGGCTGGAGGTGCTGGCGAGCTTTCGCTCCGGCGACAAGGCGCTGGGCAACCTGGATATCGCCCAGCGCTGCAAGCTCCCCAAGTCGACGGTCTCGCGCCTCACCTACACGCTCACCCGGATGGGCTATCTGCATTACGATGAGGAGGCTGGCAAGTACCGACTGGGCACCGCGACTCTGGCGCTGGGAAGCAAGATGCTGGCGCGGCTGGATGTCCGGCAGTTGGCGCGCCCGCACATGCAGGATCTGGCTGATTTCTCCGGCGCCGCGGTATCCCTGGGGACGCGCGATCGCCTGAGCATGATCTACGTGGAACACTGCCGTTCGCAGGCCGCGCTCACCATCAGCCTCGATGTCGGGTCGCGCATTCCTCTGGCCACGACGGCGATGGGGCGCGCCTACTTGGCCGCCTGCGGTGATCTCGAGCGCCAGGAACTGCTGGAGAGAATCCGCGCTCAGGATGAAGAGATCTGGCCGCGCGTGCGTGATGGCATCAGCGCCGAGCTCAAGCGCTACCGCGAAACTGGCTGTTGCGCGGCGTTCGGCGATTGGCAAAAGGACGTCAATGCGATCGCGGTTGCTTTTCGGCCCGGGCGCGGGTTGCCGCCGATGTCCCTCAATTGCGGCGGCCCGGCCTTCAATCTCTCTCGCAAATTCCTGATCGATGAAGTGCGACCGCGCCTCATCCAGATCGCGCGGCGGCTGGAGAAGTCGCTGGGCGCGAGCGACTAGCCCGCGCCATAGAACGGGCGCGGAAGCCTCGCGGCGGCGCCCCCCAAGGGCTTGCGGTGCGCGTCGTTGGGTTCAGCGAACGAAGCGCCCGTCTTTGCTGATGATAGTCAGATCGACGAACGACGATCCGGAGTGGTTCCCAGGGCGGTAGCGTATGCTGAAGCCGCCGAGATCGAAGTCACGCATGCTCTCCAGAGCAGCAAAGTAGCGCGCTCGCGTCAAATTCGGCCCGGCCAGTTTGAGCGCCTCGACAGCGACGCGCGCGACGATGAAACCTTCCAAGCTGCCGTATGAGAAATCCTTGTAATTGAGCTTGTTGATGATCTGGTGGTATTCCCGGATCAAGGGCATCGCTGGGCGCCAGGGTGAGGGAGCAACCTGCGAAACCACGACCCCATGGGCATCCTTGCCCAGATCTGCCCACAATTGGCGGGGGTTGGTCACGGAGAGGCAATAAAACCAGGGACGCTGCCCCTGACGAAGAGTCTCCTTGATGAATGAGGTCGTGCCCCTGCCCGAACTGGCGATGATTACCGCGCTAGGCTGATGCTTTGCGAGCGTCGCGGCGGCAACCCCGGTCTCCTCCATCTTGGAGATACTGAAAGCCGCTGTCGCCACGGGTTTGAGCTGACGTCGGGCAAGCGCTTCGTTTGCGGCCTGCAGGCCGGCCTTGCCAAACGGATCGTTCTGGTAGACCACGGCGATGTTACGCACCCCCGTGGAGGTAAGGTGCTCGACCATCTTCTCAGTTTCATCCGCGTAAGAAGCGCGCGTAAAGAAGAGGTTTCGGAACCGGGTGAAGTCCCGCAGCGCGGTGGCTCCGGTATACGGACCCAAGAGCGCAATGCCGTGTTCGACGAGCAGCGGATAGATCGCCGCCGTGTTGGCAGTGCCGATGACGTTGAACAACGTGAAAACCTGTTCTTTTTCGATCAGCGTCTTGGCGTTCTCTAGCGTGCGTTTTGGGTCGAAGCCATCATCGAGCGCAATCAGCTTCAGCTTGCGGCCATGGATTCCGCCCTGCGCGTTGACGCTTTCGAAATAGGTATTGATGACATTGATGTTGTCCTGAGCAAAGGCGCCCAAAGGCCCGCTGTAAACTCCAGACTGGCCGATGACGATAGTGTTGCCGATCACAGTGGAGAGCGCTGCGCTGTTGGCTGCGGTGGAGCAACCTGATAGAAGCGCAAGAACGAGGAACAATCGACGTGTCATGGTATCCCCCTCGAAAAATCAGCGGCTCGGTTCCGCGAGCGCGGCTATTCGGGAATTCTGCATCGTGGAACTTCTTCAATGCAGTACGCACGGTGGGATAATTGTGTATGACAAAGAACCTGTCAAGCACCACTGGTCCACTGAACACAGCAGGGCAACGCAAAATAGCGACCACCGCCGGCGAGTTCCGCATAGCAGAACGTCTTTGACCGCCAAAGAAAGGGGAGCGCTAAAGAATCAAACGGCCGGCCTGGAGCTTCGGCACCAGGCGGTAGCGATCCAGCTGCGCGGCAAACTCCAGTTCGTGCTGCAAGCCGCGTTCCAACATCATGCGACCGACACGTCCCGCCGCGAGGCACACCGCGGCTTCATGCGGCCGCGCCAACAGGGAAGCGGCGAGTGCCGCATCGGTAAGTTCGCAGCCCGGAGCACGTTTTTGGAAAAGCGCAACCAGGCAGCCCGCGCCATAAAAGTCTTCAAGGTTGAAGTTGTCGGCGGAGCCGGAACAAACGAGCAAGATGGTGTCATCGTGGTGATCGCGCAAGACGCGCTCTACCACGGCTGTGGCGTTCAAGAGCGCGCCGATGTAGACATGCTCCGCGTCCCGTGCCTTGTCAACCGCTACCGTGCCGTTGGTGGTGGCGTAGATCAGTGTCTTGCCCTCGAGGCTCGCGTTGAGCAGGGCGAGTGGCGTGGGGTGCAAGAAGCCGGGGAGAGTCTCGGCATTGAGTTCACCGGACAGCATGCAGCTTTCATGGCGATGTTGCTGGGCTTTGGCGAGGGCAGCCGAGCCATCGCGCGCGGGGATCACCGAGGAGGCCCCGTGGGCAAGGGCGGTCACGATGCTCGAGGTGGCGAACAGGATGTCGAGCACGATCACCACCTTGCCGGGCAGGCGCTGCTGATCGAGCTCCTCCTTTTTGAGGAGGACGTGAATCTTGGGCATCAATGCGGGCGCCGGCGGAACATGCCGTAACCTTCCATCTGCATCACTTCCTCGTTGTTCTGGTTGAGCACTTCCCAGCGGTTGCGCACCAGCCCGACGTGAGGTTTACTTTCCAGCGGGCGCGCCTCCAGCACCACACAGCGCACGCGAAGGGTGTCGCCAGGCCTGACCGGTTTGAGCCAGCGGATGTTGTCGACACCCGGCGAACCGAGGCTCGCGGCATCCAGCAAATAGGCATCGCACATCATGCGCATGGCCAGACCGCAGGTGTGCCAGCCGCTGGCGATGAGGCCGCCGAACATCGAATGCTTGGCCGCCTCGGCATCGATGTGGAAAGGCTGCGGGTCGAATTCGCGGGCAAAGCGAACGATGTCTTCCTCGCTCAGCGTGAGCCCGCCAAATTCGGTGACACTCCCGACGGGGAAATCTTCCCAGTAGTACTTGTACTTTTTGCTCATCCTTCGGATATCTCATTCGGTTTTACGGGAGAGGTGATCGCGAAGACACCTGATGCGCGCAGCACGCGCCGCCCCTCGGTCCACAAATCGCAGTTGGCATAGGCGAGTTGCCGGCCCACCCGCAAGATCTCCACATGCGCCTCCAGCCAATCGCCCTCCCGCGCGCTGGACAGGAAGTCGCTGGTGAGATTCACCGTCACGATCGGCATGTGCGGTTCCCTGGAGTGATAGAGCGCCCCGCCCATGGCGCTGTCGGCCAGTGTCAACAGCACACCACCATGGGCAATGCCGCGGCTGTTGCTGTGCCGCTTCTCGATGCGCAGGCCGATCACCGTCGTGCCCTCAGCGCGTTTGATATAGAGGGGCCCCAGTTCGCGCAAGAATGGGCCCAGCCCCGCGATGGCGCTGAAGCCCTCGGGAACATCGAGGTCAGACGGTGTGCTCGCGCGTGCTTTCATGCGGCAAGCAGGGATTCGCTGAAGCAGCCGAGATGGAAGTCGCTGTCCCCGAAGGTGAGGTTGATCATCGTCAAACGCTTGAAAAAGTGGCTGACGTTGAGCTCATCCACTACCCCCATGCCGCCATGCAGTTGCACCGCCTGTTGTCCGACCAGGCGTGCCTGCTGCCCCACGTAGGCCTTGGCCGCGGACAGTGCCTGGCGGCGTTCGGCCGAATCGGCGCCATCGGCCTTCACCGAGGCCATCAGGGCCATCGACCGAGCCTGCTCGGTGGCGATGATCATATCGACCATGCGATGTTGCAGTGCTTGGAAGCGGCCTATCGGCTGGCCAAACTGCTGGCGGGTCTTGAGGTATTCGAGGGTCGCTTCGTTGAGTGCGTCCATGATGCCGATGCTTTCGGCACAGAGCGCAGCGATGCCATAGCCGATGGCTTGCTCAATTGCTGGCAGAGCGTCATCAGCGCGGCCGACCAGCGCTTCGGCGTCGACAGCCACCCGATCCAAGTCCAAATCACACGCGCGGTGACCGTCCTGGGTTCGATAACTACGGCGTCGGATACCCGGCTGGTTGGTCTCGACCAGGAACAGCGAGATTCCGCCCGCGGTGCGCGCCGAAATGAGCAGCGCGTCCGCTGCGCCACCGCCCAACACCACCGCCTTCTTGCCGCTCAAGCGCCAGCCCGCAGCCGTCGCCTCGGCGCGGGTGTCGATGCGCTCGAGCGCATAGCGGCCAGCGCGCTCGTAGTGGGCCAGCGCGAGCAGCTTCTCGCCTGCGGCGACGGCGGAGAGCCAGCGCTCTTTTTGTGCCGCGCTGCCCGCCGCGCGCAGCAAGTGACCGCAGAGCACGACGGTGTTCAGGTAGGGTTCCAGCACCAGCCCCCGCCCGAACGCTTCCATGACCACGTGCGTGTCGACGGCATTGCCGCCCAGTCCGCCGTACTCCTCGGCAAAGGGCAAGGCGGTAAGGCCCAGTGCCGCGAACTGTGCCCAGTGGGCGCGGCTGAAGCCCGTTTCCGACTTGGCCAAGGTCCGCCGCGCATCGAAGGAGTACTCCTTGGCAAGGTAGCGGCGCAAAGTGTCTTTGAGGGCACTCTGTTCTTCGGTGAAATTGAAGTCCATGTGTTCGTCCTTAGAGTCCGAGGATCATTTGCGCGATGATGTTCTTTTGGATTTCGTTGGAACCACCGTAAATGGTGGTCTTGCGGTAGTTGAAGTAGTGACCCGACAAGGGCGCGGCGTATTCGGCGCCCACGGGTTCTCCGCTCCATCCATGATCCAGTGCCTCGGGCAGCCACGGCAAGGCATCGTGCCCCAAGGCGAGCATTTCCAGCTCGGCGATCGTTTGCTGAATTTCCGAGCCCTTGATCTTGAGAATGGAGGCTTCCGGTCCGGGCGCCCTTTTTTCCTTTTCGGCGGAGAGTACCCGCATGTTGGTAATCTCCAGTGCCATCAGCTCCAACTCCACTTGCGCGATGCGATCGCGAAAGCGCGAGTCCTCGATGAGCGGGCGACCATTGCTCGTCTGTGCGCGCGCAATTGCCTTCAAATGCGCCAGCGCGGCTTTGGAGCGGCCGACGCCGGCAATGCCGGTGCGCTCGTGCCCCAGCAGGAATTTCGCATAGGTCCAGCCGCGGTTCTCTTCGCCGACGCGATTTTCGAGCGGCACTTTCACGTCCTCGAACCACACTTCGTTGATCTCGTGCTCGCCGTCGTTCATGATGATCGGACGCACCGTGATGCCAGGTGTCTTCATGTCGATC
Source organism: Casimicrobiaceae bacterium (assembly GCA_026646885.1). Lineage (GTDB taxonomy): Bacteria > Pseudomonadota > Gammaproteobacteria > Burkholderiales > Casimicrobiaceae > JACPUX01. The sequence continues at coordinate 93,666 of JAPKHK010000013.1, read as the reverse complement.
AGCAGGAAAGAGATGCCCTCTTGCGGTCGGCCTTCCTTGCCGGTGCGCACTAGGCAGAAGATCCAATCGGCGTGCTGACCGAGGGTGTTCCAGGTCTTTTGACCGTTGACGAGGTAGTGATCGCCACGGTTTTCGGCCCGCGTTTTCAGCGAAGCGAGATCGGAACCAGCACCCGGTTCGGAGTAGCCCTGACACCACCAGTCCGTGCCGTCGACGATACGCGGCAAAAAGTGCTGCTGCTGTGCCGGGCTACCGAATGCCATGATCACCGGCGCGACCATTCTCAGGCCGAAGGGAATTTGCAGTGGCGCGCCGGCCTCGGCGCATTCCTCGTCGAAGATGTGTTGCTCCACCGCTGACCAACCGGTGCCGCCATGTTCCCGGGGCCAGCTTGGGGCACCCCAACCCTGAGTGAAGAGGATCTTCTGCCAGCGCAAAAAATCGTCTTTGGCGAGGCGTTTGCCGCCTTTCACTTTGGCCCGGATGTCCACCGGCAACTGGGCGGTGACGAAGGCGCGCACTTCGGCGCGAAACGCTTGCTCTTGCGGCGTGTAGTTGAGGTCCATGATTCGCTGAGGTCAGGGGTTCTTGGGTGCGGGCTTGAACTGCAGAGCCTTGTACTCGAGGAATTCCTCCAGGCCGTACTTGCCCAGTTCGCGGCCATTGCCGGATTGCTTGAAGCCGCCGAAAGGCGCCAGGGAATTGAAAGGGCCGCCATTGATGTCGATCTGTCCTGCCCGCAAGCGCCGCGCGAAGGCGGCGGCGCGTTCGTCGCTGCCGGCCCAAACGGCGCCAGCCAAGCCGTAGATGGTGTCGTTGGCGATGCGCGTCGCTTCGTCTTCGTCGCGATAGGTGATGATGGCGAGCACCGGCCCGAAGATCTCTTCTTGCTCGATGACACTGCCGGGCTGTACTCGGCCGAAGATCGTTGGCTGCACGTAATAGCCCTGGGTCAGCCCCTGGGGCGCGTCAGCGCCGCCGTACAGTAGCTCGGCGCCTTGGGCGAGTCCCTGGCGGATGTAGTCGCGTACCCGCTCGCGCTGCGCCGCGGAGATGAGTGGCCCAAGCTTGGTCGTTTCGGCGAATGGGTCACCGACCGAAAACTTGGCCGCGGCCTCGACAGCAAGGCGCGCAGCTTCTTGATATCGACTCTCCGGCACCAGCATACGCGTCCAGGCGGTGCAGGTCTGGCCGGAATTGAGGAAACAGGCGTTCACCGTGCCGCGCACCGCGGCGGCGAAATCGGCGTCGTCGAGAACAACCGAGGCCGATTTCCCTCCCAGCTCCAGCGCTACGCGCTTCACCGTTTGCGCCGCGATTTCAGAAACACGCTTGCCGGCGCGCGTCGATCCGGTGAAAGAAACCATGTCCACATCGGCGCTGCTCACCAAGGCTTCGCCCACCGCCGCGCCATAGCCCGTCACCAGATTGAAAACGCCCGGCGGAAAGCCCGCTTCGTGAATCACCTCCGCCAAGATGAAGGCGTTGAGTGGCGCCACTTCCGAGGGCTTGAGCACCACCGTGCAGCCGGCGGCCAACGCCGGGGCTACTTTCGCGGCGATCTGGTGCAGCGGATAGTTCCAGGGCGTGATGGCCGCAACCACGCCAATGGGCTCACGCAGCACCCGGGAATTGCCCACCGTCTCCTCGAAGGCGAATTCCGGAAGCAAGCGCGCATACATGCCGAAAATGGCGGCGGGCGAGCCCGCCTGGATGAGCAGGGAGAGCTTGAGCGGCATGCCCACCTCGCCGCTGATGCAGCGCGCGATCTCTTCGCTGCGCGCTTTGAGGCCGTCTTGCACCTTCTTGAGCAAGGCGGCGCGCTCCCCGGCCAAGGTCGCCGCCCAGCTAGGGAAAGCGCGGCGGGCGGCGGCCACGGCAGCGGCGACATCCGCCGCGCCGCCTTCGGGAACACTGCCGATCGGCGCCTCGGTGGAAGCAGACAGAACGTCGATGCGGCCCGCGCCGGCGGGAGCGGACCATCGACCATCGATATAGAGCTGTGCACGGTTTTGCATGGTGGAAGCCAAGTAGTGAAGGAGACGCGAGGGGAGAAACCAGGAAACAGTTTACAAATGGACAGGCGAACGATACCATCCTTTCGACGAAATCGAAATACTGTTCCGCATAGCGAAACCATGACCCTATCCCCCACGTTACTTCCAGGAGCGAGCCGGACCGACCCGCAATTTTGCGGTGGCGCGGCGCGTTGCGTTGGAGCATTGCGGCGGCGGTCGCCCTGGACAGCAAGGACGCCTTCATGAATCAAGCAAGCTACTCCACCCACGGCGCCGTCGCCGTGATTGCCATGCACAACCCGCCGGTGAACGGCTTGGGGCACGCGCTGCGCAGCGACATCGCCGCCGGTATCGACCGCGCCGTGGCGGACCCCGCGGTGCGTGCCATCGTTCTCATCGGCTCGGAGAAAGCCTTCTCCGGCGGTGCCGACATCCGCGAGTTCAACTCACCCAAGGCGCTTGCCGAACCCAATTTGCACACCCTGATCGGGATGGTCGAAAGCTGTAATAAGCCGGTGCTTGCCGCCATCGGCGGCGTCTGCATGGGCGGTGGTCTAGAGCTTGCCCTTGGCTGTCACTATCGCGTCGCCGTGGCCGGTGCCCAGATCGCGCTGCCCGAAGTGAAGCTCGGCCTTCTGCCGGGGGCGGGCGGCACGCAGCGTTTGCCGCGCGTGGTGGGCGCGGAGATCGCGCTCAACATGATCGTTTCCGGCACTCCGGTGGCTTCGCAAGACCTTCGCGCCACGGCGCTTTTCGATGAATTCATCGAAGGTGAGCTTCTGGCTGGAGCACTTGCCTTTGCCGAGCGTGTCGTGAGCGAGGGGCGCGGCTTGCCGCGGGTGCGCGAGCGCAAGGTCGACTACCCCGATGCCGAGGCCTTTTTTCAGTTCGCGCGCAACACCGTGGCGACGGTGGCCAAGAATTTTCCCGCCCCGGGCAAATGCGTAGACGCTGTGGCCGCGGCCGTCAGCAAGCCTTTCGACGAAGGCCTGAAGCTGGAGCGCGAAGCCTTCGTCTATTTGGTGCAAACCCCCGAGTCGCGAGCCCTGCGACATGCTTTTTTTGCCGAACGCGCCGCAGCCAAGATCAGCGATCTGCCTGAAGACACGCCCACCCGCGCCATCGCCAAAGTGGGCGTGATCGGCGCCGGCACCATGGGTGGTGGCATCACCATGAATTTCTTGAATGCCGGCATCCCGGTGGCACTTTTGGAAATGAAAGCCGAGGCGCTCGATCGAGGGGTAGCCACCATCCGCAAGAATTACGAAAACTCGCTCAAGAAAGGCAAGCTCAGCCCGGAGAAGCTCGAGGCACGGATGGCGCTCCTCAAGCCGACGCTTTCCTACGACGATTTGCGCGACGCCGACCTCATCATCGAAGCGGTCTTCGAAGACCTTGGCGTCAAGGAGCAGGTGTTCAAGAAACTCGATGACATCGCCAAACCCGGGGCGATTCTCGCCACCAATACTTCGACCCTGGATGTAAACAGGATCGCCGGTTTCACACGCCGCCCCCAGGAGGTGCTGGGCATGCACTTCTTCAGCCCCGCCAACGTCATGAAGCTCCTGGAAGTGGTGCGCGGCGCGGCTACCGCCAAAGACGTGCTGGCCACGGTCATGCAGCTGGCGAAAAAGATCAAGAAGACCGCGGTCGTTTCCGGCGTGTGCGACGGCTTCATAGGCAATCGCATGCTCGAACACTACGTGCGCATGGCGGGTTTTTTGGTCGAGGAAGGCGCCACGCCCTGGCAAGTGGACAAGGCGCTGGAGAAATGGGGCATGGCCATGGGACCCTTCCGCATGGGGGACCTCGCCGGCAACGACATCGGCTGGGCGATTCGCAAGCGCCGTTATGTGGAAAAGCCGCAGGTGTCCTACGCCAAAGTCGCCGATCGGCTCTGTGAACTGGGCCGCTACGGCCAGAAAACGGGCGCCGGCTGGTATCGCTATGAAGCCGGCAAGCGCGAGGCCATTCCCGACCCAGCCGTTGAAGAATTGATTGCCGCGTACCGCAAGGAACAGGGCATCACCGCTCGGCGCATCGGTGACCAGGAAATCGTCGAGCGCTGCATTTTCGCCCTAGTCAATGAAGGCGCGCGCATTCTCGAAGAAGGCATCGCCCAGCGCGCCTCGGACATCGACATGGTGTATCTCACCGGGTATGGCTTCCCGCTCTTTCGCGGTGGCCCGATGCTTTTTGCGGATCAAGTGGGCCTTTATGGCGTCGAGCGCACCATGCGCCGCTTCGCCGCCGCCTCGGGCGACGCCTTCTGGCAGCCGGCGCCGCTCTTGGCCCAGCTTGCCGCCGACGGCAAAACCTTCAACTGAATACGCGGAGATTGCACATGAACGATGCCGTCATCGTTTCCACTGCCCGCACCGGCCTGGCCAAGTCCTGGCGCGGCGGCTTCAACATGACTCACGGCGCCACGCTGGGCGGCCATGTCGTCAAAGCGGCGGTCGAGCGCGCCGGCGTCGACGCTGCCGAAATCGAAGACGTGCTCATGGGCTGTGCCACGCCCGAGGGCGCGACCGGTGCCAACATCGCCCGGCAAATTGCCTTGCGTGCCGGTTTGCCGGTAAGCACCGCCGGCGTCACCGTGAACCGCTTCTGCTCCTCGGGCCTGCAAACCATTGCCATGGCCGCGCAGCGCGTCATCGTCGACCGCGTGCCGGTGCTGGTGGCCGGCGGCGTGGAATCGATCTCCTGCGTGCAGAACGAAGCCAACCGTCACATGCTGCAAGAGGCTTGGCTCAAGCAGCACAAACCGGAAATCTACTGGAGCATGCTGCAAACCGCCGAGTGCGTGGCCAAGCGCTATGGCATCGCCCGCGAGCGGCAGGACGAATATGGCGCGCGCAGCCAGCAGCGTGCGGCCGCGGCGCAGGCGGCCGGCAAATTCGCCGACGAGATCGTGCCCCTCACCGTGCGCATGGGCGTGGCGGACATGGGTAGCGGCCGCCTCTTCACCCAGGAAGTCACCGTCGCCGCCGATGAAGGCATCCGCGCCGATACCACCTATGAAGCCGTCGCCAAGATCAAGCCGGCGCTGCCCGGCGGCGTGATCGCCGCGGGCAACGCCAGCCAGTTTTCCGATGGCGCCTCGGCCTGCGTGGTCATGGACGCGAAGCTTGCCGAAAAGCGCAATATCAAACCTCTAGGCATCTTCCGCGGCTTTGCCGTCGCGGGCTGCGAGCCTGACGAAATGGGCATTGGCCCGGTCTTCGCCGTGCCCCGGCTTCTCGAGCGCTGCGGCGTGAAGATGGCCGACATCGGGTTGTGGGAGCTGAACGAGGCTTTCGCAGTGCAGGTCATTTACTGCCGGGACCGGCTCGGCATTCCCGACGAGGCCCTCAACGTCAATGGCGGCGCCATCGCCGTGGGGCACCCTTACGGCGTTTCCGGGGCGCGCCTGGTGGGGCACGCGCTCATCGAAGGCAAGCGCCGCGGCGTGAAATTCGTGGTGGTCACCATGTGCATCGGCGGCGGCCAGGGCGCGGCCGGCCTGTTCGAAGTCTGCTGAGGAGCTGAGGGCGATGAGCGTCAAGGAATTGTTCGATCTCGGCGGCAAGGTCGCCCTGGTGACCGGCGGGTCGCGCGGCCTGGGACTGCAAATGGCCGAAGCTCTGGGTGAAATGGGTGCCAAAGTGGCGATCACCGCGCGCAAGGTCGACGAGTTGCGACAGGCCCAGGCGCGGCTCCAGGCCAAAGGCATCGAAGCGCTCGCGCTGCCCTGCGATCTGGGCAAGTTCGAGCAAATTCCCGCGCTGGTGGACGCGGTGCAGGCGAAATTCGGCGGCATCGACATCCTGGTGAACAACGCTGGCGCCACCTGGGGCGCTCCCGCCGAGGAGTACCCGGACGAAGCCTGGAACAAGGTGATGAACCTCAACATCAACGCCATGTTTTTTTTGAGCCGCGAGGTGGGTAAGCGCTGCATGATCCCGAAGAAGGCTGGCAAAATCATCAACATCGCCTCGGTCGCCGGGCTCTCCGGCAGCCGGCAGGGGATGTATACCATCGCCTACAACACCAGCAAGGGCGCGGCGGTCAACTTCACGCGCGCACTGGCGGCGGAGTGGGGGCGCTACAACATCAACGTAAACGCCATCTGCCCGGGGTTTTTTCCCTCCAAGATGTCGCAGGGGCTCTTGAACCAAATCGGCGATCGCATCATCGCCGCCACGCCGCTGGGCCGTTTGGGAGGCGACGAAGACTTGATGGGCACGGTGGTCTTTCTCGCTTCCGAAGCCTCGCGCCACATCACCGGGCAGTACGTCGCCGTCGATGGCGGCGCCTGCATCTCCACATGAACCGCCAGATCGTTCTGGCCAGCCGGCCCACGGGCTGGGTCAGCGAAGCCAATTTCCGCCTGCTTGAAGCACCCATGCCCAGCCCTGGCGAAGGCCAGGTGCTGGTGCGCAATCTTTGGCTGTCGCTCGATCCTTACATGCGCGGCCGCATGAACGAGGGGCGTTCCTACGCCAAGCCGGTGGAACTGGGCGACGTAATGGTGGGCGGCACCGCGGGCGAGGTACTCGAATCGAGGCATCCGAACTTTCAGCCCGGCGACAAAGTGGTCGGCTATCTCGGCTGGCAACTCTACGCAGTGGCCGATGGCCCGGTTTTGCAGAAAGTGGATGATCGCATCATTGCGCTCTCGGCTTACCTCGGCCCAGTCGGCATGCCCGGCGTGACCGCGTGGTACGGTCTGAACGATATCTGCCAGCCCAAGAGCGGCGAGACCGTGGTGGTCACAGCGGCCGCGGGCGCGGTGGGTAGCGTCGTCGGCCAACTCGCCAAGCTACGCGGCTGCCGCGCCGTGGGCGTGGCCGGTGGCCCCGAGAAATGCCGCTACGTGGTCGAGGACCTGGGCTTCGACGCCTGCCTCGACTACCAAGCTGGCGCGCTTGCGCAGCAGATCAAAGAGGCGCTGCCCCAGGGCATCGATTGCCTCTTCGAGAACGTCGGCGGCGAGGTTTTCGACGCCTTGCTCGCGCGTATGAACGCTTTTTCGCGCATCGCTCTGTGCGGCCTGATTTCCCAATACAACAGCGAACCGTATGCCATGAAGAACATCGGTTCGGTGCTGGTCAACCGCATCAGAATGCAGGGTTTCATCGTATCCGAGCATCTCGATCGCTGGCCCGTGGCGCTCCAAGAATTGGCCGCTGCGGTGGCGAGCGGCAAGCTCAAATACCGCGAGACCATCGCCCAGGGGTTGGAAAATGCACCCCAAGCCTTTATCGGCATGCTCAAGGGGGCGAACTTGGGCAAACAGCTGGTGAAGCTCGCATGATTCGGCCCACCCAAAGCCCCGGAGCCGCGGCGCGGCGAACCGCCATCACCCCCTCCCGCGGGGAGGGGGCCGGGGGGTGGGTTAAATGACCAGCGACAACTTCACCGGCACCAAACCCGTCGCGCCCCAGCACGCTTTCGACGCCGCGCGCCTGGCCGACTGGATGCACGCCAAGGTCGATGGCTTTTCCGGACAGCTCACCGTGGAGCAATTCAAGGGCGGCCAATCGAACCCGACCTTTCGCTTGAGCGCCGGCGGGAAAAACTACGTCATGCGCCGCAAGCCTCCCGGCAAGCTCTTGCCTTCTGCGCATGCGGTCGACCGGGAGTTCCGCATCATCAGTGCGCTCGCCCAGACCGACGTTCCCGTGGCCAGGGCCTATGCGCTGTGCGAAGACGATTCCGTGATCGGGACGGCGTTCTACGTCATGGACTATGTCGAAGGCCGCATCTTCTGGGACCCATCGCTTCCAGGCCTGCTACCCGGCGAACGGAGCGCCATTTTCGACGAAATGAACCGCGTCATCGCCGCGCTGCATCGTGTCGATTACACCGCGCTCGGGCTCGCCGATTTCGGCAAACCGGGCAGCTATTTCGCGCGCCAGATCGACCGCTGGAGCAAACAATACCGCGCTTCCGAAACCGAGAAGATCGAAGCCATGGACAAGCTCATGGCCTGGCTGCCGGCGCACATTCCGGCGGGCGACGAGTCAGCCATCGTGCATGGCGATTTTCGCCTCGATAACGTCATCTTCCATCCTAGCGAACCGCGCATCCTCGCCGTGCTTGATTGGGAGCTATCCACGCTGGGGCATCCGCTGGCCGATTTTGCCTACCACTGCATGACCTGGCGCCTGTCGCCCGGCCAATTCCGAGGGCTGGCCGGACATGATCTCGCGGCGCTGGGCATCCCTTCCGAGCGCGCGTATGTGGCCAAGTACTGCGCGCGCACCGGGCGCGAGGCTTTCGCCGCGGCGGAATGGGAGTATTACATCGCCTTCAATATGTTCCGCCTTGCCGCCATTGCCCAGGGCATCATGGCGCGCGCTCTGCAGGGCAATGCCGCCAGTCAGGAAGCGCTGGAAACCGGCAAGCGCGCGCGACCGCTGGCCGAGGAAGCTTGGCGGCAGGCCGAAACGATAGACGCAGGCCGCGTCTGAACTCACGGAGTCCGCATGGATTTTTCCTACTCAGCCAAAGTCCGCGATCTGCAAGGGCGCTTGCTCGCCTTCATGGACCGGCACGTCTACCCCAGCGAAGCGGCGTATGAATCGGAGGTGGCGCAAAACCGCGCTCAGGGCAACCCCTGGGTGCCCACCCAAATGATGGAATCGCTCAAGGAAGAGGCCAGAGCGGCTGGGCTGTGGAATCTCTTCCTGCCCGATTCGCAGCACGGCGCCGGGCTGAGCAATCTCGAGTATGCGCCGCTCGCCGAGATCATGGGACGCTCGCCAATTGCCCCCGAAGCCTGTAATTGCTCGGCGCCCGACACCGGCAACATGGAGGTGCTGGTGCGCTACGGCACGCCCGAGCAGCAGCGGCAATGGCTGCTGCCGCTGCTCGATGGCAAGATTCGCTCCGGCTTTGCCATGACCGAGCCCGCGGTGGCCTCTTCGGACGCCACCAACATCGAGGCCAGCATTCGGCGCGAGGGCGAGCACTATGTCCTCAACGCGCGCAAGTGGTGGACCTCGGGCGCGCCCGACCCGCGATGCAAAATTCTCATCTTCATGGGTAAAACCGACCCCGATTGCGCCGACCGGCATCGCCAGCAATCGATGATCCTGGTGCCCATGGACACGCCCGGCGTGCGCCTGGTGCGCGCCCTCAACGTTTTCGGTTATGACCACGCGCCGCACGGCCATGGCGAAGTCGATTTCCAGGACGTGCGCGTGCCGGTATCCAACATGCTCTTGGGCGAAGGGCGCGGTTTCGAAATCGCCCAAGGACGCCTGGGACCGGGCCGCATACACCATTGCATGCGCTTGATCGGCCTGGCCGAGCGAGCACTGGAGCTGATGTGCCGCCGCGCCTTGTCGCGTGTTGCCTTCCGGCGTATGGTGGCCGAGCAGGGTGTCACCCGCGAGCGCATCGCCAATGCGCGGCTCCTGATCGACCAGGCGCGCTTGTTGACGCTCAACGCGGCCTGGATGATGGACACCGTGGGCAACAAGGTGGCGAAGAAAGAAATCGCCATGATCAAAGTGGCGGCTCCGCAAATGGCCTGCCAAGTGATCGACTGGGCCATGCAAGTGCACGGCGGCGCCGGCGTGTGCGACGACTTTCCGCTCGCTCACGCCTATGCCCACGCCCGCACCTTGCGCTTCGCCGATGGTCCGGATGAAGTGCACCGCAATCAGATTGCCAAGCTCGAATTGATGCGCCACGCGGCGTTTGCCAACAAGCCACGAGTGGCGCAGCAAGGCGGCTAAGCAGTGCCGAGGCGACCGGCCCCGCGCCGGCCGAATACGAAGTCGTCAAATCGCAACACGGAAGGAGGAATCATGAATCGCCAATGGATTTCGGGATGTCTGGGCGCCCTGCTGCTCTTGGGCGCGGGCGTAACCGGGGCGCAGAACCTCAAGATCGCCGTATTGGGCCCGATGGCCTTCGTGCAAGGAGAAAACCACTGGGCGGGCGCTGAGATGGCGCGCGACGAAATCAACAAAGCGGGCGGCATCAGTGTGGGCGGCAGCAAGCGCCAGATCGAGCTGGTGAAGGTGGATACCAACGAGATCCTCAGCGTACCCGATGCCACCAATGCCATCGAACGTGCCATCAGCCGCGACAAGGCCGAGGTGCTGATCGGCGGCTTTCGCTCCGAAGCGGTGCTGGCCATGCAAGAAGTGGCCATGGACAACAAGAAGCTATTCCTCGGTGTAGGCGCCGCACACTCCAAGCTCGGCGTGAACGTGAAGGAGAACTACGAGCGCTACAAGTATTGGTTCCGCGTGGCGCCGACCAAGGATATCGATTTGTCCCGCACCATTTTCGCCGTGCTTGGAACCATCGCCGAGCAGATGCGCAATGAGATGAAGAAGCCCGAGCCCAAGGTTGCCATCGTCGCCGAAAAAGCGGTGTGGGTCGAAGCCTTGGTGAAGGCCGCGCAAGCCACTCTGCCCAAGATGAAGATGTCGGTGGTGGGCACTTGGCAGCCCTCGGCCACCGCCAATGACGTGACCGCCGAGCTATCAGCCATCAAACGCGCCGAGGCCGACATCGTCTTCACCATCATCTCCGGCCCGATGGGCATCGTGCTGGGGCGGCAAATGGGCGAGCTGCAACTGCCGGCCATCGCCTTCGGCATCAATGTCGAAGCGCAGAAAGACGGCTTCTGGGCGGCCACCGCCAACAAGGGCAACTATGTGGCTACGCTCGACACCTACAGCGAAATCGAGATCACGCCCAAGACCGTGTCCTTCGTGCGCGCTTTCAAAGAGCGCTTCAAGCGCGCTCCGGCTTATACCGCCGCGACCTATGACGCCATCCACCTCTACAAGGACGCGGTCGAAAAAGCCGGCAGCACCGATCCGGACAAGCTCGTGCCAGTGCTCGAGAAAGCCCAGCATTTGGGCACCGCCTCGATGCTCACCTTCGACGGCAACCACGATCCGGTGTTTGGTCCCGGCAAAGTGACCGGCATCGCCGTGCAATGGCAGAACGGCGAGAAGGTGGCCTTTTGGCCCAACAACTGGAACGGCGTGACCTATAAAGGGGTGCGGCCCTTCCTGGTGCCCAAACCCTAACCCGACCCGCCGCGGACAGACGGAGAGCGCGCCATGTTTCAAGACATCCTGATCACGGGCCTCGTCAACGGCGGGGTTTACGCCCTGCTGGCGGTGGGTTTCTCGCTGATCTTCGGCGTGGCGCGCATCGTCAACATCGCCCACACCGCGTTTTACATGCTGGCCGCCTATGGGTTCTATTTCCTGCTGGTGCAGTGGCACCTCAACTTCGCGCTGGCGGCGCTCTTGGCGGTGGTGGCGGTGGTGGTGATCAGCATGCTGTGCTACAAGCTGGTGATCGAGCCAGTGCGCGAGCACCACGCCGCGGTGCTCATCGCCACCATCGCGCTGGGTCTGGTGTTTCAGGAAAGCCTGCTGATCGCGTTCGGCGGGCACTTCCTGGGCATTCCCGCCGCCGCCGATGGCTTCGCCTCGGTGCTGGGCGTGCGGGTGAGCTATCAACGTTTGATCATCTTGGTGGTCGCCGCCGTTGCTTTGAGCCTCACTTGGCTTTTGCTCTACCGCAGTCGCTTTGGTTTGGCATTGCGCGCTTCGGCCAACGACCCGGAAGTGGCCAACCTCATGGGCATGAACGTCAACCGCATCGCCATGTTCACCGTGGGCGTCTCGGTGGCCTTGGCGGCGGTCGCGGGCGTGGTGGTGGCGCCGGTATATGTGGTGGACCCACTGATGTGGCAAGCGCCCTTGGTGATCATGCTGGCCATCGTCGTGCTCGGCGGGCTGGGCAGCATCAAAGGCAGCCTCATCGGCGCCTTCGTGATCAGCTATGCCGAGGCGATCACCGTGTTCACGCTACCGGGCGGCGCTTACCTCAAGGGCGTGGTGGCGCTGTGCATACTGATCGGGGTGTTGCTGGCGCGGCCGGAAGGCCTCTTTGGTGTCGTCTTCGAGGAGGAAAGATGAGAGCGCTTGCGAGTCTGCCGCATCGAACCTGGACCCATCTCAAGAACGAAGTGTTGGTTCTGCCCAGCCGCATTGCCGTGCTCATGTGGGCGCTGGCGCTCTTGATGCTGCCGCTCCTCTGGAACGACACCTACGTCATGCGCATCATCACCATGACGGCGATCTTCGCCATTTTTGCCGCCAGTTGGGATCTTCTGGCCGGTTACAGCGGCCAGGTGAACTTCGGTCACGCACTGTTTTTTGGCGTGGGCGCCTACACCTCGGCGCTGCTCACCAAGCACCTGGGCTTTTCGCCTTGGCTGGCTCTGCCGCTCGCCGCCGCCATGACCGTGGCGGTAGGCGCGGGCGTGGGCCTTTTGTGCCTGCGCATGCGCGGCTCTTATTTGAGCCTGGCGACGCTGGCCTTTCCATTGATACTGCTAGGCCTGCTGTTTGCCGTGCCCGACCTCTCGGGCGGCGAGCTGGGCATTTCCGGCATTCGGCGCTTGGTGACTTCGCCCCAAGCCAACTATTACCTCGCGGTGGTGGTGATGCTGCTCGCGGTGTTTGCTTTGTGGAAGATCGCCACCTCCAAGTTCGGACTGATTCTGCACGCCATCCGCGAAGACGAAGTTGCCTGCCGCGCTTCCGGTATCAACACGCCGCGCTACAAGGTGCTGGTGTTCATGCTCTCGGCCTTGTTCGCCGGCATCGCCGGGGCGCTGTTCTCTCACTTCATGCGCCTGGCCGGACCTTCCACGCTGGAAATGGCGCTGTCTTTCCAAGTGGTGATCTGGTGCGTCTTTGGCGGCTTGGCAACGATTTACGGGCCGGTGCTGGCGGTGTTCGTGCTGTATCCGCTCACCGAATTCCTGGGCAGCTTCGAGATCTTCCGCGACATCCGCCTCCTGCTCTTCGCGGTGATCGTACTCTTGGTGCTCCTTTTCATGCCGCGCGGCCTGGCCCCTTGGCTGCGCGACAAAATCGAGCGGGTGTGCCCGCGCTGCAAGAACCGCAATGTGTTTACGCGCAAGCAATGCCGCTTGTGCGAGGCGGAGCTGCATTGAGGGCGGGTGGATTTTCTCGCTCAGCCACCGGGGAGCGCGGAACGGTCTCCACTCTCGCGTAGCGGGGGAGGGTAGGGGCGGGTCTCAGTGTGGGCCTGATGAACAGAAACCAGAAAGCCAATCCACTATTGCCGGACCGCCATGCCAGCGCCCATACCCGGCAAGCCGCGCGGCGCTACGGCCGCAAATCGCGTCCTCGGGCGGGGCCCCGCGCCTCGCGCGTAAGAACCCGTCACGCGCATCCTGGCGCCAAGCCCACGCGTGGCGCGACCCGCCGGTCGGACAGCGGCCAAAGCACCGCGCAGCTTGCAGGGTGCGGACGCTTCATCCGGGGGTGGCGGGTGTTCCGGGAAAACCCGGAGTGGCGCTTCGTTTGATGCGGTGAGGGGCTGGGCCCGCGGGAGAACTTCAGTCATTGACCGGGAGCGGCGTCCAAGGGGCTACGCACCCCGCGCCCGCCGCGGTTCAACACATGGGTGTAGATCATCGTCGTGCGCACGTCGGAGTGGCCCAAAAGCTCCTGCACCGTGCGGATGTCGTAACCGCTCTCCAGGAGGTGTGTGGCGAAGGAGTGCCGAAAGGTGTGGGGGGTGGCTGGCTTTACGACGCCGGCATCGCGAACCGCCTGCCGAACGGCGCGCTGCACGACTTGGTCGCCGAGGTGATGGCGACGCACCGCGCCGCTGCGCGGATCGCGCGAAAGCTGGCGCGCCGGGAACACGTATTGCCAGCCCCACTCCTTGGGCGCATGGGTGTACTTGCGGGCCAGTGCATAGGGTAGATAAACCGCACCATTCCCGGCCGCGAGATCGCGCTCGTGCAGTGTACGAACGCGTTCGAGATGCTTGGTCAGCGGCTCGACGAGTTTACCGGGCAACATGGTGATTCGATCTTTGAAGCCCTTGCCGTCGCGCACCAAGATTTCCTTGCGCGAGAATTCGACATCCTTCACCCGCAAGCGCACGGCCTCCAAAATTCGCAGCCCCGAGCCATAAAGCAGCCCGGCGATGAGGTCGCAAATGGGCGGCAGCGCTGCGAGTACCGCCGCAACTTCCTCGCGGGTGAGCACTACCGGCAGCCGCTTGGGCTCCTGTGCGCGCTCGACCCCGTCGAGCCAGGGCAGCTCCTCCTCCAGCACCTCGCGGTAAAGAAAGAGCAGCGCGCTTTTGGCCTGGTTCTGCGTGGAGGCTGCCACTTTGCCTTCCACGGCAAGGTGGGTGAGGAAGGCCTCGACCTGCGCGGGGCCCATTTCGCGCGGGTGCCGCTTGCCATAAAAGAGAATGAAGCGTTTAATCCAGTGCAAATAGGCCTGCTCGGTCCGGATGCTGTAATGCTTGAGCCGGATCTTGCCGCGCACCTGGTCCAGAAGCTTGGGAGATTCAGACGCTTTTTGCGCCACGTTTTAGGCCTTGCTAAAATTGGATACCTCGTTGATGCTAAGCGTTTTTCTTCCACGAAGCTGCGGACTATTGCGGATTCTGACGGTTTATTCTTCGTCAAATAGGTTCCCGACTTTACGTTAGAGCGCATGTCGCTGATGTCAATTTCTCCGTGGTGCCGCCGCAAGTCTTTGCACAGCGCGTCAAACGCCGCGGCGTTCTTACACGCCGCGAAGCCCCAAAAGTGGCCGCCTCGCAACCAGCCCACTTCGAGTTCTTCCGGCAGCTTCAGCAGTTCGCGGTGTCGGTGCGGCCTCACGCACAGCACAGGGCGCTCTAACCCGGCGCTCAACGCGGACGCTGCGCCAGTTGGCGTCTCGGCGGCCTTCGTGTTCTCATCGTTCATGGCTTCGCTTGCTGTCCGTGGGGCGCAGCGCCGGTTAGCTCTACGTTAGCCCTTTCGTATGCGCACTGAAGGCATTCTCGCAAAGTGGAACGATGATCGCGGCTTCGGATTCATCACACCGACTCAGGGTGGCCCTGAGGTCTTTGTTCATGTCTCGGCGTTCCCGAAAGATGGTCGCCGCCCAACGGTCGGAGAGCGGCTCACGTTTGAAATTGAGACCGACAGTGCCGGGAAGAAGCGAGCCAAGAACCTGCTTTGCCCCGGCCGTCCCACGGTGCATCCTCCTCGCCAATCAATGTCCCGGCGCCGCAGCGAGAAGCCGGGCTTCTTTGGTCGAGTCATTCCGCTTGTCCTCGTTGTGGCCCTGGGCTTGTACGGTTACAGCGAATACTCGCGCCGCGTGGCTCCGCAAACCGCGGTGGCCGCACAATCGAGCGATCAAATTGCTTCTTCTGCTTTTCACTGCGATGGCCGCACCCACTGTTCGCAAATGACTTCTTGTGCTGAAGCCACCTTCTTCTTGAGAAACTGCCCCAACGTCCAGATGGACGGAAACCACGATGGTGTCCCTTGCGAACAGCAGTGGTGCACCAGTCCCTTTGCCAAATGAGCACGCTTCCCAACACATCACAAACCCATCTTCCTTGCCCGCAAAGGGCTAACCCTGCGGTCGAGGGGACTGCCGAGAAGCTGCGCTTCTCGGTGCCCTCCGCCCTTCGGGCTCCGGCAGCCCCTCACCTTGAACGTTATGTTCTTGGAGCCCACCCGTGAGTGCCGAGATTGCCAAGGTCGTTGATCAAGTCTTTCGGCTCGTCTATGTCGCTCGAAATGTCGCGCACCATAGATCGCTTGAGCCCTATAGGGACGACTTCAATCAGAACTATTGGATTCTCGTATTCAACAACTTCTTGGATGTCGCAGTCCTCGAATGGTGCAAGGCCTTTGGCTCAAATGCAGAAGCGACACATTGGTCCAAGCACGTGGCCAACCCAGACGACTTCCGGACTGGGCTCCTGCAAGCCATGGGGCTTTCTGAAGACGAGTGGCATGTGTACTGGGACAGTATCAAGACTTATCGAGACGAAGTAGTAGCGCATCATGAAAGCGCGTCGAAGGTCACGCACTTTCCGGACTTCAGCCATGCCCTTCAAGCTTGCTTCTACTACTACACGATCCTGATTAAGCAACTGCGAATGTTCAAGGTCTTCGACTATCCGGATAGCTTGGAAAGCTACTTCGAGAAGTCTCTCGCACAAGCGAGGAAGTTTTCAGAGGTTGCGTACAACGCCACCCGCCCCCTGCCGGAGGTCGTCTATTAACGAACATAACCATGCAGTCGAGCGGACGCTTCGCCTATCGGCTCAGCGCCGCTCACTTCCACGTTAGCCCGCTCATGGACAATCTGCCGAACGATCAACCTCCGTCCAATTCATGGGTCATGTTCCCATTTGCCGAGCAACTCTTTACGGTTGCTTTGTTTGTTTGTCTCGGGCCAGGCGCTGGGGCCATGTGGGCTATCGGTCACGGAAAATGGATTGGTGGCGTAACCGTCTTGGTCTTTTGGGGTGTCGTGTTCATCAAGTTCATTCGGTTCCTCAGTTCTCGCAAGCTGGTCCGGTTGGTCATTTCGGTTCCGTGCACTATTTTGGTCCTAGCCGCATCGCTGTTTGTCCCATGATGGCGTTTCGAACTCAATCCTTTGCGCACTGTTTTGCCAATGTGCAATCTTGTAGCGTTTCAGTGTTCGGGTTGCGGGCTAACCCATCCATCAACACGGACGCTGCGCGATGAAGCCGCGCAGCGCCGGTTATGTCAGACGTTGGGGCTCGGAAACCCATCCGCTATGACGCTTCTCGTCGCTTGGGCCGGAATTGATTCGCATGGGCCATCCTCCGTGTACATTGCGAGCGACAGCCGGATTTCGTGGGGTACGGCAGCCAGTTTTGACTACGGCCGCAAGGTATATTCCTTCGCTCGCTGGCCGGATGTGCTTGGCTACTGTGGAGACGTTTTGTTCCCTTCAATCGCGTTGAATCAGATTGTCGAGCTGGCTGATGCAGGGTTATTGTTTGCACCTGATTTTTCATGCAAACAGAAATTCCAAGCGATCGTCGACAAACTGAACGACCTCTTTCGGCAATATCCGCAGCTACATTCCGGCATAGCCGAAAACTCTCTCAGCATCATTCATGCTTCACGTGACTCCAAAGACAACAAGAAGTTTTCCTGCCACACCATCTCATGGACAAGCAAGCGCGGATGGCACGGCATGGAAAGCGCACTGCCGAAATCATCCGATGTTCTTTTTTCGCTGGGCACGGGCGCTCAAGAGTTCTCGGAAAACTTCTTGCGTTACAAGGTCGGAACGAATCGAGAGACAAGTCGTGCTGTCTTCCATTGCTTCTGCGATACCTTGACTCAAGTCTCTGACCCACTCGTTGGCGGTGCGCCCCAACTCGTCGGCATCTATCGCAAGCCGCTCTCTTCAGGCTTCACCATCGGCACCATTTACAACGGCAAGCGCTATTTTCTCGGAGCCCATATCGATAACGGTCGCAATCTTGATACAGTCGAGTGGAGGAATGAAAATTTCGAACGGTGCGACGGCCGAACAATGGAAAAGCTTCCTCATGCACAACCGCAGCCTGACCCTCTACGCAGGCTGTGAAATGAGCAACTCCCTGGACCCCACACGGGGGGCGAGGTGCTGTCGGGAACGGGTGCTTCGGTACCCGTTCCCTACTCAGGGTGTGCAACCGCCGAGCCCCAACCCGGCAGTCGAGCGGACCTGCGCGAAAAGCCGCGCAGGCCGCTCACTTCCACGTTAGAGATTTACATGTCCCGCGCATACCAAAGTTTTGAATACGGCATCAAAGACGCAGAAGAGCTGCTCGCGCACTTCGACTCTATCAATGCCAACCCGCCGCCCGCAAACGCCGAAGTACTAAAACGTGCCGGCCTTGTCATGGCGTTAACCGCATGGGAAACCTACGTTGAGGATCGGCTCCTCGAAGAGATGAACAAGAAACTTGGTGTGGTCGCTGGTAGTTATGTCGGCGATTTTGTTCTGAAAAAACTGCACACCGACCTGAAGCAATTCCACAACCCCAGTTCGGATAAAACAAAACGCATCTTTCAAGAATACCTTGGCCTTGACGTCACCGAAGGATGGTCATGGGCCAACTACGAACCTGAAAAGGCCAAGACCACTTTGAACAGTTGGATCGGTAAGCGCGGAGATGCCGTGCACCGATCAAAACCAATAAATAACGGCTCTCCTGTCGCACATCTAATCAAACGAGACGAACTGGAAAAAGTAATTCGCTTCGTCAAAGAACTCGTAAAAGCCACTGACGCCTATGTCGACAACAATCTCTAACATGGCGCTCAACCTCGCTCCCTTCGGTCGCTGGACGCTGCGCGATAAAGCCGCGCAGCGCCGGTCAGCTCCACGTTAGGCATCACAATGCGCGTCGTCCGCGATTGGCACATACAGACGTCCTGGTGGGCATCCGGAATATTCGCCACGGGTGCGGTCTGGTACTTCTTGTCTACGCGCGAGTACGCTCTCTCCATTGCGGCAGGTGTTGTCGCTGCGGTGCTGGCGGGCCTTGCGGTCTGGCTCCACCGAAAGAAAGATGCGCAGCAACCGAGCGAGTCTCCTCAGCCGGAGACAGAGCAGGACAAGGTGGTCACATCAGCATGGTGGGAAGCCTCCGATCTACGGAAGGAGTATCTGAACCGCGGGCTGAATCACTTTCGCTGGTCGGATGCTGATCGCGTTGCCGAGCGTGAGCAACAAGGCTACGAAGTCGTGTACCTTGCCGACTCCTTGGCCAATGTGCGCTACCGCATCGTCAAGAAAGATGGGCAAGTGCTCATTGCAAAGAGTGATGCCTAACCCCTCCATCGAGCGGACATGCCACGGCAGGCTTCGCCTGCCGCGTCATGCCGCTCATGTCGAACGTTAGGCTTCACTGTCGCCCATCTCGCGCAGCCCCTGCACGATGTGCAGCGCAAGCGTCATGTAGTCGCGCACCTGCTCGTCATTCGGCGGCCGGTCGCTGTAGCCGCAGATCGCTTGCAGGGTGTCGCAGCCGCTGCAAGAGCCGTAGCTTACCCTTGCGCTACTTCGAGACTCTGGCAGTGCCGAGCCTTGCAGCACGGTGAGAATTCAATTCATCGAACCGCCGGATACGTGACCCGTTCGTCCGGTGGTGTGGGAGGGAGGGGCCGCGAGGCTTCTTCCTATCCCGATTCGGCCCCTTATCGCCGTGCGTGAGCGTTGGACTGATTGACAACGGCCTGGTATGTTGGCACTATCTCCAACATGAAAGCCGTTCAGCTCGTTAGCGCTCGTATCGCCTACTCGGAGTCTGCGTTTGCCGAATTGATGCTGTGGCGCCTTCCGAATCCACTCAAAGGGTCGGCACACGAGTTCAAGTACAGGCTAGCCTATGTCGTGCGTGGAGAATGCGTTCTCCGCTACGACAACGAAGTCGGGAAAGGTGATCACCGGCATTTCGGCAAAAGGGAAGGCGCCTACGCTTTTACTACGCCGGATCAGTTGATCGCCGACTTCCAGAAAGATATTGCGAGGTGGAACCATGAAAATAGTAACTCTTGATGTGCGCACCCCTGCCGATTCCATGGCCGAGTTTGCCCACGCCTGGAAGACAGCGAAAGCTCAGAAGACTGCGCGTATCAGCTTTGCCACTCCCGAGTTGCTATGGAGGGTGCTAACCGAAAAGCGGTGGGAACTACTCAAGGTGCTTTGCGGGGCGGGGCCGGTGTCCATTCGCGAAGCCGCACGCCGTGCTGAACGCGACGTAAAAGCAGTGCACGGCGACGTCACTGCGCTGCTTAACGCTGGCGTGCTTAACAAGACGGAGGACGGTCACATTGTTTTCCCATACGAGGCTGTGAAAGTTGAGTTTCTGCTGCAGGCTGCATAGCGTGACTGCATTTCAGAGGCCGAACCCGTCGTTCCAGGGGACGCGCCCGCGATGAAGACCCGTCGCGCCGCTGAGCTTGAACGTTAGAAGGCGCCCACCCGGCTACCACTCGCCAACACGCCATGCAACAGTTCCTCGACACATTGGCCCAAGGCGAAATCGCAGGGCGATGAACAAAAACCGGATATGAGGCGTGATGCATTCCGGACGAGCGGGCACGTGACCGCGAAGTCCTCTATCGACAAGCGGGTGCCCGAGCTGGCACCAGCAAGAGCAGCATGAGACAAACGACGTTTCAAGGAACCGCCGGATACGTGACCCGTATGTCCGGTGGTGTGGGAGGGGGAGGCCGCAAGGCTTCTTCCTATCCCGATAGCCGCCTCGGATTGCACCGTGAGAACTTCGCGGGTATGATCAATCATCATACTCCGTGAGGTGCCGTTATGAGCCAAACCAAAGTAGCCATCACTATCGAAGAAGGGGTGCTTGCCAGGGTAGATGAACTGGTGAGGCGGCATGTGTTTACCAACCGCAGCCGAGCCATCCAGGAGGCGGTGCAGGAGAAGCTGGAGCGAATGGAACGCAGCCGTCTGGCCGAGGAATGCGCAAAACTTGATCCGGCCTTCGAGAAGGCATTGGCGGATGAGGGCCTGTCTGAGGAATTGGCAGCATGGCCAAAATACTGAGGGGTGAGATCCGCTGGGCCGATCTCAATCCAACCATTGGCCGGGAGCAATCCGGAGAGCGGCCAGTTCTCATCTTGAGTCAAGATGTCTTCAATGAGCGGTCTGGCACGGTCATTGCCATGGCACTCACCAGGCAAGAGCAGCGCGCCGGGTTTCCGCTGACATATGAAATTCTGAAATGCAAACTACCCAAGCGTTCTTGGGTGAAGATCAGCCAGATACGCACGCTTTCCACTGAACGTATTGGCAGAAGGATAGGGATTATCAATCCAGAAGAGCTTGCACAGGTAGTTGACGGCCTTAACGAAGTTATCGGCGGCTAACAATTCGTTCCAGCGTCAAGGGCAAGCGAATTTTCCCCATTGTGGTAATTCAAATTTCCCCACCCGGTTGCGGTTGAGCCTCGTCGTCGAATAGGCGAACGAGCCCGGCCTTGAGCCTTTCCTTGAGGCGGTAGGAGTTGCCGCGAATGTTGAGCGTGACGGCGTGGTGCAGCAGGCGATCGAGGATATAGCGAGACGCCGAAGAGGGCCAGGGCGCTATGCCGTTCCGGCCCGGTTGCCTCTACGTTGGGCAGGAATCGGTGCCAGAGTAATTTGCGATTGGAGAAATACAGGAGTACGCAAGGAGGAATTCCAATTCCGTTTCTCGACGAGGTCAAACTGCAGGCACAAGTCCTCGTACCAATCCTGCGTGCCTTGCGCATGGAAATGGGGAAAGACAAGGCCGATGAGCTGATCGCCAGGGCATTGAGTGACTGGGTGCGATCCGTGTATTTGCGGATTGGCGAGAAACAGAGAGGCAGCCCCCGCGAGAAATGGCAGGGGGTGTGGAACGAGTTGCGACCAAGAATCGGCGACGTGGTCGAGCGGGAGTTGCTCCGGGACGACAATGACGTTCGCGACTACAACGTGAACCGATGTGGTTTTGCGGAGTTCTTCAAAGCACTGGGCGAACCCGAGTTAGGCGCACTCTTGGTCTGCGATTTTGACTATTACGTCGCCGAGGTCGGAGCGCCTGCTGTCGAACTTACGCGCACGCAAACCATAATGGAAGGCGCGGCCTACTGTGACTTCCGGTACCGCTTTAGGCGCGGATACGTGACCCGTACGTCCGGTGGTGTGGGAGGGAGGGGCCGCGAGGCTTCTTCCTATCCCGATTAGCCGTCACAAGGATGTCAGTAGGAGCCAGTAATACTTGCGTCCAGGAGCGCAGCGGCATACCTGATGAGTTGCGCCATCGCGTTTAGCGACTGGAGCAAGCGTCCGACAAGATCATGGGCATGCACCAGGGCCAAGACAAACAAAGGGCAGAGGAAGCCCCTACACCCAGTGCCAAGACTTCTGCCTATTCGCTGCCATCGGCGATGGCCTTTGCGGGCCTAGGGGGCACCGTGCCTACCTCCCCGCTTTCCGCTCCAGTTTGGACGCGTTTCGGCTGCGGATCAGTCGAGGTTTCCGCAGTTTGGATGCGCATTCTAACGCTTCACCCTCGATCAAAACAGTGTCCTAATTCGGCCTGCGCACTCATCTTTCACTGGGCGATTCGATCGAATCCCGAGTGCGAGTGTACCGGAGGGTCGCCGCATGTATTCTGCGCAAGGCAAGTCCTTCTCCGAAGAACGATTAACGCACCGTCTCGTAACCTCTGGTTTTGCTTCAGACGGTGCCCGGAACGCGTTCCGACAGGGTCGGACATTACGTGGCGGCCGTGGGGCACACGCAAGGAAACTGTCGGCAGGTCGCCTAGCTCACGGGCGGCGACGCCCAATGGCCGGTGGAGATGTCACCACTCACCGCGCTCGTCGGGGCAGCCCAATTGCGCGGGCTAGGGCAACGCCAGTGCGTATAGTCATAGCAAGTTCCCGCAACTTCCTCCGGGGCGAGCACTGCCCGCAGTCGCTTCGGTGCCTGCGCGACACCGTCGAGGCGCGGCATGGTTTCCCTGAGCACTTCGCGGCAAAGAGACGTCAAATCGGTTCCCCACTTTACGTAGATTTTCTTGACGACATGGTGCGAATTCGAGAAGCACAAGCCTCAGACGCCCAAGGAATCAGGGGTGTTCATCTCGCCGCGTTCGAGGAAGAAGGCCCAGTGGTCGCCGATTGGGCATTGGCATTGCTAGCCGATAAATCTGCCCAGCCAATCCTGGTGCTTGTTGCTGAGTCGGAGAAGGGCGAGGTTGTTCCTGCGGAGGTTGCGGGTCAGCAGGCTTGTGCCGAGGCGCTCAACACCTAACTTAAGGAGGTCGAAATGCCGAACCCTAATGCGATTGTTTCGACCGTCATACGTTTCGATCCGCCACTCGATAGAGCACCTGCCGAGCTTCTACGTGCCGAACGCGGTCTTTTTGTGGAACTAGAGGGAGGGCGCCGTGTGCGTCTGGACTCGACCGATCGCCGCTCGGTCGGTTTCACACAAATCCTGGACGGGCTGAGCAAGCTGCGGCTGCCTGTCTACCTGGAGATCGACCCGGACACCTCGGTAATTACACGACTGCTCATCCCACACCTTAGCCGCGTCCTTGGAGTTCGTCAGATTGACGAGAGTGTGCTCGGTGTAGAACTGGAGCTTTCACACGGGCGCCACATACTGCGGCGGGAGCAGCCGCACTTTGACGAATTGGAAAAGCAACTGCTCGAGGCGGTACAGAGTCGGGGGCCGATAATCCTCACGGAGGATGACGAGCATAACATCATCGATGTCCGTCAACTTAAGCCAGGCCCGGAGATCCCACTTCCCACTTTCCCGCCGGAATTTCCGCCGCTTGAAAGATGGCCGCCAGGATGGATCAGGGATTTGCTGGAACGGATATGGTTCTGGAGGTGGTGGCCGTGGTGGTGGTTCCGGTGCATGTCGATGACAAAGGCACAGCAGGTCTTCAACGCGATGGATGCCACCAGCTGCAATCCGCTCACGGTACCGGCACCGTGCATTCCCTTTCGCTATCCTGATGATGGCTGCTGGGCGCGAGCCCACGAGATGTGCCGACTGATGATCAACATGGGGCTTTCGCCGAAGAAGGTGTGGATCCGGGGCAACCTGTATGTCAACACAAAGAACAATCCGAACTGCTATGTGCGGTGGGGATGGCATGTGGCGCCTACGTTGTGTGTGCGTGGGCCGGGTTGCTTTCAAACTCAAAGGATGGTCATTGATCCATCACTGTTCACCACCCCCGTGTCCAAGGCGACATGGAAAGGTGTGCAAGGTGATCTCAACGCATCACTCACGGATAGTGACGCTTCTCAGTACTGGCCGAGTGGTGGAACCGACCCAGTGTACTCGGATACGAACATCCGCTTGGCTTTCTATCGGCTGCAGCTGCAGAACCGTGCAAACCAGCACGGGCCCCCACCCTACGCCTATTGCCCGTAGAACAAGAGACCCTGCTTGATTCGTGGCAGCGGTGCCAAGAGAAAACGGGGTGTGAGGTCTCGCCTTCCGACATTGCGCCTAACCAGGCGCTGAAGAGGTACGCGGTTTCTTCGAGCGCTTTGAAATCTTCGAGAGTAAGCGCCACAACCGACTGTTCGCCGTTGCGAGTAATATTGCAGGCTTCGTGGTCGTTGACAAAACGGGGCCGGCTTGCGGCTGCTTGATCGGAGAGTTCTCAGATGCAAGGTGACACGAGGTTGTGGAGACGAGTCGTTCCCGTACGAGAGATCGCTCTCATCCTCGCGCTCGGTGTCGCCGCCTGCGTGACGGTGAGCGGCGGTGGAGCCCGGGAGAGCAATGTCCTCAGAGCTTCAGCCCCCGTGGTGGAAGTGTGGGTCGGCGAGTCGAAGGAGAGCTGGACTCTGTCGGCCGGGCAGAACCCGGACGTCTATACGATCATCGTGCCGCGCGGAGAACGTCGAGAGGTCCGCTTCGTTTCCGGGGGGCGCTCGTTGAGCCGGGCGGTCGCCTTGGGGGAGAAAGCCGATTTCATCATTCATTTCAACGGCGTCGAGTATCCAACGCGCATCGTCGGCGCTGCGCCGATGGCTCAGTTCGACGAAACCTACCAGAACGCGCATCGCGGCCGCATCGAAGTCGAGCGTCCCGAGGTCTACGAGCTAGTCAACATCGCCATCGCCATGACGCCCACGGGGCGCGCGAGCAAGTACCTCGTCGCACGCGAGTCGCCCTACTATGACGCGGCAACGGCTTGGTTCATGCCGTTCGCCGATCACCCATTTGTCGCCGCGCTGGACCGTGAGCTTGTCGCGCGCCGCTACTTCGAGATCAAGATGAACGCTTTCTCGTTCGCGTTTGGAGCGAACGACAGAATCGTCCGGAGCGCGGTCTACGACCGCACCGGCTTTTCGGGCAGCACCCAGAACACTTTGGCGCCCTACCTGGGGGAGATGCAGGCGTTTGCCGACGCGAGCCGGTTCCGGGAGTTTTTCCGTAACCAACAGGGCGTCTATCGCGCCCAGGAAGCCTACTTCCGGGAGCGCATCAATCTGTCGGGGATGCTCGATTGGCTGCGCCTCCGCTTTCCGAAAATGCGCGCTTACGACGGGTACAAGATCGTGTTCTCTCCGCTCGTCGGAGGGAGCCAGTCGGTGACGTGGTTGGAGAGCAACGGCTATCGGGAGCTGCAGGCGCACGTGAACTTTCCCTACCCGCAGCCCGGCGATGCGCAACTTTCTGCCGAGGCCGCCGCTTTCCGGCGCGGCGAGATCGCGTTTACCGAGTTGAACCACGGATTCATCAACCCCGCGGCCGCCCCCTATCGCGATCAGATCACGCGCACGTTTGCCGATCGTGCCTTCTGGACCAAGGCGGGCACGTCGGCCGACAGCTACGGCAACGCGATGTCTGTGTTCCTGGAGTTGATGAACTGGGCGCTCGTGGCCCTCTACGCCGAGGACGTCGTTCCCAGTGCGGAGCGTGGCCGATTGGTTGCCGCGCTCGACGACTCGATGGGAGACAGTGGCCGCGGCTTCACGCGGTTCGCTCCGTTCCGGGCGGAGCTGCTGCGATTGTATCGAAACAGGAGTGCGGGAGCGAGCGTCGAGAGTTTGTATCCCCAGATTCTGGCGTGGTGCGAGTCCTACCGGCTCGCCCACGAAGCCGCTTTGAGGCGCGGCCGGCGGGGAACTGGGTGGGCGCACTGCTGTGTTTCGTCGCCACCCGTGAATTGGGACGGCCGGCGGCGCGGACCATGGTGAGGAGTATCAGATGATTCGAGGCAGTTGTCTCTGTGGCGGTGTGCAGTTTGAGGCGCGCAATATCAAAGGGCCGTTTGAGCTTTGCCATTGTGCCCGTTGTCGCAAGGCTACCGGTTCGGCCTTTGCGGCAGGCGTCTATGTGGCTCCCGATGACTTCAAGATGCTGCAGGGCGAGGAGCTGGTCCGAGTGTACCAAGCTCCGATTCGACATGCTCCACCTGCGTATCATTCGTGCTTCTGCGGTCGCTGCGGCTCGCGGGTTCCGGATGCATTTTCTTGCCCGCCGCTCATCGAAATTCCGGCGGGGTGCCTGGATGATGATCCGAGCTTGCGACCGGAAGTGCACCATTGTGTGAAAGGCAAGGCGCCGTGGTTTGTCATTTCGGATGACCTACCGCAGCTCGATTGATCTAGCCTGCCGAAAACATCCGCTGGTGGGGGCGTCGGCGAATGAGGCGGGCGGTGGACAGCGGGCTTATGATCGTGGCTGAAGAGGTACCGATGCGGGACAGAGTCCGCACGCGCTCGTGCATCCCTACTTGAGCCACCCAAGCCACAAAGACCCGTCATGCCACTGAACGTCGATGTGCTCGATCCCGCCCAATGCATTTTTTGCCGCCTGATCGCGGGCGAGATTCCGGCCTCGCGGGTGTATGAGGATGAACTGACTCTCGCTTTCATGGACCTCGGGCAATTGAATCCGGGCCACGCGCTGGTCCGGCCGCGCAAGAACCCGCCCCGCGCGCTACTCGAGGAATACGCCGCGCAGCTGCGCAAAGCGCTTGCGGCCGGCTGACCGGGCCTGTCGCGTGGAGGGGGGCGCTATAAGCCCAAATACCCCGCCCGCAGCGTTTCGTCGGCCATCAGGTGGGCGCCGGTGCCTTGGGCGATGATGCGGCCTTGGGAGAGCACGTAATTGCGGCTGGCCATTTGAAAGACCTTGCCCACTTCCTGCTCGACCAGCAACACCGGCACGCCGGCGGCATGCACCGCGGCGATGGCGGCGAAAACTTCCTCGACCACCTTCGGGGCAAGACCCAGCGAAGGCTCGTCGATGCACAAGAGCTTGGCCTCGTGCATCAGCGCGCGCCCGATGGCGAGCATTTGCTGTTCACCGCCGGAGAGCGTGCCGGCGATTTGCCCGGCCCTTTCCTTGAGCTTGGGGAAGAGCGTGTAGCAGCGCTCGAGGCTTTGCTCGGCTGCGGCGCGATGGGCGGCGAGGTAAGCGCCGGCAAGCAGGTTTTCGCGAACGCTCAATTCCCGAAACGGGCGTCGCCGCTCCGGGCAGAGCACCAGGCCGCGGCGGCGAATTTCATGGGGCGGCAGGCGCGTGAGGTTTTCGCCACCAAACTTGATCTCACCTTCGACCACGATGTCGCCGAAGACACCGCGCTTCACTTCGGCGTCCCAGGTGACGAGGCCGGCGATGGCGCGCAAGGTGGTGGACTTGCCCGCGCCGTTGGGACCGACCAGGCCGATCAGCTCGCCTTCATGCACGGCGAGCGAAACGCCGTTGACGATGACCGCGCGGTCGTAGCGCACCGTGAGGTCGCTGACCTCAAGCAAGGCCTGCGGCATGCTCGCTCCCCAGATAGGCTTCGATGACGCGCGGGTCTTTCACCACCTCTTGCGGCGGCCCGTCGGCAATCTTCTCGCCGTGGTTGATGACGATCACGCGATCGACGATGGACATCAGTTCCTTGAGTTTGTGCTCGATCATCAGCACCGCCGGGCCCTCGGAATGCAGCCGCCCGAAGCGGCCGCCTTGGTGCAGGCGCCTGATGGAGCGCGCCAGCAGCTCCGACTCGGCCGGATTCAGCCCG
The DNA here is from genome assembly GCA_026646885.1 of Casimicrobiaceae bacterium. GTDB lineage: Bacteria > Pseudomonadota > Gammaproteobacteria > Burkholderiales > Casimicrobiaceae > JACPUX01. The sequence continues at coordinate 66,248 of JAPKHK010000013.1, read as the reverse complement.
CCCAGAGGCTCGTCGAGGAGCAGCAACTCCGGTTCCGAGGCAATGGCGCGGGCTACTTCCAGGCGCTTCAAGTCCCCTTGCGAAAGGGCCGAGGCGGGCTCCAAGGCGAGGTCGGAGATACCGACGAATTCCAGGGCGTCCATGGCCTTGGCTTCGATCTTCTTCACCCACTCGCCGCGCTTCTTGGAGCGCTCATTGAGGCAAGGCACCATCACGTTGGCGATGATCGGCAGATGCCGAAACGGCCGGGTGTTCTGGAAAGTGCCGGCAATGCCGCGGTTGACCACTTCCCAGGGCTTGAGGTCGGTGATGTCTTCGCCTTGAAAGACGATGCGACCGGCGTCCGGGCGCAGGATTTTGGTGATGAGGCGCAGCAGTGTGGTCTTGCCGGCGCCGTTGGGACCGATGATGCCGACCACTTCGTGGCGCTGGACTTCGAAACTCACTTCGCGCACCGCGGACAAGCCACCAAAGCGCTTGCTCAGGCCATCGACTTGAAAGAACGGCGAATTCATGTGCCGTGCTCTTCGCGCAGCTCACGCCGCGAGACCTTGCCCACGTCGGTTTTGGGCAGCTCGCCGCGGAACTCCACCACATGGGGCACTTTGTAGGGCGCCAGCCGCGCTTGGCAATAGGCGATCACTTCTTCCTCGGTGAGCTTGCCGCGCGCCTCCGGCTGCAAAACCACGATTGCCTTGATGCGCTGGCCGACTTCGGGGTCGGGAACGCCGATCACGCCGGCGGCCTTGATGCGTTCATGCTCGTAGAGAACGTGCTCGATGTCTTTGGCGAACACCGAGTAGCCCTTGTACTTGATGAGGTCCTTGCTGCGGTCGTAGAAGTGGAAATAGCCCTCTTCGTCCATGCGCACCAAGTCGCCGGTAAAGAGCCATTTGCGGCCGTCGATTTCGATCAAGCTGCGTGCCGTTTCCTCGGGCTTGTTCCAGTAGCCCTGCATCACGCTGGGGCCGGAGAGAATCAGCTCACCGGTCTCGCCTACGGGCAGGAAAGCCTTGCTTTCCGGGTCGACGATGGCGGCCAGCATGTTGGGCACGGGAATGCCGAAAGAACCGCTCTTGGCGCGATGGCGCGGGTTCACGTGCGCCGAAGCGGCGCATTCGGTGAGGCCGTAGCCTTCGGTGATGGCGGCGCCGGTGCGCTTGAGCCAGCCCTGAGCGGTCGATTCGTGCAGAGTGTCGGCGCCGGAGAGCAGCAGCTTGAACTGCCGCCAATTCACCTTGGCGGTGTCTTTGTGGTCCTTGAGGTATTCGTAGAGCGTGGGCACGCCATAGAATACCGTGGCATGGTAGCGCTCGATCGCTTCGAGAATCTCTTCGGTGTGGGGCGTGGTCAGCAGCACCAGGGCCGAGCCTTCCACCAGGCCGCTGAGCATCAGCACCACTTGTCCGTAAATATGGAAGAAGGGCAAAAAGGCCATGGCCACCTCGCGGCCGGGCTCGATGCCAGTGAACACGGCCTGTGAGGCGGTCTGTGCGGCCACCAGGTTGGCATGCGTGAGCATCACGCCTTTGGGATGGCCGGTGGTGCCGCCGGTGTAGGGCAGGGCGGCCAGGGTGGTGGCCGGATCGAAGCTCACGCGCAGCACGCCGCTGCGGCCTTGGTCGATGAGGTCCTGGAAGCGCTTGACGTGATTTCCTGGCGGCAGGGTGGGGGCGCTGTTGACGCCAGCGAGTTTGCCGAGGAAAGATTTCGCCAGCATTTTCTTGAATCCGGGGAGGTAATCGGCAACGCCGGCGACGATCAGGTAGTCGGGGCGCACGCCGGACTTTTCGATTTTGTCGCAGAGGATATCCTGGCAGATCACCACGCGCGCGCCGCTGTCCTCGAGCTGATGGCGCACTTCGTGGCTGGTGTACACCGGGCTGATCGGCGTGACCGTGCAGCCGAGCTTGAGGATGGCGAAATAGGCAATCACGAATTGCGGGCTGTTGAGCAGAAACAGCGCCACCCGGTCGCCTTGCTTGAGCCCGAGGCGGCTCAAGCTTTCCGCCAGACGCTCGGTTTGCTCTCCGAGTTCGCGGTAGCTGATTTCCCGGCCGTGAAAGTGCACCGCCGGCCGTGCGCTGAAGCGTGCCACCGCTTCGTCGAACAACTCCGGCACGGAGCGCTGTGGAACGGCAACCTCGGCGGGCACTCCGGGTTCGTAATAGGGCAGCCAGGGCCGCGACAAATAGACGGACTTGGGGTCCATGCTTCCTCCATTAGCAACACTCGCTCGGCCTGCAAAAAGCACGCCGAACACCTTGCCGCGCGTTGTGCGCCTTGCGCCCCAACCTCCCGCCGAGGCTCGCCGGCCCAGGCACGCAGGGTGTTTCGCATTGCGGAACTATGTTTCATTTCCGCTTTTTCTGATGCTATCATCGGCTCCAGCGTTTGTAAACCGACCGGGCGAGCATTGCCCGGTTCCACCGGGATGGAGGAAGCGATGTCACAACGCCACTTCGATTTCTGGCCCATGGGGCAGTCGCGGCACCTCGGCATTCCGGCGACATCGGTGCACTACAACGCCGAGGTGGCGGCAGCCCGCTATCCGGACAAGCCCTACCTGATCTTCTTCGACAACGCGCTCAGCTTCGCGGCTTTTCTCGATCAAAGCGCGCGGGTAGCGGGCTACTTGCAGCGCGAGTGCGGCGTCAAGAAAGGCGACCGAGTGCTGCTCTACATGCAGAACTGCCCGCAGTTCGCGATTGGCTACTACGGCATTCTGCGTGCCGGGGCCGTGGTGGTGCCCGTCAACCCGATGAACCTCACCGCCGAACTGGAACACTACGTGCAAGACAGCGGTGCGCGCGTCGCCCTCGCCGCGCAGGAACTCTACCCGCGCATCGCGCCTTTGCTCGGCAAGGGCATCGACCAGCTGATCGTGGCGGCGTACTCCGATTACCTCGGCGCACCAACCGCGCTCGCCGTGCCCGATTTCGTGGCGGCGCCGCGGCAAGAAATCGCCCAGCAAGGAGTGGCGCTCTGGCGTGAGGTACTGGTCGCGCGAATGACGCCGGTGCCGGTGAGCGTCGGTCCTGAAGACCTGTGCGTGATGCCCTACACTTCGGGCACCACCGGGCGGCCGAAAGGTTGCATGCACAGTCATCGCACCGTAATGTCCACGCTGGTGGCCGGCGAGTATTGGTTTTCGCTCAAGCCCGACACGCCGCGCCTGGCGGTGCTGCCGTTCTTTCACGTCACCGGCATGCAGGGCAGCATGAACGGGCCTCTGTTCACCGGTTCCACCGTGGTGCTGCTGCCGCGCTGGGATCGCGGAGCCGCGGCCCAGCTCATCGAGCGCTATGGCGTGGGCGCCTGGACGGCCATACCGACCATGCTGGTCGACTTCCTCGCCAACCCGCGCCTGGCCGAATACGATTTGAGCAGCCTGCGGCGCATGGCGGGCGGCGGCGCGGCCATGCCCGAGGCGGTAGCGCAGAAGATGCTCGATATGGGCATCACTTACGTCGAGGGCTATGGCCTCACCGAAACCATGGCGCCTTCGCATCTCAATCCGCCCGAGCGCCCCAAGAAGCAATGCCTGGGCATTCCCCTATACGACGTGGAAAGCATAGTGGTTAGCGCCGACTTCGAACCGCTGCCCGCGGGCGAGGCGGGGGAAATTCTCATCCGCGGTCCGCAAGTGTTCCTCGGCTACTGGAACCGGCCCGAAGCCAGCGCCGAGGCTTTCGTGGAAATCGACGGCAAGCGCTGGTTTCGTTCTGGGGACATCGGGCGTATCGACGAAGACGGCTACTTCTTCATGGTCGATCGTTTGAAGCGCATGATCAATGCCTCGGGCTTCAAGGTCTGGCCAGCGGAAGTCGAGGCACTCATGTACCAGCATCCGGATATCCAAGAAGCCTGCGTAATCGCCGCGCGCGACGCTTTTCGGGGCGAAACCGTCAAAGCGGTGGTGGTGCTGAAGGCGGCAAGCCGCGGTCAAGTGAGCGAAGAGGCCATCATCTCCTGGTGCCGCGAGCACATGGCCGCGTACAAAGCGCCGCGTCTGGTGAGTTTCGTGGACGCGCTGCCCAAATCCGGCACTGGCAAGATCATGTGGCGCGCCCTGCAAGAGGCCGAGCTGGCAAGCGGGTGAGCGCGCCCGAGCGGTTGGGGTGCGCTAGACTCGCCTGAGCCGCCTGGCTGCACGCTGGCTGCGAAATTAGGCTAACATCGCCGGGCATCCCTCCTTTGAGTAGATCATGCTGCATGCCCGCATCATCCCGGTGACCCCCTTCGAACAGAACGCCACGCTGCTGTGGTGCAGCGCCACGCGCCGCGCCGCGGTGGTCGATCCGGGCGGCGACTTGGAACGCATCGAAGCGGCCATCGCCAAGGAAGGCCTCACCCTGGAGAAGATCCTCGTCACTCACGGGCATATCGACCACGCCGGCGGCGTGGCGGAATTGGCGGAGCGCTGCGGCGTGCCGATCGAAGGCCCGCAAGAGGAAGACGCCTTCTGGATCGAGCAAATGCCTTCTCAGGCGCAAATGTTCGGTTTTCCGCACTGCCGGACTTTTGTGCCGGATCGCTGGCTGCATCAAGGCGACCGCGTGCGCGTGGGCGAAGTCGAACTCGAGGTGCTGCACTGTCCGGGCCACACCCCTGGGCACGTGGTATTTTTCGAGCCGCAATCCAAGCTGGCCATCGTCGGTGACGTACTCTTCGCGGGTTCGATCGGCCGCACCGATTTTCCGCGGGGTGATTACGACACCTTGATCGACTCGATCCGCGGGCGGCTGTGGCCTTTGGGCGACGAAGTACGCTTCATCCCGGGCCACGGGCCGATGTCGACTTTCGGCGAAGAGCGGCGCAGCAACCCCTTCGTCGCCGACTGAGGCGCCATGCCCCGCGCCGCCAAGGAGCGCCGGCCGCTAGTGAGCTACCAGCTGATCATCCACTTGCCTCGCGCCGTTCGCGTGCTCGTCGGCCGGCTGGGAGCGCAGCGTTTTCCCGCCGGGCGCTATGTATACACTGGCAGTGCCCGCCGCGGCATGGAGGCACGCATTGCGCGGCATATGGCGCAGGCGAAGCGCCCGCATTGGCACATCGATTACTTGCTTGCCGCAACCGGGGTACAGATCGTCAATGTGCGCCGTCGCGCACTGCCAGAATGCCAGCTCAACCAGCGCACCCGCGGCACCGTGCCGGTGCCGGGATTCGGCGCCAGCGATTGCCGGGCGGGCTGCGGCAGCCATTTGAAGCATCAAGGCGGCTCACGTTCGGTCCCTGGCAGCAAGTTCGGCTGAAAAAGTCGGCGCTGGCGAGACGGCGCCACCATTCGCCGTCTCGCACAGCGCCGCTTTCTACTTGCCCAGTCGGACTTCCAGTTCGGTGGTTTGGCCCGGGCGCACGGCGACTCTTTCGGCCTCGGGCTTGTAGCCCTCGAGACGGAAGCTAAGATTCGCCACTCCGACAGGCAGTTCGAGGCGTAAGGGTGTGACGCCGTGGTAAACCTCGTCGATATAGACTTTCGCGCGCGTCGGCTGACTGTACAGCGATACGTACCCCGTCGTCGTCGCAATCCTTGTGTCTGGAGCCACCACCGGTCTGGGGGCGATCGGCATCGGTGTAGGCGTGCTCTGCACCGCCGGCGCGATCGGCGCGTTCGCCGCGGACGAAGGCGCTGGCTCGCGCGAGGCCGGCTCATGCAACAGGACGACACCCGGCGTGCTCGACGCAATCTTGGTTTGTGCCAGGGTAATGGAGCGCGGATAGGTGCGCATCAAGCCATCACGGACAGCCGTGCTCGACTTGTCGAGAAACGCCACCACGCCTTCGCTTAGATACTCGATCAAGGTGCCGCGCGAATTACCGTTCACGCCGGCGTAGCGATCTGCTTGCTCCGTCACCTGCCCCGACCAGATGACCTCGCCGGAGCCCGCCTCGTGCATAGTGAGTGTGGCGACAATGCGCCGCTCATCACGACTGGCCACTTCTAGGGAAAAAGCCTTGAGTTCCGTCGTCAAACGGAAATCGGCGGGCGCGTTCGCGGCAGCGACACGAAAACCGTCTGCGCCCAAACGGGCACGCAAGGCCTGCCCGAGGAAAGCCGCAATGTCCTGGTCGAGCGCGATTTCGCCGCTGTGAATATTGACCACCGTCGCTTTGATATTGCCCAGCTTGCGTCCTGGCGCACCAGCGCGGCCATCGACCACTTCGCCCACGACAAGGCGAAGCGGCTGGCCGTTACGCAGCAAAGGCAGGGCGCCTCGCGGCTCGGGCAATTCGACCCGCAGAACCGCCGGTCCGCTAACCATCTCGAGCGGATTGAAATTCTGGAGCGAGGGCATACGCGAGCATGCCGAGAGCAGGAAGGTGCCAACCAGAAGCAGCACGACGCGTGAACGAAACCGGATGATCATCTTCATGCCTTCACTTTGCCACGATGCCGATCAGATACTCGACGCCCGCCTTGATTTCGTCGTCGCTGAGATCCTTGCCGGCGCGTGGCGGCATCTCACCCTTGCCCTCGATCACACTCTTGAAAAGCGCCTCCTTGCCTTGCGCCAGCCGAGGCGCCCATGCGCCTTTATCAGTTGGCTTCGGAGCGTCGTCGATACCGGTACGATGGCATTTGTAGCATACCGAATCGTAGATCTCCTTGCCGTCGACTGCTCCGGCCGGAGCGGCCAGCACCAGCAGGCCCACTAAACACAACGCACGCTTCACTTGACGCCTCCTCTCTTGGCCGCCTCGCGGAAATCGGGCAAGCGCGACAGATAGTCGGCGACATCGTCGATGTCGGCCGGTGTGAAATGCTTGATCGCCTCGACCATGCGCGGGTGCGAATTGCCGCGCTCGCCCTTTTGGATGTGAGTCATTTCGCGCCGCAAATAACCGAAATGCTGGGCCGCGATGACAGGGTAGAACCGGTCCGGGTTACCCTCACCGTCTTTGCCGTGGCACTTGATGCAGCCGTCCTTCTCGTAAATGCTTTTGCCCCGCGCTACGAAATCGCCGTCCCCCTTGCCGCTCTCGCGTACCGTCGTCAGACCCGTAAGATAAGCGGCGATGTCGGCAATCTCCTGCGGCGTAACGGCATGGTCGGACGAAAAAGGTTTCATTTTCGGATTCATGCGTACACCGGCGCGCACCTCGACAACCTGCTTGACGATTACACTGGCATGCTGACCGGTCAGGCGCGGATAAGTGCCGTCGCGTACGCCCGCGCCATCGTCGCGATGGCAGCCTCGACAACCGCGAAAAGCTTCCTTGCCTCGTGCCGCATCACTGCCGAGCTTAATCACCTCCAACTGCTCGGGCAGCAGCCGGCCCCACTCGTAATCCTTGCTGCCGTATCCGAGCGGGCCTTTTCCGGCGTCGGCGGCGTCGGCCTGAACCGTCTGGCATGGCAGCAAGGCGAGCAGCGCCCACAGCAACTTTACCGGCGTCTCGTTCGAGCGGTTCATCGCTAGTCCTCCTCGGCCACTACCAAGGTCGCCACATACTCGACGACCGCACGAATTTCGCTTTCGTTCATCCGCTTGGCCACGGCACGCATCACCCCCTTTTGGTCATTGTCACGCGCACCCGATTTGTAGTTCATCAACTGTTGAGCCATATAGGCCGGATGCTGACCAGCGATGCGAGGATACTTTTCCGTTCCGCTGCCGTCTTCGTTGTGGCAGCCCGTACAGGCTGGCAGCGCACTGCCGACGATTCCCTCGGTATAGATTTCCTTGCCCTTTTGCAGCAGCTTGGGGTCGAGCGCGGCACCGGGCGCGGCTTTCTGCTCGTGAAAATACTCCGCCAGCGCCTCGAACTCCTTTTCGTCCACCAGGGGCATGATCGCATCCATCGTTGGAGCCTTGCGCTTGCCCTGCTTGAAGTCCTCCATCTGGCGCAACAGGTAATCCTTGAACTGGCCGGCCAGCTTGGGATTCTCCGGTATGACGCTGTTGCCGTCGGCCGCATGGCAGCCCGCGCACAATTGCAGGCGCTCGGTCAACGGAACAGGCTGGGCCTGTGCCGTGCCGGCGGCCAGGCAGATTGGGATCAACACGGAACTCATCAGTCCGATTACGAACGGCGACGAGCCGCGGCGGGCAGGCATGCCTTCATCCTCCTTCGGTCTTGCTAGCGCATCTCGCCGTTTATCTGCGAAAGGGTTGGAAGGCCTTCCGGCCTTCCAACCAGCTTGGTCTTCCGACTTTGGAGAATTTCAGAATCCGGCCGAAAGCATGAAGGTCGTCAGGGAGTTGCCCGACTTCGTTCCTTGCGCCGGAAGGTTGGGGCCGTAGCGTCCCTGGCCATTGGCTCTATCGCTGCGCGTGCTATGCACCAACTGAAACTGAACATTCTGGGCGAGTTGGTAGGTACCGCCGATGCTCCAGGCATTGTCCTTACCGCCGTCGGACGCACTTGTCGAGCCGTTGTTGGCAACGCGGTAGGACAGCAGCACGGTTGCCTTGTTCGGAATGACGCCTAGCTCAGCGGTCAGTGCGGTGGCGCGACGTGTGTTGGCATTGTTGTTGAATAAGTTCACCGGATCCGAGGCCGTCAAGCCGGTGTTGGCGGCGGGCGTGCCGGGCGCGCGAGCATGGGTCAGGTACACGCCCAGCGGCATGTTGCCGAGCGAACCATGCGCTTGCACATCGAAGCCCATGCCCTTGGTCGTGACATACTGGATTGCCCCGCCGTCGTCGTTGAAGCGCATGCTGCCACCGATGTAGGACTGGACACCGATGCCGAGCGCCCAATCGCCGAACGTGGGTGTCCAGACCGCGCGCAGCAGGCCGGCATTCAGGCCGCCGACATTGCTGCCGGCCTCGACCAGATGGTGCGGCGTGTATTGCGTATAGACGACGTAGTACTGCGGATTCCACACCGAGAACGCCAGACCGGAAGCCGCACCCCCCGCTGCTCTGTTGATCGAACCCGTCACGTCGTCGGTTTCACCGCCGGAATTACGCGGACCCGTCGAGTTGAAGAAGACATACTGGAGCGCGGAGGTTTCCGAGCGATGCTCGCTGGCGCGGATGTTGCGTACGGCGCCGGTACTGAGCAGTTCGAAGCCGTAACTGGCACCGAGTCCGTCGGTCAAGAAGGGTGTGACGCCCCAGCGCATGGTCTTGCCGAGGGTGTAGGAGAAGGGGAGTTTAAAGCCGGCGAGAACACCGGTGCCCCCGCCGGCGAATTGATTCTCGATCATGAAGCCGATGTTCTGGGTGACACGGCCACCGATCAGCAAGGCAAACTCATCCGGGAACTGGAGTTCACCGCTGTGAGTGGTCTTGACCGCCTCTCCATGCACATCGTTGCCATCGGTGCCGTTGGTCAACTGATAGCGGATTTTGGTATAGAGCGAGGCGTTGAAAATGCCGGGAATCGTGAGCTCCTTGCCCGTGACCTGAGCCTGCTTGCCCATATCGGTATATGCGCCCGCCTTGAACTCCTGGCCATATTCATTCAGCGCCGGCATGTGCTGAAAGTGACAGGAGACACAAGCCTTACCGGTCTGGCGCGCAAAGGCAGGCATTGCCTGGCTCGGCACGGCTGTCAACGCCGTTGCCACGAACGCCGCAACCAGCGACACGATACGCGTGAGAATTCTAAACATGTTTTCCTCTTGAGATGAGAATGTCCGATCTCCAGCCTGGGGACCCTGAAACTCGACCCGGCAAGCACCCCTTCGCGGCCCAACGGGCACACAAGCACATTTTCTACGCAGGCGGAACTTCAACTAGGGTATAGCGAACCAATTGATCCTGACCGTTGGGCGCATTTTCTACCACCGGAACATCGGACTTTGGTCTGATGCCGGCCGCCGAAAGTGCTAATATCGGGCTGTAGCAAAGCGCGCCTCGTCGATATGCGGTCCCGAACCAACAAGCCTTTCGAGCGTGTCAGTCTTTCCCGACAATTCGCTCTGGTCACGATTGCCATATTGCTGTGCAGCATGTTGGTATTCGGCGGCTGGATGAAGCTGCAGATAGAAAACAACACCATCAAGCGCGCGGCGGCGATGTCCGCCATCTATGTCGAAAGCATATTGGCGGCGCAACTGCACCATTGGCAAGACGTGCACGTCTTCGACGAGGAACTGAAAGTTCTGCTCGACCAGATCTTTCTGCATGGGCCACTACGTCGCAAGGTCGTCAGCTTCAAGCTCTGGAAGCCTGGCGGCGATCTGGTCTACGCGACCGCCGCCGAACAGGCAGGGCGCCGTTATCCCGTTTCCGAGCATCTTGCCGCCGCTTTCGCTGGCGACGTGCAGTCCGAGATCAGTGCTCTGGAAGCCAGTGACGAGTCGCCCGAGAGAATGCGAAGCCGACGGTTGCTGGAAGTCTATGTGCCCCTGCACGCTCCCGCCGACAACCGCGTCATCGCGGTCGCGGAGTTCTATCACTCGATGGATAACATCGAGCGCGATATCGACGCCGCGCAGAAACAGGGTTGGGCGCTCGTGGTCTTTGGAGCGCTGGCGATATTTCTGTTTCTGTTCGGCTTGATGCAGCGCGCCAATCGCACCATTACCCTCCAGCATCGCTACCTGCGCGAGAAGCTGCGCCGCCTCAATGCCACGCTCACCGAGAACGAACTGATACGCAATGATCTCAGCGCGGCGGGCGCTCAGGCCACAGCCCTGAACGAGCAGTTCCTGCGGCGCATAGCCGCCGACTTGCACGATGGTCCTGCCCAGGAGTTGGCTTTCGCTCTGTTGCGCTTCGACGAAATGTTGCTCCATCACGCGTTTTCCGCTCCGATCGAGGGCGCGGCACGCGAGCACTCACAGACCATTCACCAGGCGCTGCAAAGCTCGCTGAGCGAGTTGCGCTCCATTTCCGCGGACCTCGGCGTTCCGGGCGGCGCGCATCTGCCGCTGACGGACACCTTGCAGCGGGCCATTCGTGACGCTAAGCGCAACAAGGAGATGGACATCGTCGCCGATATTGCCTCTGACCTGGGCGATCCGCCGGTTGCGGTCAAGATTACCGCCTATCGTTTCCTGCAGGAGTCATTGACCAATTGTTGGCGCCATGCCCGCGGTGCCGCCATTGGCGTCACGGCCAGCTGCGAAGACGGCACGCTGGTTATCCGGGTCAGCGACACCGGCCCCGGTTTCGCTGCGGCTGCGCATGCCGAACGCGCCGACCGCCTCGGGTTGGCATTCATGGACGTGCGCATTCGTCTGCTCGGTGGCGATCTGCGCATCGACACGGCGCCCGGACGAGGAACCACCCTAACCGCCCGCATCCCGGGCGCTTGTCGGAGCACACCCTAATGTCATGCCCGATCCGTATCGTCATCGCCGATGACCACCCGCTATTTCGCGAGGGGGTTGCCCATTCTCTGGCCACCGATGCCAGTTTCGCCGTCGTCGCACAGGCCGGCAGCGGCGAGGAGGCAGTCGCGGCGGCGGCCTCGCTGCGCCCCGATCTGGTCATGCTCGATATCACCATGCCGGGGATAGGTGGCATCGAGGCCGTGCGCCGCATCAGTGTCGATAACCCGGGTACGCGCATCATCGTGCTCACCGTCGCGGAAGACCAAGATAGCCTGCTCGCCGCTCTCAAGGCGGGCGCCCACGGCTACCTGCTGAAAGGTATTGCGGCAGCGGAGTTGCGTAACATCGTTCGTCACGTGGCTCAAGGCGAAGCTTATGTCACGCCGATGCTGGCGGCTGACCTGCTCACCGAATTCGCCCGTCCGCGCGGCGGCACTCCGGATCCGTTTTGCGATCTGACGGGACGAGAAATCGAGGTACTCGAACAGCTGCGCGAGGGGCTCTCGAATCGCGAAATCGGTACGCGCCTGCATTTGGCGGAAAAGACCATCAAGCACCACATCTCCAACATCCTGCAGAAACTGCACGTCCGTTCGCGCACCGAGGCGGCCCTCCTTGCCATGAGGCGCGGTCGCGGGCACCGCAGGAGCTAGACCCAAACTCCACGGAACCCGGCGCGATGCCGCCAGCCAGATTTGCTGGCGCCGCTATCGAGCGCAGTCTCTCTGTGATCTTCGATGAGGGGCCCGTGCATCCCCCACGGGCGGTGGCGAAGCGCGCCCGTGCTTCGGCTATACTACGCGATTTTTCCCACAGAAACAGAAGCGCGCGACATGAGAATCGAAACCCTTGCCGTTCACGCCGGCTACAGCCCCGAGCCCACCACCAAAGCCGTTGCGGTACCGATCTACCAGACCACCTCGTATTCTTTCGATGACACTCAACATGGCGCCGATTTGTTCGACCTCAAGGTGGCGGGGAACATCTACACCCGCATCATGAACCCGACCACCGCGGTGCTCGAAGCGCGCGTGGCGGCGATGGAGGGCGGTGTCGGCGCTTTGGGGCTTGCTTCGGGCATGGCGGCGATTACCTACGCGATTCAAACCATCACCGAAGCCGGCGACAATATCGTCACCACCAGTACACTCTATGGTGGCACTTACAACCTTTTTGCGCACACCCTACCGCAGTTGGGCATCGAAGCGCGCTTCGGCGACTATCGCGACCCGGCGACGCTGGAGCGCCTGATCGACGGACGCACTAAGCTCCTGTTCTGCGAATCGATCGGCAACCCACTGGGCAATGTCGTCGACTTCGGGGCGCTAGCCGAAATCGCCCATCGCCACGGCATTCCGCTGGTGGTCGACAATACCGTGCCCACGCCTTACCTATGCCGGCCTTTCGAGCATGGTGCCGACATCGTGGTGCATGCGCTCACCAAATATTTGGGCGGCCATGGCAACTCCATTGGCGGCATCATCGTCGATTCCGGCAAATTCCCCTGGGCTGAACACAAGGCTCGCTTCAAGCGCTTGAATGAGCCCGACGTGTCCTACCATGGGGTGGTCTATACCGAAGCCTTGGGGCCAGCCGCTTACATCGGCCGGGCGCGGGTGGTGCCGCTGCGCAACATGGGTGCGGCGATCTCGCCCTTCAACAGCTTCCTCATTTTGCAGGGCATCGAAACCCTGCCGCTGCGCATGGATCGGATCTGCGCCAACACCGAGGCGGTGGCCAAGCATTTGCACACCCATGAGCGGGTTTCCTGGGTGCAATATGCAGGTCTTTCCGACAACCCCTCGCGCGTGCTCGTCGACCGTTACATGGGCGGCCGCGCGTCGGGCATCCTTTCCTTCGGCATCAAGGGCGGCAGCGAGGCCGGAGCGCGCTTCATCGATGCCTTGAAGCTCATCACTCGGCTGGTGAACATTGGCGACGCCAAATCGCTGGCCTGCCACCCGGCCAGCACCACGCACCGGCAACTCTCGCCGGCGGAAATGCAAACAGCGGGCGTGTCTACCGACATGGTGCGGCTGTCGATCGGCATCGAACACATCGACGACATCCTGGCGGACGTCGAACAGGCCTTGCGCGCGTCGGGCCAAAACTAAGGGCGCGCCGGCGCACCGCACCCGGCGCTGGGGGCGGGCAGCGGCGCCACCGTCGGCAGCGACGCCCCGCGCTTTACCGCGGTCATTTCCGCGAGGATGGCGATGGCGATTTCGGGCGGTGTCTTGCCGCCCAGCTTGAGACCCACCGGGCCGTGCAGCTTGGCGACCTCGGCTTCGCTGAGATCGAATTCGCGCAGCCGCGCGCGCCGCTTGTCGTTATTGGCCCGGGAGCCCAGCGCGCCGACATAGAACGCGGTCGATTTCAGCGCTTCCAGCAGCGCCAAATCGTCAAGCTTGGGGTCGTGGGTGAGGGCTACCACCGCGGTATGACCATCGGGGTTCATGTCGCGCACCACGTCGTCGGGCATGCCGCGAGAAAACTCCACGCCGGGCAGATACCACTCCGCGGCGTATTCCTCGCGCGGATCGCAAACGATGACGTGATAATCGAGCGCCTGCGCCATCATCGCCACATAGCGCGAGACCTGGCCGGCGCCGATGAGCAGTAGGCGATAGCGCGGGCCATGCACCGTGGTGAGCACTTGGCCGTCGAAATCCAGCGCGTCTGCCCGGCTGCCTTGGGTGACGGTAACCGCGCCGCTAGCGAGCTCCAGGCTGCGGCGGGCGATGCCGTGGCTCTCCACGATGGCCAGCAGCTCGTCGAGCTTGGAGTGAGCGCCGATCGGCTCCAGCACGATCTGCAGCGTGCCGCCGCAGGGCAGGCCGAAGCGCGCCGCCTCTTCGGCGGATACGCCGTAAGCGACTTTCTCCGGCTTGTCGCCGGCCAGTTCGCCCTTCTGCACGCGGGCAATGAGGTCATCTTCGACGCAGCCGCCCGAAACCGAACCAATGACCTGGCCGTCGCCGCGAATCACCATCATCGCGCCCACTGGCCGCGGCGCCGAACCCCAAGTGCGCACGATGGTGCCCAGCGTCACGCGATGACCGCCCGTTTGCCATTTGATGGCGCTTTTCAGAACGTCCAAGTCCACACTGTCCATGGCTGCAATCTCCATCGGCCGGAGCCTGGCAACCGCCGGCCAAGCCCTCTGCTGTCCATGCTAAGCGAGGCGCGATCCCCAGGCAAGCCTGGACCTATTTGGCTTGTTCCATCGCCATGCTGCGCCGCGAAATAGTTGCTCCAAATTGGTACAGGGCAGACGCGGTGATGACACGCCGGGCTGCTTGCGGCGCGATCAGCGAAAGCGTAGGCTCATGCCTTCCAGAAGTGAGGGAGGCCGAGAGGGTGGACCGCCGGCAGGAGGCGCGGCGAGGCCCATACCCTGGCTGACCTGGGGAAGAAGCAATCAATCGGGCGTAGTGAACCAAAGGAGGTTCTTCCATGAGTATACGCATCAGCATGACCGTCAACGGCAAGGCGGTGAGCGCGGAGGTCGAGGAGCGCACGTTGCTCGTCGCTTTTTTGCGCGAACACTTGCGGCTGACCGGAACTCACGTCGGCTGTGACACCGGGCATTGCGGCGCCTGCACGGTGCTACTTGACGGCCAGGCGGTAAAGTCGTGCAACTTGCTCGCGGCGCAGGCGCAAGGTGCGAGCATCACCACCATCGAAGGACTAGCCGCGGCCAATGGCGACCTGCACCCCATGCAGGCGGCGTTCAAAGCCAATCATGGCCTGCAATGCGGTTTCTGCACGCCCGGAATGGTGCTCTCCGCGGTCGAGCTTGCCGGCAAGATGAAGAACCCGAGCGAAGCGCAGATTCGCGAAGCGCTGGACGGCAACTACTGCCGCTGCACCGGTTATCACAACATCGTCAAGGCGGTGCAAGCCGGCTTGGCGAACATGGGTTGAAGGAGGATGACGATGAGCGCAACCGGAATCGGCGCACGCGTCGAGCGCAAGGAAGATCGGCGCTTTCTCACGGGGGCTGGGCAATACACCGATGATGTGGTGCTGCCGGGCCAAACTTACGCGTGTTTCGTGCGCAGCCCGCACGCCCATGCCAAGATCAAGAGCATCGACACCGCGGCCGCCAAAGCGGCGCCTGGCGTACTCGCGGTCTTTACCGGCGCCGACATCGCTGGCAAGGTGAATGGCCTGCCTTGCGGCTGGCTGATCACCGATGTCAACGGCCAGCCCATGAAAGAACCACCTCATCCCGTGCTGGCTCAAGAGAAAGTGCGCTATGTCGGCGACCACGTCGCGTTGGTGGTGGCAGAAACCTATTTCCAGGCCAAGGATGCAGCCGAATTAGTCGAGGTCGACTACGAGGTGCTGCCGGCGGTGGTCAATGCCGCTGATGCCGACCAGCCCGGTCAGGCCGCGGTGCATGACATCGCGCCCAACAACGTGAGCTATGTGTGGGCTTTGGGCGACAAGGGCGCGGTGGATGCCGCGTTCGCCAAAGCCGCGCACGTCACCCGGCTCGACTTCCATAACAATCGCCTCATTCCCAACGCCATCGAGCCGCGCGCCGCGAACGCCAGTTACAACCGCGCTGACGACAGCTACACGCTCTATGTGTCCAATCAAAATCCGCACGTCGAGCGCCTCCTGATGACCGCCTTCGTGCTCGGCCTGCCCGAGCACAAGGTGCGGGTCATCGCGCCGGATGTGGGTGGCGGTTTTGGTTCCAAGATTTTCCTCTATGCCGAGGACGCGGCGCTCACCTGGGCCTCGCGCCAGCTCTGTCGTCCGGTGAAATGGACGGCGGATCGCACCGAGGCCTTCCTTTCCGATGCGCATGGCCGCGATCACACCACCACCGCGGAACTGGCGCTCGACAAGGACGGCCACTTCCTCGCCATGCGGGTGAAGACCAAAGCGAACCTGGGAGCCTATCTTTCTACTTTCGCTTCCAGTGTGCCGACCATTCTCTACGCCACGCTGCTCGCCGGCCAATACAAGACGCCAGCCATTCACTGCGAAGTGACGTCGGTTTTCACCAATACTTCGCCAGTGGACGCTTATCGTGGCGCCGGCCGGCCGGAGGCAACCTACGTGGTCGAGCGCCTGGTTTCGACCGCGGCGCGCGAAATGGGTATCGACCAAGCAGAAATCCGGCGGCGCAACTTCATCACCCAGTTCCCGTTTCAGACCCCGGTCGCCCTGCAATATGACACCGGCGACTACAACGCCATCATGACCAAGGCCTTGCAAATGGCCGACGTGACGGGCTTTGCCGGCCGCAAGGCGGCCACCGAAGCCAAAGGGCTTTTGCGCGGCATCGGTTATTCGAGCTACATCGAGGCCTGCGGCTTGGCGCCTTCCAATGTCGCTGGCGCTCTGGGCGCTCGCGCGGGTTTGTTCGAAGCCGGGGAGATTCGCGTGCATCCCACCGGCTCGGTGACCGTGTTCACCGGCTCGCACAGCCATGGTCAGGGGCATGAGACCTCGTTTGCGCAGGTAGTCTCGGATCGTTTGGGCATTCCCATCGAGAACATCGATGTGGTGCACGGCGACACCGGCCGCGTGCCCTTCGGCATGGGCACCTACGGATCGCGCTCGCTGGCGGTGGGTGGCACGGCGATCGTCAAGGCGGTGGACAAGATCATCGCCAAGGGCAAGAAGATCGCCGCGCACCTGCTCGAAGCTTCGGATGCCGACATCGCCTTCAAAGATGGCGTGTTCAGCATCGCCGGCACCGACAAGCAAGTGCCTTTCGGCGGCGTCGCCTTCGCCGCCTATGTGCCGCACAACTATCCGCTCGACAAACTCGAGCCGGGGCTGAACGAAAATGCCTTCTACGATCCGACCAACTTTACCTACCCCGCGGGGACCTACATCTGCGAAGTGGAGGTCGATCCGCAAACCGGCCAGACGCGCATCGATCGATTCACGGCGGTCGATGATTTCGGCAACATCGTCAACCCCATGCTGGTCGAAGGCCAAGTGCATGGAGGGCTGGCGCAGGGCATCGGGCAGGCGCTGCTCGAAGAGTGCCGTTATGACCCCGAAAGTGGGCAGTTGCTGTCGGCATCTTATAGCGATTACACCATGCCGCGAGCCGACGATCTGCCGAGCTTCCAAATTGGCACGACTTGCACGCCCTGCACGCACAACCCCCTGGGGGTCAAAGGCTGCGGCGAAGCGGGCGCGATAGGCTCGCCGCCGGCGGTGATCAACGCCATCGTCGATGCGCTGGCCAAGTTCGGCGTGCGCGACGTGCCCATGCCCGCCACGCCGCAGCGTGTGTGGCAGGCCATCCAGAGCGCCCAGAAAGCCTGATCGAGGAGGAGAATGCCATGTTGAACTTCAACTACCATCGTCCCCAGAACGTCGCGGATGCGGCGACGCTCCTGGCGGCTCATCCCGAAGGCAAGGCCCTGGCCGGCGGACAGACTCTGGTGGCGGCGCTCAAGCTGCGACTCGCCGGACCCAGCGATTTGGTGGATATCGGCGCGCTGGGTGATTTGCGGGGCATCAGCAGGGATGGAGACAACCTGCGTATCGGCGCGCTGACTACCCACGCCGAGGTGGCGGCGTCGAGCGAGGTGCGAAGCGTCATTCCGGCATTGGCCGAATTGGCGAGCGAAATCGGCGACCGGCAGGTGAGGAATCGCGGCACCCTGGGCGGATCGCTGGCCAACAACGATCCAGCCGCCGATTATCCGGCGGCCGTTTTGGGCTTGACCTCGATGATCCATACCAACAAGCGCAGCATTGCCTCCGAGGTGTATTTCACCGGCCTGTTCAGCACCGCGCTGGAGCCCGCCGAGATCATCACCGGAGTGAGCTTCCGTATCCCCAAACGAGCCGCCTACGTGAAGTTCAAGAATCAGGCGTCGCGCTTCGCGCTGGTTGGGGTGTTTGTGGCCGACACGCCTTTGGGAGTCCGGGTGGCGGTTACCGGCGCGGGACAGAACGGGGTGTTTCGGGCCGAGGCCATCGAGAAGGCACTGAGCGCCAATTTTTCAGCGGCTGCCGCGGCTGCGGTCAAGGTTAGCGCCGCGACTCTGATCAGCGATCTGCATGCCACCGCTGAGTATCGCGCCCATCTCATCAGTGTGCTGGCCAGCCGTGCGGTGGCCAAAGCCTGAGCACAATCGCGGCCGTTCCCGCCGAACCGACAGCCCCCCGCGCGGGGGCTGTTTTTTCCAGCCTTAGGGCGGGCCGATCACCAGGAGAGTTTCGCAGCATGAGTGCGACGGTTTCGCTTCCTTCGTCCATCGATGACACCTTGCGCCTTCTGGCAGACGCCGACTACATTGCCGATCGCGCGCTCGCTACCACGATATTTTTGGCACTGCGTCTTACCCGGCCGCTTTTCTTGGAGGGTGAGGCCGGGGTGGGCAAGACCGAAATCGCCAAAGCGCTGGCGCAGACCCTGCATCGTCCTCTGGTGCGCTTGCAGTGCTATGAAGGCTTGGACATCAATGCGGCGGTGTACGAATGGAACGTGCAGCGGCAGATGATCGCCATTCGCCTGGCCGAGGCGGGGGGCGAAGAAGGTGCCCTGGCGCGCGACATTTACAGCGACGCCTACCTCATCCGCCGGCCCTTGCTGCAGGCGATCGAGCTCGCGCGCGCCGGCACGCCACCGGTCCTGCTCATCGACGAGCTCGATCGCTCCGACGAGCCCTTCGAGGCGTACCTCTTGGAAGTGCTGTCCGACTTCCAGGTGAGCATTCCCGAGCTGGGGACCATTGCCTGCGACACACCGCCCGTCGTGGTGCTCACATCCAATCGTACGCGGGAGATTCACGATGCCGTGAAGCGTCGCTGCCTCTATCACTGGGTGGACTACCCCGATGCTCTGCGCGAGTGGGAAATCGTCACTCGGCGTGTTCCCGGCGTGGCGGAAACGCTCTCTCGACAGGCGGTGGAGTTCGTGCAGCGGCTGCGCACCCGCGATCTGTTCAAGCTGCCTGGCGTGGCGGAGACCATCGACTGGACGCGCGCTTTGATGGCGCTCGATCAAATGGTTCTCGACCCCAAGACCGTCAATGACACCCTAGGGGCCCTACTGAAATATCAGGACGACATCGCGCGCATCCAGGGCAGCGAAGCCGCCGCCATCGTCGCCGAAGTGCAGGCGCGTCTGGCCGCCGAGTGATGCTGCCCAACAGCATTTTGCCGCGCGATGCTCGGCCGGGCCGGTTGGCGCAGAACGTCATGCATTTCGCGCGAGTGTTGCGTGCCGCTGGCCTGCCGGTCGGGCCCGATCGGGTGTTGGCGGCCCAGCAGGCATTGCAGATCGTAGGCCTGGAGCGCCGGGAAGATTTTCGCGCCGTGCTGGCCGCGGTTTTCCTGAGCCGCCGAGAGCAGCGCGATTTGTTCGACCAGGCCTTTCACATTTTCTGGCGGGACCCGGATCTCCTGGGCCGTGCCATGCAGCTCTTGTTGCCCAAAGTCTACGGCCGCGGCCTCAAGGACGAGGATAACTTCAATCAGCGCCTCGCGGCCGCGCTGCAAAACGCCGCCGCGGAGAAGCGTTATCGCGAAACAGAAATGGAGGAAATCGAACTCCGGACGGTGTTGACCTTTTCCTCACGCGAGCGCTTGCAGACCGCGGATTTCGAGACCATGAACGCCGAAGAGTGGCAGGAGGCCAAGCGCTTGGTCGCCACACTGCGCTTGCCGATCGAAGCGCTGCCGACGCGGCGCTCGCGGCCGGCGCACCGCGGGCGCATCGATTTGCGTGCCACACTACGCGCCAGTCTCAAGGGCGGCGGACAGGCGCTGCCCCTGCGCTGGCGCCGGCCGGCCAAGCGCCACCCGCCGCTGGTGGTGCTGTGCGACATTTCCGGTTCGATGCATCGCTACACCCGCATGTTCCTGCATTTCCTGCATGCCATCACCAACGACTACGACCGCGTGCAGACCCTGCTTTTTGGCACGCGCCTGACACCTATCACCCGCCATTTGAAACATCGCGATGTGGATTTGGCGATCTCGCGCATCAGCGGCGCGGTGCTGGATTGGGCTGGCGGCACGCGCATCGGCGCCTGCCTCAAGGAGTTCAACTTTCGTTGGAGCCGGCGCCTGCTAGGTCAGAACGCGGTGGTGCTGTTGATCTCGGACGGACTCGATCGAGACGCGGCGACTGGGCTGGGCGAGGAAATGGCGCGTCTGCACCGCTCCTGCCGGCGCCTGATCTGGCTCAATCCGCTCTTGCGTTACGATCGTTTCGAAGCCAAACCCGCTGGCATTCGCGCCATGCTCCCGCATGTCGATGCGCACCTGCCGGTGCATAACATCGCCAGCCTCAAGGATCTTGCCGCCGGACTCGCCCGCATGGAGCGGGTGCCGAGGCATGCCGAGGGCGGACGCCCTTTTCACTGAAATTCGATGCCCGGACGCTCACGCCATGGAACTCATGCAATCGCAGCTCATTCCCGTCTCCCGCCAGGCAGTGTGGGAAGCCCTCAACGATCCCCTGGTACTCAAGGCCTGCATTCAGGGCTGTGAAAGCCTGGAGCGCGTTTCCGATACCGAATATGCTGTGGCCATCACTGCCGCCATCGGTCCGGTGAAGGCGCGCTTCAAGGGCAAGCTGCTGCTTGCCGATCTCGATCCGCCCCACAGCTACACGCTGTCCTTCGACGGACAGGGCGGCGTCGCGGGCTTCGGCAAGGGCAGCGCCAAAGTGAGCCTGCACCAGGAAGGCGCCGGCACTCGGCTCGACTACGCCGTGAAAGCGCAAGTGGGCGGGCGCATCGCGCAAGTGGGCTCGCGCTTGATCGATGCCGCCGCGAAAAAGATGGCCGACGATTTTTTCGCCGCGTTCAACCGGCAGCTGGCACCGCCGGCAGTGGCGGCGGCAGTGGCGGCTGCGGAGGAAAAGCCCGGCATGTCGCCGCTGGCCTGGGGCGCCATCGTGGTGGCGGGGCTGTTGCTCATGGTCTACTGGCTCACTCGTTGACGGCATGCCGCGAGTCCTCGTCGGCAAGGCGCGCTTCGAGGGTGAAGTAGAAGCTGGCTCCCTGCCCGGGCCGGGATTCAGCCCATATGCGGCCGCGGTGCCGGTGGATGAGGCGTTGCACCGTCGCTAAACCGATGCCGGTACCCGGGAATTCCTCGGGCCGATGCAAGCGCTGGAAGGGGCCAAAAAGCTTGTCGGCATAGACCATATCGAAACCCACGCCATTGTCCTTGACGCAATAGACGCGTTCGCCGCCTTTCATGGATGTGCTCAACTCGATGCACGCCTCGCTGCGATTGCGGGTGAACTTCCAAGCGTTGCCCAGCAGGTTCTCGAGCACGACCCGAAGGAGATTGGGATCAGCAACATCCGGCAAGGTGGAGGGTATCCTCACCTGCACCGCGCGTTCGGGCTGGCTATGCTGCAGTTCGTCGACGATGGCGCGCGCGATGGCCGCGAGGTCCACGGACTCGAAGCGCAGGGGGCTGCGATTCACCTGGGCGAGCGCCAGCATGTCGTCAATCAGGCGCCCCATGCGCTGGGCCGCTGCTACGATGCGGCCGAGAAGGCTGCGGCTGGGCGGATCGAGCTGTTCGGCATGGCTTTGCAGCAGGATATTGGAAAAGCCGTCGATGGCGCGCAAGGGCGCGCGCAAGTCGTGTGACACCGAATACGAGAAGGCCTCCAGTTCGCGGTTCAGCGCTTGCAGCTCGGCGGTGCGCGCGGCGACGCGTTCCTCCAGTTCGGCATTGAGCTGATGGATCTCCGCCTCGCGCTGCTCGCGGTCGAGATAGATGCTCGCGAGGTAGGCGGCCTTCTGCACGGCTTCGGTTTCGCTGTCTGTCGGCGGATGCGGCTCTTGCCAGTAAAGCGCAAAGCTGCCCAGAACTTGCCCCGTACCAGCAAAAATGGGCATGGAGGCGCAGGAACGCACGCCAAATCGTTCGGCAAGCTCGCGGTAATCTGCGGAGGACGAATCGGCCAGGAGATCCTCGATCACTACGCGCGTGCCAGTATGCGCGGCCATCCCACAGGGGCTGGCTTGGTCTCCCGCAGGCAGGCCGTCGATGGCCTGACGGAAGGACTCGGGCAAACTGGGGGACGCGGCAATGTACAGAAGGGTTGCGGTCGGGTCGAGCAGCATCAGTGAGCAGAGCGCGCCGGGGCATTGCTGCTCCAGGTGCGCGCACAGTTCGCTGAACACGCCGGCGCGCGGCGCGCCACTGGCGATCTGCTGCAGGATGCCGCGTTCGCGCTCGGCGGCTTCGTCGCCACGCTTGCGCTCGCTCACATCCATCAGCGTGCCGCGAATGGCGTAGTGCCCGTCTCCCAGGGCGAAGCGCTCCGCGGTGGCCCTGACCCAGCAAACGGCGGCGTTACGACGGATGCGGTACTCCAGGAAAACCACGGCATCGTTCGCCGCGGCTCGCTCGATCATGCGCGTTACCGAAGGGACATCTTCTTCCACAATGATGGGAACCGCCTCGCCGAAGGGGATACTCGGCCGATCCTCGGGCAGACCGAGGAGGCGCGCTGTCTCGGCAGAGAAATGGCCCTCCATGGTCGCCAGGTCGAGTTCCCAATTGCCGACGTGTCCGATGCGCTGCGCTTCAGCGAGGCTTTGCTGGCTGCGGATCAGTTCCCGGTGGGTGCGCTGCACGCGCAGGAGCGAGGCGTTGAGCAGCATGGCGAAGAGCAGCGTGAACAAGCTGAAGAGACCCGCTCCCCAGAGGTAGCTCCGGGCGCGGTCTCTTGCCTCGGCAAGACCCTCGTCCAGGGCAATGCCGACGGTGGCGATGAGGCCGTAGTCGCCGAGCACCTTGAAGCTGGTTAGACGTGGCACTCCGTCGACGCCGGCGCGCCCCTCGACACTTCCTTCCACACGCTGGAGTGCCAGCGTGTGGAGGGCGCTGTCGTTGACGTCCTGACCCACGGCCGTATCGTTGCCGCTATGTCGGGCGCGGACGATGCCGTCCTTGCCGATGAGCTCTATCGCTCCCAGTCGTCCGATGTCCACGTGGGTGTAGAAACCGGAAAAATACTCAGGGTCGACGACCGCCAGCACGGTGCCGGCATAACGGCCGTCGCTGTGTTCCAGACGACGCGACAGCGGCAGGCGCCAGCCCTGGGAAACCCGGCCGAACACCGGGCGGCCGATGCGCAAATCGGCATTGCGATCCTGCGCGTGGTCGCCGAGATATTCGTGCTCCCGACGGGCGAGGTCCAGAGCCTGCACGGGGTTGGTCGCAAGCGCGATCTCGCCGCGCGCGTCGATGATTAGCAGGAAATGAGCCAAACCCCGCGCCACCCGGCCTTCCCGAATATAGCGGGTGAAATCCAGTGCGCCGCCGCGCTGCTCATACTCGCTCTTGAGCAGGAGCATGGTCTGGTCGATCGCCTGAATGGACCGCAGCACCTGCTCTTCGTAGGCACTGACGAGATTGGCCGATTCCTTGCGCAGCCGGTCGCGCTCGAGGCTTTGTTCGGCACTGATACGCCAGGCCACGATCGCCCAGGCAGTCAGTATCACGAGCCCGGCGAAGACATAGACACCAAAGCGGGGATCGACTCGTAGCCACCAAGCCACGGTGGCAGCGGTACTGCGTTGGGGTTCTTGGGCGGAGGGGCTCGACACGCGAGAAAGTCTACCGCGCGCGGCGACAACCGGAAAGCCTTGCGCGAAAGCGCGAGCGGTTTCAAGCGTCCCACGGCGCGGGCGCATCGGGGTCGATGGCGTAGCGCTGCAAGGCCAGCGCCACCCGCGGCCGCAGCCGTTCGTCCTGCTGCGCCAGCGCGTCGAGCGCCGCCACGGCGATATGTTGGCGATCGACTTCGAAATACCGCCGTAGTGCCGCGCGCGTGTCGCTGCGCCCAAAGCCATCAGTACCCAAAGCGGTGAAGGGGGCATCGAGAAATGGGGCAATTCGCTGCGCGTGCGCGGCGAGATAGTCGCTGGCGGCGACAATCGGAATCGAACCGGCGAGGCAGTCCTGCACGTGGCTGGTCTGGCGTGCTTCCCTGGGGTGCAGGCGGTTGTGGCGAGCCGCGCCGCGCGCGGCGCGTTCGAGTTCGGAGTAGCTCGTCACGCTGAAGATCTCGCTTTCGACTTGCCACTCCTCGGATAGGATGCGGCCGGCTTCGATCACTTCGCGCAAGATCGCGCCCGAACCGAGCAGGCGCACGCGACCCTCGGGGTTCTCCGGGCGGAAGCCGGAAAACCGGTACATGCCGCGCACAATGCCCTCCTCGCTGCCCGCAAGCAATGAAGGCTGGGCATAGCCCTCGTTCATCATGGTGAGGTAGTAAAAGACGTCCCGCTGCTCGGCGAGCATTTCTCGCAGGCCATGCTCCAGGATGACCGCCAACTCGCACGCAAAAGCCGGGTCGTAGGCGCGGCAGTTGGGCACGGTGGCGGCGAGGACGTGACTCTGTCCGTCTTGATGCTGCAATCCTTCGCCGCCCAGGGTCGTTCGCCCGGCGGTGGCCCCGAACAAGAAGCCGCGGGCGCGCTGATCGGCCGCGGCCCAGATGAGGTCGCCGACCCGCTGGAAGCCGAACATCGAGTAGAAGATGTAGACCGGCAATAGCGTGACGCCGTGGGTGCTGTAGGCAGTGGCCGCGGCGATCCATGAGGAAAGCGCGCCGGCCTCCGTGATGCCCTCTTCGAGGATTTGCCCGTCGCGCGCTTCGCGGTAAGCGAGCATCGAGCCGGAGTCCTCTGGGGTATAGCGCTGCCCATCCGGCGAATAGATGCCGATCTGGCGGAACAAGCCGGCCATGCCGAAAGTGCGCGCTTCGTCGGCGACGATGGGCACCACGCGCGCACCCAATTCGGCATCCTTGAGCAAGCTGGCCAGCATGCGTACCGCCGCGACCGTTGTGGACATCTCCTTGCCTTGCGCGTCGATTGCGAAAGCGGCGTAGCGCTCGCGCGGAGGCGGAACGAGGGGCCGGCCACCACGCTGGCGTTGCGGCAATGCACCACCGAGTGCGGCACGGCGCTCCTTGAGGTACGCGAGTTCGCGGCTGTCTGACGGGGGTCGATAGAAGCGCATCTCCTGCAAGTCTTGATCGGAGAGCGGCAGTTGAAAGCGATCGCGGAAATCTCGTAGCGCCTCGAAGTCGAGCTTCTTCTGCTGGTGGGCCACCATCCGTGATTCGCCCGCCGCACCCATGCCATAGCCCTTCTTGGTCTTGGCAAGGACCACCGTGGGCTGGCCGCGATGCGCCGCGGCGGCGCGGAAGGCGGCATGGAGCTTGCGAAAGTCGTGGCCGCCGCGCTTTAGGGCGTCGATTTCGGCTACGGGCATGTGCGAGACCAGGGCGTGCAACTCGGGATCGAGGTCGAAGAAATGTTCCTGATTGTAGGCACCGTCATTGGCGCCCAAGGTTTGGTAGTGCCCGTCGACCGTGGCGGCAAAGCGGCGCAGCAGCACGTGTTGGGTGTCACGCGCGAACAGCGGGTCCCAATCGGAGCCCCAGAGCACCTTGATGACATTCCAGCCCGCGCCGGTGAATAGCGCCTCCAGCTCTTGGATGATCTGCCCGTTGCCGCGCACTGGACCATCCAGGCGCTGCAAGTTGCAGTTGATGATGATGGTGAGATTATCCAGTCGCTCGCGCGCAGCGAGGGTCAGGCCGGCGATCGATTCCGGTTCGTCCATTTCGCCGTCGCCAAAAATGCCCCACACCCGCCGCTCGGCGGTGGCGGCGAGGCCGCGGTGTTCGAGATAGCGCAGGAAGCGGGCCTGGTAGATCGCTTGGATCGGCCCCAGACCCATGGAACCCGTGGGGAACTGCCAGAACTCCGGCATCAACCAGGGGTGGGGATAGGAACACAAGCCCGCGCCGCCCACCTCCTGCCGGTAGCGAGCAAGTTGTGCTTCGCCGAGGCGGCCTTCGAGAAAGGCACGAGCATACATGCCGGGGGCCGAATGGGGCTGGAAGAAGACGAGGTCGCCGGGGGAGTCGGCGCTTGCGGCACGGAAGAAATGATTGAAGCCGGTTTCGAAAATCTCCGCCGCCGAAGCATAGCTGGCGATGTGCCCGCCCAAATCGCCGTAGGCTCTATTGGCGCGCACCACCATGGCCAGCGCATTCCAGCGCATGATGGCGGTGAGCCGCTCTTCGATTGCGAGGTCGCCCGGGTAGGGGCCCTGAGCGTCGACGCCGATCGTATTACGGTACGAGGAAAAGGGCGGCACGTGCGCGAGGATTCCCAGTTGCTGGGCCTCTTCTTGCAGCTGATGCAAGAGATAGAGCCCCCGCGCTTCGCCGCTGGCGCGCACGACCGCCGACAGGGCATCGAGCCATTCTTGAGTTTCCAGAGGGTCGCTATCCTCTTGCTGCTGTGCTCCAGGGGTGGGTGCGGTGTAGGGATAGCGGTTCAGCATGGCGGTGTTTTCGCGGTGATCGGAGCAGCTTATTCTAACGAGGCCCGCGGCGATGTTTCTTGCCAAATTGCGTCGCCGCGGCGCGGCAAAAGGCAGAACATTCTGCAAGTGTGCGTGCCGCCCAGGCTCGTTTGCGCGAGGCCTGGTGCGGGCTAGAGGGTGGCGGATGGGTCGCCGCGAGCGCCGCAGATTTTGCTTGACGTCGGCAAAAACCGCGCCCACAATGCGCGGGCGCGCTTCTGAGGCAGCGATTTTCGCCAGCAGTCATCGGTTTTGCATCGGTACTTCGGTTCGTAATCCCCCTGTCTTAAGAGTGGTACGCGCGATGGGCGAGAGCCCGTTTTTCAATTTTTATGGGATACGCAACATGCCAACAGGTACCGTCAAGTGGTTCAACGATAGCAAGGGTTTCGGCTTCATCAAGCCCGACGGCGGCGGCGAAGATCTCTTCGCCCACTTCTCCGCCATTCAGGGCGGCGGCTTCAAGACGTTGAAGGAAAACCAGAAGGTTTCCTTCGACATCGTCAAGGGCCCGAAAGGCAACCAAGCCTCGAACATCAAGTCGATGGAGTAGAGCGCTTGTTTGGCCTCGAATGAGGAAAAGCAAACCCCGCCGCGGCGGGGTTTGTTCTTTTTGGGCGCCGGCGCGATTAGACCAGACGCTTGAGGAAAGCCAAGCGCTGCGACGGCACGAAGCCGGCGCGATAGAAGAAGTTTAGCAAACCGATATCGTTGTAAGCGACCACGGTTTCCACGCGTTCCACCAGTAGTGCCTGCAGGTTCACGAAGAGCTGCGACAAGAGAGCCGTGCCCACGCCATGCCGGGCCGAGTCGGGCGCGACTCCGAGAGTGTCGATGACCGCGGCCGGTTCGGTGCGCCCGAAACTTCCGAAATCAGTGCGTGCCATGATGAAACCCGCCGGCACATCCTCGGCCCGGGCGATCAAGGAAACGCGCACCGCCGAGTCGTGCATCGCTTCGTCGAACAAGCCATTGATATAGGCTTCGCGATTGTGGCCGGTGATGCGCCGGTCGATCGAGGCTACTTGCGCCAGATCCGCTAGGCTCATCGAGCGGATGTCCGAGACATCGCGTGCTAGCGCTTCGTAGTCGTTGGCCGCCGGCGCGCTATAGTCGCGCTCGCGCCAGGGCCGCTCGTTGCCCGGCGCGGCTGGGGAGCGACGCTCGAGGTCTCCCATGGATCCGCGATGCACCGGGCATTCGATCATCAGGCTGCGACCCAGGTTGTAGTCGGCGCGATCCAGGAGCTTGAGCACACTGTGATCGCGCCAGTGGACCATGGTGCGGATTTCAGGAATGTCATGGCGCTTGGCGTAGGCTTCGAGTTCCGAGATGAGGGCACGACCCAGGCCTTTGCTCTGCCGCTGGGCGTCGACACCGATCGCTTCGAGCTGGAGGGAAGGCTGGGTGCGTCCGAATTCACCTTCCAGGCGTCGGGCCATCACATAACCTACCAGGCGACCATCGGCTTCGGCGCCGAATTGGACGTGGTGCCTGGTTTGCCGCAGAGCCGCGGCGAGGCGGCGCTCGAAGTAGGCGCGGCGCGGATGGCCAGTGAGGGCGGCGTCGAGCCGGGTGACGGCGTCGAGATCGGCGGGATTCAAGTAACGCAAGGCAGCCTCCTGCAATGGGTAGTCAATTCTTGATCTGGGCTCACGCCATGGCGTAAGCGCCGAACAGTTCAGTATCCTGCTCGGGTGTCAGCAGGTTGTCCAGTGTCGGTAGGAGCGAGAGATCTTCCTTTTGCGCGTGCGCGACCAGACGCTCGGCGAACTCCAGCGCGGCTGTCTTGAGTTGCTGCCAGCTCTGGCCCGTCAAGTCGCCGGCTAGCGCCGTCGCGATTCCGGCGGTGAGCGCTTCGGCGACGTCGCGTATCACTTCGTGCTCTTCGTCGAGCAGTTCGGCCAGGTCGCCATCACCCGATTCATGAAGCAAAGGCCAGAGCGCTTTCTCCTCGAAGTCGAAATGGCGCCAGACTTCATTTTCTATGACATGTTCGATCTTGCCGAACAGTGCTGTCCATTCGCTGCTCGCCGCGTCCGGTGGGGAGGCTGTGCGGGAAAAAGCCTGCTCCATGCGGCGGCAAAGCTCGAAAACCGCTGCGTGTTCTTCGTGCAAGCGGCGGCAAGTGTGCGAGGCGAAATTCATGGAAATGACGCTCGGTGAGGGAAAATAGTAATTCGGTACCACAATACCAGAATAACCACTTTTCTGCAAGTACCCGTGGCCCCGTCGCGGGCTTTTGCCCGGGGGGGGCGCGCCCAGCCGTGAGCCACTTTGCGCACTTGGCGCCGGGGCGTACCATGGCGGAGACCCGCAACCGACCGAGGGAGGCCGCTGTGAAACCACTGATCGTTGCTGTCGTCTTTGCCCTTACCGCCGCACCCGTTTGGGCGCGAAAGCCTTGTGATGAGCTGAAAGCTGAAATCGAAGCGAAGCTGCAAGCCAAAGGGGTGGCGAGCTACACCCTAGAGGTCGTCGACAACGACCAGGTGAACGAAAGAAAAGTGGTGGGCAGTTGTGCTGGCGGTAGCAAGAAGATCGTCTACCGGCGCGGCAAGCCGGAGGAGAGCGCGCCCAAGAAGTGAGCGACCAGAACGACGGCAGGCGGCCTGGCTGCGTGCGCTCGCGCGGCATCGTTTGCTTGGCGTTGCGCCCACTGCCCGCTGGTCGGCGGGCCGCCGTGCTCTTGCCTTGCGCCCGTGATGTGGGCAAGCTTTCGTTCTTTTCCCAGCCCGTCGACACCATGCTCGCGCACCACTTCTGTCGCTTCGTGCTGCTCGTCCTGCTCGCCTTGGCCGCTGCTGTCGCGTCCGCGGCGCGCCTGACCGCCGGCCCGATGGCTGGTCCCGCTGGCATGCGCAGCGCTGTGATCTGGCTCCAGGCTGATGCGGCCGCGCTGTTGCGGCTCGAATATCAGCCCGAGGGGTCATCTTCGGCCAAACCCGCCCAGGTGACCGCGCAGCTTGCGGAAAGCGCGGATTACAGTGCACGCCTCGAGCTCGTCGACTTGCAGCCCGGCACCACCTATCGCTATCGCCTCTTGCTCGACGGAAGCGAAGCGGCCAGCGGCACGCTGCGTACGCAGGCGCTGTGGCAATGGCGCAGCGAACCGCCGGCCAGCCGCGTGCTGCTGGGCTCGTGCGCCTATCTCAACGACCCCGCCTACGACCGGCCTGGCAGGCCCTACGGCGGAGACTACGAAATCTTTGCCAGCATGGCGGCACAGCGCCCCGATCTCACGCTCTGGCTGGGTGACAATATCTATTTTCGCGAGGCCGACTACGCCAGCCCCTGGGGCATGGCCTATCGTTATCGACGTGATCGCGCCCTCGCCGAACTGCAGCCCCTGCTGCGTACCGGCCAGCATGCGGCGATTTGGGACGATCATGACTTCGGGCCGAACAACTCCGGTGCAGGTTTCATCTTCAAAGAACAGAGCCTGGCGCTGTTTCAGCGCTATTGGCCCAACCCGAGCTACGGACTCCCCGAGGCGCGCGGCATCTTCACCGTCGTGCGCCAGGGTGATGCCGATTTTTTCCTGCTCGACAATCGCTGGAACCGCGATGTCGACCGGTTGCGCGGCGAGCCGAACAAGCAGATGTTCGGTGCGCCGCAGATGCGCTGGCTCAAAAACGCGCTGCTGCAATCGACTGCGACGTTCAAGATCATCGCTGGCGGCAGCCAGTTTCTGAACGACCACAATCTCTACGAAGGTTGGCTCAATTTCCCCGAAGAGCGGGCCGAGTTTCTGCGCTGGCTGGACAAGCAAGCGCTGCGCGGCGTCTTCTTCCTGTCGGGAGATCGGCATTTCACCGAACTCCTGAAGTTGGAGCGCGCGGCGCGCTACCCGCTGTACGAACTGACCTGCTCGCCGCTGACCTCGAGCGCATTCGCCACCGTCGACGAGTCCCGCAATGCGCGGCTGGTATCGGGTACCCTGGTGCGCGAGCGCAACTTCTGCGCCCTCGATTTTCACGGGCCGCTAGGCAAGCGCGAAATCGTGGTGCGCAGCTTCAGCGCCAAGGGCAAGGCACTATGGGAAAAGGTCTTGACCGAGGCTGAACTGGGCCACGAGGCGCCGGTGCCGAGAAACGCCGGCCGCTGAAATCTCGGAGCCTGAACATGCAACGGGAATGACCCCGCCGTCGGCTACGGGCGACGCGCGGCCGTTCCCTTGCATCAACCGCCGGGCGTGTCAGCGGTGCTGTCCAGTTGCTCGCGCGAGCAGGCGAAGGGCAGCCAGTTGCCGGCAAGCCCCTCGTCGCGCGGGTGGGGCGGTCATACGATTTTCGGGCGCAGATCGCGAACCCGCACGGCCTTGCCTTGCGAGCGCGGAATCTCGCCGCGCTTCTTGACCACCACCTCGGTGGTGATGCCCACCATCGACTTGATGTGGTGCTTGGCGTGCGCCGCCGCGGTTTTCTGCGCTTCGGGATTGTCGTCCAGGGCGGCGACCACTTCGACCTCCACGGTCAGGTAATCGAGGTTGTCGCGCTTGTCCACCACCAGCTGATAATGCGGCGCGAGATCGGGCAAGCCGACGAGCACCGCCTCGATCTGTGAGGGATAAACGTTGACGCCGCGAATGATCAGCATGTCGTCATTGCGCCCGGTGATGCGCTTGATGCGCAAATGGGTGCGTCCGCAGCCGCAGGGCTCGGTGGTGACGCGGGTGATGTCGCGGGTGCGGTAGCGAATCATCGGCAGCGCTTCCTTGGTGAGCGTCGTGATCACCAACTCCCCGGCGTGCCCCTCGGGGACTTGCTTGCCGCTGTCGGGGTCGATGACCTCAAACAGAAAATGATCTTCCCAGCCATGCAGGCCATCACGCATTTCCACGCATTCGCAGGCCACCCCAGGGCCCATGATTTCGGAGAGGCCGTAGATGTCCACCGCTTTGATCCCCAGGCGCTCGTCCAGCTCTTTCCTCATCGCCTCGCTCCAGGGCTCGGCGCCGAAGAGGCCGATGCCGAGCTGGCTCTTTCTGAGGTCGACGCCCTGTTGCTCCGCGGTCTCGGCGATGACCAGCGCATACGAGGGCGTGGCGCAGAGTACGCGGGCGTGAAAGTCGGTGATGAGCACGATTTGCCGCTCGGTGTTGCCGCCGGACATCGGCACCACGGTGGCGCCCAAGCGTTCCGCACCATAATGCGCACCCAGGCCGCCGGTGAAGAGGCCATAACCGTAAGCATTGTGGACGAGATCGCCGGGTCGCGTGCCGGCGCAAGCCATGGAACGTGCCATGAGGTCCGACCAGCGGCTGATGTCGTCGCGCGTATAACCCACCACCGTGGGTTTGCCGGTCGTCCCCGAGGAGGCATGCACCCGCACCACTTCGGAAAGGGGTCGTGCGAACATGCCGAAGGGATAGTTGTCACGGAGATCGGTCTTTACCGTGAAAGGCAGGCGTTCGACATCGGCCAGGCTCTTCAGATCACCGGGCTTGAAGCCGGCCTGGTCGAGGCGCTGGCGATGCAATGCGACATGGTCATAGGCATTCTGCAGCGTGGCGCGCAGGCGTTCGAGCTGCACGGCGGCAAGCGCGTCGCGTGAGAGAGTCTCGGCGGCCGCATCGAAAAAGAAGTCGGCGCGCTTAGGGGTCTTGCTCATGATGGTCCTCCTAGAAATTTCTAATCTTGGGCCGGCTCGCGGCGCTCAATCGCGGCCACGCTTGGGCAAATGCGGCAGAGCGAATCCTTGGTTGAACGCGGCGCGGCGCACCAGGACGAATTTGAACGCGAGGCCGCTGGTCGCGCCCAAAAAGGCGGCCGCGAGAAAGGCGAGCAGGGTCAGTTGGGGCCAGACAAAGGGCAAGGCGATCAGCACGAGGGGCAGGGCCGTGCCACCCCAGAGCCCGAACCGGCCCACTCTTTGCAGCGCGGACTGGGCAGGTTTGTTGAGCGACGGCAAAACCCGGCTTTGGTAACGCGTCCAAAAAGCCCAACGTATGGGCAGTGCCACCAGCAGCACGCGCACCACCGCAAAGGGGGTGCCATCGCCGGCAATGAGCAGAAAGAGGCACAGACCCTCGGTGATGCCGGTGGCAATGATCAGCGCCACCACGCGCTTCTCCCGCCAGGCCGGTATGCCCTTGGCGGCGGTGAGGATGCGCGCTTGCGCGTAGACAAAACCCAAGGCGCATACGGCTGTGAGCACGCGCAGCAGGGTAGAGCTTAGCAGCCAGGCGAGTAGTCCGAAAACAAAAACAGCGACTGCGACAAACGCTTCGCGCGTCATCCAGGAAGTGCGAAGATTCTTGAAGACGTTGAGGAAACGCAGCTTGCGGCCGATTTCCAGCCACACCGAAGCGAGGCCCAAGCCGATCAGCGCGAGCCCTGCCAGCCAAACCATGGGCAGTGTGCCGGCCCAGTCGAAGAGCGCGGCGCTGATCAGCAGGCCGGAACCGGCGCCGCCGCACATGAAGTTCATGGCGGCGCGGACGTCCCAGTGGCGCTGCAGCCACGGCTTGGGGCCATAATTCGGAAGCACCGGGTTCATTTCTTATCCCAGAGGTAGTAGAAGCCCGGATCGGTATCGAGTTCTTCGTGCATGCGGAAAAACTGATTCTCGGCGAGCAGCTTGCTCACCTCGCTGTGCGGATCATCACGATCACCGAAAGTGAGTGCTTTGGAGATGCAGGCATTGGCGCAAGCGGGTGTGGCTTCAGGGTCCACGCCCGGTTTGAGGCCGCGGGCTAGGCCGTCATCGATGCGATCGACGCAGAAAGTGCACTTGGTGGCCACGCCCAGGCGCCCTGGATCGAAGTCGACCGTTTCGGCGGGGATGGCTTCATCGTAGGCATAAGCCGGCTCGTCGCTGCGGTAGCGCGCCTGATAGGGGCAAGCCACCGCGCAGTAGGCGCAGCCGATGCACAAGTCGTAGTCGATGGTGACGATGCCATCGGGGCGCTGCCTGGTGGCGGTGGACGGGCAAACCTCCATGCAGGGCGGATCGCTGCAATGCTGGCAGCCGACCGGCACGAAAGCGCGCTTCACCTGCGGATATTCGCCGAATTCCATGTCCAGGACGCGCCGCCACTGCACGCCGACCGGCGTGTTGTTGGCCTGCCGGCAGGCGGCGGTGCAGGTCTGGCAGCCGATGCAGCGGCGCAGATCCGCGACCATTACCCAACGTGTCATGCGTAGTTCCCCAAAGGAGCTGGTGTTCGATGCGGGCGCTTTAGGGCAGGCCCGCTTTGGCGCGCTTTGCGGCAAGCCGCTGCTCGGTGGCCTTCACATCGACCACGAAACGCGCATGTTTGCCCTTGCAAATGGTGTCCACGCCGTCGGTTGCGCCGATTTCGAAATTGACCGCGCGGCCCTTCACCTCGGCGATAGTGACGGTGATGTCGACATTCTGCCCGAGCAGCGTGGCGGCCAGGTGATCGACCTCCACCCGAGTGCCGACCGAATCTTCGCCGGCATCGAGATGTTGCAGCAGTAGCTCGCGGCAGGTCACCTCAATGTCGCGGACCAGCATCGGGGTGGCATAAACCCGAGCATTTTCACCCATGAAGTCGATGGTGCGCTCGCGGTCGATGGCGAAGCGCCGGGTAGTCGTTACTCCGGTTTGCAGAGTGGCTTTCATCAGTGCTCCTCAAGTACGCGGCGGCGCGGCTTGCGCCCGCCTCAATCACAATCCCAAATAAGCTTCCTGGACACGCGGATCGGCAGCGAGCTCGCCACCAGTACCCTGCAGTGCGATGCGCCCGGTCTCCAGCACATAGGCCCGGTCGGCGATTTTTAGCGCGCCGCGCGCATTCTGGTCGACGAGCAATATGGTCATCTGGCTCTTAAGTGCGGCGATGTGGGCGAAGATCTCCGCCACCAAGTTCGGTGCCAACCCCATCGACGGTTCGTCGAGCAGCAAGAGTTTGGGCTTGGCGAGCAGCGCGCGCCCCAAGGCGAGCATCTGCTGCTGACCGCCGGAGAGTGTTCCGGCCGCCTCCTCGCGCTTTTTCTTCAGGATCGGGAACATGCCGTAAACCATTTCGATGTCCGCGGCGCAATCCTCTTCCGGGCGCAGGTATCCGCCCAGCACCAGGTTGTCTTCGACGGACAGCGGGCCGAACACCTGCCGGCCCTCCGGCACCTGGGCCATGCCCAGCCGCACGCGCTTGGCGGGGCTGGCCTTGGTGATGTCCTCGCCGCAGAAGCGCACACTGCCCGCAGCCGCGGGGTGCACTCCGGAGAGCGTGCGCAGCAGCGTGGTCTTGCCCGCGCCATTGGCGCCCACCAAGGCGACGAGTTCGCCCGCCTCGACCTTGATGCTCACCTCCGCCACGGCCTGCACGTGGCCGTGGAAGCTAGACAGTGACTGCGCTTCGAGCATCTTGAGTGGCCTCTTTGCCGAGATAGGCTTCGATCACGGAGGGGTTCTCGCGCACTTCCTGCGGCGTGCCTTCGGCGAGGCGCCTCCCGTGATCGAGAACGAGAATGGCGTTGGAGACTTCCATCACCAGGCGCATGTTGTGTTCCACCAGCACCACGGTCATCCCGCGCTCGACGAGGTGGCCGATCAGCTCCTCGATCTCCATCGCTTCGCTGTGGTTGAGTCCTGCCGCCGGTTCGTCGAGAAGCAGGAGCTTGGGCTGCAAGGCGAGCGCTCGGGCTATTTCGAGGCGCTTCAAAGCGCCATAGGGCAGCGCATCGGCATCGGCGTCCAGATAACGCTCGAGCCCCACGGCGCGCATGAGTTCGGCGGCTTCCTCGCGACTCTGGCGCTCCGCGGAGCGAAGAGCCGGCAAGCGCAACAGCGCCTGAGCGAGCCCCAAGAAGAGCCCGCGCTGCTCATGCACGAAGCGGCCGACCATGACGTTTTCCAGGGCGGTCATGTTGTTGAAGATCTGCGGTGTCTGAAAGGTGCGGCCCAGGCCCCGGCGCGCGAAAGCGTAGTGCGGTGCGCCGGTGAGATCACTGTCGCCCAGGCGGATTTCACCCGAACTCGGCGTATAGATGCCGCACATCAGATTGAGCAGCGTGGTCTTGCCCGCGCCATTGGGTCCGATCACGGCATGCACCGTGCCGGGCTGAACTTCGAGGCTCACCTCATCGACCGCGGTGAGCCCTCCGAAGCGGCGGGTCATCTTGGAGACCGAGAGGATACTCACGGCTTGCGCCTCTTCGCCAACAAGGCCTCGAGACTGGGGACGAGGCCCTTGGGCAGGAAGATCATGGTGGCCATCATCACCGCGCCGAGCACCACCATTTCGTAGTCCTTGAGCACGGTGAGCACTTGGGGCAGCAGGGTGAGCACCGCGGCTCCCACTACCGCACCGTAGATCGAGGCCATACCGCCGAACACCACCATGGTCACCAGCTCGACCGAGTGAACAAAACTCGCCTTCGCAGGGGTAATGAAGCCCGAGTAATGCGCCGCCAGGCTGCCCGCGCCCGCAGCAAAGGTGGCCGAGAGAACGAAGATCTGCAGCTTGTGCGCCGCCGCGTTTATCCCGGTGGCCTGGGCGCCCACTTCGGAGCTGTGGAGCGCTCGCAAGGCCCGACCCATGGGCGAGTCGATCAGGTTCTGCGAGAACCAGACGGTGAGCAGCAATAGGGCGCCGACAAACCAGTACCAGGCGCGCTCGTCGTTGAGCGTGAAGCCTAGAAGCGAAAACGCCGGCACGCTGATGCCGTCCGGCCCGCCGGTGAGACGATCCTGGTTGACGATAACCAGGGAAATGATGATCCCTAAGCCCAAGGTCGCCATGGCGAGATAATGACCCTTGAGCTTCAGGATGGGTCGACCGGCGACAAAGGCCAGCAAGCCCACGGCGACCATCCCGGCCAATGCGGCCAAAACCGGGGACCAGTTGTAGTTGCCGCAAAGAACTGCCGAGGCATAGGCTCCCAAGCCAAAAAAGCCGGCGTGGCCGAGGCTGATCTGCCCGGCATAGCCGACCAGCAGATTGAGGCCGATGCAGACGATGGCGTTGAAGCCGATGAGAATGGCGACGTCGTAGAAGTATTTGTTGGCCAGAACCAACGGCAGAAGCAAGATGACGGCGGCGAGCGCAATGAGCCCGTGGTGCCGCGATGTACGGAGATTGGACATGAATCAGACCCGGTCGGCGGCGCGCTTGCCCAGCAGACCGCTGGGCAGGAAAAACAGCACGCCGAGCATCAGCACGAAGGCGATGGCGTCCTTGTAAGCGGAAGACAGATAGCCGGCGCAGAGGCTTTCCACGACACCGAGCACAAAGCCACCGACCAGAGCACCGGGACCGCTACCCAGCCCCCCCAGCACGGCGGCGGCGAAACCTTTGAGACCGAGCATCACGCCCACGTCCACCGAGGTGGTAGTGATCGGCGCGACCAAGATGCCGGCCGCGCCGCCCAAGCCCGCGGAAACCGCGAAGGACAGCAACAGCACCTTGCGCACGTTGATGCCTACCAGCTGCGCCGCCAAGCGATTGTGCGAAGTGGCCAGCATGCCTTTGCCGACACGCGTCTTGCCAAAAAACCACGCGAGCGCGAGAACGATGACCAGGGTCGCGCCTAGTACCCAGAGGCTTTGCGGTACCACGCTGGCGCCGAGAAAAGAGATGGGCTGATTGCCGCTGAACGCCGGCAGCGCGTGTAGCTTCTTGTCCCAGACGATGGCGGCAAGCCCGCGCAAGAAAATGGAGGCGCCGATGGTGATGATGATGAGTGTCACCAGCGAGGCGCCGCGGGCGGGTTCGACCGTGAATTTCTCAAGGAAGATACCCACCACCACCGTGACCGCAATCGCCAGGGGAACCGCCGCGATCAAAGGCAAACCCGCGGCCACGAGGGAGACCGCGCTCATGCCGCCGATCATGACGAATTCGCCCTGGGCGAAATTGATCACGTGGGAAGCGTTATAGATCAAAGAGAAACCCAGCGCCACGAGCGCGTAAACCGCCCCCACGGTGATCCCCGTGGTGAGATATTGCGCGAGTTCGGCGCTCATTCCTTGCCTTCCATGCTCTTGGCGCTGGGCGGGGGCCTACTTGGCGAGCGTCCAGGTGCCGCCCTTCACTTCCAGCATGCGGAAGGCGGTGAGGTCGAGGCCCATGTGATCCGTGGCCGACATATTCACCACGCCGGCCGTGCCCATGTAGCCCTTGGTCGCTTCCAGCGCGTCACGTACTTTGGCCTTGTCCGTAGAGCCGGCTTTTTTCATCGCTTCCACCGCCATCATCAGGCCGTCGTAGGCGTGGCCGCCGAAGGTCGAGACGTCGGATTTGAACTTCTCCTCATAGGACTTCTTGTAAGAGACCAGCACCTTCTTCTGCGGGTCGCTGTCGGGCAACACTTCCGCCACCAGCAGCGCCGAAGCCGGCAGGCGCACGCCTTCGGCGGCATCCCCGGCGAGCTTGATGAACTCCTTGGAAGCCACGCCGTGCGACTGATAGAAGGGCATGGTCATGCCCAACTGCTTGAAGTTCTTGGTAACGATCGCCGGACCTTGGCCAAAACCGGGGTTCATGACCGCTTGCACGCCGGCGGTGTTCTTGATTTTGGTGAGCTGGGCGCTCATGTCGGTGTCACCGGCGCCGTAGGTTTCATCGGCGACGATGTCGATCTTGTACTTGGGGGCCACTTTCAGGCATTCGGCGCGCATCGACTTGTCGAACCCGCCGGAGCCGGAAATCAGCGCGAGCTTGGAGAGCTTACGGGCCTGCATGTCGACGAAGATCTTCTCGCAGGCCATGCGATCGGTGTGCGGGGTCTTGAACACCCACTTCTTCACCGGCTCGATGATGACCACCGCGCCGGCGAAAGAAACGAAGGGGGTGCCGGCTTTTTCGACCAGGGGCACCGCGGCCATGGTGGTGCCGGTGGTGGAGCCGCCCAGAATGATGTCGACCTTGTCCTGCTCGATGAGGCGGGTGGCGAAGGTGCGCGCTTTCTCGGCGTCGCCCGCGTCGTCATAACTCACCAGTTGCAGTTTGCGGCCCAGCACGCCACCGGCCGCGTTCACGCGTTCGATGTACATCTCCAGGGTTTTGAGTTCGGGATCGCCGAGGAAGGACGCGGGGCCCGTCACCGACAGGAATGTTCCGATCTTGATGGGCTCCTGGGCAAGCGCGGGAGCGCAGAGCCAAGGGGTTGCCGCGGCAAGGCCAGCGACGCACCAGGCAAGGGCACGTTTACGAAGTGTCTGTGACATAATCCATCCTCCAGTTGGGGGTTAGGCAACACTACAGCATTGTAGAAGCCTTTCGGGCCACTTGACCCGGCGGGCAACCGGTATATTATGGTAATATGGTACTTAAATACCATAATCTATTTTGACGAAAGTCAGGGATATTGTAAATGCCCCCGGTCAAGAAAAGGTCTCGAGCCAACTTGCGTGTCGAGCCGCCTTCCCTCAGCGCCGCCAACACCCCGCAGCGGGAGAATGCCGAGCCGCGCAGCGCGCGCATCCGGCCCGCCGAGGCCGATGATCTCGATCAGGTCATCGCCATCGACAAAGAAATCACGGGCATCGAAAAGGTCGACTATTGGTATGAGCTGTTTCATCGCTATGGCATGCGGTCCCACCAGAACCGCCTGTTTCTCGTCGCCGAAGACGGCGGCGTGTTGCAAGGTTACATCATCGGTGAAGTCCGCGACTGGGAATTTGGTTCCGCACCCTGCGGCTGGGTGTTCGGTATCAATGTGCGACCGGAGACTCGCGAGGGCGGCATAGGCAGCAAGCTCCTGGACGCGATTTGCGCGGGCTTCCGGCGCGCGGGTGTCACCAAAGTGCGCACCATGCTCGCGCGTGACAACGGGCTGATCATGTCCTTTTTCCGCAGCCAAGGCTTGATGGCCGCGCCCTTCATCGCGCTCGAGCGCGACCTCGACTGATCGCCGAACGGGAGCCTGGGCATGAAATTGCAGAAGAACACGACCATCGCCTTGTGCAGCATCCTCGAAGCGGCCA
This sequence comes from Casimicrobiaceae bacterium, assembly GCA_026646885.1. Classification (GTDB taxonomy): domain Bacteria; phylum Pseudomonadota; class Gammaproteobacteria; order Burkholderiales; family Casimicrobiaceae; genus JACPUX01. Next base: position 26,761 of record JAPKHK010000013.1, on the reverse strand, counting down.
CCGACCCCACGCGGCAGATTTCCGCCGCGCACATCGCGGAAAAATACGGTGTTTCACCCCATCATCTCGCCAAGGTGTTGCGGCACCTCGGGCGCATGGGTTTGGTCGAGGCATCGCGCGGCGTGGGCGGCGGCTATCGCTTCAAGGGCAACGCCAAGCGGCTAACGCTCTACGACATCATCGAACTGTTCGAAGATATCAGCGCCCGCCCGGCGGAGAGCGGCGACAAGGAGCACACCACCGACGTGGGCCGAGCCATAGGCAACGTGCTCGCCGAGGTCGACGAGACCGCCAAAGCGACCTTCCGCTCCATTTCCATCGATACCATGCTCAAGCTGATCGAGCGGGAGACCAAATCGGCGCAGCGCGAAGCCGCGGCGCTGCCTTTCTGAACATTCGTTGGCGGCACGCTGGTGTTTGGGTGGGCTGCCGGGTCGATCACCGCCACTACTGGAAGCAAATATGTCTTCGGTCGTTTCATTGGAAAACAAAGTTCTCATCGTCACCGGTGCGGGAGGTGGCATCGGCCGCGATATCGCGCTTCTGGCAGGGCGCTACGGCGCCAGAGTAGTCGTCAATGACATCGGCGCCTCGCTTGGCGGCGAGGGGCAGAGCGCCGGGCCGGCCCAAGCGGTCGTGGAAGAGATCAAAGCGGCCGGTGGCGAAGCCGTAGCCAACACCGACAGCGTATCCGAAGCGAGTGGCGCCGCGCGCATCGTGCAGAGCGCCATGGATCATTTTGGACGCGTCGACGCTGTGGTCAACAACGCCGGAATTCTGCGTGACCGCTTCTTCCACAAGATGAGCGAGGAAGAATGGGACGCTGTGATCAAGGTACATCTCTACGGCAGCTTCCACGTCTCGCGCGCTGCCGCCACCCACTTTCGCGAACAGGGGGCAGGTGCCTTCGTGCATATGACCTCGACTTCCGGCCTGATCGGCATGGTGGGCCAGGCCAACTATTCCGCCGCCAAGCTGGGTATTGCCGCGCTCTCTAAATCGATCGCCCTGGACATGGCGAATTTCGGAGTGCGCTCGAATTGCATCGCCCCCTTTGCCTGGAGCCGAATGATCGCCTCCATCCCGGCCGACACACCCGCTCAGCAAGCGCGGATCGAACGCTTGAAGCAGATGACGCCAGCGAAAATCGCGCCTCTGGTCGTTTATCTCGCCAGCGATGCCGCCAAAGCGGTGAATGGGCAGATCTTCGCGGTACGCAACAACGAAATATTCGTCATGAGCCAGCCGCGGCCGGTGCGCTCGGTGCATCGGAGTGAGGGGTGGACGCCCGAGACCCTGCACGAGCACGCCATGGCGTCACTCGCGGCGGCATTTACCCCACTGGACAAGACCACCGACGTGTTCAGTTGGGATCCAGTCTGAGGCTTCGTGCCGCGCCCCCGCGCGGTGAACCTAGCCGCGCACGCGATCGGCCCTGACCGCCGGCGGCAAGTCGGGAGCGGACGCTGCGAAGAGGGTCACGCCCGCGGCTTCCAGTTCCGCGCGGGTGCCGAAACCATAGAGCACACCCAAGGCGGCGACACCGTTGGCGCGTGCGGCGAGGGCATCGTGTTCCCGATCGCCGATCATCAGGCAGTTGGCCGGATCGAGCCCCTCGGCCGCCAAAAGATGCGACATGAGCGCATTCTTGCAATCGTGCCGGCCATCGAGTTCGGGCCCATGGATGCCCTGGAAGAAACCCGCCAACGCGAAGTGTTCAAGAATGCGTACCGCGAAAACCCGCGGCTTGCTGGTGCAGACAAAGAGCACATGGCCGCTCCGGCGCAATCGCTCCAGTGCTTCCGCCACGCCCTCATAGACGCTGTTCTCCGACCAGCCTGAGCGGTGGTAGCGCTCACGATAGAACCCGATGGCGGTTTCGACGGCAGTGCTCTCGGTGGTGTTCAAGAGGCGCGCGAACGTCTGGCGCAGCGGCGGGCCGACGACGCCGACAAGAGCTTCCGGAGTCGGTTCCGGCTGGCCGAGGCGCCGCAGAGCATGGCTGATACATCGGCGGATGCCCGGTTGATTGTTGGTGAGCGTGCCGTCGAGATCGAAGAGCAAGCTTTTCGGTGCGTTCATCGGCCCGGCTGGAGACGGTAGCGCAACAGCGCGGGATAGCCGCTGTGGTTCTCCCAGCGCAGGCAGTATTCACGACCCGCAACGGGCAGAAACCAGCCTGCTTCTGCCGCCGCCAATTCGATGCGCAGAGGCTGATAGGCAGCTTCCCCCTGGCGATATTCCACCACGAAGTGCAGCGGCGGATTGGCCGAGAAGTCATAGCCCAAGCGAGCGCCCGGATCGAGGGTCAGGCAGCGCTGGTGATAGCCCTGCGCGGCCAGCTCCACGGGTCCGAATGTCAAGGTCGCGGCGAGTCGCGGCGCTGGACCTGCGCATGCAGCCAAGAGCGCAAGTGCCGCGATGGGCATGCCTAGACGTGCTTGCTCTGGGCGATGCCCAAGCAAGCGGCGCTTAGGCGAGCGCGAAAAGGCCACTCGGCGCGGCGCGGCGAGCGATCGCTCAGACAAAGCGCCGACCCTTCCAATCTTCCGCCAGGAGCGCCCAGCGCTCGTGATCACGCCAGCGGCCAGCGACTTTGAGATAACGCGGCGAGTAGCCTTCGAGCCGAAAGCCGGCGCCGCGGGCGAGCGCGATGGAGGCGGTGTTGTCAGGCTGGATGTTGGCCTCGAGCCGATGCAGTTTGAGCGTCTGGAAGACCTCGCGCAGAACCAGGGCAAGCCCGGCGCGCATGAGACCCTGGCGCGCGTGGGGCACAAACCCGTAATATCCGAGAAAGGCGCTGTGCAACGAGCCGCGGATGATTTCGGCGACGATGTAAGCGCCGACCAAGGCGTCATCCGTGCGACGGCACACCAAGAAGACGCGGCGACGGTCCGGGGCGGCGGCTTTGAGCCAGGTGCGGTAGCGCGCCGGCGTGGCCGGCGGGGCCACCCAGCGGGCATGCAGGCGGCGGCTCGAGCGCACGGCGGCGCAGAAGGCGCGGGCATCCTCGACTTGGGGTGCGCGCAAATACACTGGGCCGCTGTGGTGGTGGCGCCGCGATGGCCGGGTGGACTGACTGGGGGTGGACATATGGAAAAGACCTGGCTTGCAGGTTCGGTGGTGGAACTGCGCTCTTGGACGTCACGGCTCTTCAGCATCAACATCGCGGCGGCATATCCGCCCTTCGTGGCCGGGCAGTTCGCGCGCATCGCGCTTCCGGGGGCGCAGGGCGAAATGGTCGAGCGGCCGTATTCGCTCGTCAACCCACCCGGCCGGCAGCCGCTCGAATTCTACTTCATCAGCGTGCCTGACGGAGTGTTGACGCCCCGCCTGGAGCGTCTCGGCCCCGGCGACACGGTGTTCCTCGCCCCCAAACCCAGCGGCCTCTTCACTTTGGAGGCGCTGCCCCAGGCGCAGAGTCTATGGTGCCTTTCTACGGGCACCGGGATCGGCCCCTTTCTGTCGATACTCGCCACGCCCGAACCGTGGCTGCGCTTTGCGCGCGTCGTTCTGGTGCATGCCGTGCGCGAGGCCAAGGAACTCACTTACCGCGAGCGTATCGCCGAATTCGCCGCTGCCCATCCCGGGCAGTTTCGGTACCTCTCCATGGTGAGTCGCGAATCGGTTCCTGGGGCGCTAGACGGGCGGATACCACAGGCGATCGCCGATGGCCGCCTGCAAGCGGCCGCCGGTGCGGTCTTGGTCCCGGAGAGCGCGCAACTGATGCTCTGCGGTAACCCCGACATGCTGCGCGACACCACGGCCGTGCTCGAGAGCTGCGGATTCAGACGGAACAAAAAAAAGGCTCCGGGGCAGATTACCGTTGAATCTTATTGGTGATCGGCAAGCGCGCCATTTGTAGCGTTGGGCGGGTTTTGCCGAAAGGCCGAGGCTGTGCTAGGGTTTGCCACGAGGCGCCGAGTTCTGGAGGGAGGATGGTCGAAATGCTGCCGCTGCGCTCACCCGAGCGCATGAACAATCTGCGCCTGCAGCAAGCAAGGCGCAGCTTTTTTCTGGAGGGCGGCGCCCCCGATGCGCTCCTGAGTGCCGCCGTACTGCGCTCGTGGGACCGATGCCGCGGTGCCGGGCTGCAACCCACGACCCGGCATTTCTCCTGTGACGGCATGAGCGCCCAGCAGCTGCGGCAACATCGCGAGCGCAACCGCGACTTGTTGGCTTGCTCCCAGTCGGTCATGGAGTATGTTTTCGAGCAGATTCGGCATTCCGGCTCCATGGTGATTCTGTCGGATCGGCGGGGCACGATCCTACAGACCATAGGGGACGCGGATTTCGTCGACCGCGCCGGGCGTGTTGCCCTGCGGCCTGGTGCGTGCTGGCAGGAGGAGCGCCGCGGCACCAATGCCATCGGCACGGCCCTCATCGAGGGGCGGTCGGTGGAGATTTTCGGCGCCGAGCATTTCATAGAGCGCAACACCTTTCTGACTTGCAGTGCGACGCCGCTTTTTGATCCTCGTGGCGACATCATCGGGGTCTTGGACATCTCTGGCGACCATCGCGCCTATCAGAGCCATACCCTGGGCTTGGCCAGCATGGCCGCGCAAATCGTTGAGCGCCGGCTGTTCGACAGCGCCTGCGCCAACGCGCTGCGGGTGTCCTTCCATCCACGGGCGGAATTCCTCGGTGGCCCGGGCGAAGGGGTGATCGCCCTCTCCCCGGAAGGACGGATTCTCGGGATCAACAACGCCGGATTGCGCATTTTGGGCTCTCCAGCCAAGGAATTGATCGACCAGCATTGCTCGCTTCTATTCGATCTTCCCTTGGGGAGACTGATTGATCGATTGCGAGCCGATCCCGCGGCGATCTGTGAGGTTTCCGCGGGCCCGGCGCACCGCTTGTTTCTGCGCCTGAGCGCCTTGCCTTCCCACGCGGCAGGCCTTGCCCGGGTGGTCATCGACGCCGGGCCCGGTGAACAAGTCGCTCGGCCCGATGGCGAGGTCGCGAACAAGGGGAAAAATCTCCAGCGCCCAGCCGTGTCCCGAGCGGTTGCGCCAGGCCGGGTCGAGAATTCGCGCGGCGTTTGGGGTCCCAGCGCCGGTGGCGATGGCGGGCGCCTCGCGGACGTCGAATTGCAGGCCATTCACAAGGCTCTCCAGGAGGCCGGCGGCAATGTCTCCGCCGCCGCCAGGCATCTTGGGATCAGCCGCAATACGCTGTATCGCAAGCTCGGCCGCCTTTAGGAGCAATGCGGACCAAGACGCGCCGCGGCTGTTTGCCGCCGCGCGCAATTTCCCGGGCGCTCAGACTCCGGCCGCCAGGGCCTTGCTCACGATCTCGTAAACGTCCGGCGACAGCTTGGGCGCGGCGAGCAGGTGCTCCAGCTCGCTTTTCTGCGCGGTTTGGCGCCGTGCGTCAAAGCGGCGCCAATGATTGAAGGCGCTCGCCAGGCGTGCCGCGATCTGCGGGTTCTGTGCATCGAGCACCAGGATCTGGTCGGCAAGCAGCGCATAGGCTTCGCCCGAAGGCGCATGAAAGCGCAGCCAATTGCGTAATGCGAAACTACCCAACAGGGCGCGCACGCGATTGGGATTGCGCCCATCGTAGGCCGGGTGCCGTAGCAAGCTCCTCACCGTGGTGATCGTATCGGGAAGGCTGGAGATGCTTTGCAGGGCCAGCCATTTGTCGAGCACGAGCGGGTCGTGTTGCCAGCGGTTGTAAAAAGCCACCAAGGCGGCGGTGCGCTCCGGGCCGGCGCTATCGTTGAGGGCGACCAACGCGGCTTGCGTATCGGTCATATTGTCCGCCTGACGAAACTGGTCCAGCGCCAATGCGCGTGCGTGCTCGTCGTCGAGCACGCCAAGGTAGGCAAGGCAGGCGTTGGCCAGAGCGCGGCGCGCGATGTCTTTCTGGTTGAGACGATAGGGTTCGCCGGGTCTGTGCGCACGGTAAGTGGCGGTGAACTCCTCGCGCAGCCGGCTGGCGATTTCTCGGCGCAGGAATTCGCGGGCGTGATGGATGGCGTCGACGTCGATGGTGCTTTGCTGTTCCGCGACGTAACCGAAGTCCGGCGGCGCGATAGCCAGCGCGCGCAGGGCCGGGTCGCCCCGCCCATCGAGCAGCAGGGCACGCACCGCGTCGATCACGGCATCGTCGACTCGGGGCGGGACGCCCTCGCGATCAGCCAGCAGCAGGCGGTCGAGCGAGCGCAGCAAAAGCCGCTGTGCCGCCTCCCAACGATTCACCGGATCGCTGTCGTGGCTCGAGAGAAACGCCAGGTCGGCATCACTGTAATCGAATTCGAGCTTCACGGGCGCGGAAAAGCCGCGCAGGAGCGAAGGCACCGGTCGGGCTGCCAGGCCGGTGAAATGGAACTCTTGGCGCTTTTTGGTAACCGAGAGCACGAGCGTGCCCTGGGCGGCATCGGTGCCACCAGCGGGACGCTGCAGCAGGTCCCGGCCGTCGGGGCCCAGGAGCCCCAGCGCCAGCGGGATGTGAAAGGGACTTTTCGTCGACTGGCCCGGCGTCGCCGCGCAGCTTTGTTCGATTTCGAGCACGTAGCGCTGTGTGGTTTCCTCGTAGCGCTCCCGCGCACGCAACAGCGGCGTTCCGGCCTGGCTGTACCAGAGGCGAAACTGCGTGAGATCGATGCCCGAGGCGTCTTGCATTGCCTGCACGAAATCCTCGCAAGTCACCGCCTGACCGTCGAAGCGCTGGAAATAGAGCGCCACGCCTTGCTGGAATCTCTGCTCACCCAGCAGGGTGTGCATCATCCGAATGACCTCGGCGCCTTTTTCGTACACCGTCATGGTGTAGAAGTTGTTGATCTCCATGTAGGAGTCGGGGCGCACCGGATGCGCCATGGGTCCCGCGTCTTCCGGAAACTGGTGGATACGCAGGGCGTTCACCGCGGCGATGCGCTCCACTGCGCGCGACCCGACATCGGCCGAGAACTCCTGGTCGCGGAAGACGGTGAGGCCTTCCTTAAGGCTCAGTTGGAACCAGTCTCGGCAAGTGACCCGGTTGCCGGTCCAGTTGTGGAAATACTCATGCGCGACGACCGCTTCGATACGCTGGAAATCCTCGTCCGTGGCCGTGTCTGGCCGGGCGAGCAGGCACTTGGAGTTGAAAATGTTGAGCCCCTTGTTCTCCATGGCGCCCATGTTGAAATCGTCGGCGCAGAAGATCATGAAGCTGTCGAGATCGTATTCGAGTCCAAAACGCTCTTCGTCCCAGCGCATGGACCGCTTGAGTGACTCCATGGCGTGCTGACAACGATCGAGATTTGCCGGTGTAGAATAAATTTGCAGGGAGGCCTTGCGCCCCGAACGGGTGAGGTAGTAATCGTCGAACACCGACAGGTCGCCCGCCACCAGTGCGAAAAGATAAGAGGGCTTGGGGAACGGGTCGTTCCAGGTGGCGAAGTGCCGGCCTTCGGGCAAATCGCCCTGAGCAATACGGTTGCCGTTGGACAACATTACGGGGAAATGGGCTTTGTCCGCAATGAGGGTCACGGTGAAGATCGCCAGTACGTCGGGGCGATCGGGGTAGAAAGCGATGCGGCGGAAACCCTCGGGTTCGCACTGGGTGCAGAAGACGCCGCTGGAAAGATACAGGCCCTCGAGGGCGGTATTGGCGCTCGGGTCGATCGTGGCGGTCACGGTCAGAACCCCGGCTGCGGGGGGGTCGGGCAAGCTCAGGGATGAATCGGTGAGCTGGAAGCGTTCCGCCGCCAAAGGCTCGCCGTTGAGCCGAACACTCACCTCACGCTGCCCTTCGCCTTGCAGCACCAAGGGCTGCCCTGGCGGGACCGCCGGATTGGCGCGAAAGCGCAACTCCGCGGTCACCTGCGTCCGGGAAGGATCGAGCTGGACTTGCAGGTCCACCGCGTCGATCAGGTAGGCGGGCGCGCGGTAGTCGCCGCGCAGCGTCGCCCTGCGGACTGCCGGAGCAGCCTCGGTCACTTGGCGTCCACCAACTCGATGTCGAAGATCAACGCCGCATTCGGGGGGATGACCTCGCCCACGCCCTTGTCGCCATAGGCGAGCTCGGCGGGAATGATCAGACGGCGCTTGCCGCCGATCTTCATTCCGGGAACACCTTGGTCCCAGCCCTTGATCACCCTGCCGACTCCAAGAAAGAAGCCAAACGGCGTCGGCCGGCCTTCCGAGGAGTCGAATTTCTTGCCTTTATGCTCGGGTGCTGCCGGATCGTATAGCCAACCCGTGTAATGGACCCATACCGGGTGCCCCGTTTGCGCTTGTGGACCTTTGCCCACCGCGAGATCGACGATCTTGAGCTCATTCACCTTGGCGGTCGCAGCAGTTGGGCCATTCTTGGCGGAGGAATTGGGGGCATCGGCTGCCGCGACGGGCGCAAGGCAGCCCAAACCGAGAGCAAGAAGGAGGGAGGGGGTTTTCATGGGTTCAGGACAAAAAGGGCTATGGGTGACGAAAAAGGCGCTAAAATGGCAATCTTACGGCAAAAACCGTTGCGCCGCGCCCCCCAGACAAGGGATGGCATGGACTGAGGAAGCGGGGTAGCATGCGGCAGGGCATCGGCGGGGACTGAATTCACCCATGTTCAGCTTTTCGATATTCGGACGCAAAGAGGGCTTCACGCTGCTCTCGCCCAAGTCGGTCGCCAAGTGGCTGGAAGATCGGCCGCCCGGAGATGCGCTGGCGACGGTCGACGCGGCGAGCGCTTTGCTGCGTGCCCTACCCTCGGAAATGGAGAAGCCCGACCTCGGACAGCTGCAGGCGCTGGTGATGCTCGACGACGCTCTGGCGCCGAAGGCGGCGGAGCTCACCAGCCAGTACGTGGCCAATGTGCGTACGGTGGGGGCACTGGAGAAGCGCCTCTGGGCCAGCGTCTATGATCTCACCCTGGGCTTCATCGCCGCCTATGATTTCCTGATGCGCGAACTGCCGCAGCGCATGGATGCCAAGCGTTGGCAGGCAGGCCTCCTGCCGCTGCTAGTGCGCTTGATGCGGCACCGCGGCATCGACGCGAAGTTCCGCTTGTTTCGCTACGAGCAGTGGATTCCGGGCCGCTGGCGTGACCTGCACGCCAACTACGCACTGGCCTGCCGCCAGGGAATCGAGAAGACCCCCGCCGACATCATGGGCGCCGACGGCGCGCGACAGACCACCATCGAGCGCGAGTACTTGCACACGCTGCTGCTGCAACTCATGAACACCGGCAACCTCGCGCCGCCGCAGGTGGAATGGCTCAATTCCAAGCTTCCGGCCTGGTCCGCAGACATCGCGCTCACCCCCCATGCCAAGACCCCGGAAGGATTCTACGTCGATCTTTCCGGAGTCGAAGGGCTGCGCCGTAAGCGCTTTCAACCCACCGGCGGGCAGTTCCTCTACCTCGACACCGCGCCCATGCATGGGGCCATCGTGCAGTACCAGCAGGCGCTCAAGGAAGAACTTCTGAAGGGGCCCGCGCGCCAGGTCGAGGATCAGGTCAATGAGTATCTGTCCGCGATCGGCAAGGTGATCGACTACTTTGCACCCGAGTTCAAGCCGGTCACGCGCAACGAGCCACGCGCTCAGGAGGTCATCCGGGCGCGACTGGTCGTCGGCTTTCGGTCTTCTTGGAACGCGCTGACCGAGATGGATCGCTGGATCGAGCGCAAGGCCAAGGGTCCCGCCGGGGCGCAAAAGTACTCCTACACCGACAAGCAAGCGCTCTTCATCTACGGGCATGTCAACGAGCAGACCAACAAGCAGCGCGAGGCGCAGGAGGCCAAGGCCAAGGAGCGGGAGAAACAGCAGGATGGACCGCCTATGCCGGTGCTGGGCGATACCTGCCAAATCCTCGACCGTGGCCCAACCGGCTGCCGCGTACTGACCAAGGGTAACGGCCTGACGGTGAGCGATCTGGGCACTCTCGCCATCTTCTTGGAAGACGGCCGGGAAGAGTGGACCTTGGGGATCGTGCGCCGAATCAAGCGCATCACTGCCGACCAGGTTGATTTGGGCCTGCAGATCATCGCCCACCGGCCGGTACGCATCATGCTCCAAGCCCAGCGCCATCGCCTCCCGACGGGATATTCGGTCAACGGCGAAGAAACCACGATCCAAGGTCAGCGCCGCGAAGGTTTTTATCTCACGCCGCTCGATCCCGAGAGCAAGAGCACCAGCAAGACGCTGATCGTTCCCGCTTCCGAATACGAGGCCAACCAGGTCATCAGCGTAAATACCGGGCAGACCAACTACAGCATCCTGCTGCGCCATGCGCTGGAACGCCACGCCGAATGGGTGTGGACCACCATGGAGGTGGTGGGCAAAAGCGCGGCGGCGCCCGTCTCCCCCTCTACTCCCTCGGCCGGAACTTCAGGTTGAGTCGGCGCTGAAATAGCTCGGCCGGCTCGGCTTTGGGCAAGGGCGAGGACTTCAGAATCGCGCGCTCCACGGCGTCGTCGTAGGCTTTCACGCCGCTCGATCTTCTTAGTTCGGCCTGAATGATTTCGCCGGTCGGCAGCTGCACCACCTCGAATATCGCTTCCGGATTGCCTGGCAGATCGGGCGGCAGGACGATGTTGCCGCGGATCTTGGCGGAAATGCGCTGGATGTAGTCGGCGAAAGCCTTGGCGCGTGCCGCTTGTGCCGCTTGCAGGGCCGCTTGGCGGGCATGTTCCTCCTGTTGGCGCAAGGCTTCGGCTTCGCGCGCTTGCGCCTCGCGAACGCGCGCGAGCTTGATCTCCTCCTGTTTCTTGCGCTCGGCTTCGCGCTTCTTTTCTTCCTCGCGCCTGCGTTCCTCTGCGCGCTTCTTTTCCTCCATCTCGCGCGCTTCCTGCTCCTTCTTGATGCGCTCCTGCTCGCGCTTCGCCTTGAGGGCGATTTCGGCAGGATCGGGCGGCGGCGGTGGTGGCGGCTCGGTCTTCTGTGGCGGCGGCTTCACCGCTTCCGGCTCGCGCTGCGGGGCAGCCGGCTGCGGAGGCGGGGGTGCTTCCTTGGGCAGCGGCGGCGCGAACAACTCCGCCACCACCGGCACCGGCGGCCGGTTCTGCCAATCGACACCGAAGATCAAGAAGACGATCAGCGCGGCGTGCACCAGCACTGCCAGCACGCCGGCGAGAAGCTTGGGCGAGGCTCGGCCCTCTGGGGGCCGTGCGGGCTGGTCACTCATGGGGTCGAGCGCGCCAGAAGGCCGACCTTTTTCACCTGGTTGCGCTGCAGCAGATCGAGCACCGACACCACATCCTCATAGCGCACGCCCTTGTCGGCTGCGATCACCACGGCCTGGTCGGGACGCCTTTCCTGCTTGGTGCGTACCGCGGCGAGCAGAGCGTCGCGATTGACGCGCTGCGCTTCACCACCGGTGGCACGGTCGCGCAGCACCATGCTGCGATCGAGCTTGATGGTGATTTCCAGGGGCGCCGTTGGCGCGGTGAGGTTCTGTCCCACCGACGGCAGCTCGATTTCACCTGGGCTGATGAGCGGCGCGGTGACCATAAAAATGATCAGCAGCACCAGCATCACGTCGATGTAGGGCACGACGTTGATCTGGTTGATGGCGCGACGAGGGCGGCGAGCTTGCATGTCAAGCCTGGCGCTGGAGGATGTTGGAGAACTCCTCCATGAAAGTCTCGAAGCGAATCGCCAGCCGATCGATGTCGTGACTGTAGCGGTTGTATGCGATCACCGCGGGGATGGCCGCGAAAAGCCCGATGGCGGTGGCGATCAAGGCCTCTGCAATTCCCGGGGCAACGTGGGCCAGGGTTGCTTGAGTGACATTGATGAGGCCGCGAAAGGCGTTCATGATCCCCCAGACGGTGCCAAAGAGCCCGATGTAGGGGCTCACCGAACCCACCGTGGCCAGCCCCGAAAGGTTGCTCTCCAAGGCATCGAGTTCACGCTGATAAGCAGCGCGCATCGCCCGACGCGAGCTGTCCATGGTGGCCGCCGCGTTGGCGTTGGGTTGTCGCTTATGCTTGATGAATTCGCGAAAGCCCGCCACGAACACGCGCTCCAGTGCGCCCCCGTCTTGACTGCTGCGGCTGGATTGCTGGTAGAGCTCGGTGAGGTCACCGCCTTTCCAGAAATCGTCCTCGAAGCGTTCGGTCTCGCGGCTGGCGCGGCGCAGGGTGAAGAGCTTGAGAAAAATCTGCCACCAAGACCACAGCGAGATGAAAATGAGCAGCGCCAATACCGCCTGCACCGGCAGGCTGGCCTGGGCGATGGAGGCAAAAAGCGAGAGGTCGGACGTGACGTTCAAGGGGTGGCCTCCAAAGCGGCGGACAGTGGATCGGGCATGGCGGCGGGCCGCCAGCGCTGGTTGTCGAGGCAAGCGAGCGTCACCTGGGCGCGCACCAGGGTTTCCTCGCCGCGGCGCACCTCCTGGTGCAGACGCAGGCGGCTGCGGCCTGCCTCGGTGAGGGCGACGGTGGCCGCCAGTGCATCGCCTAGGCGCGCCGGCTGCAAGAAATCGATGCCGACATGGCGCACCACGAACACACGCTGAAAGACCCGCGCCACCTCAGTGAGTTCAAAACCCAAAGCGCGCAGCCATTCGGTGCGCGCGCGCTCCAGGAACTTCAAGTAATTGGCGTAGTAGACCACGCCCGCGGCGTCGGTGTCTTCGTAATACACCCGCAGCGGCCACGAAAAAAACGGCTCACTCATCGCCGAAAAGTTCGCCGCTCACGGCGCGCGCCGGCGCGGTGAGGCCGAAATGGCGGTAGGCCAGCGCCGTGGCCATACGGCCGCGGCTGGTGCGCTGCAAGAAACCCTGCTGGATGAGAAAGGGTTCGAGCACATCCTCGATGGTGTCGCGCTCTTCGCCGATGGCCGCGGAAAGATTGTCCACGCCCACGGGGCCGCCGGCGAACTTTTCGAGCACGGTGCCCAGGAGCTTGCGGTCCATGACATCCAAGCCGAGCGCATCGACTTCGAGCATGCGTAGCGCCGCATCGGCCACTTCACGTGTGATCAGCCCACCGGCCCGCACTTGGGCGAAATCACGCACCCGGCGCAGCAGGCGGTTGGCGATGCGCGGCGTGCCACGTGCCCGTTGGGCGATTTCGAGGGCGCCGGCGGCCTCGGTTTCGATGTCGAGCAGCCGCGCCGAACGCGCGACGATGCGCGACAACTCCTCGGCGCTGTAAAACTCCAGCCGCGCCACGATGCCGAACCGATCGCGCAAAGGGTTGGTGAGCATGCCGGCGCGTGTGGTCGCCCCCACCAGCGTGAAGGGCGGCAGCGGCACTTTCACCGAGCGCGCCGATGGCCCTTCGCCGATCATGATGTCGAGCTGATAGTCTTCGAGCGCGGGGTAGAGAATCTCTTCCACCACCGGCGAAAGGCGGTGAATCTCGTCGATGAACAGCACGTCGTTGGGTTCGAGGTTGGTCAATTGCGCCGCCAGGTCGCCGGCGCGCTCCAGTACCGGGCCGGAGGTTTGGCGCAGATTCACCCCCAATTCGTGGGCGATGATGTGCGACAGCGTGGTCTTGCCCAACCCCGGCGGGCCGAACAGCAACACGTGATCGAGCGATTCCTTGCGCTGCCGCGCCGCTTGAATGAACAGGGAAAGTTGCTCGCGAATTTTCTCCTGGCCGACATACTCCGCCAGTTCGCGCGGGCGCAGCGCCCGTTCTAGCGCCTCTTCCTGGGCGCCGGCGGGGGCGGGGCTGACCATGCGGTCGGCTTCGATCATCGTCAGGATTTGCCGAGTTGTTTGAGTGCGGCGCGAATGCCTTCAGTTACCGTCAAGCCTTCGGGCAACTGCTTGATGGCATAAAGCGCCTCTTTTTCATTGTAACCCAGGGCCAGTAGCGCATTGAGCACGTCGTTGCCCGCGGCGGGCGCAGCCCCCGCCGCGTTCGCCACACCCAGGTCTGCGCCGAGTTTGCCTTTGAGTTCCAGCAACAGGCGCTCGGCGGTCTTTTTGCCGATGCCGGGTATGCGCGTCAGGCGCCCCGCCTCCTGCAGGTTCACCGCCTGCGCGAGGTCGGCGACGCTCAGACCGGAGAGCACCGCCAGGGCCGTGCGCGCGCCCACACCAGAAATCTTCAAGAGTTCGCGAAAAGTGCGCCGCTCGGCATCGCTACCGAATCCGAACAAGAGATGCGCGTCTTCGCGCACCGTGAGATGCGTGAACAGCGTGACCCGCTGGCCGATTTCCGGCAGGTTGTAGAGCGTGCTCATGGGCACGTCGACCTCATAGGCGATGCCCTGCACATCGACCAGAATTTGTGGCGGGTTCTTTTCCAGCAGGGTGCCACTGAGCCGACCGATCATCGCGGCGGCTCCGGCGATGCGGCAAGGGTGGGTGTCGAATGGAGCATCGGAGTGCGGGCGGACTTGGCGATTTCGCGCGATGATAGCGCATCCGCGGCGGCCAGGCGCTCTCGCACCGCATGCAGCGAAGGCAGCACCGGCAAGCCGGTAGCCAAGGTGGCGGCCGCGGGCGGGCGCACATCGGGCACCATGATCACCGCGCAACCGGCCGCCTGCGCGGCGGCCACCCCGGCGTCGGAATCTTCCAGCGCCAGTGCCGCAGCGGGCGCTACGCCCAGGGCGCGCGCGGCGGCCTGATAGATATCCGGCGCCGGTTTGCCGCACGCGACTTGATCGCCGCCGACGATAGCCCGAAAGTGCCCGATCAATCCGGCGCCGGCCAGTTTGTGGCGCGCCAGTGCCTCACCTGTGGAGGTGGCTACCGCACAAGGCAGACGCTTCGAGGCGAGCCATTCCAAGAGCTCGTCGACGCCGTCTTTGCGAGGCAGCGGCGCGGCCTCGATGCGCAGCCGATAGCGCTGGTTGAAGCGCTCGCGCAAGGGGGCGACCGGATAGTTCGGGCCAAAAAATTCCGCGAGCCAAAGATCGGAATCGCGCTCATTGCGCCCCACCATGCCCAGACCGGCGGCCTCGCTCCAGGGCAAACCGAGCGCCGCGGCGCATTCGGCCAAAAGGGCCAGGGCAATGCGCTCGGTGTCGAGCAACACGCCGTCCATATCAAAGATGACCGCCTCGGGCATCACCCCAGAAGTCTCCCGCGGCGCACCCGGCGATTGGCGCCGGGCAATACGCCACTGCTGCTGTGCGCATGGCAAATCGCGCAGGCCAGCGCGTCGGCCGCGTCGGCCGAGGGCGCGCCGGGCAAACCCAGGAGGCGCTTGACCATTTCCTGCACCTGCTCCTTGGCGGCGTGGCCGTTGCCCACCACCGCTTGCTTCACTTGCAGCGCGGTGTACTCCCGCACCGGCAAGCCCGCCAAAACCGCGGCGCAGATCGCCGCGCCGCGGGCCTGGCCCAAGAGCAGAGTCGATTGCGGATTGACGTTGACGAACACCTTTTCGATAGCCACCTCCGCCGGCTGATAACGCGCGATCACTTCCGACAAGTCGCGCAAGATCACGCCCAGGCGCTCCGGCAATTCGCCGGTGGTGTTGCGGATGCAACCGCTTACGAGATATTGAAGCTTGACGCCGCGCGCCGCGATCAGGCCGAAGCCGGTGCAACGCAGGCCGGGGTCGATGCCCAAGAGCCGCCGCTCTTCACCCGCGCCTGCCCCGGCCGCCGCCAGCGGTGTTCCGCGCGGCCCGGGTGGGGCGGTCATTCCTCGAGCACCGCCGAGGTGTAAACGTCCTGCACGTCATCGAGCGCTTCGAGCGCGTCGATGAGCTTTTGCATCTTCGCCGCCTCTTCACCTTGGAAGCTGACTTCGTTCTGCGGCCGCATGGTCACTTCGGCGTCTTCCGGCTTGAAGCCCGCCTGCCCCAGCGCTTCCTTGACGGCAACGAACTGATAGGGGTCGGTCAGCACTTCGAAGCTGCCGTCTTCATGGGTGATCACGTCGTCGGCGCCTGCTTCGAGCGCGGCTTCCATGAGCCGGTCTTCGTCGGTGCCGGGGGCGAACAACATCTGCCCGCAATGCTTGAACAAAAAGGCCACCGAACCATCGGTGCCGAGGTTGCCGCCGTATTTGGTGAAGGCGTGGCGCACGTCGGCCACGGTGCGGGTGCGATTGTCCGTCAGGCAATCGACGATCACCGCGGCGCCGCCGATACCGTAACCCTCGTAGCGTATCTCTTCATAGTTCACGCCCTCCATCTCGCCCGCACCGCGCTTGATGGCCCGCTCGATGGTGTCCTTGGGCATGTTGTTGTCGTAGGCCTTGTCCACCGCCAGGCGCAGGCGCGGATTGCTGCCGATGTCGCTGCCGCCCAGCTTGGCGGCGACGGTGATTTCCTTGATCAGACGGGTGAAGATTTTGCCCCGCTTGGCGTCGGTGGCGGCTTTCTTGTGTTTGATGTTCGCCCATTTGCTATGGCCGGCCATGGTGTGTGCTCCGAAGTCTGCCGCTTGCTGCGAAAGCGCGAATTATAGCACCCCGCCCTCAGCCCGCGCCGTGGCTTAATCTGCGGGGTGGCGGCGGGCCGCGCGGGTCAGTGTCGCGCGAGCTGTTTTGATCAACCGCCCCCAAGCAAAGAAGCGGATTCGCGTTGGGGCGCAGTAGGTCGTGGCGCAGGAGCGGAGTGCCTCAAGCGATGGGATGCTTTGCGTTCGGGCAGAAAGCCGCGCACTTGCCCAAACCCAGGACAAGTCGCTGCCATTCTCAAAAAGCGCCGAACTGGGGCAGAATGGCGGCATCGGTGCGGCAGCACGCCGGGGTGGCGATAACGGACAAAAGCCATCGACCGCGCCGAGCTGCGGATGGGCTCTTGGGTGGCGAGTTCGAGAAGGAATCGGAAGACAGAGGCGAAGCGAATGCAGCATCATGCTAAATGCCAGAAAACAGGGTAGGACTGTTGCGGTAAGGTTGGTGTCGGACGGGTGTTTTTTGTGGTAGTCAGTGCGATTCGACTCCCGACCCCATTTATCCCCCGGGCGGATTCTCGGCGGCGGCGGGTGCGGTGGGTTTGGGTGGCGGTGTGGTCGGGCGCGCGGTCGTGGGCGCCATGGCTTCAAAGCTTGCCGGAGGACGGGCGGGCGATGGGGCGATGGTGGCGGCGTTTGATTATCTCTTTAATGAGTGCGCGCATACAAGGATGTGCGGCACGGGGCCAGGTGGCTATGATTCGTCGGATACGCCATCGGGACAGCTTCTGCGACATATTGATGCTTCGTCCGGCTGCGTGGCTACTTCCGCAGGCGGACCGGCGATCTGTTTTGGGATAGGGGGTATTGCCGCAGCGGGCCGCGCCATAGTCATCGGCGAGGGAATGGAAGCTATCAAGGCTGCAGCGTTGGCATTGCGCGGAGAAGGGGTTGGAGCAAAGTGGTATCAAGCTTGGGGCAAGAACTTCCCCGAGGGCAGACTTATTACAGCTGAAGAGCGGGAAGTCGCTCTTGCTAGAAATGCCCGTTGGATCGAGGCCAAGATTCGAGCCGGCTACAAGATCTATGACATTGGAATTGATGCAACAAGGGCCACGAGAAGCCCATTCTATGAACTGGAGCGGGCGGCTTTGCCGCCATTCAAGTGGGCTGGCGATGACATTGGTCGTCGTCATCGGCTCGGTGGGCGTCCGGACTTCATCCAGTCGCCCAATTTTCCGAAGTGCTCCTGCGGAAAGGACATGACCTTCTATGCGCAGCTCGACTCAATCAATGACGAGTTCGTTCTTGCCGACTGCGGGATGATCTACGTATTCGTGTGCTTCGACTGCTTCGAGACGAAGTCGGTGCTGCAGTCGTATTGAGGTCGCGGGCTACTACTTCAGGGCACGGGAGTCAAGGAACGAACGCCTCGACGGTAAGGCCGGCGACGGCCGAGAAGTGTTTGACGTTGGCGGTGAGCACCGGCAGTCCGTGATCGAGTGCGGTGGCGGCGATGAGCGCATCGCCCATCTGCAGCCCGTGGCTCAAGGTGAGCGATTCCATCAGCTCGGTGGCGCGCAGCGTGATGGTCTCGGTGACCGGCAGCAGCCTGGCCGAGCGCTTGTCGAGCATCTTCTTCACGGCCAGCAGCTCGGCCTTGTTGCGCATGCCCTGCAGCACTTCGAGATAGCGCACGGCCGACAGCGTGAGCGCGCCGAGTTCATCGAGCCGGCGCGTGGCCTGCGGGTAGCCGCGCAGATGCCAGATCAGCACATCGGTATCGACCAGCATCATCAAGGTTCGTTGCGCGAGCCGTCGCGGTTGTAGCGCGGCTGGCGGATCTTGCGCACGTAGGCCGCCACGTCGGCCATGTCTTCGCGGTCGCGCCAGATCCCAAAAGCCGGGTCGTCGGTCGTGAACTCCTCGGCCGGCGCGACTGGGGCTTCTTCCTCGATGCGCACGGTCACCAGTGCGCCGCTGGCCTTGGCCAGCTTCGCGCGCCAACGCTCCGGCAACTCCGCCACCGGCACATGCTCGAACACGACTGCATTCATCACCAATCCTTCCTCATGTGAGCGGCGGCATCACGCCGCCGCGTAGGCGCGCCGTGCGCGTGCATCGCGCAACAGCCCATCGACCACATACAGCAGCTTGTCGCGCTCATCGGGCGACAACTCGCCGATGGCGCGCACGCGTTCCAGCATCGAGCTGTCCTGCACAAAAGCGCTTTGCTCATGCTGTGACACCAGCGAATCCAGCGTCACCCCGAAAGCCTCGGCCAACTTCTTGGCCACCTCGATGGATGGTGTCATCTCGCCGCGCTCATAGCGGCCAATGATGGCCCCGGAGGTGCCGATCAACTTGCCCACCTCGGGCTGCGACCAGCCCTTGAGACGGCGCAAATCATGCAGACGCTTGGCAAACACGGCCTGAATCTCGCTCATCTCGTCACCTACCCATGACTGAAGGCACGTCAGAACATTGCCGACAGCCCGATCGAGGGGACGGTTTGGGGATAGTCAATACCTCTTGGTCTTAGCAACTCTAGCACTCATAGGTACTGGTCGTCACGCAAAGGTGATGACGAGCATTTTTGAGGACGATGCCATGCCCCGCGTACCGGACACCGAAATCGAGCGGCTGAAGAACGAGGTCAGCGTTGAGTGCTTGGTCGAGGCGTCGGGGGTGGCGCTGAGAGGGCGGGCAAGGACTGGCTGGGCCGCTGCCCGTTCCACGAGGACGCCGAGGCTTCGCTGGTGGTGACGCCTGCGAAGAACCTGTGGCACTGCTTCGGCTGCCAGGTGGGCGGCGGGCCGATCGACTGGGTGATGAAGAGCCGGGGCGTGAGCCTCCGCCACGCGGTGGAACTCCTCAAGGCCGACGCTTCCTTAGACATCATGGTCGCGCCGCTCAATAGGCGGCCGGTCTGCGCAGACGTAGGTTGCAAGCGAGCTTGCCGAGCTACATGCGGGAGGCCGTCGCCATTACCAGCAAGGAAAGGAGACCGGCCATGCAAGAGCTTAGCAAGATTCACGCGGGATTGGACGTTCACAAGGACAGCATCGCTATCGCGGCGGCCGAGCCCGGGCGCGCGGCGGCCAAGTTGATCGGCACGATCAGCAACGACGTGCCCAAGCTGCTGAAGATGTTGGCCAAGCTCGGTGGGCCCGACACAGGTAATAGGTGCTGGAGATCGCCGCGCCGATTTGCACCGTTTCTTTGATGCGGGCGTGGGCGCCGTCGTAGAGGTAACCCAGGAGCTTGCCTTCGGCGCTGATTTGGCTGGGTAGGTTGAAAGGCTGATAGGTCAGTGTCTTGTCGGCGCCGTTGCCGATGAGGGTGGTGACATTGCCGTTGGCGTCGTAAGTCAAGCTGTAGCCGCCGGCGCTGGTGACTTGGTGGTTGTTGTTGGCGCCAAAGTTGTAGACGTAATTCAGCACCGCAGCGCGGCTCTGAAGGTTGCCGGCGGCATCATAGGTGGCGATGGTCTGGCCGCCTTGTGTGACCAGATGGTTCAAGAGGTCATACCCGTAGCTCTCGGCGGCCTGGCCGTTCACCGTGTCGCTCCGTGAACGGGTATGCCGCGTCGCTCGCAACGTTCTTGCACGAAGAAGCATTGTGAGGCCGGGCGCCAGCCCAAGGGGCTGCGAGCCTGGCCGCATGCTTTCGTCTGCGTGCTTCGCTGCGCTAGCGATCACTTTGCCTCGACCTCGCTCGAACACCTTGCTTTGACCTGCGCCCCGAAATCGAATCCGACACCCTCTCGCCCAATGGCTCCTGGTCGTTCCGCGACAAATACAGCATGTGCCTGGCGCACGTCCATCGCTGGTCTGTGTCCCTGTTCCCTGCACAGCCTTTTGTGCAGTCAAAGAAGGCGATCCGGCCATTTACGATTCCCGATCCCGTTTTCCTCGACAAAGAATTCGTGCCTGGCCCCTTTAGCTCCCCTTTAGCTCCAAGCCGGCGACACGCCGGCGC
Source organism: Casimicrobiaceae bacterium (assembly GCA_026646885.1). GTDB lineage: Bacteria > Pseudomonadota > Gammaproteobacteria > Burkholderiales > Casimicrobiaceae > JACPUX01. The sequence goes on along the minus strand of JAPKHK010000013.1, from coordinate 6,548 downwards.
GCTTTCGCACCCCCTGGGGCGAGGTCGGGCTGGCGATCTGCTACGACTTGCGCTTCCCCGAACTCTTTCGCGCTTTGAGCGTGGTCGATCTTTTGATCGTGCCGGCCGCTTTCACTTACACCACCGGCCGCGCGCATTGGGAATTGCTGCTGCGCGCCCGTGCGGTGGAGAACCAGTGTTATGTGCTCGCCGCCGCTCAGGGCGGACAGCATGAAAACGGCCGCCGAACCTGGGGGCACAGCCTTTTGGTCGACCCCTGGGGTGAAATTCTTGCCGATTTGCCCGAGGGTGAAGGCATCGTGGTCGGCGAAGTCGATCCAAGAAAAATCGCCGAAGTGCGCGGCAAGCTGCCGGCGCTGAGGCATCGGGTGCTGTGAGCGGCGCTTCTAGCGAAGGGAGGCCGCGCAAAAGTGCGGGCAAGACGTTCTCAAGCGCGTAGTGGCGCCGACCCCGGTGTGGGCTCACCGCTGACGGGCAGCAGCAAACTGGAAAGCAAAGCGCGCAACTTCGCGCCCGAAAGCGGCTTGTGACAAAGGGCAAAGCCCGACGCTTGCACTTCGCGCAGGCGATCGGGCGCGGTGTCGCCCGTCAACAGCGCGGCGGGTACGACGCGGGCGCAGTGGGCTTGCACCTGCCGAATGACCTCGACACCTGTGCTGGCGCCCCGCAAGCGATAATCCACCAGCATGGCCTCGGGCGTGAAGCCGCTGGCTTGCATCAAGTCCAGGGCTTCCTCGCCCGATTCCGCCACCACTACCACGCAGCCGAAGCGTTCCAAGATCGCCGCGGCGGCTTCGCGCACCAGGGCATCGTCATCGATGAGCAGCACGGCCCGACCCTGCAGATCGTCGACCGGGGTCGCCTGCGGCAGCACATTCGCCGCCTCGCGCTCGCCGCGCGGCACCTTAATGGAAAAAACCGAACCGCGGCCCGGCGTTGAGCGCAGACCCAACGAGTGACCGAGCAAACGCGCCAAGCCATCAGCGATGGCCAAGCCAAGGCCCAAGCCCTTTTCGCGATCGCGCTCGGGGTTGTCGAGCTGGTAAAACTCGCGAAACACCGCGTCTTGAAGTTCGGGCGCAATGCCGACTCCGGTGTCATGAACCTCGATCGAAATCTCCCCATCCGCGCGCCGGCAACCAATGAGTACGCCGCCGCGGGGCGTGTACTTGATGGCGTTGGAAACAATGTTGCGCAGAATGCGTTCGAGTTGCACGGGGTCGGAGTACACCCAGGCGTCGCATGCCGCCACCCGCAGACGCAGTTGTTGTGTTTGTGCCTGCTGCAGGAAGTCGCGGCGCAGACGCTCCAAGAGTTCAGCCACGCAGAAGTTGCGCTTCTTCACCTGCACCGCCGCGGCTTCGATGCGGGAGACATCGAGCAAAGCATCGAGCAAATCTTGCAGCGAGCGGCCGGTGGCGCGAATCTTGTCGAGTAACCCCAGCGTTTGCGGTGCGGTGACTTCGTGCGCCAAAGCATCGGAAAAAAACGCGAGGGCTTGCACGGGTTGACGCAAATCGTGACTGGCGGCGGCGAGAAATCGCGTCTTGGCCAAATTGGCGTGCTCGGCAATATCGCGCTGCCGGCTCAGCGCCGCGGCGAGCGCCTCCTTTTCGAAGCGCAGGCGCACCAAATCCACCAAATTGCGATGCGCGTTGCGTGCGAAGAACATGCTGAGCACCATGAACAACACCGACAGCGTCCCTACACCGAAGAACCAACTGCCGCCTTCCCAAAACAGCCGCGCGGCGAAAGGCAGCACCGTGGGCAGGGCATGGGTAACACAGGCCGGCAAATAAACCGCATGTGCCGCCACCGAGGCTGAAACCGCTCCAGCCAGCAGAATGATGAACACCGCCACGATTTCGGGTTCCGGCGAAAAGAACACGACACTCGCCACACCCCACAAGCAGCTGTTGAGGCCGATCAGCAGGACGTAGATTCTCCCCCAACGCCGCGGCGCTTTCGCGGATTCGGGCGCCCTCCGGTAGTGTTGAAAGGAAAACCAACGGATCACGCCTACGAGTAAAACCGCCAGCAGCCAGATGCCCAAGCCGCTGCCGGGTGCCGAATCGCGCAATAGAAACACCAGCAGCGCGGACGCGAGGAGGTTGCCCAGAATCGTGGTAGGCCCATTGGCGTACAGCAGCGCAATGCGCTCCTCCAAGAGCCGCTCGTACAGCGGCTCCAACGCGGCGCGATCGACCTCAGTCGAGTCCATGACGCCGGGCCACCATCGCCGCTTCTGTGCGCGTGTTGACCCCGAGTTCCCGAAAAATCACCGCGACGTGGGAGCGCACGGTGTTCTCGGAAAGCCCCAGGCAGCGGCCGATTTCTTTGTTCGGATGTCCTTTGCACAGCAAGGCGAGCACCTCGCGTTGCCGGGGGCTGATGTCGAGCGCGACCGACCTCCGCTTGGTTTCGGGGAAGAGCAGTTCACCGGCCAAGACGCGCCGCACCGCGGCGAGCATTTCCTCCGGGTCGATGGCTTTGCTGATGAAACCTTGCGCACCCTTGGCACGCGCCTCATCGACCAAATCCGGGCTGCTCACCGCCGAGAGCAGCACCACCGCCGTTGCCGGAAAAGCGCGGCGCAGCGTACCCAAGCCATCGAGACCGTGCCCATCGGGCATGTGCAAGTCGAGCAGAATCAAATCGAAGTCCGGGCACTGGGCCGCCAAGGTGAGTGCCTCGGGAATGCCTTTCGCTTCGAATATTTCCGCCGCGTCGCCCAGACGCTGAAGCAATAGCTTCAAACCTGCCCGGAAGAGCGAGTGGTCGTCGACAAGCAATATCTTCATTTCGGGGTGGGCGCGGGCGGGCGAGGCTGGGGATGATAAGGGAGATGGCTGGCAGAGGACAAGCAAACGCGCCTCGTCCAAATGGGTGATGAAGGCGCCGCTCAGGCCTGCTAGCATCAAATTGCGGGAAAGATTCAGGCGTGCTTTGCCCATGGCCGAGCGCAGTTGCGAGGCGAAGAGGATTTTTCTGAGCACACGGTTTCGTGCTTGGTGCCATTGGATGATTGGAGCAGGTTGATGAAGCGAGTTCGGTTCGGGTTGTTCTGGGGCATCGTGGCGGCGCTTTGGACTCAAGCGGCGACGGCGGGGATTGGGATCGATGTCATTGGGGCGCGGGGAACCGGAGCACAGTCTGCCTACAAGGGACAACAAGTCAAATTTAGCGATCAGGTGCAAGGCGGGCATGAATCTCGTTCTATATGCCTGAGTATGATTACGGGTGCGACGGCCTTCGTCGACGGCAACGCAAATAGAGTCACGGGCTACAGTGAAACCACAGCGCTCGATGCCGGAAGCGTTACCGCCCTGGGTGCGAGCATCGTGTTCCCCCCAGAGTTGACTGCGGTTGGCACTGCCGCGGTAACGGAATTCGGCGGCTTGTGCGCCGAGGGCGCATACGACGGCTATCAGGGAAGGATGGGATCCGAGGTGTCTGGCACTATCGGGACATCGCCCGTCCTTGAGTGCCGTGTCGGAGCGCCGACTTGTACGCAGCGAAATCGTGGGTCCATGAGCAGCGGCATGGTCATCACGGACCGCACCAATTCGTATCGGGTGGATTTGTTGCAGAGCAAGGCCAGCATGGATTGCGGCGGTTCGGCCGATTGTATGAGAGTGGAGTTTCGCGTCACAAACACTAGCGCGAGCACACTATTTTGCAGCGGCTTCATGGTTACCCCGGATGCTGTTGCGTCGGAATTCGCGCCGCCTGTAGCGCCAGGATTCGGCCGGGTCGCGATTGCACCGAATCAAAGCCGAGCACTCAACTACCTTGGACCCCGCCAAGATTTCGATGGTATGAGCTTCGATACGCCAACTGGCGGCGGGTTTGCAGTGGGCGCTTCGTGCGCGCGCTGTGCGACACCGTCGGTCGACCCGGCCTGCCTGTTTTCCAGCACGGAAGCCCCGGGCGGCGGTGTCGGTCAAGCGCGAAACAGTGCGGACACCGTGAACACGGGTGACACGGTGCCAGACGCTTTCGCTTTTGCTTCCCAGTCGGGGGTCTCCTCAAATGCAACCGTGACCTCAGCGCCGGTCACCCCGACGGGCTACTCCCTCGCCGCGCCGATCAGCGTGGTCAATGGGCAATACGGGATCAACTGCGCCAATTTCACCTCGAACCCAGGGACGATTGGCCCAGGACAGAGCGTTTGCGCTCGGCATACTTCGGCTTCCGGAGGCGGTCAGACCGTTTCGACTCTCGTCTCGATCGGGGGCGTGCAGGGGAGTTTTTCCTCGACGACCGCGGGCGGAGGCGTGGACACGGTTCCCGATCCGTTTTTCTTTCCCGCCAAACAGCAGGTGACTGCCGGCGCGACCGTGACCTCCGACAGCGTCACCCCGATTGGATACAACGCACCGGCCAGCGTAACCGTGACTGGCGGGCAATACGGGATAGACTGCGCGAATTTCACTTCGGCGCCGGGTACGATTTCTCCTGGACAATCGATCTGCGCCCGGCATGTGGCGGCCGCGGGGAATGGGGAAACGGCGACGACGATGGTCAGCATCGGTGGTCAAACCGCGACTTTTGCCTCGACGACCGCAGGTGGGCAGAACGGGGCGACGGGTCCGTTTTCTGATCTTACTGTCGTAACGAAAGTCGCGACCGCTACCCGCACCGGGTACCTGGAAGTGGCGCAGCAGTGTCCGGCCGGTTATACCGCCTTGAGTGGCGGCATTGAGACCGATGGCTTGACAATTACCACCTTGGCTCCGACCTTCGGCGATCAAGTGCTTTATCATCTGCCCATGGGCGCGAGCCATGCCCTGCCCGACGGATGGTATGCAAGCCTTGACGTTGGTGCGGCCCCATCGTCCGTTGGCCTCGCGGTTGTTTGCGCGAGGCTGAATGGAGCCGCAGTGGTCATGGTTTCCAGTGGCCAGGCCGCCTACGGGAGCGATACTCGGGTGGAAGCCCTGTGCCCGGAGGGGATGCGCGCAGTGGGCGGCGGAATCGACGTTGAGCGAGCGGGGAGTATTTCTGCCGAGAAATACAGGATTAGCGCTACACAGGCGATGAATGGGGTTGGCGGGCCGGTTGGTTGGGCAGGGGCGGTGTACGGGGACCCGCTGACTTTTGTCGTTGCCCCGCCGCCAGGTCCGACATTCAAAGTAGGTGCTGTATGTATCGGGGGAACAGATGCCACGGTATCGGCGCAAGTATCGACCGATCCTGTCAGCGTTACGGTGGGGTGTCAGGAGACGGGCAAAATTGCAATCGCGGGCGGGCTGACCGCTACGAGAAGGTATTTCACGGGCCTGGCTCCGGTCATTCCCGAGGATGGTTCGGGCAGCATCCGAACGATTCCTTCGGGGCAGTATCCGCCCTCCCGGCGGTGGCATGTGACAGCGCCCCGCGACTATTCAGAGGGATGGCCTGGTCTTGGGGCGGGGGTCGTTTGCGTAACAGCGAGCTTGCCGAATGTGCCCACGGCTACGGTCTATGAATTCTATAATTCGTCGCTGCGGCATTACTTCCGGACCGCGGACCCAGGGGAAGCGGCAGCGATCGAAAATGGCGCCGCAGGCCCCGGATGGTCGCGGACCCAGGACGATTTCCAGGCCTACGCCGCGGGCTCCGGGGCGCCGGGGTCTGACATCTGCCGCTTTTACACCCGCGGCGCAAACTCGCATTTCTATACCGGAAATGCCAGCGAATGCGAGGGGCTCAAGAACCCCAACTCGGGATGGATCTACGAAGGGCTGGCCTTCCGAATCAGAATTCCAACGAGTTCGCAGTGCGGCTCGGGCGAAAAGCCGATCTACCGCGTTTACAACAACCGCTACATGTATAACGATGCGAACCACCGGTTTACCTCGCGTGCCGACTTTGTGCAACAAATGGTTGCCCAGGGTTGGGTGGCGGAAGGTGTTGCTTTCTGCGCGCTGGGAAGCTGATTTGAATCCGCAGCAATTGACGGGCGCTAGTTGCTTGGCCCACTGAGGCCGGCTGGCTAGCGTCCCAATCACTTGAGCAACACGAGCACGGCCCCGCCCCCGCCATCGACCGCGGCGGGTTCGCAGTAGGCCAGCACCAGGTCGGTGCGCTGCAGCCAGCGCCGTACCTGGCCTTTTAGCACGGGTTCTCGGCCGGGGGAGGAGAGGCCCTTGCCGTGAATGATGCGCACGCAGCGGAATCCCGCCTGGTGACTGGCGGCGACGAAGGCGCGCAGCGCCTCATGCGCTTCGGCGCGATTGTGGCCGTGTAGATCCAGTTCGGCCTGGATGGCCCAGAAGCGGCGGCGCAATTTGCGCAGGGTGTCTCCGCGCAGGCCGGGCCGCTGATACGATTGCTCGGGCTCGAATTCGGCGGTCGCGTCGAGCGGGGCATCGCCAAGGCTTTCGGAGAACGGGGTCGAGAACGGGGTCGGGGTCGAGAACGGGGTCGGGTCGGAGAACGGGGTCGGGTCGGAGAACGGGGTCGGTCGGAGAACGGGGTCGGTCGGAGAACGGGGTCGGTCGGAAAACGGGGTCGGTCGGAAAACGGGGTCGGTCGGAAAACGGGGTCGGTCGGAAAACGGGGTC
>JAPKHK010000012.1 GCA_026646885.1 Casimicrobiaceae bacterium | reverse complement strand
GACCGGCGTGCCGTACTTCCGTCTGCCCGCGCTCGGCTGGGGCAACGGCTGGGCCACCGGCAACGTGCTGCGCTTCAACACCATCGGCAGCCAGTTCCCGGTGTGGGTGGTGCGCACCGTCCAGCAGGGGCCCGAATCCGTGCCCGACGACCACTTCACGTTGCTGATTCGCGGCGACGTCGACACGCCCTGATGGTGTGGGTGCCCCCTGATCTTTGAACCCTTCTCGCAGGACTTCCTATGACCGACCTGACCGTCAAATACTTCAGCAGCGGCATGACCGGCGCGCCCCAGATCGCCAACAACTGGGGCGATCTGGTGACGATGCTCGATGCGTGCCTGATCAACGGCTTCGCCTTGAAGGCTATCGATACGTTGACCTTCGCCGACGGCATCGCCACGGCGACCATTTCCTCGGGCCACGCCTATCGGCCATTTCAAGTGGTCGAGATCGCTGGCGCTGAGCAGACCGAGTACAACGGACAGTTCCGCGTGCTGACGGCGACGATGACCACGTTCACCTATGCAGTGACCGGTACGCCCGTCTCACCCGCCACGACGGCGACGAGTCTCTCGGCCAAGGTTGCCCCGCTGGGGTGGGAGAAGCCGTTCTCGTCGACTCACAAGGCCGCCTACCGCAGCAAGAACCCGCAGTCCCCGCAAAACCTGCTGCTGATCGACAACAGCCTCAAGACGCCCAACTACACGACGGGCTGGGCCAAGTGGGCCAACGTCGGAATCGTCGAAGACCTGTCGGACATCGACACCATCGTCGGCGCGCAGGCTCCCTATGACCCGAACAACCCGACGCAGAACTGGAAACAGGTCACCGCCAGCCAGTGGGGTTGGTACAAGTGGTTCCACGCGCGTGGCCCCCAGTACGAGAGCAATGGTGACAGCGGCGGCGGTGGGCGCAACTGGGTGCTGATCGGTGACGACCGCCTGTTCTTCCTCTTCTGTACCAACGCGGCGGGCTACGGCTGGTATGGCCGCAACAGCTACTGCTTCGGGGACCTCATCAGCTTCAAGCCGGGTGACAACTACGCCACGGTGCTGGCTGCCGATGACAACTACTCGGGGATGAGCAACTACTGGAGCTATCCCGGCCAGTTCAGCGGCTACGGGTTGGTCTCGTCCCTGGACTTCACGGGCAAGGTGCTGCTGCGCAACCACACCCAACTCGGCAACCCAGTGCGGTTTGGGCTCACGTCCCTGAACACGAACAACGGCCAGCAGATCTGCGGCCGGGGCCCGACGCCGTTCCCGAATGGAGCCGACTACAGCTTGTGGCTGCTGCCCACCTACGTGCGGCAGGAGGATGGCCACATGCGCGGCATCCTGCCTGGAATGCTGTGGATGCCCCAGGATCGTCCGTACAGCGACCAGACCATCGTCGACAACGTCGTCGGCCAGGAGGGCAGAAGGTTCCTGTTGGTCAGGACGCAGTACAGCTCGGAAACCGAAGGCGCGCAGATCGCGTTCGACATCACCGGGCCGTGGAGGTAAGCCATGAGCTACCCGCTGAGCGAGTCCTTCGCCACGGCGCCTGCCACCGTCTACACCGCAGTCTTGGGCGGAATGTCCGCGACGCACAACAGCGCGCAGCAATCCATCGACATCTCGGCTCCCAACAGCCAGTCCATTCTGCGTTTCAATGAAACCGCCCACGGCGATTTCTGGTTCGAAGCCGATATCGAGTTGCTGACCGACGCAAGCGCCCGCAAGCACGTCGGCCTGTGGATGACGACCGGCAATGGTTCCGAGGGCTACCGGTTCGCCCATCTCGATGGCGGTTGGAGCGTTTCCCGCTGGAACAGTGGTTTCGGTGACGGGGCCGGGGTGACGGGTGGCGTCAATGATGGGGCGAGGCCCATTGCTGGGTTGGCCGACGTGGCGCCGACGTTCAATGTCGGCCAGCGATTGATCTTGCGCTGCGAGGTGATCACCGGAGCCTTCGACGCCAACGGCGTGCCGTGGGCGCGTCTGCTCCAGTTCAAAGCGGATGGCGTGCTGATGTTCCAGGTTGGTGATGCAGCCTACCGGGGCAAGCTGATTCCTGGCGTCTTCTTGTACGGAGCCACGGCACGGGTCCACGCTATCGCAGGCGACACCCCGTCTGGCTTGCCCGCTTTTCCGACGACGGTGGGCGTGAACGCCGACGACGATCTCCTGCCGCTGGCCGGGGGCTCGACCTCGGTGCCGCCTAATCCCGCCGCCAACATCGGCGTCAATGCCCAGGTCGACTTGTCGCGTCTCAACAGCCCGTCGAGCAATCTGTGGAACCGAGGTGGTGGCTACGACTGGCAGTTCCATCCAATTCCGAACGGTCGCAAGAACATCCACTTCAGCGGCCAAGGATTCATCGTCGGAACGGTCAAGGAGAAGGGACAACCCAACCAACCGCTGGTGCGGCGGGTGCAACTCATCAGCGAGAACACCCGCGTCCTGGTCGCCGAAACCTGGTCAGACATCGGAGGTAACTACCGATTCGAACTGCTGGACCCGGAGCAGCGATACACCGTGGTGAGCTACGACCACAAGCAGATGTACCGCGCCGTGATCGCGGACAACCTACCCCCGGAGATGATGCCGTGACCGTTGCCATCACTGTCGAACACAACGAGGCGCGGCTGGCAGGCACCTTGGCCTTCCTCGACGCAGGCTCCAACCCGGCACGCCTGCGCATTTACGGCGGTACGCGTCCCGCCACCCCGGCGACGACGCCCGCAAGCGCGATGCTGGTCGAGATCAGGCTCACCAAGCCCGCAGGCACGATTGCGGGCGGACTCCTCACCCTGACGCAACAGGAGGACGGATTGATCACCAGCACCGGCGTCGCCACGTGGGCGCGGCTGGTCAACGGCAACGAAGTCACGGCTTTGGATCTGGATTGCAGCGGTACCGACGGCGATGGCGATGTGAAACTGGCCAGCACCAACCTCTATCTGGGCGGTGACGCCCGGATGGTGTCGGCCATCCTGGGGTAAGCCGTGCCTGCCGTGTCTAACGAGGTGACCCTGGTCGCTACGTTGCCCGCGCCCGCCGTCACCGTAGTCGTCGGTCCGCCCCTGGTCGATCTGCTCTTCGATCAACCTGCCGCCACCGACGCCAATTTGGTGTTCGGGGCCAACTACATCGCCCCGCGCGACGATGTGACGGTGCAGGCCACACTGCCGCTGCCGGTCGTCACGATCAAGTTCATCCCACCGGCACGGGCCGAGTTGTTAGCCCTGCTCCCGGGCCTGACGGTGCAGTCACTGGTCTTGCGCCCGAGCGTGCCATTGAATGTGGGGGCTGGTGCTGGCGCAAGCCTGCCCGGCGTCGTGTTCACCGGAGAGGTCAGGTACGCGTCGCACACGCAGCGTCCCACGGTGGGTCGGACTTCGCACCTCTGGCAGGTGGCGAAGCAGACGGAGGACGGCGCGAAGCAGGGCCAGCAGGATGCGGCTGCAACGCCCGCAGGCTGGAAGACGTTCTGGCGGCGCACGATTGCCGCGCCTCAAGGCGTCGATCATCGGTTACCCCCGGTCTTGGCCTCGCTGCCTGCGCAGCATCGAACGGGCCAGCAACAGGCTTGGCCCTTCCACGACTTGACGTGGTTCGCGCATCAGGATGGCACGTATCTCGAATTGGCTCGACTGAGCTTGTTTCAGAACGCGTCCCGCCTGCGCGATGCGACGGGGTTTCGTCATCAAGACGGCGACCGCACCAAGCGCGCGGGACGGGTGAGCCCTTGGCAAACCGCGCGGCAGCTCACCCAGCGCCAAGGGAGTGATTTTCAGAGCGCGAGTGCCTTCGTGTGGGGTTGGCGTAGCCGGTATCAGGATGCCGTGCCTCCACCGCCGGGGATCAGCATCTGGGTGATCCCAGAGCCGCCCGCGCCACAACCTTGCTACACGCCGAGTACCCACCTGCTGTTCGCGGCATTGGCCCCTGCGGACAGCCACTTGCTGTTCGTTTGTGAAAACCACATCGACCCGCCACCTCCCGATGGGGAGCCGGTGGTCGTTCCCGTTCGGAGGGTGTATTTCGTGATCAACAACGTGACCCTGCACCGGCTGCCAGATGGCCTGCCGGTGCCAGTGTTCAGCCTTTCACTGGCGCTCGATGCAGCCTCCTGGACGTGGGGCTTCGATGCGCTGCTGCCCGCCGCCGCAGAAGCTCTTGTCGCCCCCGGCAGCAACGGCGGCCCGGTCGAACTGGTGGCCAGCGTCAACGGCACGCCGTTTCGCGTGCTGGCTGAGAGCATCAGCAGCGAGCGTGTGTTCGGCGACGCGAGCATCCGCATCTCCGGAAGAGGGCGCAACGCCGTACTGGCCGCGCCCTATGCCCCGGTGATGAACTTCCAGCAACCGCAGGCGCGCACGGCGCGGCAGTTGATGGACGACGTACTCACGCTCAACGGCATCCCGTTGGGCTGGAGCATCGATTGGGGCCTGATCGACTGGAACGTCCCTGCCGGGGTGTTCACCCAGCAGGGCACGTGGATGGAAGCCCTGGTCGCCATTGCCAGTGCGGCCGGGGGTTACCTGATCCCGCACCCGTCCGACCAGAGCATCCGCGTGCGCCACCGGTATCCGGTCGCGCCGTGGGAGTGGAACACCGTCACGCCAGACTTCGTGCTGCCCGTCGATGCGGTGGCCCGCGAGTCGCTGCGCTGGGTAGAGAAGCCCGGCTACAACCGCGTGTTCGTGTCCGGTCAGGATGTCGGTGTGCTTGGGCAGGTGACCAGGGCGGGGACTGCCGGGGATGTGCTGGCCCCGATGGTGGTCGATGCGCTGATCACCGAAGCCGCTGCGGCGCGCCAGCGGGGCATCTCGGTTCTGGCTGATACCGGGCAACAGATCGAGGTGACCCTGCGCCTGCCGGTGCTGGCCGAGACAGGGATCATCGAGCCGGGTGCGTTCGTCGAGTACCAGGACGGCAGCCAAGGTTCGACGATACGGCGGCTGGGCATCGTGCGCTCGACGCAAGTCGAGGCAGGAATGCCGGAGGTCTGGCAGACCTTGGGGGTGCAGAGCCATGCATAACCTCTACGAGCAGTTCCGCCAACTCATCCCTGATCCGCCATTGCAGGCGGGCACGGTAGTGGGCGTCGGCTCCGGCGTCGTGACCGTCGCCTTGCCCGGCGGCGGCCTGATCCGCGCACGCGGCAGCACTGCCATCGGCCAAAAGGTGTTCGTGCGTGATGACGTCATCGAAGGCGGCGCACCCAGCTTGACGCTGGAAATCATCGAAATCTAAAACCCATCTTCCTGATCACCCCTGAACCCGCCTTGGTGCCACGTGCATCAGGCGGGTTTCGCATTTCTGGAGACCTGCAATGACCGAACCCGAACAACAATCAGCCGCCCTTGTGGAAAACATGCTCCTGTTGCGCCGCGAGGACTTCGACGAACTGCTCGACCGTGCCGCCGAACGCGGAGCCGAGCGTTGCCTTGCCCATCTCGGGCTAGAGAACGGCAGTGCCGCGAAGGACATCCGCGAACTGCGCGATCTGCTGGAAGCGTGGCGCGATGCCCGCCGAACGGCGTGGCAGACCACCATCAAGGTCGTGACCACCGGCATCCTGGCCGCGCTGCTGGTGGGGGCCGCCATCAAGTTGAAGCTGATGGGAGGCGTGCAATGACTGCCAAGCCGAAGATCTGCCTTCTGGACGACTGGCGGCGCGTGTTGCAACGGGCCTGGAGCATCCGCTTCTCGCTGCTGGCCGCTGCCTTCACGGCGGCGGAAGTCGTGGTGCCGCTGTTCGGGGACGTGCTACCGCGCGGCGCGTTCGTGCTGCTGGCCTTTGCTGCCAGCATCGGCGCAACCGTGGCTCGCATCGTGGCTCAGCCGGAGATGCACCGATGACCCGGCCGCCATCACCAGCGATGCGCAGGACGGTGGCCGGACTGACGCTGTCCGCTGCCGCCCTGGTTGGCATCGTGCTGCACGAGGGCTACACCGACCGTGCAGTGATCCCCGTCAAGGGCGATGTGCCGACCATCGGGTTCGGCACCACCACCGGGGTGAAGATCGGCGACACCACCACGCCGCCGAAGGCGCTGGCTCGGGCGCTCACCGATGTGCAGCAGTTTGAGGGTGCGCTCAAACAATGCGTAACCGTGCCGCTGGCCCAGCACGAGTACGACGCCCTGGTGAGCTTCTCCTACAACGTCGGCAGCCGCGCATTCTGCCAGTCCACTCTGGTCAGAAGACTCAACGCCGAGGACTACGCCGGGGCCTGTGCCGAGCTGCTGCGCTGGCGCTTCTTCCAGGGTAAGGACTGCGCGCTGCCCGCCAATGCGCGCCTGTGCGGCGGGTTGGCCACACGGCGCGAGGCCGAGTACCGGCAGTGCATCGGGGAGGCATCGTGAGTGTGATTCCATGGCCGTACCGGCTGCTGGCCCTCGCGGTGCTCGGCATCGCCCTGGTCGGCTTCGGCTGGATCAAGGGCGCAAGCCTCGTTCAAGCGCAATGGGATGCCGCCGTCCAGCAACAAGCCCTACAGACCGCAGCCATCCGCGAGCGGCAGGCGCAAGCCACCGTCAAGGTCGTCACCCAGTACGTCGACCGCGTCCGCGTCATCCGCGAGAAGGGCGACACCATCTTCAAGGAGGTTCCCGTCTATGTGCCCGTTCAAGCCGATGCTGCTTGCACTATCAACCGTGGCTTTGTGCGCCTGCACGACGCTGCCGCCGCCGGTGAGCTGCCCGAGCCCGCCCGAGATGCTGATGCGGCCGCCGAAGGCATTGCGCTCTCTGCCGTCGCCGGAACCGTTGCCGCCAACTACCAGACCTGCCACGAAAACGCCGAGCAACTGAGGGCGTTGCAGGCGTGGATCAGGGAGATGCAGGCGGCTTCGAAATGATCACCGGCATTGGCGACTATGCCAGCGGGTCGCGATGTAAGGAATCAAATGTCCGCAGTAGCGACGAAGCAACATTTCCGTCAAAATGATGTACTTGCATTCACATAAGCCTCAGATGTACTGCGAACGCGATTCTGGAAAGTTATTTGACTGCTCTCGAGCCTTTGCTGAGAAGGCTGCACTGACTGCATCAGGACAGCGCCCCCTGCCAACGGCCTGAAGTGCAACTGCGGAAACCTTTATGACAAAAAAATCGGCTGCCCAATATAGAAACGACATTCAAAAATCCGGTTTTGATATCTACCACCTTATCGAGGTCGGCGATGAAAAATACTGGATACCAACGGCTCATCTACAGTCGTTGCTCAATGATGGGCTTAAAGGTATTTCCTTGAACGGGTTGCCGCTTAGAACCAGGTCTAAAGTTGTAAAGACGGCTGTATGCGAAGCACTTGGGTATCCTGCGCCAAAATCGTTCAAGAAGACTCAGCCACGATTCTTGGGCCAGCAATTGGATACATATACTCAAAAATCACTCAACCTTCAAATATGGAATGAAGAGCTGTCTCCAACGCGGCGCTACGCAATTATTCAGATCTCTACAGATGACGTCATTCTCAGAGTGAAGGTTGTAAATGGCCAAGAGCTGACCCACTTCGACACGACGGGCACGATAACAACAAAGTACCAAGCACGATTGGAAACAGGGAGCGAAGAGCACGAATTGTTATCACAATTTGACACTGATGAGATGCAGCCTTACGTTCGACCCGTCGTTGACCTCGCTCCTGCTCATAGTCCAATTAGCGAACCCGAGAGTGGTCTGTTGCTAACAGTTGAAGCAATATTTCAGAAATTATCACCGCTGGTAGGAACGATGTTTGCTGACCCTGGGATGGATCAAGAGCGAAATAGAGGTGCTGCATTGCATCGCCTGATCTGTGAACGACTTGGTTATAAACGATATGAGGATAACGGGCAGTTCCCTGATATCAGGCACCAGCTCCTTGAAGTCAAGCTTCAAACATCGCCTACGATTGATCTGGGTTTGGTGCTCCCAAACAGCATCGACCATTTAGACATTCAGGCCCTTGGAAACCATCATCCACGACATTGCGACACCCGATATGCTCTGTTTTTTGCAAAGACAGATGGGGTGCGGGTTACGTTGACGCACTTGTTCGTGACTACTGGAGCGGACTTCTTCAAGCGATTTCGCCGCTTTGAGGGCAAGGTAACCAATGGAAAGATTCAAATCCCGCTACCTCGAAATTTCTTCGAGGTTTAATCCGAACACTTTCCACACTTGTTTATCCAGTTGCAGGCTTAGCTCATCAGCCTCGGGAGAAGGCGTCTGCGTATGAATTTTTTTGACTAGAGACACAATGGCCCGAACCTCTTCCCGATCAGGGTCTGGCAGCGGGAACTGCTCAACGTATTGAGTGATAAAACGCCTACGTCCAGCATAGAGCTTGTTGTTAAAACGATGATCATAGAACGCCTCGATGAAGGTCGAATTTGCAATTGCAAGTGCGAGCCACAGCAGGTCTTGCTCATCGTCGCGGTCACACTTTAGCCAATAGCATTCACCATTGACGACCCCGCCAGTCATGTCGATCCAAAAAATGGGTTTTTCCGATATGTCCGGGAATACCAGCTTTGGGAGCGTCCAAGCACTTGGGTCTTGAGGAACCCAAATTTCGTACCATTTTCTACCTGCTTCTATTACGTAGGTTCTCGCCTCTAGGGTGGCGCGATGTTCTTCAAGATATTTTTTGGACTTTGGGTATAGATCGAGATCGACGGCTGCGCGCCCAGTCTCCGTTGATTTATGAGGATAAAGGATTTCTTTTCTTTGAGATGGCTTGCCTGGTATTGCAGATTTGAATCTCTGAGCACAGTGCCTTGTAATCAGCGGTCGAACCAGTTCAGGGCGGCCGCCTGGAATGGCATCCCAATCCGATCTGATGAAGACCTTATCCGCAGTAGATTTGACGCCAACACGGATTTTTCCAATTCGCCTAAACGTGTCCCAAGTATGCCGACCTACCGTATCCATCCACTCGTCGGATGTCTCGGTGGCAACACGCCAGACGCCCTCGGGATCGCCACCGTTGTCGAGCACACCTTGACGAATGAGGAAATGACGACCGTCTGGGATTGATCTGACTTCGCTGTCCCTCGCACTCAAGGTAGCCAGAATGTCAGTTGTGGCTGTTCCTTCAGCACTCTTCGCTTCATAGATTGACGTGTATTTGACGTCTACAACGTGGGGAGTTCGATGCTTTGTTGTTCCTCTTGCCAAAAACACAGAGGGTAGGACGGCGGCATCAAATAGCTTTGTGTCGCCCAGATCCCAAACATGTAGGAGCTCGAACTGGGTTAGCAGCGCGCGTCGAACGGACTGCCCAGATTTCGTAGTCATGAAGCGATTGGACGTGATTACCCCCGCTATACCATCAGGCGAAAGCACTTTCGAAATTGAAAGTATGAACGGGTAATACAAATCAACTCGACCAGTCAGCCCGAAGCTCTTAGCCAGTTGCTGGGCCTGCTGGGCTCCAATGATCTGAGTCCGAACATAAGGCGGATTGGCAATCACCAGATCGAATAACTGCTTGGTCGTTTGCTGCGTTAGCAGGTCGTCGTTTTGCTCCTGAAGGACGTACTGCAGGAAGTTTCTTTCCTCCAAATGAAAAGTCACAGATGGAAACTTGACCTCTAGGCGTTCGCGCGCATTGGTTACAGCAATTGAATTCGTGTCATATCCAAATACTTCGACTTTCCTGATGATATCCTCTGGGAGCTTGCTTACGAGCGCTTCTAATAAAGCTCCGTCACCCACAGCCGGATCTAATACTTTTATTTTCTTTCGTGTCGAAAAATTTGCCGCATTAACGATCTGTGTTGCAACAAAGTCAGCGAGATTTTCTGGTGTATAAGTAGATCCTGCGGCTTTTGGCTCTTCAACGTCGCTATACCGATGTGACCTGGCCGAGGATTCTGTGAGTGTGGTGGAAAAATTCATATTTAGATTTTTCCGGGCTCGTCCAACCGGATATCGCTAGTACTCCGTTCGACCTCGGGTGGCTTGTCAGTTGCGAGCGCTAGAGTCATTTGATCTGCGCTTGACAAATACGCCTGTGCGCTCTTCAAGAACCATTCCTTGAGCGACATCCCGTCTCTGGCGAGGGCGGTGTAAAGATGCCGCTTAACCCCAGGGTCGACCTCAATGACGATTCTTCCGCTGTTGCCGATACTCATAGGTGTAGTCGTGACAATGTAATGTGACTGATGTTATATTACATCAAGGGGCAACTGAAGCCAAGGCAAATCTCAGACGAGGAGGAAAATCGTGGCACTTGGCCAAGTTGGCGCAAGAACCGAAGGGGATGTTTACCAGGGGCTATTCTTCTGGCGGCAGGCAGCTGACCTGTTGCGTCCAACCTCTCTAGTCGAACGGGTCATCCTCGAGCACGACGCCGCAGATGGCGTTGACGATGTCGTCGTCTTCTACCGAGCGCCTGGGGTCAACGCGGGCGGCTGGCAGGCGAGTGCCGACTATTTCCAGCTTAAGTACCATGTCGACAACCGCGATGCGTACAGCGCCGACGCGCTGATCGATCCCTCGTTCATCAGCGCGAAGGTCTCGCTGCTTCAGCGCTTTTACAAGGCCTATGCCCGTCTCTCGGCGCAGGAGCGCGTCCCGTTTCGGCTCCACCTCGCGTCCAACTGGCGGTGGAAGGACGACGACAAGCTCGCTGGTCTCTTGCGCGAGTTCGACGGTGAGCTGCCACCCAAGTTCTTCACGGATGGCGCGAAGGGCCACCTCGGGAAGGTCCGTGAGAAATGGCGCGCCCATCTGAGCCTCGAAGTCGAGCCGTTCACGGCGTTCGCGCGCACGTTGCGGTTCCAGCTCGATCACTTCGGTCGACGCGATTTTAAGGCGTACGTCTACGCGACCCTTCAGGCCGCTGGCCTCCGCACTCCAAGCGCTGACCGCGCGGCGTGCCCCTACGAGAGCCTGGCGCAGCAGTTCCTGATGAGCGGCCAGCACTCGTTCGACGAGGCCGAATTCCGCACGTTGTGCCAGAAGGAGGGGCTCCTACTCGGGGGCAGCGCGAGGTCCGCACGCCCCTTCGCTATCGGCGTGCGGAGCTTCATGCGCTTCGCCGAGCGGCTCGAGTCCGAGGTGGACGAGCTCGTCTGCGTCTCGTCCAACTTCGACGGCCGCCACCTGACAGATGAAGGTTCGTGGGAGGCGAGCGCGGTGCAGGTACTCTCATTCCTTAGCAATCAGGATCGCCGGGCACGTCTCCGCGGTGAAGAGTCGGTAATCGCCCTCGAGTGCCACGGCTCGTTTGCGCTGCTTGCGGGCTGGGAGTTGAGCCGCAACTCCGGCGTGAAGGCAGCGCCGCTGCAGAAGCCGAACCTCGATGTGTGGCGACCGGTCAAGGACGCGTCGACGGGGGTCTCGTGGGCGGCACCGCAGATGATTGAGAAGAACGCGGATGCGGACGACGTGGCAATCTGCTTGTCCGTCACCCACGACGCTCGCGTCGACGTCGAGAAGTACCTCTTGTCGGCGGGAGCGCCGCCGGTGCGGCGTCTCGTGGTGCTGAGCCCGGAGGGCGGGCCATCGCCCCAGAGTATTAAGAAGGCTGATCACGCCTACCAGCTTGCGGCCGCACTGCCTGCGCTTCTGATGAGCGCGCGTCCGAATCGAGCCGCCAGGGCTCACATCTTCTTCGCATCCCCCAACGCGCTGATGTTTTTCATCGGCCAACAGCGCGAGGCCCTCGGTCGAATCGCGCTCTACGAGTTCGACTTCGGCATCGAGCGTGACGGCTCCTACGAGCTTTCCTTTTCGCTACCGCCCTCGGCGAAGGCCGTCGCGGCACACCAAGAGGCCACGCCATGATCCTTGAGACTGATTTTGCTAGTTTCCTACAAGACATCCGCCCCACCAAGGCAATGCGCGACGACCTGAAGACCGGGCATCAGACGCTGCGTGACCGGCTCAACGCTGACGAGGGGCTGAAGAAGTGTCTCGTCTCGGATTTCCTTCAGGGCAGCTACAAACGCTCGACCGCGATTCGTCCGAAGGGGGACCGACGATCGGACGTCGACATCATCGTCGTCACGAAGCTCTC
Organism: Casimicrobiaceae bacterium; assembly: GCA_026646885.1. Lineage (GTDB taxonomy): Bacteria > Pseudomonadota > Gammaproteobacteria > Burkholderiales > Casimicrobiaceae > JACPUX01. The sequence goes on along the minus strand of JAPKHK010000012.1, from coordinate 110,549 downwards.
CGAGCAGGAGTACACGCCTGCGAAGGCGATGGACATCTTCACGCCGTTCCTAGACAAGCACTACAAGGGTAAGTGGCGACAGCAGGGGCGGTCGTTTGGTATCGAACTGTCCTACGTCGAGTTGGACCTCGTCCTTACCTCTGCACCGTCCGAGGCCGAAGTGGGCATCCTCCGATCCGAGGCACTCTCGGCTGACGATAGCCTCGAAGACGATCCCGAGTGGCGACTACATCGCTCGTGGCTCGGGCTCAGCTCCCGCTACAGGAGCGATGCGCGAACGCTCATCGCCGAGGCAAAGAACGAGCCCGAGTGGAAATCTCAGCCCCTTCGCATCCCGGATCGCGACGCAAATAAGTGGGAGTCGACCCACCCGCTCGCGCAGATCACATGGACGCGCGACAAGAATAACCGGACAGACAAGCACTTCGTCAATGTCGTGAAAGCCATCAAGTGGTGGCGCGTCGAAAAGCACGAGGATCCGAAGCATCCGAAGGGCTTTCCGCTTGAGCGGCTCATCGGTGAGTGCTGCCCCGACGACATCGAGAGCGTCGCTGAGGGTGTCGTGAAAACACTGGAGAAGATCGTCTCCGAGTACAAGCTGACGGTACTGGTCGGCGGTAAGCCGACACTGCCGGACTATGGCGTGCCGACTCACGACGTGTTCAAGCGGATTTCGGTAGACGACTTCAAAAAGTTCTACGACCAGGTCAAGCACGGCGCTGCCCTCGCTCGCCGCGCCTACGACTCGCAAGACCGTACCGAGAGCGGAAACCTCTGGCGTGAATTATTCGGCAGCAAGTTCCCGAAGCCGCCAGAGAATGGGGGTGGATCGAGCGGATCAGGGCGTGGCTACACCCCACCCACGGGGCCTGCTACACCGGGGAGCGGCCGCTTCGCGTGACCACGACTACCGTCCTCCTACCGTCCGCGATCGAGCGTGGCCTTCGTGGTCTTCGTTCGGTCGTCGCTTGCTCCGTAGAGGATAGTCCGAAGTTCAACCAACAGGCGAAGCGTTGGGTCGTTCGGATCACGCTTCGACGGGATATGGGCACCGAGTTCGTTGGTGCTGCGACGCGATGGTGCGTTCTACTCGATAACACTTATCCCTTCGGGCGTATTTCGTTCTACCCGTCTTGCGAAGGTGGAATCACCGCGACTTTCCCACACCAGTCGCGGAACGCGCCGGGCAAGGATCGACGTGGGTGGCGAGAGGGGCGCCTTTGCCTCGATATGCCTCTTGGCGGCGAACGGCGCGTGGTCGTCGTGCGCGATCCCGTTGGTGACGCTGACCAGCGTCTTCGATGGCATACCGAGCGAGCACTCGAGTGGCTGGACCGTGCGGCCAATGACCAGCTCGTCGCAGCGGGTGATCCCTTCGAACTGCCTGACCGTCCCGTGCGTAGCTGGCGCCACGCGCGCGTCATTCACGACGAGAGCTCAGCATCGTTTACTGCATGGAATGGGCGAGTGGGGAGCTTCGGAATTGTTCGGTTGGGTACGCTGAAGGAAATCAAAGGCGTCTTAGCAACCCAGAGCTTTGAGGATCAGCGCGGCGATGTCGTACGGGGGTGGTCAGGCCGGGAGCTCGGTAACCTAGCGATGGAACAGCGCGTGAACGGCTTCTGGTGGCTGTGGCCGCAGCCAGTTGTTGTTCGGCCTTGGCAGGCACCAGAAACGTGGCGCGACATCCGGCGAATCGCGAAGACGATGAATATCGACGTCGATTCGATGTTCCGATGGCTGTTTCCGCAGCTTCAAGGTTCGAAGTTCAGCGCCATCCTCTTGCTCGGGTATCCCATGCCTAGGCGCGTGGGAGAGGATGCCAGCGAGGTCCACTGGGATTCATTGCTACTTCCTATTCTCGATGAGGCGGCGGGGCAACCGCGTGGATTCCGTCCAAACGCGCGCGGCTGGTGGCATCGCGACCGCTGTGGAAAGTTCGCAGACACCGTCGCGCTCAAGTACTTGTTTACCGACAACTGGAGCGAAGATCGCCTCCAAGCTCGAGGACGGCTGCCGCGCTCGGTTCGAGACTGCAACATCACGGTCCTCGGTGTCGGCGCGCTCGGGTCGGTTGTCAGCGAGCTGCTCGTCCGCGCTGGGGCAAAGAATATCGCACTGGTCGATGAGGATGTACTGGAGTCAGGCAATATCAACCGACACGTGGCAACTCTCGCAGACGTCGGCTCGTCCAAAGTGTCCGTTGTGGCAGAGCGGCTTCGGCAGATTTCGCCGACCGTTCGAGTCGTAGAGTTCAGCGAAAGGCTCCCCAGCGATGCCACGGCCATTGAGGCGCAGCTAGACGAGTACGACATCATCATCGACTGCACGTCATCGGACGTGGCCTTGTCGACGCTCGAACGCGCTTGGTGGTCTATTCCTCGCACGTTCGCGTCGTTCTCCATGGGCTTCGGCGGGAGGCGCCTCTTCTCGTTCGGCGTGAGTGGCAACCGGTTTCCGCATGATGAATTCATCAGGAGCGTCCGCCCCTGGCTAGAACACGAGTCGAAAGTGTGGGCCGACAACGACGAGGTGTTTGAAGGGGCTGGCTGCTGGTCGCCGCTGTTTCCGGCTCGCTACGATGACGTCGTTCTCGCTGCGGCGGTTTGTGTGAAGGAGTTGGAGATGTTGGTGGCGAAGATGCCGTCGGAGCCGCGCTTCCGCGTGTTCGCGCAGACGTCAACCAATGACGGCTTCCAGGGTTTCGCGCCCGAGAGTACGCCGCCCGCCATGGAGAGGCCAGCGCCATGAAGACCTGGAAAGGCAGGACTGCGGACGGCACGTTCGCGGTTGAGCTACAGGCGTCCGTTCTCGGCGTGCTCGATCGCTACTGTCGCGATGCTGGATCTGTGGAAACTGGTGGCATTCTGATCGGGTGCTATTCGGACGACCTTACGCTTGCGATAGTAAGTGAGGCAACACCGCCGCCAACAGATTCGAAGCAAAGTCGCTTTTGGTTCGTACGCGGCGTGAGTGGCCTACGAGAGATGCTTCAGGCTCGGTGGCGGGCCAAAGAGCGGACCTTCTATATCGGCGAATGGCATTTCCATCCTGTCAACCATGTGGAGCCTAGCAGCGAGGACTTTGGGCAGATGATCGAGATCAGTAGGGGCAGAGAGTACGACTGCAAGGAGCCGCTGTTACTCATCCTAGGGGCCTCATCGTATGACGGGCGGCGAATATTTCGTGCGTTTGTTTGCCCGGCAGAGGAATCTCCGAAGGAATTTCTCGGGAGATGATGAACCACTCACTCGGTAGGGCGCTAGATCAAAGTGGCATTTTGGATGGGCATTGCGAGATTGTTCCCTCAGATGGCCAAGGCTTTATAAATCACGCCCTTAAGGCCGAGGCGTTACTATCTAGCTCGGGTACCGGACGCGGGTTCGGTTCCGTGTTCCGCCTTCAAGGGATAAATGGCCGAAACGGTGGACTTTGGGCCAAAAGAGGGGACATCTGTTCAGGCTACCGAACGGAATCGCACCGTTCTCCATCCTGCTCCCTCATGAGTTCATGCCAGCGCGGCACACGACCCGAGGCGTCCGGTTCAGGCTCTGGTTCGACCATTTGCACCACAGCTTCCGGTACGCCACCGCGAACGCTGTTCGCCAGTTCCCATTGCAGGATGGCATCCATCGAAAAACGCAGGTTCCTGACCAGCAGCAGATGTGGAATGCGCTTGCGCTCTCGCTCGATTCGGTCAGTGAACAGGTGCGCAGGCAGGCTGGTCGCCTCGATGATCTCCTTGGCACTGATGTACTGCAGTTCGGGCTCGGCGGCATCGGAAGGTTTAGGGTCGCCTTCGGCCTTTGGCGGATGAGTCACAGCGCGTGGGACACGCTCACCATCTCCAAGGATCGCCGTCCAGTGCTGTGCGCTCTGGCGTTCGAACTCGAGAACGTCCGCCTCGTGGTAACGGACGTGTTGAAACAACTTGTGCCAGACTGGCCCCTCGCCATCGAGGCGCCAGCGCCGCAGGGTTTTCAGGCTGATCTTCCAGCGGAAGGCAAGTTGCCGTTCAGTCATCACGGGGTAGTGCATCTTCTTCTCCTCAGCAGATGACCCCATGACAACGCTGTTCACCGTGGAAGCCAAGCTCAGTGCTTGATGATCACCCTGCGGCCGTTTCCGCAATCAGCACATCGGCCGGGATGCCCAGGCTCTTGTGCAGTCGTCGGATCATGGCCAGCGTCAGCGGACGCTTGCGGCTCAGGACTTCGTAGACGCGGTTGCTTTTGCCGATGATCGGCTCAAGATCTTTGACGGACAGACCGCTCTGATCCATCCGGAATTTGATGGCTTCCACCGGATCAGGCGCGGTGATGGGCACGTGCTTGGCCTCGTAGGCTTGCACCAGCGTGGCCAGGATATCCAGGCGATCACCCTCCGGCGTGCCCAGATCAGGGTCGGATTCCATCAAGGCCGAAATCTCTTTGAGCGTGGCCTTGTAGTCTGCTTCGGTGTGGATGGGGCGGATGTCCATGTTTTCCTCCGTGGCCGGTCAGGCCATTTCAACGGTTTCTGCGTCGACGGCGTCGTACTCCTTGTGGGTGCCGACGAACTTCACGTAGACGATCTGCAACTTGTATGCAATCGCCACGATCAGCCGGTAGTCATTGCCTTTGATGTTGAAGACCACGCGACGGTTCTTCAGCACGCTGGCGCTGCGGTACTGCGCCTTGATGTCGGCGGGCTGGCTCCAACTCGCACTCGTCGCTTCTTCGTACCAAGCCTTCAGCGGCTGCTCGGCGTCGGGATGGCGCTCCCAGAAGGCTCGAAGGGTGGACACGGCAATCACTCGCATGGGGTGCAGTGTAGTCCCATTTTGGGACTATGGCAACCCTGCGCCGACCCAGCCTGGATTTTTCGCGATGCAAAACGGCCATTTGATAGAGGCGAGCACCCTTAAGATCAGTGCATTTCTAAAGAACCTCATACTCGGACGCGGGTTCGGTTCCGTGTTCCGCCACCATCAAGACACTGAAGCCACCCTCGCGGTGGCTTTAGTGTTTTGGCGTGGCGGGAAGCGAACCCGCAGCGGGTTCGACCAGCGCGCCGAGCCGTGCGAGGCGTGCGCAGGACGCCCGCCAGGCCAGGGCAGGCAGATTGATCTGGATGCCGGCACGATCCGGATAGATGGTGGCGCGCGAGATCAAGCGGAAAAGCGAATCGGCCTGCGTCCATTCGGTGAACAGGTTCCACGCCGCATCCAGGTCTTGTAGGGCCTGGCGAATGGCGGCTTCGTCGAGGCCGTCCGCATGTTCGAGCAGCCCGGACAGCCATCTGCCGGGCGCCCTGAACTGCTCGCGCAGATGCTTCGCCACAACCCGATGGATGTCCTCGGTGGGCAGGTTGAATGACGCATCGGCTGAAGCGGCCTCCTGCTTGGCGGAAGCTGGTGCCACGTAGTAGCGGTAACGCTTGTCGCCACGATCATCGGACTTGAATGCCGTATAGGCCCCGCCTTCGTGCCAGAAAAGCTTGCCCAGCAGCGGGAACTCCAGCGGGCTACGCCCCTCGTTGGGCACACCCTTGCGCCGGGCACGCTGGGCGAGTTTCTCCTGAACCGCACGCCACAGTTCCGGATCGATGATCGGCGGGTAGATGCCGCTGTGCCACTCGTCGTGGAAGAACGCTTCGCCGATGTACATCCGGTTGTTGAGAATGCGATACACCGTGGTGCGGTCCATCGGCTGACCCCCACGGGTCTTCCCGCCGCGAGTAACCCACCGCTTCGTCGTGATGCCGCATTGGCCGATCCAGGCCATCAGCTCGGCCATGGTGTCGAAAGCGAGATAGCGCCGAAAAATCTCCCCCACCAGATCGGCGTCGTGCGGCGCGATCACCCGGCGCTGCTCGTGATCGACAACGTAGCCCAAGGGCGTACCCTTGCCTTGCCAGCGCGCTTTACGGCGGGTCGCGGCCACTTTGTCGCGCGCCCGCTCGCCGATGATTTCCCGCTCGAACTCGGCAAAGCTGGTCAGGATGTTCAGAGACAGGCGGCCATAGGGCGTATGGGTATCGATGGGCTGCGCGACGCTGACCAGTTCGACGCCCTGCACCGAGAATAGCGGCAGCAGATCCGACAGATCGAACAGGCTGCGGCTGAGTCGGTCCAGCCGATGCACGAGCACAATGTCGATCCTGCCTTGGCGGATGTCGTCCAAAAGCGCCCGCAGTCCCGGGCGCTGCAAGGTGGTGGCACTCACCCCTTCATCGACATGGGCGGGGCCTGCCAGAATCCAGCCCAGCCCACGCCGACAGGCGATGAATTGCTCGCAGGCCTCGATCTGTGCAGTGATCGAGGTCAGCTCGCGATGCCCGGCACCAGCCAACGAGACACGCGCGTAGATCGCGCAGCGCACGCCCTGCGGTGTTTCGGCAGAAGGAGGTGAGGCATCGTTGGACATGGCCAGCATGACCCCAGATTGCCTTCGCCCTCGCAAAAACTCCGCTGAATAATGATCTTGACGCCATATGGTATGGAATACATACTTCGTCCATGACCTGGGACGTCCTCTTCCACGATGTCTTTGACGCGGAGTTCGCCGATCTGGCGGAGGACTTGCAGGATGAATTTTTGGCGCACGCCCGGCTGCTGGCGGAATTTGGCCCGAATCTGGGACGACCGACGGTGGATACCCTCAAAGGGTCACGCCACGCCAACATGAAGGAGCTGCGGTTTTCCTGGCAGGGCGAGGTGTGGCGTGCAGCCTTTGCCTTCGACCCAAGCGCCAGGCGATCCTGCTGGTTGGCGGAGACAAGAGCGGCGCGGATCAGCGACGGTTCTACAAACACCTGATCAGGGTGGCCGATGAGCGTTTCGACGAGCATCTGTCCACGCTGAAGCGAAAGAGCAAGGAGTCCGACGATGGCAAGAAAACTCGATGACGTGATGGCCGCGCTGCCCAAGGAACGCCAGCAGCGGATCGAAGCGCGTGCCATGGAACTGGCCACGCTCAAAGACCTGCGCCTGGCAGCCGAGAGGACGCAGGAGCAACTGGCCAAGGCGCTCGGGGTCGGGCAGGACACCATCTCCCGGCTTGAAAAGCGCAGCGACATGCTGCTGTCCACCTTGCGGCACTACGTAGAGAGCATGGGCGGCAGGCTGGATCTCGTCGCACAGTTTCCGAACCGGCCGCCAGTGGTGATCGAGCACCTGGGGGGAGAGTCCAAGCCCCAGCGCAAGGCTTCAGGTGCGAGGCGAGGAACGCGAGTGGCGGTCTGACGTCCCATCGAGATTACCTTTATGGTGGCGCTTCATATTTCAAGCTGCCACCATCAAGACACTGAAGCCACCCTCGCGGTGGCTTCAGTGTCTTGGCGTGGCGGGAAGCGAACCCGCAGCGGGTTCGACCAGCGCGCCGAGCAGTGCGAGGCGTGCGCAGGACGCCCGCCCGCCAGGGCGGTCCCGAGGCCGCACCGAGGGATGGCGGGATCGCCCCAAGGCGATACCGACACATTCCCGCCGCCTCCACCAATAATGAAACCCCAACCACTCTCGGTTGGGTTTTTTTCTGGCCCGAAGTCCGCAAAGGCCGCAAGTCAGCCTCATACAAATCCCAGAGTTACGCGCAGACGAATCAAGCGATTGGATCGCAGCATCGGGGGGGCGAAGAACACGCTGCCGTTGCGTTTTGTCGGTAGTTATCGTTCGTTACCGACACGTTGCAACACGGATGGGAAGCACCTGGATAGCTAATACAGAGATCACTTATCAGGACAACGTCCGGACACCTACGATAAGAGCATTCAAGATCAGTCCGGAGGGGCACCATGAGCACCCTGAATCTTTCCAAGACGAGCGCATTGACGTCCGTGCAAGCACGCCGGTCAAGCAACTCCTGCAAGCGGCCGCGCGCGCCTGCCACAAGAACGTCAGCGAGTTCCTGCTCGACGCGGGCGTGACGGCGGCCGTGCAGATCGAGAATGTCCGCCTCGTGGTAGCGGACGTGTTGAAACAACCGGTGCCAGATTGGCCCCTCGCCGTCGAGGCGCCAGCGCCGCAGGGTTTTCAGGCTGATCTTCCAACGGAAGGCAACCTGCCGTTCGGTCATCACGGGATAGGGCATCTTCTTCTCCAAGACTGATGCCCCCATGACAACGCTGTTCCCTGTAGAAGCCAAGCTCAGTGTTCGATGATCACCCTGCGGCCGTCTCCGCAATCAGCACATCGGCCGGGATGCCCAGGCTCTTGTGCAGTCGTCTGATCATGGCCAGTGTCAGCGGGCGCTTGCGGTTCAGGACTTCGTAGACGCGGTTGCTTTTGCCGATGATCGGCTCAAGATCTTTGACGGACAGACCGCTCTGATCCATCCGGAATTTGATGGCTTCCACCGGGTCAGGCGCACTGATGGGCACGTGCTTGGCCTCGTAGGCTTGCACCAGCGTGGCCAGGATATCCAGGCGATCCCCATCCGGCGTGCCGAGATCAGGATCGGACTCCATCAAGGCGGAAATCTCTTTGAGCGTGGCCTTGTAGTCTGCTTCGGTGTGGATAGGGCGGATGTCCATGTGTTCCTCCGTGGCCGGTCAGGCCATTTCAACGGTTTCTGCGTCCACTGCGTCGTACTCTTTGTGGCTGCCGACGAACTTCACGTAGACGATCTGCAATTTATAGGCAATCGCCACGATCAGCCGATAGTCATTGCCTTTGATGTTGAAGAGCACGCGACGGTTCTTCAGCACGCTGGCGCTGCGGTAGTGCGCCTTGATGTCAGCGGGCTGAGTCCAGGCCGCACTCGTGGCTTCCTCGTACCAAGCCTTCAGCGGCTGCTCGGCGTCGGGATGGCGCTCCCAGAAGGCTCGAAGGGTGGACACAGCCATCACTCGCATTGGTCGGAGTGTAGTCCCATTATGGGACTATTGCAACGGCAGGCTGGCCCAACAGAGGGTTCCCACGATGCAAAACGGGCATTTGAAAGAGGCGAGCACCCTCAAGATCAGTGCTTTTCTAAAGAACGTCATATGCGGACGCGGGTTCGACCTGCGCGCCGAGCCGTGCGAGGCGTGCGCAGGACGCCCGCCAGGGCGGTCCCGAGGCCGCGCCGAGGGATGGCGGGATCGCCCCAAGGCGATACCGACACATTCCCGCCGCCTCCACCAATAATGAAACCCCAACCGTTCTCGGTTGGGGTTTTTTCTGGCCCGAAGTCCGCAAAGGCCGCAAGTCAGCCTCATACAAATCCCAGAGTTACGCGCAGACGAATCAAGCGATTGGATCGCAGCATCGGGGGGCGAAGAACACGCTGCCGTTGCATTTTGTCGGTAGTTATCGTTCGTTAGGCATCGTGTTCCAAACAGCGTCTCGCTTCGACACGCCCCGCCTGATGACGGGGCTGGTGGCCTGGGTGAATCAGGAGCGCGAGACAGCCCGTCTGCACCCGCTGCTGATCAGCGCTTTGTGCGTCGTCGTGTTCTTGGAGATCCATCCCTTCCAGGACGGCAACGGGCGACTCTCGTATGTTGACCACGCTGCTGCTTCTGCAGGCTGCTTACGCCTATGTACCCTACAGCTCGCTGGAAAGCGTGATCGAGCAGAACAAGGAAGCGTACTGCTTGGCTTTGCGGCAGCCACAGGGCACGATCCGCACGGAGTCGCCGAACTGGCAGCCGTGGCTGATGTTCTTCGTGCGCTCCCTGGCCGAGCACGTGCGACGCCTAGAGAGGAAGGTCGAGCGCGAGAAGATTGTGCTGGCGGCCATGCCGAAACTGCAGCTACAGATCGTCGAGTTCGCCCGCGAGCACGGCCGCGACACCATCGGTAAGGCCATCAAACTGACCGGGGCCAGCCGCAACACACTGAAGCAGCACTTCCGGGCACTGGTCGAACCCGGCACGCTTGATCAGCACGGCAGTGGCCCTGGAGTTTGGTACCGCCTGGGCTGAGGATTGCGGGACGCGGGTTTGATTCCCGTTTCGGATTTGAACTGGCCCGGGAAAGCAGATGCGTTTGAGCAGCCTCTCCGGCGACCCATCGCGGTGAAAAACCTGATTGATCGTCCGCCACCGAAAAGCGCACGCTGGCGCAACGGGCGGGCGCACGTTACCATTTCGGCGGCATGCGCCAGTGCCCGAGTTGAACGGGACGTTCGTGAAGCGAGGCGACGCGCCCGGGTGCGCTTGGCATTGCCGAATGCCGTTCGGCGCGAAACCAAGAAGGAGGCGGCACGAGGTGATACTCACGCTCAACCCGGGAAGCTCTTCGCTCAAGTTCGCTTGGTTTGCACCGTCCGGTGCGGAGCAGGGCCGCGCCACCACCCTACCCGTGGACTGGCGGCGCGAAGATGCCGCGGCGGCGGCTCTTGACGCGGTTTTGAACGGCGCCGCAACGCGCCGCGCAACGCAGCTCCTGCATCGTGTGGTTCACGGTGGACACCGGTTCCGCGCGGTCACGCCAGTCACCCCCGCGGTGCGCACGCAAATCGCCGACCTGGCCGCGCTGGCGCCTTTGCACAATCCGATCAGTCTCGCCCTGCTGGCCGCCTGCGAGCATCGTCTCGCCGGCGTGCCACAATACGCCGTTTTCGACACTGCCTTCCACCAGAACTTGCCCGAGGCCGCGGCCACCTATGCCCTGCCGCCTGCTTTGGCGCGCCAGCACGGCATCCGGCGTTACGGGTTTCACGGCATCTCCCATGCCGCGGTCGCCCGGCGCACGGCAGAGGCGCTGGAGCGCCCGATCGCGGACCTCAATGTCATCAGCCTGCATCTGGGCCATGGCGCGAGCGCTTGCGCGATCGCCGGCGGCAGAAGCGTCGACACCTCTATGGGAATGACCCCAACCGAAGGCCTGGTGATGGGCTCGCGCTGCGGTGATCTCGATCCCGGCGCCATCGTGCATCTCTTGCGCGCGGCGGATCTGGACGCTCAGCAACTCGACGACTTGGTGAATCGCGACAGCGGACTGCGCGGGCTGTGCGGCCATGCCGAGATGCGCCAGGTGCGCGAAGCGGCCGAACAGGGCGACACAGCGGCGCAGCTGGCGCGGGCGGTCTATGTCCATCGCCTGCGGCGCTACCTGGGGGCGTTCTACGCGGTGCTGGGCCGAGTCGATGTGCTGGTATTCACAGGCGGCGTAGGTGAAAACGATGCCGCCTTGCGCGAGCAAACCTGCGCCGCGCTCGATGCGCTGGGCATTTTTCTCGATTCGGACCGGAACTGCGCCCCATTGGAGCCACTGGACGAGGTCGCGCGCATCAGCGCGCCTTCATCGGCCGTGGCCGTGCTGGTGATGCGCGCCGACGAGGAGCGCGAAATGGTGCGCCAGTTGCGCGCCCTGCTGGAAGATTCCGGAGCAACGAAATGACTCATGATCAAGCCATTGCCATGGCGGACTTGCCGGCCCTGGACGCTTACTGGCGGGCCTGCAATTACCTCGCCGCCGGAATGATCTACCTGCAAGACAACCCGTTGCTGCGCGAGCCGCTCAAGCCCGAACACATCAAGCGGCGCCTGCTCGGGCATTGGGGGACCAGCCCCGGTCTCTCTTTCATTTACGTCCATGCCAACCGCCTGATTCGCGAACATGGCGTGAGCGCGCTGTTCATCGCCGGACCGGGTCATGGCGCGCCGGGGGTCCTGGCGCCGGTGTATTTGGAAGGCTCGTACTCCGAGGTCTACCCGGACAAGAGCGAGGACGAAGAAGGGCTGCGCGCCCTATTCCGGCAGTTTTCCTTTCCTGGCGGCTTCGGCAGCCACTGCACCCCGGAGCTGCCGGGCTCCATCCACGAAGGCGGCGAACTGGGCTACAGCCTCTCGCACGCTTTCGGCGCCGCCTTCGATAATCCAGACCTGCTGGTGATCGCGGTGGTCGGCGATGGCGAGGCGGAAACCGGCCCACTCGCCACCGCTTGGCATTCGAACAAATTCCTCAATGCCAAGCGCGACGGCGCGGTTCTGCCGGTGCTGCACTTGAACGGCTACAAGATCAACAACCCAACGCTGCTGGCGCGTATTGCCGAGGACGAGCTGGCGAGCCTGCTGCGCGGCTATGGGTGGGAGCCGATCATGGTCTGCGGCAACGAACCGATGGAGATGCATCGGCAGATGGCGGCTGCCATGGATCGGAGCCAGGCGCGAATTCGCGAGATCCAGCAGCAGGCACGCGCGGCGCAAACCGTCACGCGACCGGTTTGGCCGATGATCGTGCTGCGCTCGCCCAAGGGCTGGACCGGGCCCCAGGAAGTGGACGGCCACAAGGTGGAAGGCTCCTGGCGCGCGCATCAGGTGCCGCTCAAAGACGCCCGCGACAATGGCGCGCACCTTCGCGCTCTGGAAGCTTGGCTCAGGAGCTACCGGCCCGAGGAGCTTTTCGACGAACGTGGACGGTTGATTCCCGCGCTGCGCGCCTTGTCGCCGCCTGGCGGCCAGCGCATGGGGGTCAGCCCGCACGGCAATGGCGGACTGTTGCGCCGCGACTTGCGCATGCCGGACTACCGCCGCTACGCCGTGGCGGCGACCAAGCCGGCCGGAAACCGGGCCGCGAACACGCGGCCGCTGGGGGAAATGCTGCGCGAAGTCATGCGACTCAACCCCGACAATTTCCGCCTCTTCGGTCCGGACGAAACCACCTCGAACAAACTCGATGCGGTCTACGGCGTCACCGGCAAGACCTGGCTCGCCGATCTCCTGCCGGAAGACGCCGACGGCGGCGAGCTGAGCCCGGAGGGGCGGGTGATGGAGATGCTCTCCGAGCACACCCTGGAGGGTTGGCTGGAAGGCTACGTGCTCACCGGACGGCATGGCTTGTTCGCCACCTACGAAGCTTTCGCCCACGTCATCGATTCGATGTACAACCAGCACGCCAAGTGGCTCGCGATTTGCGAGGAGCTCCCCTGGCGTGCGCCGATCGCCTCGATCAACATCTTGATTACCTCAACCGTCTGGCGCCAAGACCATAACGGCTTCACTCACCAGGATCCGGGCTTCATCGACATCGTGGTCAACAAGAACCCGGCGATCACCCGCGTCTACCTGCCTCCGGACGCCAATTGCCTGTTGTACACGGCGCATCATTGCCTGCGTAGCCACAACGACATCAATGTGATCGTCTGCGACAAGCAGAATCACTTGCAATACCTGGACATGGACGCGGCCATCCGCCACTGCACCAAGGGCATCGGCATTTGGGATTGGGCGAGCAACGACCAGGGCTGCGCCCCCGATCTCGTGATGGCAGGCTGCGGCGACATCGCCACTCAGGAGGCGCTGGCCGCAACCGCGCTGCTGCGCGAACACTTCCCGACGCTCAAGATCCGCTTCATCAACGTGGTCGACCTGTTCCGCATGACCCCGCGCGAAGAGCATCCGCATGGCCTCTCCGACACTGATTTCGACTCCCTATTCACGCGCGACAAGCCGGTGATCTTCAACTTCCACGGGTACCCCTGGCTGATTCATCGTCTTGCCTATCGCCGCACTAATCACGGCAACTTGCACGTGCGCGGGTACAAGGAGCGAGGCAGCATCAACACGCCACTGGAATTGGCGATCGAGAACAACATCGATCGCTTCAGCCTGGCCATCGAAGCCATTAACCGCGTGCCTGGGCTTTCCATCATCGGTGCCCACGTCAAGGAGCGGTTGCGGGATCAGCAGATCGATTGCCGCCGCCATGCGCACGAACACGGGGTCGACAAACCAGAAATCCAGTCCTGGGTGTGGCCCCTGTGAGACGGAACGGGACACTCACTGCCGGCCGCTTTGGCTTGCTTCGTGTCGGCGGTGCCCTGATCGCAGCCTTGGTGCTGTGCACGCAGGCCGCCGCCGCGCCCGCAGTATCAACCTGTCTGAGTGCTGCCGCGCTGCGCTCCTCGGGTACCGTCAATGTTCGCGCCGACAATGATTTGTTCGGCGGGCTGGGCCAGGACCAAGGCTACACCAACGGTTTTCTGCTGAGCTGGGTGTCGCCCAATCTGGCCGGCTATGTCGACGATCCTTGCTTGCCCGACCTCGTGCAGGGGCTCAACCGCTATCTTGCCATCCTGCACCCCGAAAGCACCAAGGAGCAGAACATGACGATCGGCTTGGGTCAGATGATGTACACCCCGGTCGACAAGATGCGCAGCGACTTGATCGCCAATGACCGCCCCTTCGCCGGCGCCCTGCTGCTGAGCTTTGGCTACAATGCGCGTGCTGACTCCACGATGCAGACCTCACAGATTCGCATTGGCGTGATCGGGCCTGCCACACTGGCTAGACAAACTCAAAACTGGTGGCACCAGGTAATCGGTGTGGAGCAATTCCGTGGCTGGGATCATCAACTGCGCAACGAGCCGGTCGTGCAGGTGCTCCACGAGCGCCGCACCCGCTACGCTCGGCACGAAGGAACCAACAATTGGGGCTGGGATTTGACCGGCCACTGGGGCGCCAGTCTGGGCAATTTCGCGACCTACGCCAATGTTGGCGCCGAATGGCGCATCGGCATCAAGCTTCCCAACGACCTGGGTACCGCGCCGCTGCGCCCGGCCGGCGAAAACACCTTCTCAGTGCCCCCGCTTCCCGACGGCACCTGGAGTGGCCACCTCTTCGTCGCCCTGGACGCGCGATGGGTGCTGCACGACATCACTCTGGACGGTAATACGTTTAGGCCCAGCCACAGCGTCGACAAGCACCCGCTCGTCGCCGACATTGGCTACGGAATCGCGCTCTATTACGGCCAATGGCGCTTTGCCTTCGCCCGCTACCACCGCACTCGCGAGTTCCACGGCCAGCCCCATGTGCCGGTATACGGCACGGTCACGCTGGGTCGGCACTTCTAGCTGGCCGAAAACGCCTTGACTCGCGGGAACCGACTCCGGTATCAGCCGGTCCGATGCCCCATACCATTCGATCCAGCCCCATGCGCTCTCGCCAACAGACTCTGCTCTTCGCCGCGCTGCTTGCGCTGCTAGCCGTGCCCGCGCTGCTCGCCGCATGCGCCACGCTCAACCCCTTCTTCGACTCCAGCAAGCCGCATCACACGCGCACAGGTTTTCGCAATCCCCATACTGAGGCAACGGTGAAAGGTTTGTGGACTGTGCTGCAATGGAAAATCGAGGCCTCTCGCGCGGGCCTGCCGAAGGCACCGCTTCATCCGACCCCTGCCGTGGCGGCAGATCTTGGCTTCATCTCCGCCAACGCCCGCGCCGGCGCAAACATGCAGCCAGCCATCACTTGGATCGGGCACGCCAGCGCTCTGGCGCAGTTTTCCGGATTGAATCTGCTCATCGACCCGGTGTTTTCCGAACGCGCCTCGCCTTTGTCCTTTTATGGCCCGAGGCGCGCGCAGCCGCCAGGGCTAGCGCTGGCCGAATTGCCCCGGATCGACGTCGTGCTGGTTTCGCATAATCATTACGACCATCTCGACGAAGCGAGCGTGCTTGCCCTCGCCGCGCAGCCTGGAGGCACGCCCTTGTTCGTGGTGCCGCTGGGCTTGAAGCGCTGGTTTGCCGATCTCGGGATCAGCGGCGTGATCGAACTCGACTGGTGGGACCGGTACCACGTGCGCGGCCCGCTTGGGCTCGTGGAAATCGTGCTCACCCCGGCCCAGCACTGGTCCGGGCGTGGCCTCGCCGATCGCCTGGCTACACTTTGGGGCGGCTTCGCGGTGTTCGCGCCCGACTTCCATTTCTTCTATTCCGGCGACACCGGGTATTCCCAGGATTTCAGCGAGATTCGTCGCCGCTTTTCTGAGCGTATGGGCCAAGGCGGTGGCTTCGACCTCGCGCTCATCCCGGTGGGATCCTACGAACCGCGCTGGTTCATGCGCGAGCAGCATGTGAACCCCGAGGAAGCGGTGCAAATTCACCTCGATCTAGCCGCCACACGCTCCATGGGCGTGCATTGGGGCACATTCAATCTCACCGATGAGGCGCTCGATGAGCCGCCGCGCGCCTTGGCCAAGGCGCGCGCCGAGCGCGGCATAGGTGAGGAAGCATTCTTTCTGTTGGCAATCGGCGAAACACGGCGGCTACCGCGTCGCGGCTACGCGGCCATGGCGGCGCGATACAGCGCGAGATAACGCGCTGCTACAGGTTCCCAAGAGAAGTCGCGGCGCATGCCGTTTTGCATCAGGCGTTCCCAGCGCGGCCGGTCATGCCACGCCATGGCGGCGCGGTGCACGGCCTGCAACAGCGCTTGCGGCTGAGCCTCGTGGAAGGTGAAGCCGGTGGCAAGGTCTGCGGCAAGATTGGCCTCGTCGAAATCCACCACGGTGTCGGCCAGCCCACCCACTGCGCGTACCACCGGGGGTGTGCCATAGCGCATGCTATACATCTGATTGAGGCCGCAGGGTTCAAAGCGCGAGGGCATCAGGAAGATGTCGGCCCCAGCCTCGATGTGATGGGCGAGCCCTTCGTCGAAACCGATCTGAGCGGCCATCTCCCCAGGGTGCCGCGCGGCCAGTTCGCGCAGCGCCGCCTCCAGCCATTTTTCGCCGCGACCCAGTATCACCAGTTGTGCAGGCAGGCGCAAAAGCTCGGCCGCGATTTCGCCGACCAGATCGACTCCCTTTTGTTCGGTGAGTCGCCCCACCATGCCTAGTAGCGGCAGGTCGGCGCGGGGCGCTAGACCCAAGCGCGTGCGCAAGCTCGCGGTGTTGGCGGTTTTGCCAGCGAGATCGTCGGCGCGGTAGGGGGCCGTGAGCGCTGTGTCGGTGGCGGGATTCCAAACATCCGTGTCGATACCGTTGAGTATGCCGCTCAAGTCCTTCTCGCGCCAGCGCAGCAAACCGGCCAGGCCGTAACCGAATTCCTCATGCAACACTTCGGCCGCATAGCGCGGGCTGACGGTCACGAGTTTGCTGGCAAATTGCAGCCCGGCTTTGAGAAAGGACAGGTGGCCGTGATACTCCACGCCATCGGGAGTCAGCGCGCTCGTCGGCAAACCGAGCGCCGTCGCTTCGCCAAGTGCGAAGTTTCCTTGGAAGGCGAAGTTGTGCACCGCCATGACCGTGGCGGCGTAGGCGCTCCCTCCGAAGTGGGCAAAAGCTGGAGCGAGGCCCAAAGGCCAATCGTTGCCGTGCAGTATCTCCGGCCGCCAAGCGATGGGACTCGCCGCTCCGGCCAGTAGCGCAGCAGCCCAGGAGAGTAGCCCGAAGCGCCGCGCGTTGTCTTCGTGGTCACGACCCGAGGCG
Source organism: Casimicrobiaceae bacterium (assembly GCA_026646885.1). GTDB lineage: Bacteria > Pseudomonadota > Gammaproteobacteria > Burkholderiales > Casimicrobiaceae > JACPUX01. The sequence continues at coordinate 93,436 of JAPKHK010000012.1, read as the reverse complement.
TCCTGATAGGCGTCACCCGCGCGGTCGAAGTAGGCGGGGCAGTCGAGTAGCCACAGCGGCGGCGCGTTTTCGCGCTGCGCTTCGCGCAATCGGGCGGGCGGGAAGGCGCCGCCCGGCACAGGCAATTCGGCGATACTGGGCGCACCGGCGAAAGCCTGGCGCAAGGCGGGGTACGCGGGCACCAGCACGCGCAACTCGACGCCGGCCCGCGCCAATGCCGGCGGCAACGCCTGGCTGACGTCGCCCAGGCCACCGCTTTTCACCCAGGGCGCGAGTTCCGGTGTCGCGAAGAGCACGCGCATGTTCATTCCCCCCTCTTCATGAGCTTCAGCCGTAATCGCTTACAACCACAGCATCATGCCCAGCTCAAAGGGGTGGGTGCACAGCTCGTGGTGCGGGTAGACACGAATCCGATATTCGATCTTGCCGCAAAACTCTGGGTCGAGATCAAGCGTGAACGAGGCCTCACCCTGCTCCCGAAACTGCTGGAAGGCAAAGCGATGGGCGCGCGTCTTTCTCGGCCGCCCATCGCCGGAGGGCCGGCCGAGCAGCAGCTCCACGACCAGGTCGTCAGCTTCGAGACCATTGAGATTGACCGCCACCTCGAGGCGCAGTGTGCTTCCATAACTGATGCGCCGCTGCGGCTCGCTGATCCGCCGCAGCCCCACGCCCGGCCAGGCGTGGCGCACGCGCGATTTCCAGGCGGCCAGGTCACGCGCGCCAGCGAAACCTTCGCCGCTGTACCGGTGCCATTGCTTCGCCGCAGGCTGATAGAAACGATTGACGTACTCGGCCAGCATCCTTGCCGAGTTGTAGCGCGGCAGCAAAGAGGCGATGGAGTGCTTGGCCATCGCCACCCACCCGGGGGAGTAGCCCATGGCGCCCAAGTCGTAATATAGCGGCAGCACGCGGTCCTGAAGCGTCTCGTACAAGGTGCGCGCTTCCTCCTTGTTGCGCCGCGCGGCGTCCAAGGTGCTCGACGCAGGCTTGATTGCCCAACCATTGCGCCCGTCGAAACCCTCACCCCACCAGCCGTCGAGGACGGAGAGATTGATCACGCCGTTCATCGCCGCTTTCATGCCCGAGGTGCCGCAGGCTTCGAGCGGGTACTCCGGATTGTTGAGCCAGACATCGATACCAGAGACTAGTCTTCGCGCAAATCGTAGATCATAGCCTTCCACCAGCAGCAAGCGCCCTTCGAACTCAGGCATTCGCGCCACCTCGGCGATGCGGCGGATGAGCGCCTGTCCGGGCTCATCGGCTGGATGCGCCTTGCCAGCGAAGATGAAGAGCACCGGGCGCTTGGCGTCGCTGACGATTTCCATCAGCCAGGTGAGATCCTCGAAGAGCAGCGCGGCGCGCTTGTAGGTGGCGAAGCGCCGGGCGAAGCCGACGGTGAGCACGTTCGGGTTGTCCGGATTGGCGAGCTTGAGCAGCCGGTCGAGGTGGGCCTCCGAACCATGATTGCGCCCGTGCTGTTCGGCGATGCGGTGGCGCACCAAGTGCAGCATCTGCGCCTTGAGCGACTGGTGTACGCTCCAGAATTGATGATCGGGGATGTCATAGATTCCTTGCCAGCAGCCCGAATCGGTGACCCGCTGACTCCAACCGGGTCCGAGAAAGCGATCGAAGAGCTCGTTCCATTCATTGGAAAGAAAGGTGGGCACGTGCACGCCGTTGGTGACATGGGTAATCGGGTTCTCTTCACTTTCGATCTGCGGCCAAAGGCTGGCCAGGATACGCGAAGAAACGCCGCCGTGAATGCGCGACACGCCGTTGTGAAAGCGCGAGCCCCGGACGGCCAGCGCGGTCATATTGAAATCGGCGTTGCCGGCGGTGTGCCCCAGCGCGAGCAACTGCTCGACCGCTATGCCGAGTTCTTTGCAGCGCGGCTCGAAATAGCTGCGCATCATCTCCTCGCTGAAGTAGTCATGCCCAGCAGGAACCGCGGTGTGGGTGGTGAATACCGTGTTGGCCGCCACCGCTTCGAGCGCGCTGGGAAAATCGAGCGCACTGGCGTTGAGCTCACGCATGCGCTCGAGAATCAGAAATGCCGCGTGGCCTTCGTTGATGTGCCAGACCGTAGGCTTGATTCCCATGGCCGACAGCGCGCGCACGCCGCCCACCGCAAGGACGATCTCCTGCTCGATGCGCGTGCGGCGATCACCGCCGTAGAGCCGGTGCGCGATGTCGCGGTCAGCTGCCGCATTCTCATCGATATCAGTATCGAGCAGAAAAAGCGAAACATGACCGACCTGGGCGCGCCAAACCTTGGCCTTGACGTCGCGATCGCGTAAGTCCACCGCCACCCGCAACTCGGCACCGCTGCCATCGCGTACGGGTGTGATGGGCAAATCATCGAAATCGGCATCGTGATAGATCGCGTGCTGGTTGCCGTCATTGTCGATGGTCTGCAAGAAATAGCCTTGCCGGTACAAAAGTCCGACCGCGACAAACGGCAAGCGCATGTCCGATGCGGCCTTGCAGTGGTCTCCGGCGAGAATGCCCAGACCGCCGGAATAGATCGGCAGGCTTTCGTGGAAGCCGAACTCGAAACAGAAATATGCGACCAGATCGTCGCCCCTGAGGTGCTGGGCGCCATTCATCCGGCCGGCTTCGTTGTGGTAGGTATCATAGGCGGAGAGCACCCGCGCGCAGTTGCCCAGGAACACCGGATCTTCGGCGGCAGCCTCGAGCTTTTGCTGATCGACTCGCTTCAAGAAAGCCTTCGGGCTGTGGCCCACCGCATTCCACAGGCTGGGATGCAGGCGCGCGAACAGAGTGCGGGTAGGTCGATCCCAGCTGTACCACAGATTATTGGCAAGCTCCTCCAGGCGAGCGAGCTTGGCCGGCAGTTGCGGGACGACTTCGAGCTGGAATGAGGTTCCGGGCATGGCAAGGTCTAGGCAATGGTCACATCGTCATTAAGATACACGTCTTGGATGGCATTGAGCAGTGCCACTCCCTCGGCCAGGGACTTTTGGAAAGCCTTGCGCCCGGATATGAGGCCCATGCCCCCAGCGCGCTTGTTGATGACCGCAGTGCGCACTGCCGCCGCCAGATCGCCCGCCCCCTTCGACTCTCCGCCGGAGTTGATCAGGCCGGCGCGGCCCATATAGCACCCCGCCACTTGATAGCGGCACAGATCGATCGGGTGGGCAGTGGTGAGTTGCTCATAGACTTTGGCATGCGTTTTCGAGAATTTCAGGGCGTTGAAACCGCCATTATTCTCGGCCATTTTTTGCTTGATGATGTCCGCCTCGAGCGTGACACCCAAGTGATTGGCCTGGTTGGTGAGATCGGCCGCAACATGGTAGTCCACCCCCTCGTGCTTGAAGGCGCTATTGCGCAGATAGCACCACAGGATGGTTGCCATGCCCAGTTCATGGGCGCGAGCGAAGGCCTTTGAAACCTCGCCAATCTGCCGCCGCGATTCCGCCGAGCCGAAATACACAGTGGCGCCGACGGCGCAGGCGCCCATTTCAAAGGCCTGCTCAACACTGGCAAAAAGCGATTGATCATAGCTGTTGGGGTAAGACAGAAACTCATTGTGATTGAACTTGAGGATAAATGGGATGCGGTGGGCATAGCGGCGCGCCACCGCGCCAAGCACGCCCAGCGTGCTAGCCACCGCGTTGCAGCCGCCCGCAATGGCGAGTTCGACAATTTTGGCAGGGTCGAAGTAGTCCGGATTGGGCGCAAAGGAAGCGCCAGCGGAGTGCTCGATGCCCTGATCCACCGGCAAAATGGATAGATAGCCGGTTCCAGCCAACCGCCCGTGATTGTAAAGAGCGGCGAGATTCCTCAGCACGCCGGGCTTGCGGTCGGACGCACTCACCACCCGGTCGATGAAATCCGGGCCGGGCAAGTGCAGGCGCTCACGCGCAATGGTCTCGCAGCGGTGGCCGAGCAGCACCGGCGCTTCTTGACCCAACAGGGCAACGATGTCGGTCATGGTTCTTCTCCTTGGACGTGGGTTGATGGCGCGTCCCGCGCAATGGCGAGAGTCAGTTCAATATGGAAATCGGCCTCGCGCACCGGCCAGGCGAGCGTGACCGATGCGGCCTGCATCACCTTCTCGAACCCGGCTTCGGATTGCGATACCGTGTAGTGCGGTCGAGCGCGCAAAAACGCCGCGGGGGAAACCTGCAAGCTCAGACCACCTCCCAGTTCCCGGTCATCGAGAGTGAGTTGCCGCGCCTGAGCGAGGGTGAGGTCCTGCCCGAAACCGCAGGGCATGGTGCCATCGGCGAGGATGTATCGGCCAGAGTAGCCGTCGCAACTTGGCAGGGCAAGATTCAGTTCTGTCCGAAATTCACCGCCTTGCAGATTCTGCAGCTGCCAGCGCACACGCAATCTCCCGGCTTCTATGCCGATAGTCTTCTTGACTCTGCCCTCGGCAAGCGGCCCCGCCATTTCGACGCAGAATCCGGATGCGTCAACCGCGCCCGACGCATAGCTCGGCCAGTGCTCTCTTCCGGCCGCGTCCATCCAAGCGTCGAGCAAGATGCGCCGCGGTCGCGCGTCCGCTTGGGCATCGGCCACCCCCAGCGGGTGGCGGAAGGCCAGCCGGTCGTGCGCCGAGGCAATCCCGTCGGCTTCGGCCTGCGCCGTTTCGGCCGCGCCGAGCCTATGGTAGTAGTGTTCCTCGCGTTGCGTCAGCGTATCGCCGAAATTCTGCGCCAGTGCCCGGCCGTCGAGTTCGCACAAGGCTCCATGGGCATCGAGCACCACCGCCACTTGCAAGTTTTCGTCCGCCAGAAGGCATTCGTCGATGCCGTCGCAATCGCGGTCGGCCACGATCGGCTCGCAGCGGGGCGCGAGCCGGTCGATAGTGCATTCCAGCTCCAGCAGATTGCGCCAGACCACGCGGCGCAAATGCGGCAGATAGAGCCCACCGAAAAGGCCGTGCCAGTAAGCGTCGTTGGCCTGAGCCCGATAGAGCATTTCCACCAGGGCGGCGGGGGCCGGCACCGGTAATGTGTCCAAGCGGTGTGAGAGCCCAAGCATGCGCTTGTGCATCCAGTTGGCTTCCGGATAGCGCATGAAGAAATTTTTCCAGATTCCGCCGCGCACAAATGCCTTGCTGCGAGCGTAGTGTCCGCCCAGCTTCTCCCGCGCCACCAAATCCGCATACTCCGCCGCGGCGCGCGGCGGCAGAGTCCATTCATTCATCTCGATGTAGGATGTGGTCGGCAAGTAGATGATACCTCGGGTGCGGCAGCGGGCGTGATACTCATCGAAGGTCTCGGTGCGAATCCACGAGGATGCCAGCACGCCTTCGATGAACTGCCGCAGCCAGCCCTTTTCGTAGACCCATTGATAGGTTTCCGGCCAGATGCCGAATTTCTCGATGTCATCGAAATAGATTGCCGCGCCGCGGCCTTGACGGGCCAAGTCCTCCAAATGATTCACCGTGGCTGCCGCGGGAGAGAAGGGAAAACGGTAGCGCAGCGCTTCAGAGATCGGAAAGAGGTCAATTTTGCGATTGTCCTCTTCGGTCGTGTAGAAGCCGTCCAGCTCCTCCTCGCTCTTGCCGGTGCAAAGAAAATGATAATCGTCGACCGTGAGGTAGCGCATCCCGCATTCCACCAGTGCCGGGACCACGGTGGGGATATAGACCCGCTCGGTAAGCCAGGCACCACGCGCTTTGACACCGAAATGTCGCTCGATGCGCCCGTTCAGGGCCTGGATCTGGCCGATCCGGTCCCGGGCGGGAATAGCCGCGAGGACCGGCTCGCAATCGCCGCCTCCGAACAGTTCCACTTGCCCGCGAGCAACCATCTCTTGCAAGAGCGCCAAGTCTTCAGGGTACTTGTCGATCAGGCGCCCCAGCAACCAGCCGGAAAAATGCGCGGCGAAGCGAAATTGCGGATAGCCATGCAGGATTTGTAAGAAGGGCCGATAACAGCGCAGGTGCGCCTCGTCGATGACCTTTTCGAAGTTGCCCACCGGTTGGTGCGCATGCACGCCAAAGAGTAGCGAAATAGGCTCAGGCATAGGGCGTCTACTCCTTTTCGCTGGCACGGCGCATGCTGCCTCCGCCTTCCGGATGGCCACCGCCCGAGGCGATGGGAGTATGCAGGGACTCCGGCAGGGGTAGATGCAAGAGCCGATAGAGCTCGCCCAGATTGGCGCGGTAAAGTGCGTCGAAACTCGCCACGGTATCGCGAGGGTTATAGTCCCCAAACCACCAGAACCAGTCCGACCCTTCGCAGATGGCAAGCTGGGCCGTGGCGCGAGCGCGTTCCCCCTCGGACAGCCGGCCGCTCGCCGACACCAGATCGTAGGCTGTCTTGGCCTCGCACAGCAAATCCCAGGCGCGGTTTTTCGCGTTGTCACCGATCCAGGTGCTGAAGTTGCCATAGACCCAGCTCCCCGCCACCAAGCTGGGCATACTGCCCGAGCTGCCGGGGTGGCCTACCAGCCATGCAGAGCCGGTGGTGGTGGCCAGATCAGGGGCGTTCTCGAGCAGTTCGTAGAGATCTTCGAAGAAGTAGTAGGCGTTGTACGGATAGTGCTCCCAGGCGTTCTCACCATCCAGCGCGACAGTGACCACCGGCTCCGTGCCGGGTGGCGCTTCCGCGGCAATTCGGCGCAGTTGGTCGATGAAATGCGCCGCGGCATCTCGCCCGTGCCAGCGCGCATATTCGAATCCGATGAGATCGGAGAGCAACTCATCGCGGAAGAAGACCCGCAGCCCTGGTGCCGAGCCAAACTGCCAGGGGCGATAGAGGTATTCGGCCCGCGCCGGCAGGTGCGCCTCGCGGCGTCGGAGACTGTGCCTCAGGACGGTTTCGCTGCTCGCCGTCCAAGCAAAACCGCCGGCTGCGACCTGCTGCAAGAACGCATCGGACAAGGCCCCTTCGGCGGGCCAGAGACCCCGCGGCAGTTCGCCGAAACTGGACCGGTGCCGCTCCCGCGCATCGTGAATCTGCGCCGCGGTCCGCTGCACCCCGCCGGAGTAGATTGGCGCGCGCGGCAAAGCGATGTCCGGCAGCGCCTCGCGGGCACTTTGCAAGTCGATGAGCAAAGGCGCCAAAGGATGGCTGAAGGGCGTGGTGGTCAGTTCAATCTGGCCTTTGGCCGCCAGGGCGGCATAGCGCCCCAGGAGTCTCTCGATCGACTCCCCAAGCAACGCCAGCAAAGCGCGCCGATCGGAGGAGCTGAAACCCTCGCCCCGGCTCATCAGTTCAGCAAGCAGCAGCTGGCTGCGGCGCTCGGTCTCGCCCGTCCAAACCAGGTGGTACCAGGTGACGAGATCGGCGAAAAACTGCCCCGAGAGATAGCGCAGGCCATGATCGCCTTGTCCCAGCGCGCTCTGATACAGCGCATGCAGGCGCTCGAAGCGGGGAAAGGGCGCAGCCATGCGCTGGTGGTTGTCCGGAAAGCACGTTTGCACCAGCCAGCGCCGGGTGTCCTCGTCCAGATCGTCGAGCGATTCGCGCGCCAAGAGCCGGAGCAACGGATCTCTAAAGACACCACCGCGAAACTGCGCGGCGTAGTCGTCGATCTGCTCCACTAGCACGGGCACGAAATTGACCACCGCCTTGATCGCTGGATGACGCTCAAGGTGGGCCACCATGTCGGTGTAGTCCTTGATGGCGTGCAGATAGACCCAGGGCTTGCGAAACTCGCCACTGCGCTGGTCGCGATAGTCCGGCTGGTGCATGTGCCAGAGAAAGATGATTTCGACACATTGCGGTTTCATCGGTGCTGGGCTCCGACGCACCGCGGCAAGGACTCGCCTCCCGATCCTCCCACAAGCAGAGGGGGGGCTCTACGCGGCCGCCGCCAGTTCGGTTTACCGCACACGATGCACCTGTTGCCCGAGCATCTCCGGAGTTACTAGGGTTATGCCTTTGTCGGTAACAAGAAACCGGCGCTTGTCTTGGTCGGGGTCCATGCCGATGGCAAGACCGTCGGGAATACTGCAGCGCTTGTCGAGGATGACGCGGCGCAACTTGACGTTCCTGCCGATCTGCACTTTGGGCAAAATGACCGAATCCTCGACGACGCTGCAATGCTCCACGCGCACTCCGGAAAAAAGCAGCGAGCGGCGCACCTGCGCGCCGCTGATGATGCAGCCGCCGGAAACCAGCGAATCCACCGCCATGCCACGCCGGTCTACGTCGTCGAAGACAAACTTGGCCGGCGGCAGCTGTTCCTGGTAGGTCCAGATCGGCCAATTCTCGTCGTAAAGATTGAGCTCGGGAGTGACTTGCGTCACGTCCATGTTGGCCTCGTAATAAGCATCGACCGTACCGACATCGCGCCAATAGGGCTTGCCCTCCAAGCCGCCCACGCAGCTCCCGGCGAAGTCATGGGCGACGACCCGGTAGCGCGGCACGACGTGAGGAATGATGTCTTTGCCGAAGTCGTGCGACGACTGCATGTCATCGCTGTCGCGCACAACCTGTTCATAGAGGAAGCGCGCGTTGAATACGTAGACGCCCATGCTCGCCAAGGCACGGTCGGGGCGCCCGGGTATCGGCTGCGGATCGAGTGGCTTCTCGTTGAACTGGGTGACGCGCTGCTGCTCGTCGATACTGATCACCCCGAAACTGCGGGCATCTTCGAGCGGCACATCAATGCAAGCGACGGTCAGGTCGGCTTCCTTCTCGACATGGTAGGCAAGTAGCTGACCGTAGTCCATCTTGTAGACATGATCGCCCGAGAGGATGATGATGTACTTTGGGTGGTTGCGCCGCAGCACGTCGAGGTTTTGGAACACCGCGTTGGCCGTGCCCGAATACCACGATTCGCCGAGCTGCTGCTGCGCGGGCAGCAAGTCGAGGAATTCGCCCAGCCGACCATCAAGAAAGCTCCAACCGCGCTGCAGGTGGTAGATGAGGCTCTGCGCCTTGTACTGCGTGGCGATCCCGATGCGGCGAATGCCCGAGTTGACGCAATTGGAAAGAGTAAAATCGATGATGCGGAATTTGCCCGCGAACGGCATGGCCGGCTTGGCGCGCCAATTGGTGAGATGCTGGAGCCGGCTCCCTCGGCCCCCGGCGAGCACGATGGCCATGCTTTCATGGGTTATCTGGCTGATGAAGCGGGAGCCCCAGTTCGACCGGGTGCTCGCGAAAACCTGGGAGAGTGATTCATCTTTGGCATTCATGGCCAATCCTTTCGCCTTCGCTTTGAATCAATACCAAGCTTGCCTATGGCACGCGCCCCTCTGCCTAAGCTCATGCAAGTGAACGCCGAATTTCCCGCCTCTGCAAGCCCCCTCGAGTGGACTCCGCTGATCGAGGGCCGCGAACACAACCCCTTCGCCGTTCTGGGACTGTCGCGCATCGGTGAACTCTGGCGGCTGCGGGCCTGGCGGCCCGGCGCACACTCGGTTGCGCTGCTCACTCCTGGGCGCGAGGAAACCCTGCAGCTTCTCCACCCCGCTGGCCTGTTCGAGTGGCAAGGCGCAACGCCGCCGCAGAGGCCATGGCGCCTGGTGATAGATGGACGCAGCTGCGCTGATCCTTACGCCTTCCCCCCCGAGCCACCCGATTTGGCGCTTCACCTCTTCAACGAGGGACGCAATTCCCAAGCCTATCGTTTGCTCGGCGCGCAGTGTGCGCAGCGCCTGGGCTCGGCCGGCACGGTGTTCCGCGTCTGGGCGCCCAACGCCGAAAGAGTGTCTGTGGTAGGCGATTTCAACGACTGGAACGGGCTTGTTCACCCCATGGCCAGCCTCGGGGCCAGTGGCATCTGGGAACTGTTCCTGCCCGAGGTGGGCGCGGACACTCTGTACAAGTTCGAAATCCGTTGCCGAGACGGCTCTTTGCGCATCAAAACCGATCCCTACGGTCGCGCATTTGAGTTGCGCCCAGCCACCGCCGCGCGGGTGGTGGGCACAAGCACGCATATTTGGGCGGACGGCAACTGGATGACGCAACGTCGCGCCGCGGAATGGCAGAACGCGCCCTTGGTGATTTACGAGGTTCATCTCGGGTCGTGGAAGCGCGGGCCCAAGGGTACCTTTTGCGATTATGCCGCCCTCACCGCCGAACTCATCCCCTATGCAAAGTCCCTCGGTTGCACGCATCTCGAGTTGCTGCCGATCTGCGAACATCCGTTGGATGAGTCTTGGGGCTACCAGACCACCGGCTATTTCGCTCCCACGGCGCGCTTTGGACGCCCCGACGAGTTGCGTGCCTTCGTCGACGCATGCCATCTGGCGGGCTTGGGGGTGATTCTCGATTGGGCGCCCGGACATTTCCCCGAAGACGATTTCGCCCTGGCGCATTTCGACGGCACCTCGCTCTACGAACATGATGACCTCCTTCTGAAGCGCCATCCGGACTGGGGCACCCACGTCTTCAACTACGGGCGCAAAGAGGTGCAGAGTTTTCTTCTGTCCAGCGCCCACTACTGGCTCGCCGAGTTTCACTTCGACGGCCTGCGGGTGGATGCAGTAGCCTCCATGCTCTATCTCGACTACTCGCGCCGCCCTGGCGAATGGCGCCCCAATCGTTACGGCGGGCGGGAGAATTTGGAAGCCATCGCCTTCCTGCGTGATCTCAATGCCATGGTCCAGTCCGAATTTCCGGGCGCCCTGAGCATCGCCGAGGAATCCACCGCGTGGCCGATGGTCTCGCGGCCGACTCACCTGGGCGGCCTGGGTTTCTCGATGAAATGGAATATGGGCTGGATGAACGACACCCTGCGCTACATGCGCCTCGATCCGGTTTTCCGCCGCTTCCATCACGACCGGCTCACCTTTGGGCAGATCTACGCCTATACCGAAAACTTCCTGCTGCCGCTTTCGCACGACGAAGTAGTGCACGGCAAGGGTTCCCTGCTCGCCAAGATGCCAGGCGACTCGTGGCAACGTTTCGCCCAGCTGCGCCTGCTGTTTTGTTACCAGATGACCTGGCCGGGCAAGAAGCTCCTGTTCATGGGCGGGGAGTTCGGACAGAGCCGGGAATGGAATGCGCAAGCCCAACTTGCTTGGGACGAGGCCGCCGCGCCGGCACAAGCCGGACTCCAGCGTTGGGTCCGCGAGCTCTTGCGTTGCTATCAAGAACTCCCGGAGCTTCACGAGATGGACTTCGCCCCACCGGGTTTCCAGTGGGTCGACTGCCATGATGCCAACCAGTCGGTGATCAGCTATCTGCGTCGCGGACGCGATGGGCGGCATGTGTTGGTCGTACTCAATTTCACTCCGGTGCCGCGCCATGGTTACGAACTCGGTGTGCCCCAGGCCGGCGTTTACCGCGAGCTGCTCAACAGCGACTCGGCGTATTACGGTGGCAGTGATTTGGGCAACGCTGGTCACGTTGTGGCGCGGCCTACCGCGCGCGAGCCCCTTTCAGCCCGCCTGAGCCTGACGCTACCTCCTTTGGCGGGCCTCATCCTCCAGCCGGAGTAAGACTCAGTTCACCCGCAGCTGGTAGCGTGCATCGATCTCCGCTTCCGCAGCCAGCCAGTCCGCAGTGGCATCGCCGCCCGCAAAACCGCGCTCCAGAGCGCGGTAATAAGCCGCTTCGGCGATGTACTTCATTCTCTCGTCGGGCGGCAGAATCTTGCCCACTGCTCGGCGCCTTGCCGTCGCGGCTGGTCTGGAATCACTGCGCCGGCTCGCGGCTTGCGTGCTGGCGACTTGGGAACCCTTTATCGCGCTGCTTGCCTTGGTTTGTGCCATCAACAACCTCCTCGCGTATGCATCGGGGTCATGCTTGTTCTTATGTTATAAGCATAACGCACGCAGATGATGGCTCTTTGACGCTAGTCAAAAGGGCAATGGCGCGACGCACCGCGATCAAGCGAGGCGGAGAACCAGCCTCGCCACGAATCAGCCGCCAGGGGCTTCGGGCGAGACCCGCCGCTCGCGGTTCAAGTCGCAAGCCCATGCCGCAGCCCCCAGCAAGCCCGCCCGCTCGTCCATGACGACATGGACAGGGAAGGCCGGCATCAGATGGGCGTGTTCGGCTTTGGCATGGAATGCCTCCAAGAAAGCGCCGTCGGACAGCCGCGGCAGAATTTTTGGAGCAATGCCGCCGGCCAGATACACGCCACCCCGCGCCATCAACAGTAGAGCGAGATCGCCGGCAAACGCCCCATAGCAAGCGGCAAACATGCGCAAAGCCTCCCCGGCCAGGCTCAGCGGGTGCGCCAGCGCGCTAGCGGTGATCGACTCCGGTGCGTTGTCCGCGCGACCCAGATCCTCTCCCCGGGGCTTCGCTTGGCGGGCTCTCATCCAGGCGTATAGGTTGACCAGACCCGGCCCGGAAAGGATACGCTCAGCAGTGGCGCGGCCGTGCTGGACGCGAAGGTGTTCGCACAGCGCCTCCTCATCCTTGTTCATCGGCGCGTAGCCGACATGGCCGCCCTCTCCGGGAAGCACCCGCCACTGGCCAGGCCCGTCGGGGAGGAGCACGGCCACACCCAGGCCCGTGCCCGCGCCCAGGACCACTGCGGGCGCATTCGGCTTGGGCGTGCCCGCTTGCAGGACAAAAAAGGCCTCTGGCGGCAAAAAGCTCACGCCACGAGCGGTGGCGGCGAAATCATTCACCAAGGTCACCGGCCCGAGCCCGAATTGCTGCGCCAGCGCTCCGCCTTCCAGCCGCCAGGGAAGGTTGGTGAGCTCACAGCGATTCTCGTCAACGGGTCCGGCGGCCGCAAGGACCGCCCCAGCCACGTTCGGCTCTCCCGCTGCGGCGAGGAATTCCCCCAAGAGCGGGGCGAACTGAGCATACCTGCCACTCGCGTAGCTGCGTTGGAAGACCGGGGTCTGTGGCTTCTCTGGGCGCACCAGAGACAATAGTGTCTTGGTGCCCCCGAGGTCGCCGGCGAGGAGCAGTGGACCCTCGGAATTCCTGCCGCCGACGTGCGCGGAACCGGCCTGCCTTTTCTCTGCGCCATCCAGATTAGCCACGCTCCCTCCCATCTGACACCCGCCCGCGGATCGGTGCGGCAAGCGTAGCGCCGCCTCGCGCCTTGCTTTACCCCCGCCGAAGGCTCGGCGATAATTCCTGGCAGTTTAGCCCTGTTTTGCGCATGCGGCACGCCATGAATCAAATCTCAGCTGCCCCCCAACTGGGGGCGGCGCATTCGCAGCTGCCCGTCGATTGGTACTTCGACGAAGATCTTCATCGGCTCGAACGCGCTCGGCTCTTCCTGGGAGGCCCAGGCTATGTCGGGCATGAACTGATGGTGCCAAACCTCAACGACTACCAAGCGATCGAGGGATCGTGGGGCGCCCAGGCGCTGGTGCGGGGACCCAACGGCCTCGGCTTGATCTCCAACGTCTGCCGGCACCGCCAGGCCATCATGCTCAAGGGGCGTGGCAACCGCAAGACGATTACCTGCCCGATCCATCGCTGGACGTACGACCTCGAAGGAAAGCAACTGGGAGCACCGCACTTTTCCAAAAACCCTTGCCTAAACTTGCAGAACACACCACTGCAGACCTGGCGTGGCTTGGTCTTCCAGGGGCCACGCGAAGTCGGCAAGGATTTGGCGCAACTGGAGTTGGCCGAGGTACTGGACTTCTCCGGTTACACTTTCGACAGGGCAATCGTGCATGAATGCCGCTACAACTGGAAGACCTTCATCGAGGTTTACCTCGAGGATTATCATGTCGCTCCCTTTCACCCTGGCCTTGGCCATTTCGTAACTTGCTCGGATCTGCGATGGCAGTTCGGGGACTGGTGGTCCTTGCAGACCGTAGGGCTGAGTAACCGCTTCGACCGGCCCGGCAGCCCCGTGTACGAGCGCTGGCACGAGGCCGTGCGGAAGGTCTATGGCGAGACGCTGCCCCAGCGCGGGGCCGTATGGATGACGTATTACCCTAACCTCATGATCGAGTGGTATCCGCACGTCCTGATCATCAGCACTTTGCACCCGCAAGGAATCCATCACACCACCAATGTGGTCGAGTTCTATTATCCCCAGGAGATCGCCCAAGGCCATCGCGATTTCATCGATGCGGAACAGGCTGCGTATATGGAAACCGCCATCGAAGATGACGAGATCGCCGAACGCATGGATGCTGGCCGACTGTCTCTACTGAAGGCCGGGCGCAGCGAGGTCGGCCCATATCAGTCGCCCATGGAGGACGGTATGCGCCACTTCCATGAATTCCTGCGGCGCGAGGTGATGACGCATCACCATCGCAAGGGCGAGGCGCAAACCGCGCCAGGCGCAAGCAGTTCTCCATGAGCGGCCCCGCCATCGGCCGCGGTGGGCAGCATGCGTGCAAGCTATTGGTGAAACGGCCGCGCTGCGGGCGTGGCGGCTGATCGCTCGTGCACAGCCTGTGGATTCTCGTCTCTGGTTTCTTTTTCGCTCTCATGGGCGTGTTCGTCAAACTCGGGGCAGCCTATTTCACGACCGCGGAGCTGGTCTTCTACCGTTCCCTGATTACCCTGTTCGTCGCCCTCCTCATGCTGCGCTGGTCGAACATCCCTTGGCGCAGTGCCAAACCTTGGATGCACTTCAAGCGCGGGCTCACCGGTTTCGTTTCCCTGTTGCTCTTCTTTCAGGCAATCGCGCTTCTACCGCTCGCGACCGCGATGACCCTCAACTACACGTCGCCGCTCTTTCTGACCCTCCTCACCGTGGTGTTGCTCAAAGAGCGGCCGCGGCCACTCCTCCTGGTGGCGCTCGCGCTTGGCTTCGGCGGCACGGTGTTGCTGCTGCGCCCGGCGCTGCGGCCGGAGGAAATGCTGGGGAGCGCCATGGGTCTCGCCTCCGGCCTCATGGCCGCGCTGGCCTATTACAACGTCCGCCAGCTCGTCCGCGCGCACGAACCGGAAACCCGAGTCGTGCTCTATTTCGGCCTGTACGCCACACTCGGCGCCGCGGTGTGGATGCTCAGTGCCGAATGGCACCCGCCGACTTGGCACAACGTCTGGATCATCCTCGGTATGGGCCTCGCCGGCACTTTCGGCCAGCTCGCGGTTACGCGCGCCTACGGCAAGGGCTCTCCGGTGGTGACCGCCGCACTCTCCTACGGCACGGTAGTCTTCGCCAGTATTTTGGGTATCATCCTTTGGCAAGAGGTACTCCCCCTTTCGGGCTGGTTCGCCATGGCCTGTATTACCGGGGGGGGCATCCTCGCCGTGGTCGCGGTACCTGCCCGCCCCGATGCCCGAGTTGCCCAGACCAGCGACTAAACCCACGACTGAACATGGACCAACCGTGATGTTCACTACCCTGATTTCGCCCGACGAGCTACTGCCGCTTATGGAACACGAGGAGCTCACCATTCTCGATTGTCGGCACAACCTTGGGGACCTCGGCATGGGCGAGCGCGCCTATGCGCGCAGCCATCTGCCCGGCGCGCGGTTTTTTCATCTCGACCGAGACCTCTCTGGCCCCAAGAATGGCGGGAACGGGCGTCACCCCTTGCCCGATCGGGAAACGATGGCTGCGCGCTTCGCGGCGGCGGGCATCAGCCGCGACAGCCAAGTGGTGGCCTACGACCAGGACAGTGGTGCCATGGCCGCACGCGCCTGGTGGTTGCTGCGCTGGCTCGGACACCGCCGCGTGGCAGTACTCGATGGTGGCATGAGCGCATGGGTGGAAGCCGAATTGCCGCTGACTCCGATCGTGCCGGAGGATCGTCCCGGAAACTTGCGTGCCCAACCAGGAGAGGCAAGCGTCGACGCGGCATACGTGCTGGCGCACCTTGACGATAGGCAGTGTTGTCACATCGACGCGCGGGCGGCCGACCGCTTTCGCGGCGAAAACGAAACCCTTGATCCGGTTGCTGGCCATATCCCTGGCGCCATCAACCGCCATTTCATGCTCAATCTCGGCGAAGACGGGCGTTTCAAGCCGGCTGCGGTGCTGCGCGCCGAGTTCACCCACTTGCTGGCCGGACGTAGCCCGGAACGGGTGGTGCATTCCTGCGGCTCAGGGGTGACGGCTTGCCACAACCTCCTGGCCATGGAAGTCGCCGGCCTCACCGGGGCGCGGCTCTATCCGGGCTCGTGGAGCGAATGGATCACCGACCCGTCACGTCCAATCAGCAAGTAAGCGGCCAGCCAGCCAACTCGCGATAGGCCGCACCGGCGGGGCCGAGCACCGATTCGACGAGAGCGAAGCGCTGAACCCGCCACACCAAGGGCGGGCAGTTTTCCTCGGGGAAAGGGCGTTGGGCTTTGCGTGCCAGCGTGAGGTGAGGGGCAAAGGGGCGACGATCGAGACGGCAATCTGCCGCTCGGGCAACGCGCCGCAGGCGCCGCTGCAAGGCAAGCAGTGCTTGCGGCGGCTGGCGAGGCGCCAGCCAAACGATGCCATTGCCAGTCCAGCAGCCCAAGCGATCGAGGGACAAATCGAATGCGCTGACCGCGCTTTCGGCCACCGCGCCGAAGAGTGCTTCGGTTTGCGGCGCGGTGCACTCGCCGAGAAAGAGTACAGTCAGGTGCAAGCTCTCGACTCTCGTTGGCTTTGCAGCGGCACGCGCCGCCGCGGCTTGGGCCAGCTGGTCGAGATCCGAGCGCACCGCCGGATCTGGCCACAAGGCAAAGAACAAACGCTGTCCGGCTGCCATCACACGAAACCGCTCCAAAAAAATCGCCGCGGCGGGCGTCCAAGGAACTGGAACGCGCCAACCGCGGCACTTCAGAGGAGTAATCGAAAATCAGGAGTTCGCAGCTTTCTTGTCCTCGAATTGCTCTTCTTCGGTGGATCCCTTCAGCGCCACGGTGGACGACTGCCCGCCTTGTATTGTTTGGGTTACCGCATCGAAATAGCCTGTACCGACCTCGCGCTGGTGCTTGACCGCGGTAAAGCCCCTGTCGGCGGCAGCAAACTCGGCCTGCTGCAACTCGACGAAAGCACTCATATTGTCGCGTGCGTAACCATATGCAAGATTGAACATGCCGTAGTTCAAGCTGTGGAATCCCGCCAGGGTGATGAACTGGAACTTGTAGCCCATGGCGCCCAGCTCGCGCTGGAAGCGCGCGATCGTGGCGTCGTCGAGATTGCGCTTCCAATTGAAGGAGGGCGAGCAGTTATAGGCGAGCAGCTTTCCGGGGAATTCCTTATGGATGGCTTCCGCGAAGGATTTGGCGTAAGCCAGGTCGGGCTTGCCAGTTTCGCACCACACCAGATCGGCGTATGGCGCATAGGCAAGTCCGCGGGAAATGGCTTGCCCAAGCCCTGGCTTGGTGCGGTAGAAGCCCTCGGCGGTGCGTTCGCCGGTACAGAAGGGTCGGTCATTGTCGTCGACATCGGAGGTCAACAGATCGGCCGCTTCAGCATCGGTGCGCGCTACCAGGATCGTCGGCACACCCATGCAGTCAGCCGCAAGCCGGGCCGCAACGAGCTTTTCCACCGCTTCGCGAGTCGGCACGAGAACCTTGCCACCCATGTGGCCGCATTTTTTCACCGAAGCAAGCTGGTCTTCGTAGTGCACACCTGCCGCGCCGGCCTCGATCATCGCCTTCATCAGTTCGAAGGCGTTGAGCACGCCGCCGAAGCCGGCCTCGGCATCGGCCACGATGGGCGCGAAGAAATCGATGCTGTCGTCACCCTCGGCGTGATAGATTTGGTCAGCCCGAGTGAAGGTATTGTTGATCCGGCGCACCACCGCGGGAACGCTGTTGGCGGGATACAAGGACTGGTCGGGATACATCTCGCCGGCGATATTTGCGTCGGCGGCCACTTGCCAGCCCGAGAGATAGATTGCCTTGAGGCCGGCCTTGACTTGCTGCATGGCCTGGTTGCCAGTGAGCGCGCCCAGAGCGTTGACGAAAGGCTGCTCCTGCATCAGCTTCCACAGCTTTTCCGCGCCACGGCGGGCCAGGGTGTGCTCGACATGCACCGTGCCGCGCAGGCGCACCACGTCTTCGGCGCCATACCCGCGCTTGATGCCTTTCCAGCGAGGATTTTCGGCCCAGTCTTTTTTCAGTCGCGCAATCTCGATGTCGTAATTCATGGTGGTTCCTAAATTGACGAAAAAACTCTACCGAAAACGCCTTGCGTTTCGGTCTCCTTGGCGTGCCGCCGACGCTACGGAGTAGGTTCGCATCGAACTAGCCGCGAGTACCCAGCCGACTCGGCCTTCAACTCGCGCCACGTGCCTCGGGAACCGCAATGCCCGACGGGCAGGGAAAAGCGCAGAAGGTTGCTGCACCGTTTCACATCGGTTTCGGGGATTTCCCGCAGCCGGTGCGTGGCAGTAGGAATATAGCAAAGTTCAAGACACGTTGCAGCAATTTTTCCGCATTGCACCATAACAATAATCGCGCAAAATCATCACATTAAGATGTATTTCCACGAGATGGAAAAAACTGGAGTAAAAAGCGGTTATTCTTTGGTGCGCAGCATCAATGACCCCGCCTCACGGGTGAAGTCCCTGCGAACCGCAGGCGCCAGAACCGGCGAAATCAAAGCAATGCGGCAGGCGCGACGATCAGGCCATCTTCATCGGCGTAGACGAATTCACCCGGCCGAAAGCTCACGCCGCCGAATGCGAGGGCCAGGCCGCGATCACCGACACCCCGCTTGACGCTCTTCTGCGGGTGAGTCGCCAGGGCCATTAGACCTAGCGGCATTTCCCGTATCGCCTCGCTGTCGCGGATGCAACCAAACACCACTGCCCCAGCCCATCCGTTCTCTACCGCCAGAGCAGCCAGTTGATCGCCCACCAACGCGCAGCGAAAGCTGCCCCCACCATCGATGATCAGCACCTTGCCTGCCCCTGGTTCCGAGAAGATCTCCCGCACCAAGGAGTTGTCTTCGAAACACTTCAAGGTAACGATGGCCCCGGCAAAATGCCGCAGGCCGCCGAAGTGGCGAAACATGGGAGAAACCACGGCGAGCTTCTCGCCGAATTGGTCGCACAAATCCGCAGTGTGGAAATCCATTTTTTCATCCTCGTCCTGTAGAGCTCGGGGATGATACCCGTCCTGCCGGCAAGCGGACCACCCCCCTGGCTCGTTGCGACAGTCGCGCCGCTTGGGCACTCCCCCAAAAAAAACCCCGCCGCAGCGGGGTTGGGTAGAGGAGAAGACCGCCGGCTATCAGCTCGACATTTCCGTCAGGATATTCTTGACCCAGCTCTGGGCGTAGATCGCCTCCACTTCGGACAAGTCCGGCGAGACCGCCACGCTGCCTGGCACTGCCTCGATTGCCCCTTTTTCCTTGTTTACGCGGTACACACCGGTGACACTCACCGCTTCTTTGGCGGAAAGGAAGCTATAGCAGGTGTTGATCGCCGACAAGTCGATTGCCTCGCGCCCAGCGAGAGCGGCCACGACGTTCATGGCGCAGCCCTTGGCCTGAGAGTTGGCCGAATAGCCCGACTTGGGCATGGCTCCAGCGACGCAGGCGTCGCCGATCACATGAATGTCCTTCTTGAGCTTGGACTCGAAGGTGTCGGGATTGACCGGGCACCACTTCTTGTCCGGGCCCACCAGGCCCGCAGCGTGAGCGATCGCGCCGGCTTTCTGAGGCGGAATGACGTTGATCACACCGCCCTTTACCTCTTCGAGGCCTTCGACCAGAACCGCCATGCCTTTGTTGTCCACTTCAGTGACCTTCTTGGCGGGCCGGTACTCGATGATTCCTTCGTAGTGTTTCTTCCAGCCCTTGAGGAACAGCCCTTTCTTGGAAACGATATCGGCATTGGCATCGAGCACGATGATCTTCGAGCCTGGCTTGTGCTGCTTCAGGAACATGGCGATCATACTGGTGCGCTCATAAGGTCCGGGCGGGCACCGGAAGGCCACGCTGGGGATGGACAGCAGCACGTTGGCGCCGGGCTTGAGGGCTTCGAGCTGCTTTTTGAGAAGCAGCGTTTGTGGCCCGGCTTTCCAGGCGTGCGGCATGACGCTCTCGTCGTAGCCCTTGATCTGCTCGGTCATGAAGTCAATGCCCGGGGAGATCACCAGACGATGGTAGGGAAACACGCCCTTGCTGGTGCTCACGGTATGGTTGGCGGCGTCGATGGCGGAAACCTCCGCCTGCACCACGTTGATGCCATGATTCTTCGCCAAGCGATCGTAGCGAATGGTCAGAGACGACAGATCAGGCAGCACGCCGCCAAGGTAGAGGTTGGAGAAAGGGCAGGAAATGAAGTGGTCGTTGCGCTCGATCAGCGTGACTTCGATCGAGGGATCCATCATCTTGATGTACTTGGCGGCGATCGTGCCGCCGTAGCCACCACCCACCACCACCACTTTCTTCGAGGCCCCGGTGGGACTCGTGGCACAACCCGCCAAACCGAGCGTGGCCGCGCCGGCACCGGCACCGAAGAGCTTCAGGAAGTTTCTGCGTTCGAGTTTCATGGGGTTTCCTCCTGACTATTTCTGCGCCGCGTAGAAGTGCAGCAGGGCGTCCAGATCGGCCTTGGACAGCGGTTTCACTTTCTCGGCCATCTTTTCTGGCATCTTGCGCGTACCCGCGAGATACATGTCCATCTGAATGGTGAGGTAGGGCAACCATTGGCTGGCCATGACCGGGGTGTCGTCCTTGCCTTCCTTGCCTTCATCGAGGTGGCAGCGCCCGCAGTTGGCGTCCTGCAACTCTGCGCCCCGCTTCACTTTGGCCGGGTCGGTCGCCTGCGCCGTGGCGTGAAACTTCTGCTTGGAGAAGAACTCCCCCATCGCCTCGAAGTCCGCATCGCTGTAGCCTTTGGCGAGCCGTCCCATCACCGTGGCGGGCCGCGCGCCGCTCTTGAATTTCTTCATCGCATCGACGATCGCCGCCTTGGATTGGCTCGCCAAACTGGGCATGCTTGGCCCAGCGCTGCCGCCATTGGTGCCATGGCAGCCGGCACAGGCATTGGAGATCATTGCCGCGTTGGGCGCCGCCGCCACGGCCGAGGCCGCGATCAGCAAAGCGCTCGCGCCAAGCGCCCAGGTTTTCCACTTCATAGTGTCCATCGTTGCCCTCCTTTGTGGTTCAACACCGATCACTGCTTCACAAGGTTGTAGTAATTCTTGACTCCTTCGACCGCCTTGTCCAGTCCGAATTGATACCCGAGAGACACATAGTGGTAGCGCGCCTCGGTATGATCTTCGTGCAAGGCAAAGCCGAAGTTGTAGGTCTTTCCTGGCACGATGGCATGGTCGCCCGCCCCGGCGGCATTGAGCTTGCGCGCAAAGGTCACCACCCACTTATTGCCGTCCTTCGTCCCGTCCGCCTTGAGCAGGCCCTTGCCACCCTCGACGACGCGCTCCTTGCCAACGTGACCGTCGAAGAGCTTCTTCTCGCCACTGCGAAATTGAAGCAGATCATAGAACTTGCCGGCGCCCACATCAGCGCCCTTGACGTACTTCGTTCGCTTGTCGTCTTTGGCGGTCTTCATGGTGCGCAAATCATCGTGGCATGTGGCCCAGCAGCCGTTGAGTTCGGCGCCGTCCACGGTTCCCCCGCCGTCGAAGAGCATTGTCAGCTTCACTTCGTTTTTCTTGTCCATTTTGCTCTCGCCCAGCTTGGGCGGCACCCATTCGAATCTGAAGTAAGCGCTCTCTCCGTCATGCGCTGCCTGGAAAGAGACCGTCAGCCACCCCACCTTGCCAGGAATCGGCTTCGGTTCAAGCACGCTCTTGGAGCTGCCCACGGGTTGCGCGGTAACGATCTTTTCGCCGATTTCATTGGCATCTCCTTCATGGCAGCGGGCGCAAGCTCGCTTCTTTTCGAGGATATCCGGAACCGCGGAATGGTCCGCTTTGCTGAGCACCCACTCCAGACTGGCTTGCCCCGGATAGAAGACCTTGATCTTGCGCACCGGCACTTTGCTCCAGTCCGGTGTTGCACCCCACGCCCCGCTGCACGCGGCGCCCGCGACACCCGCCACCATCGCCACCACCAACCGCTTCATCGACTCGCTCCTGAATGGATACTTGCCAAGCGTCCCCGCCGATCGGCCGGGATTCACCATCAGCTCTCCTACTTGCCCGCGGCAGCCTGGGATTTCAGCTGCTGATGCACGGGTTTGTGCACGATGCCCTTGTGGCATTCGATACAGGTCTTACCGTCCTCGATGGCACCCTCGTGCTTCACCACCGAGCGATCCTTCTGCTTTTCCGGATCCATGGTCTTGAAGTCATGGCAGTTACGGCACTCCTTCGAATCGCGCGCCAGCATGCGGTCCCAGACCCTCTGGGCCATAGTCAGGCGGTGCGCCTCGAATTTCTCCGGAGTGTCGATGACGCCAGTGATCTTTCCCAGCACGTCGCGCGCTGCCATTAGCTTCTGCAGTGATTTGAAGAGGTAATCCGTGGGCGTCTTGCTGCTGGCGACATGGCAGTCTGCGCATTGCACGGTCGTACCACTGCGGTTTTTGTAATGCACCGTCTTCTTGAATTCCTCGTAGGGAATCGTCATCTCGTGGCAGGAGACGCAGAAGTCCGAGCGATTGGTCCACTCCATGGCGGTGTTGAGTCCGCCCCACAGAATGACGCCGATAGCAATGCCCCATAAAAGGCTCGAGCGCAGCACACTGCGGCGCGCGCCTTGCTCCTTCGTATTCTGGTCGGACATCCCTCTCCATCCCCTCCAGCCTGCTGCGCTCGAAAACCAGTCCTATTCAAATAAAAAGGCTACCGAGTGCACCCCCCCAAGGGCAACAGCCCATTGGGAGTATATGGGCTTTCCAAATGGGGGATAAGGCCCGGTCGTGAACGGGGCAAACAAGGCCCGCCTCGACGCGTCCGTCGAGGGTGGCCTCAGCGCTTAGCCCTCGACCGGCTCTGGCTCGTTTTGATCCGCGAACTCGAGGCGCACGCGGCCCGCATCGTCGATATCGATACTGACCTTGCCACCGCTCACCAGGCGGCCGAAGAGCAACTCGTCGGCCAGGGCCTTGCGGATGGTGTCCTGGATCAGCCTTGCCATCGGCCGCGCCCCCATTTGGGGGTCGAAACCGTTCTTGGCAAGGTATTCGCGCAATGCCTGGCTGAAACTCGCCTCGACTTTCTTTTCGTGAAGCTGGTTTTCCAGTTCCATCAGGAACTTGTCCACGACCTTCAGAATGACTTCGTGATCAAGCGACCGGAAGGAAATCATCGCGTCCAAGCGGTTGCGGAACTCGGGCGTGAACAGGCGCTTGATTTCCGCCATTTCGTCCCCTGCTTCGCGCGCGGCAGTGAAGCCAATGCTCGACCTAGAGAGCGTTTCTGCTCCTGCATTGGTGGTCATGATAATCACCACGTTGCGGAAATCGGCCTTGCGTCCATTGTTGTCGGTCAGCGTCCCGTGGTCCATGACCTGCAGGAGGATATTGTAGATGTCCGGATGCGCCTTTTCGATTTCGTCGAGCAGCAGCACCGAATAAGGGTGTTTCGTGACGCCTTCGGTCAACTGTCCGCCTTGGTCGAAGCCGACGTATCCCGGCGGAGCCCCGATGAGGCGGGAAACGGCATGCCGCTCCATGTATTCGGACATGTCGAAGCGCAGTAGCTCGACCCCGAGGCAATAGGCGAGCTGCCTTGCTACTTCGGTCTTGCCGACACCGGTGGGGCCAGAAAACAGAAAGCAGCCAATTGGCTTCCTCGGGTTGCCCAAGCCGCTGCGCGCCATGCGAATCGAGGAGACTAGCGCCTCGATGGCGGAATCCTGCCCGAAGACCGTCGCTTTGAGATCGCGGTCCAGCGTCTTGAGCGCGTTGCGGTCGTCGGAATTGACGTTCTTGGCCGGAACGCGCGCGATCTTGGCGACGATATCCTCGATTTCGCCCTTACCTATGACCTTCTTTTGGCGCGACTTGGGCAGGATCTTCTGCGCCGCGCCCGCTTCGTCGATGACATCGATGGCCTTGTCGGGCAGGTGCCGGTCGTTGATGAAGCGCGCGGAAAGCTCCGCGGCGGACGCCAGCGCAGCGGGAGTGTATTTGACTCCGTGGTGAGCTTCGAAGCGACTCTTGAGTCCACGCAGGATCTCTATGGTTTCGGCGACGGAGGGTTCCGGAACATCAATTTTCTGAAAACGCCGAGACAACGCATGGTCCTTCTCGAAAATCTGGCGGAACTCGGAGTAGGTGGTCGCACCGATGCATTTCAGCTGCCCGGTCGATAGCGCAGGTTTGAGTAGGTTGGAGGCATCGAGTGTCCCCCCAGAGGCGGCGCCCGCCCCGATGATGGTATGAATTTCGTCGATGAACAGGATGCTGTGGGGATTCTCCTGGAGCTGCTTGAGCACCGCTTTCAGCCGCTGCTCGAAGTCGCCACGGTATTTGGTGCCGGCAAGCAGCGCCCCCATGTCCAGCGCATAGACCGTGCTTTCACGCAGGAGGTCGGGAACGGTGGCTTCGTTGATCCGGCGCGCCAACCCTTCGGCTATGGCGGTCTTGCCGACGCCCGCTTCGCCCACGAGCAGCGGGTTGTTCTTGCGCCGCCGGCACAGAACCTGCACCACGCGCTCCAGCTCTTGCTCGCGCCCGATCAGCGGATCAATACGTCCAGCCCGGGCCTGGCTATTGAGGTTGATGGTGTAGTGCTCCAGAGCCCCGCCGGAAGCCGCATCACCTTCGTTCTCGGCGGTCGCCTCCTGTTTCTCCGGCTTGGGCTGGGGCGTCTTGCTGATGCCATGGGAGATGAAATTCACGACATCGAGGCGGGTTACGCCGCGCTGATTGAGAAAATAGACAGCGTGCGACTCTTTCTCGCCAAAAATCGCCACCAGCACATTGGCTCCGGTGACTTCTTTCTTTCCCGAAGACTGAACATGCAGCATGGCCCGCTGAATCACCCGTTGGAAACCTTGCGTGGGCTGGGTGTCGGCGTCCGAGTGCGCGGAAAGCCGCGGAGTATGTTCGCTGATGAAATCGGTGAGCACCCCCCGCAGTTCTTCGATATCCACGCCGCAGGCGCGCAACACCTCGGCCGCGGAGGGGTTATCCAACAGAGCCAACAGCAGATGTTCGACGGTAATGAACTCATGCTGCTTTTGCCTCGCCTCGACAAAAGCCATGTGCAAGCTGACCTCTAGGTCCTGCGCAATCATGATCTACCGCCTTTCTGAACTGCCGCCATCAATTGGTCCATCTCAAGCTTCTTCCATGGTGCACTGCAACGGATGCTGATGCCGTCGCGCCAGATTCACCACCTGATCCACCTTCGCCGTGGCCACGTCGCGGGTGAAGGTGCCGCATTCCCCCACCCCTTCCCGGTGCACCCGGAGCATCACCGTTGTGGCCTGTTCCCGGTTCATCGCGAAGATAGTTTGCAGCACCACCACGACGAAATCCATCGGCGTGAAATCATCGTTCAACAACAACACCTTGTAGAGAGGGGGCGGTTTGACGCGCTCTTGGTGCGCCTCGAGCACCTCGCCTTCCTGGATCCGTGTTGCCATGATCAACGATCTTTTGCGGCAGAAACTCCATCACTGCGTATGTTTGATGATTACAACAAATTTTTCAAGACCGGCGATCGCGAGAGCCCCTACTCTTGACGCTTGCGAATTCGCGGGCGTAAAAGGAACCTGTTTGGCCTCAGTGTCTGTCTGCTGTGGCGGTTCGCCGTGGGTTTTCCCTTTGCTTGCCGTAGGTAGTACGCGCTGTCCAAACGATATCTTTACCTCATCAGTGCAAAGGTCAGGGAATATGGCAACCGGAACAGTCAAATGGTTCAACGATGCCAAAGGCTTCGGCTTCATCACTCCAGACGATGGCGGCGAAGACCTCTTTGCTCATTTTTCGGCAATTAACATGAGCGGCTTTAAGACTTTGAAAGAGGGCCAAAAGGTCTCCTTTGAAGTTACTCAAGGTCCAAAGGGCAAGCAGGCGTCGAACATTACCGGCGCTCAGTAAGAGCATATCCGGCTTGCGGCCCGGTCTTGGGCCAAAAAAAACCCGCGTAACGCGGGTTTTTCTTTGTTTAACGGGGCGGGCTCGGAGCGACGACGGCCGCTCTTGGCCCGCGCCATTACGTTCTACATGCACTTCACCATCTGCTTGCCAAAGGCCGAGCACGGCACCTGGGTGGCTCCCTCCATCAGACGAGCGAAGTCGTAGGTCACGACCTTGGAAAGGATTGCCTTCTCGATGCCGCTGATGATGAGGTCGGCGGCCTCCCGCCAGCCCATGTGCCGCAGCATCATTTCCGCCGAAAGAATCAAGGAACCGGGATTGACATAATCCTTTCCCGCATACTTGGGGGCCGTGCCGTGGGTGGCTTCGAACATGGCGACGCTGTCCGAGAGATTGGCGCCCGGCGCAATGCCGATGCCGCCGACCTGTGCGGCCAGAGCATCGGAGATATAGTCGCCGTTGAGGTTCAGGGTCGCGATCACGTCATATTCTTCGGGCCGCAGCAGGATCTGCTGCAAAAAAGCATCGGCGATGGCATCCTTGATCACGATATCGCGACCGGTCTTGGGGTTCTTGAAACTGCACCAGGGACCGCCGTCCAGCAACTGAGCCCCGAATTCGCTCTGCGCCAGGGCATAGCCCCAGTCGCGGAAGGCGCCTTCGGTGAACTTCATGATATTGCCCTTGTGGACGATGGTCACGGATTTGCGATCGTTGTCGATGGCGTACTGGATGGCCTTGCGCACCAGCCGCTCCGTGCCCTCGCGCGAGACTGGTTTGATGCCGATTCCGGAGGTCTGCGGGAAGCGGATCTTCTTGACCCCCATCTCGCTGATCAAGAAGTTGACGATTTTCTTGGCAGCATCGCTTTCCGCCGCCCATTCGATTCCGGCGTAGATGTCCTCCGAGTTCTCCCGAAAAATCACCATATCGGTCTTCTCGGGATTCTTGAGCGGGCTGGGCACCCCCTTAAAGTAACGCACCGGCCGCAAGCAAACGTAGAGGTCGAGTTCCTGGCGCAGGGCGACGTTGAGGGAGCGAATTCCACCGCCGACGGGCGTGGTCAGCGGGCCCTTTATGGAGACGACAAACTCGCGCAGGATGTCCAAGGTTTCCTGAGGAAGCCACACGTCATGACCGTAGACTTTGGTAGACTTCTCTCCGGAATAAATCTCCATCCAGTGAATCTTGCGCTTGCCGCCGTAGGCCTTTTCCACCGCGGCATCGACGGTCGCGATCATCGCCGGCGTGATGTCCACACCCGTGCCGTCACCTTCGATAAAGGGGATGATAGGATTGTCTGGGACCGTTAATGAGAAATCGGCGTTGACGGTGATTTTGCTGCCCCCTGCGGGCACTTTCACATGCTGGTACATTTTTACGGAGTCTCCTTGCGGGATTTCGGCAGAACGCGCGCCCTGGCGGGCGGCTTGATGGCTGGCTAAGGCTGGCGCAATTATCGGCGATTTCGGGAAATATTTCCACGCCGGCGCGCCGCCGCTACTCTTCGCGAAGCTGGCTCGCCGCCTGTGCTATGATTCGCCGCTTTCCCGCCGGCATCCACACTAAAGAGGCCTTGCGGCAAACGCCGCCGAACATGATCCACCGCCTGATTTCCCGATTTCTGCCCGGGTACCGCGATCGCGAACCCCGCATCCATGCCGTCGAGCAGCATGGGCTTCGGCGCGAAGGCGTCAGCCGCGGCGCCGCGCAAGTAGTCGAGCGCCTGCAGGAAGCTGGCTTTCGGGCGTTCATCGTGGGTGGCGCCGTGCGCGATCTGCTCCTTGGCCTCGCGCCCAAGGACTTTGACGTCGCCACCGACGCCACGCCGGAGCAGGTAAAACCGCTCTTTCGCCGCGCATTCATTATCGGGCGGCGCTTCCGGCTGGTACATGTGCACGTCGGCGCAGAGACGATCGAGGTATCCACTTTCCGTGGCTCCCAAAGCGGCGCGCCGGCAGACGAGCACGGCCGCATCCTGTCGGACAACGTCTTTGGCAGCCAGTCGCAAGATGCACTCCGGCGCGATTTCACCGTCAATGCGCTCTATTACGACCCGGTGACCCAGGAGATCTGGGATTATCTCGACGGCTACAAGGACGTGCGCGCGCGCCGCCTCAGACTGATCGGCGGGCCAGTGACGCGCTATCGCGAGGATCCGGTGCGCATGCTGCGGGCGATCCGACTGTCCGCGAAACTGGGGTGCACGATCGATCCCAAGACCGAAGCGCCCATTGCCAAGCTCGCGCCCCTGATCCAGAACGTACCCGCGCCGCGCCTGTTCGAGGAGATGCAGAAGCTGCTACTCTCAGGGCACGCCCGTGAAAGCCTCAGCGCCCTGCGCGCGCACGGCCTGCATCATGGTCTGTTGCCCATGCTCGACGTGATCCTCGAGCAGCCCTTGGGTAGCCGGTTCATCGATTTGGCCCTGGCCAACACCGACCAGCGGGTGCGGGAAGGCAAGACGGTCTCGCCCGGTTTTCTGTTTGCGACGCTGCTCTGGCATGAGGCATTGGCCGCCTGGAATGCCAAGAAGGTAGACGGCGCGAGCGCGATCCAAGCGCTGCACCAGGCCATGGATGAAGTCCTCGATAGCCAGGCCGAGAAGATCGCTATCCCGCGCCGCTTCGGTTCCGATATGAAAGAGATCTGGGGGCTG
Organism: Casimicrobiaceae bacterium; assembly: GCA_026646885.1. Taxonomy (GTDB): domain Bacteria; phylum Pseudomonadota; class Gammaproteobacteria; order Burkholderiales; family Casimicrobiaceae; genus JACPUX01. The sequence continues at coordinate 65,063 of JAPKHK010000012.1, read as the reverse complement.
CAGCCGCGCTTCGAGCAGCGCGTCGGACGCCGCCCCTTCCGCCTGATCGAACAGCCGCGCTTTCGAGCAGGATTCGATTTCCTGCTGCTGCGCGCGGCTTCCGGGGAAGTACCTGAAGAACTGGGCCAATGGTGGCAAGACTTCCAGGACGCCAGCCCCAACGCGCGCGAAGCGATGCTGATGCCCGACGACGGACCTAAGAAGCGCAAGCGCCGGCGCCGCGGCCGCGGCCGCGGCGAGGGAGGAAGCGGTGGCGAAACGGCAACGGACACCGAATCATGAAACGGCCTCACCGCGCTTACATCGGGCTGGGAAGCAATCTCCACCAGCCGGCGCTACAGATCCAGCGAGCCCTTCGGGAACTGGCCCGCGCGCCGCAGACAGAGCTCGTGGCGCACTCACGCCTTTATCGCACGGCTCCCTTGGGGTGCTCGGAACCCCAGCCCGATTACCTCAACGCCGTGGCAGAAATCCTCACCTCGCTCGCGCCCGAGGAACTGCTTGGCAAGCTGCAAGACATCGAGGCACGCCACGGTCGCCGTCCGGCCCATCGCAATGCGCCGCGCGTCCTCGATCTCGACCTCCTGCTCTACGATCAACGGCGGATCGCCACGGCGCGCCTGCAAGTACCACACCCGCGCATGACTCAGCGAGCTTTTGTCTTGGCACCCTTGCTCGAACTGTGCCCGGATATCGTCTTGCCGACGGGGGAATCGGCCGCAGCTTGCCTCGCCGGCCTCAACGATCAGCGGATCGAGCGCCTGGGATACGCAGGCGACTCACTGCCCCAGCGTGAGGTGGCCTGAGGTATGGACGTCGACCGCATCCGCTACCTCGTCGTGGAAGGCCCTATCGGCGCCGGCAAGACCAGCCTCGCCCAGCGTCTGGCAGAGCACTTCGGCGCCGGGCTGGTGCTCGAAGAACCGCAGAATAACCCGTTTCTTGAGCGCTTCTACCAGGATATGTCCCGCTATGCCCTGCCCACGCAGCTCAACTTTCTCTTTCAACGCGTCGATCAGTTGGCACCGCTCACCCAGCTTGACCTTTTCCACCACATGACCGTGGCCGACTACCTACTCGACAAAGATCCCCTGTTCGCGCGCCTCAATCTCTCCCACGATGAATTCCGCCTCTACGAGAAGGTCCACGCCCATCTTTGCCCACCGATTCCGCAGCCGGACCTGGTGATTTACCTGCAAGCGCCGGTTTCGCAGCTCCTCGACCGAGTAATCCGTCGCGGGGTGTTATATGAAAAGAACATCGCGCAGAGTTATCTTGAGAGGCTCACAGAAGCATATACGCGCTTTTTCCATGCCTACGACGGCGCGCCGGTTCTCACCGTCAACAACGCCCATCTCAATGTGGTTGCCAAGTCCGAGCATTTTGAATTATTGTTGCGCCGCATCACGGAGATGCGGGGTGGCCGGGAGTTCTTCAGTCTCGGCGACGCCTAGCTGGGGGGCATATCATGAGGCTGACCATCCCCGCGCTGGCCAAAAAAGCGCGGGAGGGCGAGAAAATCGCCATGTTGACGTGCTACGACGCAAGCTTCGCCGCAACCATGGAGGCGGCGGGCGTCGACGTGCTGCTGGTGGGCGACTCCCTTGGAATGGTCGTTCAGGGCCACGACTCGACCCTGCCGGTGAGCCTCGAGCAGCTCGTCTATCACACCCGCTGTGTCGCCCGCGGCAGCCAGAGCGCCTTGGTGATAGGTGATTTGCCCTTTGCCAGTTATCAGGCTAGCGCCGAACAGGCTTATCGCAGCAGCGCGGAAGTTATGGCGGCGGGGGCCCAGATGGTCAAGCTGGAGGGGGGAAAATGGCTGCTCCCGACCGTGGAATTCCTGGCCCAGCGCGGCATTCCGATCTGTGGACACCTGGGTTTGCAACCGCAGTCGGTGCATCAGTTAGGCGGTTACCGGGTCCAGGGACGCACGCCCGAATCCGCCCAGCAAATGCAAGCCGATGCGCGCGCCCTGGTCGAGGCCGGCATCGGACTGCTGGTGCTCGAAGCCATACCTGCCACTCTTGCCACGGAAATCACCGCGGCCATCTCCGTGCCCACGATCGGCATAGGCGCGGGACCCGGCTGTTCCGGACAAGTACTGGTGGTCTACGACCTGCTCGGCATCTATCCGGGCAAGCCGGCTCGCTTCGTCAAGAACTTCATGACCGGCGCGGTAAGCATCCAAGCGGCGATAGAAGGGTATGTCAAGACCGTCAAAGCGGGCGAGTTCCCCGGTCCTGAACATTGCTTCTGACCTTCCATGGATATCTGCCCCGATGTGGCCGCGTTACGCGCCCGGTTGAAAAACGCCGGCAGCGTTGGCTTCGTGCCCACCATGGGAAATCTGCACGAGGGGCACCTGGCGCTCGCACGGCAGGCTCGGCAGCACGGCGATACTGTGGTCGCAAGTATCTTCGTCAACCGCCTGCAATTTGGACCAAACGAGGACTTCGACCGCTACCCGCGCACCTTTGAGGCGGATTGCCGCGCCCTCGCAGCGCAAGGCGTCGACGTGGTGTTCGCGCCCGATGAGCGCGTGCTCTACCCCGAGCCCCAAGCCTACTTCGTGGACCCGCCACCTTTGGCCGACGAGCTCGAAGGCGCCTTCCGCCAGGGTTTCTTTAGGGGTGTATGCACGGTGGTGCTGAAGCTTTTCAATGCCGTCCAGCCGCACTCCGCCGTCTTCGGGAAAAAGGACCGGCAGCAACTGGAAATCATCCGCGGCATGGTCGAGCAGCTCAATTTGCCGGTCGAGATCCTCGCTGGCGAAACGGTGCGGGCACCCGACGGGCTGGCGCTTTCTTCTCGCAACGGCTATCTCACCGCGGCGGAACGGGCCGAGGCACCCCGGCTCAATCGCGTCTTGCGCGCCGCGGGCACCGCCCTGCGCGCCGGTCAGGCCAACTACGCGGCGGTCGAAGCATTGGCAATGAAAACCCTGCTTGACGCCGGCTGGCAGCCCGATTATGTTGCAGTGCGAAAGAATGCCGGTTTACAATGGCCGCCCGCAGTCGGCCCTGCTCGCGGCGAGCATTACGTGGTGCTGGGTGCGGCGAAGCTGGGCAGCACCCGGTTGATCGATAACGTCGATGTTTTCGTCGAGGATTGAAAAATGCAGCGCACCATGTTGAAGTCCAAGATTCACCGGGCCACGGTCACGCATGCCGAGTTGCACTACGAGGGCTCCTGCGCCATCGACGAGAACTTGCTCGATGCGGCCGACATCCGCGAGTACCAGCAGATCGATATCTACAACGTCAGCAATGGCGAGCGCTTCACCACCTATGCCATTCGCGCCGAGCGGGGATCAGGCACCATTTCGATCAATGGCGCGGCGGCTCGCAGAGGCATGGTCGGCGATCTGGTGATCATCGCTGCTTATGCGGCCTACACCGAGGTGGAGTTGGAAAAGTACGAGCCACGGCTCGTCTTCGTCGACAGCCATAACCGCATCAAGGAGACGCGGCAGTTCATTCCGGTGCAGGTGGCTTGAACTCGGCCGGAGCCTCGTCACGCGCATAGGCATGGTGCGGCTTGCGAAAGCGCACCCGCCCGCCCAAGGCGTGGCTTTCCGTTTCCGCGAGGAGAAAACCGACGATGCGGTCGAAGAAACCCTCGTTCACCTCCTCGGGCTCGAACTCCAATTCAAACGCGTCCAGGCGATCAATGTTGCGGAACATCACCGCGACCACGCCGTGTTCGGCGTCGGCCTGAAAACGCACACCACCGCGGAACTTGAGCGCGAACTTGAAGCGCCCGGCGATGATGCGATGGTCGGAGTCCCTTGAGAGCGCCAAATCGAATGGAATCCGGGCCTTGTGCAGCATCCTCTCCAACTCGTCGATTTCATGGCGGGAGTTGCGAATGACGTCGAGCTGCCGGTCCGAGCGATAGGCAAAAGAGAAGACGTGATAGTCAAAGACCTCGCGATCGAGCACCTGAGTTAGTCGCGAATTGAAGTAGAAGTCACCCAAGCGCAGGTTGTCGAGACTGAGCGACTCCAGCGCATAAGTCCGCGGCGTAAGTGGCCGGAGCGTGTCGAGATGCTCCTTTAGCTCGTCGAAATAGGCCGGGACGGCACGCATCGCGCGTTCCACCCGGTCGCGCCGAACGGCCAAAGCTTCATCACCGCCCGCGCGCTCGAGCCGCAGTTGGTCAGCTTCCTGTCGAAGCCGGGCAAGCAATCCCACAGGTTCTCCCCGGATGTGAGCGCGGCAATGGCCGCGAATGTCCGGGGGATTATAGCCTGGACGGTACCGCGTTCGGCGGGCCGCGAGGCGTGGACCCTTAGCTGCCGGCTTTGGCCGCCTGCGGTGCCGGCGCGCGCCCTGCCTGCCACAGCACCAGTACATTGCCGACTAGACACAGCAGCACACCGGATAACGCCTCGACATGCCAAGTGTAATTCTCGAATAGCGTGGACATGATCAGCGCCACCAGCGGCACCAGCACTCCCACATAGCCGGCCCGATCCGCGCCGATGCGATGAATCAGCGTGAGATAACTCAAAAACGCGATCACTGAACCAAAAACCGAAAGATAGAAAAGGCTGCCAAGATAGGCGAAATCCCATTGCATGCGCCAGGGTGTACCCGTGGCGACGACATGAGCCGCCACCAGCAGCGCGCCGTAGGCCATGCCATAACCGGTGGTCACCGGCAAAGGCAGGTCGAGCATCTTGTTGCGGTAGGCCATGAGATTGCCGCCTGCCGCGACCGTCACGGAGACAAGCGCGAAACCCAGACCCACCCAGACATCTCCGCCGCCGCTCAAGTGCGCCACTTCGGGCCAGAAGAGCAGCACTACGCCCCCCACGCCAGCAATGGCACCCACGATCACGCGAGGCGCGATCGGCGTTTTGAAAAGCACACGCATACCCAGCAAATTCAGGAAGACGATGAGCGAAAACACGACCGCGACCAAACCGGAGTTGAGGTAACGCTCCGATTCGTACACCAGCACGTAGTTGAGCCCGAAGAGGAGCAGGCCCTGGGTAGCGATGGCGACATGCGCTGCGACCGGCAAGCGCAACGGCAAGTGTCGCCAATGGCACCAAGCGAGCAGCATCGAGGCAGCCAGCCCAAAGCGATAGGCAACCGAAACCGCCGGCGCAACTTCACCCAGTTGAAACTTGATCGCGAGCCAGGTCGAGCCCCAGATCAGAACCGCGGCGGCGTAGAGACTGAGCGTGGACATGGCCACATCCTAGGCGCTTTGCTGCGCCGCGTCACGGCCAATTCCCGGGTTTGGCAAAACACTGTGCCGGTCGATGCACCGGCACAGCCAGGAGAGCCTCAAGAAGCATCGCGCCGGCTAGGCGGCGCGATGCTCTCCATCAACTACTTAGCTCCACGGGCCTCTCAGGGCTTGCCGATCTGCTCATCCAGGAATTTGAGCACTTGGGCATACAGATCGACATTGTTTTCCGTCTTGCCGAAGCCGTGACCTTCTTCTTTCTTGACAACATAGGCTTTGGCGGGATTTCCGGCGGACTTCAGCGCCTTGTCCATGCGATTGATCTGGTCGATCGGCACGCGAATATCGTCTTCCCCGGCATAAAGAAACACCGCGCCCTTGATCTTGTCGGCATTGAACACCGGCGAAATATCGCGAACCAGTTGCGAGCCAAGATCTTCAGTACCAAGGATGCCCTTCCAGAATTTCACCCCGGCCTCGCTGGTTGCGGTGTCGCCATCGAAGGTAGTGAGCTGGTATTCGAGGTCGGTAACCGCCAAACCCGCGATGGCACATTTAAAGAGATTCGGCGTTTTGACCATGGCCTGAAGCGCCGCGTAGCCGCCATAACTCGCGCCGGAGATGCACACTCGCGCGGGGTCGGTGAAGCCCTGCTCCACAGCCCACTTCAGCGCGTCCTCGTGATCCTCGGACATCTGCCGCCCGAAGGTGCCAAAACCACTGAAAAAGACCTTTGCTCCCATGCCCGGCGTGATGCGGAAATTGGGCACGACCACCGCGTAGCCGCGGGAGGCGAAAACCTGTGCCTCGAGCCAACCGAAACCCCGGCCCCAATAATCGGCCCGGGCGTGCGGTCCGCCATGGATGTGCACTATGGTAGGGAGTTTGCTGCCTGCCTGGTAGCCTTTGGGCAAGAAATAATAGCCAGGAATCTCCAGTCCATCGCGAGTCTTGAACAGGAAGGGACGCTGCTCGACCAACTTGCCGTCCAGCCAAGGCCGCGCGCTGCCGATCTCCTCCAGGGTTTTGGCCTCCTCGTCGAGGATATACCAGCGCGTCGGCGAAACATCCGAATACGAGGTCACCAACAGTTTCTTGGAGTCCGGCTGTCTGCGGAAGGAATTGATCAGCTTCGGCAAAGCCGCATCGATCGTCCGCTGGATGCGCGCATAATCGGGGTCGATCCACACCACTTCGGGCTTTGCTCCATTGACCGAGTAGCCGAGGATCTTGTTACTGCGGTGGTCGGTAATGACGCCCGCAACCGCACCGCCTCCTGCATCGGCACCCATGTCGTAGCGCGGGTGCTGGGCGATCATTTCCCCAAGCTTCCTGGTTTCGGGGTCATAGCGATACACCGCCATGGTATCCCTGCCGGCGTTGGTTGCGACTTGCAGAGTCTTGTCATCGGACTCGAAAGCCAGCGGCCGGAAGATCGGAGGCTTGTTCCGATCGAAACGAGCGATCTCCACCCAGGGCGCGTCGGCGCTTGCACGGTAATAGACCACGTTAGTCAGGGTGTCCTTCACCCAAGCGATAACTACCCTGGGCACGAGTTTGCTGTCGAGCAGCCACCGTTCCGTATGAGAAGCTGGTCGCCCCCCGGTGAGCAGGATGTGTTTGCCCGTGGTGATGTCGAGCCGATACAGGTCCACCGAGCCGGCATGCGTCATGTTGCCGGAGGCAATGATTTCATCATGATTCTGCGGAATGGTCCGATAGAACTGCAGGGAACGATGCACCTGATTGCGGCTTTTCGATTCTTGCACAGTCGGAGCCAGCCGCTTTTGCTCCTTGCCGTCACGGCTGACCATGAACAGGCCGCCGCCAGCAAAACGCCCCGGTCCAGTGGGTGAGTTGATCTGGCCGAGGCTGAAGACCAGCCGCTCTTCGCCCACCCAATGCACGTCGATGACGTCGAAATCCTTGAAGCCCGTGATCAGTTCGCCCTTCCTGGTGCTCATGTCCACGACCACGAGGTTCATGCGCTTGTTGCTGGGGCTCGGCGCGGTGGCGGCGAAAAACTTGCCGCTGCGTGAAAAAATCGGATTCGACAAGGCCGGCGCGCGCAGCAATTCCTCGAGCTTGACCGCTTCAGTGGCTTGGCTGGACATTGCCGGCAGGACCAGCACGAGAACGAACACGACACCGCGTAGCCAGCCGAACGGGGTGAATCGGCCGGGGATGTACCGCTTCATGGGCGACCTCCTCTTCAAAAAGTGCGCGCATCTTACGCCAAGACTAGCGGCCCGGCTAGCACCAACGCGACATCCTCCAATTCGTGACGGCCAAGGCCAATGAGGGTGGAGGAGATCGCTCGGCGATCTCCTCGCGCGAGTCGCCTTCCCAGATTGAGGATCGTTCAATCGCCGGCCCCCTCTGCCCAACGCATGCCGAAGGCGTTCGCGCCGGTTTATACTCTGGCACGCCGGTCGTCTTGGGGAGCCAATCTCAGTGCAGCAGTCTCGGGAGTCGGATCGCGGTTTTCGCGAGTCGCTATTGCGCGACGAGAGTACCCAACGTTTTCTCAAAATCCTCATCGGCCTGGTGCTGGCGAGCAGTGCCATCTATTCCGCGGCCGCGCTGTTGTCGGGTGAAGAGTTCTGGCGCAGCAGCGGCGCGGTGACGGCGCTGGGCGTCGGCATCGCCGCGCTGAGCTTCTTTCGGCGCGGCCGGGCAAGTTTTGCCGCGTATGTTCTGATTTGGGGTCTTTGGGCTTCGCTGATCATCCAGGTCACGATCAGCAATGGACTCCTGAGCCGCAGCCTGATGGCCTTGCCCTTGCTCATCGTCTTGGCGGGATGGCTTCTGCGACCGCGCGGCACCCTCGCCCTCTGCCTCGCCTGCCTGCTTGCGGGAGCGGCGCTCGCTTTTGCTCAGGTCTATGGCGTCGCGCCTTTGTACACCTCCGCTTCGCCCCTGCCGCTGGTCTGGCTCGCCTATTCGATCTACATCTTCCTGGCCAGCGTCACCGCCTTCCAGATCTTCGGTGGCTTCCGGTTGCGTTACCACAGACTCGCTGCCCTGAGTGAAGATCTGTCCTTGCGAGTGGAGGCTCTCGCGGCCAGCGAAAGCGAATTGCGCCTGATCGTGGAAAACGTGCCAGCCATGTTTTTTCGCGGCGACCGCGAAACGCGCTGCCTCTATGCCAACAAGCGCTATTATGACTTCTATGCGCGCGGTCGGCCAAACCTCGCCGGCTTGACGGTGCGCGAGATCGTTGGCGAGGAAGTCTACGAGAAGCGCGAAATCGGCGCGATGCTGCAGCGAGTATTTGCCGGAGAGCAGTTCAGCTATCGCGCGACACGGCCATCGCCACAGGGAGATACGCGGGTTCTCGAAGTCTCGATGGTTCCGGAGCCCGACGGACACGGTGGGGTTCAGGGCTTCATTGCGCTGTTCCGAGATGTCACCGAAGAGGTTCGCGCCGAAGAAAAGTTCACCAAGGCCTTCCGCGCAAGCCCTCTGGCGGTAGCCATCACCCGGCTTCAAGACGGCCGCTATCTCGATGTCAATGAAGCCTTCGTTCGGCAGTTTGGTTGGCGGCGGGATGAGGTGATCGGTCGTACCTCGCTTGAGCTCAACAAATGGGTTGAACCGGAGGTGAGGGCCCAGTGGGTGGCCGAGTTGCATCGGGTCGGGCGAGTGACTAACCTGGAAACTGATTTTCGCACCCAGTCCGGCGAGACCCGGCGCGTGCTCGCTTCCGCCGAGCTGATCGAAATGGGTGGCGAGGAATGTGCACTGGTAATGACTGCGGACATCACCGAGCGCAAACGTGCCGAGGAAGCTCTGCGCGAGAGCGAAGCGCGCAACCGAGCGGTGCTGAGCGCCTTCCCGGACCTCATGTTCATCTGTGATCGGGGCGGCCGCTTTCTCGACTACCATGCCAGCGACGTCACGGCCTTGTATGCGCCGCCGGAAGTTTTTCTTGGGCGAACGATCGAGGAAGTGCTTCCCGAGAACGTGGCGCAGCAGCTCACCCTGGTCGGCAAGCAGGCGGATGCGCAAGGCGTGCTGCAGATCGTCGAATACGATCTGCCAATCGAAGGTCGGATGCGTTCCTTCGAAGCGCGTGCCTTGCGCTTCGGGGTGGGGAAGATCCTCTACGTTGTCCGCGAAATTTCCGACAAGCGCCAAGCCGAGGCTGCGCTGCGGGCCTCCCACGATCGTTTTTTTCGGGTCTTCCGAGCCAGTCCCGTGGCCATTTCGATCAGCCACCTTGAGGACGGTCTGTATCTCGATGTCAACGACGCCTTCGTCGAGCAGTTCGGCTATAGCCGCGAAGAACTCATCGACCGCACTTCGGTGGAGGTGGGCCTGTGGCCGGATCAAACGGAGAGAGAGCGATGGGTGGCGGCACTTCGCGAGCGCGGCACGCTGCGCAACTACGAGGCGCGGCTGCGCGGCAAACAGGGCGAGGAGCATTCCGTTCTCATCGCCGCAGAGCAGATACAATTCGGCGCTGAACAATGCGTCGTCGGTCAGGTCCACGACATCACCGAGCGCTTGCGTGCTGAGCAGGAGATCCGCCGCCTCAACACCGATTTGGAGCGCCGCGTGCAGGAGCGCACCACCGACCTCACCGCCGCAAACCGCGAACTGGAGTCTTTCGCCTATTCGATCTCGCATGACCTGCGCGCACCGCTGCGCAGCATCGACGGTTTCAGCCATTTGCTGGCCGAAGAATACGCGGCCAGGCTCGACCCAGCCGGACAGAGCTATCTCGAACGAGTGCGCCGGGCGGCGCAGCGTATGGGTCGCCTGATCGACGACATTCTGGAACTGTCGCGCGTAACTCGCCAGAGCATGCACCGCAGCCCGGTCGATCTCGCCCGCATCGCCCGCGAGGTGCTCGACGAACTGGGTCAAGCCGGCCCAGCACGTCAAGTCGCCATCGAGATCGCCGCGGAAATCACCGCGGAAGGCGACCCGCAGCTTGTGCGCGTGTTGCTGCAGAACCTCCTGGAGAATGCCTGGAAATACACTAGCCGCATGCCGCAGGCGCGAATCCGCGTTGGGGTCGAAAGACAGGGAACCGAGGAAGTGTACTTCGTGGCCGACAATGGTGTAGGCTTCGACATGTTGTATGCGGATCGGCTCTTTGTACCCTTCCAGCGCCTGCATAAGCCCGAGGATTTCGAAGGGACGGGCATCGGATTGGCGACGGTGGCGCGCATCGTCCACAGGCACGGCGGAAGGGTCTGGGCGGAATCAGCGCCAGGTAAAGGCACCACTATCCGCTTCACTTTGCCGGGCGCAGGTTCCGGCACCAGCCGATAGCCCGGTGCGCTGGGTTTTTTGGGGTGGGGGGCTGCCCATGAGTGGGGAAGTCAGAGACCACGACGATTTTTCCGAGAAGTCGCCGGACGGACGCATCGTTCTCGCCTATTACGTGTGCTGGACTTGCGTGGTTGGTTCGCTGATAGCGGGCGCTATCGTTATCCCCAGCCAGTCATGGCTATTGTTGAGCGGCGTCTTTGGAGTTTTGACCGTCGGCCTGGTCGCCCTCTGGCTTCTGCGCCGCAAACGGAACCAAGCCGCCTTCCGCATATTGGCGCTGGGAGCCTGGCTCGTGGTGATGGCTGAACCGGCCGTGAACAATGGGCTTTTCAGCATCCTGCTGGTTACCCTTCCATTGGTGCTTTCATTGAGCGCCTGGCTTCTTGGTGCGCGCACCGCGGTGTGGGTGGGTCTGGCGACGCTGCCGATCATCTTCGGCTATGCCTACCTTCACCTTTCCGGCGTGATTCGCGCCGACCAAGCACTTCCGGTGGTTCCGCGCGCGCTGCTGTTGGCGCTGATCGTGGCCGTTGCCGCGGCTCTCGCCTATTTTGCCGCGTCCGTGCTGCGCCAGCAGCTCGGCGCGCTGGACGATGCCAAGCGCGCCCTGGAAAACACCGTGAGCAAGCTCGCCAAGCGCGACGAAGAGCTGAGCCTCCTGACCGAGAGTGTGCCCGCCATGATTGCGCGCTTGGACCGAAACGAGACTTACCGCTTCGCTAATTCCGGGTACGCACGCTTCCATGGCAGCACCGTCGAGAACATCCTCGGCCGCCACGCTCTGGAGGTCATCGGCGAAAGAGCGTATCGCGACATCGAGCCGGGCATCGGCAGAGTTCTTGCTGGCGAGCCCCACCAGCAACTGGTTTCACGAAGGAACGAGGCGGGCGAGGAGCGCATGCTTTTGAGCGAACTCGTCCCCGACTACGGCCGGGACGGCCGCGTCGAAGGCTGGTACGCACTGCTGCGCGACGTCACCGAGAGCGAGCGCGCCAACCGGGCCTTGCGTCACATCGTCGAAGGCACCTCGCGAGCCACCGGAGCCGCATTCTTTCGGGCATTGACGCAGAATCTGGCACAAGCCACGGGTATGAACCTCGCTTTGGTGGCTGAGCTCCTGCCGCATCAATCCTGGGCGCGCGCTTTGGCCTGCTGGACCGGCACAGCTATCAGTGAAGACGTCGAGTATGCTCTGGCCGGCACGCCGTCGCAGAAAGTGATGGAAAGCGGCGAGGTTTGTTACCCGGACAGGGTCGCGGAACTCTTTCCAGAAGATCCGCAGCTCGCCGCAGAAGGCATCCGCGGCTATTGGGGCATGCGACTCGACGCGCAGGACGGGACGGCATTGGGATTGCTCGCAGTCATGGACCGGGCCCCCTTCAACCAACGCGACCAATTAGCCTCGCTGGTTTCGGTGTTTGCCGCCCGTGCCGCCGCGGAACTCGAGCGCATGCGCGCCGAACGTGCCCAGCACCTTGCTCTCGAGCGCTTCAGAGCGATTTTCCAGCACACGCCCAATGTCGCCATCCAAGGTTTCGACGCCACGGGCAAGGTCATGCACTGGAACCGCGCCAGCGAACGTATGTATGGCGTCGCCGAAAGCGAAGCCTTGGGGCAGCCCATCCAGCGCATTCTGCAAACGCCCGAAACCGATCTTGAATTCGACGCCCAACTCGCCGCGATCTGCCAATCAGGGCAGCCGACGGAGCCCGCCGAATGGCCTATTCTTCTACGCGACGGAAGGCAGATTTGGGTGCTTTCAACGATGTTCCCGGTGTTTGCACAAGACGAGCCGGTCGAGATTTTTTGCATGGATATCGACATCACGGCGCTCAAGGAAGCCACGCGCGAGGCTCAGGAAGTCAATACCGCGCTCGAAGCAAGGGTGGCCGAACGCACCGCCGAGTTGGCAGACCTCAATCGCGAGCTGGAAGCATTCTCTTACTCGGTCTCCCACGACCTGCGCGCACCGCTACGCAGCATTCAAGGCTTCGGCAGCATTCTCGAGGAGCGTTACGGCCAACAGCTCGACGAAATGGCGCGCGACCACCTGCAACGGATGATCCGAGCGGCGCAACGCCTGGCACAGTTGATCGACGATCTCCTGCAACTCACACGCATCAACCGCGCCGAAATGCATTGGGTCGAAGTCGACCTGAGCGCCCTTGCAAGGGAGATCATCGAGGAAATCCGGCATGGCGCGCCACAGCGGCAAGCGGAGCTACGCATCGAGGATGGTTTGGTCACCCGGGGCGATCCGCAGCTCCTGCGCGTGGCCATGCAAAACTTGCTGGATAACGCTTGGAAATACACGGCCAAGGTGCCGCGGGCCTGCATCGAATTCAACCGCAATCGCGACACTGGCGAAATCGTCTATGTAGTGCGCGACAACGGGGCGGGTTTCGACATGGCCTATGCCGACAAACTCTTCGTGCCCTTCCAGCGCCTGCACAATCCGCGAGACTTCGAAGGCACGGGCATAGGGCTGGCGACTGTGGCGCGGGTGGTGCATCGCCATGGTGGGCGAGTTTGGGCGAATTCAAAGCCCGGCCAGGGTGCGGAGTTCTTCTTTACGCTTGGACGCTAGCGCGCCGCGCCTCGTCCTCACCGCACTGACACGGCAAGACTAAACGGGCACCCCGCTCTCGCCGCGATACATCCCTTCGATCAGCTCGGCAAACTGCCGATTGATGGCGCGGCGCTTCACCTTCATGGTGGGCGTGACTTCGCCGTCTTCTTCCATGAGCTTCTTGGGCAGAATGGTGAAACGCTTGACCTGCTCCACCCGCGCCAGCCCCGCGTTGGTGCGCCGCACCTCGGCCAGGATGAGATCGCGCACTTCGCGCGCCTCGGTGAGCGAAGCGTAGGTGGTGTATTGCACCTTATGGTCCTGCGCGAACTTCAAGACGTTTTCTTCGTCGATGACGATCAGTGCGGTAATGAAATTGCGGCCGTCGCCGATGAGGATGGCGTCGGTGACGTAGGGGCTGGTCTTCAGCTCGTTTTCGATGGGCTGCGGCGCCACGTTCTTGCCGCCCGAAGTGATGAGCAAATCTTTCTTGCGATCAGTGATCTTGAGAAAGCCGCGGGCGTCGATTTCGCCCACGTCGCCCGAATGCAACCAGCCGTCGGTGACGGTCTCGGCGGTCGCTTCCGGATTGCGGTAATAACCTTGAAAGACATTGGGACCGCGCACCAGGATTTCACCGTCCGCGGCGATACGCACCTCCACACCCGGCAGCGGCGGACCGGCGTTGGCCGGGTCGATGATGTCGCCGCGGTGGCAACTCGTCGGACCGCTGCCTTCGGTCTGGCCGTAGATTTGCCGCAGCGGCACGCCGAGGGCGTGATAGAAACGTAGCACGTCGGGGGAAATCGCCGCCGCCCCGCTCACCGCGGTACGCACGCGATCGAAGCCCAGACGTTTTCTGAGTTTGGCGAGCACCGTCAGATTCGCCAAGGCGAAAGCCAAGCGGAGGGTGAGCGGCACCGGTCGGCCGGAATCGAGCCGCGCCCGCGCATAGGCCCGGCCCACGTGGTAGGCCGCGCCAAAGGCCAGACGCTTGGTCCAATGGCCATCTTTCACACGGATCAGGATGGTCGACTGGTATTTCTCCCAGATGCGCGGCACGGCAAAAAGCAGCGTCGGCGATACCTCGGCGATGTTCTGCGTCACCGCATCGACATTCTCGACGAAATGCACCCGATACCCCGCCGTCAAGGCGAGATAAGTCGAAAGCATGCGCTCGGCGATATGCGATAGCGGCAAGAAAGACATTACGTCTTCCTCGGGGTGCGAGGCGAAGACATCGACCAAGCAACGCGCCGTCCAAACGATATTGCGATGCGACAGCATGGCGCCCTTGGGTGGCCCCGTCGTACCCGAGGTGTAGATCAGGATCGCCGTCGCTTCCGGGTCGAGCGCGGCAATTTTGCTCTCGATCACGCCCGGCGCACCTGCGGCATGCACTCGCCCCTTGGCCAGCAGTTCGTCCCAGGAGATCACCATGGGATCGGCAAAATCGTGCAGGCCCTTCATGTCCATGACCACGATCCACTTCAGGGCCGGCAATTCACTGCGCGTTTCCAGCGCCTTGTCGAGCTGTTCTTCGTTTTCGACCACAAAAATGCGCGCATCGGAATGCTCCAGGATGTAGGCGCACTCCTTGGCCGCGTTAGTGGTGTAGATGCCGACGGTAACGCCGCCAGCGGCCTGGACGGCGAGGTCGGTGATCAACCATTCGCGCCGGTTTTCACCGATCACCGCCACCCGCTCCCCAGCCTCCAGCCCCAAGGCGATGAACCCCGCCGCAGCCTCACGCACGGCTTGGGCGTAAGCAGCGAAACTGACGTCCCGCCACAAGCCGAGGTGCTTATAGCGCAGGGCAGTGTCCGCGCCGCGCGTTGCCGCATGGGCAAAAAGCAACGCGGGGGCGGAGCGGGCTTCGAGAAAGGATTCGGGCGCGTTCAATGGTCCAAACACCAAGAGCTTGCTTGTCGGCAGTTGCCCGGCATAGTAGCATCGACCCGCGCCGAACAAAAAGCTCGTCGCGGCGTGGAGGAATTCGGCTTGGACATGAAGCGTTCCTATTACCGGGACCTGCGGCTCTTCGATACCTTGCCGCTGGGGCTCTGGCTGGTCGTCTGCGCGGCGGTTCTGGCGCTGGTGCCTTTTTTTGCCGGCAATTACCTCATGTATGTGCTGGGCTACATCGCCATCAATGCCATGGTGGCTTTGGGACTCAACGTGCTAGTCGGCTACACCGGGCAGATCTCCCTCGGCCACGCCGGCTTTTTCGCCATCGGCGCCTACGCCACGGTGCTCTTGGCCAAAGCAGGTGTACCTATACCCGTGGCACTTGTGGCGGCGGCTTTCATCGCTGCGGCTTTCGGTTTTCTGCTGGGCCTGCCGGCGCTGCGTTTGGAAGGCCCTTACCTCGCCGTCATCACCCTGGGCTTCGGGCTCACGGTAGAGAACATTTTCGCCAAAGCGGCGTTTTTCGGCGGCGCCACCGGCCCCTCCGTTCCCCCCTTCAGCTTGAGCCTATGGCCGGGATTCAGCCGCGAGCAGAATCTCTATTGGCTGATTATGCTTTGCGCGGGGGCAACGATCCTCGCCATTCGTAACTTGATGCGCACGCGCGTGGGCCGCGCCTTTGTGGCCATCCGCGATTCCGACGTCGCCGCGGCTTGCGCCGGTGTGGACCTCACCTGGTACAAGACGCTCGCCTTTGCGGTGAGCGCGGCCTTCACCGGTGTAGCCGGCGGGTTGTTTGCTTTCCATTTGGGGCAAGTCGATCCGACCACTTTCAATTTGATGTTGTCCATCCTCTTTCTGGCCATGGTGGTGATCGGCGGCGTGGGCTCCATTCTCGGCCCGCTCCTCGGTGCCGTGACCATCAGCCTCTTGAACCTCAAACTGAAGGGCCTGAAGCTTGCCGATTTCGAACAGCTTCCCCTGGCTGGCAAGGAGATTGCCGGTTTCATCAGCCGGCATTTCATGGAAACTGGCATGGCCAACATTCAGTTCATCGTCTATGGCGGAATCCTGGTGCTGATCATGTTGTTCGAGCCTTTGGGCCTTTATGGCCTGTGGATACGCGCCAAGCGCTACTGGCGCACTTGGCCGCTCTAGTCCATGGAATTCCTCGGCAATCTCCCCCAAGTGCTGTTCAGCGGCCTGGCCGCGGGCTCGGTGTATGCGCTGGTGGCGCTGGCCATGGTGATCATCTACCGGACCACCGAAGTGCTCAATTTCGCCCAGGGCGACATGGCGATGATGAGCACTTATGTCGGCCTCGGCCTGCTGGTCGCCGGGGGCCTGCCGTTTTTCTGGGCCATGTTCGGTGCCCTTGCTTTTGCCGCCGCGCTGGGCGCCTTCGCGGAGTTCGCTTTTCTGCGTCGCGCCAAGGAACCGACGGTGCTGGGGCTGATCATCATTACCCTGGGCGTCGAGATGATCGTCTTCGGCTTCGCTTCCTGGAAGTGGGGCGGCGATCCACGCGACCTGCCCACGCCCTTGAGCCCCGCCGATGTGGTGGTGATCGGCGGCGTCATCATGAGCTATTTGGAATTAGCCACCATCGCCATTTCCGCGGCAACGATCAGCGCCCTCTTTCTTTTCCTCAATCGCTCCAAGGCCGGCCTGGCCATGCGCGCCACCCAGCAGAATCGGGCCGTGGCGCGACTCATGGGCATTCGAGTGCGCCGCGTGGAAATGGGCGCTTGGGCGCTCGCCGCGATGATCGGCGGCATCGCCGGCTTGCTGGCGGGCCCCGCCGCCACCGTGGAACCTTACATGATGTGGGACCCGATGATGAAAGGCTTCGCCGCCGCGGTGCTGGGCGGCATGACTTCGCTCGCCGGCGCGGCCCTGGGCGGCGCGATCATCGGCATCGTCGAAAACCTCTTCGGCTTCTACGTGTCCACCGCGTTCAAGTCCGTCGTACCCTTCGCGGCCATTTTGCTCATGCTCGCGATCAAGCCGTCGGGCCTTCTGGCCCGGCATTACGTCAAGAAAGTCTAGCCCTGCTGGAGGATCTTCATGTTTAAACCCTTGCTCAGAATCGCGGCCCTCGCGGCCAGTGTTTTCGCGGCGGCGCTGGCGCCCACGGCGCAGGCGCAGCAACTCACCGGCGTCACCGACACCGAAATCCACATCGCCGCCTGGGGTCCGCAAACCGGGCCGGCCGCGCCCTGGGGTGCGGTCACTCGCGGCACCGCCATGCTCTTCCAGATGGTCAACGATGCCGGCGGCATCCATGGCCGCAAGATCGTCTTTCATCCTTTCGACGATCAGTACAACCCTGCCAAAACCGTCGCCGGGGTCAAAGAATTGGTGGAAAAAGCCCCTGGCATTTTCGCCATGGCCTCGGGCGTGGGCACCTCGCCAGGCCTGGCGGTCAAGGATTACCTCATGGAGCGAGGCATTCCCTGGGTCGGCCCGGCCGCGGGCTCTTTGCATTGGGTGACGCCGCCGCAAAAAGCGCTATTCGCGATGTATCCGCTCTATGCCGACGAGGCCAAACTCCTGGTGCGCTACCTCGTTGAAAAGGAAGGCAAGAAGAAGATCGCCATTTTCTACGCCAGCGATGAATACGGCGAAAACGGGCACCGCGGCGCCATGGCCGAGCTCACCCGCATGGGCCTCAAGCCCGCGGTGGAAGTGTCGGTGAATCAGGCCGACCGCGATTTGAAATCGCACCTCTTGAAGCTCAAAGATAGTGGCGCCGACGCCGTGCTGATGTGGGTGAATCCCACGCATGCGGTGATCACCCTGAAAACCGCCGCGGCCTTGCAATTCTCGCCGCAGTGGGCCACCAGTTCCACGCTGTCCGACGCGGTGATGATGCAAGCGATCACCGGCGGGCTTTGGAAGAACATGATCTACGCGAGCTTTGGCGAATTGCCTGACGCCGACGTTCCCCAGGTCAAAAAGTACCGCGATGCCTTCGCCAAATACGCCCAACAGGGCGAGCGCTGGGGGGTGTTCTTCATGGCCGGCATCGGCTTCGTCGAGCCCCTGGTCGAAGGCTTGCAGCGCGCCGGTCGCAACCTCACCCGCGAGACCTTCATTGCCGCCATGGAGAGCATCAAGGGTTACAAGGGCGTGATGGGTCGCGTGACTTTTGGCCCAGGCGAACGTCAAGGGCAGCGCGAGATTTTCCTCGCCCGCACCGATGACACCGGCACCAAGGTTACCCAGCTCACCCCCTGGGCCGAAGTGAAGTAAGGCCCATCTTGACGGCACTCTTGGAAGTCGAGGCGCTGGAGATTTCCTTCGGCGGCGTGAAGGCCCTGCATGGCGTGGGCCTCACGCTCGCCACCGGTGAAATTCTCGCCCTGATCGGCCCCAACGGTGCCGGCAAGACCACCGTCTTCAATTGTATTTCGGGGCTCTATCGGCCCCAAGGCGGCCAGATCCGCGTGGCCGGACGCGACATCCTCGGGCTCAAGCCGCATCGCGTGGCGGCCAGCGGCATTGCCCGCACTTTTCAGAACATCGAGCTTTTTCGCCACTTGAGCACGGTGGACAACCTGCTCCTGGGGCGGCACCTCTACATGAAGACCGGGCTCTTTTCCGGCATGGCGCTGTTGGGCCCCTGGACCCCCGCCGCCAAAGAAGAAATGCGCCACCGCGAAAAGGTCGAGGAGATCATCGACTTTCTCGATCTGCAAGCAGTGCGTAACCAGCGCGTCGGCAACCTACCCTACGGCACGCAAAAGGTGGTGGAGCTGGGCCGGGCGCTGGCCATGGAACCCAAGGTGCTGCTCCTCGACGAGCCCGCCGCCGGCATGAACCTCGAAGAAAAACACGACTTGCGGATCTGGATCGAAGACATCAGTAAACTGTTCGGCATCGCCGTTTTGCTCATCGAACACGACATGCAGTTCGTGGGCGAACTGGCCGACCGGGTGATCGCCCTCAACTACGGCGAATGCATCGCCCAAGGGACACCGGACGAAGTGCGCTCGCATCCCGATGTGTTGCGCGCCTATTTGGGCGCCCCCAGCGCCGAGGTCAAGCAATGAGCGTGGGGCGCGTGCAGCGAACCGGAGCCGCGCCAGCGATCAACCGTTATCACCCCCTCCCCCGGGGAGGGGGCGGGGGGAGGGTTCCACGCGCTCCCGCCCGGCCGCCCGAAGGGAGCGCAAGCCATGAACCGGAGCGGGCTCAGCCCGCGAACCGTTATCACCCCCTCCCCCGGGGAGGGGGCGGGGGGGAGGGTTCCTGAATGACTTCCCTGCTGCGCGTCGAGAACGTCGACACCTACTACGGCCTCATCCAGGCGCTGCGGGGCGCGTCGCTGGAAGTGCAAGCCGGCGGCATCGTGGCTTTGCTGGGCGCCAACGGCGCGGGCAAAACCACGCTCCTGAAAACGGTGATGGGTTTGTTGGAAGACCAACCCGATAAAGGCGAAATCTTTTTCGACGGCCAGCCCATCCATGGCCGCGAAACCGAAGACATTGCCCGCCGCGGCATTGCCTACGTACCCGAAGGGCGCGAAGTCTTCCGTGAGCTCACGGTGATGGAAAACCTCAAGATCGGCGCCTACGCGCGGCGCGACGCGATCGGCGATGATCTCGAACGCATCTTCCGTTATTTCCCGCGCCTCTTGGAAAGGCGCGAACAATGGGCAGGTACGCTTTCCGGCGGTGAGCAGCAAATGCTCGCCATCGGCCGCGCACTGATGAGCCGGCCGCGCCTCTTGCTCCTCGACGAACCTTCGCTGGGCTTGTCGCCCCTCTTGGTGCAGGAAATTTTCGACATTCTCGAGAGCATCAACGGCGACGGCGTCACCATTCTGCTGGTCGAACAAAACGCCCGCATGGCGCTCTCCGTCGCCAGCCGCGCGCTGGTCATGGAGCGCGGCCGCTTCGTCTTGGAAGGCAGCGCCGAAGAAGTCGCCGCCGATCCGGACGTGCAGGAGTTCTACCTCGGTGTAGCCACCGAAGAATCGGTCAAAGGATTCAAACGTTATCGGCGCAAGAAACGGTGGCGGTAGGTCGTCGCGCCAAAGGCGACCCTCATTCCGGTTCGTGGCGGAATCCATCAAAGGGGGACTCGGAAGGCTTGTCCCGAAGGCGGGTGACGAAGCTGAACGGCCTGCCTTTCGCATTCGGTGGCGCCTCCAACGTGCGCGCCCACTTTGAACAACCTCCTGAGTTTGATTTCGCCATGGCCACAAGCAGACTGCTGCCGGTTTTCTCAAGCCTCCGCTGAATGCTCCCGCGTTGTCAGCCTCAACGGCGTTTTTGATCCATTGACGAAGGCCGACGAAGAACCAATCCAGTCTGCTGAGCAGGGGCAGTTACCCAAAAGAACGCGCCACGCTGGACTTCCAGGCCGTTCGCCAACCCGCATTCAACCTAGAAGCGGCAGTTGGACGCAGCGCAGAGTGCGTGCCGGCGCAGGCGAGGCAAGGCGCAAACCGCAGCGAGGTTGAACACCTCGCGAGGATTGGCAGCGCCGCATCGCCAAGTCCGGTGCGCGCTGTACGCTGCGGAGCGGCCTAGCCAAACGGTGAGCGCGGAAAACGACCGATACTCTTTCTTCCTCATGCACTTTCCAACTGAACAAAACGGCCAACTGCTGCTTCTAGGTTCAAGCCCCGCCCCGCGATCTGCCGTGTCTTCCGTGGCACGGCGGTGCCTGCGAGGCAACGAAACGCATGGGCGGCTCGTCGCTTGCGACGAGCCGCCTCGCCCCTTCAGCGCAGCAAAGTCTGCTGCATGAACAGAATGGTGGTGTAGAGCTGGAAGTCGGCGTTCTCCTTGCGCGCGAAGCCGTGGCCTTCGTTATCGGCGCGCAAGTACCACACCGGCGTACCGTTCGCACGGGCTTTGGCGACGATTTGTTCGGCTTCGGTGTAGGGCACGCGCGGGTCGTTCTTGCCTTGCACCACGAGTAGCGGTTTCTTGATTTTGTGTGCATTGGTGAGCGGCGAAATGCGCTCGAGAAAGGCACGCATGTCGGCGTCACGCTCGTCGCCATATTCCACACGGCGCAAGTCGCGCCGATAGCTTTCGGTGCTTTCCAGGAAGGTGACGAAATGCGAAATCCCTACTACGTCGATGGCACCGGCGATGCGGTCGGCGTAATGCGTCGCCACCGCCAAGCTCATGTAACCGCCATAGCTGCCGCCCGCCACCAGCACGCGTGCGGCGTCGAGATCGGGTTGCCGCGCTATCCAGTCAAACAGAGCGCCGATGTCCTTGACCGAATCTTCACGCAAACGGCCATTGTCGAGGGTCATGAAGGTTTTGCCAAAACCCGTCGAGCCGCGCACATTGGGCTGAATCAGCGCAATACCCAGCTCCTGGAGGTAATACTGGTAGCGCGCCAGAAAACCAATGGTGGCCTGCCCTTCCGGTCCACCGTGGATGAGAACCAGCACCGGCCGTTTGCCTGAAAAGCGCTTCGGGGGCATAGTAAGCAAACCGGAAATCTGCCGCCCGTCAAAGCTTGGCCAGCGCACCACTTTCTGCTCCGAGAAGCTCGCCACGTCGATGTCGCGCGGGGAGTAGGCGCGCGTCCACTGTTCCACTCTGCCGCTATCCGGGTTGAGCGAATAGATCTCACTCGGGCCGCGCGCGCTGTTGAGCGAAAACATCAGCTCGGTGGTGCGCTTGTGAAAGCGCGTGCCACCGATATTGCCCGAGGGAATGTTGGGCGAAGGTTTTTCTTTGAGCGTGGCGCCGTCGAAAAGGCGCAGCACGTAGCGGCCGTCTTCGTTGGTTTGCAGGGCGAAGAGTCGGTCATCCTCGGTGGCCGTGCCCCCGCTCACATCCCAGGGAATGTGGCCGGTGATGCGCGTGAAGCTCTGTTTGGCAAAATCGTAGAGCATCATCTCCCGAAACTCCGAGGCGCGGTCGCTCACCACGAACAAGCCGCTGCCATCTGTGCGGAAAGGCCCGGGATAATAACTTGCCTTTTCTTTGCCGCCACCCGCCGGCAGGAGCTGCTGGCGCTCGCCGCTGGCGAGGTCCAGCACCCAGATCTGCGATTCGTTGGCGGAAAGATAACGAATGAGCGCGAGCTTCTTGTCATCATACGAAACCGAACCGCCAAACCAGCCGGGGCCGGGCAGCTCGCCAAGCTTTTTCTTTTGCGCGGGGTTCTCCGGGTCAAGAAGCCACAGCGTGGTGTTGATACTCGCGCGGGTACCGCTCTTGGCGGTGCGGTCAATAGGCACCGAGGCGACGATGGCCACGGCCTTGTGGTGCAACCAACCCAGGTGGTCGTGGCGCTCGTCGGGGTCGGTGAGCAGCGTCACTTTGCGGGTGTCGAGGTCGAGGCGATAGAGCTGGTTGACTTCGTTGCCGCCGCTGGAACGCTCGAATACCAAGTATTTCCCAGTGAGCGGCTCGTAGCTCGCTTCGGTAACGGGGTCGGGGCTCTCGGTCAGGGTTTCGAGCTCCCCCATGGGAGTAGCGAGCCGAAAAAGCTGTGAGGTGTTGGCACCCGCCTTGCGATGCGCAACGACCATCTCACGTTTCACCGGGTGCCAGGCCACGAAGTTGTGGCCGCGAAAATCGGTGTATTTCTCCACCGCGCGCGCCAGTGCGATCGGAATCGGCGGCACGCCCTCGACGACCAGATTGGCATTGGGTCTCAAAAAGCCGCCTTCGACGACATTAGCGGGCGAGGCACAAGCGCCCAGCAAGACGAAGCCACATAGACCTAGAATTCGCAAACCCTCACGATTCACTTTCAAGCGTCACCTCAGCGCGGAATGAATCAAAAAGAAAACGCCGCCTCTAAGGGCGGCGGCGTTATGGTTGCCGATAGCGCTTCGGGCGTCAAGCGCCTGTGTCAGCCCGCCAACGTCCCACCAGCGCGGGTCGGGAGTCACCATCGACATGCAGCCCAAAGATCCGGGCACCGGCTTCTTCACAAGCGAGGAGTTCGAGTTGGCTGCGGTAGAAAACCGGCCCTTTGATCCACAAGTCCAGGCTCTGTTGCGGCGCCTCGCGAACGACGCCGAGGTGGGCGAGACACTGCCCGGCGACGCGCGGTGGGTGATGAAAGGCGCGCTTGAAACCAAAGACCCGGGCGTAGCGGTCGTTCCAGTGGATGCCGTTATAGTCACCGGTGAGCCCGCCAAAACGCCAGCCGGCGCCGAAGCCGCTCCCCCATTGGGCCAGAGCTGCACCGACGACGCCGGGACTGGCCGCTTCGAGCGCGGCGGGTTGCGAAGCCTCGGCTGGTGTCGGGCGCGACGGAGCTGCGCCGTTGGGCAGCGCGGCTTGCCCTTTGTGACCGCGCCAATAGAAGGTGGTGACACTTTGCCAGGTGAGCGCATCGCCCTGGCGCAGCGTGGTCAGAAGATCGACCTCCACGCCTTTGTCGAGACGCCGCAAGGCCGCCGGAGTGACGCTCAGACCATAACGTGCCGCACGGGGCAGCGGGGCATATTGCAGCAGGCGATTGCGCACTTGCAACGCGCTCCAAATGGGCAGCGGAAAGGCGCGGTCGGTGAGCAGCGCCATTTGCAAGCGGAAACCCCACACTTGCGGCCAGCTGATCGGCAGCAACGGCCCATCCGTCAAGCCAGTGAGCGCCAGATATTCGGCATAGTCGTGCTCCGGCACCGCCAGCGGGCCAAGGCGCAGTTCCAGGGGCGGCAAAACGAGCGCCCGGCGTTTGGGCAGCAAGGCCCGGGCCATGAAGGCTTTGGCCGAAGGCGGCCGGACGTACTCTCGCAGAACCATGTGGCGAGGCTCCCTGGTTCGTTGGTTACGGCACCATCAAGAGAAAGGCCGCGTAAGCGTAGCCTACCGCAAGTGCGCCCAAAAGCGCGAGTCCGAGGTAAACGGCAAAGGTGCGCGGCTTGACCAAGGCCCACACCGCCAGCATCGCCGGTATGCTGGTGACGCCGCCGGCCACCATGAAAGCCAGCCCCACAGCCGCGTTCATGCCTTCGGCGATGAGCCCGCCCACCAGCGGCACGGCCGCCACGCCGTTGAGGTAAGCCGGCACGCCCAGTGCCACAGCCACGGGAATGGCGGCGAACCCGTCGCCCCCCATGAGCTTGGCGATGGTGCCGGCCGGCACATAGGCGAGCATGAGGCTTTCGAGCACGAAAGCGATGCCCATCAGCGCGGCAAGTTTGGCGATCTGGCTCCACGCGTTGTCCAGAAACACCGCGCGTTGAGCCGGGTCGCGCCAGAAACGCCAGTTGAGCGAGGCGCGCGCGGCGGCCCAGCCCTCCACCCCAGCCGGAGCGCGCTGGCGACGCTCCTCGCGCAAGGTGTCGGCAAAGCTCCAATAGCGACTCAGGAGCATGGTGATGCCACCGCCCAAGAGCCCGATGGCGATGGCGGCCAGGGTCTTGGCCACGGCGAACTCCAAGCCGATGGCACCTGCGGTGAGCACGAACATGGCCGGGTCCATGACCGGTGAGGCCAGCCAGAAGGCCATGACCGGCGCCAAGGGCACGCCACCCGCGAGCAAGCCCGCGATGAGCGGCACCACGCCGCAGGAGCACAAGGGTGAGAGCGCCCCGGCCAAGGAAGCAAACATGATGGCGCGCCCTTCCCGGCCCACGAAAGCATGGGCCACGAGCGACTCGGCGCTGCTCGCCTTGATGTACGCGGCGAGGGCCACGGAGAGCAGCAACACGGGGGTGAGATTCAGCAAGTTCTCGGCGAAAAAGTGCAGCGAAACGAGACTTTGCCGAAGATCGAAGACGGCCACTCCGATGAACAGCAGCAAAAGCGCGAGCCAAGCTTTGTCGATCCGGCGTAAGCGCTCCAAGGCGTTCAAAGGGGCCCGAGCGGCCGTGGCGATGGGAATGTTCATCGGAAGTCCTTTCGAGTATGAGGGGTGGAGGGGCTTAACGCGCCTATACACCCGGCTTTCCGGTTGTATCGGCGCCAAAGAGGCACTGGGGAGCATGTCCAAGTCCATGAAACGAGGCTTTCAGAGTTTGCGCTTGGTCGCGCCCGCGGGTTTCAGCGCACTGGGGCTATCCTTGCGTCGCGTTTGGGGGAAAGCGACGACGGGCGCGACTCCCCGGCAACACTCCGAACGAAAATGCGCCCAGGCAGCGTCGATCAAGGTGAAATCGGGTCGGCAGCGCACCTCCCGGCCTTGGCGTTCCTGGCGCACCAGCCCGACCTCGACCATGCCGCGCAGATGATGCGCCAAGGTGGAGGCCGGGGTATCGAGGGCCTGGCGGATTTCCGTGATGGTCATGCCGTCGTGCCCGGCCCGCACGAGCAGGGAAAATATGCGCAACCGGGCGACATTGCCCAGTTCGGCAAGACAGCGTGCGGTTCTTTCGAGGTCCATGGCGCGACTCTAAACCAGGGGGCGAAATCATGCAACCACTTTTTTAGTTATGTCGTTTTTTCGCCTGCCTGACGGGCCTCGAGGGCATCCGAAACTCGGCGTAACTTTCGGGCAGAAACGCCAGGTCTTCCGGTCGGTCGATGTCGGGCAGCGCCGCGAACAGTTGCACGCGCCAGCCCAGCGCCGCCAGTCGCTGCAGCGTCATTGCGCCAACGGTTTCGCTACCCCAGGGCAGGTCGATGAAGAGACTCGCATCGAAGCGCCGCAGACCCAGCAGCACATAACCACCGTCCAAGGCTGGCACCAACACCGCATCGCGAGCCTCCAAGGCACGCGCTGCCTCGCCGAGCTTACCGGCATCGAGCGCCGGGCAATCGCTGCCCACCAGCAAGACCGCGTCGCCTTGCGCCAAGGCCCGCTCCGCCGCGCGAGCCATGCGCTGCCCGAGGTCGCCTTCGCCCTGGTCGCTCTGAAGGTCGACGGGCGGAAGATCGAAGTCGCGCCAGATCGATTCCGCCGGGCCGGGCGTGGCGCACAGCTCCACCTTGCCCACACCGGCCAGGCGCGCGTCGTGCAGGCGATCTTCCAGCAGGCGTAGCGCCAGTCGCGCCGCTCCGGCCTCACCCAGAACGCCGCCGAGCCGGGTCTTGGCAAAACCCGCCAGCGGCGCTTTGGCAAAGACGATGATGCGCGCCATCAGCGATAACGTTTGGCGAGATTCGCCGCGGGCACGCCACGCCAATAGTCCCAGCGCAGGCGCCACATCAGGAATATGGTGCGCCAGAGACCGCGGGTCCGCCAGCGCCGCGCCGAAGTCAGGACCTTTTGCTTGAGGCACGCGGGCGCACCAAGACGCTTCAAGCGCCGCGAAATCTCGATGTCTTCCATCAAGGCCTGCGCCGGAAATCCGCCCACTGCGGCAAAAGCCTCCCGTTGCACGAACAGGGCTTGATCCCCGGTTGCGATACCAGTGAGCCGCGAGCGCCAATTCATCAATCCTTCGACCAGACGCAAAGCCAACCCGTCCCCATCGAGGCGAACATCGAAGCGGCCCCAGACCTTGCCTCGGGCCAAGGCCTTCCCAATGGCCGCGGCAAAATCCACCGGTAGGAGCGTATCGGCATGCAGGAAAAGCAGCACCTCCCCGTTGGCCGCCGCAGCGCCGGTATTCATTTGCAAGGCTCGGCCGCGGTCGCTTGCCCGCACCCGCCAGCCACGCTCACGCAAGCACCGAGGCGAGTCGTCGCCACTGCCGCCATCGACGAAAATCACCTCTATGCCTGGGTTCAGGCACTCGCGCAGGGCGCCGAGAAAACGCGGCAGACCCTCCGCCTCATCGAGCACCGGAACGATGATCGAAATAGCGGGCACCGGCCTGGGCAGATCGGCACTTCGAGGTGTGCCAATACTCACCGCCCCCCCATGCCGCAAAGATTCATTACGTCCTCGCGGCCAGCGCCCCGCCGCAACTGCTGCCCTGCCCTGCGGTACAGCCAAAACAGTGGTCGGCGACACGGATCGCCTGGCCGGCAAAATCGGTGCGCAAGAGATCGCGCAAATGGGCCTGCGGCGCATTTTCAGCACCGAGGGGAAGATCGAGCTGCTGATTGAAATCGCAATCGTAGAGCCGCCCCTGCCAATCGACGCTGATCAACTCGCGGCACATCACGTTTTCGAGATTTTCGGGGACGAAACTGGCGCGCAACAATTCGAGATAGCGATTGAATTCGCCGCGCGACAGCAACATCGAGCCAAAGCGTTGAATGGGCATGTTGGTCAAGGTGAACAAAGTATTGAACTCGATGCCGAAATGCGCCCGCAGCTCGCGCCGGTAATCGGTTTCCAGCACCGCTTGCGGCCCAGGCAGCTTCGGCCCTTGCGGGTTGTAAACGAGATTGAGCGCGAGGCCGCTGCCCTCCCGCCCATAACCCAGGGCATTGAGGCAGCGCAATGCGGCGATACTTTTTTCGAACGCGCCATCGCCGCGCTGTCGATCGACATTTTCCGCGGTATAACAGGGCAGCGAGGCGACGATCTCCACGCCTTGCGCCGCCAAAAACGCGGCGGTGTCCTCTTGCCCGGTCTCGAAGAGCACGGTGAGATTGCAGCGGTCGATCACCCGAACACCCCGTTTCCGCGCGGCGATGACGAGCTCGCGAAAACCGGGATGCAGTTCTGGAGCGCCGCCGGTGAGATCCAAGCTACCCACCCGCCGCGCGTCAAGCACCGCCACAACCAGCGCCAGATTCGCTTCATCCATCTGTTCCTTCCGCGTCGGCCCGGCATTGACGTGGCAATGCAAACAGCTCTGGTTGCAGCGATAACCCAAGTTCACTTGCAGCGTCGCAAGCGCCCGCCGGTCGATGTCGGGAAACGAACTGTCGAGCAGATGGGGCAATGTGGCGCGCATGGGAGTCGTCGTTCTGGTTGGCTAAGTGGATTGGTCGACCGAGACCGCCTTATCTTACAGGGTTCCGAACTGGAGCCACTCGGGCTTGAAAAGCAGCAGCAGGCCGATCACCGCCATCACCACCGCGCCGATCAGCCGCGAGGCGCGCGCATAACGCGTGCCGATGGCGGCAAAATGCAGCGTCGTCGCGGCCACGGCAAAAAGCGCCAGATCGTCGATCAGGAAGACCAGCAGGTAGAGCAGCAAGTAGGCGTGATACTGCCAAGTGGGCATGGGGGTGAGGGCGAGTACTTGGGTATAAACCGCGGGGATGCCGGCGGAGCAGACGAATTCGATGAGGTTGACCGCCAGAGCCAAAGCCAGCACGCCCAGCATCGCCGGCCAAAGCCGCTCTTCCAGAGCGAAGCGTCTGAGCCGGGCTAGCAGGGCCTGGCGCCCCGTCGTGTGCGAAACTTCGCAAGCGGCTTCCGGGTTGGTAATGAAATCGTGCAAATAAAAGCCCGCCGCACCCAGCGCCACCAGACCCACCGCGATCCGCACCCAAATGATGAGGCCGATGGTGAGCAGCACCTTGAGCCAAGCGGCCATGATGAGGTAATAGACCAGCCCCGAGCCCAGGAGGAAAGTGAGGCCCAGAATCCACATGCGCCGACGATCGGCGACCCCCATCAGCAGTCCCAACAGGAACACCAGCGCCCACATCGCGCAAGGGTTGAAGCCGTCGAGCGCGGCCAGCGCCACGGTAAGCATGGGCAAGGAAAGGCTGCCGGTGTCGATTTCACCTAAGAGCGGCAGCCGCAGCGTGGCGGGCAGTGTCGCCTGGGCGCGGGCCGTGGCGACACTGGGTGCCTCGCCCGCCAGAATGGCGCTGATCGGGTCGGCACAGCCCTGGGCGAGACAGCTGGCGACTTCCCTATCGATCATGGCGCCGGTCCATTCGTCGCTTTGGTAGCCAATGGCCGACCAGCGCCCGATGATGATATAGGGGAAGCCGACATCCTCCAGCCCCAAGGCAGCAACCACCTTATCGAGTGCTGCGCGCCCGGCCGGATCGTATTTCACTTCGTAGCGGCGGATATCGATGCGCGCGTCGCCCTGATAGCGCCGCAGGTGGATTTCCGCGGCGGCGCAATGCGGGCAACCCTCGGTATAAAAAAAATGAATCCGCAGCGGTGCGGCCGCCGTTGCATCGACGACGCGCGTTTGTCCGCCCTGCTCCACGCCCCAGGCGTTGAGGCTCAAGGCAAAGAAAAGCCAAACCCAGGTCAGCAGCAGGCGCCCCTGCCGCAAGCCCCTTGCCATGCGCTGCCTACTCCGCCACCAGCTCTTCGCGGATGACGAGCATCGCCGTGCGATCCGCTTCGGACACCACCGGGTAGTTGATGTCGAGTCGCTGCAAGGTGGCGACGATGATTTCCGCCACGTTGCGGCGCATGAAACTTTTGCTGTCGGCGGGAATGGCGTACCAGGGCGCCCACGGCCGGGACGTTTCGCGCAGCGCTTCTTCGTAGGCCGACATGTAGCGGTCCCAATCCTTGCGCACTTTGATGTCGTCAGCGGAAAACTTCCAATGCCCTTTGGGGTCGTCGATGCGATCGAGAAAACGCTTCTTCTGCTCGTCCTTGGAGACATTGAGGAAGAACTTCAGCACCACCAAACCATTGCGCGCCCAATGCCGCTCGGCTTCGCGGATCGACTCAAAGCGCTCTTCCCAAAACGCCGCGCCGGGTTTCAGGGCGCGCGGCAGGCGCTGTCCGGCCAAGAAACCGGGATTCACTTTCACCACCAGCACTTCTTCGTAATGGCTGCGATTGAAGATGCCGATACGGCCCC
This sequence comes from Casimicrobiaceae bacterium, assembly GCA_026646885.1. Lineage (GTDB taxonomy): Bacteria > Pseudomonadota > Gammaproteobacteria > Burkholderiales > Casimicrobiaceae > JACPUX01. The sequence goes on along the minus strand of JAPKHK010000012.1, from coordinate 35,538 downwards.
GCTCGGGCAAGTTTTTCCAGCAGCGCCACAAGAAATCGTGGTCCAGTTCCTCATGCGTGGGCGCTTTGTAGGAATAGACCTGGCAACCGGCCGGATTGACTCCACTCATCACGGCTTTGATGGTGCCATCTTTGCCGGCGGCGTCCATCGCCTGGAAGATCAGCAGCAGGGCATACTTGTCATGGGCGTAGAGTTTCTGTTGGAGATCTTGCAAAGCCTCGATGGCGCCAGCCAAAGCCGCTTCGTTGTCTTTTTTGGCCGGCGCGCCATTGGGCGGTGCGGTGTGTGCCCGGGCGAGTTTGAAGCCACCATCGAAGGGCACGAGAAACGGACTGGGAACGGGTTCGAAGAGGATTTTTTCCATGGCGCGGCGCGAAAAGGCGCGAAATCAAGTCGGTTAGCGGGCAGCCGCCAGCCTGGTACAAAAAACCCAGCAGGAGAGTCTGCGGGCGCAATGCACCAAGTATTGCACAAGCCGCCTATCGCCAATCTAATCCGAGCGCAGGAACTTACGCAAGCTTTTCCGGGCCGGTTTCCAAAAACTCGCCAGCTTATCCGCTTGACGCTCGCTGTCCGCCGCGAGCCAGCCTTGTGCCCAGGCCGCCGCTGGCACGAGTTCGGGGTGATCGGTGGCCAATTCACGCAATAGACCCTGTGCCACCGCCGCGTCGTTGATGAGACCCAGAGCATCTTGCAAGCGCGCCAAGGCTTTGGCCGCCGCGGTCGCGGCGGGGGCATCGAGGATAGGGCCGAAAAACTCCAGGGCATAACGCAACTGCTTGGCGGTGATGCGCGCCGCATGCCGCGCCTCGGGGCTTGCTTTACGCAGATCGCGAGCGCGCTTGTTCAAGCGCCGGGTGAGGCGCTGCAGCACGCCGCGAGCCCAATCAACCAGGGTCTCGGCGCCTTCGCGCTGGCGCTGCTTCAAGGCCCAAGCCATGAGGGCGAGGCGCCAGCGCGCCTGGCGCGCCGGATCGTAGCTGGCCAGAGCATCGCGCTGCTTTGCCTCGGAACGCAGGCGCGCCGCTTCCCGCAAGGCTTCGAGGTCACCGCCTGGTCCAGTGCCCGGCAGGCGCGCCAGGCTGCCTTCGGCGAAAACATGCCAGTCGCGCGCCGGTCCGAGCGCGGTCGCCGCCCAGCGCACGTCACTTTGCCAAGCTTCGGGCAGCGCCGCAAAAGGAGCAAACAGCTTCAAGGCCGCGCGCAATCGACGCAGACCCACGCGCGTCTGATGCAAACATTCCGGATCATTGGCCTCGCGCAAGCCGGCTTCGTTGCCTTCGACCTGCGCCAGGCAGCCGGCGACGATAGCCGCGAGCGCTTGGCCCACGCCGCCAGCCGCATCGAGTTCGATCCGCTGGGCGCCCACCGCAGCAAATGCCCGGGGCGACAGCAGGGCGTAGCCGCGCTCGGCCTTGCCTTGGCTGCCCAAGCCAAGCGGCAAGTCGATGGCGAGCGCTAGAGCCACTTCATAGAGCGCCGCGACGTCACCAGCTTTGAGTTCGAGTTCGATTTCGGCAATCGGCAGCGCTTTGCCGCCCGCGGAGATTTCGCCCAGATCGACGGCCAATTCGAGGGTGTCGCCGGCCGGGGTCAGCAAATGCCAGATCCGACGCTTGAAGCGCGTAAGCACCCGCGGTGCCAATCGTCGCCGCAGGTCGGCACGCGCCAGTTCGGCGACTAAGGGCAGTTCAGGGGGTAGCACGGCGGCCAGACGAGCCCATTCCAGACGCGGCCCGGCGACGGGCATTTCCCATTCGCTGCGGCTATGCAGACCCGCAAGACTGAGGTTTCCCGTCTTCAGGGTCTGGCGCCAATGGGCGCCGATGCGCCGCAAGCGCAGGGCCACGCCTTGGTTCGCGAGCTGAAAATCGGGGGTGTCGAGATAACGGTTCTCGAGGACACGCGTGTAGGGCCTTTTGCTCGCCCATTGCACGAGCAAGGGATGCCGCGCAAGTTTTTCGGCATCCGAAGGATCGATGAGTAGTTTCAGTTCGGCTTCGGTCATGCTGGCAGAAGAAAGGAACAGCCCCCACCGCAAGTATAGGCCCAATCCATGCCAATGCAGCGCCGAGGTAGATGCCGCCTCGCTTTATGACATTCTTGTGACAACTCCCAAGCGCCCCTGCAAGGCTCTCGCGGGCAGCGCGGGACAGAAAAGATGGCCTTGGTATTCGTCGCAGCCGTGCTGCTCGAGAAACAGCAACTGTGCCGCGGTCTCGACACCTTCAGCGACGACCTTGAGCTTCAAGCTCTTGGCCAAGGCGATGATGGCTACGACGATGGCGGCGTAGTCGTCGTCCTGGCCGATCTGCTGAACGAAGGACTTGTCGATCTTGAGGGTATCGGCAGCCAAGAGCTTCAAGCGATTGAGATTGGAGTAACCGGTGCCGAAATCGTCGATGGCGATGCGTGTTTCCAATGCCTTCAAGGCACGAAATGCGGACGCGCTCGCCCCACCACCGGCAAAGAGCGCCGTCTCGGTGATCTCGAATTCAAGATCCGTTGCGTCGAGGCCAAACGACTCGATCGTTTGGCCGACGCGCTCGGCCAGATCACCCTGCGTGAATTGCCGCGCCGACAAGTTCACGGCAATGGGCAGCCGCGGCCAGCCCTGGTCGCGCCAGGCTCGCGCTTGTCGCACTGCGGTATGGATCACCCAGACCCCAATGGGTCGCATGAGGTCCATCTCCTCGGCCACGTCGAGAAAAACCTCGGGCGCCACGATGCCCCGCCCTGGGCAACGCCAGCGCAACAGCGCCTCAAGGCCAGTGACTCGGCCGTCGCTCAGCGCTCGCTTAGGCTGGTAGTAGAGCTCGAATTCATTTTCGCGCAGGGCGCGGTGCAAGGCCGACTCGAGCGCCAGGCGCCCAGCCGGTATCACGTTGCTGGTCGCCGCGAATCGCGCCACGCCACCCCGCCCCTCGCGCTTGGCGCAGAGCATCGCACTGGAGGCATTGCGCAGCAAGCTTTCGGCATCCTCACCCTGATCGGGAAATACACTGATACCAACGCCGGCCGACGGAAAGACCTCCTGTCCCGCAACGATCACCGATTGGCCGAGGATCGCCAACATCTCGCCTGCCCTGCGCTCGGCTTCCGTCGCCTGCGTCAGACCGCTCAGGACGGCCACGAACTCGTCGCCGGCAACCCGCGCCAGAAGACCGCTCGGGGGCAGCGCCGCGCGCAGGCGCTCAGCAATGACTGTGAGCAAGGCATCTCCGGCCCGGTGGCCGAGACTGTCGTTGACGATACCGAAGCGGTCCAGGTCTAGGCACAAAACCGCAGCCTTTTCTTCGCATTGCGCGGCATGGGCCAGCAACTCCGGCAGGCGTTCGATGAGCCCGCGCCGATTGAGCAACTGGGTCACGGGATCGTGGGTTTCCAGATAGGACAAGGAGCCTTCGGCTTCCTTTTGTCTCTGAATGTCTATAAAAAAGGCGTAAACCCCGGCGACACCGCCCCTGTCGTCATACTTGGCGATGTAGCGCACATCCATCCAGCGGCTTTCGCCACTCCGATAGCTGATGACGCGCTCATAGCCCACTGGTTCGCCGCGCAGCGCGCGCCGAACGAAGGGCTGAATCAGGGCGTAGTCCGATTCCGGGAGTACCTCGCCGAGCCATCGCCCGGTGAGTTGGTCGGCGCTTTGCCCGAGCCACTCGGCGTAGGCACGATTGACGAAAACGAAGCGCTCCGCCGTGTCGAGATAGGCCAAGGGCGCGGGCAAGCCTTCGCTCAGCACACGCACTTCGTGGTCGGGGGCGGCCTTTCCGCGGCGAGCGCCGCGCCGGTGCAGTTCGCGTCCGAGCGCCGTGCCCTGGCAACCGAGCACCTCGGCGAAGGATCCCCAGTGAGTGACGAAGGCCGAATGAGCCATAAGCGGCTAAAGCGTCAAACCGCCGGCGACTTCGATGACCGCGCCAGTGATGTAACTGGCTTCGTCCGAGGCGAGAAATGCGGCCATGGCGGCTATCTCCCCCGGGCACCCCAGGCGTCCCAGCGGCACCCGGCGCTCGATGTCCGCCAACACCGGTTCGGGCATGGCCGCCAGGATCGGCGTGCGGATGAATCCTGGGCAGATGGCGTTGGCGCGCACACCTTTGCGGCCCAGTTCCTTGGCCCAGGTCTTGGTCATCCCGATGACCCCCGCCTTGGCGGCAGCATAATTGCTCTGGCCGAAGTTGCCGTACAAGCCCACTACAGACGAGAGGTTGATGATCGAGCCGGCACCCCGCGCCAACATGGCGTCGATCACCGCGCGGGTGCAGTGGTAGACGCCGGAAAGGTTCACCGCGATCACCCGCTCCCATTGGTCAGCGCACATGTTCTTCAGTTGCGCGTCTTCGACGATGCCAGCGTTGTTGACCAAGCAGTCGATGCGCTCGAAGTGCTTGCGCACCGCGTCGACCATCGCCAGCACACTGTCAGCGTCGGCCACGTCCGCAGCGAAGGCCTCGGCGCGGGCGCCACGCTCGCGTAGGGCTTCGGCCGCTTCCTGCACTTGGCGCCGATCGAGGTCGCACAAGGCCACCTGAGCACCCTCGCGCGCACACTTGGCCGCGATCGCTTCGCCGATACCGCGCGCCGCTCCAGTAATGAGTATCGTCTTGCCCAAGAGACGCTGACCACTCGCTTCAGCGAACGCGCCCCTCGCGCCCCGACCGCGCATGGCCGGCGCCTCAGTAGCACCCTCCGCACGCTGCATGCCAAGGACCCGCTGCGCCGCGCTCAACGCAAGAGCCGCCCGTCCCGCCCAACCACCGTCAGCTCGACGTATTTAGAACCAATGCGGTTCTCCGGGGTGTAATTGACGATGAATCCGCCGACGTCGTAAGTGCCCAGATTCTCCAGCGCGCGGAGTACCTTCTCGCGCGTTGGATTGGGCCCCGCGCGCCGCAGGCCTTCCACCAGCACCTTGGCACCAATGAATTCCTCAAAGCTGGTGTAGGAGATGCTGGCCTCCTTGGGCGCGTATTTGGCGAACAGATCCTGGTATTCGCGGATCACCGGCAAGATGCGCGAATAGGGGAAGGGCACCACCTGCGCGATGCCCAAACCGTGCAAGGCTTTGGTGCCCGCGAGCTTGACCAATTCCGCGGGGTCGACCACTGAAATGTTGAAGAGCTGTCCGTGCCCGCCCGATTCCCGGTAGGCCTTGGCGAAAGCCGCCGTGGTCGGGTTGATGGAGATCATGATGATGGCATCGACGTTGGCACCTTTGAATTTGGCGATCGCTTGAGTGACCGAATCGTCGAGCTTGTTACGCTCGTAGGGCGCGTTGGCGGTGAGTTTGATGTTGCGCTGCTCGAGGGCCTTTTCGACCCCCGCCAAGCCGGACTTGCCGAAACCATCATTCTGGTAATACACGCCAATTTTGGTAATGCCGAGGCTCACCAAGTGGCGCACCATGTGCTCGGCTTCGTCCATGTAACCGGCGCGAATGTGAAAAATGTTTGGATTGAACGGATTGCGCAGGGGCTCGCCGCCGGTGTAGGGCCCGACCAAAGCGATCTTGGCGTCCTGCATGATGCTGCGCTTCAGTAGCTCGGTGAGATTGGAAGTTCCCGCATAGCCAAACAGCGCCACCGCCTTGTCCTTCTCGATGACTTGCTGGGTCAAACGGATGGTCTCGTCGATCTTGTATCCGTCATCCAGGATCAAGTGCTTGATCTTCGCGCCATGCACACCACCATGGGCATTGATGTGATCGAAATAGATTTTGCCGCCCAGCACCATCTGCGCGCCAGTGGCAGCCAACACACCGGAAAGCGGCGCAACCTGCCCCACCACCAGTTCGGCGGCGAGGCAAGCCCAACTCAGCAAAACCCCAACCGACAAAGCGGCCAAACGGCCGGTAAACTTTGTGATCATGATGACGTCCCCCAATGTGGAACCGACTACACCGCGCCGCTCGGTGTTCGCAACCCGCCGCATGGGCGCCTAACTCCTTTGCTTGGATGGAGCACCTTGCCCTATCACGCACCAGTCCAACGCAACGCCCATGCCACAAATGCAGTTAGTTGATTAAACACGTCTTTTTTGCAGCGATCAGGGGCAAGGGGGAAAAAGCGATCAGCGCTGCCGGTTTTTGTCTCGATATTGACACAAACGCGCCATGCCGCAGTCATGGATGGCGGCTTTTTCCATGAATTTTATTGCTTTTTTCCTTCGTCTCTATTTGGAGACAGAGACCCTATTTGGTGGAAATGCCCAGCGCGGCCATCTTCTTGTAAAGCGTCGCACGTCCCACGCCCAGAGACACCGCGGCTTCGGTGACCCGTCCGCCCGCACGGGTCAAAGCGTCCGCGATCAGCCGCCGCTCGAAGTCCGCCAGGGCGTCATCGTAGTTACGCGGTGCCTCCGGCGCGCTCCCCGCGCTCGTACTCGCGCTCAGCGCCCTCTGGAAATGAGCCGCGTTGAGGCGCAAGTCATCGCTGAACATGGCCACGCGTTCGAGTACGTTGCGCAACTCCCGAATGTTGCCGGGCCAAGGCTGGCTGCGCAGCAGCGCGATAGCGTCCGGGGCGATTTCGCGCACCGGAGTGCCATTGGCCTGGGCAATTTCATCGAGCAAATGCTGGCAGAGGGCCTCGAAGTCCTCCGAACGTTCCCGCAAAGGGGGAACGGTGATGGCCAGCACGTTGAGGCGGTAGTAGAGATCCGCACGAAAACGCCCCTCGGCGACGAGTTTGCCAAGGTCGATACTGGTGGCGGCAATCACGCGCACATCGACCTTGGTGATGCGATTCGAGCCCAGTGGTTCGAACTCATGCTCCTGCAACACTCGCAAGAGCTTGGCCTGCAAGCCCAGGGGCATATCGCCGATCTCGTCGAGGAACAATGTGCCTCCGTCGGCAAGTTTGAATTTGCCTTCGCGCCCACGTCGATCGGCGCCACTGTATGCCCCGGGAGCCGCGCCGAAGAACTCGGCTTCCATCAAGGTTTCGGGGATGGCCGCCACATTGATGCCGACGAAGGGTCTATGGGCCCGCGGACCCGAGGCATGGATGGCTTGGGCCAGCAGTTCTTTGCCGGTGCCGGTTTCGCCCAGCAGCAGTACCGTCGAATCGATTTGCGCCGCGCGCCGCGCCAGGCGCTTGACTTCCAGAGCGGCGGGGCTACTGCCCACGAAACTCCCCAAAGTATATTTGGCGCTGCGCTCTTGGGAGAGCTTGTGCTCCGCGTTGGCCAGGGCCGATTGCAGTCGGGCGAATTTGGAGACCAGGGGCTTCAGGGAATGAAGCTGATCATAGACCACCAAGCCGATGGCTCCGATCACCTCACCGCTCTTGTCCTTGAGCGGTATGCGCGTCACCACGAAGGATTCAGCACCGAATTGCATGATGTCGAGAAGGATGGGCATGCCGGTCTTGACCACCGCACGCATCTGGCTCGTGGGAATGACTGCCTCGACTTCGTGGCCGATGGCGTCAGCGGCGGCACGCAGGCCCAGCTTGTGGGCGTATTTTTCGCTCATCCAGACGATGTGCGCGTCTTTGTCGACCACCAGCGCGCCCTCGCAAATGCCCTCTAGAAGATCGAAAACCGACTGCAGCGCCTCGCCGCGAATCCGCCCCAAATCCTTGAAGAAGTCGATACCCGGCATCCCCTGCCATTTCCCCCAGATCACGCCGCCCTGAATCGGTGGCCCATACCGGCTTATCGGAGCATCATGCACTCCCTTGAGGGAATTGGAAACCCCAGACAAACAAACGGCGCCCGTACGGCGCCGTTGGCAGAAGGAGAACCGAGATCTTACTTCTTCTTGTCGAGCTTGCCGTCGTGGTTGCGATCGTGCTGGCGGTCATGTTTTTGCTTGGCGATGCGCGCGCTTTGCACGTCTTGCGCCTTTTCGATGCGCAGCTTTTCCACTTTTGTGACCTTGCCGTCGGCAAGAGCCTTGTTTTCCAAGTTCTGCACATGCTGCTGACCCTTTTCCAGGCGAGCCGCTTCGCGCTTGGTCAGCGAACCGCTGGCCACCCCTTGGTCGATGCGCGCCTGCTGGTTCGCTTGACGAACATTGGCGCGGGGCGCAGTTTCACTCGCGGCCAAGACGGAAGCGGCCATCAAGGTGGCCACGGCAGCAACAACAATCGTTCCGAATTTCATTTCTCTTCTCCTCAATGTTTGGTTTGGTGGGCTAAGGCCCACAGTTGCGATCAACGCTTCACCCTATCCGCCGTTGACGCTAGGCTTGTAAGCAGATATTGCGAAGCGTCAATTCTAGCCCCCCTCGCCAGTTCTTCGCACAAGCGCCGCAGTCGGCTTCCCCCAAAAGCGCCAGCTCGTCGGAGACGGCGCCTCCCCGGCGCAGCCTTTCGCCCCACATGGCGACGCGGTCTTTTCACTTCGCCCAGAGTTCTTTCAGCCGCGCATCCCGTCCGCAACCATGGCGGTAGTAGGCGTAACGCACCGGGTTCTTCTTGTAGTAGTCCTGATGATACTCTTCGGCCGGGTAGAAAATGCCCGCGCGCGCGATCTCGGTATGGATTTCCCCGATCTTGCCGCTCTTCAAGAGCGCTTCGCGGCTCACTTGTGCAGCCGCTCGCTCGGCCTCGGTTTGCCAATAGATGCCGCTGCGGTACTGACTGCCGATGTCGCAGAACTGTCGATCTTTTACGGTTGGATCGATATTGCGCCAAAAGTGCTCGAGCAATTGTTCATAGCTGAGCTTGGCAGGATCGTAGAGTATGTGCACGGCTTCGGCGTGTCCGGTCGTGCCGGCGCTCACTTCGCGATAACTCGGATTCGGGCGTGTCCCGCCGATATAGCCCGACTCCACGCTCAGCACGCCCGGCAGTTTCTCGAAATCCGCCTCCATGCACCAGAAACAACCGCCCGCAAAGATGGCTGTCGCCTGCATAACCGAAGGCTGAGCGCCACGCGAATTGGACTGCACGCCTAGGGCCAGCGCCGCCAGACCGATTAGCTTGGCCAAACGCGCGATGCCAACCCGGTTCCACGGCGCCATCGCCCCGCCGTTCATGTGCGCAGGTCCGGCAATTTGTCGCCCTGAGGCACGAAGCGCAGGGCCAGGCCGTTGTTGCAGTAGCGCTTGCCGGTGGGCGGCGGGCCGTCGTCGAACACATGACCCTGATGCCCCCCGCAACGCGAACAATGGTATTCGGTACGCGGTAGCAGGAGCTTGAAGTCGCGCTTCGTGCCTATGGCATTGGGCAAATGCTGCCAGAAACTGGGCCAGCCGGTGCCGCTTTCGTACTTCGCGGCGCTATCGAAGAGTGGCTGCAAGCAAGCAGCACACACAAAAGTGCCGGCACGCTTTTCGTGATTGAGGGGGCTGCTACCTGCCGGCTCGGTGTCTTCCTCGAACAAGACCGCATAGGCCGCCGGGGACAAGATCGCGGCCCACTCCCGCTTGGATTTGGCGAGACCCATGCTGCCGCCGGCCGCTACTTGGCGCGAGATCGAAACGGAAGCCAAGGTGCCGAGCCCGGCGAAGATCGACATAAAAGAGCGGCGGGTCATGGACTCTCCTCGATTGATTGGTTGGGATCGATCGTTTCGACCGCGCCTCTCGATTGGGGTTGCATTGGCCGCTCGCGTTCAGCCGCGGCCGCGCCACTACCCAACCCTCCGACCCGGATCGACCTTGGAAAGCGCACACACCGAAGGGTTACTTTAAAAAAGGCGCGCCGCTCAGCGGGTACCGGCCAGGGGCCAGTTCGCTCCTTGCGCAGCGAACCAAGCCAGGACTTCATTCCACAGCGGCTGCGCCTTCTGCCGAAAATAGCCCATGTGACCGATGCCGCCCAGGGTATTGGGGTCGAGATCAAGGCATGTCAACGGCGCGTTACGGTAGGCTTGGATAAAGGCATCGCGCGAACGCGGCGGCGCCCAAGCGTCATCGATCGCGTTCGCGGCCACGATGGGGGTGCGCACCGCGGCGAACTGCGCCGCTAGGTGGCTCATTCTGGGATCGTCGAAAAAGTAGCGCGGATAACGGCACCAACGCCGCCATTGACGATACACACCCAGTGGCAAGTCCTCGCCACTGCGCACCAAGGACCACGGTAGATAGCCCTTCCATTTCACTAGGATGGGAGTGACGAACTTCCACATGAATCGCACTTGCAGGCCTTCGAGCCGAGGCATCCAACCCGCCCAGCCGGCGCCGGTGGCAAACGTGTAAAAACCCGCTACGCGCTCATGGTTGGGCAGGAGGCCAAAAGCATGGCCCCCGAATGAATGCCCGACCATGAACAAGGGCAGACCTTCGTCGTACATTTCATCGACTGCCGCAGCCAGATCATAAACCGCCCACTCGAGGAAATTGGTGCGAAAGCCCTTGAGGCTAGCCGGCTTGGATTTTCCGATACCGCGGTAATCGAAAGTCAGAACGGTATAGCCTTGGCATGCGGCGAACTCGGCAAAATGCCGATAGAACCCCTGCGGCACTCCCGTGGCGCCGGCCACAATGATACGACCACAGGGCTCAACCGCCGCGGCGTAGCGCGTGCATGCCAGTGGATAACCATCGGCTGCTTCGATCACCGTCGTTTCCGGCTTGATCGTGTCTGAACTTGGTGTCATGTTTTGCCCTTCGTCACATGGATTTCGCGCAGCAGCATCTCGAGCAGCAAATCCACGGTTTCGCTTGCAGGTTTGGCATCGCCAGCAATTCGCGCCTGCAAGAGCGCACCTTCGTAGGCCGAAACTACCAGCGCGGCAAACCGCGGCGCCTTGGCGCGGGTCATGCCCGCTTGCATCAAGAGCCGCGCGAGATGCGCGCGAATGGCATCAAACCCGGCGCAAAGCGCAGCGCGCAACTCGCGATCTTCACCCGTCGTTTCCAGCGCCACCGCAGCCAATGGGCAGCCCATTTCGTAGCCGCTTTTCGCCAGACGCTGGTGCGCTTGATCGAGCCAGGCACGCAATGCGAGCAACACGTTTCCGCCGCTTGCTTCGATCCCTTCCAAAGAGTGGAGAATCTGGCTCACTGCCGCCTCGATCGCTGCGATCGCCAACTCCACCTTGCCCCCCGGGAAATGATGGTAGAGCACGCCCTTGGGCGCCTCGGCCGCAGCCAATACGTCGCTCACGCCGAAGCCATGCAGGCCCCTGCGGCGCAAGAGATCGGAAGCAGCAAAGATAAGCCGCTGACGGGTGGTGAGAGGCACTTTGATCGAAGCCATGGGAGCAATCTATAGACCGGTCGGTCTAGTGTCAAGCCCAAACCACTCCGCCATCTCGGATTGCCTTAGCGTGTGATTCAGGTTTCTGTGATATGCCGGACCAATCGCGTGTCAGGGCAAGCAGGTACGCGGCGCGCAGCGTAAAGCGACGTTCCCGCGGCAACTACTCCCACTCGATCGTCGCCGGCGGCTTCCCCGAGACGTCGTACACCACGCGATTGAGTCCCCGCACTTCGTTGATGATGCGGTTGGAGACTTTGCCCAATAGGTCATAGGGCAGATGCGCCCAATGGGCGGTCATGAAGTCGGTGGTTTGCACCGCGCGCAGCGCGACGACGTTTTCGTAGGTGCGGCCATCTCCCATGACGCCGACGGAACGCACTGGCAGAAAGACCGCGAAGGCCTGGGCCACTTTGTCGTACCAGCTCACGCCATCGGGGTCTTTTGCGGCGCGCAACTCGTCGATGAAAATGGCATCGGCGCGACGCAAGAGGTCGGCGGATTCGCGCTTCACTTCGCCCAAAATGCGCACGCCCAGCCCCGGACCGGGGAAAGGATGACGAAAGACCATTTCGTGCGGCAGACCGAGAGCGAGACCCAGCGCGCGCACCTCGTCCTTGAAGAGGTCGCGCAGGGGTTCCAGGAGCTTGAGGTGCAGGGTTTCCGGTAGGCCGCCGACATTGTGGTGGCTCTTGATGTTGTGGGCTTTCTTGGTCTTTGCCCCGGCCGATTCGATCACGTCGGGGTAGATGGTGCCTTGCGCTAGCCACTTGGCTTTGGGCAGCTTGGCGGCTTCTTCCTGGAACACATGCACGAATTCGCGGCCGATGATCTTGCGTTTGGCTTCGGGATCGGTAACGCCGGCCAATTCGCGCAGAAACCGCTCCGCCGCATCGACCCTATCAACTTTGACGCCGAGATGGCGGGAAAAGGTTTCCATCACCTGCTCGGCTTCATTGAGACGCAAAAGGCCGGTATCGACGAAGATGCAAGTGAGCTGATCGCCGATGGCGCGATGGATGAGCGCCGCGGCCACCGAGGAATCGACACCGCCGGAAAGACCCAGGATCACTTCCTCGTCGCCCACCTGTTGCCGGATCGCCCCGACCGCTTCATTCAAGTGGTCGGGCATGTTCCACTCTTGTCCACAGGCGCAGATTTCATGCACGAAGCGGCGCAAAATTGCGCTGCCTTGTTTGGTGTGCGTCACCTCAGGGTGGAATTGCACCGCGTAGAAGTGCCGCGCTTCATCCGCCATGCCGGCAAGCGGCGTCGCTTCGTTGCTGGCGATCACCTTGAAGCCGGGAGGCAAGGCCGTCACTTTGTCGCCGTGACTCATCCAAACGTCCAACAAGCCGTGCCCCTCGGTGTTGCGCCTATCCTCGATGCCATCGAGCAGCCGCGAATGCCCGCGCGCCCGCACCTCGGCATAACCGAACTCGCGCACCCGGCCGCTTTCCACCGTGCCGCCCAACTGCGCCGCCATGGTCTGCATGCCGTAGCAGATGCCCAGCACCGGCACGCCCAATTCAAAAACGGCCTGCGGAGCGCGCGGCGTTTCGTTTTCGGTGACGCTGTTCGGGCCGCCGGAGAGAATGACACCTGCTGGCGCGAACTCGCGCACGAAGGCGTCGCTCACATCATAGGGATGAAGCTCGCAATACACCTTCGCCTCGCGCACGCGCCGCGCAATGAGCTGGGAGTACTGCGCACCGAAGTCGAGGATGAGGATTCTGGGTGTCACGGCGGCGACTCAATCAACGTGATAATTCGGTGCCTCCTTGGTGATCTGCACGTCATGCACATGCGACTCGCGCATGCCCGCCGCGCTGATTTCCACGAAGCTCGGCCGCGTGCGCATGTCGTCGATGCTGCCGCAGCCGCAATAACCCATGCTGGCGCGCAGCCCGCCCAGCAATTGCTGGATGACCACCACCACGCTGCCTTTGTAGGGAACGCGCCCTTCCACGCCTTCGGGGACGAGTTTGTCTGCGTTCATTTCGGCTTCCTGGAAATAGCGATCGCTGGAACCTTGCTGCATCGCGCCCAAGCTGCCCATGCCGCGATAGGACTTGTAGGAACGGCCTTGATAAAGGATGACTTCACCGGGCGCTTCTTCGGTTCCGGCGAACAAGCCGCCCAACATCACGGCATGCGCCCCGGCGGCGATGGCCTTGGCCAGATCGCCCGAGTAGCGAACGCCACCGTCGGCGATCAGCGGCACTCCAGTCCCTTGAAGACCCTCGACGACGTTTTGCACCGCGGTGATCTGCGGGACGCCGACCCCGGCCACGATGCGCGTAGTGCAGATCGAGCCGGGCCCGATGCCCACCTTGACCGCGTCAGCGCCGTGTTCGACCAGAGCGCGCGCGGCGGCCGCGGTGGCGATGTTGCCACCGATGACTTGCACCCTCGGAAAATTCTGCTTCACCCAGCGCACGCGATCGAGCACACCCTGCGAATGCCCGTGCGCGGTATCGACCACCAAGACGTCGACACCCGCCTCGGCCAGCGCCGCCACTCGCTCATCGGTGCCTTCGCCCACGCCTACCGCCGCGCCCACGCGCAAGCGACCGTGCTCATCCTTGCAGGCCAGTGGGTGTTCGGTGGACTTGAGGATGTCCTTGACGGTGACCAGCCCCTTCAACTCGAAGGCATCGTTCACCACCAACACGCGCTCGAGGCGATGCTTGTGCATCAAGGCCTTGGCTTCTTCGGTGCTGGTGCCTTCGCGCACGGTCACAAGCCTGTCCTTGGGTGTCATGATGTTGCGCACCGGCTGATCGAGCCGAGTCTCGAACCGCAAGTCGCGGTTGGTGACGATGCCCACGAGTCGGCCATCCTCCAACACCGGGAGACCGGAAATCCGATGCTGCCGAGTCAGCAGCAGCACCTCGCGCACGCTCATGTCGGGACCGATGGTTATGGGGTCTTTGAGCACGCCACTTTCGAAGCGCTTGACCTTGGCCACTTGCGCCGCCTGTTGCTTGGGCGTCATGTTTTTATGGATGATGCCGATGCCGCCTTCTTGGGCGATGGCTATCGCCAGTGGTGCCTCGGTCACCGTATCCATGGCCGCGGACACCAGCGGGGCATTGAGTTCGATACTTCGGGTCAGCCGGGTCTTGAGGCTGACATCGCGCGGAACCACTATGGAGTGGGCAGGGAGGAGCAGGACGTCGTCGAAGGTCAGGGCCTTTTGCACGACACGCGTAGCTGGCATGGAAAAACTCCTACACGCAAAGCCGAATTATACGGAAAGCACCCCTGCGCGTAAACCCGCGCGGATTGACGCTCCGCGCGACATCGGCTAAGGTTCGCGGAGACTGCGCAAGAACCCTGGAGAGGTAATGAAGCGACTCCTACTGATGCTCCTTCTGTTGGGCGCCGGCAGCGCCACTGGTGCCGGGCTTTACAAATGGGTGGACGAGAACGGCAAGGTCATCTATTCGGACACACCCCCCCCGCCGACCGCGAGGGAGAGCAAGTCGATTGCCGCCCCGGCGCGTGCGGATCCGAGCGCGCTGAAGGCCCTCGATGAGCGGCGCCAGAGGCTGCAGAAAGCGCGCGAGGCTGACGCCCAACAGGCAAAGAAAGAGGCAGAAGAAGCTTCGCGAGCCGCCGAGGCACAAGTCAACTGCGCCCAATGGCGGGGAGAACTCACGGCGTTGGATCGCGGCACCTTGGGCGCGCGTATAGACGAGAAAGGAGATCGCGTGGTGCTCGACGAAAAACAGCTCTCGAGGCGCCGCGCCGATCTCCAGCGCTGGATTGCCGATACCTGCAGGGGCTGAGACTCGAGATCGCGCAGGCGTGGGCGCCGAGTCTGGCTCTCCGCGCGCAGATACTGCTGAAGGCCATCGCCCGCCGCCGGGATACGAGCAGCATCGTCTCAGCGCGCAAACGGGGCCCGTACACAGCCTCGGCAATGCGCCCAGGCGCACCGACAAAAAACCCGCAGCATCGCAAGACGCCACGGGTTTTCGAATTTTGGCTCCCCGACCTGGGCTCGAACCAGGGACCTGCGGATTAACAGTCCGTCGCTCTACCGACTGAGCTATCGAGGAAAAGAGAGGCGGATTATAGTGCGAGGGTGAAAACCCGGTCAAGATTGGCGTCCAGGGAACACCCGCCGCGGAATCCTACATCTGCCGAAAGAGATGCAAAAAGGCACGGCTTACTACCAACGTCTCGGGCCGGATCTTGAGTCTTACGACCACCCGGCCGCGCAGATCGCGGGCGGTGCCCGCCACATGCGCGACGTTGACGATGGTTCCGCGATGGACTTGCCAGAAGCGCTCCGGATCGAGCTGTTCCAGAAGCTCGCGCAGCGGTGTGCGAATCAGCAATTCCCCCTCGGCTGTAGCCACACTGGTGTATTTGTCGATAGATTGGAAATAGACTACTTCGTCCATCGGCACGAGGCGCACTTGGTTGCCCACCGCGGCACGCACCCAGCGCAAGTAGCCCCCACGCGGCACCAGTCCCCCTCCAGCTAGTTCAGGGAGGAGTTCGGCCAACCGCGCCAATGTCGCTCGGGTCGCGCCGGAAGCTTGGCCGGCGCGATCCAGTTGGCGCCTCAGGCGCAGCACGCACTGCTCGAGCCGCGCCTCCGTCACGGGCTTGAGCAAATAGTCCGCTGCCTCAGCTTCAAAAGCCTCGACGGCGTATTGATCGTAAGCGGTGACGAAAACGAAATGCGCGCAACCGCGCGCCCGCTGCGCGACTTCCAGCCCCGTCAGGCCAGGCATGCGGATGTCGAGGAAGGCGAAATCCGGCTCCTCTTCTTCGAGTATCCGCAAGGCTTCAGGTCCGTTGGCAACCAGGGGCAGAATCTCCAGCTCTGGCCATAGCGCATGCAAGCGATCACGCAAATACTCCGCGAGGTGGATCTCATCATCGGCAATCAAGGCGCGGGTTGTCATAGGCGTTCCAGAGGCAGGCAGAGAGTGACACACACGCCGCAGGGTTGATTGGCCGTTACCTCGAGCCGGCCGCGTTCCCCGTAGAGCGCGACCAGTCGATCGCGCACGTTGGCAAGACCAAGCCCCGTGCCTCCCTGGCTCGCGCCGAGCCCAAGGCCGGTATCGGCGACGGTGATACGCAGCGTGTCGCCCGCACTCACGGCCGCGACACTCACTTCACCACCCTCGACCTTGGGCTCGATTCCGTGCTTGATAGCATTCTCCACCAAGGGCTGGAGCAGCATCGGCGGCAAGACCGCTTGCTCGGCCTGCTCTGCCACCTCGATCCGGTAACGCAAGCGCGCACCCATGCGAATGCGCAAGATCCGCAGATAGCTGCGCAGCAATTCCGCTTGCCTGCCCACGGTGGTTTTTCGGCTGCGCGACTCGACGAGCGAACTGCGCAGAAAATCGATCAGATCCTCGAGCATCCGGCGCGCCAGGTTACCATCGCGTTCAATGAGGCTCACCACATTAGCCAGAGTGTTGAACAGAAAATGCGGTTCGATTTGCGCCTGCAAGGCAAGGAGCTGCGCCTCCAGCGCTTGCTTCTCACGCAGCAAGGCACGGGCGCGCTCATGCTCGGCTGTGGCCCGCTCTTCGGCGATGCGCTCACGCGCCCAGAAAAAATAGCCAGCAACCAGGCTGCAAACCAGCGCCACCGCCAATGACTGCACCCAAGTCCGACCCATGGAAAACCAAAGCGCACTCGCAGGGATATCCAGCACAGCAGCGCCAAGTGTTAGACCCACTACAAACCCCAGGGGAACGCCGAACGCCCAAGAAGCCCATCGTAGTTTGGCTGGAAGCATGCGGGCCAAGATGGCGACCAGAAGATAGATCGTCAGGCCAATGCATTGCGAGAATAACAAATTCAGCCAGAAGCCATTGCCGCGGAAAAACAGGACGGTCAAAAACAAGGCGATCCCGGTATTGAGACCGAGCACCCAGGGCAACTCCGCCTGCAAGGCTTGCCGCAGCGGCGGCTTCTTTGCCCGCGCAACAGGTTGGCCGTCGACGGTCAGTTCTGGGTCTGGAAGATTCATCGCTTCAATGTGAAAACGCACTGGGGGTGATGGTGCCCCGGCGCAGCAAAGCTCGCAAGGGCGAACGCGACCAAGCGACGCGAGACGAGCGCCAATCGACTTGAACCGGGGACGAATCAACCGCCTTCTTGCGGCCGGAAGCGCAGCACTCCGGCCTTCTCTGGGCGACATGCGCGCTTGTCAGCATAAAACGCGGCGATCGCCGCGAGATCTTTTGCTTCGTCGCCCGTCAAATCGGCGTAGGCTGCGATGCCAAGTTCCCTGCGCGCATAATCGAAGAAAGCGAAACCCAGGGGAACCTTGGCGGCCAGCGCCAGATGATAGAAACCCGATTTCAGGTACTCGGTGCGCTTGCGGGTACCTTCGGGCGCGATCACCAACAAAAACTCGTCGCGCCGCGCGAACTCCGCGGCCATTTGGCCAGTAAAGCCGGTGCGCTCGCGCCGATTGACCGGGATACCTCCCAGACGCTTGAGTAACCCCCCAAAAGGCCAAACGAAAATCGTATCCTTGCCCGCCCAATAGATCCTTAGGTTGGCCTCCCAACGCGCAAAAATGCCGATGACGAAATCCCAGTTCGAAGTGTGCGGGTAAATCATGATGACGGCTTTGGGTGGCGGCGGCGCGAGCACAAGGCGCCAGCCGATCAAACGCAAGACGGCGGCGCCGAAGCGCTGAGTCAGGGGTCGAGGCGGCGAAGAGGGCATTTGACGCGGGTCTCAGGCAGTCCTCGCCCAAGTCTAGCAGGAGCATCTCCCGCGCCCAAGAGGATCCGATACTGCATCGCCACAGATGGTCGGCACTTGTGTATCGCAGCAAATGCACCCGCCAATTGCCCTTCGTCTTGGTACCAGAGCCGGAATCTCAAAAAAACATATAGATATCCCTGCGACACGGTTGAACCCGGCGGCGCCCTCGGCGATAATCGGCTGTTGGGTTTTGTGCAGCGCAACGTGATTTCCCATTACCTCCTCATCGTCGTCAGCACCGTGTTAGTCAATAACATCGTGCTGGTGAAAATTCTCGGCCTGTGCCCATACATGGGCGTTTCCAAGAAGTTGGAAACCGCGGTCGGCCTAGGCGCGGCAACGGCTTTCGTGCTCACGTTGGCCGCGGGAGCCTCGAACCTGCTCTACACCTGGGTGCTCTTGCCACTCGATCTCACGTACCTGAGCACTTTGTCCTTCATCGTGGTGATCGCCAGCATCGTGCAATTCACCGAATTGTTCATCCGCAAGGCGAGCCCCGTGCTCTACCAGGTGCTAGGCATCTATTTGCCGCTTATCACGACCAATTGTGCGGTGCTTGGCATTCCGCTCCTGAATGTGCAGGAAAGGCACAACTTCGTCGAATCGCTGTTCTTCGGCTTGGGAGGCGCGTTGGGCTTCTGGCTGGTACTCATGCTTTTCGCCGGTATTCGCGAGCGCCTCGAAGGCGCCGACGTTCCCCGCCCCTTTCGCGGCACCGCCATCGGTATGATTACCGCAGGCTTGATGAGTCTTGCTTTCATGGGTTTCGCGGGGTTGGTGAAATGATCTCGGCGCTGCTGGTGATGGCTGCGGTGGCGGTGGTACTGGGAACCATTCTTGGTTTTGCCGCAGTCAAGTTCCGGGTGCAAGAGAATCCACTCGTCGAAAAAATCGACGCCATTCTGCCGCAAACGCAGTGCGGTCAATGCGGCTATCCCGGGTGCAAACCCTACGCCAGCGCCATTGCCGCAGGCGAAGCGGAAATCAATCTCTGCCCCCCTGGTGGCGAGGAAGGTGTGGCCAAGCTCTCCGAGTTGCTGGGCGTCGAGCCGGTGCCGCTGGCAGTGGAGCCACGGCCCAAGGCGGTGGCGGTGATCATCGAGGATCAGTGCATAGGCTGCACGCTGTGTATTCAGGCCTGCCCGGTGGACGCCATCATCGGCGCCACCAAGCAGATGCACACTGTCATTCCCGAGCAATGCACGGGTTGCGAGCTGTGCGTTCCGCCCTGTCCGGTGGATTGTATCGAGATGGTGCCGATGACCGAGAGCCTGCGCACCTGGAAATGGAAGCCGCCGCAGGCAAGCGCCCAGGCAAGTCCAAACAAGGCCGCATCACGGCCAGAGGTGACCGCCTAGCATGCGCCACCTTTTCACGTTCTTCGGCGGTGTGCATCCGCCAGACCACAAGGCCGAATCCACTCGCCAACCCATCGCCACGGCACCGCTGCCGTCGCGGCTCTTCGTGCCCTTGCACCAGCACATCGGCAACCACGCCAAGCCAGTCGTCAAGGTAGGCGAGCATGTGCTCCGCGGGCAGATGATCGGCGAGGCGCAGGGCCGCATTTCGGTTGCCGTGCACGCCCCTGCCGCGGGAACGGTGAGGAGCGTTGCGCTAGCGCAGGTGCCTCACCCCTCGGGTCTTGCCGATCTGTGCATAGAGATCGAACCCGACGGCTCGGACCAAACCGCTGCCCCGCAGCCCCTCGATTGGCGGAACACCCCGCGCGAGGCCGTTTTCGAGCACCTGCGCCGCATGGGGATCGCCGGCCTGGGAGGGGCAGTGTTCCCCACCTACGCCAAGCTCTCGGGTGCGCCTCGCGCCCTGGAAACACTGGTGATCAACGGCGCCGAGTGCGAACCGTTCATCACCTGCGACGACCTGCTGATGCGCGAGCGAGCCAACGAAATCGTCGCCGGTGCGTTGATCATGGCCGAACTGTTGCCCGCCAAGCGGATCGTGGTCGGTATCGAAGACAACAAACCGCAAGCGCTGGCGGCCATGGCCGCAGCGGCCAGAACCGAACGTGCCATCGAGGTTGTGGCCGTTCCCACCATATACCCTGGCGGTGGCGCGAAGCAGCTGATCCGCGTGCTCACCGGCATCGAGGTGCCCACCGGCCAGCGCTCAACCGAACTCGGCGTGCAGTGCTTCAATGTCGCCACTGCCAGTAGTGTCTGGCGGGCGCTCGTCCGAGGCGAACCACTGACTCGCCGGATCGTCACCATCACCGGCAACGTGCGGGAGCCGCGCAATTATGACGCCGCGCTGGGTACACCGGTCGCTCACCTGCTCGCGTTGGCGGGCCTGCTGCCGGACACCACCGGGCTGATCATGGGGGGGCCGATGATGGGGTTCGATCTGCCCTCTTCCGCGGTGCCGCTCGTCAAGGCGAGCAACTGCGTGATCGCCAAATCCGTTGCGCTGTTTCCTCCGCAGTCACGCGAGATGCCCTGCATTCGCTGCACACGTTGTGTTTCGGCTTGCCCGGCGGAGCTCACACCACATGAGCTCTATTGGTTCGCCAGGTCGCACAACTTCGGGAAAGCACAAGAGTATGCCCTCTTCGACTGCATCGAATGCGGCGCCTGCGCTTACGTCTGCCCCAGCCACATACCGCTGGTATCGTATTTCCGCTTCGCCAAGAGCGAAATCTGGGCGCGCGAACGCGAGAAGAACGCGGCCGACGAGGCCAGATCTCGTTACGAAGCCCGAGTCGTTCGTTTGGAACGCGAGAAGCAGGAGCGAGCCGAGCGCTTAGCGGCCAAGACGGCCACGGCGCTGCCGGCGGCCGCGTCCGGCGATACACCCGGGAACATGGCGCAGCCCGCCGTTGAGCGCACCCTCGCGCAGAAGGAATCCCTCGGGCACGCCGTGCCCGCTCTCGATCCTGCCCATGCCAGCCAGGAAGAGATCGAGGCGAGCCGCGCTCGACTCAAGGAACTGGCCGAGCAAAAACACGACCATGCCTGAGCCTCCCCTTCCGCCAACTGCCTCTCCCTACCTCTCCGACGCGCCGTCGGTGCGGTTCATCATGGCAGAGGTGCTGCTCGCTCTGGTGCCCGCCACCGCGGTATATGTGCACTTCTTTGGCTGGGCGATCATCAGCGCGATGTGCCTCGCCACTGCCATGGCTTGGCTGTGCGAAGCCGCCATGCTCAAGGCGCGAGGCCAACCCGTCGGACCGTTCCTGGGAGATCTTTCGGTCGTGGTCACAGCGTGGCTGATCGCCCTTTCTCTGCCGCCTGGGCTGCCCTGGTGGATCATTCTGCTGGGCGTGAGCTGTGCCGTCGTGGTGGCCAAGCATCTTTATGGCGGCCTGGGCAACAATCCATTCAACCCAGCGATGGTCGCCTACGCCGTGCTGATCATCGCATTTCCTGCCCAAATGACCCGCTGGCCGGCGCCACTGAGCTTCGGTCCAATGCCGCCGGGGATACTAGAGCAGCTGTTGCTGCCCTTTGGCGGCGGCCTGCCCGATGCCCTGGCAATGGCCACACCACTTGACACCCTGAAGACGCAATTGGGTCTGCACAAGAGCGTCGGAGAAATCCGCGCCAGCCAACCCGGCTTTGGGCATTGGGGTGGGCTGGGCAGCGAGTGGATCGCCGTAGCCTATCTCGCCGGAGGCATCTTCTTGCTTGCCCGGCGCATCATCACCTGGCATGCGCCGCTGAGCTTTCTCGCCGGACTCCTGGCCCCGGCCATTGTCCTTCATTTGATCGACCCGACACGCCACGCCAGCGGGTTGTTTCATCTGACCAGCGGCGCAACCCTCATCGGAGCCTTCTTCATCGCCACCGACCCAGTGAGCGGCCCCACGACACGTTGGGGACAAGTCGTATTCGGCGCGGGAGTCGGTGCGCTCGCTTACGCGATCCGCGTCTTCGGCGGCTACCCCGACGGGGTCGCGTTTGCCGTGCTCCTAGGCAACTGCTGTGTGCCGCTGATCGACATGAGCACGCGCCCGCCAAGCTTCGGCCACAAGACGGAGCGAAGATGAGCGGCGTCGCCAAAGCGAGCCTGCGTACCGCCCTGGTAATGCTCGCATTCACCGTTCTCGGCACTGCTTTGCTCGCAGCGGCCTACCGCGCCACGCGCGACGACATGCGGCAGAACTTGGTGGCGGCGGAATTGGCGCAGATCGACGCGGTGCTACCTCGGGCCGCTTACGACAATGATCTGTCCGCCAGTACCGTGCCGCTTCCGCCGACACCGGCACTTGGGACCGAGGAGGAGACGGTGGTGCGCGCGGCATTCCGCCAGGGCATACGCGCGGGCGCGGTCTTCACGGTGGTTGCCCCAGATGGCTACAGCGGTCGCATCAGGCTAATGGTCGCCGTTCTCGAAACGCCGCGCGGACCGGTGATTTCGGGGGTGCGCGTCACCGCCCACCGCGAAACGCCGGGCCTGGGCGACTATATCGAGCCGCGTAAGGATCGTTTCGCCAAGAAGTGGATCGCCCAGTTCGATTCGCCCGCGCCGGAGCTTCCTGATACGGCGTGGCGAATCAGGAAGGACGGCGGTCAGTTCGAATACCGCGCCGGCGCGACGATCACCCCTCGGGCAATCGTGAAAGCCGTGGGCAAAGCGCTTGCATACTACCGCCAAAACCCGGCACAGTTCTACCCAAGGAATGCCCCATGAGAAATGACGTACCACGTTACCGCAAGATCGCCGAGGATGCCCTGTGGCGGCAAAACGCGGGCCTCGTGCAGATGCTGGGGCTGTGTCCGGTGCTTGCCATCAGCACCAGCGTGGTCAACGGTGTCTCGCTGGGATTGGCCACCGCGCTGGTGATGGCGCTGGCCAGCGGCGCGGTCGCCGCCGTGCGTCACCTCATTCCCAACGACATACGTATCCCCATCTTCATCGTCATCATCGCGGTGCTGGTGACGGTGGTGGACATGCTCATGAACGTCTATCTGCGCGAACTCTATCTCGTGCTCGGCATCTTCGTGCCGCTCATCGTGACCAATTGCATCGTGTTGGCCCGCGTCGAGGCGTTCGCGGCCAAGACACCAGTCTTGCCCGCAATGTTCGATGGCCTGGTCATGGGTCTGGGGCTTGCCGCGGTCCTTGCCTTACTGGGCGGAATGCGCGAGCTAGTGGGTGCCGGCACGCTCTTTTCGGGTATCGATCTCGTGATTCCCGGCCTGGACGCCTGGTCATTGCTGGGCAACGACTATCCTGGATTCCTTCTTGCCGTGCTGCCCCCTGGCGCATTCTTCGGACTGGGCGTACTGATCGCGGCCAAGAATTGGCTCGACGAACGCCGAGCGCGCTCCCGACCCTTGCCTAAGCGAGCCCCCGCCGCGGCATAGATGGCAATGACTCCAGCTGCCCGTCATGCCCTTTTTCTCGCTCTGCGCGAGGCCAATCCCGCGCCACGCTCCGAACTCGAGTTCGCCACGCCCTTCGAACTGCTGGTGGCGGTCATCCTCTCCGCCCAAGCCACCGACAGCAGCGTCAACAAAGCTACGGCCAGGCTCTTTCCAGCAGCCAACACGCCGCGCGCCCTGCTCGCCCTGGGCGAAGAAGGACTCACCGGCTATGTCCGCAGCATCGGCCTTTACCGCAGCAAGGTGAAGAACATCCTCGCAACCAGCGCCATTCTCGAACGCAATTACGGCGGGGCGGTGCCACGCACCCGAGAAGCCCTTGAAACTCTCCCTGGGGTTGGCCGCAAGACGGCCAATGTGGTTTTGAACGTCGCTTTTGGCGAACCCACTCTTGCCGTCGATACGCACGTATTCCGAGTCGCCAATCGCACTGGACTAGCTCGCGGCGCTACACCGCTGGCGGTGGAGGAGGCACTACTCAAGGCAGTGCCCCAGGATTTCCTGCAGCATGCCCACCATTGGCTGATCCTGCACGGCCGCTATGTGTGCCTCGCGCGCAAACCCAAATGCGCCGAGTGTATCATCGCGCGCTGGTGCGAGTACCCCGAGAAGACCACGTGAGCGTGCCCATGCAAGAGACCGAAGCCGCACAGCGGCGAACCGCGTTGACCTCTCGGGCAGGGGGAGGACCGCAAGCCTGCGCGGGCGGGCCCGAAGCTGCGCCGAGGATATTGCCATGACCGCCGCGACGGCGCTCATGCATGCACCCCGTGCTGATCCCGAACTCGCCGGCGCCGCTGTCGAAGCAGCGTGCCGGCGCAGCGGGTTGGAGCGCCCCGCGCTGGTGCTTCTCTACCTCACTCCACAGCTGGCGCCCTTCGCCGATGAGGCGATAAGGGCCGCGGCCCGAGCCGCGCAATGCGTGCAGATTCATGGAGCGGTGGCTTCCGGAATCTTCACGGAAGCCGAATGGGTGCTCGACGCGCCCGCCGCGGCGGCATTGGTCCTGGATAGACGCTACCTTGCCCAAGCGGACGAGGCGAATGCTTCGTGCGTGCTTGCCCTCGCCGCCCCGGAAGTGGCCGAAAGCGGGTGGCAGCGCATGGGCCCGGCTGTGTTCGGTGCGCTCGTCGGTGAAGCGCATGCGCAGGCAGATTATCCCGTCTGGTCCGCCGGGCGCGTCGCTATGTCACGTTGCATTAGAATCCCCCTCGGTGGAACCGTGCGCTTCGTCAACGCCCCTGGCCTGACTCCATTCACGCCCCTGTGGCGCGTGACTGAGGTGCGCGGTGAGGCGATTTCGCACTGCGATGGGCGCCCCCTTTTGCCAAACCTGCTGCGTTTGCTGCCTGAGCACTCCGGTCTGCGGGGCGCCCCAGGACTGGAGCGCTTGGTTGCCTGTATCACTGAGCATAGCCCAGACGTTGCACTTTTCAGCGGAGAGTTCGAGGTTGCACCGGTCCTCGCCATGCATGCGGAGGAAGACAGCGTCGTGCTGAGCCGCAGATTGCAGCCCGGCGATCAGCTCTTTTGGGCAGTTCGCGAACCGGCCGGTGCCGAGGCACAGCTGCGCGCCGAGCTGCAAGCGATATCGGACGAATCACCCGCCGAATTCGGTTTGATGGTATCGAGTATCGGCCGCGGCGCAGGCTTTTACGGTGGTCACGACCGAGACTGGCAACTCGTGCGCGAGCGCTTCCCCACGATGCCGTTCCTCGGCCTTTACGGTTGCGGACAGGTGACCCCAGGACGCCTCGGTGCGAACCTTTCGCATTACGCCACCGCGTTAGCCTTGTTCGCGCAAGGCCACAGTAATGTTTGATCCGAGCCGCAAAGAGGCGCGCCGCTTCTTTGTCGATGCCTGGCGCAAGTTCCGCGCAGGCGAGGCACTCTCGCCCATGGAAACGTTAGTGGCCGAAATCGCGCGCCGGCATCCGGAATATCACGAATTCCTGGACCAGCCGGAGCGTTACCTCGATGTCGATTTCGGCCCAGAAGGCGCAGAGGTGAACCCTTACCTGCACCTTGCGCTACACCTGGCAATTGCTGAACAGGTCGGCATCGATCAGCCGCCGGGTATACGCGCTCATTATCTGCGCCTATGCGCGGCGGGTGATGAACACGCTGCGCAGCATGCGGTTCTAGAATGCCTGGGGGAGACTCTCTGGCAGGCGCAGCGCCTCGGGCAGCCGCCTGACGCGGTCTTCTATCTCGATTGCCTCTCCCGGCGCGAACGCTAAAGGTTGCCGCCTTGTGTCTCGCCTTGCTGGCCTTTCGCGCCCACCCAAACTGGCCACTGGTGATCGCCGCCAACCGAGACGAATTTCACGCACGTCGCACCGCCCCCGCGCACTGGTGGGCGGAGGGTCTTCTTGCGGGCCAGGATCTCGTGGCCGGCGGTACGTGGCTTGGCTGCACGCGCGAGGGGCGCTTTGCGTTGCTCACCAACTTCCGCGAAGGTGCCACATCCAAACGCGGGGAACGATCCCGCGGACTTCTGGTTAGCGAAGTTCTGCAAAGCGCAGCCTCTCCCGAGCACACCGTCTTGAAGCATCTGGTGGATGCCCAGCACTACGATGGCTTCAACCTGCTCGCGGGCGATCTGCGCGAGCTGGTGTATCTGTCCAATCGCGGAGAGGGCTGCCGCGCACTGCCTCCCGGCGTCTACGGCCTGTCGAATCACTTGCTGGATACACCCTGGCCGAAACTCCGGCGCACCAAAAATCGTTTTATCCACTGGCTCGAGCACGACGCCGCGGACCGCGAAGCCTTGTTCCAAATCCTGCGCGATCCGACCCGCCCGGAGGACGCCCAGCTGCCACGAACGGGCGTCAGCCTGGAGTGGGAGCGCTTGCTTGCTGCCGCTTTCATCATCAGTCCAGTTTATGGCACGCGCTCGAGCACGGTGCTTGCGATCGATGCGCGAGGCGTGGCAACTTTCAGTGAACGCAGTTACGACGCCGCTGGCGAACCGGCAGGTGATGTCGCCCATCGCTTCGAGGTTCTGGGTGAGCGGCACAGCGGGTAGCTTTGGGCGCGCGCGGGCCTACATCCACTCGTCCATGATTCCGCGGGCCCAGCAAAAAAAAACCGGAGGGAAGTCACCCTCCGGCATATCGAGGAGAAAGACTCGAACCGTTTCTAGCGCGCGAAAATAGCCCACAGATTGGCCAGATCCTGGACACCGTCCTTGCCTTGCACGCCTTTGAGAATGTTCACGCCCTTGGCTTTGTTGCCGCTCTGAATGTGGGCTATACCGAGCCATAACTTGGCGTCATCGGGGCGTTTCAAGTTGCCCTTCTTGATTCCTTCCTCCATCAGGGCAATGCCCTTGGCGGCCTGACCCGCAGTCACGAAATTGTAGCCGAGAGCTACGAGCGTGCCGCCGTCCTTGCTGGTTCTAGCACTTTCCACTTCGACGCCGTTGGCAAGCAGTTGCTTGTTCTCCGTGACGCGTTTCTCGACCAGCTCACGCAGCCGCTTCTGCCGGTCGACATCGGCGCCCCTGCCCAACGCGCCACTGGTGTAGCCGTCGTCGACCACCTTCTTCGCTTCCGCCGGGAAGCCAGCCTGTAGCGCAAGTTGCGCCATTTCCATGAAATCGCTCGCGGCGGAAAGGTTTCCGGTGGCGAGTTGCAAACGGAACACGTCGAGCGCAAGTCGATCTGAAAACCCCGGCTTGCGCTGCAAATGGGAAATGATGTTCGCCCAAAGACTCTTCTTCGGGTAGTAGTTGAGCATCTTCTCGATGGTGCCGACATAACCCGCGTTGTTCTTCTGGCGCAGGTAGGCGTTAGCCAGTAGTTGCAGCTTGTCTTCCGCGGGGGCCCTACCGGCCCTTTCGTCGGCCTGAATGTCCGCCAGCGCTTCCTTGGCGGTGTTCGCGAAGTCGCCGCTCTGGAAATACGACTGGATGAGCACGGTCCGGACCTGGGGGTTGCTGCCGTCCTTCAGGTAGCGGCTCGCCCACTTGATGGCGCTGTTGTAGTCCCGGGTGTTGTAATACAAAATCGCCAGCGATTGCGCGATGCTTGTCTGTTCCGCAGCGGGAACCTTGCCGCTGGCCATGACCGCCTCGAAGGACTTGATTGCGGTGGCCACGTCGCCCGCTCCAGCGGCGGCGGAGCCGCGCATGCGCTCTAACAGATAGAGTTCCTGCGTGGTCTTGTTGGCGACGGCGTCCGCTTCCTTGATCCGTGCCAGCGCATCCTTGAATTTCCCAGCCTTGAGCAGATCACCCGCCGCCTTCAAGGGCTTGCCGATCTCCGGGCGCACCGCTTCCTGCGCCAGAGCGCCGTGGGGAAGCAGCAGTGTCAACGCCACCCCCACCAATGCAGCGGCGAAAACCCGCGCCATCGAGCCCGCAATTGTCATGAAGAGCTTCTCCGAAAAACGCACAGTCCAGGCGTAAGCCCCGGCGCGCCTATTTGACAAACTGCTCGTTACCAATGATCCCGAGCTTGGTGACACCGAGGCGCTGGGCCGAGGCCATCACCATGGCTACCGACTTGTACTGTACCAGCTTGTTCGGACGCAGGTGGACTTCGGGCTGATCGGGCTGCGCTACGATTTGCGCGAACCGCGCCTCGAGGTCAGTGCGGTCGGCGACCAGCACCCCATTCCAGATGATCGCGCCATCGAAGTCCACGTCGATCTGGATGACTTCGGGGAGCTTCTCGGGGGGAGGCGGGTTGCCCACCGGCATGTTGAGCTTGACGGCGTGGGTCTGGATCGGGATGGTCACGATCAGCATGATCAAGAGTACCAGCATCACGTCGATCAGCGGCGTGGTGTTGATGTCGAGCATCACTTCCGGTTCCGCGGAGCCGCCGCCTGTGCCTATGTTCATACCCATAAACTTCTCCTTGTCCGCATTCGGTGCGCGCAGATCATTGCTTCATCGGCGGCTCGGTGATGAAACCGAGCTTCAGAATGCTCGCGCGCTGGGCCGCATAAACGACACGTCCCACCGATTCGTACCGCGCGTTCATGTCACCGCGAATGTGCACCTCCGGTTGCGGCAACTTGACTGCCTCGACCTTGAGCTTTTCGAACAGCTCGTCGGCATCGGCGACCACTTGCTGGTTCCAGAAGATGTCGCCATCCTTGCTCACCGAAATCACGATGTTTTCGGGCTTGGTTTGGGTGACGACGTTGCGCTCCTTGGGCAATTCGACGGGAACGGTCTGGATCACCACCGGAATCGTGATCAGAAAGATGATCAACAGCACCAGCATCACATCCACCAGGGGCGTGGTATTGATGGCTGAGATCGTTTCGTCTTCGCTATCGCTCGGACCTACGCTCATTCCCATGACGCACTCCAGTCAAATGGGGTTGGCCGCCCGGCGCTCACTTCTTGCCGGCGTTGGACAGCAGCACCGAGTGCAGGTCGGCTGAGAACGAGCGCACTCGCTCCATGACCACCTTGTTCCGGCGGACCAGCCAATTGTAGGCCAGCACCGCGGGCACGGCGACGGCCAGGCCAAACGCGGTCATGATCAGCGCTTCACCCACTGGCCCGGCGACTTTGTCGATCGACGCCTGGCCAGCGATACCGATTGCGGTGAGGGCGTGGTAGATACCCCAGACGGTTCCGAACAAGCCGATAAAGGGCGCGGTGGAACCCACCGTGGCAAGAAAGGCCAGGCCATCCTGCAGGCGGTTGCCAACATTCTCCGCCGCGCGCTGGATGGACATGGTGACCCAACTGTTGAGATCGACATTCCCCAACAGGCCGCCGTGGTGGCTGGTCGCTTGCAGGCCGCTGTCGGCGATAAACCGGAAAGCGCTGCTTTCTTTGAGAGTCTCGATACCCTGCTTGATCGAACCCGCGTCCC
Source organism: Casimicrobiaceae bacterium (assembly GCA_026646885.1). Classification (GTDB taxonomy): domain Bacteria; phylum Pseudomonadota; class Gammaproteobacteria; order Burkholderiales; family Casimicrobiaceae; genus JACPUX01. Next base: position 6,441 of record JAPKHK010000012.1, on the reverse strand, counting down.
AGAAACCCTGATCCACTTGCTTGGCCTCGCGCAGGAGCTTGGCCTGCTCGAAGAGCTTGACGATAAGGATGTACCAGCTGCCCATGGACATGATCACGAGGATCACGAGGGTGCCCTTGGAAACAAAATCACCCTGCTTCCACAAGGCCTCGAGCCCGTAGGGGTTGTCGACGACTTCTTTGGTCACGGTGCCGTTGCTGCTCGGCGCCGCCGGAGCAGCGGCGGGAGCGGCGGTTTGGGCCTGGGCCGACTGCGCCACAGCCAAGACTCCGCCGACCACCGGCGCGCAAAACACGAAGGTCGCCAGCAGCAGTGCGGTAAAACGTTTGCTAAGGATCATGATTCCTCCAATCAACTCAAAACATTCAAGAATGGGAGATTCGCTTCTTCGAGAATCCGGCGTGGCCAGACGCAGTACTTCTAGCTACCCGCCGGGTGCTCAATCATCAGTGAGCTTGAAGACAAATGGGACCTGTACCCGAATGTCTCGCGGCTGCGGTGTGCAGCGGAACTGGCGCACGGCGGAGATGGAAACACTATTGAAAATCGGATTGGACGAAGACTTGACATCGACGTTGCTCACATCACCCGAAGCGGTCACCGTAAACTCGACCAGCACTTCACCCTGAATACCTTCGCGGCGCGCCTTGATCGGATATCTGATGTCCTTGCGAATTTCTTGCGAGTTTGGGCAGGCTACCCCCACGCTGGGAGGCGCCTTTACAGCCGGCGGCGCAGGCGGCGCGGGCGGCGCGGGCGGCGCGTACACGGGAGGCGCCACTGCGGTGACGTTGGCGATCACCGGCTGTTGTATCACCGGCTGCTGGATTTGAACCTCCGGTGGCGGCACGAACGTGGGCATGACTTGCACCATCTTCGGCGGCGGCGGCGGTGGCACCTCTGGAGGAGGAGGCTTTTTGACCTCTTCGATGATCTTGGTTTCGAGCGGCGCCTTTACGACTTCGACCACTTTGCGTGCCAGGCCGTTGACCAAGGCATAGCCGACGACGATGTGCAGAATGACGACAACTGTGAATCCGACCGCATGCTTGCTGGGCTGCCGCTGTTGTTCAGCGTAGTTCATGCACTCCTCCGTCGATCCCCCGGGTCCAGGGGTCGTTGTGGTCGCAAAAATAAAGGCGCGATTCTAAACCTTTCCAGCAGAAAACGCACAAGGGGATGAAGCGATCGGGGCAAATCTCGCGCAATTCGTCGCCTTCATGAATTTTTGGGTCGCCCGAAACAAAAAATGAGCGAAAAATGCCGGAAATTGCGGGAACCGATCGCCATTGGGTCTGTCTTGCGGCCGGTCGCGCCGCGCCAATGCCACCGGACGATCCAGGTCTATCGGTCGCAAAAGCGCAAAAAAATGCCCCGTTCAGTACAAACGGGGCGGCAGAGGGTGGCGAGGGGGCGCCACCCGAGGGAGTGGACAGATCGAGGAGTCGGTCAGGTGAGCAAACGGGCGGCGGTCTGCGCGGCATCAGCCAGGACTTGGACGAATGTCGGCGTGTATGCCCATTCGAGGAACATCCCGGCTGCGCTCAGACCCAGCGCGCTCCAAATCACGGTCGCAAATGTGGCGTTGTCTTTGCTGGCAACTTCTTGCCAAACGGGCATCCGCTTCATGGTCAGGCTCCTTCCGGCTGAGAGATCAAATTACCTGTGACAAAGATACGGACCCCAGATCGCCTCCACAATGCCGATGCGATGAAACGCGAAAATGCCTGCCTGAAGCGCTCCTAGAGCGAATCAACGCGGCTGGCGGTTGAGGGGGGCTGGCTGTGGATGCGGCTTTGCGCTCAAGGTCGGACGGCGCTTCGTCGCGGTGGCTTCCTATGCCAGTTTTTGCTTGAGATAGTCCAGCACGTCGCCCAGCGTCACCAGCCTGGCGTAGTCGGCCTCGGGGATGTCCACCTTCAGCTTCTCGTGCAGGCCGATGAGGAAGTTGAGCCAGTCCATCGAGTCGAGGTCGACCTGGTTTCTGAGCGGCCGGTCGGCGCGCAGGTCGCCGTCTTCCACTTCCGGCGCGATGGTCTTCAGCGTGGCGATGACCACGGCGCGCAGTTCTTGTTCTTCCATTACAGGGTCTCCGGTTGTTGCAGCAGTTCGCGCAGCTCGGCGAGGAACAGCGCGCCGCGATGGCCGTCCGAGACGCGGTGGTCGGCGGCGAGGCTCGCCGTCACCACCGGCATCACCGTCAGCGTGCCGTTTTCCACCCAGGGCTGCTCGACGATGCGGCCGAAGCCGACCAGCGCCACCTGTGGCGGGTAGATGACGCCGTACACCGCCGCCACGCCCTGCTCGCCGAGGTTCGTCACGGTGAGGGTCGGGTCGGACATCTCCGAGCTGCGCAGCGAGCCGGCGCGGGCGCGCTTCACCAGGTCGGTGAGGTCGAGCATCAGCTGCTCCAGCGATTTGTTGCCGACATCGTGGATGGCCGGCGCGATGAGGCCGCCCTGCCTGAGCGAGATCGCCACCCCGATGTGCGCCGCCGACGCGGGCTGGAAGGCGCCGTCGCGGAAGAAGCCGTTCATCTCGGGGAATTTTCTCAGCGCCAGCGCCACCGCCTTCAGCTGCAGGACGGCCATGAGCAGGCGCGCCGTGATCGGCCGGCCCTCGTTGGCCTGCGCCAGCCAGTCCGTCGCGCGGCGCATCGGCACCGGCTCGGAGAGATAGTAGTGCGGGATCTCGCGCTTCGAGCGGCCCATTGCCGCGGCGATGGCGCGGCGCATTTCCGCCGCCTTGTCCGGAACAGGCGCCGCCATGGCGGGACTGACTTTGGTCGCAGCCGCCTGCTCGACGTCCGCCAGCGTGACGGCGCCCTCCGGGCCGGTGCCGGCGACCGCGTCGATGTCGACGCCGAGTTCCTCCGCATGCTTGCGCGCCGCCGGCGAGATGCGGCGGCGGCCGGCGATCGCGGCAGCGGGGAGCGCCGCGGCTGCAGGCGCGGGAGACGGCGCTGCGGCTGCCTTGGGCGCTGGCGCCGCACGCGGCGTGCGCTTCGCCGTCTCCGGCGTTTCCCCCGCCTCGAGCAGGGTCGCCATCACCGTGCCGACGGGGATCGTCTCGTCCGGCTGGACCAGCAGCTCGAAGACAGTGCCCTCGCTCCAGATTTCGACGTCGACTGCCGCCTTCGAGGTGTCGACGATGGCCACCACCTGGCCCTTCTTCACCTTGTCGCCGGGACCGACTTTCCATTCGAGGAGCTTGCCCTCGTCCATGTCGGCGCCGAGGGACGGCAGTTTGAATTCGATCATTTCCCGAGTACCTGTCTGACTGCGGCGACGATCTTCGACACCTGCGGCAGCGCCGCCTCCTCCATGTGCTTCGCATAGGGGATCGGCACCTCCTCGCTGCACACGCGCGCCGGCGGCGCGTCGAGGTCGAAGAAGCAATTTTCCACTATGCGCGCCATCACCTCCGCCGCCAGGCTGCCGCTCTTCCAGCCCTCGTCGACCACCACGGCGCGACGCGTCTTGCGCAGCGAGGCGGCGATCGTCTCGGTATCCAGCGGTCGCAGCACGCGCAGGTCGATCACTTCCGCGCCGATGCCCTCGGCGGCGAGTTGTTCGGCGGCGGCCAGCACCTTCGGCAGCGAGCCGCCGTAGGTGATCAGGCTGACGTCCGAGCCCTCGCGGCGCACCGCCGCCGCGGCGATGTCGCAGCGCCAGTCCTCGGGCAGCTCGCCTTCGAGATTGTAGAGCTGGGCATGCTCGAAGATCACCACCGGATCGGGGTCGGCCAGCGCCGGCCCGAGCATGCCGCGCGCGTCGGCGATGGTCGCCGGCGCCAGCACCTTGATGCCGGGGATGTGCGCGTACCAGTTCTCCAGGCTGTGCGAGTGCTGCGCGGCGAGCTGGCGGCCGGCGCCGGTGGCCATGCGCAGCACCAGCGGCACCGAGAACTGGCCGCCCGACATGTGGCGCAGCGCCGCCGCGGTGTTCACGATCTGGTCGAGCGCCAGCAGGCTGAAGTTGACCGTCATCACCTCGACGATCGGCCGCATCCCGCCCAGCGCCGCGCCGATGGCGGCGCCGACGAAAGCGAGCTCGGAGAGCGGCGTGTCGCGGATGCGCTCCGGGCCGAATTCATCGAGGAAGCCCTTCGAGCAGGCGTAGGTGCCGCCGTACTTGCCGACATCCTCGCCCATCAGGAAGACGCGCGGGTCGGCGGCGAGCGCCTCGTGCATGGCCTGGCGGACGGCTTCGCGGTAAGTCATCTTCATGGCGCGGTTCCCGGCAACGTTCCCGGAGCCGCCGCAGGCGGCGAACTTCCCTCACCCCCGCCCGGGCGGGGGCCGAGGGGTGGGGGCGTCATTACGTCCTTGAGCAGATCGTCGATCGGCTCCCACGGCGCTGCCTCGGCGAAGTCGACGGCCGCCTGCACCTCCGCGCTCGCCTGCGCGTCGAGGGCGAGGAATTCCTCCTCGGTCAGCTTTCCTTCCGCCTTCAGCCGCGCCGAGAAGGTGTGCAGCGGGCCGCGCGTCTTCCATTCCTCCACCTCGGCCTTGTCGCGGTAGAGCTCCGGGTCGAACATCGAGTGGGCGCGGAAGCGGTAGGTCTGCAGTTCCAGGAAGAAGGGGCCGAGGCCGTCGCGCACGTGCGCCGCGGCGAGCTTCATGGCTTCGTTCACCGCCACCACGTCCATGCCGTCGGCCTTCAGCGTCGGCACGGCGTAGCTGGCCGCCTTGGCGCACAGGTCGGTCTGCGCTTCGGAGCGCGCCAGCGCCGTGCCCATGGCGTAGAGGTTGTTCTCGCAGCAGAACAGCACCGGCAGCCGCCACAGCGCGGCGAGGTTCATCGACTCGTGGAAGGCGCCCTCGGCCATGGCGCCCTCGCCGAAGAAGCAGGCGGTGACCGCCTGCCGTTTCTGCAATTTGTCCGCCAGGCCGAAGCCGACCGCCAGCGGCAGGCCGCCGCCGACGATGGCGTTGCCGCCATAGAAACGCGTGGCCGCGTCGAAGAGGTGCATCGAGCCGCCGCGCCCGCGCGAGCAGCCCGACTGCTTGCCGAACATCTCGGCCATGATGGAATTCATGGAGACGCCGCGCACCAGGGCATGGCCGTGCTCGCGGTAGGTGGCGACGATGTTGTCTTCCGGCACCAGCGCGTGCATCGCGCCTACGGCGCAGGCCTCCTCGCCGATGTAGAGGTGCAGGAAGCCGCGGATCTTCTGCGCCCCGTAGAGCTCGGCGCACTTCTCCTCCATGCGGCGGATGCGCAGCATGTCGTGGAGCAGCTTCTGCGCGAAGGTCTTGTCCCAGGGCACCGGACCCGAGGGCGGCGGCTGAATCATGGGCCATCCCCCCATCCCCCTTCCCGCGGAAGGGGGTGACGTTGGTTCGCGGGCTGTGCCCGCTCCATATTCATGGCTGCGCCTCCTTGGGGCGGCCCGGCGGAGGCGCTCACGACGACTCCAATGTGGACGTGTCGCCTTCCGGCAGCCCCAGCTCGCGCGCCTTGAGCAGGCGCCGCATAATCTTGCCGCTGCGCGTGCGCGGCAACGCGGGCAGGAAGTCGATCTCCTTCGGCGCCACCGCGGCGCCGAGTTTCTTGCGGGCGTGGCCGAGCAGCTCCATGCGCAGGGCGTCGGAAGCCTCGAAGCCCTTCTTCAGCGAGACGAAGGCTTTTACCACCTCGCCCACCACTTCGTCGGGCTTGCCGATGACGCCGGCCTCGGCCACCGCCGGGTGCTCCATCAGGGCGCTCTCCACTTCGAAGGGGCCGATCAGGTGCCCGGCCGACTTGATGACGTCGTCGGCGCGGCCGACGAACCAGAACCAGCCGTCGGCGTCGCGTTTGGCGAGATCGCCGGTGAGATACCATTCCCCGGCGAAGCACTTGCGGTAGCGCTCCTCGTTGTGCAGGTAGCCGCGCAGCATCGAGGGCCAGCCGGCCTTCAATGCCAGTTCGCCCTCGGTGTCCGCAGTGTCGATGGGACTGACTTTTCCGTCTGCGTCCTTCTTCACGATGGCCGCCTCGATGCCGGGCAAGGGGCGCCCCATCGAGCCGGGCTTGATGTCGAAGGCCGGCGTGTTGGCAATCATGATGCCGCCGGTCTCGGTCTGCCACCAGTTGTCGTGGATCGGCAGGCCCAGCACTTCCTTGCCCCACCACACCGCCTCCGGGTTGAGCGGCTCGCCGACGCTGGCGACGAAGCGCAGGTGGGGATAGCTGTGCTTGCGTGCGATTTCTGCACCGGCTTTCATCAGCATACGGATGGCCGTCGGCCATGGACGAACACGATCGCGAGATCGCCGCGGCCGATGTCGACGAGGTTCAGTGGCGCGCTCGACATGCTTGCTCCTGACGTGTCCTCGAAGAGAGAAGATGAATGCTCGCGGACCGGTGCCCGCTCACACCGCCAGGAAGCCGCCGTCCACCGGCAGTTCGGCACCCGTGATGTACGACGCCTCGTCCGAGGCCAGAAACAACATGG
>JAPKHK010000011.1 GCA_026646885.1 Casimicrobiaceae bacterium | reverse complement strand
GATACCGGGAGCAGTCCAAAAAGGATACCGGTATAGAAATAACACCTATAAATAACACTTCAAATAACACCGCGGCTTCACCGCCGCACTTACCGTCACCGATGCCGGCGGCGAAATCATCGTGCTGAGTTCCGGCGGTTACGGGCCGGTCACCATCACCAAATCGGTGTCGATCATCGCCCCGGAAGGTATCTATGCCGGCATTTCGGTGTTCTCCGGCAGCGGCATCACCATCGCCACCGCCGGGGTGAACGTGGTGCTGCGCGGCCTGACCATCAACGGCCTGGGCGGCACGTACGGGGTCAACATGACTGATGGAGCCTCGCTGTCGATCGAGCGTTGCCTGATCGCCAAGTTCGGCCATGGACTTAGGGCTGTCACGGCGGCCGATGTGCGGGTCTTGAATTCCTTATTCGTAAAGAACACTGAGGGAATAGTGCTTTCCGGTGGGGCGACGGGCACCATTTCTCAAACGCAGTTCTTGGGTAACGTGGACTTGGCGGTCTGGGTCACGGACTCGTTCGCCGGCTCTGCCATCACCACGACAGCCTATGTCGACCGCAGCCTGGTGAAAGGGGGCGGCAGTGGTTTCGCCGCGCAGAACTTGCATGACGGCAACACCAGCCGCCTCTTCGTCACCGATGCGGTTGTCGTCGGCGGGTCGGCGGTCGGTGTGTCGAGCTACACGACCGCCGGCACGGCGTACGTCTCCGTGCGCAATTCGCAACTTGCCGGGCTGGCCTACGGCGCCATGGTCAATGGCGCCAGCGCAACGCTGGTTGCCAGCGGCAACAGCATCGTCAACAACGGCTACGGGTTTTACCAGTTGAGCTCGGGCGTGCTCGAATCGGCCGGAGACAACGAAGTGCGGAGCAACACCAGCAACGTTTACGGCGCGATCACCACGACTTTTCCGAAAATGTAGTCTTCTCCCACATCGAGCGCAGGCGCCGAGTTCGGCGCCTTAGAATCAGATGAAAACTACGCCCATGACGCGTGCGCGCGGAACGGTTCAAGGCACCTCCGCAGCCGGCATGCGCTGCAAGATGATCGGGATCTTTTTGGCCAGACCCTTGGTTTCGCGATTCCTATCGTAGAAGCGCGGATTGGGTGCCATGGCGGCGAGGCGCGCGGCCTGCTCGGCGTTGAGTTCCGCTGCGCTCACGCCGAAGTAGTGGCGCGCCGCGGCCTCGGCGCCAAAGACGCCGTTGCCCCATTCGATGACATTCAGGTAGATCTCGAAAATGCGCTGCTTCTCGAGCACCGCTTCCATCATCACGGTGATGACGGCTTCCTCAGCCTTGCGCACATAGCTCTTCTGCGTGGATAGGAAGAGGTTTTTGGCGAGCTGCTGCGAGATCGTGGAGCCCCCCGCCACGACCCGCCCTTTCCTTTGATTTTTCTCCAAGGCACGCTGGATGCCATCCCAGTCGAAGCCTTCGTGATCGACGAATTTGGCGTCTTCGGCGGCGATCATGGCGCGCTTCAAGTGCATGGAGATGCGGCTGTAGGGCACCCATTGGTGGCGCAATTTCGCTGACGGATTTTTTTGCCCCAGCTCCTCCATGCGTTTACCCATGAACGCGGTCTGTTCGGGATTGTGACCGCGATACCAAACGAGATGCGCCAGATACCAACCCTGGACCGCGAGCAGCGCCGCAGCGGCGAGTGCCAGGGTCCAGGCGATCCAGCGCCACGGCCGCGCGCGCATGCCTGCTCAGGCGCGCAAAGCGGCGAAGGCGGCGCGAGTATCGGGCCGGATGCCGCGCCAAATGAAAAAGCTCTCCGCCGCCTGCTCGATCAGCATTCCGAGACCGTCGGCAAGCCGTGTGGCGCCCTGTGCTTCGGCCCAACGCAAAAAACTCGTTGCGGCGGGAGCGTACATCAGGTCGTAGGCCAAGGCGCCGGGCCCGAACAGCTCCCCGGGCCAGGGCAGCGCGTGACCGTCGTCGGCCACGCTCGAGCTGGTGGCGTTGATGACCAAGTCGAAACTCTGCCCGGCGAGGTTGCGCGCCTTTTCCGATACGATGGGGCCGTCTTCGGCGAATAGCGCAGCGAGTTCATCGGCCTTCTTGACGGTACGATTGGAAATCACCAGCATGCGCGGATGTGCCGCCAACAACGGGCCTAGAATGCCCCTTGCGGCACCGCCCGCGCCAAGCACCAGCACGCGCTGATCGGCGATGCGGCAGCCGAGATTGTGGCGCAAGTCGCGCACCAAGCCAACTCCGTCGGTATTGTCTCCGAACCACAGGTCATCGCGCCAGGCCAAGGTGTTGACGGCTCCGGCCTGCACCGCCCGGGCGCTGTGTTCCTGGGCGGCAGCATAAGCTTCGAGCTTGAAGGGCAGGGTCACGTTGGCGCCCAATCCGCCCTCGCGGCGAAACTGCGCCAAGGCGCCGGCGAAATCGTCGAGCGGCGCAAGCAGGCGCTCGTAGCTCAGCGCTTGGCCAGTTGCCGCGGCGAATATGCCGTGGATTTCCGGTGACTTGCTGTGAGCAACCGGGTTGCCGATAACAGCGTAGCGGTCCATCGCGATACCCTCGGTCTCGCCTCTATTTGAGCGCGCTGGTGCCCATGATGTCCCCGCGAGTGAACGCCCAAGTGCGGCAGATCTCCAGGATATCGGTGTCGCGCACCATGTCCGCGGAAAAAGGCGCGTAAGGCGCTCCCAATTGGGCGATGCGTTCGGCCGCGGCATTGAGGATCTTGTGCTTGGCGCTTCGGGTGATATCGACTTTCTCCAGGGTACCGTCGGCGCGGATCGACACGCAGACTACCAAGTCCCCGTAGAGTTTCCGCGAGCGCGCGGCTTCGGGGTAATTCATGTTGCCGACCCGCTCGATCTTGAGCCGCCAATCCTCGACGTAGCGGGCAAACCGGTACTCCTCGGCGCGGGCGCCGACGAATTTGCGGCGCGGGCGTTTCTGGTAGGAATCCCATTCCTTGGCGATTTCCGCTTCCAGCCGCATCGCTTCGAGTGTGCGCTGCATCAGTTCATGCGCACTGGGCAGTTCCGGCCTGACGAGGTTTTCTACGCGCGGCGTCTCTTGCGCGATGGTTTGCTTCGATTTCACTTGGGCCATCAGTTGCTTAGCCTGATGCTCGAGCTTGTCCACTTTGCGCGAGGCGATGCTCAACTCGTTGGCCTGGGTCTCCTTGGCCTGGGCCGGCAGGGGGGTCTTGGCGCGGCGCTCGGCATCGGTGTTGCCACCTCCGTCGAGATTAGCCTGCGCGAGCACCTTCGCTTTGTGCGGTTTGGCCGTGGTTTTGCTGTTGACCAGCACCACTTCCAGGGGCGGCGAACTCTCCAGGGCCTTATCCAAGTGGCCGGAAAATTTCAATGCCAGTAGCACGCCGTGAAGCATGATGGAAACGCCCACGGCTACCCAGATCTTGCGATCTCGGCCATTGATGGCGTGAATCCAATTGAGGCCCGAATTGGGCAGTACGAGTGTGCTCAAGATGCTGGCGGCGACCCCGAAGCGGCCATTCTAGCAGGCCCGAGCACAATTTCCGGCGGTCCTGGCGTTTTCCTCAGTCCGCCGTGCCGAGATAGCGGGTGTCCACCGTCGCCGCGATCAAGTCGACTTCGCCCAACCCGAGCCGCACACGCGCGCCGGGGGTCAGCGCCGGCAGATCGGCGACGCGCAGAAAGAGCGGTATGGCTTCGGCGCGCACCAGGTTTTCGCGCACCACGCTGGCGCCAAGCTCGCGGCATTGCTCCTGCAGAAGCCAGCGCAAGCACCAGTAATTCTCCATGCGATTCTGAAACTCGGCGTAATTGCTGTAGGTTGCTTCGAAGTCGCTCATCGCTGCGAACAACTCAGGGGCGTTGGCCGGGTAGGGCGGCGTCTTGCCTTGAATCAATGCCAGCAATTGGCGCTGATTCACCAAATCGGCGTAGCGCCGCAAGGGCGAACTCGCCCAGAGATACTGCGCCAGGCCCAGCCCTTGGTGCGGCAGCGGCTGGGTGCTCATTTTCACTTTGCCTGCGCCCTGCGTGCGGTAGAGACCGGGCCAGCCGCTGTCCGCCAAGAGCTTGCCCCAACTCGCGTTGACGTGAATCATCAGTTCGGCGACCAGCTTGTCGAGCGGCGAACCGCGCGGCCGCGGCGTGATGGAGACGCGCCAGGTGGCGTCATTTTCGGGGTTTGGCTTGTCGATACTGAAGTTGAAATCGATGCGCGCTACCTCCTCCTTGCCGCGCGCCGCTTCGAGGCGCACGGCGAGCCGGTGCAAAAGCACCAAGTCCTCGCCGTGCGGCTGGCCGGGAATCGTCACGCCGGCAGCAAAGCTGCGGTCGAGCTCTTCATGACGCAAATTGCTCGCGACCTGGATGCGCTCGATCACGCTCTCCTCGCCGACGATGTTGCCCGCTTCGTCGAGGCTCAGATACATGGACAAGCTCGGCACTTGTCGCCCGGCGTCAAGAGAATAGAGCGCGATCACTGCCTCGGGCAGCATGGTGAGCTTGTGGCCGGGCATGTACACCGTGGAAAGCCGCGCCCGGGCGATGGCGTCGAGCCGCGATCCGGGTTCCATGCCCAAAGCCGGCGCGGCAATGTGTATGCCCACGCGCACCCGGCCATCGCTCAGCCGCGTCACCGAAAACGCATCGTCGATTTCGGTGGTGCTGGCATCATCGATCGAAAAGGCATCCACTTGCGCCAGCGGTAAGTCGCCATCGAGACACGGCAGCTCGTAGGCACCGAAACCCGTGCCGCGCGGAAACAGCTCGAACAGGAAGCGATTGAAGTGATAGTCGTGGCTGGAGCGCACTGCCCCGCATTCCGAGAGCAGCTTCAGGGGCGCGAGCTTGGTCGTCTCGCAGGCCTGGGAAAGCGCCTTGTATTCGAGCGCGTTCTTGTCCGGCCCATAGAGCAGCCGATCGCTGGCCAGCCTTATCTCCTCGGGCAGCTCGCGCCGCACCAGCGCCTCCACCCAGCCGGCGATCCTTTCCGCCTCCAGGCGTCTTTTTTCAAAACCCGCCTTGGCGGCCTTCAGCGCCGCTTCGGGGGCGGCTTTGTAGCGCCCCTTGCCCTTGCGATAGAAATGCGCCGGCGCGCCGTGGAGACAATAGATCACCGCGGCGCTTTCCGCCGCCGACGGGGCGTGTCCAAAATAGTCCGTGGCCAGATCGGTGGCGGCGAATTCTTCCTCGCCGCACACTTCCCAAAGAAAATCGGGCTCGAGGGTGGCAGCAAGCGCCTGCGCTTCAGTCAACAGGCTCGCCGGTCCCGGCGTGGCGAAGCGCAGCAGCACCTGCGCAGCCTTGACCTTCAAGCGCTTGCCGGTGCTGGCCTCGAGATGCAGCGAGCTATCATTGTCGGCGAGGATGGTGCCGGCTTTGAAAATGCCGTCATCCTCGAAAAATGCATGCATGAATCAGAAAACGCGCGGGCGGGGGAGCGCGATTATAGCCGATCGGATCGCGCGACCGCGATTGCCGCCCAGCCGTTGCCGCAGGCCAACGCCCGTGAGAATCGCCGCATCACGGCGCCGGATGGGGACGTCATGCGCTCTCCGCCAAGGTCTGCAACTGCTCGGCCTGGTGTTCCGCAGCAAGCGCATCGACCAGTTCCGTGAGATCACCGTCCATGATTTGATCGATCTTGTAGAGGGTGAGGTTGATGCGATGGTCGGTGACCCGCCCTTGCGGGAAGTTGTACGTGCGGATGCGTTCGCTGCGATCGCCGCTCCCCACCAGGGACTTGCGGGTGGCCGCTTCCTTGGCCTGGCGCTCCGAGCGCTGGCGATCCAAGAGGCGCGAAGCGAGCACCGCCATGGCCTGGGCCTTGTTGCGATGCTGCGAGCGGTCGTCCTGGCATTCGACCACCAGGCCGCTGGGCAGGTGGGTAATGCGCACCGCCGAATCGGTCTTGTTGATGTGCTGCCCACCCGCGCCCGAAGCGCGAAAGGTGTCGACGCGCAAATCGGCCGGGTTGATCGCGATGTCCTTGATGGGGTCGGCTTCGGGCAGCACCGCCACGGTGCAAGCGGAGGTGTGGATACGCCCCTGGGCCTCGGTTTCAGGCACCCGCTGCACACGATGGCCGCCGGACTCGAACTTGAGTTTGGAGTAGGCGCCCTGCCCGATGACGCGCAGAATCACCTCGCGGAAGCCGCCCAGGTCGCTGGCGTTCTCCGAAATCTGCTCCACTTGCCAGCGCTGCCGCTCGGCATAGCGCACGTACATGCGGTAGAGGTTAGCTGCAAACAGTGCCGACTCTTCGCCGCCGGTGCCGGCACGAATTTCCAGGAAGATGTTGCGTTCGTCATTGGGGTCGCGCGGCAAGAGCGCCTTCTGCAATTCGCTTTCAAGCTCTGCCATGCGCGCCTTGGCGGCGTCCGCCTCTTCCTCGGCGAAGGCCTTCATATCCAGATCCGCTGCCATGTCCTGGGCGGCGGCGAGATCTTGCTCGGTTTGCTGGTAGTGCCGATAAAGCGCCACCACCGGCGCGATTTCCGCATGTTCGCGCGTGAGTTTGCGGTAATTGTCAATGTTCGCGGTGACCGTTTCCGAGGCCAGTTCACGGTCGAGTTCATCCAGTCGCTGAGCGAGCTGGGCAAGTTTGGTGGCAAGCGAGGGCTTCATGATTTGATTTGGGCGCGCCACCGAACGCCGCGGCAGCATGACCGCTGGACGGCGCCTCTAATCGCCTTCCGGCAACTGGTACATGCGCTGAAAAAGCGCCAGCAACTCGGCGCGCTCGGCTTCACCCGCGTCGTTGAGGGTACGGGTGGGCGCGTGCAGAAATTTGTTGGTGAGACCGCGCGAGAACTGCTCCAGCACCTCTTCGGCGGAGGCTCCGCCCGCCAAAAGTCGCCGCGCGCGCTCCAGTTCCTGAATGCGCAGGATTTCCGCATATTCGTGCAGGGCGCGGATAGTAGGCACCACGGCGCGACTGCCCAGCCATTTGAGGAACTGCTCCGATTGCCCGCGAATGATCTCTTCGGCCTCGGCCACCGCACCCTGGCGCACTTGCAGGTTGTCTTTGACGACGTTGGCCAGGTCATCGACGGTGTAGAGAAACACGTCGTCGAGTTCCGCGACCTCGGGCTCCACGTCGCGCGGCACGGCCAAATCGACGATGAATATGGGTTCGTGCCGGCGCGCCTTCGCCACACGCTCCAGGAGGCCCTTGCCGAGTATCGGTAGACTGCTGGCGGTGCAGGAAATGATGATATCGAAGCGCGCCAGCTGCTCGGGCAACTCGTTGAGCGTGATGGCGCTGGCGCCAAACCGCGCCGCCAGCGCAGCCCCGCGCTCCAGCGTGCGATTGGCGACGGTGACGCTACGCGGGTGTTTGGCGGCGAAGTGGGTAGCCGTCAGTTCGATCATTTCCCCAGCACCCACCAATAGGAGGTTCTGTTCGCCGAGGTCCGGGTAGATGCGCTCGGCCAAACGCACCGCCGCCGCGGCCATAGAGATCGAAGCGGCACCGATATCGGTTTGGCTGCGCACTTCCTTGGCCACCGCAAAGGTGCGCTGAAAGAGTTTGGAGAGCACCAGCCCCATCGAGCCCGCTGCCTCCGCCGTGCGCACCGCCTGCTTCATCTGTCCGAGAATTTGCGGCTCGCCCAGCACCATGGAATCGAGACCGCTGGCGACCCGGAAGGCGTGCTGCACCGCCGCCTCTTGCGGCAATGTATAGAGATAGGGATCGAGGCTCTCGCGCGGCAACTGATGGTAGGCGGTCAGCCAATCCTTGACCGGCGCCACCTCCGCGCCATGGCAATACACCTCGGTGCGATTGCAGGTCGAGAGGATGGCCGCTTCGCGCACTGGCGGCCGCGCCAGAAGATCGCGCAGCGCCTGGCCCAGAGTGTCCACCTGAAAGGCGACCTTTTCCCGCACCGTAATGGGCGCGGTCAGGTGGTTGAGGCCGAGGGCGAAGAGCTGCACGGATAGGCGAGGCGTAGCGGTTTGGGCGCTAATTCTACCGCGTTGGCGGGCCAAAGGGCCTTGATCGCGGCCAAATCGCCGCCCGCGGTTGCTCCCGAGCCGCGCGCGGCCTAAGCCCGAAAGAACTCCTGCTTGCCGCCGAGCCAGCGCTCGACATGCCGCGCGGCAACCTCCGGCGCGTCCCGTAGCAGCTCCTCGGCCGCTTGCCGGGCGCTCTGCATGAGCGCGAAGTCCGCTTCGATGTCGGCAAAACGCAGCAGCGGCAGCCCCGATTGGCGGGCGCCCAGCATTTCGCCCGGCCCGCGGATCAGCAAATCCTGGCGGGCGATTTCGAAGCCGTCGCTGTTCTCGAAGATGACCTTGAGCCTTGCCTTGGCGATTTGGCCCAGGGGCTCGTCGTAGAGGAGCACGCACGCCGAGGACTCGCTGCCGCGCCCGACGCGGCCTCGCAGCTGATGCAGCTGCGCGAGGCCGAAGCGTTCGGCATGCTCGATCACCATGAGCGTGGCATTGGGCACGTCGACGCCCACTTCCACGACCGTGGTGGCCACCAACACCTGGATCTGCCGCGCCATGAGGGCATCCATCACCGCCGCCTTCTCTTCCGACTTCATGCGCCCATGCAAAAGCCCCACCCGCAACTCGGGCAGGGTTTCGGCCAAGGCATCGCGCGTGGCCACGGCGTTTTTGAGATCGACTTTTTCCGACTCCTCGATCAAAGGGCACACCCAATACACCTGCTGGCCCGCGGCGCAGACCCGGCGCACCCGCTCGACTACCTCGGACCGGCGCCTTTGGCTGGCGAGCTTGGTCATTACCGGCCGGCGGCCCGCTGGCATTTCATCGAGCACGGAAACGTCGAGGTCGGCGTAGTAGCTCATGGCTAGGGTGCGCGGTATGGGCGTGGCGCTCATCATCAACTGATGCGGCTCCAGTTCTCCTTCCTTCTTGCCCCGCAAAGCGAGGCGCTGCGCCACGCCGAAGCGGTGTTGCTCATCGATGATCACCAAGGCGAGGCGCGGCAGCGCAACCCCCTCTTGGAAGAGCGCGTGGGTGCCGACCACCACCCCCGGCGTGCCTGCCTCGCAAGCGGCCAGGGCTTCACGGCGCGCCGCGGCGGCCTGTGCACCGACCAGCCAAACAATCGGCACCCCGAGCGCTTCGAACCACTCGGCGAGCTTGCGGTAATGCTGTTCGGCGAGGATTTCCGTAGGCGCCATGAAAGCCGCCTGGAAGCCCGCTTCCACCGTGTGCAGCGCGGCCAGAGCGGCAACGATGGTTTTGCCGCTGCCCACGTCGCCTTGCAAAAGCCGATGCATCGGCCGCGGCAACCGCAGCTCATTTTGCAACTCCTGCCAAACCCGTTCTTGGGCACCGGTCAGGCGAAAAGGCAAGCGCGCCAGCAGTGTTCGCACCAAGGCATCGGCCGCAGCCAGGGGCTGAGCACGCCGCGCCGCGCGCGCGCGGCGATGCGCTTTGAGCGAGAGCTGCTGGGCGAGGAGTTCGTCGAACTTGAGCCGCTCCCAGGCCGGGTGGCGGCGGCTGTCCAAGGCCGCCAACCGTGCCGCGGGCGGCGGGTGATGGAGATAGTCGAGGCTCTCGGCAAAATCCCACAGCCGCAGCCGCTGCCGCAGCGCCTCGGGCAGGGTGTCGGCGAGGCCCTCGCCGGCGCTTTCCAGGGCGCGATGCACGAGCTTCCTCAGCGTCTCCTGGGGCAGGCCCGCGGTGGTGGGGTAAACCGGCGTGAGCCGATCGGGCAGGGCTTCGGCCGAGCTGGCGTCGCGCAGCGTGGGATGCACCATCTCCAAGCCGTGATGGCCCCAGCGCACTTCTCCGAAAACCCGCACCCGCCGGCCCCTGGTCAGAATCTTCACGTGATTCGGATAAAAGTTGAAGTAGCGCAGCGTGAGCTTGCCCATGCCCTCCACCAGATGGGCAACCAAAGCGCGGCGTGGCCGGTAAGTGACTTCGGCGAGCGCGACTTCGGCCTCGACTTGGGCGGTGTCGCCGGCGGCCAGGTCGGCAAGCGCCGTGAGCCGGGTGCGGTCTTCATAACGCAGCGGCAGATGGAGGATGAGATCGGCGTCGCGCAAGAGCCCGAGGCGCGCCAGTTTTTCGCGTAGGGTGCCGCGCTTGGCCGCCGGCGCGGCCGCCGCAGCCTTCTTGCTCGCGGCGCGGGGGCTCACTGGTGGCGCGGGGGTCAGCCCGATACGAGAACGGCGTCGATTTCCACCAGACCTCCGCGCGGCAAGGAAGCGACACCGATGGCCGCGCGCGCCGGGTACGGTTGGATGAAATAACCGGCCATGATTTCATTGACCTTGCCAAAGTGAGCCAAATCGGTGAGATAGACGTTGAGCTTCACCGCATCGCCGAGTCTGCTGCCCGAAGCTTCGGCCACCGCCTTGAGGTTGTCGAAGGCTTGTCGAATCTGCGCTTCGATTCCTTCTTTGAGCTGCATCGTTTGCGGATCGAGTCCGAGCTGCCCGGAAAGGTAGATGGTGTCGCCGGCTCGCACCGCCTGCGAATAAGTACCGATGGCCGCCGGCGCGCGGTCGGTGTGGATGGCTTGTCGGGGCATCGTGAAATCCTTTGCAACAGATTTGTAAGGCGCGGGCAATGTAGCACGAAAGCCCAGCGCGCGGCCATTGGCGAAGATGTTACCGCCGTAACCGATTCTTACAAGTCCCGCCAACACGCCGCACACTCGAAACAGCACAATGTCCGCAAGGGCAGCGAAGGCGAGTAGCGATCCGCTCGGCAAGCACGACGCACCCCTGGACTCTGGGAGGAGCCCAAAGCTTTGGAGTGAACATGCTGCGCATCAACCTACTCGCTTCTGTGTTGTTCTTCTGCGGCTTGGCGGCTTGCGTACTGCCCGCGCGAGCCGCCCTGCAACTGCTGGAAACCGTGGATCTGCGCGTGCGCCAGGGTCGCGTACTGGACGCCAACGTGATCAAGCTGCACGGTCTGGCCATCGATGCCACACATAACCGCGTCTATGCCGCGGGCATCATGTCCTCCGCGCTGGGCGTATTGGATGGCGCCACCGAAACGTGGGTCACCCACGTCGAAACCGGCAGCGACGGCTACGGACTCAAATACCTCTCGGTGGACGCGGTCGCCAATCGCCTCTACGTCAACGACGCCACCAGCAACACGCTGCGCGCCATCGATCTGGCCACTGGCACGCGGGTAGGGCCGATCGCCGTGACGCCCACCATGGCACGCCCGGTTGCCGACACCCGGCGGGGACTGGTCTATCTTACCCAATCGAGCGCGCCAACTTTCAAGGCCTATCGCGGAAGTGATCTGGGTCTCGCTTACTCGACCGACGAGATGGGCGCCGGCGCGGCACAAGCGCTTTACGATGAGGCCAGTGACCGCGTCTATGTGCTCGACGCCGCCACGCCCGGGACCTTGCGAATCTACAACTTCGATCCGAACACGCGTCGTGTCGCAGCCACCATTAGCCTGCCCCTGGGTGGCTCGGTGCGCCCGCAGCGCATGGCCTATGACGCCAACGGGCAGCGCTTCTTCGTGGTGGCGGGCGGGCAGATATTGGCGGTGGCAGCCTCCGGTGCTTTGCTCGGCCAAATGGCGCTTTCGCCCACGCAAGAAACCAAGGACCTCGCCTTTGACTCCAACCGCGGCGAAGTGGCGGTACTGGTACTCGATCGCGCCGCCGAGGGCACTGTCGCGAATTCGGGCGGGCAGGTGCGCATCTTCGAAACAAGCCGCTACACGGCCGTCGCCGACGTCGCCATCGGCCACAAGCCGTCGAGCCTCGCCTACAACCGCGCCAACGGCCGCTATTACGCACCCGAGGGCGACGCTTCCATCATCTGGAGTGTGGCCCGCGGGGGCGGCGAGGCACGTGCCTTGCGCCTGGGAGATTCGGCGGAAATGGTCACCCTGGCGCTGGGCGGCGAATACCTCTATCTCAATAGCCGCCTCGGTGGCAGCTATCTGGCGCAATGGCACGCTTCAACCAGCAGCCTCGCCACCTTCAGCGCCGGCTTCTGGCCCATTCCCATGCGCGGCAGCGACGCCGGCAGCGAACTATATGTGCTCAACGCCTGGGACAGCACCCTGTCGGTGTTCGACTTGCGCGCCGGGCGCGTACTGGTGGCAACCATTCCGCTGGGCCTTGCCAAGGGAAGTACCGACCGGCTACCCGACCTCGCCATCGACAGCGCGCGGCAGCGCGCTTACGCCGCCTACCCCGAGTTCGGAAAGATCGCCGTGGTCGACCTGGCGCGGCGCGCCGCGCTGGCGCCGATCACCGTGCCCGGATTCCAGGGCGGCGACACTGGCGGCGGCCCGGGCCAGATGCAGGTGCGCGTGGTGCCGAGCACGGGGCGGCTGTTCGCTTATTGGCAGACCAAGGGGCACCTTACCGTTTGGGATGTGGGCGGCGCCGCGCCGATGCTGCTCTCGGACGGCAAGCTTTCCGGCATGCCCAGCTATGGCGCCTCGGTGGACCAACTTTTCGTCGATGCCGGCCGGGTGCGGGTGTACGCCGGCCCCATGGAAATCGACGGCGCCACGGGGCTGCCGACCGGCCGCATGCTCGCCCGCGGCGAACGGGTCATCGGCGTCGATGAAACCAGCGGCATCCTTTGGACGTCCAGCACGGAAACCGTGAACGGCGCTGCCCATGACGTGGTCGCGAAACTCGACCGCGAAAGCTTGGCCCTGCTCGAGGCCTACACCCTTGGTCCGGTGCCCAGCGCCATGAACACCCAGTACGCCGTCGACCCCCAGCGCCAGCGCCTCTACGCCGCCAACGGCCAAGCAGCCAGCATGCGCGTCTTCAACACCGCCGCTGCCGCCCGGCCCGAGCGCAACACCGCGGTGGAGTTCTGGCACGCCGGCCTCTCACACTACTTCCTGACCGCCGACGGCAACGAAGCACGAGCCATCGACAAAGGCGCCGCCGGCAGCGGCTGGAGTCGGACCGGGTACGCGTTCTACGCCTACCCAGCCGTTGGCGCCCCGGCCGGCACGAGCCCGGTGTGCCGCTTCTTCGGCACCCCGGGCGTCGGGCCCAACTCGCACTTCTACACTGCCAGCGCTGACGAATGCGCCCAGGTGAAAGCCACGCCAGGCTGGAGCTACGAAGGTGTCGCCTTCAACATCGCCGTGCCTGGATACGGCGCCTGCGCCAGCGACGCGGTGCCTGTCTACCGGAGCTACAACGGCCGTTGGCAACAAAACGACTCGAACCACCGCTACACCGCGGACGCCGGTATCCAAGCCGAAATGATGGCCCAGGGCTGGGCCGGTGAAGGCATCGTCTTCTGCGCCCCGCGATAGCCGGCCTGGCACCTGATCCGCCGCCCGCCCCAGCGCGGGCGGCTGTTGGCCGCGGTGTCCCATCGGCCACGCGCGCACCTGTTCGCCAGCCTTCGCGGTTTTCCGCCCACTTCGTTTTCCCGCCTCGGCGACGTCCGGCCTCGGGCATGGCATTTGCGAAACCCTCTCCCCGGCAGCTATAATTCGGCCCTTCGTGGGGCGGTAGCTCAGCTGGGAGAGCGTCGCGTTCGCAATGCGAAGGTCGGGAGTTCGATCCTCCTCCGCTCCACCACCATTCAACGCCCAACCTCTATCGGTTGGGCGTTTTCATTTCCGGGTTCCCCGACACCGCGCGGGGTACGGCGCCGATCTGCATGTGCCACGCCGTGGCGGCCCGGCGTCCCGAAGTCGCCCGGTTCGACTCTCTTCTGCTCTCAGTTCTCTCAAAACCTGCGCCAACTTCTTCGCCGGAGCACACGCAGGCGGCCTTTCGTGGCGATGACTTGCGCGTGCGTCACTGCCATCGGTTGTCCATCGCGCTTGGATGACCAGGGGATCAGGCCGACGCCGTGGTCGGGGTTGCGGCTTCGGGCATCGAGTACAGACCCTGACGCTTCTGCGTGACCACGAGGGCACGGTAGGCGGCCAGCGGGCCCTCGGCTTCGGGCTTGCCTTTGTCGCGCGCCTTCACCTTGAACACATCGATCGGCTTGTCGCTGTCCAGGTCGGCGCGCTGCATGACCCGCTCAGCCGTCACGGGCTCACCCTTGAACGACCAGAGAGACTTGAACACCGCCGCCTGGCCGTCAGTGCAGCGGATCGGTCCATCCGGCCAGTCGGGGAGCGTCACCCACCTGAAGTCTTCAGAGAACGGCCCATGCACCGGTGTGGTCGGGGCGACCACTCCTGCCGTTCCGCGGGCACCGCCTGCGCTGATGAATGCGATGCCGCCGCCAAAGAACGCAAACCGATCCTCCAACGCCAGCCACTCCACGCCGGCCCCGAAGGGCGCGCCGCGCGTCTCGCTGGGCTTCGGCGTGATCACCCGGATGTCGCCACCGGCCACGCGCACCCGGTCCAGCAGCGCCGGCTCGCGCCACAGACGAACGATCTCGCGTGCGAGCAGCACCGGCGAGCGTCGTGAGTCACCCAGCCGCCACACGCCAGCGCCGAGATCGTCGACGCCATCGCGGCTCTCGATCTCCAGCGCGAGGCGCAGCTTCTGGCGCAGCCAGTCATCGTCCAGCACCAGCGCGGCCACGTCGTCGGCCGCGACCGACACCGGTCCGCACTCCGGGCAATGGCAGGTGCGCCCGCCGCGACCGCCACCCCAGACCTGCGCTCGGTGCTGCTGGCAGTACGGGCAGAGCACGAATCGCTGGTCCAGCGCCGCCGGCCGCACCGCGCGCCCGAGAGCGGGCAAGGCGCCGATCTCGCGGGGCGACAGCGATGCGCGCAGCACCGGCGTGCCGCCCGCGAACAGACGGCACACCAAGGCCCAGGCGTCGTGCGCCGCCACCGGTCAGTCCTCGTACACCGGCTGCTGGGTCACCGTGCCGGCCTCCGGCGGAGCCTCCTGGGCGCTGAGGGTCTGCCCGGCCTGCAGGATGCCCAGGTCGACGAGGTAGCCCTCCAGCTTCGCCTGCAGCGCCGCGTCGAACTTGTGCAGGTTCAGGCGGCCGCGACGCGTCACCTCCACCGTGATGACCTTCGAGCGCGACTTGCCAAGCTCGGGCGGGTAGTACAGGTTGATGCGCGCAGCCGTGACCAGCCAGCCGCGGGCCAGCGGGTCCTCATTGGGGAACGCTGCCTGCAGCAGTTCGGTGACGCAGCGCTGCTCGCTGGACGCCATCGCCGTGCAGTCCAGCTTCAGGGCGGTATCCGGACTCAGCACCGAGATCGACTTCACCTGCAGGGCGGCGAAGCCGTCCGCCACGGCCTTGGGCACGTCGAAGCCCAGGCGCAGCACCGACAAGTCCAGCGTCGGCGGCTTGATGCGGTGCGGCTCCACCTTGACGCCCAACAGGTGCTCGGCAAACGCGTCGACCAGCATCTGGTGGTACTTCGCGCCGCCACGGACCAGGGTGCGCACCACGCCGGTGGCGACGGCGTACTCCAGCACCATGTGGATGTTCGGGTTGCCGACACGGCGCATGAGGGTCGCGCCCTCGAACTCCAGGCGCAGCATGGCCAGATCCTTGACGTGGACCGTCAGCAGGAGGACACCGGGGCTGCGCTCGACCACGTAGGCCGCGCTGCCGTCGCCGCACTGCAACTCGCGCTGGTAGAACGCCGAGATCGCCTGCCGCAGGCCTGCCAGGTCAGCATCCGAGGTGCGCGGCTGGCGCTTCACCCCCAGGTCGTGCTGCTGCGCCTGCGTGCCGTTGCGCTCCAGGTAGTCGAACTCGCAGGCGCGCTCGAACAGGTCCGGGTGGTTCGCGTACAGCCAGAACGAGCGATGGACATCGCTCTGGCACGCCACCAGGCCCATCAGGGCGGCACCGTCGCGAGCTGCGGCCTGGAACAAGGCCTGCTTGCCGGCGCCGTCACCGAGCTGGACGCTGGCCATCAAGTTGCCGATCAGGCGATCTCGGGCGGGAACGTCCGCCCATGCGCGGATGGCGTCCACCAGCGCCTGCGAGGCCGGCGGCGTGTCATCCCAGGCGAAGTCATCGGGCATCGCCAGGCCGTGACCCGTCAGGAAGTCGCGCAGCGCGGTGTCCACCGGCAGCTCAAGCAGCACGTCGACAAAGGTCTTCTTCATCTTCTCGGTCCTTTCCGAAGGGCGTCGGAGGTCTGCGGACCGATGAGGCGGGTGCGCGAGCCGGCGACTGCGGGTTACTAAACATTGTTCCCGCCGTAGTAAAGCAGCGAGATACAGCGTGATTCTGTCCCGCTCATTTCCGCTTGTCAATCAACAGGGCACATATAGCGCTCTTTGGTATCTCGTGGCTATACTGGCAGTCTTGGTTTCATACACTGACTGTTCATTCGAGACGGGGACATCGCCATGGCTTCGGCGTTTGGATTACGCCTGCGGCGCTTGCGCGAGGCGAAGAAGCTGACCTTGCAGCAGGTAGCCGACGCGGTCGGCTGCACCAAGGCCTACATCTGGGAACTGGAGATGAAGGAGGGGCAGCGCCCCTCAGCCGAACGGGTTCACGCGCTGGCCAAGGTGCTGGGCGTGACGATGGAGGACGTGATGGGCGACACCCTGGACAAGGTGCCCCAGGCCAGCCCCGAGGACGTCCAGTTCTTCCGCGAGTACGCCGGCATGACCGACGAGGAGAAGCAGCGCTACCGACAGGCGCTCGATCTGATGTTCGGGTCGCGCAAAGACGAGGCCGGCAAGGCGTGAGCAGCGGCGCACCACTCAACGGCTTCACCGCCGCCGCCACGATCCTGAAGTGGCTGCGGGCGGCGCACGGCCAGGCCGTGGTGCATGTCGACCTGGACCAGGTCCGTGAAGGCTTGCCCGGCAGCCCTCTCGGCAAGGATGTGCGGGTCATCAAGCCGCCGATGCCTTCGCCGGTCGAAAGCTGCGAGGGCATGCTGGTGCGAAATCCGAAGGACGCCGCCGAATGGGGGATCTTCGTCAACCCGGAGGCTGGGCCCGAACGGCGTCGGTTCACCATCGCGCACGAGCTCGGGCACTTCGTCCTGCACCGAGCACGACAAGGGTCCTTTCGCTGCGACAAGGAGTCTGTCCACTTCGGCCTCGACACCGCCGCCGTCATCGAACGGGAAGCCGACGAGTTCGCCAGCAACATCCTGATGCCCGGTGACGTGGTGCGCGACGCCATCGCCAACCGCCGCATCGACCTCAAGGTGTTGAGCGATCTGGCGAAGACGTTCGAGGTGTCCTTCGAGGCGCTGTGCATCCGGTTCATCAAGTACACGGACCAGCGCGCGATCCTGCTGCACTGGGACAACGGTTTCCTCAAGTACGAGTGGCGCAGCAAGAGCGCGGTGCGCACGCGCGCCCGCATCCGGCGAACCTCCGATCCGCAGGAGCCGCTGCCTGGCACCCTGGCGGCCGACGAAAGCATCGAACAGGCGTGGGACGGTATCGAGCTTCCGGCCTCGACGTGGTGCGCCGAGGATGCACCCTACATGAAGCTGCGCGAGTTCAAGCACAGCTACGGCGCGCGTGATCGCGTGCTGACCCTGCTGATGCTCGAAGGCGCCGAGCCCCGCCCCTGGGATCAGTCCTGGCAGGACGGCGAGAGCTTCGACAGCTACGACCAGTTCATCTCGACGGGCCAGTACCCCGTCCGCTGATCGCCCGAGTGTGGTGCGCGAACGTAAACATGAAGATCGAAGAGCAGTTGCTGAATGGTTTGAAGGCAGGTGTGGATCGCCACTGGCGGTACACCAAGGAGCTCCTTCACATCAAGCCGGAGTACCTTTTGACCGTGGCCGTCGCAGACGCCCTGACCGACGGGTTCGAACACTTTCACGGTCTCGACATTCAGATTCGATTGGAAGAGCCGACGAAGTCCGTGCTGTTCGATCTCGTCACTCGGGCAAGTGGGCTCAAGAAATGGTTCAAGGCAGAGAAACCGAAGATCTCTCGCAAGGGCAAGGTCGACATCTTCGTGATGGCCGAGACCACGTGCCACGCAGTCGAGCTGAAGGGGTTTGATCCGAGCGCGACCGAAGTCGAGAAGGACTTGGATCGGCTCCAGCAGCTTCTTGTTGTCAACGACGGCGCCAACAAGCTGGCAAGCTGCCACGTTGTATTCCCTACCCTGACGAATCGTGCAACGTGGATCGAGAAGCGCGCGAAGTCCGTCATCGACGCCTCGAAGTCGAAGTACGAACTGACGCAGGTTCGGCACGAGACCGATGAAGATCCAGAAGACGGGATTCCTTGCTACTACGCGAACTGCCTGACCGTGACTCGCCGCTGAGCGTGCTCGAACTACCCGCACTCCCGCCGAAACACGTTACGCGAAGCGCCCTCGATTCATAGCATGACAAGCGTTTTCCATCGGAACGCTTGCCATGCACGAACTCGAACCCGTCTCCCTCTCTCCTGCCGCCGACCGGCCACGGCACGCGCACCAGGAAGTCGTCGATCTGCTGGCTGCCGCACTCCTGCGGCTTCGCGGGCAGCACCAGCCACCGTCCGATTCTTCAATCGCCGCCGACAGCGACGCGGTTGGCCTTGGCTTCGTCGGCCAGGAGCGCGTGAATGCGAACCCGGATCACGACAACGGAGTTCGCCCATGACGGCACACACACCTCACACCGACGCGGCCGCCATCACCGCCCGCATCGCCCAGCTTCCGCACCTGCCGATGAACAGCCTGTGGGCATTGTGGGACGAGCACTTTGACGAACGCCCGAACCACCACCATCGCACCTGGCTGGAGAGCCGGCTGGCCTACAAGATCCAGGAGCGCGCCCTCGGCGGGCTCAAGTCCTCGGTGCGCCGCAAGCTGGAGGAGATCGGCGAGACGGGCATCCTGCCCCGGCAGCTGCGCCGCGACGCCAACCGTCTGCTGCCGGGCACCGTGCTGACGCGCATGTACGACGACATTGAGCACCGCGTGCTCGTGCGCGGTCCCTTCGATTTCGACTACCGGGGTCAGCGATTCAAAAGCCTGTCGGCCGTTGCGCGCCACATCACCGGCACGCACTGGTCCGGGCCCGTGTTCTTCGGCCTGAAGTCCGGGGACAAGAGGAAGGTGCCGGCATGAGGGCGAACCGACAACCGGGAACGCCGGTGAACCCGATCACGGCGAAGAAGCGCTGCGCCGTCTACACGCGCAAGTCCACCGACGAAGGGCTCGACCAGGAATACAACAGCCTCGAGGCGCAGCGTGATGCCGGGCTGGCCTACATCGCCAGCCAGCGCCACGAGGGGTGGATCGCCGTCAACGACGGCTACGACGACGGTGGCTTCTCAGGCGGCAACGTGGAACGCCCCGCACTCAGGCGCCTGCTGGCGGACATCGAGGCCGGGCGGGTCGACATCATCGTCGTCTACAAGATCGACCGCCTGACGCGCAGCTTGCCCGACTTCGCCAAGCTGGTCGAGGTGTTCGACCGCAATGGCGTGTCCTTCGTCTCGGTCACGCAGCAGTTCAACACGACGACGTCGATGGGGCGGCTCACGCTCAACATCCTGCTGTCGTTCGCCCAGTTCGAGCGCGAGGTCACTGGCGAGCGCATCCGCGACAAGATCGCGGCCAGCAAGGCCAAGGGCATGTGGATGGGCGGGATGCCGCCGCTGGGCTACGACGTCGTCGAGCGCAAGCTGATCGTCAACGAACGCGAGGCCGCCTTGGTGCGCGACCTCTTCAGGCGCTATGCCGAACATGGGTCGGCCGCGCGTCTGGTGCGAGAGATGGCCGTGGAGGGACACACCACCAAGGCGTGGGTGACGCAGGACGGCCGTCAGCGGACCGGCCGGCCCATCGATCAGCAGTACATCTTCACCATGCTGCGCAACCGCATCTACCTCGGCGAGATCCGCAACAAGGGTACGTGGTTCACCGCCCAGCACGAGGCCATCGTGCCGCAGGCGCTATGGGACGCCGCGCATGCCTTCGTCGAGCGCCGCAAGCAGGCGCCGCGTGAGCACCGCGCTAAGCACCCAGCCCTCTTGGCCGGGCTGCTCTTCGCGCCCGATGGCCAGCGCATGCTGCACACCTTCGTCAAGAAGAAGAACGGGCGGACGTACCGCTACTACGTCCCATACCTGCACAAGCGCCGCAACGCCGGCGCCACCCTGTCGCCAGGCGTACCCGATGTCGGGCACCTGCCGGCCGCCGAGATCGAGAACGCGGTGCTGGCCCAGATCCACGAGGCGCTGTCGGCACCGGAGGTGCTGATTGGCACATGGCGGGCGTGCCAGCGCTATCCGGCCGGCGCGGCGCTCGACGAGGCGCAGGTGGTCGTGGCGATGCAGCGCATCGGCGCCGTGTGGGAGCAGTTGTTCCCGGCCGAGCAGCAGCGGCTGACCCGCCTGCTGATCGAGCGCGTGCAGATGCACGAGCAAGGCATCGACATCCACTGGCGAGACGATGGGTGGATTGGCCTCGGCCCGGACATCGCCGAGCACCCCCTCGTCGAGGAGGCCGGCGACATGCAGGAGGAGGCCCTGGCATGACCGAAAACAGCAACGCCACTGCCGGCAATCCGCGCCTTCTCACCGTGCGCATCGAGGTCGGCACCGACACACGCAGCTACGTCAGCGGCCAGCAGCGCGTGACCCTGGTCCCGCTGACGATCAAGCGTCGGCAGAACCGCAAGCTGCTCATTCCTCCGACGGCCGGGGAAATCGCGCGGGCATCGGGCGGGCTCGACATCCCGATGATCAAGACCTTAGGCAAGGCCTTCTACTGGAAGCGCCTGCTCGACGAGGGTCGCCACCCGACTGCCACCGATCTCGCGCGGGCGCTGAAGCTGGAGCCTGGCTGGGTGGCAGAGGTGCTGCGGCTCACCATGCTGGCGCCCGACATCATCGAGGCCGTCCTCGATGGTCGACAGCCCCGGCACCTGAACTTGCAGGTGCTGCGCGGCCGCCACGAACTGCTGCCGCGTGACTGGGCTGAGCAGCGCAAGCTGTTGGGCGTTACCGCTGGGTAGTGGCGGCGCTCAGCCAGCACAACAACTGCCGTGCCCTCGCTCCTGGATCGGCGGGCACGGGACGGTGCCGTAGGAGCAGTAGACGCAGCAGTCGCCCGGCTTTGGTTTGAGCACGGTGTGACAGGCCTCGCACTCGTAGAACCACTGGCAGGCGTCGGTGGGCATGATCTCGGCCTTGGAATGCCCGCACGACGGGCAGGTCAGTGTCGATTCCAGGACCACAGTGCTCACTGGACGCTCCCGACCACGGTCGAAGGGAACCCTGCGTCCTTGGTCGCTCGCATCAGCGCCTCAGCGTTGGTGCGAGCATCGTCAAAGGTCACGGCCGCTTGTCGCTTGTCGAGATTCACGTCCGTCTTGGCCACTCCCGGCACCTTGCCGAGCGCCATCTTCACCGTGATCGGGCAGGCGGCGCAATTCATCCCCGGGACCGACAAGGTGACGGTCTTGGTTCCGGCAGAAACCGGGCCGCTCAAGGCCACGGCGAGCGCGAAGCAAGGCCACACCAGCATTCGTTTCATGACAATCTCCAATCAATAGAACCAGGGCGCGACCAGGGGGAAGCCGAGCGCCACGATCACCAGGGCCACCACGATCCCAAACAGCAGCTTGTAGCCGCGCTGGACGCGGGGCACCGCGCAGACCTGGCCAGGCTCGCATGCCGGGGCTTTCGCCCAGATGCGACGCGCGGCGAGCACCAGCGCAACGACCGCCGCGCCAATGAAGATCGGGCGGTAGGGTTCGAGCACCGTCAGGTTGCTGATCCACGCACCCGAGAAGCCAAGCGTGATCAGCACCAGCGGTCCGAGACAGCAGGTCGAAGCCAGGATCGCCGTGACGAACCCGGTCACGAGCGCTACACGGCCGCCGCCGGCGTCTACTGGCGAGGTTGAGGAATCATCATTCACGTCGTAAGCTTAAGTCCGTACCTAAGTACGGAGTCAAGAGCATGGACATCATTGCCGACCGCGAGACGATGACCATTGGTGCACTGGCGCGAGCAGCAGGCGTCAACGTCGAAACCGTCCGCTTCTACCAACGCAAGGGGTTGATGCCAGAGCCGGATCGGCCGCAAGGCGGCATCCGCCGCTATGGAGCAGCAGAACTCGGCCGTGTCCGCTTCATCAAGTCGGCACAGAGGTTGGGTTTCAGCCTTGACGAAGTTGCCGATCTTCTCAGTCTTGACGACGGCACACAGTGCCAGCAAGCGCGCGAGCGGGGGCAAAAGAAGCTCGATGACGTACGCGCTCGGATTGCCGATCTGCAGCGCATCGAAGTCGCCTTGTCGGACTTGGTCCAGCGCTGCGGGTCAAAGCGCGGCCGGGTTCGCTGCCCGTTGATCGACGCACTCCACGAGGCGTGATCGCGCGCGGCTGAACTGCACCCATGCTTGGGGCGAGCCATGTGCTCGCCCTTCTCTTTTGAGCCGGTGCAT
This sequence comes from Casimicrobiaceae bacterium, assembly GCA_026646885.1. Taxonomy (GTDB): domain Bacteria; phylum Pseudomonadota; class Gammaproteobacteria; order Burkholderiales; family Casimicrobiaceae; genus JACPUX01. The sequence continues at coordinate 107,500 of JAPKHK010000011.1, read as the reverse complement.
TGGCGAACCAGAAGTTCCGGCGTGGTTCGCCATTGCGTCCATCCTAAGTTCGCCACCCGAAGCCTGCAATGACACCTGTTCCTCAACAGCGTCATAGGAGGCATCCATGCCGACAACGGCAAGCACCATTCCCCGGTCGCCCCACCAGGCGATCAACAGTCTTTCCCCCAGCGACCGTCGCGTACTGACGGAGATCGAGCTCGCGCAGCGCTGGGGCCTCAGCCCCAAAACCCTGCAGCGCTGGCGCAGTGAAGGTCGCGGGCCCCGCTACCTGAAGTTGTCCAAGCGCGTCAGCTATCCGCTCGACGCCGTCGTCGACTTCGAGCACTACGCCCTGCACGACTCGACGTCCGAGCGCGCCATGCGCTGAAGGGGGAAACGATGAGCGATCTCACCATCTACCCCGCCCAGATCACCGAGATGTCGGTAGCCCAGTTGGAGGCACTGCCTCCTGACCAACTGGCCGAGGTCCAGCACAACCTGGAGCAGTTGCAGGACTGGACCAAGCAGGCCAGGGCCAAGCTGGACACAGCGCTGGTCCGCCGCTTCGGCGAACTGGAGCGCGCAGCCCGCACCGACTCGGGCAAGGACTTCGGCACCGTTCACTTCAGCGACGGTCCGTTGCGCGTCACGGCCGACCAGCCCAAGCGCGTGTCCTGGGATCAGCCGCAGCTGGCGGCCATCGCCCAGCGCATCGCCGCCTCCGGCGAACGGGTCGAGGACTACCTCGACGTCGAGTTCAGCGTGCCCGAGTCGCGCTTCAACAACTGGCCCACCGCACTGCGCTCGCAGTTCGAGGCTGCCCGCACTGTCAAGCCCGGCAAGCCGTCGTTCCGGCTGACCTTCACCGAGGAGGCGTGACCATGTCCGCGATCATCCCCTTCCAGTTCGAGACGCACGCCGTGCGCGTGCAGGTCGACGACGTCGGCCAGCCCTGGTTCAACGCCAGCGACGTCTGCGAGGCGCTGGAACTGGGCAATCCGTCCCAGGCGCTGAAGTCCCACGTCGATACCGATGACCTCCAGAAACTGGAGATCACCGATGCGCTCGGCCGTCCGCAGCGCGCCAATCACGTCAACGAGTCCGGGCTCTACGCCCTCATCCTGGGCAGCACCAAGGACGCGGCCAAGCGTTTCAAGCGTTGGGTGACCGGCGAAGTGCTGCCCGCGATCCGCAAGACCGGCGCCTTCGCGGTGGCTGGCGTGCAGCCGGTGCTCTCCGCGCCGACCCAGGACCGTGTCTCGTCGATCCTGCTGATCGGCGATGCCGTCGCCAGGGTGCCGGGCGTCAAGGCTGGCATTGCGATGGCGGCGACGCTCACCTGCATCCAAGAGAACACCGGCCTGGTCATCGAGACATTGCGCCGCGCGCTGCCGGCGGCCAACGCGCCGATCTGTGCGCTCAATGCCACGCAGCTCGGCAAGTCGCTCGGTCTGTCGGCCAAGGCCACCAATCGGCTCCTGGCTGATCACGGCCTGCAGTTCCGCAACGAGCGCGACGAGTGGGAACTGTCCGAGGCCGGTGAGCAGTGGGCCGAGGCCATGCCGTTCTCCCGCAACGGCCACAGCGGCTACCAGATTCTCTGGAATCCCGCCGTCGCCGAGCAGCTGAAGGAGGTGGCGTGATGGCACTCCCGATCATCACTGCCGACCAGCGGCTGCGCGAGAAGAAGGGCGTCAAGCTGGTGCTGCTGGGCAAGAGCGGCATCGGCAAGACGACCCAGCTCAAGACCCTGCCCGAGGCCTCGACGCTGTTCGTGGACCTGGAAGCCGGCGACCTTGCGGTCAAGGACTGGCGCGGTGACTGCGTGCGCCCGACCACCTGGCCCGAGTTCCGGGATCTGGTGGTGTTCCTGGCCGGCCCCAACCCGGCATTGCCGCCCGAAGCGCCGTTCTCGGACGCGCACTACCGGCACGTGTGCGAGCGCTACGGCGACCCGGCACAGCTGGCCAAGTACGACTGCTACTTCGTCGACAGCATCACCGTGCTCGCGCGGCTGGCGCTGATCTGGTCGAAGGCCCAGCCACAGGCGATCTCGGAGCGCACCGGCAAGCCCGACACGCGCGGCGCCTATGGCCTGCTGGGCACCGAGATGCTGGGCGCGCTGATGCATCTGCAGCACGCGCGCGGCAAGCACGTGGTGTTCGTGGCCATCCTCGACGAGCGAATCGACGACTTCAACCGCAAGGTGTTCGTGCCGCAGATCGAAGGCGCCAAGACCGCCGCCGAGCTGCCCGGCATCGTCGACGAGGTCGTGACGCTGGCAGAGATCAAGGCCGAGGACGGCAATCCGTACCGCGCCTTCGTCACCCACACCCTGAATCCCTACGGCTACCCGGCCAAGGACCGCTCCGGCCAGCTCGATCTTCTGGAGCCGCCCGACCTGCGCGCGCTGATCCAGAAGTGCGCCGCCGCCACCCAACCCCAGACATCCAAGGAGTAAGCCATGTCCGCATGGAACGATTTCAACGACGCCGAACAGCAGCAGCACTTCGACCTGATCCCCAAGGGCACGGTTGCCAAGGTGCGCATGACGATCAAGCCCGGTGGCCACGACGACGCGGCCCAGGGCTGGACGGGCGGTTACGCCACGCAGAGCTTCGACACCGGCTCGGTCTACCTGGCCTGCGAGTTCGTGGTGCTGGAGGGCGAATTCGCACGCCGCAAGCTCTGGTCCAACGTCGGCCTGCACAGCCCGAAGGGCCCGGCCTGGGGAAACATGGGTCGGACCTTCCTCCGCGCGGCGCTGAACAGCGCACGCAACGTCCGTCCGCAGGACAACTCGCCGCAGGCTGCCGCTGCTCGCCGCATCCAGGGCTTCCATGAACTCGACGGCCTGGAGTTCGTCGCGCGCATCGACGTCGAGAAGGACGGTCGCGGCGACCTGCGCAACGTCGTGAAGATGGCCGTCGAGCCTGACCAGGCCGACTACCTGCATGCCACCGGTGCCACTCCGAGCGCCGCTGCCGCCGTGCCGCAGCCGCGTGTGGCCGCGCCGGCTCCGCAGGCGGCACGTCCCTCTGTCCCCGGCAAGCCGGCCTGGGCTCAGTAAGGGGGGCGCGTGAAATGCTGGGTCTGCAAACGTCAGGCCCGGGGATTCGGCCACACCGACAACCGACACGGTATCGGCGATCCCCGGCGCTACCCCATCGACTGGGTGTTCTGCTCGCGCCGTTGCCAGGAAGCGTTCCATGCGCTGTACGGCAACTGGCTGCGCGTCCGGGAAGGGTGCGCCGACATCAAGGGGGTCGCCATGATCGATCCGTCTGATGCCGAGCTGGCGGCGATGAAGAAGTGCCTCAAGGCCTTCGGCGAGGCGGCGGGCGAGATCGGATTCACCAAGCCCCTGGGCGACTACGCCGAGGCCGAGGCGATGCAGGTGATCGACGCCATCGTCACCTGCTACACGGAGGCGATGGTCGAGCACCACGAGACGACCAAGTTCCCGCCGGTGCGGGGCATGGCGCCCGCGTCCGACCCGATGGCGAGCCCCTTCGCCGACATGGAGGACGACCTGCCCTGGCTCGACCGGGAAGGAGGGAAGTCATGATCGACTTCAACTCCACGGCCAGCATCTCGGGCCAGGTCACGGCGCTGCTGGACGCCGCCATGCAACGGGCTCGGGCCCAGCAATCACCGCGTCCGTACCTGGGTGGATCGCGTCTGGGTGCGTCGTGCGAGCGCGCGCTGCAGTACGAGTTCGCACATGCGCCGGTCGACTCAGGCCGTGAGACGCAAGGCCGCCTGCTTCGCATCTTCGAGCGCGGCCACGTCATGGAGGACTGCATGGTGGCGTGGCTGCGCGACGCGGGCTTCGACCTGCGCACGCGCAAAGCCGACGGCGAGCAGTTCGGCTTCTCCGCTCTCGGCGGGCGCCTGCAGGGGCATGTCGATGGCGTCGTCGTAGCCGGCCCCGACCTTGGGCATGGCTGCGGCTACCCGGCCCTGTGGGAGAACAAGTGCCTGGGCTCGAAGTCCTGGCGCGAGCTGGAGAAGAACCGCCTCGCCGTGGCCAAGCCGATCTACGCGGCCCAGGTGGCGGTCTACCAGGCCTACCTCGAACTGCACGAACACCCGGCGATCTTCACGGCGATCAACGCCGACACGATGGAGCTCTACTCCGAGCTCGTGCCCTTCGATGCGGCGCTGGCACAGCGCATGTCGGACCGCGCCGTCAAGGTGATCGCGGCCACCGACGCCGGCGAACTGCTGCCGCGCGGCTTCAACGATTCCACCCACTTCGAATGCCGGATGTGCCAGTGGCAGGACCGGTGCTGGAGAAACACGCCATGAGCAATTCACCACTGGCCCAGGTGCTTGGCGAGCGCCTGGTCAATGCGCGCGAGGCGGCGCTGTGCCTGAACCTGCCCATGCACTGGCTCACCCAACCCAAGGTACGGCGCCGGCTCGGCCTGCCCCACTACATGGTCGGCAAGCTCGTGCGCTTCAAGTTGAACGAGCTCGCCGACTGGATCAACGCCCAGCAGACGCAGGTGAGCGGCGAGGCCACCGGAGAGGGAGCCGATGCTGGACTTCAATGACATCGACCCTCCGCAGGCAACCACGCCAGCGGCCGAACGCGATGCAGTGCGTGCCGACCTCCTCGCGCGCCTGGAGTCGGTGCTGTTTGCCATGTTCCCTGCGGGCAAGAAGCGCCGGGGCAAGTTCCTGATCGGCGACGCGCTGGGCAGCCCCGGCGACAGCCTCGAGGTCGTGCTCGAAGGCGAGAAGGCCGGGCTGTGGACTGATCGCGCGACCGGGGACGGAGGTGACATCTTCGACCTGATCGCCGTGGTGCTGGGCGCGAACGTGCACAGCGACTTCCCGCGGGTACTGCAGCACGCAGCAGACCTGGTCGGGCACGTACCTGCAGTTCCAGCGCGCGCGAGCAAGAAGGCGGCGCCCGTTGACGACCTCGGGCCGGCCACGGCGAAGTGGGACTACTTTGATGCCGGCGGCAGCCTGATCGCCGTCGTCTACCGCTACGACCCGCCCGGGCGCAAGAAGGAGTTCCGGCCCTGGGATGCCAAGCGCCGCAAGATGGCGCCGCCTGAGCCCCGTCCGCTCTACAACCAGCCCGGTCTTGCGACTGCGGCTCACGCGGTCCTGGTCGAAGGCGAGAAGTGCGCACAGGCGCTGATCGCCGTCGGTGTCGTGGCCACCACTGCCATGCACGGCGCCAACGCGCCGGTAGACAAGACCGACTGGTCGCCGCTGGCGGGCAAGGCCGTGCTGATCTGGCCCGACCGCGACAAGCCGGGCTGGGACTATGCGATGGCGGCCGCCCAAGCGGTGCTGGCTGCCGGCGCCGCCTCGTGCGACGTGCTGCTGCCGCCCGACGACAAGCCCGATGGCTGGGACGCGGCCGACGCGATGGCCGAGGGCTTCGACGTCGACGCCTTCCTCGGCTCGGGCCCGCGCATGTGCATCAAGCCGTCCAGCACCGTTTGCTCGCAGGAAGCCACGGTGTGGGCGACCGACGACGCGCTGGCACTGTCCTTCACGGTGCGCTACGCCGACGACTGGCGCTACTGCGCGGCCTGGGGCAAGTGGCTGGTGTGGACCGGCACGCATTGGCAGTCCGACGAGACCTTGCTCGTTCACCATCTGATCCGCTCGATCTGTCGCGAGGCGGCGGTCAAGGTCGACTCGCACCGGCTGGCGGCCAAGTTGCTGGCCAGCAGCACGGTCGGTGGCGTGGACCGGCTCGCCCGGTCAGATCGCCGGCACGCGGCGAGCTCGGACGAATGGGATGCTGATCTGTTCGCACTGAACGCGCCAGGCGGCGTGGTGGATCTCAGGACGGGACGACTGCGTCCGCACGACCGCGCCGACCGGATGACCAAGCTGGCGACCGCCACGCCCGCAGGTGCGTGCCCGCGCTGGCTGTCCTTCCTCGCCGACGTCACGGGCGGCGACGCCGATCTGCAGAACTATCTGCAGCGCATGGTGGGCTACTGCCTGACCGGGGCGACCAGCGCGCACGCGCTGTTCTTCCTCTACGGCACCGGCGCCAACGGCAAGTCGGTGTTCGTGAACACGCTGGCCACCATCCTCGGCGACTACGCCACCAGCGCGCCGATGGACACCTTCATGGAGGCGCGCGGCGACCGCCACCCGACCGATCTGGCTGGGCTGCGCGGTGCGCGCTTCGTCGCGTCCATCGAGACCGAGCAGGGGCGGCGATGGAACGAGTCCAAGGTCAAGGCCATCACCGGCGGCGACAAGGTGTCGGCGCGCTTCATGCGTCAGGACTTCTTCGAGTACGTGCCGCAGTTCAAGTTGGTGATCGCAGGCAACCACAAGCCGTCGATCCGCAACGTCGACGAGGCGATGAAGCGGCGCCTGCACCTGATCCCGTTCACGGTCACCGTGCCGCCAGAGCGGCGCGATGGACAACTCACCGAGCGGCTGCTGGCCGAGCGCGACGGCATCCTGGCCTGGGCGGTCGATGGCTGCCTGGCCTGGCAGCGCGACGGCCTCAAGCCGCCCGCCTGCGTGGTCTCGGCCACCGAGGAGTACTTCGAAGCGGAGGACGCCCTCGGTCAGTGGATCGAAGAACGGTGCCTGCTGGCCAAGACCCATCGCGAAGGCGTGTCCGAGCTGTTCGCCGACTGGCGTGAGTGGGCCGAGCGCGCCGGCGAGTACGTGGGCTCGGTCAAGCGGTTCTCCGAGCTGATGGCCACCCGCAAGTTCGAGAAGTGCCGCCTGACCGGGGGCGCTCGCGCGCTGGCCGGCATCAGCCTGCGGCCGCGACCGCCGAGCGACACCTATCGCGGCGGCTACCCCTATCGAGATGACTGACATGCGGTCGAGTGACGGATCTGACAGGTCTGGTGATTAACCCCTCACGCGTGCGCGTACACGCACGATAGGGAGATAACCGTTGAACCTGTCGCATCCGTCACTCGCCCCGACAACGGAGCGAATGATGAACAGGACGATCCTGGCCCTGGACCTGGGCACACACACCGGATGGGCGCTGCTGCATCTGGACGGCACGATCACCAGCGGCACCGAGCACTTCAAGCCGCAGCGCTTCGAGGGCGGTGGCATGCGCTTCCTTCGATTCAAGCGCTGGCTCGCTGAACTGCTGTCCGCGAGCGGCCACATCAACGCGGTGTTCTTCGAGGAAGTGCGTCGCCATGCGGGCGTCGATGCCGCGCATGCCTACGGTGGCTTCATGGGGCATCTGACCGCCTGGTGCGAGCACCACAACATCCCGTACCAGGGCGTTCCGGTCGGCACGATCAAGAAGCACGCGACCGGCAAAGGCAATGCCGGCAAGGACGACATGATCGCGTCGGTCCGCCAGCGTGGCCATGCTCCGGCCGATGACAACGAGGCGGATGCGCTGGCCCTGCTGCACTGGGCTGTTCAGACGCAGGAGGTGTGAGATGAAGATTCCCACACCAACCTACCGTTGCCCTCTGGGTCGCTTGCAGCCTGAGCCGGTCGACATCGAGGCTTTGAAGCAACGTGGCTGGCGTGACCAGCACGTCCTCGTGGTCAACGAGTCCGACGAGCGGCTGGACTTCGTTGAGCGGGAGTTCGTTCGTCGCATCGGCGAGCGCCTCTACGGCAAGGGGGGCCTGCGTCATGTCTGACCGTCACGCCACCTGGACGATGGAGGATGTGGCAGCACGCTTCGAGGAGGCCGCGACCACCGGTCGACGCCTGCCCCCTGTGCGCGTGCAGGGCTACTTCAACACGTGGCCTGCATTCGTTCGCAAAGAGTGGGAGGCCTTCGCAGCTGACGAGAAGGTCTACCGCCCCTTCCCACCGAGTCCCGAGGCCGTGGACCGGATGTTGGAGACGATGCGCTGGGTGCAGTGGCTGGAGGTCGAGCAGCGCCACCTCGTGTGGATGCGCGCCAAGCGCTACGGCTGGCGCGACATCACGATCCGCTTTGCCTGCGACCGCACGACGGCGTGGCGGCGCTGGCAGAAGGCTCTGCAGACCGTCACCGACCGGCTGAACTGCCTCGGGTTGAGGCCGTAGTGTTTTGGCGGAATTGCGAGGGCGTGGTGTGAAACCAGCGGGCGTGAGCGGCGAGATGCGGCTTTGGCCTGCGCAACAAAACCGGGCGGTTGGCCGTAGTATTTCAGCTATCTTCTGGACAGAGCTGACCTCGGAGGGCAGCGGCCCAGGCAAAAGGGGTCCTTCCTTCCGAAGATGCCATGCGGGGGGCGCGAGCGCGGCATTCGCCTAGCGTCCGACTGCAAACCCAGGTTTGCAGGGTTTGCAGGTTTGCACCCCGGCTCATCCAGCCCCCGCCATTGATCGCATCACTGGCCCGACGCCTCCCTCGCGGAGGCGTTTCTATTTCCTCGGCCCGCGACAGGTTGGCTCCTTGCCTGTCCGGGCCGTTTTCATTCGAGGATCTGATCCTGAACATGCTCAACGTCGACTACCGCAAGGTCGAGACGCTGATTCCCTACGCCCGCAATCCACGGACCCACTCCGACGCGCAGGTGGCCAAGCTCGCCGCCAGCATCGTCGAGTACGGCTGGACCAACCCGGTGCTGGTCGATGGCGACAACGGCGTCATCGCCGGGCATGGACGGCTCGCCGCCGCCCGCAAGCTCGGCCTCGACGAGGTGCCGGTGATCGAGCTGGGCCACCTGACGCCGGCGCAGAAGCGCGCCTACGTCATCTCCGACAACCGCCTGGCGCTCGACGCCGGGTGGGACGAGGAACTGCTGGCGCTGGAGTTGGCTGAGCTTTCCGAGGCGGGCTACGACCTCGCGTTGACCGGGTTCGACGAGGCCGAGATCGACGCGCTGCTGGCCGACGAGACGACGGGCAGCGACGGCGAGCAGGAAGAGGCCGGCGACGACGCGGCTGACGACGTCCCCGATCCCCCGGCGGTCCCGGTTTCTCGCGCTGGCGATGTCTGGGCGCTCGGCCCGCACCGCCTGATCTGCGGCGACGCAGCCGACGCCAGCGTGGTTGTCGCCTTGATGCAGGGCGAGCGTGCGCGCCTGTGCTTCACCTCGCCGCCCTATGGCAACCAGCGCGACTACACGACCGGCGGCATCGCCGATTGGGATGCGCTGATGCGTGGCGTGTTCGCCCAGCTGCCGATGGCCGACGACGCGCAGGTGCTGGTCAACCTCGGTCTGATTCACCGCGACAACGAGTTCGTGCCCTACTGGGACGGCTGGCTCGGCTGGATGCGCACGCAGCGCTGGCGGCGCTTTGCCTGGTACGTGTGGGACCAGGGGCCGGGCATGCCCGGCGACTGGGCGGGCCGCTTCGCCCCGAGCTTCGAGTTCGTCTTCCACTTCAACCGGGCGAGCCGCAAGCCGAACAAGATCGTGCCCTGCAAGCACGCCGGCCAGGAGTCGCATCTGCGCGCCGACGGCTCGTCGACCGCGATGCGCAGCAAGGAGGGCGAGGTCGGCGGTTGGACCCATGCAGGTCAACCGACGCAGGACACCCGGATTCCCGACTCGGTGATCCGTGTGATGCGCCACAAGGGCAAGATCGGCCAGGACATCGACCACCCGGCCGTGTTCCCGGTCGCGCTGCCGCAGTTCGTCATCGAGGCCTACTCGGACGAGGGCGACCTGGTGTTCGAGCCCTTCGGCGGCAGTGGCACGACGATGCTGGCCGCGCAGCGCACCGGTCGCATCTGCCGCACCGTCGAGATCGCGCCGGAGTACGTGGATGTCGCCGTTCGGCGCTTCCAGCAGAACCATCCCGACGTTCCGGTCACATTGCTCGCGACCGGTCAGTCCTTCGACGAGGTCGCGGCAGAGCGACTGGCGGCGACCGAGGTGGCGGCATGACGGCGTCCTGGCTTGCCGACAAGATCGAGCAGTGGCCGACGGCCAAGCTGGTGCCGTACGCCCGCAACGCGCGCACGCACTCGGAGGCGCAGGTCGCGCAGATCGCCGCGTCCATCGCCGAGTTCGGCTTCACCAATCCGATCCTCGCCGGCAGTGACGGCGTGATCGTCGCTGGCCACGGTCGGCTCGCGGCTGCGCAGAAGCTCGGCTTGGAGGCGGTGCCGGTCGTGGTGCTCGACCATCTCAGCCCGACGCAGCGCCGGGCCCTGGTGATCGCGGACAACCGGATCGCCGAGAACGCCGGCTGGGACGACGCCATGCTGCGCGTCGAACTTGCAGCGCTGGCCGACGACGACTTCGATGTCGCACTGACGGGCTTCGACGCTGACGCGTTGGCCGAACTGATGGCGGGCGACGAGTCCGACGCCGATGGCCAAACCGATGACGATGCCGTACCCGAGGTGCACGAGACGCCGATCTCGCGCTCGGGCGACGTCTGGCTGCTCGGTGGTCACCGCCTACTGTGCGGCGACGCCACAGTAGCTGCGAGTTACGAGCGTCTGCTGGCTGGTGAGCAGGCGGACATGGTTTTCACCGACCCGCCGTACAACGTGAACTACGCCAACAGCGCCAAGGACAAGATGCGCGGCAAGGATCGCGCGATCCTGAACGACAACCTGGGTGACGGCTTCTACGACTTCCTGCTGGCTGCGTTGACGCCGACCGTCGCCCATTGCCGGGGCGGCATCTACGTGGCGATGTCCTCCAGCGAACTCGACGTGCTGCAGGCCGCCTTCCGCGCCGCCGGTGGCAAGTGGTCGACCTTCATCATCTGGGCCAAGAACACCTTCACGCTGGGCCGGGCCGACTACCAGCGCCAGTACGAGCCGATCCTGTACGGATGGTCTGAGGGGGCGCAACGCCACTGGTGCGGCGACCGCGACCAGGGCGACGTCTGGAACATCAAGAAGCCACAGAAGAACGACCTGCACCCGACGATGAAGCCGGTGGAGCTGGTCGAGCGTGCGATCCGCAATTCGAGCCGACCCGGAAACGTGGTGCTCGATCCGTTCGGGGGCTCGGGCACGACGTTGATCGCCGCCGAGAAGTCAGGGCGGCAGGCGCGGCTGATCGAGCTCGACCCCAAGTACGTCGACGTGATCGTGCGCCGCTGGCAGGACTGGACCGGCCAGGAGGCCACCCGAGAGTCGGATGGCCTGGCGTTCGATCAGGCCGCCAGCGAGTCCTCGACGATCTCGGTGTGAATCACGAAGCCCGTCAGGTAGGGCATGCCGCGCGGGATGCCGTAGTCCTTGCTGGTCTGGCGCCCGATGGTCCAGCCCATCCACTGCTGGGTGGCGGTGTTGATCGCGTCCGCCAGGGCTTGGCCGCGGTACAGCGCGTTCTGAACGTCGTCCGCGAAGTGGCGGCCGTGGCGGCTGTCGAGGAAGGTCCTGACCGATTCGAGGGGCTGGCCGGTGGCGTCCGAGACGGCGGTCATCGCCAGGGGCCAGGCCGCGTCGGCCTTCTCGTTCATCGTGCCCCAAAAGCCCCAGGCATCGTTCTGGGTGGCGGGGATCGGGCGGGTGGTGTTCATCTCGGGCTCCTTGGCGTTGATCGTTGCGACGCTCGTAGTAACGCGCTGTTCGATGGAGAAGCCAAGCGCGGCTCGGCCTCTTCTTCGATCTTTCTGCTCAGGCAATCCGGTACACCCGCTCGCCGCCCTGCGATTTGTCCGAGACGATGGCCAGACCAAGCTTCTTCTTGAAGGCCCCGGCGAAGGTGCCGCGCACGGTGTGTGCCTGCCAGCCGGTGGCCTCGCAGATCTGCCGAACGGTGCTGCCCTCGGGCCGGCACAGCATCGCGATCACCTGGGCCTGCTTGCTGTTCTCGCGCGTGCGCAGCTTGGTGTCCGCGCGCTCCTTCGCCCACGTTGCTTCGGCGGCCGCTACAGCGGCCTCGATCTCGGGGTCGGCTTCCGGATGCACGGGTGCGGGATGGGGCGTGGGACGGGGGCGCCCCATCGCGTCGTAGCCCTCGGCGGCGACGAACCAGTCGGTGCCATCGGTGGTGATCAGGGCGCGGCTGAGCAGGCCGTCGAGCACCTTCTTGCGGGCACCGCCTTTGACGTTGTCGGGGAACCAGACGATCTTGCCTTCGTTGTGTTCGAGGGCGTAGGCCAGGATCGCGTGCTGGGCGGGGGTCAGTTGGCTGGTGGTCATCTCTTGCTCCTTGCAGGGGTTGATCGGGTGACGTGATGAACGCGCTGTTTGCCAGTGAAGCCAAGCGCTTCCTGCTCGTGTTCCGGGGTTGTTGATCAGCTGTTGGCCTTGTCCGACATGGCGGCCTTGCGGCCCTCCTCGACCCCGGCCTTGAAAGCGGCCTCGAGGGCGTCTCGTACGCACCAGACCGCCACATCGTGGAAATCGAGGCTGTCGGACCTGCGGGTCTGCAGCGTCTCGATCCCGAGGTGTTGCTGGGCGATCTGGGTGAGGAGGGTTTCGAGCTTGCTCATTTCGGTGTCCTTCGATGGGGTTGGCGATGGATGTATGAACACGCTGTTCTCGATGGAAGCCAAGCTGATTCCGAGGGACCGACGATGAATTGATCGAAGAGGGCAATGGGAATCTCGATTCGGGCTTACGCCCGCCACCGGGGCGTGACCGACACGGCCGTTCACAAGGCCATCCGTACAGGGCGCATCGCGCCCGAGCCGGACGGCACCATCGACCCGGACAAGGCCGACCGCGAGTGGGCGCGCAACTCCGAGGCTCCGAAGGAAGGGACTCGCGCCAAGTCGGTCAAGGCCGCTGTGCCAGAGTCAGTGGCCGATGCTCCTGGCGGCCTGCCCCCGGGTGGCGCGTCACTGCTGCAGGCGCGAACCGTCAACGAAGTGGTGAAGGCGCAGACGAACAAGGTGCGCCTGGCCCGCCTCAAGGGCGAACTGGTCGACCGTCCGCAGGCCATCGCGCATGTGTTCAAGCTGGCGCGCTCAGAGCGCGATGCGTGGCTGAACTGGCCGGCGCGCATCTCCGCGCAGATGGCGGCCAAGCTCGGCATCGAGCCTCACGCGATGCACGTCGCCCTGGAAGCAGCAGTGCGCGAGCACCTGCAGGAACTGGGCGAACTTCGGCCCCGGGTGGACTGATGCTGGACGTCGACTACGAGGGCGCGGCCGAGATCGAGCGCGCCTGGCGCGAAGGGCTGACACCGGACCCGCTGCTCACGGTGTCCGAGTGGTCGGACCGCCACCGGATGCTGTCCAGCAAGGCATCGGCCGAGCCGGGACGCTGGCGCACCAGCCGCACGCCGTACCTGAAGGCCATCATGGATTGCCTGTCGCCGACATCGCCGGTCGAGCGCGTGGTGTTCATGAAGGCGGCCCAGCTCGGCGCGACCGAGATGGGATCGAACTGGATCGGCTACGTGATCCACCACGCGCCGGGGCCGATGATGGCGGTCTGGCCGACGGTGGAGATGGCCAAGCGCAACTCCAAGCAGCGGATCGATCCGCTGATCGAGGAGTCAGCCGCGTTGGCCGAACTGATCGCACCGGCGCGCAGCCGCGACTCGGGCAACACGATCCTGGCCAAGGAGTTCCGGGGCGGCGTGCTGGTGATGACCGGTGCCAACAGTGCGGTGGGCTTGCGCTCGATGCCGGTGCGCTACCTGTTCCTCGACGAGGTGGACGGCTACCCCCTGGACGTCGAGGGCGAAGGCGACGCGATCTCGCTGGCCGAGGCGCGCACGCGAACTTTCGCGCGCCGCAAGATCTTCATCGTCTCGACGCCGACGATCTCGGGCGCGAGCGCCATCGAGCGCGAGTACGACGCGAGCGACCAGCGCAGGTACTTCGTGCCGTGTCCGCACTGCTCGCACCGGCAGTGGCTGCGCTTCGAGCAACTGCGCTGGGAGCGCGGGCAGCCCGACTCGGCGGCGTACATCTGCGAGTCCTGCGACGCCTCGATTGCCGAGCATCACAAGACGTGGATGCTCGAACACGGCGAGTGGCGCGCGATGGTGCCGGAGAACGGCATCAAGACGGCGGGCTTCCATCTGTCCTCGCTGTACAGCCCGGTCGGGTGGCGCAGCTGGCGGGACATCGCCGCCGCCTGGGAAAGCGCCGTGAGCAAGGAGTCGGGTTCGGCGGCGGCGATCAAGACCTTCAAGAACACCGAGCTCGGCGAGACCTGGGTCGAGGAAGGCGAAGCACCGGACTGGCAGCGGCTGGTCGAGCGCCGAGAGGACTACCCGCTGGGCAGGGTCCCGGAGGGTGGGCTGCTGCTGGTCGGCGGCGCCGACGTTCAGAAGGACCGCATCGAGGCGTCCATCTGGGCCTTCGGCCGCGGCAAAGCCTCGTGGCTGGTGGAGCACCGCGTGCTGATGGGTGATACCGCCCGTGACGCGGTGTGGAAGCGCCTGGCGGAGTTGATCGCGGAGAACTGGACCCACGCATCGGGCTCGGCCATGCCGCTGGCGCGCTTCGCGCTGGACACCGGCTTTGCGACGCAGGAGGCCTACGCTTTCGTGCGCGCCTGCCACGACCCGCGCGTGATGCCGGTCAAGGGCGTACCCCGCGGCGCTGCGCTGATCGGCACGCCGACCGCTGTCGATGTCTCGCAGGCCGGCAAGAAGCTGCGCCGGGGCATCAAGGTCTACAGCGTGGCGGTCGGCATCGCCAAGCTGGAGTTCTACAACAACCTGCGCAAGAGCGCGGACGTCGATGAGGACGGCGTGACGGTGACGTACCCGGCCGGCTTCGTCCACCTGCCGAAGATCGACGCCGAGTTCATCCAGCAGCTCTGCGCCGAACAGTTGATCACGCGCCGCGACCGTAACGGCTTCCCGATCCGCGAGTGGCAAAAGATGCGCGAGCGCAACGAGGCGCTGGACTGCTACGTGTACGCCCGGGCCGCCGCGAGCGCGGCCGGACTGGACCGTTTCGAGGAACGCCACTGGCGCGAACTCGAACGGCAACTCGGGATGGAGCGGCCACCGGATGAGCCGCCACCGATTCAACCCTTCGATGCAGACGAGGCCACCCACAGCGGTGGCCTCGCTGTTTCTGGCAACCGCAATACCGGCCGGCGCGTGATCAAGAGCCGCTGGCTGACCCGCTGAGGATCTTCGTGACCTACACCACCACCCAACTCGACGCGCTCAAGCGTGCGCTGGCCACAGGCGAGCGCCGCGTGAGCTTCGCCGACAAGACCGTCGAGTACCGCTCGGTCGAGGAACTGCAGGCGGCCATTCGGACCGTTGAAGGCGAGCTCGCGCGCACCGCCGGTGCGGGTCGCAAGCGCCAGATCCGGGTCACGACGGCGAAGGGCTTCTGATGACCTGGATCGCCAAGCTCCGTGGCCTGCTCGGCCAGCAACCGGTCCACGAGGCCGCCGGCCGAGGAAGGCGCTCGCTGGCCTGGATGCCGGGCAACCCCGGCGCAGTGGCCGCCATGCTGGCCACCAGCACCGAGCTGCGCATCAAGAGCCGCGACCTGGTGCGCCGCAATGCATGGGCGCAGGCTGGGATCGAAGCCTTTGTCGCCAACGCCGTGGGCACCGGCATCAAGCCGCAGAGCCTGTCCACGGACGAACGCTTCAAGACGGATGTCCAGGCTCTGTGGCGCGACTGGACCGAGGAAGCGGACGCTGCCGGCCAGACAGACTTCTACGGCCTCCAGGCGCTGGCATGTCGGGCGATGCTCGAAGGCGGCGAGTGCTTGATCCGTCTGCGTCCCCGCCGGCCAGAGGACGGACTCGCGGTGCCACTGCAGCTCCAACTGCTGGAGCCCGAGCACCTGCCGATCAGCCTCAACACCGAACTGCCCTCCGGCAACGTGGTGCGCGCCGGTATCGAGTTCGATGCGCTGGGACGCCGGGTGGCCTACCACCTATACCGCTCGCACCCTGAGGACGGTCGGCTGGCCCCGATGTCGGGCCAGGGTGGGCTGGACACGGTCCGCATCCCAGCGTCCGAGATCATCCACCTCTACCGCGTGCTGCGCCCCGGCCAGATCCGCGGCGAGCCGTGGCTGTCCCGGGCCCTGGTCAAGCTCAACGAGCTGGACCAGTACGACGACGCCGAGCTGGTTCGCAAGAAGACCGCTGCGATGTTCGCCGGCTTCGTGACCCGCCAGAGTCCCGAGGACAACCTGATGGGCGAAGGCGCCGCCGACGGAGAGGGCATCTCGCTGGCCGGTCTGGAGCCCGGCACGCTGCAGATCCTGGAGCCCGGCGAGGACATCAAGTTCTCCGATCCGGCCGACGTCGGCGGCTCCTACTCCGAGTTCCTGCGCACCCAGTTCCGCGCCGTGGCCTCGGCCATCGGCATCACCTACGAGCAGCTGACCGGCGACCTCACCGGCGTCAACTACTCGTCCATCCGCGCCGGGATGCTGGAGTTCCGCCGACGCTGCGAGATGGTCCAGCACGGTGTGCTGGTGCACCAGATGTGCCGCCCGGTGTGGGCCGCGTGGATGAAGCAGGCGGTGCTTGCCGGGGCCCTCGATGCGCCGGGATTCGCCCGGGGTGGCGCCGCTCGCCGCCGGCAGTACCTGCAGGCCAAGTGGATTCCGCAGGGTTGGCAGTGGGTCGACCCGGAGAAGGAGTTCAAGGCCATGTTGCTCGCCATCCGCGCGGGATTGATGAGCCGCTCCGAAGCGATCTCAGCTTTCGGCTACGACGCCGAGGACGTCGACCGCGAGATCGCCGCCGACAACCGCCGCGCCGACGACCTCGGCCTGATCTTCGATTCCGATCCTCGCCGCACCTCCAAGGACGGCGGCAGTGCCGAGCCGAACCGATCCGCCGACAACGCCACGACGACGCCGCCCTGAAGGATGACCCCATGACTCTGTTGCCCCATGTGGCGGCACGCCTCTTTGGCGCGCCGCTGCTGATCCATCGTCCGAAGCTCGACGTGATCCTGGCCGTTCTCGGCCCCCGCGTCGGCCTGTCCGATCTGGCAGCGCCAAGTGGCTACACGTCGCCGGAGCGCAGCCCTGGCCGCGCGAACGCGAAGGTGGCGGTCGTCCCCATTCACGGAACCCTGGTGCGCCGAACCATCGGCCTCGAGGCTGAGTCGGGGCTGACCAGCTACGCGGCCATCGCAAGCCAGATCGACGCGGCGCTGGCTAGCCCTGATGTCGCTGCAATCCTGCTGGACGTGGACTCGCCGGGCGGCGAGTCGGGTGGCGTGTTCGATCTCGCCGACCGCATTCGCGCGGCAGCACAGGTCAAGCCCGTCTGGGCGGTGGCCAACGACATGGCCTTCTCCGCTGCCTACGCGCTGGCCTCAGCGGCGACCAAGGTGTTCGTCTCGCGCACCGGGGGTGTCGGCTCGATTGGCGTCATCGCGATGCACGTCGACCAGTCCGAGAAGGACGCGCAAGACGGCGTTCGCTACACCGCCGTGTTCGCGGGCGACCGCAAGAACGATCTCAACCCCCACGAGCCGATCTCGGACGAAGCCCACGCCTTCCTCAAGGCGGAGGTGAACCGCGTCTACGGGCTGTTCGTCGAGACGGTGGCCCGGCACCGCGGCATCGAGCCGGGCGCAGTGCGCGACACCGAAGCCGGTCTGTTCTTCGGCCAGGCGGCTGTCGCCATCGGCCTGGCCGACGCCATCGGCACGTTCGATGTCGCGCTGTCCCAGCTCCTCGATTCCGTTTCCCCACTCCCGAATCTGGCGGCGAGCCACTCGGGCCATTTCCGCAACCTCCAGATGGAGTCCTACATGAATGATCGATCCGACCCCGCTCCTGCTGATCGGCCTGCTGCTGATCGCGCTGGCCCTGTTCATCAACCGTCGCCCGCCTCCGCAATGAGCGTGGCCGACGCCGTCGAGATCGCCCAGACCTGCACGCTGGCCGGTCGCACCGACCTCATCGCGGGCTTCCTGGAAGCCCAGGCCTCGCCGGCCAAGGTGCGCAGCCAGCTCCTGGCAGCCCAAGCCGACGCGTCGCCCGAGATCGTCACCCGCATCGGACCCGACGCCGCCGCCACGGCGGCCACGGTCGCAGCGGGCAACCCGCTGGTCGAAGCGGCCAAGCAACTGGCCGCGAAGTCCGCTGCCCTGAAGAAGGAGATCTGACATGCCGACCGTGTTCACCGAATCCATGAACTTGGGCGACCTGCTCAAGTACGAGGCCCCGAACCTGTACTCGCGCGACCGCGTCACCGTCGCCGCCGGTCAGAACCTGCCGCTCGGCGCAGTCATCGGCGTGGTCACCGCCACGGGCAAGGTCAAGCAGATCGACCCGTCGGCCACCGATGGCACGCAGGTCGCCGCCGGCGTGCTGATGCAGGCCTGCGACGCTGCTCTCGCCGAGCGTACCGACGGCCTGGTCGTGGCCCGCCACGCCATCGTCTCCGATCACGCCCTGCAGTGGCCGACCGGCATCACCACCGGCGAGCAGCAGGCCGCCATTGCCCAACTCAAGTCGCTGGGCGTCCTCGTGCGCCAGGGAGTCTGACCATGCAGAACATCTTCGAAAACCCCGCCTTCTCGATGTCGGCGCTGACCACCGCCATCAACTTCCTGCCCAACAACTACGACCGCCTCGGCGCGATGGGCCTGTTCGTCGACAAGCCGCAGCGCTTCCGCTCGGTCGTCGTCGAGGAGCAGAACGGCGTGCTCACGCTGCTGCCGACGCTTCCGCCCGGCTCCCCGGGCACCGTGGGCGTGCGCGGCAAGCGCAAGGTGCGCTCCTTCACCATTCCCCACATCCCGCACGACGACGTGATCCTGCCCGAGGAGGTCCAGGGCATCCGCGCCTTCGGGTCAGAGACGGAACTGCAGACCGTGGCGGGCGTGATGGCGCAGCACCTGCAGACCATGCGCAACAAGCATGCGATCACGCTGGAGCACCTGCGCTTCGGTGCGCTCAAGGGCCAGATCCTGGACGCTGATGGCAGCGTGATCTACGACCTCTACAACGAGTTCGAGATCACGCCCAAGACCTTCACGTTCAACATCTCCGACCCGGCGAGCGGCTTCGACGTGAAGAAGACCTGCCTGGACATCGCCCGCTACGTCGATGACAAGCTCCAGGGCGAACGGATGACGGGTCTGCATGCCTTCGTCGGTGAGGACTTCTTCGATGCGCTGACCGGGCACGATGAGGTCAAGGCGGCCTACGACCGCTGGCAGGACGGCCAGGCCCTGCGCACTGACATGCGCGCGGGCTTCACGTTCGCTGGGATCACCTTCGAGGAGCACCGGGGTCGTGCGGCCGCGCCGGGCAGCACGGTGCGGCGCTTCGTCGAGGCCGATGAGGGGCACATCCTGCCGCTGGGCACGATGGACACCTTCGCCACCTACTACGCGCCGGCGGACTTCAACGAGACGGCCAACACGGTGGCCCTGCCGCTGTACGCCAAGCAGGAGCCGCGCAAGTTCGACCGCGGCACCGACCTGCACACGCAGGCCAACCCGCTGCCGCTGTGCCACCGCCCGGCGCTGCTGGTCAAGCTGGTGATGACCTGATGGGCATCGTCGAACGCCTCTACGAGGCGGCGGCGAATGCGGGTCTGCTGGTGAGTGCCGAGGTGGCCGGCCGCACGGTATCGGTCGGCTTCCTGTGCATCGACGACAACCTGCTCGACGGGCTGGTCCGTTCGGCGGCCTACACGATCACCTACCCGCTGTCGCTGCTGCCCGACCTGGAGACAGGACACACCGTCTTGATTGCAGGCCAGACCTACCAGGTGCGTGACGTGCGCGCCATCGGCGACGGGACCGAGCGTCGCGCCGATCTCACGCGTCTGTAGGCGGTAGCGATGACCTCGGTCCGCGAGCAGATCCTGCTGGCGGTGATGGCGGCTGTCCGTCCCACGGCCGAGGGGCTGGGCGCCACCGTCCACCGCTCACCCACGGTGGCCATCGGCCGGGAGCAATGCCCGGCGCTGGTGGTGTTCCCCGAGTCGGACGCGATCACCGAGCGCGCCAACGACCGGGTCACGCGAGAGCTGACCGTTCGCATCGTCGCCCTGGCCCGGGCCGTCCCGCCCGTCGCACCCGAGACCGAGGCCGACCAGCTGCTCACCGCCGCGCACGCGGCGTTGATGGCGGATCTGAACCTCGGTGGCCTCGCTCTCGGCATCCGAGAGCAGGAGTGCGAGTGGGAGGTGGAAGACGCCGACGCCGTGGCCGCCGCCATCCCAGCGCGCTACGCGATCACCTACCGGACGCTTGCGCGCGACCTCTCCTCACCAGGATGAACCCATGACCCGACTTGTCTTGAAACGCCCGCACAACCACGCGGGCAAGGCCTTCCAGGCCGGCGACCGGATCGACGTTGACGCGACCACGGCCGACTGGCTGATCGCTCACGGCGTCGCAGCACCCGATGCCGTGCCGCCGAAGGCAGACCCCGAACCCGCTGACCTCAAACCCGACCTTCCCCGGTCCCAACGCAAGGAACCCAAGCCATGAGCACCTACGCCAGTTTCCAAGGCCGCGTCTTCCTCGGCAAGCGAGACATCGCCGGCCTTCCCATCGAGGTTCGCTCGCCCGGCAACGTCGCCGAGCTGAAGCTCTCCCTCAAGACCGACGTCCTGGAGCACTACGAGAGCCAGACCGGCCAGCGCTCGCTCGACCATCGCATGGTCAAGCAGAAGTCGGCCACCGTGAACCTCACCATCGAGGAGTTCACCAAGGAGAACCTGGCGCTCGCGCTGTACGGCACGCACGTGGTCGGCACGCCAGGCACCGTGACGGACGAACCCATCGGCGGCGCCACACCGACGGTGGGCGACCGCTACTTCTTCGCCCACCCCAAGGTGTCTTCGCTGGTGGTCGTCGATTCCGCTGGCACGCCGGCCACACTGACCGCCGGCACCCACTACACCGCCGACCTGGACTTCGGTGCCCTCCAGTTTCTGGATACCACCGGCTTCACCGCGCCGTTCAAGGCAAGCTACGGCTACGGCGTGGCCACCGAGATCGGCATCTTCACGCAGGCGTTGCCGGAGCGTTACCTGCGGCTCGAAGGGGTCAACACCGCCCAGGGCAACGCCAAGGTGCTGGTCGAGCTCTACCGCGTGGCCTTCGACCCGCTCAAGGAGATCTCCTTCATCTCCGACGAGTACAACAAGTTCGAGCTGGAAGGCTCGCTGCTGGCCGACAGCACCAAGCCCTTCGATGCGGTGCTCGGCCAGTTCGGCCGCATCGTGCAGCTCTGAAGCGTGGGTGAGTCATGAACGATCTGGACACCCTCGTCCCGCAAGGAATCGAACTCGTCATCGACGGCGAACCCTTGGTCATCAAGCCGCTCAAGGTCGGGCAGTTGCCCGGCTTTCTGCGCGCCATCTCGCCGGTGATGCAGCAGATCTCGTCCACCGAGATCGACTGGCTGGCGCTGTTCGGCGAGCGCGGCGATGACCTGCTGTCGGCCATCGCCATCGCCGTCGGCAAGCCCCGGGCGTGGGTCGACGAGCTGGCCGCCGATGAGGCGATCCTGCTGGCGGCCAAGGTGATCGAGGTCAACGCCGATTTTTTTATCCAGACGGTGATGCCGAGGCTCGACGGTGTGCTCGCAGCGGGCCTGAAGGCGCCGGCAGCGATGGGTGGTTCGACGCCATCCAACACCTGATCGAGCACGGTCACCGCTTGCCCGACGTCCTCGACTACACGCTGGCGCAGTTGCGCGGCTTCATGGCGGCCACGACCCGGTCGGACGCTGCACGTGACGCCCGGCTACTGTCACTGCTGGCTATCGGCACGCGCGGCGACGCGCGTCAGCTCGACAAGACCCTCGACCGCCTGACTGACCATGCGCATCTCGATCCGCATCGATAGCGCCGCCGGCAACGCACAGTTGCGCCGCTGGGGCGGCGAGTTCCGGACCAAGGTGCAGAAGGCGGTGGAGCGCGCCATTCGCACCGAGGCCGCCGAGATCAAGGACGACGTGCGTGGCCACGTGGCCGGTCAGATGGCAGTGGTCAGAAAGTTCTTCCTCAAGGGCTTCACCGCGAAGGTACTGGCGAAGGACCCGAACCGGCTGCCGGCGCTCTACGTGGGCTCGCGGATTCCGTGGTCGGCCATGCACGAGACCGGTGGACAGATCGCCGGGCGGATGCTGATCCCCTTGCACGGACGGGTCGGTCGCAAGCGCTTCAAGGCGCAGGTGGCCGAGCTCATGCGTGGCGGCAACGCCTACTTCATCAAGAACGCCAAGGGGAACATCGTCCTGATGGCCGAGAACATCAAGGAGCACGACCGACCGCTGTCGGGCTTCAAACGCCGCTACCGCAAAGCCGAGGGTGTAAAGCGCCTCAAGCGCGGAGCCGACATTCCCATCGCCGTGCTCGTGCCCAAGGTGGTGCTCAAGAAGCGCCTGAACGTCGAGCGCCTGGTCGCGGGCCGGATTCCGCGCCTTTCCGCCGCCGTGGAGCGCGAGATCAGCGTCCTCGACTGACCCATGGCCAAGCGAATCTCCATCCTCGTTGCGCTGGAAGGTGCCGACGAAGGGCTCAAGCGCGCCATCACGTCGGCCGAGCGCAGCCTCGGCGAGCTCTCCAGCACGGCCAAGACCAGTGGCGCCAAGGCTGCCTCGGGCATCGCCGAGGTGCGCGCGGGCATGTCCGCCTTCGGCGAGCAGGTCAACCGGGCCAAGACCCAGCTGCTGGCGTTCCTGACCATCAACTGGGCAAGCGGCAAGGTCCAGGAGATCGTCCAGATCGCCGACGCGTGGAACATGATGTCCGCGCGCCTGAAGCTGGCCACGGCCGGGCAGCGCGAGTACGTCACCGCGCAGAAGGAACTGTTTGCCATCGCGCAGCGCATCGGCGTGCCGATCCAGGAGACGGCTACGCTGTACGGCAAGCTGCAGCAGGCGGTGCGGATGCTGGGCGGCGAACAGCAGGACGCGCTGTCCATCACCGAGAGCATCTCGCAGGCCCTGCGGCTCTCCGGTGCGTCTGCCACCGAAGCCCAGTCTTCGCTGCTGCAGTTCGGGCAGGCGTTGGCCTCGGGCGTGCTGCGCGGTGAGGAGTTCAACTCCGTCGTCGAGAACAGCCCGCGCCTAGCGCAGGCCCTGGCCGATGGCCTGAACGTCCCCATCGGGCGGCTGCGCAAGCTCGCCGAGGAAGGCCGCCTGACCGCCGACGTGGTGGTCAACGCGCTGATGAGCCAGAAGGACAAGCTGGCCGCCGAGTACGCGCAGTTGCCGCAGACGGTCAGCCAGAGCTTCGAGCGCCTGCGCAACGCCTTCGCTCAGTGGGTCAGCAAGGTCGACGAGTCCACCGGCTTCACCAAGAAGCTGGCCGAGGCGCTGACTTTCCTGGCCGAAAACCTCGATACGGTGATGCAGTGGTTGAAGCGCATCGCCGAGGTCGGGCTGGCGGTGCTGATCTACCGCCTGATCCCAGCCCTGATCACCGCCTGGCAGACGGCGGGAGCGGCGGCTGTCACTGCGGCCACCGCCACGTCGGCAGCGTGGGCGACCGCGAACCTGTCGGTGTCGGCAGCGGTGGCCAGCGTCGGCCTGCTCAAGTCCGCGTTCGCAGTCCTGGGCGCCTTCCTCGTCGGCTGGGAGATCGGCACCTGGCTGTCCGAGAAGTTCGAGATCGTCCGCAAGGCCGGCATCTTCATGGTGGAGATGCTGGTCAAGGGCATCGAGCAGCTGCGCTACCGCTGGGAGGTCTTCGCCGCCGTATTCACCACGGACACGATTGCCGAGGCGACGAAGCGCCACGAGGCGCGACTCGCGGAGATGAACCAGATCTTCGCGCAGATGTACGCCGACGCCTCTCGCGGCGCGGAAGCGGCCAAGGGCGCGATGAACACTGCTGCGACGACCGCCGAGGAGATCGCGAAGCGGCTGGAGGCCGTTCGTCAGGGTACGCAGGAAGCGGTCGGCCGGGGCATCGAGGCGGTGCACACCGCGCTGGAGCGCCTGAAAACCCGGCTCGGCGAGGTCGAGCAGGCCGTCGGCAAGGCCAACCAGACGGTCAACGACGCCACCGCCAAGATGGCCGAGGCGTACAAGGGCCTGACCTCCATCGTCGAGGCCAACCTGCTGCGGCAGATCGAGGCCGTGAAGGCGCGCTACCAGCAAGAGCAGTCGGCGCTGGAGACCACCAAGCAGTCCGAGGCGGCGCTGATCACCAAGGCGACGCAGCTGCTCACCGATGCGCTGACCCAGCAGACGACGCTGCGCCGGCAGGCGACGACGGACACCCTCAAGCTGATCGACGATGAGTCGCGTGCCCGCATCGAGGCCGCGCGTCGGCAGGGGCAGACCGAGGAGGAACGCCGCGCCAACGTCCAGCGGGTCGAGAACGAGATCCTGGCGACCAAGCGCCAGACGATGACGCAGGCGCTGGCCGAGTACCGGCAGCACATCGACGCCCTCAACGCCGAGGCCAACCGGCACCTCGCCGAGATCAAGCGCATCGAGGAGGAGAAGCGCCAGCTCTCGATGACGACGGAGGAGCGCATCCGCGACATCCGCCGTCAGGGCATGACGGAGTTCGAGGCGACCGAGGACCGCAAGCGCCAGGTCGCCGAGTACCAGGAGAAGGCACGCACGGCGCTGGCCAACGGAGAGTTCGAGCAGGCTCGGCAACTCGCGCAGAAGGCAATGGACCTCGCCTCGCAGGTGGCCAGTGCGCAGACCAGCGAGGCCAAGCGTGGCGAGGATGCGCGCAAGGCCTCCGAGCAGGCGGTCACCCAGGTCACTCAGCTCGAGGCGCAATCGCGCGAGGCCTACCGCAAACAGGAGTACGCGCAGGCCGAGGCCCTGATGCGTCAGGCCGACCAACTGCGGGCCGAGCTGGCGCAGCGGACGAAGGAGTCCGACGCCCAGATCGCCCAAGGCAAGGACGGCGTCAACCAGGCCATCCAGCGCATCCGGGAGTCCGAGGAGATCCTCAACCAGACCCTGGACGCCGAAGCCAAGGCGCACCAGCGTGCGGCGCAGTCGGCGCTCTCGGCGCGCGATGAGATCCAGCGCACGCTCACCGAGACGTCGAACCAGATCGACCAGATCACCGCGAAGCTCGCCGAAGGGCTCAAGGTCACGCTCGACGCGGACACCTCGCGCTTCGACAAGGCCATTGCCGACCTCGACAAGGCCATCGCCGAGAAGCAGTACCTGCTGGCGATCCAGGCCGATCTGCAGGAGGCGGAGAAGAAGCTCAAGGAGTACGAGCAGCTGCTCAAGGAGGGCAAGACGCTGCCGGTCGACGCCGACGTGTCGAAGGCGAAGGAAGCACTCGAGAAGCTCAAGGTCTACGCCGACCAGAACTCGCAGTTCGAACTGAAGGTGGCCACGGAGAAGGCGCAGGCTGCCATCGGCAATGTCGAGCGGCAGATCCTGGCGCTGGATCGCATCCAGACCGAGTCACGGCATCAGGTCAGTTCGAACGCCGATGCCGCTCGCGCCGAGATCCAGAGCCTCAACGGCATGAACACGTCGAGCACGCACACGATCTACGTGCGCAAGGTGGAGACGAATGCCACCGGTGGACTGGTGGGACGCGGCATGCGCCACTTTGCCGACGGCGGCGCGGTGTCGCCGGCGTTCCCGAGGATGAGCGGCGGCTCCGTCCCCGGCTCGGGTCACCACGACACCGTGCCGCGAACCTTGGAAGCCGGCGCCTTCGTGATCCGCAAGGCGGCCGTGCAGAAGTACGGTGGCGGTGCCCTGGCGCGCCTCGCTAGCGGCGTAGCGCGCTTCGCCGTCGGCGGCCCGGTGCGGGTGTTCGGTGGCGGTCGCTCACCGGCTGGTGGCGAACAGCCCAGCCCGCCGAAGAAGAACCGCGAGGCGGTCGAGGCGCTGAAGATGATCGAGCTCGGCCTCCAGGGCATGGACCAGTACACCGGCTGGCTGCAGTGGAACCACGGTGCCTCGGTCAGCCTGGACATGCGTCGCAAGACGATGGAGTACTGGGGCACGATGGCGCGCGATGACCGGCGCGCGCTCGATGGGTTCATCGGCCGCAAGACGCTCACCGGCAACGAGCGCCAGACCCTGGAGCGCATCAAGCAGAACTGGCGACAAGCCATGGTGCAGCCGCTGCTGTGGGGCAAAGACCTGGAGCGCGACCTGATCGACTACATGGAGCAGAACCAGGGCGAGTTCTACCGGCGCGGCGGCATGGCGAAGTCCGACAGCGTGCCGGCCATGCTCACGCCGGGCGAGTACGTGGTGAACAAGGACGCGGTGGCGCGCTACGGCTCGGGCTTCTTCGAGGCGGTCAACAACCTCTCCGTGCCGGCCAGGGCGCTTGCGCAGCGCGTCCAGGGCTTCGCCACAGGCGGTCTCGTTCGGCCCGTAGGCGCGGCACCAGTCCGCCCAGTGCTGCCGGCCGACGGCACGCCGTCCCGCACCGTCCGCGTCGAACTGGCCGCAGGCGACCGCAAGGTCACGGCCACTGTCGATGCGCGCGACGAGTCGCGCCTGCTGCAACTGCTGGAAGTCGCCCGAGCCCGGGCGGTCTGAGTCCCATTCCCATGCAACTGAAGAACCTCGCCACCGGGGTGGCTCTGCCATTGCCCGACGACTTGCTGTGGACCGACGAGCACGCTTGGACGCCGGCCGTGGCATCGGTGTCCTACCTCGTGACCGGCGCGCTGCTGGTGCAGTCCGCCGTGCGCCAAGCCGGCCGGCCGATCACGCTGGCGGGCGCCATCGACATGGCCTGGGTGACGCGCGCCACCGTTGCCACGCTGCATGAGTGGGCCGCGGTCCCGCTGGGCGCGAGCACCGGCCGCTTCGAACTGACCCTGGCCGACAGCCGTGTGTTCGCGGTGACCTTCCGCCACGCGGAGACGCCCGTCGAGGCCGAGCCCGTCGCCGGGTTCCCCGCCCGGTCCGACGACGACTTCTACCGACTGACCCTGCGATTCCTGGAGCTCTGACATGCCGATCCAATCCGGCGACGTGAAACTGCTGAAGTCCGCCGTGATGGCGGACGTGCCAGAAGGTGGCGGCGCGCCCACCGGAATCACCATCGCCGACGGCGTATCCAACGCCATCTTTCCGGACATCTCCGAACTGGATCGTGCGGGCGGCAGGGTGAACCTGCGCAAGTCCTTCGTCTCGGTGCAGACGGGCGACACCGACACCTACTTCGGCGCGAATGTCATCGTCGCCGAGCCACCCCAGGACCCGCGCGTCAGCGTGACGCTGTTCAGCACGGCCAAGACCTTCGACACGCGCGAGCAGGCGCAGGTGCGCATCGAGGCCTACCTCAACAAGGGACCGGAGTGGGCGGGCTATCTGTTCGAGAACCACATCGCCGGCCAGCGCGTGATCCAGTTGTTCCAGCGCACGACCGACACCGTCCCGAACGTCGGGCAGACGCTGGTGCTGATCGAGAACGAGGGGCTCGGTACGCAGAAGGAGCAGTACGTGCGGGCGACTTCGGTCTCTGTCGTCGAGCGCACGTTCACCTACAACAACGACCAGGACTACAAGGCCAGCGTCGTAACGGTCAGCATCAGCGACGCGCTGCGGTACGACTTCACCGGCTCGCCTGCAAGCCGTACGTTCACCCGGATCGGCAGCAGCACCAAGGTGCGCGACACGGTGGTGGCCGACGCCGGCACCTATGTCGGCGTGGTGCCACTCACCCAGGCGGCGTCCGTTGGTGACTTCACCATCAAGGGCGCCTCGATCTACACCCAGCTGGTGCCGAGCGCGCAGACCGAGACGCCGATCTCGTTCGTGCCGCCGTATGCAGCTGCCGGTCTGCCGGTGCCAGGCGCCGTGGCGGTGAGCTACACGGCGAGCCACGCTTGGACGCCGACCGTGGCGTTCAACCTGCCGGGTGGCTGCTTGCCGGGATCGCTCTCCATCCAGACGGCTGGCATCACGATCTTCGACGACGCGGGCCTGCTCAAGACGGCGAGCGGGACCATCGGCACCATCGACTACGCCAACGGCATCCTGACCCTGAACTCGGGCTCGATGTCGAGTTCCAAGGCTGTCACCTACACCCCGGCCGCGCGAATTCTCCGGGCGCCGCAAAGCTCCGAGGTTCCGATCACCCCGGAGTCGAGAAGCCAGTCCTATGTCGGTGCCGTGCTGCCGGTGCCACAGCCCGGGACGCTGTCGATCAGCTACATGGCGCAGGGGCGCTGGTACGTGCTGTCCGACGGTGGCAACGGGTCGCTCAAGGGTCTCGACACCAGCTATGGCGCGGGCACCGTCAACCGCAACACCGGCGCCTTCGTGGTCACCCTGGGCGCGCTGCCCGACGTCGGGTCATCGCTCATCCTGACCTGGAACGTTCCGACGCAGGAGACGCAGCAGCCGTCGACGACCCTCAAGGCATCGCAGACCCTGGTGCTGAACCCGCCGACAGGCACGGCGGTGCAGCCCGGCTCGCTCAGCGTGTCTTGGGAGTACGACGGCGCGAAGACCGCTGCGGCCAGCGCGGCTGGCGAGATCTCCGGGGCGGCGACGGGAAGGGTGAGCATCGCGCAGAGCCGTGTGGAGTTCGCCCCCAACTTGCTGCCTGCAGTGGGAACGCTGCTCACCGTCAGCTACGTGGCGGGCCCGAAGCAGGAGGATAGTTTCGCGCACCCCTCGCGCAACGGCTCGGGCCAGGTGCCGGTGACCGCCACGCTCGGCGCCATCGAGCCCGGTTCCCTCGAAGTCGAGTGGAACACCTTGACCGACGAGGCGGTACTGGGCGCCTACACCATCCAGCAGCTGCTGGAGATGGGCGTGGCCGTGTCCATCTGGCGCGATCCCATCCAGATCGCCCGCGACAACGGCAGCGGCGCCGTGGTGCTCAACGGCATCAGCATCGGCACGGTGAACTACGCCACCGGTCAGGTGGCGTTCAACCCCGATGTCACGGTCCGGATTCCGAGACCCAACTACACGGCGGTGGCCATCAACGGCACGGGTCGCTGGCGCCTGAACTACAGCGGCCTGTCGTACATCGACGCGCCGTCGGTGTACCCGAACGATGAATCCGGCTTCGTGAAGCTGCGCTACAACAGCCCCGGCTCCACGAGCAGTCTGACCGAGACCATCCCGTTCTCGCCCTCGTTCAAGCTGGTGCCCGGCGTGAATGCGCAAGTGGTCACCGGCACCGTGCTACTGACCGTGGCGGGCGCGCAGCCCTGGGGCGACAACGGCCAGGGCACCCTGCGCGAGTTCACGCCGAGTGGCTGGGTCACGCGCGGCGCGATCAACTACCTCTCCGGCGACGTCGCGCTGACCTCCTGGACGGCCGGCACAGACAACGCGATCACGCGCGCCAGTTGCGTGACCACAGTCGGCGAGAACATCTCCAGCGAGTACGTGTTCCGCACCGGCGCTGCACCGCTGCGCCCGGGGTCGCTGTCCGTCCAGTTCGCCCGCGCGGTGGGTGGCACGCAAAGCGTGACGGCCGGCATCGACGGCCAAATCGAGGCGACCGGCCTCACCGGCGCGGTGGACTACGAGAGCGGTCTGGTCCGTCTGCGCTTCGGCCGCATGGTCACCGCAGCCGGCAACGAGAGTGAACCCTGGTATGCCGCCGAAGGGGTGGGCACCGACGGCAAGATCTTCAAGCCCGAGCCAGTGGCGGCGTCCAGCGTGCGCTACAGCGCCGTCGCCTACAGCTACCTCCCGCTGGACGCGAACCTCCTGGGCATCGATCCGGTTCGCCTGCCCAGTGATGGGCGCGTGCCGATCTTCCGGCCCGGTGGCTTCGCGGTGGTCGGGCACACCGGGCGCATCACCACCTCGGTCAGCAACGGGCAAACCATCAACTGCGCGCGGGTCCGCCTGTCTCGCGTGCGCGTGGTCGGCCACGACGGCGTGGTGATCCACACCGGCTACACCGCTGACCTGGAAGCCGGCACCGTCACCTTCAGCGATGTCTCCGGCTACAGCCAACCGGTGACCATCGAGCACCGCGTCGAGGACATGGCCGTCGTGCGCGACGTGCAGATCAGCGGCGAGATCAGCTTCACGCGGGCGCTGACGCACGAGTACCCGGTTGCGCCTCCAGGCGATCCGGCGTCCGGGAGCTTTGTCTCCAGCGCCCTGATCGCGGGAGATCTCTTCGCCCGGGTCAGTCTGGTGTTCGATCAGGGCACATGGAACGGCGCCTGGTCGGACGCGCTGGTGGGCAGTGCCGCCACCGCGACGTTCAACAACACGCAATACCCAATCCAGGTGACCAATCGCGGCGCGTTGACCGAGCGCTGGATCGTGCGCTTCACCAACAACACCTCGTTCGAGGTGATCGGCGAGAACGTGGGCGTCATCGCCACCGGCAACACCAGCGCCGACTGCGCGCCGAACAACCCGGCGACCGGTGTCCCGTACTTCCACCTCCCCGCGCTCGGCTGGGGCAACGGCTGGGCGACCGGCAACGTGCTGCGCTTCAACACCATCGGCGCGCAGTTCCCGGTGTGGGTGGTGCGCACCGTTCAGCAGGGCCCGGAGAGCGTGCCCGACGACAACTTCACGCTGCTGATCCGCGGCGACGTTGATACCCCCTGAACTCGCAGACTGGAACTCACGACATGCCTGATCTCACCGTCAAGTACTTCAACAGCGGCATGACCGGCGCGCCTCAGATCGCCAACAACTGGGGCGATCTGGTGAGCATGCTCGACGCCTGCCTGGTCAACGGCTTCGCGTTGAAGGCCATCGACACGCTCACCTCGGTGGGCGGCATCGCCACGGCCACCATCTCCTCCGGACATGCCTACCGCCCAGATCAAGTGGTGCTTATCGCCGGGGCTGAGCAGCCCGACTACAACGGGCAGTTCCGCGTCCTGACGACGACCACCACCACCTTCACCTTCGCAGTAACGGGCACGCCGGCATCACCCGCGACGACCACGTCCAGCCTGAGCGCCAAGGTGGCGCCGCTCGGCTGGGAGAAGCCGTTTGCCGGAACGAACAAGGCGGCCTACCGAAGCAAGAACCCACAGTCGCCGCAGAACCTGCTGCTGATCGACAACAGCCTCAAGACGCCGGGCTACACCACGTCCTGGGCCAAGTGGGCGAACGTTGGCATCGTGGAGGACCTGGCCGACATCGACACCATCGTCGGTGCCCAGGCTCCCTACGACCCGAACAACCCAACTCAGAACTGGAAGCAGGTCGCGGCCAACCAGTGGGGTTGGTACAAGTGGTACCACGCGCGCCAGGCCGGCTACGACAACTCCGGCGACAACGGTGGCGGCAACCGCAATTGGGTCCTGGTCGGTGACGACCGGCTGTTCTTCCTGTTCTGCAGCAACGCGGCGGGGTATGGCTGGTACGGACGCAGCTCCTACTGCTTCGGCGACATCACGAGCTTCAAGCCGGGCGACAACTACGCCACCGTGCTGTGCGCCGAAGACGTCTACTGGAGCAACAGCAGTAGCAGCTACACCAACTACCCGAGTCAGTTCAACGGCTACGGTCTGGTGTCGTCGCTCGACTTCGCTGGCAAGGTGCTGCTGCGCAACCACACGCAGCTGGGCAATCCGGTCCGCTTCGGCCTCACCTCGCTCAACACCAACAACGGGCAGCAGATCTGCGGCCGCGGGCCAACGCCGTTTCCGAACGGCGCGGACTACAGCCTGTGGTTGCTGCCAACCTACGTGCGTCAGGAGGACGGTCATATCCGTGGACTGATGCCCGGGATGCTCTGGATGCCGCAGGACCGGCCCTACAGCGACCAGACCATCGTCGACAACGTGGTCGGCCAAGCAGGCAAGCGCTTCCTGCTGGTCCGCACCCAGTACAGCTCCGAGACCGAGGGCGCGCAGATCGCCTTCGACATCACCGGGCCCTGGAGGTGATCGATGGGCTATCCGCTCAACGACACCTTCGCCTCGGCGCCAGCGTCGGGCTACACCACCGTGCTCGGTGGGATGTCCGCCAGCCACAACAGCGCGCAGCAGTCCATCGATGTCTCGGCGTCGACCACGCAATCGATCCTGCGCTTCAACGAAGCGGCGAACGGCGACTTCTGGTTCGAGGCCGACATCGAACTGTTGACCGACCCGAGTGCGCGCAAGCACGTCGGCCTGTGGATGACCACCGGCAACGCCGCCGAGGGCTACCGCTTCGCACATCTTGACGGCGCCTGGAGCGTGTCGCGGTGGAGCAGTGGATTCGGCGACGGCGCGGCGGTGACTGGCAGTGTCAACGACGGCGCCAGGCCGATGGCCGGCAGCGCCAGCGTGGCGCCGACCTACAACGTCGGACAGCGCCGGGTCCTGCGCTGCGAGGTGATTACCGGTGCGCCGGATGCGAACGGCGTGCCGTGGACGCGCCTGATCCAGTTCTCGGCCGGTGGTGTCGTGCTCTTCCAGGTGGCGGACGCGACGTACCGGGGCAAGCTGGTGCCGGGCGTGTTCCTCTACGGCGCGACCGCGCGCATCCATGCCATCGCGGGCGACACGCCATCGGGCCTGCCTGCGTTTCCTGCTGCGGTCGGGGTCAACGCTGCGGACGACCTGCAGCCGCTGACGGGCGGCTCCACCTCGGTGCTGCCCAGCCCTGCGGCCAACATCGGCGTCAACGCAGAGTGCGAACTGATGCGCCTGAACAGCCCGGCGTCCGAGCGATGGAGCGAACCGGGCGTCTACGACCGCCACTTCCGAGCGATCCCGTCCGGTCGCAAGAACATCCACTTCAGCGGCGTCGGCGTGATCGCGGGCACGGTCAAGGAGAAGGGCATCCCCGACCAGCCGCTGGAGCGGCGCGTCCAGCTCATCAGCGAGAACACGCGCTTGCTGGTGGCTGAGACCTGGAGTGATGCCAATGGGGACTATCGCTTCGAGGTCATCGATCCGACCCAGCGCTACACGGTCGTCAGCTACGACCACAAGCACCTGTACCGCGCCGTGATCGCGGACAACCTGCAGCCGCAGTTGATGCCATGACCGTCGCCATCACCGTCGAACACAACGAGGCCCGACTCGCCGGCACGCTGAACTTCCTGGATGCAGGCAGCAACCCGGCACGCCTGCGCATCTACGGCGGTACGCGCCCGGCGACGCCGGCCACGACACCCACCAGCGCGGTGCTGGTCGAGATCCGTCTGACCAAGCCCGCGGGCACGATCTCAAGCGGACTGCTGACGCTGACGCAGCAGGAGGACGGCCTCATCACCGCCAGCGGCATCGCTACCTGGGCCCGACTGGTCAATGGCGATGACGTCACGGCGCTCGATCTGGACTGCAGCGGCACCGACGGCAACGGCGATGTGAAGCTGGCCAGCACCACGCTGTACCTGGGTGGCGACGCTCGCATGGTGTCGGCCATCCTGGGCTGAATTCGTGGGCTGACGACATGCCAGATTCCGGGTCGCTGCAGATCCAACTGCGGTTCGACCGGCCAGCACCCACCGACGCGGACCTGTTGTTCGGTGCGGACTACGTCCCGCCTCGCAATGACCTGACGGTCCAGGCCGTCCTGCCCTTGCCGGGCGTCGCCATCAAGTTCATTCCGCCCGTTCGGGTTGAACTGCTGGCGCAACTTCCGGCGCTCACGGTGAGCTCGGTGCTGCTGCGCCCGAGTGTGCCGCTGGACGTAGGTGACGCCCAGGGCGCGATCCTGCCCGGCGTGGTGTTCGCCGGTGAGGTGCGGTACGACTCGCGCACCCAGCGCCCGACCGTCGGCCAGACTGAGCACCCCTGGCACGTGGCTGGGCGCACCGAGGATGGGCCGAAGCATGGCCAACAGGACGCGAATGCCAAGCCCTCGGGCTGGGGCTCGCCTTGGCGGGCGACGACCGCCCGGCCGCAGGGCATCGCGCACCGGCTGCCGCCGGTGTTGTCGGCTTCGCGCGAGCAGCGTCGAGCACACCACCAGGACGCCACGCCCTTGCGGGACGCGACGTGGCTGCGGCACCAGATCGCCACGCACCTCGAGATGGTCCGCGAGGGCCTGTTCCAGAACGCCGGTGCGGTCCGCGATGCCACGCACTTCCGGCATCAGGACGGCGACCGCAGCAAGCGCGCGAACCGGCTGAGTTTCTGGCAAGGCGGACGGAAGGTCGCGCGGGGCCAGGGCTCGGACTTCCAGAGCGCGCGGGCTGCACTGCGCGGCTGGCGTAGTCGGTATCAGGAAGCGGTACCGCCACCTCCAGGGATCAGCTTGCTGGTGATCCCGGTGCCGCCACCGACGACGCCGTGCTACACGCCGAGCACGGCCTTGCTGTTTGCCGCGCTGGCCGCGACCGATGGCCAACTGCTGTTCATCTGTGAGAACCACAACACCACGCCCCCGACAGGGGAGCCGGTGGTCGTTCCCATTCGGAGGCTGTACTTCGTGATCAACAACGTGACCCTGCACCGCGTGCCTGATGGCGCGGAGGTGCCGGTGTTCAACCTGTCGCTGTCACTGGATGCGGCGTCCTGGACCTGGGGCTTCGAGGCGTCACTGCCAGCGAGTGCCGAGTCCTTGGTCGACCCTGGCGCAGCGTCCGGTCCGGTGGAACTGCTGGCCAGCGTGAACGGCACGGCCTTCCGGGTGCTGGCCGAGAACATCAGCCGCGAGCGCACATTCGGCGACGCCAGCATCCGCATCTCGGGCCGAGGGCGCAACGCCGTCCTGGCCGCACCCTACGCGCCGGTGATGACCTTCTCGAACGCCGAGGGCCGCACGGCGCGGCAGCTGATGGACGACGTGCTGACCGTCAACGGTGTGCCGCTTGGCTGGTCCGTCGATTGGGGCCTGACCGACTGGAATGTCCCGGCCGGCGCGTTTGCCCACCAGGGGACGTGGATCGATGCCCTGGCCGCCATTGCGGGCGCTGCGGGCGGCTACCTGATGCCCCATCCGACCGCGCAGACGCTGCGTGTTCGCCATCGCTACCCGGTAGCGCCGTGGGCTTGGGGCTCCGTCACCCCCGACTTCGTGCTGCCCGTGGACGCGGTGGCCCGCGAGTCCCTGCGCTGGCTGGAGAAGCCGGCCTACAACCGGGTGTTCGTCTCCGGTCAGGAGGTCGGCGTACTCGGCCAGGTCACGCGCGCCGGTACCGCAGGCGACGTGCTGGCGCCGATGGTCGTGGACGCACTGATCACCGAAGCGCCTGCTGCCCGTCAGCGCGGCATCGCGATCCTGTCCGACACCGGCCGCCAGATCGAAGTGAGCCTGCGCCTGCCCGTGCTGGCGGAGACCGGAATCATCGAGCCGGGGGCCTTCGTCGAGTACCAGGACGGCAGCGTGACTCGGCTCGGGCTGGTGCGGGCCACCCAGGTACAGGCCGGGTTCCCCGAGGTCTGGCAGACGCTGGGGGTGCAGGCCTATGCATAACGTCTACGAGCAGTTCCGCCAACTGCTGCCCGACGCGCCGCTGCAGGCCGGGACGGTGACCGAGATCGGCGCCGGCGTCGTCACCGTTCAACTGCCCGGTGGTGGCGTCGTGAAGGCACGTGGCGCCGCCGGTCTCGGGCAGAAGGTGTTTGTGCGCGATGGCACCGTCGAAGCCGTCGCCCCCAGCCTGCCGCTCGAACTCATCGAGATCTGACTTACCGCTGATTCATCCCTTGAGGCCCGCCCAGTTGCATACGCGCTGGGCGGGCTTCGTTTTTCTGGAGGCTTCTATGTCTGAACCCGAACAACCGACCCTGGTCGAGAACATGCTCCTGATGCGCAAGGAGGACTTCGACGATCTGCTCGACCGTGCCGCCGAGCGCGGTGCGGAGCGAGCGCTGTCGCACCTGGGGCTGGAGAGCAGCCACGCGGCGCGCGACATCCACGAGTTGCGCGACCTGCTGGAAGCCTGGCGCGACGCCCGGCGCACCGCCTGGCAGACCGTCATCAAGGTCATCACGACCGGCATCTTGGCGGCTCTCCTGGTGGGCGCCGCCATCAAGCTGAGGCTGATGGGGAGCGGCCAATGATCGAGACCCTGCTTGGAGGCCTCCTCGGCGGGGCGTTCCGTTTGGCACCCGAGGTCCTGAAGTGGCTGGACCGCAGGGGCGAGCGCGGCCACGAGCTGGCGATGCAGGACAAGGCGCTGGAATTCGAGAAGCTGCGCGGCGCCCAGCGCATGTCGGAGATCGGCGCCGGCGCAGATGCAGCCTGGAACGTTGGCGCCATCGAGACGCTGCGCGAGGCGGTCGCAGCCCAAGGCCAGCGGTCGGGCGTTCGCTGGGCCGATGCGCTGTCCATCAGCGTTCGCCCGGTGATCACCTACTGGTTCATGGCGCTGTACTGCGCAGCGAAGACGGCGGCGTTCGTCGGGGTGATGTCGGGCGGGGCCGATTGGGGCGCTGCAATCCTGCACGCCTGGACCGAGGCCGATCAGGCGCTGTGGGCCGGCGTGCTGAACTTCTGGTTCCTGGGGCGCGTGTTTGACCGGGTGCGGTCGTGATCGCGGTGCCACAGGCGGCCATCGATCTCGCAAAGCGCTTCGAGGGGTTCCATCGGGTGCCGAGGGTCGATCCTGGCCGGGCGCATCCCTACGTCTGCCCAGCAGGCTACTGGACTATCGGGTACGGTCACCTCTGCGATCCGAAGCATCCGCCGATCACGGAGGCAGAGGCGGAGAGCTACCTGGCCGTCGACCTCATGACGGCGCTGAACGCGACGCTGCGCTACTGCCCGGTGCTGGCCACCGAACCTGAGGGCCGACTCGCCGCAATCGTGGACTTCACGTTCAACCTCGGGGCCGGGCGGCTGCAGACGTCGACTCTGCGGCGGCGGGTTAACCAGCGGGAGTGGAATGCTGCCGGTCGAGAACTGCGCAGGTGGGTTTTCGGCGGCGGCAAGGTTCTGCCAGGACTGGTCTGCCGGAGGGAAGCGGAAGCTGCGTTCTTGCTTCCCCTGGGAGCGGTCAGCGTCTGATGGGTGACCGGAGCGGGTCTGCAGATCATCCGACTGGATTCACTTACTGGATGCCCGTACAATAACGCAATTGCACAGACAATTGCGGGGCACTCCATGCGATTCACCGACACGAAGAGCGAGACCCTGAACCTGCGGGTCTCCCCGACCTTCAAGCAGGTCTTGAAGCACGCCGCAGATCATGAGCAGCGCAGCATGGTGAACATGCTCGAAGTGCTGCTCGGCGACTACTGCGACCGCAAAGGCATTGTCTCCCCTGGAAAAAAGCCACCTCCGGCCGCCAACCATAAGCGGGTACGTGCAGACCGTAGAGCTCACGTGGGAGCGGCATCATGACCTTCCGCTACATCGGCTCGAAGTCCAGGCTCATCGACCAGATCACGGCCTACATGGGGCACCCCAATGAAGGAGCCTTCTTCGTGGACGCCTTCTGCGGTACGGGTGTCGTGGCCGAGGCCGCCGCGGACTTGGGCTGGAACGTGCGTATCAACGACAACTTGCACTCGGCAGTGATTTCTGCGGGGGCACGACTCATCAGTCAGGAGCAGGCCGGCTTCAAGAAGCTCGGGGGATACGCCAACGCCATTGCCAAACTCAATGCGGCCAAGCCCAAGCAGGGCTTCATGTGGCGCGAGTACAGCCCCGCATCGCTCGATTCGTGCGGCATCGAACGGCGCTACTTCACCCAAGAGAACGCGGCTCGAATCGATGCCATGCGAGCCCTCATTGCGGATTGGCGCGAGGCGGGCACGATCGATGAAGCAGAAGAGCGGCTACTAATCGCCGACCTCTTCGGGGCCCTGAATCGCGTTGCCAACATTGCGGGTACGTTCGGGTGCTTCCTCTCGAAGTGGACTAGCCAGTCCCAAGAGAAACTCGCCATGCGCTGCCGCGCGCTCAAACCGAAAGGCGTGCGTGTGGAAGCGACCGTGGGGGATGTGTTCGATGTCGTAAACGATGTCCAGGACCTGGTCTACCTGGACCCCCCGTACACCAAGCGCCAGTACGCCAGTTACTACCACATCCTCGAGACCGTGGCACTGGGCGACGAGCCCGAAGTTGAGGGCGTGGCAGGCCTGCGACCTTGGAAGGATCGGGCCTCGGACTTTTGCTACAAGACCCGCGCCCTCAAAACGCTTTCGCGTCTGGTGCACGGCTTGAAGTCCCAAAAGGTGCTGCTGTCGTACAGCAGTGAAGGGCACATCTGCATGCAGGACATGAAGGCCGAGCTCTCGAAGATCGGAAAGTCCACCATGCACCCCCTAGGGTCGATCGGCCGCTACCGACCCAACAAGGTGGCCAGCAGCACAGCCTCCGATGTGAACGAATTCTTGGTGGTGGTGGAGCGGCCTTTGGTGCAGCTTCCCACACCCCAAATCAAGACCGTCAAGGTGACCGAACCCATCCTCGTGGAGAGCTGTGCATGAGTTCTCCACGGCCGGTTGAAGCAGAGTACCTGGCCCCTGCAGAAGCGGCCCTCACGATGGCCGTTGGCGGTGTGCATGGACCCGCAAGCTTTGAGCTTCGACTTCAGGTCTTGGAAGCTACCTCGGCGCGCTTCGGCGGGTTCGACCTGGCGGCCTTTCACGAGGCCTTCGGGGTGCACAGCAAGACTAGCGCGGCCGAGCTCTTGGAGCTGGCCGCACCAGTGGCAACCGCTATTGAGCGAGCGCCCATTCCCCCAGCCCTGGCACTGAGTGCCCTAGCACGCGAGGCCCTGCACGAGCAGGACCGCAAGAGCACCGGGGCCTACCATACGGACTTTCGCCTGGCCACGCGGCTGGCACAGCTTGCAGCCCCCAAGCTGAGCCACAAGAGCAAGGCAATTGATCCTGCCAGCGGGGCTGGAATCTTGCTTGCCGCTCTCACCCATGCGGTGTGCGGGATGGATCGAGCCAAGACCGCCTACTGGCTCGCCCACGGGGTATGCGCGGCGGACCTCTCGGCCAATTCGCTTCGTGCAGCTCTGCTGAGCCTAGCCTCGTTCACTGACGACTTGGAAGCTCTCAAAGCCATGAGGGCCCGCTGGTACTGCGGCGACAGTCTGATGGCTGATCGTAAGGTGTGGTTCGCTATGGCCCCTGACGGCTTTGATGCCGTGATCGGGAATCCGCCTTGGGAGAAGGTCAAGCTCTCGCGGCATGAGTTCTTGAAGTCCTCGGGCACGCAGCGCCACTACGGGGCCCAGATTCATGGGCTCGACGAAGAGCGCTTTGCCGCACACCGCGATGAAGTCGCGAACTACTCGCGGCGACTTCTCGCACGCTACCCTGACCTTGGCAACGGAGAGCCAGACCTCTATATCGCCTTCACGGACCTCTTCTTTGATCTGTGCAAGGGGCACGGCATCGTGGCCGCCTTAATCCCGGGTGGGCTCATCCGCTCGCAAGGTACGCAGGCCATGCGCCAGAAGATTTTCGAGGCGAGCCAGAGCGTGTCACTGTCAATCATTGACAACCGCGCCAGGTTCTTTGCCATCGATACGCGGTTCAAGTTCTTGGCAGTGGCTCTGGTGAAGGCATCCTCTGAAAAGACCAAGCGGGAACCCATCCACCTCTTGCACGAGCGTGGCACACCTACGGGCTTGGAAACCACTGGCTCGGCCACTATTGGTCGCGCAGCGTTGGCGGCCGTTCGAGACGACCTGAGTCTTCCTGAGGTACGCAGCATTGCCGAGTGGAAGCTGTTCTCAAAGATTGCAGCGGCGGGCACGGCGTGGGAGGAGCCTGGTTGTGGCTGGACCCCTAAGTTCTGCCGTGAGGTCGATATGACCAAGGAGCGGCCCAAGTTTCTGGGACAAGCCACCCCTGGGGCTCTCCCGTTGGTCGAAGGCCGAATGGTGCAGGCGCATCGCTTCGGCGTGAAAGGGCACGTGTCAGGCACGGGCCGCAGTGCCCTGTGGGAGGCCTTCCCCATCGGGGGCTCACGGCTTGCCCCGCAGTTCTGGATTCACCCCTCGGACATGCCGCGAGCCAACCAGCACCGTGCGGATGTGCTTCGAGTGGGCTTTTGCGACATCGCGGGCCAAACCAATGAGCGCTCGCTCATGGCGGCATTGATCCCTGCGGGTGTGGTCTGCGGCAACAAGGTGCCCACGATTCTTTTCCCTGAGGACCCCTCGGAAGATCGCCTGCTGGTTTGGACGGCCATCGCCAACAGCTTCGCTTTTGACTGGATGCTCAGGCGCGTGCTCACCACCACGGTGAACTACTTCCTGCTGCAAAGCGTGCCGCTGCCCAAGCTCACGAAAGACGGCTTGCCGTGGAAGAAGCTCGTGAGTGCAGCACGTGAATTGCGGGTGCTCGATAGCGCCAGGGCTGGCCGCGAAACCTGTGAGCGTATGGCGCAGCTTCGCGGCGAAATTGATGCCGAAGTGGCCGTGGCCTACGGGCTTGACTTGAAAGACATGGAGCTAGTGCTCCAAGACTTCCCGATTCTGGATCGAGGCCAGATCGCGCTACCAGGTGAGGCCAAGTCCACGATCACCCGAGACAGCGTCTTGGCGGCGATGGCAAGGCGCACATCAAGTCGGTCTACAGTTTGGACACGGCGAGCTGATGAGGCACGAGCGCTGGGGGCACTGGCCTACGTGCCCTCAGAGCTCGCTCTAGGAAGCGAAGAAATCGAAGAAGAAGGAGCCCAAAGTCATGGTTAACCAGGCAGGGCAGGTAGCCCGCATCCTCTACAAGGAACTTGTAGAAGGCGACTTGCGAAAACTTCAAGCCAAGTCCAACGACGCGGACACAGGTGGCGGGGCGCGAGATTTTCGATTTGGTGCCTACAACACCCTACTGCCGGTTATCAAACAGATGTTCCCGCAGACGGTCAAAGAAAACCGCAAGCGTGGTGGACAGATAGTACAGATCGATGTGTTCAAGGGGGTTTTCTCTTGGACGAACGCCATGGGCGGCGTTCAAAGCAAGGAAGCCTACTTTGAGCCGCCGACCGATGTGCGCCCCTCAGAGGGCCGCATTGCTCGCGTGCATGAGTACCCCTGCTTTGACGCCAGCCACGTCAAGATCGGTGCGGGCAATCGCGTGCTGCTCCTTCTGATTCAATTGCACGATGGCTCTGTCTGGCCCCACTACGCCGAAGAAGTTTCCTTGCGCACACCTAATGCATGGCATCCCGTGGTGGCCAAGGAGCTGTTGGACTGCTTGGATGCCGTGCGGCCTGTCAATCAGGCGGTAATCGGGTATCGAGACTTCACTAATGCGGGCAGATATTGCAATGGCAAGTGACGACTGCAAACAGGCCCTAAAGCTGCTGGCCCGCTCGCGCAATGTGCTCGTGTCGGGCCCGCCTGGCACAGGTAAGTCGAAGCTCCTGGCCGAAGTCGCGTTGGCCTTTGAGACGGGCTTTGGCATTGCTCCCTCAGGCGGCGCACCCAAGCTCAACCCCGTGGGTGGCATTCCGATTCCGCCTGCAGCAGGAGGTGCTGACAAGGACATTCCTGCGCCTACCAAGACGAACCGTAAGGTCTTTCGGACGGTGTTCCACCAGAACTCGAAGTACCGCGACTTTCTGTCTGGCATCACCCCGGCGGTCAACAAGGCGGCAGGATCTCCAGACTTCGCGATCGTCAAGGGCACGCTGTATCGCGCCAGTGAGTACGCCAAGGCTCCCAATGGGGCCGCGCTATTGATCATCGATGAGATCAACCGAGGTCCCGCCGTGCAGGTCTTTGGTGGTGCCATCGTGGCCATCGAGTCCGACAAGCGCTTGGCCGCAGATGGCTCTAAGCGCGCCGAAACGCAATTCTTTGAGCTGCTTGATCCAGCCACGGGCAATGTGATCGAGTACGCATTGCCTCATGACCTCTACATCCTGGCCGCGATGAACCAGGCCGATGCCTCGGTGGAGCCCTTGGACGTGGCTTTTCTTCGCCGCTGGGAGCCTCTCAGGCTTGAACCCGATGAGAAGGCCCTGAGGAGTTTCTATGGCTTGGGGGCTAAGGGCGCCAATGACTTGCCAGATGCGCCCGCTAGCACGGCCGATGCCTTGGAGGCTTCGGTGAGAGCATGGGTGGCCATCAACGAGCAAGTCGCGCTGGGCCGGGGCCCAGAGTTTCAGATCGGCCATGGCGTGCTCATGTCAGACCTGAAGCCCCTGACACTGCCTTTGGAAGAAGCTCTAGGCGTGTTGTGCGTGGGCTGGGCCAAGGTGCGAGCTCACGTCGAAGAGGTGTTCTTCGGTGACACCCGAGGGATTGCCGCCGCCCTCAACGCGCTGGATGGGCCCACGTTCAATCCGTTCAAGCTCACCGAGACAACCTTTGCGGACGACTTGCGATTCAGGCTGGAAGGGCCCACGAACTTTAACGAAGACAATATCTATCCTGCCCTGAGAGCCTTTGCCAGGGGGTAGCGTGTGGGGCACATCCGCAAACGCCTATCGCTTGTCGAGTACGGCTCACCCGTCGACCTGAGCCGCGAGATTTCTACGGCTATTGGTGTGGATCGCACCAAGGCCAACAGCCTGCTAACGGACGCGGGCAGCCGCGCCGCTTCGAGCTTGGGGCTGAATTACAACCCCATCAGTGTTGATGCCAGAGGGGCTCGGGCCATTGACTTCGCAGGCCTCATCCGCCTCGCGCCTTCGCTCGAACTCGAAGTGGCGCCCAAGTTCTTGGGTCTTGATGACGCTGACGCGGCCTGGCGCGAGGATTTCTTCTTTCTCTCGACTCTCTCGCGGCACGGGCGGCTTCTCGCGACCGAGCGCCTATCTGCCTCAGGGGGAACTCCGCGGGACCTTTCCACGTTGGTGGCCCGATCGATCACAAGCATGTACGAGGCCCGAAAGCGTCGGCCTCTACGAAGCTATCGCAGGGTACGGGAGGCCGACTTCTTCGTTGACGGGGACCCCGATCCTGTAGACCTGATCTTTCCCTCGCCCGATGGCTTTGAGCAAGAGATCATCCGCTTCGATCGGCGCAACGGCTGGAACGCGGACATCGTTGCCGCAGCCAAAGAGCTGCTGCCTGAGGTGAGCGATCCATCGGCCGTAGGCTCCTTGGTGCGCCTGATCGAAGACCTCGCACCGCAAAGCGGGCCTGCCAGCCGCCGTAAAGCCATCCCAGCTCGGCACAGGGCGTGGCGGCCCTTGCATGAGCTCTCTGTCGATGTGCTCGGAGGCCTTGGCCTCAACTACAAGCAAGGACAGGCCCACGCCCCCGGCTACTTGGTTTCGACCTGGCGGGTGTGGGAAGACCTGTTGACTGTGGCTGCCCGACTGGGTTTTGGGCGCTCGGCCGTGGTGCCGCAGAAGGGCTTTGCGCTGGGTACCAAGACCAAGGTGAGCACAGGGGCCGTGAGCAAGCTGTCGGTCTTTCCCGATTGCGTGATTGAGTCTGATGGCACGAGGCCTCGCATGCTGCTGGACGCCAAGTACAAAGGCCATGTCGAGAAGGGGCAGCTTCGCATCACGGAGGCTGATATCTACGAGGCGCTGGCATTTTCTCGGGCTACAGGCTGCAACCTGGTGGTACTGGCGTACCCCGCCCAGCCTGGCGATGCGCCACGGCCTGTGGGCACCTGCATGGTGTTTGAGAAGGCCCAAGTGGAGGCGGTGCGGATCATCGGCGTCCAGATCGAGAGCCGCCTGATTTCCAAGTCGGGCGCGCTTCGGACTTTCTCAGCGAATCTGGCGACAGGGATCTCGGGGGCGCTCCTTTAGGACTTCAAGCGATGGCTCGTCACACAGAACACAACACCAGCAAGATCTATCCGGTGGCGGAGGCGTTCCGCGCCAACTGCCTCCTGCGTGACGGCTCGCTGCTTTTCGAAGATTCCTCGGTCTGGCGCCCGGACGTCCTGGACAAAATCCACAAGTCATTCGTCGCTACCCCCGACGAGGGCGACCGGTCCTTCATCGTCAAGTTCAAGGATCAGGTCGGCAACGCTGGGCCGGAGGTTGTTCGCCTAGCCGCGGAGATCCTGTGCGTCTACTTCCTGTTCCCGTCCAACGTGGGTGGTGTGCGCAAGCGGCAGGTCGTAAACGAAGTTCTCGGCTGGGCCGGCGACAGCCTGCCTGAGTCCCACCTAGTGTCCGGTGCCTTCTCAAACGGCATCGGCAGCGGCGGTCAGGGCTACAACACACGTCGACCATTCGAGATTGCGTTCCTGATCGATCTCGTCATCGCATGGAAGAAGTTGCCTTCAGACCGGCAGGCAGAGGTCGCGGCGGACCCCTGGCTCTTTCAGGAATTCGTCGACAGCATCGAGGATGCGGAGTCCAAGCAGCTGCGGCACATGTTGCTGTACTTGCTGTTTCCGGACCACTTCGAGCGAATCGCGAGCAGTAACCATAAGAGGAGAATCATCAAGGCGTTCTCCGGGTTGGTCGGCACTGAGCCGGAGAACGAAGACCGCGCGATCCTGGCCATCAGGAGCGAGCTTGAGAAGCTGTTGCCGAACCAGCAACTTGACTTCTACTGGTCGCCGCTCCGTGAGGCGTGGTACGACGACAGCGAGGGCGCGTCTGAGGGGGCGCCGCTGGAGGTCATCCAGCACAAGAAGCAGATCGTTCTCTTCGGGCCTCCGGGTACCGGCAAGACATACCGTGCCAAGAAGCTGGCGGAGCGCGTCATCCGATCCGCAGCATTGAGCCAGATGGGGCCTGCTCGGTACTTCCAGTCTCAGTCAGTCATTGCTGCGGCCATCCAGGGCAACGTCCACCGATTGCAGCTGCACCCGGCGTACAGCTACGAGGA
Organism: Casimicrobiaceae bacterium; assembly: GCA_026646885.1. GTDB lineage: Bacteria > Pseudomonadota > Gammaproteobacteria > Burkholderiales > Casimicrobiaceae > JACPUX01. Next base: position 63,243 of record JAPKHK010000011.1, on the reverse strand, counting down.
CTTCATCCGGGCGCTTCACATTTCCAACGGCGGGGGCACCGAGTATCGGGCGGGCTACTTGCCCCGGCTCATCGAGGACATCGAGAAGAAGCCTCGCGCGGAGCGGCTGCCGCACGTCCTGATCCTCGACGAGATGAACCGGACCGACCTGAGCCGGATGCTTGGCGAATGCTTCTCGTTGCTTGAAGACCGCAACGAGACCATTGAACTTCCAGCCCGCGACGGTGATGGGGCTGCGATGAAGCTGCGCATCCCGGACGATCTCTTCGTGATCGGCACCATGAATCTGATCGACCAGTCCATCGAGCAGATCGACTTCGCGTTGCGCCGTCGCTTCCTTTGGCTGCTGTGCCCGTTTGACGCCGAGGCTTTGGTCGGCGCCGCTGAGGCTCGGTGGAGGGATCTGAAATCGGGCCTGGACTGGGATCGCATCGAACCAGACTTCCGCAAGCTGGCCGCAGCAGCAGCGGCGTTGAACAGGGAGATCCACGACAGCCCGCTGCTTGGCGCCCAGTACGAAATCGGGCACACCTATCTGCTCGACGTGGTCGTGTTCTTGCGCAACTTCCTCGGCCCGCGGCCGACGCGCAAGCAGAACTACCTCTGGAACAAGAAGGGCGAAGCCCTTGAGCCGGTGGTACAGGTGTGGAACCTATCCCTTCGCCCGTTGCTGGAGCAGTACCTCGCCGGGCTGGATGCGACCGCCCGCAACGCGGAGCTCGACCGGCTGTCCAAGGTTCTCCTCAAGCCCACGGTGACCGAGTGAGACTCGTCGCGCGCGACTGTTCGCCGCTCGCGCCGCAGCCGACTGCTGCAGAGGCTGCCTGGCTTCGCCGACTCGCGACCAACGTACGCGCGACGGATCTCGTCGTCCCGATTTCCGGCGAGCGTGACGAGGACGAGCCGATCGTCTACTGCGCCTGGGATGGCACGTGGTGGGCCGGTCGATACGTTGGATCGCTGTCCTTTGAGGGTCACAGTCTGACCATCGAGCCGCGCTTCGGCCTGGCAACTCTGCGGAACTGGCTCTTCGAAGCAACGTCAGTCGTGTTGACCGACGCACCAGGAAAGCTGCGGGAGGACGAATCCTTCATCGCCCAGCTGCTGGCGTCCGTATGGGCTCACGGGTTTGTCGAGGCAGCACGACACGGGCTTCCAGCACTGCGCAGGGATGTCGCCACGAAGGGGCCGACGATTCGAGGACGGCTCGATGTCGCGGCGTCGCTTCGGATGATCGCTGCAGGCGGCGGCCAAGTCGTGTCCATACGCTCCGAGCGATCGCTGGACCACGCTGCGTCTGACGCCATCGTCGCCGCCTATGAGGTGCTGCGCCGCTGGCTTGGCGTGCCCGACGAGCAGTGGATGCCGGCACGCGCGAAGGAACTCATCCCGAACCTGATGTCAGTCACGGGTGCGCGCCCGCGCGTGCCGACCAAAGCCGAACTCGACAAGATTCGCTACACGCCGATCACGGCAGGCTTCGCGCACATCGCGGAACTCTCCCGGCAGATTGCGAACCGCAGAGGCCTTGCTGCCGACGTCGATGCCAGTGGCGAGACCAAGGGGGTCCTGCTTGACGTGGCCGAGTTGTGGGAGATGTACGTGCTCAGCGTGCTGCGGAAGGCTGCCGCACCGCTGACCGTGACTCACGGCACCCGGGAGAAGGCCGCCACCAAGAAGATGCTCCATAGCGACGTCACGGGCCAGGGGTTGGGCACACTGATCCCGGACGCGATCCTCCATGCCGGAGGGCAGGTTCAAGGGGTGGTGGACGCAAAGTACAAGTCGCTGCATCCGTCCGCAAGCGCGCCGAATGGTCCGCAGCGCGAGGATCTGTACCAGATGGCCGCGTACCTCGGCCGGTTCATTCCTGCAGTCGGCAGGACGTCCTGGGGCGTACTGGCGTACCCGCTGGACCCTGCACGGCCGTCGATTCCGCAGGCCGAGCAGTTCAGCCCCTGGAGCTTGGATGGCGGCAGGCAGATTGTCTTCACCACGTTGCCACATGTTGCCGCAGACGCCGTCGTCAAACTCCGAGAGTTGATCATCGGAGGAGCGATGCGCCGCACTGCTCGACTCCTTGGCACGTAGCTTCGGTCACGCACGGTTGCCATACTTCTCGCGATGACTCACCGCACGGTAGGTCAAATGGAGCAGACATGGATCTCTTCACCAAGGATCAGATCGATACCTTCTTGCCGCGGACGGCAGTCTGGTTCAAAGGCTTCGCGTCGCCCGATGATCCTTCGGACACGGTCAAACAGTTCTCACGCCTGTCCAAGCGAAAGAAGCTGCTTGCACTGATTCTTCTGACAGATCCAGAAAATGATCGCCTGCCCGATCTGCTGCAAAGCTACTACCCGTACGCGGGCACCTTCGCGTGGTACGCGTTGAACTGGGTGCTCTTGGACAAACGAAGAATCTCGAAGCTGCGAGCGAATCCGCACATCAATAGCGACGCTGCGGCAGCAATTGAGACGGCAGTGGCATCTGGCCGCTGTGTTGACGAGATCTCACCCATTCTCGACCGTACGACGTGCCACAAAGCGTCTCTCGCCATAGCTCAGCACGGCTCACTCAAACAACGCATCAGCTTGGTAGAGCGTATGTCCGTCGAAGATGCAACGAAGCTCGTCTGTGGCTCTGATTCAAGTATTCTCGAACGGTGCATGGACTGGGCGCGCCGGGTCGACTCTATGTCCGGCTCAGCGCGATGAATGAGTGCGGCGGCTATCCGCAGGCCGAGAAGGCGTGGCGAAAGGGAGTGCGATGAGCAGTGAGGACGATAGTGATGACCTGGGCACGAATCGATGCCCGTACTGCGGTAGTGGCAACGAATGTGTCCACCTTCTGCTCTGCGTTGATACGACGTTTCGAACCGCTGAAGGGGGTCTCCTCATGGCGGCTTTCAATGATCGTTGGTCCAAGATCGAAGAGGCCGCTGACGATCCGAAGTTCGACGAGAGAGAGTCGTTTCGGGACCTGTTGGAGGAGGTCGATTCCCTAGCCAACGCGTCCGCTGAGTGGGATTTCGAGGGTGGGCCTGGTAGGTCCTCTGCCTATGAGCTCTTTTACGCAAAGAGCGAGGCCCACGCGCAGGAGGCGTTGAAGAAGTTCACTTCAGCAACGTCGTGATGTTCCCGAGCGGTCCAGGAGCGGTCCATGCCCCACCACTCACCCCGAACCTAATGCTCATCGATGTCAGCCCTGGCAGGTCCAGCGGTGGGACTCGCCAACGGGATGAGAGTTGTACCTGCCGACGATCTCCGCTACAGTCTGAACCTGTCATCAAGACTTGGGCCGACGCCCATGCCAACCTGCCCGCCCGGGCAAGGTGGATCGCGAAAGCGGATGTGGCTCCCTAGGGGGCAACGAAGCGGGTACAGCGTCGGCCCTCCCTTGAAACGGAGGGCTTTTTGTTTTCAGCGTCTGCCATCGATCCGCGCACTATCCAGGCCTACCTGGAGACGGAGTACCGCGTGCATGGTGAGTCGGGCCTCACTCTTCGCGTGGGTCAGGCCAGCGCAGACTTGCTCGCCGCCCACAAACGCCAGAAGGCTGAATGCAGTGCCTTCCTGACAGCCTGTAATCCGTTCAGCCTGGTGGCAGACGAGGCTGCCAACGAGGTACAACAGGCTGCTCTGGCCAAAGAACTCTCGAGCCGCAGCCTCGCTTACCTGCCCGGCATCGGCCAGCACCCCTCCAACAGATGGCCCGGCGAGGAAAGTTTCCTCGTTTTCGGGTTGACGCTTGAGGCGGCGAAGGTTCTCAGCGCGAGATTCGAACAGAACGGCTTTGTCTGGAGCGGCGTCGACGCGGTTCCACGGTTGATCTTGCTGAGATAGGACGAAGGGTGTGGTCTGCCCGCTGCGAAGCAAACTACTGGGGGGATTTGATCCAGATTGCCGCCCCCGACAGACCGTCGAATGCGGCTAAACAGGAGAAGACCTATGCTTTCGTTGCCATCGGCGAATAGTTCTGAATGCGAGATCGTCAACTCGGGTGCCTACAGGGAGGCGATCAGTTTGAGGCCGATAGATGCGTTGCCTGGCGAGTTCGAACTTCGTGTGACGAGCACACTCGCGACTGCCAAGAATCCGGATGAGGCGCAGATTCGATATAGGACGACAGTGAACCGTGACGCGCTGGCGCGAATTCGTCAGGCTATAGACGACGTGCTGGCCGATCAGCGGAATGACTTGTCAGTTTGATCATGGGCTCCAAGGCTATCTACCTACCGCGCCACGTGCCCGCCCGGTTGGTCACCGTGTCAGGATCATCCCGAATTCGAGTCGAGCTCGAGGGTTCGGCGCCACTTGGCTACGATCCTGAAGATAAAAGGCTTTTCATATTCGGCGATGCGTACCGCAGACCAGTGGAGCCGCCGCTGACTGAATTCCAGACTCGTGCGTTGCTGCGTGATCTGGCACGGCATGCCTCGGAGCGCCGTGCCTTCTACGCGAGTGCTGCTGGCCAAGCCCAAGGCCAAACGCCACTGACCCGATGACAACTGACTCAAGAATGAGTGATCGCCAATTCCTGTTTCACGGAGAGCTATCAGATGCTCCGGGACGCAACGAATCTTGGGACGAGTACCTTCGATACCGAGGCAACAATCGATGGGAGCTGATCGTCGAGGGGACAGACTTCTCCGGAACCATCGCAGCCAAGCCGGTCAAGGAGGTCATGAGCACCAAGGCGCTTGTGACCTGGGTTTCGGAGCGGGACGCTGAGATCGAGGAAGGCTCAACGGAAGCCGTCGATGATCTGGAGACGTCCGAGGATGACGATTCGCCAAGGCAATTCGGACCACGTGCGGAGCGTCTACGCGAAATTGCCGTCAGCGTTGGTGCCACGTACTGCGTATCGTGCTTGGATGGCTGGCTTGTGGGCTCATGGCCACCCGAGAAGCATCGAGCCATACGCATTCTGGACATCAAAGGTGTCACGCGGCGGGGTGTGTGGATCAGGATCTATCACAGCGTGTACGAGGTCGAGACGAATTTAGGCCCTGGGTTCCTCTATCCACCCGGCACAGATCGAGCAGCAAAGCTCATCCTGAAATCGGAGAGTTCAATGTCCACAGGCCGAGTGGTGAAAGTTCCCACGGCGCTGATGGCGAAGATCGAGTCGCTGAAGCCATCCTTCGAGGCGCTGACGAGACAATGAGAGCAGGCCAGCCTCCCTTGTGCAGGCAGTGGCCGCGACACATTTTTTTTTGCTCGCTGTTCCCCGGATTTCCCCCCACGCACGCAGTCATACCAGATGGCGGTTCGCACAAAGGTGGTAGTCCACCACCAACTACTACCAAGCGCTCCTGAACACTCAGGAGCGCTTTTTCTTTCTCTTATCCTCGCATTTCCGACCACTTAGCCGACTGCTTCGAATGTTGGCGTGAGTGGCATTCAACGCCAATCTTCGGCGTTTTCGTTGCCGTCTTGGCCCTCTGGCACTCTCTGTTCTCTGTTTCTGCGAAGGGCGGCGCTGTGCGAATACGGGGTTTGAGCCGGATCATCCCCCGTTTTGGTATCAAGTTGACTCTACTCATTTGGTATGATGGCGAATCTGACCTGAGCCGCCGGTATCGACCGAGATGGGTGTCTTGCATCCGGGCAGAAAACACGGTAGGCCACGCATGGAGTGCACTTTTTGATTATCACCACTATCACGCAGCCGGAAAGGCAACTCGGTAACGACATTTCTGAATTGTTAGATCTGGATGCGAACTACTCGCGCATCGTTTTTGTATCGGCTTTTGTGGCCTTGCGAACGGTGCTGCGTTTACGTGAGCGCCTATTGCGGCACGTTGAGAATGGTACGAATCTGAGTTTTACGGTAGGAATTGACCTTGGAGGAACCAGCCGAGAAGTGCTCGAAGAGCTGTCACGATGGAAATGCGAGGCATTTGTATTCCACAACACAATTGCGCGCGCCACCTTTCACCCAAAAATTTATCTGCTAGAGACAGCAACCGCAGCAACGCTTTTTGTCGGCTCAAATAATTTGACAGACGGTGGCTTCTACACGAACTACGAAGCTGCTACGCGCTATGACTTCGAGCTGCCTGCGGAAGAAGAAGAGTACGAACGCTTGCTAAAGCCACTAATCCCGTTTCTTAACCCACGCGGCGTAACAGCACGTCATCTAGACACAAATCTAATCCAATTGCTTGCCGCCCGAGGCGACATACCATCAGAGGCAGAGGCGCGAAGGCATCGTCAAGAACAAAACCGCGCGCGCGCGCGTGGTAAAGAAGTCCCCGAAAACCCGTTCGGGCCTGTTGCAACTCCCCTGCCGCCACTGCTGACTGGAGACTTGAGGCCCGAGGAGCCAGAGCGCCCACCTTTGCCCGAGCCCCCCGAGGGGCAGAAGCCACACCCTGTTACACAAAGACCAGAAGGTGTGCTGGTATGGCAAAAAACACTACCACGCTCAGATGCTCTTCAAGTAAACGAAGGAACCGCGCATGTCGGCGGAGTTCGCCTTACTCAGGCAAAATTTGAGAATCCACTTGGCCTGAGGATAAATCAAACGACATATTTTCGTAACCTCTTTGCCGACTACCATTGGGAGCCAGAAACTGGTCGGCATAGGGGTGGCGATCAGGAGCATGCATTTGTTCCTATGCGTATCATCATCCGGGGGATGGATTACGGCATACACAACTTCGAGGTGAGCCACAAACCATCAGGAGAAGCTGGACAGGACAACTACACGACAATCCTGAGATGGGGGCGCGAATTTACCCCAATCATTCAACGCGAGGATGTGACCGGTGCCGTCCTCTCGCTATATGAAACTGCTGAGGACAATGCGGCATTCCTTATTGATATTACCGATGCTTGATTGTGGGGCGTGCGGTCATTCACTGGCGGTATCGGTTGATGTCCGATGCCTTCGGTCACGCAACTTGCGCCACCCCTCCAGCACGCACGCTTGTTTTGTACGGGCAACCCCCATCGCTCCCAAGACTGCCTTGCCTTGACGTGCAAGAACTTCGTGGGTCGGTAGGGTGCGAACAGCTACGTCCAGCGTACCAAGATCAACCTTTGCGCTGTCAGGTAGAGGGATCAGCAATCGCTCGATTTCCGAAGGTATCAATTCCAGGACTCCCCCACCATAGTGGCGGCCTTCGAGTTCAGCGCTCAGTGCTGTAAGTGGATTCACAAAGCATCCAACAAGCTTTTCGGCCGTTACGCCCAGCGTGCGGATTCTGTAGGCTGTATCGGTTGTGTACGCTCCCATTCGATTCAGGATGAGGCGCGGCGTGTCATGTGATCGCTTAAGCATGCCGATCTCTGTTGAGTAAACAGAGGGCACTGTGTACCAAGGTGAGCGGACGCGGCACTTGTAGCGGGTGTGAAGGTCTTGGGCTTCGCCTTGCCTAATATAAGCTTTCGCGGATTCATCAATTCTGCCTTCATTCTCACGGAACCAAAGGAAATTAGTTGGGTTGCCCTTCGAGGCATTGTCTGCATGCTGGCGTTCGTCATAAACGATCCCGGGGCAATGTTCGCTGCGACCGAACATTGGATGGGCCCATCTTTCCAGGCGATATGCGTGTACCGTTTCGTCTGGCACAAGAAAGAACTTATTTGCCCCGGTGACGATGCCTACATCTACTTGGGCAATGTCGTTGAAACGATGTACCGCGGGCAGGTTCTCAAGTTCATCAAACAGTGAGCGTGTTTCCAGATCAAGCAAAGCGCGGGTCCATTTTCCTTGGACGGTCTTCCCATTGATTGATTGTGGTGCGTTGAATACATCTGAAGGAGAAAGTCGCAGGAACTCACGCCCGGCCACTGGGTAGATTCCGAGGCCTTCTGCGTTCTCGCCGACTTGAGCTTTTTCAGCGAGCAGGATCACAGCTCCTTGCAACGTATCACTAAACCAGAGATCTTCCGGATCGATGATTACAAGGCGACGGCACTCACGCCCCAAGTAGGAGCGAAGCGATTGTGCGTGCGTGACATGAATAATCTCCGCTGGAACCACCATCGCGAGGCGACCGCCCGGTCGGAGGAGGGCCATCGACGCCAGGATGAATGGAACCCAAGCATTGGTGTGCTTCGTGAAAGGAAGGCTGAGTTGTTTGAATACTTGCTCCGCCCTCCCTTGGAACTGCGCTGGTAGATATTGGTATCGAACGAATGGCGGATTACCAACGACCGCGTCGAATTTGTCACCAACGATGAACTGATCCAAAGCCCATTGCAGGAAATCTGCATTGTGGACGGTCGTTGCGGCAAGGCCGGACTCCCGGGCGCGGTACTGCGCCTTGGCAGCCTCGTCCTCTTCAAGCTCAAACCCAAGTACGCTCGCGCTTTTGAATCCCTTTGCCTTTGCCAGCGCCTCAAAAAATACGCCATCACCACAACTGGGTTCCAAGACGCGTGTTGGACTGATCTCTTTAATCCAACGAGCGATGAAGGTAGCAAGGTCCAGCGGCGTGTAGTAACCGCCACGAAGCTTTTGGGCGCTTTCGTTCTCGATGAAGTTCATGGCCCCTTAGCCTCATTGGTGTTCGTTGTATTTGTGGGAGAACCTTCGGTCTGCTCCAGAAGCGGCCAGCGGGTCACAAGATAAGTCTGAACGGCTTCTCGGACCACCCACGCCAGTGACACGCGCTGTTGGTCAGCGATGCGCTCAAGCTCAGAGTACTGATCCTCCGGAAAGCTAACCGAAGCTCGTACAGTGCGCTCTGCGGGTGCTGTGTAGGATCGAACCCGTCTATTTGCCATGAAGTTGTCGAGGGGCGATTAGTGAAAGCACCAAATTACACCACTTTGGTGAATCGCGCAACCGTCGTTATGGGATCGACCGGCTCCGCTGATGCGCGCTGATTCACTCCGATGGCCGCATAAATTGTTCGGCCGTAGTCGCCTCCGCACCACCATCCCCTTACCCGTAGCATTTCCATCAGGCCGCAGGTTGCAGCCCATGCGGGCCGCTTGCCTTCGCGGCCCGCGACCTCGATCAGGGCTCTTTCGAACCTGCCCCCTTGCCTTTGCCGTTTTCGCGGCCCAGCCGCCGATGGTGGCGCAGCAAGCTCAGAGTGATGATCACCACTGCGATCGGTAGCACCCAAGTCATCGTCGCGGTAAACGTTGCCAAGGCCTCGTGCTGTTTCGCGGTGAGCACGAGGTAGCCGAGGTACGCACCATAGAAGCCCAGGAATGCACATCCCTCCCAACGCGCGATTTCACGCCCAGTGATGGCGATGGGCAAACAGGCGCAAGTCACAGCCAGCATCACCCACAGATCGAAACTGCGCGCGGCTTCGGAAACCGCGATGCCCGGCTCCGCCAGCAGCGCGGAGAGACCAAGGCAGCCGAGGACGTTGAAAGTGTTGCTGCCCACCACGTTGCCCACGGCGATATCCCGCTCGCCGCGCAGCGCCGCCAGAAGCGAGGTGGCGATTTCCGGCATCGAGGTTCCCACGGCCACCACGGTGAGGCCGATTACCAGATCGCTCACCCCCAGGGCGCGCGCAATGGTCACCGCCGCCCCCACCAGGAAGTCCGCCCCAAACACCAGCAGGGCCAGCCCGCCCACCACCAGGCCGGCCTGGACACCCCAGTGGCCGTCCCATCCCGAAGCGGCTTGGGTTGGGGCGGCATCAGCCGGTGCGCGCCGCGCTTTGGAGACCCGGCGCGCCTGGCGGATGAGTAGCCACAAGTAGGCCAGCAACAGGGCCAAAAGCAAGGCGCCTTCCAAGCGCGCGAGTACGCCGTCGTAGGCTAGCGCGGTGAGTAGCACGCTCACCGCGATCATGATCGGCACTTCTTGCCGCACGATCTGATCGGCTACGGCAATTGGCGCGATCGCCGCCGTAAGGCCGAGGATGAGCAACACGTTGGCGATGTTGCTTCCGACCACATTGCCCACGGCGATGTCGCCGGTACCGTTGAAGACCGCCCCAACGGACACCGCCATTTCTGGCGCGCTCGTGCCGAGGGCGACCACCGTCAGGCCTACTACCAAGGGCGAGATGCCAAAGGAGAGCGCGAGCTTGGAAGCGCCGCGCACCAACAGGTCAGCACCGACGGTCAGCGCGACGAGGCCCGCTGCAAACGTCGCCATTTCGATCCACATGAAAGTCACCTACCGCGATTGAGGCCTTGCCACGCCGGCAAGCGCTTATTCTAGCCAGGGCCAGCGCGTGGTGGCTCCAAACACCGCGAGCGTGCCCAAATAGAAGGCCAGTTCGCCAACTTGCTGCGTGGCGCCGAGGGTGTCGCCCGTATAGCCGCCAAGGCGCCGCGCCACAAGGTATCCGAACCAGACGCGTGTGGCCAGCGCCGCCGCCGCGCCGCCCCACCCCGCCAGCCCCAAGGCGACGAGCGGTGCCAGGCACCATAGCGCCGCATACGCAAAGGCCGCGCCCGAAATCCCTTTGGCCATGGGCTTGTTGCGGGCACTGGCGTCCTCGCGCACGTACCCCTGGGTGAGCATCACACTTACCGCCATCAGGCGGCTGAAGGCGTGCGCAGCGATGAAAGCCCAGGCGATGCACTGCGGCGGCAAACTCGCCAGCGCCACGGCTTTGCCGGCGAGCACCAGCACCAGCCCGACCACGGCATAGCTGCCGACGCGGGAATCTTTCATGATTTCCAGGGCGCGCTCCCGGCTGGTCCCGCCGCCCAAGCCGTCGCAGGCGTCAGCGAGGCCGTCCTCGTGAAAGGCGCCGGTCAGCCACACGCCGGCCGCCATCCCCAGCAGCACCGCCAACGCGGTGGGGAAAACCAAGGCGGCGGCAGCATGGACGCCGGCGCAAACCATGCCGACCAGGGCGCCGACCAGCGGAAAATAGCGCGCCGAAGCGTTGAGCTGGGCGTCGGAATAACCCACCCAGCCCGGTACCGGAACACGGGTGAAGAACTGCAAGGCGGTGAACCCCAGGCGCAGCTCTCGCACCAGGCTCTTCACGCCCACCGCCGACTGGTTGAAGCGCAAAGCAGCAAGGGTACGACGGGCGACATGGCTGGGCAATGGGATGGGCGTGTCAGCCTCCGAGGATAGCAGAGCCGCGCCGGCACGGGCCGAAACGTGTAGAGTGTCCCGGCCCGTCGCCACTCTTGACCCCGTTTCCCTCCCAGGCCCGATGCCGTCGCCCGCCACCCGCCAGGCGCTCGAAAGCGCCCTCAGCCGATCGATCGGCCGGCCATTTCAGCTGGAACAGGCGCTGCCGGTGTCCGGCGGCTGCATCAGCGAAAACCTGCGCCTTGCCGGCAGCGGCCTGCGCTTCTTTGCCAAGCTCGGTCGGGGCGCGGGCGATCAATTCGCCGCCGAGGCGGACGGCTTGCAAGCACTGGCACGGTGCCCGGCCCTGCGCGTGCCGGCGGTGGTGGTTCTGGGGCAGGCGCCGGAGGTCGATTTCATGGTGCTGGAGTGGCAGGATCTGGCGGCCGTGGGCAGCGATGCCCGGCTGGGCGAGGCGCTCGCCGCGCTGCATGAGTCGCACTTCCCGCGGTTTGGCTGGCACCGGGACAATTACCTTGGCAGTAGTATTCAGCAAAACGCCTGGGACAACGATTGGCCACGCTTTTTTTGCCAACGGCGCCTGCGGCCGCAGCTCGAAGCGGCGGCCGCCCGCGGGGCGCCATGGCTGCTGGAGAAAGCCCTGGCCGTGTGGCCGGAAATAGAGCGCCTGCTCGCCAACAACCCGCCCGCCGCGGCACTGCTGCACGGGGACTTGTGGAGCGGCAACCGGGGGTTCGTGGCAGGAAAGCCGACGCTTTTCGATCCAGCCGTCCATGCCGGTGATCCGGAGTGCGATTTGGCCATGGCCGCGCTTTTTGGCGGGTTCTCTCGCGATTTCTTTGCCGCCCATGCCGCTGCCCACGCGCCTCGGCCCGGCTGGGCCGAGCGCCGCCTGGTCTATCAGCTCTATCACGTGCTGAACCACTTCCAGCTTTTTGGGGGTGGATATGCCGGCGAAGCCCGAGCTTTGCTTGGGCGGCTATCCGCCACCCTTTGCTGACAGCCGACCGTACAACCTGAAAAGGCCACGTCCCGCCTGGCGAAATGACAATTTGACGACAACAAAAAAACACTTGCTTTTGTGGCGGAATGGAATATATTCACCTTTCCCGCCGCCGCCTTATGACATCGCCATGACGCGCTTTGGCTTCAACATCCGCACCCGCAGCGGCCAAAAGGTCGACAACATCTCCATTCTCGCCGCCAATCGCGAAGAAGCCGAGAGGCGCTTGAAGCAAATGTATTATCGTTGCGAAATCATCGAGTGCCGGTGCAAGCAGGCGGAAACGACCAACGAGTCGCTGGCCATGGAGAACATCATCAGCCTGATCAGCCGACGCGCGGTTCGTGAGCCCAGCGGTTCGCATTGAACCAAGCCTTAGCTGCGCTCAGCGCCCGAACAGCTCATCGAGAAGCGCCCCATAGTCCCGCGCCCCGGTACTGCGCGGCGCATAGTCGAAAACGCTTTTCTGATATGCCGGGCTCTCCGCGAGTGATACATTCTCGCCGATGATGCTGGCACAAATCTCTTCGGCACGAAACTGCGCACGCATGCGCGCCTCGATTTCCCCGCTCATCTTGCGGCGCCGGTCGAAGCGCGTCAAAAGATAGCGCCGCGGCAACCGTCGCTTCACCACTGGCTCAAGAGCGTCGAGCGTGCGCTCCACTTGCTGCGCCCCCTGCAGTGCCAGATAATCCGCCGACACCGGCACCAGCAACAGGTCGCAAGCAAAAATCGCATTGAGCGAAAGTACGCCTAGCAACGGGCAGCAATCGATAATCACGTGGTCGCGCTCCCCGGCTTTCTGTTGCAGCGCGTGGCGCAAGCGGGTAATCACCTGCAGGCTCTTGCCCAGCATCGAATCGAGCTTGGCGGTTTCGAGGTGTCCCGGCACCAGTTGCACGCCTGCGTCCAGCGCGCGGGTGATTTCCGCCAGCGGCCGCTGCCTTGCAAAGAAGGAAAACACCGTTTCTTCGGCCAAGCGCTGGTCGCCGCCCAGCACCTGCGACAAATGCGCTTGCGGATCGAGGTCGATCGCCAGAGGCCGAGCGCCTCGCAGCGCCAAACCGGCGGCGATATTGAGCGCGGTGGTGGTCTTGCCGACCCCGCCTTTCTGGTTGAATACGGCGATGACACTCATCGCCGGGGCGAAGCTCTGCGACCTGCGTATGGCACTATGATCCCCTCGGCAGCCCTCGCGCCGCCATCGTCGCCCGCTGGCGACGGGCTGTTCGGGAGCGGCTTTGGTGAGATAATACGACGCCTTCTCCCAGCGACAAACCCCCCGCACATGTTGCCTGCACTTGATATCGTGATTTTGGCCGCCGGCCAGGGCAAGCGCATGTGCTCGAATTGGCCCAAGGTATTGCAGCCCTTGGCCGGTCGGCCGCTGCTGGCACATGTGCTCGATGCCGCCCAGGTGCTGCAACCGCGCCGCGTGGTCGTAGTGTACGGCCATGGCGGCGAGCGGGTGCGCGCAGCCTTCCCCGCCAGCGAACTTTCCTGGGCGCCGCAGGAGCCGCAACTGGGCACCGGCCACGCGCTGCAACAGGCGCTGCCGCACTTGCCGGCCGATGGCATCACGCTGGTGCTCTATGGCGATGTGCCGCTGCTGCGCGCCGACACCCTGCGCGAGTTGGTTGCCCGCGCCACCCAGGCACCGCTGGCTTTGCTGGCCGTGGAGCTGGCGCAACCACAGGGTTACGGCCGACTGGTGCGCGATGCCGCCGGTAAGCTGCAACGCATCGTCGAAGAAAAAGATGCCACAGTCGCCGAACGCGCCATCCGGGAAGTCAACACCGGCATCATGGCGGCAGCTACCGCATCTTTCGCGCGCTGGCTCGCGCAGCTCAAGAACGACAACGCCCAGGGCGAGTATTACCTCACCGACGTGATCGCTTTGGCGGTGGCCGAAGGAGGCGAGGTGGCCACCGCCACCGCAACCAATGTGGCCGAGGTCACCGGGGTCAACAGCAAGGACCAGCTCGCCCAGTTGGAGCGCGAATTCCAAAGCGCCGCGGCACAGCGCCTCATGGCCCAAGGGGTGACCCTGCTCGACCCCGCCCGCTTCGACTTGCGAGGCAGCTTGCAATGCGGGCGCGATGTGACCATCGATGTCGGCTGCGTGTTCGAAGGCGAAGTCACGCTGGGAGAAGGTGTGCGCATCGAGCCCTATTGCGTGCTGCGTAACGTGAGCATCGCGGCGGGCACGCGTGTCGCGCCCTTTTCGCATCTCGAGGGCGCCACCCTGGGCGAGAACTGCGTGGTCGGCCCTTACGCGCGCTTGCGCCCCGGCGCGGTGCTCGCACGCGAAGCGCATGTGGGCAACTTCGTCGAAGTCAAAAACAGCAGCATAGGCCCTGGCAGCAAAGCGAATCATTTGTCTTACATCGGTGACGCCACCGTGGGCGCGCGAGTAAACATTGGCGCCGGCACCATCACCTGCAATTACGATGGCGTGAACAAACACCGCACAGTCATCGAAGACGATGTCTTCATCGGCTCCGATACCCAGCTCGTGGCGCCGGTCACCGTGCGCCGCGGCGCTACGCTCGGTGCCGGCACCACGCTCACTCGCGAAGCGCCGCCCGACACACTCACCGTTTCCCGCGCCAAGCAGCTTTCACTGCCGGCCTGGAAGCGGCCAAAAAAGGCGTGACTCCGGGGATGGTGTCTTCCCACTGAACTCTTGAAGAGGCAAGCGATTATGTGCGGCATCGTCGGCGCAGTCGCGCAACGTAATGTGGTTCCGATTCTCCTCGAAGGCCTACGGCGGCTCGAGTATCGCGGCTACGATTCCGCCGGCCTCGCCGTGCTCGACAACGGCCTGAAGCGCCTGGTGTCCACCGGCCGCGTGGCTGAATTGGCGCGCCGCGCCAACGAAACCTATTTTCAGGGCGTCACCGGCATCGCCCACACCCGCTGGGCCACCCATGGCCGCCCCAGCGACGTGAACGCGCACCCGCACACCAGCGGCGAACGCGTGGCGGTGGTACACAACGGCATCATCGAAAACCACGAAGCGCTGCGCAAGAATCTGCTTGCGAAAGGTTTCGAGTTCGTCACCGAAACCGATACCGAAGTCATCGCCCACTTGGTTCATTCCTTTTACGAAGGCGACCTTCTGCGCGCCGTACAAAAGAGCGTTGCCGAACTGAAAGGTGCTTACGCCATCGCCGTGCTCATTGCCGACGAGCCGCACCGGCTGATCGGCGCGCGCGCCGGCAGCCCCATGGTCGTGGGCCTGGGCGTGGAGGAGAATTTTCTCGCCTCGGACGCTTCGGCGCTGGCGCCGGTGACGCAGCGCGTGGTGTATCTGGAAGAAGGTGATGTCGTCGACCTGGGCCTGATGAGCTACCAGCTCTACGACCGCCAGGGCAAGGCGGTGACCCGCGCGGTGCAAACCGCCATCGGCGGCGTCGACGTCGTTGAGCTGGGCAATTACCGGCACTACATGCAGAAGGAAATTTTCGAGCAGCCGCGCGCCATCACCGACACCCTGCACGGGCTCGAAGCCATTACGCCGGAGTTGTTCGGTGAAGGCGCCGCGGACATTCTGGGCCACTGCAACGCGGTGCACATTCTCGCCTGCGGCACGAGCTATCACGCTGGCCTGGTCGCCCGTTATTGGATCGAAGCCTTGGCGGGTGTACCCGCAAGCGTCGAAATCGCCAGCGAATACCGCTATCGCGACAGCGTGCCCAACCCGCGCGCGCTGGTGGTGGCCATTTCGCAGTCGGGCGAAACCGCCGACACGCTGGCCGCGGTGGAACACGCCAAGAGCCTAGGGCACGAAAACGTGCTCGCCATATGCAACCGCGGCGAAAGTGCGCTGGTCAGAAGAAGCCGCCTCGTCTACCTCACCCGTGCCGGCGCGGAAATCGGCGTCGCCTCCACCAAGGCCTTCACCACGCAACTCACCGCCTTGCACTTACTGACCCTTACCCTCGCCAAGCTGCGCGGACGCCTCGCCGCAGAAGACGAACGCAAGGCCATCGAAAGTCTGCGCCACCTGCCCGCCGCGGTGAGCCACGTGCTCGCCCTCGAAGCGCAAATTTCCGCCTGGGCCGAACGCTTCGCCGAAAAACATCACGCCCTCTTTCTGGGGCGCGGCATGCACTACCCCATCGCCCTCGAAGGCGCGCTCAAGCTCAAGGAAATTTCCTACATCCACGCCGAAGCCTACCCCGCCGGCGAACTCAAGCACGGCCCCCTGGCGCTCGTGGATGCCGACATGCCGGTAATCACCGTCGCCCCCAACGACGCGCTCTTGGAAAAACTCAAGAGCAACATGCAAGAAGTGCGCGCCCGCGGCGGCGAACTTTACGTCTTCGCCGACGCCGGCAGCGAAATCACCGACAGCGACGGCGTGCACGTCATCCACCTGCCCGATCACCTGGGAGCGCTCTCGCCGATCGTGCATGTCGTGCCGCTGCAAATGCTGGCGTATCACGCGGCATTGCAGAAGGGGACGGATGTGGACAAGCCCCGCAACCTGGCGAAGAGCGTTACCGTCGAGTAGCAGGGCATGCGCTGCGGTGGATGCGGGAGGTATGTCAGGGAGCTTGCGGCGTAGGCTAATGCGCCGACAGGCGCGTTAAGGCCTGCGGCACGCAGGCCGGCCGAAGCCACAAACCGCGTAACCTCGCCAAATCGGTCACGGTTGAATAGACTGCGAGTGGGTTCATTCTCAAGCCACATTTGACGCGGTTTGCGGCGTGGGCTAATGCGCCGACAGGCGCGTTAAGGCCTGCGGCGCGCAGGGCGGCCGAAGCCAAAAGCCGAGAAATATGGCGAGGTCTGTGACTGTGGAGTGAGGCGCTTGGCGGCGTGGTAGTGAACTCAATCAAAGGCAAAGATCGCCGGACTTTGCCCGATCGGCGCTCAACCACAGTATCGACAACTTGCTGACGCTTTGCCTGACGTACTCTATTGGTCTGCCTCAACCGGGGCGCATAGAATCAGTCGGATCGAGGAAGAGTCTTTGGGTAGCCGCCCGGTGATGGTCATTGTGCGCGCCGGCAGATCCGCGTACTACGCATCCCGCCATAAATCCCCAACTCGACATTCGAGAACCGTGATGAGGCCTTCCACGACGTCCTGACTCCAGTGTTGCGTTTTGCCGTCGATCATGCGGCCCAACTGGGCAATGGAAATGCTGACGCCAATGCCGTCAAGGCGGCGCACGAGCTCTGAAACCGAGCGAATGTTGCGTTCGGCCATGATTACCCGGACCCGCCAAACGACCGCCCGTCGTGGCTGCACCTTCTTTTTTGCCATGAGCGGATTCTACCCCTGTGGCCTTTCTGCCACAAAGTTTTTGCATCACATGCAAAATATTTGCGCTCACGTCTTGCCTCTTGGATTTGGCGCTGGCATACTGCGCGACATTGGTGAACGGGGCATGGTGCCCACCGATCAACGTGGAGTTTGACGTGCAACACTTTCGAGCCATTAACGGCAGGAATACCAAGCGGCAGGCGATAGCCATGTCCTTGCGCGTCCCGTCGCCCGTGCTCGGCACGTCGCCAGCGGGCTGCCCGATCAGCGCGCCGTTTGGATACGAGCATCAGGATTGGAACACGCAGTCAGGCATCCGGGTTGGGTGGGAAAGCCCCTAACCAGCAGATCGAAAGATCGAAGGCCACAAGGCCCGGATGTTCCGAAAGGACTCCGGGCCTTGTGCATTTGTGCGCCAGAGGAAACAAACCGTGAGTCAGGAACTGAGCAACATCATCGAGACAACTCGCAGGGCGGGGGGTCTCGGGAGCTAAGAAAAGCCCGGCGAAAATTCGCCGGACCCAACCCGAAATTTCGGGCACTGGAACGATCTCTAACAATTCGGGAAGGTTGTAGCAGCGCCGGCGACCGATGTGCCGACCTGCGGAAAAGCTGCGGTGTTCGTGGTCAAGCATGGTGCTTGGCTGGTGAGGCAACACGCGCATCGACCGCTGGCGTTGTGGTTTTGCGCTCCTCGCTCTGATGCACAGTGATCCTTCCAAAGTCGATCTCGCGTGTTCGAAACGCGCTGTCTGGGGAGCCATGAATTTCTCGCATTGGGCTAGTTGGCAAGTCACCTGGTTTGGGGCCAGGAGGATCTCCGTTCGAGTCGGAGGTGCGAGACCACAAAGCAAGCGGCAACGGAAGACATGCTTAGCCAAGCTGACCCCACTGCGCGAGGGAGACAACGCGCCATCGTATTCCGGGTGGCTCCCGGCTGAGTGATGGCGGCCATGCGCAGGCTTGCCCCAATTCTGGAAAGATGCCAGAGCAGTCGCAACCCGCGCCCACCAGGCGCATTCATCAACTTGTCGCCCAAAAGGCGAATGGAGGATCTCACCATGGCCAACAAAGCCATCTTTGCATCGGCGCCGCGCGCCGATATGACCGTAAACGATGCCGGCGGACTTGCCTACGCGATGGATGCGCAAGCCGCTCTGGCGCAGTATGTAATGACCGGTACCTTCAACTCCACCTTCTACGCCGATGCCAAGGCCGACACGGCTCGCGTGGTTGGCCTGGGGCGGCAGGTGGCGCCGGAGTTCCTGGCCAAACTGGCGGTTTTCGCCCGCGAGGCCGGCTACATGAAAGATGCGCCGGCGGTGCTGCTGGCTGTGCTGTCGACGCGCGCGCCGGAGCTGTTCCGTCTGGCATTCCCGCGCGTGATCGACAACGGCAAGATGCTGCGTACCTTCGTTCAGATCGTCCGCTCGGGCCTGGCCGGACGCAAGTCCTTGGGCTCGGCGCCCAAGCGGATGATCGCGGAATTGCTCGTCTCGGCCCCGGATTCGCTGCTGATCAACGCGGTTGGTCAGGATCCGTCGCTGGCGGACGTGATCCGTCTTGCGCGACCGAAAGCTGGTGATCCTTCGCGTGAGGCGGCGTTCGGCTACTTCATCGGCAAGGTGGCGGCAAACGACGCGCGGCTGCCGGAGGCGATTCATCATCTCGAAGCCTTTCGAGCCGGCGAATCGCTCGAGGTGCCGAAGGTCGATTTCCGGCTGCTCGATTCCCTGCCGCTGTCGGCCGAGAATTGGAAAGAAATCGCCCGTAACGCACCGTGGCAGGCGACGCGCATGAACTTGAACAGCTTCGCGCGGCGCGGCGTGTTCGAGGATGGGGCGCTGACCCGAAAAATCGCCGCCCGTCTGCGCGACCCGGCGCTCATCGCGCGTTCGAAGGTCTTCCCGTATCAGTTGCTCGCCGCCTACCTCAACATTGATCCGGCCGTCCCCGCGATCGTGGCCGAGGCGCTGATCGACGCAGCCGAGACGGCGACCGAGAACGTGCCGGTCATCGCCGGCCGCGTATTCGTTTTCCCGGATGTCTCGGGATCGATGCGTAGCCCGGCGACGGGCTACCGTCGCGGCGCCAGCTCAAAGGTGCGTTGTGTGGATGTCGCGGCACTGGTCGCGGCGGCCATCCTGCGTAAGAACCCACAGGCCGAAGTGATTCCGTTCGAAGGCCGGGTGGTGCCGCTGCGTCTGTCGCCGCGGGATAGCCTGCTGACCAACGCCGAAAAGCTGGCGGCGGTCGGCGGTGGTTCCACGGCATGCTCGGCGCCGCTGCGCTTGCTGAACGAGCGCAAGGCTCACGGCGATCTGCTGGTTTATGTTTCCGACAACGAATCCTGGCTCGACGCTGGCCGGAAGTCGCAGACGGAGACGGAGGCGCAGTGGGCCCTGTTCTCGAAGCGCAACCCGGAGGCGAAGCTTGCCTGCATCGACATCACGCCGAACGCGACGACGCAAGTGCGCACGTTGCCGAACGTGCTCAACGTCGGGGGCTTCTCCGATGCCGTGTTTGATGCGCTGGCGGTTTTTGCTTCGGGTGAG
Organism: Casimicrobiaceae bacterium; assembly: GCA_026646885.1. Classification (GTDB taxonomy): domain Bacteria; phylum Pseudomonadota; class Gammaproteobacteria; order Burkholderiales; family Casimicrobiaceae; genus JACPUX01. The sequence continues at coordinate 43,425 of JAPKHK010000011.1, read as the reverse complement.
CTGGCCGGGGACGGTCTGGTGGCCCGGGTGAATCGTGTTGTGCTGTAAGGCGCATGCCTCAAGGGGGCGGGTAACCGCCCCCTTCTGGGATGTTCTTCGCAAATGCCCTGCGGGACTACATTACCTCGAAACGGTAGCTCCGTGTCTCGCAATTCTCTTGTTGCGAGGGCCATCCAGTCGGTCTTCACCGAATGCCTGTCCAGGTCTACATTTGTCCAATGGTACGCGACTTGGCTGCTTCCCTTTTGTCCTCGTTCGAATCGAGGCGTCCCTGCAAAAAAGCAATGGTGGCCTTGGTGTAGCGGCTCTGCATATTGCGCTGTGAACGCAAAGGTTCCGGATCGACCCCGGAAGGTCACCCCAGTGTCGTTTCACCGCCTGTACCGCAGGAGGCGGAATGCCGTTCTTCGAACGCGGCAGCCGTGGGTTCGATTCCTGACAGGCGGGGCAATTGCTGCTACAACCTTCCCGAATTTTGCCGATAATTACTGAAAGAATTTTGCTAAGGAAGCATCATGAAACCGCATGTGATTTACTCCGACGCCATCGACGGCAAGGCGATGTCGCAATTCTTCGATGCACTGAAGCAACATTGGGTCGTCAAGGGCGCGCTGATGCCTGACGCCCACGCAGGGTACTCGCTGCCCATCGGTGCCGTCGTCGCCACTGAGAGCGTGGTCGTGCCCGCCTGGGTGGGCTTCGATATTGGCTGCGGCATGCTGGCGGTGCAGACCTCGTTCGACACCGAAGCCGTCCGTACGCACGCCAAAAACATCTTCAAGCGCATCTACCGCGATGTGCCGACCGGCTTCGCCCATAACAAACGCGCCGATTCATGGGCTGCCGGTGAGGCGCTGCCGCGCTCGGCGGCGCTGCAGGGCATCCTGAAGCACAAGGGTATGGGGGACTTGCATACGCTGGGTGGTGGCAATCACTTCATTGAGCTGGGCGCCGATGAAGCCGGCAAGGTTTGGATTGTCATCCACTCCGGCTCGCGAAACCTGGGACACTCGGTGGCCACCCACTACATGAAGCTAGCCTCGGGCGACGGCCGAGCGCGCGAGGGGCACTACGCGCTGGGCGAAGACTCGCCAGAAGGGCAGGACTACCTCCGTGACCTGGCCTTCTGTCTGGAGTACGCCCTCGAAAATCGCATGGGCATGGTGTCGCGCATCGAGAAGGCTGTGCAGGCGGAAATCCATACCGGCAAAGTGTTGTGGGAAACGGCGATCAACCGCAACCACAACCACGCCGAGAAGAAGGAGGGCCTGTGGATCCACCGCAAGGGCGCAACCCATGCCGAAGACGGCATGATGGGCGTGATCCCCGGCAACATGCGCGACGGCTCGTTCATTGTTCGTGGCAAAGGCAATCCTGAGGCCCTGTGTTCCAGCTCCCACGGCGCCGGTCGCGTCATGGGGCGAGGCGAGGCCAAGCGCAAGCTCGATATGGCGACCTTCCGAAAAGAGATGGAAGATCGTGGTATCCAGGCGCGGGTCGAGGATGCTACGCTCGACGAGGCGGCAAGTGCCTACAAGGACATCTTCACCGTCATGGCCATGCAGCGGGATCTGGTGGAGGTCATCCACCACATCAAGCCACTGATCAACATCAAAGGATAGCCTCCCGGCCGCTACCAGCGATGCCGGGCAAGGAGTTGAATATGAAGATTCTTGCGTTGAGCGTCGCCGGGGTGCCACACCGTTGGGTGGACATCAACCGGGCGGCCTACTACGTCGCTGCTGACAAGGTGGCATGGGAACTGGGCGAGCCCGTCGCGATTCTGCATGGTGGTCTCCAGCGGGCCACCGGCATGCGCAGCGAGATCATCCTGCCGCCCGTGATTGCTCTGGCCAAAAGCGAGGCGATGGCCGGTTATGCGCGGGCCATTCCGCTCGGCAGGGACGACAACACACTCCTGGGCAAACGTGACCGCATGATCTGCGCCTACTGCGGCGACAAGGTGGCACCGACCGATCTTACCCGCGACCACGTATTGCCACGGGCGCGCGGCGGTAAAGACGTTTGGTCGAATGTCGTGACGGCGCACCGCTCCTGCAACATGAGGAAGGGTTGCCGCACGCCCGAGGAAGCGAACATGCCCCTCCTGTATGTGCCCTACGAGCCCGACCGGTTCGAACACTTCATATTGTCCGGACGGCATATCGTGGCTGATCAGATGAGCTACTTGAGCACTCGCCTGCCCGCCCATAGCCGAGTGCGCTCGAGTGCTCGGTAGGCTGCCGCCCCTATTCAAGACGAGGGCGCCGACCAGCTGAAACAGTGGCAATCATGGAGCACGGGCGAATACGCGCCGCCGAACCCCGCCGCGTCGCCGCCCGGACGATGTGGCGTAACCGGCATGCAGGCCGCGGAATAGAGCTTGCACGAGATTACGGACCGTAGGTACTTAGGGTTTGGCCGCGGTCTTTCGGCGCAAAGAGCGCAGCATCGCCTCGCGCAAAATCGCGTTCATACGGGTCTGATAACCCTTGCCCTGGCTTTTGAGCCAGGCCAGCACGTCCGCATCGACGCGCACCGTGGTGGCGGTTTTGGTTGGCCGATAGAAGGGGTTCCGCACGGCTTTTTGCCAGAACGCATCGTCGAGCGGCGGGCTGTCGCTGTAGTCGATCGCGCTGTCCGGCATTTCGTACAGCGCCTTGAGTTCGGCCTTCTGCGCCTCGGTGAGAGGCGGCAGATTTTTCAAGTCAACTTCATGGCGAACAGTTTTGCTCATAGCGCTTCCTCTCTTTCGGTTCGGCACGACGCGCCGAAACAATGTGAACAGCTTCGATCCCGTCCGCTTCATCCCGAACGGTATGCGCAACCAGCACGCACGAGTCGGCAAAGACGCGCGTGGCCGGCACCAGCAAGTCGATGTCGGTAGTGGCCCGATGGTGGTTATGGGCGAACAAGGCATAGTCACCGATCAGCAGAGGTAATCAGCGCCGCATTCGTTCAGTCCCTCGATCAGCGCTTTGAGGTCTTCGAGGGTGGCGGGGCGACTATTTTCTTGCATTGGTCGCGGTCCAGGGCAGCCCGCAGCATGCCGGCCACAATGCAGTCCTGGTCGTGGTGGTTGGCGTCGTCGAGACTCTTGAAGCGGTAGATACCCTTGCGGACAAAGCTGCGGTCCCCCGTGGGCAGGCGATGAATGTCGTCATTGAACCGCGCACCTTCAGCCAACAACTCGTCCGATGCCGAGAAGGTGATTGGTGCTTCCTTGCGTTGGCCTACGGTGCGCATGGGGCTTCCTGAGTTTGAGCGTGTCTTACCGCCGGAGATTGGTCCTGTGGTGATTGGCAAGGTTTCGCAAGGGTCTGCCCGCAGCGAGGCCAGAGCTGCCGTTCACCATTCTCAGTGAATGGCCGTTTTCGTGGGTCTTGCGCCCGACTTTCCGGGAGATCACACCCAGAGCGAGACGCTTGTTCACCGTCGCATGCCAAACGCCGCTTCGAGGAGCGCCTTGGCCCACTCGGGAGCGGCCCGCAGCGCGGCCTTGTCCTGAGGTTTGGGCCACAAGAGCTTGCCCTTGGCCATTTCCAACACCAACAAGGGGTCCGGCACGGCTTTTCCGGGCGCCACATCGGCACTGTTGTCGTAGACCTGCAAATGCGCCACATGCGGCATCAGCCCGATCAGGTTGCCTTGCGCATTCAAATAGCGTTCGCGAATCTTCGCTTCGGGGATGTCATGGCCGCCGGCGGCGACGCGGGCGCGCACGCGGGCGATGTGTTGTTCGGGCGACGCCAGGCCGCAGAACCAGATCAGCACATCGTGCGAGCGCGTGGCGGCGAGGATCTTTTGCGTTACCGACTGACCGCCCAAGGTCGTTTCAAAGGCGTAGGAGGTGCTAGATGCGAGGGCGTCATCGAGGCGGCGCATACCCTCGGCCCAAGCTTGCGCGTTGGCGCTCACCGGGTTGCTGCCGGTCGCGGCGATCAGCTCTCGGGCGAAGGTATCGGGATTGAACCAGGTCAATCCGGCGCGTTCGAGCAGATAACCGCCGACCGAGCTCTTGCCGGCGCCGTTGACGCCGGCAAGGACGTAGAGGACGGGGCGCGCCTTCAATGCCGCGCACCGGCCTTCACTTTGCCTTTCAAGCGGGCACCTGACCGCATGACCTCGCGCAGCCGGTCTCCGGCATCCGGAGACTGCAATGCCGCCAGGCGCTGATCGAAGCGCTGGCGCAAAGCGGCCAGGGCGGCTTCCGTCTGCGCCGCGGTCTGTTGCGCTGCTCGCATGAGTTGCGAGTATTCGTCGGTCGAGAGGATCACGGCCTCGGGTTGATCGTGGTTGGTGACCACCAGTTTGCCCTCGCTGCGTATTGCCTTCATCAAGCCGCGCCAGCCAAGTTTCTTGACATCGGAAGCAGGGGCATGGGGGATCTGCGCGAGCCAATCGAACATTTTGGTATCGGATGCCACGGCCATGGAACCTCCCAATGCGTCATTCAGGTAGGCGCATTATAGTCCAAATGGACTTTGAGGCTATTTTGCCCTATTTGGTAATTATTACTCGAGCGCCTTGCCTTTGGCACGCGGGCCGGTCGAAGCCACAAGCCACGCAACTTGGCGAAGAGCGCGACTGTGGGGTGACAGGCCATCCGCCGCGGCGGATGCGGGAGCTTTATTGCGGGGCTTACGGCCTAGGCTAATTCACCAACCGGGGCGCTGAGCCGCTAACTGCCCTCAAGATCGTCCAGGAACTCCGACGCCGGAGCCGTTCCGGTAACCAGCAGCCGATCCCGCGCGCGCGTGCAGGCGACATAGAGCAATTGACGCTCGGTGTCGTAAACCTCCTGCAGGTCGCCGTCGTCGCCGACCGTTTCGATCCGCTCCTGCAGCGGGATGACTTCGTCGTCGCAGGCCATCACCGCCACCGCGCGGAACTCCAGCCCTTTCGCCAGATGCATGGTGCAGACCGACACCTGCTCGGGTTCCGTCGCCACGTGGTCATCCAAAATCCGGCAAGGCAAGCCGGCGATGCGCAGCGCTTCCTCGGCCCGGCCGATTTGCGCGCCGGAACGCACGAAAACGGCCATCTCATGCGGCTGGATGCCGGCGTTGGCGCATTCGGCGAGCCAGTCCGCGACGACCGCGCTTTCTTCCGCCGCATCGCCCAGAATCCGCAGGCGCGGCAGCGGGCCGTTGAACACCGACACGGCATCGCTGCGGTCTTCGCTATTGCCATCCGCGTCGGTCACGGTGGGCCCTAGCAGGCGGTCCGCCTGGCTGCGTATCTGGTGCGAGGTCCGGTAATTGACGCGCAGGGTGCGGGATCGGCCGCGCACATCCACGCCGAGCGATTTCCAGGAGAAAGGCTGCTGGAAGATGCGCTGCCCCAGGTCACCGGCGAAGAACAGCGCATTCGGGCGCACCGATCCCTCTCCTCCGGCCAGCGCCACCAGAAAGCGCAAGTGCGCGACCCCGACATCCTGCGCCTCGTCGACCACGGCGAAATCGAAAACGGGATTGCGCCTCGCCTTCAAGGCGCTTGCCAGGGCCGTGAAAAGCCCCGAGGCCGTAACCAGGCCCTTGTCGCGCAAGCCGGCGCGGACGTGCTCGAAGATCGCCCACAACACCGCCCGCTGCACTTCCGGCAGCCGGGTCTTGCGACCGAGGCGCACCACGTCGCGATAGGCCTCCCAGCGGTCGAGCTGCCAGGCATCGACCACGTGTTCCCATTCGGAGAGCAGAAAGCGGCGGCCGAACTTGTGTCCCGGCACGGCCCCGGCGGCAGTGTCCATGAACTGGCGAATGTCGTCGCGGGTCGCCAGCCTGGCCGGGCCGACATGGGTCTTGTACAAGCGCTGCCCGATGCCATCGAGGGAATGCACGTCGATCCGCTCGGCGAGGCGCGGCTCGGAAGTGAGCAGGCGGTTGAGCTTCGATTGCAGGGCATTGGCCAGCGTGTCGGAAAACGTGGCCAGCAAGACGCGCGCATCGGGATTCGTCCGCGCCAGATGCGCGGCGCGGTGCAGGGCCACGATGGTCTTGCCGGTGCCCGCCGAACCGGCCACGCGCGCCGGGCCGGCGTAATCCCGCTCTACCCACTGGCGCTGCTCAGGGTGGAGAAAGACCGTCCATTTCTCCCACGGATAATCGAGGGCGCGCTGCAGCTCCTCGACATTGCTCATCACGCGGAAGCGGCGCTGCGCGTCGGGGTGGTCGAACGGGCTGACTGCCGATGGTGCGGGCACACGCGGCTTGCCGCCCGTGGCCAGTTCCAGCAGCGCTTCTGCGGCTTCCGCGGGTAAATGATCGGCAAGGGTGAGCAGGCTGTCCTCCGTGGCCTGCTTCACATCGGGCAACCACTCCGGCGGCACGCCGTAGCCCAGCAGTTCGTCGTCGGGAACGTTCAGGAATAGCGGCTTCGCCGCCGCCACTTCTGCGGCGCTCGCCGGCAAGGGCAACTCGCCCTGCACAACCACCGGCACCACGATTTCCCTGACCGTCTCGCGGATCTCGACCAGTTGCGCCGCGCCGGTCTTGGGATGGGTTTCGAGCTTGCGGCGCTCGGCCCACTCGTAGGCCTTGTCGTGGTGATCGACGTAGCAAAGCAGCAGGCTCGACTCGCTGCGGTGAACGATCAGGCGGATGTCGCTGCCCACCCGTACCGACCAGAAATTCTTGTCTTTCGCGCGGTCGAGTTTATGGAAGCTCAAGCCGGGGCTGGCGGGATTCAGTTGCAGATCGAATGCCGTCGTTTTGACGAGCTTTTGCTCTTCTCCGGTCAGGCTGGCCAGGCTGTCGGTGAAGGTGTCGGCGATGCGGAATTCCATCAGTTCCCCTTGCGCGGCTTGATTGCCGGCAGCCGTTTCACCATGCGGTCGAAATCCGATTCGTAACGCCGGTCCTCGATCCGGCGAAATTTTTCGAATTCCTGTTCGGCGTGGGTTTTCGCCAGTTCCGCCGAAACCCGGCCGGCATCGCGCAGGATCTCGCGGTCGTTGAGAGTCAGGAAGCCTTCGAGCTTGGCAATCCAGTCCTGCATCGTCATGGCGATGCGCCGCGCGGCCTGCCCCTCGGCGAAGATCAAGTACTGCTCAGCGAGGTTATTGAGGGCGCGCAGTTCTTCCTCGTTCAAATAGTTCTTGGCGACACCCACATCGGACTTGCGGATGCGCGCACCCTCCCAGGTCGTCAGCCCCATGTTGGGCCGGGTGCTGTCGGCACGCGCCGCGATCAGCTCCGCTGCGGTTTGGCCGTGGATGGCGTAATGCACCTTGTTCTGCACCGTAGCGAAAAACTCCTGTGTCAGCGGATGGCTGGCGTCGTAGTCGACGCTGGTGGCGTAGATGTCGGTGATCTTCTGGTAGAAGCGCCGCTCGCTGGTGCGGATGTCCTGCAGGCGGCGCGTCAGCTCGTCGAAGTAGTCGCGCCCCCAGCCGGGGTTCTTCAGCCGCACGTCGTCCAGCACGAAGCCCTTGACGACATATTCCCTCAGCTTGTCGCTGGCCCACTGGCGGAACCGCACGCCCACCGGGCTGCGCACCCGGAAACCCAGGGCCAGCACCATGTCCAGGTTGTAATGTGCAACTTCATATTGCTTGCCGTCGGCGGCAGTTGTTCGGAAAAACCGAACAACTGAATCCTCGGACAGCTCCCCATCCTCGAAGATGTGCTTGATGTGCTCGCTGATCGTCCCCTTGGCCTTGCCGAACAGCTCGGTCAGCTGTTTCTGGTTCAGCCAAAGGGTTTCCGCCTCCAGCATCACGTCGATGCGGGTGGAACCGTCTTCGCTTTGGTAGATGAGGAATTGGGACATTTACGGTTTGACGTAATCTTTGATGGCATCCCAATCGACATTGGGCCATTCTCGTTCATGCGGTGGGATTTCCACGGAGCTAAACGCCTCGTGTGTTACACGACAGCGTCGCCTCTTTCCGAAATAGAGATTTGCCCAGACAAGTGCCTTTCTCGCTGCATCCTTTCGATCCCGGCTGAGTATTCTTTCCAATTCCCCATCGAATAGCGCAAACAAGTGTGGCTTGTCCTTCCACGATGGCGAATTGATCGTGCGGATAATGCAATCCTGCATGCCGGGAACAGCGGACGTGCATCCGATACCGCGATCAGGAATGTGCTGGCAGTAACGACGTACATTCCAGACCAACCGATCAAGGTGGTGCAATGCATCCGCCGTGTTATATGCAGTCGTACTCAAGTAACGATTTTCACCCCCTTGGGTCGATAAATATGCCAGGAATGTTCTTTCGTCCGGTTCAAGGGTGTATTGCAGGATGCCAATGCTCTTTACTTCATCATCAAGAGCTTCGAGGTTATGCCGAAACTCTTCCCTTTTTGTTTTTCCTGTCGGCACGTAATACCGTGCGCTCTTGCCATTGAACAGCAAGATTGCCTTCAGATACTTTTCTATCGCCTGTAGGGCTGACCACAGAAATTGTTGGCGAAGCTTCATCCGATAGTTGGAACGAGCTGCGATGTAATCGAAATCAGCCTGTCGACGAAACACGTCCTTGGCAATTGTGTTCAGGATGATTTGAAGCTCCATCGTTTTCGGTCTCACATCACCCTGAACACCTTCATCACCTCATCCCCCAAGTGGTTGATGACCTTCACCGCGATGCGCCCGGATTTCGGTTTCCTGAACGGGCGCGAGGTGTCGCTATTCAGCGAGGCCCAGGCTTCGGCGTCGATTTCGGCTTTCAGGGTGGTCTTCAGGGCGCTGTAGGGGTCGTTGGCGCCGAGGAAGTAGGCGTGGCGGACGAAGAAGCTTTCCTGGTTGTAGTCGGTGTCGATGAACCAGCAGGCGATGCCGGAGGCTGAGTCGCTGACGACTTCGCCGGTCTGGGGCTTGAAAACGTCGACGCCATTGACCTTCACGCGCCATTGATCGCCTTCCTGCAACAACGTAATGTCCGGCTCGCCGAAGATCACGAACAGGTTGCCCTTGCCGGTGTTCTTGAGGTCTTCGGCCATGTGCAGGTCGGCGTTCATGCGCGCCTTGAGCACCGGCAGCTTGCCGAGCCTGGCGAACTCGGTGGTGTGGGCCTCGAAGTTGAAGGCGCAGGCGATTAGCACGTCGAAGTTGGCGTCGGCTGCTTCCCGCGCTGCCTCTACCAGATCGGCGCGCTGCACGGTGCCGAATTCGGGGCCGATGAAGATGGCGGCGCGCTTTTCGACGGTTTCCCCCTCACCCCGGCCCTCTCCCGCGAGGGGAGAGGGAGAAACATAGCGCCCCTCGGCGCAGACCAGCGCGCCCGGCCAGGGCGTCAGTGCTGTGAAAGTGATGCGGTCTTCCTTGTGGGCCTGCTGCACGCCGGCGGACTTGAGGTTTTCCAGGATCATCTGCGGGAAGGACTGCTTCGCCGCGTAGTCGGCACCCGGATCGCGCAGCGCATCGATCAGCTCGTCGTCCTCATCCACGCCCAGCACGCGGTGCGGGGAGAGGCTTTCGACGGTAAAGGGGCCGGCCACGCGCACCGCCTTCCTGTTCTCGAAGGGTTTGTCGTAGAGGTACTCGAACTCGGCCTTGGCGGCGATGGAGGCATCGATTTCCTTCTGCCGCGCGATGCGCGCCCGCCACCAGTCGGCGTGTAGCCGCTTCGCCTTGTCCGGCCACTTGGCGTCCGCCTCACGCGGAATCTCCCACTCCTGCCAGGACTTTTTCAGCGCCGCGTCCAGTTGCTCGCGCAGCGGTTCGAGCTTCTTCTGCCACTGCTCCCAGATCACGTCGATCTCGGCGTTGTTGGCGATGGACTTCAGCGTGATGTGCGGCACGCGCTCATAGACGAAACCGTGGCGGATGTTGCCGTAGGTCGGCTGCATGCTCGGTGCCGTGCGCGTGACCTCGGCTTCCTTCATCTGGCCTTCGCGCGAATCGGCCAGCAGGTAGAAGGGATAGCGCGCGCCCATGATGCGGGCGCGAGCCAGCGCCAGCGCGACGCGGGAAGTGTCGAGGGTGATCCAGCGCCGGCCCCATTGCTCGGCGACATAGGCGGTGGTGCCTGAGCCGCAGGTGGGGTCGAGGACGAGGTCGCCAGGGTCGGTAGTCATGAGTACGCAGCGTTGAATTACAGGTGTATCGGTCTGGACGACATACCATCTCTGAGAAGACTTTCCCGATGTATCGAGCCAAGCGTTTGTCATTCTCTTAAACGGGCTATCCGAGTGAAATTTTCGCATCCAAGGAGGACCGCCGCGTGTTTCAAGACGATCTGCCTTTACAAGCCGCTCCATCCCTTCGTTAGTCGTTTTCCAGTGGGCATTCGCGCCAGCAGAGTAGCTCTTTCCTTGGAACACAAATGGCCTATCCGTCGCCGCAGGACCAGCGGAATTTGTTTTTGAAAGCGCATAGACCTCGCCTTGCGGGATTGTCTTGGGGTCATCGCGTTCCGACGGTTCAAGGGGGCGATAATCTACAGGGCTGAACTTCAGTCCCCATGAACCACCGCGCGTTTCCGACACCCAATCTTCCACGAACTTGTCTAACAACAGGGGACGGTACTTCGTGTTCTTCTGTTCTTTTGCGTACCACAGCACGTAGAAGAAATTGTCGTCCAACAGCGCACTTGGCGTTGCCGTTTTCATGACGCTAATTTGCGCCACGCTGTTGCCATCTCCAAACACCTCATCCATCACCGCCCTGACCCGATGCACATTCTCATCCCCGATCTGCACAAAAATCGAGCCCGAGTCGGTCAGCAGATCGCGCGCCACGGTCAGCCGGTCGCGCAGGTAGGTGAGGTAGGAGTGAATGCCGTCGCGCCAGGTATCGCGGAAGGCTTTCACCTGTTCCGGTTCGCGCGTGATGTGGTCGGCCTTGCCGTCCTTCACGTCGCGGCTCGTCGTCGACCACTGGAAGTTGCTGTTGAATTTGATGCCGTAGGGCGGATCGAAGTAGATGCACTGCACCTTGCTGCGCAGGCCTTCCCTTTCCGCGAGACTCGCCATCACCTGCAGGCTGTCGCCGAGGATCATGCGGTTGGTCCAGTTCTGGTCGTGCTGGTAGAACTCGGTCTTGTCCACGCCCTGGGGGATGCCGTTGAAGTCGGCGAAGAGGTCGGCGGTGGTCTGGCCCTGCTCGTGTTCCCGTTCCCTCGATTCGCGCAGCAGTTCGTCGATCAGCGCCTTGGGGTGCAGCTTTTCCTGGATGTAGAGCGGCGGCGCGTGGACGACCAAATCTGACCAGTCCTGCTCGTCCTTGCCGCGCCAGACCAGTTGCGGGTCGAGGTCGGTGTTCCTCGGGTAGCGCACCTGCTTCGGGTTCTTCTGTGCCTCGTCCAGCACCGACTGGTATTCGGCGGTGGGGATGTTCTTGCGCTTCGCGTCGTCGTGCTTGATGGCGTCGACGGATTTTTGGGCGGGTGGCTTGGCCATGGTGTCAGGTTGCCGATATCGGAATGATGCGTTTGAGGCGTTTATGAGGCGTTTCATCTGCCGCACCTGTTGGAGGGTTCGACGGGTTGGTGACGGGTTGCGAGGCGAAGTCCGGTGACGGGATTGACGGGTTCATGACGGGTTGCCGCCTCGCTTGTTGACCGGGGATTTGGCGGGTGCGTAATAGGTCGCCTGGCCCGTACCCCCCACTTTTACGAAAACGCCCATCGTCGCCAGCTGGCGCAGTTCGCGCAAGGCAGTGCTGTCGGATACGCCATTCATCTGCCGGTACTCGGAATTGGTAATGCGTCCGGCGATCTTGGCTTGCTTGACTGCCAAGCGTTGCCTGTCGTTGAATTCGTAACCCGCGAGCACAGCCTCGGTCAGCCAGTCGCGCCAGAGGGTGACGATAAAGGAGCCGGCGCGCATTTCGAACGTCGGCTCGGGCAGGCCGGCTTCGCGGCAGAGCTCGATCATGCGCTCGGTGCCGGAACCGGCCTTTTCGATATAGCGGGCTAGGTAGAGCGATTCGGCGAGCAGCGGGTTGTTGGGCACCGAGGGATGGGCAGCGCGCAGGTCGTCGAGGGTCAATGTGCCGGGCAGGGCGCCGGGGTTCCAGACTTCGAGCCGGTCGGCGAAAAGGCGCACTTCGACCGAGGCATTGCTGTGATAGTCGCGATGGGCCAGGGCGTTGACGATGGCTTCGCCGACGGCATCGGGCGGCAATTCGTAGTTGGCTGGGGCCTGGTTGCTGGTGTCGCGCACGCCGACGGCGCGGTTGATCTTGGCGAGCACGAAGTCGCGGGCCTGGTCGGCCTGGTCGAACAGCGTGCCGGCGTAGATCTGCTGGGAAGCGAAGGGGCGGCGGTATTCGATGCCGTGGCAATGCACGCACTTGGTTTCGGCGCTGCGGTGGTAACGCTGCGGGTTGTCGCCGAACAGCAGCATGGCGGCATTGCTCGGCCTGGCGTCGGCAAGCAGGTTGAGATGGGTGAGCAGGGCCGGCGTCGTGGTAGCCGGCTTGAGCGGGAAGCCGCGCTCGCGGCGCGCGGTGCCGAGAAACCAGTCGATGCGCGAACGGGAAAGCGACTTCAGGGTCGCGCCGTCGCAGGCCGCCGTGTCGAAGGGCGGCACACGCAGCGCGCCCAGGCGGTCGAGATGATCGACGAGGCTGGCGTAGACCTCGCTGGTGAGCGCATTGATGTCCACGACGCGCCGTCGGATCAGAACATCACCGGCTTTGCGCACGAGTTTTCGCATCTTCGGGGCGCGCTGCCTGTCATCGGCGCCCCACACGTAGACCAGGCGGGGAATGCCGCAGCGGGCGGCATGGTCGAATTCGCGTTCGGTGGGCGAAATGCCCTGCTTGTCCTCGAAGCCGTAGTCGTTTCCGAGGATGCCGAGGTAGATATCGCTGTGCGCGACTTCGTCGAGATAGACCCGATCGGCGGGGCGGTCGCTGGCCGGCAGTTCCTCGAACAGGAACACCTCGGCGACGAAGCGGCGCAGCACGGCATCGCCGAGCAGGAAGGCTTTCAGGTCGCGCCGCTGCTGCGCGAATTCCTTTTGCACGCTGCTGATGAAGATGCGCAGACGGGTGGCGGCCATGTTCTTTATGCTGCCGGCGGAATGTTTCGGGTGGCAACAGCCTGCTCGATCATTTTGTCGAACTCGGCCCCGACCTTGCTGGCAAAGTCGTCCTGCATCTGGAACACGTCGGTGAATTCGGCGAAGGCCCAGCGGCCAAATCCACCCTGAGTGCCGAGGTGATTCACCCCTGGCACCCAGTAGGTGTCCATGGTCGATTTCTTTTCCTTGGCATCCTCGCGCCGGTAGCCCTTGATCTCGACGACGAGGCGCAGCAAGTCGTCCGGCCCGCGTCCGTCATCGACCAGGACGATGAAGTCGGGCAGGTATTTGCGCGTTTCCGAGCCGTAGCGGTAGGGCACCTCGAAGCCGAGGCCGTGGTTCTTCACGTAGGCACGTACCTTCGGATGCGCTTCGGCCACGCGGCAGAATTCGGCTTCCCAGTCGCTGTCGAGCACCACCCAGTTGATCTGGCAGTGCCGGGAACTGGTTTCCCAGCGGCTGGGCTTGGAGGTATTGAAGCGCACATGGCGTGTCGAGCCGCTGGGGTTGTAGGGGTCGAGCAGTGCCTTGATCGGCCGTTCGCCAAGGAACTGGCGGGTGATAGCGGCGGTGATCCGGTTGCATGCCATGTCGGCCAGTTGCAGATACATCAACTGCGCCGGGTAGGTGCCGCCCTTGCACTGCAGATGATTGTCCAGCCACTCCTTGGCGATGCGCTTCAACTGGCCGAAGAGGTGCAGCTTGGGCTCCTCGCCGGGGTCGCGCCACTTGGTATAGAGCAGGCGCTGGGTGAGGTTGAACAGCAGGGTCGAGGCGCGGACATCGCCGAGATGGTCGACGGTGAGGTTGACGCCCTCGCCGATGATGCCTTCGTTGCGCGTTTCGCAGGGGCCGACCAGATCGGGCGTGAGGATCAGCGTCGAGTCTTCATTGAAGTGGGCCGTGAGCCGTTCTTCCGGCAGCTCGACGCGGTAGCCTTCGACGCGCGGAAAGACGATTTCGAGGGCGTCGCGCTCGGGCCGGATCGCCTTGACCTGCACCGTTTCGCGCGGCGGCTGCGGCGGACCGACGACAGGCTTGGCGGTGAAGTCGAAGGGGATACCGAACACGTCGGCGTATTCGACGTTGAACAGCCCTTCCTCGTTGAGGTCGTAGGACTGGCGGCGCAGCGCGCGGCCGATCACCTGTTCGCACAGGAGCTGCGTGCCGAAGGCGCGGATGCCGAGCACGTGGGTCACGGTGTTGGCGTCCCAGCCTTCGGTCAACATCGACACCGATACCACGCAGCGGATAGCACCGCCGAGCTGGCCGGCCTTGCCGACGGTGTTCATGACTTCGCGCAGGAGTTCCTGATCGGCGAGCTTGTCGCCGGCGCGGGCGTCGCCGGTGCGCTCGACGATCTCGCGGCGGAAGCGCTCGATCTCGTCGGCGGCCATTTCGTGGAACTTGTCGTCCAGCGCATCGCCCGCTTCGAGCTGCTCGCTGTCGATCAGCAGGGTATTGGGGCGCGGCAGCGGGTTGCCGGTGGTTTCGTCGAAATTGCGGAACAGCGGCAGGCGGCCGTGAACAAGCTGAGGCAACCCCGCCGCATTATTTTGGTAAAAGCCGGAGATATAGTCGTAAACGAGTTTCGAGATGGCGGTGTTCTGGCACACCACGATGAAGCAGGGCGGCACCTTGATGCCGGCCTCCTGCCAAAGTTTGAAAGTCTTTTCGTAGTGGCCGTACAGCGCCTGCAGGGCGGTTTGCAGCCGGGTCGGCAGCTTGAGCGGGTCGAGTTCCTGGTTGGCACCGCGCCCTTTCTTCGGCATGTCCTTGCGAATGTTTTCCCAGAGGTTGCGGAATACCGGCAGTTCGTCGCCGGGGATGTTTTCCGCCACCGGAACGCGCGGCAGCTTGACGATGCCGCACTCGATGGCGTCCATCAGGGAAAAGTCGCTCATCGTCCAGGGGAACAGCGTGCCTTCGGCGTAACCCGATCCGCGCAGAAAAAAGGGCGTGGCGGACAAGTCGATGGCGTGCAGCAGGCCAAGCTTGCGGTGCACCGCCTCCAGGCCGGAAATCCAAAGGCGGGCGGCTTCGTTGTTCTTCTCGGCCTCGGTCTTTTCCTCGCCCTTCAGTTCCTCGTCGTCGGCATCCCGCGGCTTCTCGCGGTAGCAGTGGTGGGCCTCGTCGTTGATGGCAAGGATGTTCTTCATGCCCATCAGATCGGGCATGACGCGGCTGAGCATCTGCCCTTCGGTCTCCGTGGTGACGATTTCGTCGCCAGTGCGCCCCTTAAGCAGTTGCCGCCCGCCCTTGGAAATGTCGATGCGCTCGCGCAGCTTGAAGGCGTGGTAGTTGGTGATGACGATCTTGGCGCGGCCCATCTCGTCGAGCAGATCGTGGGGCACCAATTCGCGCTCGCGGTAGTAGCTGTCGGGATCAAAGGGCTGGAGCACGCGCAGCCGGTCCTTGATGGTGAGGCCCGGCGCGCAGACGAGAAAACCGCGGGTGAATTGTTTGCCGGATGGACGGCGAACGGCGTTGAGGGTCTGCCAGGCGATCAGCATCGCCATCACGGTCGTTTTGCCCGCCCCCGTGGCCAGCTTGAGCGCCAGGCGCATCAGGCCGGGGTTGGCGTCCTTGTTGGCGGCCGCCAGGTGGTCGAGCAGTCGCTTGCCATGTTTGCTGCCGGGCGCGACCTCGGTCAGCCAGATCGCGGTTTCGACCGCCTCGATCTGGCAGAAGAAGGGGCGGACGCCGTTGAACTTGTGATGGCGCCAGTGCTGCAGCAGCCGCGCCGTCTCCGGTGTCACCTGCCACTGGTTCGGGTTCGGCAGCGCGCGCCAGGCGTCCACATGATTGCGCACCTCGTTGATGATCGAGGTCGGGTCGTACTGCTGCGCAATGCTGGATAGGCCCTTGCCCTCGTCAAAGACGAAGCCTTCCTGTTTGCCGGCTTGTTTTTGTTTCTTCGGCTTGGGGATCGGGGTAATGAACTCGGCGCGGCGGCGCGACTCCAGAACTTGCTGCGTCGGTTGACCGGCAGCATCCAATTCCCAATGCCGCGAAGGGCGTTCATAGGGAGAGTTCAGAATCGGATGATCGAAAAACGGAATCGACATGGCGACGGCCTACCCTCCCGCGCTTTGTTATTGGCCTACCAGCGCCCTATTCTCTACCAAAACCCTGGCGATGACCATGGCAGCTTGGCGCCGCGTGAGTCAGCGCACAACTCGCACGGACAGGTAAAGGGCCTCACGAGCCGTGAAGCTGAGTTGTCTAGCCACGCGGCAGCCAATGACCATGCTGATGACGACCGTCCGCCACTCGGCGTTGCGAATTCGCAACAGTAACTCGACAAACCCCAAGAATTTGCTTTGCGTTCTTTTCGACATAGAGTACGATGCGCGCCTTGCTTTTGGAAAACCTCATGAATCTCCTGCAACGATTTGGGTTTGATGGTTCTCTGCGCGGCGCCGCTTTGGGCGCGGCTGCGTTTGCCCTGCCCCTGCAAGGAGTTCAAGCCGAGCGCCGCGCCACCTGCGGCAAAAACTCGCCGCGGGAGTGGTTCCAGAAGTAGTCCCCTGAACGGTCTTGGGCCGCCAGGGTTGGCGGTGGAGAGTACAAGACCGGATC
The DNA here is from genome assembly GCA_026646885.1 of Casimicrobiaceae bacterium. Lineage (GTDB taxonomy): Bacteria > Pseudomonadota > Gammaproteobacteria > Burkholderiales > Casimicrobiaceae > JACPUX01. The sequence goes on along the minus strand of JAPKHK010000011.1, from coordinate 26,869 downwards.
GCGCAGTTTCTTTCCTCTTCTCTTCCGCCGCTGGTTCCGCGCCGCGTTTCGCTGCGGGTTTGGCTATTGTTTTTTGATCAAGGAGTGTCGTTTGAGATTTGCGTTTTGCCATTCGATTACGGCGATGAAGCCGCTGCCGCAACGGCCAAGGGGCCGAGTTGCGCGTGCGGCCGCCGCAGGGTGGCAGATGCCTTCTTGCTGGGAGCTTCCGGGTGAAGCACACGAGGGAGCGAACGTTTTGTAGTTCGCTTGTTGCCTCGGTTGCGATGGCCCGGTCTTCCGCGAGGAAACCGGGCTTTTTGTTTTTTGAATCGGCCTTTTCGTCGCGCCATTTCGTGCGCCAGCGTTGAGGCCGGCAGTACGGCAATTGCGGTGTTGTGCGCGACGCCGCCAACCGGGTTTGCGGGATTGCCGCCGCGTGTGAGGCGCGGTCACTAGTCGTTTGCGGCGTTTTGGCGCGGCGACGAAACTTTGGCTGCGTCCACGCGGGCGCAGCGCCGAAAGCGCGCGGCCACTTGCCAGATCGGCCTGGGCCGCGCGCGCTTTCGGGTGGATTGTGGAATTCGTGTTAAGGGCGAAGTGGGCTTCTCAAGCGGTGGTGAGCCGGCTTTCACCCCCATCCCGACCTTCCTCCATCGAGGGGGAAGGAGTGGCGAGTTGGGTGGTAGGAGCGGCGAAAGCCGCGAGCATTTCGTTTGGAGACCTTGCTTCGCGCCTGCCGGCGCTCCTACTGGGGGCAAGGCTTTGGGGTTGTGTCGCCGCCAGGTGGCGGCGACAAAAGGATTCGTCAGGGTCCTTGCTGTCAGCGGTTGAGGTTCGTGAATCCTCACCGGTGCGCCATGCCTTGGTTGGCTTGGCGTATGCCGCGGCAAGGCAATTGGCGGATGTTGGCTGAATTGGCTCAGTGGTAGAGCGCGGGTGTAAGCCCGAGGTCGCGGGTTCGAGTCCCGTATTCAGCGCCGTTGTTCCATGGCTCAGTACGGTTAGAGCAGTCGACTGATCATCGACCGGTCGAGGGTTCGACTCCCTCTGGAAGATTAGCCCTACGAAGGCTATTTGTTTGCAGTACCCGGGCCGGCTTCGGCGTCAAGCGTTTTTGGGCTTGACGCACCGCGCTCGCGACTTGCGCGCCGCCGGCGCGTGAGCGCGAGGCCGCTTGAGCTTCGCGTCGCCGTTCGCGAGCATCACTTGCCGGTTTGGGAGTGGGTGAGCGAACGCGGCGCGCGGCGCGGCGGCTTTCCCGCTCACGCCAAGCGGAAGCCCGTCTTGCGGGCGGGAAGCCCGGCCCATTTTTGTGTGGTGAAGGAGAAGAACATGTTGCGTAAGTTTTGGGTAAAGAAAGACGAACGCGCCTTACTGTTTCGCAAGGGCGATTTTGTGAGCGTGTTGACGCCGGGCGAATACTGGAAGTTCGACCCGCTGCGTCGCTTGTCGCTGGAGAGCTTTTCGCTCGCCAAGCCGCAGTTCGAACACCGCCTGGCGGATTACCTGGTGAGCTCGGAGCCGGCGATCGTGGCCAAGGAATTTCATGGGGTTGATCTGGGTGCGACCGAGGTCGGCTTGCGTTATGAAAACGGCGTGCTCGCCGAAGTGCTGGCGCCGAACACCCGTCGCTTGTACTGGAAGGGTTATCTTGCGCAGCGCTTCGAGACGCTCGATATCAGCGCCGACTTCACGGTGCCCGCTCTCTTGGTGCCGAAATTGGCGGCAGGTTCGGGCCGTGGCGCGTTGAAGCTTGCCGGTGCGGAAGGCGTGTACACCGTGGCGGTGCCGCAGTACCAAGTGGCGGTGCTTTACGTCGATGGCAAGGTCGATCGCGTGCTCGAAGCCGGTTTGCACTACTTCTGGAAGTTCAACCGCGAATTGCGCGCCGAACTCGTGGATTTGCGTTTGCAAGTGCTGGAAGTGGCCGGGCAGGAAATTCTCACCAAAGACAAGGTGAGCCTGCGCGTCAACCTCACCGCGGGTTACCGTGTGAGCGACGTGCTGGTGGCCTTCGCCAAGCAGGCGCGCCCGCTGGATTACCTCTACAAGGAACTCCAGTTCGGCTTGCGTGCGGCGGTGGGAACCAAGAGCCTCGACGAGTTGCTCGAGAACAAGAGCACGCTCGACGAATCGGTGCGCGAGCACATCCAGCGCCGTACGGCTGGAACGGGCTTGGAAGTGGAGAGCGTGGGCGTCAAGGACATCATCTTGCCGGGCGAAATGAAAACGCTCCTGGCCAAGGTGGTGGAGGCCGAGAAGGCCGCGCAAGCGAACTTGATTCGTCGTCGTGAAGAAACGGCGGCCACGCGTTCGCTGCTCAATACCGCCAAGGTGATGGAAGACAACCCGGTGGCCTTGCGTTTGAAGGAGCTGGAAACGCTGGAAAAGATCACCGAAAAGATCGACAAGATTTCGGTCTTCGGCGGCTTGGATGGCGTGTTGAAAGACCTGGTGAAAATCCAGGTGTAACCGCGGCAGCCGGGGAGCCAACACTCCCCGGTTGTCGATTCATCGACACTCGAAAACATCATGAACACATTGAAACCTCAAAGCACTTCGGCAGCCAACGGAACACCCACCCGGGTGCTGCAAAGGCAGTCGCGCCAGATCGGGCAGTTTCTGCTGGAAAGTCGCATCCTCGAGGCGGTGGAGCAAAGGCGCGCGAGCTACCCCATTCTGCGCCATTTGCGCATCGCGGCGCGGGTGGAGCAACAAGCGCTGTTCGATGACCTCGCCTTGAGTTTGGGCTGGCAAGCGCATCGCATCCACGCCGAGTTGATGCTCCTGGAAAGCGATGGCCTTTTCGTTTCCGTTTACGGCACGCGCAAGGGCGAGTATTGCTCGGCCTCGTTTCACCTTTGGGCCGAAAGCATCGAAAGGGCGGAAAGCGCCCTTGCCGCCATCGAAGCGCGCATCGGGGACGCGCGCATCGCCGAACCGATGTTCTCCGTGGATTGGCACTTCGTAAGTTCCTGCGGCGACCTCGAAAGCGCGTCAATCGAAGAGATCGCCGACAACCCGCTGATCGATGCCGCCTACCCGGAGCTCGGTGATGGTGTGGCGCCTTTCATCGCGCGTTACCTCGCCGCGCCGGAAACCGTGCTGGTGCTGCAAGGCCCGCCGGGCACCGGCAAAACGCGCCTCATTCGCGCCGTGTTGAGCGAGATTTCGCGCCGCGCCGGCGGGGAGGCCGAGGTGCTCTACACCGGCGACAAAAAAGCGCTGGAGAACGAAGAGATTTTCGTGAAATTCATCACCGGCTCGCACGATGCCTTCGTGGTGGAAGATGCCGACCACTTGCTCACGCCGCGCGCCGAAGGCAACCAGCATTTGCATCTTTTTCTCGCCATTGCCGACGGCGTGGTGCGGGCGCAATCACGCAAAATCATCTTCTCGACCAACTTGCCCAACCTCGGCGATTTGGACGATGCGCTTATCCGGCCCGGTCGTTGCTTCGCGCGGGTGCAAGTGCGCGAACTTCCGCTCGCGGAAGCCGCGCGGGTGGTGAGCGCCATCGCCCCGAACGATGCCGAGCGCCAAGCGGTGTTGAATGAAGCGATTCAAGCGCTCGAATCGCGCAGCGTTTCGCTGGCGACGATCTACAAAGTGCAGCGTGAGGCGGAGCAAGGCGCCGTGTGCGCAGCGTAAGCGCCGCGCGGGTGATTCGCGCGCCTCTCCTTGCTGCACCTGGGAGAGGGGCGGGAGTTGTCGGGGCGCCGCGCGCGTTTGGGGTGGTGGTCAGCTCACTCCTGAGGCCCGCGGTATCAGGTGCCCCCACCGCATTCATAAACGCCTTGGCTCGCACGCTCGATCTCCTGGGCATAGGTGTAGTGCTTCTTCGCTGATTCCAGCGCGATTGCGCCGCGACTGGCGTGACCCTCCTGGACCAAAAGCTCCCGAATAACGGCGTTGATATCGTTGATCGGGGGCACCATGAGGGATTGCAGGCGATCGAAAACTTCGCGATCGATGGAGACTTGCACTGGCTCGGACATGGGGATCTCCTGGGTGGCGTTCAGGAAGCTGATCGCGCCCGACGCACATGCGCGGCGTCGGGCACGGGCAGTTCACGCTACTCCCTGGCCCACATCCGGTCAAGGGCTAGGCGCGACAGGCAGGCGCCCGGCATTCGGTCCGGGGGGTTATTCTGTTCGAGACGTGGCCATAAGCAAACTCCGCCACAATTGTAGAATTCAAAAAGCCAGATCGTCGCCCGGGCATACCGCATCGTTGAGGGAACTCGACACGATGCTCGAAGGCGCCAGGCCTTCGAGCCATTTGCCCCAAACCTGGAACATCGACCAGTCAGTGCCGTTGACGCGCACTTTCACACCATAGGTGTCTTCGTTGCTGCGCAGTGTCTCGTGTTTGCTGCAAACCGGCCCGAACACGCCTGGGGATTTGGCGATGCTCTGGGACTCGGCCGCCGTGCCCTGCAAATTGGCCAAACCCAGGAGGTCGGCACGCACTTTCTGCGCCCAGGTCTCCAGGGTGAATAACGGTTGGCCGGGCAAAGCGAGCCGCGCTTCGATTTGATTGCGACTCAAAAGCGAGTCGGTCAAGCCCATGCGCAGGAAAAACGGTGTGGTCAAGTGATTGCGGATGACATACGCGTTATCGAAACACTTCCAATCGGTGCCCAGGGGACCGAGCAGGTTCACGCAGCTTTGGTCAAGCGAGGGCTGGTGCAGCAAACCCTGCCCTTGGGTTTTGCTGTAGGTCAGCACGGCCTCAGGCGTGCAGCCGCCATATTCCGCGCAATAGGTACTGCTACTGAAGTCGAGGTCGAGAGCGGAAGCTGCAAAAACCGAATCGATCAGCCCGCGAAACACCAGCGGGCAAGCTTGGGCGTTGCAGCGTGTATTGGTGGCACGCAAGGCCGCGTTCAACCGATCGAGGTTGTTGGTGACGCCAGCCCCGCCCGCCGAAGCGCCCGCGAGCAAAACCTCTTCGGCTTCATCCAGGTCGGGCATGGCGGTGGGCGTGCCGTAAGTGTATTGCAGGGCACTGACGCCCTCCTGGCGCAGGGTGGCCAGCGCGGCGTCGATGATCTTCGAACCCAAGAAGTGGGCCCGCATGCTCACCGGCTGCAGGGTGTGCGGGTGAGCCGCGATGAAACTCGCATCGCGGCGCGTGCCGGCCCATCCGTCGGAAGAGCAATAGCGCAGAAAGACGTGGTTGTAGTTGCCATGCGGGTTGCCGCTTGCTTGGGGCACCTCGGGCGCGCGCGCGAGAATGCCCAGGCCGTTGATGTTTGTTGCCGGCGCAACATTGGCGGTCATTTGGGTCATGCCGAAGTTGTCATCAACGCTGCACCAGCGCGCCGCACAGGCATCTCCCGTGCCGCAGCCGCCGCCCCCTTGCAGTTGCAGCACCCATTTGTTGCGATTACTCGCCCCCGAAAAGGGTCGGAAGTAAAACACCGCGGCGGTGCCGTCGTTGCATTGGCCGTCGGGAAACTTGGCCAGATCCAGGGTGTGGCGTTGCAAGGGCTGGACTTGATTGCCCGAACCCAGCCCACCCGCCGAGGCCAGGGTGCCGCAACTCAAAGCCTCGCTGATGAGGGGCGCTTGGCCCGCCGGAAGCTGCGTACAAAAGACCACGCCCTCGTACAACCAGCCGGCGGATTTCACCAAGGCATCGAGCGCGTCGCGGGACGTGGAATAGCGATGATTCGAATCGACCCCGCGAGTGAAGCCGTCGTTATAGGCGCGATGCACCGGCAGGGAGCCCTCCGGGCAAGTGCCATTGGCGGCCTTGGCCACGACGCTGAAGCCCAGGCCTTCGTAGTTCCATTGCTGTCGGTCGGTGGGCGTAGGCACGATTTGTAGCGATCGCAGCCAGGCGCATTCATTGGCGTCGGCGGTAAAGAAATGAGAGTTGGGACCGGGTGAAACGCTGCCGTAGAAACGGCATACCGAAACATCGCCGCCGGTGTAAAAAACGAGCCCCGTGCGCTGAAAGCGCCCGGCCGCGCCGCTGTCGACCATGGCTTGCTCGGCGGCGTCGGCGGAGTAGAAGAAATGTCCGCCCGGAGCGTTGGGGATGTCGGCGGTGTTGAGGTACTCCACGACAGTCGCGGCCGGCGCGGCCCCATTGAGAAACATTGCGGCGATCCATAGTGCGCCGCCTAACACGGCGCTCGGCTTGCCTTTTGTTCGCATGTCATCCCCCGGCATCTCAGTGCAGATACGTCGACGCGAAAACACCATAGCCCAAAGCCGGCGCGCCCGCAAGAAACCACCTGCCCAGCTAGACGGCTAGCGGGCTTGGGGGTTCGGGAGCACCTAAAAATCGAGCTAGAGATGGTCGCCGGCCGCGCCCGCGGCAGCCGGCGGCGTGGGCTCCGCTCGGGCCTCGGCCTGCACACTCATCCACCAGAGCCGCGCCTGCTCGCGGTACCAGGGCGCGGATTTGGCGATTTCTTCCAGTTCTGCGGCAAAGGCGCGCGCACTTTCCGGCCGCAGTTCCATGTCCTTCGCGAGCGCCCGGTCGATGAGCGCGTCGAGGCGCTGGGGCACCGAGAAGATCGAGTTGACGCCCGCGCGCGGCGCCGGCACGTGCAACACTTGCTGGGCGAGATCGGCGTCGAGCGTGGCTTCGAACGGGCGGCGCCCGGTGAGCAGGTAGAAGCCGATGCAGCCGATGCCGTAGAGGTCGGTGCGCGGGTCGATGACGCGCGGATCCAATAGCCGCTCCGGCGCCATGAAGGCCGGCGTGCCCAGTACCCGCAAGCCGCGGGTGAGATCGCGCGAAGCCTCGTGATCGATGTCGCGAATGAGTCCGAAATCGAGTAGCTTGATCAAGTCGAAGTCGCCGTGCGCGGCATAGGCGATGACGTTGTCGGGCTTGATGTCGCGGTGCAAGAGGTGTCGATCGTGCATGGCGCCAACCGCGGCGCAAACCTGGCCGAGCAGGCGTATCACACGGCCCGGCGGCACCGGGCCGTGTTCCTCCACCCATTGCGTCAGCGTCAGCCCCTGAACGTATTCCATGGCGTAGTAGAAGCCACCGTCGGGCGCCGGGCCGTGGTCGAGCACGGTGATGATATTGGGGTGGTGAAGCTGACTTGCGAGCCGTGCCTCGCGGTCAAAGCGCTCCAGCGTTTCGTCGGTTCCCGATTTGATCTTGAGCCGCTTCAGGGCCACCACGCGGCCCAGGTGCTGGTGCCGAGCGAGGTAGACATTGGCCATGGCGCCTTCGCCGATTTGGCGCAGGATCTGGTACGGCCCGCAGGTTTCCAGATCGGGTTTGCCAAAGCTCAAGCGCAGGGACTTGAGGTCGAACTGGATGTACAGGCCATAGGCCAGGGCAACAATCAGCAACAGTGCCGCGAACACGCCATCGAACCAGCGCACCGGGCGAATGAAGGGTCCATAGGGGCGCTCGACGACGATACCTAGCTCCAGTTTAGAATGCCATTGCCACACGCCGACAACTTCGCCGCCGTCACGGTCCGGATAGGGATCGAAAAGCGCTCCGGCGTTTTGGCCGGGTACGCCAGCGAGCACGGCAATGGCGTCGCGAACGATCTGCGGCGCGGCGGCCGCCTCGGTTACCGCCAATTGGCCATCCGCACCGGCCAGCAGCACGTTACCGTAGCGATCGAAGAAGTATACCGGGCGCAGTTTCTCTTCGCCCGCGCGCAGCAGGGTCGCCACCAACTCGCGATGCGCGCCCGCGTCCTGGCGCAGGGCCCTCTCTCCTTTCGGCGCGCCGGCACGCTCGGCGCCGCGTTGCAGATCTACCGCCACCAATTCGGCGATGACCCGCAAATCACGCTGCGCCGCGTCGGCAAGCTGCACTAGGAGAACGCTGTGCAAGAGCACCCACAAGACCCCCGAGGCAAGTATGGCGAAGGCGCCAAGCAGAGGTTTGCGAGTCGCGTCGGGCATAGAGAGAAGGCTGGCGTGGGCGGTAAGCGCGGAACCGATTCAGCAGCACACTACCCAAGCCTGGCCCGGAATGCAACGGCGGCCACCGCCAGGGGGCGCGCGGGCTTACTCCGCCTTACACAAATCGGAAAATCAGCAGAGCCAAGCCCAGCGAGACCAGCGTCGCACCCCAAAGCGCCGATCCGATCAGCGCCAACCACAAAAGGTGCAGGTAGGCTCCGCCGAGCAGCGAGATGAACAGACGGTCGCCGCGGGTGGTGACTATGCCCAAAACGCCGCGCCGCGGGCCGCCGCCGGGAACGCGCCACTCCCAAATCATCATCAATATCAGCAGAGCAACAATCATGGCGAAGAAGACAGCGGTCTGCCAGGTCCACGCCATCCAGCCAAAGCCGGTGGGATTCATTCTCTCGCCCCTCTAATCCAAAAAAGGTGTGAAGGCCCTAGGCCGCGGTGACTAGACCCGTCCCAAGGCGAAGCCCTTGGCGATGTAATTGCGCACGAAGTAGATGACGAACGCGCCAGGCACGATGGTCAGAGCGCCGGCCGCAGAGAGAAGCCCCAGCTCGTACCCCGAGGTGCTGGCAGTACGTGTCATGGTCGCCGCGATCGGCTTGGCATCGACCGCGGTGAGCGTCTTGGCGAGTAGCAGTTCCACCCAAGAGAACATGAAACAAAAGAAAGCGGCCACGCCTATCCCGGCGGCGATGGTGGGAATGAGGATGCGGGTGAAGAAGCGCCAAAAGGGATAGCCGTCGATGAACGCGGTTTCATCGAGTTCCTTCGGCACGCCCGAGAGAAAGCCTTCGAGAATCCACACCGCCAAGGGAATGTTGAACAGGCAGTGCGCCAGCGCCACGGCGATGTGGGTGTCGAAGAGCCCGATCGCGGAATAGAGCTGAAAGAAAGGCAAGGCGAACACGGCCGGCGGCGCCATGCGATTGGTGAGCAGCCAGAAGAAGAGGTGCTTGTCGCCCAAGAAGCGATAGCGCGAGAAGGCGTAGGCGGCGGGCAATGCCACGGTGACGCTGATGGCCGTGTTCATCAGCACGTAGGCGAGCGAATTGAGGTAGCCGGTGTACCAGGTGGAGTCGGTGAAGATCTTGCGGTAGTTCTCCAGGGTGAAATCCTGTGGCCACAGCGTGAAGCTTCCGAGAATCTCGTTGGTGGTCTTGAACGACATGTTCAAGAGCCAATAGATTGGCAGCAGCACGAAAACTATGTAGAAGAAGGGAATGAGCCAGCGCGCGCGGTTCATGGTTACAGCCTCTGGGAACATAGGCGGCTCATCGCGACTCGTCCCGGGTCATGACGGTGTAGAAAATCCACGAAAGCAGCAGGATGATGAGAAAGTAAATGAGCGACATCGCCGCCGCCGGGCCAAGATCGAACTGCCCCAGGGCGATCTTCACCAAGTCGATCGATAGCAGCGTGGTGGCGTTGCCGGGTCCGCCGCCGGTGAGCACCACGGCTTCGGTGTAGATCATGAAGCTGTCCATGAAGCGCAGCAGCACCGCGATCATCAAGACGCGCTTGAGTTTGGGCAACTGAATATGCCGGAACACCGCCCAATTCGAGGCGCCGTCGATCTTCGCCGCTTGATAGAAAGCATCGGGTATGGCGGAGAGGCCCGCGTAGGCGAGCAGCACCACCAGCGAAGTCCAGTGCCAAACATCCATGGCCACCAGCGTGGCCCAGGCGGAAAAGGGCTGGCGGGTGAAGTTATAGTCGAAGCCCAGGACGTTGAGGCCGCGCCCCAAGAGGCCGATGTCGGGTAAGGCGATGATGTTCCACATCGCTCCGACCACGTTCCAGGGAATGAGCAAAGGCATGGCCATCAGCACCAGGCAGACAGAGACCCAGGGGCCGCGGCGCGGCATGGCGAGCGCGATGGCGACGCCCAGGGGCACCTCGATAGCCAGCACGACGCCGGTGAACAGCAGCTGGCGCTGCAAGGCCTCGCGGAAGCGTGAGGATTGCAGGATTTCCTCGAACCACTTCACCCCCTCGAAAAAGAACTGATTGTCGCCAAAGGTTTCCTGCACCGAGTAGTTGACCACGGTCATCAGGGGAATGATGGCGTTGAAGGCTACCAGCAGCAGAACCGGCAGCACCAGGAACCAGGCCTTCTGGTTGAGTGTGCGCCCGTTCATGCGGTCGCTCCGGGCACTCGCCAGCCGTCGGCGTAAAGATGCGTGAACTTCGGGTTGAAGTTCAGATATGCGCGCTCCGCGGGCAAGGGTTCTTCCTCACCTTGCAGCAGGCGAATGGTGATGTCCTGGTGCCGGGTTTCGACGATGCGATAGCGCCCTGCGTCGGCGATCTTGACCACGGTCACCGGCAATCCCTGCTGGGCGATGGAAATGAACTCCGGGCGCACGCCGATTTCCAGCTTCGCGTTACTGGGCGCGCGCGACGGCTTCTCCGACATGGGCAGCGCGTGACCGGCAAAGCGCGCCACGCCATCCTCGAACGTAGCCGGCAGCAGATTCATCCCCGGCGAGCCGATGAAGTGGCCGACGAATGTGTGTTGGGGGCATTCGAAGAGTTCCACCGGCGTGCCCACCTGCACCACCACACCCTCGTTCATCACGATCACGCGGTCGGCGAAAGTGAGCGCCTCGGTTTGGTCGTGAGTCACATAGATCATGGTGGTACCCAACCGCTGATGCAGCTCCTTGAGCTTGGAGCGCAGTTGCCACTTGAGGTGCGGATCGATCACGGTAAGCGGCTCGTCGAACATGATCACGTTGACGTCGGGTCGCACCAAGCCGCGTCCCAAGGAGATTTTCTGCTTGCCGTCCGCGGTGAGGCCGGCGGCGCGCTGCGAGAGCATGGCGTCGAGTTCGAGCATCTTGGCGATCTCGCGCACGCGGCGATCGACGGTCTCGGCCGGCACCCCGCGATTGCGCAAGGGAAAGGCGAGATTGTCGTACACGCTCATGGTGTCGTAGACCACCGGGAACTGAAACACTTGCGCGATATTGCGCTCGTCCGGCGCCAGCGCCGTGACGTCACGGTCGTTGAACCAGACCGCGCCCTCGCTCGGGCGCAACAAGCCGGAGATGATGTTGAGCAACGTGGTCTTGCCGCAGCCGGAAGGGCCTAGAAGGGCATTCGCACTGCCATCTTCCCAAGTCAGATCGAGGCGCTGCAGAGCCCAATCCGCGTCCCTCTTGGGGCTGACGCGGTAGCTGTGGCGCAGATTCTGCAAAGTGATGCGAGCCATCGCCGCTGCTCAGAGTTCGGCCGAACTGAGGCAACGCCCGTCCGGCGCGAAGTACATGGCGCGCGCCAGGTCGAGACCGAAAGCCGCGCGCTCTCCGACCGCATAGCGCAGCACACCGTGGGCAAGCGACACCCAGGTGCGCCCGTTGAGATCGAAATGCACGACACTCTCCGAGCCACTGATTTCGGCGATCGACACGGTGCCCTGCACCACCGGCGACTCGACCGCCGCGCTATCCACGGGCCGCAGGTGATGGGGCCGCAAGCCCAGGACGTAGTCGCCATCGGCAAGGCATGCCATGGCCTGCGGTGCGGTCCAGGAGGTGGTGTCATCGAGGTGAAAGCGCTCACCGCGCTTGATGATTGGTGCGGTGTTCATGGGTGGATCGGAGAAGGTGCACGCGGTGCGATGGTCCACCGGGCGCCGGTAGACGGTAGCGGTTTCCGCGAACTGCGTCACGCGCCCTTCCAGCACCGTCGCGGTGTGGCCTCCCAGGAGCAGGGCCTCGGTGGGCTCGGTAGTGGCATAAACGACGGTGCAGTCGCGATCGGCAAAAAGCCGCGGCAGCTCGTCGCGCAGCGCCTCGCGGAGTTTGTAGTCGAGGTTGGCCAAAGGTTCGTCGAGCAAAACCAAGGAAGCGTCCTTCACCAGCGCCCGGGCCAGTGCCGTGCGTTGCTGCTGCCCGCCGGAGAGTTCCGCGGGGCGCCGATCGAGCAAGGCGCTGAGCTGCAAAATCTCGGCAATGTGCCCGACCCGTGCCTTGATTTCCGCGCGCGCCACGCGCGCCACCACCAGTGGCGAGGCGATGTTCTCGAACACGCTGAGGTGGCCATAGTTGATGAATTGCTGGTACACCATGGCCACGTTGCGGCTGCGCACCGGCAGGCCAGTGACATCACGCCCCTGAAAGAAGATCCGGCCCGAGCTTGGTGCGAGCAAGCCGGCCATGAGTCGCAGCAGCGTGGTTTTCCCCGCGAGCGTGGGTCCGAGCAAGACATTGAAGCCGCGCGGGGCGAGCGCAAGCTCGGTAGTATGGATATGGGTCTGTCCTTCGACACGCAGTTCGACCCCGCGCAGCTCGAGTGCCATGGTACTTGTGCTCGCTCGCCAGGAGGCGACATCATCGCGCATTTCGCGCTCGTTGGGTGAGGCGCCCGGGCAGCCGCGGTTTGCCAAGCAAAGCCTCGCGTGCCGCCGAACGCCGTTGGGCCGATTGCACTGAATGCCGGGCGGCGGCGCATCGGCTGCTTCGTGCCGATGCGCCGCGCCACGGACTAGCCTGCCTTTGGGCTCAGTCTATTTCACTGCGGTCCAGCGCTTCACCAACTCGTCGTAATCGACCGTCACGCCCTTGGGCTTCTCATTGGCGAGCTTGGCCTTCGGACCATCCGCGCGACCCAGCCACTCCTTCGGATCCTTCTTCGGGTTGAGCCGCGGCCCGCAGCCGCCGTAGGTCTTGGCTTTCTCGTCGGCGGACTGCATGCGCGCCATGACTTGGTCCATTTCCTCGGCGAGGCGATCCATGGCCTTCTGCGGAGTAAACGCACCGGAGTTCACGTCACCGATGTTTTGCCACCAGAGCTGCGCGAGCTTGGGGTAGTCGGGAACGTTGACTCCAGTCGGCGTCCACATCACCCGGTCGCCCGAGCGATAGAACTCCACCAAGCCGCCTAGCTTGGGCGCGCGCTCGGTGAACGAGGCGTGGCGCACCGTGCTATCACGCACGAAGGTGAGTCCTACATGGCTTTTCTTGACATCCACGGTCTTGGAGACGACGAACTGCGCGTAAAGCCATGCCGCCTTGCGGCGCTCGATCGGCGTGCTCTTGAAGAGCGTCCAGGAGCCGGCATCCTGATAGCCGAGCTTCATGCCGTCTTGCCAATAGGGGCCTTTCGGGCTGGGCGCCATGCGCCACAGCGGGTTCCCCTTGTCGTCGACGGTATTGTTGCCGTCTTTCTTCGGCGCCACCATCGAGGCGGTGAAGGCGGTGTACCAGAAGATCTGCTGGGCCACGTTGCCTTGCGCCAGCGCCGGCAGCGACTGGTAGAAGTCGTAGTCGGCGGCACCCGGCGGGGCGTACTTGCGCAGCCACTCGTCCCACTTGGCGATGGCGTAGACCGAGGCCGGGCCATTGGTTTCACCACCGCGCGCGACCGACGCTCCCGAAGGATTGCACGAGCCTTGCTCCATGCGGATGCCCCACTCATCGATTGGCCGGCCGTTGGGCAAGCCCTTGCTGCTCGCACCCGCCATGGACAGCCAGGCATCGGTCATGCGCCAGCCTAAATCGGGCGCGCGCTTGCCGTAGTCCATGTGGCCGTAGATGCGCTTGCCGTCGATTTCCTTCACATGCACGCTGAAAAATTCGGCGATATCCTCGTAGGCGGACCAGTTCGCCGGAACGCCTAGCTCATAACCGTATTTCTCTTTGAACTTCTTCTTGAGATCCGGCCGCTTGAACCAGTCGTAACGGAACCAGTACAAGTTGGCAAACTGCTGGTCGGGGAGCTGCCAGATCTTGCCGTCAGGCCCAGTGGTGAAGGAAATGCCGACGAAGTCTTTGACATCCAGGGTGGGCAGGGTTACGTCCTTGCCTTCGCCCGCCATCCAGTCGGACAAATTGACCGCCGACTGCAAGCGCGAATGCGTGCCGATCAAGTCGGAGTCATTGATGTAGGCATCGTAGAGGTTGCGGTTGGTTTGCATCTGCGTCTGCACCGCCTGCACCACCTCGCCTTCGCCCAAGAGCTGGTGATTGACTTTGATGCCGGTGATCTCCTCGAACGCCTTGGCGAGCACCTTGGCCTCGTACTCATGGGTCGGAATGGTTTCGGAGAGCACGTTGATTTCCATGCCCTTGAAGCGCTTTCCGGCATTGACGAACCACTCCATTTCTTTGAGCTGCTGTGCCTTGGAGAGCGTGGAAGGTTGGAATTCCTTGTCGATCCACTTCTTCGCCTCGTCGACGCCGGCGTAGCTCGCCGTCGCCATGCCCGCCGCGAACATGGCGGCAATACTTGTTGCAAGCAATCGTTTTCTTGTCATGACCCTTCCCTCCTTTTGGATGGATTCCCAAAGATGCCGATGCGTGCCGGCAGACCCTGCGGGCGCATCATATAAGCGAACCGAAATAAATGTCAATCGTATTGCAAACGCGCCTATTGCGAAACATGCCGAACCTCTTCTTCACTCGCGGGCGGCACGGCAATGCCCTGCGGTTCTTGCCGCCGGGACTGCGCCCCGAACCAGCGCACCACGGCCTGTCGCTGCTCCGGACTGTAGTGCAAGCCGAGTTTGGAACGGCGCCACATAACGTCATCAGCACTACGCGCCCATTCGGTGGCGACGAGATAATTTAGTTCTACCTCATAGAGCCCGGGCGCCACTTCCTTGCCAAGCTCGCCCAGTGCCTGGGCCGTACCGAGGAGGCGCGTTACCCGGCTGCCATAGGCGCGCGCGTAGCGCCGCGCCAATTCCGGCGGCAGCCAGGGATGACGCTTTTCGAGTTCCTGTGCGAAAAGAGCGAAGTCCAGATCCGGGCGGGTGGGCGCGCCCACCCAGGCCGCCAAATCGCCTCCGGGCAGATACGCCCCGCGGCTCCAGGCCGGACGGCGTTCGCCCAGCAGGCGTACCAGGGCATTGCCCGCCTCTTCGGCAAGCTTGCGGTAGGTGGTGATCTTGCCTCCCCAAACGGTGAGCAAAGCCGCGGCATCGCCGCTGGCTTCGAGTTGGTAATCGCGCGTTACCGCCGTCGCCGCGCCGGCGCGGTCATCCAAGAGCGGCCGGATGCCGGCGTAAGTCCACACGACCGCCGCGGGGGTGAGCGCGCGGCGAAAATAGCGGCTTGCCTGCTCGCACAGGTAGGCGATTTCTTCGGGGCTGATGCTGGCGCGATCGGGCAGATCGTCGATTTCGACGTCGGTGGTGCCGATCAGGGTGAAGTCCCGTTCGAAGGGAATGGCGAAGATGATGCGGCGATCGGGGTTCTGAAAAATGTAGGCGTGGTCGTGCTCGAAGAGCCTCGGGACGACGATGTGACTGCCCTTGACCAGGCGCAGCCTGCGGGTGGCCAGGCTTTCGCCGCGCGCAGGCCGGGCGGCACCGCGCAGGAAGCTCTCCGCCCACGGTCCGGCGGCATTCACCAGCGCGCGCGCCCGCAGCGCAATCGGCGCGGCCTCGCCCGAACGCAAGCTGATCCGCCAATCGCTTTCGCCGCGCTGCGCTTCCAGGCAACGGGTGCGCGTGAGGATGGTGGCGCCATGCTCCTGAGCATCCAAGGCGTTGAGCACAACCAAGCGGGCATCATCCACCCAACCGTCGGAATAGGCGAAACCTTCTCGAAACTCGGGCTTGAGCGGTGCACCGGCAGGGTGCCGGGCGAGATCGATTCCCTCACTCCCCGGCAATACCTCGCGCCGCGCCAAATGGTCGTAGAGGAAAAGACCCAAACGAATGAGCCACGCCGGGCGCATCGAGGGGTCGTGCGGCATCACGAAGCGCAGCGGTCGTATGAGGTGCGGCGCGCTCTTCAAGAGCACTTCGCGTTCCAGGAGTGCCTTGCGCACCAGGCCAAACTCGTAGAACTCGAGGTAACGCAAACCGCCGTGGATGAGTTTGGTGCTCGAAGACGAGGTATGTTGCGCGAGGTCACCCTGCTCGGCGAGGACCACGCGGTAGCCGCGCCCGGCCAGGTCGCGTGCGATACCGGCGCCATTGATGCCGCCGCCGACCACGAAGATGTCGCAATGGGTGGGTATGTCCATGCCTTGCCCGCGCCCTGCCGCCGCGCCGCCAAGCGCTCGGCCCGGCAAGGATGCGAGGGTCGTCAGAATGTGGTCAAATAGAGTCGTGCAAGTTCGTTACGATTCGCTTTGTTTCGTTTTATATATTCTTATGATTCCCAATCCACGTCAAGCGAAGCTCATCGAAGAGGTGCGGGCAGCCGGCAGTATCTCGGTGGAAGATCTCGCGCGCAAGTTCGGCGTCACCCTGCAAACGGTGCGGCGCGATGTGCAGCGCCTCACCGAAGCCGGGCTGGTGGCCCGCTTTCATGGGGGCGTCCGAACGCCAAGCTCCACCACCGAAAACATCGCCTACCGTCAGCGCCTCGCCTTACACGCCGAAGAAAAGGCGCGCATCGCGCACGCCGTGGCGGAAACCGTGCGCACCCGCTTTCCCGATGGCTGCTCCATTATCCTGAATATCGGCACCACCACCGAAGCCATCGCGCACGAACTGATGCGAGTGCGCAATCTGCGGGTCATCACCAACAACCTCAATGTCGCCGCCATCCTCTCCGATCACCCCGACTGCGAAGTGATCGTCGCGGGAGGCGTGGTGCGCCCCCGCGATCGCGGCATCATCGGCGAGGCGACGGTCGAGCTCATGCGCCAGTTCAAGGTCGATATTGGACTGATCGGCATTTCCGGCATCGAAGACGACGGCACCCTTCGTGATTTCGACTACCGTGAAGTGCGTGTGGCCAGAGCCATCATCGAGCAATCGCGAGAAGTATGGCTTGCGACCGACCACTCCAAGTTCAATCGCCCGGCGATGGTCGAACTAGGCCATCTGTCGCAGGTTGACATGATGTTTGTCGACGCAGCGCCGCCGGCGCCTTTTCCGCAGATTCTGCGTGATGCCGGCGTGGAGTGCGTGGTGGCGGCTGAGTCGGCCGCGTAGAACGAGCCCAAGCCGCAACCCGAAGGCAGGGCTTGTTGTATCGATTGACGGCAAGCGAGGTATGATTAGCCCATGGGCGTCTCGGGTATGGCAGGGCAGGTTCGCATCGTTTAGTGGTTAGGCGCAAGGAAACCGAATAGCCCGCGGCGAGAAACTGTCTACTGAATTCACCCATGACCGACGCCGAGAGCGGCCATCGCGGCGCACTCGCCTTCGGTGCCACGCTGAACTTGAGATGATGCGCCCCAGCGGAAGATCGCCCGCCCTGTGCGCGGGTCGGTCTATCGTGCGCGTCATGCGCCAGGAGGCAACGAATTGCGGTCGCAGCGTGATGGATACTGAGGGACTGCAACAGCAAGTTGTCGGCGCGCCGCCAATGCGCGTGCTGGGCCCCCCCACTCTGCTCGCAGTACCTGCGCTGGTGTTCGCGCCGGAGCGGCGGTTTCAATTGCTCGCGGTGTTGGCGGTGCGCTCGGGGCAGTGGGTGCCGCGCGACGAACTGGCCGCGCTGCTGTGGCCCGAGCATGCCAACGCCGACGCGCGGCGCAACCTGCGGCACGTGATCTTCAAAGCGCGCACGCTGCCGGGGGTCAAGGACATCGAAGCGACCGAGCATGCGCTGCGCTGGAACATCCGCACCGATCTGTCGGCCTTCGAGGCCGCGCTGGCCGAAGGCCGTCTGCTTGAGGCCGTCGCCAGCCGTCGCGGGGCGCTGCTGGCAGGAATCGACGATCCCGCCAACGCGGCCTTGGGCGACTGGCTGGCCAGTGAACGTGCGCGCTTCGATGCCCGCTGGCAACAAGCCGCACATGAGCTGCTGACCGCGGCGGCGCCCTCGCCGCGGCGGGCGGAGATCGCGCAACGCCTGCTCGAACTGGACCCGATCGACGAGCTGGCCGTGGGCGTTTTGCTGCAGGTCGAATTGTCGCTCGGCCAGCGCGCGGCGGCGGAACGCCGTTATCGCGAATACGCGAACCAGCTGGCCGCCGAATACGGCGTCGAGCCCTCGCGCCGTTTGCGCGACCTGTTCGCGTCCACCGCTTCGGCGACCGACGCACCAGACCGGGCGCGGTCCCCAGCGACCCAGACTCCCCGCTTCATCGGGCGAAAAATCGAGCTGGCCGCGTTGACCGAACTGATCAGTATGCCCGCCTGCCGCCTGCTGACGATCATCGGACCGGGAGGCATAGGCAAAAGCGATCTCGCCGCCGAAGTGCTTAGGCATTTCGCCGCTTCCCCCGCCACCGGGGTTTGGGTCGAGTTGCAGGACCTCAGCAACACCGCCGAGTTGACCTCGCGCTTGGCACAACGGCTGGGCGTGACCATGACCGACGCGCACGACCCGTTAGATCTGATCGGGAAACATCTTGGGCCGCGCCGCGTGTACTGCGTGCTCGACAACGCCGAGCACCTCGAAGAATTGCCAGCCTGGATCGAACGACTGCTGCTGGCGGCGCCCGCGCTTACGCTGCTCGTCACCTCTCGGACGCGGTTGAACCTTGTTGCGGAGCAGCCCTTCGTCTTGGCCGGCCTCGCGGTGCCCGACGAGGAAAGCCGCGACCTCGAAGCGGCCAGCGCATTCGACGCGGTCCGCCTCTTCGCCTCGCGGGCCGCCGCGGCGCAGCCGGGATTCGACCTGGCGCGGCACCTGCCGGCGGTAATCGAGATCGTCGAGGCCGCCGATGGCATGCCGCTGGTCATCGAACTGGCCGCCGCCTGGGTGCGCTTGCTGCCACCTCCGGAGATCGCACGCGAACTGCGCGACTCGATTGATCTGCTCGAGCGCGATCCCAGCTCGCCCGGCACGCCGGCGCGACCCGAGCATCACAGCCTGCGTGCGGTGCTCGATCGCAGCTGGGCGCTGCTGACACCAGCCGAGCGCGACGCGATGAGCGCTTTGGCGGTTTTTCGCGGGGGGTTCTCCCGCGCGGCGGCGGCAGCGGTCGCGGGCACATCGATGCCTTTGCTGTCTTCACTGGTGGACAAGAGTTTGCTCACCGTGAGCGAAACGGGGCGTTTCGGGATGCACCCGATCATCGCGGCCCAGGCGCTGTTGCGCTTGGCGGCCGATCCCCAGAGGATGCGTGCCTGTCAAGATCGCCACGCCGCCCATTATGCGGACTTGCTGGAGGGCCTGGTGCGCGGCGCCGGCGTCGACCACGCGCCGGTAGCCGATCGCCTGGATCTCGAAATCGCCAACGGCACCGCCGCATGGGCGCACGCGATCGCCCACGGCGAGGCCGTGCTGGTGGCGCGTAGTGTCGAGGCCTGGCGCATTTTCTTCGAATCGCGCGGCCAGCCGGATCGCGGTGCGGCGCACTTTCGGGCGGCACTCGCGGTGACCGGCGCCGATCGCGACAACGATGCGCTGGCCGCCCGGCTGCGTGCCGCCTTGTCCCGGCTGTTGGTCCGCCTGGCCGAATTCGAAGGCGCGCTGTCGGTCGCGCGCCTCGGCGCCGATCAGGCGCAGCAGGCGGGCGACCGGCGAGCGCTCGCCGCATGTCTGTCGAACAGCGGCAATGCGCTGTGCGCCCAGGGACAGTGGGCCGAGGCACGCCCGCCGTTCGAACTGGCGCTGGCCATCGGCCGCGAGGACGGAATTCGCGCCGAAGTTGGCGCCGCGCTGATCAATCTCGGCATCGTCGCCAAGAAGGAAGGCCGCTACGACGATGCACTGGCCAGTTATTTGCAGGCCATCGACATCGAGCGCGAACTGGGCCACCACATGGCCGTCGTGCGCTGCCTCAACAACATCGCCGGCGTGCACATGGAGCGCAACCAGTGGGCCCAGGCGCGGCCATTCATGGAGCGCGGGCTGCAACTATGCGAGCACCAGCGACTGGATGCGATGACACCCTATCTGGCCTTTGGGCTGGGCGCCGTGCAGCTCGAACTCGGCGATTGGGGCACGGCCGAAACGCGCCTGCGCCAAGCGCTTGATCGCGCGCGGTCCGCGGCGATTCCAGTGGTGGCACTGTTAGCCGAGGCCAACCTGGCGCGCATCGAGGCGCGCCGCGGCGATTTCGCCGCTGCCGGCGAGCGGCTTGCGGCGGCTGCCCGCGAAGCCTCGGGCCGCAATTGGGTGAACCAATTGCTGCACCAGGCCTTGTTCCTCGGCGAGTGTTGCTTCCTCGCCGGCCTGCGCGCGCGCGCGGCGAAGCTTTGGCAGATGGTGGCCACCCACCCCGGATCGGAGGCCGGCCTGCGCGACAGCGCGCTGCGTTGGCAAGCCGATCTGGCCCTCACGGCCGGCGAAGTGGAGCTTGTGCGACGCGAGACTCCGACCCTCGAAGCAACCGTGCATTGCCTGCTGCGCGGCGGCGATCTTGTCGGCGGTTCGGCAGCGATGACCTGACCCGTTCCCCTCGCGCCGCCGCGCAGGCGGGGTGGCGCGCTAGTCGACGACCGCGATCGTGTGCGTCACCGAGGCCCCGTAGGCCTTGCCGTCCTGGGCGGTGATGAGCGCGCACCCAGCATGATCGCCCCTGACCTGAAAGCTCGCGGCGACGGCGTTGGCGGCGATGGGGACGCTGGTGCTGGACAACGTGGCCACCTGCCCCAAGCGGCTGGAGCCGCGAACCGACACCGGGATATTCGTGACGCGCGTGCTCGGCGAGGGGATCGAAACCCGCAGCGTCGCGCTGGTGCCTCGCTTTAGGATCACCGGCCCCGTCACCGCGATGCCGGGCGAGGCCGGGCCGTGCACGACCAGGTCCGCCGACTTCGACGAACCTTTTAGCGACGCCGTGATCCGGGCGCATCCGATGCTGCCGGCCGGCACCGTCGCGGTGGCCTTGGTGGTCGTCGTGCCCACGGTCACGACGCCCGTGCTGGGCAGCAGGGCGGTATTGCTGCTGTTCAAGTGAACTTTGACCGCCTCGACCGGGACCTGCGACAGGGTCACCGTCAGCGGCGCCGCCTGGCCCTGGCGAACCTGGGCCGCGATGCTGATGTCGTTGACGCCAAGTCGTGCGGCGGGCTTGCAGCCCAGCCCCATCGCATCGACCCAGATGCCTGAACGACCACGTATCAGGCGCGCATCCATGAAGTTGGAGCAGGTCAGGTTGAACGGTGAACCGGGGCCGACGATCGACGGATTGCCCGCCTGCTGGCTGAAGTCAGTCATGCCGCAGCGCACCTTGAAGTTGTTGACATGCGAATCGGCATGCCCCGTGATGCCGATGACCGTCTTGCCTGCGGGGCACTCCAAGTAGTAGCTGGCGCCCCCCTTTCCGCCAGCACTGCCGGTGAGTACCTTGCGGCCGAGCCGGCTGCCGTCGGCATTTAACTGAGCGCATACGCCCTGCACACTGTCGATCAGGCTGCCCGCCTTGCCCTGAATCCCCACCAGCGACATGTTGGCGCCGCAGTCGAGGTTAAACGCAGTGCCGCCGCTGCCGCCAGCCACTGCGGTGTAATCAGTCGCCAGGGCCGCCGAGCTGAGAGTGCACAGAAACGCGCCCAGGGAGATCTTTCGCAACGTCGTTTTCATGGCATCGCTCCTCTTTCGCTTGAGTCACACCTGGATCACCGCCAAGCCACCCTGCTCAAGGTGTCACCGATGGCCTGTCGAACCAGTCCCGGATCGGACGCCGCGGGCAGCCGCAGGTCGCCCAGCTGAGGCCCAAAATGCCTGAACACCTTGCGGCGGACTTTGTTCGCCAATGCGTCCATGTCGGCCAGCGGATCGACCAGTTCCTTCCAGAGCGCCAGCAGGTTGGTTAGAGTCTCGGTGCGGAACTCGCGCGTGCCCGTGTCGATCATGCCGGCCAGGCGCGGCGTCACCAGGACGATAGCGGCGTCGCGGCTCTGGGTCTTTTCGCGTTCATTGAACAGCACATTGCCGATGGGCAGGTCGCCCAACACGGGCACCTTCGAGGTCCAGCCCACGTTCACCGCCTCGTACAAACCCGACAGGATCAGCGTCTTGCCAAACTCGACCTCGGCCGTGGCGCCGACGGTCTGCTTGAACGTGGACACCGACTGCTGGAACGAACCGCTGGACGCCGGCACGAAGAAGGAGCGCACCGTGTCGATGCGAAACTTGGTGCGCTCAGGGGTGATTTCCAGCGGTGTGAGCTTGACTGAAGTGCCCACGTCGATGGTTTGCAAAGCGCCGAGGTTGATGCCGCTGATGCCCACGCTGAGCGTTCTGCCAATGAAGAACTCGGACTGCTGGCCGAGCGTGGCGACGAGCGAAGGGCGCACGACGACGTCGTAGAAGTCGTCGTGGGTGTTGAACAAATTCAGGCTGTAGTTGATCTGCGGCACCGTCAGCCCGGCGGTGATCACCCGACTGAAGACGTCGCTCGTTCCCGTCGCCCGGCGTCTCTCGGTTCTGTTCTCGCCGCCAAACTGCAACTTCAAGCCGTCGAGCAGATTGATGCCGACGTTTTGTTTCGTCGTATCTTGGCTCAGCAGCAAAGTAACCTCGACCATGACCTGCTGCGGCGAGTTGTTCGCCGGTATCACCGCCGCGGTCGGCGAGAGCGCCGACGATTCCACAGTCTTGCCTGGCACCGCATCCGCCCCCCCTTGTGTCGCGGCCGGGGGCTCCTGCTCCTGCACCGCCAGGAGCATCGCAGTCCGTTGTAACTGCGCCAGCCGCGGCTCGTGGGCGGTAAGGCGGCTCTGCGGCAGCGCATTCGCCCGTTGGATTACGGCGGCGAGTTCTTCGCGCTCGCCGCGAACCGCAGCGACGTAGGCGGCCGTTCTGAGCATCTGCGGATCCTGCGGCTCCAGCGCCAGAGCTCGGGTAGCGGCGAGGCGAGCGAGATCGAGATCGCCACCGTAGTAGGCGGCGGCGGCCAACCCGGCGAAGGCCTGCGGTGCCTCGGGACGGTCCAGGATCGCCCCGGCAAAGGCCTCGGCGGCGGCGGTGTAATCCTTGCGCTCGAAACTCGCCAGCCCGGCGTAGTAGTGCGACCAGTAGTATCCCGGCGCAAATTTCACCGCCGCGTCGTAACCGACCTGGGCTAGATCCGCCGATCGCTGCGAGTCGTCGGCAAGCTGATAGCTCAACCCATTGAGCAGGTGCAGGTAGCCGTTTTGCGGGTCGGCGCGCAAGGCGGTGGTAAGCAGCGCTCTCGCCGCTTCCGGCCGCCCGGCGTGCATCGCTGCGGCAATTTCTTGGCCGGCGACCTGCCCACGCGTCGAATCAGCGCCGCGCCCTAGCGGTGCAGTCGCGCATCCACCGAGCACCAACGCGAAACCCAGGCTGATGAGCGCTGCGGCCGGCGCACGCCGGTTCCACGCAAAGGTGTTGGTCTGTCGAGTCATGATGGCGATCCGTCGGGTTGCGTCGAGTGGAAACGCTAGCGCGCGGGCGTTTGCCGAGCGTTTGCTGGCGGCTTGTCGCTCGGGGCAGATGATGGCGGCGCTTGGACACTGGCCTGGCGAAAAAACTCAGCCAGGCGCGCTGGCTCGTCGAAAAGCTGCGGCTCGGAGTCATCCACACCGCGCACCGAGGCCCGGAACTGGCTCAGGTGCTGCCACACCCGCACGAGAAACAATCGCGGTTCGTTCATCGGGCGGCTCTCCGTGCCCTCGCGTAATGCGCCCAAGGTAACGAGTCGGCGTTTGCCTAGCGTTTGCCGCGGACGCTCGGGCAAACGCTAGGCAAACGCCCCTCGCTTTATGGTGAGTGCAGCGCGACACCCGAGTGCCAACAACGGGCAAGGAGGCTCACATGATGACGAATGAACAATGGTCAAAATGGCGCCACGCCATGCGGCTCTTGATGACGCTGCTGGTCTTGCCTGGCGCCGCTTTCGGCCAAGCCAACCCGATCGGGGGCCTGACCGTCCACGTCACGCGCGGTGGCGCCTCGGCGGCCAATGCCACGGTCTGCATCGGCACCGCCAATGCCGTCAACGCCTTCGGCCAAGGGACCACCGACAACCAGGGCAACGCGCGCTTCGCCGCGGTGCCGAGCGAACCTTTCGTGGCGACGGCAAATCTCGCCGGACAGGGCACTCGCAACGCGTTCACGCCAGCGTCACCCGCGTTGTCCGTGATGCGCATCGATCTGGCTCTGCCGGCTTCCGGCGGGCCGTCGTGCCCGCCGACTGGGCCAGCCCAGACGCAGCTCCCGACGCGGATTCGAGAAATGCCCGCCACTACCCCCTTGACGCCGCTGCCCAGGATTCCCACCGCGCGAGTGGAGCATTGCTTCGGCGCCATCGGCGCCGAATGCGGCCAAGCTCAGGCCAACATCCCTGGCGCCGCGCTGTGCCGGGCTGGAGTCTGCTTCATCAACGGCGGCAGTTGGGAACACGACCAGTGCTGCGTCAGACACCGCCGCGGGATGACCTGCGACTTCGACCCACTGCACCAAGCGGAGGCCGCCCGCGATCAGGCCTGCGTGCCCGCCTGGAACAAGGCCGTGCGTCTGACCACGAAAGGTCTGTCATGGACTCGCAATGTGGACTTCGCACGCGGCAACGCCACCGGCATCGTCGAGTTCGCGCTGTTCTGCGCCCCGGCAAACAGCCTGCTTCCGCCGGAGGATGCGAACAAGTGCTGTTCGCGCCAGACGCGCGCGCTCAACGCCACTGAGGCGGTTGCGGCGCGGGCGGCCAACGAAACCCTTCTCGCCTGCCGGTAGGCGGAACCGACCCACCCGACGCACCGGCGCAAGCGTCGCGGGTCACCCCTCAGGAGTACACCGATGAAGCATTCACTGTGCAACTTGTCCGCCGCCATCCTCGCCGCAACCGCGATCGGGATGCTTTCTGCGCTGCCCTGCGCCGCCGCGGGGCCAACCTCGGGAGGATCGTCGGGCTGTATGGTCACGGTAGTCACGACCAACGAAGACGGCAGCACCGACAGCGCCGTGCGTCCTTTTCAGGCACCCTGCCGAAAAGGCCAAAGCAACGGCGACGTCGAATACTACAACCCCTACACCGACAGCTACCAAACACACCGGGATTTGCGCATCGAGCCGCTGGTTCCGACCAGGTCCTCGACCGGGTCGCGCACCAACACGGGAGCCACGTCGAGCGGCGGTCGCAGCACCTCCGGCTCGTCGACCTCGTCATCCGGCAGCGGCAGGTCGGGAGCACCCTGTACATCGTCGGCGACTTCATCCAAGGCCATCAAGAAAACGCGCAGCACCGCCTCGGGCAGGTCATGCAGCTCGACGCCGCGTTAGCATCGGAGGGCTCGGCTCGCGGGCTGCACCTCGCACAGCGACGCTGTCGCCAGTTCTCGCCCGACCTCGCCGCGGTTTCAGCGCCGACGCAACCCGCCCAGCAGGAACTCGCGTTTGCTCATGCCTTGGTCCGGACCGCGGGTGCCGGGTTCGACCTGAGGTGAGTCTTCGCCGGCCGCCGCGGGCCGGCGGATATTCAACAGATTCGGGCCGGGGGGTGGCACCGTTTCCGGCGCTGACGCGGGGGCCTGCAGGAGCACAGCGAGCACTTCCGTTGCCGTGGCTCGTGCCGCCTCCATGTCGCCGAACTGGCCCATGGGCGAAATCAGCGAGCAACTCTGAAACTCGCCGACTTCTGGTTCTTCGCTGCCCAGGAAAGCATAGGTGCCCGAGGGCAGCGCCTGAAACTGCCGGGTTTCGCCCTGCACGCTCACCCAATCCGCTTCGGGGCCGGGCACCCGCACCAAGTTCATGAACCAGGGGCTGATCAAGATGCCGAGCCAGTGCCCCTCGTACATTCTGAAGCCCGATGCTTCGACATTCAGCGCGGGGTTGACGATGGGCACGTCGGCCATCTGTTCGCGATGAATGCGCTGGAAAGCCCGCACCAGCAGAGGTGCAGGGTCGTCCGTGTGCCTTCGCAAGGTCGCGCTCACCACGCTCTCACGTCGGCCTCGCCTTGGGCCAAAATTTCCTGCATCAAAGCCAGCGCCTCTTGGGCGCGATCGGGCTCGACCCGTTCAAAGGCGAAGTTGCCGTGCTGGATGAGCACATAGTCGCCCACGACCACGTCTTCGTGCAGGAGCATCAAGTTGACTTCGCGCTCGGTGCCGGCGGTATCGACACGAGCCATGAAGCCGTCGATGGCGAGCACTTTGGAGGGAATGGCGAGGCACATGATGGTTTCAGCTTGCCTTGGCAACGAGCTCTATGCCGCGCACGGCGAGCTCGGCCTGGGCGCGCGCCACCATGGCCGGCAGCGCCGCGGCGATTTTGGGGGTGAGTTCAGTGCCCAGCTCGAAGCTCTCGGGTTCGACCCCGATCAGCACGATGTCCTTGGGCGGCGTGCCGGCGAATTCGAGGCTCGCCAGCACGTCGCAAATGCTCACTTGATGCGGCGAGAGTTTGGCGCGGAAGAACACCGGTACTTCCTTACCGGCGAGCACCACCAACTCGCCGGGCGCGCGCTTGGCTTTGACGGCGTCGAGCACTACGAGTAAATCGACATCGGTGAGCGGGTCCAGAAGCTCCATGCCCGCGGTGCCGCCATCGATCACTTCCACGCCTTCGGGAATTTCGTAGGCTTGCTGCAAGGCCTCGGCGGCGTGCACGCCCACGCCCTCGTCGCTGAGAATAGTGTTGCCGATGCCGAGGATCACGGTGCGCAACGCATTTGCTCCAAAAAAACGGGGCGAGCTTTTGGGCCCGCCCCCAGTTTACCAGCCGAAGCGGCCGGAGAGGTCGTTGACCCGCGCTTTACTTCGCCTTCACGGTAATGGCGCTGCCATGCTCCGTGTCGGTGACGTGAATCGCGCAGGCGATGCAGGGGTCGAAGGAATGGATGGTGCGCAGCACTTCCAGCGGGCGTTGCGGGTCGGCGATGGGGTTGTCGACCAGCGAAGCTTCGTAGGGCCCTGCCTCATCCTTTTCGTTTCTCGGACAAGCGTTCCAGGTGGAGGGCACCACGCACTGGTAGTTCTTGATTTTGCCGTCGTTGATCACCACCCAGTGCGAAAGCACGCCTCGGGGCGCTTCGTGATAACCCTGGCCTTGAATTTCGCCTTTCGGGAAAGTGGGCTTGTTGAAGGTCTTCACGTCGCCTTTGGCGATGTTGTTGACCAGCGCGCTCCATTGATCGGCCAGCATGTCCACTTGCACCGCGCAAGACACCGCGCGCGCCGCGTGGCGGCCGATGGTGGAGTGCAT
>JAPKHK010000010.1 GCA_026646885.1 Casimicrobiaceae bacterium | reverse complement strand
ACGTTGGGCCTATTCGAGGTTGCCGCAATGACTAATCTCTTCCCGCCTTGGCCACTGTTCTCCGCATTCCTTCTTGCGAGCTTCGTGCTTGCCGTCACACCTGGGCCAGGCGTGCTCTACATCGTTACGCGCAGTCTCGTTCAAGGCCGTCGTTCCGGCTTGGTGTCGGTTGCGGGTGTTGCCCTCGGCAACCTCGGTAACGCCTTTGCCGCTTCAGTTGGTCTTGCCGCATTATTCGCGGTTTCGTCCCTTGCTTTCTCCATAGTCAAGTATGCCGGCGCACTCTACCTTGTGTTCCTTGGCGTGCAAATGCTCCGCTCCTCCCCTGTCGAGAATTCATCCCCCATTCCAACCGGTGCGTCACTTACGCGCGTCTTCCGTGACGGTTTCGTCGTCGCTCTTCTCAATCCAAAAACGACGCTTTTCTTTGCCGCGTTTCTGCCGCAGTTCTTGAGTCCCAACGCGCCGCCCATGTTTCAGAGCATGGCGCTTGGTTCGCTCTTCGTGGCAATCGCCGCAGTAACCGACAGTGCTTACGCGTTGGCCGCCGGTGCGGTCGCTCCGAAGTTACGCGGCAGCGTTGTTCGTGGCATTGGTCGGCGTCTTGGTGGCGGCATGTTCATCGGCCTTGGCGTCTTCACTGCGCTGGCAGGGTCACGCAGTGCCAAATAGGCCCAACCCATCCATCAACACGGACGCTGCGCGATGAAGCCGCGCAGCGCCGGTTATGTCAAACGTTAGAACTCATCTCAGCCAATTGAGGCCCATTTCAAAAAGGACACTTCGATGACTGCTGAATCGAGAATTTTTTCTGTAGCCGATTACGTTCAGCCGTCCGAAGGTGAACCTATTCGTTCGGTTGTACTTGAAACACCAGACTCGGTTATCGTGGTTTGGCATGTCCATCCTGGGCAGGAAATTGCGGCTCATATTCACCCTAACGGCCAAGATACATGGACTGTTTTGTCCGGAAAAGCAGATTACTTCCAAGGCAACGGGGTCATGCGTGCCCTCAAGCATGGGGAAATTGCCGTGGCCCTGCCTGGTCAAGTACACGGAGCACGAAACACAGGTACCGAGCCATTCATGTTTGTGTCTGTTGTGGCATCTGCCAACGCTGGTTACGCATTGGCGGAGCGATAGCAGCCTAATCCGAGCGGACCAAATGAGTTCTAACCCTGAGGGGGCAAAGGGGCCAGGGTCGGTTTTTTTATCGGAAGGCAAGAAATGGTCGAGCCTGGGACCTATCGTGGGAACCTTTCGTGCTGCCGACGGCCCTGCCGTCGGAGGAACCGGTGCTGGCTCGGATGGACAACCATTCGGACAGCCAGTGGCCCGGAAACGTGTTTATTTTGCAGTCTCGTTAGGCATCTTCCATGACAAGTCGTCCTCACCCAACCCATGCGAGATACATGCGATTTATCATGGCTGCAAGTTTTGCTGTTGCAGCCTTCTCCGGGATTGCTGGGTACTACGCGCAAGAGACACTGCGAGATCAGTTCTTGGTAAACGCTTTCGTAGTAGTGTTCATGGTTTCTGGGGCATCGTTGATGTTCTTCATCGCTACGAGGGATAAGTTCTCCCGTTGTCCGGAATGCAAGTCCTGGCTCAGGAGCAAGGGTCGAGTCAGCGAGGGTGGTACCAGGATCTTTACCTGTGCCAGATGCGGAATCGACTGGGACGCAAAAGTGCAGGTGAGCGGTGCGGGTGAAGGTTAGGGGGAAAACGGGGTCGGGAGTCGTATATTGACAATTCGCGCATGCCGGACAACAATGCCGCATGCCTCGCCGTCCCCGTATCGCCACCGCTGGAATTGTCTATCACGTGCTCAACCGCCGCGTGGCGCGTTTGCCCTTGTTCGAAACGCCGGGCGACTATGCGCAGTTCGAAGAGATCTTGGCGCAAGCGGTGAAGCGCACGGGCATACGCTTACTCGCTTATTGCCTGATGCCCAACCACTGGCATCTCCTGCTCTGGCCCCGCACCGACGAGCAGCTTTCGGAGACCCTGCGCTGGCTTACCGTCACGCACACTCAGCGCTGGCACGCGGCGCACCAGAGCGCGGGTACCGGGCCGTTGTATCAGGGGCGGTTCAAGTCCTTTCCGGTGCAAAGCGATGAACATTTTCTGACCGTGGCGCGTTATGTCGAGCGCAACGCTTTGCGCGCACGGCTGGTGCGCGCGGCGGAAAACTGGCGCTGGGGGAGTCTGTGGCGCTATTGCCGGGGCAGCGAAGAGGCCCGGGCGCTGCTGCACGACTGGCCGCTGCCGCGACCTCGGCTGTGGGTGGCGCAGGTCAACCGCCCGGAGAAAGAGGCCGAGCTGGAAGCTTTGCGACGCAGCGTACAGCGCGGTCAACCTTTCGGGCAGGAGGCCTGGCGGCTGCGTATGGCGCGGCGATTATCGCTGGAGTCGAGCCTCAGGCCGATCGGACGACCACGAAAGATCGCGGACGATGACGCCTAGTCATAGTCTGCGGGCAGGCAACTCCGCGCGCATCGCCCCGTTCACCCCCGCACCGACCGTCCCAACTTTCGAGTAAGCGCAGGGCATCGCGATCTCACCAACGGGTGTTTTGCACTGCTTGTCGCCATGCAACTTCGTATGGTTAATCCATTGACCAGTAGACTGCCGCCGGTGCCGAAGTGAACTGAAGCGGGGCGACGTGGCGTTTGGGTCAGTCGGTGCGGGTAGCGGAAACTGGGCGACCCGGCAGGGCGTTGGCCAGCAGCATGCCCAAGAGGCAAGCCGCGCCGGTCACTACCCAGGTCCACTGCCAGCCGCCGACCGCGCCGGCCACCCAGGCCACCAGCGGCGCACCGACGAACTGGCCGAGCGCGGCGAACTGCTGCACCCAGCCGATGGTGGTGGACACCGTTCTTGCGTTGGGCGCGAGCCGCACGCCCAACATGAACAGCGTGGCGGGAATCATGCCGCCGACGCCGGAGAATAGCAGCACGCCGAGGTAGCGCAGCGACGGCGGGGCCTGCGTCAAACCAAAGGCGAGAAGAGTGCCCAAGGCCATAGCGACAAAGCCCGCTTGCAGCAGGCGCGCCGCGACTACGCCGCGATGCATCATGCGGCCGGCGCCCAAATTGCCCAGCACGTTGCAGGCGGCCGCAAACGCCGTCAGCGCGCCGCCCACTCGGCCATCCACCCCGGCCTGGGCGTAAATCGAGGGCAGAAAGCCGATCACCGCCAACCACTGTCCGGAATACAGCGCGAAGATCAGCGCCACCAGCCAGGGCCCAGGCGCGGTGAGCGTTTGATGCAAGCGTTGCCACCATCTTTCCGGCGAGGTGGTGGCCGCGGGTGACTGATCCGGTCGATGGCGCTGGGTATCGGAAGGCACCGCAAGGCTCATCCACAAGGCCATGGCGGCCGAGAGCGCGGCAAGTCCCCACCACCAAGCCCGCCAGCCCAGCGCTTCGAGCATCCAGGGTCCGGAGAGCAAGGCCAGCGCGGTGCCAAAAGGCATGTAGCCGCCCCAGAGACCCAGCTTGAGGTTGAGCTTCGCCGGTTCCACGAGTTGACGAATCAGGCTCGGCGCGGGCAGGGCCACCAACAAGAAACCTAGCCCTTCCATGGCGCGCAGCCAAAGGAGGTCGGACGCACCGCGCGCCCAGCCGCCCGAGGCACTGGCCCCGGTCAGAATCATTAAGCCGGTGATCATGCCACGACGCAGGCCAAGGCCGTCCGCGGAAAGGCCGACGGCGAGCCCCAAGGTCATGCCGGCCAGTTGCACCAGCGAGAGCAAGAAGCCCGCTTGCAGCAGGGTAATGCCCAGGGCGTCCTGCAGCACCGGGAGTGCGGGCGGCAGCTTGCCGACATGCAGCGCGGCGCAAACGCCGCAGAGGATGACGATGACGTCGGGCGAGAAAACGGCGCGTCGCGTGCTAATGCTTCGCCTCCACCCCATCATGCCGTGGGGCCACCGCGGCATTTACCTCGGCTTGCCCCCTCACTGCCCTGCCCGCGCGAACCGCCCCTTGCCCACGATCCACCACTTGCGCGGCCCAGAGCGCTTGGCGCGGCGCATCACGCTCCAATAAAGCAGCGGAATCACGAACAGCGTGAGCAGGGTAGCGACGCCCAAACCCCAAACGATGGACGCGGCCATCGGCCCCCAGATCAGCGACTTGCCGCCCAGGCCCACGGCCAGCGAGAAGAGGCCGCCGATGGTGGTCACCGAGGTGATGATGATGGGCACCACGCGCCGCCGGGCGGCGTACACCGCGGCATGCAGCACGCTCATGCCCGCGGCCAGGCGTTCGTTGGCGGCGTCGATCAGCACGATGGCCGAATTCACGGCGATGCCGGTGAGGGCGATGACGCCGTAGAGCGTGTAGAGCGACAGCGGATTGCGCGACACCAGCAAGCCGTAGGCCACCCCGGCGAAAGCCAGGGGCACGGTGATGAGAATCATCAGAGGTTGCCAATAGCTGCGAAACTGCGCCGCGAGGATCAGGTAAATGAGCCCCAGGCCCATGAGGAAAAGCACCTTCATCGCGGCTAGGCTTTCTTCGATGTCGTCGAGTTCGCCGGAGAAATCGATGTCGGTGTTGGGGAATCGCGGCCGCGTTTTGGCCCACTCGCGCTTGATTTCGTCGTTGGCTTTGACGGTGTCGCTGACTTCGCGATCGAGATCGGCCTCGACGGTGATGGCGCGGCGCAGGTTGTAGTGTTTGATGATGCCTTTGCCGGCCTGGGTTTCGAACTGCCCCAAGGCACTCAGGGGCAGGCTGCCGCCGCTGGGCAGCGCCAGCGGTGTGTCGAGGAGGCGCGTGATGTCTTGCCGCGTTTCGGGCTTGGCGCGCACCCGCAGCTCCACTTTCTCGCCGCGATCGCGCATGTTGGCGACCACCTCGCCATCGACCAATATGCGCAAATGCCGCGCCACCATCGCCGGGTTGAGGCCGGCGCTGCGCACCGCTTCCTGATCGAGTTTGAGCACGAGTTCCGGGCGGCCGGGCACGTCGTCATCGATCACGTCGCGTGTGCCTTTGACCTTGCGCACGATCTCGAGCAGCGCATCGGCCGCGGCGCGCAGCTCGGCGGGGTCGTCGTTGCGGGCCCGCACGCGAATCGCCTTGGACAGCGGCGGTCCGCCCGAAATCATGGTGAAGCTCACCTTGCCCGGTCCGTCCATGCCTTCGACATCGGCGCGGGCGGCCTCCACCACGGCATCGGTTTCGCGTATGTCGCCGGTGCGCGGATTCAAGGACACGATCACTTGCCCATAACCGTCGCCGTATAGCGGTTCGGTGTCGGTGTATTTGAAGCCCGCCACCGAGGCCACGGCGCGTACTTCGCCGGGGCGCAGATGCCGCGCGAGCCGTTTCTCGACTGCTTCGACCGCTTGCAGCGTGGCTTCCACCGGCGCGCCGGGCGGCATGTCGACGTTGACGTAAAAAAGCCGTATCGGGTCGAAGGCGAAAAACTGCACCCGCACCAAACCCGCGCCGACCACACCGAAGGCGCCGACCACCGCCAGAGCCATGATCGTGCCGGAAATCGCCGGGCGGCGCATCACCGCAATCAGCGAG
The DNA here is from genome assembly GCA_026646885.1 of Casimicrobiaceae bacterium. Classification (GTDB taxonomy): domain Bacteria; phylum Pseudomonadota; class Gammaproteobacteria; order Burkholderiales; family Casimicrobiaceae; genus JACPUX01. The sequence continues at coordinate 132,310 of JAPKHK010000010.1, read as the reverse complement.
CGGGCATACTTGACGCGCAGCCAGTGAGTGAAGCGCGTGCGCCAGGCATGAAAACGCGAAGGGCGCTCGAAACTGAGCTTCATGGCGCAAACGTGGGTGGGCAACATCCAGAAAGCTTCGATCAAACTGATCGCCAGCGCCAGCGTCACCACCGCCGGAATGACGAACATAAATTTGCCGACGATGCCCGGCAAAAGCATCAAGGGCAAAAATGCGGCCATGGTGGTGGCAACCGATGAAGTGACGGGCGCCGCCACTTCACGCAAGGCGTCGAGCGCCGCTTCAAACACCGCCTGGCCGCGAGCCACGCGGTAATAGATGGCTTCCACCACCACCACGGCGTCGTCCACCAACATACCCAGCGCGACCACCACGCCCAGGAGCACGGAAATGTTGAGCGTGAAACCGGTGGCGTGCAGCACCGCGAAAGTGCCGGCCAAAGAAAAGGGAATGCCCAGACCCACCAGCACGGAAATGCGCGAGCCGAGGAATACCCAACATACCAGGAGCACCGTGGCCAGACCGAAAATGGCGTTCGATTCCATGATGCCGATGGCGGTGCGTGTGGGGATGGTTTGATCGTCCAGAAGCGAGATTTTTATCCCTCGCTCGGCCACCAGCGGGTTGCGTTCGGCAAGGTAACGATTGACCGCTTCCACCAGCTCGATGGTATTGGTGGCCGATTTCTTGGTGACTGACAGCACCACCGCCGGTTTGCCGCCGGTGGAGGCCAGGCGTTCGGCCTTGGCGCGACCGCGCGAGACCTCGGCCACGGCATCCAAAGGCACTGCGGCGCCCGGCTTGGCACCGGGCACTACGGTGAGGCGTGCGAGCGCCGCCGGGTCGGCGGTGGTGCCCAGGATACGCACCAACCACTCGGCTTCGGTGGTGCGCGACTTGCCCGCGAAGGTGTCGCGGAACCAAGCGGACACCGCATCGGCCACGTCGCCGGGATTCAAGCCCCGCGCTTGCAGGGCATGGGGATCGAACTGCACTTGTAATTCCGGCTCATGCAGGCCGATGGCGTAGACTCGGTCCACGCCGGGCAGGCGCTCGAGGTCGTCGCGCACGTCGCGTGCGGCGCGGCGCAGTTCTTCGTCGTCGGCCTCACCGCTGATCATCACCATGGCGGTGGCAAAACCGTTCGAAGTGGTGATTTCCAGGGCGCGCGGTTCCTTGGCCTCGGGGGGCAGTTCGTCCTTGGCTTTGTTGTCGATTTCGCGCCGCAGGTCGTTCATGCGCTTGTCGAACACCCGCTCGGGAATGTCGCGAAAACGCACCAGAATGGAAGAGATGTTCTCGCGCGAATTCGAGGCCACGAAACGCACGTCGCCCACCATCTTGATGCCGTCTTCCAGCGGCTTGGTGACGCGCTTCTCCACGTCTTCGGCGGATGCGCCGGGCAGCACCGTGGTCACGATCACCCAGTTGAAGTTGATTTCCGGGTCCTGCTCCCGCGGCATCAAGCCGTAGGCCAATAGGCCCATCACCAGCACCACCATGAAGCTGATGTTGGCGAAGGGGTGGTTCCTGATTAGCGCGGCGACGAATTTCATCGCCCGCTCGCTGCGGAAGTGTTGCCGGCGGCTTGGCCTTCACTCAAGCTGAGGCGCCCGCGGCCGGCGACTTGCGCCGTGCCGGCCAAGGTCACCGCCGCGGGCCGACCTTCCTGGGCCTCGGGCAGGGCGACGAAGCGCGCTTTGCCTCCTTCCAGCAGGAAATAGCCCAGCGCCGTGCCGCGCCGCACCAGATAGTCCGGCGGCAGATGAGGTGTGGGGTCGCGCCATTCGATACGCCCCTCGCTGCCCGGGGGCAGGGGCGCCGCAGTGAAGGCGAGGCGCGCTTCGCGGGTGCGGGCGGCGCGGTCTATGGCGGGTGAAATGCGCAAAAGCCGCAAGGCCTGCCGCCCTTCCTGGCCGACGAACTCCACGCCCTTGGCGGCGGCCAGTGGCGCCGCCTCGCGCACCGGCACCTGGGCGCTCACTTCCAGGCGTTCGGCATCGAGCAGGGTGTAGAGCGGCGCGCCGACGGCCGCCAGTTCGCCGACCTGGCCGCTGCGCGTTTTGACGATGGCCTTGAAAGGCGCGCGAATGACGCACTTCTCCAGATTGCGCTGCGCCGTGGCCAAAGCCGCCGCAGCGGCGCGCACATCGGCACTGACCACCGCAGTTTCGGTTTCGCGCTGATTCAGGGCGTCTTGGGAAATGAAGCCTTCGGCTTTCAGTTCACGGGCGCGTTTGAGCTGCGACTCGGCCAAGGCCAGGCGCGCCTTGGCCGACTGCTCGCCGGCGCGCGCGCGTTCCAGCGCCAGTTCGTAATCGCGGGCATCGAGCCGGGCCAGCAGCGCGCCTTTGGCGACGATTTCACCCGGCTCGGCGGTGAGTTCGCTCACCACCGCGGGGACTTCCGCGGCCAGGCGGGTTTCATTGCGGGCCAGCACCGCTGCGGGCGCGTCGCGCCGCGGATAGACGGCGACGTCGCCAAAAGCGCGAAACTCCACCGCCGGCTGGGCAGGAGCGGCGGCGGGCGCGGGCGTTTGCGCTGCGGTGGGGAGCGCAGCAAAAAGTAGGCATAGGGCGAGCTGAGGGCGCACTGAAGATTCTCCAAATCGCGGTTCAACCAGGTGAGCGGTGTTCAAGCTTTCTTCGTTCACGGACGGCGGGTCGCGCCCGGTTCGCGCCGTCTGCTTCGAGATGAGTCGAGCAAAAAGGCACACCGCGCGAGGCCCGCCGCCCCAGGGGCGCGGGCGAATCGCTCCGACAGGCGCCGGACCGGCATTCGCCAGGCACCTCGTGAATTGGCAGGAGCCGGCGCTCGGGGGAGCGGATCGCTTTTGTGCGGTGCAACGATAGGGGAGCGACGCATTTCCGTCAATGAAATTGCGACCAGTTGCCACCAGTGCGCGCGAGTTGCCCGAAGCACGCGCGAATCGCCCCAGCGGAAATCAGGGCTTGCGACTGACTAAACGATCGTTTAGGATGCATCCATGTCTACCGAGACCATCGCTCCCGAAGTTCAGAATCGTCGCCAGCAAATCGCTGACGTCGCGGCGCGTGCTTTCTGCCGCATGGGCTACGGCAGCGCTTCGATCCGCGATATCGCCGCTGAAGTGGGCTTCACGCCCGCGGCGGTGTATCACCATTTCCGCAACAAAGAAGAAATTCTCTACGAGGTGATCTCGGGTTTTACCGACGACCTGCTGGCCATGCTGCACGCCGAATTTGCCGCGAGCACCGATCCGGTGGCCGGCTTGCGCAATGCGCTCTTGCAGCACATCCTGTTATTGGAGACGCGCCAGGCGGAAACGCGGCTGGTGATCGACGAGAAGAAGCACCTTTCTCCCGCCCGCCGCAAACGCATCGCGGTGCGCGAGCGGGAGGTCTACACCCTGTACCGCGACGCCATCGAGGCCATCATCGCCGCGGGCGCCGCCCGCCCGCTGGATACGGCGGTAGTCACCTTCGCGCTTTTTGGCGTGGTCAATTACTTCTATCACTGGTTCCGGCCGGGCGGCGCGCTGACGCTACGCCAGGCTGCTGAGCAGTCCATCGCGCTCGTTCTCGATGGCCTGCTCCTCGACCCGGCCGGCCGCGTGCCCCGGCCGCGTCCCGCCCACCGTCAACGCACGCGCTAGAGTGCAGCAGCAGCCCATAGGAGAACGAGCAATCATGTCCTCACAACGATCGGTTTTACCCTTGGCCCTGGCGGCTGCTTTTGGCGCGCTGGGAACGTGTTCCGCCATCGCTGCCGAGCCCTTCAGGGTCGGCGTGCCGGTGATTTTCAGCGGCCCCGGCGCCTTCGTCGGCGCCGCCCAGAAGAAGACGCTGGAAATGCAGGCCGAAGCCCTCAATGCCGCCGGCGGCGTGGGCGGGCGCAAAGTGGAATTGATTTTCTACGACACCGAGGGCAAGCCCGATGTCGCCGTGCGCATGTTCAACCGCCTGATCAAGAACGACAAGGTGAGCGTGATCCTGGGCCCCAGCGCGAGCTGGGAAGCCATGCCGGTGAAACCCATCGTGGAAGCGAGCAACACGCCCACCCTCATGCTGGCGTCCACCGCGGCCATCGTCGACCCGGTCGCCAAATGCGTGTTCAAGACCCCGCCCGATGATCGCATCGTGGTGGGCAGACTCTACCAGCACCTCAAGAAGGCGGGGCAAACCCGGGTCGCGCTGGTGAGCACCCAGGATGCTTTCGGCGACGGCGGCCGCAAGGAACTTACGGGCCAGGCCAAGGCACACGGCATCGAGGTGGTTTTCGATGAGCGCTACACCATGGAAGACGCCGACTTGTCGCCCTTGCTCAACAAGATCAAGCGCAGCGACGCGCAGGCGGTCATCAACTGGTCCTCGTCCCGTGCGCCGGTGGTGATGACCACCAACTACCGCCAAGTGGGTCTCACGCTGCCGCTCTATCATAGCCATGCGGTGCTGAATCCGGCCTTCCTCAAAGCCACTGCCGCCAACGGCGACGGGGTCATGGTGGCCGGGCCGAAGCTCGACGCGGGGGACGCGCTCGACGACCAAGACCTGCAAAAGGCGGCCATCGGCGAATTCCGCAAGCAGTTCCGCGCCAAATACAACGAGGAACCCACGCAGTTCGGCGCGGCCGCTTATGACGCCATGAACCTGCTGGTGGCGGCAATGAAGCGCGCCAACCACGACGAAAGCAAGCTCTGCGGTGCCCTCGAAGCGACGCAGAAACATGTCGGGGTGTACGGCGTGTTCAATTACTCCTCCAGCGACCACGCCGGCCTTGCCGCCGACGCCTTGGTGATGTTCAAGGCCGAAGGCGGCGCCTGGAAGATGATGAAGTAAACGCCGCGGCCGCTTGCGCATGGGGTCCGATCTCGCCCAAACGTTTTTCGCCGCACTGTCCATCGGCAGCATGTACGCGCTGGTGGCGGTGGGCGTTACCCTGATCTATAGCGCCACCCGCATCATCAACTTCGCCCAGGGCGAGTTCGTGATGCTGGGTGGCATGATCATGGTGAGCCTCTATGGCGAGCGAGGTTGGCCGATTTGGGCCGCGGTGCCGGTCACCCTCGTTTCTACCGCGCTGGTCGCTGCGCTTCTGGGCGCGGTGTCTTTTCGCCCAGGGAGGCAGGGCGCCTTGATTACCGTGCTGATCATCACCATCGGCGCCTCGATGGCGATTTCCGGCACGGCCTTCCATGTCTGGGATGGCGACGTGCATCGCTTTCCGCCGTTTTCCGGGGATGCGCCCTTGCAGATTCTCGGTGCCGCCGTCGCACCGCAAACACTGTGGATCTTCGGCGCGGCGGTGTTGTCCATCGGCGCCCTTTTTCTTTTCTTGCAGCATACGCTTTGGGGCAAGGCCATGCGCGCCTGTGCCATCGACCGCGACGCAGCGGCGCTGATGGGCATACGCGTCGGCCCGACGGTGCTTTTGTCTTTCGTGCTGGCCGGCCTTTTGGGTTGTGTTGCCGGCATCGTCATCACACCGCTGACCATGGTCGATTATTCGGGCGGAATGCTGCTGGCAATCAAAGGTTTTTCGGCGGCCATGCTGGGGGGCATGGGCAGCGTGCTCGGAGCGGTGCTTGGAAGCATCGTTTTTGCCGTGCTCGAAGCTTTTGCCGCCACTTTCATTTCGAGCACGGTCAAGGAGCTCATCACCTTCGTGGTCATCATTCTGGTGCTGATGTTCCTGCCCAACGGCCTCCTGGGCGGCCGCGCCCAGCGCGGCCTGACGCATGAGGACACCTTGCAATGAGGCAACGAGGCGGAGCGGGCGCCGCCCGCGAACAATGGTCACCCCCTCCCGCGGGGAGGGGGCTGGGGGGAGGGTTCCAGCGCCCCCGCCCGGCCGCCCGAAGGGGACGCGGTCAGCAAACCGGAGCGGGCGTAGCCCGCGAACAATGGTCACCCCCTCCCGCGGGGAGGGGGCCGGGGGGAGGGTTCCATGATGACCAGCGATGACATCAGCGCTCGTTTGGCGGAACACGTCAGCACAGCCCGCTTCGAAGCCCTGAGCCCGGCGGCGGTGGCCGCGGCGCGGCGCAGCACCCTCGACACCTTGGCGGCGATGCTGGCCGGCTCCACCGCTGAAGGGCTGCCCGCCATCCTCGGCTTGGCGCGGCAATGGGGCGGGGCCGCGCAGGCGCGGGTGGTGGCCTCCGGCTTGCGTCTGCCGGCACCGCTGGCGGCCTGGTGCAATGGCGCCATGGCGCGGGCGCTGGAAATCGACGACTGTGTGGACTTCCTGCCGGTCCATCCTTCCGCCTCGGCGGTGCCGGCCCTGTTGGCACTGGCCGATGCCCGAGGCGGTTTGAGCGGGCGCGATTTTCTCACCGCGCTGGCGGTAGGGCAGGATGTGAAGATCCGCCTAGGGCTCACGGTGCGTCAGAATGCCATGCAAAGCGGGCGCAACAATTTGTTCAAAATATTTGGTCCCACCGCGGCGGTGGCGCACGCGCTCCAATTGGACGCCGAGCGCTGCCGGCAAGCCTTGGGCATCGCTTTTTCGCACGCCGTGGGCGACGGGCAATGCGCACTCGAAGGGGCTCTGTCCTTGCGTTTGCAGCAAGGTATCGTGGCGCAGGGCGCCGTGGTTTCCGGGCTTCTGGCCGAGCAAGGGTTCACCGGCGCCAGAGATTTTTTGCTCGGCCGCTGGGGCTATTTGCGCACCTTTGAGCCGGATCCGAAAATCGAAGCCCTGACCGAGGGTTTGGGCGAAACGTTTCTGGGCGAGCGTATTTCGGTGAAACCCTACGCGTCGTGCCGTGCCACGCATGAGGCGATCGACTTGGCGCTGGATCTGCGCATGGCGATCGAGGGGCAAACGCAAAACATCGAGCGCATCGTGCTCACGGTGACGCCCGAAGTAGAGCGCCTAGTGGGCCAGCCGCGCGCCAGCCGCATCAACCCCGCGTCGAGCGCCGACGCGCAGTTCTCCTTGCCTTACACCGTGGCGAGCGCGCTCTTGCGCGGCCGGGTGTTTCTGGAAGAGATGCGCGAAGCGGCCTATGGCGATCCGCAGGCGCTTGCCTTGGCGGCCAAAGTGGAGGTGGTGGCCGACGAGAGTTTGCGCACCGCGCTGGTGATCGGCCGAACGCGGCTCACTGCGGCATTGGTCAGCGGGGCATTCTGGAGCGGCGAAAACGACACCCCCACCGGCGCGCCAGGTCGGGCACCGACGCCTTTGCAAATGCGCGCGAAACTCGACGCCTGTGCCGCCCGCGCGGCCACGGTGCCGGCGCCCGCAGCGCTCGACCGCTTGTGCGAAAGGATCGACACGTTGGAGACGCTGCCCGATGTGCGGCTTTTGCTCGATGCGTTTGACTGAGCACCGTTAGCGATGCCGCGCCGCGACTTTCATATCTGGCTCGCACTTGCCGTGCTCTTGCTGGCGGCGCCGGTGGCGCTGGGCAGCGGTTATCTCCTCAACACCCTCAACTTCGTCGCCATCTACGCCCTGCCCGCGATCGGGCTCTGCCTGCTGGTGGGGTACTGCGGCCAGCTCTCGATCTCTCATGCCGCATTTTTTGCGCTGGGCGCTTACGCCTCCGGCATCCTGAGCAAGCGCTACGGGGTGTCGCCTTGGCTCGCGCTGCTATTGGCACAGCTAATCGCGGCCCTGGTCGCGGCCGGCATCGGTTGGGTGGTGTTGCGCTTGCGCGGGCATTACCTCGCCATCGCCACATTGAGCTTTACCATCATCGTCGAAGTGTTGATCAAGGAACTGGGCGGATTCACCGGTGGCCTGCAAGGCCTCTCGGGCATTCCGCGCTTGAGCTTCTTTGGTTACCCGCTTACCACCGACCTGGCCTTTCATTTCCTGCTCTGGCCGGTCACGCTGGCCGCTTTGTGGTTCGCCCTGAATCTCGCGCATTCGCGCCTGGGGCGCGCTTATCGCGCCATCAAGGAAGGTGAAAGCGCGGCGATGCTGCTGGGGGTGGACGTGAGCCGGCATAAGATCGGCATCTTCGTCGTGTCATCACTGTTTGCCAGCGTGGGCGGCAGCTTTTATGCGCACTTCGTCACCTTCGTCTCTCCCGCGGCGGGCTCGGTGATGTTTGCCATCGACATCATCCTGGTGCTGGCCTTCGGCGGCTTCGATCGCATCTGGGGCGCTTTGCTGGGCGTTTTCGCGCTCACTTACCTCAATGAATACGCGGTTGCGTTCGCCGATTACAAGCGGGTGGCTTTTGGTCTGGCGCTGGTGATCATCATGTCTTTCTTCCCCACGGGGCTGCTCAGCGGTCTGGGCGCGCTGGTGAAAAGATCTTGGGCGAGGATATCCTGATGCTGCGCGTCGCCGGGCTATCGATGGCTTTTGCCGGGCTCAAGGCCCTGAGCGGCGTGAGCTTCGAGGTGCAGCCCGGCGAAGTGCGCGCGGTCATCGGCCCCAACGGCGCCGGCAAAACCACGCTCTTCAACGTCATTTCTGGCGTTTATCGCCCGCAGGAAGGTGACGTGCGTTTCGCGGAGGAAACACTGTCCGGCTTGCCGCCGCAGCAGATCGCCCGGCGGGGCCTGTCGCGCACCTTTCAGCAGGCGCAGCTTTTTCGCAGCCTCACCGTTCTGGAAAACGTTTTGCTCGGCTGTCATGGCCACGGCAAAGCCGGCCTGTGGTCTTGCGGTCTGGGCTTGTGGGGGGCACGGCGCGAGGAAGCGGCGGCACGCGAGCGAGCACGCGCCTTTCTCGACTGGGTAGGACTGTCCGGCCGCGAAGAGCGCATCGCCAGCGAGCTGCCCTTGGGTGAGCAGCGTTATGTCGAAATCGCCCGGGCGCTGGCCACCGAGCCCAAACTCCTATTGCTCGACGAGCCGGCCGCGGGCTTGAACGACAGCGAAACCGAACAACTGGGCCAGTTGCTGCTCAAGCTGCGTGGCCAAGGTCTCACGCTCTTGGTGATCGAGCACCACATGCGCTTCGTGATGCAAGTGTCCGATCGCATCGTGGTGCTCAATTTCGGGGAGAAAATCGCCGATGGGGCGCCCGCCGCCATTCGCAACGACCCGGCGGTGATCACCGCCTATCTCGGGAGCGACGATGGCGCTGCTTGAAGTGCGCGATCTCCATCTCGCCTACGGCAACATCCAGGCGCTGCGTGGCGTCAGCTTGCAGGTCGAGGAAGGGGAAATCGTCGCCCTGATCGGCGCCAACGGTGCCGGCAAGTCGTCGCTGATCAAGGCGGTGGCCGGCTTGGCGCCGCAGGCGCGCGGCGAGATTCAGTTTCGCGGCGCCAACCTCCTGGGGCTCGCGCCGGCGGATATCGCCCGGCAGGCCTTGGTGGTGGTGCCGGAGTCGCGGCGCCTCTTCGGGCCCATGACGGTGCTGGAGAATTTGGAGTTGGGGGCTTTCGTGCATGGCGGCGCGCAGCGCCAGGACCTCGAGGTCGTGCTGGCGCTTTTTCCGCGCTTGGCTGAGCGTTTGCAGCAAAAGGCCGGCACGCTCTCCGGCGGCGAGCAACAAATGTTGGCCATCGGCCGCGCACTCATGGCCCGCCCGCAATTGGTGCTGCTGGACGAGCCCTCGATCGGTCTGGCGCCTTTGCTGGTGAGGGCCATCTTCGAGGCCATCGGCATGCTGCGCCAACAGGGGCGCACCGTGCTGCTGGTGGAGCAAAACGCGCGTATGGCGCTGGGGCTCGCCGATCGCGGTTATGTCATGGAACTGGGGCGCGTGACCTTGGAAGGGCCGGCCGCGCAATTGCGCACCCAAGATCGGGTGCGGGAGTTGTACCTTGGTGGCTGAATCGACACCGCGCTGGGCGTGGGTGACCGGCGCCGCGGGCGCCTTGGGCGCGGCGGTCTGCGAGGCGCTGGGCGCCGCGGGGCACGGCATTTGTGCCACCGACCAGGACCAAGCCGGCCTCGAACGCTTGCGCGGTAAGCTTCCCGCCAGCCGCAGCGAAATGCGCGGCGTGGATGTCGGCGATGCGCAGGCGATGCAATCCGCCGCAGACGCCTTTGCTGCCGCCGGTTGCGCTCCGACCATTTTCGTACACTGCGCCGGTACCCCGGGTGAGTTTGGCTATCTGAGTGAAATGAGCGATGCGCAATGGCGTCAGACCATGGCGGTCCATCTCGACGGCGCTTTCTTTGGCCTGCGCGCGACCGCGGTGGCCATGCGCTCAGCGGGTTTCGGCCGCGTGGTGCTGATCTCCTCACTGGCCGGAGTGTATGGCGCAGTGGGTAGCGGTGCCTACAGTGCCGCCAAGGCCGGGCAGCTCGGCCTGATGCGCAGCGCCGCCAAAGAACTGGGGCCTCATGGCATCACGGTGAACGCCATTGCGCCTGGGCTGATCGCCTCGCCCGCCAACCTCGCTTTGCAGGAGCGCGGCAGTGGTTTCATAAGCGCCGGACTGCAAGAATGCCCCACGCGCCAGATGTCCGAACCCGCCGATCTCGCCGCGCTGGTGGTGTTCCTGGTGAGCCCGGCAGCGGGGAACATCAACGGCCAAGTGCTGGAACACGATGGTGGCGCGGGTCTAAGCGCCGCCGTGGACGAATACCTGCGCGAGCGCTTGAGCCGGGCGGGGCGGCAGGAGGGAACATGAAGGTCATAGGTGACATCATCCGTCTGGGCGCCAAGCGCCATCCGCACAAAACTGCGGTGATCATGGGCGAAGCCAGCTTGAGTTATCAAGCCCTCAATGCTGCGGTCAACCGCCTGGCCCAGGGCTTGCTGAGCCGGGGTGTGGCGCCGGGCCACCGCATGGGTTTGCTCTGCGAAAACTCGCTGGAGTTCGTGATCGTGGCCCTGGCGGCGTTGAAAGTGGGCGCGTTTCTCGTGCCCTACAACTTTCGCTACAGCAACGAAGAGATCGCTTTTGTGAGCGGCAATTGCACGCCCAAGTTTCTTTTTTGTGGACCCGGCTATTTCGAGCGCGCCCAGCAAGCGCATGCCGCGCTCGCCGCCACACCGCGGCTTGTGGCCATCGCCGGCAGCGATGCGGACAGTCTCGCCGGCTTGGCCGCCGGGCAGCCGGAGAGCGAGCCGGCCGTGGCGGTGGACCCCGAGTCCGCGGCGATGATCATCTACACCAGCGGCACCACCGGCTTTCCCAAGGGCGTGTTGTTTTCGCATCGCGCTTACCTCACCAATCATTTGGCCATTGCTTTTGAAGGCGACCTCCGGGGCGACGATGTGGCCTTGGTGAACCTGCCGCTATTTCACAACGGCGGCATCAACGGCATGCTCTTGCCGGCACTCTTGGTGGGCGCCACGGCGGTGATCGCGGGCAAAGGTTTTGTGCCTTCCGAGCAACTGACCTTGGTGGCCCAGCACAAGGTGAGCGTGACCATGTGGGTGCCTACCATGCTGGCGCTGTTGGTGAACGATGCGGCAGCACAGAATCTCGATGCCTCCAGTCTCCGGAAGATCTGGTACGGCTCCTCGCCGATCGCCGCCCCGATACTGGCCAAAGCGCGGGCGCGCTTCGATGCGGGCTTCTATCAGTTCTATGGCATGTGCGAGATCGGCATGACCTCGGTGCTGCGCCCCGAGGATCATGCCACCCGAGCACACACCACCGGCCGCGAGGTGTATTGCGCCGATCTGCGCATCGTCGGCGAAGCGGGGCGGGACGCGGCCGTCGGCGAAGTGGGAGAGATCCTCTCCGCGGCGCAGCCCATGGGCATGATCGGCTATTGGGGCAACGAGCAGGCCACTCGCGAAACCATTCAGGATGGCTGGATACGCACGGGCGACTTGGCGCGTAATGAAGGCGACGGCTTTTTCACCATCGTCGATCGCGTCAAGGACATGATCATCTCGGGAGCGGAAAACGTTTATCCCAAAGAAATCGAAAACGTGCTCGTCGAACATCCGGCGGTGTTGGAAGCGGCCTGCTTCGGTATTCCCGACGAACAATGGGGTGAGGCCGTCGCGGCAGCAATCGTCTGCCGTCCGGGGCAGAGCGTCAGCGCCGAGCAACTGATCGCTTTCTGTGGTGAACGCATCGCCCGCTACAAGCGGCCCAAGCACCTCGAGTTCGTGCACGAATTGCCCAAGAACGCCGCAGGCAAGGTCTTGAAGCGCGTCCTGCGCGCACCCTACTGGCAAGGTCAAACGCGAAAGGTCTGAATGCGCCTCGATTTCGAAAAAAAGGTAGTCATCGTCACCGGCGGGGGTGGGGACATCGGTCGCGGCATCGCTCTGGCGTTTGCCGCGGCCGGTGCGCGGGTGCTAGTGAACGACCGGGACTTACCCCGTGCCGAGGGCGTGGTGGAGGAGATTCGGGCCGTCGGAGGTCAGGCCATGGCCAATGGTGCTGACATCACGCGGGTGAAGCAAGTGGAGGCAATGATCGAACTCACGCTGGCTTGCTGGGGTGAACTGCACGTGCTAGTCAACAACGCTGGCGGCATCGAGGACGCGCTGCTTCCCAAAATGAGCGAGGCGCAGTGGGACCGAGTGATGGACCTCAACCTCAAGGCCGCGTTCTTGTGCAGCCGCGCTGCCCATTCGGCGCTCAAGGAAAGCGGTTGCGGGTGTATCGTCAACATTGCCTCGATGGCTTATCGCGGCAACGTCGGGCAGAGCAATTACGCCGCGGCCAAGGCGGGGTTGGTGGGGCTGACGCGGTCACTGGGGCTGGAACTGGCCCGCGACGGCATAGGCGTCAACTGCGTCGCTCCCGGGCTCATCGACACACCCAAGGCGCAAACCCTGCCGCAACCGGTGCGCGAACGGCTGCTGGCCAGCGTGCCGATGCGCCGCATGGGCGAGGTGGACGACATCGCCAGCGCGGTGCTTTTTTTCGCCTCCGACGCGGCGCGTTATGTTTCCCGCCAAGTGCTGCATGTGGCTGGCGGCTTCGAGGGTTTCTGAGGTGAGCAAAACGCATCTTCCCAAGCCGCTGCATGCCGCGGATGGCGCCCCCCTGTTCGACCTGACACGCGGCGTGTTGCTTGGTTCGCGCTGCGAATCTTGCGGCAGCGTTTTTTTTCCAGCGCGGGTGGTGTGCCCGCAGTGTTTCCTTCAAGGCCGCTTGGTGGAGCAGGCGCTCGAAAAAACCGGCCTGGTGCGAGCCAGCACCGTCGTTCGCGTGCGCTCGGCCCTGGGCCACGAACCGCCCTACGCTTATGGCTATGCGGCGGTCGGCGGCGTGGGTGTGTTCACGCGATTCACCGGCGCGGTGCCCGAGTATTTTCAACCCGGTACGCCGGTGGAATTGGGATTCGAGACGCTGCACTTGGGCCATGAGTTGCTCACGGTGCATTTTTTTCGTCCGCGGGGAAGGCCATGAAGCCCGTCTGGATCGCCGGCATGGGCATGACGCCCTTCGGACGCTGGCCGCAGCGCAGTCTTCGCGATCTGGGCCGCGAAGCGGTGCTGCAGGCCTTGGTGGACGCCGGCAGCGAACCCGCCGAAATCGGTGCCATCTATTGCGGCAGCGCGCTCGGCATGTTGCTGCAAGGGGAAGGCGCGCCCGGACAAGCCGTGGGTTGGGAGGCCGGCTTGCGCGGCCTGCCGGTGGTCAACGTCAGTAACGCTTGCGCTTCGGGCTCCACGGCCCTGTATTTGGCCGCGCGCGACATCGCCGCGGGTTACCACGAAGCGGTGCTGGTGCTGGGCATCGACAAAGCCGCCATGCCCAAAGGCAGCGTACTGCGAGTGGGAACTGCCGACCCGGAAACCCGCCTGGGCGAAATCTTTCCCGCCACTTTTGCCCTGGTGGCGCAACAACATCAGGCGCGGTACGGTACTACCGCCGAACAAATGGCCCAGGTTTCGGTAAAAAATCATTATCACGGCAGCCTCAATGCGTTGGCGCAGTTCAACAAACTCGTTAGCTTGCAGGAAGTGCTGGATTCGCCCATGATCGCCGACCCGCTGACGCTTTACTCCTGCTGCCCCAACAGCGACGGCGCCGCGGCGGTGGTGCTGCGGGCGCAAAAGAGAAGTGCGCGCGATACGCGGCTGGCGGCCTCGGTGCTGACCAGCGGGCGCTACGAGAACCTGCGCGACCTCACGCGTTGGGAGTGCGAAGTGCGCGCCGCCCGCGAAGCCTACGCGCAAGCCGGTCTCCAGCCTGAAGACATCGACGTGGTCGAGGTGCACGACGCTTTTACCATTTGCGAAATCGTGCATTGCGAGGGTTTGGGCTTGTGCGCGCCCGGAGAAGGCGGCCGGATGGTGGAAAGCGGTGCCAGCGCCTTGGGCGGCCGGGTGCCGGTGAACCCCTCAGGCGGCCTGCAGGCGCGCGGGCATCCGCCCGGTGCTTCGGGCGTGGCGCAAGTGTGCGAAATCGTCACTCAACTGCGCGGTGAAGCGGGTGCGCGGCAAGTGCCGGGCGTGCGGCACGGCCTTGCCCAAATCATGGGCGGCAGCCAGGCGGAGGATGCGCAGGCTTGTACGGTGCATATCGTCACCGGGCGATAAGGGGCCAACGAAGTGTGCCTTAGTCGATCAAGCGCATCCCATCACTTTTCGCCGCGCCACGATCGAAAGTTGCCGTGTGAGTGCAGCCCGCAGCCTGCGCCAATTTGTTGATGAGGCAATCGGCAAAATCCGCCTTCGCGGTACGGTACTCGCGCAACGCTTGCCATACCGCGGCGCCTTGCGCAATCTGCAACTCCTTGGTGCGCAGCAGCTTTTCCAAGATCGCGCAGATTTCGCTCTTCGGGGTTGCATAGCAATCTGCCAAGACCCAGACCAGTTCGGCCATGGCGACCACGGTCACGTGGCCGGGCATCTGTTGCGTGAGGGACTCGATCAGGCGAGTCGCTTTGGGGGATTGCTGCGGGTCGTCCTGCGCCAGGTAGCGCACCAACACGTTGGTATCGAGGCCGATCATTTGTGCTTGGCCGCGCGCGCCGCGATGGCCCGGTTCATGTCCTCCACCGAGACCGGCTTGGCGGGCTTGCAGATGAGGCCTTTCAGTGAGCGAACCGACTGCGTGCCGGCGACGAGCTCGAAGCGCCCGGGCTCGACCTCGACAAACTCCACCCGATCGCCGGCTTCGACCCCGAGCGCGTCGCGGATCGCCACCGGGATAGTCACTTGCCCTTTGCTGGTAAGGGTTGCGGTCACCATGTATCCTCCAGTTTCAGATTCCTTACATTATGGTAAGGATTGTTTCGCTGTCAAGGCCAGGGTCCGGCATGCGTACCTCATCGAAGCAAACGAGACATCATTCTTGACTATTCCCCGCTTCTGCCGAAAACTGCACGCCTCCAACCACCCCTCTTGTTGGGAAGGCGCGAACGATGCATGACTACCTGATTTGGGCGATCGTGGGTTTCGGCTTGATCATCGCCGAGCTGGTCACAGGAACCTTTTATTTGTTGGTCCTCGGCATTGCCGGCTTGGCCGCGGCGATCGTGGCGTTTTTTGGCGGCGATTTCTGGCTGCAGGCGCTCACTGGCGGCGCGGTCGCGCTCCTGGGGGTATATCTGGTGCATGTGTGGCGCCAGCGCAATCCCAAGGAGGCGCAGGGCAATAACGATCTCGACCGCGGCCAGGCGGTGGTGCTTGAATCTTGGATCGATCCGGCCGCCCGGGTGGCGCGGGTGAAATACCGTGGTTCGAGCTGGGATGCGCGGGTCGAAGGCGAAGCGCGCGAAAGCGACACCCTCTACATCACTGGGCAGCAAAACGGCCAATTGCTGGTGTCGGCCGTGCGGCCGCAGTAGCAACCTCCAACAACCTCTCACCGAAGGGAGTTTTCCATGCTCTTCAAGATGCTGGGCGTCATTCTCGCCACCATTGCCATCGCTTTCAGCCCGATGAGCAAGTTCACCATTCCGTTTTTTGTGCTGGCTACCATCGTCATTTTCGTGATCGAAGGCGTGCGCATCGTTCCCCAGCAAAACGCCTGGGTCGTCGAGCGCCTGGGCAAGTTTCACGGCGTGCTGGAGCCCGGCCTCAATGTGATTGTGCCGTTTCTCGACCGCATCGCCTACAAGCACATGCTGAAAGAAGTGCCGCTGGATGTGCCCGAGCAGGTTTGCATCACGCGGGACAACACCCAGCTCGCGGTGGACGGCATCATCTACTACCAAGTGGTGGATCCGCGCTTGGCCTCTTACGGCTCCTCGGACTATGTGCTCGCCATCAGCCAGCTCGCCCAGACCGCCTTGCGCTCGGTCATCGGCAAAATGGAACTCGACCGCACTTTCGAGAGCCGCGACGAAATCAACCACACCGTCGTGCAGGTGCTCGACGATGCTGGCCGCACCTGGGGCATCAAGGTGCTGCGTTATGAAATCAAGAGCCTCACGCCGCCGGAATCGATTCTGCGCGCCATGCAGGCGCAGATTACCGCCGAGCGCGAAAAGCGCGCCGTGATCGCCAAGTCCGAGGGCCAGCGGCAGGAAGAAATCAACATTGCCGACGGTGAAAAACAAGCCGCGGTGCTGAAGTCCGAAGGCGAAAAAACCGCCGCCATCAACAAAGCCCAAGGTGAGGCCATCGCCCTCAAGACCGTGGGGGACGCCACCGCAACCGCGGTGCGCATGGTGGCCGAAGCGCTCGCCGCACCGGGCGGTATGGACGCGGCCAACCTCAAAGTTGCGCAGCTTTACGTCGATGCTTTCGGCAATCTCGCCAAGACCGGCAACACCTTGATCGTGCCCTCGAACCTGACCGATGTCGCCACCATGGTTTCGGGCGCGATGACGGTGATGGAAAAGACCAAAGCACAGGTGGGCAAAGGCTAGCCGACGATCAATCAACGTGCCGCATCGTAACGTGGCCAATTTTTCCATGGACAAACACGCCTCGCCACTCAAACCCGAATCCTGGGTGGTTGCCGCCGGGCGCTCGATTGTGCCCGGCGCGCCGCTCAACGTGCCGCCGATCCCGGCTTCCAATTTCCTCATGGGCAGCAACCGCGCCTATTCGCGAAACGACGGTACGCCCACTTGGGAAGCTTTCGAAGAAATTCTCGGCGGCCTGGAGCAAGGCCAGTCGGTGGCTTTTGCTTCGGGCATGGCGGCAGTGGCCGCAGTTTTCGATCAATTGCCCGCGGGTGCCAAAGTGCTCCTGCCCGACGATTGTTATCAAGGCGTGGTGGGCTTGGCGGCCGACGGTGCGCACAAGCAACGCTGGTCGATGCGGCGCTTGCCAGCCGCCGATACCGCGGCCTGGGTGAAGGCTTGCGCCGACGCCGACTTGATTTGGCTCGAATCGCCCTCCAATCCGCTGCTGGTCGTGGCCGACCTTGCCGCCATTTGCGCGGCGCCGCGCAAAGCCAGCGCCATCGTGGCGGTGGACAATACCTTTGCCACGCCCTTGAATCAGCAACCGTTGGAACTCGGCGCCACAGTGTCGGTGCAATCGGCCACCAAATTCATCGGCGGCCACTCCGATCTATTGGCCGGCGTCGCCACCACGCGCGATGCCGCGCTTTGGCAGGCGCTGCAAGAATCGCGTGAATTGGCGGGCGCCACGCCCGGCACGCTCGAAGCGTTTCTGGCGGTGCGCGGTGTGCGCACTCTGGCATTGCGCTTGGAACGCGCGCAGCACAATGCCATGGCGCTCGCGCAGCGCTTGCAAGCGCACGGGCAAGTGAGCTGCGTGCGATACCCCGGCTTGCCCGCGCACCCCAGTCATGCCATCGCGCGGCGCCTGCTCAAGGGTTTTGGCACCATCATTTCTTTTGATCTCGTTGGCGGCGCCGAGGTGGCCGATGCCGTCTGTCGCAAGCTGCAACTCATCCGGCATGCCACCAGCCTTGGCGCCGTCGAATCCACCATCGAGCGGCGCGCGGCGGTGCCCGGACAAGGTCATCTGCCGCCGTCGCTGCTGCGCCTGAGCGTCGGTATCGAAGATGCCGATGATCTGTGGGCAGATCTCGATCGGGCGATCGGCGCGGCCAGCGCATGACGGTGGAGCCGCGGCTGCTGCCGGGGCGCGCTCTTGTTCCTCTGCCCCCACGTGAGTTCGGGCCTTCCGGGGCGCCAACGGGTGATGGTGGAGGCATCGAATGGGAAGCAGAGGGCTTGCCACGTTTGGCCTTCCGGCTTGTATGAGGCGCGGCAGGTGGCGGCTCGCACTCGCAGTGGCCCCGTGCCTCCTGGCCAGCGCCGCCCTTGCCGGCGCGCCTTTGCCCGGAGAATATGAAACCCACCGCGCCTGGGGCTCGCTGACCATCGAAAAAGTTGCGGGCGGAGACTTGCGGTTCTCGATCGAGGTGCTGGGCGGCAATGCCCATACCTGTAGCCTGCAGGGTTCGATCGAGGGCGAAGTTGGCAAAGCCGACGACAGCGATCCGGCGGCGCCTTGTCTGGTGAGCTTTCGCCCTCAGGGCAAGGCCATCGAAGTCGGCAGCAACACGCCACAAGCCTGCCGCATGTTTTGCGGCATGCGGGCCATGTTCGAAGGCCGCTATTACTGGCCGCCGCAGGGCTGCAAGCCGAAAGAACGGGTGACGCGCAAAGAGACCTTCACGCGCCAATACCGCGCGCGAAACTACCCGCAGGCACTGGCGACGATCGAAAAACTGGACGCCGAGTGCGGAGCGTTTCTCGACTGGATCGAAATCGATCGCTTGCGCAACGATACTGCGATCACGCTCTACCATCTGGGCCGGCGCGCCGATTGCCGCGCGGCGCTGGCGCCCACGCGCGCCGCGCAGGTCGCCGATGCCGATGCCCTGCGCGAAGAATTGCCGCCCACCGATTTCGAGAACTATCTCGCGGTGGCCAAGGCCACCTGGCATAACTTGAGGCTTTGCGGTCCGCAGGGCCGCTAACCATTTGACAAAGGGAAATATGCGCTCCAGATTTCGGATTTGTTCTTGGGTGAGCTTGCTTGCCGGCGGGTCGCTTCTCGCGGTGAGCGCCTTGGCTGCGCATCGTACCTGAACCCCATCTTCGCGATCGGTTCCATACCATGCTCCGCAGCTTCCTCTTCTGGTCGATCGCCGCGCTGCTCGTGGCGGTGGCGGCGTTGGCCACACTTTTCCTTATGGACATGCGCGCGGCCTATCAGCGCATTCAGGGGCACAGCACGGTGCTTTCGTCGCCTTGGGGCGATATCGAATACGTGCGCGGCGGCGCGGGGGCACCGGTGCTGGTGATTCACGGCAGTGGTGGCGGTTTCGATCAGGGGGAACTCTTGGCCCATGCGGTGTTGGGGGAGGGTTATTCCTGGATCGCCCCCTCGCGTTTCGGCTACTTGCGCTCCACCTTTTTGCCGGGCGCGACTTTTGATGAACAAGCGCATGCCTATGCCTTTTTGCTCGATCAACTGGGTATCGATAAAGTGGCGGTGGTGGCTTTGTCGCACGGCGGGCCCTCGGCCTTGCTCTTTGCTTTGCTCCACCCCGAGCGCGTGAGTTCGTTGACGCTTTTGTCCTGCGGTGTTGCGGCCTCGGCAGCGCCGAATCAAGCGCAGGCCAATGCCCAAGGCGATGCGCTGATGAAGATCTATCGCCACGACGTTCTCTATTGGGCGATCACGCGTTTTCTACGACCCTGGTTCGTGAAGCTGATGGGCGCGGACGCACAAGTGCTTGACCAACTCGGCGCCGAAGAACGGGCGCTGGTCGACGATCTCATCGTAGGCATGAATCCCTCCTCAGCGCGTGCCGCCGGCGCCGCCTTCGACAACCAAGCGGCCATGCCCAACGCTCGCATTGCCGGAACTCGCGCGCCTACGCTGGTGGTGCATGCCGCGGACGACTCTTTGCAACTCTTCCACAACGCCGAGTTTGCTTTGGCGCACATTCCCAACGCGCGCCTGCAGCGCTTTGAGCATGGCGGGCATTTGGTGTTGGCGGTCGAACGCCAGGCCATTCGGGCGGCGCTCGCGGCGCAGTTGCGAGCAGTCGCCTCGCCCTAACCAAACACCCTAGTCCCAGAATTTCGGTAAACTCGGCAGGTACCTGCCGGAGGAAGAACCGTGATCTGGCGTTTGCTCATCGTCGCGGCTTGTTACCTGCTTTCGAGCTTCGGCATCATCCTGAGCCTTGCGATGTGGGGTGCGAAGCTCTGGATGGGTCTAATGTTCAGCGCCGCGTGGCTGGCGCATCTTGTCATGAGCATCGCCTGGATTCGCCAGCGTCGGCTGGGCTGCGCCTGGCCGGTGGGCGGCACCCTGGCCGGCATCGCCAGCCTCGCGGTGATGCCCTTCGGGCTGGTGATGGTGGCGCCCTGTGTTCTGCTGGCTTGTTACCTGCTGTGGTTTCACTGCCGCCGGCCGCAACAGGACGAGATCACCAACACACAGAAAAATAAGGACGCGCCGGTGTAAGGATTTTGCCGCCCGCGGCGACGAAACATGAGCCCGGCCACTCGGGCTGTCGGCTTACACCCAGGAGGCATCATGAACACTGCGCGAAAACCCCTACAGCTGGCGCTGGCCGCTGCCTTGGCTTATGGCCTGGGCGTGGCCCCCGCGCTGGCCGCCAATCCCTGCAATCCCTGTGCGGCAAAGGCCAAAAACCCCTGTGCCGCGAAAGTGAAAAATCCCTGTGCGGCCAAGAACCCCTGTGCAGTCAAAAACCCCTGTGCCGCAGGCACCACGATCGACCCGAAATCAGTCACCCGGCCCGCCGGCTACAAGCCCCAGAAAGCCAACGCGGCACTGATTAGAGAGGGCGAGAAACTGTGGCATGAGAGCAAGCTGTCGACCAACGGCATGTCCTGCCATACCTGTCATCAAGGTAATGCCGCCTTTACCGCAAGCTTCGCCAAGCCTTATCCCCACACCGTGTCGATGGCCAAGGACCAGATCGGTCTGAAGAAAGTGCATCTGGACGAAATGGTGCAAGCCTGTCTGGTGATGCCCATGGCATCGAAACCCCTGGCCTGGGATTCGCGCGAGCTGGTCGCGCTGACGGCGTATACCGCGCAGGTGCAAAAAAACTTCAAACCCGGCAAAGCCTCCAATCCCTGCGCGGCGAAAAACCCCTGTGCAGCGAAAAACCCCTGTGCCGCCAAGAATCCTTGCGCCGCGAAGAATCCCTGCGCGGCCAAGAAGTGAGCGTGGGCGCCGCAATCGAGGGCGCCCGCTTTTTTTGATCGAAGGAGTAAACCATGAAGACCTTTCGCATGATCCTGGGCGCTGCGGCGCTCGCGCTGGCCGTTCCGGCGGCTTATGCCAATCCGTGTGCGGCCAAGAACCCCTGCGCCGCCAAGAATCCTTGCGCGACGAAGGCCGCCAAAGCGGCCAACCCCTGCGCTGCCCAACCGGCCAAGAAAGCGATGAAAAAGGCGAACCCCTGCGCGGCCAAGAATCCTTGTGCCGCCCAGAACCCCTGTGCCGCAAAGAACCCCTGCGCGGCGAAGAAGTAGCGCCATGCCGGGTGACAGGACACTCGCCCGGCAAAAAGGGGGGGGGCTCGCCTGCCTCCCCTTCTTCTTTCTGCTGGCCTGTTCCGATCCGGCGCCAACGCCTCGCGCAGAGCAGCCGTCTCCCGAAGATGCCCAGAGTTTTCTGGCCCGACACTGGCAGCGACCGCTCGCGCCGCAAGGCTACGCCCCAGCCCATTTCAGCAGCTTGGAAGCTGCGCTCGATCCCAGCGCCTGCGGCAGCTGCCATACGCAGCAATTGGCCGATTGGCGCGGAAGCTGGCACGCGAAAGCGTTGGGGCCTGGGGTGCTGGGCCAGCTTTTGGACATGCCGGCGAATGATCGCGATGCGCAGCAGGACTGCATCCGGTGCCACGCGCCCTTGGCCGAACAGGCCGACAGCCTGGTCGCGGCCATCGCCGGCCAGACCAAGACCGGGCTGCATGCCGAAGGCTTGGTCTGCGCGGCCTGCCACGTGCGCGAACACCGCCGCTTTGGTCCGCCACGCCGTGACGGCAGCGTGGCGAAACCGCAAGAGAAGCTGCCGCACGATGGCTGGCAGCCGAGCGCGGCCTTCGCCGATTCGCGCTTTTGCGCTGCTTGTCACCAATTCGACGCTGACGGCTTTGCCTTGAACGGCAAGCTGTTGGAGAACACCTACAACGAATGGCAGGAAAGCCCGGCCGCGCGCCAGGGCAAAACCTGCCAATCCTGTCACATGCCGGATCGGCGTCACCTTTGGCGCGGCGTGCATGACCCCGACACGGTACGCAGCGGCGTCACCATCACCCACGACGCGCCGCGCCTGCAAACTGGCGTCGTGCAGGCGCGACTGAGCATCGTCAACAGCGGCACCGGGCACCACTTTCCCACCTACGTCACGCCGCGGGTGGTGGCCGCAATCGAGCAGACCGATGCTGCTGGCCGCGCGCTGCCGGGGACGCGCCGGGAATATCTCATCGCCCGCCAGGTGACGCTCGACCTCGCCCGCGAAATCGCCGACACGCGCCTCGCGCCGGGTGCGGTCGCCAGCCTCGATTACCAGGTACCAAGGCATACTCGGGCTGCGCGGCTCGACTACCGCGTGCGTGTCGAACCCGACGCCTTTTACACCGAAGTCTATCGTTCGCTGCTGTCCGAAGGAGCGGCGACCCAGGGCCGCAAGCTGATTCGGCAGGCGCTGGACGCCGCGCGCACCTCGCCTTTCCTCATCTATGCCGAAAGCGCCGCGTTGCCGCAGCAGACGGGGAAACCATGAAGCCCGCCGAGGTTCTTCCGACCGGTCTTTCCCTGGCGCGTCTGGAGAACATGCGTGCCGCCGCGGCGGAAGTATTGGAATGTCGCCGCGTCCTCGAAAAAGGGGGTTTGAACGTGGTCGGCGAGGTGCTGCGCGGCCAGGGAGATTTTTTTGAATTCGACCACTACCCGGCCGATGACGTTTTCGACATGGAAACGCAATCGCAGTACTACTATCACGCGCACCGCGGTGCCGCGGGCGAACATGGCCACTTCCATACCTTCCTGCGCGCCCCCGGCATGCCAGCGGGTTTGGCCCCGGTGCCCTATGCGGGCGCCGAACCCTGGCCCGCAGGCGACGATGCGTTGTCGCATCTCGTTGCCATCTCCATGGATGCCTATGGCGAGCCCATCGCCCTGTTCACCGCCAATCGCTGGGTGACCGGCGACGCCTGGTATGCGGCCAGTGACGTCGTTCGTATGCTCGATTCGTTCGTGATCGACCACGCCAATCCGTCGTGGCCGGTCAATCGATGGATCAGTGCCATGCTGCGGCTTTTTCGACCGCAGATCGAAGCGCTGCTGTTCGAGCGCGATGCGGCAATCGCCCGTTGGACGCTGGCGCATCCCGGACAAGATGTTTTCGAGGATCGCGCACTGGAGATCACCAGCCAGATCGCGATCGCTGTGGATCAACAGATCGCCGCGGTCGCGGCAGCCATGCAAGGAGTTTGACATGAACCGCACAACGATTACCGTCGTCCTGGCGCTGTGCGTCGCGCCGAGCGCCGCCGCGGCAACGCCGGTCGTGGAACTGAGGCAAGTGCCTTGCCAGTTCCTCGAAAGCGAGCACGGCATAAACCATGGCTACAGTTCGGCGAAGCGCCAGGATTGCGAGGCCATCAACGCCCAGAGCGGCAAGGAGCGCTTGGCGAAGTCGAAGACCATCGAACTCAAGCCAGGCAAGACCGTCTTCCGCGTCACCAACCAAAACCTGCCCTACGAGCTTGGATTCTGGTTGCGCGGCGCCACGCTGGTCAGCCGCGCCACGTTGCCCAGTGTTTCGGGCGGCGGTTTGAGCACCGGCACGACCCAGGACTACGTCATCGACCTCAAACCGGGCGAGTACGTATATTCCTGCCCGCTCAATCCAACGCCGGACTATCGTCTGGTCGTCAAATGAAACCGGAGGCTGCCATGCGTTCGATGCATTGGATGAGATCGACCGCGGCCGCCGGGATGTTCG
Source organism: Casimicrobiaceae bacterium (assembly GCA_026646885.1). Classification (GTDB taxonomy): domain Bacteria; phylum Pseudomonadota; class Gammaproteobacteria; order Burkholderiales; family Casimicrobiaceae; genus JACPUX01. The sequence continues at coordinate 108,613 of JAPKHK010000010.1, read as the reverse complement.
CGAGCGCGGCACTTGCCGTCGCGGCGCCGCCCGAGGTGCGCGTGGTGAGGACACCGCATGCCTTTGAAACCGCCCTGTTACGCACCGAAAAGGCCATCCAGGCCCAGGGCATGGGTCTGGTGGCGAGTGCCAGCGCGAGCCGCGGCGCGGCGGCGCGCGGCGTGCAGATCCCGGGCAACGCCGTGCTGATGGTGTTCCGCAACGACTACGCCGTGCGTATGTTGGCCGCCAGCGTGCCGGCCGGCATCGAGGCACCCTTGCGCATCTACCTCACCGAGGAGAGTGACGGCAACACCGCGATCCGCTATGAAGTGCCGAGCGCCGTCTTCGCGCCCTACGGCAATGAAGCGCTCGACGCTCTGGGGTGCGAGCTCGATCCGGTGTTCGAGAAGATCGCTGCCGACGCCGCGGCGCCATGAGGCGCGTACGCGGCCGCCTCAAAGAAGGGGACGAGGATGATCGAAGCTTCGCCCCTTCGCTTTGCGTAAAAGGCGGCGGGAGAATGACCTCCCGGTGAGGGCAAGCCCGCGCCCGCAAGGGGCGCGGCTGCTTGACCGGTTCTTCCCATCCAAGCCGCGCGATGTGGCGAGGTAGGCCCCTCGCAACTGCGCTCTTCGTCGATCACCTGCCGCCCTTTTTCGTAGCCCCTGACCGCGTCGCAAATCGGTGCAGACCAATCGCGCTGGCCCGCCCGTCACGCCATCGTCACGATGCCCCGGTAGGCTCGCGATTTTTGGTCAATCCGCTGGTGGCGTGGCATCGATTTCCCTACAGGGCGTCAGCAAGGTCTGGGGTAGGGTTACCGCGCTTACCGCGACCTCGCTCGACATCGAAGCGGGCAGCTTCACTGTGCTACTGGGCCCTTCGGGTTGCGGCAAGTCCACCACACTAAGGCTCATTGCTGGGCTGGAAGAGGCCAGCAGCGGGCGCTTGCTGATCGACGGCGAAGACGTGACCCGTATGCCGCCGGCGCAGCGGCGCATCGCCATGGTGTTCCAGAATTACGCTTTGTTCCCGCATCTAAACGTCGCCGACAATATCTGCTTCGGCTTGCAGGTGCGTCGCCTGCCCCGCGAAGAGCAGCAAGGTCGGCTGGCCGAGGTGGCGGAGCTGGTCGGCCTGTCGCCTTTGCTGCAACGCAAGCCCGGCCAGCTCTCCGGCGGTCAACAGCAGCGCGTGGCGCTGGCCAGAGCCCTGGTGTCGCGCGCGCGGGTTTGCCTGATGGATGAACCGCTGTCCAATCTCGATGCGCAGTTGCGCCAGGACATGCGGCGCGAATTGCGCGAAATTCAGCAACGACTGGGCCTCACCGTGGTGTATGTCACTCACGATCAAGCCGAGGCCATGAGCATGGCCGACTGCGTGGTTTTGCTCCGGCAAGGGCGAGTGGAACAGGTCGCCCCGCCGCGCGCGTTGTATGCGCGGCCGGCGACTTGCTTCGCGGCGGGATTCCTGGGCACGCCGCCGATGAACTTACTGCCCCTCGCCGCAGGTGCCCTACGCGGCAGTTCGCAGCACCTGGGTGCCCCGCCCGATGCGGCTTGGCTGGGCTTGCGGCCGGAAGACTTGCGCTTGGGGGCAGGCGAAATTTGTTTTCCCGCCGTCGTCCAGAGCCTCGAATACCTCGGCGCCGATGCCGTGCTGCGCTGCGCGGTGGGCGACACGCAGCTCACCGTTCGCTTGGCCGGCCAGTGTGATGCCGCGCCGGGTAGTTCCCTGACCGTGGGCTGGGCGGCGGCGTCCGCCCACTGGTTCGATGACCGTGAAGTCCGACTGAGGAGTCAAGAATGAAACGAATGAAACGATGGTTGGCGGGTTTTGGCGCAGTCGCGCTGGTTGCTTTGTCGCCCTTGGCGCAAGCCCAGACGGTGGAGGTGCCCTTCTACTTTCCGGTGGCAGTGGGCGGGCCAATCACCAAATTGATCGATCAATACGCCGCGGACTTCAACAAGACCCACCCGACGATTAAGGTGCAGCCCATTTACGCCGGCACCTACCAAGACACCATCGTCAAGGCACTTACCGCCCACAAAGCCGGCACGCCACCGGCGGCGGGCGTGCTTTTGTCCACCGATACCTTTACGCTCATCGACGAGGATGCCGTGCAGCCTATCGATGCCTTTGCCAAGACGGCGGAAGACAAAGCCTGGTTGAGCAGCTTCTACAAGGCTTTCATGCTCAACAGCCAGGTCGGCGGCAAAACCTGGGGGGTGCCCTTCCAGCGTTCGACCATCGTGCTCTATTGGAACAAGGAGCTGTTCAAGGACGCGGGGCTGGACCCCAACCGTCCCCCGGCGACTTGGTCGGAGCTCGTGGGCATGGCGAACCAGCTCACGAAAAAGGATGCCAGCGGCAAGATCACCCAGTACGGCATTCAAGTGCCGTCTTCGGGCTTTCCGTATTGGCTCTTTCAGGCCTTCACCACCCAAAACGACGTGATCCTCGCCAATGAATCGGGCAACGCGGTGCGCTTCGACGATCCCAAGGTAATCGAAGCGCTGCAATTCTGGGTCGATCTGTCGCGCAAGCATGGCGTGCATCCGCAAGGTGTGGTGGAGTGGGGAACGACGCCCAAAGATTTCATGGAGAAGAAGGCGGCCATGATTTGGACCACCACGGGCAACCTGACCAACATTCGCAACAACGCCAAGTTTGACTTTGGCGTGGCCATGCTGCCGGCCGGCAAGCGGCGCGGTACGCCCACCGGGGGCGGCAACTTTTTCATTTTCAAGAAGGCCTCGCCGGCACAACAAGAAGCGGCCTTCAAGTTCGCACGCTGGCTGACCACGCCCGAGCGCGCCGCGCAATGGGGCATCGATACCGGTTATGTCGCGGTGTCCTCGGCCGCTTGGGAGACGCCGGCGATGAAAAAATACGCCGCTGATTTTCCGGCCGCCGCGGTGGCGCGTGACCAGTTGCCCTACGCCGTGGCCGAATTGTCCACCCATGACAATCAGCGCGTGACCAAGGCGCTTAACGATGGCTTGCAGGCCGCGCTCACCGGAGCCAAAACGCCCGAGCAGGCGATGAAAGATGCGCAGAAAGAAGCCCTGCGGCTGCTGCGCGGCTACCAGTAGTTGAGGACGCCCGCGTCCGCCGATCGTGCCGACCCGTAGCGTATACGCCTGACTGCTGCTCTTGCCGGCATTGGTCTTGCTGGCGGCATTCACGCATTGGCCGGCGGTCGGATCGGTAATCGATAGTTTGCTCTCCAGCCCCAAGCCCAACCGCGCCCAGGTTTGGGTGGGGTTGGAGAACTATCGAGTGATGTTCGACGACCCGATCTTCTGGCAGGCGCTGCGCAACAACCTGTGGTTCGCGCTGGGCACCATCCCGCTGTCGGTGGGGCTGGCGCTGACCATGGCCTTGCAGGTGAACCGCCGCTTGCGGGGGCGCGCCTTCGTGCGCATGGCCTATTTCACGCCCACCGTGCTGCCGATGATCGCGGTGGCCAATATCTGGCTCTTTTTCTACACCCCCAGCTACGGGCTGCTGGATCAAATCGGCGGCGCGTTGGGTTGGCCCTCGCATAATTGGCTGGGCGACCCGTCCACGGCGCTGGCCGCGGTGACCGTGGTGGCGGTTTGGAAGGAAGCGGGCTTTTTCATGATTTTTTACCTCGCCGCGCTGCAGAGTGTGAACCCGAGTCTGCGCGAGGCGGCCGCCATCGAAGGCGCGGGGCGGTGGTTCTTCTTTCGCCGGGTGCTGTGGCCGCTCTTGATGCCGACGACACTTTTCGTCGGCGTCAACGCCACCATCAACGCTTTTCGCATGGTCGATCACGTCATGGTGATGACTCGCGGCGGGCCGGACAATGCCACCGCGCTGCTTCTGTTCCATCTCTACGAGGTGGGCTTCAAGTTTTGGGACGCCGGTTACGCGGCGGCGCTCACCGTGGTTTTGCTGCTCTTGCTGGCAGGAGTTGCGCTCCTCCAATTCTTTGTGCTCGATCGCCGCACACATTATCAGTGAGCGAGTCTAACGCCCTCTACCAGCGTAGCGGCGCAATCGATACGGTTGCGGCATGGCTGCTGGCCCTGGTATGGATTTCGCCGCTCGCTTATGCGGTCTGGACCGCCTTTCACCCCGCGGCCTACTCGGCCCGCTTCGATCTGGCGGCACCACTGACGCTCGCGAACTTTCGCGCCGCTTGGGCGGCAGCGCCCTTCGCGCGCTACTTCCTGAACACCCTCATACTGGTCAGCATGGTGCTCACGGCGCAGTTGCTGCTCTGCACGCTGGCAGCCTACGCCTTCGCGCGCTGGCGCTTTGTTGGTCGCAATGTGCTCTTCGCCTTGGTGTTGGTGCAATTGATGGTGATGCCCGACATCCTGCTGCTGGAGAATTACCGCACGCTCACCCGCATCGGTCTGATCGACACGCTGCTGGGCATCGGCTTGCCCTACTTCGCCTCGGCCTTTGCCATCTTCTTGCTGCGCCAGACCTTTCTGGGCGTTCCCAGAGAGCTCGACGAAGCCGCGCGCGTGGAAGGTGCCGGGCCCCTACAAACTCTCTGGCGCGTGTACGTGCCGCTGGCACGACCAGTGTATCTGGCGTTTGCACTGGTGTCGGTGAGTTACCACTGGAACAATTTTTTGTGGCCGCTGGTGGTCACCAACTCAGTCGAGTCGCGTCCGCTCACCGTCGGCTTGCAGGTTTTCTCCAGCACCGATCAAGGTATCGACTGGTCGATCATCACCGCCGCGACGCTGCTGACTTCCGGGCCGCTGCTCATGGCCTTCCTGCTGTTTCAGCGCCAATTCGTCCAAAGCTTCATGCGCGCTGGCATCAAGTAAAGCTCGGTTTCGCCCGCGGCGCTGGCGAGGGGGCGGACGGATCGCAGCCTTTGCAGCGGGCAATTTGTAAGCGATCGTTACCGCCCCGATGCAAAGAATGGGGCGCTTTTCCATGCCAGACGAGGCTTTCGCCGGTTTTTTTAGCCGGCTAGAATGCCTCGTGCTTCACGAACCGCGAGTGTCAGCGCCGCAACCAAAAACCGTCGCGGCTCGATACGCGGGCCGCCCCGACGAACACTTTTTTGGAGACTTGAAAAATGAAAGCAGGCAAGATTTTGGTTATTTTGCGCTCACTCATGTTGGCAAGCACGATGGCGCTGCTGTCCGCGGGCGCTCAGGCGCAAAGCGCCATTCAGACGCAGGAGACCAACATTCAGGGCGTGACTGCGGAATTGATCGAATGCAGCCGCAAGGGCGGCGTGCTCACCGTGAAACTGCGCTTTCGTTCCGGTGCCGACAAGAAAACCTGGTTCAGCATCGACACCGGCCACGGCGCCTATGCCGGCTTCTATGTCGTGGCGGGCGACAAGAAACACTTCATCCTGCGGGACGCGGAAGGCGCGCCGATCGCCCCTAAGGCGCTGGGTGGCGTGCATCTCAACAAAGGCGACACGCACCTGTGGTGGGCCAAGTTTCCCGCCCCAGAACCCGAGGTGAAGCAAGTGAAACTCGTGCTGCCGGAAGTGCTGCCTTTCGAAGACATTCCCGTCACCGACAAATAGGCGCGACCATGAACTCCAAGCGCTTCCTGTGCTTGTTGGCACTGCTGGCCTGCGGCGTGGCGGGCGCGGCCGGGTCCGAGAAATACCCCGGGCCGGACGACCCGGCCACCGAGGCGGCCGCCCGCGCCGCGTTGCCCAAGGCCAAAATCGTGCCCATCGTCATGAAGGTGAGCGGCATCGATGGCTTGATCGCCGATCTCAACGCCAAAGTCATCGGTCAGGAGATCGCCATCGAGTTGCCGGGCGACGTGCTCTTCGAGTTCGACAAAGCCGACATACGCCAAGCGGCGGAGCCCACCCTGGAAAAGGTCGCCGCGCTACTGGCCGCCTACCCGAAAGCGAAAGTGCGCATCGAAGGCCACTCCGACGCCAAAGGCGACGCCCAGTACAACCAAAAGCTCTCCGAGCGCCGCGCCGACGCTGTGAAGAAGTGGCTGGTGGCCAAAGGGGCCGTCGCCGCCCAGCTCTCGGCGCGCGGCTTTGGCAAAACCAAACCCGTGGCGCCGAATGCCAAACCCGACGGCAGCGATGATCCGGACGGGCGGCAGAAGAATCGGCGGGTCGAGATTCGGATTCAGAAGTGAGCCCTCGGGGCTTACTCACCTAGTTTAGAAGCCGCGCCGCCACCAGCCCCGCCGCCAGCAGCAAGCCGTGTAGCAGCGCCGCAGCAATGGTGGCTCGAATCGCGGGCAGCAAGGCGGCGGGTCCGGTTGCGTTGGTCAGCAGACCTCTGCTGGCAAGCAGCGCGGGGGAGAGCGCAGCAAGAGCGAGCAGGGCGGTCCAGGGCAGCGCCTTGAGGGCGACGGCGCCAATCAACCAAGCGTAGGCGACGCCGACCAGCATCGGGTAGATGAAGCGTGCCCTCCGCGGGCTCAGCCGCACGACCCAATTGCGTTTGGCCGTGGCGGCATCGGCGCGGTAGTCGGGGAACTGGTTGATGAACAGCACGTTGGTTACGTGCAAGGCGTAGGGCAGACCGGCGATCAAAGGCAGCGCAGAAAACGTGCCGCGCTGCACGAAGTCGGCGCCGGCCACCACCAGCAACCAGCCGCAGCCCACGGCGACTTCGCCCGCGCCTCGGCTCATCAGCTTGAAGGGCGGGGCGGAGTAGGCCCAACCGACGAAGAGTCCGCCCAGGCCTATCCACATGAGCCCGCTGGCGGAGGTCCAAGTGAGCCAGAGGCCAGCCGGGATGACGGCGGCCAAGAGGGTGTAGCCATAGATCCCCGCCGCGCGCTCGCTTAGCACACCATTTTGGATGAAACGACTGCCGCCGGTGAAGGGGAACTGGCGCTCCACATTCGCGGCGTCGCTGCCGTTGCGGGCATCGTAGTAATCGTTGAGCACATTGATGCCGGCGTGGGCCACCGAAGCAAAGAACACCGTAAAAAACGCGGCGGCGGGTCGTAACATGCTTCCATCGAGCGCGGCCGTGGCCAGACCGACCAGGCAAGCGACAAACGTGACGCTTAAGAATGCCGGGCGCGTTGCGGCGAAAAAGCGCAGCAAGGGGTTGGGCAGAGCGGCGAGAGTAGGTTCATGCGGCGGCATATCACGGATCCCTCAGTCAATACGAGGCCTCTTTGCACCGAGGTCGGGGAACGGGCTCAGTTGAGCCGGTGTTCTGCAAGAAAAGGGGCGAGGCAATGCGTCGCGCTTGCGCGTCTCTTGATTGGGTTCCGTTGCGCTAGGACAAGAGATTCCACGCCGCCTCGGCTTTCTTGCAGATTGGCAGTCACCCAGCCCAACCTCAAGCTCCCTCGGAACCATTGCAAGCCGGCCAAGCAGACGGTTCGCCTCTCGTGAGCGCGGGTATCAATGACAAAAGGGACCGGCCGCGGCCAATCCCTCCTTTGGAACCTCAGGCAACTCAGGCGAGCTTGTTCAGAGTGCCGGTCGCTTCCGCCAACAGGTAATAGAAAGTCACGCGGTGCTTGCGCGGCGTATCTTTCATTTTTGCCACCACCGTCTTGATGCCCGTATCGGCAGCAGCACCGTCCAAACCGAGTTTCTTGGCGGCAAAGCCGTCGCGCACGGTCGCCAGTTCTTTGGAGTCGGTTGCCGAAACCAATGATGAGTCGGCATTCTGCAAGGCGATGCCGCAGTACTTAACAATTGCCGCGACGGCGGCTTCATTGACGCTGGGGGTGTACTTGCGCACGTCGGTCACATAATCGGCCATGCTGATCTCCTCTGTTGATGAACTACCCATCGCGAATCGCCATGAAATGCGCTGGAAGAATGCGACATTCCCACGCTCGATTCGCGCCTTAGAGAGTTTTCGCCTAGCGCAAGGCCTTGCCGGCCACGCGCAGGATGTCATCCAGCGGATTGCCGTTGCCATCCATGTCGAGCATCGACACCAGACCGGACAAACCACCCGCAGTATTCGTGGGGGCTGGGCTGCTCCCGCCCAGCAGGCCACCCAGCAATCCGCCAAGGCCGCCCGAGGGAGCCGGGCTGTCGAGCCCGCCTTGCCGCGACATGACTCCGGTCACCATCATCGCCAACATGGGCAACATCTGCTTGAGCATGGAGGGGTCGAGTCCGGTTTGACTTGCGGCGTTCTGCGCCACCGTGCGGCTGATTTCCTTGGAACCAAAAATCTCCCCCAGGACCGCATTGCCGTGGCTCAAATCCGTAGGCTGCGGCGCAAGTACTTCGTCGAGCAGGCCGCCGCCACCCAATTGACCCAGCAACCCGCCCAGTCCTTCGATGCCGCTGGGCGCGCTCTGCGCCTGCTTCTTGAAGCCGCCAAGGATGGCCGGCAGCAGCGCTTCGGCGCCGCTGGCGGCTTGCTCTTCGCTCACCCCGAGTTCGCGCGCCATCGATTGGAGTCCACCCATTTGAGAGAGAAGATCGGTCACTTGCATCGCTAGTGCTCCTTCGATATCACAATCCGATCAGACCGCGGTCCGTCAATCCGGCAACTCACGCGGCTAGACCAGCATACTCACCGGTCGCGCCGCGGTCAAACCCGATCGTTTGGGCTTGTGCTTGATGGTTCGCACCACCCATTGTCCGTGCCGCGGCCGGAAAAAGGCATCAGGTAGCTTAACCACATTGTGGGCAAGCGACGTAAAGCAAAATAGCGAGGTAATGCACGACGCTGCCGGCAACGACAAACAAATGCCATATGCCATGCCAATGGCGGAAGCGCTCGTCGAAAAGGTAGAAGACGATGCCCGCGGTATAGACCACGCCGCCGGCCGCTACCCAAGCGAAGCCACCAGGGCCGAGCGCGTCGATCAGGGGCACTACCGCGACGAGCGCCACCCATCCCATGGTCACATAGATCGCCAGCGAAGGAAGCCGCGCGCCTTTGCCTAGAATGAACTCCTGCACCACGCCCAGCAGCGCCAACCCCCAAACCACGCCGAAGATCGACCAGCCCCAAGGGCCGCGCAGACTGACGAGGGTAAAAGGCGTGTAAGTGCCGGCAATCAGCAAATAAATCGCGCAGTGATCGAGCTTGCGAAATACCTCTTTGGTCCTGCCGCGCGTGCTGTGGTAGAGCGTGGAGACGCCATAAAGCAGAATCAGCGTAGCGCCATATACCGAAAAACTCACCGTTTTCCAGGGGTCGGCGCGCAAGGCGCCCAGGACGATCAGCACCGTTGCGCCCGCAAGCGCCAGCGCGGCTCCGGCGAGATGGCTGTAGCCGTTGAAACGTTCACCGCGATACAAACATGTACTCCTGGTTGCGCGCGCGGCCTGCGGTACCTGTCCTGGTCGGCAAGAAGCGATTCACGCGCGGCGAAGCACGCATTCTACACGCCTGCCGGGGACTCCTGAGCGGTTACGCTGACGAGCACTCATTTTCGGCTCTCGGCGCTGGCGGCTGCCGCATCCATCTCTTTGGCAAGGTCTTCTGGGACCGCGTTGTTCGCGGCGACCGCATACAGCAGAACCAGAAGGACGGACAAGGTGATCGCCACCACGATGCCGGTGCGAGATCTGATGTGAGCCGTGATGCTGTGAAAGTTCAGCGTCATGTGAGCAACGGCGGAGAGAACCATCAAGATACCGAACAATTTGTGAACAGGATGCATTTGCATCGTGAAGGACGGTCTTTCGATCACGAACATCATGGCGCCTGAAGTGGCCATCGCCACGAATGAGACGAGCAATGCCATTGCAACGATTCTGCGGAACATTGGTTATCCTCGAGTGGCCAATCTGCTCTACGCCAAGCTCAGCCGCATGCTCCGGCGGGAAGAGCTGGCCCTGGCTGGTTGAATAACGGGAAAGGTTGTGTTTCTAGGCGCGTTTGATTAGACGCACAACAAGAACAAGAATCACCGCCCCAATGGTCGCCACGACTACGGAGCCAATCAGGCCGCCACCGAGCGATGCACCCAGAGAGCGGAACAAAAAGCCCCCAAGCAACGCGCCCAACATGCCGACAACGATGTCACCGACAACCCCGAATCCGCCCCTTTGACGAGCAGACCCGCAAGCCACCCTGCGATCAACCCGACCACGATGAACCAGACGAATTCCATGAGGTCCTCCATTCTCAGAGCAAGCCTTCAGTCCACGACGATCCTCGGCAACGAGGAACCCAAGGTCCGTCCACAGGGGCGCGGAGACAACACACAACCTTTGCTGGCGCAGCGGGGCACGCGAATGACGGGGCAATGGCGCGCGACCAACGCATAGGATTCCCGCCCCTCTTGTTGCCCCTTTCTCTCAGCCCTGGCGATCAGATCTTCCCAACGGTGGTCACAGTCCCGTCGGTATCGGCAGTGATGCTCTGCCGCACGGTGTTGTCCCCAGTCGACTCGACGACTGCACCAAAGGACTGGCAGAAGGCGTATTTGTTTCGCAGTGCGCGGTTGCTGCTGATGATGAGCTGCGTGCCGCTGTTCCAGCCGGCAATGCCGCAATCGCTTTGGTCTGTCAGCAGGCTGTCGGTGACGCTGGCCCGCGCACTTGCACCTGAACCGATGACCGAAACGCCGTAATAGTTGTTCGCGATCATGGCATTGTTGATGCGCAGGACCGCGGTTCCTGAGGTATACGCCTCCGCGAGCGCTCCGTGATACGAGTTGCGAATCTCGCTGTGAGTCAACTCGGCCATTGTGGTCTGTCCGCTCGTCCCCGAGAAGACACTCAAGCCATAGCTGCCGTCGAGCAGACGCGTGCGGGACAACAGCGCATTCGCACCCCCTTGCAGCGAAACACCAACGTAGTTTCCCTGCAGTAAGCTGTCGAGCACATGGACGACTGCGCCGGTTTCGACCGAGATCCCGTGACCGTAGGGCGTCGACGGAAAATTGAGAATGACACAATTTTCCACGGTGAGACTCGCGCCCGCCGTCATGTAAACGCCGCGCGTACCGCCCAGGCCATTGATGGTTAGACCTTTGAGGCGAAAATTGACACTCGCGGTGGCAATGGTGATCCCGTTGTTGCCCGGAAACACGCTGATGCCCGCATAAACACCTTCCGGCGCGATGATCGACACTGATTTGTCGATGCTGACCGGCCCGTAGCCGCCCGAATCTTTGACGACGATCTCGCCACCGGCATCGGTCACGGTAAGCGCAGCCCCGAAACCTCGACAGGGAAAGGCATTGGAGCAGTTACTCGCCGTATTGGCGTCGTTGCCCAGCACCGAAACGAAAGTACGTTGCGCGGCGCACGACTCGCCCGCGCAAGCGAGCAGAACGGTGAAACCAACGACCAGGGCAACAAAACGAATCATGATAGCCTCCACCAAAAAATGTTGTTGACGGCAGCTCCTCGGGTCATGGAATCATCACGGCCCACAGAACCAACGGGCAGGATAGCAGACCGCGTACCCGACCCCCCCTCTGGGACGACCTTTCGTGCCGCCTCGCGGGTGAACTCAATATTCACAAGCGCGCGGCACGTCGGTGACTATCTTTGCCGGCGCCGAAATGGCCGCAGAGTCGGCAGCGAGCACGGAGTCGGGGAAATGGGAATGAATGAACGTGCAGTCACGCGCCGTGCCTGGACGATGATCCGATACAAATTGGCACGCCGCTTTCAGCACCGCCAATCAGCAAGCGCGTCGGGCATCTGCTGCCCAAAGAAATGAGCAAATACCGCCGCAACAGGACCAACGCGAGGAGAAGTATGACTCCCGACCCCATTTATCCCGCGACCCCATTTATCCGACCCCATTTATCCACCGACCCAATCTATCCCATTTATCCAGACCATCTATCCAAGCGGTAGAGCTTGCATCACTCGGCTAAGGGGGCCGGGCAAAAAACAGTCGCTGCCCCCGTCCGCTGGCCTATCGCGTCAATACGTGGTCGCGAAACTCTTCCCGCAGCTTGGTTTTAAGCAGCTTGCCGGTTGCCGTGTGGGGCAGGCTCTCCACGAACACCACATCGTCGGGCAGCCACCATTTGGTTACTTTGTCACGCAGGAAGTCGAGCAGCGCTTCGCGCGTGACGTCCTGCCCCGGCTTCTTCACCACGATGAGCAGCGGCCGCTCGTCCCACTTCGGGTGCGCAATGCCGATCACGGCGGCTTCCGCTACGGCGGGGTGCGCCACCGCGGTATTCTCGATTTGAATGGAGCTGATCCATTCGCCGCCGGACTTGATGACATCTTTCGAGCGATCGGTGATCTGGATGTAGCCGTCGGCGTCCATGGTCGCCACGTCGCCGGTGGGAAACCAACCCTCGCGCAGCGGATTGCCGCCTTCGCTTTTGTAGTAGCCGGAAACGACCCACGGCCCGCGCACCATGAGGTCGCCGAAGGCCTGGCCATCGTGCGGCAACTCCTTGCCTTCGCCATCGACGATCTTCATCTCCACACCGTAAAGGGGGCGCCCCTGCTTGATGCGCAAAGCCTCGCGCGCTTGCGGGGAAAGTGCGGCGTGTTTGCCCTTGAAGGTATTGACGGTGCCCAGCGGGCTCATTTCCGTCATGCCCCAGGCGTGCAATACGGTGATGCCGAAGTGTTCATCGAAGGCGCGAATCATGGCCGGCGGCGCGGCCGAGCCGCCGATCACCAGGCGCTTCACGGTGCTGAGCTTGAGCGCCTTGCTTTGCAGATATTGTAGAAGGCCGAGCCAGATGGTGGGCACTCCGGCGGATAGCGTCACCTTTTCCTGCTCGAACAACTCGTACAGACTGGCGCCGTCGAGGTTGGGCCCCGGCAGCACGAGCTTGGCACCGGTCAGCGCAGCGCAGTAAGGCAAACCCCAGGCGTTCACGTGAAAAAGCGGCACCACCGGCAGCACCGTGTCGCGCGCCGAAAGGTTGAGGGCATCGGGCAAGGCAGCGGCCAGCGTATGCAAGATCGTCGAGCGATGCGAATAAAGTGCACCCTTCGGGTTGCCCGTGGTGCCGGAGGTGTAGCACAGCGAGGAGGCCGTATGCTCATCGAACTCCGGCCATTCATAGTCGTCCGAATGGCCGTTGACGAGATCTTCGTAGCAAAGCACATTGGTGAGTGCCGTCTTGGGCATGTGCTCGCGGTCGGTTAGCGCCACCCAGGCCTTTACACCCGGGCAATGCGCCGCGAGCCCTTCCACGAGCGGCGCGAAGGTGATGTCGAAGAAGACATAACTGTCCTCCGCATGATTGAGAATGAAGCTTATCTGGTCCGGAAAAAGGCGCGGATTCACCGTGTTGAGCACCGCCCCCATGCCCGAGATGCCGTAGTACAGCTCGAAGTGGCGATGGTTGTTCCACGCCAGCGAAGCGAGGCGATCGCCCGCTTTGACGCCCAGCGCGATCAGCGCACGCGCGAGCTGCCGGGATCGGGTGTGAGCGTCGCGATAGGTGTAGCGAAAAATGCCGCCATGCGTTTCGCGCGACACGATTTCCGTATCGCCGTGATAGGCTTCGGCGTGCCGAATCAGCGAGGAAATCAGCAGCGGCTTGTTCTGCATGAGACCCAGCATCGTTATTTCCTCCAGCGTCGATCTAGGCCGCAAGATACGCGCGAAAACGGCTCGTTTCAAGCCAACGGCCATGGCGACGATGACACGAATCGGGTTTTCGCCGCGCCCGTTCCCCCATCCCCGTCTTCGTGCCGCTCAGCGGCGTTCAGGTCAAGGCATGATCTGCGCGAATCGATCGATCGCCATGAACTCACCCGTGTCTTTGCGCGGCCGCCGCGAGTCGGGTTGCGCGATGCCCAGAAGGTGCGCGATGCCGGCCTCGCGCGCCGCGCGCAGCACCGGCAGGCTGTCGTCGATCAGGAGGCTACGTGCCGGCTCGAAGGGATGAAACGCGGCCAGAGCCGGCCAGAAATCCGCGTCTTCCTTGGGCAGGCCGATTTCGTGTGAGGTAACGAGCACATCGAAGTGCACCGCGAGGCCCGTGCGCGCCATTTTCAATGCAAGACTCTTGTGGTGCGCATTGGTGACGAGCAAGACGCGTTTGCGCATCTGCCGCAAAGCATCGAGAAAGTCAGTAACGTCCGGATGCACGGCGATGAGGTGCGCCACTTCCGCCTTCAAGGCAGCTATATCGAGTGCCAATTCCCGCGACCAATAATCCACGCTATACCAGTCCAGCGTGCCCGTCTTGGCGCCATAGCGCTCGGCCAGGTGGGCGCCCGCCGCCTCGCCGCTGAGCCCGTGCTTCTCGGCGTAGCGCAGAGGGACGTGCGTTTGCCAGAAATGGTTGTCGAAATGAAGATCGAGCAGCGTGCCGTCCATGTCGAGCAGCACGGTATCGATGGCGTTCCAGTCAGGTTTCAAGGGGACTCCACAAGCATCGGGCGAAGTTTTATGATCCATGCGCAAACGCCATCATAGACTGGCCGATGGGTAATTGACATTTCAGGTGAACGGCCTCGCGTATTTCGCAGGGGTTTATCGATCGCCTAGAGAACGCGCAGGCGCGCGCCTCGCGCGGTCACCCGCAGTTAAGTGACCGAGCGAAAGTGGAGTGCTAGACTGCACCCATGAACGCGCCCCGAAACCACCTCGCGGACCGAATCTTCGGTTCGGAAGCCTGCCGCAGGGAAATTCGAGCGAGGCAAGCGGCCCTAGGAGCGTGCACCGCCACGGCCGATGCTTTCCCATTATCCAAGACAAGACGGCGAGTGTCGTGAGCGGATTGGCCGTCGAGAGTCTGCTCGCGGCAGTCGCATTTCCCTCGGAGCTTGCATGCCGCTGAATCCGCCGTATCGGCCGCAACGGCTGCGCTTGCAGTGGCATATCACCGAGCGCTGCAACTTGCGCTGCGCGCATTGTTATCAGGAAAATTTTCGCGATCCAGGCTTTGGCCTGACCGATTGGCTGCCCATCCTGGAGCAGTTTCGTGCTTTTCTCGGCAGCGCGCCGCAGCGTATTCCGGGACACCTCACCGTCACCGGCGGCGAACCTTTCGCGCATCCCGAGTTCCCCGCGCTACTGGAGCGTTTTGTCGCCCTGCGTGACGAATTCACCTTCGCTATCCTGTGTAACGGCACGCTGATCGACGCCACGCTCGCCCGCCGTCTGGCGGCATGGGCACCGCGCTACGTGCAGGTCAGCATCGACGGCACACCGGCGACACATGATGCGCTGCGCGGGAAGGGGCAGCACGCGGCAGCGGTTGTGGGCATCCAGCAACTGGTTGCGGCGGGGCTGCGGGTGATGATCGCGTTTACCGCGCAGCGCGACAATTTTCGCGAGTTTCCCGATGTGGTTCGCCTCGGGCAAAGGCTCAGCGTCGCGCGGGTGTGGGCCGACCGCATGATCCCGAGCGGCCAGGGTCAGATGCTCCAGGGTTTGTCGGCCGAGGAAACGCGTGAGTTCATCGAGCTGATGCGACAAACGCAACTGCAGGCGACTTCCGGGCTCAAGAGGCGCATCGGGCAGCGCACCGAAGTCGCGCTGCATCGTGCCCTGCAGTTTCTTGGTGGTGGCCCGGCCTATCGCTGCACGGCCGGCGACACCTTAATCACCGTCATGCCCGATGGCACGCTTTATCCGTGCCGGCGCTTGCCCATCGATGCCGGCAACCTGCACCACACCCCGCTGGCCACGCTCTATGAGGGCGCACTGTTCCGCGGCCTGCGTGATGCGACGGTCGTTGCTAGCGGCTGCACCGCCTGCGTGTATGAAAGCTTATGCCGTGGCGGCTTGCGTTGCCTGTCGCAGGCGGTCGAAAACCGGGTGGATGTGGCCGATCCGGGCTGTTGGCTGGCATCCCGCTAACCGCAGCCGCCGCAACCGCCGCAACCGCCACCCCCTCCGTCGCCCGAGCTACCGCCGTCGCCGCCACTGCCGCTGTCGCCATCGGATCGGCGTTGAGGGAAAACCCGTTCGAGATATGGGAAGCTACCTTGCGGCAAGGCTGCCAGGCCAAACAGGGCGGCGGTAAGTACCGCATCATTGCTTTGTCCGCCAGGAACCAGTTGGGCGGCGCGACGTTTGAGATCGCCAAACAGCGTTTCCAGGCGTGCCAGTGCCGCGTCGCCCAGGCCGGTGCGCCGTTTCCGCCAAACAATAATCGTTGCAATGCAGGCCGCCGCCGCCAGCATCACCAGGAAGATGACGTTGTATCGCCCATGCGCGATCGCCCACATCACACGCGCTACCGCGATGCCGAGCAGCAGCGCGAAGGCGAGCATGAAGGTCGGAAAACGCTGGCCGTAGACTTCGGCGTCGGCCAGCAGCCCATCGCGGCTCAGTTGGATGGAATACGCCTCACCCGCCATGGTCACGCCCACATCAGTCTCGATGTTTTCCAGCGGGGTCCAGCTGGTGCAGCAGGCGAGCACGGCCTTTTCCAGCGGGCGGCGCACGTAGTCCCCGACATCGGCATGGGCGCGCCGCAGCATGCCGTCCGATTCCTCGAGCAGGCCGCGGTCCACCAAAGAAAACACCACCGTGCGCACCGCCTCGGAGTGGTCCGCGCGCAGGTAGGCGATCTTATAGGGATCTTGGGCGAACTCGATGAAACGCGCCGCTTTCGAGGCCTCGCGTTGCCTGAAGTGAGATCGCAAGCCAAGGATGACCGCGACCGCCAGTACCGCATAAACCAACAGGAAAAGAGGCCCGCTCACGCCGTCTGGCCTTCCAGGGCGAGACGCAGGTGGTGGGCCAAGCGGGATAGCGCGAGCACCGCCGGGCCGCCAGCACCCGGCGGCAGGCGGTGCGCCTCGCGCGCCCGGGGCAGCAGTGCCACGGCTTCGACAAAAGCTTGTTCGCCGGTTGCGGCCGCGACCGCCACCAGGGCTTCACGTCCGGACTGGGCTGGCTGGCCTCGCAGGCGCAGCAATGCGGTCGCCGAGGCGCGCAGCGGACCGGCGACTTCGGCGATCACCCGCACCAGTTGTTCTTCGCGCAGACTGGTCAGCGCATAACGTTGCCGCAGCCGGAGTGCCAGATTGAGTAACATCTCGCGCAACTGCCGGCGCAGCTCCGCTGCGTCGATGTCCAGCGTCGCCACCGCATCGCTGCCGTGCAACACCCGGTGTCGCTCGCGGATGTCGTTGAACTTCACCGCGAACAGTTGGGCAGCTGCCGGCAATTCCTCTTCCAGCAGGAACATGACCTCGACGCGCGCCGCCGCGTGCGCCAGGCGCAAGGGCTCGCGCAAGACATCGATGTGCCGGACGTCGAAAGCTTTGAGCAGGAACAGCACATTGACGTCGGAGTCGGCCCGCAAGCGACCTTCCGCCGCGGACCCGAACAGCACGACCGAAAGCAGGTCGGGGCCCAGTGCCGCCGTCGCGGCTTGCACCAGTTCGCCCAGCACCGCATCCGCGGTGGCCGCGCGCCGCGCATCGTCGGCGTCCGGCGCAATCGGGGTGTCGTCCATGGAGGTGCTCCCGTGGTCATCGTTGAAGTGGATCGGATTGTCGCGCACCCCGGCAGGTATTGCCACCGCCGCAATATGACGGTTCAGCGATGCCGGGCGCGTCGCTGACCGCCTATGCGACCCACGTTCTCACCTTTTGCCGTCTTCCGCGGACCCGGCCAACCCGCGGCGCCATCCTGACCCGGTTGGCGCGCCCGAAAACCCGGCCCTTGACCGGCGCGGACCGGGGCAATAAACTAGTCAGCAATCTAGTCATTATGGAGGAGCCCGCGATGCCGAACTGGCCAGTCCAAGACGCCAAGGCCCGTTTTAGCGAATTCCTGGATGCCTGCGTGAGCGAGGGTCCGCAGGTGGTCACCCGCCGCGGGGTCGAAACCGCTGTCATGGTGCCCATCGAGGAATGGCGACGGTTGCGGGCCGCCGCGCGCCCATCGCTCAAGCAACTTCTCCTGGTTGACACGGCCCGCACCGACACGCTGGTGCCAGGGCGCGGCAAAGCGCGTCGTCGTCGACCTGCGGTTCTCAGCTAGCGACGATGTATTTGCTCGATACCAACGTTGTTTCCGAGCTTCGCAAGCGGCGGCCACATGGGCCTGTCGTGCAATGGCTCAACTCCGTTGATGACGGGAGCCTCCATCTCGCCACCGTCACCCTCGGCGAAATACAAGCCGGCATAGAACTGACCCGCGAGCAAGACATCAGCAAAGCCAAAGAAATCGAAACCTGGCTGGACCTCGTGGCCGGCTCCTATAACGTGTTGCCCATGGATGGCCCCGCGTTTCGGTGCTGGGCGAAGCTCATGCATCGCAAATCAGACACCCTTTACGAAGACGCCATGATCGCCGCGATCGCCAAAGTAAATGGCCTCACCGTCGTGACTCGAAACCTTGCCGATTTTTCGCCATTCGGAGTCGCGCTTCTGAATCCCTTTGAATTCACCCCCAAGGCTTGAACCCAGAAACGACAGTGGGCCGCTTTTCGCAATTGATACCCAAGTCCGTCTACGACCCCCACGGCGGCGCGGTTGGTGAAGGCGGTTTCCGCGTTGCGGGCGAAAGATGAAAAGGCTAGCAAAATCTATACGACTCCCGACCCTGTTTATCTGCGACCCTGTTTATCTGTTCGACCCTGTTTATCTGTTTATCCTCCCTGTTTATCCTCCTGTTTATCCTCCTCGCCCTCCAGCTCTTTGAGACGCTTCGCGTCGGAGACTTCCATGCCGCCAAACTTGGCCCGCCACTTGTTAAACGTGGCGTCAGAGAATCCGCCCTTGCGGCAAAGATCCTTGATCGGCACCCCAGCATCGGCCTGCTTGAGAAAACCAATGATCTGCTCTTCGGTGTATCTGCTCTTCTTCATGTCCGTCATTCTCCATGATTTGACGGACTTCTCTCCTATTGCCTGGTACGGCTGGCAGGGGGCAGGTCACCCTCAGCCTAGGCGTAGAACAGGGCGGCTAGGCGCAGCATGCAGCACAAATCCCTTCAACTGCGAGATTGAATAACGGGTTCCGC
Source organism: Casimicrobiaceae bacterium (assembly GCA_026646885.1). GTDB lineage: Bacteria > Pseudomonadota > Gammaproteobacteria > Burkholderiales > Casimicrobiaceae > JACPUX01. The sequence continues at coordinate 89,831 of JAPKHK010000010.1, read as the reverse complement.
GCTCGCATTTCAGTGAAAACACCTCAAACCGCCTCCGCATGCAAACGCACACCGAGCGCCTTTGCGACCTTGAGAATCGTGGCAAGACTCGGATTGCCGTTCTCACTGAGTGCCTTGTACAGGCTTTCGCGACTGAGGCCGGCGTCCTTGGCCACCTGAGACATGCCCTTGGCGCGCGCGATGTCGCCCAGTGCGCGAGCAATACCCGCCGCATCGTCCGGTGCCTCGCTCAGCCAAGCGTCCAAGTACGCCGCCATTTCCTCGGGAGTGCGCAATTGGTCTGCCACGTCATAGGCTACCGTTTTCGTCTTGAGGGGTGCTTTCGCGAGGGGTTTGGGCATGTAATTGCTCCTAAAGATTCTTGGCCAGTGCGATGGCCCTCTGAATATCGTGTTGTTGCGTGGACTTGTCGCCGCCAATGAGAAGCACGATGAGTTCCCCGCCCCGTTCTGTGTAATAGACGCGAAAGCCCGGCCCGACATCGATCTTCAATTCGCACACGCCATCCGTAAGGCTCCTAAACTGCCCAGGGTTGCCGTGTGCAAGCCGGTCAACCCGCACTTGAATGCGAGCGCGAACCGTGCGGTCTTTGAGGTCATTGATCCAATTCCGGTAGATCTCGGTCATCCGGATGCGCGTTGGTGCAGTGTATCCTATGAGATACGCATGTCAAGCAGGCGCTCTGGCCGTTGCGACGGCTCTGAGCACCGTCGACCCGTTCAAAAATGAACGAATGGCGGTGTGACTCTACTTCTGGAAACCTCGGAAGTCAGCGTTGGCGCTCCTGCACCCTTACGGGCGGACCGCTTTATCGCCTATACTTCCCCCGGCAACACCGCCGCCATTTCTTTCATGCGCAAACTCCGCCACCCCCGCGCCCTGATCTTTGGCCTGCTGCTCCTTATCGCGCAGGCCATGGCGGCGGCGCACGCCATTGGGCACGGCGTGGGGGTGGAGCAGGGCGATCCGGCCACACCGGCCTGCGAATGGTGCGCGGCCTTTGGGCAACTGGGCGCGGCTTTGCCCGGTTCCGCGGCGCCCGCGGCGAGCCCCAGCGCGCCGCTGCATTGCGGTGTTTATGTCGCGCGCTTTTTTGTTCCGCCTTTGCGCCTGGCTTTTCAGGCGCAGGCTCCGCCACTCCCTTCCTGATCGTTCTTGATTGGTCGCGCAAGGCTCCATGGGGAGCGCTTGCGTTCGCTTTCATTTTCGTTTCGGGAAGACACCATGATTGCATCGCCACGTTTGCGCGCGCTCGCCTTGGCTATGGCCGCCGCGTTCGCTCACACCCCCGCCCTCGCCAGCAGCGAGACCGAACAACTCCGCGCTGAATTCGAGCAAAAGCTCAAGGCGCTGCAAGACACTTACGAAGCCCGCCTCAAGGATTTGGAAGCGCGCTTGGCCGCTCGGCCCGAGCCAAGCGCGCCCGGCGCCGCGCCGGCGGCGGCAAGGCCCGCCGCGAGCGGCTTCAATCCGGAAATCTCCTTGGTGCTGCAAGGCGCTTATGTGAGCCAAAAGGATCTGGAAGAGCGCCACCTCGCGGGCTTTGCCGAAGGCGGGCACGATCACGGCGGCGGGCGAGGGTTTCGGCTGGATCACACCGAGTTGGTGATGTCCGCCAATGTCGATCCCTACTTCCGGGGGCATGCCAATTTTGCGCTGGCCGATGGCGAGGTCGAAATCGAAGAAGCCTGGGTGCAGACCCTGGGGCTGGGCAACGGCCTCACGGTGCGCGGCGGGCGGTTTCTCTCGGGCTTGGGTTACAGCAATGAGCAACATCCGCACGCTTGGGATTTCGCCGACCAGAGCCTGATGTACCGCGCGCTTTTTGGCGAACATCTGGTGCAAGACGGCGTGCAAATGAAGTGGCTCGCGCCTACCGCAACCTTTTTGGAGTTCGGCTTGGAAGCCGCGCGCGGGCAGTTCTTTCCGGGTTCGGAGGCGGGCGGCAATCGCTCCGGGGCTGGGGTACTGGCGGCCTTCGCCAAAATCGGCGGCGACCTCGGCGCCTCGCACAGTTGGCGCGCCGGCATCAACGTATTGCATGCCAAGCCCAAGCTGCGCGAGGCGCATTTCGAGGACGTGAACGAGGTTGAGGCCGAAACGCTTTTCAGCGGCCACTCGAAAACCTGGATCGCCGACTTCGTGTGGAAGTGGGCGCCCGAGGGCAACGCCCGCGAACGCCATTTCAAGCTGCAGGCCGAGGTGTTCCGGCGCCGTGAATCGGGTGAATTCTTGTGCGCCGACAACAGCGCCGAAGGCGGCGCCTGCCTGGGCCTCACCGCGCCCTACCGCAGCGCGCAATCGGGCGGCTATGTGCAAGGCGTGTGGCAGTTTCTGCCCGGCTGGCGCGTGGGCTACCGCTATGACCGGCTCGATCCGGGCAGCGTTGATTTCGGCGAAAACCCACTGGAGAGCGCCAGCCACAAACCCGTCAAGCACAGCGTGATGTTCGATTATTCGCCGAGCGAATTCTCGCGCTTGCGGCTGCAATGGGCGCGCGACCAATCCATGGCTGGCGTAAGCGAGCGCCAAGTGACGCTACAGTACATTCACAGCCTGGGCGCGCATGGCGCCCACAAGTTCTAAGCGAGGCGCAGATGACTCGTATCCTCCAAGTGTTTCTCCTCTTGGCGACGGCGCTGGCAGGCAGTGCGCAAGCCGCGCTGGAAGTGCTGGCTTGCGAGCCGGAATGGGCGGCGCTCACCCAGGAGCTGGCGGGTAGCCGCGCCGAGGTGTTCTCGGCCACCACGGCGCGGCAAGACCCGCATCGCATCGAAGCGCGCCCGGCGCTCATCGCCCGGGCGCGGCGCGCGGCCTTGCTGGTGTGTACCGGCGCCGAACTCGAAGCGGGCTGGCTGCCGCTTTTGCAGCGCGAATCGGGCAATGCCGCCATTCAAGTGGGGCGCCCGGGTTACTTCGAAGCGGCGAGCCAAGTCGAGTTGATCGAGAAGCCGCACAGCGTGGATCGGGCGCAAGGTGATGTGCATGCGGCGGGCAACCCGCACTTTCATCTCGATCCGCGACGGCTTGGTGCGGTGGCCAAGGCGCTCAGCCTGCGCCTCAGCCAGCTCGACCCCGCCGGCGGCGAAGAGTATGCGCGACGCGAACACGAGTTCGCCGCGCGCTGGGGCACCGCGATCGCGCGCTGGGAGAACGAGGCGGTGAACCTGCGCGGGCGCAAAGTGCTTGCGCATCACCGCAATTTGTCTTACCTCGCCCACTGGTTGGGCTTGGTCATCGTGGCCGAGCTTGAACCCAAACCGGGCCTCGAACCTTCGGCCGCACATCTGGCCGTCGTGCTGGAAAAGGCCCGCAGCGAGGGCGCGCGGGCGGTGTTGCGCGCGGCTTACGAAGCGCCGCGCGCTTCCAAGTGGATCAGCGAGCGGGCGGGCATTGCCGCGATCGAATTGCCATACACCGTGGGCGGCTCGGCGCGGGCGACCGATCTTTTCGGCTTGTTCGACGACTCGCTGGCGCGTTTGCGCGAGGCTTTGCCGTGAGCACGCGTCGAGCGCAAGCCCCGTCGTTCACCACGGGATCAGCGCGACTCTGTCTGAGGGGAGCGCCATCAGGCGGCGCTGCGAGTCGTGGCCAGGCACCCTCGCACTTCAGGGCGGGGCAACTCACCCGCCGCGGAGCGAGCCCCCGGGCTGTGGGCGAGCAAGGCGGCAAGACGCAGGGCGCCGCTTCGCCGGGTTCGCGTCGCGGGCGGTACCGCGTGGGAGATCACCCGGCATGAACTTCGACGCCTTGCAGATCGGCATTCTGCTGCCGGCATTCGCCGCCGGGCTCTTAGTGCTCGCCACCCACGTGCCCCTGGGCGCCGAAGTCTTGAAGCGGGGCATCATTTTCCTCGATTTGGCCATCGCCCAGATCGCCGGTCTGGGGGTGATCCTGGCACATGCGGCCGGGGTGGAGAGCGCCTGGGGGGTGCAAGCCGCCGCGGTGGGCGCGGCCCTACTGGGGGCTACTTTTCTGCGCTGGCGCGACGCCCGCGAGCCGCGCTTGCAAGAGGCGGTAATTGGTGTCGCTTTCGTTGCCGCGGCCTCGCTGGCGATCATTCTGCTCGCCAAAGACACCCATGGCGGCGAGCATCTCAAGGATTTGCTGGTGGGGCAGATTCTCTGGACCACCTGGCCCAGCCTCCTGCCTCTGGCACTGGTTACCACCGGCGTGCTCGCCGCATGGTTGGCCTTGCGGCGAGAGGCGTCGTCGCTGGTTTTTTATCTGCTCTTTGCCCTTGCCGTGACCGCGGCGGTGCAAGTGGTGGGCGTCTATCTCGTCTTCGCCAGTCTCATCGTGCCCGCGCTGGCGATGCGCGAACGTCCCTGGCCCGCTTACCTGCTGGGCGCCTCGGCCTACGCCGCGGGGCTCGTCGCGTCGGCCCTGTTTGATCTGCCCGCGGGTGCGACGGTGGTGCTGACGCTCTGTGTTTTGGCGGTGGGAAGTCGCGCGCTGTGGGCGCCCGATTCAACCACGGGGCGGTGATCCGCCGCTCGCCTCAGGCAGGATAGGCTGCGGCTCGTTTATCTCCCCGGCTTGGGGTCGATTCGGAAACCGCTAGGGGTGCAGGACCACCACTTCCGGCGCGAGGCAAACTTGGTCACTGCACGCCTGAACTTGCAGTTCCAGCGGCAGGTGCGCATTCAGTGGTGCTTGCAAGTGTCCGCGCAGCGTCACCGTGCCGGAATAGAGCGATAGCGTTTCGTCGCCCAGGCGCTGGTCTTCGCCTTTGGGGTAAGTCATTGTCAATTGCCCGCTGTTTTCCTGTCGCAAGCGCAGGCGCGTGGGCCGCAAGTACTTTTGATAGGGCTCGCCGCTGTTGATATGCCACCCGGGTGCGATGCGCAACTCCAGTTCGATCTCGGTTGCGCCACTGCCGCGCCGCGGCCGCAATAGCGCTTGAACCTGCCCTTCGGCGAGATAGGCGACACGGCTCGGTGCGCGCCCCGCGCCTTGGGTCAGACGCGCCACGAGCGCGCCATGGCGTTGTGGCGACTGCGCCGCCAGACTTTCCAAGTCGGGAGTCAAGCGCCGCGCCAGGGCCTGTACGCGCGGCGCGCGGCCGCTGGAGCCCAAAGCTTGCACTGCTTGCACCCAAACCGCGGCCGCGGAGGGCGCGCCGCGGTCAATCGCGACATTGCGCAAGTCCTGCAGAAGTGCGTGCGGCTTGGACCACTGTTTCGCGCAGGCTTCGGCTTCCTCCATCCACGCGGGCGAACCATCGGCTTCATAGAGCCGGGCCAGCGCCAACAGCACATAGGCGTGATCTTCGACACTGGCGCGCCCGCGTGCTTCCCCTTGCAAGCTGTAGCGCGTCAGTTCAACGCCGCGCCGATTGACTTGCAGCAGGCGTTTCATGCCCTGTGCCGCCCAGTTCGACAACTCGGGCAAACCGAGCAGGGGCGCGGCTTGCGCCGCAGCGGCAAAAAAAGCCGCATTCCATGCCGTCACCACTTTGCGATCTAGGGGTGGCGCCATCTTTTTCGCCCGCAACCGAGCTAGCTCTTGGCGCATCGCCGCGGCTAATGCGTGAGGCGGGCGTGGCGTGGGCAGAGCCCCGTCGCCCAGTGGGTGCCAAAAAACCGCAGCGTCGACTTCGCCACCCAAGGCGGCGCGCTCCTCGCTGCCGAAGAGGTAGTAATGACCCTCTTGGCCGTTCCCGCTGGCGTCTTGACCGGCGGCCAAAAGGGCCGCGTCGACGGTCCATTCGCGCCGCAGCAGGGCGAGCAAGTCGATCGCGGCATCGCGAAACTCAGTCTCACCGGTAATGGCCCAGGCTTCGGCCAGGAGCGGCAATAGCAGGGCTTGGTCGAGCAGCAGTTTCTCGAAATGCGGCCGGTTGCCGTCGCCGCTCACCGAGTAGCGAAAGAACCCGCCAGAAACCAAGTCATGCGTGGCGCTGCGCAGTAGCTGGCGCAGCGGCGACAGGAAGCGCCGCAAGTCCTCGGCCTTGCCGCTCGTTTTCCAGGAGGCGAGGTGTTGCTCCAAGAACTGCGTGTGAAAAAAGCGTGGCTCGCCGTCGAATCCGGGAAACCGCTCGTCGAAGCGGGTCCATCGGTAGGCGTCGGCTTTCTTGGCGGCGGCGGCAAGATCAACCGACCGCGGGCGGGGCGCGCCCGCCAGTTGCTTTTCGACGGCGCTTGCCCGTTGACGCAAAGCGCGCGGATCTTCCGTCCAGGCGCGGGCGTACTGGCTGAGCATTTGGGCCAGCGCGTCGCGTTTGAGATAGCTCGCCGCCGCGATGACTTCGCCTCGCGGCGTGAGGATGAAGTTGGCCGGCCAGCCGGGCGAACCGGTGAGCACTTCCAGGCGTTGCAGATAGTGCTCGTCGAGCGCCGGGTGTTCCTCACGATCGACTTTGATGCTCACGTAGTAGCCGTTGAGAAGGCGGGCGATGCCCAAATCGTCGAAGGATTCGCGTGCCATCACTTGACACCAGTGGCAGGTCGAGTAACCGATAGACAAGAAAATGGGTCGCCGTGCCGCCTTCGCCTGCTTGCGCGCGGCGTCGCTCCAGGTGCGCCATTGCACGGGCTGATGCGCATGTTGCAGGAGGTAGGGTGAGGTTTCGAGGATGAGATCGTTGGTGTACTCCGGGAGTCCATCGAGGGTGCGATGGCGGGTGTGAATCTCGTAGCTTCCCGCTTTCGCCCGCGCGGCATCCGTTAGGCGTGCGCCGTGGGTGTCGCCGGTTCTTGCCGCGACGTTGGCCGCGAACAATAGCGCGGCAAGCAGACCGCTGGTGACCCAGGCGCGGGTCAACCGACTTTTCACTGCCGGGCGCTCAGTTCGCGCACCCGCCCGGTCATCTGCTCGACGACGTAACGCCGGTTGGCGGCCAGATCGTTGAGCTCCATGCGGCTGCCATCGGGCCAGGTGATATGCAGGGAAAACTTGTCGTTCGCACCCAGGCCGAAGTGCTGTTCCCTGGGCAGGCTCGAAAGATAGCTGCCTGTGCTGCGCACCTCTCGCCATTGCACCGAACCACCTTTGCCGCGAACGAGGATACGCGCCCCCAGGGCGTCACGGCTGACCCCACGTCCAGGGTCGCCCACCAACCGGATCTTGGCCCAACGCGCTTCGCCCGAGGTGACGTTCTTGAGTACGACGGTGGGTTCGGCGAAGTTGTTCAGAACCACATCGACGCGGCCATCGCCATCGAGGTCGGCTGCGGTGGCGCTGCGGGAATTGCCGTGCAGGTCGGCACCCGATTGGGTGGCCAGTTGGAGCATACCGCCCGCGTTGACGAAGAGCACGTTGGTTTCGGCGTTTTCGGTGGGAAACTCTACCTTGCGAGGCTGGCCGCCCGGGTCGGTGTAGTAGGGATTGTCCTTGCTGTACATGTTGTAGGCGTTGGTGCCGTTGACCACATAAAGGTCGTCGTCGCCATCGTTGTCCATGTCGAAGAACTCGGCGTTCCAGGACCAGCCGGTGGCGGCATAACCGCGGCCCACCCGGTCGCTCTGCTCATATTGCGGCAAGCCGCTGGGATTGCGCTTGGAAAGGAACAAGTCGTTGGCCTCGACCACGCGCATGCGGGCCATTTTTTCGGGGTTGAATTTCATCGGCGTATCTTCCCCTGGCAGAACGTATTTTTCGTCCTTGTTCATGAGCACGATGTTGGAGATGTATACGTCCGGCAGTTCGTCGCCGTTGAGGTCAGCCAACCCGATGCCCATGGTGTAGGAGGGCTTGTCGGTACCGAGTTGCGCCGCGACGTCGGCGAAGCGTCCGTTACCGAGGTTGCGCCAATACTTGTTGACGCCGAAGTCGTTGCCGGCGATCACGTCCTGCCAACCGTCGCCATCGAAGTCGGTGTGGGTGATGGCTTGCGACCAGCCGCGATTGTCGATGCCGGCGCTGGCGGTCACATCGGCGAAGCGCAGGCCGCCCAGGTTGCGGAACAGGCGATCGTTGCTGGCGTTGTTGTTGCGCCGCGCCAGGGTCGGGAATACGCCTGAGACGTAGTTGCCGAAGTAGCCGATGTAGATGTCGGGCTGGCCGTCGCGATCGAAATCGAACACCGTCGCCGGTCCGCCCACTTCACCTTCGCCGCCCAGGGCGGCGCTGGAGCTGACGTCGGCGTAGCGGCCGTCGCCGCGATTGTGATAGAGGCGATGCGCATCGTTGGCGTAGGTGATGAGCAAGTCTTGCCAGCCGTCATTGTCGAAATCGGCGAATACCGCCTGACGGGGCTCACCTGGCGTGCCATCAGGGCGGGTCCAGGCAATGCCGGCCCGTTCGGTGACATCCAGGAAGCTCCCGTCGCCACGATTGCGATAAAGCCGGTTGCCGGCGCCGCCGAGCAGCAAGAGATCGATGTGCCCGTCGTTGTCGAAGTCCTCCGCGGCAACGCCCGAGCCCTGAAACGCGGGCGGAATGGTGAGCTCGCCAGGTTTGCCCTCGGCCTTGGCGACGTAGCCCCGAATGAGCCGCGCCAACCAGCTCGACAGACGATGTTGGTAGTGTATGCCGCTGGTTTGGGTGCCATCACGGAACGAAGTGCCGGCCGCGACAGCGGTTTGGCTAGAAACAATGGGTGCCGCTTCGGGTTTTGCCGGCTGCGTGCGCGCGTGAGCGTCGATTCTCGTCTGTATGGACTTGAGCGCGACATCGAGATATTTCGGGTGCAAAGTGTCCCGACCCGCTTCTTTGGCCAGACGTCCGGTTTCGCGCAGCAGCAGGACGCCAAACTGGGCGATGTTCTCCGTGAGCACTTCGGCGGCGAAGGGGTCGGGTTCCAACTTGCCGCGCCATTTGGGATCTTCGATCACGTACTGCAAATAGCGCCAATGCAATCCGCCGTCGCGAAAGGCGTCCATGTCGTAGGCCTCGATTTCGACTCGCTCCGCCTTGGGCAAGCGCGGGAAAAAGATGGCATCTTCGTATTCGTTGATGCGATGCGGAATGAAACGCTGCGCGAAAGCCTCTACCTGCGCGGCGCGAATCACGGGTTCCTTGCGTTGCCAGGCGAGGTCTTCGGAGCCTTTGAGCAAGTCCTGGGAGAACGCCACCATCGCCTCGGTGAAAATGGAACGAAACTCGGCCGCCGTCGTGGGGTCTTTCGGCCATCGATGGCGCGCGAAATAGACCTGCAGGTTGCGCAAGAAGACCGGCATGCTGATCTGGTTGTATTTCTCGAAGGAGTCGATCTTTTGGCGGATGACCTCCTTGAGCAGCGGATAGTCGGTGCGCCCGGATTTTGGTCTGGCGCGGCTTGCCTTGGACGCTGGCGCCGCGGGAAGCAGGCTCGCCCATTGCGCTTCCAGCGGCTCCAGTCCGATCTCGTAGCGGGATTGCTCGCGCGCGCGGCGGTCGGCACGTTGCAGCACCGCCAAGGTGACGAGATCCAGCGCCTCCTTGAGGGCGTTGACCGCGCCTTCTTCCAAGGGCAGTAGCCGCGGCCGCAGGCCCAGCAGTTGTTCCTGCTCTACTGCCAGAATGGCGCGCAGCCCGTACGCGATGGTGGCGTACTGCCGCTTGTCGGTCTTGGAGATGGCGACGTTTTCGGTGCCGATCGAAACACGCCAATCGCCATGGGTCGAGGCTTCATAGTCGAACAAGCGCCGACGGGCGGCGGTCATCGTCGCCGCGTCGACGCGCTTTGCCTTCTTTGTTTTGGCATCGTCCGAGGCCGCGCTCCAGAGCCGAGCCGCCAGTGCCTTTTGCAAATCGTTCTTGGCCAGGCGTGCCTCGGTTGAAAGCGGCGTGCCATAAATCAAATCTTCGAGGCGCGACGCTGTGGCATGGCATTTGGGATCGCGCTCGCCTTCGAGTTTGCGTATCTCCTCGATCACCGTGCGCATCGAGTCCGGTGCCGGCGCGGCGACGGCGAATGTGGCCAGAGTCAGCGTCAAGCTGGCCAGGCCGAGGGCGGGAAGTAGCGAAGCGAGGGTCATGGGATGCGGCATTTAGGGGGCGGGTGCGAGGGTCGAAATGGTTCCGAGTCGGGCGATGGCGCTGGCGCCATCGTGCCACATTCCGTCGCCATCAATCCGGTGCATAGAATAACACCCATCCCTCTCTGACGCGCGTCGCGCCTGGGGGGCGGGCGGGGTGTTCCGGTATACTGCCCGTTGCCAATGTGGGTAAGCCGGGACATCGTAGCGATCATGGGGAACGGGCCTAAAGTGGAAGAAGCGGCGCGGCAAACGCGCGAACAGGAACTGGCCGAACTGCGCCAACAGCTTGCCGCCAGCGAGGCGGCGCGCCTCAAGGCGGAGGCCATCCTCGCGCGCAGCGCCGAATACAACCGGCGCGTCTATCAAGATTCTCCTATTCCCTTGGTGATCATCGACCCGGCGATCGGCATCGTCGATTGCAATCAGGCGGCGCTCAAGCTCTATGGTTTCGAAAAGCGCGAGCAGATTCTCGGGCGCAGCCCTTATGAGTTCTCCGCGTCGCAGCAATACGACGGCGCCGACAGCACGAACGCGGGGGTCGAAATCAACCGCTTCATCGCTGAGCACGGCATCGCCAATTTCATGTGGCGGGCGCAGCGTTCCAACGGCGAAATTTTCGATGCCGAAGTTCACCTCATGGCTTTCGATGTCGGCGGGCGCACCATGTTGCGGTTTTCCATAGAGGACGTGACCGAGAAACAGCGCGCCGGCCAAGAGATCGAACGCCAGCAGCGGGAGATTGCCAAGCTCCTCGAAGAGCAGCAGGTCATCTTCGAAAACGCCCCGCTGGCCATGTGTTACACCGCCGACGGCGTGATTCTGCGGCCCAACAAGCGCTTTTGCGCCGAAGTGGGTTTGGCGCGCGAGGCGCTGGTGGGCCAGCCGGTTTCCTCGGTTCTATTTTCTAGCCCCGAGAGCTACACCGCCTTTGCCCAGATCGCGGCGCCGCTTCTGAGCGCAGGGCGCGAGGTGCGCGCCGAGTGGCATTTTCAGCGCGCCGACGGCTCGCTCTTCATTGCCATGGTCTCCGGCCAGGGCATACGCCTGCCCGGGTACGAGCGATCGGCCATTTGGGTCTACGAGGACATCTCCGAGCGCAAGCGCCTGGAGCGCGAACGCCAAGAAAACGAGGACCGTCTGCGCCGCATTCTCGAGAACAGTCCCGTGGGTGTGGTCATCGGCAACGAGGAGGGCCGGCTCATTTTGGCCAACCGGGCGCATGGCGAAATGTTGGGCGTCAAGCCCGAGGAACTGGGTGAACATCGCGCGGGCAGTTCCTGGGCCAATCCGGCCGAGCGCGAAGTGTTCCTCGAGCGCCTGCATCGCGATGGCGCGGTTAGCAATTTCCAGGCCGAGTTCGTGCACCGTGACGGCACGCCGCGCACCGTGTTGCTGTCTTCCATACTCCTCGATTTTTCCGACGGGCGTTATCACGTCTCCTGGCTGAACGACATTACCGAAAGAAAGCTGGCCGAGGAGCGCGTGGCGCGCAGCGAAGAGCGGCTCAATCTGGCGCTGCAAGGGGCCAATCTCGGCCTCTACGACTGGCAACTCGACGGAGAGGGCAAGGTCACCAAGTCCACTATCAACCCAATATGGGCGCAGATGCTGGGCTACACCAAAGCCGAATTGAATCAGCGGTACGCCACTTATCAGCAGTGTTGGGATGACCTGGTGAATCCCGAGGATGGTCCTCGCGTGCGTCCCTTGCTCGAACGCTTTCTGCGCGGCGACGACGCGGCGTATCGCGCCGAGTATCGCCTGCGCATGGCGAGCGGCGAATACCTCTGGGTGCTCGACATCGGCCACGCCGCGGAGCGTGATTCCGCGGGTCGTGCCCGGCGGGTGGTGGGCGTGCATCAAGACATCACCGAGAGAATGCTCGCCGAGGTTTCGCTCAAGGAGAGCGAGGCCTACAACAAAATGCTCTTTCAGGAGTCTTCGCGGCCGATCGTCATCCTCGATCCGAAAGCCGGCTTCGTGGACTGCAACCCGGCCGCGGTGCGCATGTACGGTGTGGGCGCGCGTGCCGAGCTGCTAGGCAAGGATCCGCTCGATTTTTCGCCGCCGCGGCAGTACGACGGCAGTTCCAGCACCGATGCGGCACGAGCGCTCATGGAGAGCTTGCGCGAGCAGCGGCTCGCCCGCTTCGAGTGGCGATTCGAAAGGCCCGGCGGCGAGATTTGGGATGCCGAGGTGCACATCATCGCCTTTGAATTTCGCGGCCAGGAGCTCTATCAGTTCACCCTCGACGACATCACCGAAAGACGCCGCGCGCGGCTGGAAATCGAGCTGCAGCAGCGGGAGATGGAGCGGCTTCTGGCCGAGCAGCGCATGATCTTCGAGAACGCCCCCAACGGCATCATCTATACCGCGGACGGCGTCATTCTGCGCGTGAACCGGCGTATCGGCGAATACCTCGGGGCGCAAGCCGAGGAGCTAATTGGCCAGTCGGGCGCCATCCTGCAGCATTCCGCGGAGCGCTACGCCGAATTCGGCGCCCTGGTCGGCCCGGTGCTGCGTTCGGGTCGTGACGTGAATATGGAATGGACATTCGCGCGCCGCGATGGCGGCGACTTCGTGGCGCAGGTTTCGGCACGCGGCATACCGATGCCCGATCACAAATGGGTGACGATTTGGGTGCTGGAAAACATCGCCGAGCGCAAGGCCGCCGAGGCCGCCATGGCCGAGGCGCGGCGCGCGGCGGAAGATGCCGCCAAGGCCAAGAGTGATTTTTTGGCCAACATGAGCCACGAAATCCGCACCCCCATGAACGCCATCATCGGCATGTCGGAACTGGCGCTGCAAACCGATTTGGCGCCAAATCAAAGAAATTACGTGGAAAAGGTGCATCGCTCCGCGGTGAACCTCTTGGGCATCATCAATGACGTGCTCGATTTCTCCAAAGTCGAGGCGGGCAAGATGGTGCTGGAGCGTGTGCGCTTCAGGCTCGATGAAACCCTCGATCAGTTGGCCAGCCTGGTCGGCATCAAGACCGAAGACAAGGGCCTGGAACTCTTGTTCCATCTGGGACCAGACATTCCTCCCGCGCTGATCGGCGACCCGCTGCGCCTCGGGCAAGTTTTGCTCAACTTGGCCAACAACGCGGTGAAATTCACCGAGCGCGGCGAGGTCGTGGTGGGCATCGAATGCGCGGTGCGCGAGGGCGAGACCGTGGAGATGCACTTTTGGGTGCGCGACTCCGGCATCGGCATGACCGCGGAACAGTGCGCGCGGCTCTTCCAGCCCTTCAGTCAGGCGGATACTTCGACCACCCGGCGTTACGGCGGCACGGGCCTGGGGCTTGCCATCTGCAAGGCGCTAGTGGAACTGATGGACGGCCGCATTTGGGTGGAGAGCGAACCGGGTCGCGGTTCGGTTTTTCATTTCACCGCGCGTTTCGGCTTGCCGCAGGAAGCCGCCTTGCCCTGGCGCGCCGCGCACGAAACCTGGGCGGGCATGCGCGTGCTGGTGGTGGACGACCACGAAACCGCGCGCGAGATCACCGCCGACATCGCTCAGCGCTTGGGTTTGCAAGTGAGCACAGCAGCCGATGGTCGGGCCGCGCTCGATGCCGTGCTCGAAGCCGAAACGCGCGGCAAACCCTACCATTTGCTGTTGATCGACTGGAAGATGCCGATCATGGACGGCGTGGAAACCCTGCGCGAACTGGCGACCAAACATCTGCTGCAAATTCCCGCCGCCATCATGGTCACCGCCTACGGACGCGAGGAGGCTCTGGGTGAAGCGCAAAGAAAAGGTGTGGCCCTCGACTGCGTGCTCACCAAGCCGGTGTTGCCGGAGCAGCTCATCGAGGCGATCAACCAGACTGCCGGCAAGCGCGCCACCGTGGAGCGCCGCGCCGGACCCGATGCCGGCGAGCGCAAGCGCTTGGTGGAACGGCTGTCGGGCAGTCGCGTGCTGCTGGTGGAAGACAACGAAATCAACCGGGAGTTAGCCGTGGAGTGGTTGCGCCATGCCGGCATCGAAGCCGCCCTGGCCGGCAACGGCAGCGAGGCGCTGGCGGCGCTGGGTAAGGATGCACATTTCGACGCGGTGTTGATGGATTGTCAGATGCCGGTGATGGACGGCTACGAGGCCACTCGGCGCATCCGTGCCGAGCTGCGCTTGGAAGCGCTGCCGATCATCGCCATGACCGCCAATGCCATGGCGGGCGATCGCGAGCGGGCGCTCGCCGCCGGTATGAACGACTATCTCGCCAAGCCCGTGGATGTCGATCAGCTCTTTCGCACCCTGGCGAGTTGGATTCGACCACGGGCGGGCCAAAACCGCGTGGCCCTGCCCCAAGAATTCCGCAGCGAGGCGCCGCCCTTGCCGCCCTTGCCCGGCATCGATGTTGCCGCGGGCCTTGCCGCCACCATGGACAACGCAGCGCTCTACCGCTCGCTTTTGTTGCGCTTTGCCAGCGGGCAGGAGCAGTTCGGCGCAGCTTATCGTCTGGCATGTGCCAATCAGGATCTGGAAACCGCGGAGCGTTTGGCGCACACGCTCAAGGGTTCGGCCGCCACCATCGGTGCCAAAGCCGTAGCCGCCGCAGCGGGCGAGCTGGAAAAAGCGACCCGTACGCGCGCCGACGCGGTAATCCTGGCCGCCCGCTTGCACGATTTGCAAGAGCAACTGCACCCGGTGCTCGAAGGCCTCGCCGCACTGCATCCTGTGTCGTCGTCGACCGCAGCGCCAGCCGAGGCGGACGCCGCGCAAGTGGCTGCTCTGCGCGCGCAACTCGAAGCGCTGCTTGCTAGCGGCGATGCCACGGCGGCGGAACTGCTGGAGCGCGGGGCGGCGGTGTTTGCCGCGGCGTGGCCGCAAGCGTATCCCGAGATCGCCGCGGCGGTGGCCGGCTACGACTTCGAAACCGCTTTGGAGCGCCTGCGCCGAACGTCCACCTGATTCCACTTCCAGAATTGGCAAAAGCAGTGAAGTGCCGCGCGCGGCAGTTTGGCCGCGCTGACTTATCTTCGTAGCGAAAGCCGTGGCCTTGGGCTATTTCAGGGCGAAACGCGCTTTCATGCCGTCCTTGCCTGGTTCGCTTGAGGCCTCGACTTTCGGTGCCAAGACGAAGAGCCGCTCCTTTGTCACTTGGCCTTTTTCCAGCAACCAGCTCTCGACTGCTTTGGCGCGCTGACTGGCGAGGTCCAGCAACTCATTTTCGCCCAAGGTTTCGGCCGCCAGCAGCCGTTGTTCCATTTCCGGGACGGGCGGGGTTTTCTGTTCGCCTTGGGCGCTCGCTCCGGCGGGCGGAAACTGCGCGCGAAAAGCGAGGGCGAGATATTTCGCAGAGTCTTCGGGGCTCAGTTGCACCTCGCTCAAGGTTCCTCCGGCCTGCCCCTTTTTCGCCTCCTCGGCGAGTTTGAGCGCGCGCAGCCGACGGTCGAGCGACCCGCGCCGCAAGGCCGCTGCGTCGGCCTCGGGATCGGCGGCGCCGGTGATGTCCATCTTGAGGCCCGGTCGATCCGCCAAGGCCTTGGCCAAGGCTTCCAAGCGCTGTTCGGTGGCGGGCGCGAGCGCCGCACTGCCGGCCTCAAATTCCACTTGCGACAAATCTTGCCCGTCGCCGAAGAGATTTCCCAGCAGGGCAAATGGTGCCGTCACCGCCTTGACGATGAGATTGACGAAGACTTGGATGATCACGGCGCCGATGCGAAACTCCGGATCGTTGAGCGAGCCGCTGATGGGCAGGCGCAAATCGATTTCGCCGCGCGCGTTCTTCAAGAGCGCCACCGCGAGCGTGACGGGAATGGCCAGCGCATCAGGGCTTTCGATCTTCTGGCCGAAGGTCAGCTGGTCGAGAAAGATCTTGTTCTCGGCACGCAATTCGCCGTTTTCGATGTGGTACTCGAGATCCACCGAGAGCTTGCCCTTGTCGATAGCGTAGCCCAGATACTTGCCCGAGTAGGGGCTGAAGGTGGGCAGGTCGATGCCTTTGGCGTGGGCTTCCAGGTCGAGGGCCAGCGCGGCGCCGAAGGGATCGAGGCGGCCGGTGATGGCCAGCGGCGCGCTGTGGTCCACCGCGCCGTTCACCTTCACTTCACCCGGCGCGCCCGCCTTGAGCGGCCCGATGGTGCCGGCAAGATCGGTCACATTGGCGCGGTAATTGGGTTTGATGAAGAGATCGGTGAAATTGATGTTGCCCTTGGCAAGGTTGATGCGTTCCACGCGCACCGGCAGGGCAGCGGCCGCGGCCGCCGGTGCGCCTTTGGTTGCCACCGCCGCTGTTGCCGGGCCTTCGGTCGCCGGTGCGCTGTATTCTTCCGAACGATACAAATCCGCCAGATTGAGGCGCCCTTCGGCCGAGAGCACCACGCGGGCGAAGAAATCCGCCAGGGTCACTTCGGCGAGGTCCACGCGTAGCGGCGCGGTGTCGATTGCGAGTTTATTCACCTCCAGCCGGCGCCAACGCAAAAGCTCCATGGCGGTGATCGGGTCGAGCACGTTCACGTCAGCCAGACGCCCTTTGCCGGCGAGCGACACCGCGACCGGAGCGCCGCGCGCCGCGAAATCGCCGGCGAAGGTCAGCGCGCCGCGCGTCAACACGCCGGTGAAGCGATCGGTGCCCCAGCCTTGCAGCGGCACCAGATCGAGCTCGCGCAAATCGAGCCGCAGCTCCGTTGCCAGAGGCGCCCAAGCAACCGTGCCATCGATTTGCAGCGCGCCCTTTTTGTTGACGGTGGCCTTCGCTCCCAGTGTGAATGCCGTTGCGCCGGATAGATCGATATTCTTGGCGTCGATTTCGAAAGGTTCCAGCACGAAGGGCAGCGGCGTGGCTTCATCGCGAAAACTCAACTTGCCCGCCCGCACCGCCATTTCGGCGATACGCATCGAGGGGCGTGACGGCGGCGCGCCGTTGGGCGTGGCGGGTGCGGCGGTGGCACTAGAGGGTTCGGTTGACTGGGCTGGCGTGTCAGCGGTCTCCTGCGGCAGGGCCACCAGGGCGGACCAATCGAGCTTGCCGTCCTTGGTTCGCCGCAAGCTGATCTCCGGCGACTGCGCTTCGACCCGCTCGATGCTGAAAGCACCGGTTTGATCGGCGCGCGCCAATTTGACGGTGAGCCGCGGCAGTTTCAAGAAACGCGCCGCGGTTTTTTGCGAGCCTTCGGCGGCAGCGAGATCGACGTCCTTCAGTGCAACTTCCCCCGTGAGGGTCATGGCGTGAGAGCCGCCGCCGGCTTGTTCGAAAACGAGTTGCAGATCGGAATCGAGCTTCGCGCTGAGCAGTCGGGCGCGCAGCGGCAGCGGTGAATATTCGACCAGGCGCGTGAGGTCGAAATCGGTGAAGCGCAGTGACAGCGTCGCTGCCCGCTTTTCCGCGAAAGGCAAGACCTGCCCAGTCAACTCGAAGGGCGCGCCATTCACCAGTGCGGCAAACCGTGGCTCGACCCAAACCTCTTCATCACTGGTGATGTTGGCGAGAAAGGGCACGCCCAGACGAATGTCGCTGATCCGGTGCTCCGCTGCCTTGAGATGATCAATGAACTCGAACCGCCCGCGTTCGACTTCGATGTTTGTGACCGCGAAGCGTGGTGTTTGCGCTTCACCCGCGGGTGGCGGGGGCTGCTGCGGCTTGGCGGCGCCGAACCACTCGTCGAGCAAATCGGCGATCGAATAGCGGCCTTGGTGGTCGCGCTCGATGCGAGCTTCGGGCGCCACGATGCGCAAGCGGGCGATGACCGGCGCGCGTTG
The DNA here is from genome assembly GCA_026646885.1 of Casimicrobiaceae bacterium. Taxonomy (GTDB): domain Bacteria; phylum Pseudomonadota; class Gammaproteobacteria; order Burkholderiales; family Casimicrobiaceae; genus JACPUX01. The sequence continues at coordinate 72,225 of JAPKHK010000010.1, read as the reverse complement.
AACCAAAGAGGCGAGGCTCAGCCGCGCATACAATTCTTCGAGCGTGAAGAGCGGCGGTGTCGATGCCGCGCCGGCGGAAGCATCCTCGGCCCGAGCGGCGATGCGCAAGCCCTTCAAGGTGGCGGAAAGCGTCAAAGGCGAAACCTTGATCGACGCCACGCTCACCGGCCGATGGAGCAGCTGCGACAATTCGGTTTCGAGCTTGTTCTTCGCGAATCCGGGCAGCCAGAAGTAACCCAGCAGCACGAAAACGAGAAATAGACTCGCCAGCGTACCAAGGGTCCAGCGCACCCAGCGCCGGCGCCAGCTGGCCTGGGCGAGGGCCAGCGCGCCAGCGGCCACATTCTGCGATTTCATCTGCGCGTCTTTGTCGGGGGGCAGGTGCGTTATTATGCGCCGTGGCGCTTGTCAGGCCAATTGCGCCAAAGCGCCGCAATGAATCGAAGCGCGGTGGGTGGCGTGAAGGACACTGACCTCTTCGATATGAGGGAGAGCTGAACATGAGACTGGACGACGAACGCGAAAGCGAGCACGTGGAAGATCGCCGCGGCCGGATGCCTCTGCGTGGCGCGGGGCTGGGTTTGGGCGGCGTGCTCGTCGCTTTGGTGCTGAGCTATTTTCTGGGCATCGACCCGGCCTTACTGCTGGGTGTAGCCGAAGAGGTTGCACCTGCACGGCCTGCGCCTGCGACCGCCGCACCGACGAAGCGCGACGAGGGCGCACGCTTCGTCGCCAAAGTGCTGGCCTCGACCGAAGATGTTTGGAGCGAGGTGTTTCGGCAATCCGGGCGGCAATACGCCAAACCGACCCTGGTGCTGTTTACCGGCCGCACGCCCACGGCCTGCGGACTGGGCCAGGCCGCGGCCGGACCTTTCTATTGCCCAGCCGACCAGCAGGTGTACATCGATCTCGCTTTCTTTCAGGATTTGCGCGAGCGGTTTCGCGCTCCGGGGGAATTTGCCCAGGCTTATGTCATTGCGCACGAGATCGGGCACCATGTGCAAACCCTGCTCGGCACCACCGCGAAGCTCGATGCCGCGCGCCGCCGCGCCCGCGAAGCCGAAGCGAACGCCTTGTCGGTGCGCTTGGAATTGCAGGCCGACTGCTTCGCCGGCGTGTGGGGCAAACGTGCCGACACAATGCGGCAAATCCTCGAACCAGGGGAATTGGAACAAGCGCTCAATGCCGCCACCGCCATCGGCGACGATCGCTTGCAGCGTCAGACGCGCGGGGTGGCGGTGCCGGAGACCTTCACTCACGGCAGTTCCGCGCAGCGGGTGCGCTGGTTCCGGCGCGGCTTCGAGAGCGGCAGTCCAGCGCAGTGCGACAGTTTTCAAGCCGCGCAACTTTGAGTGCACGGCTTGACTTTCATGGCATGGTTCAACGCGCAATGATCCCGAGGCGCGGATGACCATGGCCACGGACGGCGCCTCACCTTGGCTCTTGATCGCCAACCCACGCGCCGGCAAGGGCGCGGCGATGCGGCAACATGAGCGCCTGGCGGAATTGTTCAAGGCGCGCGGCCTTGCTTTCGACTTGGTGGTGAGCGAAACCGCCGGCGACCCGGTAAGGCTTGCGCAACGCGGCTTGCGCGATGGTTATCGCAAGCTTGCCGCGGTGGGGGGCGACGGCACGTTGCATCAAATCGTCAACGGCATTTTTGCGACCCCCGAAGTCGATACCCTGAGTGTCACCCTGGGCCTCATTCCGGTGGGCACCGGCAACGATTGGGCGCGCGACGTGGGCATTCCCGGGCCTTGGGATCGTGCGGTCGAATTGCTCGCGCGCGAACACACCGTTTTGCAAGACGTAGGTCAGATCGAAGGCCCCGGCGTCGCGGGTGAAGCCCTGCCGCCGGGCAAGGCCTGGTTCATCAACGTGGCGGGCGTGGGCTTCGATGCCTTCGTGGTGCAATCGCTGCACCAAAAGCGCAGCAGCCGCCTGATCTACCTTTGGGGAGCCATCAGCAACCTCGCGCGTTTCGCGCCGGTACCCTTGGCGCTGACCATCGACGAAGCAGCACAAGGCGAAGCGCCGAGCTTCGCCGTCTTCATCGCCCTGCGTCGCTACTGCGGCCAAGGCATGCAAGTCGCGCCCGGCGCCGTGGCCGACGACGGCCTCTTCGAAGTGATCCGGATTCCCGGTTTCACGCGCCTCGAAGTGCTTTGGAATTTGCGCCGCTTGTACGATGGCAGCATCCTCGAACACCCCGGCGTGCGCCACGCCCGCGCCCGCGAAGTGCGCATCACCGCACCCTCCGGCACACCCGCCGAAGCCGACGGGGAACTCGTCGGCGCCGCCGCTGAGGCGGGGCTGATCTTTCGCGTTTTGCCGCGGGCGCTGCGGGTGGTGGTGCCTTAAGGCGCAACGTGGCACAACCAGAACAACTGGCCGAAGAAAGGATCGATGCCTGGCCACAAGCAGCAGCCTGCTGCGTTGGGGTGATCCATCGCTTCTCCCTGGCGATGTAATCGAACACGGCGAGGGATAGATGCTTTCGATTGGCCGGACATAAAGGTTTCAATTAGACGAAGTAAAAAGTTTCAACTAGCCGGAGTAAAAGGTTTCAATCATCCGGGATCGATGTTACCATCAGCCGCATGTCTGAGCAGGTTCTGATTACCCGCCTTGTCCGCCCGCGACTGCTGGAGGCCTTGGCCGATACGCCGGTTGTGCTGGTGCATGGTCCGCGCCAATGCGGCAAGACGACCTTGGCGCAAACCCTTCGCGGTTATGCCTACCTCACCTTCGATGATACGACGCAATTGGCGGCGGCCAAAGCAGACCCGGCCGGCTTCCTGGCGGATTTGCCGGCGCGAGTGATCCTGGACGAGATACAGCGGGCGCCGGAGTTGTTCACCCCGCTGAAAGCTTTGGTAGATCGCGACCGGCGACCTGGGCGTTTCGTGCTGACCGGATCGGCCAACGTTCTGCTGGCGCCGAAGTTGTCGGATTCGCTCGCCGGAAGGATGGAGTTGCTGCGACTCTACCCTCTGGCGCAATGCGAGCTCGCCGGCAGCAAGAGCGGTTTCATCGAGGCATTGTTTTCGGCGAACTTCAAGGCGAAGCCGTACGGTCGACTCGGTGCGGAACTGGCCGAGCGTATCGTCGCCGGCGGTTATCCGGCTGCCCTGGCGCGCGGTGCCGGCCGGCGCCGGCGCGAATGGTATCGCGCCTATCTCGAAACCCTGGTGCAGCGCGATGTGCGCGAACTGGCCCGCATCAGTTCGCTGAATGTTATGCCGCGGCTGCTCCAACTTGCCGCTGGCCAGACGGCGCGGTTGTTCAACGTGAGCGAGCTGGCCGCGCCGTTTCAATTGAGTCGCCCCACGATTCGCGACTACGTGACGCTCTTTGAACGCATCTTTCTGATCGAACTCCTGCTCCCTTGGCACAGCAATCGGCTCAGCCGGTTGGTGAAGACACCGAAGCTGCATCTGGGGGACACCGGCCTGGCCTCGAGCCTGCTCGGTCTGGAGGCCGGCGCGTTGTCGAAGGATCGCCCGCTGCTAGGGCAATTGCTGGAGACCTTTGTTTTTCAGGAGTTGCGGCGCCAGGCGGGCTGGCACGCGGATGCTATCGACTTTTATCATTTTCGCGACAAGGACGGCTGCGAGGTCGAGTTGGTGTTGGAGCGCGAGGGGCGGATGGTGGCGGGGGTGGAGGTAAAGGCCGCGGCGACGGTGACCGAAGCGGATTTTCGCGGCCTGCGCAAACTTCGAGCGGCCAGCGGCGAGCGCTTTGTCTGCGGCTTAGTGCTGTACGACGGGGAGCGCACGGTGCGTTTTGCGCAAGATCTGTTCGCGGTGCCGGTCAAGGCGCTTTGGGGTGTGAAATGAATACGTCGGGCATGGGACAAGAACTCTTGAAACTCCCCTAGGGGACAGCGCTCTGGTAAAGCCTCTTCCGTTCGCCGCTTCCAGAACAGACCGGCAATCGCCTAAGCCGGACCAGCCGCGCCGCGCCCTTGACCCACCCTAACGCTGCCTAGCCCCGCTCAAGACTGCCGCACCACCACCCGATTGCGCCCTTCGGCCTTGGCCTGGTAGAGCGCCGCATCAGCCAGGGCCACCAGGGTTTGCGGCGGCTCTTCGGGGTCGGGAATCATGGCCGCTACGCCGATGCTGACGGTGACTTTTTCGTGCGTGGCGGAACGGGCATGTTCCATTTCCAGGGCGAGCACGCGGGTGAGCATTTCGTCGGCGAGGTGCGAAGCGCCGGTGGCATCGGTGCCGGGCAGCACGCAGGCAAATTCTTCGCCGCCGCAGCGGGCGATGAGGTCCGGCGTGCGGCTGACGCTTTGGGCCAGCGCTTGGGCGACGGCGATGAGGCAGGTGTCGCCCTTGGGGTGGCCGTAGAGGTCGTTGTAGGCTTTGAAGTGATCGATGTCGATGGCGATCAGCGCGATCGGTGTTTGGTCGCGCGCGGCGCGGCGCCATTCGAGTTCGAGGTATTCGTCGTAGCGCCGGCGATTGCTGATGCCGGTCAAGTGGTCGACGGTGGTGAGGCGCGCCAAGAGGTCGCGGTTCCTTTTCAGTTCGAGGTGATTGCGCACCCGCGCCTGCACGATGGACGGGCGTATGGGTTTGACGATGTAGTCGATGGCGCCCAGCGCCAGACCGCGCGCTTCGTCTTCTTCTTCGTCGCGGGCGGAGACGAAGAGCACCGGAATGTCGCGGGTGCGCGGGTCGTCCTTGAGCCGGGCGCAGACTTCGTAGCCATCCATGCCCGGCATCATCACGTCGAGCAAAATGAGGTCCGGCGGCTCCGCGCCTGTGGCTAGCGCCAGCGCCCGTTCGCCGCTGGTGGCGACCTTGACGCGGTAGTGGTCCTTCAAGACGGCGTTGAGAACTTGCAGGTTCTCCGGTGCGTCATCGACTGCCAGAATCGTTGCTTGGGGATACATCCTTGCCTACCGAGACCAAACCCGCGTTTGGGTTGCGGAATTCCAAGCGCTGAGGATACCCGATTCAGCCCATCCGGCGAAATCCGGATGCGCAAACGGACCCATTTCCGGCTAGACTTGGCAACTTTTCTGAACTTTTGTTTGCGCCAGCGAGTCTTTCGAAATTCGAAAACTCAACAACAGATCGGGCCAGCCGCTCGCCGTCGTCCCACGAAGACGGCGCGCCGAGACCCCAGGCCCCCGCCCGAACCCACGAGGAGCGTCTCGATGTCCCCATCCGATTTGCGGCAGCTTCTGCCCATCCTGGCCTGCACTTTGATTCTGGCGGCCTGCGGCAATAAGCCGCAGGAGCAAGCCGCCGCGGCTGGCACGGCCAATGCCGCCCCGGCGCCGAGCAAAGGCGGCAAAAACGCACCACCGCCCAAATTACTGCTTGCCACGGAAGATTGGCGCGTACTCGGCGCTAGCGCGGTGGCCAGCGGACCGGTGATCACCGGTTCCATTCAGCCCGAGCGTCGCGCCGACTTGCGCGCCGAGGTGTCGGCGGTGGTCACCCAAGTGCTCAAGGAAAACGGCGAGCCGGTGCAGCGCGGAGAGCTCTTGCTTCGGCTCGACGACACCGCCATCCGCGACAGCCTCGCTTCCGCGGAAGAAGCCTTGCGCGCGTCCACGCAGGCCTTCGAACAAACCGAGCGCCAATTGCAGCGTCAAAAAGCGCTGCAAGCCCAGGGTATGACCTCGATGTCGGCGCTGGAAGACGCCGAGGTGCGTCGTAACAATGCGCAAAGCGACTTGGTGGCGGCTCGCGCCCGCGTGGCTTCCGCGCGGCAGCAGTTGAGCCGCACCGAAGTGCGCGCGCCTTTCGACGGGGTGGTGAGCGACCGCAAGGCCTCGGTGGGCGACACCGCGCAAGTCGGCAAGGAACTGGTCAAGGTGATCGATCCGCGCAGCATGCGCTTCGAAGGGCTGGTGTCCGCCGACCGCATGCATGAGTTGAAACTCGGGCAGGATGTGGGCTTCCGGGTCAACGGCTACCCGAATGTCGATTTTCGCGGCAAAGTGAAGCGCATCGACGCTTCTGCCAATGCCACCACGCGCCAGCTGGAAGTATTGGTTTCCATTAACCAAGGCGAAAACCTGCGCGTGGCCGGGCTGTATGCCGAAGGCCGCATCGAAACCGGCCGCCAGCAAACCCTTTTGCTGCCGGAAGGCTCGGTGGTGCGCGCGGGGGACGCCACGCACGTGTGGGTGGTCAAGGACGACAAACTCGCCAAGATGGCCGTCACCCTGGGCTCGCGCGACCCGCGCAGCGGCAGTTATCCGGTGCAGAGCGGCCTTGCCGAAGGCGACAAAATTTTGCGCAGCCCCAATAGCAGTCTCGTCGAAGGCCAGGCGGTAGAAATCGCCGCCGCGCCGGCCCCGGCTGGCAAGCGCGACGCCAAGGCCGAGATCAAGCCTAAGCCCGAGGCCAAGGCGGACGGAGGGAAGTAATCATGTTTCTTTCCGAATTCAGCATCAAGCGGCCCATCGCCGCGCTGGTGATCATCATCGGCCTGATGGCTCTCGGTTTGCTGGCGCTCAACAAGCTCAAGGTGAACCAGATTCCGGATGTCGAACAGCCGGTACTGGTGGTCAACATCACCTATCCGGGAGCGTCGCCCGATAGCGTCGAGCGCGAGGTCATCAACCGCGTGGAGAAAGCCCTGCAAGGCATTGCCGGGGTGTATCAGACGCGCTCCACCGCCAGCGAAGGTCTGGCGCGCGTCATCATGGTCTTCAACTTCGGCAAGAACATGGTCGAAGCCGCCGACGAGGTGCGCAATGCCATCGCCTCGGTGCGGCACAAACTGCCGGTGGAGATTCGCGAGCCGGTGCTCTTTCGCGTCGATCCGTCGGCGCAGCCGATCATGCAGCTTGCGCTTTCTTCCACCCAGCAAAACCATGCGGAAATCTCCCGCCTGGCCGAAGACCAGCTCGCCGACCGCTTCCGCGCCATCAACGGGGTGGCGACGGTCAACGTCAGCGGCGCGCTGCGGCGCGAACTGTCGGTGCTGCTCCACGCCGGCAAGCTCAGGGAGTACAACGTCTCAGTCACCGAAGTGGTGGCGGCTTTGCGTGCGCAGAATGCCACGGCGCCGGTGGGCATGGTGCGCGGTCAGCTCGAGAATCAGAGCATACGGCTCATCGGGCGCATCGAGTCTCCCGCCGAGTTCGAGCAGATCGTGGTGCGCCGCCGCGGCAACGAAGTGGTGCGCCTGGGACAGTTGGCTTCGGTGCAAGACGGTTTCGCCGAGCTTTCCGGCTTGTCGGTCAGGAGCGGACACCCCAATGTCGGCATGTCCATCACGCGCACGCGCGAGGCGAGCACGGTGTCCGTGGCCGACGAAATCCGCGCGCAAGTGGCGGAAATCAACAAGACCCTGCCAGCCGGCACCAAGCTCGAAGTGACCCAGGATGGCGGCCGCGCGGCCAGCGACAGTCTCGACAACGTCATCCACGCGCTGGTGTTCGGCGCCGGACTCACGGTGTTGGTGGTCTACCTCTTTCTCAACTCTTGGCGCTCGACGCTGATCACCGCGCTGAGTCTGCCGACCTCGGTCATCGCCGCTTTCATCGCGGTATGGTTGTGCGGCTTTACCCTCAACTTCATGAGCCTCTTGGGGCTGTCGCTGGCCATCGGGGTGTTGATCGACGACGCCATCGTGGTGCGCGAGAACATCGTGCGGCACATGGAACGCGGTTCCGAGCGAAGGCGCGCGGCCCTCGAAGGCACCGCCGAAATCGGCCTGGCGGTGACGGCCACCACGATGTCCATCGTGGCGGTCTTCGTGCCGGTCGCTTTCATGCCCGGCGTTTCGGGCGAATGGTTCCGTCCCTTCGGCCTGACCGTGGTGGCTTCGGTGCTGGTGAGTCTTTTGATTTCCTTCACCCTCGACCCCATGCTCTCGGCTTATTGGGGCGACCCTCCCGGTTACCAACACGCGCCGCGTCGCGGGCTCTCGCGCTGGTTGGCAGGGTTCAACGCTTGGTTCGACCATCAGGCCGACCGCTACGGCAAAGTAATCGCCTGGGCGCTGCACCACCGGCGCTGGATGTTCTTTTTCACCGTGGCGAGCTTGGTGGCCGCGCTGGCCTTGCAAGTCAAATTCGGCGGTACGAGCTTCTTGCCCACTTCCGACCAAGACACCGTGGCCATCGAGGTGCGCACGCCCTCTTCCAGCAGCCTCGAATATGCCCGCTTGAAAATGGAAGCCGCCGCCGCTTTGGCGCGCACCCTGCCGGAAGTGAAAGCGACCAACAGTTACGTCAATGCGAGCGGTGGGCGCATCTACGTCGATATCGGCGAGGGCAGGGAGCGCAAGCGCACTTCACAAGCCATTGCCAAGGAATTGCGCAGTCTGGTGGCGCGACTCGTGGGTGCGGAGTATGTGGTGCTCGACGACCTCTCCGGCGGGGCGCAGAAACCGGTGCAGATTCGTTTCGCCGGGCCGGACATCCGGCGCTTGCAGGAGCTCACCAACGAGTTCATGGCGAAAATGAAATCGGTGAAGGGGGCGGTGGACATCGGCCTCTCGGAGCAAGACCCGCAAGACGAGTTGCGTATCGAACTCGACCGGGGGCTCGCCAACGCACTGGGGATTTCCGCGGCCGACGCCGCGCAGGCCCTGCGCGTGGCCTTTGCCGGCGTGGAGGTGGGCGACTGGGTCGATCCGGCGGGCGAAACCCGTGATGTGTCGGTGCGCTTGCATCCCTCCGACCGGGTCGATGCCAGCAACATCGAGCGCCTGCCCATCGCCGTTTCGGGCAGCAATCAAATCGTGCCCCTGGAGCAGATCGCCACCATCAGCATGGGCAAGGGGCCTTCGCAAATCCAGCACGTCGATGGCAAGCGCATGATCACCGTGTCGGCCAACGCCGAGGGGCGCGCGTCGGGCGAAGTCACCGCCGATGCCATGAAGCTGGCCCGGGCCATGAATTTCCCGCCGGGTTATGGGTTGGAATTGGCCGGCGCCTCGCGCGACCAGCAGGAGGTCTTTCGCGAAATGGCCATCGCTTTGGTGATGGGAGTGGCGCTGATGTACCTCATCTTGGTGATGCAGTTCGGTTCCTTCACCGCGCCGGTACCGGTGATGCTCTCGCTCTTGTTCACCCCCATCGGAGTGGTGCTGGCGCTGCTGGTGACGCGCGGCACCCTCAATTTGATGAGCTTCATTGGTGTGATCATGCTCATGGGCTTGGTGGCCAAAAACGCCATTCTGCTGCTCGACGCCGCCCGGGCGCGGGAACGTGCCGGCATGGATCGCGAAAAAGCGCTGATGGAAGCGGGCCGCCGGCGCTTGCGGCCGATACTCATGACCACTTTCGCGCTCATCGCTGGCATGTTGCCGGTGGCCATCGGCGTGGGGGACAGCGCCGAGTTTTACCGCCCCATGGCGGTGGCAATCATTGGCGGCACCATCACCTCCACGCTGTTGACCTTGCTGGTGGTGCCGAGCTTCTATGATTCCATCGAGATTGCCCGCGATCGCGCCATCGCCAAGTTCCGCCGCCGCAGCGAGCGCTGGCATGCCGCGCCCGCCTTCGTCATGACGCTGGTGGAGGCTCTGTTTACGCTCTTCCTGGTGCGCTGGGTGTGGCGGCTGGTGAGTCGCGGTGTTTTGCGCCTGACCGGTCGCCGGCCGGCGCCCGCGTGAGTGCGCTCGGTGTCGCTCTTCGAGGACTACACATGAATGAAAACCTCCCGGGTTTCGCCCGCCTTTGCCTCATCGTGTTCGGGGTGGCGGCAGCCGCGTTCGTTGCGGGAAAAGTCTTCGCCCCAGGATTTGCCGGCAGCTTCTTGATCAAGGTGATTCCCGCGCTGGCGCTGGCTCTGGCGGTGACGCGTTTTCCGGGACTGGTGAAGTGGCGCAAAGGCACTTTGCTTGCTGGCGCGCTATTCTGCGGCGCTGGCGACGTGATTCTGGACATCGATCGCGGGCGCTACTTCGTGCCTGGCCTGGTGGCATTTCTGATCGCGCATCTTTTCTTTATTGCCCACTTCTGGATGCGCCGCAGGCAACCGAGCCCGCGTCACCTCGGAGTGTGGCTGGTGGCGGCCTTCTGCGCGGGCATGACCGCGCTGCTTTGGCCTCACCTGGGCGCGCTGCGCATTCCCGTCCTCGCCTATATCGTGGTGATCACCCTGATGGTGAGCGCCGTAATCCTTTCCGACGGTCATCCGCTGGCGGTTGCCGGCGCGGTGGCCTTCATGCTCTCGGATGCTTTGCTCGCCTGGGCTAAATTTGTTACTACCGGCTGGCCACCGCAGCCCTTCAATGTCTCGGTCTATTTTCTCGGGCTGGGTTTGCTGGGCTTCGGCGCATTGATTCCGCCGCCAGCGCGCGCTCAAACGAGCGAGGAGCGAGCTCGATGCTAAGCTGGGAGTTGTTCGGCCTGGTGCTGTTGATCGGCTTGATCTGGTTGTGGATGGACAGCCTGAAAGCGCGCGAGATCGGCATCGCCGCGGCGCGCGCCGCCTGCCAGGCCGAAGGCTGGCAACTGCTGGACGAAACAGTGTCGATTGCCAAACTGAGCCTGGCGAAGAACGACGATGGCCGTACCCAGCTGCGCCGCGCTTACGATTTTGAGTACAGCGACACCGGCGACAACCGCCTCAAAGGCGGGGTGGTGATGCTGGGGCATCGTGTGCTGGTGCTGAACGTGGGTTTCCCCAAGCGACCGCCGCTCACCTTGGTGCATTGAACACGTAGGTTAAACGCAGCGGATTTAGTCGAGCACCTCGGTATCATCATGGGCATAAGCCGGGCTGCAGCAGCAAAGCATGACCAGCGCGGTGTCGCCCAGCGCCTCGATCTTGTGCGCGGTGCCGGGGGAGATGAACACGGTGTCGCCGGACTCCACTTCAAAACACGCGGTACCCAAGTACATGCGACCGCGCCCCGCGGTGACGTGATACAGCTCCTCGCTCACGAGGTGGCGATGTAGGTGTGTGCAGCAGCCTGCGGGCACCGTCGCTTCGGCGAGACTTTGCGCCGCATTGCCGTGTTGCGCGGGGTGCATGAGCTCGCGGATTTGCGAACCGTCTTTAGTGAGGTAGGGGGTTATTGCCGGGAGGCGCGTGTGGTCGGTGGGCATGTTTGCGCTTGCCGCGGTCGCATCGTGCCTCGGCGCGGCAGGTGGCGGTTTCAGGTATTACCGCCGCGCGGGCCTGTCGCGGGCGGAACGAGGCTCCGATCCCGCCGCCGGCCGCCGAGGGCTTGCTTGGGCATTTCGGGCTGTCGGCTGAATCCGACCACGCGATCTCGCCCGGTGGTCTTGGCCGCGTAGAGCGCTTGATCGGCGCGGTCAAAGAGGCGGTCGAAATCGTCGCTCGCGGTGTAGGCGGCAACACCAAAGCTCGCGGCGAAGATCGGTATTTCCGGGGAGCGGAAGGTTTGGAAGGCCGCGCGCAGTTTCTCGGCAAGCTGCATGGCCTCTTCCTCGGAACTCTCGGGCGCGAGGATGACAAACTCCTCGCCGCCCCAGCGTGCGAACACGTCGGCTAGGCGCAGATTCTCCTGCACCAGCCGGGCCACCGTCTGCAACACGCGATCGCCCGCGGCGTGGCCGAACTCGTCGTTGATCCGCTTGAAGTGATCGAGATCGAACACAATCATCGAGAGCCTGCGACCGTAGCGCCGGGCTCGTTCCAATTCCGCCGTTGCCGCTTCGCTCAAACCCTGGCGGTTGAGGGCTTGGGTGAGGGGGTCCGTCGAGGCGCGCACATTGAGCCGCTCGACGAGGTCGAGCATCTGCCCGATGCTTTGCTCGATTTCGCCGACTTCGTCGTCCGCCTCGGGAGGGTGCAGTGGGGGTTCGCTGTGTCTGGCGCGCCGCACGCCGTGCAGCGCCACTTGCAAGGCGTCGAGAATCTGGCGCAGCGAGGTCAGCGCCAGATAGATCAGCACCGCTGCCACGAGCAAAAGCCCGGCCCGCTGTGCATTGAGTCTGAGTCTTGCCTCGGTCTGCAAGGCTCGCGCCTCGCCCCGCAAGCGATCGAGCGTGGCCAGTTCACTTCGATGCAGGGAATCGATGGCGGCGCTCATCGTCGCATACCAGTTCCGGCGCTGCTCCTCGCTCACCCGTTCGGGCGCGCGTGCGATCGCGTTGGCCAGAACGGCGCGCGCCGCCCTAATCTCGGGGGTGTCCGTCGTCGGCAGGGCACTTTGCTGATCGCCAGAGAGCTGTCGGTGTCTTGCCAGGTGCCATTCGAACAGGCCGGTACGTTCGCCCAAACGGGCAATCCAGGCCGCATCGACGCCGCCCTCGGCGCGAGCGCCAAGTAAGGTGCCGCGGCTCTGGCCCAAGAATTCCTTGGCCAAGACCCATTGCAAGAACGCAAAAAGTTCCGGTTGTAGCGGATGTCCGCCGGCGGCGAGACTCAGACGCTCGCCGGTGGCGAGTAGACGGACGATCTGGGCAGTATAAAGCGCGAAGGCTTCGCTGGCGGTGACCTGCCGCTCCAAGACTTGGCGTCGCAGCGCATCTTGGGTGGCCAGATCGTCGCGGCGCTCGGGCGCCTGCGCCGCCAATTCCCGCAAGCCTTGGTCGGTCCGTTCGTATTGGGAGCGCAGGTCGCGCTCGAAGTTTTGGTTCGTGGTGGCCAGATGACTGCTGGAAAAGGCGCGCTCGCGTTGCAATTCGTGGACTAGGCGCGCGAGGCTCGCGGTTTGTTCGAGCAGGGTGACCAGTTCGGCGTGTTGTTCGAGTTCGCGTTCCGAGACGCGAAAATGCAGCAGCGCCAAGGAAAACAAACCGCCCAAGACCACGAAAGCCAGGAGTTGGATGCGCCGCTTGATGGTGAATGGCATCATGGCGCATCCATCTTACCCTGAATCGCCGGTGTCGACGGTGCCCCGGCCTTTCTTCGCGTTGCCCGAGGCGGCACCATACAGCGCCAAGGCCAAGGTTCGTTGCCGCGCATGGTCGACCACCGGCTCCGGGTAGTCGCGGCCGAGGCGAAAGCCGGAGACCGCCGCCGCGCCGGAAAACGTCCAGGGTGCGTGTAAAGGAGGCGTAGGAAGGGCGCGCAGTTCGGGCAGCCACCGCCGAATGTAGGCGCCTTCCGGATCGAATTTCCGCGATTGATTGACCGGATTGAAAATGCGGAACCAGGGCTGCGCGTCGCAACCCGTCGAGGCGGCCCATTGCCAATTGCCGTTGTTGGCCGCCAAGTCGAAGTCGTTCAAATGGCGGGCGAAAAATTGCTCGCCCCAGCGCCAATCGATCAAGAGATCTTTGCAAAGGAATGAAGCGACCACCATACGCAGGCGGTTGTGCATCTGGCCGGTGGCGACCAGTTCACGCAGGGCGGCATCCACCAGCGGGTAGCCGGTGCGTCCTTCGCACCAGGCGCAGAAGAGCGCCTCGTCATTGGGCCAGGCGAGATGCGCGTAGGCAGGGCGGAAGGCCTTCCGCGCGGCCTGCGGATGAAAATAGAGTACCTGAAAGAAGAACTCGCGCCAGATCAGTTCGGCCAGCCAGGTTTGCGCGCCGACCGAGGCGTTTTGCCGCGCGAGGCGCACCAGGCGGCGGATCGAGATGGTCCCGTAGCGATTGTGTATGGCCAAACCGGAGGTGCCTGCGAGGGCCGGATAGTCGCGGGTCTGGGCGTATTGGTCGAGGCGGGGCAAAAAGGCGGCCAGGGTCGCCTCGGCGCCCTCTTCGCCGGGTAGCAGCCCGGGCGCGGTCAAATCGGCGGGAGTAAAGCCCAGTTCTTCGAGATCAGGAAAACGGTTGTCCCGCGCCGGTTTGGCAAGACGGGACAGCAGCGCGGGATCGAGTCGGGGCGCGAGTTCCGCTTCGCTCAGCAGCGTGAGCCAGGCTTTGCGATAGGGGGTAAAGGCGGTGTAAGGGTGTCCCGCCTGGGTGAGCACTTCGTCGCGCGCGAAGATCACCTGGTCCTTGCAAAGCTCGAAGGTGATGCCCTGGCTGCGCAGCGCGTCACCCACCGCAACATCGCGTGCCTGGGCCTCGGGTTCGTCATCCATCGCGGCAAAAACTTGGGTCACTCCCAGTGCGCTGGCGAGGCGCGGCAACTCCTCGCGGGCGCGACCGTGACGCACCATAAGTTCGCCGCCGTGATCTTGCAGTCGCCGACGCAGCGCTTTCAGGCTCTGCCAGATGAACGTCACGCGGCGATCGTGGCGTGGCAGGCCAGCAAGAATGTCGGGGTCGAAAACGAAGGCGCAATAGACGCGCTGGGCGCCGGCGAGTGCAGCACCCAAGGCGGCGTGATCATCAAGCCGCAGGTCGCGGCGCAGCCAAACCAGCGCGCGCAAGGGTCAGGGCTGGCGCGACACGGCAACTTCGCGCTGCGCCGCCCCGTCCTGCAGGGCTTGCTCCACCCGTGACTTGGCACGTTCCGCGGTGGCTTGGGCGCCTTTGGCTTCGGCCGCTTTCGCTGCGCCCGCCGTGGCGGCGGCGGTAGTGGCTTCGGGCATGCCGCAGGCGGCCAGTGCGCCGGCGGCGATGAGAGGGGCAACGAGGCGAGGCAACATGTAGGCTCCTTGCATCGACATAAGCTCAGGACATTGAGTTCAGGCATTCTACGCGCTGGCGCGCGGAGGCGGAATCGCGTGAAGACAAGCCAGTGGCTCGGACGGCCGAAGCAACGGCGTTCTCGCTCTTGCACCCGCAGCCGGATTACCCGGTTTTCTAGCGGGGTCTTGCCGGCCCGGGAAAACAGGCGTTTAATTTGCCAATTCGTCACCGCGACTGCAGGCACTTCGTCCGCTCCTCGTTTTCGCCTGCCGGCGGATCGAGCCTGAGGCGGGAAGTTGAGGCGAGGCCGCTTCCCCTTAGCCACTAGGGCCGGGAGTCCTCATATTTCTGGAGCAGTATTGAGCCGAAGAGTTGAATTCGGGGTTTTTTCCCCGAAGAGGCCGCGTACCGCAGCGGTCCCCGATTGCCTTTGCGCCGCTGACCGGACGCGAAGACCGCTTTGCGCTGGATCTCGGCAACACCACAAAAGGAGGAGGACCCATGATAACTGGCAAGGAAGTAGTATTTGTAAGTGGGGTCGCGCTGGGGGCAGTCATCGAGGGCGCGCTCCCAAGCGAATGGCCAATCTGGCAGGAGGTGGCCATGGTTGCGCTGGCTTGCGCCATTCTCTACGTCATCGCCAAAGTAGCCTTCCGATCGCAGGGTAACGGCGCAACCACGGATTGAAGCGGCGCCCCGCGCCGTCATGGCAATGGGCGCTGCGGTCCAACGGGTGATCTGGGGCGAACCCTATTGCGCGCCGGCTTCGGCAACCCGATTGCGCCCCGCGCTTTTCGCCGAATAGAGTGCTTCATCTGCCCGCTGCAGCAGGCCGAGCGCGGACGTTTCCCTTTGAGGAATGGCGGCCGCCACGCCGGCGCTGATCGTGACGACGCCCGCCGGGGTCGCGGCTTGGTTGGGCAAGGCCAAGGCGGCGACATTGGCCACTAGGCCGGCGGCAACTTGACGGGCGCCGGCCAAGTCCGTATCCGGCAGAATGCACACGAATTCCTCGCCCCCATAGCGCACCACGATATCGCCCGCCCGCTTGAGGCCGGCACTGAGCGCGCTGGCTACCTGGCGCAGGCACTGATCGCCGCAGTCGTGGCCATAACGATCATTGAAGGCTTTGAAGTGGTCGATGTCGATGAACAAAAACGCAAAAGAGTTCTGGCTGCGGGCTGCGCGACGCCATTCCGCATCGACGAGCTGATCGAAATAGCGCCGGTTGGGCAGGGCGGTGAGCGGGTCGTGCAGCGAGACGTGAGAAACAGCCAGGAGGTGGCGCAGTTGCCGGAGGCTGAAATAACAGAAAGCGAGCACCGCGAAATAGGCCAATAGACCCAGCAGGGCGTAGATGAGCGAGTTTTCGCGCCACTGCTTAAGCACCGTGGACTCATGAGTCGAGACCACGGCAAAAAAAGGAAACTCGCCGCCGCGCGTGTAGCCGATGATGCGCAGCTTCCCATCGAAGGGGCTGAAGCTGGTAAAAGTCCCGTTACCGGATTCGCGAATCCGCCGGAAGTCCGGCTCCTGCGAAAGTTCGATATTCGTGTAGCGCGCATCGAAGGGGTGGCGGTAGAGCAGTCTGCCATCTTCCCGCACCATGGCGATGCTGTTCTCTTCGCCGAGATTCAAGGCATGGTAGAGGCGTTCGAAATAGTCGGTGCGCACGGAAATGCCTAGCACCGGGCGCGGTGTCGACACTGACCGAAACCACGCCGAGCCCCACGCTAACAACCACCGCGGCAGTCGTGACCACACTTTGCGCTCCGCTCGCCTTGGCGACCAGCCAAGCGGTACCGGTGCTCTCTCCCATGGGCTTGTTGCTGCTGGCGCTTTTGCTTGCTCTGGGCGGTTTCTGGACAGTACGAACCCGATCGTCTTGAGCCTCCGCTGTTGCCGCGGCGCGTGTTGCGACGTGCGCGCTGCGGTTTGGTCTTACTCGATGCAGTCGCCGCGACTGCGAGGGCTCACCGCTGGCGCCGCGCATACACTTCCCAGAGTCCGGCGCGGCAGCGGATTTCGAAGGGATCGGCGCGCTTTGCCGCGTCGGCGCCTGGCGTGCGGCGAAGCTCATCGCGCCAGGCCGACTTGCCGGTTCGCCAGCGATCCGGGCCGCGCCACCCGCTCCATACCTCGGGCGGCGCGGCGTCGATGGCGGGCAGGTCAAAAATCTCCAGCGTGTCCGCCTCAGTCGGGGCATCGGCGCCGGGCGGCCAGTGCAAACGCACTCCCAGGCGTTGCGGACCGGGCAGATCGATGTCCCCCACCGGCGTGCTGATCCACCACCAGCGCCACGTGCCAAAGCGCTGCTCGTTGCGAATACCGCCCAAGGGGGTGAGCGACCCCACGGACTTGGCGCCAAACAGGCGCAACTCCAGGCGCGCGCTCTGCCGCTCAGGCGCGAGCGGTTCGGGCAGAGCGCGCGTGAGCGGCACGCGCAACTGACATTCGCGGCCGACCCAGAGGCCGCTGGGCTCGTGAAAGAGATAAAGAAAACCATCATCACGACCCTCGGGCTTGAGCCGCATGCCGTGTGCCAACGGGCGGAGCGGCTCGCGGGCTGGGGCAGCGAGCGAAACGCCCGCCAGTGTCGCGACGAACATCATGGTCAGGCGCAACATGCGTCTCGCGCCCCACATTTCGTGCGCAACGCATCCATCCGCAACACCGGCTGCTTCGGGCGCTGCGCCCCGGCATCGTAAGTTGCGGCTGCGGCTCGCGGAGTGCAGCGGGACTGTCGTTGAGGTCTTGGGCAATCGGGCAAACATGGGGCTAAGGATACAAGAGGCGAATTTCCTGCGGAGCGGCCGGCTTATGTCTCGACCATCCGCGCAGGGCCGTCGTCGCCAGCAGGGCGTTGAGAAGCAGCAGCGCCCAGCCGCCCAGTGTCGGTATGGGCATTGCGTCACCGGGACCGGGTGCGGCGGCAATGCCGATGCCGGAAAGCGTCGCCACAGCGGGGCTCCCCGGGGCGTTCGTGGCGATGCTGACGGTGGCGCTGCGCGCCCCGACCGCGCTCGGCGTGAAGTTCGCGGCCAGGGCGCAACTGGCCATTGGGCCCAAGGTCGCTCCGGCGCAAGCGTTAACCGCAAGCGCGAAGTCTCCCGGCTGGCCGCCACCCAGACTCACGGTGGCGATGATGAGTGGGGCCGTACCTGTGTTGGTGACCGTCAGACCTTGCATGCCACTGGTGGTGAACATGAGCTGGTTGCCGAAGTTCAGGTTGGTCGTCGAAAGCGCCGCGACGGGCGTGTTGCTTGGCAAATCGTCGTCGGTAATGAAGAGCGTGGCCGTGGTGTTGGCGCCATAACTTGCCCCGCCCGTGATGTTCGAGAGGGCCAGTAGCACGCTTTCCATGCCCTCCACGATGGCATCGTTGACGATGGTGACGGTAAAGGTTTTGGGCGCTGTATCGCCGTCCGCCCAATTGAGCGTACCGCTCGCGGCGGCGTAGTCTGACGGCTGCGCGGCGCTACCGTTGGCTGTGGAGTAATTGACCGTGACTGCCCCGCTGGCCCCGCCGGTGCGCGTCACCGCGATGCTGACGCTCATGCCGTTCTCATTCACCGTATAAGTGGGCGCCGAGAATTGCAGCACGCCGGGTACCAGCGGCGCCGGCTGTGCCCAGAGCGCCTGGAGGTCCGCCGCCGCCCAGGTGGGATGCAAAGTGCTTGGGCGATAGGCAAGCTCCCAAAGATCGCCGCCGGGGGTAAATTCCAGCACGTCCTCATCGTCGAAAGTGATGCCGCCCACCGTGCCGGAAACGTCGAAGGAAACCAGCAGGTGCCCGTTGGCAAGCCGGTCCAGAGCATCGAGATTGGCGCCCGCCGGCACGCCCGCGGCGGCGGCCGCGAAATGCATCGACCAACTGCCATTGTAGTGCACCACGTCGGCCGGCGCGGCGGTGATCGCACCCACCATCGCGGTGGTATCGAAGGAGAGCAAATAGTCGGTCCCCGTCAGGCTCGCCAACGCATCAATCGCCACGCCATCGGGAATGCCTGCCGCCGCGCCGCTGAAAATCGGGCTATAGCTGCTACCGTTCCAGGCAATGATGTCGCGCGGTGTGGCGGTGATGCCCCCAGGAAGCAATACCGTGGCGTCAAAGACCAGCCAATGCACGCTGCCCGTGTAGTGGTAGGCCGCGAGGTTGGCGGGCAGCGCGGGCAGCGCCAGGGCGACCGTGCCGGCGAGGTTGTCGCTCGAAACATCGGCGGGACCCACCGGCGTGCCGGCGAGGGTAATGGTCACGTCCGGCGTATAACGTACCTCGGACAGTGCGGTGGCCGCGTGGGCCGTCATTGCCGGGCAGTTGGCCAATGCGGCTGCGAGGTAGAGTGTTCGCTTGAGGGCCATCAAGGCGCTCATGGGCAGGCCACGCCGTCACAGATATTTCCGCCCCCGTTCAAGAGCGAAGCCCCGGGAGCCACTTCAGTGTTGCCTGCACCGTTACCATAGAGTGCATTGGCGGAATAGCTGACGCCTCGCGCGCCGGCGCGCAAGCCCGCGCCTTGGTTGTCGTAGATCACGTTACCAATAACGGTGCCGCTAAAGATGCGAATTCCGAAAGAGCCGTTGTCATGGGCGCGGCAATAACGCACCACGGCATTGCTCGTGTTGATGCCGTCCTGAGCACTATGGCTGGCTTGCGATTCACCTATCGTGGCATCGGACGCGGAGATCCCAAAGTGCCCGGTATAGCTGGAGTGAACCCGGCTAATGACCCCGGAGAAGATGACCGTACCAGAGGTTCCGCAGTGGCTTACAGCGACATTCTCGATCGTCGTATTATTTGCGAAAACTTGAATGCAGTTTCCCGCCATCCCGGTAACATATCCATTGCGAATGGCAATGCGCCGTAAGGCAACGTCGCCGTGAATGCCGGGCGCGCCATGCTGCGAACAGATCATGACCGGTGGCAGGCCATCGTTCAGCGCGCATACGTTGGTTCCTTGAATGGTGAATCCGTTGAGATCGAGCGTGACATTGGAGGCAGTAATCTCCACCACGCGCGTTGCCGGGTCGGGCTGGATCAGATTCGACGTGAGCCGGTAGCTCCCCGGCTGATTGATCCTGTACGGGTAGCCGCCCGCCGCCACCACCTTGGCGTGGTTGATTTCGATGACGCCGTCGACGGCTTGCGCCGTAGCCGCGGCAAGGCTTGCCACGAATGCGGCCAGAACAAGTAAGCGCTTGGACATGTTGAGTCTTCAGAAAATCGTAAGCGGGCCAGCGGATGCTGGTCGTGCACGGCATTAGCGAAGGAGAGTGGCCGAACACGGTTTATCGCCTTGGCGCAGGCGTGCCCGAAACGAGCCAGGCCGCCCGAGCCGCGGCGCGGCGAATCCGGCGCTGACGGAGCCCATTGAGGAGGTTGGCCCTTTGCCGCGGATTCGACCGCGCCGCGCAAGAGTGCCGCGGAACCTGCCGCAGCTCCCTGAGCGTGAGCGACTCTAGCCGAAGCGAGTCCACAGATGGTCCACAGCCGCGGGCGAGTTGTGGACTATCTGTGGACCTGCCCAAGCTAGTCTCGGCTTTTTTGTTGGCGACCAAGCTGGTGCTGCGTCGCTCGGCCGCGCCACCTTCGCCGTCCCCAGGGTTGTGCGTGGGGTGCGTGCCGCAGACCCAACCCAAGGAGCAACCGATGCAGTCGATAGGCCGTCCCCTTCTGGTGATTCTGCTCTTGCTCTGGACTGCCTGCGCCGGGGCGCAGCAGTTCGCCCGCACTTATGGCGGCGCGGGGGACGAGGTGACCCGCGCCTTGCTGCAAACCGTCGATGGCGGTTATGTCCTCGCGGGCGAAACCGAATCCTTCGGGGCGGGCAACCGCGACGTGCTCGCCATCCGGCTCGACGCGACCGGGAATATCGTTTGGCAACGCGTCTTGGGCGGGGCCGGTGAAGACATCGCCTATAAAGTGGTGCAGACCACCGACGGCGGTTTCGTCCTAGCCGGTTCGACCGAGAGCTTCGGGGCGGGCGGGCGCGACGCCTGGATCGTGAAACTCGACGCCGGCGGCACACTGCTTTGGAACCGCACGCTGGGTGCGGCGACCACCGAAGAGTTCCAGGGCCTGACCGCGACCGCCGACGGCGGCGTGATCGCCTGCGGCAGTGCGCAGACCGGGGGCGTGTGGGACGGCCTGTTGGTGAAGTTCTCGGCCGCCGGCACGGTCACCTGGCAACGTCGGTACGCAACCAGCGGCAACGACTCTTTCTACGCCGTCACCCCGACATCCGATGGCGGCTATGCCGTGACGGGCGGCATTCAAGTGGCGGGTTCGGGCTACGACATTTGGGTGGTCAAGACCGACGGTACCGGTGCCATTACCTGGCAGCGGCGATTTGGCGGGAGTGGCGATGAAATCGGTATGGATCTGCGCCAGACCACCGACGGCGGTTATATCGTCGCGGGCATGACGGACTCCTTCGGCTACTTGGCCGTCGACGGCTGGCTGCTCAAGCTCGACGGTGCCGGCAATCTCGGTTGGCAACGTGCCTACGGTGACGCCGCACCGGTATCCGCGGACGCCTTCTTCAGTGTTCTGCAGACGCCCGACGGAGGTTACTTGCTGGGTGGTTATACCGGCTTGAATGCCCCCAGCTATGACGCTTGGCTCCTGCGACTCGATACGGGTGGCGCGATCACCTGGCAGCGCGCCTATGGGGCGGGCGGAACCAACACCGGCCTGGGTCTCGGGGCGATCCTTACCGCCGACGGCGGGTATGCCCTGAC
The DNA here is from genome assembly GCA_026646885.1 of Casimicrobiaceae bacterium. Lineage (GTDB taxonomy): Bacteria > Pseudomonadota > Gammaproteobacteria > Burkholderiales > Casimicrobiaceae > JACPUX01. The sequence continues at coordinate 51,056 of JAPKHK010000010.1, read as the reverse complement.
GGGTTCGACCACGGGTTACGGCGCGGGCTTCGAGGACGCTTGGCTGATCAAGTGCGACAGCGGAGGCAATCTCGGCGGCTGCGGTTTGCAAAGGAGCGTGAACGCCACCACGGTGGTGACCACCGGAAGCAACGCCAGCACCACCGCCGCCAGCAGCATCTCATCTCTGAGCGAAGCGACCCCCGCGCCCACCGTGACCACAACCCTCGCGAGCCTCTTTGTCATCTGTGCCGCTGCCGCCGCAGCGGCGGCGCAAGCGGTACCCGCGCTTTCCTTTCCGGGGCTGCTGTTGCTGGGTCTACTCCTGGCCTTTGCCTCGGTGTGGCAAGGTCGGACCCGCTAGGCGCCGGCTGCGGGGCAACGGTAGGCGGCTCGATCAATCGCCGCGACGGGTCGAGGGTGCGGCGCGCGCCGCAGCTTGGGCCAAGCTCGCCAGATGCGCGCTTTGCTGCCGGCCGATGCGGCGTCGCGCCTCGATGATCCAGGGCAAAGCATCGTCATGGGGCAGAAAGACGCCCTGGCAAGTGTCCAGCGCCAGTTGGATTTCCTGGGCAGCCGCCTGGCCGGCCCGGCAACGAAGGGCGAGGGCGTCCAATGCCGCTAGATCGGTCCAGGCGCGCCGGGTGTCCAGGCTCAGGTGACCGCCGCGCAAAACCAGCGTGTCTCGCCCAATGAGCACGCGCAGGCGATCGAGATTAGTGTAGAAGGCGTTTCGGGCGGCGTCGCCCTCGGCGTCCGGCCAGAGCAGATCGGCAATTTTTTCCTGCGGGACTTCCACGCCGCCTAGGGCAACGAGCGCCTTGAGCAACTCCAGGGGTTTGGTCGGACTGCGACTTGACTGGAAGACGAGCGCCTGTCCGTCGCGGTGGAGTTCAAAGCGCCCCAGCGTGAACACGCGCAACGGCCAGGGCCACAGCGCCAGATGGTAAGGCGGGGTGTGGGGGCACAGCCGGTTGCGTTTGACCAGCCAGCGCGCATAGTCGGGCAGAATGTCAGCCTCGATCGCGCGCTGGCACAGCGCCGCGGCGAGCGCCGGCTGCCACACCAGCACCTGACAACTCACCAGACCGTGGGTCCGCCCGAATTCGAACAACTCACTCAGGCGAGAGCGTTGCGCGGCTTCGCTTGCCATTGCCGCGGCAATTTCGGCCGCCACGAACAGCGCGTCCCACATAATGATGGCCGAGGCGGCCGCCCGCGCCTGCTCCAAGGCTTGTTGCAGCAACTCGGCCACCTCGTCCGAGGCGCCGCTGGCCAGACGCTCGCTGATGCGTCCCAAAAGGCCCAGCGCCGTGGCGACCGGCGCTTCGACCTGAAAGCTCAAACGCTGCAAAGCCCGCCCTTGTTCCTGCACCTCGTAAGTATCGCCGCGCGTTTTGGCCAGGAGCAGTTTCAGCCAGTGGTACTGCATGGCATCGGTGGCGCGCGTGGTCTGGAGGCCAGTGCGCGCCAATTCGAGACGTTTGGCGGCTTCCTCCCAACTTTGTTCGAACGCCGGCTCCCAAGCGGCCTGCACCGCGAGCTGGAAACTGAGCAAGGCCACGCCGCTTTGTTTCTCCACCTTCCTGGCGCGCGCCATGGTGGCGCAATAAGCGGCGGAGTCGGCGGTAATCCAATCGTGATGCACCCGCGCGATTTCCCACAGCATCTGCGCCACTGGAAAGGCTTCGCAAGCATCGGCGCTCGGTGCGAAATGGGTGAGCAGCCGGGTGGCGCGCGTGAAGTCGATGTCCCACCAGGTGCAATGGAAGAGCAGCCGGATCGCCGCCATGACTCGGGCGTAAGGTTCGGAGGAGGCCATGGCCAGCGTTTCGAGGCGATCGGCCCATTCCGGCAGGCGCGGATCGCGCGGCCGACACAGGTCGGACACACCGACCGCCGCCGCCCACACCCGCAGTTCGGTAGAACTGTCGGGAAAAACCGGATGGCGTTCGCGAAGTCCATCGAACTCCTCAAGCCAAGGCGCCATGCCGGAAAAGCCCTCGAAGAGGTGCAAATAGGTGAAGGTCAGGCCCGCCCACGACAGGTAAAGACCGCGCACGTTGTCGCGATCCTTGAAGCCGGCATAAGCGCTTTCGAAACACCTTCGCGCACGCCGGGGATCGAACTGCAGATGACACTCGCCGGCGAAATAGTGCAGCCAGGGATGATCGGCATAGGCGCGGTCCGGAAAAACTTCCAAGCAATGCTTGAGCGTTCCCAGGCGACCCTGGAACAGCAATTGCGGCGCCTTCGCGATGACCGCCTCGGCCATGCTTGGCCAGTCTTTAGCCGCGGCCAACAAAGTAACCGCCGCGGGTAGCTCGTCTTCTTCCAGGAGAATACGCGCGGCGTGGCACTGCGCGGCGCGCCACGCATCGGGCGAGTTGCCGGCCTGGCCGCGGTCCAACAAAAACTGGCGGAATAAAGGATGGAACTGAAAGCGCTCGGCGCCCTCGTCCAGGTAACGAAAGGTGAAGAAGTTGCGTTGCGCCAGATCCGCCAACAGCGGCGCGGCGTCGTCGCGTTCGCCCAATTGTGCCGCGGTTTGCGCCCGCATGACCGGCAGCAAGGCGACGCGCTGCAAAAAGGCGCTGGTGGAGGGGGGGAGGCGCGCCAGAATCTCGCTGGCGAAATAGGCGAAGACCACCGGTTCCTCGCCGCTGGCGAGCTTTTCTCGCAGGCTGCGTTCCAGCAGCAGAATGAGACCGGTTAGCCAGCCGTCGCAATGCTGATGCAGTTCGCGGCCCTCGGCAGGGTCGAAACGCGACTTGGGCACGCGCGCTTGGGCGATGGCCAAAGTCTCCTCGGGGTTGAGGCGCAGCGCATTCCAGTCGAGCACCGCTAGATGACCTTGGCTGCGCAGCCGAGCCAGCGCGGCCGGGGGCGGCGCCCGGCTGGTAACCAGCACCCGGGAACCGGGCGGTACCTCTTCGAGGGCGGCGCCCAAGATCTCATGCAGGGCCGCTTCGGGCGGCAACTCGTGATAGTCGTCGAGCGCGAGACAGGTGTTCAAGGGCAACGCTTGGAACAGACGGCGAAAGAACTTGCGCGCGAAAAGCTTTGCGTTGAGCGCGGTTTCGGGCGTCAGTAGCGGCAGGCCGCGCGCCTTTTCCGGGGCCATGGCTGCGGCGGCTTCACCGAGGTAGGCGAAAAATGACGCTGGGTCGCCATCGCCTTCATCGATGCGATACCACAGCATGGGAAGCGCGCGTACCCTGAGCCAGCTTGCCGCAAGCATGGTCTTGCCGGACCCGGCCGGCGCGGTGATCCACGCCACGCGCTGAGCGGTGTCGAGCTGGCAGAACAAGCGCTCGCGCGCTACGATGCCTGTCGGTTCCGGGGCGCTGAGTTTCGCCAGTGGCGCGCGAGGCGATAGATGTCGATCATCCATAGGGTTTGCGGCGCAGGTGGCCATTCGCAGCCAAGCCGCGCGATGAATTGCGCCAAGCGAAACCAGGCCTCCCGACCCGTTTCTTGGAGTCCGCCGCAGCGATGGGCCAGGGCGAAGCTTACCCTAAATCGGGCGCTTGACGCGCCTGCCGGGTCGCCCCTTGGGTGTTAAGCCCGATGGCGGGCGTGCCGCCGACGCGCCCTTTGCAGCGCGAAGAATTCGATTAGCCCCCAGACGAGGCAGGCGGGCAGTGCCAGGGCGCGCATGTGCAGAGCGAAGTGCATGGCGACAGTGGTGTGAAGTGGAACCGCTACCCTAAGCCGGACATGCTGCATTTTGATGACAGATTTGTGCTCCGACAGTCGATCGTGCCTCAGCCTCGTGGCCTTGCCTCCGCGCGGCCGCGGCCGCTATGCTTGGCGATCATGCCCTCCGCCATCGAAACCCGCCCAGCGCGCGTCCGCCCAGCTCCGACCTTGCCCGAGCATGAGCGCCTGGCGGAGATTCTGGGTGCCGGCGCGCCCTGGCTCGAATGCCGCCAGGTCTGTGAGGTGACCCTTCCGGATGGCCGCTGCCAGGCCGTGCCGGTGATTACGCTGGGCAACCCCGCGCCGGAAATGCCGGCGGTGGGTTATTTCGGCGGCGTGCATGGCTTGGAGCGCATCGGCGCGCGCGTGGTCCTTGCTTTTTTGCAAAGCCTGGTGGCGCGCTTGGCCTGGGATGTCGGTCTGCGCCGGCAATTGGACGAGCTGCGACTGGTATTCATGCCTTTCGTCAACCCCGGCGGCATGCTGTTGGGCACGCGGGCCAATCCGCAAGGGGTGGACCTGATGCGCAACGCACCGGTCGAAGCGGTGGAGAAAACCCCCTTTCTGGTCGGCGGGCAGCGCTTGAGCCCGGGCATGCCCTGGTATCGGGGTCGATCCGAGGCGCCCATGGAAGTCGAAGCCCAGGCCTTGTGCCAAGTGGTGTCCGAAGAGCTGCTGGGGCGGGACTTTGCCCTGGCGCTGGACTGCCACTCGGGCTTTGGCGCCAACGACCGCATCTGGTTTCCCTATGCGCACACCCGCCAGCCCATTGCGCATTTGGCCGAAGTGCATGCCTTGAAAGAGATCTTCTATCAGGCGCACGCCCAACATCGCTATCTGTTCGAGCCGCAGAGCCGGCAATATCTGGCGCATGGCGATTTGTGGGATCACTTGTATCGACAAAGCGCGCGGCAAGGGCGCGGCGTGTTTCTGCCCCTGACCTTGGAGATGGGCTCCTGGCTGTGGGTGAAAAAGAATCCGCGCCAGATCTTCTCGCGCCACGGTATATTCAATCCGATCAAGGCGCACCGGCACGAGCGAGTGCTGCGGCGGCATCAAACCCTGCTCGATTTTCTGGCACGCGCGGCCTGCGGCTTTCGTTTTTGGCTGCCGCAAAACGCGGCGCGCGAAGCGCATCATGCCGCGGCCCTGGCGCAGTGGTATTGATCCGGGAGAGTGTGTGTGAACGATGCAGCCCCCTGGATTCTGCTGCGCGGTCTGACGCGGGAGAGCGGCCACTGGGGCCCTTTCTTGCCGCAATTGGCGGCGGCCTTGCCGGCTGCGCGTATTCTAACGCTCGATCTGCCGGGCAACGGTGCCTTGTTTACCGAAGCGAGCCCCTGGACCGTGCCGGCGATGGCCCGGCACTGCCGCGCGCAACTCGCGGCGAGGCACATCGCGCCGCCCTACAACTTATTGGCGCTGTCCCTGGGCGGCATGGTGGCGGTCGCCTGGAGCGAACTAGCACCCCGTGAATTGGCGCGTATGGTGCTCGTCAACACCAGCATGCGGCCCTTTTCTCCCTTCTACCATCGCCTGCGCCCCGCCGCTTATGGCCCGCTGCTGCGCGGACTCTTGGGACTTGCCACCGCGGAGCAATGGGAAGCGGCGGTGCTGCGCTTGACCTGCAACGCTCCGCATCCGGGGATTCTCGACGACTGGCTGCGCTTGCATCGCACCCACCCGGTGGCGCCGCGCAATGCCCTGGCCCAGATTCTTGCCGCCAGCCGCTTTCGCGCGCCGCGTGCGGCACCGCCGGTGCCTACACTGGTGGTGGCAGCGCGCGAGGATCGGCTGGTCAACGTCGCCTGCTCGCAAGCCCTGGCGAGCGCTTGGCGATGTCCGCTGGAACTTCATCCCAGCGCCGGCCATGATTTGCCGCTGGATGACGGTGTTTGGCTCGCGGCGCGGGTGGCCGCTTTCGTTGTGCGCTGAGTTTCGCGGGCGTGGCGCAGAGCCAAAGCGCCCCTAAACGCCGGGTCAATCGCTGGACCAGTGTTCCCTATGCGCGAAGCCCAGGCGATTGTCGATGAGATAAATGTCGCAAGGCCGAAATTCATACCAGCGAATCTTGTCCAGCGCTTCGAGTATCTTTCGCGGCACGCCCGCCCCCCCGCCAATCAGCGGGAAGCGCTGCTGGTAGAGTCCGCGCACGCGGGCCTGGTCGCCGCTTTCGACCAAGTGCACTTCGCCCACCAGTTGCAGACCACGAATGCCGGGCCAATCGTCGTAATCGCGTTGAATGCTGGCCGCCACGCGTGGGTGGGCGGCGAGATGCTGCGCGTGCCGCGTGCTGGGCGCGGAGAGAAAGTAGAGCGACAAATCCTCCGACGCATAAAACACCGCCGCCGCCCAGGGGCCGTCGGGGCCGACGGTGGCCAGGGTCATGACGTGATGTTCGGCGAGGAAGGTCAGGATGCGGTCGCGCAGGGGGGCTGGCATGGATGATGTTTCGAGCGGGCAAGTCCGGCGAAGCTTGGATTTTCCAACACCTTGCCGCACAATGACAACCCAAAGGCCATCCCTTGGACTATGGATGCTGGCATGGCGGCAACGAATTTCAAGACGGAAAACAACACCTTCCGAAAGCTCATCGGAAATGGCCTGTCCTATCGCATTCCGCGGTTCCAGCGCGATTACAGCTGGACGGAGGAGCAATGGGAAGACTTATGGCTGGACTTGTTGGGCACGCTGCAACCCGGTGGCGAGCCGGCACATTATCTGGGGTACCTGGTCCTCCAATCCTCGGACGACAAAGCCTTTGAAGTCATCGACGGGCAGCAGCGACTGACGACGGTTAGCTTGATCGTACTGGCCGTGCTAAAGAACCTGGAGCGTTTGGTTCAGGCCGGCACCGACGCGCAGGCTAACCGGCGGCGCGCTGATCAGATTCGCCAGACCTATATCGGGTATCTCGACCCGGTGACTCTGGTTGCTCGTTCCAAGCTGACCTTGAATCGCAACAACAACAGCTACTATCAGGATTTTCTGGTGCCCTTGGGGCACTTGCCCCAACGCGGATTCCGGGCTTCGGAGCACTTGCTGCGCAAGGCGTTCGAGTGGTTCGACCGAAGGGTTGCGGAGTTCTTGAAGAAAAGCAGCGGCAACGAGGGCATGCGCTTGGCTCAGTTCGTCGAAGATTTGAGCGATCGCCTGTTCTTCACCGTGATCACGGTCACCGACGAGCTCAACGCTTACAAGGTATTCGAGACGCTGAATGCGCGCGGCGTGCGTCTTTCGGCGACGGATCTGCTGAAGAACCACTTGTTCTCGGTGCTGGACCGGGGCAGCCCCCAGGACGATCATGAATTGCGCACGCTCGAAAACCGGTGGGAAACCATGGTGGGTCGCTTGGGCGCGGAAAGTTTCCCCGACTTTCTTCGCGTGCATTGGAACAGCCGGCGCAGTTTTGCCCGTCAGTCGGAGCTATTCAAGACCATACGGAGTCAAATCAAAACCCGCGAGGTTGTTTTTCAGTTGTTGCGCGACATGGAGCAGGACCTCGATGCCTACCTTGCGCTGTCCTCGCCGGAGGCCTCCGATTGGCCGCAGGAGGCCAAAGCGCACACAGCGACGCTCAGAACCTTCAATGTGCGCCAACCCTATCCTTTGCTGCTGGCCGCGAAGCGGAGTTTCGAGCAGGCCGATTTTGTCGGTTTGTTGCGGGCCTGCGTGGTGATTTCTCTGCGTTTCAACGTCATTTGCAGCTACAGCACGGCGGAGCAAGAACGCACCTATAACGCCGTGGCCGAGCGCATCGCCAAGGGGGAGATTGGCAATCTCGCCGAAGCTCTCGCGGCAATGTCGAGCATCTATCCCAACGATGCCACATTTCGCACGGCATTTGCGGAGAAGGCCATACGCACCACCCAAGCGCGCAATAGCCGTGTGGTGCGCTACATCCTGTGCGCGCTGGAAAAGCACTTGTCCGGCCAGGATTATGCGTTCACCAGCGACAGCTTCAACATCGAACATGTCTTGCCGCAAAGCCCCGAGGCGGGTTGGGAGGTCTTTAGCGACGAGGAAGTCGAGGCTCTAGCCTATCGGCTCGGCAATATGACGCTGATGCAAACTGGCGCGAACAAAGACCTTGGCAATAGCCCCTATGGTACAAAACGAAGCGCGCTGGCGAGCAGCGGGTTTGTCATGACCCGCAAGCTGGCGCAGGATCACGCCGAATGGACGCCGCAACGTATTGCCGACCGCCAGAATTGGATGGCGGATCAGGCCACCGCAATCTGGCGTCTTGCGCAACTCGGCTAACGAAGAAACCCCTAAGAGATGACTTTTTGCCGCGAAAATATGGGCGAAAAGAGCCGGCTGGGAGCAAAAGGAAGAATTTAAGCCGCGTGTGTTGGTTACGCCGACCTGCAGCATCAGCGTGAGCTTACGGTCGATGCGCGGCGGTGGCTCATCGGTGGGTCGTCGCGCGGTGCCTTGCGGCTCTGGCGCGAGACCCACCGAATTCAGCCCCCTCGGCTTCTACCCCCGCCGCCGCGCAATCCAAGCACCACCCCCGCACAGCAGCGACAGCAACATCAAGCCCCAATGCGAAAGCGTCGGAACCGGCTGCGCGTCACCCGCGGCGGCGGGCGCCGCGGCGAAGTTGGCGGTGACGGTGAAGGCGCCGGGAACGTTGGGAATGGTGCAGGGATTGGAACCGCAAATCGAGGACATGGGGCCGTAAACGAAGTTGCTCCAGGTGTAGCCGGCGTTGGCCGTGGCGGTGCAGACGGTCGTGCCGCCGCTCGTCACCGGGTTCGGTGTGCAACTGGCGGTGCCGGCGGCGGGCGGATTGATAAGCACGGTGATGGGATAGGTGGTGGGGGGGAGCAGCGGTGCGCTGCAACTGGCCGTGCTGCCGCCATTGCTGCCGGCGCAGGACCAGGTCCAGGGTCCGCTGCCCGCCACCGCCGAAGGCGTGCCGGCAGTGCAGAGGTTCGCCGTCGGCGCGCTGCTTACGGCGGCGCCGTTGGCGCTGCCGCAAACGCCGTTGACCGGCGCCGGTGCGGCGGTGAAGTGCGCGGTGATCGTGGCGTTTCCGGTGATGTTGGGTATGGTGCAAGTGGCGGTGTTGCAGGTGCCGCTGGTGGCGCCCCAGGTCGTAGTCCATTGGGTAAAGACATAACCGGCATTGGCCGTCGCGGTGCACACCGTCGAACCGCCGCTGACGATGCCGTTGGTGGGCGTGCAACTGGCGCTGCCGCCGGCGACCGGATTACTATTTACGGTGACGCTGAAGGTGGGGTCGAGCGCATAGTGCTGAGCGTAGACGTTTTGGTTTTGCTGCCACACCGCCACCGCTTGGCCCGTGCTATTGACCGCAATTTGCGGATTGCCGACGGCGCCCGGGGTGCCTTCGAGCGAGACCGGCACACCCCAGCCGCCGCTGGTGCCGCGGTTCGCCATCAGTTCGCCGCCGGCGGAATAGACCACGATGGCATTGCCACTGCCGTCGATACCCACCTGCGGCTTGATGATGCCGACACCTCCCGCCGCCGCGGCCTGAACTGCCGCGGGCGCGCTCCAGGCGCTGCCGTTCCAGCGGGCGGCGTAGAGATCTTGCACCCCGCCATTGGTTTGTTCCCACACCACCACGGCGTTGCCGCTGGAGTTGACCGCGATACGGGGATCGTAGGCGCTGCCCACGAGCGTATCCAGCAACACCGGCGCACTCCAAGCACCCAGCAGCGAGGGCAATCGACTCGCGTAGATATTGAACTCGCCGCCGCCGAATCCTTGCCAGACGGCAATGGCCTGGCCGGTGCCGGTCATGGCCAGGTGCGGCGTGTCGATGAAACCGGTGAGGCCATCGAGTTGCTGCGGCACGCTCCAGTTGGTGCCGTTCCAGACGCTCGCAAAAACGGTGTCGGCGCTGCCGTCGAACTGTTCCCACAGCGCCACCGCGTTGCCCACGTTGTCCACCGCCACGTTGGGGGCGTTGGTGTTGCCGGTGAGGTTGTCCACCACCACCGCTGCGCTCCAACTGCTGCCATTCCAGCGGCTGGCGAAAAGATTGGTCTCGCTGCCATTGTTCTGGCGCCAGACCGCCATGGCACCCGCGGCGTCGTTGCCCAGGGCGATGCGCGGCTCCAAAGCGTTGCTGGCGAGGCTACTGAGTTGCGCGGGCGCGCTCCAGGTGCCGGAGCCGCCCGTATAACGCGCGGCGAACACTTGCAAAGTGCCCGCCACCGGCTGGCGCCAAACCGCCACGCCATCGCCGTTGGCATTGATCGAAATGCGCGCGTCTTCGGGCACTGTGCCCAGGGTGTCGACGATGGTTTCCGCCGTCCAGGCGCTGCCGTTCCAGGTGCGGGACAAAACATCGGTGCCCTGCGTCCAGACGGTGACCGCATTGCCGAAGGGCTCGATGCCCACCTGCACCGGCCCCGCCACGTTGGCGCTGGAATCGAGCAAAGTGGGCGCGGCATCCCACGCGGCGTAGGCGTTGATCGAGCCGGCCAGCGCGGCGAAAACCAGCGCGGCCTTGAAATTCCTTCCTTGCAACATGTGTGGGTTCTCCCGAAAAGTGGTTCGTGTGCGGCACCTAAGCCCAGGCAGGACGATGTGCCGCCTGGGAATGGACCTCTCTTGGGGGAAAACGCAATTCCGGTCGTAAACCGGACATTTCTTTTCGGCGAGGCGACCTCACCCGCCGCCGGAGCGGGCGAGCTGTGCAAAGCGAACCCAGGGGTTGGAGAGGGGAGCTTGCCTGAGGGCGGTGCCAGTGGCAATATGCGACATATTGCCACAATCGAACCGAGGCGCGCCATGGCCGCATCCATCCGTATATCCGATTCGCTTTATCAGGCGGCCGAACAAGAGGCCGCGCTGATGCACCGCTCGCTCGCCATGCAGGTCGAGCATTGGGCGAGCCTTGGCCGGGCGCTGGAAAACACGGGAATCGGCCTGGAGGCGATCCGGGCGATCGCCGGCGGTGCGCCGGGACAGGACCCGGTCCTGCGCCGGTTCAAGCAGGCCTATCAGGAGGCCGGACGGATGGATGTGCGCGAAGGCCGGGCGCGTGCCAGCGACTTGCATCTTGTCCCGCGCAGCACGGCACGGCGGGCGAAGGTCACTCACAAGGCAAACGTGAATTTCCGTGACTAAGCAGGAAATTGCCTTCCCGGCGGATCAGCTTCGCAAACTGCTGTCGGGTGTCGGCCGGAATGGGGTGCTGGTCGGCGGGCAGGCGCTTGCATTCTGGGCCGACTACTATCGCATTCCGCTCGACGAAGCGCTTCCGGTAGTCAGCAAGGATGCGGATTTTTTGGGCGATCGCGCCCTCGTCGAACGCATCTCGGAGAGGTCCGGCGGACATGCTTCATTTCCGCCCAGGAGAGCCATGTCCGCCCTGGTCGGCCAGGTAACGATTGAACTGGCCAACGATCAATTCCTGAATGTGGATGTGCTCCACAAGATCGTCGGGGTTCGGGCCGATTGCGTCAAACGGCGTGCCGAGGATGTCGACCTCGACGGTCTGAAGTTCAAGGTCATGCATCCCATTGACGTCTTGCAGAGCCGAATCTGGAATTTGGCGACTTTGAAGGACAAGCAGAATGAAATGGGTATGCTCCAGACGGAGCTTGCCGTTCAGGTGGTTCGCCGCTATATCGCGGCGATCGCCGCGGACCATGAAAAGCTGGCGTTGAAGGCCGTCGAAAAAGTGGTTGATATGGCCAAAAGCTCCGCAGGACGGCGGGTGGCCTCCTTCGACATCGATTTTACTTTCGCCATACCTGCCCGGAGCATTCGCTCGGAGGACTTTCATCGGACCCGATGGCCCCGTTTACTCGATGAACTGGGGTCGCCCAGAAAGGCGAGTTCCGGAAAATCCAGGGCCTGATTTCCGATATTTGCACAGCTCGCGGTCTCAGGCGGCGGGAGGCGTGCTTCCCGAAGCAGGGTCTCCCCCCCGCCACGAGGAGGAGGGAGAGAACCTACTTCCCTCCCCCGCGATGGGGAGAGGCGGGGTAGGGGTGAGGGGGGATTGAGCCCATGCTGCCCCCCACTTCCGCCGCGGGATCTCGATCAACGCCGGGGCGATACCGAGTCAGGTGGCGATCGAACCACGCAGTAGCTCGTTAAATGTTTCCCGAACGCCGCAAAGCGTCGCGCAATGCGGCTTCCTCGCGCAATATCTCAGCCGGGGCGATGCCGGCCTTTTCACGGTGAGCGACGGCGCGGGCGAGGGCACGTTCGGCTTCGGCGCGCTGCCCGAGACCCCATTGCGCGCGCGCCAAATCGCGCCAGACCGCGGCGATGGCGGGTGAGGCCTGAAGCGCCGGGTCGCGCAGGGCGAGCGCGGTTTGCAAGGTGGCGGCGGCGTCGAGGTTGTGGCCGACATCGGCTTGCGCCTTGCCCAGAGCGATGAGGGCGAGATAACGCAGCCGGGTGCGGTCCTCCGGTCGGCCCGCCGCCATGGTGGCGCTGGCGGCCTCGACGAGCGGCAGCGCTTCGGCAACGCGGCCGGCGGAGGCGAGCATCGCGGCGTAGCCCGCCTGCACGCGCACGGTATCCGGGTCCTGGTCGCCGAAAGTATGTTTCGCGGCCGCTAGCGCCTCGCGCCAATGCACTTCGGCGGCTTCGCCTTCGCCCAACTGCCACTCGGCCTCGGCCAGCGCCGCCAAAAGTGCGGGTCGATGCAAAAACGCGCCATCACCCGGCGCGGCTTTGCCTTCGGCCTGCCGCGCTTCGAGTTTCTTTTGCGCGGCCAGGCCGCTAACCGCGGCGTCGCGCGCTCCCGCGTGGTTGCCGGCCGCTTTTTCCACCGCGGCAATGGCAAGCGAAGTTGCATCCCAGTCATCGAGCTTCGCGTCTTTCAGACGCACCGCCTCGCGCGCTTCTCGCTGTGCGCGGGCAAAGTCGCGATCCATCCAATACGCCGCCGAGAAACCCAGCAGGGTGGGGTAATAGCCGTGGCGGGTGCTGCCCCGGGAAAAGATGCGCAAAGCCTCTTCCAGAACCGGCCACTGCGCCGGATCGTCGATCCAGACGCTGCGATAGGTGAGCGAAGCGGTCGCCAAGGCTTCGCCCAGTTCCTTGCTGTCGGGGCCTTGAATCTCGCGCATCAAGGCGAGGCGCCGTTGGGCGAGGTCTTTCGCCTTCTCGGGCAACAGCAGTTGCGAATACAGCTCCGCCAGCAGCCACAACATTCGATTCTTCGCTTCGGGCGCTTCGGCAAGTGCCCCGTCGAGTTTGCTCACCGCGATGTCGAGCAGTTCGCGCGCCGTGGTTTGGCGGGCCTTGAGCGGATCGGGTTGCTGCGCCGAGTTGGCAACGAAAATGCCGATTACGAAATCCTGAACGGCCTTCGCGGTGCGCGCTTCGGTGCGCGCCACTTCGGCCTGCCACAGCGCGACGCCGAAACCCGCGGCCAGCGCCACCGTCACCGCTCCGGTGGCGGCCGCGCCCCAGCGGTGGCGACGAATGAATTTGCCCAGGCGATACCCCTTGGTGTCGGGCCTCGCCAGCACCGGCGTGCCTTGCCGGTAGCGCTCGATATCTTCGGCGAAAGCCGCGACCGTGGCGTAACGTTCCTCTGCCTGCTTCTTCAGCGCTTTGGCGAGAATGGTGTCCAGATCGCCGCGCAAGCGCTTCGCCCAAGGGGCTTGGCCTTGCGCCGCCTGGCTGGCGGGTTGAACTTCGGCTTCGAGGATGGCCTCTTCCAGCGCGCCGCGCGTGTCGCGCTTCACGCGGTAAGGCAGTGCGCCGGTCAGCAATTCATAGAGCACGAGCCCCAGCGCATACACATCGGCGCCGGTGCCCACGGACTTCCCGAGTATCTGCTCGGGCGCGGCGTATTGCGGCGTGAGCGCCGGCTGGCCGAATTGCGTCAGCTCGGTGCGGTGCGCCGCAACGCTTTCGTCTTGCAACAACTTGGCGATGCCGAAGTCGAGCAAACGAACTTCGCCGCCGTCGGTGACCAGAATGTTGTTGGGTTTGAGATCGCGATGAATGACCAGGCGGCTGTGCGCGTATTGCAGCGCGCCCGCCACTTGCAGAAAGAGTTGCAGGCGAGCCGGCAAATCGAGGTTTTGCTCGCGGCAATGCTCGACGATATTGCGGCCGGCAACGAATTCCATCGCCAGCCATGGCCGGCCATCGGCGGTGACGCCGGCGTCGTAGAGCCGCGCGATGTGCGGGTGTTCCAGGCTCGCGAGAATGTCGCGTTCGCGATGGAAGCGCTCGGTGAGTTGTCGTCGCGGCAAGCTCGCGTGCGGCAGCTTGAGCGCCACTTGCCGTTTGAGCACACCGTCTTCGCGCTCGGCGAGCCACACCGCGCCCATGCCGCCGTGGCCCAATTCGCGCACCAGGCGGTAGGGTCCGATGCAGGCGCCCGGCAGGTCTCCCGCGGCGGTTGGAGGATCGGCATACTGCGGCAGCGTCGGCAATTCGAAGTCGGCTTCTTCGCGCAACAGGCGCAGCACTTGGTCACGCAGCGCGGAATCGAGGTCCTGGCGCTGGGCGAGCCAAGCCAGGCGCGTTTCCTCCGGCTGCGCCAACGCCTCATCGAGAACTTGCGACAAGCGCTGCAAATCCGTGGTCATCATGAGTCGAGCGCCGCACGCAAAAGCATTTTGGCTTTTTGCCAATCGCGGCGGACGGTGCGTTCCGTGAGACTCAGCGCAGCGGCGATTTCGGTTTCTTCCATGCCGGCGAAATAGCGCATTTCCACCACTTGCATGGCGCGCGCATCGATGGCGCGCAGGTGTTCGATGGCTTCCGACAAACGCAGCACGTCTTCTTCGCTGGCGGTCAAGCTATCGGACAGTTGCGTATCGAGCGTCACCCGAGCCAAATCGCCGCCGCGCCGCTCGGCATGTTTCGCGCGCACGACATCGACCACCACGCTATGCATGACGCGAGCGGCGTAAGCCATGAAACGACCGCGGTCGGGAATGGCCACCTCGCCCGCCTTCAGGAGCCGCAGGAAAGATTCATGCACCAGCGCGGTGGTGTCGAGTAGCGTCAGCGTTTGCTGCGCCCGCAAGCGAGCGCGGGCGAGACCATGCAAGTCGCGATAGAGCAATTCGCAGACCCGACCGACCGCGGCGTCGTCACCGCCCTGCGCGGCAGCCAGCAACTGCGTGACGGCGCCGCCGGGAGCGGTCGCTTCACTCATGAGGCGGCAAGCACCGCCGAGAACGCCGGCGCGCGATACTGGGGGCCAGAGAAGGGCGGAAGTGCGAACATGACGATGGGCTAGGGGAGGGTGGGTAAAGGCGCAATGGTAGCGCAAGGCGCAGGTTAATACTTGCGCGCATCGCCCTTCTTGCCGTTCTCCCCAAACGGGCAAGGTGCCTTCGCGCCTTGCCCGCGACTCAGTCGCCGTCAAGTTCCTCAGGGAAACGGTCAAGTGCCTTGCCTGCGGCGAAGCCGCGCAGTTCGTTCAGTGGGAGCGGAGCATCGACATCGGTGTCGCAGGATGGATCAAATCGCCGCGCGTTTCTGGCCGTAATGAAGAGTGCGGTTCCGGGCACGCCGAGCAGCAGGGCAAGCAGATACCACCTGGGGCTGAGCCAATAGCCAAAGGGCGCGGTGGCAATAGCCGCAACGGTGAGAATGAGGCCGATGTACTCGCGCAGACCCAAACCCTCACCTCGGCGCCGCATAAGCCTTGCGCGACCCATCCTCGAACAAGCCATCATCGCGCACGACCTTGCCCTGTTCATTCAATTCGCGCTCGCGTTTGGCACGGCCCTTGGCATCGTATTCTATTTCCTTTCTGAGCCGCCCTTCGACGTCGTGGTAGCGCCAAAGGCCCAGCGCCTGGGTGAGTGCGCCGCGCTCGACGGCGTAGCTGCCCTCGATTTTGGGCTTGCCGTTGTCGTCATATTCGGTGATCAGGCACACCGCGCGGCCCTCTTGCCGGACATAACGATGCTCTTTTCGCGGTTGGCAGTTGAGGTACCAAGTCTTGTCGCTTGCCAGCCCCTCCGGCCCCCAGCGCTGTTCGCGGGTGAGGGCGCCGCTGTCGTGATATTCGCGCTGAAACTCCTTGGTGCGTTCGCGGTCGCGGCCTTCGCTGTTGCCCTTGTCGTTGACGCTGCGCTCGCGGATGAGCTTGCCGTTTTCATAGTGGCGTACCAAACCGATGAACTTGCCGCCCTTCAGTTCTTCTTCGCGCACCAACTGACCGCTGTCGCGATCGCGACAGCGCATGAGGCCGGTTTTGCCCTGGGTCGTGAAACCGTTGGCGGGGTTTACCGACTGGCCATTGACTTCGCAGTCTTGCACGGCCAAGGCCGCGCTGGCGGATAGCCACAACAAAAGCGGAAAGATCAGTCGCGGCATTCTTGCTCCTGTCGCAAGGTGCTGGCCTGCCGAGGTACGGCACAGCGAGTCTGCCACGAATGGGCGTCTTTGTGCTTCGGTATGCGCCATTGCGTATCGTTTCGTCGCCGCTTGTGTGTTCTGATGGCTCCCGGGGTCGCCATCAATTGACGCAAACGAGTCGGCGAAGTCAGAGCTTCTGCCTTGCGCACAGGCCCGGAGATTCTGAAGCACAGCGCCAGGTTCTTTTACCGGGTTGCCGGAAAGAATGGATAATGAATGAGATATCCGATCAGATCGATCACGGGTCGCGGGGCCGCGCGAACTCAAAGCAGCACCGCCTTGACCGGACGGCGCAGCGAAGCAGGCAGTTTCGGGCCGCGCCCGAAACGAACGACAAGATCGGGCCTGCGTGTTCCGATACCGAGGAAAGCCGCAAACTGCGGCCGAAGCGTCGGTACCTCCACGGGTTGATTGATCATCGCATTGCGAATGCCCAAGGCCGCCGACTGGAGCGCGAAGCGCTCGTAGCAGCGACCCACTTCCACCCACTGGGCCGGGCCCGGGGAGTCCGAGACGAATATCGCAATGCCGGCCGAACTTCGCAGGTGTTTCGCGTACTTGTCGTTTTCGTTCTTCGGGGTAAAGAACAAGTGGAAAAGCAGGCTACCCAGCCATGTCGGCGCAGTCGGATTGCCGGACGATGCAGCATACAGCCCATCGCCCGTTCGAACGGCCTCGCCGCCGCTGAAGCGTATCCATTTCTTCAATTCATCGACGAAGGCAGGATCGTTCATCTGGGCCGTGTTGCCTCGAACAACGTACTCCAGGACCGCCTCGATGGCTTTGCGCTCGGTCAGGACAATCACCTGAACGCCTTTGCCAGTACCGGCCTCCTCTAACAGTTCGAGTTCATTTCGGGCGAGGGGATGCCCGTCATACTCGCCGCGTGTGCTCTGCCGCTCGGGTATCGCCAGAAACAGCGATGAGGCGACGGGCTTTGCCGGTTCGAAAGCCACACGCAGTGCATTGCCCGCTGCGGCGTCGAAACCGGATTGCCCCATCAGTCCGTTCGCCAGAGCAGCCTGGATCAGGTTTTCGGCAGCGCACCCGAGGGAGACGAATAGGTGGTGATCATCCGGATCGACGGCAGGACACCGGCGCGTAAGGTCCGGCAGTATCGAGATGGCGCCATCCTCAAGGCGGAACTTCCAGCATTGCGTGTTGTGGCTTGACGGCGCCAAAGTCGCGTAGCGCACGAGCTCATGCAAAAGAGCAGTCTTGTCGCCAACGACTGCCTTGCTGTGGCGCCAAGTGCGATCCGCAACAGCTTCATAGCTGTCTGCACCGGGCTCCGATGAGCACGACGGCAGGCCTGCCATTGCGCCGGCGGCGGTCAGCGCGCTAACAACGAATTCTCTTCGGGAAGTCATGCGTCAAGCTCCCTTTCAGCAAGCCCAGCGTTCAAGGTCAGGGGCGCGGCGCGGCTTTATCGCGCAGCGGCCCCTGCACCGTCGGGTTGGGCCTCTACTCGTAGTGCGACCACAGGCGAAGGACACGGACAATGCGCTCCTTGGCAAAGACCTCGTAGACCAAACGGTGCTGAATGTTGATGCGTCGCGAGTAGGTTCCGGCAAGGTCACCAACGAGCTTTTCATAGGGTGGCGGATTCTGGAACGGGTCCGCCGCGAGAACCGCTAGCAGATCCAGCGCCTTGTCCTTGAGGCCCGCGGCCACCAGTTTCTTGGCGTCCTTTTGTGCGTGCTTCGAATAGACGATCTGCCAACTCACCACTTAAGCCTCTTGGCACTCTTGCCAACAGGCTCGGCCATACCCTCCTTGATCGATTCGCGCATGCCGGGGATCGAGAGCAAATAGAGCGTTTCCTGAATGGCGTCCCAGTCTTCGGTGGAGAGGAGAACCGCGCTGGTCCTCTTTCCCGCAATGTGGATAGGCTGATGTGATTCGGCTGCTTGGTCGATAAGGCGATACAGGTTGGCGCGAGCTTCGCTCGCGGTAAGGGCTGCCATGTTCGCTCTCCTTCAGGTGAAGTTAACATGGTACGTTATTGCGTACGTGCAGTCAATGCGCTAATCAAGATTCCCAACGTTTGAGTTGACCCGCCTGCCAAAGCGGGTGAAGCCCGCTGCAGCAGGTCGGGTGCAACAAAGAGTCACCTGGCGTGTGTTTCTTGAGAGGCCGCAACGTGGAATCTATAGCTGACCTCGGCGGGCCATGCTTCGGTAGATGAGGATCAGGGCTACAAGTGCAGGAACAGCGACAAGGGCAAGAAGAAAGACCTGAAGCAGGAAGTGACGATGGTTGGAGGCGAGAGTCAAGATGCTTGGTGAACTGGGGCCGAGGATTCCGATCGGACGAAGTAGGTTCGTTGCACTGCCGGTCCAAAGCCAACTTGCTAGCAGCAACCAGATCCACGCATTCACGACGATCAGTGCGAGTAGCCCGCGGAAGTTGATTGGATCGAAGTTGGTCGGGCCTCGTGCGCGTCCTTGGGGTCGGTCGTGGCGCAAGTTCGGCCGATGCAGGGCAGCGGCAATCGCAGTTTGTATTGACCACGACAGCAACACCAGGCTTATGAAGCCAAGCCCCAGGAAAGCAAGGGCCGGGACAGCTGCGCCAAGCCCGCCGCCGCGAGTCGCGAGCAGAGAGGCCATCGCCAAGGCTCCGACAACCACGCTCCAAGCCAGCAGCATCTTTGCGCGGTGCATGGATGCGTTGTTGCGTGTGACCCAGACGAAGCCAATTGGAATGACGATCACTAGAAGCGGAATGGCGATCAGGTCGTCGATGGGCATATGGCCTTGCTTTGCGGGCTAGACATCATGGTTTGAAGTGAGGTGGCCCGTCTCCTGGAATATCGTGGATTGCGCGGAGCGGTTCCGCGCCGGGCCACAAGGTCGGCACGAGGGCACAACACACGGAGTCAGGAGGCAGGCCATGACAAAGTCTAGCGCGATTTTCGTCGAAATGGATGTACACAAGGATTCGATTGACATAGCTCTGGCGCAGGCCGATGCGCGCGGGGAGGTGCGCCACTACGGCACCATCGGCGGCGAACGGCTCGAACGCCTGGAGGCGGCGCTGCGCTAGAGCGTAGCGCCTGGCGCCTCTACCCGGTGGCCGAGGCGCTGCAAGCCTTACGTGGGGTGCGGCTGGTGATTGCCGCCACCCTGGTGGCCGAGATCGGCGACATCGACCGCTACGATCATCCGCGCCAGTTGATGGCCTATCTCGGGCTGGGGCCCAGCGAGCATTGGAGTGGCCCCTGCACCCATCGCGGCGCCATCACCAAGTGCGGCAACAGCCACGCGCGACGCATGCTGGCCGAGGCGGCCTGGAGCTATCGCCTGCCATCGCGCATCACGCCCGTCATCGCCAAACGCCAGGATGGGCAGCCGGAGCGCGAAGCGCGGAGGGCACCCAAAAGCGCAGCTTCTGGGCTGTCCGGTTGACCGAAGGGTTGGGCAGCTCTTCAGCGCTGACGAACAAGCTTGATTTCCAATTTGCACCCAACCGCCTGCGCATAGCGCTTGAGTGTGGCAAGAGAGGGCGCATGTTTACCGGCAGACTCCAGGCGAGAAATCGCGCTTTTGGTTGTACCCATGAGCGACGCAACAGCCTCTTGAGTCAGGCCAGCCTTCGTTCTGGCCGCCAACATTTGATTAGCAAGGGCATACTCGACAGCCAGACTATCGTAGGCCTCGGTGAAACCCTTGCGCTTTGATGCCCGTGACAAAAACGCCTTGTGGTCGTGACGCACGGGTTGATATTCGATTTCGGCCATTTTCAAACCTCCTTCATGCGCTTGCGCGCAAGCTTCACTTCTTTATCGGGCGTCTGCAGCGATTTCTTCACGAACGCATGCAAAACAACAACCCGATGACCCACCAGAAAACAATAAAACGCCCGCCCGATACCAGAACGACCACGCGGCCTCAACTCAAACAGCCCGTCGCCAAAAGCGCGGGAGTGCGGCATACGCAAATACGGCCCATGCTCGGCCAACAATTCAACGATGCGGGCATAGTCGGCCAAGGCATCGACAGGCCACGACTCGATCTCGGCCAGCACTCGCTCGTGAAAATATTCAACGGTCTACGGCATGTCAAAGGTTAGCAAAGACGCTAACTATCGTCAAGGCAATTTGAGACGCCCAACGAGGCTGAAAAAAACACACTTCCGGCCCACTCGCTGTCCGAGTTGGCGCGTGCGCCGGTCATTCAATTGGCGGGAGGTGTCTGTTCCGGTAGTGTGCCTCAAATCTCGACCTCGTTGCACCCGATCGCCGTTTGAGGGGATGGTGCGCGGCATGGTCATTCAGCCCTTTGCCCGATCTCAGTTTTGTCCAGCTTCTCGATGTTGTGCACCATGCAGTACAGGTGCCACCGCGTGTTGACCTTGGTGCGGCCGCGGTGGTTGAGGCGCGCCATGCGCTTGTTGTGCCGAATGTTGCCAAACATCGGCTCCACGGTGCCGATGCGCTGACTGTATAGCGTTCTGCCCTGCATAATTAAAGGTTCCAGGCTCGCACTAAATTGCCGATCTCGATGCAAAATCGAACACGGCCCCTTTTCCCCTCTTTTCCACCTTTTCCACTCGCGGTTGAGATCTGGCGGGAGGTCGGCAAAAAAGCGAGCCTGGCCCGTTTCACGTTTTACCACAACCTTTCCGGTGTGGCTCGCGAAAACGTTCAATGGCTCGTTTTCTCGAAAGCAATTGACATTCAATGCGTTTTGGCGTACTGTGCGGCTGTGTTGTTTCGGCGAAGGATACGCGATGGTTTCAGATTTCTCCAAGGGCGCGTTGATGGGATTCCTGGATACGGTGAGCGCCCAAGGGCTCATGAATTCCAATACGGCAGGGGGGTTGAAGGCGGCCTGCTCGAAGATTCTTGACGACTTGGCGGACGGCGACGACGTGCGCGCTGTCGATGCAAACACCGCGGTGATCCGCTACAACAACCGCAACCCAGGCGCGCTTGCCCCCAATAGCCTGGCTGAATACAAGCGCCGCGTGACCCGCGCCATCTCGGATTTCGTGTCCTGGAAGGAGAACCCCGCCAGCTTCAAGCCGCGTGCGCGTGGGGTATCGGGAAAGAATGGGCGGAAAGCGCAATGCGAAGTTGGGCGGCCCGCCGCTGCGCCCCCTTCGGAGGCACTCATCCTTGCGGGTCAGGCCGCATCAGCGCCGCCGCCGACAACCGGCCTGCCGCTAAACTACCCGCTACGCCCGGACTTCCTCGCGCAAGTCGTTATTCCGCGAGACTTAACTTCCGAAGAGGCCCGCCGCCTAGGAGCATTCCTGCTGACCCTGGCGGCGGATTTTCGCCCGTCGGTATCTGGAGATGCAAAATGAGTCGCGGTGTCGCCGGCAAAGAAGAATTGCTTGTTTCCGCTACAATCATTGAACGTTCAGTATTGACACTTCGGGGCAGCGCGCGATCCTGGGCGGCGATCTGGCCGCATTTTACGACGTGGAACCCCGCGCCCTCGCCCAGGCTGTAAAACGAAAGCCGGAGCGTTTTCCGGCGGATTTCATGTTCGTTTTGTCGGAAGATGAGTGGCAAAACTTGAAGTCACAAAATGTGATCTCAAGTTGGGGCGGTGCCCGTAGCGCACCCATGGCTTTCACCGAACAAGGCGTAGCCATGCTCTCAAGCGTTCTGCGCGGCGAGCGCGCGGTGCAGGTCAACATCCAGATCATGCGGGCCTTCGTGCAAATGCGCCGAGTACTCGCAGAGCACGCGGAACTCGCAAGCAAACTCAATGCACTCGAACGCAAGTACGACGAGAACTTCCGCGTCGTCTTTGAGGCCATCCGCCAGTTGATGACCCCGCCAGCAGAGAAAAAGCGAACGATCGGGTTCATTCAGGACGACTGAGCCATGGAGCAACCAGAAATGAAACCCTATCGCAACGCGAACGGACGATCCAACGTGGCGCAATATGAATTCACCGACGACTCGATTCAAGTGGTCTTCAAGAGCGGGGTCTACCGTCACTACCTTTACGATCATAATCGACCAGGTAGAGCCACGGTCGAAAAGATGAAGCAACTGGCCACGCGGGGAAGTGGGTTGAATTCGTATATCAATTCCGTTGTCGGGAGCAAGTATGCGCGGAGGTGGTGATTAGGACTCCCGACCCCGTTTCCGACCCTTAGGACTCCCGACCCCGTTGCCGACCCGGTGATTAGGACTCCCGACCCCGTTTCCTGGCGACCCCGTTTCCTGGGGCCCGTTTCCTGGGGCCCGTTTCCTGGGGCCCGTTTCCTGGGGAAACCTCAGCTCCCGACCCCGTTTCTCCCCGTTTCTCCGCGCTATTTTACCCTGCTGGCCTATTCGGCCCGGCTCCCAGAACCGCCTCAATTCTGGTAGCAAGCCGCTCAGCAAGACTCTCGGGCTCGTCCCAATCAATGCAATTGAACTGCCGAATGTCGAAATGTAGATCGTTCATGTGTGAACTGCTACAGGTCCAAAATACGGGAATTCCTTTCCCAAGGGCGTAGCCCGCTTCGAAGTAGACACCGCCTCTATGGCCCGTGAAGTCCGCAACGACGAAGCGCGAAGCGTTGATCTGACGAATGATCTCATCGTCAATTCGATTTACGTGCTCAACTCGATCCATTCGGAGCGGGTCATATCCAGCTCGCAACACACCCGTCTGAAAGCCTCTCTCATAGGCGTCATTCAACGCAGTGTCGAACCACATCGCAATGAACCCTTGGGAAGAGCCAGATTGAAGCCCTCGCAATTCGTCAAGCTTGATGTAGCCCCTGGGGAGGATTTCGCAGGTCCCGTCAAGAGTTCGAATATCCACCAGTCCTTGATCTTTGAGCGTTCGCACCAGATAGATGACGTCGTTTGCCTCCGCCGAATAGCTCGCAGCCAGAAAGCGTGGTTCATTCATGTCGAACGGTTGCCCCAACGCATCAAGGCCCTTTTCTGCCTCCTTCAGCACCGAGAACGCCCGCTGGGCAACAGTCGGCAATGGCCGTTGGAATATGCTGGCCAGAGCCTCTTTGGTGATTATAGGAGTCGCTCCAGAGTTGTTCTGTTCGCGTACCCAGCCAGACAACAGCGCCCGCTTGGCTGGGCCAACACCGCCTCTGAGAACAGACACTGCGACCAACGGAAGCTTGAACTCGCCACACCGCGGGCAAATCTGGTGGACGCCTTCTGAATAGGACGGACGGGACTCGGCCTGCTCTTTCCGGCAGATCTCACAGAGGTCTGTTTCGACACTTGACATCTAGAGCCAATAACGCCAAATAGAAGATACGCAATCGGGTTGGACGAAAAAGAACCTCATCGTAGGGGCGGGTGGCCGGCTAGTTTCGATAGAATCAACAGGGCGGCGGGTTTCAGTAGGCGATGATCGGAGTCAGCGTCGTCTTCCTTGCCCGCTCAAGACTTCCGCCTTCTCTTGCCGCCTCCCTTAACCTGTGCAACCCGACTGCGGCCTCATCGCCCCCTGACTGACCTGTTCCTTCCCAGCCCAGTCGACGAGCTCCATTCATTTGGCGTCAGTCTTTGTGACACGTGTGCCCGGCTCGCCGGTGTAGAAATTGGTGTTCCCCTTAGTGTGCCAATTGTTCTGAAACTTCGCATCGGGCGTGGACCTGACGTGGGGTTGCACGTAGACGCCGTTCCTATTGATGTGCCCTTTGACGCGCGCGGAACTTGCCTTCGAACCAGTTCCCGGGGCGATCGCCCCAGTGTTCTTAGGGCCGCGCGCTGTCGCGGGAAAAGGAGCCACCATTACGACAAGAGAAACTAGCCTCACTATGCGCACCCCGCTAGATTTTCCCGATAGTACTCCGGTGCATTTTACTGCACAACGGCGACTTCCCACCGCGAGATTGTTAGCCCCGAGTTAGCCCTCCGGGTTTTCCTGGACCACCTCCACCGCTCCCTCCCAGCGCCCGCGTCCAGAAAGTGGCGCGGCGCTTTGGCCGCTGTCGGACTGGAGGGTCGCGACACGCGTGGGCTTAGCGTATGGGTGTGCGCGGCGGGTTCTTACGCGCGAGGAGCGGGGCCCCGCCCGAGGACGTGAATTGCGGCCGTAGCGCCGTGGCGCTTTCTGGGCGCGGGCGCCGGCCTGCCGGTTCAAGGGTAGAGAAGAAGTCCTCGCCAAATCCAAAGAAACGCGCAGAGACGCCGCCGCCCCGAAGCAAGCCATAAGCAAAGCGATCAGGCAGGCCTAGATCCCGCGCCCTTCCAGGGACCGCAACCCGAGGCCAACGCCAAACTCAGCCCTCGCCACCCCGCCCGCAACCCATCACCCATGCGACTGCCCCCGCTTTGTTCCCGCCTACGCCTCCCCAACCATCCCCACCGCCCGCACCGCCTCCTGCATGCGCTTCAAGCGATACGCCAACTGCGGCCGGGTGATGCCCAACATCCGCGCCGCGGAAGAAAGATTGCCGCGCGCTTTTTCCACCGCGCTTTGCAGCAGCAGGGCTTCGACTTGGTCGAGGTTGAGGGTGCTGTTCAACACCGCTTCGCACAATTCCTTGCAGCTTTCCGGCGCGCTGGGGGCGAGTTCACCGTCGCGGTTGATGGCGAACTCGGCGGGGCGGGCGTCGCCCAGGGCGGAGAAGAGGTGTTCCATTTCGATGCGTCCGCCATGCGGCGCGAGAATGACGCCGCGCTCGATCATGTTCTGCAACTCGCGCACATTGCCTGGCCAGTTGTAGGAAAGAAGCGCGCGCTTGGCTTTGTCGGTGAAGCCGCGCAATTTCTTGGCGTGGATGGCGGCGTATTTCTCGAGGAAGGCTTTCGACAAAGGCGAGATGTCTTCCTTGCGCTCTCGCAGCGGCGGAATGAGAATTTGAAAAGCGTTGAGGCGGTAATAGAGGTCCAGCCGAAAGCGGCCTTCTTTCACCGCTTTCGACAAATCCGCATTGGTGGCGGCGACCACGCGCACATCCACCTTGCGCGGCCGCGCATCGCCCAGGCGTTCGATTTCGCGCTCTTGCAACACACGCAAAAGTTTCGCTTGCGCGGAAAGCGGCAAGTCGCCCACTTCATCCAAAAACAAGGTGCCGCCCTCGGCGCGCTCGAAGCGCCCAGGCCGCGCCGCTTGCGCGCCGGTGTAAGCGCCTTTTTCCACGCCGAAGAGTTCGCTTTCCACCAACTCCTGCGGCATGGCCGCGCAGTTGATGGCGACGAAAGCGCCATCTTTACGCGGGCTCATTTCGTGCAAATTGCGCGCGAACACTTCTTTGCCTACCCCGGTTTCGCCCAACAGCAGCACCGGAATCTGGCTGTCGGCGGCTTGCTTCAAGAGCCCGTAGGCGGCGCGAAAACCGGGCGACACGCCGATCATGTGCTGCGGCAGGGTGAGCTTTTCGCCGATGGATGAGCGCAATTGCGTCACCTGGGTTTGCAACTCCATGAGCTGATCGGCAATCGACTCGGGGTTGTAGTACTTCAATTGCTCGGCGGCGTCTTCCCATTCTTCGGCGGGCTTGCCGACGATGCGGCAATTGGCTGCACCCGCCCCGGTGCACTCCACTTCTTTGTAGAGTATGCGCCGGCCCATGAACGTGGAGGTGTAGCCCGAGGCATAGCCGATTTGCGTCCAGCACACGGGTTCGTGGTGTATGCCGAAGTAATGCCGGTGCCACATGCCTTCCCAGGAATGCTCCCAAAGGAACTCGCCATAAAACTGGCCGCGCGGGCGGTCCATCTCCAAGCGTATGGGGGTTACTTGCACAATGCCTTCGAGGGTGTGAAGCTTGGGGCCAGTCATGAACGCTTCCATGTCGTCGGCGCTTTGCGCTTGTTTACGGGCCAGTTCTGCGTCGCGCGCGCCCGAGGCGTAGCCCATGCGCGTCAAGAGACCGCGGGCGCGTTCCATGCCCAGGGTGTCGATCAATTCTTTGCGTAAGAGCGCCTGGGCTTCGGCGTGCACCAGCAACATGCGGTTTTCATGCAGCCAGATTTGGCCGGTGGCGGCGTCGAAGTGCACCTGGGCGCGCAGGTCGTCGGCGAAGGGTGGGTTGGTGATCAACTTGCGCATGGTTTTTCCCAGGGCGAGAGTTTTACCAAATAATCAAGAGTCGATTCGGGCCAAGACGGGCGGGAGCCTGGTTCTCGCCCTCATGGGCGGCTGAAGTTTAGCAAATGGTGAAATCCTACCCCAAACGCGGGGTGGTTTTTATCAAATCATCAAGCGTCTTGGCCTCGAAGTAGCGATTTTTGTTTGCTGCATTGCAGCGCAAAAGCGCCGCGGCAACTGCGTGATTTATCACCGCCAACCCGCCTGGTCAAGGGATGCAGCCGGGTTGGCGGCGTTGTGTTGCGGTGCAGATGGTATGCCCCTTGCATTAGCGTCGTCACACCATCGGGCGCACCGGTTTGCGTGCGCCCGAGTGTCAGGTTTCAGAACGATCACCGCCTGGAGGAGTCATCGAAATGAAATTTCCTGTACCACATGATGTAAAAGCCGCCACCATTCCCGGCACCGAAGGCTGGGAAAGGATGTATCCCTATCAGTACCAATTCGTCACCGACGATCCCGTCCGCAACCAGTACGAAAAGGAGATGTTCTGGTTCTACGACGGCCTGCATTACCCCGAGCCGCTTTATCCCTTCGACACCATCTGGGACGAGGCCTGGTATCTGGCGCTGTCGCAATACAACAACCGCATTTTTATGGTGCCGCCGGTGCGGGGCGTCGATCACCGCATGATCAACGGCTATGTCTACATCTCGCCGGTGCCGGTGAAAAACCCCGAGGAAATCGGTAGCCGCGTGCCCCACTTCATGGAGCGCGCCGGGCATTACTACAAAAACTGGGATGCCCTCGAGGCCAAGTGGAAGATCAAGATGGAGGCGACCATCCGCGAACTGGAGAAACTCCAGATCCCGCGCTTGGCCGACATGGAAGACATCTCCGTGGTCACCGATGCCATCGGCGAGTCCAAGGGCTACCATCTGCTGAAGAACTACGACGACCTCATCAACCTCGGCATCAAGTGCTGGCAGTACCACTTCGAGTTTCTGAACCTGGGCTACGCGGCCTATGTGTTCTTCCTCGATTTCGTGCAGAAGCTCTTCCCCAGCATTCCGGCGCAGCGCGTGACGCAGATGATTTCCGGCATCGACGTCATCATGTACCAGCCCGATGAAGAGCTGAAAAAGCTCGCCAAGAAAGCCGTCGAGCTGGGCGTCGACAACGCGGTGTGCTTCAGCCAAGAGTGGACCCAAGTCGAAGAAGCGCTCAAGAAGCTGCCCAAGGGTGTCGAGTGGCTCACCTCGCTCAACCTCTCGCGCGAACCCTGGTTCAACGTCTCCACCGGTACGGGCTGGTTCCACCACGACCGCTCCTGGAACGACGCCATGAACATCCCGCTCAACGGCATCCAGACCTACATCCAGAAGGTGAAGGCGGGCGTCAACATCGAGCGTCCGATGGAGCAGGTGCGCGCCGAGCGCGATCGCATTACCGCGGAATATCGCGGCTTGATCGAGAAAGAAGAGGACAGGAAGCAGTTCGATGAATTGCTGGGCTGCGCCAAGACCGTGTTCCCGTATGTGGAGAACCACCTCTTCTATGTCGAGCACTGGTTCCATTCGGTGTTCTGGAACAAGATGCGCGAAGTGGCCGCCATTCTGGTCGAGCACGGCATCATCAAAGACGTGGAAGACGTGTGGCTGCTGCGCCGC
This sequence comes from Casimicrobiaceae bacterium, assembly GCA_026646885.1. Classification (GTDB taxonomy): domain Bacteria; phylum Pseudomonadota; class Gammaproteobacteria; order Burkholderiales; family Casimicrobiaceae; genus JACPUX01. The sequence goes on along the minus strand of JAPKHK010000010.1, from coordinate 23,404 downwards.
GACGAAATCAAGCAAGCGCTGTGGGATGTCGTCACCGCCTGGGCCACCGGCGTGACGCCGCGCGGCACCCAGACCTGGCCCAAAGAAGTCGAATGGCGCAAGGGCGTGATGAAGAAGTTCAAGGAGTGGAACGCGCCGCCCGCCATCGGCACCGCGCCCGAAGTCATTCAGGAACCTTTCACCATCGTGCTCTGGGGGGTGACCAACTCCTCGCTCGCCGATTGGGCGAAAGTGGCCGAAGTGAAGGATATTGCCTCGGTCAAGGAGTTCAAGGGCTTTGCCGGCAGCCCCGGCATCGTCGAGGGCAAGGCGCGTGTCTGCAAGACCGTGGAGGACATTCGCCAATTGCAGGAAGGCGAGATCCTCGTCGCCCCCACCACGTCGCCGTCTTGGGCGCCGGCCTTTGCCAAGATCAAGGCCTGCGTCACCGACGTCGGCGGGGTGATGAGCCACGCCGCCATCGTTTGCCGTGAATACGGCATGCCGGCGGTGGTCGGCACCGGGCACGCGACCAAGATCATCCAGACCGGCATGACCATACGGGTGGATGGTTCTTCGGGCGCGATCACCGTGGCTCGCTAAGCAACACTTTTGCCTCGCGGGGTGAGCGGCGGCGCAAGGTCGCCAATCACCTCGCGGCGGCGAAATTTTGCTGACGGGCAACAACAGGTTCAAACAGGTTTAACCACAGGGTAAACGGCAAGATGCTGACGGGACAGCAAGGCAGCGCGGGCGCCGCGGCGGTGGGTACGCGGGAACTGTGCTGGTTCGAGGAGGTGCGCAAGGACGATGTCGCCCTGGTGGGCGGCAAGTGTTCTTCCCTCGGCGAGCTCATCAACGCCGGCGTGCGGGTGCCGCCGGGCTTTGCGCTCACCACCAACGGGTACGCGCGCTTCATGCGCGATGCCGGCGTGGCCAAGGATATTCCCCGCATGCTCGAGGGTGTGGGGCACGACGATTTGGAAAAGCTGGAAAACGCCAGCCAAGCAATCCGCGAAACCATCGAGGCGCATCACTTCGCCTGGGAAATGGAAGACGCCATCGCCGAATTTTATCGCCGGCTTTCGGTGCGCTGCATGGTGCCGGCGGTGCCGGTGGCGGTGCGTTCCAGCGCCACCGCCGAAGACTTGCCGGGTGCGAGCTTTGCCGGGCAACAAGACACTTACCTTTGGATACGCGGCGTCGATGACGTCTTGCATCACGCGCGGCGCTGCATTTCCAGTTTGTTTACCGCGCGGGCCATCGCCTATCGCATCAAGATGGGCTTCCCGCATGAGGACGTGGCGCTTTCGGTGGGCTTTCAGAAGATGGCCAACTCCTACACCGCCGGGGTGATGTTCACTCTCAATCCCGGCAATGGCGACCGGTCGGTGATCGCCATCGACGCCAATTTCGGTTTCGGCGAATCGGTGGTGTCGGGCGAAGTCACGCCGGACCATTTTCTGGTCAACAAAATCACGCTCGACATTCTGGAGCGCACCATCTCCACCAAAGAGATCACCTACACCGTCGATCCCAAGACGCAGAAGTCCGTGAAGATGGATACGCCCTTTGAGCGGCAGAACGTGCAATCGGTGATCGACGAAGAAATCGTCGAACTCGCGCGCATGGGCAAGGCCATCGAAAAACACTACGGCCGGCAAATGGATATCGAATGGGCGGTGGACAAAGATCTGCCCGCCGGCGGCAACATCTTCATCTTGCAAGCGCGCCCCGAGACGGTGTGGAGCGAAAAGCGCCAGACCGAGGAGAGCGGCACGGCCAAAGCCACTTCGGCGATGGATTTCATTCTCTCCAGCTTGCTCACGGGCAAGAAAGTGACTTAGTGAGCAACGCCGGTTTTTTCAGTTTTGGAGCGGAAATGAATCGAAGAGCCTGTTTTGGGGATTTACAAGGGGGCGCGCCCCCTTGTTCCGAGCGGGGGATAGACAAGGGGTTTCTCCCCTTGTTGGTAAAAGGCCGTTTTCCGGCGCTGGCGAGCGTTGGGCGGTTTCTTCGCGCCTGGAGCTGTTTGCCTAGGAGCTTGCACTCGTGATCGTCAGGAATTGGATGCAGACCAACCCCGAGCATGTCCATGGCGACACGCTGCTCGCCGAAGCCAAACGCATTCTCACCGAACACAATCTGCAAGCCCTGCCGGTGATCGACGAGGGCCGGCTGCGGGGGCTCATCACCCGTCAGCACTGCCTGCGCGCGGCGCATTTCGTGGCGCGCACGCAGAACCCGGACGAATACAACTTCTTCGCCAACCGCCTCAAGGTGAAGGATGTGATGGTGCGTAACCCCGCCACCGTCGAGGCCACCGAGACCATGGAGGAATGCCTGCGCCGCGGCCAGGAGTTGAACGTGGGGCAGTTCCCGGTGCTCGACCAGGGCAAGGTGGTCGGCGTGATCTCGTCCAACGAAATTCTCTCCCTGGCGGCGCATTTTCTGGGTGCTTGGGAGAATCGCAGCGGCGTCACGCTGGGGCCGCTCGATCTCAAGCCCGGCATCATCGGGCGCATCGCCGACCTGGTGGAAGGGGCGGGCGCCGAAGTACAAGCGATCTACCCCATTGCCAGCAACGCCAATGGGCACAGGCCGACGCCGGGAAAAAGCCGGGAGCGCAAAATCATCGTGCGCTTTCACAGCGCGCCCGTGGAGAAGGTGGCCGCCGTTCTTGAGGCCGCGGGCCTCAAGGTGCTCGAAGCGGTGGCGGCCCGAAACGAAACTTTGTGAAGCAGACGGAGTAGCAACATGGACCTCAGATATTTCATCGATCAATGCGAAGCGGCGGGAGAACTCGCCCGCGTCAAGACCGAGGTGGGTTGGAATTTGGAGATTTCGCACGTTTCCAAACTCACCGAAGAAAAGAAAGGGCCGGCGCTGTTGTTCGAAAGCGTCAAGGGCTATAGCACCCCGGTGTTCACCGGCGCTTTCGCCACCACCAAGCGCTTGGCCATCATGTTGGGCTTGCCGCATCACCTGTCGATGTGCGAATCGGCCCAGGCCTGGATGAAAAAAACCATCACCGCCGAGGGCCTCATCAAGGCCAAGGAAGTGAAAGACGGCCCGGTGCTCGCCAACGTGATTTCCGGCGACAAGGTCGACCTCAGCATGTTCCCGGTGCCAAAGTTCTTCCCGCTGGATGGCGGGCGTTATATCGGCACCACGGTGTTCGTGGTGCTGAAGGACCCCGAGACCAATGAGACCAACCTCGGCACCTATCGCATGCAAATGCTCGACAACAAAACCTGCGGCGTGCAGATTCTGCCCGGCAAGCGCGGCGAGCGCATCATGAAAAAATACGCCAAGATGGGCAAGAAGATGCCCGCCGCGGCGGTGATCGGTTGCGACCCGCTCTTGTTCATGGCCGGAACCTTGATGCACAAAGGGGCGAGTGACTTCGACATCACCGGCACGGTGCGCGGCCAGCAAGCGGAGTTTCTGATGGCGCCCATGACCGGCCTGCCGGTGCCCGCGGGCGCGGAAATCGTGCTCGAAGGCGAGATCGATCCTTCGAACTTCCGCCCCGAAGGGCCCTTCGCGGAGTACACCGGGTACTACACCGACGAGCTGCACAAACCCATCCCCAAACCCGCGCTGGAGGTGAAGCAGATCCTTCATCGCGACAACCCCATTTTGTGGGCCACAGGGCAGGGGCGGCCGGTGACCGACGTGCATATGTTGCTCGCCTTCACCCGCACCGCCACGCTGTGGACCGAACTCGAAAAAATGAAAATCCCCGGCGTCCAATCGGTGTGCGTGATGCCCGAGTCGGCCGGCCGCTTCTGGGCGGTGGTGTCGGTGAAGCAGGCTTATCCCGGCCATTCGCGTCAGGTGGCCGATGCGGTCATTGCCAGCAACACCGGCTCCTACGGCATCAAGGGCGTGATCACCGTCGATGAAGACATCATGGCCGACGACCTTCAGCGCGTGTTCTGGGCGCTTTCCTGTCGCTACGACCCGATGCGCGGCACCGAACTGATCAAACGCGGGCGCTCGACCCCGCTCGATCCGGCGCTCGACCCCAACTCCGACAAACTCACCACCTCGCGCATTCTGATGGACGCCTGTATTCCTTATGAATGGAAACAGAAACCCATCGAAGCGCGCATGGACGAGGAGACCCTTGCGAAGATCAGGGGGCGGTGGGACGAATACGGCATCGATCGGCGATGAATAGGCCTGCTGCGCGGCCCCATCGCGGCCTTGGGCGCGGCTCGCGCTCCTCGCGAACTGCCCAGTACGCGCCGGTCGCTGCGTTGCGTCCGCCTTGCGCCGCAGCCGCTCGCGACGGTTTCTTCACCGCCGATTTTTTGGAGAAATGAACATGGAAAAAGCGAAAAACATCAAACTGGTGATTCTCGACGTCGATGGCGTCATGACCGATGGCCATATCATCATCGACGACAACGGTGTGGAATCGCGCAACTTCGACATCAAGGATGGGATGGGTGTGGTGGTGCTGATGATGTCCGGCGTGGAAGTGGCGATCATCACTTCGAAGAAGTCGGTGGCCGTGCGTCACCGCGCCGAAGAGCTGAAGATCAAGCGCTTCTACGAGGGCATCAAGAAGAAGACCGAGCCCTATGAGGAAATGTTGAAGGACATGGGCATCACCGACGAGCAGGTTTGTTATGTCGGCGATGACCTCGTGGATTTGTCGATGATGAAGCGCGTGGGCCTCCCGGTGGCGGTGGCCGATGCCGTGCAGGACGTCAAAGACCGTGCCGAATACGTTACCCAGGCCCGCGGTGGGCGGGGTGCGGTGCGCGAAGTGGCGGAAATGATTCTGAAGACCCAAGGCAAATGGGACGCCATTCTTGCCAAGATTGGCTGAGGTTTGTCGAGCGCTTCGCAAGCCTGAGGTCCGTTCAAAGGAGAAATACGTGGCTGCACCCCGCAGTAACCGAGAGTTCGTTGAGGCCTGCATCGCCAGCGGCGATGCGGTGCGCATCAAGCAAGAAGTCGATTGGGAAAACGAGGCCGGCGCCATCGTGCGTCGTGCTTGCGAGCTGGCGGCACCGGCGCCTTTCATGGAGAGCATCAAGGATTATCCAGGCTTCTCCTATTTCGGCGCGCCGCTGTCCACCTATCGGCGCATGGCGATTGCGTTGGGCATGGACCCAGCCTCCAGCCTGCCGGAGATCGGCAAGGAGTATTTGAAGCGCACCAACGGCGAAGTGATCCAACCGGTGGTGGTCGACCGCAAGGACGCTCCGTGCAAGCAGAACATCTTGCGGGGCGCCGACGTCGACTTGTGCAAGCTGCCCGTGCCGCTGGTGCATGAAGGCGACGGCGGGCGTTATGTGGGTACCTGGCACGCCGTGGTGACCAAACATCCGGTGCGCGGCGACGTGAACTGGGGCATGTATCGGCAGATGATGTTCGATCCGCGCACCATGTCGGGCGCGGTGTTCCCTTTCTCGGATCTGGGCAAGGCGCTGAACGACTACTACCTGCCGCGCGGCGAGAGTTGCCCCTTCGCCACCGCCATCGGTTTGTCGCCCCTGGCGGCCATGGCGGCCTGTGCGCCTTCGCCCATTCCCGAACCGGAGTTGGTGGGTATGCTCGCTGGGGAGCCCGCGCGCCTGGTGAAATGCGAAACCAATGACCTCGAAGTGCCGGCCGACGCCGAGATCATTCTCGAAGGCGAAATCTGCCCCGACTACAAAGTCGAGGAAGGCCCCTTCGGCGAATACACCGGCTATCGCACATCCCCTCGCGACTTCCGGGTCACCTTCCGGGTGAACTGCATCACCTACCGCAACAACGCCACCATGACCATCTCCAACATGGGCGTGCCGCAGGATGAAGGGCAATTGCTGCGTTCTTTCTCGCTCGGCCTGGAGTTGGAGAAACTCTTGAAGAGCCAGGGCATTCCGGTGACCGGCGTGTACATGCATCCGCGTTCAACGCACCACATGATGATCGTCGGCGTAAAGCCCACCTATGCCGGCGTGGCCCAGCAGATCGGCCAGCTCGCCTTCGGTTCCAAGCTCGGACCCTGGTTCCACATGGTGATGGTGGTCGACGACAAGACCGACATCTACAACTGGGACGAGGTCTACCACGCTTTCTGCACCCGCTGCCACCCGGCCAACGGCATTCACATTTACAAGAACGCTCCGGGGACGCCGCTTTATCCTTTCGCCACGCCGCACGAGCGCAAGTACTCTATCGGCTCGAAAGTGGTGTTCGACTGCCTCTGGCCGGTGGATTGGGACCCGATCAACGACGTGCCGACCGTGGTGTCGTTCAAGAACGTGTACCCCAAGGAAATCCAGGACAAAGTGCTCGCCAATTGGACGGCTTATGGCTTTCCGCCGGTGAAATGAGGAGACCGCGCAAATGAATCAGTGGGAAGTATTCGTCAACAGCGAAAAGGAATTGGCCGAGGATGCCGAACTCGAGCTGACCATCCGCACGCTCAACCCTGGATTGCATAAGTTCACTTACAAACGCGTCAAGTGCCAAGTGTCGAGCGATCTCCAGAAACACACCGACCAGCTGCAAGTGCGCTTGGGACGAGGGCAGCTGAGCAATCGGCGGTTCTCGATCGCGGTGCTCTCTGAAGTGCAGCGACTGCCGGCGAAGTATCGTTGATTGCCGCCCGCGCCCGACTCGGGCGGGGGACGCGCAAAGCCGAACGATGACCTACGCGGACTTGCGATCTTTTCTCGGTAGCCTGGGCAGCGATCTCTTACGGATCGAGTCGCCGCTCGACCCTCGCTTCGAGGTCGCCGCCACCTTGGCGGCGTTGCAGACACGCGGGCAAGTGGTGCAGTGCGAGCGTATCCAGGGATATCCGAACTGTCGCGTCGTCGGCAATCTCTTTGCAACGCGGCGACTGGCGGCCCACGCCCTGGGTTGCGCCGAGGCGGACCTGATTTCCACCTACCTCGCACGCAGCGCCCAGCGAGTGCCCCCGCGCGCAGCACGCGAAGCGCCGGTCCAGGCCGTGGTGGCGCGGACACCGGCCGACCTATCGGCGATTCTGCCGCTGCTGACCCACTACGAACGCGATGGCGGCCCCTTTCTCACTTGCGGAATGGTTCTGGCGCGAGATCCCGTCACCGGACAGCGGGGGATGGGCATCCATCGCATGATGTGGAAGGGCGGCCGACGCTTCGGCATCTTTCTCGCCAATCCGCCTTTGTCACAATTCCTCGCCCACGCCGAAGCGCGAGGCGCTCCGCTGGAAGTGGCGGTGGCACTGGGAGTCGATCCGGCGACCCTGATCGCCGCAGTCGTGAAGACCGGCCCCCAGGGGCCTGACAAAATGGAGATCGCCGGGGCCCTGCGCGGTGCGCCGGTGGAACTGGTGCCCGCGCTCAGCGTCGATTTGCAAGTCCCGGCGCAGGCCGAGGTGATCATCGAAGGGCGGGTCCTTCCCGGGGTCCGGGAACCGGAAGGGCCCTTCGGTGAAAACACCGGCTACTACTTCGAAAACGAGAGCCCAGTGGTCGAAGTGAGCGCCGTTACCCACCGCGAGCAGTTCCTCTTCCCGGCGCTAGTGCCTTTTACCGCCGACGTCGATGTGCTGCTCTCGCTCGCCGGCGGTGCGGAGCTTCTTGGCCAGTTGCGAAACCTGGTGCGCGAGGTCGTGGACCTCGAACTCACTCCCGGAACTTGCAGCTTTGCCGCGGTGATCGCCGTCAAGGATTGTTCGAAGCGGGAAGTGCGTCGCCTCATTCATCTGGCACTCAGTCTCGACCGTCGCTTAAAAAGTGTGACCGTGGTCGACGATGACGTGGACATCCGCAGCCCCCGGGATGTCGCTTGGGCGCTGGCTACGCGCTTTCAGGCGGCACGCGATACGGTGATGCTGACCGGCACCGAGGCTTATGTCATCGACCCCTCCGCAGCCACAGGCGAGGGTTCCAAGATGGGATTCGATGCAACCAGGGGCGCAAGCGGCAGTTTCGCTAGAATAGCCTTTCCGCCGGCAGCCTTGGCGCGCGCACGCGCCGTGGCCGAGGCGCTTGACAAGGAAACGACATGAAACTGGTGGTGGGTTTGTCTGGGGCAAGTGGCGCGATCTACGGCATTCGCATCCTGGAAGTGCTGCAAAAGACCGGTGTGGAAACGCACGTCGTGATGAGTGATTCCGCCAAGCGCACGATCGTCTATGAGACCGACTACGGTATCGAGGACGTGAAAAGACTAGCAAGCCATGTGCATGACATCAACGACATCGGCGCTTGCATCTCTTCGGGTTCCTTCCGGCACGCCGGTATGGTGATCGCACCCTGTTCAATCAAGACACTCTCGGCCATCGCCAGTTGCTTCAACACCAATTTGTTGATCCGCGCCGCCGACGTGTGTCTGAAGGAGCGCAGAAAGTTGGTATTGATGCTGCGCGAAACGCCGCTGCATGCAGGGCATTTGCGCCTGATGACGCAGGTCACCGAAAGCGGCGCGGTGCTGGTGCCACCGCTGCCTGCGTTCTACCACCGACCCAAGACCCTCGAAGACATCATCATGCAGTCGGTGAACAAAGCGCTCGATCAATTTGATCTCGATCTCGATCTCTTTCGCCGCTGGACCGGCAACGAAGAGAGGGAGGCTCTGAAGGCAAAATGAGCGGCATTGCCGAATCGGGTCGTTTTATCGCGGCTGCGGGCTGGAACAGCATCGCGACCGGCGGGCGCAAGCGGCGGAAGGTGCGCTCTTGGCCCTGATCACACCGGGTTCGCAGGCGCTGGCAGCACTTACCACTTTGCCGTTGGGTAGCGCCGATCCGGGGCTTGCGCAGGCAGGCGCGGCTGCGGGCGAGGAGCGCGTCGGATCTGTGCCGAGCGAGCGAGTCGAGGCCAAGGCACTGGTACTGGTGGGCGCTGTTTGCTCGGGAGCGGGCGAGGGCGCGAACTTCACTCAGCTCGAATGGGTGCGCCGGGAGTTCCTGGCGCGGCTGGGTTTCGAACCCTATCCAGGCACGTTCAATCTGCGCCTGCACGGGACCGAGTGGGAGGCAGCCCGGCGTGTGCTGGCGCAGGAGCCGGGCATTTCTATCAACCCGGTGCCTGGGTTCTGTGCGGCCAAGTGTTTTCACGTCGTTGTGGCAGGACGTGTGACCGGGGCGGTGGTTTTTCCCGAAGTACCGGGCTATCCGCCGGAGAAGTTCGAAGTGATATCCGCGGTTCCGGTGCGGCAGACGCTAGGGGTCAAGGATGGCGACGAGGTCACGGTCAGCGTGGTTTGCTGAGCTGGCATCGTCGCGTGAAATTAGGAGCAGGAAAAATGATTGGCAATATCACCAAAGACCTGCCGGATCGGTTGGTCGGTTTTCTTCGGCCCGGCGCGCCGGGGCTGCTGTTGAGCTGCGGAGCGGATGGTTATCCCAGTTCGGCCTACACCTGGGTTTTGGCGCTCGATAGCAAGCGCCTGCGCTTTGGAGTGGACCAGGGCGGTTCGGCGATGACCAATATCGATCGCAGCGGCCAGGCTTCGCTGCAGATCATCGGGTCCGGCAACGTCGTGTTCTTGATCAAGGGGCGTGCGCGCAAAGTGAAGGAACGCATCGCCGCAGCGACACCCGCTTCGATTGCCATGTACGAAATGGAGGTTTTCGGCGTGAAGGATCAATCATGGCCCGGGGTATCGACTACTGCGCTGGTTTACGAATGGCCGGCGGAGAATCGCGCCGAAATGCTTCGCATGGAGCAAGCGGTGTACTCCGAAATGCGCGACCATCAACCCTGATCGAAAGATGTCTATGTATTTCGACGCCCACACTGAGACACTGCCGCGCCAGCAACTGGCGGACTTGCAGCTCTCCAAGCTTCAGGCCATGGCACGGGAGCTCTGGGAGCGGAACCGGTTCTATACCGCGAAATGGCGAGCGGCGGGAGCGGCTGCGGAGGATCTGCGTTCGCTCGCAGATCTTGCCCGTTTGCCCTTGACCACCAAACAGGAGCTAATGGAGGATCAGGCAGTACACGGCCCCTTTGGGCACAACCTCACCTATCCCGTCGATCGCTATGTACGCTATCACCAGACATCCGGCACCACCGGCGTGCCGCTCAAGGTTCCAGACACCGAGGAGGGCTGGCAGTGGTGGGGTCGCTGCTGGGGGCATGTGCTTGCCGGGGCTGGGGTGACTGCGGCCGATCGCGTTTTCATGGCCTTTTCCTTCGGACCCTTCGTCGGCTTCTGGGCGGCAACGGAAGGGGCGCGGCGCTTGGGCGCGATGATGATTCCGGGCGGCGGGCGCGATTCGCCCCAGCGCCTGGAGCTCATGCGCGATGTGGGCGCCACCGTGCTTTGCTGCACGCCCACTTATGCCCTGCGCTTGGCAGAGGTGGCGCGCGAGATCGGCTTCGACCTCGCGAGCATTCCGATCAAGGCAACGGTGCACGCGGGCGAGCCCGGAGCCAACGTTCCCGCCACCAAGGCGCGCATCGAGGACGCCTGGCGCGCGAAGTGCTTCGACCATGCCGGAGCCACTGAAGTGGGCGCGCATTCGTTCGAATGCAGCATGCAGCCGGGGGGAACGCATCTCATCGAGAGTGAGTACATCGCCGAAGTGCTTGATCCGAGCACCGGTAAGCCCGTCGCCGAGGGAGAGCGCGGCGAACTAGTGATCACTAACCTCGGGCGCTGGGGATTCCCCATCATTCGCTACAAGACCGGCGATATCGTTCGTACCACCACCAAGCGCTGCGAATGCGGGCGCACCTCGTTGCGCTTCGAGGGCGGCATCATCGGGCGTGCTGACGACATGGTGACCGTGCGGGGAGTGAATGTCTTTCCCGCTGGAGTGGAGAACATTCTGCGCAAGTTCAGCGAGGTGGACGAGTTTCGCATCACCGTGAACAAGGTTCGGCAGATGGACGAGATGGACGTGGAGGTCGAGCTTTGCGAGGGGGCCGATCCGAACCTCGTGCATGCCATTGCCGAGCGCCTGGACTCCATGCTTTCTTTCCGGCCCAGGGTGCACAGTCTGCCGCGCAATTCGCTACCGCGCTTCGAGCTCAAGGCCAAGCGTTTTCACGTGCAGCGTTAACGCGGGCGCGGCACGATGGCGCTCACTTGGCGTGAAGCCCTACCGCCACCGGGCGAGCCGGCGCCGCTGGGCGAGGTTCCGGAAGACACAGTGGTCTATGCCATCGGGGACATTCACGGCCGAGATGACCTGCTTGCCGAGATTCAAGCCGGGATATTGCTCGACGCGACCAGACGCCAGGCGCGTCGCTACGTGCTGGTGTACCTCGGCGACTATTTCAGCCGCGGCCGCGATAGCCGCGCGGTGGTCGAGCGAGTGCTGAGTTTTCGGCCCCCGGGCTGGGAAGTCATTGCCCTGAAGGGAAATCATGAAGATCTGATGCTGCGATTCATCGCCGGCGATCTGCGCACTGGGCGGCACTGGCTGAATTACGGCGGAACAGTGGTTTTGGCGCAATACGGATTGCCGATGGCCGACCCAGCCGCGCGCGCCCCGGCTCTGCTCAGCGAACTTCGTGAAGGACTTCTCGCGGCTTTGCCCCAAGCCCATCGCAGCTTCCTCGAAGGCCTGCCACTAACCCATCGGGAGGGAGACTACTTCTTCGTGCACGCGGGGGTGCGGCCTGGTGTGCCTCTCGGCGCGCAACTCCCCCGCGATCTGGTGTGGATTCGCCAGCGCTTCTTGCAAGCGCAGGTCGATCACGGAGCCGTGGTGGTGCATGGTCATTGCATCGCACCCGAACCAGAGGTGCGCCGCAATCGCATCGGCATAGACACAGGCGCTTATGCGAGCGGTGTGCTCACCTGCCTCGCGCTCGAGAGAGGTGACAGGCGCTTGCTACAGACGAAAAGGAGCTATTGATCCGATTCGTGCAACCGGCTTTCGTCACCGCCGTTTTCGGGGGCGACACGGTATTGCTCGGTGGCCCAGGCCGCAAGATCGATCGTCTTGCAACGCTCCGAGCAGAACGGGCGAAAGCGATTCTCGGTGCTCCAAGGCGCGATCTTTCCGCAGGCGGGGCAAGGCACGAGGCGGGCGGATTTCATAAGTTGCAGAAAGCCAGCTCGAATTCGACATTGCACTCGACAGGCCGCGGGCGCTCGCCGCGGCTCGGTTCGAGAAAGCGCACGTTGAGGGCGTATTTGTTGGCACTGACTTCGGGCACGCAGGCCAGGGTCTCCTCGATCCCCACGCGCAATAGCTGAGCGGTCTTGGACGTCGTGAGCATCAACTGAAACACTCCGTGCAGGGCAGTATGGTGCACCACCTTGCCGCTGTCGCGCATGAGACGCAGCAATATACCCAGCGCACTCTCCACGGGCAGCATTGGCTCAAGCCATGAGCGAAGATCGGCGCGGCGAGCCTGTGCCGATAGATTGAGCCAGTAGTGGTAGCCGGGTAGATCGAACTCGCAAACACCGCCCGGCAGGCTGGCCCGCTGTTTGACGCCCATCAGCCACTCGCTCGCGCGCATGTGCTGACCCAGTTTTCCCTGTAGAGAATGGAGTTCGGCGCCGACCTCCTCGATCTGGGCGATGATCTCTTCGAGCGTGTCTTGCGCGATCGATGGGTTGTTGCGCCAGCCGAGGAAGATCTGCCGTTGGCGCTCCAGCTCCTGCAGGATGTCGGACTTCAAGTCGGCGCGCGCGGCTACGTCGACGATCTCGAACAGCGCCAGCAGGGCGGCATGATGCTCTATGGCATCATCCTTCGCGAGGAAAAAATGGGCTCGGCGAAAAATGTCTTCGAGCCGCATCAGGATGCGCACGCGTTCGTTGAGCGGAAATTCGTAACGGATCACGCTGGCGGCTCGAAAAAGATCTTATAGGAAAGATTCTGCTACAAAACGCGTTAGTTTCAAACGGGTGTTCGGTTCTTGGCTGCCTTTTTTTCCTGGAGGGACGCTCCGGCGTTCGCGGCAAGCTCCCGATATTGGCGATCCAGGGCATCGACTTGAGGTTCCAAGCTGGCCAAGGTCCCGCCGTTGTCGATGATCTCGGTTGCCTCCGCGAGGCGATCGGCGCGACTGACTTGCGCTGCCATGATGTTGCGGACCTCGACCTCGCTCAGATGGCTGCGCGCCATGACCCGGCGAATCTGCTCGGCCTCCGGGCAGTCGACCACCAGCAGCCGGTCGATCTGATCGCGGTAGCGCCCGCCCTCGATTAGCAGCGGCACCATCAGGAGTCCGTAAGGCGCTTGCCAGCCGGCCATGCGTCGGCCGATTTCGGCGCCGATCAGGGGATGCAAGGCGGCTTCGAGTTTGACCTTGGCGGCCGGATCACGGAAGACCAGATTGCGCAGCTGGGCGCGATCGAGTTCGCCATCGGCGCGCAAGACCGCGTCGCCAAAGGCAGCTCGCACCGCTTCCCAGCCGGGTGCTCCCTGGCGTGAAAGCTCGTGGGCAATGGCATCGGCATCGACCAGATCGGCGCCGCGTGCGGCGAAGCGTTCGGCGACGGTGCTCTTCCCCGATCCGATGCCCCCGGTGAGACCAATGACTAGGGGCATCTCCGCGCTCGGCTCAACCTAGATACCAGGTCATCAGCGGTCGGCCCCAGAACAGAGCCAACACGCCTGCGACGGCAAGGTACGGTCCGAAGGGGATGGGTTGCTGGTGATCCCCGCCGCGCAAGGTCAGCATGGTGATTGCCGTGATCGCGCCGACCAAGGAGGAGAAAAAAACCACGATGGGCAGCACCTGCCAGCCCAGCCACGCACCGATGGCCGCCAGCAGCTTAAAGTCGCCATAACCCATGCCTTCCTTACCGCGTATCAATTTGAACAGCCAATAAACCGCCCACAAGGACAGGTAGCCCGCCATGGCGCCAACGACCGCGCTATGGAGGTCGGTGAATGTCCCGAAGAGGTTGAAGACCAGGCCCAGCCACAAAAGCGGCAGCGTCAGGTCATCGGGCAGAAGCTGCGTATCGAGGTCGATGAAGGTGAGCGCAATCATCGTCCAGATCAGCAGCGCCGCACCGAGGGCGGCCCAACTCGGCCCGAAAGCGAATGCCGCGGCGGCAGAACCTAGCCCGGCCAGCGCCTCGACCAATGGGTATCGTGCGGAAATGCGTGTACCGCACGCCGAGCAGCGCCCACGCAGGACCAGATAGCTCAAGACCGGAATGTTCTCCAGCGCCGTGATCTTATGATTGCAGGCTGGGCAATGCGAAGCCGGCACAGCGAGATTGTAGGGCTCGTCCTCTACAAGCTCGTTGCCGGCGAGTTCCTCGCATTGCGCGGCCCATTCGCGCTCTAGCATCCTGGGGAGGCGATGTATAACCACATTGAGAAAGCTGCCGATCATCAGACCGCAGATCATCGCCCCGAGCGCAAACACGCTCGGATACTGGGCAAGGAATTGCATTGCGCCAATAATCCGCTAGATGACCGCCCCGAGTTTGAAGATCGGTAGGTACATCGCCACGACCAGTCCGCCAATCACGACGCCGAGGAAGACCATGATCAGCGGCTCGATCAGGCTCGATAAGGCATCGATGGCCTCGTCGACTTCTCTCTCGTAGAAGTCCGCAACCCGGCCGAGCATTGCATCGAGGGAGCCAGACTCCTCGCCGATCTGCGTCATCTGAACCACCATGTTGGGGAACACCTCGCGATTCTGCATCGAGACGGTCAGGCTCGTGCCGGTGGCGACCTCGCTTTGAATCTTCTTGGTCGCGTCGCGATAAATGGCGTTTCCCGCGCTGCCGGCTACGGAATTGAGCGATTCAACCAGCGGCACACCCGCGGCGAACATGGTCTGCAGCGTTCGACACCAGCGCGCGATGGTTGCTTTGCGAAGTACTTCGCCGATCACGGGAATCTTGAGGGAAAGCCGGTCGATGGCATCGCGGAACTTCTGGGATGTTCGAAACGCGTACACGAAGGCGACTATTCCGGCCGCAACCATGCCCGCGAAAACCCACCAATACTGAACGACGAAATCGGAGATGGTGATGACGATGAGGGTCGGCGTGGGGAGCTCGGCGCCAAAGCTGGCAAAGACCTGCTTGAAGGCGGGCACCACGAACAACATGATGACGGCGACGACGACGACCGCCACTACAATTACCGCAGCCGGATAGAAAAGCGCGGACTTGATCTTTCCCTTGATGGCGAGAATTTTCTCTTTATAGGTGGCCAGACGATCGAGAATGGCATCCAAGACACCGGCGGATTCGCCGGCCGCGATCAGGTCGCAATAGAGGTTGTCGAAATAAAGCGGGTGCTTGCGAAATGCCTGGTTGAGGGCGCTGCCCGACTCGACATCTCCCTTGATTTCCAGGAGCAGGCGCGACACCCGCGGATTGGAGTGGCCTCGTGCGACGATATCGAAGGACTGCAGGAGCGGCACGCCCGCTTTCATCATGGTCGCGAGCTGGCGCGTGAAGAACGTAATGTCTTTCTCGGTGATCCGGCCGCCACCGCGCAGAGTCTGCCGTTTGACCTTGAGTACCCGCACGCCTTGGCGGCGCAGCGTGGCAATGACCACCGTTTCTGAAGGCGCGCGAAGCTCGCCGCGGACCTGCTTGTTGCCGCGGTCCACGCCTTCCCAAAAGTAGTTGTACTGCTTCACATCCTTGCCACGAACCGCAGTTGCAGTAGCCATAATGTCTTCCTCGTCGCAATTAGTCGTTGGTGACCGCTTCGATTTCCTCGAGCGAGGTCACGCCGGCTTTTATTTTCAGGAGACCAGAATGGCGCAGGGTGCGAACGCCCTCTCTGCGCGCCTGGTCGGAAATTTCCTTGGCATTGGCTCCGCGCATGATCAGCCGGCTCATCTCGTCGGTGATGGGCATAACCTCGTAAATGCCCACCCGCCCCTTGTAGCCGGTCTGCTTGCAATTTTCGCAACCGACGGGGCCATAGGGAATCCAGCTGCCGTCGAGATCCTCCTGCGCAAAACCGGCGCGCATGAGCGCTTCCTGCGGGATCTCCACGGGGTGTTTGCACTGCGCGCAGAGGCGTCGTGCCAAACGTTGCGCGGAAATGAGAATGACGCTGGAAGCCACGTTGAAGGGTGCGACACCCATGTTCATCAACCGCGTGAGGGTGGTGGCAGCGTCATTAGTGTGCAGCGTTGACAGGACTAGGTGGCCGGTCTGTGCTGCCTTGATGGCGATATCCGCGGTCTCCAGGTCGCGCACCTCGCCCACCATGATGATGTCCGGGTCCTGGCGCAGAAAAGCGCGTAGCGCCGAGGCGAAAGTGAGGCCGGCCTTTTCGTTGACGTTGACCTGATTGATACCTGGGAGGTTGATTTCCGCCGGGTCTTCGGCAGTGGAAATATTGATGCCCGGCTCGTTGAGGATGTTCAGACAAGTGTAGAGCGATACCGTCTTGCCGCTGCCGGTGGGACCCGTCACCAAAATCATTCCGTAGGGGCGGCGGATAGCGTCGAGCAGGTATTCGCGCTGATCCGGGTCGTAGCCCAGAGCGTCGATCCCCAGCATCGCGCTGCTGGAGTCGAGAATACGCATTACGATCTTCTCGCCATAGAGCGTGGGGAGCGTGCTCACCCGAAAGTCGATGGCGCGGTTTTTCGACAGCACCAGCTTGAGCCGGCCGTCCTGGGGCACACGCTTCTCGGCGATGTCGAGTTTCGAAATCACCTTGATGCGCGAGGCAATCTTGTCCTTGATGACCAGAGGGGGCTGCGCCACCTCCATCAGCACGCCGTCCAAACGATAGCGGATTCGATAATACTTTTCATAGGGTTCGAGATGGATGTCCGACACGCCGGTGTTGATGGCGTCGAGCATGATTTTCTGCAAGTACCTGACGACCGGAGCATCGTCGACTTCCACGGCTTCGTCGTCGCTGGCGGGCTGTATGTCCTCTTGGAGGTCGACCTCGAGGTCATCGGTAGTAACCAGCGTCGACATGCTGCGGTCGCTGGCCTCCACCATCTTGCCGATGGCATTGCCCAGCTTGTCGTCCTCGACGACGATCGGGTCGACGACCAAATTGCTCT
Source organism: Casimicrobiaceae bacterium (assembly GCA_026646885.1). Classification (GTDB taxonomy): domain Bacteria; phylum Pseudomonadota; class Gammaproteobacteria; order Burkholderiales; family Casimicrobiaceae; genus JACPUX01. The sequence goes on along the minus strand of JAPKHK010000010.1, from coordinate 6,497 downwards.
TGAAGCGAACTTCCTCGAGTCCTTGCAGATTCGTCGGGTCGGATACCGCCACAAAAACCCGGTTGGCGCGCTTAAACAGAGGCAAAACGCGCCGGGTCGAGACTATTTTCGGATCGATGAGATCCTTGGGGATTTGTTCAAATTCGTAGGCCCCGAGGTCGAGTAGCGGAACTCCGAATGTACGCGCTGCAAACGCGGCAAGCTGGCCCGCGCCAGCCTTCTTGCTCAGTATCACCTGCTCGACGAAAGTGATGTGCGAGGCATTGGCTTGGCTTTGCAGGTTTTCGGCTTCCGTCTCAGTGAGCATCCCCTGCTGAACCAGGGCGCGAGCCAAGCCGCTGACGCGTTGAGTTGCCGCAGTTGTCGCCATGCTGGAGCGGAGTTATTCCGATTGAATAAAGGCTATAAATTTGATGATGCCTGCTTGATTCGCGTTTGTAAAGCCAGATGCAAGGCCCCCGCCGCGAAAAAAGGCCCGTGTGTCCAAGGTGTTGCGCCGCCTGCAATGGTCAGGGAATGATCACGTTTGCCCGCTGGTGGGGGGAGCCGCTGGCTGATGCAGACGGACGACTTTGACCGCCGTGTCCTGCACCTGCACGATATCCAGAACGACACCGTGCAGCTTGACACTGACCCCGGCCTCGGGAATCTCGCCAAAATGCGCAAGTAACAGGCCATTGACCGTCTTTGGTCCGTCGAGTGGAAAACTCGTTGCAAGTTTGCGGTTCAGAAGACGCAAGGGCATGGTGCCTGGCACCAGCACACTGCCGTCGGCCTCCCGCCGCAGCCCGTCGGCGACACCAGGTGCCGTGGTGGTGAATTCCCCAATGATTTCTTCGAGGATGTCCTCCAGAGTGACCAGCCCGAGTATTTCGCCGTACTCATCGACAACCAGGCCCAGACGTTGCTGGTTCTCTTGAAAGGCTTGAAGCTGCGCCAGAATGGGTGTTCCGGCAGGTATGAAATAGGCAGGACGGAGAATCGAACGCAGCCCCGTCTGTGTCAACTCCTCGCTGGAGAGCAGGCTGAGCACCTGGCGGACATGAAGAATGCCCAACACATTGTCGAACTGGCGCTCGTAGACCGGCACTCGGGTGTGGTAACAAGTGGCAAGCTGCTCGCGCAAGGTGCGTTCATCGTCACTCAAATCGACTGCCTCGACTTGGTTTCGCGGCGCCATCAAGTCGTTGACCGTAACCCTTTCAAGGTCGAAGAGGTTAACTAGAATGCTGTGGTGCTTGTCTGGCAGGAGGCGCTTGCCCTCCAAGACGAGCGTGCGCAACTCCTCGCGGGTCAAAGCTGCTGTCGATTCCGTGCGCGCACGCAGGCCGAGCAACAAGAGCAAGCCCTGCACAAACAGGTTCACGAACCACACGATCGGCGCGCAAAGGCGCAGCAACGGCGCGAGGACGTAGCTCACCAGCGGCGCCAGCCGGTCGGCGTAATTGGCGGCGAGGACCTTGGGAGTGATCTCGGAAAAGACGAGGATGAGGAAAGTAATCACCAGAGTGCCGCCCGCCAAAGCAAGCTTTCCCTCGCCAAAAAGCCTGCCGGCCAGATAAGCTGTCAGGGTTGCCGCTCCCGCGTTGACCAGGTTGTTGGCCAGCAGGATGACGCCCAGAAGCCTCTCGGTGCTTGCCAGCAGCGCCAGTGCGCGTTTCGCGCCGCCACCGCCGTGCTTCGCCTGATGCTGCAAGCGATGTCGGTTGGCGGCGATCATGGCGGTTTCGGACATCGAAAAAAAAGCCGAGAGCACCAAGAGCACGCCCAGCGCGCCCAAGAGAAGGGGCAAGTCGGTGTCATCCATGTGTCAACTGTCCGCGTGGCACGGCGCGATGTCGAGACTCGCAACGAGCGCGGTCATCTGCCGAGCAAGATCTCCGCCACGAATTTGGCGCCGAAATAGGCGAGAAGGAGCATTACCGTTCCCGCCAGCACCCACCACAAGGCGGTCCGGCCGCGCCAGCCGAAGCGCTGTCGGCCAAATAGCAGGCCCGCGAAGACCAGCCAAGCCGTGACACTGAAGAGCACGTGATGGGTGAGGCGCAGCGGCTTCTGGAAAAGTCGATCGGAGAAAAGCATGCCGCTCACAACCGTGATGGTGAGCAATAGGAAGGCGACGGCGATCTGCCGGAACAGCACTCGCTCCATGGTCAGGAGCGGCGGAATCGCCTGAGTTAGCAAATTGGAGCTGCCCTGGTGCAAGCGCCGGTCTACGGTCATGAGCAGCAGCGCCTGAACCGCGGCGACCAAGAACAGTGCGTAGGCCAGCAGAGCGATGACGATGTGCGCCGCCGCCAAGGGTTGGTCGGCGTAGGGCAGCCAGCGCGGCGCAAGAGGCAGCGCACCGAGAACCGCGCCGAGTGAAGTGATGGGCAGCACCATGGCGGACAAGCCGGGCTGTTGCTGCCAGAAGCTCCCCAGCCAATAGAGTACTGTGGCCAGCCAGGCGACCCCGGCCAAAGCATTGCTGAAATTGATGTTGATGCCGGCCGCACCCACGACCGAATGGAACAGCAGCACGCCGTGAACTACCAGCAGCAGCGGCAGAATGAATCGCTCGATATCGTAGATCCAGGTGGGGCTGCCCGGCGTGCGCGCTGCCCACAGCCGCCGCCAGCCGAGGAAGGCGAGGGCGGCATAGCCGAAAGCGAGAAGGAGATGAGGTACAATAGTCGGCTGCATCGCTGGTTGCGCGCCAGTTTACACCATTCTTCCCCGCCTTTACCCATGCTCGAAAACCTCACGCAGCGCCTCTCCGGTGTGATCAAAACGCTGCGCGGCGAGGCCCGCCTTACCGAAAACAATATCCAGGAAGCCTTGCGCGAAGTGCGCCTGGCGCTCCTAGAAGCCGATGTGGCGTTGCCGGTGGTAAAGGACTTCATCAACCGCGTCAAGGAAAAGGCTCTCGGCGAGGAAGTCAGGGGTTCGCTCACGCCCGGACAGGCACTGATTGGGGTAGTGCATCAGGAACTTGCCGCGACGATGGGCGGGCAGGCGGCGAACCTCAACTTGGCTGTGGTTCCTCCGGCCGTTGTACTGATGGCGGGCCTGCAGGGCGCTGGCAAGACCACCACAGTGGGCAAGCTCGCCAAGCATTTGCGTGACCTGAAGAAGAAAGTGCTGGTGGTGAGCTGCGATATCTACCGTCCCGCGGCCATCGCCCAGTTGCAGACGGTGGCGGCACAGGCCGGGGCCGACTTCTTTCCCTCGGCGCCGGAGCAACTGCCAGTGGACATTGCGCTGGCGGCGGTCGATTTCGCGAAGAAGCACTACCACGAGGTGCTGCTGGTGGACACCGCCGGCCGCCTGGCCATCGACGACGCGATGATGCGCGAAATCGCCGCGCTGCACGCCGCCTTGAAGCCCGTCGAAACGCTCTTCGTGGTCGACGCCATGCAGGGGCAAGACGCGGTCAATACGGCGCGGGCCTTCAAGGAGGCTCTGCCGCTCTCCGGCGTCGTGCTCACCAAGCTCGATGGTGATTCTAGGGGCGGTGCGGCGCTGTCGGTGCGCGCGGTCACCGGGGCGCCGGTCAAGTTCTGCGGCGTCGGCGAGAAGCTCAACGGCCTGGAGGTTTTTCATCCCGAGCGCATGGCCTCGCGCATCCTCGGCATGGGCGACGTGCTGTCGTTGATCGAGGACGCGAAGAAGAGCGTCGACGTCGCTGAAGCCGAAAAACTCGCCCGAAAGGTGAAATCCGGCAAGGGCTTCGATCTCGAAGACTTCAAGGCGCAGATTGGCCAGATGCGCAAAATGGGGGGGCTGCAAGGCTTGATCGACAAGCTGCCGGCGCAGTTCGCCCAGGCCGCTCAGGGAGGGCAAGTCGACGAGCGTGCCGTCAACCGGCTCGAAGGCATCATCAACTCCATGACACCCGCAGAGCGGGCCAAACCGGAAATCCTCAAAGCCTCGAGAAAGCGGCGCATTGCCGCCGGCGCCGGAGTGAGCGTTCAGGAGGTCAACCGCCTGCTCAACCAGTTCGAGCAGAGCCAAAAGATGATGAAAATGATGTCCAAGGGCGGCATGCAAAAGCTCATGCGCGGCATGAAGGGCATTCTGCCCGGTCTGCGCTGAGCGCGCGTGAACGGGTACGGGTGGTCGCCCTGGCGGCACCGGGAGGCAGAGGCCGCGGCGCGGGCATAACGGCGCAATCTGATCGGCCCCGATAAACGCTTGGCAGCAAAAGGAAATTCAGGCTATAATTCGAGCCTTTTTTCGATTCGCCCAGGTACCCAAGACATGGTTGTCATTCGGCTTGCTCGCGGCGGCGCCAAGAAGCGCCCCTTTTTCAATGTGGTGGTTGCTGATTCGCGCAATCGGCGCGACGGCAGGTTCGTGGAGCGTGTGGGCTTCTACAATCCCCTTGCCGGCGGCTCGGAAGAGGGTCTGCGTCTCGCGCTCGATCGTATCGACTACTGGCGCAAGAATGGCGCTCAGTTGTCGGACACGGTCGAGATGCTGGTCAAGAAGGCCGGCGCCAGGGTTGTCGCGCCCGCCGAAGGCTGATGCGCCGGGGCGCCTGCTCGTCATGGGGCAGGTGCTGGGCGCTTACGGCGTTGCTGGATGGGTGAGGCTCAAGACCTTCACCGAGACGGCCGAGAACCTAGTCGGTCAAGCGATCTGGTGGCTGGCGCCCTACGGCACGCCGGAAGAGGATGCCGGTGCCTACCGGGCGCTGCCGGTTGACGAGGCGCGTGAACATGGCAATGCCGTAGTTGCCAAGCTTGCCGGCGTCGGCGACCGCGATGCTGCGGCGGCCCTGCGCGGCAGCTGGGTAGCCGTGCCACGGGAGAGCCTTCCCGCTAGCGGCGAAAACGAGTATTACTGGGCTGATTTGCTCGGTTTGGCGGTGGTGAACCGCAAGGGTGAGCCTCTGGGCGAAGTCGCCGGGCTCATCGAAACCGGCGCGCACGATGTGCTGCGCGTCAAGGCAGACGATGGCCGGGAGCGCTTGATTCCTTTTGTCGCCGCCTATGTCGACGCCGTGGACCAGCTCGGAAGGCGCGTACTGGTCGACTGGGAACTCGACTTTTGAATTGAGGAAGGCAGCGTGCAGATCGATGTCGTGACGCTGTTTCCCGAAATGGTGATCGAGGCGGCACGCTGGGGCGTGACCGGACGCGGTCTGGAAACTGGGCGCTGGCGCTTGCGCTGCTGGAACCCGCGCGATTTTGCGGCCGACAATTACCGCAGCGTCGACGACCGGCCTTATGGTGGCGGTCCGGGCATGGTGATGCTGGCCGAACCCCTGGCGGCGGCATTGAGCGCTGCCCGCGGCGCGCAGTGGGCGCAGATCGGGCGGGCGGGAGCGGTAGTCTACCTCTCGCCCCAAGGCCGGCGACTCGACCATGCGCAGATCATCGAGTGGGCGCAGGCGCCCGGTATGATCCTGTTGGCGGGGCGCTACGAAGGCATTGATGAGCGCTTGCTGCGGCGGGAAGTGGATGTGGAAGTTTCGCTGGGAGACTATGTGCTTTCCGGCGGCGAGTTGCCGGCACTGGTGGTGATCGATGCCATGGTGCGCCAATTGCCGGGCGTGTTGAACGATGCAGAATCGGCGGTCCAGGAGAGTTTTTTCGCGGGGCTACTCGACCACCCGCATTACACTCGGCCGGAGGTTTATTCCGGCCAGGCGGTGCCGCCCGTCTTGTTGTCGGGTCATCACGAACAAATTCGGCGTTGGCGCCTGAAACAGGCTCTGGGCCGAACCTGGCAGCGCCGGCCCGATCTTCTGGTCGGGCGCGAACTGAGTAATGAAGAGCGGGAACTGCTCGCGCAGTTTCAGGCGGAAGCGCAAGATGTAGTGCAGCCCCAGGCGTAATCAGCGCCGAAGGATTGAAGAAACGAGCGTATCAGGCGGCGGCCTGCTCTGCGCTTCAGGCCAAAGGCCATTGGAAGAAAGGAAGTGCCATGAACGTGATTGAGCAAATCGAGCAAGAAGAAATTGCCCGACTGGGCAAGACCATTCCCGAGTTCGCCCCCGGCGACACCGTGGTGGTGAACGTGAAAGTTGTCGAAGGCGACCGCAAGCGGGTGCAGGCCTATGAAGGCGTGGTTATCGCCAAACGCAACCGGGGCCTGAACTCCTCGTTCATCGTGCGCAAGATTTCCAGCGGCGAAGGTGTGGAGCGGACGTTCCAGACCTACTCGCCGCTGCTCGACAGCATCGAAGTCAAGCGCCGAGGCGATGTGCGTCGCGCCAAGCTCTATTACCTGCGCGAACGCTCCGGTAAGTCGGCGCGCATCAAGGAAAAGCTCGAACACAAGAAGCCCCAGGCGAACTGAGCGCCCTGCCGGTTAGAAAAAGGCGGCTACGCAGACTATGTAAAAACGGATTGTGAAGGCTGGCCAGAAGATGCCCCGCGCAAGCGGGGCATTTTTTTTGGTTGTTTGGTGGAGGCGAGCGGAGCGGTTGCTGCTCAGGCAACCACGGCGCGGGCGGCCGCCATGCCGTGGATGTTGGCGACCCGTTTGAAGTTGTACGCCGGCGCCGC
>JAPKHK010000001.1:602500-778722 GCA_026646885.1 Casimicrobiaceae bacterium | reverse complement strand
GGCTATTACCAGGCGGCCGACCCGATCTACAACACCGATGAGCGTAGCTGGCTTTGGCCCGAGAATCGGTCTGCGGAAGAGAGGCTGCGTGCTCTGGCGCGGTACTTTGAGGATGGAGACTGCGGGGGCGGAGACAGCTACAAATCGATACGCATTCCCCTTTACGACGCGATCGCTGCGGAAGCCACGATGATCGCCAAGACGAAGATCGAGAAGTCCATGGCAGCGAACCGAAGACATCGCGCCAATGAGCTGCGCTTTGGGGAAGACATGGCGGCAAGCATCAGTCGCAGGGAACGAGAAGAGGAGAGGAAAGCGAAATGAAAGCGCTCTGGAGTCTAGCAGTTGGCATCGCTTTGATCGTTTCTGTTTCTTCGGCACAAGGGTATGAACTCGCGACGCATGCTCGCCTTTCCTATGAGGGGTATCTTAAGTCGCAGCTCAATCAGAACCATGCGAAACGCGGATCTCTCGCATTACCGGAGGGCTCCTACACCAACCTTGGCCTTGCGTTCTACGACAATGCCCAGGACGGCCGGACCTATGTTCGCGCTGCTGCTCGCTACGATTGGGATCAACACAAGTTCCCCGTTGGATGGGGTCCCGAAGGTGAGATTTCCGAAGAACTTCTTAGGGTCATTCCTCCCGGTTGGCTGATGCGCGGTGCGGTACGGGAAGATGACATCAGCAAGGCGACGGCCTATCTGGGCTACTTTCGCGACGTCCAGCCGCCACCCTTCGACGATCCGTACGGAAACTTCGACCGGGTCTGCAATCACTTCTTCGATCCGCTGAACAACGCGCCATTCAATGGTCTGGGTGGCAAGCTGTGTGGCGATGACCTCATGGCCAATGCGCCCCAATGGGCCTTGGGCTCCGTGGGTTCACCGATTTGGCCGAACAGCTATCGACCCGACGCGGCCCGACGCAACCACTTCACCGTGCTCGACGCCCGCGAAGCGATGTGGCGGGCATTGACACTCACGAGGCTCGAATCGGGAACGATGGTGCCCATTGCGAATAACGGCCCGGAGGTGCGCGAAATCGAGCGCAAAGCCTACTGGGCCACGACCTTCTTCGCCCTAGGCAGCGTCGTTCACACCCTGCAAGACATGGCGCAGCCGCAGCATACCCGCAACGAAATCCATGCCTCCAAGGAACAAGGGCTCTATGAGGCCTACATCAATCGCCGAGCGATTGGGTTCAGTGAACTGAAGGCCGACTTGACCATCGACGGCGAGACGATTTTTCGGGCAAATAATCTGCCACTGCTCGATTATGAGGGCTACCCCGTCCCTCACTTCCAACGCCTGAGCGACTTCTGGAGCACGAGTACCGGGTCATCGATCTATACCGGCAGAGGGTTGGCCGAATACAGCAATCGCGGTTTTTTGACGCCCGCGGCGGGCATTTGGAACAACAAATACCCCTGGCCCTCGCGCGATCCGGACAATTATACGATCGCCCTCGATACCACGAGCGCCGGAGAGCAGCGCGAATACCTCCACGGCAAGGTCTCGGATACTTACCGCGGAAGCAGTGACTACATTCACATGGCGCGGCGTGGGCTCTTCTACGACGCGCTGAGCTCTTCCCTGGGCTCGGAAATCGGCACTTCGGCGACGAGCTGGCTCTATTCCATGGACCGTAAGGTTTTCGATGAACACGCCAAACTCTTGATTCCCCGAGCGGTGGCCTACACCGCCGGCGCAATCGACTACTTCTTTCGCGGCACGATGGAAATTGCGGTTACCGATCTCAACGCTTACGCAATCGTCGATCACAGCCTGTTTGGCCCGAAAGGGCCGCATTTTCCGATCGATGTCGAGAATGGGAAGAAAGGGTTCAACGCCTTACGCCTCATGCTCAAGAACACTACGCCGCCACAAGAACTGGCCAATGGTGCCCTCATCGATCAGGACATGAGCGATGGCAAGCTGGTCGCGGTGGTGAAATTTCATCGCAACCTTTGCTATAAAAGCGATTTGACCGGCGAGCTCACCGACTTGCAGCAGTGGGAGACTTGCCGATCAAAAGTCGAGGAAACGGTGGTTTCGGAGTTCGCGACCAACGAGGCCGGAGTCGAAGTGACGAAGGTGCCCTTCGAGACGGAAGGAGACCCGCGCGGCGCCAGGCTGGTTTTTCGTTTCTCCGAGAATGAGATTCCGATCAATGCGTGGGACGTACTGCTTCAGGTGGTGTATCGCGGGCGCCTGGGTGCCGAAGAGGACGCCGTCGTGGTCACGACCCAGGACATCTCGGAGCCCACATACGTCCAGCTCGTCGACAGTGCGGATTGCGATCCAGAATTGCCCGCCGACCAGACCTGCACAAGCACCTTGGACGATATGCCCGTTACCGGATCAAGCTCGTTCGAGGACCTGTACATCGTGCCGAGATTTCCCATGGACTGGCAGGTCTACGGCATCGTTGTTTCCTTGGGTCGACCTTCCGAGCCAACCCCGCAGCGGCTTGAGCAGGCGTTTCCCGGCCGGATTGTGCGCGTTGCCGGACTGTATCCAGTCGATGCCATGATCTCGGTGAATGTCTACCAGCACCATTATCCGCCCCATTCGTACGGGCACTCCAGCGAAACCGCCGTCATCATGCAACCGCATCGCGTGCAAAGTGCGGTGGATGGGGTGGCCACAGAGCAGATCGATGTCTGGACGGAAAAGTTCCGCGGTATTCCCGTTGCGTCGATTCAGGATGTGGTCTCCTGGGGCTGGAGCACGATGACGCTCGAGATGAATGCCGAGCGGCCTATCCCGGTGTTTCGGTATGCCAGTCCGATCAAGCTGCTCACTTGCGAGCCTTCGCAGCACTTTCAGTGCCAAGAATATCGTTGATGCATGGGCACTTCACCTCAAGCGGGGAGCGCGCCGTCGGCTCCAAGCCATCGCGTTGCTGGGTCTCAAACGCACGTGGCGCGTCTCCTGGATGCCAAACAGGCGAACCACTCGCGTTGGGCGCTGCGAAACGTATCCGCGGGAACTGATCAAAGACAACCGGCCAAGTGAATGCAACGCACCGGCATTCTCTTGCCCGCATGATGAGGCAATAGCGTCGAGCCGAATCGACTTGCGTGGGCCGCGGTGCAAGCGATCGACGCAGATCACTCAAAGTTGCAGAAATGCGAAGTACCAGGCCAGAAGGGATTCGCACGTCGTTTTGCTATGCTTACGCAAGAGTGACTTCTAGCGCGACAATGCGGCTTGCCGGTGCGCCGCACGCCCGCGGCGGATTTCTCCTGGAACGCAAAGTCCATGCCAACTACCGAGACTCTCTGGATCGTCCTTCATTTTCCCGCCCTTGCGCTCGAAGTGCACACGCGCGGATCGGCGGTGGGGGCTCTGGTGGTGTCGAGCGGCGGCACGCGGCCACGCGTCGTGGCGGCGAGCGCCACGGCGCGGGTAGCTGGGGTTGCCGAGGGCATGACCTTGGCGGCAGCGCAGGCGCTGCTGCCCTCGCTCCTCGCCAAGCCGCGGGTTTTGTCTGCCGAAGCTGCCGCTTTGGCGCAGCTGGGCGCCTGGGCGATGCAATTTACGCCGACGGTGGCGCTCTTGCCTCCCGATGGTTTGGCGCTGGAAATCGGTGGCTGCGCGCGGCTCTTTGGCGGCTTGTCGCGGCTTGTGGCACGGGTGGACGCCGAGCTCGATGTGCTTGGCTTCAGTGCCGCGAGTGCGATTGCGCCCACGGCGCGGGCGGCGGAGTTGCTGGTGCGCGCGGGTATGCCGGTGTTCGAAAATTCCTTGGCTGCCTTGCCGCGCCGCTTGGCCGCCGTGCCCACCGCGTTTTTGGCGCTTGCCCCTAGGGCGCGCGAGTCCTTGGCTGATGCTGGCATCGAAACCTTCGGCGATTGCCTTGAACTTCCGCGCGACGGGCTGGCGCGACGATTCGGCCAGGCGTTGCTCGACGACATCGATCGTGCCCTGGGGCGCCGGCCGGAAGTGTTGGCACTGTTTTCACCGCCGGCGCAGTTTGCCGGGTGCTTGGAGCTGCCGAGCCCGGTGGCGGAAGCCGAGGCGCTACTGTTTGCCACCCGGCGGCTGTTGGGTGAGCTGCAGGGTTGGCTAGCGGGCCGGGGACAGGGCGTGTTGCGTTTCGAACTGCGGCTGGGGCATCACCGCGGTGCCGCTACTCCCTGCGCCTTTCGACTATCGGCGCCTACTCGGGCGGCGGAAACTTTGCTCAGCGTGGTGCGCGAACGTCTGGTGCGCCAGCCCCTCGCCGATCGGGTGGAATGGCTGTCCTTGCACAGCATCGAGACGGCGGATTACCGGCCGCGCCCTGCCTCGCTGCTATCGGGCGAAGCACCGCCGGGCGAGGAGGCCATGACCCTGGTCGATCGGCTGCGCGCGCGCTTGGGCGAGGAGGCGGTGCGCATGCTGGCGACCGTAGCGGATTTCCGGCCGGAGCGCGCCGCTACCACCGGCCCGTCCATTGCCGCGTCGGCGCTGCTCGAAGCGCCGCGCCCCTTGTGGCTCGATGCCGAACCGCAAGCCCTGCGTGAAGGCGCTTGGGAAGTGCTCGACGGGCCCGAGCGCCTGGAGTCGGGCTGGTGGGATGGGCAAGACACGCGGCGCGACTATTACGTGGTGCGCACCGCGCGCGGGGAAACTTGGTGGGTGTATCGCGACTTAGGTCGGGGCGGGGCTTGGTTTCGCCACGGAATCTTTGGCTGATTCAGCGGGAACCGTAGCGCTCGCGCGCCAAGCCGATCGTGACCAGCACCAAGGTCTGCCACTCCAGAACCAGCACCAGCACCCAGATGTCCTCGCCCGCGCTATAGAGACTACGGTCGATGAGCTGAAATATCAATCCGCTGACAAGTCCGGCCAGAGTGATGAAACTCAGCGCGGCAAGCGACTTGGAGCGCCAGACTGCAAGACAGCCCAAGCCGACCAGTAGCCCCCCGACAGCGCCGGAAACCACGAAGGCCAGCGGCACCTGATAAGGGTAGACCAGCACCGCGCATCGCCAGCTCGCCACGCTGGCGATGAGGCAGAGCGCGAAGTTTAGCGCCTGGCGCCTAGCGGGTGCACTGACTTCGCGGCCGTGGAGCGCGAACAAAAACACGCCGAATGCCGCCCCGGGGTAGAGGTCTTGCAGCCAACGCCACTCCGGTAGCATGAGACTGCCAGCCCAAACCACTAAGCCGGAGAGCATACCGCCCAAAGAATCGATCGTGCGCTTATTCATCGTTTGCCGTGTCCGTGATATTCGATTGGTGGCGGTCGATCAGCGGGGCGAGCCCGGCACGGCTCGCGCCGCCACGGTTAAGCGACACTGCTCGTGTCTTTCAGCGCAGCGCCAATTCAGTGGTCACCTTACCCGCCCGATCGTGCCGCGCGACGAGTTTTACCGCACTGCCTTGCGGCGCGCGCACCACCCACTCAATCTTCAGGCGATCACTGGTGGGGCTGTAATCGGGCCAGAAAGAAATGCTGGTGTGCAGATTGCAACGCCCTTCGAGTTGGCCGAATTCTTCACGCGCTTTGCCGGAGAGGAGTTCCGCCCCGGGAGGCAATTCGATTTCGCCGATCAGGCCGCGCACCATTTTGCGCTCCAGCGCGCGCTTGGAGCCGTAGCTCGGCAGCCAGCCGGTGTTTTGCACCACCAGGCGCACGCGCCAGGTGTCGTTGCCCAGAGGTTTGGCTTCGGCGGAATGTAATTCGAGCTTCGGGGTGAGCAACGCCTGCCACAACACCCACTTGGGAAAGCGCGCCACTTCTTTTTCGATGAAGGCCGGCGGTGGATTGCCGAAGGCCTGAAATTTGTTCCAGCCACCGATTTCTACTTTGCCGAGGTCCGGGTGATCGAAAGGTTTCCAATCGATGAAGCCCAGGCCGCCGAGTTTCTCGTCGCTCCAGCGGATGAGCTTCAAGTCGTCTTCCACCGGATGATCGCGGAACCAGTCGATATAACTGTATTTTTCGATGCCGGCTTCGCGCTGCGGGCTCCAGATCTCCACCACCCAGCAGTACATCCCGAGGTGTTCGTAAATCCAATCGAAGCCGCCGGTGATCACTTGTTTGGGGTGGTAGCGAAAATCGTGATAGGTGCTGATCGCCGGATAGCCGGTGAGCTCCGTGCCTTTTTTGCCCATGGCCTGGTACACCCACAAGTCTTCGGCGTGCATGTCGGTATCGGGCGAGTGGTCGAAGGGGCGCAGCAGCACGCCGCTCCAGGAGTGGAAGGTCACGCCGCCGACGATGTTGTTGTGCTTGCTGAAGAAACGCAGGAGGGCCAGCACTTCCGGCTCCGAACCGGGAAAGTCCCCAGCGCCCAACTGCTCGTATTCCTGGCGCCAGGCGGCGGGGAAGTTGCGGTTGAGGTCGAGACCCTCTTTAGGTTTGGCCAGGGTGAGGGTGAGTCCGTCATAGTCCTTCACCCGGCCTTCGGGCACCACGCGATAGTATTCGCCGCCCACTTCCGTGGGGTCGCGGCGCACCATGAGGCGCGGGTCTTGGGCGCATTTTTTCCAGGGGCCGTTGTCGTCGCGAAAACGCATCGACACGATGCGACCGTCGCCGTCGATGTCTTCCGGCGTGAGGCCTTCGATCGGTTCTTCATCGAAAGGATAGGGCCGCATGCTGGAGCGCACGTATTTGGGCGTGTCGGCCAGCGCCGCTTCGGCCCCGTCGGGGTTGATACGGGGGCAAATGTAGAGGGCGCGGGTGTCGAGACAACGGGTGATGTCGGCGTCTTGTCCGTAGCCTTCGAGCAGGGTCTTGATGAGATAGACGTTGGCCACCGATGCGGTGACTTCGGTGGCGTGAATGTTGCCGTCCACCCAATAGGCGGGTTTGTCGGCCGCTGCGCCGCTGTCGCGGTGGGTCAAGGTGAGCACCCAAACGTCTCGCCCTTCGTGGCTTTTGCCGATCGACTCGATACTTGCGAGTGCTGGAAATTCGGCCACGAAGGCATGCAAAAGCGCGCTGAGTTCTTCGTGGCGGTAAAAGCGGTCGAATTGAATGGCGGGCATAAGCTTGCCTTCTTGGGGTTCTGAATGGCGATGGCGCTAGTGTCCTTGGGGTAATGGACGGCGTCAAGCAAGCTTGTTGCTTTGGATGCAATCGCCTGGTTTCGATCGGTGTTTTTCCGCCGACGGCCGGTGCTTTCGGTTTTTGGGCGCATACCGTATATTTGTTCGGTATATGCCCCTAGTCAAGACCCGCCGTGCTTCCCGCCTACGCCGAACTGCATTGCCTGTCCAGCTTCACTTTCCTGCGCGGCGCCTCGTTGCCCGAGGAATTGGTCGAGCGGGCGCTGGCGCTGGGTTACACGGCATTGGCGATCACCGACGAGTGTTCCCTGGCCGGGGTGGTGCGGGCGCACGAAGCGGCCAAGGAAGCGGGGTTGCCGCTCATCCTCGGAGCCGAGATCGCGCTGGTCGATGGCCCGCGGGTGGTGTTGCTCGCCACCGAACGCGAGAGCTACGGCGATTTGTGCGAACTCATCACCCGGGGCCGGCGGCAGGCGGAGAAGGGCAGCTATCTCTTGCATCGGGCGGATGTCGAAACCTTGGCACCGCGCTGCTTGGCCCTGTGGCTGCCAGCGCGCGGGCCGGGCGCGGTTGTGGCCGATGCCGCGCATGCAACGTGGTTCAAGGAACAATTTTCCGCACGGAGCTGGATTGCCGTTGAGCTTCTGGCGCGGGCCGGAGACCGCCGCTGGCTCGCCGCGGTGCAAGCCTTGAGCGCGCGTTTTGCGCTGCCCTGCGTTGCGGCGGGCGACGTCCACATGCATGTGCGCGCCCGCCGCGCGCTGCAAGATACCGTCACCGCCATACGCCACAAGCTGCCGGTGGCGGCGGCGGGTTATCGGCTGTTTCCCAATGGCGAGCGGCATTTGCGCGCGCGCGCAGTGCTGGCCGGCATTTATCCGCCCGAGCTTTTGGCGCAGACGGTGGCCATTGCCGAGCGTTGCACTTTTTCGCTCGACAGCTTGCGCTACGAATATCCCGAAGATCTGGTGCCGGCAGGCGAAACCGCCAGCAGCCATTTGCGCAAGCTCACCGAAGCGGGTTTGCGAAAGCGCTTTCCGGCGGGTGTGCCGGCGCGCGTGCGCGATCTCGTCGAACACGAGCTCGCGCTGATCGCCGAGCTGCAATACGAAGCCTATTTTCTGACCGTGCACGACATCGTCGCCTTTGCCAAGGGGCGCGGCATTCTGTGCCAGGGGCGGGGGTCGGCGGCCAATTCGGCGGTGTGTTATGCGCTTTTTATCACCGAGGTGGACCCCTCGCGCATGAGCATGCTTTTCGAGCGCTTCATTTCCCGCGAGCGCAACGAGCCGCCGGATATCGATGTCGATTTCGAGCATCAGCGCCGCGAAGAAGTGATGCAATACATCTACGCCAAATACGGCCGCGACCGCGCGGCGCTGGCTGCCACCGTCATCACCTATCGCCCGAAGAGTGCCATCCGCGACGTGGGCAAGGCGCTGGGGCTCGATCTCGAACAAGTCGATCGCCTGGCCAAAAATTTCTCCTGGCACGACGGACGCAAAGTGATGCCTGAGCGCATTGCCGAATGCGGTCTCGATCCGGGAAGCCCGGTGGTGCAAAACCTCTTGCATCTGGCCAATGCCTTGCAGCGTTTTCCGCGGCACCTCTCGCAGCATG
Source organism: Casimicrobiaceae bacterium (assembly GCA_026646885.1). Lineage (GTDB taxonomy): Bacteria > Pseudomonadota > Gammaproteobacteria > Burkholderiales > Casimicrobiaceae > JACPUX01. The sequence goes on along the minus strand of JAPKHK010000001.1, from coordinate 770,093 downwards.
TGGGCGGCTTCGTCATTTCGCGCGGGCCTTTGTGCCGCATGGTGCCGATCGAAAACGCCAGCATGCCCGAGCGCACCGTCATTCAGTGGGACAAGGACGATCTCGATGCCCTGGGCCTTCTGAAAGTCGATTGCCTCGCCCTGGGCATGCTTTCGGCCATACGCCGCACATTGACCCTCGTTTCGCAATGGCGCGGCCGGCCGCTCGTGATGCAGGACATTCCCGCTGAAGACCCGGTCGTGTACGAGATGATCGGCCATAGCGATACCGTGGGTGTCTTTCAGATTGAATCGCGGGCGCAAATGGCCATGCTGCCGCGGCTCAAACCGGAGAATTTCTACGACCTGGTGGTGGAAGTAGCCATCGTGCGCCCGGGGCCGATACAAGGCGGCATGGTGCATCCTTATTTGCGCCGCCGGCAGGGGCTGGAGCCCGTCACTTATCCTTCGGAAGCGGTGCGCGGTGTGCTGGAGCGCACCCTGGGGGTGCCGATTTTTCAGGAGCAGGTGATGCAGCTCGCGGTGGTGGCGGCCGGCTTCACGCCGGGCGAAGCCGATCAACTGCGCCGTTCCATGGCGGCGTGGAAACGCAAAGGCGGTTTGGGACATTTCGAGGAGCGGCTCATTTGCGGCATGCGCGAGCGCGGCTACAGCGAGGACTTCGCGCGGCAGATCTTCGCCCAGATCCAGGGCTTTGGCGAATACGGTTTTCCCGAATCGCATGCGGCAAGTTTTGCACTGCTGGTGTATGTCTCGGCCTGGCTCAAAAAGCATCACCCGGCGGCGTTTTGCGCGGCGCTTTTGAATTCCCTGCCCATGGGTTTTTACAGCGCCAGCCAATTGGTGCAGGATGCCCAGCGCCATGGCGTGAACGTGCTGCCCGCCGATGTCACGGTCAGCGGCTGGGCATGTGCGCTCGAAGCAGCCGATGGCAAGCCGGCGCTGCGCTTAGGCTTGAACCGCGTGAAAGGTTTCAACGAAGCAGCGGCGGAACGTATCGTCGCCGCGCGTACCGAGTGCGTTTTTGCCGATGCGCCGGATTTGGCGCAGCGCGCCGCCCTCGATCGCGGCGAATTGGGTGCGCTGGCCGCGGCCGGGGCCTTGGCGAATCTCGCCGGGCATCGCCGCCGCGCTGCCTGGGAAGTGGCGGGCATCGAGCGTCTGCCGCCGCTTCTTGCCGGGGCGAGCTTCGATGAAACGCCGCCGCGTTTGCGCGCTCCCAGCGAAGGCGAAAACATCGTCGCCGACTACGCCACCCTGGGTCTCACGCTGGGACGACATCCGCTGGCCGTGCTGCGCGAAGGCTTGCGCCGCCGCCGCCTTTTGTCCGCCGGCGAAATCGCCGCTTTGCCGCATGGGCGCATTGCCCGCGTCGCGGGGCTGGTCACTTGCCGGCAGCGGCCGGATACCCAAAGCGGCGTCACCTTCGTCACCCTCGAAGACGAAACCGGCATGGTCAATGTGGTGATCTGGCGCGATCTCGCCCAACGCCAGCGGCGCGAACTCCTCGTCGCGCAGCTTTTGGGGGTGTACGGCAAACTCGAACGCCAAGGCGAAGTGATTCACTTGATCGCTGGCCGCTTGGTGGACTTGAGCGACTTGCTCGGACGCTTAAAGACGAGGAGCCGGGATTTTCACTAATCGAGGCCGCAGTGCTTAACACGATGTTCCAACACGGCGATAATGGATCCGTTCACTTCCCCCGAGACGGAGGGTTTATGCGCAAACTCACTCTGACGGCCCTGGCTTTGCTGCTTGCCGGCTGCACCAGCACCGCTTCGCTCAAGCTCGTCGCCCGCGAAGGCGGCGAATCAGCGCATGGGGTGCTGCGCAGCACGGACGGCAGCACCGGGCAAATGACGGTTTACGCCGGCAGCAAAACTTACACCGGTACCTGGGTCGGCACGCGACCCCATGACACCACCAGTTTCAGCATTGGCTTTGGCGCAGGGCGTTGGCGCGCGGCGGGTGGGGGCGGCACCATCGTTACCCACGGCCCGGCCGGTAGTGGCCTGGCGCTCCTCAATGCCCCGGATGGCACCACTATGCGCTGCGAGGTGAAAGGCGACACGGGTGGCGGCTTTGGCGTTTGTTATGCGGGCGAGCGCGTGTACGACATGCAGGTTTTGCCGCAATGAGGCGTTTGCCCAAATGGCGAACCCGATCGCGCGCCCCGCGGCGTGATTTACGGTAACCACCGCAGGCCGCGAAGCGCTTGCCGCTCGCCCAGGTGGGGTGTTGAAGCTGGCCGCGCCGAGGCAAGGTCGGCCCGGCCCGCCAGCGTTTGACCTTTCTAGTACCAAATTGGTACTATTTGGCGATGTTCTCCCGTCTGCGTGAAGATATCCGCGTCGTGTTCGAACGCGACCCCGCCGCCCGCACCCGCTGGGAGGTGCTGACCTGTTATCCCGGTCTGCACGCGCTGGCCTGGCACCGCTTTGCGCACCGCTGCTGGAAGGCCGGACTGCGCTGGTTCGCGCGCTTCGTGTCGCATCTGTCGCGCTGGCTGACGGGCATCGAAATCCATCCTGGCGCGGAAATTGGCCGGCGGGTATTCATCGACCACGGCATGGGTATCGTCATCGGCGAAACGGCGGTGATTGGCGACGAGTGCACGCTCTACCACGGCGTGACCCTCGGCGGCACGTCCTGGAACAAGGGTAAGCGCCACCCGACGCTGGGCAAAGGGGTGGTCATTGGTGCCGGTGCCAAGGTCCTGGGGCCCATAGAGATCGGTGAGGGCGCGAAGATCGGCTCCAATGCCGTGGTGGTGCGCGACGTGCCGGTAGGTGCCACGGCCATCGGTATTCCCGCGCGGATCATCGACGGCGCCCAGGCCGAGCGTCGCGAGCGCGCCGCCGAGCGGATTGGTTTTTCCGCCTACGCCATCAGCGCCGACATGAACGACCCGGTGGTGCAGGCCCTGCACGCACTCTTGGATCACACCATGGTCACCGACCACCGCCTGGGCAAGCTCTGCGAGCGCCTCACTCAGGCGGGCATCGAATGTCCGGACGCGGTCGAGGAAGACCGGGATTTTGACGCCAAGGAACTGAACAAGGCGCTGGAATAGGTCGGTTGCGTCGCAAAAACATTATTGTTGACAGAATTGGTAAAGCTTGACTAAAATCAATTTACCCATCCCGTCATGAAAGGTTTGCCATGAGACTCACCACCAAAGGTCGCTTTGCCGTCACCGCCATGATCGACCTCGCGCTCAATCACCACGAGGGTCCCGTCACTCTGGCGGAAATCAGTGGCCGGCAGAGCATTTCCCTGTCTTACCTCGAACAACTCTTTGGCAAATTGCGCCGCGCCGGCCTGGTGAAGAGCGTACGCGGCCCGGGTGGCGGTTACAACCTGGCGCGCAAGTCCGACGCCATTACCGTGGCCGATGTCATCGTCGCCGTGGATGAACCCATAGACCAAACCCGCTGTGGGGGCATGCAGAATTGCCACGACGACCATCGCTGCCTCACGCACGATCTTTGGACTGGCCTCAACGACCACATCTTCGCTTATATGCAGGGCGTGAATCTGGCTCAGTTGGTTGCTCCGCATCAAGCCGCCATGAATGCGGGCGCGGCGCCGGTGCAGATCGTTCGGGAAAAACCTGAAACGCAGCGCGAGCCGGTGCCCGCCGCCGCATAGATTCTTGACACCGAGAGGAAAGGGAAGCATGAGTATCAGTCTCACCGAAAGAGCCGCCGAGCATGTTCGCAAAGTTCTCACCGCGCAAGCCGGCAAGATCGGCTTGCGGGTCGGTGTGAGCAAAAGCGGTTGCTCGGGATTTGCCTACAAACTCGATTTCGCCGACCAAGTGGGTGCCGAGGACCAGCGCTTCGACAGCCATGGCGTGACCCTGGTCGTGGCCAATGAGAGCTTGCCTTTCCTCGAAGGCACCGTGCTCGACTACACCCGCGAAGGCCTCTCCGAGGGATTCAAGTTCAACAACCCCAATGTCAAGGCCCAGTGCGGCTGCGGGGAGAGTTTCAGCGTTTGAGGTGCGGGATCGCTCGACCACCCAGCAGATGAGGTCAGACCGGGCCGCCGCGTGCGGCCCGTTTTTTTTGCGCGAACACACCGTACAGGGCTTACGGCCGGGACAGGAGAGACCGCGCAAGTGTCTCGCTGATCCGGACGGGAACGGCTGCGGCGCGAGCTGCTTGACACACATTCATAATTCGATAATTATAGAAAAATGGAAACGGAACGAGCCGTCACCCGACTTGCTGCCCTTGCCCAAGAAACGCGCTTGGCGATCTTTCGCTTGCTCGTCGAGTGTGGCGAGGACGGCCGGGCGGCCGGCGACATCGGCGCAGAACTTGGCCTTGCGCCGGCGACGCTGTCTTTCCACCTCAAGGAGCTCGCGCATGCCGGATTGATTCGGGGCCGGCAGGAGGGGCGCTTCATCTACTATGCCGCCGATTTCGAAGCGATGAACGAGCTCCTCGCTTATCTCACGCGCAACTGCTGCGCGCGCGGCAAGGCGCGCCTGCGGCGCTCTCCAAGGTGTTGTTGATCGGAAAGGACTGAACATGGAAGCTGAAGTGTTAAAGGAAGTGGTTCGCGAAAAATATGGCGCGATCGCTCGCGCCCGGACCGGCGTGTCATGCTGCGGACCATCCTCCTGCTGTGGCGAGGATCTGGGCGCCTCGATGATCGGGGATGCCTACCGCGATGTGGCTGGGCGTGTTCCAGAAGCGGACTTGGGTTTGGGTTGCGGTGTTCCGACCGAAGCAGCCGGGCTTGCCCCGGGGCAGACCGTGGTCGATTTGGGAGCGGGTGCGGGCAATGACGTCTTCATCGCCCGTCGGGCGGTGGGAGAGAACGGCAGGGTCATCGGCGTCGACATGACGCCAGCGATGGTGGCCAAGGCGCGCCTCAATGCCGAGAAGCTTGGTTACGGCAACATTGAATTTCTGCTCGGCGAGATCGAGCGCGTGCCTCTGCCTGATGCCATAGCCGACGTCGTGATCAGCAATTGCGTCTTCAATCTGGTGCCGGACAAAGTCCAGGCATTTCGAGAAGTCTGGCGTATCCTGAAGCCAGGCGGGCACTTCTCGGTTTCCGACATCGTTAGTACCGCAGTGATGCCGGAGCGTCTGAAGGAAGTTGCGGCGCTCTATACCGGTTGTGTCGCGGGCGCTCGGCCGCTTGCGGAATACCAGCGCATCGTGGCGGCCAGCGGTTTTGGTCCCATGGAGATTCGCCAGCAGCGCATCATCGATTTGCCGGCCGCAATGCTGGAGCAGCACCTCGACGGCGAAGAAATCGCCGCGCTGCGCGCCTCCGGACTGAAAGTGCTGAGCGTGACCCTCTGGGCGCAACGCCCGCGGTGAGGTCGCACCGGGGAAGCGAAATCTTTTTATCGGTGCGAGGCCATCCCCCGGCAGCGTTTCCGGGTTTTCGGGCAAAAGCCCTGGCGCGGGGGATGGCGAAACGGCCGGGGGGCGGATTGTTCCGGATCAGGGTTTCGCTATTGGCGACGCGGGGGGCGTCCAAGTCAATGACGCCTTGAAGTGCGCCCAGACCGCGGCGCTTTCGGTGGCTAGGCCTGGCGCGGGTCGGTGGGTGATTTGCACTACCCCGATCCCTGCCCGCAAGGGGACGTAAGCTTGGTAAAGAAGCGCAGGGGCCGCGCCAGGTTCGGCCGCGGCTTCGGCGCTGAGCAGCATCACCTGGGTTTCACCTACGACATGCTTCTCCAGCATGTGGACGCGATAGCCCGCGCGGGTCAAATCGTCCCTGATACTAATTTCACAGCTCATTTTGCCGCACAGAAACCTAGCCTTTTGGTCGTCGTAGGTCACCTTGATCGCCAACGATCCTCGGAAATGGGCCGCTTGCCTGGGCATGCGCCCAGTGCGCAGTGCCTCGGCATGATAGCCACGCTCCAACCAGAGCGCGGTCGGCGGGCGCCTTTTGGGCAATTCCACCGGGGCGTAACTCGCCGGAATCTCGAAGGAGAGCGGGACCAGGGTGACCAAGCTCTCGCGCATGAACTGATCGAGGGTCACGCGCTGGTATTCCGTCGGCGCCGTTTGAGCGTAGGCGATGTTCCAGCCCAGCCAGATCCCCGCGAGCAAGGCGAGGAACCGGCGGCAGAGGCGGCCACGCATCAGGGATCGATCACGGTCACGATTGCCGTGGCGCTGCCGCCCCGACCGTCGGAAATGGTGTAAGTGAAGCTGGTCATGAGCACGCGTTGCGTGAGCATGAAAGTGAAGGTGCCGTCGCCGTTGAGGACGACCTGGCCGAACGGCGGTTGTGTGAACCCGGTGATGGTCAGCGTATCTCCGTCGGGATCGAAGTCGTTGTCCAGCACCCGCATGGTCACGGGAGCGAAACTATACACAGTGTACACGTCATTATTGGCAACCGGCGGACGATTGCCGGAAGCGCTCACCGAGATGTTCACCGCCGCCGTCGCGCTGCCACCCAGGCCATCCATGACGGTATAGCTGAAGCTGTCCGTGCCCGAGTAGCCGCTCTCAGGGGTATAGCTCACGCGGTTACCACTGATCGCCACCGTGCCGTGCGCAGGTGCGGTGATGGCGACTAGGGTGAGCGCATCCCCGTCCGGGTCACTGTCGTTGGCCAAAACCTCGAAGAGGTTGTTGGAGGAGTTCGCGGCGACGGTGTATGAATCGGCATTGGCCACTGGTGGGCGATTGCTGGCGCGCACGTTGACCGTGACCGTAGCCGTGGCACTGCCGCCTCGGCCGTCACTCACAGTGTAGGTGAAGCTGTCGGTGCCGGTGTAGCCGGTGCTCGGCGTGTAGCTGAGCTGACCACCGGTGATGCTAGCGGCGCCATGAGCGGGTGTTCCGACACTGCTCAGGCTCAACGCATCACCATCGGGATCCGAGTCGTTCGCCAGCACGTTGAACAAATTGGCCGTGCTGCCGGCCAGAACATCGTAGCTGTCGTTGACGGCCACTGGCGGCCGATTGGGGGCCTGAACGCTGATGCTGACCGTCGCTACGGCGGTGCCGCCCTTGCCGTCGCTCACCGTGTAGCCAAAGCTATCGGTGCCCGTGAAACCGGCGCGCGGAGCATAGTCCACGCGATTGCCGCTAATCGACGCGGTGCCGTTTGCAGGTGCAGTGACACTGGCTAGGCTCAGAGTATCTCCGTCGGGATCGCTATCGTTGGCCAGGACTTCGAGCAGGTTGCCGTTGCTCCCGGGCGGCACTTCAAAGCTATCATTCGCCGCGACCGGCGGCCGGTTGAGATAGCGGCGAGGTCCTTCGGTAACGGAGGTCTCCTTTTCCTGCTGGCGATAGACGTCCACCGCCTGCTTGTGCGGCAGCGTGTTGTGTAGCGCGCGGCGCACCCAGGCTGGCTCGGTGTCGAGATACTCGCGGCGCCATTGCACGATCGGTTCTCGCGGAGCTGGCGGTGGAGCGGACGGAACCGCGGCAGGTTCGCCTGGCAGCAGGACGTCTTCGAGTTTCTCGGTATAGGTGACGAACTCCAAGTCGACGCGGCGATTCTTGTGGCGCGTGCCCTTGGCATTGGCAAAACGCGGGTTGGCTTCGCCAGCGCCTTCGGCGATCAGCACCTCCAGCCCAATGCCGCCGGTCTGATTGAGGTATTGCTTGACTGACAGGGCGCGACGCATCGACAAGCGCATGTTGTATTGCTCGTCGCCGATGTCGCAAGTGTGCCCGGTGAGCATGATGTTGCCTTGGAACTTGTTGTTCCTCAGAGCGGCGATGACATCGTCGAGCGACTTCTTGGCATCGGGATTGAGCTCGGCACTATCGAATTTGAAGAACGCATCCGCGGACATGGAGGCCGTGACCTTCACCAAGCGCTTCTCCACTTTGGGAGTGACCGCACCTTGCGGCGGCTGCGGCGCAGGCACGCTTGGCGCCGGAGCGGGGGTTTCCACGCGCACGACCTTGGATTCGCGCATCGGGCGATGCGCCTTGCCGCCCAGTTCATAGCGCCATACCAAGCTGAGGCGGTGATCATCACGCTCAGCTTCGAATTGCCCGTTCTTGCGGAAATACTCACCGACCAGCGCGATGCTGTGCGGCGAATTGTGGAAGAATTTCTCCAACGACACCGAACCGGTCGTCTGGCGAGCGTCGCCCCGTCCCCATTCGTGGTCGAGGCCACCAGTCACTCGTAGCAAGGCCGGTTCGACGAAGGTCCCAAGCCGCAGACCCAGGCCAATATCATAGGGGCGCTCGAACGTGCGCAGGGTAGTCGTGGTCGTGATGTCCTGCAAGAAAGGCCGCCCGGCGTCGACGCCCTGCACTGTGTCAACCACTGAACTAGAGAAGCTGGATATCTCCCTGCGGCCGGTAATGCCGCCCGAAAGATAGCCGCCCACGAAATAGCTTTCGTTTTCCAGACCGACTCCCAAGCTGAGCTTGCGGTCGTGCCAGATGTTCTGGTCGAGGGCGAGAAAAGCCTTGCGCACGCTCGCCTGGTACTTGGCCTCGGTTTCCGGGAGCCATTGATATGAGAGCTTGAGGCCGGCGCCGTATTTTCCCTCCCTGCCACTGACCCAACCCTCGCCGATCAGCGCACTCGCCTGGTTCTCAGTGAAGACGTGGTAGACCTCACCGCGCAGTTGATCGCGGGACTGATAACCGAAACTCAGCCGGGTACGTGCGCCAACGTAGGTGGGTGGATCCTCGGGCGAGACGGCACCAGGCGGCGGCACCGGCTCTTCGGCGGCGAGGACGGGCGCGCCGCACAGGGCCAGTAGCCCTGCGGCGAGTACGATACGAGGATGGAGGCGCATGCGTATGTCCCTGTTGTGGCGGCGCTTTGATCTTGATGCAGGCGCGCCGCAAGCCAAGAATCTAACACCGAAAGGCGCGCCCCACAAGCGTTTGCGGCTGCTTCAGCTCGCTCGGCGATGCTGTTGTTTCGCTTTTGCCTCAGGTGACTGAGTGCTCTCATCCAGGACGAAATCGATGCGGCTAGTCTCCAAGTCGACCCGTGCCACCTTGACTCGCACACGGTCGGCCAGCCGAAATACGCGCCCCGTCCTCTCCCCGGTGAGCGTGTGCTGAGCGGGTGCGAAATGGAAGTAATCGCTGCCCAGTTCGGTGATGTGCACCAGACCGTCGATGAAGATCTCGTCCAGGGTCACGAAAATGCCGAAGTGCGTGACGTTGGAAACCGTACCCATGAAGCTGGCGCCAAGATGATCTTGCATATAGAAACATTTCAACCAATTCTCGACATCGCGCGTGGCGTCGTCGGCACGGCGCTCGGTCATGGAGCAATGTGCGCCCAGGCTGGCGAGGTCCCCAGTAGGCCTTGAACCACCTTCTACGGTCGCTTTGATGGCCCGATGCACGACCAGGTCGGGATAGCGCCGAATGGGGGAGGTAAAGTGGGTGTAAGCGTCGTAGGCGAGTCCGAAATGGCCGAGGTTGCTCGGGCTGTAGACGGCCTGCTTGAGGGAGCGCAAGAGCACCGTTTGCAGCAGCGCGAAGTCGGGTCGCGGACGAATTTTGGCCAGTAGCTGCGCGTAGTCTTTTGCGCCAGGTTCTTCGCCGCCGGGAAGCGACAAGCCGAATCCGCCCAGGAACTCGCGCAGACCGGCGAGCTTGTCGGGGCTGGGACCCTCGTGCACACGATAAAGAGCGGGCTGCTCGCTCGTCAGCAAGAGCCGCGCCGCGCAGACGTTGGCAGCCAGCATGCATTCTTCGATCAGGCGATGGGCTTGGTTGCGCTGCGCCAGCTTGATACTCTCGATCTTTCCGAGATCATCGAAATCCAGAACGGTCTCGCTTGATTCAAAATCGATCGCCCCGCGCTTCGCCCTTTCCTTGAGCAGGAGCTCAAAGAGCGTCTGCAAGGTTTGCAGGTGCGGAAGCAAGTGCGCGTGAGCCTGGTCGATTGTCTCTGGGCGATCGAGCCATTGCGCCACCTGAGTATAAGTGAGGCGAGCGCGGGAGTGCATCAATGCGGAGTAGAAACGATAGGCCTTGATCTGCCCGCTAGGGCTGATATCCATGTCGCATGCCACACAGAGGCGGTCCACCCCTGGGTTGAGCGAACATAGGCCGTTAGAGAGTTCCTCGGGCAGCATGGGGATAACGCGCCGAGGGAAGTAGACCGAATTGCCGCGAGCACGCGCGTCGACATCGAGCGCGTCACCCTCCTGCACGTAGTGGCTGACGTCGGCGATGGCGACGACCAGGCGGAAACCACGGCCCTTTCCTTCGGCAAAGACGGCATCGTCGAAGTCGCGGGCGGTCTCGCCATCGATGGTCACCAACGGCAGAGCGGTCAAATCGGCGCGCGCGGTTTTGTCCTTTACTCGCACGCTCTTGGGCAGCTTCGCAGCAAGTTTGGCCGCGCCGGCGGAGAACTCAAAGGGCAGGTCGTGTTTGCGCAGGGCGATTTCGATTTCCATCCCGGGGTCAGTGTAGTGCCCGAGTACTTCGACGACACGTGCAAGTGCTTGGATGTGGGCGGTGGGCTGCTCGATGATCTCGGCGACCACGACTTCGCCCGCTTCTGCGTCGGCGCGTCCGTCGGGGGGGATCAACAGATCCTGGTTGATGCGCCGGTCTTCGGCTACCAGAAACCAGATGCCTCGATCGACATGGACCCGCCCCACCACCTTGCGGTGGGCGCGCTCTAGCACGTCGACGATGACACCTTCGGGGCGGCCGCGGCGATCAAATCCGATTTGACGGCAGCTCACGCGGTCGCCATGCAGGGCTTTGTGCATCTCCCGCGGCGCCAGGAACACGTCCGGGCCGCCATCGTCCGGTATGAAGTAACCATGGCCGTCGGGATGCCCTTGCACGCGACCGGCAAGCACATCCAGTTTCGCCGTGACGCAGAGCGCTCCCTTGCGATTGCGCAGCAACTGGCCGTCGCGCTCCATCGCACCAAGGCGTCGCTGAAACGCCTCCTGCTCGTGCGGTTCGATGTCGAGGACTTCGGCCAGCGCCTCTGGCCGGATCGGGACGCCCTCTTCGCTGAGGGTCTGCAGGATCAGTTCCCGGCTGGGCAAGGGTTCAGCATAGCGCGCCGTTTCTCGCGCCAGGCCGGGGTCGTGCTTGCGGCGATTCTTTGACAAGGTGGTTGTTCTCTCTTAAAATTCGCGCTTCCCATCGCCCAGATGGCGGAATTGGTAGACGCACTAGGTTCAGGTCCTAGCGGTGGCAACACTGTGGAGGTTCGAGTCCTCTTCTGGGCACCAAAGCTTCCGCTCGCGGCGGGTCCTTCAAGTCATTCTCGCACTTTTTGGTGCCTCGCGTCTTGGCGCGGTTTGTCACCGACCGGGCGCTGACGCGCCGGACTGAGATACTTGGGCGATCTGCGCTGTCACACGGGAACCACCGGCCCACGACATCCGCCAATAGCCCAGCGCTCCCGCCAGCGGATGCCTGCGCGATCGCTCCGGCCTGTCGCGAGTTGCGCGCGCGCAACAGCCGCATCGCTGAACTCGAACGGCGCGTGAGCACCGATCCTCTGACTGCTCTGTGGAATCGCAGCCATCTCGAACAGATTCTGGAAAGAGAGATCGATCGAAGCTTGCGCCTGCGCCAATAGCTTTCCCTCATCCTGTTTGACGTCGATCACTTCAAGCGTATCAACGACACCTTCGGCCATCATTCCGCCATGCGACATGCTGATGGCGCACATCGCTGCCCATTTTGCCGCGGAAGAAGCGATCCTTGAACGTCACGGCTACGCGAAGATCGAAACATGTCGGCACGCCCACGCTAGGCTCCTGGCTCGAGCTCGGAAATTGCGCGAGCAGGTCTGCGCGGGACGGGCGGGGCTGGGAACCATGGTGGAATTTCTTGCCGGTGAGGTGGTGGCGCGCCATCTTTTCGGCATGGATCGGGGTTTCTTTTCCTTGATTGCTACCGCCGGAAGGGAGTGGGGGCGGTTCTGGTCATGCCGAGACTCCTCGAACTGAGGCGGGAACTTTGCGTTGGCACCTTTCCCGATGCGTTCTGGCATTTCCGCTGGAGCCTCGTTGGCTTAAGGAGTCGCGTCGCCGCAATTTAATGCCGTAATTGCTGGCATCCGCGGTGGGTACACGCTTGCCATGGCGCATTCAAGGGGCTAGCATGCGCGCTTTCGTCAGGCCGGTTGATAAGAAACGGCTCGCAAACTCGCTACGGAGGAGATGATATGAAAGGGCTCAACAAACTACCTGCGCTGGCGCTTGGCGGCGCACTCGCGTTGGTTGCCACGGCGGCACAGGCGGCAGGAACGCTGGTCTATTGCTCCGAGGGCAGCCCCGAGGGCTTCAATCCGCAGTTCTTCACCACCGGCACCACCTTCGATGCCGTGTCGGTGCCGATTTTCAATCGCCTCGTGGAGTTCGAACTGGGCACAACCAACGTGGTGCCCGCTCTAGCGGAGAGTTGGCAAATTTCAGCGGATGGATTGACCTACACGTTCAAGCTCAGGAAGGGCGTGAAGTTCCACGCCAACACGCACTTCAAGCCAACACGGGACTTCAACGCCGACGATGTGCTTTTCAGCTTCAATCGCCAAGCCGACGCCAATCACCCGTTTCACAAGCTGACCGGTGGGCAGACCTACGCGTATTTTGACGACATGGCGATGAAGAACATCGTCGACAAGGTGGAGAAGATCGACGCGCATACGGTGCGCTTTGGGCTCAAGCGGCCGGAGGCGCCATTTTTGGCCAACATGGCCATGGATTTTGCCTCCATTCTTTCCGCCGAGTATTTCGAATCCATGCGTGCCAAGGGGCAGGATGGTGTGCCCGACAGCAACCCTATCGGGACTGGGCCATTCCAGTTTGCGTCCTACCAGAAGGACGCCACCATCCGCTACAAAGCCTTCGATCAGTATTGGGGCGGCCGGCCGAAGATCGACAACTTAGTGTTCTCGATTACCAAAGACGCCACCGCGCGGTATGCCAAGCTCAAGACCGCCGAGTGCCATGTGATGGCGTTCCCCAAGCCGGCCGACTTGGAGCAGATGCAGAAGGATCCGCGGATTCAGGTTCTGCAGAAGGAAGGCTTGAATGTGGGCTATATCTCCTTCAACGTCGAAAAGAAGCCGTTCGATAGCAAACTGGTGCGCCAAGCGTTGAATCTCGCGGTGAACAAAGAAGCGATCCTCAAAGCGGTTTACCAAGGTCAGGGTCAAGTCGCCAAGAACCCCATCCCGCCAATCTTGTGGAGCTACAACGACAAAATCAAGGACTACCCCTATGACCCCGCCAAGGCGAAGGAGCTGCTTGCCAAGGCGGGCTATCCCAGCGGCTTTGCCATAGAACTGTGGTATTTGCCGGTGACGCGGCCATACAACCCGGACGGCAAGCGCATGGCCGAGCTGGTGCAGGCCGACTGGGAGAAGATCGGCGTCAAGACCAAGCTCCTCACTTACGAGTGGGCGGAATACCGCAAGCGCAGCAAGGTTGGTGAGCAGCACGCGATGATGTTTGGCTGGTCCGGCGATAACGGCGACCCCGACAACTTCTTCATGCCACTGCTCGGTTGCGAGGCGGTGAAGGGCGGCGGCAACGTTGCGCGCTGGTGCCACAAGGAGTTCAATGACCTGATTACCAAAGCGGCGCAAACAGCCAAGCAGGCGGATCGTGCGAGGCTTTACGAAAAGGCCCAGGAGATCTTCAAGGAAGAGGCGCCGTGGATCACCGTCGCGCATTCGCTGCGCTTCTCGCCGATCCGCAAGGACGTGAAGAATTTCAAGATGGATGCGACGGCGCATCACATCTTCACCCGCGTGGAGTTGGCCAAATAGACGCAGGAGCGTTCGCGCGGGCGCAATCGTTCGAGGGCGATTGCGCCCTGGTCTAGCGCATGTTCGGCTTTTTTCTGCGGCGCCTGGCGCTGGTGGTGCCCACTTTCATCGGCGTCACTCTGCTCGCCTTTGCGCTCATTCATCTCATTCCGGGCGATCCGGTGGAGAACCTCTCCGGCGAGCGGGGCATGGATCCCGAGCGCCGTGCTCGGCTGCTGCAGCAGTTCGGACTCGATCGGCCGCTGTCGACGCAGTATCTCGATTACATCGGGCAAGTGTTGCGGGGCGATTTAGGCAGTTCGTTGACCACCCATGAGCCGGTGCTGAAGGAGTTCCTGACGCTCTTTCCGGCGACAGTGGAGTTGGCGGTCTTTGCGATGCTCTTCGCCGTCATTCTGGGCATTCCGGCGGGCATCCTGGCTGCTCTGAAGCGCAATTCCGCAGCCGATTATGCAGTGATGGGGGCTTCGCTGGCCGGCTATTCCATGCCGATTTTTTGGTGGGCGCTGCTTCTGATTCTGTTTTTTTCCGTGCAACTGGGTTGGACGCCTGTCTCCGGTCGAATATCCGTTGCCTACGACATTCCCATGATCACCGGTTTCATGATCATCGATGCCTGGCGAGCGGCAGAATCCGGGGCGCTGCGCTCGGCGCTAGCGCACTTGGTTCTCCCGACGATCGCCCTGGGCACCATTCCCCTCGCGGTGATTGCTCGGATGACGCGCTCGGCCATGCTCGAGGTCCTGCGGGAAGACTATGTGCGCACCGCGCGCGCCAAGGGACTGCCATGGCTCCGAGTGGTGCTGGTGCATGCCCTGCGCAATGCGCTCATCCCGGTGATTACGGTGATCGGCCTGCAAGTGGGCTTGCTGCTTTCTGGCGCCATCCTCACGGAGACGATTTTCTCCTGGCCGGGAGTGGGCAATTGGCTCGTGCACGGCGTGCTGGCGCGCGACTACCCAGTGGTGCAGGGCGGGATCTTGCTGATTGCGAGTATCGTCATCAGCGTAAACGTCATCGTCGATACACTCTATGGCGTCATCAATCCAAGAATCCGCCACGCCTGAGCGCGTCGTACCGGCGCATCCCGGGCCGGTGCGCGAGTTCTGGATCGACTTTGCCCAGAATCGCGGGGCCTTGGTCGGCTTGGGCTTGATCGCACTGATTTGTTTCTTGGCGGTCTTTGCCGATTGGGTATCGCCCCATCCTCCCAACGAGCAGTATCGTGAGGCCACACTGGCACCGCCGGCGTGGGTCGAAGGGGGCTCCAGCCAGTTCATTCTCGGAACCGATCCGGTCGGCCGCGACATACTTTCTCGGCTCATTCACGGTTCGCGCCTGTCGCTGCTCATCGGCGGTATTTCAGTTGGACTGTCGCTGGTGCTCGGCGTGATGCTGGGCCTGGTGGCGGGCTACTTTCGCGGTCTGACCGAAACCGTCATCATGCGACTCATGGACATCATGCTGGCTCTGCCGAGCCTCTTGCTGGCCATCGCCGTGGTGGCCATCCTCGGGCCGGGACTGATCAACGCGATGTACGCCATTGCCATCGTGCTACTGCCGCATTACGTGCGGCTGGCCCGTGCCGCGGTGATCGGCGAAATGGGCAAGGAGTACGTGGCCGCGGCCCGCATCGCCGGTGCGGGCCACCTGCGCATCATGGTCAACACGGTGCTGCCCAACTGCCTGGCGCCCCTGATCGTGCAGGGGACCCTGGGCTTCTCGAATGCCATTCTCGATGCCGCGGCCCTGGGGTTTCTGGGGCTAGGCGCGCAGCCGCCCACCCCCGAATGGGGATCGATGCTGGCAGGTGCTCTCGAGTTCATTCAGCGCGCCTCATGGGTGGTGACCTTTCCCGGTCTCGCCATCCTCATCACGGTGCTTGCTTTCAACCTGATGGGCGATGGACTGCGCGACGCCCTTGACCCCAAACTGAAGCGGTAGCCTTGGTCATGCCCCTTTTGGACATTGCCGACTTGCGAGTTCAATTCGGGACGAGCGATGCCCCTTTCAAGGCGGTCGATGGTTTGGAGCTGGCCGTGGACGCAGGCGAGATCGTCGGCATCGTCGGCGAATCGGGTTCGGGCAAGAGCGTGACCGCGCTCGCGCTGATGGGGCTGGTGGACTACCCCGGGCGGGTGACCGCGGAGCGTCTCACCTTTGATGGGAAGGATCTCACCGCGCTGAAGGATAGCGAGCGGCGCAGCTTGCTCGGCAGGGACATCGCCATGATTTTCCAGGATCCGATGACCAGCCTCAACCCCTGCTACACCGTGGCCTACCAATTGATCGAGACGCTGCGAGTGCACCAAGGCGGCGCTCGGCGGGCGCTCCGCGCCCGTGCCCTGGATCTCTTGCGTGCGGTTGACATCCCCGATGCAGAGTCGCGTTTGGATGCCTATCCCCACCAACTCTCCGGCGGGATGTCGCAAAGAGTGATGATCGCCATGGCAATCGCCTGCCATCCGCGCCTGCTGATCGCGGACGAGCCGACCACCGCGCTGGACGTAACAGTACAAGCGCAGATCCTCGAATTGCTCGTGGCGCTGCAGAAGGAGCGCGGCATGGCGCTGCTGCTCATCACGCATGACCTGGCCGTTGTGGCGGAGACGGCGCAGAAGGTGGTGGTAATGTATGCCGGTCAGGAAGTTGAAACTGGCGTGGTTACGGAGATATTTGCCGCGCCGCGCCATCCCTACACTCAGGCCCTGTTGGCGGCGCTACCCGAGCACAACCTGGGTGCGCGGCGGATAAGCGCTCTCGGAGGGGTGGTTCCGGGGCAATATGACCGACCCAGCGGTTGTTTGCTGAGCCCGCGCTGCGCCTTTGCGCAACCCCGATGCCGCAGCGAGGCGCCGCCGCTGGCGGGCGATGGCTGGGCCAAAGTGCGCTGTCATTTTCCCCTGGATGGCGGTGGACGGCCGGGAGCGGGGTGGGCCGTGCAGGAAGGTGGCGGCGAGAACGCGCCAAGCGTGTGCGTATGAGCTACGTGTTGGAAGCGCAGGATCTGGCCCGGCACTATCGCGTAGCGCGCGGTTGGCTGAAACCGCGCGGCAATGCACGGGCGCTCGACGGCGTGAGCTTTACCCTGGCCCGGGCGAAGACGCTCGCGGTGGTAGGTGAGTCAGGCTGCGGGAAATCAACCCTGGCGCGCCAGCTCACCATGATTGAAGAGCCGACGCGGGGCCTTCTGCGCATCGACGGTGTGAGCGTGGTCGGGGCGGACCGCGCCACCCTGCGCCGGGTGCGGCCCTGGGTGCAAATGGTGTTTCAGAATCCCTATGCCTCGCTCAATCCGCGCAAGAGGGTGGCGGCGATGCTCGATGAGCCGCTGCTCCTGAATACGACGCTTTCCGCAGTGGAGCGGGCCGAACGGCTGGCGTCGATGATGGCGCGTGTAGGTCTGCGACCTGAACACGCGCGACGCTACCCGCATATGTTCTCTGGGGGGCAACGCCAGCGCATCGCCATTGCCCGGGCGCTGATGGTGGAGCCGCGCATCGTGGTTGCCGACGAGCCCGTTTCCGCTCTGGACGTGTCGATTCAAGCGCAGATAATCAACTTGCTGATGGATTTGCAAGAAGACCTGCAGGTCGCCTACGTGTTCATCTCCCACAATCTCGCGGTGGTTAGGCACATCGCCGACCAAGTCCTGGTGATGTATTTGGGCAAGGTCGTGGAAGACGGCGCCAAGGAGGCGATCTTCTCCTCTCCGGCACACCCCTACACCCGCGCACTGCTCGCGAGTACTCCGGTGCTCGATCCGAGGCTGCGCAAGCAGCGAATCGTGCTCCAGGGCGAGTTGCCCTCGCCGTTGGATCCTCCCCCTGGGTGTGCCTTCCATCGGCGCTGTCCGCATGCTGCACCACTGTGCCGGGAGAGCGTGCCGGTGCTTCGGCCACATGCTGGACGCCACGTGGCCTGTCACCGTCTCGAGGCAATCGGGTAGCGGCGCACGGCGCGCCTGTGTGCCGCGTCGGGGGAGGACCGCTTGGGCCGGCTAGGCCAGGGACTGGTTGCGCAAGGACGGACTCGCAAGCAAGGCCTCCAGCACCATGCGCCGAGAGTCTTCGATCTCGTTGCGAGCGAGGTTCTCCGCCGCCGCCGCGTCGCCACGCGCCAGGGCCGCGACCAGGGCGCGATGGTCGTGCCGCAGTTCACGCGTCCGATTGCGCGCAGCCAGGCCCAGGTGCATCACTCGGGTCATGCGATCGTGTAGATCGGCGAGGTTGCGCGAAAGCAAGGTATTGCGGGTGGCGTTGGCAATGAGCAGATGAAATTCGCGATTCGCCGCCAGGAAGGCGAGGGTGCTGCGACTGTTGTCGGGCGCGTAGCGCTGTTCAGCGAGCCGCCTCAAGCGCGCCAGCTCGCGCCGCTCCACTCTGCCGGCAGCCAGGCGTGCCGCGGCGGGCTCGAGCAGTAGGCGCAATTCATAAACTTCGTGCACATCTTGGAGCGTGATTGGCGCGATCATGGTGGCCTTGCGCGCTTGCGCGCGCACCCAGGCGTCTTGGCGCAAGCGGGCGAGCGCAGCACGGATGGGGGCTTTGCCGCAGCCATAGGTCAGCGCCAGACCCGCCTCCGAAACTCTTGTCCCAGGGGGCAAGCGGCAACTGAGAATGTCGTCGCGCAGCCGCTGAAAGACAGCCTCGGTTTCGGTTTGGTTGGCGGGGTGCGCGGACATGGCGGCGGTGTCTCAATGCACGGGATTCGTGACCATGCTAGCGTGGCGCCCACTGACCTGTCAAATGCAGTGATTGACATGTCAGCGGGCACTTGGCGATAATGTGTCGAACCTCCATTGGAGCAGCCCGCCATGAAGACCTCCACGCAACTTGCTCATCTCGGGCGCAATGGCCACCACGGTTTCGTCAATCCGCCGGTTGCGCGCGGATCGACCGTCCTGTTTCCCAGCGTCGCGGCACTCAAGGCTGCTGCGGGCAAGCCCGAGGTTTACGGGCGCTATGGCAGCGCCACCAGTTGGGCGCTGCAAGACGCCTTGTGTACCTTGGAGGGAGGCTACGCCACGCTGCTCGCGCCCTCGGGTTTGGCCGCCATCTCCACCACTCTGCTGGCGCTCACCCGGCCAGGGGATGATCTTCTGGTCAGTGATTCTGTATACGGGCCGACGCGGCATTTCTGCGACCAGGTATTGAGCCGTTTCGGCGTGAACACCAGATATTATGATCCGGCGGATTGCGCAGGCGTCGGCGGGCTGATGCGACCCAATACCGTAGCGGTGTACGCTGAGTCTCCAGGCTCACTGAGCTTCGAGATGCAGGATCTGCCGGCGCTCGCTCGTGCCGCGCACGCACGCGGGGCGTTGCTCATCGCCGACAACACTTGGCTCACGCCGCTGCATTCCCATGCTTTCGATCTCGGCGTGGACGTGTCTTTGCATGCCGGAACCAAGTACATCGGCGGGCACTCCGATGTGCTGCTGGGGGTGATCACCTGTAGCGAAGAGGCTTTCCCTCGTATCCGCGCCATGCACCACGATCTCGGTCTGGCCTACGGCCCCGATGACGCCTACCTGGCTTTGCGCGGCTTACGCACTTTGGCGGCGCGGCTCAGGCAACATGCGGAAAGCGCGGCGATTGTGGCCGACTGGCTCGCCCGACGGCCGGAGGTCAAGCGCGTCCTGTATCCGGCACGACCCGGCGACCCCGGGCATGCCATCTGGGCGCGCGATCACCATGGCTCCTGCGGGCTTTTCGCGATCGAACTGCAGGACGGCGCCCGCGAGCGCCTGCATGCCATGGTCAATGGGCTGAAATACTTCGGCATGGGCTATTCCTGGGGAGGCTTCGAAAGCCTCGCGCTGCTCGTAGATCCCGTTCCCCAGCGCGTGGTGAAACCCTGGCCTGCGAGCGGTCCGATGCTGCGGCTGCACGTGGGCCTCGAAGACCCGGAGGACTTGATCGCGGATTTGGAAGCCGGTTTCATGCACCTGGCAGCAGGCGCGTAAGGGGGCCTCTCCCTACCGCCGACGGGGTGGGCAGGAACCGCCCCGCCTCAAGAATGGTGCTGTCTGCGCGAATTTTCTGGGCACCGCAGAGTCTCTGCGCGTGGAGCCCTGTCAGCCACGTGTGTTGCTGGCCGGAGGGAACTGTGTGAGTTCGACGCGCGGCGCCGGATTCCACCCCGTTTTGCGGTGATCCGCGACGACATTGGTGAAGATGCCTCCGCGCACATACCATTTTGCGGTCACACGCAAGTAGCGGGGCTCCAGTGCCGCGACCAGATCGTCCAAAATGCGGTTGGTCACCGCCTCGTGAAAGGCGCCTTCGTTGCGAAATGACCACATGTAAAGCTTGAGGCTCTTGAGCTCCACGCAGCGGGCTTCCGGGATGATGTCCAGTGCCACCACCGCGAAGTCCGGCTGACCGGTGAGTGGGCACAGGCAGGTGAACTCCGGGATTTCAATGTGGATGTGGTAGTCGCGCCCCGGTTGCGGGTTGGGAAAGGTGTCGAGAGTCCGGCTGGGTTGGGTGCTCATGCTCGAGGTCGAGGAGGCGGGTTCGGGTATAATTATACGCTTTGCCGCCAGGCGCCCGCGCAATTCGCAGCGGGCAAGGCGCGGTGCCTCTAGCTTTCCAAGTCAATTGCGCCTTACCCAGATCAAACTCGCGGGCTTCAAGTCTTTTGTCGATCCCACCACGATCGCCACTCCCGGCCAACTGGTGGGCATTGTTGGTCCCAACGGTTGCGGCAAGTCGAACGTGATCGACGCCGTGCGCTGGGTATTGGGTGAATCCAAGGCCTCGGCGTTGCGCGGCGAGTCCATGCAAGATGTGATCTTCAATGGGGCGGGTGAACGCAAGCCAGTCAGTCGCGCGAGCGTCGAGTTGGTGTTCGATAACAGCCTCGGGCGGGCGTCGGGGCAATGGGCGCAGTTTGCCGAATTGTCGATCAAGCGCGTGCTTTCACGCGATGGAGAATCTCGGTACTACATCAACAATCTGGCCGTGCGTCGGCGCGACATCACCGATCTTTTTCTCGGCACTGGTCTTGGCCCGCGCGCCTACGCGATCATCGAACAGGGCATGATTTCGCGGATCATCGAGGCCAAGCCCGAGGAATTGCGGGTCTTTCTCGAAGAGGCCGCCGGTGTCTCCAAATACAAAGAGCGCCGCAAAGAGACGGAGGGCCGCCTCTCCGACACCCGCGAAAACCTCGCCCGAGTCGAGGATATCCGCAGCGAACTCGCGCAACAGCTGGTGAAGCTCGAGGCACAGGCCAAGGTGGCTGCCGAGTATCGCGAATTCGAGTCGCGACTCACGAGCGCACAGAGATTGCTCTGGTTTTCGCGGCAACAGGACGCCGCGCGCGCCCGCGAACGCGCCAGTGCCGAGGTTGCGCGCCATCAGGCGGCCCATGAAGCCCTGTTGGCCGAACTACGCGGTGTCGAAGCGCAGATCGAGGGCATGCGCGCCGAGGAAGATGCCGCGCGCGATGCGGTGAGCCGCAGCCAAGGCGATTTCTACGGCGTCAATGCCGAAGTGCAGCGCCTGGAGCAGCAGCTCGCGTTTCAGCGGGACAGCCAGCAACGGCTAGCGCAACAGCTTGCCCAGGCGCAAACGCAGTTGTTGGGACTCAATGGTGAGCGGCAGGAAACCCAGGCGCAGGCCCTGGCAATGCAGAAGCAGCTCGAGGAGGCACTGGACCGGCGCGAGGCCACTCAGGAAGCTGCCATCCAGGCGCAAAACGCCTTGGCGGGTCTCGAAGCCAAGGTGCAGGACGCAGTGCGCGTGCTGTCCGAGCGTCAGAGCGAGTTGGCCGGGGTCGAGCAGGCGCGGCAAGTCACCGAGAATTCTCGCCAGCATGCCAACAAGGCGCTCGCCCAGCTTGCCCAGAGGCGAGAACGGCTGCTCAACGAACAGCGCCAAGTACCGGCCGATCGCGGTGTCGAACTAGCGATGGTGCAGGATCAGTGGGAGCAGGAGCGCGCTGAGGTCGATGCGCGGATCCAGGAGGTGGAGGCGCTCAAGGCGAGTATCGAGGAATTGCAGCAACGCTATCGCGATAGTGCCGATGCCGCGCAGCAAGCCGCCGCGGGATTCGCCGAGATGGAGGCGCGGGCCAAGGCGCTTGCCGGCCTGCAGGCCAAACTGGCGCCGGCTGCCGATACTGCCGCCTGGCTCGAGCGTCAAGGGCTGAGCCAGGCTCATCGTCTATGGCAGGTTCTGGAGGTAGCGCCGGGGTGGGAAGATGCCCTGGAGGCGGTGCTGCGGGAGCGTCTTAATGCCGTTGAGATCGCCCGGCTCGAGACGGCCCTCGACTGGACCGAGCATCCGGGCAAGCTCACCGTTTATGAGCGCGCGAGCAACGCGGTGAACCTGAACGCGCCACCGCAGACGCTACTGGGGCGTTTGCAAGTGGCCCCGGAGCTCCAGCCGCTCCTGAGCGGTTGGCTTGACGGTGTCTTTTGCGCCGACAGCCTCGCGGCGGCGCTGGCGACTCGTGCCAGCCTTGCTCCGGGAGAGCTGCTGGTCACTGCCGAAGGCCACGTAGTGAGCACGCAGGGGCTGAGCTTCTTCGCGCCGGACACTGAGTTGCATGGTGTGTTGGCGCGGCAGCGGGAATTGGCGGAACTGGAAGCGGCGCTGGCCGAGGTGAGGGAGTCGGCGCGGGCGGCTCGGCATGAATTGCTGGAGGTCGAAGAGCAACTCAAGGCCAGACAGGCGCAATACCATGCCGAGCAGATGGCCGGCGCAAGCCAACAGCGGCGTTGCCACGACCTGGAAATGGAGCTGGTCCAGCTCAAGCAGGCCGAAGAAGCGGCCCGCCGGCGTCGGGAACAAATCGCCCGAGAGCTCGGCGAGGTCGATGAACTGGTGGCACAGGAGCATGCCGCTCGTGAGGAGGCGGAGGCTGCCCTGGCGGCGCATGCGCAAGAGCGCGACGCTTTGTTCGCGCGGCGCGACGCGGCGCAACATTTGCGCAACGAGGCGGAAGTGGCCTTGGCACGCGGCCGAGAAGCTCTACGCAGCACCGAGCATGCCGCCCAAGAAGCACGTTTCATGGAGCGTGCCTGCCGCGAGAAGGCCGGTGATCTGCATCATCGCGCGCAGGCGCTGGAGGAGCAGATCCTCCGGGCGCAAGCGCAGCTCGCCCAGCTGCAGGGGGAGCATACCGAGGTCGATTGGACCCCGATCGAGCGCGCCCTACAAGAGGCGCTGACGCGGCGCCAGCAGGCCGAGCAGGCGCTCGCCGCCGAGCGCGACCGAGAAGCGACTGCCACGGCACGGCTGCGACAGAGCCAAGAGAGCCGGCTGCTGGCAGAACAGAAGCTCGAGCCGGCGCGGGCCAAGATCGAAGAGGCGCGCGTCAAGGAGTCGGTGGCGCAGACGCAGGAGGAGCAATTCGCCGAGCAGCTGCGCGAAGCGGGCGCGGATCTGGTGGGCTTACCCGAGCAGTTGCAAGCGTGGGGCAAGGCGTCTTCGCTCCCTGGGGAGATTGAGCGCCTGCAGGCGGCGATCGTCGCGCTCGGCGCCGTCAACCTTGCCGCACTGGATGAGTTGCAGGCGGCGACCGAACGCAAGGAATACTTGGATCGCCAGGCAGCGGACCTCAACGAGGCCATCGAAACCTTGGAAAGCGCAATCCGGCGAATCGACCGCGAGACGCGCGCGCTCTTGCAAAGCACCTATGACTCCGTCAATCGGCACTTCGGCGAGTTGTTCCCAGCGCTGTTCGGTGGCGGGCAGGCGCGACTCTTGCTCACAGGGGAAGAAATCCTCGATGCCGGAATTCAGGTTCTGGCGCAGCCACCAGGTAAGCGCAACAGCTCGATTCATCTCCTGTCGGGCGGCGAGAAGGCGTTGACCGCGCTGGCCTTGGTTTTTGCAATGTTCCAGCTCAATCCAGCCCCGTTTTGCCTGCTCGATGAAGTGGACGCGCCCCTGGACGACCCCAACACCGATCGCTTTTGTGCGATGGTGAAGCGTATGGCGCTCGCGCACCCTTCTGGGGGCACCCAATTTCTGTTCATCAGCCACAATAAGATCACCATGGAGATGGCCAACCAGCTGATCGGTGTGACCATGGCCGAACCGGGGGTGTCGCGCGTCGTCGCGGTGGATATCGGCGAAGCGCTGCAGATGGCCGAAGCGGCGGCTTAGGCAACTGCTGAGCGAGTCCATCGTGGTTACACGGGCGATGTTGGGCGATACCCTGAAACCAGTCTGCGCCGATCGCGCTATAATCGGCGCGCCATGAGCCCGCTGCAGATCGGTCTGCTGGTGATCGCGGTCGTCGCGGTCGCCGCCGTTTATCTCTATAACCTGTTCGAAGAGCGCCGAGTCCAGCGGCGCATGGACGGCGCTTTCCAGAAGCCCGAGGATGTGCTCCTTAGCTCGCGCGCCGCGGCGGCTGCGACGACTCGCCGCGAGCCCAGCCTCGCCGCGACGCCATCCGAGGAAGATGCGCATGTGCGGGTTTCGCTGAGCGAGGCGGCCCGACCGCTGGACGCCACGCCTGCAACCGCGGTCGTCGAGACAATCGACATCGCGCCCTTGCCAGAAGAGGCCGAAGCTGCTGCCGCGCTATCGCCGGAGTCGGAACGCAATGGCCAGCTTGGCGGACCCGACGCGCTCATCGAGTGTCTTGCCTATTTCAGCTTCACCCAGCCGCGGGATGCAAGGGTGCTGCGCGCCGCTTTTGCTCCCGAGGTCGGCGGAAACGTGACCTGGTATGGACGTGGCGGCACCGAGGACGCGTGGTGGATTCTGGGGCCTGAGGCCACCTCACTTTGCCGCGAGATCGCGGCAGGGCTCTTGCTCGCCAACCGCCAGGGTGCGGTGAGCCGGTCGGTGCTGCGGGGCTTCCTCGATGCCATGAACGAGATCGCGCGGCGCACAGAGGCAACCTTGATGTTGCCCGACGCCCTCGCCGAAAGCGCCCGTGCGGACGCCTTGGACAAGGCCTGCGCAGCGGTGGACGTGCAAATTGGCTTGTCGCTCTTGCGCCGTGACGGTGCTGCTCTAGCGGGCACCCGGCTGCGTGGCGTGGTGGAAGGTGCCGGTTTTCGGTTGAATGGTCGAGGGGGCTTCGACTATGTGCACGAAGATAGCGACAAGCTGATGTTCGAGTTACTGGATCTGGGCGGTCGGCCGCTGCGGGCAGATGGCCTCAAGACCTTGCAAGTGGCGGGTGTTACCCTGCTCTTGGATGTGCCGCGCATCTGCGAGCCGGTCAAGGCCTTCGACCAGATGCGTACGGTCGCGCGACGTTTGGCGCACACCTTGGAAGCAACCCTGGTGGACGATGCCCGGCGACCGCTGACTGACACTGCGCTGGCGACCATTCGAACCCAGCTTCAGCAAACTTGCGCCGCCATGCGCGACATGGACGTGGAGCCGGGCGGCGCGCGTTCCTTGCGCTTGTTTTCCTGAGCATCATGGCCGTACCTGCGGCAGCCAGGGCCGAAGCCGAGCGCCTGCGCCAAGAGATCGAATACCATAACCATTGTTATTACGTGCTCGATGCGCCCGAAATCGCCGACGCCGATTTCGACGCCTTGTTTCGGCGGCTGCAAGCGCTGGAAGAGGATTATCCGGAGCTGATCACGCCCGGATCGCCGACCCAGCGGGTCGGCGGCGCGCCACGCGCGGATTTTGCCAGCGTGACCCACACGGTGCCGATGCTGTCCCTCAACAACGCTTTCACCGAAGAGGAAGTGCACGCCTTCGACCGCCGCGCCCGCGAGGCCTTGGATGTCGTGGAAGTGGCCTATAACGTCGAGCCGAAATTTGATGGGCTGGCGGTGAGTCTGCGGTATGAGCGAGGCGAGTTGGTCTCGGGAGCCACCCGAGGTGACGGATTTGCCGGCGAGGACGTTACCGCCAACCTACGCACGGTGCGCGCCGTCCCCATGCTGCTTGCTGGCGAGGACTTGCCGGCGGTGCTGGAAGTTCGCGGCGAAGTGCTTATGCTCAAGCGTGACTTCGCGGCGCTCAACGCCCAACAGGCGAAGACCGGGGAGAAACTCTTCGCCAATCCACGCAATGCGGCTGCCGGGGCTCTGCGCCAGCTCGATCCGCGCGTTACCGCAACTCGCCGCCTGAGTTTTTTTGCTTACGGGCTCGGCCAGGTCAACTGGGGAAGTTCAGGGCGTCCGCGGCGGCATAGCGAGATCTTGGGTCGCCTGGCCAGTTGGCACCTGCCGGTGGCGGCGGAGCGGCGAGTGGTAAAGGGTGTGCGAGGCCTGCTCGACTATTACCTCGAGCTGGGCGCGCGCCGCAGCGCGCTGCCTTTCGAGATAGACGGAGTGGTCTACAAAGTGGACGACTTACTGCAACAGGAGACCTTGGGCTACGTTTCGCGTGCCCCCCGCTTTGCCATTGCGCACAAATACCCCGCCGAGGAGATGGCCACCGAAGTGCTGGATATCGATGTGCAGGTGGGGCGAACTGGCGCGATTACGCCGGTGGCTCGCTTGAAGCCGGTCTTCGTGGGCGGCGTCACAGTAACCAATGCGACTTTGCACAATGAAGACGAAGTTCGCCGCAAGGACGTGCGCATCGGCGACAGGGTGATCGTACGGCGCGCTGGTGACGTGATTCCCGAGGTGGCGCGTGTGCTGCTTGAACAGCGCCCGGAGAATGCCCGGGCATTCATCATGCCCAGTCGCTGCCCGGTGTGCGGGTCGGCGATCTTGCGTCTGCCGGAGGAAGCGGTCGCGCGTTGCAGCGGCGGTTTGTATTGTCCAGCGCAGCGCAAGCAGGCGCTGCTGCACTTCGCTTCGCGGCGAGCAATGGACATCGAGGGGCTGGGAGACAAACTGGTCGAGCAGTTGGTGGATCAGGAAATCGTCGGTACACCAGCCGACCTCTACCGATTACGTCTCGAGGATTTGGCCAGTCTGGAGCGCATGGCCGAGAAGTCCGGCGCGAATGTCCTAAAGGCAATCGAAAATAGCCGGCGCACTTCGCTCGCCCGCTTTGTCTATGCCCTAGGCATCCGACACGTGGGGGAGGCCACGGCGAAGGACTTGGCGCGCCATTTTGGGAGCTTGGAGGCCATCATGGCCGCCAGCGAGGCGGGGCTGCAGGAAGTGCGCGATGTCGGGCCGGTGCTGGCCGAGAGCATTGCGCGCTTCTTCGCCGAGGGCCACAATCGAGAGGTGATCGCCGCGTTGCGCGGCGCGGGAGTGACCTGGCCAGAGACGGTGGCGGTGCCAGCCGCGGAGCGCAAACCGCTCGCCGGGATCAGTTTTGTGCTCACTGGGACCTTGCCGAGCTTGACCCGAGAGGAGGCCAAGGAGCGCATCGAACTGGCCGGCGGCAAAGTCTCCGGCAGCGTATCGAAGAAGACTCACTTCGTTCTTGCTGGGAGCGAAGCCGGCAGCAAGCTTGCGCGCGCGCGCGAGCTGGGGCTGCGAGTAATCGATGAGAAGGAGTTCCTGGAAATGCTGGATGGAGTGAAGGAATGAACCGTGTGCGCAAGGCCGTTTTCCCCGTGGCAGGGCTGGGCAGTCGCTTTTTGCCGGTCACCAAGGCGAGCCCCAAGGAAATGCTGCCTATCGTCGACAAGCCTCTGGTGCAGTTCGCCGTTGAAGAGGCGGCGGCGGCTGGCATCACTGATATGATTTTCATCACCGGCCGCAACAAGCGCGCGATCGAAGACCATTTCGACAAGGCCTATGAGCTCGAAACCGAACTGGCGATGCGCAATAAAACCGAGTTGCTCGAAACCGTGCGCTCCGTGGCGCCGCGTGGCATCAATTGCATCTACATCCGCCAGGTTGAAGCTTTGGGCCTCGGTCATGCCGTGCTTTGCGCCGAGGCGGTGGTCAATGACGAGCCCTTTGCGGTGATTCTCGCCGATGATCTAATCGACGCGCATGTGCCGGTAATGCGCCAAATGGCAGATCTTTACGGACTGGAGGGCCAGTCGATCGTAGGCGTGCGGCAGGTGGGGCGCTCGGAAACGGCCTCATACGGCATCGTGAACGTGCAGAACGAGACCGCGAAATTCTCGGCCATCACTGGCATCGTCGAAAAGCCCAAGCCGGAGGTGGCGCCCTCGACCCTGGCCGTGACCGGTCGCTATCTTCTGCGGCCGAGTATTTTTCAGCATTTGCGTGCCATTTCGCCCGGTGCCGGCGGGGAAATTCAACTCACCGATGGCATTGCCCGTCTGCTCCGGGAAGAATCGGTGCTCGCTTATCGCTTTGACGGAACGACGTACGATTGCGGCAGCAAGATCGGTTATGTCGAAGCTACCATCGCCTATGGCTTGAAGCATCCGGAGACGGCGGTGCCGTTGCGGAACTTCCTCGGGAGGGTCATGCCCTGAATGGAAGCTGCGAACCTCTGGGTGATGGGAGCTAGCCTTGGCCGCTGAGAGACCGGGGCGCTCGCCGCGTACTCCGGAACGAGAGCGCCAACTGCGCCGCTTGGCTGTTGTTCTGGCGTTGGGAGTAGTCTTCGTGCTTGGCGAAATCGGCCTGCGCGTGTATGCGCGCCTGTCTAGCTACATTCCCAAGGTCGATATCTACGATGCCCCGCATTACCTGCTGGGGCGGGCGCTGATTCCCAGCACCAGCTACCAGTCGCGAGCGGGCAGCATCCACGTCAATTCGCGCGGCTTTCGCGGCAAAGAGTTCGAGGCGCAGAAGCCGGCGGGCACTTTTCGAATCGCCGCGCTTGGAGGCTCCACGACCTTCGGTTATTTTCCGGCCACGAGCTCCGACGACGCGGCCTATCCGGCGATGCTCGAGCGCCTGCTCAACACCGACAAGCCCGATGCCGCAGTGGCGCGCTACGAAGTGATCAACGCCGGCGTGCCCGGTTATTCCTTGCGCTCGTCGCTGCAGAACCTATCCTCGCGCCTACTCTACTTCCAACCGGACATGGTGATCGTCTACCACCTCACCAACGATCTTGCCAGGTACGGCAACGAAGAAGGCCTTAGCCGCCCCCTGCTCAACCAATTCGTGCCACAGGGGCCGCTGGCGGGGGTGCTGGACCATGTCATGGGCTGGTCCTACCTCTTCCAGGAATTGCGCTTCAGTATCGGGACCCGCCTCCTGGTTGGGCTCCTCTCACACGCGCAAACCGCAGGGACTGGCGCATGGAGCTACGATGCGCGCTACGAGCAAGCGTTCCGGCGCGATCTGCGCAATCTCACCGTTCTCGCCAAGGCCAACGGCGTCACGCCGGTGCTAGCGACTCAGGCGATCGCGTTCACAGAAAAGACCGACTTCGCGAGGCTCACCGACGCCGAGCGCCAGATGCTCTTTCATCGCCCGGCGCTGTTTTATCGCGTCATTCCGCCGGGCGAGCGGTTCGGAGTATTTCAGCGCTACAATCAGGCCATCAGGGAAGTCGCTGCTGAACAAGGTGCGGTCCTTGCGGACGTCGATCGGGCCGTGCCTAAAACCCCCGAGTATCACCATGATTATTGTCACCTCACCGACAAGGGCACGGCGCTGCAAGCCGAGGTGATCCACCAGGCGATTGTGGCGGCGGCACGCTCGCCTAGCGCTCCGGCCAAGGGGCGGTAAGAGTGCGGCGCATGCGCAAGGTGCTCTATTTTCATTATCAGCGATCGCGGCGCGACGGCTCGTTCGTGCACACCCGGGAGTTCGAGGCCGCCTTTGGAGGGCTCTGCAGGGAAAAGGGTATCGCCTTCGCAGCCTACGCGCCGGAAGCCGTAGATCCAGCAGAGGAACAGGGGAATCTCCGAGCTCGCTTGCGGCAGAAGCTCGCACAATGGTATCTGCGTGATTTCAAGACTCTGCTCCAGCAGTGGCGCGCGATGCGCAAGGAACTGGCGATCCTCCGGCGAGAACGTCCGGATATCGTGCTCACCCGCTTCGACGACACCACGCTTTCGATTCTATGGGCTTGCCGCAAGGAGAGTATTCCGGCGGTGCTGGAAATCAATGCCCCCATCAAAGACAATCTTGCCGACGATTATCGGCAACTGCCCTGTTTCCACCGTCTCTACAGCAACCAGCATGCTTTGCGACTGGCTGATGGCGCCTTCACTGTCAGCGAAGAGATCAGCACTTCTTTGCGCCATGAAGTGCCTGCCAAAAAGCCGGTGTGGACGATTCCTAACGGTGTCGATGTGCATCGCTTCGACCCGCGCATCTCCGGCATGGAACTGCGGTCGACACTGAAAATACCCGCCGAGGCGGTGGTTCTCGGCTTTGTTGGCAGTTTTGCCCCTTGGCATGGTTTGGATGCGCTGGCGGATGCCTTCGAGCGGCTTCGCCAAGAAGGATTGCCGCTTCACCTGCTTCTGGTCGGCCAGGCGAATGCACGGTGGCAGGCTCTGGTCGACCGCCTCCGCGCACCGGGCATGCGGGAGCATGTTGCGATGGCGGGTTTCGTCAAGCCGGCGGACATCCCGCCTTATCTTGCGGCGATGGACATCGCGGTGCTGCCCAACGCGGCGCGCTATTGCTCGCCGCTCAAGCTGTTTGAATACATGGCCATGGCCAAGCCCACGGTAGCCGCGGCCACCCCGCCAGTCGCTGCCACTCTGGCCGATGGCGTCGAGGGCTTGCTCTTCGAGCCGGGCAATCAGGACGAGTTCATCGCGAAGCTGCGCGAGCTTGCCTCGAATCGCCCGTTGCGAGAAGCACTGGGGCGGGCGGCACGCGCGCGCATGCAAACCGAGTTCACCTGGCGCCACAATGCCGAGCGCGTCTTCGATCTGCTCCAGGAAGTGTTACAGTCTTCGGCCCAGCCAACCGCTCAGAGTCCGCGGTAGGTGTTCGCGGTAGCGCGAAAAGAGCCAGCCCGGAAAATCGCCCACGATCCCTTGGGGAAGCAGGAGAATCGCCAGCATCAGCGTGAGACCGGAGACCGCAATCAGCGAAGCGAGGAGCAAGGGCGGTGCCAGCCCGAGGACATGCGCATCGAGTGCTAGAACCAGCCCCTCGGCGCCGGCCACCAGCAACCCCAGCAGAAGTCCTGGGCGTTGGGCAAGAAAGAACTCGCGCCAGCTTGAACCGACGATGCGTTGCGCCAACTGCGCCATGGCCAGATACATCCACAGCGAGCCGCCGACCACCGCCCAAGCTACGGCCTCGATGCCGTGGGCTACTGCCAGAAGACAACCGAGCGCGAGCACGACGAGATAAAGCGATTGCCGCCAGATTTCCGCGACCACTTGTCCGCTCGCTTGCGCCAGAGGTCCGGCGAGATGGAAAATCGCCTTGCCCATGCCGGCGAGACTGAGGATTTGGAAAGCCATCCCGGCCCCGCGCCAGCTTTCCCCGTAGAGGCCGACGATGATTGCATCGGCGGCCACCGCGCAGCCCAAGAGCACCGGGAAGGTCGCCAATGCCGTGGCGTTGACCGCGCGCAGATAGGCGCGACGCAGGCGCTCGGGTTCGGCTTGAATTTCCGCGAAGCTTGGAAACATCGCGGAGGACAGGGTGGCGGCGATCTTGGTCACCGGCAGGGCAATCAGCCGATAAGCGCAAGCATATAGGCCCAGGGGCGTGGCGCCCAGGAAACGGCCGATCACCAAATAATCGACGTTTGCCGCGAGGTAGTTGATGACGCTGTTGAGGCTCACCCCACCACCAAAACCGATCAGTTCCAGCGATTCCTTGCGTGCGAAGGAGAAGGGAAGCTTGAGCGGAATGGCTTGAATCAAGAGTGCGGCACTGAGAACCATGGTAACCAGGCTGCCGAAAACCAGGCTCCACACACCATAGCCCAGCCAAGCGAGAGAAATCCCCACACCGGCAAAGCCGATGAGGTAGCTGCCCAGCTCGATCATGAGGAGTCTGCGGAAATCCATTGCCCTAACCAACAGGCCGCGGCTGGGTGCAGCCAGCGCGGTGAACCACAGACCGGCGGCGAGGACGCGCAGCGGATCGACAAGGGCGGGTTCGGAGAAGGCGTGCGCCAAAAGGGGAGCCAGGGCGAGAAGCGCCACCGTAAGTACCGTTCCGGTGATCAACGAGAGCGTTCCGGCGACGCGCAAGTGCAGGTCGGTGAGTGCGGGGCGCTGTATGAGCGCGGCGCCCATTCCCAGCGAAGCGATGAGGTCGGCGAAGCCGATGAATACCAGGATGCTGGTGAGGAGCCCGAAGTCGGCGGGCGCAAGCAGCCGCAACAGTGCGACGTTGACCGCGATGGTCAGCGCCATCTGGCCAAAAACACGCAAGAAGCTCCAAAGAACCCCGCTCAGGGTGCGGTGTACGTGAGTCTCAGGAGCGAACCGGGAGCTGTGGTCGTGCCGGTGCACCGGGATCGTCCTCCTCGCGGTAGAGGATGGCCGCAGCGAGCACGCCCAAGAGTACCCAGAGCGTCTGA
Source organism: Casimicrobiaceae bacterium (assembly GCA_026646885.1). Classification (GTDB taxonomy): domain Bacteria; phylum Pseudomonadota; class Gammaproteobacteria; order Burkholderiales; family Casimicrobiaceae; genus JACPUX01. The sequence goes on along the minus strand of JAPKHK010000001.1, from coordinate 738,064 downwards.
TCGTTGAATGGCGCGGTGAGATTGACTTGGTTGTGCATGAACCAGCTGACCAGCGCGCCGAATATGCCCACGGCGGCCGCCTCGACCGTGCCTCGCGTTCGCATGAAGACAACAAAGGCGTCCCGAACCGCGATCCAGATGAAGGTGGCCAGCAGCAAGAGAGCGATCAGGCCGGTCTCGGCGCCGATCAGCAGAAAGGTATTGTGCACCGGATGCTGGTAGCGGTAGGCGATGAAGTTGTTGGTACGGTCGTAAGGCACCATTTCCCGCGCATACATATTGAGCCCGACGCCCGTCGCCGGATTCTCTTTGATCATCTCCATGGCGACTTCCATGAGCGGAAAGCGGACCTCCGCGCTGCCTGCGTCGCCTTCGATAAGGCGGTCCCGGAAAGTGGTTGAGGTGGCGAAAACGATCGCAAAGAGCATCGCGACCACCGCGGCAGACACCCCCATGCCGATCAGCGGATTCTGACCGCGCTTGCGCATCCAGAAGAATACCGAGATCACAAACGCCGCTGCCAGACCAAGCCATCCCCCGCGCGAGCCCGACCAGACCTCGGCGAGAAGTGCGCCCAGCACCGCCAAGAGTAGGATCAAGCGGCGCCAGAGCTTCTGTTCGATGATCAACATGAAGATCACCCAGGGCAGGGCGAGGTTGAGATACATCGCTAAGTCGTTGGGGTGGTCCAGCGTGCCTGCCAGGCGAACCACCGTGCCCGAGCCGACCTTGCTGGTCAGGCTGATGTTGCGGCCAAGATTCTCGGCAGTGAAGATCAGACCCACGAAGCGCTGCTCGAGGACGACCAGGGTCTCGAAGAGCAGTACGGCGGCAAATGCGTAACCAACGATGCGGAACTCATGGCCGCTGCGCAGAAAGTTGGCAAGCAGGAAAGCGATGGCATAGCCCTTGATTTGGGCATAGAGCATGCTGTAAGCAAAGAACGGCTCGCGCGCGATGAATACCGCGTTGACGACATTGATCGCCAGCAGCGCCAGCAGCAGCCATGCCCAGGTGCGGGGAAAACGCAGCGGTCGACGCTGCGGATCGGCCCAGTGTAGGTAGATCCAGCCGGCGGCGAGGGCAAAGAAGACGACATCGAACAGAGTAACCGGAAACCCGTTGGCCTGTACGGTATAACGCACACTCTCGCGATACAGCAGATCAAGGCCATAGAAGGTTGGCAACGCCGCTACGGCCAAAAACAGCATGCCGCCGCGCAAGTGGTTGGTGAGCGTCCCCAGCAGAACGAAGAAACTCGCGCCGGCAATGCCGCCAACGATGAAGATACTCCACTTGAGCGAGAGGCTGCCGATGAGGACAACTAGCATCGCGCCAATTGCGAGGCCCACCAGCAGCGGAAGCACGCGCTCGAGCGCGCTGACCAGCGCCAATCGCTGCTCGCTCATCGCGACACCGTGCGGTTTGGCCCGGCCCTATCACCACAGGGGGCTGGTGCGAACCCGTACCGGCGGCTCGCTGCCATGCTCAGATCCCTTGCTGGCGCAGCGGGCGGATCAAATGTAGCGCAGCAGCCACTGCGGGATCGGATACTGCCGGTAATTGATGACCGCACCGAGAATGCCGATGCCGAGCTGGCCCAAGTCGGCGGTGAGGGCGTTGACCGCCGGGTAACGGCTTTCCCCTGCCCGCAGCACGAGCACCACACCGTCACTTGCCTTGGCCATGGAATACGTCTCGGGGGCGCCGAAGAACGGCGGGGCATCGACGACGATCACATCATAGGTGGCACGCGCCATGCTGATGAAATCGCGGCACCATCCGGAAACCGAAGAAAGGGATTGTTCGTCTTCCTGCCGAACCGAGACCCGCGTGAGCGTCTGTTGCCCCGGGGCGAGTTGCTCCGGATGTATCGGCTTGCCCATCTCCAGCAGCGTGTTTGCCGCCGGCTTGACTTGGCTCTTCTCGGTCGAGAAGTCGACGAACAGAACGCGGCGGTCGCCGCTTTCCGCCGCAATGTGGTGCGCCACCAGGTAGCTCACCGTCGTGTTACCGGCACCGCGCTGCAGGCTCGAGAAGACGATCGCCTGTGGCGGTCCGTCGCCCTGGCTCGCGGCGCTCAGGTGAAACACTACCTTCTGAATTTCGAGCACCCATTTGTTGGGCAAGTCCTGCAACGGGGCAGGCGTTTGCAGGGGAGGGCGAGGCCTGGTCACGATGCTGCCGGCCCCCTCGGCATGGGGCACTTCGGAAGCGGCGGCGCCGTCCGCCGCGGGTTCGGTGGGAACCCGGCGATTGATGAGATCGAAAATGCCGGTCACGTTGCCCTCGCTCCATTGCCGTTGCGCGACCAAAAGCGCCAGCGCCCCGGTGACTCCGTCGCCCCGATGCTATCCAAGGAGCCGAGCACTCGCAAATCGGTATGCAGGGCCACGTCGGTAGGCGTCCAGAGGCGCTGCTCCATCGCGTAGGACATCGCACTGAACGCCAGCGCCAGCATCAGCGCCAGGGGAAAGGCGAGCAGCATGATTTTGCCCCGCTGCGGGAACCAGGGCGAGATCGGCACCGCGGGGCGAGACGCCACCGACACGTTGGCGAATTGGGCGCGGTCTTTCTCTTCGTTGATACGCGCCTCTTCCTGCTTGGTCGCGTAGAGCGTGTAGTTCTCCTTGGTGAGCTTATGCTCCAGGGCAAGGCGTTCCAATTCCAGGCCATCCCCGGTGAGCTGAATGCTCTTGCGCCGGAGATCGCCGATTTTGGCATCCATCTCCTGAATGGCCCGCGCGCTGGACGCCACCTGGCCGCCCAAATCGATGATGATCTGCTCGACGTTGCGGCGAATCTCCGTTTTCATATTGGTGTACTGCAAATCCGCATCCTGCACCTGCTTGGAACTCGGCTGATAATCGTTGCGCGCCCGCTGGCGGTTGATCAGTAGCTGGGCCAGGCTCTTCTCCATTTCCACCAGTGCCGGGTAGTTCAGCAGAGTCTCGGCCGGCAACCCCGCCAGGCGCTCTTCACTGGCAAATCGTCGCAGCGCCCCCTGAAAGCTCTCCGAGCGGGCACGCAGCGACTCGATCTGGCCTTTCACTTGCGCTTTGGTGATTTCGAGTTCCTTGATCAAGGCGAGGTTGGAGTCCTTCTGGATCGCCGGATCAATGATGTCCAGGCGCTTGCTTGCTTCCGCGAGTTCCTGGTTCAGCTTGCCGTACTGATTGCGAAAGCGTTCGGTCTGTTCGGTAAAGAACTCCAACCGCCCCGCAGTGGCCTGGTTGACCTTGATATAGTGCCGTATGTAGGCATCGACGAGGGTGTTGAGCTGATCGGTTACGCCTGTCGGGCTGCGCCCCCGCATGCTGAGCTTGACGATGCTGGACATGGTCAGCGGCTCGGCCTTGATGCGGCCGCGCAGGCCCTCGATCTCTTCGAGAATCCGTTCCTCATCGTCCGCCGGCGCGAGCTTGTGGATAACCACCACCTCGCGCAGGACTTCTGGCGCGTTGAGAAGAAAGATCACCGTGTTCATGGTCTGCTCGTTCACCTCGTTGAACACGTTCATGCGCGAGGTGTCCTGATCAAACAGAAGAGGTTTGGAGAACTGCGGCTTGACCACGAGCTGCGTGCTTGCCTCGTAAATCGGAGGAACGAGTAGGCTCAGCGCCAGGGCGCCGATGATGACCCCTATGAAGGTAAGCAGAAAGACATGCTTCTTGACGAAAAAAATGCCCGCAATATCCCGCGCGGTTTGGCGGTACTCAAAAACGCGGCGAGAGCTGGTGGTCAAATCGTGCTCCGAAGGGGAATGATCCAAACTAGCGCCACTGCACCGGGGGCAGTACCTGCTGCGACCAGCTGTAATTGATGGCCAGATCGATCGGGATCATGCGCCGGATGAACTCGCCGATCACGGTAGCTTGGCTGAGCTTGGTGTTGGGAACGAAGATCACGTCGGCTTGACGCAACAGGACGTCCTGGCCAATGTTTCCCACGGAGAGGATCTCGGCGTGGTTCATGAGTCGGGCCACGGCACGGTTTTCCTCGTCCCGGGTGATCAAGAGCACGCTCGACGCCTCCGCGCTTGGGGAGAATCCTCCAGCCATAGCGACGCCTTGCAGCGTCGTGGTCGGGCCGCGCAGTTCATAGTAGCCCGCCTTGTTTACCGCGCCGAACACATAGAACACATTTCCTTTGGCGGCCAGCAGCGTGGCCGATGTGGTCAGCGTCGGAATGAGTTTGCGGTACGCTTCGTTGACCTCGCGCTCGAATTGGTCGACCGTTTTTCCTGCGGCCATTATCGGCGTGATCAAGGGCAGCGTGGCGCGGCCGTCAGGGCCTATCAGGGTGAGACGGCTCTGGCCGCGCGCGGCAGTCTTGATGGCATCTTTTAGTTCGCGCACGCGTTGGCCGTAGCGAATGAGCGTCACCGTGCTGCGCGGCTTGGTAAGGAAGTCGCTGAAACTCTCGTTGATGCGCTTGCCGAGTTCCGGCGGCGTGAGGCCCGCCGCGGCGATGTCACCCTTGTAGGGCAATGTGACTTTGCCGTCGGGGCGAACGTCTAGGGTGCGATCGAGCTGGGGGTAATGGTAGAACTCGACACGGATTTGGTCGCCGACCGCGAGGCGATATTGGTCCTGCAAGTCGACATCGAGGTGATAGATAATCTCGAGCTCGTCGCCTGGCGACAGCTGATAGTCGCGCCCCAGGTACACCACTTCGTCGCGATACACCTGCGCGCGACCGGGAATGTCCGCAGACGGGTGCGGCACGTAGGCAGTGCAGCCCGCCAATAGCGCCGCCAACAGCACCAACAGCGAGGCGGTGTGCCGCCGGCTCATTCGTCCGTCCCCTGCGCCGAGGGAGCGCCCTCGCTGCCCGGGCGGTCCAACACATGCGCAAGGCAAAGCCGGTGGACCGGTGCGATTTGGCTCTGTCTGCATGTGTACTTGCTCATCCCCACACCCCCTCGCAATTCACGGCGCCAGCCTTTCGTGCCACTGGCGGCAGCCCGCCTTCGTCGCGCTACGGCAGTCGGGGCGTGACCGGTGTTCAAGCTCTTCGCCACCTAACCCGCAGGCCGCGGGATCGAAACCACGCTTGCGGCCCTGCGCTCTCCGACTAGGCCGATGATAGCAGAAAACAATTGATCAGGGGCAAGCGCGAATCACTTGGAAGCCTTGCTAGATGCCGCATTGCGAATCGCCACTCATGACATCGGATTATGTGATCGGCATGTCAGCCATGCGGAACGCGCAGCAGCCCGAGCCGATTCAAGACCACCCGCAAAATGAACGCCGGATTGCCTAGCAGGTAGCGCCGCCACGTGTAGCGCGGTTGCATGGCGAGGCGGTAGAGCCATTCCAGACCATGATCGGTCATCCAGCGCGGGCCGCGACGGATTCCACCGGTGTAGATGCGCGCTAAGCCGCCAACCGCCAGGCACACCACGGGTCCGAGCGTCGGCTGATGGCGCGCCACCCACTTCTCCTGCAAGGGCATGCTCATGCCCACTAGGAGTAGGCGCGCGCCACTGTGCCCGATGCTCGTGGCGATGGCTTCACCTTCCGCGCCGAAGTGATCGAAAAAGCCATGGTGGCGCCCCGCGAACGGGCAGCGCGGATGCTTTTCGCGGAGTCGGCGCTCGAATTCCGCGCCGACTTCGTCTGTGTCTCCGAGCCAGAAGACCCCCCACTGCCGCGCGGCGCACAGTTCCAAGAGCGTGTCGATCCAGTCCGCGGGCGTCATTCGCTCACTGAGCGTGACGCCAGCGATTTGGGCGCCAAGAAGCACACCCGCGCCATCGACGAAGACACGGTCGGCGGTGTTGAGAATTTGGCGGTAGCGAGTGTCCTTCCACGCGAGGTTCATCGCGTGGACGTTGACGTTGGCAATGAGCGCACCTTGTTCCTCCGCCAGCCGGTGCAGGATGAAAGCGAGCAACTCCTCCCGGTTGACGCGATGGATGCGCACCCCCAGAAGGGTCGCGACGGCTGGGAGCACTGGCTCGTTTCCTCGCTTCATACACCGCGCTGGCCAAGCCAGATGCGCAGAGTGATGAGGCGCAGTATGAGGTCACTCCCCTCCTGCGCCCATTGCGCCAGAGACCTACGCCAGGGATTTTCGCCTAGCAACTCGGAGAGCAGTTCGCGCTGGCCTGGCGTCGGCTCTTCCCAGAGGCGAGGCAAGACCGCGCTGCGGGCGAGATAGAAACCGAAATCCGGCCAGGAGCCCTCGGTCGCGAGCCCAGGGGCCGGCGTCCAGCCGCAAGCACGCGCCACTTTGCGCAATCCGGTGCGGGCGACATAGCGCGCGTTGCGTCGGCATTCGCTGGCGCCCAGGGGGGCGCCATCATTGTTGTTGGGAATTGCCCGGGCTTCAGGGGGAGCAAGGCGCAGCACGGCTTGCCGGAAGACGCGGCTATTGAGCTTCTGGTCTGGCGCCAAGCGCCGAACGAAAGGAAGCAGCGCAAAGTCGGTCATCACCGGATCCCAGGGGAGGGTTCGCAACAAGAACAAACGGCCCATCGCATCCGCTTCGCGCGAGAGTGGTCGGATGCGCAAGTCTTCGATCGTTTCCGGATGTTGCTCGTATGTGCCGCACACGTTAGCTCCGAAGCGCTGGCGCTGGCGGTCCTGGACCCGGGATTGCCAGGGGGGTGCCAAGGAAAAATGCGGTTGATAATATTCGTCCCGATAAGGAGCAAGGCGATCGAGGGCCAGGTTCTTGCCGAGAAAGGTTTGCGGCCGACGATTGAACGCCAGGCCTTTGTAGAGGTAATCGGTATAGCAGCCGGTCATCAAGTCGCCAAGACCAAGATCTTGCAGTCTTGGCAGAAAGCCGCAGAAGTGCGCGTCCTTGATCGACCACATGCCTCCAGTGATGCGCACGGTCTCCTCGGCGCCAAGCGCATAGTGCTCGGGCGTACGGAACAGGCGGTCATGCTTGGCCCCCGCAAGTTGCGCCAAGCGCTCGGCAATGCGCGCTTCTGGGTTGGTGGCGTCGCAAAAGGTGAGCGTGTGGACTTGGCTGGGATCGGGGGCGCCGAAGAGCAGGGCACGGGAGTCCGCGCCGCCGCTCAACAGTAGCCCGCGCGGTCCGGGAAGCGCTGAACGCCGACCTGCGGCTTCGCGCAACGCGGCCGCGAATTCCTCCGCGAGCAGGTGTTGCGCGATCCGCTCTGGGGGAGGAGGCGCGGGCGCCCAGGTGGCTTGCTGTTCGACGCGAAGCGGCGCGTGCCTCCCCAAATAGCGGTAACAGCTCGCTGGCTCGAGCTGGTGTATGCCCTCGTAAAACGTGTGGGGGGTAACCCCGCTTCCCGTAGCGATGTTCTCGGCCAAACTCAGCGCGTCGATGGGACAGGGGCGACCCTCGCTGGCCAAGAGGTCCGCGAGCAAGTCCGGATGACTGGCAAGGCGCGGCGAGCCCGCGGTATTGCCATAAACCGGAAAGATGCCCATGCGATCGGTGAACAGATGCAGACAGCCGGTCCGCTCTTCCCAGACCAGGGCGATGGCCGGGCCGTTGAGTAGGTCGGGGAAGCTCGCCGGAGAGTCCTTCCAGGCCTCCAGGAGCAGCTTGCACAATGCGCCGCCGGTGCCGGGGAGGGTATGTGCCCGCGCCCAATCCGCCGCCGCGGGGTAGATTCGCCCGATCAGCGATACACGCAGGCCGGCCGCGTCATCGGCGGCAGGCGCGGCATCGAACCGCGCATCCAGCCCAATTGCCCAGCCCTTCCAGGTACCCAGCCGAAGCGCCTGCGCGCGGGCTTGGGGGGTGAAGCATAGGGCGTTGCCCCAGCGCGGCGGCAGATCACACTCCGGCGCCAGGACAAAACCGCTCACTGCGTGCTGGGCGCGATCTTGCTGCGCGCCGGATGGGCGCAGTGGGCCGGCCCTGTGCCGTCAAGCTTGGGGCCACCATGTTTTCCGCAAAGAAAATGGATCTCCACGCGCCGGTTGTCCAACAAGCGCACCCCATCCGCCGTGGGGACGCGCGGTCGGGCTTCACCATAGAAATGCGTGCGCGCCAGCGATTCCCGAGGGGCACCGGTTTGCAGCAGCGCTTCCACCACCGCGTCCAGCCGTCGCTTGGAAAGCGCGTCGTTGTATTTGTCGGTGCCGGAGCGATCGGTATGTCCGCCCACACCCGCCGTAAGGCCCGGGGACGACTGGAGGAGCTTGGCGACTTCGGCGATGATCCTCTTTCCTTCATCCGTGAGATGGGATTTGTCCAAGTCGAAGAGGATTGTCTGGTGCGCAGGACAGGGCAGGCAGGGTGGTGGCGGGCAGACCGCGGGAGCGCATTCGGGTTTGGCAGGCATCACGGGCGCCGGCGGCTCGCGAAAGGCCGCTTCCAGTCTTGCCATGGCTTGTTCGAAGCCATTGCGGCAGCGTGCCACGTCTTGCGGCTGGATGTTCTCCTCCTGCTGTTCCATCCAGCAATCGAAAAACACTTGCGCCTGGGCGGAGAGCTTGGGGAAACGCGCCGCTGCGCCTCGGTTCAAGACACCGATGAGTCGCTGACGGGCGTAAGCGAGGTCATCGACGGCGTAAAGGGGAAGAACCCTGGCGTAGAGCAGTTCCGGGTCTACATGCTCATGGCGGTCGGCTGCGGCGGCCCGGGCCAGGAACTTCGCCGCATTGGCGAAATCGTGCTGATGATCCTCGTGCTTGGCCAAGCGAAGGTAACCTTGGGCCAGGTAGAAACTAAATCCACGGCCCTCAGGCCCGTCGAAGAGCCAGTCGGCATAGGACTCCGGCTTGATGTCTTGCGGCGGCGGTGGCGTTTCCCCCTGGCCGCGCAGTGGGTCGCGCGGTGGCGCCGGCGGCACCGCCTCGGCCTGGTATGGCCAAGGCGGCGAAACCCCCGCGGGCGGATTGGTGTCGCGCGCGCCTTGAATCGGGATATAGCAGCCGGAAAGGAGCGCGCTCGCGCAAGCCAACAGCAACCAGTTGCATCGGCGAGGTTCGTGGCGTGGGGACGCAGATAGGGACGGTTCTTCGGAATGGTGGTTCATATTCCCCCCTTCGATCAAAAAAGTGTGTATATGAAAGGCGCGATCGCGGAGCCTTGCGCCAGCACGATCAAGCCGCCCAGCAGAACGAGAATGACGATGACCGGCAGAAGCCAGTATTTCTTGCGCTCGCGCATGAACGCGAACAAATCCTTGAACAACTCGAACATCAGAAGGGGTTCTCCATGCTTGAATCTGGGCGAACACGGCTCGCAACACGATAGGTGGAGGCTCCGGGCTCGAAACGCCGGGCCAGCGGGTCCCGTCCTGTTAGGCGCATGACAAGCCCCAGCGGAAGCAAGACCACAAAGAATACCAGGCCTAGAATCACCCGGTTCATGATCCCACCCATGATCAAACCAAAGCGCATCCAGATCCGGTACACGGGTTTGAGCGATTGCGGTGCGGCGAGCGCCCAGAGCGCCAGTGCGCCACCTACCACCCAGGGCCAGACCGGCCACGGCACGCCAAGCAGCCAAGGTAGGAGCAAGCCGAAAAGCACGGCGACGAGGCCGCCGGTCACGAGGCCGAAACGCTTCAGGCCGGCGCGATCGAGTTCGGGAATGGCAAGGCTGTCCATGATTTCAGTCCAGTTCGAATTCCTTGCGCCAATCGCCGGAGTCGGCGAAAGCGGGCTGCTCGCGCTTGTCGAGGACGAAACCCTCAAGCACTAGATAATCCATTTCAGTGCGCATGAAGCAGCGATAGGCGTCCTGGGGCGAGCCAACGATGGGTTCGCCGCGCACGTTGAAGGAGGTGTTCACCAGTACTGGGCAGCCAGTGCGCGCGTGAAAGGCCCGCAAGACGGCGGTGAAACGCGGATTGGTCTGCTCGTGCACGGTCTGGACCCGTGCGGAATAGTCAACATGGGTGATGGCCGGGAGCGTCGAGCGCGGGACATTGAGTTTCTCGATGCCAAAGAGCCGGTGCTGCTCCGGCGTCATGGCGATTCGCAGGCTTTCGCGTACGGGTGCGACAATCAGCATGTAGGGGCTCGGGCGATCGAGCTCGAAGCATTCGCCCAAGTGCTCCGCCAGCACGGCAGGTGCAAAAGGCCGGAACGACTCGCGGTACTTGATCTTGAGATTCATCACGGACTGCATTCTTGGGCTGCGCGGGTCGCCCAGAATGGAACGCCCTCCCAATGCTCGGGGGCCGAACTCCATGCGACCCTGAAACCAACCGACGACGTTCTCGCTGGCGAGCAGGCCGGCCACTTCGTCGGGCAGGCTCGCTGCGTCGCGTTCGCGATATTTCGCTCCAATGGAATCGAGATAACCCTTGATTTGCTCCCGACTGCTCTGTGGTCCCAGATAGGCGCCGCGCATGCCGTCGGGCGATTGCGCTTGGCGTGGTTTGCCGTGGTATTGATGCCAGCAGGCGAGGGCGGCGCCCAGAGCCCCCCCGGCATCCCCGGCGGCAGGCTGAATCCAGATGTCGCGAAAAGGACCCTCGCGGAGCAAGCGCCCGTTGGCAACACAGTTGAGGGCAACGCCACCGGCCAGGCAGAGGAATTCAGTGCCGAGCTCGCGGTGTACCGTGCGGGCCAATCGAAGCACGACCTCTTCGGTGACTGCCTGGATAGACCGTGCCAAGTCCATTTCCCGCTGGGTCACCGGCGATTCGGGCGCGCGCGGCGGACCACCGAAGAGCTCGGCGAAGCGCCGATTGGTCATGGTCAGGCCCGTGGCGAAATCAAAATAGCCCATGTTGAGGCGAAAGCTGCCATCTTCTTTGAGGTCAAGCAGCTTCTCCATGATGGTTTCCACGAAGCGTGGCTCACCATAGGGCGCGAGCCCCATCAACTTGTATTCCCCGGAATTGACCTTGAAACCGGTGAAATAGGTCATGGCGGAGTACAGCAAGCCCAGTGAATGAGGAAAATTGATTTCCCATCGGGGGGTGAGTCGATTGCCCTCGCCGAGCCAAACGGAGGTGGTGGCCCATTCACCGACTCCATCCAGGCATAGTACCGCCGCGCGCTCGTAGGGGCTGGGGAAAAACGCCGATGCCGCATGCGATTGGTGATGCTCGGCAAAGCGCAACGGCGGCAGCGACCCGCTGCCCGCCGGCAAGAGTTCGCTCAGCGCCTTGCGCAGGATACTCTTGAGATAAAGCTTCTCCTTGAGCCAGGCCGGCATCGCCGCAAGAAACGAGATGAAGCCACGGGGGGCGCTGGCGATATAGGTTTCGAGCAGACGTTCGAACTTCAGGAGTGGCTTATCATAAAAAACGATGTCGCTGACATCCGCCAGAGTGATCCCTGCTTCGTCGAGACACGCACGGATGGCGTGGGCGGGAAAACGCGGGTCATGCTTCTTCCGGGACAGGCGTTCTTCTTGAATGGCGGCGACGATCTCACCGTCGCGCAGCAACGCTGCAGCACTGTCGTGGTAGTAGGCCGAAAGACCGAGAATATGCATGGACCCCAAAACTCCCCCGCGGCGCGCGTTCCGAAAACCCCGCCCCGTCTTCCGGAGCCGCTTCTGGCACGCGACGGCGCATCTTATCAGGTTACAATAACAAACATCGATAGGGAATGCCAAATCCGTGCGTTGTTCCGCCGTGAGGTGAGAAGGGTTAAACTGCGCGCAGGGGGTAGATGATGAAACAACTCTATGGCAAGCGGGTTTTAGTGACCGGGGGCGCGGGCTTTCTCGGCTCGCATCTTTGTCGAACTCTACTCGAACAGGGCCATGACATCGTTTGCGCCGACAATCTGTTCACCGGAAGCAAGGAAAACATTCTCTCGCTCTTCGATTACAAGCGCTTCGAATTCATGCGCCATGACGTCACTTTTCCGCTCTATGTAGAGGTCGACGAGATCTATAACTTGGCGTGCCCGGCCTCTCCGGTTCATTACCAGTTCGACCCCGTTCAGACCACCAAAACGAGCGTCCACGGCGCGATCAACATGCTGGGGCTGGCTAAGCGCGTGAAGGCGAAGATCTTTCAGGCCTCGACCAGCGAGGTGTACGGCGACCCCAAGGTCCATCCACAGCGCGAGGATTACTGGGGGCATGTCAACCCCATCGGGCGTCGCTCCTGTTATGACGAGGGCAAGCGCTGCGCGGAAACGCTCTTTTTCGATTACTTTCAGCAGCATCACGTGCGCATCAAGGTGGCCCGTATTTTCAACACCTATGGACCCAACATGCACCCCAACGACGGCCGTGTGGTGTCGAATTTCATCGTCCAGGCCTTGAAGAACGAGCCAATAACGATTTACGGCGACGGTTCCCAGACTCGGTCTTTCTGCTACGTCGACGACTTGATCGATGGTTTCCAAAGGCTGATGGATACACCTGACGATTTCTGCGGGCCGGTGAATCTTGGCAATCCGGGAGAATTTACCATCCGCAGTTTGGCCGAGACGGTAGTGGAACTTACCGGATCGCGTTCGCAGATCGTTTATCATCCGCTGCCGACTGATGATCCGGTACGTCGTTGCCCGGACATCTCCTTGGCGCAGACCAAGCTGGGCTGGGAACCGAAAGTGCCTCTGCGGGAGGGCTTGGTGCAGACCATCGCCTATTTCGACAGGCTCCTCAAGTAGCGGCGAACATGTTCAGGCGCCTTCTGTTCGTATTCGTGTTTGCGCTGCCGCTGGCAGCGGTGGCCGAGGACGAAGAGGATTTCGAGGTTGTGGAGGAGGGCAAAGTCTTCGAGCACTCACGCACTGGCCTCCTCTATCGCCGCAAGCTCTACATTCAAGGCGATGAAGTCACTCACGTTCCGAACTACCCGACCTCATACAATGACACGCGCGACACGCGGGCCTGGAAGATTTACGTTTCCCACTGGGAGCAGGACCCGCCCAGCTTCATCACGGTCTTCATGCAGGACGACAGCACTTTTTACTATAGCAAGGCCGAGATCGACCTTCGCGTCACGATCGGCCATTACGATCGCGCCAACAACATGGTCCCCGCCAATCAGGTGATCGTGCGTGGGATACCGCTGGAGAAGGGCATCAATCGCGTTCCCATCAATATCAACAACTACAAAGGCGACATCGTCTGGGTGCATTTGATCGGCGTGAGGCAGAGGCTGCCGATCAAGGGCGTCGAGGTCGTCGAGGACGAATAGCGATGTACGAGGAGTTCTTTCGTTTCGCGACCCATCCCTTCCGGAATTCTCCCGACCCCAGTTTCTTCTATCGCAGCGCGAATCACAGAGACGCGTTGGCGATGCTCACTTACGGTATACGCGAAGGCAAGGGGTTTCTGCTTGTCACCGGCGACGTGGGTACTGGGAAGACCATGCTGGTACAGGCGCTCAAGGCCGAGTTGGGTGATGGCGCACTGGTCGTCGAAGTGGCATATCCCTGGGTTTCTGCCGAGGAGATCATCGCCGCTGTGCGCGCGCGTGTGGGCCTGCCGGCGGTGACATCCGAGGGCCCCGAGGCCATCGACGCCTTGCGCCAACGCCTGACAGAACTCGCGGCCGAGAAACGCGATGTGGTGCTGGTAATCGACGAGGCGCACCAATTGCCAGTGAAGACGCTCGAGGGTATCCGGCTGATTTCGAATATCGAATCGAGCACGCGCAAACTCTTGCAGATCATCCTGCTCGGGCAGGATGAATTAGGCGCGCTCCTGTCGCAATATTCGCTCCGTCAAGTGCAGCAGCGTATTGCGCTCTCCTGCCACTTGCGTCCTCTCAATCGAGTGGAGACGGCTGACTATATTCGCCACCGCCTGCATATCGCCAACGGCAATCCCGAGCTTTTTTCGCCGGCCGCCGCAGATCAAGTGTTCAACTATTCCGGTGGTTGCCCTCGGCTTATCAACCAAGCGTGCGACTATTGTCTCCTCTACGCTTATGGAAAGTTCGCACCCGCCATAGACGAGCATCTGGCCCGTGAAGCTTTGGCGAATATGAAAGCGACACGCGGTATTTCGCACCTGCCTGAAAACTCTCCGAATTCGACCGCTCCCGCCGCGTCTGAGCCGGTGATCCGCAGCGCAAGCACAAGTCCAAGCCAAGCGCCGGCCACGAACCAATCGGCGCCGTTGCCGATCGTCATTCCCGGCGCGGGCAGGCTGCTTCAGGAAGGTGAGCCGCTGGGCTCTGTGCCAGGGCGGGGCCTACTTCTGATCGTGGGCTTGCTGGGGCTGCTGGCGTTGCTCACGGGGGGCATCGCGCTATGGTTCAGTTTGCAAAAGCACGAATCGACGCCGCCACCCTCCGGGCGATCGGCGAGTTCCTTTGGCGACGCGCCGCGGCGCATGGATACTGCGGTGTCCACTCTGGAATCGGCTCAACGATTGGGGGTGGACGTACCAGGCAAGAGCGGTAGCGAAGCGCGAACGGTCATGACGACAACGGATCTCAGTCTCGCCTTGCTGGCCTCACAGCACTTTGGCGCATGGAATGCTACCGTGCGCGATATCCTCACCGCAGCAAACCCGCAACTCCAAAATCTCGACGCCTTGGCGCCAGGGAGCAGAGTGTCGCTGCCGGTCCTGAATCGGAAAATGATGGTTGTGCAAGACGCTGCCGGTCGCCGCTTCGTCTATTATGCAAGCTTCGATTCTGAAGAGGCAGCGTCGGCCGAGATGGAGTCCTTGGGCCGAGTGTGGACCAAGGTAAAACTGGTGGCGGCCGAGCGCACGGGCGGCAGGGTCTATCGAGTCTACTTGGGGCCCTTTGAGGCGGAGCCGGAAGTGGAAAGCGTGGTGAGCGCCCTTTGGTTCAAGTTTCTGCCCACACTGAGCGCCGTTCCAGCGGTTCAATAGCCCAACCGGCTGCGACCCTCGCTTCGAGCGGTGGCGATCCTAGGTGTCCTACTAGTGGACACTTGCCCCGCGCACTGCCCTTCGCGCCTGGGCTTGGTCAACCGTGCCAGCGATGTTTGGCGCGACGGGCCCACCCGTATGCGCTGCTCCAGAATCTGGCGAGCAGGCCGCGCGGGGTAGCGGCAAAGAGCCGCCAGCGAACCACCTCGCGGGCGTCCCGGGTCCAGCGCCGCTTGTATTCTTCCTCGCCGCGGAGAAAGTCGAATTCGGCGGCGCGGCTCGCATAGGCGTCGCGCAAAGCCCCGAAGATCAGGGCCGTCCCGGGGCTATAACGTTCCCAGACCGGGTCGATGGCGATCTGATAATAGGCAATCCGGCCGGCGACCAAGTAGGCATAGATCCCGGCCACCATGCCATTTGGGCCGCGCAGCGCGCGATTCCAATGCCAGCCAAGGCCCGCGGTACGCTGGAGCAGCTCGCGATGGAAGCGAGCGATGGACTCTCCCTGAAACGTGCTGGCGACGCCCTTCGCACTGGATCGCCGAGCGTGCAGTGCATAGAGGTCCAGGAAGAAGGCGTCTGCCTCCGCGGGTTGCACTTCGACGAATGTGAATCCTTGGGCCTCGAGTTGGCGAAGTGCACGTCCAAAGTTATAGCGGGCCTTGGCGGAGAAGGCCTGCAAATAGTCGTCAAACGTTCCCGCCAGCGCAAGATAGGGCGCTCGCGAGAGTGTCGTCCGGTTGCCGGAGAGCGACCCGCTGGCGAATAGTCGATCTAGGTTTCCGCCAGCGGCAAGGCCGGAGAGATCGAGAACGTCCCAGGCGGCAGGAGTGCGATGCAGGTAGTCGACAAGGGCCTTGAGACAGACCGAGGCTTCCTCTGGTTTGGCGATCAGATCGAGGTGATCGGGGGATAGCTCCAAGCTGCTGGCGTATAGCAGCACCCGGCCTCCCAAACCATCGCGATGCCACCCGAGCTTTTTGAACGCGAGGGGCAAGACGCCCAGCAGTTCTTCACCGCGCTCGACAAAAAGGGTGCAGGGCTCGTAGGTTTCACCGAAGTGGTTCCACCATGTATCCACCCACTCCCAGGTCGTGAAGACCGAGGCAAACGGTAGTGCGGCGGCCAGAGCATTCCATTCCGCGGCTCGTACCGCGGCCTCCGCGCGGGTCACAGGGCGAGCGCGAGCGGTCGCGGCCAAGGTTCAGCCTTCCGCCTGGGCCGGCCGTTTGAGCCAGTACTTGAGCCCCGAGAGCTGCAATGCGAACCGTTCGAGAGTGGTGCCGCGGCCGATACCGACACGGGGGATTCGATACGGCCGCTCTCGTGGCCGCCAAAGCCCCTCTTCGGTGGCGAAGCAGGAGGCGTATCCGGCGGCCTCGATCAGCGGAATTTGGTCATCGCGATAATCGCCATTCGGTGCGGCGAAGTGGCGCGCCTTTTGTCCCCACTTGTGCAAGCGCTCGGCGGAAACCTCAAGTGTCGCGCTGACCTCCTCGGCGCTTAGGCGTTCCAGAATTTCGTGCCCATGAGTGTGGGACCCAAACTCGATCAGCCCGGAGTCTGCCAGCGTGGCGAGTTCCTTCAGAGTAAGCGCGCGGTAGGGTTCGGGGGCGGAATCGGGTGCGCTCAGGCGCTTGGCGGCGAGGTAGGCATCCACCGCGGACTTGATGTCGCGTGGGCTGCGCTGCTTGAGAGCGCGCACTTGCGCGGGGTCGGGTGCGGCCGCGCCGAGGCAGGCCAGATGCAAGCGATCCCACCAAAACAGGCGTTGAGTGTCGATGTGACCCGTCACCAAGAAGATGAGCGCGGGAAGGCCGAACTCCTTGAGAACCGGCAGTGCGTGGTGAAGATTGTTGGCGTAGCCATCATCGAAGGTGATCAAGGCGCGGGGACGCTCGCTGGGGAGCGGGGGCTGAGCGAAGATCTCGTCGATTCGGCAGACCGTATAGTTTTCGGCTAGATGGGCCATGTGCTCCCGAAACTCGCTGACCCGAACTTGCAGCCAATCACCATCCGCCAGCGGTTCATCGTCGGCAACGACGCCGTGGTACATCAGCACCGGCACGGCATCATGGTGGCGTTGCCGCGCCAGGCGCACCAGGCCGGCGGCAAGCACGGCGCGATCAATGAGTGTCCTCAAGCTCATGGCACCGTTCCCTTCACTGACCGAGGTGAGGTTGCAGGTGCCACAGGGTCAGCTTCGCGCCAAACCCGAAGGTAATCGATCTGGAAGCTTGCCGGCAATTCTCCGCGGCGGGGCAAACCGAACCAATCGGGCTGAGTTTCTGCGGAAAAACGCGCGCTCATGGCATGATGGAAGTGCCGGTTGGGCACGCTGCGGATCAAGCGATCGTTGAAATAGAATCGAAGTTCGCGGTCGTTCCATTCGAGGCCATAGGTATTGAAGTCCGCGGCCAGAGCGCGCTGGGCAATCCAGGCCAACGGGGCGGAGCGGCGGTTCTGGTCGTTTTCGCGCGCCGGATCGCCGAGGTAGTAGTGAAGGTTGGTGTGCACCAGGTTTTCGTGCCCCGGTGCCGTCCCGCCGATTTCGAAGATGTCGATCTCATAGGTGCCGGTCTCGGTCCAGCGGTAGAGCCAGAAGCCACAGTCAATGCGCGCGGCCATCGGCCTGGCCCGCACCTCCAAGTAGCCATAGTGCACCATGGCCTTGCTGGAAGCGTAGGCCACGGTGTAGTCGCGGTAGCCCGATGGGGCTCCCGGCATGGACTCGGGTCGGGCCCAAAGCTCGAGCATGCCGGCGGATACGCGCACGTTGCGAGGTACGTAGAGTCCGGGTTTCTTGCCGGCGTAGTAACGGTTGTGCGTTTCCCATCTGCGTTCGTCGAGTACGTCGCCGTTGAATTCATCCGACAGTTCTGGGACTGGCATCCAAATCTTGCCGGGGGGCGTGTCGGCTTGCGCAGGGAGCGGCGCGTAGATCATGCCTGAAAGCAACAACGCGGCCGTGGCCAGTGGCCTGGTTCCTCTGCGAATCACGGTCAGCGCTCGGCGGGGGGGGAGTGTGGTTTGTGACGGTCGGTGCGGATCCAAGGCAAGTTACGCTCAGTCAGCAAGGAGTGCAGCACGACCCATGTTTTCCAGATCACGTACCATGGTATGTAGGCGAGAAGCAAAGCGGCGGAACCCAGACTTCCGTAGCGCCAGGCTGCCAAGGCATAGTGCGCGGCAAGAACGCCGAACCCCCCGATAGCGAGCGCTTGCGCCCAGACGCTTCCCCAGATCGCAGGCGGAAGCAGCAGCAGAAACAACAGGCTCACCGGCGGCATGAGTACATCGATCAGCCCGTCGAGCGCCTTGGGGTGGCCGGCGAGCAGATCGCGCAAGAAGCTCGGCGCATAATTGCGCAACGTAATGATGCGCCCTCGTTCCCAGCGAACGCGCTGGACTTGAGATCCGCGTCCGCCCAGAGGCATCTGGGCCTTGACCCAGACCTCGTCCAGGAAGGCGACGCGGTAGCCCGCCTTAAGCAGCAGAATGTGATACTCGATGTCTTCGACGATCGAGTGGGCGAGATACGGAACGCGTTGCACGGTGTCGCGGGCCAGGCAGAAGCCGTTGCCGTTGATGCCGGCAGACAGCCCCAGCGCCGTCTTGCCTCGGGGTCTAAGGGCATTGAAGGAAGCGGTCGACAGTTCCATGGCGCGCGTGCGCAGTGAGTCGCGGGGGTTGGAGACGCCATAGCGGATTTGCACGGCGGGGGCGCCCGCGGTGAGCGCGCCGTCGATCGCGTAGAGAGTCTGCGCGTGCAGGTGAGAGTCGGCGTCGAGAATCAGAAAGGCGTCCCAAGGTTCGTCGTGCAACAGCTTGAGCGCATCGTTGAGGCCTTGGCCCTTGCCCGGATTGCCCTTCCGTTCAAGTACCCGCGCGCCTGCGGTGCGCGCCAGAGCGGCAGTCTCATCCGTGCAGTTGTCGGCAATGACGAGCACGGTGAAGGCCTCGATCGGGTAGTTGAGTTCCCGGGCCCGAGCCACGGTGTCGGCGATGAGCAAAGCCTCGTTGTGAGCGGGAATGATGATGGCGATGCGGCGCGGCTTGGCGCCGTGCACCACTGGGGGGCGAGGCAACAATGCCGCGAGTGTAACCGCCGCCAAGTAGATCAGCGGCGGGATGGCCAGGGCCAGACAAACCCAGGACAGGGCGGAAACCAAGCTCATGTACTCCTCGGATCGGCGTGCCCGGCTCGGCGCGGGGCTAGGACATCGCTGCCGAACGAAGCTTCTGGCATTATAGCGGCGTGAAACCCAGCGTGGTCTTTCTCAACTCCACTTTCCCTTGTCTGAGCGAGACCTTTGTCTTCGATCAGTTCGAAGTCCTGCGCGAGGCCGGTATCGAGTTGCGGCTGGTCGCAAACCATCGGCCCGCGGAGAAGGAAATCCACCCGCGCATGCGGGCGATTCTGAGTGATGTACTCTATCTCAATGAAATTCGTGCCGGAGAAATTCTCTTGGCGTTGTTGGCGGCCGTGTTCCGCCATCCCTTGCGCTGCTTGCGGGCCATGCGTGCCGCCTTGGCGGGCGAGGAGGCACTGAGGACCACGCTGGCGCATCTGGCTGGCGCCGCGGTGGTGCTCAAGCGGTTTGGGCGTTTGCCGGGGGTGCGGCTGCATGCACATTTCACTTACGGTGCGGCCGCTGTGGCGCGGTGGGCCAGCGCGTTGTCGGGGTTGCCCTACGGGCTCACCCTCCACGGCTCCGATCTGAGTTTCGACTTTCCCCCGGATCTCCAGGAGAAACTCGCGGGAGCCGACCTTCTGGTGTCGATCTCCCAGTTCAACGTGGCTTACCTGCGCGAACATTTCCCGGCCGTTCAACCCCGGCGGCTGGAGGTGATCGGCATGGGGGTGCCGGCCCTGCCACCGCCGACGCGGATACCGCGCGGCACCGGTCCGTGGCGCATCCTCAACGTCGGGCGGCTCTCGGAGCACAAGGCGCAGCATGTGCTGATCGAGGCCTGCGCGCTTCTTGCCGCGCGTGGCGCCGACTTTCGCTGCGACATCGTCGGCGAAGGGCCGGCGCGACCGCAGTTGGAGGCCCAGATTGCGGCCAGGGGTTTGCAGGAGAGGGTGCGGCTGCTTGGGTCGCGCTTCCATGACCAGGTGCTCGCCCTTTACGGGGATGCAGATCTCTTCGTGCTGTGCAGCGTTACCGAGGGCATGCCAATCGTGCTCATGGAAGCAATGCGCGCTGGTGTGCCGGTGATCGCCAGCGCCATCACCGCCATTCCAGAGCTGGTGCGCGATGCCGGCGTGCTGGTGCCGCCGGGGGACGCTGCGGCGCTGGCCGCAGCCGTCGATCGCTTCATCAGCGGCCAGATCGAGGTCGCGCCATTGATCGCTCGTGGCCAGGCACTCATCGCCAAGGACTACGCGCTGGTGCCAAATCACTTGCGCTTTGCCGAATTGCTGCGCGAAATGGCCCAAATCCAGCGCAAGAGCGCCTCCGGTGTCGCGGAAGCACTCAATTGAGCCGCTGCAAGTAGAACGAGGACGGCGCACTGTCCGGCTGCAAATGGGGGCAGACGGCTTTGAGCGCGGCGAATTCTTCATGGTAGAGGTGGTTGAGTGCGGCCAGAACACGCCATCGGCCGTTGCCACTCAAGAATGCCTCCAGAAGATACTGCTCGTTCCAGAACCTGACCTCGTTGATCACCCACTGGGTCGGATAGTCCCGCGGTGTGAAAATATCGTGCACATGCACGATCACGCCCGGCGGCAACGTGGGTAGCAATTCCAGGACTTCGAACAAAACGTCGCCTTGCGGGCGGATCACGTGAGACGAATCGATGAACAGCAGATCGTTCGGACCGAGTGTGGCGAAGATCTCCTTTCCGACGTCCTCCACCCGGCGCCGGATGATTCGCGCTCCTGTCTTTTCCAGCCAAGGCATTTCGTAGGGCTCGATGCAGATGTGCTCACACCGGTAATCCGCGTTGTCTTGCCGGTTGCGCGCTAGCGCCTTCATGGCCATAACAGTCGAGTTGCCGCTGCCGATTTCGATGATCTGACGTGGCTGCTTGAGGCGAATGATCTGGTAGAGGAATTCCGCGTCCCCAGCCTCAAAGAAGCGGTTGTCGAGGTGGTATTCGAGCTCGCCGCGCCGCTCGCGCGGCAGATCGCGCAGTTCCTCGGCGAAGCGCATTCGGTCGAGGAGTGCGAGCTGGCCGGGCAGATCGAGGTCGATGCCGGGCAAGGGCCGAACGTCGGCGAGCGGGCGCGCCAGGCCGCGGAAGTCGAACTGCGGTTCATAGTAGTGCGCGCGCAGTGCAAACACGCCAAGGCGGCGCAACAGTTCGCGGCTTCGCGGCAGTCGATGCACGCCGGCGCGGCGCACGAACTTGAGCAGCAGTGCCGCGGGCAGGAGCGGCAGCAACAAGACATAATCGAGCACACGCAGCACCGCTTCGGCGAAGGAGCGCAGAGTCATGGATGGTTCTCTTTCGATCTACTTGGCGCCCCGCCCGAAAAGCACGATCGGCACGGTGAGAAGGATGATCTTTAGATCGGTGGCGAGGCGCCAATTGTCGATGTAGTCCAAATCCATCTTCATCCATTCGTCAAAAGTGATGTTGTCCCGTCCGGAAATCTGCCAGGTGCCGGTGATTCCGGGCAGCACCGAAAGGCGCCGCCGGTGCGAGATATTGTCCATGCGCTCATAATCGGCCAGGGGCAAGGGGCGCGGGCCGACTATGCTCATGTCGCCCTTGATGACGTTGATGAGTTGTGGCAACTCATCGATGCTGGTTTTACGCAGGAGGCGCCCGAGGCGAGTCACGCGTGGATCGTTTTCCATCTTGAACGCGGCCCCGTCGCGCTCGTTCATGGTTCTGAGCTGGGCCTGCATCGCGTCGGCATTCCTGACCATGGTGCGGAACTTGTAGAGCTTGAATACCCGGCCGTTGTAGCCATAGCGTCGCTGGACGAAAACCACCGGCCGACCCATGGTGACGAGGATGAGGAGGGCGGCGGTGAGCGTGATCGGTGCCGTCACCAGGAGCAGCGTTCCGGCGAAAACGATGTCGAACAAGCGCTTCACGAGGTAACGTCCGCCCAACTCGAAACCGGAATAGACGACCAGATCCGATGAGAACTCCCCGCCCGGCCCCAGAGTAGATTCCTGCCGCACGCGCCAGACCTTATTGCGAGTCATGCCAGAGAATATCTGCGAGAGCGGGAATCGCACCGCGATGCCGCGCTCGTGCGCTTGATCGATGATGTCCTGGATGGGCTTGGAATAGGAATACATGGGCATGGCGATGGCGACTTCATCGACGACATGGTCTTTCAGTAGCTGGGAAAAATCCCTGAGCTGTCCGAGTCGCTTCATTTCCGGTCCGGAGATGATGACCAGGTCGTCGATGAAACCCAAGAGGTGATATCCCAGGCTGGCGCTGGCCTCGATCTTGCGCGCGTATTCCCAGGCGGCTTCGTTGGTGCCGACGATAACGATATTGCGCTGGTTGCGGTCGCCTAGATGCAGCTTGCTCAGAAGCGTATGCAGGCCCAGGCGGAACACCACTTCGACGACGGTGACCACGCCCCAGAAGACCGCTAGAAACAGTGGCGTGAAGAGCGTGATCCTGAGGAACAATCCGAGGGCGGCGAACATCACCGTGCCGATGCCGGCGGTGATGGCGATGTCCAGGGTCTCCAGCCCAAGGTCGAATTTGGCGCGGCGAGGGGCATAAAGCCCGCGGGCCCGGAAGATCAGTATCCAGAGCAGCGCGAGCAAACCCGCCCCGACGAGGTTGGCGAGCGACAGGCGCATCTCCATCATGTAGCGCAGCGAAAATCCGGTCTCATAGCCGCCGGCGACCTTGGCCGCATAGAGCCAGGTGAAGGCCAGTGCGGCGAGGTCGGCGATGACATTGGCTTGATAGATGAAGCGGCTGCGCGAAGCATTCATGGTTGGCGAGAAACGAGACGGCCGGAAATCACGAAAAAAGCCCGTAGATGCCGCGGCCTAGCAAAGACAGCAAGGCGAAAAAAATCAGCACCGCGCCGGCGCGAAAGGAACGTCTGCCGATCTCGAAGGCAGCCAAGGCAATGAAGACCCCCCAGACCAGCCCCAAGCCCTGCGATCCGCTAAACGAGGCAACCAGCACCCACCCCGCCGCGAACCAGGCAATCCACACCACGATGGCTATCCCCAGATTGGAACTGGATTCCGGCCGTTCCAGCATTGCGGCTCTCAAGATCGGTTTGCCCAATGCTAACCCGAAAGAGCTCGCAGTGGTCAAGTGAATTGCTTCGGTGTCGCTTGGCAATGCTGCGGCAGGCACTGGCTCGCAAGCGGGGGATGGGGCATGATGCGCCGTGCGCCGATTATGGCCTTGGACACTCTCCAACGTGATGCCTCCCGCCTTCTTTGTCCTCTCGCGCCGTGCCTGGAAGCGCCTCTTGTTGGCTTGGTTCTTCCTGGCTACCTGCGCCTTGCTCGTCCCGCTGCCCGAAGGGTGGCATTCCCTTGAGGCGAGCAGCGCGGTGCCGCTGGACAAGCTTGCGCATGCGCTGGGTACATTCATCGGGGGGCTGCTTGCCCACCACGCGGGATGGAGTCGTCAGCGCAACCTGGTGGTTTGGGCGCTTTATGCCGGTGGAATGGAGATCGTCCAGGCAATGATGGGCTTGCGAGCGGGCGATTGGCTGGACTTTTTGTCCGCCCTCCTGGGCCTGGGTGCGGCGGTGTGGGTCGCATCCCGGGGTGGCCTGTGGGACAGGCAAGATGGCAACCGTGCGCAATATCAGATAGATAGCCGAGAAGCGAAGCAGTGAGCCGGGCAGCGCAAGCATAGCGATGGCCTGCGGCGCGCCGAGGCCGGCTTGGTGCAGGCGCTTTCGGCGCCAGGGATAATGGATTATTATCGCACCGCAACATACACGGGTTTTTCAAGGTTAGAACATCGGGGGTTGGGTCATGAGCGGCAATCGAGAAGTGGTGATTCTGAGCGGTGTGCGGACGGCGATCGGCGATTTCGGCGGTGCGCTCAAGGACGTGCCCGCCAGTGATCTGGCGGCGCAATGCGTGCGTGAGGCGGTGGCCCGCGCCAAAGTGGATCCAAAGGATATCGGGCACTTCGCTTTGGGCAGCGTGATTCATTCGGAGCCGCGCGATATGTATATTTCGCGAGTGGCTTGCGTCAATGGCGGGCTGCCCCACGAAACGCCCGCCGTTACCGTCAATCGCCTCTGTGGTAGCGGCATGCAAGCCATTGTCACGGTATCCCAAAACATCATCCTGGGGGATTGCGACTTTGGTGCCGCCGGAGGGGCTGAGTCCATGAGTCGAGGCACCTATATGCTGCCGGGTGGCCGCTGGGGGCAGCGCATGGGCGACGGCAAGGTGCAGGATGCGATGGTGGGCGCCCTCACCGATCCCTTTGACAACGTTCACATGGGAGTAACCGCCGAGAACGTTGCCGCCAAGTACGGCATTTCCCGGGCCGACCAGGATGCGCTAGCCGTGGAGAGCCATCGCCGCGCGGCCGAAGCGACGGAAGCCGGGCGCTTCAAGGAGCAGATTCTTCCCATCAGCATTCAGACTCGCAAGGGTGTAGTCGTCGTCGATAAGGACGAGCACGTGCGCCCCGGTACCACCTTGGACGACATGACGAAGCTCAAACCCGTGTTTCAGAAGGACGGCACGGTGACTGCGGGCAATGCCTCCGGCATCAATGATGGTGCGGCCATTCTCGTGTTGGCTGAAAAGAATGCCGCGGCGGCTCGGGGCCTGAAGCCCATGGCGCGCCTGGTCGCCTATGCGCATGCCGGTGTCGACCCCAAATTCATGGGGATCGGACCCGTTCCGGCGGTCACGCGCGTGCTCGAACGCGCCGGCCTAAAGATCACGGACATGGATGTAATCGAAGCCAACGAAGCGTTTGCCGCGCAGGCGCTGGCGGTGGCGCGTCAGCTCGGTTTTGACCTCGCCAAAACCAATCCCAATGGCGGCGCCGTGGGCCTAGGCCATCCGATCGGCGCCACCGGCGCACTGGTCACGGTCAAAGCGCTCTACGAGTTACAGCGCAGCGGTGGCCGCTACGCCTTGGTGACGATGTGCATCGGAGGGGGACAGGGTATCGCTGCGATCTTTGAGCGCATGTGAGTTCCGGCATCGAACCAATTGTTGGCCAAGAAAGGGGCGCGGTGGCGCCTCTTTTTTTGCGCGAAGCCGCGCGTTGGAAGCGGTTGCGCCTTGCTGCTTCCCTGGCCGGACTGTTGGCCTTGGGGCTGGCCGCGCTACTGCTTGCGCTCCTCGCCGGCAGTGTACCGGTGGATTGGCGCGCCATCTGGAGGGGGGAGGATGGTGAGGCGCGCTCCGTGGCGCTGAGTATCGTTTGGCAACTGCGGGCACCGCGTGCGCTGGCGGCATTTGGAACGGGCGCCGCGCTTGCCGTGGCCGGCTGTCTGATGCAAGTGCTCCTGCGCAATCCGCTGGCAGATCCGTACGTGCTGGGCGCTTCGGGCGGGGCCGCGGTTGCGGCCTTGGGTGCCATGCTCGTGGGCTTGAGCTTGCCGGGCCAACAATTTCTGGCATTTGCCGGCGCAATGCTCTCCGTGGCCCTGGTCTTTCAGCTCGGTCGAGGCGACGGAAGCTGGTCGCACGGTCGAATGCTTCTCACCGGGGTGATCATCGCCGCCGGCTGGGGCGCCCTGATCACGCTGTTTCTGGCACTCGCGCCCGACGCGCACCTGCGCGGCATGCTCTTTTGGCTGATTGGCGACTTGTCCATCTCCGAGACGGTGTGGATGCCGCTTGCCGCGCTGCTCCTTGCCCTTGCCGCGGCCGTTCCCCTGGGTCGCGATCTCAACCTGTTGGCGCGTGGCGAAATCTTGGCCAGCACGCTCGGAATCGGTGTGGTGCGTCTGCGCTGGGTAATCTATGCCCTTGCTTCCCTGCTGACCGCTGCGGCCGTCACCACAGCTGGCGCCGTAGGTTTCGTGGGGCTCTTGATCCCGCACCTCCTGCGTTTGGCTTACGGAACGGATCACCGCTTCCTGCTGCCGGCCAGCGCCCTTCTTGGAGGCGCATACCTGACCTTCGCCGATACCTTGGCTCGGGTGGCGCTGGCACCGCGCCAGCTGCCGGTCGGGGCGGTTACCGCGCTGGTCGGCGTTCCTCTTTTCATCTATTTGCTGCGGCGCCGGCCGAGTTGAAGCGAAAGGTGAGCGACTCCGCGGCACCGTTGCTCGAGGTCACCGGTCTGCACATGGGTATCGCGGGCCGCAGGCTCTTTTCCGACCTGAGCTTCCAGGTTGGTCGTGGCGAATCTTGGGGTATCCTGGGACTCAATGGTGCAGGCAAGACCAGTCTCTTGCACGCGCTTGCCGGTGTTCGCCAACCAGATGCCGGATGCATCCACCTCTCGGGGCGGCCGTTGGCGAGTTTCGCTCCGCGCGAGCTGGCGCTGCGGCGCGGACTCCTCGAGCAGACGAGTTTCGATGCCTTCGGCAGCACGGTCCTGGAAACCGCGTTGGTCGGAAGACATCCGCATCTGGGACCTTGGGCTTGGGAGACGCGCGCCGACGAGGCCGCTGCCTGGGCAGCCCTGGTGGCGGTGGATCTGGATCATTGTGCGAGCCGAGATGCGCTCACGCTTTCGGGCGGCGAGCGACGGCGTTTGGCACTGGCCACGCTGCTGGCTCAAGATCCGCCCCTGATGCTGCTGGACGAGCCGACGGCAAGCCTCGATCTGCATCATCAGGCGGCGGTTCTGGATTTGCTGGCGGCCTTGCGGGAACGGGGCAAGGCCTTGGTCATGGTTCTCCACGATCTCACCATGGCGGCGCGCTATTGCGACCATGTGGTGCTGCTGGCGGGGGAAGCCACGCGCGTTGGGGCGGTGCGCGATCTGATGCATCCGCAGATTCTCGAAACCTGCTTTCAGCACCCCATCAGGGCGCTGCGTGATGGGACGCGTTGGGCGTTCGTACCTGAGTAGACGAAAAAAAACCGCCAGGACGGCGGGTGCTTTCGGGGTGCGCTGGTGGGTGGTACTGGGATCGAACCAGTGGCCCCTGCCGTGTGAAGGCAGTGCTCTACCGCTGAGCTAACCACCCGACAAAGTCGCGCATTATCGCACCGCGAGTCGATCGGGTCAATTGGAAGTAAAGCCGCAAGCGCGGCCCTTGCGAGGCTTTTGCGGCCGCGACTTTGCGGCGACAATGAGGAGCGGCGCAGTATCGCTGGGCGTGGTTAACTCCGCGCCGGGCAAGGTGCCGCGCTTTCCCATAACGACACTCCATGGCCACAGGATTCCGAATTTCCCTGCGCAGCAAACTCATCGCCGCCGCCACTTTGGTCGAGGTAGGCATGCTCGCGCTGCTGTTGTGGCACGGCGCCGGAGTGCTACGCGATTACCAGCGCGACGAAGCCCGTTTGCGGCTGGCGCATCTGCTGCCCGCGCTGCAAGCGACCCTTGGACCGGCCATGGCGCGTGACGATGCGCAGGCCGCCCAGGGAGTGATCGACGCGGTTTTCCAGGGCGCCAATCTGAGCTACATCGCAGTCCTTTCCGCACAAGGCACACTGCTGGCGCACTCCAGCCGGGAACCGCTCGCCGTGCTCCCTTCGGCCACACGGCAGGGGCAGCTGGCCGACGGCGGCGAGCGTTTCGACGGGCTGGCGCTCATCGAATCCGGCGGCGAACGCCTGGGCTCGGTGCAAGTTGGCATTCCCGTGGGGCTCTCGGCGAGCTTGCGCGACCGCTTTCTGGTCGACAGCATCGGCATCGCGGCGTTTGCCATCCTATGCACGGCCCTTTTGCTTTATTTCGTCACGCACTTGCTGACCCGCGGTCTGGGCAAGCTTGCGGCCGCCTCGCGCATGATCGAACACGGCAAGTACCGCCTCCAGGTTTCGGTGAAAAGCCGCGACGAAGTGGGCGAGCTCACCCAGGCATTCAACCACATGGCGCGGTCGCTACAGGACCATTTTGCCGCCTTGCGTGAGAGCGAGCAGCGCTTTCGGGCGCTGACCCGGATTGCCGCCGACTGGTATTGGGAGCAAGACCGCGACCTGCGCTTCACCTATGTTTCCCAGGAAGTCGGCGAGATTGCCGGCGTGCAGGTGGAAGAGCATCTGGGCAAGGCCCGCTGGGAGCTTTCGAACATCCGCTTCGAGGACAAGGAGCTTGCCGAGCACCAGAGGGCCCTTGCGGCGCGCGAACCCTTTACTGACTTTGTCTATGAGCGGCAGAACGCACAGGGAGGATGGCGGTACTTCTCGATCAGCGGTGAACCCCTTTTCGACGAGCGCGGCGATTTTACAGGCTATCGCGGCGTGGGCCGGGACATCACCGCTCGCAAACAGGTGGAAGGGCGGATCGAGGCGAGCGAGCGGCGCCTGAGGAGCACTTTCGACCAAGCGGCGGTGGGCATGGCGCATTTGGCTTTGGATACGCGGCTATCTCGCGTCAACCAGCGCTTGTGCGTGATTCTTGGATTCGACGCCGCCCAGCTCGAAGGCAAGCTCTTCGAGCAGCTCCTGTATCCCGAGCATATCGGGCGCGACCGTCAAGCCCTCGAACAGCTGCGCGAGGGTGCGCTGGCGGTATTTTCCGGCGAGCGTCGGTGCCTCAAGAGCGATGCATCGACAGTGTGGTGCCAACTCACCGTCTCGGTGCAGCGGGCAGGGGACGGCGCTCCCGAAGCGTTCATCGCGGTGGTTGAGGATATCACCGCGCGGCGTCAGGCCGAGGATGCCCTGCGCACCAATGAAGCGCGCCAGCGCATGTTGATGGAGCTCTTGCCAGACGCTGTGCTTATCCATCGTAACCGCCGCATCGTCATGGTCAATCGCGCCGCGCTCACTCTGTTCGGCGCGCTGCGCAATGAGGAACTGGTGGGGCGCGATATCGCCGAATGTGTACATCCCGATTTTCAGGAACAAGCAATCCAGCGCATCCGCTACCTCGAAGCGCACCTCGCTACTGGCCTGCGCCTGCCCAGTGCCGAGCAAGTTTACGTCACACTTCAAGGGGCGGCCGTCAATGTGGAAGCTACCGCAGCCATCGTCGATTTTGCCGACGGCAGCGCCATTTTGACGGTAGCGCGGGACATTTCCGAGCGCAAGCAGGCGGAGCGCGCGCTGCATGCGCGCGAGGAGCTGTTGAGCGCGATGGCGGAGACGGTGCCCGCGATATTGATGCAATTCGATCGTGAGCTGTGTATCGAATTCGCCAATGCTGCCGCTCTAGCGGCACTGGGCCGGCGCAGTGAGGAAGTTGTCGGTCGCAGCATTGCTGATGTATTGCCGAAGGTCCGCTACCGGGGCATCGAAGCTGAGCTCGAGCGCGCGCTGCGCGGCGAGATCGTCGAGCGCGAAGGCGCGAACTGGCTGAGCACGGCGCGGCAGCTGCACGAGACTTTGCGACCGCGCCTCGATGCCGGGGGCAGAGTCCAGGGCGTGTATCTTTTCGGTTATGACATTACCGCCCGAGTGGAAGCGGAACGCGCGCGGGCTGAGAGCGAAGAGCGACTGCGCGCGGTCATGGATACCATTCCAACCTTCGTGTTTGAACTCGATGCCGACCTAGTGGTGCGCTTCGCCAATCGCGCCGCTGCTACGCGTCTGGGCAAATCAGCCGCTGAAATCATCGGCTACCCCTTGCAGCAAGCCGTGCCCGCAGCAGCGTTTTCAGTAATGGAGCGACGGTATAGGCGCGTCCTTGCCGGTGACAGTGCGCACCATGAAGGCGAGAGCGTCTTGGTGCCGGGGCGGCGGGTCGCCATGACCTATTTGCCTCGCCGCGGCCTGGCCGGAGAGGTCGTCGGGATCTATGTATTCGGAAATGACGTGACCGAACGGTTTGCCGCGGAGCAGGCGCTGCGCGCCGGCGAAGAGAGGATGCGCACCATCGCGGACATGATTCCCGGCGTCATCATTGCCGCCGACCGCGAGCAGAGGATTACATTCGTCAACCGTGGGTATCTCGAAGCGATAGGGATGGCTCCCGAGGCCGTGGTCGGCCATTCGATCGCGGAGATCTACGGGCCGGAGCGCTATGCGCGGCTCGAGCCGCTGTTCGAGAGAGTGCTGGAAGGCCATGAGTTCAGCCTGGAGTCCTCCAGCGTCTTCAATGGCAATCGGGTGGTTCATTCAACCTATTTGCCCCAATACGACGGTGACCGGAAAATCGCCGGATTCTATTACTTTGGTTACGATATCACCGCACAAAAGGTTGCCGAAGCCGAGGTGCGCCGCCTGAATGCAGATTTGGAGCGGCGAGTGGCGGACCGAACGGCGGAACTCGAAGCCTCGAACCGCGAACTCGAAGCT
Organism: Casimicrobiaceae bacterium; assembly: GCA_026646885.1. Classification (GTDB taxonomy): domain Bacteria; phylum Pseudomonadota; class Gammaproteobacteria; order Burkholderiales; family Casimicrobiaceae; genus JACPUX01. The sequence goes on along the minus strand of JAPKHK010000001.1, from coordinate 708,053 downwards.
TTCGCCTATTCGGTCGCGCACGACCTGCGCACACCGCTGCGCGCCATCGACGGGTTCAGTCAGGCCGTACTGCTGCAAAGTAAGACGCCGATCGATGAGTCCATGCGCCAATCTCTCGATCGGGTACGCGCCGCCAGTCAGCGCATGGGCCGGATGATCGACGACCTCTTGCGCCTGGCGCGCGTGACGCGCGGCGAATTGCGCCGGCAGGAAATCGATCTGTCGCAATTGGCGCAGGAGATCGTCTTCACGCTACGCCAGGCGGAACCGCGACGGACAGTGGAGATCGAGATCGAGCCTGGACTGATGGGCAATGGCGATGCCATCCTCCTGCACGCGGTGTTCGAGAATCTCATCGGCAACGCTTGGAAGTTCACGCGCAAGAAGTCCAGGGCGCGCATCGCCTTTGGCCGCGCCGACACTCCGGGAGGCAAGGCATTTTGCATTAAGGACAACGGCGCGGGCTTCGACATGGCCTACGCGAGCAAACTCTTCAGCCCTTTTCAGCGCCTGCATGGCCCGGAAGAGTTTGCCGGCAACGGCATCGGGCTTGCCACGGTGCATCGTATCATCGCGCGGCACGGCGGGCGCATCTGGGCGGAAGCGGCGGTGAACAAGGGCGCGACCTTCTATTTCACTCTGGGCGCGGCTGCCTGATCGTTCCGTTCCGGTAGAATAGGCAGCTTTGGGTGCGCGACCCGCGCACCGCGCTTTTGCGAGGACAAGCACGCATGATCCGCACCCGCTTCGCGCCCAGCCCGACTGGCTTCTTGCATCTGGGCGGCGCACGCACGGCGCTTTTTTCCTGGGCCTTCGCTCGCCGCCACGGTGGCCAATTCATTCTGCGTATCGAAGACACCGATCTCGAGCGCTCCACGCCCGAGGCCGTCCAAGCCATCCTTGACGCGATGGATTGGCTACATCTCGACTATGACGAGGGACCTTACTACCAGATGGAGCGCATGGATCGTTACCGAGAGGTCATCGCGCGTATGCTGGAGGAGGGCACCGCTTATCGCTGCTACATGAGCCCGGAAGAACTCGATGCGCTGCGCGCCGAACAGATGGCGCGAGGCGAAAAGCCCCGCTACGACGGACGCTGGCGCGACGCCAGCGCCACGCCGCCGGCCGGCGTAAAGCCAGTGATTCGCTTCAAGAACCCCATGGAGGGTGCGGTCGCCTGGGATGACGGAGTCAAAGGGCGAATCGAGATCGCCAATAGCGAGCTCGACGACTTGGTGATTGCCCGGCCCGATGGCACACCCACCTACAACTTCTGCGTGGTGGTGGATGATCTCGACATGGCTATTACCCATGTCGTTCGGGGTGATGACCACGTCAATAATACGCCGCGCCAGATCAATATCATCCGCGCGCTCGGTCGGGAGCCGCCGTTGTATGCCCATGTGCCTACGGTGCTTGGCGAGGACGGGCAGAAGCTCTCAAAGCGTCATGGCGCGGTAAGCGTGATGCAGTACGCGGAGGAAGGCTATTTGCCCGAGGCGATGATCAACTTTCTCGCGCGCTTGGGCTGGGGCTACGGCGACGAGGAAGTGTTTTCGCGCGAGCAGTTGGTCATGTGGTTCGACCTATCCGGAATCAACCCGGCACCTTCGCGCTTCAATGCCGAGAAGTTGAAGTGGCTCAATCACGAGCACATGAAACGCGCCGACCCGGAGAGGCTGGGCGGATTGCTGCGCGAGCAGCTGGCCCGCCGCGGCGTGTCGACCGCGGGGGGGCCGGCACCTGACGCGGTTGCGGGGCTTTTGCGCGATCGCGTGCCGACACTGGCCGAGATGGGCGAAGAGTCGATCTATTTCTATCAGAGCCTGCATCCCGCGCCCGAACTCAAGGCCCAGCATCTGAGCGCCGCGGCGCGTCTGGCATTGCGCGATCTGCTGGAACGCTTGGGCACGGTCGAATGGAACCGCGCCCAGCTCGCTGGCGCGATCAAAGAGGTTGCTGCGGCGCACGGACTCAGGCTGCCTCAGGTCATGATGCCGATCCGGGTACTGGTCGCTGGGCAGGCGTCCACGCCGGCGGTGGATGCAGTGCTGGAAATTCTTGGCCGAGCGACCACCATGGAGCGCTTGAGTACGGGCCTGGCAGATTGACCGCGGAGCCGGTCTGGACGGAGCCGTTTGGAGCAGCAGGGGCTTTCCGATAAAATGGCGCTTTTCCGGATGCCTCAGATGACCAAGTTCGTGTTCGTCACCGGCGGCGTGGTGTCGTCGCTAGGCAAGGGGATTGCAGCGGCCTCGCTTGCGGCCATACTCGAGAGCCGCGGCATCAAGGTTACGCAGCTCAAGCTCGACCCTTACATCAACGTCGATCCAGGCACCATGAGCCCCTTCCAGCACGGGGAGGTGTTCGTCACCGACGATGGTGCCGAGACCGACCTCGATCTGGGGCACTACGAACGCTTCACCGAGCGCCGTATGAACCGGCGCAATAATTTCACTACCGGTCAGATTTACGAAAGCGTCATCCGCAAAGAGCGCCGCGGCGACTACCTCGGCGGCACGGTGCAGGTGATCCCGCACATCACCGATGAGATCAAAGCATTCATCTTCGCCGGGGTCGGAGATGCGCAAGTGGCCATCGTGGAAGTGGGCGGTACTGTCGGCGACATCGAATCGCTGCCGTTCCTGGAAGCGATCCGCCAAATGGGCATCCAACTGGGGCGCAGCAACGTCTGCTACATTCACCTGACGCTGGTGCCCTATATCGCGACCGCTGGCGAAATGAAAACCAAGCCAACGCAGCATTCGGTCAAGGAGCTGCGCGAAATCGGCATTCAGCCAGACATCCTGTTGTGCCGCGTGGACCGACCGCTACCCGCCGACGAACGACGCAAGATCGCGCTCTTCACCAACGTAGAGCCCGAGGCGGTCATTCCAGCGGTGGATACCGATTGCATCTACAAGATTCCCGGCCACCTTCATACCGAGCACCTCGACCGCATCGTTTGCCGCAAGCTCGAAATCGAGGCGCGCGAAGCCGACTTGTCGATGTGGGAGAAGCTTGTTTATGCCCTGGAACACCCCGAACATAGCGTGAACATCGCTCTGGTCGGGAAATACGTGGACCTCACCGAATCCTACAAGTCGCTCTCCGAAGCGCTGATCCATGCCGGGATCCATACGCGGTGCAAGATCAACATCCACTACCTCGATTCGGAGACCATTGAACGCGATGGCGTCGGTGCCCTCGCCGGCCTGGACGCCATCCTGGTGCCGGGCGGTTTCGGCAAGCGTGGTGTGGAGGGCAAAATCAAGGCGGTGGAATACGCACGCACCCGCGGTGTTCCGTATCTGGGGATTTGCCTGGGGATGCAGCTTGCCGTGATCGAAGTTGCCCGCCACCTCGCGGGACTTGAAGGAGCCAACAGCACGGAGTTCGATCCCACCACGCCGCATCCCGTCATTGCGTTGATTACTGAATGGCAGAACCGCGACGGTTCGGTGGAGACGCGCAGCTCGGCTTCAAACCTAGGCGGCACCATGCGCTTGGGCGCTCAGCCCTGCCAGCTGTTGCCGGGCAGCCTCGTGCACCGAATCTACGGCGCTAGCGGTATCAGCGAGCGTCACCGCCATCGTTATGAGGTTAACAACCATTACCTGTCCCGGCTCGAAACTGCCGGATTGAGAGTGTCGGCGCGCACAACTGCGGAGAATTTGTGCGAGATGATCGAGCTGCCCAATCATCCCTGGTTCGTCGGGTGCCAGTTTCACCCCGAGTTCACGTCCACGCCGCGCAAGGGCCATCCATTATTTTCCGCTTTCGTGCGCGCGGCGCTGGCGCAGAGGCAGCGGGCGGACGCGGGTGGCGCGGGTACCGCCGCGGAATTAGTCGCCAATATCTGATATGCGGCTTTGCGGCTACGACATCGGCCCCGATCGGCCCCTCTTCGCGATGCTGGGGCCATGTGTCGTCGAGTCCGAGCAATTGCAGATCGACACTGCCGGCGCTCTTCAGGAGATCTGTGTCGATCTGGGTCTGCCATTCATCTTCAAGTCCTCCTTCGACAAAGCCAACCGCAGCTCGGCGCAGTCCTTCCGTGGCCTGGGGCGAGAAGAGGGCTTGCGCATCCTTGCCGAGGTGAAGCGCCAGCTCGGCGTCCCGGTGGTCACCGATGTACACACGGTGGAGGAAATCGCAGAGGCCGCCGCGGTCGTCGATGTCCTGCAAACCCCCGCGTTTCTTTGCCGTCAGACCGATTTCATTCAAGCGGTGGCGAGTGCGGGCAAGCCCGTGAACATCAAGAAGGGTCAGTTTCTTGCCCCTGAAGACATGCACAACGTGGTCGCCAAGGCGAGAGCGGCGAGCGGTGTAGACAACATCCTTGTGTGCGAGCGCGGCGTGTCTTTTGGCTACCACAACCTGGTGTCAGACATGCGCTCCCTGGCAATCATGCGCCAAACGGGTTGTCCGGTGGTTTTCGACGCCACCCATTCGGTGCAGCTGCCTGGCGGACAGGGTCATGCCAGCGGCGGCCAGCGCGAGTTTGTGCCGGTTCTGGCTCGCGCCGCGGTGGCCGCCGGGGTGTCGGGGCTGTTCATGGAGACTCACCCCGATCCCGAACGGGCGCGCTCCGATGGCCCCAACGCCTGGCCGCTGGCGCGCATGCGCGAACTGCTGGAAACGCTCGTGGCCATTGACGCGGTGGTCAAACGAAGCGGATTCCTCGAAGACGCTTGGCTTGGGGGGGCGGCCTCATGATTCGACATCTCGTACTCTTCAAACTCAGGCCCGGCGTCGCGCGCAGCGATCCACGAGTGCAAGAGGCAGTGGCGCGCATGGCCACTTTGCCGGCCCAACTCCCGCAGATCCGCGGTTGGGAACACGGCTGGAATTTTACTGATCGCCCCATCGCCTATGATTACGGGTTGAGCGCGCTGTTTGCGAGCCGGGCGGATCTGCAGGAATACTTGCCCCACCCCGCGCACCAGGAGCTGGTCGTTGGGGCACGCGAGGTCTTTGACTGGGTGGTATGCGATTACGAAATCCCTGATCAACAACCAGGAAATCAGCCATGAGTGCAATCGTCGATGTCGTCGCCCGCGAAATCCTTGACTCGCGGGGCAATCCCACTGTCGAGGCGGACGTGGTGCTCGAATCCGGAGTAAGCGGCCGGGCCGCCGTGCCCTCCGGTGCCTCCACCGGCTCGAAAGAAGCCATCGAACTGCGCGACGGTGATTCCGGCCGGTATTTGGGCAAGGGCGTGCTGCAGGCCGTGGAGCACGTCAACACCGAAATCTGCGAGGCCATTATCGGCCTCGATGCGTCCGAACAGGTGTTTATCGACAAGACCCTGGTCGAACTGGACGGCACGGAAAACAAGTCGCGCTTGGGGGCCAATGCGCTGCTTGCCGTTTCCTGTGCCGTGGCCAAGGCCGCTGCCGAAGAGAGCGGCCTGCCGCTGTATCGTTATTTGGGCGGCGCCGCCGGCATGGAACTGCCGGTGCCTCTGATGAACGTGATCAACGGTGGTGCGCACGCCAACAACAGCGTGGATATCCAGGAGTTCATGCTCGTTCCCCTGGGCGCGCCGAGTTTTCGCGAGGCATTGCGCTACGGCGCGGAAGTCTTCCATGCGCTCAAGAAACTCGTCGACAGCAAGGGTATGTCCACCACTGTCGGCGACGAAGGCGGGTTCGCGCCGAATCTTCCCTCCAACGAGGCGGCCCTGCAGCTTCTGATGGAAGCGATTGACCGCGCGGGCTACACGCCGGGCACCGACATCGCCATCGCACTCGATTGCGCGAGCACCGAGTTTCACAAAGGCGGCAAGTATTTCCTGGAAAGCGAGGGACTGAAGCTCAGCGCCACGGAATTCGCCGACTACCTTGCCACGCTTGCCGAGCGCTACCCGATCATCAGCATCGAGGACGGCATGGCCGAGGAGGACTGGGCGGGATGGAAACTCCTCACTGACCGCTTGGGCAAGAAGGTGCAATTGGTCGGAGATGATCTATTCGTCACCAACACCAAAATCCTGCGTGAGGGCATCGCCCAGGGCGTGGCCAACTCGATTCTCATCAAGATCAATCAAATTGGGACACTCAGCGAGACCTTTGCCGCGATTGAAATGGCCAAGCGCGCTGGTTACACCGCGGTCGTCTCGCACCGATCCGGCGAAACCGAAGATAGCCTCATCGCCGACATCGCGGTGGGTGCCAATTGCGGGCAGATCAAGACCGGTTCACTGTCGCGTTCGGATCGCTTGGCTAAGTACAACCAGCTCTTGCGCATCGAGGAGGACCTCGGTGATGTGGCGGTGTACCCGGGGCGCGCGGCGTTCTATCAATTGCGCTAACACGCGCAGGGTGTTGGCGGGGCCGATCCGGTGCGATGACGCCCGAGCTTCAGCGGCGGCGAGGCACGGCTCGGCGGACCATCCCGCGGACTCTGTCAAGCTGGCGGGGTGGACGCATTGCCGCCGTATGCGCCGCAATGAGGGGCGACAACCGGCGCAGCCACGCGATTTCATGAGCGAGCCTCGGCCATGCGAGTGCTGGCGCTGATTCTCTTCGCCCTATTGTTGGCGCTGCAATACCCACTATGGTTCGGCAAGGGCGGTAGGCTGAGGCTACTCGAACTGGCGCGCCAGGTCGAGGCGCAGGGCGAAGAAAACGCGCGTCTCAAGGCGCGCAATGACGCTCTGGATGCGGAGGTGCGAAATCTCAAGCAGGGCTTGGAGGCGGTTGAGGAACGTGCCCGCCAGGATTTAGGCATGATTCGGCAAGACGAGGTCTTTTTCCAGTACTCGGAGAGACCCCTGGGGGCGGGCGAAGGCGCGCCCAAGACGCGGTGAAGACAATCCGCTCGCCGGAAAACCCGGGCTACCGCGAGTTGCTCCAGCTTGTCCGCTCGGCTCGCCATCTGCGACACAAAGGTCTCGCTCTGCTCGAAGGGCAGCATCTGATCGAATCCTATGTCGCGCGGCACGGATGCCCGCTGCGCTTGATTCTCAGCGAGGCCGCCGCGGCAACGGAGGCGGAGAGCCTGCTCGTCCGTTGCGCGGGTGCGGAGGTCTGGCAGCTCAGTCCGACGCTCTTCCGCGCGCTCGCGCAAACCGTCACACCCTCTGGATCTCTCGCCCTGGTCAGCGTGCCGCGGAGATTGCCGGAAATGTCCGGCGGCGCGTCCTGCCTGCTGCTCGAAGACATCCAGGATCCCGGAAACGTAGGTGTTCTCTTGCGGATTGGCGCCGCCGCGGGGATACGCCGTGCGTACCTCTCGCCGCAGAGTGCCTATGCCTGGTCGGCCAAGACACTGCGGGCTGGACAAGGCGCGCATTTTTTCATCGAGGTCGCGGACGGCGCGGACCTGGAGGTTATCGCCACGCAATTCCCTGGGCGGCGGGTGGCCGCCGTGGTACGCGGCGGCACCTCTTTGTTCGCTGCGGACCTTCATGGCCCCGTCGCCCTGATGTTTGGCAACGAGGGTGCGGGGTTGAGCCCAGCACTGTCCGCGACCGTCGATCTGCGGGTCACCATTCCGATGCCCGGCGGAATCGAGTCGCTCAACGTTGCGACCGCGGCGGCCGTGGTGATATTCGAGAAACTGCGCCAGGACCTCGCTGCACCGGTTGGCCGACGGCCAACCGATACAGCGGGATGAGGCATCGAAGCGATCAGCTTGGCGGCGCCTCCCAGGGAGCGGGGTAGCAGATTCGTCTTGCGCTTTGTTTCCAGGCGAGGTAATTTGGCCGGCACTCTTGATCCAGAACAAGGACATTCCCTTCTGGCAATGAAAGACTGGCGAAACGATGGGGGCGCGCCTCTTCAACCCAAAGCGCGATACGGCGGGGGATTTGTGATGTTTGGGCAGTTTTTTGCTGATGCCTCGCGGCGGCAGCGCGAGGGGGGTGGCTGCACGCGATGACCATCACCATTGGCAAGCCCGGGCGCATTCCGGATCTTCTCGCGGCGCAGCCTCTATTCCGCGAATTGTCCTCCGCGGAACTCAACGCGCTCAGCCAAGCGACCGAACTATTGCGCCCGCTCAAGGGCGAATACCTCTTTCACCGGGGCGATCCGGCGCGCGGTCTTTGCATCGTCGTACACGGGCAAATCAAGCTCTCCATGCCGGCACCGCCGGACGCCGAGAAAGTGGTCGATCTTCTCGGACCGGGGAAGAGCTTTGGCGCGGCCATCGTGTTCCTCGAAGGCAGGTATCCAGTTTCGGCACAGGCCGTCGCCGATTCCTCCGTGCTGCTGATTCCTGGGCGGCCGCTGCTGCAGGCGATCGAGCGCACCCCGCTGTTGGCCCGGCGCATGCTTGCTGGCCTGAGCATGAAACTGCACGGTCTGGTCAAGGATGTCGAGGCGTATTCGGTGCAATCGGCGATGCAGCGGGTGCTCGGATTCCTGAGCGGGCTAGTGATGAGTGCTGAAACGAAGACGGCACCGGTGCAGATTCGGCTTCCCGCCAGCAAGCGTGTCATCGCCTCGCGCTTGAATCTGACTCCGGAAACCTTTTCCCGATTGCTGCACAGGCTCACCGAGCAAGGCATCATCGAAGTTCAGGGGCGCGTGCTGACCGTGCGCGACCCGGCGCGACTTGAGGGCGGCGAATAGCTCTCATCCTTTCCCGAACGGATCGATCATGCTCGCCATCCCCTTTCCATTTCTGCAGCTGAAGAATCGCAGCCTTTTGCCTATCGTACAGGGTGGAATGGGTGTGGGCATCTCCGCGCACCGGTTGGCCGGGGCAGTGGCCAAGGAGGGGGCGGTGGGCACCATCGCCAGCGTCGACCTGCGCCATCACCATCCGGATTTGCTGGCCGAAGCCGGCAAGAGTCGGGAGCGGGCCACGCTCGATCGCCTCAATTTGGTCGCCCTCGATCGTGAGGTTCGTGCGGCCCTGGACATTGCCCAAGGCAATGGTGTCGTGGCCGTGAATGTGATGAAAGCCGTGTCGGCCTATGCCGATCATGTGCGTCAATCCTGCGAAAGCGGCGCCCAGGCGATCGTGATGGGGGCGGGACTGCCGCTCGAGTTGCCGGAGTTGACGGCCGATTTCCCCGAGGTGGCATTGGTTCCAATATTGTCGGACGCGCGCGGCGTGAGCATCGTTCTGCGTAAGTGGATGCGCAAGAATCGCCTTCCCGATGCGATCGTCATCGAGCACCCCGCGCATGCGGGCGGGCATCTGGGGGCCGCGAGGGCGTCGGAGATCGGCGATGCCCGTTTCGAATTCGAAGTCGTCCTACCCGAAGTGCAGAAGGTTCTCGCCGAATTGGGTATCGATAGGGAACGTATCCCCCTGATTGCGGCGGGCGGAGTGAACAGCCACGAGAAAGTCAAAGATCTCATCAGGTTGGGCGCGAGCGCGGTGCAAGTGGGCACCGCTTTTGCGGTGACGCAGGAAGGTGACGCCCATCCCAATTTCAAGAAGGTCCTGGCCGAGGCCAAGAAGGAAGACATCGTCACTTTCATGAGCGTTGCCGGGTTGCCGGCGCGGGGCGTGCTCACGCCTTGGCTTACGAGCTATCTCAAGAGCGAGGCTTGGTTGCAATCGCGCGCGCGCGCCGACCTCAAACGCTGTGTAGCCGGGCTGCAGTGTTTGTCCGTATGCGGTTGGCGTGACGGCTTGGCCAAGATCGGTCAGTTCTGTATCGACAACCAACTGGCGGCGGCGCTGCGCGGTGAGGTTGCCAAGGGCCTGTTCTTCCGCGGCGCCGATTCTCTGCCTTTCGGTTCGGCCATCCGCAGCGTTCATGAGCTGATCGAATTTCTTCTGGCTGGCCGGGAGCCGGCTCCGGCGAGCTGAGCTTCGCCTCCGCGACCCTAGTAGATGTGCCGCTCCACCCTTGCTTGCTGCAAGATGGTGGTCGCAAGTTCCTCGATCGATCGGCTCGTGGTGTCGAGCACCGAGATACCTTCCCGGCGCATCAGCGCATCGGCTTCCCGCAGCTCGTGCTGGCAATTGGCCAGCGTCGCGTATTTGCTGTCGGGACGGCGCTCGCTGCGGATGCGATGCAGGCGCTCGGCTGCAATGGTTAGGCCGAAGAGACGGTCGCGATGGGGTAGAAGGGAGTCCGGCAGCTTGCGCTCTTCGAAATCGTCCGGGGTCAAGGGAAAATTGGCGGCGCGTATCCCGAACTGCATCGCCAGATAGAGGCAGGTCGGAGTTTTCCCGCAGCGTGACACGCCGACCAGGATGACCTGCGCCTTGGCCAGTCCTCGGGTGGACGCGCCGTCGTCGTGTTCGAGCGAGAAATTGATAGCTTCCATGCGCGCGAAATACTGCCGTGGGTCGGCCACGCCATGGGATTTGCCCGCCGCGTGCGAGGACTTGGCGGCAAGCTCTGCCTCCAGGGGGGCGATGAACACCTGGAAGAAGTCCAAGAACAGGGCCGGGGCCTGTGCCAGACGCGCGCTCATGGCGGTATCGACCAGGGAGCTGAATACGATCGGCCGCCGGCCTTCTTCGCTCGCTTGAGCTTCGATGCGCGCAATGGCTTCTTCCAACTTGGCCATGCTGTCCACGAAAGGCAAGTTGTGACGCTGGAAAGCGAAGCCCTCGAACTGAGACAGCAGGCTATTGCCCAGCATCTCCGCAGTGATGCCGGTGCGGTCGGAAACGAAGAATACCGTGCGCCGGCTGGGCATTAGGCCGTACTCGCCACGGGTTCACGGCGGCGGGGCCAGTCCTGCCAGATCGGGGTGAGGCCGCCGGGCAAGGGTGGCAGGTCACCCAGGTCCATCCAGGACTCGCCGGGTCCGTGGTAATCCGAGCCGACTGAGGCGCGCAGGCCGTAGCGTCGTGCGAGAGTGGCGTACTCGACGTATTGTTCGGGCGTATGGCTGGAGGTGAGAACCTCGATCCCGTCCCCGCCCGCTTGGCTAAATTCGCTCAGGAGTTCGCGCATCCGTGGAGCACTGATGGGATAGCGGCCCGGGTGCGCCAGCACCGCCACGCCCTTTGCGCCATGGATCCAGGCGATGGCCTGCGGCAAGCTCGCCCATTCATGGCCGACATAGCCCGGCTTTCCGGGTGTCAGATAGCACTTGAAGACTTCGCGTACGTCGCTCACATACCCGGCATCGACCAGGAAGCGGGCGAAATGTGTCCGCGAAATGAGGTTTTCACTCGTCACATAGCGCATCGCGCCGGCAAAGGCGCCGGGGATTCCAGCGGCGGCGAGCGCATCGCCGATCCGTTGGCCTCGGGTGCTTCGGCCGTCGCGGATGGCCTTGAGTCCCTCTTGCAGAGCCTGATTGGCGGGGTCGATGGCCAATCCGACCACATGGATGGTGATGTCCCGCCAGCTCACCGAAAGCTCCGTGCCGGTAACGAAGTCGATGCCTACCGCCTGCGCGACGTCGCCCGCTTCCGCCAAGCCGCTGATTTCGTCGTGATCGGTCAGAGCCAGGACATCGACCCTGCGGGCAGCCGCCCTTTTTACCAGAGCGGTAGGGGTCAAAAGCCCATCGGAGTGGGTGGAATGGGAATGCAGGTCGTAGCGCAGCATAGGTGTGTCCGTTTGCCAACATCCTACCAGATGCCCGTGGCAGGGGCACCCGTGCACACCCTGACGGCGTCGGGAAACTCCTCTTTTCGGGGAAGTTGCGCAAAGCCACTTGCCAGATTGGCTCTGGTACGGAAGAATTACTCCTGCATAAAACCGGCAGAATCCGGCTTTCCGGAGTTAGACCGGGTGGAGGTGGCGGCAACTTATTGATTGGGGGTTTTCGTGAAGGTTTTCGACAAAATTCTCAACCCGCGCGAAATACGGCGCCGCTTGGGCCTGAACCAAGAACAGTTCTGGACCAAGATCGGTGTCACGCAAAGCGGCGGCTCCCGCTACGAAAGCGGTCGAGACATGCCCAAGCCGGTGCGTGAGTTGCTGCGGCTGGTTCACGTCGAGCAGATCGATCTTTCCCAAGTGAAACGTGAAGACTTCGAGGTCATCAGCTACCTGAAGTCTCATCATCCCGATCTTTACAAGAGTCTGCGCAAGGCCGTCCGGTCGCGGGAGCGTCCGGAAAAGGCGCCCGACGAGCAACCGACCGTCTGAGCATTCATCCGCGGGCGCGCCACTAGACGCAAAGCTGCGGTGCGGCCGACCGCCAGGCCAGCGCCTCTGTTGCGGCGCAATAAACCATTTCTCCGGCCCCTCTGGCCAGGTTAAAATGACGACCTTGCGCGGCGCGAAGGCGCCGGCGCTCGGACGTCCACCCCCAATCTCTTTGAATCCCGATGAGTACTCCTGCCTACGTGACCTGGTTTCAGGACCTCCGCATGTCCGACGTCGAGTCGGTCGGCGGCAAGAACGCCTCCCTGGGCGAGATGATCAGCCAGCTGGCCCACCTCGGTGTGCGTGTTCCGGGCGGCTTTGCCACCACCGCGCACGCCTACCGAGAGTTTCTGGCGCACAACCAGCTCACTGAACGCATAAGCCAGCGCCTCGCGACGCTGGATGTGGATGACGTCGAGGCGCTGGCCGAGGCTGGCGCGCAGATTCGCGGCTGGGTGGCCGAGGCGCCTTTGCAGCCCGCGCTGCAGAGGGCGATCGAGGTTGCTCATGCTCGCCTGGCCGAGGAGGGCGGGGGAGATCTCTCCCTGGCCGTGCGTTCCTCGGCGACGGCCGAGGACCTACCCGATGCCTCCTTCGCTGGCCAGCAAGAGACATTTCTAAATATTAATGGGTTAGAGAACGTAATTCACGCTATACGTGAGGTATTTGCCTCCCTCTACAATGATCGGGCGATCGCCTACCGTGTTCACAAGGGCTTTGCCCATGGCGACGTGGCCTTGTCGGCGGGCGTGCAGCGAATGGTCCGTAGCGACCTGGGCGCCAGCGGGGTGATGTTTTCCCTCGATACCGAATCTGGCTTCGATCAGGTCGTTTTCATCACCGCGTCCTACGGCCTGGGCGAGACCATCGTTCAGGGTGCGGTCAACCCGGACGAGTTCTACGTCTACAAGCCCAATCTCGCCGCCAAGCGCCCCGCCATATTGCGCCGGGGCCTCGGCGAGAAGGCGATCAAGATGGTGTTCACCGATGCCCGGGCGGCGGGGCGCTCGGTGAAGACGCTTGATGTACCGGAGGCCGAGCGGCGGCAGTACTCGATCAGCGACGCTGAAGTCGAGGAACTGGCCAGCTATGCGGTCACCATCGAAAAACACTATGGACGTCCCATGGACATCGAGTGGGGTCGCGACGGCGCGGATGGCAGGCTCTATATCCTTCAGGCGCGACCGGAGACGGTGAAATCGCAGGGCGACGCGCATGGTGCGATGAAGCGCTACAAGCTGCTGGAGCGCTCCCAGATTCTCGCCAGTGGGAGGGCGATCGGCCAGAAGGTGGGGCAAGGCACCGTTCGGCTGGTCAAGAGCGCCAGCCAGATGGACCGCGTGAAAGCGGGTGACGTGCTCGTCACCGACATGACCGATCCCGACTGGGAGCCGGTCATGAAACGCGCTGCGGCCATCGTCACCAACCGCGGCGGCCGTACCTGCCATGCCGCCATCATCGCCCGAGAGCTGGGTATTCCGGCCGTGGTGGGCTGCGGCGACGCGACCGCGAAGTTGCATGACGGCCAGGACGTGACCGTCGCCTGTTGCGAAGGCGACACCGGCAACGTTTATGAAGGCAGGCTGAAGGTCGAGGTGACCGAAACCCATTTGGGCAACATGCCTGTGGCGCCCGTGAAGCTGATGATGAACGTTGCCAGTCCCGAACTCGCCTTCGAATTCCGCGCTCTGCCCAATGAAGGGGTCGGCCTCGCGCGCCTGGAGATGATCATCAACAACACCATCGGTGTCCACCCCAAAGCGCTCTTGGAGTTCGACCAGTTGCCAGTCGGACTCAAGGCGAAGGTTGCCGATCGGGTTGCCGCCTATGGCTCGCCAGTCGAGTTCTACGTCGCGCGCCTGGCCGAGGGCATCGCCACCATCGCTGCCGCGTTCTGGCCCAAGAAGGTGATCGTGCGACTGTCCGACTTCAAATCGAACGAATACGCCAATTTGCTTGGCGGCGAGCGCTACGAGCCGCACGAGGAAAACCCCATGCTCGGTTTCCGGGGCGCGTCCCGCTACATTGCCGAGAGCTTCTATGACTGCTTTCAGCTCGAATGCCAGGCGGTCAAGCGCGTGCGCGACGCGATGGGGCTCACCAACGTCGAAGTGATGATCCCGTTCGTGCGCACCGTTACCGAAGGCGCCAGGGTGGTGGAATTGCTTGCGGCTAACGGCCTGCGGCGTGGCGACAACGGGCTGCGCGTGATAATGATGTGCGAAATCCCCTCCAACGCGCTGCTGGCCGAGCGTTTTCTGGAGCACTTCGACGGCATGAGCATCGGCTCGAACGACATGACGCAATTGACCCTGGGTGTGGACCGCGACTCCGGCGGGCCGATCGCCAGCACCTTCGATGAACGCGACGAAGCCGTCAAGACCATGCTAGGCATGGCAATCGCTGCCTGCAACAAAGCCGGCAAGTACATCGGCATCTGCGGCCAAGGCCCCTCCGATCACCCCGATCTGGCGGAGTGGCTGGTCGATATAGGGATCGAGAGCATCTCCCTCAATCCCGACACCGTGGCCGACACCTGGTTGCGGCTCGCCAAGCGAGGTCGCGCCGCGCAATGAACCCGGGATCGCAATTGTTGGCAGGGGCGGGGTGAGCGATGCGACGCGAAGCGCCACTGCGTATCAAGCGCGCTCCTTCGCGCTTACTGAGCCTGGCCTTGTTGCTAGTCCATGGCGTGAGCGGCGCTGCGGTGCTCTATCTGCCGCTGCCCACGGCGATTCGCGCCGGCTTGATGGTGCTCCTTGCCGCGCATGCGGTATGGAGAATCTACGCCGACGCGCTGTTGCGTGAGCGTGCCGCGGTCGTCCAGTTGGAGCTGGGCGCCGGCGGCAAGCTGCGCCTCGTGGACCGCATCGGTCGAACGATGTCCGGGCACGTGCTGCCGGGCAGCGTCGTTCTTCCTTGGCTGGTTGTCCTGCACTATCGCTTGGGGCGTGAGCGCTGGTCACGCCGTCTGTTGTTGCTCGCGGATATGTGCTCCGCTGACGATCTGCGCGTCTTGCGCATCAGGTTGCGGCACCCTCGACCAACACCTGTGGCGGATGCCCCTTCAACCATTCCGGGGCGAGGATGATGCCGCCGGGCGGCGCGGGCTCTTGTGTCAAGAGTTCGAGGTACAAGGGGACCAGATCCGCCGCTTGAACCTGTGCCGCCAGGTGGCTCCCCGGATGGGTCTTGAGGCGCAGCGGGGAACGCATGGGACCTGGCACTACGCCATAAGCGCGCAGCGCGGATTCATTTTCCCATTCGTCTGACAAGACCTTCACCAATGCAACAAGCCCCGCTTTGGCAGCGGCATAAGCCCCCCAATAGGCTTTCGGATCAAGACCCCGATCGGCGAGTGTGAAGATCACCCGGCCGTGTCCCGAAGCCTTGAGCAGTTCGACCGTCGCCCGGGTGAGTGCCGCCGGCACGCTGAGGTTGACCCCTAGCACTTCCTGCCACTGGGCGAGATTCTGCTGGTAAAACGGGCCCAGGGTACCGAGTTCGACCGCGCAGTGCACCAGGTGATCGAGACGTCCGAACTGCGCGCGGATCGCGTCCGCCATGCCCTGGAGATCCGCGTCCGTTGCCCGGGCAAAGTCGAGCGGGAATATTGCCGGCTCAGGGTAGCCCTGCGCCACCAGCGCGTCGTAGGACTTCTCAAGTTTGCGCGCGTGGCGCCCATGCAAGATCACCGTGGCGCCCGCGGCCGCGAAGCCGCTTGCCAGCGCCTTGCCTAAACCCTGTCCCGCTCCAGTGACCAGAACGATGCGCTCGGCAAGAGTGGCAACGGCGGATGAGACCATGCTTGAATGCGACAGGTGCCCCGGGTCGAATGGGCGGAATTATAACCGCGCGAGGGTTCCCCAGGGTTCAGCGGCGGCGGAGTTCGCCCAGCGCGCCCAGATCGACGCGCATCGGCATGGGGATGATCATGACCCGGATCAGCAAACCCGCCTGAGGTTCACCTGTGCGACTTCCATGCCTCCCGGAACCGGAATGGGATCGGGTGGGCTTGCCCCAGCAAAATTTCGGCGATGCTGCCTGGCAGAGAGGCAGCGCTCGAATGGGCTTATCTCGAATGGACTCCCGCGCTGGATGAAATGAACGCAGGCAACGCCGGGTTCAAAAACCCAGCGCCTCGCGCACCGCCGGCACGAGCCGGGCGCGCAAGTCCTCGCGCACGGCAACGAAGCTTGCGAGCGGCTCCCCATGATGGTCGTGGAAAGGCAAGTGCAGCGCCGGCATCCGCCGTGGCAAGACCGGGCAGGTTTCGCGCGCGTTGTCGCAAACCGTGACCACGAGATCGATGGGCTCCTGGCGCACGGCGTCTATATCCTTGGGATAGAGTCCCTCGGTGGGCAGCCCCGCCAGGCGCAGGGCTTCGATGGCCCCTGGGGAAACGCGCTCTTGTGGGCGGGTGCCTGCGGAGAGCGCGCGCACCTTGCCGCTGAATTCGTGGTTCAATATCGCCTCGGCCATTTGCGAGCGGCAGGAGTTGCCGGTGCAGAGCACCAGAACGGTTTTTTCGGCAGGCATTCGACCTCGCAATCTGGGGAGGCGACAACCGATCAAGCGTAGCATGGCTTGATGTCTATGCCGCGACGACCAACGAGCGAGCCGTCGCGCGGGTTATCGCAAGCGCGGCATGAGGCGCTGTGGGCGTGTCCGGATCGCCAGCGCTTGCGCTTTGCGCGACGCTGCTACGGCCATCTGGCAGGCATCCTCGGCGTGGAGCTCTTCGCCGCCCTGGACGGTGCGCGGGGGTTGCGGCAGTCACAGCAGGAATTGCATCTGACCGAGGCTGGGAGAGAATGGCTCGGCCGCCTCGGATTCCATCCTGTCTCGGCGCGCCCGCGGCGCCGCTATGCATTTGTCTGTTGCGATGGCTCGGAGCGCAGAGCGCACTTGGCAGGGCAACTGGGTGAGGAGATTTTGCAGCATTTGCTCGCAGCCGGATGGTTGCAAGAATGTGAAGGGCGAGTACTGGAACTAACGGGTGCCGGGGAAAGGGAACTCTTGCCGCATCTGTTTGCTTTTTGCGGGGCGAACCCCCGGAAGTAGCGCACAACGGGCGGCTGCATCCCGATCCGCTTCCAAGCTCTCCCGGCTTGGGCGCTGGCCGAACCTCGGCGGGGTTCGCGCTGCAGCGGCGGCGATGCCGAACAAAAAAGCCACCGCTTCCGGTGGCTTCTTGCTTGGCGTCCCCACGGGGATTCGAACCCCGGTTACCGCCGTGAAAGGGCGATGTCCTAGGCCTCTAGACGATGGGGACCCGGTTTACGACTCTTCTGGTTCTCTCCGTGCCCGAGGCGGCCGGATGTCACCGTGGTGGAGGTAAGCGGGATCGAACCGCTGACCTCTTGCATGCCATGCAAGCGCTCTCCCAGCTGAGCTATACCCCCACGCGAAGGGCGAATTATAGCGGCAGATTTTGTGCGACGCAAACTGAAACGACGGGCCTTGCGGCACTCGCGCTTCCTCGCCGGGGCGCAGCCGAAACGCGACCCGAATCGCTCACTGGCCGGTGGGCGGGCACACCGCCAGCGGTCAACCGTGGCGCCATCTCAGGCGTGGAAGTACCATCGCCAGAGGTGCCGGCACTCGGCAGCGAAGGCCGCATGGCGT
Source organism: Casimicrobiaceae bacterium (assembly GCA_026646885.1). Classification (GTDB taxonomy): domain Bacteria; phylum Pseudomonadota; class Gammaproteobacteria; order Burkholderiales; family Casimicrobiaceae; genus JACPUX01. The sequence goes on along the minus strand of JAPKHK010000001.1, from coordinate 690,394 downwards.
AGCATACGCACTCGATTGAGCAGGGGCGAAGGGGTATGGTGGAAGCGCAGAGCTTGGGACGGTATCGCATCGAGCGCGAATTGGGCCGGGGCGCTTCGGGTATCGTCTACCAAGCGCTCGATACTTCGCTGGAGCGGCAGGTTGCGCTCAAGGCAGTCAGCACGGCGGGGCTCGACGGGCATGAGAAGCAGGACCTCTTGGCTCGATTCAAGCGCGAGGCAACCGCGGCAGCGCGCCTTGCCCACCCCAATATCGTGACCATTTATGATTTCGGCCACGAGAGCGATACCGCCTTTATCGTGATGGAACTGATCGCCGGGTCATCGCTAGCGACCGAGATCAGCGCACGCGGGCGGCTCGATTTCGAGCGCATCCTGGCGCTCATGAAGCAACTCCTCGCTGGTCTGCAAGCAGCTCACGCGCACGGCGTGGTGCATCGCGATATCAAACCCTCCAATCTGCTGCTCTTGCCCGACGGGCACTTGAAGATCGCCGACTTCGGCGTGGCGCGGTTGGAGAGCTCGACGGTCACGCGCGCCGGCACCATCCTGGGTACGCCCAGCTACATGGCTCCCGAACAGCTTGCCGGGCAGACGGTCGATCGGCGTGCCGACTTGTTCTCCGCGGGGGTCATCCTCTACGAATTGCTTGCCGGTCGTCGGCCTTTCGTGGGCGACTCAACCTATTCCGTGATCTATCAGGTGCTGCACGCCGACCCGCCGCTTCCGTCGCAGCTCGATTTGCCGGTGCCGAAGTGGATCGACAACGTGGTGCGGCAGGCTCTGGCGAAGGACCCAGCGGAGCGCTTCCAGGACGCCCAGGCGTTCGCCACCGCGCTCGACGACGCTGCACAGACACTGCACGGCGGGACTGCGACCACCCTGCGGCTCGATGCGCTGCCTGGCACGGCAGCTGGGCCCCTGGCGGCGCCCACCGGCCAGAGCCGGGCAAGGCACTCGGCGCGCCGCCCGTGGTGGGGCGCCGCGGCCTTGGCCGGCGTCGCCGCGCTGCTCGCTTGGGGCTGGTGGTTCACCGGCGAGACCGAAAAACCGGCGCGGGAGCCAACGGGAGCGGTCGCGGGGCTGCCAGTGCCGGCCACGCAAACCCCCGCCCTCGCACAGGCCGCAACGACAGCGCTGCAGAGGGGAACGGAGTCCGCCGCGACCCCGGCGCCGAAGTCCACGCCCGAAGTCGCCGTGACCACCGCGAAGCCGCGCGAGGAGACGGTGGCCACGGCGCCCAAGACCGACAAACGCGAACGCGCGCCGCTCACACTGCGGTCCACCCCGTCGCGTACGGCGCCGCCGCCCGCTCTACCCGCTGGCGATGTTGCCGAGGCGCCTGGCGATTGGGGCAAGGAGAGCGCGCTGCCGCCCCGTGAAATCGCTCTGGGATTATTGCGTCGCGCGGCGGAACGAGGTGATGTGCGCGCGATGAATCGTCTTGGCAATCTGCTCAAGGAGGGCAGAGGGGTGGAGCAGGATCTGCTCCAGGCTGCACAGTGGTTCGAAAAGGCCGTAGCCGGAGGCAATCTCCATGCAACCGTCGCCTTGGCCGGGATGTATCGCGAGGGCCAAGGCGTGCCGAGGAATACCGATAAGGCCGTGCAGCTGTATCAAAAAGCGGCAAGTGCCGGACACCCTCGCGCACTCGTACAATTGGGTATCCTGCATTTCAAGGGCGAAGACGTCCCGCAGAACGACGAGCAGGCCGTGTCCTATTTTCGCCAAGCCGCGCTCAAGGGCGACCCTGGGGCGATGGTGTATCTCGCCTACATGCACGAAATCGGTCGCACCGTTCCACGTGACCAGGCGGAGGCGCTGCGGCTCTATCGGCGCGCCGCGGAATTGGGTGAGCCGCGCGCGCGCGAACGGCTGCGCCAGTTGGGCGAAGCCGTGCCCAATGCCTTGCCGCAGGCGCGCCGCTTCAGCGAGGCACGCCGCCCGCTCGGCCTTGCTGGCGAAGGCGCTTTCGAGCGCGCCCTGCCTCAGGACCGCCTCTCCGGCCGCGCAGCCAACCCGTCCAGTCGCTAAGTCGCGGCGCTCGGTGAAGTGGCGCAAAAAGCCGCTGTCGGGAGCGACCGAGCGGGGAAAGCCCGTGTTTGCCCCTTAATTCAGGGCTTAGGAAACTTCCCCGGGCGGTCTATACTGGCACACAGAAGCAACACCGTTAAGGTTGCCATGTCCTCGGAGCGCGTAGCCCTCGCTACTCCCGACCGTGCGTCGCGGGAACGTCTCGCCGCTACATTCGCGGAGCGCGGTATCACTCTCGCGGGCTGCTGTGCCGATTTGAGCGAGCTGGATCGCCTGAGCGTCGAGTCGTCATTCGATGTAGTGGCGATCGATGCCAGCCTGTGCCCGACGCGAGCCGCGAGACAAGCGCTGGCCGCGCGCTTGGCATGTCCAGTGCTGCCTTTGGCCTGGTTCCTGCGGGATTCGGCTCCAAAGGATCGCAATGGCGCGAACGAGGAAGGCTGGCGCATTCTCTTCGAGCAGTCCCCCTCAGGCATCATGCTCACCGGCCTCGATGGCGAGCTGCGCGAGGTGAGCCCGGCCTTGTGCCAGATGTTCGGTCTGGGAGCGCGGGCTCTCAGCGGCATGAACCTCGTGCACTTGGTCGCGCCGGAAGGCCGATCGGAGTTTGTTGACGGGCTCGGCACCCTGCGAGCGGGCCACGGCGAGACTCTCCTGCTGCAGACGCGGCTCGTCGGCCCAGCCGGCAAGACCTTCGGGGCCCGAGTGAAGCTCGCCGTGGCCGGCGACCGCCGCGATTCGTCGTGCGGCCTCCTCGGCTGGGTCGAAGACATGGATAGCTTGCGGCGCATGGAGGTCGAGGCCGCGGCCGCCCTCGGCGCCCAGCGCGAGGCCCTGGTGCGCGAGGTGCATCACCGCATCAAGAACAACTTGCAAGCGGTCGCCGGTCTCTTGCGTCGGCAGTTGGGAGTCCACCCGGAACTGGCTGCGCCACTGGAAAGCGCGATCGGCCAAGTCAACACCATGGCCATCGTGCATGGTCTGCAAAGCCGCGCAGACCATGAGGCGGTGCGGCTGGTCGATGTCTTGGCGGGGATCGGTGTCGCGGCGGAGAAAGAGCTGGAGGGCACTCTCCTCTTGCCTTCCTTCGCGGGTTTGGACGGCATTGCCCTCGCCGCCGACGAAGCCGTGCCGATCGCCATGGTGCTCAATGAGTTGATTCTCAACGCCCTCAAGCACGGGTCCGTTGGAGTCGACCCCGAGCCGGCAAGGCTCGAGGTGGCGCGCCGCGAGAACACCGTGAGCTTGCGCATCGAAAACGGTTTTAGCGATTCAGGAGGACCGATGGAGCATGTTGGCGGCGTGCATGGCCATGGCCTGAAGCTGGTGCGGGCGCTGCTGCCGCCCCAGGGTACGACCGTGACGTGGTACCGCAAGCGCCCCGGCGTTTTGGTTGCCGAGTTGGTTCTGAGCCCGCCGGTGGTTTGTGTGGGCGGAGTTGATAACAGGGAGATGACATCGTGAATCAAAGACCCAGAATTCTCGTCGCCGACGATGACCGGCTAATTCTGATGACTCTGGCCGAAGGCCTGGAGGTGGCGGGTTTCGAAGTACTGACCGCGCGCGACGGGGTGGAAGCCTTGGAGATTGCGCGCGAAGAACGGCCCGAGCTGGCGCTACTGGACATTCGCATGCCGCGCATGGACGGTGTGGCGCTGGCGGAGCGTCTGCGGGCCGAAACCGCGGTGCCATTCATGTTCCTCAGCGCCTACAGCGAAGACGCTCTCGTCCGACAGGTCACCGAGTCCGGGGCACTCGGTTACCTGGTGAAACCACTGGACGTCGCTCAAGTCGTTCCGCAGGTGCGAGCAGCGCTGGCGCGTGCCAAGGAGATTTTCGCGCTTCGTCAGGCCGAGCAGAGCCTGGCCACGGCCCTGGTAAGCAATCGCGAAATCGGCATGGCGGTGGGGATGGTGATGCAGCGCCACGGTGTCAGCGCCGAAGCGGCATTCGAGGCACTGCGCAAGAAGGCCCGTACCAACCGGCGGCGCCTCGTGGAGCTGGCGAATGCGCTGGTGAACGGTGCCGAAGCGCTGGATTTGGCCGAGGCCGATTTCGAGTGAGCCGGCTCAAGTTCGGCGCGCAAGCGCCGTAGAAGCTGATCAGCAGCGCCGGGCCGTTGGGCGCTGCCGCGACACCGCAACCCAAACCCCGTTGCGCCATTTTGAAACCGGGCCGCGGCTGGCTCAATGGACGGGAAACCTGGGATGGCGCGCATCGATCGGCAAGGACACCCGCAAGGCGCGCGCTTCGCGTGGGCCGGGAATGACCGCTGTCTGGTCTTCCGCGACGTCGACGCGCCGGCGTCGGAGTACACGCGCGTTGCTCTGGTGGGGGATTTTCCAGATGCGCGGGGCTTGGCCGGCACCTCGCTGGCCCGCATTTTGGCTGGCGTCGCCGGCACTCTCGAACCACCCCGTGGCCGGATCGCCGCCGTGGCGCGGCAGAGCAAGGGCGCGGCCTTCTGGTTCTGGCTGGCGGGTCAAGTCAGGACGGTGTCCTGCCGTGAATAGCACCGAGGTATTCCCTAGCGAGGTGGGGGTGGGCGAGGATGCGCAAACCGCGAAGGCGGTGTTGAAGCTCTTGGTGGTGGAGGACTCGGAAGATGATTTCCTGCTCCTCGAATTGCTGCTGCGTCGCGGTGGCTACACCGCCGTCTGCCGACGCGTGGATACGGCGGCGGAACTGGGCGCGGCGCTTGCCCAAGGCACCTGGGATCTGGTCATCTCGGACTATTCGCTGCCCGGCTTCACCGGCCTCGACGCCTTGTGCTTGGTGCAGGAGACTCAACCCGGTCTGCCGCTGATCATCGTCTCCGGGGCGATCTCGGAAGAAGCCGCCGTGGCGGCGATGCGCGCCGGCGCCAAGGATTACGTCAAAAAAGGCGACATGGCGCGCCTGTTGCCCAGCATCGACCGCGAAGTCGGGGAGGCCAGGAATCGCGCCCGCGGCGAGTTGGCGGCGCTGGCTCAGGCGCGGGCGGAAGACGCGCTCAAGCAAAGCGAGCTGCGTTTCCTGCAACTCGCCGAAGCCATGCCCGAGTGCTTCTGGCTGATCGACGTGGCTTCCCGTTGCGTCGTCTTCGTCAATCCCGCCTACGAGCGGATTTGGGGCGAGCGCTGCGCGGATCTCCTTGCCGATCGCATGGATTGGCTGCGCCATGTGCATCCCGACGATCGTGAGCGCATGGCTGCGGTGATGGATGAGCAGCCCCACGGCGGCGTTGACGAGAGGTTCCGGGTCTTGCGCGCCGGCGGGGAGACACGCTGGCTGCACGTATTCACGTTTCCAATGCGCAGTGCTGACGGCGAGGTCCATAGCGTCGGCGGCGTGGCACATGACATCACCGCGAGCATGCTGGCGGAGGAGCGCCTGGTTCAGTTGGCGCACTACGACAATCTCACCGAACTGCCCAATCGTCTTCTTTTCCGTGATCGCTTGGATCATGGATTGAACCTCGCGCGTCGCAATGAATGGAAGCTCGGGTTAATCTTCATCGACCTCGACCGCTTCAAGGTCGTCAACGACACTCTGGGCCATCTGGCCGGTGACCGGCTCTTGCAGGAAGTCAGCCGTCGCTTGCGCGACACGCTGCGCGCCAGCGATACCGTGGGGCGCCTGGGTGGCGACGAATTTGCGGTGCTCATCCCCAAGATCGAGGATAACCAGGAGGCCGCGGTCGTCGCCCGCAAAATTCTGGATGTGCTGGCGGCGCCCTTTTCGCTTGAAGGCACCGAGGCCTTCACCTCTGGAAGCCTCGGCATTACCGTCTTTCCGACCGATGCCGAGGACAGCGAAAACCTGCTTCGGCATGCCGACACCGCGATGTATAGAGCCAAGGAACTGGGGAGAAACAACTACCAGTTCTATACCGCGGCCATGAACGAGCGGGCGCTGGAGAAGATGCAACTCGAGGCGGATCTACGGCGGGCCTTGGCCAACGACGAGTTCGTGCTCCATTTTCAGCCCAAGGCGAGCTGTGTTTCCGGCAAGGTTTTTGGCGTCGAAGCGCTTCTGCGCTGGCAGCACCCCACTCGGGGGCTGGTCTCCCCGGCCCATTTCATTCCCATGCTGGAAGAGACTGGCCTGATCGTCCCGGTCGGCGAGTGGGTGTTGCGCAACGCCTGCGCGACCGTCGCGCAGTGGCATCGCGAGCGCCTGCCGCCGCTCAGTGTCTCGGTGAATGTTTCTGGCGCGCAACTCAATTCGGGGGGGCTCGACGAGGTCGTAAAAGCCGCCCTGAACGCTACCGGTCTCGAGCCCCAGTACCTCGATCTGGAACTGACCGAGAGCCTGCTGATGCGTGATGCCGAACAGGCCATCGCCACGCTCGACCGCCTCAAGGCGATCGGCGTGCACATTTCCGTGGACGATTTCGGCACCGGCTACTCGAGCCTTTCGTATTTGAAGCGCATTCCGCTCGACTGGGTCAAAGTCGATCGCTCCTTCGTGCAGGACATCACCGCCGACCCCAGCGATGCCTCGATCACTCGCGCGGTGATCACCATGGCGCACAACTTGCAGCTCAAGGTGATCGCCGAGGGCGTGGAAACCGAGGGGCAACTGGGGCTCTTGATCGCCAACAAATGCGATGCCATCCAGGGATACTACTTCAGCAAGCCCTTGCCCGCCGAGGAATTGGTCGCTTTCCTGCACGCCGACAAGCGACTCGCCTCCAACCTCATGGCTGGGCTTAATCCTGAGCGCACGCTCCTGCTGGTGGATGACGAAGAGAACATTCTCATGGCCCTGAAGCGACTCCTGCGCCGCGATGGCTATCGCATACTCACAGCCACGAGCGGCCGCGAGGGACTCGATGTGCTCTCCCGCAACCGCGTCGACGTGATCGTCTCGGACCAGCGCATGCCGGGAATGACCGGCGTCGAATTTCTCGGACGGGTCAAGGACATTCATCCCGAGGCGGTGAGTATCGTGCTCTCGGGCTACACCGAGCTGCAATCGGTGACCGATGCCATCAACGAAGGCGCGATCTACAAGTTTCTCACCAAGCCCTGGGACGACGAGCACTTGCGTGCCAACATCCAGGAAGCGTTTCGGCGCAAGGAGATGGCCGACGAGAACCGCCGCCTCACCCTGGAGATCCAGTCCGCCAACTCCGAATTGGGGAAGGCCAACGCGCGGCTCGCGGAAATGATCGAAGACAAGTCGCGGCGCCTGCGCCTGGGCGAGACGGTGCTGTGCACGGTGCACGAAGTGGTGCAGAACATTCCTTGGCCGATCATCGGTATTGCCCCGGATGGCCTGGTGGCCGTGGCCAACGCGGCGGCGGAGGGCCTTTTCGGCAAGGATCTGCCGATGTTCGGCCGTTTTGCCGAGGAGATGCTGCCGCCCGAACTGCTCGCTTGGCTGGAGGATGAGTCGGCCGCGAAGTTGGAATTGCAGGTTGCCGGAATACCGTTTCATCTGAGTCGGCGCCCCATGGGCACGCACTCCACGGCGTCGGGTTCGCTGTTGGTGTTCGAGCCCTTGCACTGACGGATGCTCGCGAAGGAGGGCCATGCCATGAGCCAGAGAATTTCCATCGACTTGGTGCGCCCGGGAATGCACCTCGCTGAGGATGTCGTCGATGCCACCGGGCGGAAGCTCGCCGCACGAGGGGAGACCGTGGGTGAAGCGCTGCTCACGCTGGCGCGCGAAGTGGGCATCGTGACCGTGAGTGTCGTGCCTGGCGCGGCAAGCGGCGCCGCGGGGCATGAACGCTTGGACTACCTTTTTCGGCGCTGCCAAGGCGAGGCCATGAGCCAGGTTTTGCTGCGGGTGATGCGGGAATATCGCGAGGAGCGCCCGAAATGATCGCCTTGACCGCCGATGCCGTATTGGCCCGCATCCGGCAACTGCCTTCCCTGCCGGGGGTGGTGCTGGAGTTGCTCGCCTCGTTGGAGAACGACGATGCCGATGTGGGCGGATTGGTGCGCAAGATTTCCCAAGACCAGGCACTGGTGGTGAAAACCCTGCGCGTCGCCAATTCTTCCTTTTATGGTTTGCAAGGTCAGGTGGAAACCATCCAAGATGCGCTCGTGGTGCTGGGCTTCCGGCAGTTGCGCACACTGGTGGTTGCCGCCTCGGTCAACGCCCGCATTCCCGGGGCCGAGCAGGGGGGTACGCTGGGCAAGACATTCTGGCAGCACGGCTTGCTGGTCGGCCTGTGCGCGCAAACTCTGGCGCGCGCCTGCGGGCAACGGCCCGATGGCGCCTTTACCGCCGGGCTATTGCACGATGTCGGTCGCCTCGCGCTGGCCGGTTGCTTCCCGTCAGAATATGCCCAGGTCGAGGCGGTTCGGCGGCATGAGGATTGTTATCCCATCGAAGCCGAGACTCGCGTTCTGGGCATCGATCACGCCCAAGTGGGAGCCGCCATCGCCGAGCGCTGGAACCTGCCTCTCACCCTGCGCGAGGGGATCGCAAGACATCATGCGCCCGGCGAAAGCGGTGACGGAACGGCCGGGCTGGTCCACGTCGCTGACGTAATGGCGCATGCGCTCGATCTCACCGGTGTGCAATACGACCTCGTGCCCGCGCTCGATGCCGCCGCCTGGAACCGCTTGGGACTTGATTGGGCGCGCTTCAAGGCGTGCCTCTTGCAGGCGGAAAATCAGAGCCGGGATTTGCAGGGGTTCTCCGTCATTTGAGGGCGCGGACCATGGAAGCGCAGCCGCGTATCCTTCTGAACAAGCTGCTCGGGCTGCGCGGCCGCTTGATGCTGCTCGTGCTTCTGAGCCTGGGGCCGGCCTTGGTGTTGGTTGGCTTTTTGGGCTGGAGCCAGGTGCAGCATGCGCAAAGCGATGCGACCGATCGCGTGGCCCACGAGGCGCGCTTGGTGGCTCTGGAGTACGCCTCGGAATTGCGGCGCGCCCGCCAGGCATTGTTGGCGCTGGCGGCACTCGAAGAATTGCGCAACGCGGACCCGGAGGTCTGTGCACGGGCGCTCATCGGGCCGCAGGAAATGGACCGGGCCATCCTGGCGCTGGGAGTGACCGACGCGCAAGGCAATGTGCTGTGTAGCGCGCCGGGTACGCCTCATCCGCAAGTAGACGAGCGCCCCGTCATCCTGCGCGCGGGCCAGGACGAAGGCGTAGTTCTTGGTCCCTATCGCTATGCCAACGCCTGGCGGCGCGGCGTGGTCACGGTGGCCTTGCTGCTCCCGCCAAGCGAAGCGGTGACGGATCGTGTGCTTTACGCGGTCGTCGACCCCCTGGGGCAAATCGAAGAACTGGTGGCGGCAGCCGCTGTTCCTGAGGGAGCGGTGACCGCGGTGCTCGACGCGCAGCGGCGGGTGCTGCGCCGCTACCCCGATCCGGCGCGCCTGCAGGGGCAGATCGCGCCCGAGGCGGAAGTGTTATGGCGGAAGGGGCGAGACGGCGTCGAGGCGCGCGGTCTGGACGGTATCAATCGTCTCTGGGCATTCGCGACGCTGGAGCAGAACGGGCCCACCAACGGATCGTACGTCCATGTCGGCGTGCCGGCGGACGTAGTGCTTGCTCCGGTGCGCGCACAGACGCGCAATGCCCTAATCGCTCTCTTGCTGGCAGCGCTCGCACTGCTCGGGGTCGTTTGGATTCTTGGCGGCCGGCTGTTGGTTAAGCCGGTCATTCGTCTCGGACGAATGACCCGTGCCGTGGCCGATGGCGACCTGGCAAGGCGCAGTGGTTTGCAGCATGAAGGCGGCGAACTCGGGGAACTCGCACGCGACTTCGACCGCATGGCCGCGCGTCTCGCGGAGCAGTTTCAGGCACTCGATGACGCCCGACAGGAAGCCCAGCGCAACGAAACCTTGTTTCGCGCCGTGGCTGAGCAGTCGGCCTGTGGCATCTTGCTCTATGAAGGCGAGAAAGTGCGTTTCGTCAATCGGGTGGTGGAGCGCATGACCGGGCGACCGCAGGAGGAATTGCTGGGAATGAGGCCCTGGGAGATGGTGCGGCCGGACCATCAGCAGTTCATTATCGACCGTATGACACGACGCATGGCCGGGGGCCCGGTGGACGACGTCATCGAATTTCCGCTGGCCACGGCGGATGGTGCGGAGCGCTGGGTTGGTTCCGCGGGAACCCGCATCGTCGTCGACGGCCAACCGGGCGCGTTGATCACGTGGTGGGACATCACCGCGCGGCGCCAGGCCGAGCGGCTGGCACGCGAGGGCGAGGCGGCGCTGCGCGCGGTGATGGACAGTGTCTTTTCCATCATCCTGATTCATCGCGGCGAGCGGCTTATTTACGTGAATGCCTCGCTGGTGCAGGCGACCGGCCGGTCACGCGAGGACTTGCTGAGCATGCATTTCGCGGATCTATTCGTGCCCGAGGACCGGATTGCCATACACGAACGCGCGCTGCGCCGGCTGCGCGGAGAAGAGGCTCCCAATCGTTATGAAGCGCGCTTGCAGCATAAGGACGGCAGTTACCGCTGGGTGGAGGTCGGGGGCACGCTCATCGACTACTTCGGCGCCCCCGCCATCCTGGGGAACTGCCACGACATCACCGAAAGCAGGCAAGCGCGCGAGATGATCGAACAAGTGCTCCAGGGAAACCCATCGCCCACCTTCGTGCTCGATGCCGAACATCGCGTACGCTATTGGAATGGCGCCTGCGAGAGCGCTTTCGACATGCCGGCGGCGGACATCATCGGCACCCGCGAGCAGTGGCGACCGTTCTACGCGCTGGAGCGCCCCGTGCTTGCGGACATCGTGCTTTCCGGGGCCACGGGCAACGCGGGCGAAATGCATTATGCCGGCAAGAAGCTGCGGCAATCGACCTTCGCAAAAAGCGCCTACGAGGCCGAGGATTTCTTCCCGCAATTCGGAGCGCGCGGTATGTGGCTGCACTTCACCGCCGCGCCGCTCAAAGACTCCGAGGGCAAGGTGATCGGGGCGATCGAAACGCTTCAAGACGTGACCAGCCGCCGGCTGGTCGAGGACGAACTGCGGCAGACCAAGCAGAACCTCGAAGTACTGGTGCAGAAGCGAACTTCCCAACTGGCCCAGGCCAAGGAGGCGCTGGAGGCGGACAACACGCATCGCCAGGAAGTGGAGCGCGTGCTGCTCGCGCGCAACGCCGAGCTGACCGAATTGAACCTCAGGCTCTCCGAAGCGCAGGAGCAGTTGCTGCAATCGGAAAAGCTTGCCTCGATCGGCCAGCTGGCCGCCGGGGTGGCGCACGAAATCAACAACCCCATAGGCTATGTGCATTCCAACCTGGGGTCGCTGGGCAACTACATCGGCGATTTGTTCGGGTTGATCGACCAGGTCGAAAAGCTGGTATCCGAACTGCCGGAAAGCGCTGCGCTGCGCCAGCGCGTCACGGCGCTGCGCGAACAGTTCGATTTGGCCTACCTGAAAGAGGATTTGCCGGCCCTGCTGGAGGAATCGAAAGAGGGCATCACCCGGGTGAAGAAGATCGTTCAGGACCTAAAGGATTTCTCCCGGGTGGATAGCTCCCAGGAATGGCAGATGGCGGACCTGCATGCGGGCATCGACAGCACGCTCAACATCGTGCGGAACGAAATCAAGTACAAGGCCGAGGTCGTCAAGGCCTATGGCGAATTGCCGCCGGTAGAGTGCCTGCCTTCGCAGCTCAATCAGGTGTTCATGAACCTCTTGGTCAATGCTGCGCACGCGATGAGCGAAAAGGAGCGCGGCACCATCACCGTGCGCACCGGCCGAGCCGAGGCCGAAAAAGAGGTGTGGGTCGAGGTGGCCGACGATGGCTGCGGGATTGCGCCAGAGAACTTGAAGCGGATCTTCGATCCATTCTTCACTACCAAGCCGGTGGGCAAAGGCACCGGCTTGGGCTTGTCACTTGCTTATGGGATCGTGCAGAAGCATCATGGGCGTATCGAAGTGCAGAGCACGGTCGGGCAGGGCACCAGCTTCCGAGTATGCTTGCCAGTGAGCCAAGCCCGCATGGCGACCGCGGAACCTGAGACGACGACATGAACGAGAGTACGCTCAGTTCTCCTGCTGCGGCGGCCTCGCCCGAGGCGCCGCTCACGCTCTTATGCGTGGATGACGAGGCCAATATTCTTGCGGCCTTGCGGCGGCTCTTCCGGCCGGCGGGGTATCGCGTACTGGTGGCCAATAACGCCGCCGAGGGGCTCGAGGTGCTCGCCGCCGAGAGTGTGGACCTGGTGATTTCCGACATGCGCATGCCGCACATGGACGGCGCCACTTTCCTCGAGCAAGTGCGTGGGCGCTGGCCAGGCATTCTGCGCATTCTCCTCACGGGCTACGCGGACGTCAATTCCACCATTGCCGCCATCAATCGCGGAGAAATTTTTCGCTACATCGCCAAGCCCTGGGACGACGCGGAAGTGCTCACCATCGTCGGCAGCGCATTGGAAAGAAAACAGCTCGAGCGCGAAAAGGCGCGCCTCGAGACTTTGCTGCAGCGGCAGAACGAGGAATTGAAAGAGCTCAACGCGAATCTCGAAGCCAAGGTGGCCGAGCGCACCGCCGAGCTGCAGCAGACCATGAGCTTTCTGGAGGATGCCAACGAGCGTCTCAAGACCGCGTTCCTGACTTCGGTGAAAGTGTTCTCCAATCTCATCGAGTTGCGGCGAGGCGCTTTTGCCGGTCACTCGCGGCGCGTGGCCGAGGCGGCGCGTAGCCTCGCGCGCGGTCTGGGACTGGAGCGAAGCGCCATTCAGGATGTGATGCTGGCCGGCCTTCTGCACGAAGTGGGCAAGATCGGCCTGCCCGATTCGCTCTTGTCCAAAGCCATGGTGCAGATGAGTACCGACGAACAGGCGGAGTTCCGCAAATTCCCGGCGCAAGGCCAGATTGCTGTGATGGCACTGGAGCAATTACGCGAAGCGGCGAAGATTCTGCGCGCCCACCAAGAGCGCTGGGATGGCACCGGCTACCCCGACGGACTGGCTGGTGAAGCCATTCCGCTGGGCGCGCGCATTCTTGCCGTGGCCAACGATTTCGACGAGTTGCAGATGGGCACGCTGAAGACCGCGAAACTCAGCGTCGAGGAGGCCAAGGCGTACATCCTGCAATACAAGAGCAAGCGCTACGATCCCAAGGTGGTGGAAGCGTTTCTCACCAGCCACAGTCCGGAGCAGGAGGTGGCACCCAGCGGGAGTGTGGCTGTCGCGGCCGCGGAGCTCGAGCCGGGTATGGTGCTGGCGCGTGACCTCATCAGTCGGCATGGGGTGCTGCTGCTGGCGGCGGACTACATGCTCGAAGCTTCGCTCATACGGCAGATTCGCGAATACGAAGAGGCGGATGGGGCGCCTCTCGTGGTTTACGTGAAGAGGAGGTGATATGGATCGCATTCTTCTGGTCGATGACGAAACGAACGTACTGCGCGCCCTGCAGCGCGTGCTTCATCTGCATCTGGCCAATACTGGGGTAAGTATCGAGACCTACGAAGATCCCAAAAGGGCGCTCGCGCGCGCTGCCGAGGTGCCGTTCGCCCTGGTGATGTCCGACTACCGCATGCCGGGGCTGGACGGCGTAGCCTTCCTGAAGCGCTTCAAGGCCATTCAACCGCAAGCCGCGCGCCTGATCTTGAGCGCGCAGGCGGATCAGGAGGCGCTGATCGGTGCGATCAACGAGGCGCAGATCCTGCGCTTTTTGGCCAAGCCCTGGAACGACCTCGAATTGGTGCAGGCAATTGAGCAAGGGCTGGATTGGTACACGCGGACGACGGAAGACGAGCGCCTCATGGACCGCGCGCGGCTCCAGGAGCGGCGCATGAGTCCACAGGAGTTCGAGCGCAAGCGACTGGAGAAGCAAGAACCGGGCATCACGCGCGTGCGATGGGGACCAAACGGAGAGGTATTGCTTGAATCCATCGGCGAAAGCGCAGTCAGCGAAGGCAACGCTGCCGCGGCACTCGGGACGGTCCGCTCACCAAACGAGCCCTGAGGAAGGGGCGAGGGTGCAGGCCGGGTTTGGCGGCGCTTCAGGGCAATCGGCGGCGTTTCGCGTGATGCCCGGGCCCAGAATAGCAGGAGCGATCGGGCGGCCCTTTCGTCGTTCCCCTGGTCCAGGCGAGACGGCTCAGCGAGGGCTCATGGACCCGTGCCACGTCGCACTGGGCGTCCGGTGTGCCGGGCGGGTTTCGATGTGACTCAGCGCAGGACTCTGACCTTAACAATCCGCGGGACATAGAGGCTATTGCTGCCGCTGAGCAGCACGCAGCCGTCCACGGCTATTTCGACGGTCTTTTCGAGCGAGAACGCCATCATCGTCGCCGCGAGCAGGGACTTCGCCCCCAGGTCGGTGTCGAGAATCACGCCACGGTCGTAGCTACAGCCGTCAGCGGAATTGAATCCGCTATTGACCAAAAATACTGACGTCTGTCCGGTGTCGCGAGTCACGATCTGCAGGATCTCGCCGATCGGTTGATTGACAATCGCTGCCGAGCTCGGCCCACTCAGCATCGCGCCCGCTAGAACCACGCTGGCAAGGAACCTGGCCGCCGCCGGGGAATATCGCTTCACACTCATCATCCGCTCCTTTCACGTAAACACGTTTTTGCCAAGATGATCATCGTCGCCGTTGCCGATGATCCTTTTACAGCATGAAGCCCAAGTCAGTTTGCCCGGAGAAGTTGCCAAGATTGGGCAGAACATTCCCCAGTTCCGAAGGCGATGCGCCGAGCCACTTACCCAGTGTTGCGGCGTACTGATCGCAAGAATAGGCTGGGATCAAGCGGCCTTGACCGGCGTCGGACGGGTTGCCGCTGCCCACTTGCAGGTTGTGGAAGCTGCCGTAAAGCTGTCCGCCTCGAACGGCGCCGCCCAGGACGAAATGATGGCCCCCCCAACCGTGGTCCGAGCCCTTGCCGTTTGAAGTCAAGGTGCGCCCGAAGTCGGAGGCGGTGAAGGTCGTGACGTTGTTCTGCACGCCCAATTCGACCGTCGTGTCATAAAAGGCTTTGAGGGCGTCGTCGAGTTGCTCCAAGAGGTCAGCATGCTTGCCGTAGAGAATCGCAGGCTCGCCGGCTGCTGGGCGACGTGCGCTGGAACTGGTGTCGTATTGATCAGAATGATTGTCGAAGCCGCTCATGGCGACGAAAAAGATTTGGCGCTTCACCCCCAGAGCCGACCGCGCGGCGATCATCATCGCTACCGAACGCAGTTGCGCCGCCAGATTGTTGCTTGCGGGGTAGGGCGTGGTGATCGGGAATTGCTCAGTGTAATTGCCGTTGACTGGGCCGCTATAAAGGGTCTCGAGCAGCAAATCATTGGTGCTCACCGACCGGTTGGCGATTTGACCGAACTGAGCTTCCAGGAGGTTGCGCCGGGGCATGACGAGGGAACTCTCGTACAAGGCTTGAGGGTTTGAACGCGTGACATCCCAGTCGCGCCAGGCGCGTATGCGCTGCACGATGGTCGAGGAGGCTGAATTGGGTCGCCATGTGCCAATTTGGTGCACTACCGACTGACCCCCCTTCAGGAATAAGCTGGAACTCGCGGTCGCCACCGAGACCAGCAGTTGTTCGTTGTTCGATGATTGCAAAAGGTCGCCGAGGCGGCCGCCCCACCCCGATAATGCCGGTGCCTGGGGATGCATGGTATGCCAGTGCATTTGCATGTCGGAGTGCGAGAACAGCTGCGGCGGCAATTGGAACTTGTTTTGGTAATCCGACTTCGATGTGGGGCGCAGGAGGATGCCAACATTGTTGACGATTGCCAGCCGTCCGCCGGTGTACAGCGCCGCTGTCTTGAGGAGCCGGGGGTGCAGTCCAAAGCTGCCTTGCACCGCATCGGTTATGGCATTGGCCTGGAGGCTCGCTTGGGGGAGCGCCAGCGGCCCGCGGTTGGAGGCATAGCTTGCGTACCGACCGTCCAGCGGCACGATCATGTTGTGGGAATCGTTGCCGCCCAGGAGAAAGACACAAACCAGGGCGCGGTAATCGTTAAACGGTCCGGCGGCGAGCGCCATTTCCGTGAAGGAACCGACCATCGGTGTAGCCGCAAGGGCGGTAGTCAAGCGCAGAAACTCGCGGCGCGAAAGCTTCTTTTGATCTACGGGTGCCATGCGGACCTCTTACTTTTGAACCAGATAGTCGGGAGAGTTGATGATCATCCACAGTGCCACATGCAGACGATCCGAGCCGCTGGTCGGGGGAATCTTGCCGATCGACTCGGCGAGCTGGGATTTGTACTCCCGGGTCATGCCGCCGGCGCAGAGCAACAAGTCCAGTTCCTCTATCAGCAGTGCCGGGTCGTTGGTCAAGCCAAGATAGAAGCTGTAGTCAGGAATCATGCGATTGCCGGGTGTGCTGCTGCTGTGATCGAAGCCGTCGATCATGGCGTACTTGCTGAAGTTGGCGTAGCCGGCGATCGACGAAGCATCGGTGATCTCGAATTCCGGGCCGAAAAGACCGTTCTGGGACAGAGGCCCCGTAGGCACGAAATCCGGGTGGTAGAAGTTGAATACCGAAGGCGATCGCAAGGGATTCTGATTCAAATTGGTCGGCGAGCTGAAATCGTACAGGCCGCGATATCCATTGGGGCGAATCGCCCGAAAGGCCCTGTGCATCTGCACGAAGCGAATCACTGGCTCGGTGAGTTTGCCGTAGCCCCGACGCTGCGCAATGCTGCTGTTGCGCGCTTCTTGGTCGAGCAGAATCGCCCGCAGTATTGCCCGCATGTCCCCGCGCACGCCCTGTCCGTTGTCGTTGAACTTCTGGCTCACACGTGCGATGTACTCGGGGGATGGGTTGGAAGTGACCAGGCGCTGAATCAGCTGGCGAGAAAGGAACGGCCCCACATTGGGATGATAGAAGATGTTGTCGATCGCCTTCTCCAGACTGCCGCGTACATATTCGTCGAGGGACTGGCCCCAGACATGGGCCGGGATCTGGGTGT
Source organism: Casimicrobiaceae bacterium (assembly GCA_026646885.1). Taxonomy (GTDB): domain Bacteria; phylum Pseudomonadota; class Gammaproteobacteria; order Burkholderiales; family Casimicrobiaceae; genus JACPUX01. Next base: position 673,523 of record JAPKHK010000001.1, on the reverse strand, counting down.
GCGGCGCATTGGGGTAGGTGAGCAGGGTCTTGGGACCCGTATCATGCGCTGGGCCCGAAATGTAGCGAGTGTTGTCCACCGACTTGTAGACTTCGATCCAAGGCGCCATTGGGGCCCCCCAAGCCGCGCAGGATTTGGCCGCCCGGATGGTCGGATCGGAATCCCATAGATCAGGGTTCAACCAGCGGTTGGGGTTCTGTTGGTCCTGATTGCTAAAAGTCCAGCCTGAAAGCACGCGCGCGAATTCTCTGACCGTTTCCTCGGCATAGGTCGGAATCGGATTGCCGTTGCCGTCGAGCTTTCGCGTGCCATCGAGATTCAGCATCCACAATCCGATGGAGAACAGCTGCATGATCTCCCGGGCGTAGTTCTCGTCGGGCTGCGTCTGCAAGACGGGATCACCTTTGGCGCTTTCGCGCATGCTCAGGTATTCGCCCATGGCGGCGTTTAAGGTCACGTCACGCAGCAAAGTACGCACGTTGCCAAACGCCTGAGTGTTGAGGATGTCGAGATAGGCGGCAGCGCCGCAGGGGGCATCGTTGATGGCGTTGTTGACCAAGGAAATGACGAAAATCTGCGAAAGTGCGTAGGCGACGCGCTGGCGAAATTGGTCCTGCCCCTCGAAATACTGCTTCCAGATCGAGGGCATCACCACGTCCCAAGGACGGTTGATGCGTTCCGGGTCGGCCTGCACGGTCGCCAAGTGAGACGTCGCGGGAAGCGCGAACTGAGCCTCGATCCAGGCCTGGGGGCTCTGGTTCATGAGCGCGACGATATCATCTCGAGTGTAGCCGAACGTGGTCTGCCTGAGAAATCGTGCCGCTGCTTGGGCGCGTTTTCGCAGTCCGCCGGTGAAGACGAGGAAGTGATCGTCGAGCGGGATGAAGGCCTTGGTCTCCGCGGTCAAAGGGTCATTGGCCGTTACCACCTTGTTGGCGGCGCCCACGCCTGCTGGCAGGGCGAGCACGGCTACCAGAACGAGTAGGCCTGGTAAAGTGCGCTTGGCCTTGGGGAGCGTAGACATTGCCTTCTCCTGACGTCGGGCGAATTGCGTTGCGAGCAGGGCACCCTCCGGTGCGAAGCGCGAGTGCAGCAGCGCACCATTTTCCCCTTCCGCAATGCTAACAGCATAACCCATCTTATGCCATTTGGGTACAATTTGAATTTCGCGGCCGATGGCAGGGGAAGCGCGATGTCCAGTGCGTGTCCGCCTTTCACGCTTCATGATTGCGGCATATAATGTTCGGCTTTTGCAAGCATCGGATGCCATTTACTCTGCATCCTTCGCAGCTACCGCCCACCGAGCTTTGAAAATGCCCGAACCTCCCACGGACTCCGCCCAAGGGCTCGGTTTAACCCCCATGGAGCGGCATCTTGCCCAGCATCGGCACCGGGTCGATAGCGCCGCACGTGTCGCGAGGTTTTCGCACCTCGGCGCCGTAGTTTGGCTCACGGGTCTGTCTGGAGCCGGCAAGACCACCCTGGCGATGGGTCTGGAGAGTGCATTGTTCGAACACGGGTGCGCGGCGTATGTGCTCGACGGGGACAACCTGCGGCATGGCCTCAATGGCGATCTTGGCTTCGCACCGGAAGACCGATCGGAGAACATTCGCCGCGTGGGCGAGGTCGCCGCGCTGTTCGCCGACGCCGGCCTGATCTGCATCGTGGCGCTGATTTCGCCTTATCGTGCTGACCGTGCCAGGGCAAGAGCGGCAGCGAGCGGCGCGCCATTTCTCGAGGTGCACGTGGCGGCGGATTTGGCCACCTGCGAGGCGCGCGACCCACGCGGCCTTTATCGCCTGGCCCGCAGCGGTAGACTCAAGGAATTCACGGGCATCGACGCGCCCTATGAGACTCCGGAACACCCCGAGGTGGTGATAGATACCGCGCAACTTTCGTTGCCGGACGCGCTGGCCTCGCTCGAAGCGGCGGTGCTGGAGGCAGTCCGCAGGTGAGTGCGCGGGATAAGGGTAGCAAGCCGAATTTGGGCCAAGAAGGCGGGCACAGTAGCGAGGCAGCGGACAATCTGCCCGCGATCGCCATTCGCCGCCTCAGCAAGGCCTACGAAATCTACGAGCGCCCCATCGACCGCCTGAAGCAAACCCTGTGGCGCGGGCGACGCCAATTCTACCGCGAGTTCTGGGCATTGCGGGACGTCAGCTTCAGTGTTCAGCGGGGCGAAACCGTCGGGATCATCGGCCGTAACGGGGCGGGGAAAAGCACGCTGTTGCAGGTTCTCGCTGGCACCCTCGCACCCTCCTCCGGTGAAGTCGAGGTCAATGGCCGCGTCGCCGCGCTGCTGGAACTGGGCAGCGGATTTCGCCCGGACTTCACCGGTCGCGAAAACGTCTACATGAACGCCATGCTGCTCGGCCTCGATCGCCGCGAGATCGACGAGCGCTTCGATGCCGTGGCCGCCTTTGCCGACATCGGCGACTTTCTCGACCAGCCCGTGCGCACGTATTCGAGCGGCATGCTGATGCGTCTGGCTTTCGCGGTTTCGGTCAGCGTCGAGCCGGAAATCTTGATCATCGACGAGGCCTTGGCGGTTGGCGACATGGCTTTCCAGGCCAAGTGTTACGAGCGCTTGGCGCGGCTCACCGACTCGGGCGCGACGCTGCTGCTGGTCTCGCATGACCTCGGAACGATCAAGGCCCATTGCCGCAGCGTTGCCTATCTGAAGCAGGGCGAATTGCGCGGCTTCGGATCAGCGCCTGAGGTAACAGAAAAATATATCATGGATCTGCGCGACGAGGATCGGCGCGGCGCACCCTTGGGTCAGGGTATTCGGGCGAAGACCCCGTTGGGTTCCGAAGGCGCGGTGGCGTTTGGCACTGATCAGGGTGCGGTGATCGATGCCGTCTTCAGCGATACGGGTAGTCGTCAGGCCTCATGCGCTACGGGCGATTTGATTCAAGTCACGTTGGAGGTCGAGTACGATGCGACGGTGAAGCGGCCTTCGGCCAGCGTTATCATCTGCGACCATCGGATGATCGAAGTCTCGGGCCGCTACTTCGAGTTGCCCCACAGCGATCGCGATCCGGGTGGCACCCGCCGTAAGTTGCGCTTTTCGTTGGAGGCGCCTTTCAACAGGGGCAATTACTTTCTGACCGTTCGGCTCGAAGATCGGGTAGCCGAGGCCAATTTCGTGCCGATCGACAAGCAGGTCGCTGCGCTTGTGTTGAGCGTGGTGCGCCCACCGCGGCACCAGTTTATCGGCATGGTGGATACTGGCATCGTCGTGGAGCGCGAGCCTGCGCCCGGGGTCGCCGTTTTCCAGCAGCAGCACCGCCGGTCGATCTTGTTCATTACCCTGGATTCATGTCGCTACGACACGTTCGAGGCCGCCCGCGCGCCGCATCTCAAAGTCGTTGGCCCGCTGCACCGAGCGATGGCGCCATCGTACTTCACCTATGGCTCGCACGCGGCTATGTTCATGGGTTTCACGCCGGGCATTGCCGAGGTGGCAGTCCCGCACCTCAACCCCAAGTTTGCCAAGCTCTTCAAGCTGGTGGGGGCGGGGCATGGCGGCAAGGGCGGCGAATTCAAGTCCCTGGAAGGGCGCAGCATCATCGATGGGTTGCGGCGTGCCGGCTATTTCACCGTCGGCGCTGCCGCCGTCGGCTGGTTCAACCCAGGCAGCCTCACGGGGCGGCAGCTTACGCGGGATTTCGATCGCTTCTTCTTTGCCGCCGATACTGCCGGTTTGCGCCGGCAACTGGCTTGGCTCAAAGACGAGCTGTCGCCGGAGCGGCCCGTATTTGCTTTCCTGAACATCGGTGAGACGCATGTACCGTATCATTACGAGGGCGCCCCTTGGGATGCCTCGTGGAATCCCTGCATACCCTTTGGCACCGCCAACGATGCGGCGGAATGTCGCCGCCGACAGATCGCGTGTCTGGAGCATGTCGACGCAGCCCTTGCCCCGCTGCTGGATGCATTTGCCCAAGGCACCATCGTCGTCTGTGCCGATCACGGCGATTGCTGGGGTGAAGATGGACTGTGGGAGCACGGCTTCCATCATCCCAGGGTGCTCGAGGTTCCCTTGCTCTTCCGCCTGGCGGATCACCTCGGTGAGCCAAGTCAGACCTAATTGAGGACGAAGCATGCAGCGGCGCGTATTGATTACTGGCATTACCGGGCAGGACGGAGCCTACCTCGCGAAGCTTCTGCTGGAAAAGGGGTACCGCGTTTATGGCGGCTACCGTCGCACCAGCGAGCTGCGTTTCTGGCGCCTCGATGAACTCGGCATTCGACAGCATTCCAACCTTGCGCTGGTCGAGTTCGATCTGACCGACGGCAGCAGCTGCGTGCGTCTGCTCGACAAGCTCCGGCCGCAGGAGGTCTACAACCTTGCCGCTCAGAGTTTCGTGGGCGCGTCCTTCGATCAGCCAGTGAGCACGGCGGAAATCAATGCCCTTGGTCCGCTGCACCTACTGGAAGGGATTCGCCTGGTCGATCGTGAGATACGCTACTACCAGGCGTCCACCTCGGAAATGTTTGGCGCGGCGAAGGAGGCACCTCAAACGGAAAGCACCGAATTTTATCCGCGCAGTCCTTATGGTGCGGCCAAGCTATTTGCTCACTGGCTGACGATTAACTATCGCGAGGCGCATGGAATCTTTGGGGTCTCGGGGATCTTGTTCAATCATGAATCGCCCTTGCGCGGCGAAGAGTTCGTCACCCGCAAGATCACTCTGGGTGCGGCGCGAATTGCCCTGGGACAACTCGACCACATCGAACTCGGGAATCTCGAAGCCAAGAGGGATTGGGGTTACGCTCCAGAATACGTCGAAGGGATGTGGCGCATGCTCCAAACCGAACAGCCCTCTACCTATGTTCTTGCCACCAATCGCACCGCCACGGTGCGCCAGTTCGCACAACTTGCTTTCGCCGCTGCAGGCATCGATCTGGTGTTCGAAGGCAGCGGGCCGCAGGAAGTCGGAGTTGAACGCCTGAGCGGGCGACGGCTCATTCGCATCAACGCCTCGCATTACCGGCCGGCTGAGGTGTTTCTTCTCCAGGGAAATCCTGCCAAGGCGCACGCGGAATTGGGCTGGGAGCCGCGAACCGGCCTGGAGGATCTTTGCAGAATGATGGTGGAAGCCGATTTGCGTCGCACCCGTGACGGACTTCGTCGATAATCTGGTGGTTCTAGCCTGCGAGCGCGCCGGCGCGTTATGCGAGTAGCCCTGGCACTTGACGGTCTGGCGGCGGAGCCGGCAGGCGTTGGTCGTTACATCCGTGAGCTAGCTCGGCACCTGCCTGGAGGCATCGAGGAATTGCGCTTTGCGCTCTGCGGGCGGCTGCGCGAGGCGCGGGCGGTAGCCGAGCTACTGCGTCCCGCGGGGGCCGGAGTCGGGCGGAGACACTCCGATTTTCTGCGCCGGACTTTGTTGAGCAATGCTACCTTGGCACGACTGGCGCAAGACGCGCTGGATTGGAGCGGGCGTGCTTTGCCGCGCCGCTTCGGCGTCGATGTCGTGCATGGGCCGAAATATTATCTGCCGCCTCTGCACGATGCGCGCGGCGTGGTAACCTTTCACGACTTGTCCACCATCGACCACCCGCAATGGCACGCTCCCGGCCGAGCGGCGAGGGTAACTCGCGCCATGGAGCACTCGGTGAGCAGGGCAGCGCGCATCATCACCGACTCCGAGGCCGTGCGGCGCGAGGTCATTGGGCATTTTGGGCTTGCCGAGGCCCAGGTCGTCGCCGTTCCCCTGGGGGTCGATCCCCGGTTTAGACCGCTAGGCGCCGCCGATTGTGCGCCATTCCTTGAGCGCCATGGATTGACACGAGGCAACTATATGCTCAGTGTCGCGACTTTGGAGCCGCGCAAGAATCTCGTGACCGTACTGCGCGCCTATCGCAATTTGCCGCCTGCGCTGCGGCGGCGCCTTCCTTTGGTGCTGGCCGGGGCATTGGGGTGGCGCAGCGATGATTTGCGACAGCATATCGATCAGGGCGTGAGCGAAGGCTGGCTGCGGTGGCTCGGCTACGTCGAGGAGGATGAATTGCCCCCGCTCTACGCCAGCGCTCGCGGGTTTCTTTTCTTTTCTCACTATGAAGGGTTTGGCCTGCCAGTGCTGGAAGCAATGGCCAGCGGGGTTCCGGTCGTTGCTTCGCAACTGGCAGTGTTGGTGGAAGTCTGCGGCGACTGCGCGCTATATGCCGATCCGATGGACAGTGGTGCCATCAGCACCTTGATCGGGCGTTGTGCCGAGGACAAGGCTTGGGTGCGGCACGCGGCAGCTCTGGGCTTGATGCGCGCGTCGACTTACACATGGCAGGAGTGCGCGCGCAAGACCGTTGCGGTTTATGAACAGGCGCGGCTCGCCTAGAGTCGACAACGGGCGGGGGCAGCCGGACGCCTCCTGCCCACGGCTTTTTGGGCGCTTCGGTGGCGAGGCGTATAATTGCGCCCATGACAAGATCATGGGCGCGGTCGGCTCGGGTAGGCGAATGCGAGTCGGGAGAACTGGCCGAAGGGCCGCGTTTCGAGGTTCTATGATGTGTTGCTTGGCGCGACTCCCCGCTTGGCTGGGGTCAGGGCGATGAGAAGGTTTTCAGTTTCCCCCCTTGATGCGGTGCGCAGCCTGGTAGAGAACCGGGGACTCATTCTGGCCATGGCGCAGCGCGAGGTGGCGGGGCGGTATCGCGGTGCATTTGCGGGTCTATTCTGGATCGTGGTCAATCCCTTGCTCATGCTTGCGGCGTTCACGTTTGTTTTTGGCGTGGTCTTTCAGGCGCGCTGGCCAGGCATGGCGCCGGACAAGACGCAATTCGCGGTGGCGGTTTTTGCCGGCATGATCATTTACAACGTTTTTGCGGAATGCGTGAATCGCGCGCCTTCGATGGTGCTCGATCACCCCAATTACGTGAAGAAGGTGATTTTCCCGCTGGAGATTTTGCCCTGGGTGTCGCTGGGCGTGGCCCTGTTCCATTTCTGCGCGGGATTGACGGTGTGGCTTGCTTTCAATGCCTGGGTCAACGGCGTGATTCACGTCACGGCGCTGCTCCTACCGGTGGTGCTCTTGCCGCTGTTGCTAGGCATACTGGGTCTTTGCTGGTTCTTGGCCTCGCTGGGCGTCTATGTGCGGGATATTGGCCAGGCGGTGGGCATCATCACGACACTGATGATGTTCTTGTCGCCCATTTTCTTTCCCGCTTCGATGCTGCCCAGCGATTATCGCTTGCTGGCGCAAATCAACCCCCTGGGTTTCGTCATCGAGCAAGCACGCGAGGTACTCATTCACGGCCGTCTGCCGGACTGGTCCGGGTTGGCGCTTTTCGGCGCAGTCGGTGCCGCACTCGCCTGGCTGGGCTTCGCCTGGTTTCAAAGAACTCGCCGAGGCTTCGCCGATGTGCTTTGAACCTGAGCTCGCGCGAGCGATCGGGCGCGGGAGGCTCGGCCACCCCAAGGCGAAGACGACACCCGCGGGAGCGTTCTGATGCGCACGGCGGTTTTCACCATCGCTTCCAACAACTATCTGCCGCATGTGCGGGTACTCATGAAGTCGGTGGCACAATGCCATCCGGATTGGGAGCGGTGGCTGCTGCGGGTAGATCGGCCTTTGTCGCAAGGCAGGGAGCCCGCGGGCAACTGGCAGACCATCGACGTCGAGAGCCTTGGTCTGCCGAAGCATCGAGAGTTTCTCTTCCGCTATGACATTCTCGAAATGAACACAGCGGCCAAGCCCTGGATGTTCGAAGCGCTCTTCGGGCGCGGCGCGGAACGCGTGCTTTACCTCGACCCGGACATTCTGCTCCTGAGCCCACTGAGCGAGATGGCGGAGGAACTGGACAGCGGTGCCAACGGCCTGCTAACGCCGCACCTTACCGCTCCTATCGATGACGACCGGCGGCCCAGTGAGCAGGAGATTTTGCGCTGCGGGACCTACAATCTCGGATTCTTAGCCCTGCGCCGCAGCGAGGAAACCCAGCGCTTTCTGAACTGGTGGCAGGAGAAGCTCGAGTTCGGCGCCGGGATCGATGTCGCCGCCGGCACTTTCACCGATCAAAAATGGGTGGATGCGGTCCCGCGCTTGTTCTCCGAGTTCCGGGTCTTGTCGGACCCCGGCTACAACGTCGCGTATTGGAATTTGATGCACCGGCCGCTCACCCATCGCGACGGCCGCTGGCAAGCGGCCTCGGTGCCGCTGCGGTTCTTTCATTTCAGCGGACTCGATCCGGAGTACCCGGAGGCATTGTCTCGCCATCAGGATCGGTTTCGCCTGCGCGACTTGGGCGAGGGCGAAACCCTGGTGCGCGAGTATGCCCAGCGCTTGCTGGAGTCGGGTTATGCGGACTTTCGGCGCTTGCCCTACGCCTTCGGCTGTTTTTCTGATGGCACACCCATTCCCAATGTTCTGCGCCGACATTACCGCCGAGATCGCACACTGGCCGAAGAGGCGGGTGCAGACCCTTTCCGGAATCTGGCCGCCTTCAGTACGATACGGAGCAGCGGACTCAACGCCTTCGCGGAAGCACTGTGGGGCGTTCACCGCGAAGCCCAGGAACGTTTTCCTGATCTGCGAAGCCAGCGTGTAGCGTACCTGCAATGGCTTTTGCGCGAGGCGGAAATTTCGATTGAAGTGCCGCCCTGTTTCCTGTCGTCCTTGCGGCAGCAATACCAAGCGAGTGCCGCAGATTCGAGAAGTCTGCCGCCATCATCAGCGCCCGCGGAGAATTGGCGTGTGCGCATCGAGCGCCTGCACTGGCTCGCCTCCGGCAGCGCTCCTGGTCCGGAGGAGGCCCAGACCTATGCGCGGGTGGAATCGCTGCCCGGGTTCGTGCAAGCGGCGTTTGGCGCACTGGCTAGACAGATCAGGCGGCGCGGTTGGCGGGCCAGTCTAGCTTTGGGGGGGAAGGTCCTGGGTCGTGCCCTGCGCCGGAGTGGGCATGCGTGAACGTTGGTGGTCCGAGATGACGCGAAAGAGGCGATTTCGAGCGATTCATCGTTTGCGGAGCAAGCTTGGGCAGCTTGGTGCGGGCGCCGAGCGTTCCAGCACGACATCGCCGGGTGGCCTCGCTGGCGCACGGCCACCCGCTCTCCCGAGGCCCGGAGCAGCGATTGATCTGGGGCGAACCGACACCTACAAATCCTTCATGGGCTGGTCCTGGTTCGTCAATTCGAACGGACTCGCCATCGGTTTCCATCGTGGCAGCGAATTGCCGCAATGGGATCCCGAGATTCACCAGTTTCGTTTCGGCAGGTCCCTTTGGGCGGGCCCCGAGTATTTTTGTGATCCGGATGACATATTTTTTCAAGGTGATGCCTTCGGGGCGATCCAGGAAGTGATTGACCTGCAGACGCTGCAATGGCGGTTCGACAACCTGCCCCACGGCGAAAACATGCTGCTGGCGCAAGCGGCGGCCTATCGCAGCGAAATGCATGACCTGGAAATCGTCCTGGCCACGCGCCTGGGCACGGATGCCGAAGTGGTCAAGCGCGAGATTCACACCAGCAATCGCGGCCGCTCAGAAGCCCAGATCGCGCGGGTCGTGCAGGGCGCTCGCGTCATGTGGCTGGCGGCCACGCGGCACGAGTGTGTCGATCTTTTCGCCTTGGACGGCAATGGGGTACTCCTTACCGGTCCCAAGAGCCACAAATTCTGGGACAAGGGCGTACGGGTCGTGGGATCATGGCATTGCGAGCGTGCCGGTGCTTCGGGGCACATCGTCGGGCACGGCGTGGGCCGTGCCGGCAATCGCCTCGGGTATCTGGGTAGCCCCGCGATTGTGCGGCGTTTTCTTTGCCGCAAAGACGAGGGGCAATACCCGATGGAACGGTTCGCCGATCTTGAAAGTCGCCTCGTCGCGATGTCGCCCGCCTCGGAGATGTGGGTCAACAATCTGCATTTCGCACCCGCCACAATCTTGCCTCAGGCAACGCAAGTCAGTGCCAATTACCAGTATGGACTCTACAGCGAAGCGGTACCGCTTGGCCTGGAAGACCGGCTGCGGCATATCGTTGATCGACCGCAGATGATCGAGGTCGCCTTGAGTCCTGCACCCTTGGGCGACGATGTCGCACTGCCAGGCGAGGCGCCTGCCAGCGCGTTCCGGGCGATCGTGCCTCCCTCGCGGGATGCCTTGCGAACTTGAATGACTTTGGTCGAGCAATGATGCGAACGAAGTGTGTGCGTTTCCCGTCCCTGTTAGGTCCGCTGGCGACGCGGAGGCCCTCGTTGCTTGCGCTGGTTTTCTTTGTTGCGTTGCTGTTTGGAGCAGAAGGGCGGGGAAGTCCGCAAGAGCCCGTGAATCCACTTCCTGCCTTCGACATCGTTCGCACCGATGCATATAAACCGTTCATGGGCTGGTCCTGGTTCGTCAACTCCAAGGGTTTGGCGGTTGGCTTTCATGAAGGCAGCGAAACACCGCAATTAGGCCCGAAGATTCATCAAGTGCGTAGCGGCAGCTCGTTCTGGTCGGGACCTGAATATTTCCGCGACCCCGACGACATCTTGTTTCTAGGTGATGGTTCTGGGCATATCCGGGAGGTGCTCTACCTGCAGACGCTGCAATGGCGGTTCGATTACCTGCCCTATGGAGAAAACTTGCTGCTCGCGCAAACGGCAAACCACCGCAGCAAGACACACGACCTGGAAATCGTCTTCTTCACGCGGCTGGGAACAGATCCCGAGGTGGTCAAGCGCGAGATCCACATCGCCAATCGCGGCCGAGGGGAAGTGCGGATTGCATTGGTCGTGCAGGATGCCCGCGTGATGTGGCTACCGGCTGCCAAGCAAGAAGGCGTCGATCTCTTCGCCTTGGACGGCAATGCGGTTCTTGTTACCGGCCCCAAGAGTCACAAATACTGGGACAAGGGCGTGCGGGTCGTTGGCTCGTGGCATGCCGCGCGTGGAGTGGCCTCGGGGTATATCGTTGGGCACGGCGTGGGCCGCGCAGGTAATCGCCTCGGCTACTTGGGCAGCCCTGCGGTGGTGCAGCGGTTTCTGAGCCGGAAAGACAAGGCGCAGTATCCGATGGCGCGATTCGCCGATCTCGAACGGCGCATGGAAGTGATGTCTTCGGCCTCGGAGCAACGGGTGAACTATCTCTATTTCGCGCCGGCCAAGGTCTTGCCTCAAGCGACGCTCGTCCACGCCTTCTATCAGTTTGGCCTTTTTAGCGAATCCTCACCGCTGGACCTGGGGGGCCGTCTGCGCGATATCGTCGGCCGGCTGGAAAGCATCGATACTGCCTTGAGGGCCAGACTCCCCGCGGAGGGCAAGGGGGCGGAAACCGGCGTATCGACGACGCTGACGCTGCCGTTGGCAAAATTTGGACGCTTTTCAACGAGTGAGAGCAAACGATGATCGCAGCACGGCTTCGAGGCTTCATATCTTCGCGCGGCTGGCCGGAAAGGGCAAAGCGCTCCGCATTGGCGTTCGCATTGTTCATCTTTATGGCGCTACTCGGTAGCCATGGACTGGCGCAGGCACAAAAGCCGGCCGGTTCACCCCCTGCGTTCGAGATCGTCCGTACCGACACCTACAAGCCCTTCATGGGGTGGTTGTGGTTCGTCAACCGCAAGGGTGTGGCCTTGGGTTATCACCGCGGCGACGACGCCCCCCGTTACGGCCCCAAAGTGCACCAGCGACCCGCCGCGGGGACCTACTGGGAAGGGCCGGAGTTCTTTTGCGATCCCGATGACATGTTATTCATCGTCAACGCGGCGGGAAAGGTATTGGCGAAGGTTTATCTGCAGAGTTTGACCTGGAAACTCGATTACTTGGGCAGCGGCGACACCATGCTCATCGCGCAGACGGCAAGCTACCGCCAGCTTGGCCATCATTTCGAGATTCAGAGTTTCGCGCGAGTGAACGCTGATGGCGAAGTGATCAAGCGAGAGTTTCACTTGGTCAACCTGGCTCCTCAACCGCTGCGCTTTGCCATGGTGGTGCAGGATGCGCGCACGCTTTTTCTGCCTGCGGATACGCAAGACCAGGTCGATCTCTTCGCCCTCGATGGCAAGGGCGTGCTGCAAAGCGGTGTGGGGAGTCTGGGTTTCTGGGATAGCGGTGTGCGGGCGGTCGGTTCGGTACATCGGGAAAGGGGCATAGCGTCGGGTTACATCGTCGGACATGGTGTAGGCACTGCCGGTAATCGCATTGGCTACCTCGGCGCCCCCAATACTGATCGGCTCTACCTACGCAAAGAGGGAAACGTGGAATATCCCGTAATCTCGATCGCCGATCTCCTGGCAAGATTCAAGTCTTTTAAACTGGAAGCCGCGGTCCGGGTCAACTACCTCTATTTCCCACCGGTGGTCGCCAAGCCGAAAGAGACGGTGAGTTGGGTCTACTACCAGTTCGCTTTTGCCGACGTGCATGCCATGGACTTGGGCGGGCGCGTGCGCGGTGTCGTGAATCGACTCGCCGAAATCGACGCCACGTTGATTGCCGGGGGAGTGGCGGGAAACTGAGGCTCCACGATCGCGCCATCCCGAAAGTCAACGGCGCCATCCGTCGGGCTCAACCGTGAAACCTGAGATGGATCATGTTTGAACGACTGATCCTTGAATCGAAGCATGGAGGCATCTGATGGCAGACCGTGCTCAAGCATTTTGGGAAACGAATCCGAATGCGGCCGCGGAGAAACAGTGGACGGATGATCCGATCATTGCCAAGGAAGTCTATCGGCGTATTTCGCGCGGTGAAAGCGAGGCCCATTGGCTCACTTGGCTCTTCGGCAGCCGTTTCGCGGGCATGTCTTTCCCTCGTGTGTTGTCCGCCGGTTGTGGAACCGGGGATCATGAGCTGGCGATGGCGAAGTTCGGACCCGCGATCGGCATAATCGATGCATTTGATATTTCCTCGCACAGCATCGATCTTGCTCGCCAAAAGAGCAAGATGCAAGGGGCGCTGAATCTCAACTTTTTTCAGTCGAATTTCGATCAGGCCGAACTGGGCGTCAAGCGCTACGACTTGGTGTTGTGCAGCGGATCCCTGCACCATGTGCGGGAGCTAGAGAGCTTCTTGCAGCGCGTGAGTCGATGTCTCAAGCCAGGAGGGTACTTGGTTGCCAACGAATACGTCGGTGATTGTTACAACATTTATTCGGAAGAGCGCCTGGCCTTGGTGAACAAGGTTTTGGCGGCACTGCCGAACGAGGCTCTGGTTCATCCCGATGCGCGCTTGGCGAACCCCACCTATGAGATGGTGATGGATCGCGACCCGTCGGAGGCGGTTCGTTCGCGGCTGATTCTCCATTTCTTGCGGGTGTTTTTCCAGGAAGTGGATCAGCGGCCGTTCGGCGGCAATCTGCTGCATCTAGTCTATCCCTTCCTCAAACTCGAATATCTGAGCATGCACGATCCCCTGCGGCAGGCATTGTTTGGCATGCTGATGATCCTTGAAGATGAGATGGCGATGAGTCCAGCGACTGCCGATTTTGGTTTTTTCATCTGTCGCAAGCATTGAGGTTCGTCGCACCGCCCACTAAAGGTGTCATATGAGTCACTCTACGACCAAGAATCGGCAAGCTTACGTCGTACTCGGCATGCACCGCAGCGGCACCTCGGCGCTCGCGGGCTTGCTCGCGCAGACGGGCGCGCAACTGCCGGCGCATTCCATGCCGGGAGATGCCTTCAATCCTAAGGGCTACTTTGAGTCGTCGCGAATCTCCTCGTACAACGATCTGCTGCTCTGGAAAGCGGGTAGCAACTGGTGTGACCTCGGCGAACTGGACCTCGAGCCCCTGCTGCGCGACGAAGCGGCGTTGCGGGAGGCCGAGCGCTTGCTGCGCGAAGAGTACACAAATAGTGATGCGCTGGTCCTGAAGGACCCTCGTCTGTGCCGTCTGCTCCCCTTTTGGCGCGTCGTTTTGGAACGTGCGCACTACCAGGCGCTATTTGTGCTCGGTGTGCGCAACCCCTTCGATGTGGGTTGGTCCTTGCAAAAGCGCGACGGCATGCCACAGGTATGGGCACTTTGGTTGTGGCTGCGCTATTTCATCGAGGCGGAACGCGCCACGCGGAATGACCCTCGCGTGTTTGTGTCCTTCGAAAACCTGCTCACCGATTGGACGTCGCAACTCACGCGCATCGACCAGGCCTTAGGTACCTCGTTTGCGGCTCGGGGAGCTTTGGAACAAGGCACGCTGGAGTTGTTTTTCGACCCTCGCCATCGTTCGCGAATGCCCGAAGCAGAGCAGCAGGCGCTCATGGTCCAATTCCCATTGCTCGCCGAGGTTTGGCGCTGGGGAACCGAACAGGCGAACGACCGCAATCCAACGAGCCACGCGCTCAGCGCGGCGAGCGAGCAGATCGCGGCATTTGACGAGGCGAATTTCGACGCTCTCCCTGGTGCCTTACTGCAATCCTTCCAGCCAGGCGAGGCCGCTCGGGTTGCGGCGCGCTACGAACGGAACGAGGCGGCACCCCTCCTGCGCTATCAGAACCAGCTGCTGCGAGATCGCTCATTGGAACTCGCACGGGCCCGCGCGGCCAATGAGCGCTTGGGGGAAGAAATCGACCAGGCAAGGGTTGCCGCCGAGAACCTGAACAGTCAGTTGGACGTGGCTCGCGCCGGGCACTTCGACCTGGTTTCGCAGGTTGACGTGGCGCGCCGGGTGCAGCAGCAGCTCTTGGCGCAAATTGATCACGCACGCCAGGTCATCGACGAAAGGGGGGCGGAGATCGCTGCCGCGCAAGAGGCGCAGGAGAACTTGGCGAAACAAGTGGAAGTGGCTCGCCAGATCAATGAAGATCTCCAGGCGCAGCTCGAGCGCGCGCGCTCGACGATCGCAGCCTGTGTCGAGGAGATCGAAGCCGCCCGCCGCGCCCACGCAGAGCGCGATCGCGTTGAAGAGGCGCTGCGCCGTCGCATCGCCGTTTTGGAAGAGGGCGTCGCGGCTGCGCAGGCATCGACGGAGCAGGAAAGGAAAGAGCCGGAAGGTGCGGAACCGGAAGGAGCGGAGCAGGGGCTGTCGCGCTGAGTTCGGGATTGGGAATGAATGAGAGGAGTTTTGTGGGGATCGAAGTGATGTCGACCGACGCGGGCGCATGCTACGGAAACATCGACACCCTGGTTGCGCCGGAGAGCGAAAACGAGGAACTGTTGATTGCCGGATGGGCACTGGACCCCAATGGGGCGGCGTTTCGGCGGATCTGGCTCGCCTGCGGCGCGCAGTGCGCCGAGGCGAGCATCGGGTTGGCGCGCCCGGATGTCGGGCTCGCATACCCCGAACTGATGGACGGAGCGACCAGCGGCTATGAGCTGCGCTGTCAATTGCCCAGCGGCAATCATCTGGCCACCCTGTGGGGCGAGATCGCCGAGGGCGATACCCGGTTGCTGGCGGAAGTTCCGCTGCACATCGCCCCGCCCCCGATCCGCGCCCAGATCGAAACGCCCGCTGGTTCGCGCGGGGAGGCGGGTTTGCTAAGGATTTCGGGATGGTGTTTTCATCCCGGGCAGCGCGTTCTTAAACTTCAGTTGCGCTTGGGTGAATCCATTCATGAGTGTCGGCATGGCATTCAGCGGCGCGATGTGGCAGAAGCCTTCGCTGCGTATTCTGGCGCCGGAGAGAGTGGGTTCGAAGTTTCTCTGGACTTGGCGCCAGGTCAATACACGATGGCTCTCGAGGCCATTCTTGAATCCGGGCAAACGACCGTCCTGGCCTTGCCGGTTCCGTTGCGGGTGCGCGGCCAGGCCGCCTGGATTCGGGCGAGCCGCAAGCTGGGGGATGCGGGACGCTTCGCCAGCTTTGCCTTGGCGAAGGCACAGAAGTGGCGTCGAACACGCGGGCGCCTGCCCCGTCTGTCGGAGTTGCCCACGCTGGCCAGCAAGGCGCTGTATCTGTTTCGTCAGACGCAGGTGACGCAGAACCAGGGTTTGGCGCCGCCGCGCGGCTTTAATCTGCCCCCGCGCGAGGAGCCCTATGCCAGCTGGCTGCGCTGGAACCAGTGGAACGAGCGGCGCCACCGCGAATGCCTGGCGCGCTTGGAGAATCTTCGTAAACAGCCTTTGATCTCGGTGATTATGCCCGTCTATGAGCCGCCGCGAGCTTGTTTGGAGGCTGCTGTCAGGAGCGTGCAGCATCAGATCTACCAGAACTGGGAATTGTGCGTTTGCGACGATGCGGGGGAAGCAAGCAGCGTATTCGATGATCTGCAAAACTCTGCGTCGGCCGATGGGAGGATCAAGCTGACGCGTTCCGAGCGAAATCTCGGCATCGGCGCGGCCAGTAATGCGGCGGCGGCTCTTGCCACCGGAGAGTTCTTGGTCTTTCTCGATCACGACGACCTCCTGACCCCGGACGCCCTCGCAGAAGTGGCATTGCATCTTGACACCAATCCGGATACCGATTTCGTTTACTCCGACGACGACAAAATCGACTTGGCGGGTGAGCGTTTTGCGCCCCAATTCAAGCCTAATTGGTCCCCGGAGTTGCTTCTGTCCTACATGTATTTCAGCCACCTCAGCGCGGTGCGGCGCGGGCTTTTCATTGAGTTGGGGGGGATACGCGAGGGTTACGACGGATCGCAGGACTATGACTTCGCGCTGCGCGCTACCGAGCGCGCGCGCCGCGTCGGCCATATCCCTAAAATTCTCTATCACTGGCGAGCTCTACCAGGTTCCACAGCGCAGTCGGGTAGAGCCAAGCCCGCCAGCCTCGACGCGGGTTTGCGCGCGGTGCAGGGCGCGCTCGATCGTCGTGGCATCCATGCCGCTGCTTTTCAGCCGCGTTGGGCCGAAAGCGATGGCTTAGGCATCTTCTTGCATCGCTTCCCCGATCAAGGACCATCGGTCACGGTGATCATCCCCACCCGTAACGGCCACGATGTTCTCAAGACCTGCCTGCAATCGCTGCATAAGACCAGCTACCGCAATTTCGACGTGCTGATCATCGACAACGCCAGTGACGACGCGGCAACACTCGACTTGATCGCTCGCTCCGGCCACCGCGTGCTGCGTCTGGAGAATCCACCGGTAGGATTCAGCTACGCCTATATCAATAACCGCGCCGCCCTTGAGTGCCAGAGCGACTACCTGGTCTTCTTGAATGACGACACTGAGGTGCTTGCTCCGGAATGGCTGAACCAACTCGTTGGCTACGCTGAAATCCCCGGGGTCGGCGCGGTCGGGGCGAGATTACTGTTCCCTGACGGCCTGGTTCAGCATGCCGGCATCGTTCACGGATACTACGACGGCATGGCCGGCCCTGCGCATAAGCTGCTCCCCCGTTGGTATGGCGGATATTTGTCCTACGCCATGGTGCCGCGAAACTATCTGGCGGTGACGGCGGCGTGCTTGCTGGTGCGGCGCCAAACATTCCTCGAGCACGGCGGATTCGATGAAGCTCGCTTCGGCGTTGCATACAACGACGTTGATTTTTGCTACCGTTTGGCTGACGCGGGCTTGCGTAGCGTATACGCGCCTGGGGCGGAACTGCATCACTATGAGGGGCATTCGCGCGCCAAGGGCGACAAGCCGGCCGAGGAAGCGCATTTCCGACGCCTGCACGGACGGCGCGTCGATCCTTATTACAACCCGAATCTGTCGCTCGCCAACGAGCGCTTCGAGATTCTAGCGCGCGCGTCGGAGACCGAGCGACCACAAGCCGGCATCAAGGCGCTGATGGTTGGCTTCACACTCAAGCTCGAGGGCGCCCCCTTCAGCCAGTTCGAAATGACCAAAGGTCTGCGGCAGCGCGGTGTGTTGAAACCCGTGGTTTATTGTCCCGAGGAAGGACCTCTGCGTGCGCTCTACGAAGCCGAGGGCATCGAAGTGATTGTGCGGCCCCATCCGCTGGAAGGGGTCTACGATGCCAATTCCTATCGGCGGGCGGTCGAGGCATTTTCACGATTCATCAGTGAACTGGGAGTCGACGTGGTCTATGGGAATACCCTGCAGACTTTCTACGCCATCGCTGCAGCGGAACTTGCCAATCTGCCGACGATCTGGAATCCGCGCGAAAGCGAACCTTGGCAGACTTATTTCATTCAGTTCGGCGAACAGGTCGCGGTTGAAGCCTTGCGTTGCTTTGCCTACCCCTACCGCATCGTGTTCGTCTCCGATGCTACGCGGCAGGGCTGTGAGGCACTGAACACCCACAACAATTTCACCGTCGTACATAACGGCCTTGACCCCACGCGCGCGGCTGCGGCCCGGGATGCCTTTCCACGCGAGGCCGGACGCAGGGCTTTGGGGCTTGGCGACGAGGAAACCATGGTGTTGCTCTTGGGTACGGTTTGCGAGCGCAAGGGGCAGCTGGATCTGATCAACGCCATCGCGCTGCTGGAGGAGCGCCAAGGGCTGGGTGCCATGCACTTCTTTCTCGTGGGTGACCGCAAGGGGCTGTACAGCATGCAGCTACACGCGGCGATAGAACAATTGCCAGCCTCGGCGCGGTCTCGCATCCAGGTTGTACCCGAAACTGATGAAGCGGCGCTTTATCTGGGCGCGGCGGATGTCTTCGTGTGTTCGTCGCGCGTCGAGAGCTATCCGCGTGTCATCCTCGAAGCGATGTATTTTGGTCTGGCGATCGTGACCACGCCCGTTTATGGCATCACCGAGCAGCTGGTGGACGGCAGCAGCGCCCTGTTTTTTGCTCCGGGGGACGCGCCAGGCCTCGCCGCGCTGCTCGATCGCTTGGAAGGAAACCCGGAATTACGGCGAGAGCTAGGTGCCAGCGCGAGTTTACGCCTCCAGCGGCTGACCAGCTTCGAGGAGATGCTGGATCGGTATGAGCGGATCTTCGTGGAGTCCTACTATTCGCGCGCAGGCGGGGCCGCCGGCGGAAGCGGATTGGAGGGGCGCTAGAGGCATGTGCGGAATCGTAGGTATTCTTCATCCTCAGGCGACCCGCGCCTGGGTCGAAGTGCTCGCCGATGCCATGCATGCACGTGGTCCGGATGGGAGCGGCTTTTATGTCGAGCCGGGCGTGGCCTTGGGCATGCGGCGTTTGTCCATCATCGACCTCGAATCTGGCTGGCAGCCCTTGTTCAGCGGCGAGCGTAGCGTCGTCGCCTTTCAGAACGGGGAAATCTACAACTATCGCGAATTGCGCGATGAGTTGCTCTCGAAGGGCTACGTTTTCGCGACCCGCAGCGATACCGAGGTGCTGGCCCACGGCTATCACGCTTGGGGGGCGCGCGGCATTGCGGAAAGGCTGGATGGCATGTATGCCGCCGCCATATTCGATCGTAAGGCGCGTATGCTGCATTTGCTGCGGGATCGGTTGGGCGAGAAGCCGCTGTTCTGCGCCGCGATGGCCGGTGGTTTCGCCTATGCATCGGATCTGCGGCTGCTGGCCGCCCTGCCAGGGGTGGATTGCGCGCTGAGTCTACCTGCTCTGCAGGATTATCTCGCGCTGCATTTCGTGCCTGGTCGACGTACCATCATGCAAGGCGTTTGGCGCGTGCTGCCGGGCGAAATCGTCAGCCTCGACCTAGGAGGACGGGTCAAATCGCAAGAACGCTATTATCGTGCGCCCATCGGATTGGGGGGTCGCGTCGGCGATCAGGAATTGGCCGCGGCCGTCGAGCGCGCCGTGTGTTCAAGGCTTGTCGCCGATGTGCCGGTTGGCGTTTTTCTTTCTGGCGGACTCGATAGTTCAATCGTTGCGGCCATTGCCGCGAAACACAATCCGCACATTGCCACTTTTTCCATGGGTTTCAAATCCGCCGCTCATGACGAGAGCGAGTTCGCTCGAGAAGTCGCGGCGCATATCGGCAGCGATCATCATCATTTCGTTTTCGACGAGACACAGTTCCTCGATCTTTTGCCTCTCGCGGCAGCGGCGCTGGATGAACCTTTGGGCGACCAAGCGCTTTTGCCCGTGTATTGGCTTTGCGGTGAAGCGCGCAAGCACGTCAAGGTAGTTCTGGCGGGCGAGGGAGCCGATGAGATTTTTGCCGGATACAGCTACTATTCTCGATCTTCGGAGAAACCCACTTGGCGTGACCGCTTGAGGGCCTTGCGGCGCGGGCGAGCTTCGCGAACCGCCTGCCGCGATCGTTTGGTGGAGGAAACGAGCCTCGCAACGGCTTCGGGGTATCCGCTGCTCACCGACCTCGCCGGCCGAACCCTGTTGACGGGTGCTCCGCCGCACGCGAGTGATGAGTGGGAGGATGACTTGGTCGCCTGGCTCGGGCAAACCAACGATTCTTTGCAGCGGGCCACCTGCGCGGATTTGACGACCTGGTTGCCCGACGACCTCCTGGTAAAATTCGACCGCATGGCGATGGCGCATAGCCTCGAAGGCCGGGCGCCCTTTCTCGATCCGGCGATCGTGGAAATGGGTGTGGCGCGGCTGCGAGCCGCCGACCGAATGTGTGGTTCCGCTAGCAAGATCGCCCTGCGGCGAGTCGCCAGACGGTGGTTGCCGGTGGGCATCCTGGAGCGCAGGAAACAGGGATTCATTTTGCCCATGCGCGACTGGATTGCGCGCTGGGCAGAGCGCCGTGGGGATGTCGCGGGCTATTTCGCGCAGGCGCCCCGGTATGGTGAAAGTTTGGCAGTTTTGGGGGTTCAGGTGGCGGAATCGATTCGCCTTGATCCCGGTCGAGAGCGGTTTCATTTCGCTGCGCTGATGCTAGCGGAATGGGCCTGGTCTTTCGACCAGCGAGTAAGCAATTTGGCGGCCGCGTTTGCCGCAGCCCGTTGACAAGTTCAAACGAGGAGCACGTAGCACATGAAGCGCATGAATTGTGAAGACACCGCCCCACAGAGTGCGGTCCGCTTCGGCCGGGTCACGATAATCGCGTTGGCAGCGGTCCTTTTGGCTTGCAGCCAGCGGGAGCCGCGCGCCTTCGCGCCGGATGCCAGCGCGGCGCTGCGGGCGCGCAAGGTAATCACACCGGGAATCTGCTCGCTTGATACAGTGGAAAAGAGCGGAGCCAGCGGTGATTCGTTTCGGGCGAAAGCGGGCGGGCAGGCGCTTTTCAGCGGTTGGGCATGGCATCCGGAGCGAGCAACGCCCAGCGAATTCCTGGTGGTGCGACTCGTCGAGGTCGAATCGGGGAATGCGAGCTATGCCTATACCTCAAGCCGAGGCCAACGTGCAGACGTAGCGGCGAGTTTGCGGCTGCCTGACAACGCGCCGGTGGGTTTCGAACTGGCCGCCACCGATCTTCCCAAAGCCAAGGGGATCTATGCGATTGAGATGATTCAGTCGTGGAGCGACGCGACGGCGCCCTGTCCAGTCATCAAGGCGCGGCTGGTTCTCGATTAGCGCGCTGCGCGGTGTTTGGTTTCTCCCGGGTCGGGTTTCCTGGCGCCTCGGCGGGGTGCGTGGCAATGCCCTCTCATATGGACAGAGGGTGCGGATTCGAGTAGATTTTGCGCGATCAGAAAATCGTAAATGGGAGGGAAAAAGAGACGATGCAGCGGTTTCCGTTCTTCTTGTCGGTTGTTCTCCTGGCGCGCAATCAAGGCCTTCGACTGGAAGGCATTTTGAGGGGAGTGACCGAACAGCTATCTGGTTGCGTCAGCGACTATGAGCTGATCGTTGTCGACAATGCCTCGACTGACCATAGCATCGACATACTCAGGGGACTGACCGCTCCCAATGGGCTGCCGAATTTGCAGGTCTACGCGCTCACCAAGGAAGTAAACAATGAGACCGCCGCGTGGGCGGGCATCGAGAATGCACTGGGCGACTTCGTAGCCGTCGTCGACCCAATGAGTGACGATGTCGCGTTTCTGCCCGAAATGCTCGACAAGGCGGTGAGCGGCGCCGATGTCGTTTTTGCCAACAACCAGCGCAAGCCGCCGCAAAGCCTTGCCTATCGCGCCGCGCGCGCGGCGTTCAACTCGATTTACAAGATCTTCAACGGAATCCGGGTTGCTAAGGAAACACCCAGCTACCAAGTGCTCAGTAAGCGCGTCATTAACTTCATTCTTCAGCACCCGCAGCCCCAGGTCGTCTATCGGCACCTGGCCGCGACTGGCGGATTTTCCCGCGTGAATCTGGAGTATAGCGCCGCTCCGATGGGGAAGGAGTCCAAGGGATTGGGCGAGAGCATCGACCGTGGGATGCGCCTGCTCGTTTCCACGACCGAAGGACCGATGCGCCTGGTGACTCGGCTATCCCTCTTTGGGGCGGCGGCAAACCTGCTTTACTCCATTTACGTCGTCGCGGTTGGGCTCATGAAGGCCGATGTCGCGCCAGGCTGGGTAAGCCTGTCCTTGCAACAATCGGGGATGTTTTTCCTGATCTCGTTGGTACTTTTGGTGTTGGGCGAATATGTTCTGCAAATGGCTCGCCTCGCCAGCGAGGGCCCGCTCTACCACATAGGTCAAGAGTTTGCCAGTGCGCGCATCACGCGTCGAGAGAGACTCAACATCGAAGACGCCTCCGCTCCTTCGTCTAGCGAATCCAGCGAGACTCACTCCCGCTGTGGCGGATCGTGAATAGCGAGATCCTTGATGCGGTGATCGTGGGGGGAGGGTTTTATGGAGCGGTCATTGCAATCTATCTCAGGAGACAAAGGCGATTTCGCCGGGTGATCCTGATCGAGAGAGAACCGGGTTTGCTGCTTCGCGCTTCCTATAACAATCAAGCGCGAGTACACGCCGGCTACCACTATCCGAGGAGCCTTACCACGGCCTTGCGCAGCCGCGTCAATGCGCCCCGGTTCCTGCGCGATTGGCCCGAGGCGGTCAAGCGCGATTTCGTCAAGGTTTATGCGATTGCGCGGCGCAACTCCAAAGTGACTGCCAAACAGTTCCTGCGCTTCTGCCAGGAGGTGGGGGCGAAGATCAGGCCAGCCGATGCGGGAATCGTTCAAATGTTCGAGCCTCGGCTGATCGAAGAGGTATTCGTCGCCGAGGAGTATGCCTTCGATGCCGAACGGCTCGCCCAGTGGATCGAGAAGGAATTGCGGGGAAGTGGTGTGGAAACGCATCTTTCGGCACGCGTTATCGCAATTGGTCGCGCGCCGGAGAATGACCTTGTGGTGACGATACAGGCGCAGAGCGGGCAGACTGAATCGCTTCACTGTCGATACCTCTTCAACTGCACCTACAGCGGGCTGAACCAGTTTTCAGGAGACTTTCGGAGCACTCGGACTGGGCTCAAGCATGAACTGACCGAGATGGCTTTGATGGAGGTGCCTGGTGTGCTCAAAGACGTGGGGGTCACGGTAATGGACGGTTCTTTCTTTTCGATGATGCCCTTCCCGCCCCGGGGCCTGCACACGCTGTCCCATGTCCGCTATACGCCGCATTTTAGTTGGGAAGATGAGTCGGGCGTGGACCCCTACGAAATGCTGGCGCGATATGATCGCGCGAGCCGAGTCGATCGAATGATTCGAGACGCGGCGAGATACCTTCCGATCGCGCGGCAAGCCACGTATGTCGAGTCGCTGTTCGAAGTGAAGACCGTTCTCGCTAAGAATGAAGTGGACGATGGACGGCCGATCCTGTTCGAGCGGCATGAGGAACTGCCGGGTTGTTACTCGATTCTGGGAGGGAAGATCGACAACGTCTACGATGTCATCGAGAGGCTCGACAAGGAAGAATTCATCGGTGCGGGGAGATGAGCAGGTTGGGACCGTGGCTTCGCAGGCTGTCTTCCAATAACGGTACCGGCACCTATTTGTGTGCCGGCGCGGTATTGGCCGCCTTGGCGTTCCTGACCGCCAAAGCGCTTCTTGGCGCGGTCGATGCGCCGACTAGCCACATCGACGGGGCGTTCCAGACGGCGAGCGCCTTGTACCGGATCGATGCCGGCCAGTTGCCCGCAAGGGATTTCTACCCTTATCTGGGTATCGGCCCAATGATGGTGATCTTTCCAATTTTCAAGCTGGCAGGCGCAGATCTGACTGCCAGCGTCTTCGCCGCGCGCTGGATGACGCTGATCGCGGGATGGTTTGCGGTTGCTCTGCTTTGGCATTTGATACTTCGTCCTCGGGCGGTGATATTCTCCGCCACGGGCGGCGCTGTCGTCTTCATTTTGATTTCCTTTTTCGCCGGTGCGCTGCCGTGGCCGCATGTCTTTGCCTTCCCCTATGAGCCCGGCAACTCGCTGCGGCCGCTGCGGGCAGCCGTGTCTTACCTCGCTGCCCTATCTGCCTATCTTCTGATCGAGCACGAGCGACACGGGTTTCGGCAGAGTGTTCTTGCGGGTGTTTTCTGTGGCGTGGTGTTGCTCTGGTCGAACGACTTCGCCGTTTCCACGGCGGCGCTTCTTGGGATCTTCTGGTTGGGGTTTTGGTACCGGGGCGAGCGGCCCGCATGGAAAACCAGGGCAGCGACCCTCCTCGCCTCGGCAGCGGTTTCATGGTTTTTGATGGTTTCAGTGACGACTGCGGGGTATCCGATCGAGTGGTTGCGGTTCAACTTCCTCGATGTCGCCGAAGAGCAGTGGTGGTATTTCGCCCCGTATGGGCCGAAAGCCAGGATATTTGGGTGGACGGACCTTCCGAGACTGATCACGCACCAGAACCCGTTTCCCCTTGCGGTTCTGGCAATGACCGCCGTGGTCGCAATCAAGACCCGCCGCATGGAACACATCCTTCTGGCGTGGATCGGGCTCGCACTGTTCTGTGGAGGCGTCGTCGCCTCTTTGGGTGGCCATCTCGGGGGGTATTTCCTGGGTTTCTTTTCTTGGGGCGTGATCACGGCCATTCTGGCCTCATTAAGCGGCATTCAGTGGGTGTTTTTGAAGCGAGCTGCGGCGACGGCTGCTCGCCGCGCCGCGGCGATCAATGCCGTGGGTGCGGTTGCGCTTTGCAGCTTGTTGGCGGCGGCGGTCTGGGCTTCGAGTCAATGGCTGAAAGCGGTCGGTGATGCCAAGAATGATCCGCGGCGCTTCTTCGTTGCCGAACTGGGTGGCTATTTGGGCGCGGAGTGGAAAGGGTATGTGGAGCTTGCACGGAACAGCAAGGGGCAGCGAGCCATCGAGGAATACTGGGGTATTTGGAGCGCCATCGGCAGGCAGTTCGGTCCATGGCCGGTGGATTCGGTCATTCACGCCCTGGGCAGACTTCGCTCAGTTGCACAATTGCGGCTTCCCGATGCGGATAAAATCGTTTCCACGCGCTTCCGCGTTTCGCCGAGCTGGCAGCCGTGGAATATCAGCCAGAATTTCTGGTTTTATGAAGAGTTGCTCAATAAATGGGAACCGGGATTTATTTCGCCGACCACTATCGTGTGGCGAAGGATCAATGCGCCGCGGCGCGACCCGGTCGTGCCGTGCCATGTTCTGGACAATACAACAGTCGTTCTCGCTGCGGACAGTGACGGCTATTACACGCTTCGCTTGCGTTACGCCACTTCGGGGTCTGGTCGATTTCTTCTGATGATGCGTAACAACATTTCTTTCCGGGGCTATATGTCGCTTCCAACGATCGATCGCGGCCATGTTGCTATTCCGGCGCGTGTCACCGCTGACACCGGCACGGTGTTCGATCTCAAGGTTGTCGGCAATCCTTCGGTCACCGCCGTGGTCGAAACGTGCGAGGCCCGCAAGATTGAGTTTGCCAACGAGGAAGTTCTTGCAACTGGCGAACTGGGCGACTTCACGTTTGCTGACCCCGATTGGGACCGGGGCATTGCCAGAGAGCACGCCGGTTATTATGTCCGGAACATTCCCCAGAACAAAGCTAAGCACGCGCTGGGGAACAGGGTGCAGTTTGCGAGCGGCGACTCGAGGCGCATCATCGACGTCAGCGAAGACGCCCTGTACCTCTATGTGCGTTTGAATGGAGCACCGCTTGAAGCCTCAGCGGTTGGTCTTCCTTACAAGTTCGAGGTCAGCAATGAGTAGCGCGCTGATGCTGGGAGATGAGTAGCTTGAAAACGTGGCTACAGCAATTGTGGTCGGGCGGCGGAGCCAGCGCCTATTTGTCTGCTGGCGCAGTGTTGGCGGCGCTAACGTTTTTTACATCGAAAGCGCTTCTTGGCGCAGTCGATGCGCCGACTAGCCACATCGACGGGGCGTTCCAGACGGCGAGCGCCATGTACCGGCTCGATGCCGGGCAGTTACCCGCAAGGGACTTTTACCCTTATCTGGGCATCGGCCCAATGATGGTGATCTTTCCGGTTTTCAAGCTGGCCGGCGCAGATCTGGCTGCCAGCGTCTTCGCCGCGCAATGGATTACGCTGATCGCGGGATGGTTTGCGGTTGCTCTGCTTTGGCATTTGATAATTCGTCCTCGGGCGGCAATCTCTTCCGCCGCCGGCGGCGGTGTCGTCTTCATGTTGATTTTTGTCCTAGGCAACGCGCTTCTGTGGCCGAGTGAGTATCTCTTCCTCTATGAGCCAGGTGCTTCGTTGCGGCCGCTGCGGGCAGCCGTGTCTTACCTCGCTGCCCTATTTGCCTATCTTCTGATCGAGCACGAGCGACACGGGTTTCGGCAGAGTGTTTTTGCGGGCATTCTCTGTGGCGTGGTGTTGCTCTGGTCGAACGACTTCGCCGTTTCTACGGCGGTGCTTCTTGGGATCTTCTGGTTGGGGTTTTGGTACCGGGGCGAGCGGCCCGCATGGAGGGCGAGGGCGGCGACCTTTATCGCCTCGGCCGCCGCTACTTGGTTATTGATGGTTTCAGTGATGACGGCAGGGCACCTGATCGAGTGGTTGCGGTTCAACTTCCTCGATGTCGCCGGCGATCAGTGGTGGTATTTCGGCACGTTCTTACAGAAAGCCCGGATATTCGATTGGACGGAACTTCCGAAACTGATCTCGCACGAGAACCGCTTTCCATTGTTGGTTCTGGCAATAGCCACGGTGATGGCAATCAAGACCCGCCGCATGGAACACATCCTTCTGGCGTGGATCGGGCTCGCACTGTTTTGCGGGGGCGTCGTCGCTTCCCTGGGTGGTCATCTCGGGAAGTATTTCCTGGGGTTCTTTTCTTGGGGGCTGATCACGACCATTCTGGCCTCATTAAGCGGCATTCAGTGGGTGCTTTTGAAGCGAGCTGCGGCGACGGCCGCTCGCCGCGACGCGGTGGCGAACGCCTTGAGCGCTGTCGCTCTTAGTAGCTTGTTAGCGGCGGCCGTCTGGGCTTCGAGTCAATGGCTGAAGGCTGTCGATGATGCCAAGAATGATCCGCGGCGCTTCTTCGTTGCCGAACTGGGTGGCTATTTGGGCGCGGAATGGAAGGAGTATGTGGAACTTGCGAGGCGCAGCCGAGCGCAGCTCGCCATCGAGGAATACTGGGGGTTGTGGAGCGCCATCGGCAGGCAGTTCGGTCCATGGCCGGTGGATTCGGTGATTCATGCCCTGGGAAGTCTTCGCTCAGTGGCGCAATCCCGGCTTCCCGATGCGGATATAGTCATTTCCACGCGATACCGGTTCCAACCGATGGTCCAGCCGTTGATGCTCAGTCAGAACTTCTGGTTCTATGGGGAACTGCTTGCCCGTAGGGAACCGAGCTTAATCTCGCCAACCACCATCGTGTGGCGAAGGATCGAGGCACCGCGGCGCGACACGATCGTGTCGTGCCAGGTGCTGGACAATACGAAAATCGTTCTTGCCGATGACAGTGGCGGCTACTACAAGGTTCGCCTGAGCTACGCCACTTCAGGCTCCGGTCGATTTCTTCTGATGATAAGAAACAACATCCATTTCCGAGGGTATATGTCCCTTCCACCCCGAGATCGCGGCGTCGCTACCATGGCGGTGCGCGTTACCCCGGAGACTGGCAACGAGTTCGATCTCAAGGTTGTCGGCAATCCTTCGGTCATCGCTGTGGTCGAAACGTGCGAGGCCCGCAAGATTGAGTTTGCCAACGAGGAAGTTCTTGCAACTGGCGAACTGGCCGACTTCACGTTTGCCGACGCCGATTGGGACCGGGGGATTGCCAGAAAGCACGCCGGTTATTACGTCCGGAATATTCCTCAGAACAAAGCCAAGCATGCGGTGGGGAACAGGGTGCAGTTTGCGAGCGGCGACTCGAGGCGCATCATCGATGTCACGGAAGAGGCCCTGTACCTCTATGTGCGTTTAGAGGGCGCGCTGTTAGAACCGGCAGCGGTAGGGCTTCCTTACAAATTCGAGGTCAGCAATGACTAGCGCGCTCATCGGCCACTCCGGATTCGTGGGCAGCACGCTGCTGAGGCAGCGAAGTTTCGATGCGGTGTACCGCGCGTCCACCATTCAGGAGATTGCCGACCGGCAGTTCGACCTCGTGATTTGCGCCGGTGCTCCCGCGCAGAAGTGGATGGCCAACAGAAATCCGCAACAGGACCGAGACAGCATCGAGTCCCTGATCCGCCACCTCAGGACAGTCGAGAGCGGGATGTTCATTCTGATCAGTACCGTCGACGTTTTCAAAGACCCTGTCGGCGTGGATGAGGCCTCGACAGTGGATCAAGCCGGATTGCATCCCTACGGCCTGAATCGGCGTATTCTCGAAGAATTCGTTGTGGACCACTTCGCGCACCACCTGATCGTGAGGCTTCCCGGTCTGGTGGGGCCGGGGCTGCGAAAGAACGTCATCTTCGACTTTCATAACGGCAACAATCTTCAAGTCATCGATAGCCGGGGCGTGTTCCAGTTCTATCCCATGGTCAACCTCTGGTATGACATTCAGAAGGCTTTGCAAGCGGACTTGCGCCTGCTGCACCTGACCGCCGCTCCGATCAGTATCGCGGATGTGTCTCGGCTAGGGTTTGGCAGGCCCTTTGACCAAATTCTAGACGGTCAGCCGGCCCGGTACGACATGCAGACCCAGCACGCCGTGGTGTTTGGGACGAGCGGCCGGTACCAATACAGCGCGCACGACACAGTCCAGGCGATTCGCGCTTACGCGCAATCTGAGCCAGTGGCTTTGCGGGCTTCGTTCTGAGAGCGACCGTGAAGCTCGCGATTTCCAACATTGCCTGGGAGGTGGAAGACGACGCCGAGGTGGCGCTTTTGTTAGGCCGTTATGGCATCGATGGGATAGACATTGCACCAGGCAAGTATTTTGCCGATCCATCTTGCGCCAAGGACGAGGAAATTCGGCAAGTGCGGCGGTGGTGGGCGGATCGGGGAGTGGAGGTCATCGGGATGCAGTCCTTACTGTTTGGGACCATGGGACTCAACGTCTTCGGTACCCCAGCAGTGCAGAAAGCGATGCTCGACCATCTGACCGCGGTTTTCCGTGTCGCGGCGGGCCTTGGTGCGAGCCGGTTGGTCTTCGGTTCCCCCAAAAACCGCGATCGAGCTGGTTTGAGCGATGACGAAACGCTCGACGTGGCGTCTCGCTTTTTTCGGCGGGCCGGCGATTACGCCGCGGCCAGGGGCGTGAACTTGTGTCTCGAACCCAATCCGGCGCAATACGGTTCGAACTTCATGATGACGAGCGCGGAGACCGCCCGCGTCGTCAGCGCGATAGACCATCCGGCGATCCGCATGCAGTTCGATACCGGAGCGGTGATCATGAACGGCGAGGACCCTAACGAGGTGCTGGCTCAATGCGCTCACCTGATCGGGCACATCCACGCCAGCGAACCGGGGCTTGTTCCGTTGGGCGATGGCGGAAACGACCATCAGAGATTTCGGCACGCGTTCTCGCGCTATCTGCCGGAGCATGGGGTCACCATCGAAATGCTCCCGGCAAAGTCCGAGCCGCGCTTGGCTGCTATCGAGCGTGCGCTGATCTTTGCGTTGCGGTCGTATGGCCCGAGTGCGGCGCCGCATGGCCCCGAGAGCCGGTGCGCGGGGTGAGCGGCGTTCAGTGTGGCCCAAAGCGATCTTTCTGACACTGTGAGTGCCGGCATGGAGGTTTCTTCTGAAGAGGCGACCCAGCGGGACGTTCCGAGCATGGAGGTGCCGCTCTGGCTGGGCCGTCAGCATGCTTATTGCGTCGTGGTTCCGGTGATCAATGAGGGGCGGCGCATCTCGAACCTGCTCAGTCGTATGCAGGCGATCGACGTTGCGGCACAGGCGGACATCGTGATCGTCGACGGAGGCAGCTCGGATGGCTCAGTCGAACCCGATGCGCTGAAGCGCATGGGTGTGCGGGGATTGCTGATCAAGACCGGACCGGGTAAACTCAGTGCCCAGCTGCGATGCGCCTATGCCTTCGCTCTGGATCAGGGGTATCGCGGGATCGTCACCATCGACGGCAACGACAAAGACGACCCGGAAGCAATCGCCCGATTCCTCGCCGCGCTAGAGGGCGGCGTGGATTTCGTGCAAGGCTCTCGGTTCGTGGAGGGGGGCAGGGAGGAGAACACGCCTCTGATCCGCAAGTGGGCGATTCGCTGCATCCATGCGCCAATTCTCAGCTTTGCCTCCGGGCAAAAATGGACCGATACCACGCAGGGCTATCGAGGATATAGCCGACGGATGTTGCTGGATGCCGAGGTGGCGCCGTTCCGGAACGTGTTTTGCGGCTACGAGCTGCTGGCTTACCTCTCTTACCGCGCGCCCAGACTCGGGTACCGCTGCCAAGAAATCGCAACGGTGCGCAGGTATCCACAGGGTGTGGTGCCTACCAAGGTCAAGGGACTGAGGGGTCAGCTCTCCTTGCTGCGCGTGCTTCTTGTCGCCTGTGTCGGCGGCTACGACCCTGAGCAGAAGCCGTCCTGAGAGAACGAAGGTGAGCCCGCTCTCGAATACCGAAAAATTCGCCGCCGCTGTGGCGGCCTGCGCAGTCGCCGTCGTCGTTCTCGATGCAACCTGGAATCTAGGAATTCCGCCCCGCTACGCGGATTTCGTGGTCGGCCGAATCACCTGGGATGCTGGAAGCAAGTTGCAGGACTTGATATCCCTGCCGAGCTTCGTTCTGGCGTTGTTTCTGGCATTTCTGTTTCTTTCCCATGCCCTTATCCAAGTGCGCAATCGTTTTGGCGCGGATCGCTCCGCCAGAGCTTCGAATCAACTGCTTTGGTGGTCGGCGCCCGGCGCCGCGGTAGTTTTCAATTTCATGCCTGGCGTCGCTTTCGATGCCGCGTTGCTAGCCCTACTATCCGCTTCCGCGGTTCTATTCATGGGAATTGCGGCCATTGCCAATACGCAAAGGGCGGCGGAGTTCGACCCGGAGCGCTGTGGACTTTTCATGCTGGCCATCCTCCTGCTTGCGCTGATCCCGCTGGAAACGGCGTTGGTTCTCGGCCGCGCGGCGCCTGGTCGGGTGGGCGAGGTCGATGCCGCGGCCATCGTGCCGGCAAGCTACGCTTTGTTCAGCGTGGGTATGCTCGGTGGCGTCTATCTCGTGGCCCGGTGGCCGGAAAAGCTGTTTCGTATCCTGCCGACGGCGCTGATGATCGGACAGATCGGCGCTTGCGCCTATTACTTGACGCTTTTTCCTGCCCAATTGTTGCTCCCTTCTGGCGAGATCACCCGGTACGCCACCTCGGTCTGGCTCAAGGCGCTGATTGGGGGCCTCATCGCCTGGAGCGTCATCGATGTGCTCTGGCGCTATCATAAGCATGCGGTGAGTGCGGATTGGTCGCGGCTTCTGTCGCCTGTCGCGCTATTTGCACTACTGCTGCCGCTAAAGGTCGGGAGCACCAGAGCGCCCATGATCAACCCCGACGATTATCATTTCGGCGAGAATCTCCTGGGATGGTGGCTCTACCTCAAGGGCGCGATTCCCTATGTGGATTATCTTCCCGCCAAAGGCTCCATCGACAACGATCTGGCCGGGTTGTCCGCGGTGCTTTTCTATGATGGCTCGGCAGGCAGCCTGTTGGAGGCGGCACGTCTAGTGCATGCAATACTGGCGCTGATCGCGTTCTTGGCGATTATTAGGCTGTCGGGTAGCCTCCCCTTGGCCATCGTCTGCATCTTTTTCCTTCGCGGCCGTCTTGCCTGGTTCGTTCTTGCTGCCGTTCTTTTCGTTTGGCTGGCGCGTGCGCTCCGCGCAGAGCCCGCGAAGTGGCTGGCGGTATGGGTGGCGACCGCGCCTCTCGTCATTCTGGCGGTGCCGCCGCAGGGGACGGTTCTGGTTGCCGCATCGGGCGTTTTGGCTCTGCACGCGGCCTGGGCGGTCTTGCGCAGCGGCGGCAAGAAGGAATGGGCGATCGTCGGAGTTTCGCTCTCGACCTTGGCCGGTCTGGCGCTCTTCACGCCGCTTGGCGCGATGTTGCATGGGGCGCTTCGGTACGTCGCCGAGAATGGCGCGGTCAATCAAGTCGCGTATGGCATGGTCTGGAAGGCCCATTGGGGAGGAAACCGATGGCCGGGACTTTCCGGCGATGTCGTTCGCATGTCCTGGATCGCCATTCCAATCGCTTGCCTCATGATGATCCATGCGAACAGAGGGGAATGGAGAAGGGCCACCAGCGAGATCTATCCAGCCCTCGTCATTCTGATCTTCTGTCTCCTAATGGTTCCCTATTCGATGGGACGGTTGGAGGAGGCTCACATATCAAGGGCGGGCTTGCTCGCGATTCTGGGCTGGACCGTTCTGCTGCCGATGCTCTTGTGGCCCATCCTCAAACCGCAGTCCAAGGCGCCCTTCGCCTTGCTGATCGTATGCATGAGCGCGCTCCTCAATTACGGAGTGGTTTCATCCTCGGGTTTGCTGAAATCCATTGCCAACCGCATCAATGCGCCAACACTCACCGATAGTCAGAGCGCGGGACTTGGCAATATCGGGCGGTCGCATGTGCAAAAGGAGCATTGGGATCGGCTCAACCGACTCGGGGCACTGATGGACTCAAAGTTGGGTCCCGAGGAGACCTACCTCGACCTGACCAACCGAAACGCCCAATATTTTTATCTCAACCGCAGACCCCCGGTCGCCGTGACCGCACCTTACAACATGGTGGGGGAAGCGCAACAGCGGCGTGCGCTGGAGACGCTTGCGGCGAATCCGCCGCCACTTGCGCTCTTGGAGGGGCAAAACATCAACCACGACGGCGGCGGCCTGGCCTTGCGTACCCATCTCTTGTATCGCTTCGTGATCGACAATTACATTCCCAAGTTCGAGAACGGATTCATCATCGGCTACCGAAGCAGGGATGTCGTGGACAGTCGCCCCTCCGAGATCGAAGTTGCGGTCAAGGCGATTACCGACAAAAATTGGCAGCACGGTTTGTATCGCAACGAGGCGGCCTTCGTGGTCGACGACTTGGTGGCTCTATCCTTCATCAAGCCAGGTGACAGGATTCGCGTCGGGGCCGACGAGGTGCGCCGAGTTTTGCGCGTTTCCAAAGAGGGCGCGAGTGTCTGGCTCGACGGACCAACTCTCGTCGGCGCGCCGGGGTCGCCGCCAAGGAGTATGCATTTGTTGGCCGGGGAGCAGCGGAACAAGGAGTACCGGATGGCGCTTCTTCAGCGGGCATTCTCGGCACCAGAGCTGGGGAAGGTGCCGGTGGCCTGGGGCAGATCGGAGCCTGCGCTGGCCGACCGAATGACGCTCGTCAAGGAGATTGAAGCGTCTGCCCTGAGCCCGCATCAGTTCGCGTTCGAGGATGGGGGCTATCGCATCCAGGGCAATGACCCGCAGATCATTGTCGACCTCTCGGGCGCGGCGATTTCGGGCCGCGAGGCGGGGCTCTTGAAATTCGATTTCGAATGCCTGGATCGCAAGACCCAACCGCGGATAGAGGTTTACTGGTGGGGTGACGAGCGTGAGCGGGCGTATCCGAGCGCAAGCCTGCGATTCACGGCGGATGATGGAACACTCATCGTGCCGCTGGATGCATTCCCGAGTTGGCTGCTGCTGAGGCATGTCAAGGGCGTTCGGATCGATCTCGACAACGCCGGCGCCTGTCGAGCGATCAGAGTCGAGAAACTGGGGCTCTACCAAAGGCGCCTGTGACTCCGCCGGGGTTTCTGCTTTCGAGCCATTGTTGAGCGGCTGTCTCACGGGACGCAGCTGGCCGGGCAAGTGCCCTCGATATCGGTGCTGTTGCCGCTAAAGACGTTCTGTCCGGTGGCACAGGCGAAATCCGCAGCCAGCAGGTTGCTGCACGAAATGCCATAGGCGAAGCCGATCTCGGGCTGTACGGTGTGGTTTTTGATCTGGTTGGCCAGGCCCTGTGCCGGGGCGCCCCCGACTTGGGCGATCAAGCGGCGTGGGGTGCCGGTTGCCGCGAAGCGTTCGGCGAAGATGCCGTCTGCCCGATTGGCATCGAAAGTATTGGCGGTGACCACGACATCGGTGTCTGCGGCCGAGGCGGGTTCGCCGCCCATCGACTGATCGTTGGCATAGAGCGAAAGACCGATCATGTTTCCGGTGAATGTGTTGCCGCTGATCGTCGCGCTGCCGGAGCCCAAGAAGATGCCGTTGTAGGAGTTGCCGACGATGGCGTTGGAGCTCACTTGCTGATGGCCGACACAGGTGGTGTAGTACTCCAGGCCATTGAAGCCATTGGGGAAGCCCGCAGGCTTCGCCATGCCGTTACCGGCGATCCAGTTCTGGGTTAGCGTAGTGCGCGTCGTGTCCGGCGAGCTTGCGCCACAGATTTGAATGCCCGTGTACTTGGCGCCGGAGACCGTGCTCTTGCTCATGATGAGGCGGGAATTGTTGATGGCGATGACGCCGAAGGTGAGATTGTCGATGAAGCGCGAGCGGTTGATTCGCGCTTCGGCATTGCGCATCATCTCCAGCCCTTTGCCTGCATCCGGCAGCGGAATCGGCGCTACTCCCCAGCCATTGTTGGAGGCGCTGAGATTGTCCGCGATCAGAAGGGGGTTGTCCCACAGCGAAACGCCCTGCTTGAATTGGCTGCTGTCGGCGTTGCTGTCGAAAGCTGTAACCCATGATGCACCGGTGAGCAGAAGATTGTGGTGGGCATTCGGCCCGAAGGCGACATTGGCAAACTCGGCGTGCGCCGCGGGAAAACTCGGCAAGGCCGAAGCGTCTCCCGGCCCGCCGGTCAGGACGACACCCCGCCCGGATGCGCCCGAGGACTGGAAACTCATGCCCCGGAACAGATAGCCGCTGGCGCCCTGGAGATAGAGGGCATCGCCGGAGGCTGGCGAGACTCTTACGGCTTGACGCCCGACACCGAAGAAGGCGACATGATTCTTGCCGAACTCGCCCGGCGCATACTGGTTCCCGGGATAGCTGAAGACCAAGTTCTCCGCATAAGTGCCCGCGCCGATACGAATCACCGTGCCCGCGCTGGCATCGCGCCAGGCTTCGCCGATCGAACCATAAGGATTGGCGGCGCTGCATGAGTCCGTGCAGCTGCCTCCCGCGCGCACAAAGAGCGTATTGGCGGTGTTGAAGCTTCCGGCGACCGGGAGGTCTCCGCTGGTGCCATAGCCGACCAATGCCGCCAGCGCACCGTCGCGGGAGGTACAGATGTACCAGAGACCATTTCGCACGACCGCGACATCGAGCCGGCCATCGCCGTCGTGATCGAACAGTTGGGGCCGCTCTCCGGCCACGCCTCCAAACCCGAATTGCTGGCTGACCCTGCCGCTTCGGGTGGTGTCCACGAACCACTGTCCGTTGCGGAAAATCACCAGATCGGCGAGTCCGTCTCCGTCCATGTCACCGGCGAGCGGGATATCTCCGGCTTGCCCAAAATGGTAGATGCGATCGGCGACGCCATTGCGGCCGGTCGACACGTACCAAGTGCCGCCGCGAAAGATGATGAGGTCGGCTCGGCCATCGCCGCTGAGGTCGGCGAGCAAGGGAATGTCGCCGGCAACGCCGCCGAAACCGTAGATCTGATCGGCGGTCCCGTTGCGGTTGGTGGATGTGAACCAGGTGCCGCTCCGGTAGACCACCAGGTCGGAGAGTCCGTCGCCGTTCACGTCCGCCACCAAGGGCAGATCACCGATGGTTCCGAAGCGGACAATGGCCTCGGGGGAGGAATTTTGGTCGTAATCAAGAAAGAACTGGTTGGTGCCGGCACGATAGATCGCCCGCTCCGAGCGCGCCGACGGGTTGGGCGTGCCGGCGAAGTCGACTCCCGCCTGGCTGGCCGCGAGGGAAGTGAAGGTCCTTGCTGCCGGTGCATAGGGATCGCCGACCGCTTCAAAGCGCGCGCCCACGCGCCGCGGCGCAATGCTGCCTGACCAGCCGTTGGCAACGGTGCAGGCATATGCCCCCGCGCCATTGGTCGGCGTGCAGTCCGCGTTGGCACCGTAGACGCCCACGCCGCTTGCTGCCGCGCCGCTGATGGTGACGGTGCCGGTAATCTCCAAAGCCTGCCCCGGCAAAGCGCTGAACCCAGCGGCGAGAACCACGATGATCGGCAACCTGCGTAGCGTCATGACCTGCTCCTGCACTTCCTTCAGGTAGAATTATGTCCCTGATGCAGCTTTTGTGCCAGGGAGCGGCGCCCGGTGCGCCCGCAGCCCGCAACTCTCGGCCAAACCGCTGTACTGGAAAAAGTCTAGCCGGCCCTGACCAAGAGGTTCGTTTGGACCCATCGAGCACGGAAGGGAGCAATGATTCGCCGAAACCCAGCAGAAACTGACGCCCTGCGCCAGGCCATTGCGGCCTTTCCGCGCTGGCACTACGAATTCGATCTCGATGGCGTACGCACACCCATCGCCGATCCGTCCCGGATCAATCGCCACAAGCAGCGCAAGGCCTACTTCTTCGAGCCGCTCGTCGAGGCTTGCGGCGGGAACCTCGCCGGCAAGCGAGTGCTCGATCTGGGCTGCAACGCAGGATTCTGGTCGCTGGCTGCCATCGAGGCTGGCGCCGATTTCGTTCTGGGCCTCGATGGGCGGGCCATGCATATCGAGCAAGCACGCCTGGTATTTGCCGAGAAGCGCATTGACCCGCGGCGGTACTGCTTCGCCGAGGCGGATTTTTTCGAGTTTGATTTCGCCAGCGCCGGGCTCTTCGATATCGTCTTGGTTCTAGGCGTGATGTACCATGTCAATCGTCCCATTGAGCTCATGCAGCGGGTGTCTGGCGTGAATACTGACATGGTGGTGATCGACACTGCACTGTATCGTTCCGACGAGGCGGTATTCGGCTTGCGCCACGAGTCTGTTTCCGATCCGCGCAATGCTCTACGAGATGGATTGGTGATGTTGCCGAGCAGGGCCGCTCTGGTCGGTCTGTGCGAGGCCGCGGGTTATCGCGGCGTCGTTTTGCGCCCCGACTTCGATGACTACACGGGCGCGGAAGACTTCCAAGGCGGATGGCGCCGCGCCGTGCTGGCCGCTAAGCAAAGCCCCTTGCAACTGGCGCCGGAGAGAGTGGAGGCCCGGTTTCCACGCTGAGCGTGGCGCTGTTCTCGGTAATTCTTGCCCATGGCGCTCTCTTGGGAGGCGCTGTGGTCAACTGCTTGACCAAGCCGGTTGGATGGGTTTTTTGGGCGCCGCTGGTCGGGGCTTTCGACTTTTGCCTCCGTATCTTCCGCGGACTAGGTCACGGAAAAAGTGGGCCCATGAGGTCAGTTTGAACGCCAACTGAAAACAGGCTGCGAGGCGGGAGAAAAGCGTAGCGGCGGCGATGCCGTTAGGCATCCGCCATCGGATTTGAACCACACTCGAAACTCGAAATCCATATTCTGATTCGGCCAGAATATTTTTGAACCCATGCCAGGTTTGGCGCGAAAATGCCAATAATCGCGCCCCAACGGGCCGAAGCCGTTCGGCATACTGGCACCCTTGACTTGCCAGTTCTCTTCAGAGATCTTGAACATAACTTTCAATACTCCATTTGTTGAGGCTTGCCCGCGCCAGTAAACCAGTTGCCGCAAAGAATCGAACTCGAAGGTCGCGGCGATGGCCTCAGTGCAAAGCGCCGCGCGCTTTGCGGCCAGTTCGGCTCTCACCTCTGGTCGAGGCCCGGCGAGTACTGCCGCCCGGGGAAGCAATGGTTGCTCCGCGGCGAGATCTTCGATGGGTACCAGCAAACCATTCGCACCATGCCAGCCACGCAGTCGATACGTGCGCTGGAATCCGTTTAGCACGTTACTCAGATAAGAACGCTCCAGGCTGTCGAGTACAAATGAATCCGAAGCCTTCGAGGAAGCAAGCTCTGCGTAAAGCCGGTTCACTAAGTCAGCATCGCGTTGGGCTGCGAACTCCGCGCGCGCCCTGACGTTGTGGAATTCGAACAATACGAATAGAACAAGCAGCAGAGCTGTGTGAGTTGGTCGATGCTTGAATAGGGCGCAGACCGTTGTCACCAGTACCAATACCGTGAGCCACCACGCAAAAAAGACCAGTCTGTTGGGAGCCGCTAAACTGCTGGGTTGCAGCGGAAGCAGCGGCACGGATCCGGCCACAAGACATCCGAGCACAAAACCCAACATGGGCCAGTTGCGCTGTTGGCGGAACACGGCGAACGCAATCGACGCGCCGAGAACGAATCCGTACACTGGGCCTAGTTGCGGGCCCCAGAACAGTTCCACGACGCGCGACGCGATGAACAAGTTGCGAGCCATCGTCGATATCTCGAGCTGTCCCGAATGGCCGTCTGCAATCGCACCCAAAGCGTAATAACGCCAGGCCAGATAAAGCAAACCGATCACCGCCAAATAGCCGGCTAGATGGAGCCTGCGCTTGAAATCGCCGAATGGAAGTGCGAAAAGCAACGCAGGCAGCGGGAAGTACACTTCCTTGCAAAATAGGGTGGCGAAGTAGAACGTTAGAGCTATCCAGAGCCACCAGCGTAGGCCGCGTTGCAACCAGATGGCACTGCCGAT
The DNA here is from genome assembly GCA_026646885.1 of Casimicrobiaceae bacterium. Lineage (GTDB taxonomy): Bacteria > Pseudomonadota > Gammaproteobacteria > Burkholderiales > Casimicrobiaceae > JACPUX01. The sequence goes on along the minus strand of JAPKHK010000001.1, from coordinate 635,053 downwards.
CACCGCAATTTGAGCGAAGCAGAGGCCCTCGACGTAGTGGATGACCATAAGCTCTTGAGCAGCGAAGAGCACCGGCACTCCCCAAGCAAAGATCGCCGAACCAATCAACGCTGCGCCAGGCATTACAAAAAGCCGCATCACGCGGTAGCTCAAAGCGACCGCGATCGCCATTGACGCCAGTTGATGCCAGTAATATCCGTTTACGTGGTCACGGAACAGCCAGGCGTTGAGGTCATAGTTGAGTATCAGCCACGGCGTATAAAAATTGGACGGCGAAACGCCATGAACGAACCCCACATCAAAGAAATACTGGCTGGGTTTGTACAGCGCAGCCAACAGCAGCAATGCGCCGTCGTCCCGGGTCCAGGCGAAGCGGATTTGGTGGGAATAGAAGTACCCGAACGCAGCGAGCAGAAGAAGCGGGTTGACGACGTCAGCAATTCGAACGTCGCGTGCAACCTTCCGCAGGAAGGCTATCAAGTTTGCATTGACGATCGACAGGGCAAGCTTCTTTCTGCGGAATGTTTGGGCAAGTATTCCCCGTCTTTTATCAGACGCAGAAAACCCGAATACGGTCCGACGATACAATACGGGCAGGAGCAATTGCGCGTTCTGTAGCCCGCATGGAGGCGCACATTGACGACATCGATTCCGAGACGGCCACTCACGTCATTCTCCGGCAAACTACCGAAAGAAAGGCCCCAGAAATTCAGTTCTGGTCGCGGGAATTATAAGCTCCTTTGCCTGCGCAACGACCATTTACCTCAAATCGAGCCCAAAAAATGAGGGACGAATACCTCCGGAAAGCTAGTCCTATCCCAATTTTTGCGATTGAATTTCCGCCGTCGCCTCTCACCGTCTGCGGCGGCGGGAAATAGCGCTGGAGAGTTCAACGGTCACATCGAGTAAGCCGTGATCGAGCGATGTATTTACTGATCACGCCGTTTGTAGTCATCTCGACTCAGGAGTTTTTCGAGTAACACGTAACACATGATGAAGAGGTAGCGGCTACCCATTTCTTTGATTTTCAACTTGGCCACTCCATATTTCCTGTTCTTCCATGAAATGGGGATGGTGGTCCAGGTATATCCTCTTACTATTGCTTTCAGCGGAATCTCAACAGTAAGGTTGAAATGAGCACTCAGGAAGGGCTTGCAGCCGTCAATTACATTTCGCCGGTACGCTTTGAAAGCGTTCGTTGTGTCATTCAGGCGAATGCGAAAGAGTGCTTTTATTACAAGGTTGGCGATCCGGTTCATTATCAGCTTGACCCTCGGATAGTCGTGAACCGAACCGCCGTCGATGAAGCGACTGCCAAACACGCATTCATATCCTTCATTGAGCTTTCGCCAGTAGGCGACTGCATGCGCGGGTGAATCGGACCGATCAGCCATCATGACCACTACGGCATCCCCCGTGGAATGCTCGAGACCTGTCACGACCGCTCGACCGAAACCATTCAATCCAGTATTTTTGACAGGTCGTAATGTGGGTATTTCGGTATCCTTTAGCTCTAACAGGACATCCCATGTCTTGTCCGTCGACCCGTCATCCACGACGACGATTTCGTGGGGAATACCTTCCATTTGGAAATGATTGCAGATTTCATTCAAGGTCTCGGGAAGAGACTCTTCTTCGTTCCGTGCTGGTATGACTACTGAGTATAGTTTGAGCGGAGCTATTTCTTTGTCCATAGCGATGAGCCGAATAGGCTGGTCTTGGAATGGAATTGATCACAAAATCGATCGACCTTTGATGGCGGAATGACCAAGTGTGCCGAAACCGGTTGTTTCGATACGGATTTGCATCTCAGGCGACCTCCTTGAGAAGAGCGGCCTGAAGGGCCTTCCGGGGTCTCAGGAAGCCCAGTTCTTCGCGACGCCAATGTGCATTGTACCGCTGAACGAACTCGCCTACCGCCTCGCGCGCAGTCTCCGGGTTGCGGGAAGATGCGGCCCCCACGATATGGATTGAGGTGATTGTTTCCCGTGATTCGGGTCGGCCCGGTGCCTCACGGGGGAAACCCCTCGCCGCTTTTCGAACGAAACGGCAACTCCCCCGAAGAAAGGGAGTCCCGTCTCACTGCAAAGCGACGGTGGTAATAGTGCCCGAAGTGTTGGTGGTATTCTGCCGCACGGTGTTGTTGCCCAACGACTCCAGCGTCGCCGTGCCGCCGCCGCTGGCTTGTTGCTGCAAGCCGATGGTGTTGCGCGTGATGGTGCTGTTGGTGAGGGTGAATAGCGTGGTCGCGCTCGAAGCAGTGGCCGCGGCTTGTATTGCACTGCCGTTGTACGATGCCGTGAGATTGTTCGCCGCGACTGCGATAGTGGTTCCGCCGGTCGCGTTTGCGGCGGCGATGCCGGTGGTGGTGTTGCCGTAGAACTGAGAGTCGCTGATAGCGGTGGTGGAGCCCGCACCCAAGGACAAACCGACCAGGTTGTCGCGGAACATCGTCCCGGTGATTTGTACGTTGGCAGCCGTGCTGATCGCCACGCCGGCGCCCCCGGACGAAAAATTGGCGACGACACAGTTTTCCATCGCGAGCTTGCTGCCGCCGGTCATTTGCACGCCGTAAGCACCCCCTAGGCCGTTGATATAGAGATTGCGCAACGTGACTGCAATGCCGCCGCCAGAAATCGCAAAGCCCGCGCCAGAGAAAACCGAGACTGCGGCATGCACGCCGGGCGCCCCAACGATGGACACCGACTGGGCAATGCTCGCCGCGCCATAGCCGCCGCTATCGAGAACAATGATTTCTCCGCCGCTGGAGGTAACGGTCAGCGCAGCAGCGAATCCCCGACAGGGAGCGGCAGGGCTACAGTTGCTGCTGATATTGGCGTCATTGCCGCTGGTGGCGGAAACGAAGGTGCGCTGTGCCGCAACCGCTGGCATGGCGGCGAAGAACAGCACAAGACAGAGTAGAGCTGGTCGGGAAGTGCGCATTTTGGGCTCCGCGTATCGCTTGCCTGAGGGGTCAAGTGGGTGGAACGGTGGTCAGCGTACCGAAGACATTGGTGCCATTCTGGCGCACCGTATTTCGGCCCACCGATTCGAGGGTCGAAGCGCCGCCGCCGCTGGCGGTTTGTTCCAGCCCGCGATTGCTGTTGTTACTGATGACATTGCGGGCCAGGCTCATCACGGCGGTAGCGCCGCTGGCGGAGGCCTGCACGCTCACACCCGTGGTGTTCTGCGTCACCAGGCTGTCTACCAGGGCGGCTTGGGTGCTACGGCCGGAAACCGAGTTGGTGGCGATGAGACCGTTGGTGTTGCCCGCCAGAGCGCTTCTCACGACGCTGGCGGTGGCGCCGTTTTGCAACTGAATGCCTTGGGCGTTGTTGGTCATGCGCGAGCGCAGTACGCGCAATTTGCTGACGGTGTTGGCGCGAACCCCGGCACCGCTGGCAAAGCCGCTGATATTGCAGTTCTCGACCTGCAAGTGTGAGTCGGAAAGCAACTCGACACCGTGCGTGCCGCCTTCACCGATGATCGTGAGCCCGCGCAATGTGACCCGCAGCGAAGGCTCGATGACGCTCACTCCGGTGCCGCTCGCGACCGTTAATGAAGCCGAGACTCCCGGCGCGGCGGCGATGGTCATCGAGCGCTGCACGGTGATAGAACCATAGCCGCCGGAGTGCAGTGCCAGCACTTCCCCGCCGCTTTGCACCACGCCGGCCGCGGTTTGAAAGCTGCGGCAAGGCGCGGTGACGGGGCAATTGCTGGCGGCGTTGGCGTCGTTGCCGGTCTTGGCCGATACGAAGGCCTGGGCCGCCTGCGGGACGGCGGTGCGGTAAGCCGCCAGCAGCTCGCGCGTGTTTTCGATGGCCAAGGCATTGTGGGCTTCGTCGGCTTGGCCGACCGCTTTGCCGCAGGGCTGGCCGTCGCAGCTGAGGAGCGGGCTGGAAAAGACCGGGTACTGCGTCGGCCAGCCGAAGGACGAGCCATAGGCCATGATGGTGTAGAAGCTGCTCGCGACACCATAGCCGTAGGCGTAGGAATACACCAGGTTGGGATCGGCCCCCGTGGGCTGCCCTTCGGTGACGCGGTCGTGAGTCACGCCGAAAATATGCCCGACTTCGTGGGCGAAGGTGTACTCGCCGCAACCATAAATTCCGTCCCAGCCATCGGAAATCACGCCGTAGCCGAATTCGGGGCTGCTGTAGATATTGCCGTTCCAGCGGGAAGTCGATAACCAGGCAATACCGCAACCGCCGTGGCTGGCATTGACGTAGCCGCGCAGCAAAAGTACCAGGTCCGCGCCGTAGGTGTTGCGCCAGCCGGCCACGGCACTGAGAGAAGGCGGGATAGGAACCGGCGCCGAGCCATTGGAGCCGGTTATTTCGTAGAGCGCGGTGCTGTTGGCGGTGGTGTCGGAGTAGCTCACCGCTTCCATGCGCACCAGGCGCAAGGCGCTGGCGATGCCGCTGTCGATATAGGATTGGTTGGTAAGCGCGATGAGGTGATCCATGCGCGCTCTGATGTTCGCTACCGAACCAAGGCGAGTGAGCATGTTCGGGGTATAGGCAATCAAAACGTCCACCGTGGAGGGCGGCCCCGCCTTTTCCCGCTTCTCTTTGAGGGCGGCCGGGGCAGGGACGAGCGGCGGCGCCAGGAGGGCATCGGGCGATTCGGTGTGCGGCAGAACCAGATTCTGCCGGGCGGTCTTCATGTCGTAGAGCCAGGTTCCGGCGGCGTTGGTTTCGAGGATGAATTCCCCGTCGGGCGTGAGGATGCGCCCGAAGGTGGCCTCAGTCGAGAGTGTCAGGATGACGCGTTGCGTCTTTTCCTGTCCTTCCAGGTAACCCACCCAGGTGAGGGCGCCGCTGTCGTGTGCGATCGTGCCCTCGAACACGACCTGATGGCGCAGTGCTCGGGGCAGATCCAGCGCCACCCGTTCGCCCCGCCGCAAGGCCAGCGCCACCGCCCGGTCGACCTGGGCTGAATGCACGGCCTCGACGGGAAATGCGCCGCTGCGCCCAAGTGCGTCGAGGGCCGCGGCGGGCGGCGCAGCAAGGCGCAACAACTGCCCCGCGACCGGGCCTGCGGCGCCCCAGAGCAGAGTTAGTAGACAGAAGGCGGAAAGGAAGGCACGCACGAGCAAAAAGGCATTGGCACAGATTCAGCACGATAGCAGAATCCATGCCAAAAGCATATCGCAAGATGTGGTTACGCTGCTGCCACACGCCTTTGCGCCAGCGAAGACCGTGGCCTTCGCGTGTGCTGCTCGTTCCAGCGAATCTGGAACCTACATAGGGGAAATGGGCGTGAGAGTGTCGTTCAGGTCCGAGATCAGATTGTCGCGAACGGTATTGCTCCCGTCACTGTTAACCGTCAGCGAGGGGCTCCCGAAGTACACGCCGTAGTAGGTATTGCGGGTGATGGTATTGCCGCTGAGCAGCCCACCACTCCAAAAAGCGGCCCCAGAGAGATTGTCGGTGATCAAGTTATTGCGGGCGTACACCCAGTCATCGGAGGCGATTCCATACATATTGGCTGCAAATACGCTGTTTTCGGCCTCAGCCAGCCCGCGGTAGGCATAAATGCCGCTGAAACCATTTCCGGACAGTAGGGAATCTCTAAGCTGCAGCCTGCTGCGTTCAGACGGCGCGGCATTTGCGTATGCGCCGATGTTGTTGTCACTCAGGACGGACGCGTGGACAACCACCTGGGGCCCTTTTGTCGCGGAGTTCAATTGAACGCCGTTGCTGCTATGGCCAATGAGCATGGAGTCCTTGATCACCCCGACGACCGGCCCATTTCCTTGCTGGTGGGCGTAGATACCATCGTTGCTACTGCCGACGATGGTGGTGCGGTTCACGGTGAACCCGCTCCTGACCCAAGCCGTGGCCCCGTTGTGATCGACGTATACCCCATAAGTGCCACCGGTGATCACCACGTCTTCGAGGTCGAGGCTCGCATCGTTGGTGCTGGTGAAACTGATACCCCGTGCACTGTTGTCCAGGAATTGAGATTGTCTGGCGACGAGCTTCGAGCCGCCGGAGATCTGGATGCCGTGGTAGTTGGCATTGATCTTAGTCTTATGGATCGATACCACTGAATCGCCGGTGACCTGAATGCCGTTGCCGCTGAAATTCGAAATGATGCATTGTTCGAGCGCCAGTTCGCCCGCGCCCATGGCAATTCCAGTAATGCCCCCGTTGGCTTTGATGGTCAGCCCGCGCAGCACCACGCGCGAGCCGTCGGGGGAGATGTTGATTCCGGTGCCGCTGGGCACCTTGACGATGGCGCTCACTCCCGGCGGGGCGACGATCGACAAGGACTTATCGACCGTGAAGGGAGGATGGCTGTCGGTGCCCAGCACGATGACATGGCCGCTGGAATCGGTGACGCTGATCGCGGCGCCGATCGTCTTGCAGGGATATTGGAAAGAGCAAGAGGATGCCACTGCGCTATCGTCCCCCAAGGGGTGGACGTAGGTCGGCGTGGTCGCCCATGCGCCAGGCGAAACGGCCAGGAAACCAAAAATAGCGAGAAGGGGAGCGTTCATTCGAGGCATATACTACTCCGTCGAGAGTTGCCAGCCAGTAAATGGGGCGCCATGGGCGGTCGGGCGATCGAAACGCGGGCACCGAACTACATGCGTGAAAAGGAGGTCAGTGAACCGACGATGGGCGTGAAATTGCTATGCAGGAGGTTGCTCGAGTCGCTGAAAGCGCCGATATTCTCCCAAATGCCCCAGGTGTTGTTGTTCACTGAGTTGCCGCTCAAGATGAGAGTACCGGAGGTCACAGCTTCGATGCCATAGTTCGAGCTGGAGATGAGCGAATCCGAAACGGTTGCAAGAAGGGCGCTAGCCGGAGCACCCGACACCCCCAAGGTTCTGACGCCTACCCCCGGCCCCGCGATGCCGGACCGATGGACCGCGAGCTGCACCGTGCCGCCTGAAGTCGTCTCCGCCGAAAGACCATTCGTGGAGCCATCATTCCATTGGTGGGCGATACCAACGCCGCTGACCGCGAGAACGGCGCTGCCGGCCGAACCCAGGGCGCGGAATGCCCTGAAGTTTTCCACGGCAACCACCTGTCGAGCGAATAGGCGAGCATCTGCACCCGCTCCGGCATAAATATAGTGGCCGTTGGTGTTTTCGCTGACCGTCGCATCCACCGCACTGATGCGTAAGTGCTTGTTCGCGTCTTGGGTGTAGCCATAGATCCCATTGGTATTGCGATGGGCACTGACCCTGACCAAATCCATGAGAGCATTGCCCACGCTCCCGCCGTAGGACATTGCATAAAACCCGTTGCCGCTATTGTCGCTGGCGACGCTGCGGTCGATCTGCGCGTTAACGTTTCCGGTGTTGGCCGCCAAGTAGAGGCCATTGCCCGTGTTGTGGAGAAAACGCGACCCCAATATCGTGGCCCGCGCATCGTTGGCCAAATAGGCACCACCGCCGCCATTGCGAGAAAAGACCGAGTCGAGGATGCGAACCTTGAAGGCGCCGTTCGCTTCCAGGCCCCAGCCGGTCATATCTGAGACGGTACAGTTCTCGATCGAGACGGTATCGCCCGCGGTGATCTTGATGCCCGTGATTCCGGAGTTCTTTCCTGTCAGAGTAAGGTTGCGCAGCACCACTTTGGCGCCAACCGCATTGACCTCGATGCCGGGGCTCGACGAGGAAACGTGGAACAAAGCAAATAGGCCGCGCGGGGCAATCAGCGATACCGAGCGGTCGATCGTCAACTGCTGATACAGCCCGGAATCGAGGATGATGATTTCACCGCCGCTGTTGGTGACGCTGAGCGCGGCGGCGGGGTTCCGGCAGGGGCCGGTCAGCGAGCAGTTGACCGCGGTGTTGCTGTCGTTGCCCAAGCTCGAGACGAAAGTGCGCTGCGCCGAGGCATGCGCGGCAAGAGGCATCACGGCGGCCAAGAGCAAGGTGCATAGTTGTGGAATAGCGCGCATGAGAGTTCCCCGCATGATCATTGAGGTGCAAGGTTTCATTACATGGTCAGCACGTTGAAAATGCTGCCGGAGGTATTGCTCGTGTTGTTGCGAACGGTATTGGTCCCATCGGAATAGAAAAAGCTGCTGGCATGCTGGCGCAGGCCTATGCTGTTCCTGCTGACGGTGTTCCCGCTGGCAAAAAGGCGCGTCCCGGCCCCGCTGGCCCAGACTCCGGTATCGACGTTGTTGGCCATCAGGCTGCCATTGACACTGGCTCTGACGGTTGCGCCGCTGCCATCGTCGCCGGCAAAGGCGCCGGCCCAAAAATTGTCGTTGGCGACCGATTGGTGCACATGCATATCGGCGACGGATGCCGCGCCGGAAGCATAGACCGAGTATCCTTCCGATCCGGCGTTGCCATTGGCTTGGCCGCGGTGCGCCGAAAACCGCACAGCAGCGCCGGAAAACGCCTGAGCCAGTACGCCGGTGGTCGCGTTGTCGTTGAAGGTGGAGTCTTTTACGTCCACCCGCACCAGTCCACCCGAGGAGCTGGCATCCGCAAAGAGACCCGTCGCCGCATTGCCAGACACCGAGCTGCGGTAAAGGGTCATCTTGAGGATGGCGGCGTTGGCGAAAGCGGATACCGCGTGGTAATCGGATTGGCTGATCACCACTTCACTCACGTCGACCCTTGCGGTCGCCGAAGACGCCAAGCTCGCGTAGATGCCACGGTTGTTGCTGACAAAGCTGCTGCGTTCGATGCTTGCCGAGATGCTGGCGCCGGCGCCGGAAGCCTCGACGGACAAGCCGCCGGTGGTATTGCGATGGAATTCCGAGTCGGCAATCATGCCGGTGGTTCCTTGGGCGAAACGAACGCCCCAGTCATTTGAATAGAAGCGCGAGTTGAGCACTCGCGCGCTGACGCTGGCGCCCGGGCCGCCAGTCAACAAGCCGGCACTGGAAAAACCGGAGATGACGCTATTTTCGACCAGCAGCGTGCCGGTGACCGGCATGTAGATTCCGTAAGTTCCACCTGCGCCTCGGAGGGTGAGGCCGCGCAGGCGCACATTGGCACCCGTTGCGGTGACCTCGATGCCCGCCCCGCTGCCTGCGGTGATGCCGGCGTATACCCCTGGCGGGGCGATGATCGACACTGATTTGCCAATGCTCACAGGGTTGTAAGCGGCGGAATCGAGCACGATGATTTCGCCGCCGGCGTCGGTTACGCCCAAAGCCGCGGTGAAGTTGCGGCAGGGTGTGTTGCGGGCACAGTCGCTCGCCGTATTGGCGTCGCTGCCGGTGCTGGCCACGTACGTCTGTACCGCGGCGAGGCTGGGTAGCGGCAGAGCAAGAAAGATGCACAGCAACAGGGAAGAGTGCGTTTGAGACATCGCGATTTCCTCTTAACGGTGCGGACTGGCTTCAGGGGCGGATGGCAACATCAGGGTTGCGAGCTACAGCGGCGAGAAGCTGCCGATCGTTCCGTCGGTTGATGACGTGGTGCTGAAATAGACCGCGTTGTAGCCGTCTGATTCGAGGGTTCCGGAAAGACTCTGGGCCAGTCCATAATTGTTGCGGAAAATCTTGTTGCGGGCGGCGATCATGAGACTGCCGCTCCCCGCGGATTTGATGCCGTCACTGACGTTCTTAGCAACCAGGCTATCGGTAATGCTGGCCCGTATGGAACTCGAGACGTCGGTGTTGTAGGTTTGAAACCCCCTGGAGGCATTGTCGCTGACGCTTGTGTCCATCAGGTCAAGTTGCAACACCGCGCCGGATAAGGTCGTCTGGCCGTAAACCCCATCGGCTCCGTTGGCGTTGATTGCGGCGTTATGGGCGGAGACCTTGGCCACCCCACCTCCGTAACTCTCGATATCGATGCCGGAATCGGTGTTGCCGCTCACGGCAAGTCCCGAGGCATGGACGCGCGTGTGGCTTCCAGTGCCAGCAAACCCTTCGATCCCGTCGGAAGCGTTGCCGGCAAACTGGCTTTCGACCAGGCTGGCTTCCGCGGTGCTATTGTTTGATCCAATGAGGTAAAGCCCGTCGCTGGAGTTTTCAGACGCGAGAACTTTCTTCAAGTCCATGCGGACATAACCCCCGCTGATCGCTTCGGCGCGAAGGCCTCGGCCAGCGTTTTGGCTGGTGGTTACTTGAAACAGAGCAAGCTCGATGTGAGATGCCCCGCTGGAGGAAAAAGCGTAGAGACCATCGTTGCCATTGCGCAAGAGGTGAGTGCGCGAGATCGTGCCATAGCCATTGAACCAATACGTCCCGTAGCCATTGTCTTCGAACAGGGAATCGGAGACGCGAACCTTGGGCGCGCCAGTCGCTGCGATCTCCAAGCCGATCTGCGCTCGCGACACCCGGCAGTTTTCGACCGCGAGATTGCTTGTGCCGCTTAGGCGAATGCCACTCATCGTGGTGACCCCATTGCCCAGGAAAGTGAGGCCGCGCAGCACGACTTTCGCGGACGAGGCGGTCACTTCGACCCCATGGCTCGAAGTCACGGGGATACCGGCGAATACGCCACGGGGTGCGATAAGTGAAACCGATTTTCCTATCGTTACGGGGGCGTAGGAACCGGAATCGAGAACGATGATTTCGCCGCCCGTATCGACGACGGTCAGTGCCGCGCCGAAGTTGCGGCAAGGATAGACCAGCGAGCAATTCGAGGCCGTGTTGGCATCGTTTCCCGCGCTTGAGACGAACGTGCGCTGTGCCGCCAGGCATGGTCCGCTGAACAGGATCGTGGCCAGCACTAACGGGCCGAAGTTCCAATGAATGTGCATGTAATTCTCCTACACCGCTTCAACCGCGTTGTCATACTGGGTTCGGCACGGCAGAGCGGGGCATTCCCGAGCTACACCATCCCGAGGGTGACTCTGTTGCGCCGCCATGTTTGATCAAATCCGAGAAACCGTGGTGATGGTTCCGGCCGTGGCGCCGCCATTGTCTTCCACGGTGTTGGTGCCGTCGGATTCGAAGAGCGACGCATCTGCCGAGTTCTGGTAGAGTCCGGTGCCGTTTTTGGTGACCGAGTTGCCGCTCGCCAGCAGGGTGGTGCCCGTCCCGCTGGCGGCAATTCCGGCAAGCGTGTTGCCCGACACCGTGCTGTGCGACACACTCAGGTGGGTGGTACCGCTCGTTGTCGTGGCAATCAGGCCATAGGAACCGTTGTTGTTGGCAACCACGTCTTTGGCTTCCAGCAACGCGGTAGCGCCTGAGGTCGATTCAGCCTTGAATCCCTGGGTGGTGTTGCCCACCGCTTGCATGTGGCTGGCATTGATCTTTGCCGTGCCGCTGCTGGCGTAACTGTATACGCCAGTTCCGTTGTTTTCGTTGGCGATGCCGCCGCGGATGTCCAGGCGCGCACTCCCACCGAATTGATTCAGCGCGTAGAAGCCTGCCATGCCATTCTTGCTCGCGGCGACTTCATGGGCGATGACGCTCACCGTGCCGCCGAGGCTCTTGGCCATGACGCCGGTGTTGGAGTTGAAGTTCGATACCGAGTGCGAAATTTGCACTTTGCTCGTGCTGCTGGCCGACGCATTGACTTCGATGCCCGTAGAGGTTCCAAGAAACTCCGACCGATCGATCACGCCGCGCGTCGTAACCCCGCCGGCTGCGCTGAATTCGACGCCTCGGAAACTATTACCCAGGAAGCGCGAATTCACGATCATGACGTTTGCGCCGCCTTCCAACCAGCCCCCGCGGTTATTGTTCTGAAAAAGCGAGTCGATGATTCGCACTTTCGCCGCGGTGTTCACCCAAACGCCGTAGCCGGCGGTGAAATTCTTGATGATGCAGTTCTCGACTGCGAGGCTCGAACCCGCGCTCATGGCGATGCCGTGAGTCGCGCCCAGGCCGTTGATGGTCAGCCCGCGCAGCACCACGTCGATTGCGGCCGTGGCGATGGTGATTCCATTGCCGCTAAATGCGGATAGGCCAACATAAACCGCCTCCGGTGCGATGATCGAGACCGACTTGTTGATCGTTACGGCGCCGTAGCCCCCCGAGTCCAGGGCGATGATTTCGCCTCCCGTATCGGTCACCGTGAGTGCGGTAGTAAAGGAGCGGCAGGGCGTGGTCCTGGAACAGGAGGTGGCGGTATTGGCGTCGCTGCCGTAAGTCGCTACATAAGTCGGGGATGCCGCCAGCCCGCTGACCGGCAAGGCAAGAAGGGCGATCACGGTCGGCAAGAAAAGCGAAGTGCGATTCATGGTGATTTCCTCAAGCAAAATGGGGAAGGAGCGATTGCCGCTTTCAAATGCGCGAAACCGTCGTGATCGTGCCGAAAGTGTTGGCGGTGGTGTTGTTGCGCACGCGGTTGGTGCCGTCCGATCGGAAGACGCTCGAGATTTCTTGGGATAGTCCATAGGCATTGCCGGTTACGGTATTGCCGCTGGTGACTAAGGTCACAGGCGAGCCGTAGGATTGAATGCCATCGACGGTGTTGGCGGAGAACAGACTGTCGCTGACGGTTGCGTGTAGCGTTCCCCCGGTCCCGTAGGCGGTGATGCCGCGCTGGTTGCCGCTGGCATTGACGCCTTTGATCGCCGTGCGTCCCGTTCCACCCGAGGCCACTGCGCTGTAGATCCCATTGCTGGTGTTGCCGCCGAGCAAAGTGCTATCGACTTCGAGGTGGGTGAACCCGCTACTTTGCGCCGCAGACCACACGCCGTGAGTCGAATTGTGATTTGCCCCGCCGCCTTCGATGCGCATTCGACCGGTGGAGCTATTCTGTCCTACGATCTCGAAACCGTTGCCGCTATTGGCGTTGGCGACCGTGCCAAGCGCATTGACATAAGCGGTTCCGCCGTCGGCATCGCCCCGGATGCCGCCAAAGCCGTTATGGCTTGCCATGCTGTCGTTGACATGGACCCGGGCAACGCCGCTTGAATTGGCGATGACCCTAACACCATAGCCCGCGTTCTCGTTGATGACCGATGAATCGATGGTGACCACGGTCTCGATTCCCGAGCCGCTCGCCGAAATCGCGACGCCATGCCCAGTTCCGTTGCCCAGCACGCGCGTATTCGATACGGTTACGGTTGCTCCGGCGCTGAAGTGGGCACCGGTATCATTGCCTTGGAAGAGGGAATCGATGACCTTGACTTGGCTGGCCGATTCGACCGACAGGCCGCTTCCCGAACTGAATCCGTTGACCACACAGTTCTCGACGGAGAGACTGGTGCCCGCGGTCATGCGTATGCCATGGGTGGCTCCCATGCTATTGATGGTGAGCCCGCGCAACAAAACCGTAATGCCGGCGGTGGCGAGCGTGATGCCGTTGGTGTCGGCTGGGAAGGCGGAGATTCCTGCATAAACTCCGTCCGGCGCGATGATGGAGATCGATTTGTTGATGGACACGGCACCGTAGCCGCCGCTCTTGCGTACCACGATCTCGCCGTTGCTGTCTGTCATCCCCATTGCGGCTGCGAAAGAGCGGCACGGTTTGACGAGCGAGCAGTTGTATGCGGTGTTGGCATCGGAGCCATCGGTACTCACGAAGGTTCGCTGCGCCGCTTGGACGGTGAACGAAGTGAGCGCGAGCGCTATGAAACCCGCGCGAAAGAGTAAGCGATTCTGCATATTGACCTCCATCCGTGCTTGTTTGTCTTCTGTTCTACCCCGTACCCGCCGATCTGCAGGCACCCGCTGTAACATTTTTTTTCGTGGGGAAATGCTACGCCCAGATTTCCCTGATTGTCCAGTGGGAATATTCGGCAATGAGGCGAGGCCCCAAACGAGGTGATCAGCCGTCAGGAACCACGTTCTCCAGGACAGCCGTGCAAGGGGCCGACGGGGGCCGCCGATGGGGCGGTGCCCCGCCAGTCTCGCCCATGCTCTAGAGTTTGGTGAGTGTCCCGATGGTGCCTGAAGTGTTCGCCGTGGTGTTGTCGCTCAGGGTATTGTCGCCGGTCGATTGCAGGACCGCCGAAGAGTCTTGAGCCAGGCCCACGTCGTTATGCGCGATCGTATTGCCGCTTACCACAAGCTTGGCGCCGCTGCCTACGGCCGCTAAGCCGTCCAGGCCAGTGTGGCTGATCAGACTACCGCTCACCGTTGCGCGCGTCGTCCCGCCACTGGCGTCAACCCGCACGGCGTTAAAGGAATTGCCACTGAAGGCGCTCGTTGCGATATTCGCTTCGGTCACACTTGACGCAAGCGAATTCAGACGGACGCCGTAGAGGTTCTTATTCGCGACCGAGTTTTGGATGTTGAGTCTCGCGGTACCGCCGCTCAAAGCTTCGGCGCTGAAACCTTCGGTGCCTCCAGAGGCTTCGGAGTGGCTCACCTCGGCGAAGGTGAAAGTGCTCGCGCCGCTGCTATAGACGTACAGTCCGTAGTCGTTGTCGAGGAAACGACTATGAGAAACGACCGCTGTGGCGCCTGAGGAAATGCCGGCACCGGTGAGATTCCAATGCAGCAGTGAGTCCAGAATCTTCACCTTGGCGCCAGTCGCAATGTTGATTCCGGTGGACAGACCTGAGAGCGTGCAATTCTGCACCGTGAGGCTCGCCCCCGCGGTCATGTTGACACCGTTGCTGCCGCCAAGCCCACGGATGGTGAGGCCCCGTAACACCACGCCCACACCCGCCGTGGCGATGTCGATGCCATTGCCGGAGATGACGCTGATTCCGGCGTAAACACCCTCCGGCGCGACGATAGACACTGACTTATTGATGGTTACCGGTCCATAGCCACCGGAACTGAGCACGATGATTTCGCCGCCGCTGTCAGTGACCGTGAGCGCGCTGCCAAAGCTGCGGCAGGGCGCAGTGTTGGAGCAGTTGCTGGCGGTGTTGGCGTCGCTGCCGCTGGTAGACACGAAGGTACGTTGTGCCGCGGCGGCGTCACAAGTGAAAGCCAGGGCGGCGGTGAGCAGGGTAGAGCGCAATAGGACAGACTTCATGGTGTACTCCTCTCTATTTGAAGGTGCGTCTCTTGTGCCGCTGCGGCGATTATTGGGTTGATTGAACCGCAGCGGTGCGCCTATGCTACCACTCAGACAGTGGCGCAACAAAAAACTGGGACTCGGATGGTCATGCGCATATTTCACTCGGCACCAACCGGCATAGCTTCTCGTCGGGTCGGCATTCAGGGTCTGGCGTAACCGAGGTCACGGCGCCGCTGGCCTCAACTGCCCCGCTTCACCAGCGCCTTCATCGCCCCCTCCAAACCATCCAGAGTGAGCGGAAACATGCGCCCGTCCATCAGTTGTTCCATCATGTGGATGGACTGGCGATAGGGCCAAGATTGTTCTTCTTCGGGATTGATCCACACCGCGTGTGGGTAGGTGGTGGTGAGGCGCTCCATCCAGGTGCGCCCGGCTTCCTCGTTGTGGTGCTCGATGCTGCCGCCGACTTCGCTGATTTCGTAAGGCGCCATGGCGGCGTCGCCGACGAAAATGAGCTTATAGTCGTGCGGGTAGGTGTGCATCACTTGCCATGTCGAAATGCGGTCGCCGTAGCGCCGGTAGTTGTCTTTCCACAGACTTTCGTACACGCAGTTGTGGAAATAGAAATGCTCGAGATGCTTGAACTCGGCGCGCGCTGCGCTAAAAAGCTCCTCGATGAGCTGCACGTGCGGATACATCGAGCCGCCCACATCCAGCAAGAGCAGCACTTTGATCGCGTTGTGTCTTTCGGGAACGAGCTTGAGGTCGAGGTAGCCCGCGTTTCTGGCGGTGGCGTCGATAGTGTGGGGCAAATCCAGTTCGGTGGCCGCTCCCTCGCGCGCGAAGCGCCGCAAACGGCGCAAGGCGATTTTGATATTGCGCGTGCCTAGTTCCACCTGGTCGTCGTAGTTGCGGAACTCGCGCTTGTCCCACACTTTCACGGCGCGGCCCTGGCGCCCGTCTTCCTGACCGATGCGTATGCCTTCCGGGTTGTAGCCGTAAGCGCCAAAGGGCGAGGTGCCACCGGTGCCTATCCATTTGCTGCCGCCTTGGTGCCGCTCCTTCTGTTCTTCGAGGCGCTTCTTGAACGCCTCCATCAGCTTGTCGAGCCCACCGAGGGCTTCGATCATGGCCTTTTCTTCGGGGGTGAGCTCCAGCTCGCTCTTCTTCAGTAACCATTCCAGCGGAATTTGCGCATCGGGGCCGAGTGAAGCTTCGAGACCGCGGAGGTACTCGCCGAAAATTCGGTCATAGCGGTCGAAGTGTTTTTCGTCCTTGACTAGCGATGCCCGGCCGAGGAAATAGAAGTCATCGACGCTGGTGCCGGCAACCCCCGATTTGAGTACTTCGAGGAGGCTGAGGAACTCGCGCACCGACACCGGCACGCCGCCGCGCTTCAAGCGCAGGAAGAAATCGACTAGCACGGGCGCTCAGCGGTTCTGGCGAGACAGGAATACCAGCCGCTCGAACAAATGCACGTCCTGCTCGTTCTTCAGCAGCGCGCCATGCAAGGGCGGAATGGCCTGTTTCTGATCCTTGGCGCGCAGCGCTTCGGGTGGAATGTCTTCGGCGAGCAGAAGCTTGAGCCAATCGAGCAGTTCCGAAGTCGAGGGCTTCTTCTTGAGGCCGGGGACGTCCCGCAGGGCAAAAAACACTTCCAGTGCCTCTTTCAGCAATGCCTTTTTGAGGCCGGGGTAATGCACATCGACAATGCGCTCCATGGTCTCGCGGTCGGGGAACTTGATGTAGTGGAAAAAGCAGCGGCGCAGGAACGCGTCGGGCAGTTCTTTTTCGTTGTTGCTGGTGATGAACACCAGCGGTCGGTGTTTGGCGCGTATGAGTTCCCGGGTTTCGTAGACATAGAACTCCATGCGGTCGAGTTCACGCAAGAGATCGTTGGGAAACTCGATGTCTGCCTTGTCGATTTCGTCGATCAGCAGAACGCAGGGCACGGGCGACTCGAAGGCTTGCCATAGCACACCCTTGACGATGTAGTGGGCGATGTTCTCAACCCGCGGGTCGCCGAGCTGGGAGTCTCGTAGGCGCGAGACCGCGTCGTATTCGTACAGACCCTGCTGGGCCTTGGTGGTCGATTTGATGTGCCACTGCAAGAGCGGCATGCCCAGTGCGCGGGCCACTTCCTCGGCCAGCATGGTCTTGCCGGTGCCCGGCTCGCCTTTGATCAGCAAGGGGCGTTGCAGCGTTGCCGCGGCGTTGACCGCAAGCGTCAGATCGCGAGTCGCGACATAGGTATCGGTGCCCTGAAAGCGGGTAGAGTCGGCCATGTGATTCCTTGCAGAAGGCAGATGCGCGGTTCGATGCGGGGGGCGGAATTCGCCGGAGCGGCTATTTTACTCTTGTCGGGCGACAGGGGGCGCCAGGGGGCAAGCCGCTATTCGCTTGCGTTTGCGGCGCGGCGAGCCGCAGCAGGCGCGACCGCTTGCAGCAAACTGTCGCGGGAGATCGGTTTCACCAGGATGTCGTCGAATCCGCCAGCCCGGATGCGCGCGCGTTCATGCTCCAGCGCGTGCGCCGTGTAGGCGATGACATAGAGCTGTCGTGTGGCGGCCTGGGACCGCAGACGGCGGCAGACTTCCTCGCCGGACAGGCCGGGCATGCTCAGGTCGAGCAAAACCACGTCCACCGGGTGCGTGGCGAGCCAATCCAGAGCCTGCGCACCGCTTCCCAACGCGGTGACCGTCCAGCCTTCGCGCCGCAAGAACGCGGCGGCCACCTCCAAGTTGACCAGATTGTCATCGACGATCAGGGCGCATCGGGCGAACTCGCTCATTGCCACTGTTTCTCCTGCGGGGAAAGGCGCAATATACTGGGCGGCGGTCGGTCTAGGCAACGATCATGAGCGCCCCCAGAATTTTCCCGTAGCAGGGATTTCTTGGTCGCGCTACACTGTACCCAAGTCGATCGGGGAGGGCGTCATGGCTCAACTCACTGCGGACCAGTTGCACCACTTGCGCGAATTGCTCGACGAGCAAGAGGCGGAGGTGCGTAAGGAATTTGCGGTGCAGCGGGGGCGCGCCGCGGAAGCGCAGTCGGCGCATCAATTCGACGAGGATATGGATCGCGGGGAAGAGTCCGTCGCACTCGCGCAGTCGGACGTCGATTCGGCCATCGAAGAACACCTGCGGCGAGAACTCAACCAAATCAACTATGCCCGGCAGCGTTTGGTCGATGGCAGCTTTGGCACCTGCATCGACTGCGGCGCGCACATCGGCTACTCTCGCCTGCGCGCCTATCCAACGGCCACTCGCTGCGTGTCTTGTCAGAGCCGGCACGAGCAACACGGCCGGCGCAGCCATTGAGCGGACGATTCGAGTAGCTTGGCGGTAGGGTCGGCGGGGGGGGGGGCGCCAGACTCGGGTCTTCGATGCCGTCATCCGCGTGCTCGCGCCGGCACTGACCGCTTTGCCGGCAGACCGCGGCAATCAAATCACTTTCGAATACCTCGCGCGCTGCTGCTGCGCCCGCAAATAGCGGTCGAACACCATGGCCACATTGCGCACCAAGAGCCGGCCACGGGGCGTGACGGTGATAGCTTCCTCGTCGATCCGCACCAGCCCGTCTTCTTGCAGGGAAGCAAGTTCCGCGAGCTCCGCCGCGAAATAGTCTTGGAAATTGATGAGGTGCGCCACTTCGATGGGCTCATAGGCCACTTCGAAATGGCACATCAGCGATTGAATGACGACCCGCCGGACGAGGTCGTCGGCCGATAGTTCGATCCCGCGCATGATCGGCAGCGTGCGCGTGTCGAGCCGGTCGTAATACTCATCCAGAGTGCGCACGTTCTGGCTATAGGTGGGTCCGATCTTGCCGATGGCAGTGATGCCAAACGCAAGCAGATCGCACTCGGCGTGGGTAGAGTAGCCCTGGAAGTTGCGGTGCAGGCGTCCCTGGCGCTGTGCGACAGCCAGCTCATCGTCGGGCTTGGCGAAGTGATCCATGCCGATATAGACATAGCCTGCCGCGGTGAGCCGGTCGATGGCCAGCATCAGGATTTCGAGCTTGGTGTCGGCGCTGGGCATGTCGGCTTCGGCGATACGCCGTTGCGGCTTGAACAGCCCGGGCAGGTGGGCGTAGCTGTATAGGGCGATACGGTCGGGGTTGGCGGCGATCACGCGGTCGAGAGTGCGATCGAAACCGCTAACGCCCTGGCGCGGCAGGCCGTAGATGAGATCGACGTTGACCGAGCCAAAGCCGGCGTTGCGAGCCGCGCGCATCACCGTGAGTGTTTCTTCTTCGCTCTGCACGCGGTTCACCGCCTTCTGCACGACTTCGTCGAAATCCTGGACGCCCACGCTGATGCGGTTGAATCCAAGCTCTCCCAGCAGGCCAACCGTTTCGGCGTCCACCTTGCGCGGATCGACTTCGATGGAATATTCACCGTGCGGGTTGAAGACGAAATGGTCCCGGAGCATGCCCATCAGGTCGCGCATCTCCTGGTGCGACAGAAAAGTGGGCGTTCCTCCGCCCCAGTGCAGCTGCCGAATCTCGTGATCCCCTTCGATCAGCGCGCTCTGCAGGGCCACCTCCCGGCCGAGATAGCGAATGTACTTGGCCGAGCGCCCGTGATCCTTGGTGATGATCTTGTTGCAGGCGCAGTAATAGCAGATGGTGTTGCAGAAGGGTAGGTGAACGTAAATCGACAGCGGCAGGTTCACTCCGCCGACATTGCGTTTTTTCAGCCAGCTGACGTAGGTCTCGGCATTGAACGCCTCGACGAAGCGGTCCGCGGTGGGATACGAGGTATAGCGCGGCCCGGAGCGGTCGTATTTGCGGATCAGCGCCGGGTCAACGTGCAAGCGCGAATCGCGAATCGAGACTACCTTGTTCATGGGACAGCGACCCGCTGGGGGGCGCAAAGCGAAAGTGAGAAGTTAGAGTAACACACGACCAGTTTGAACGATGCCAGAGCCCGTTGCGCCAGGCATTGAGGTGGATCAAAGGGCCGCGACGACCTCCGCGGCGCCCCTTGGCGCCCTCGCCGGGGGGGGCGGGCAGTCGCGAGCCAGTGAGCGACGCCCTAGCGGACCACTACCACGGGCAGCTTGGAATGGGTCAACACTTTCTGCGTTTCGCTGCCCAGAATCAACCCCGCCAAGCCGCGCCGGCCGTGCGAGGCCATGACGATGGCGTCACAGTGGTACTTGCGCGCGGCCGCCAGAATCGCTTCCCAAGGCGCATCGGCGATGACGTGAGCACTGCCACAGGATAACTGCTGCGCCTCGGCCTGTTTCACCGCCCGGCCGAGGATTCGCTCAGCCTGCTCGCGAACCGCCTTTTCGTAATCCTTGTTGGACATGGTCTCCACCACCACTCCCTCGGGGTAATAGGGAACGGGATAGGTGGGCGCGACGTAGAAGGCTGTAAGTTTCGCGTCCAGCGCGCCAGCGAGGGATATGGCGTGTTTGACGGCCTTGTCCGAGAGCTTGCTGCCATCGGTGGGAATGAGGATGTGCTTGTACATGGTTGCCCTCCAATAGATTGTTTGGTGGTGGCTCGCTCCAGCGCTCCGCAGCTTCGCGAGCCCTTGCCGTTGAGTTGAGCCGCCCTTCCCCGTGCCCGCAGCGCTAGCTTAGCCCGCGCCCAAATAAAAATATAGGTGTTTCGCGCCGCGCCGATTTGGCGCAAATCAAACAAACGCAAAACCCTGGCACTTGCGCAGTTGCCATTTGCGCTGCCTTTGGGCTAGTCTCGCCGGCTGGTCGCTCGTTTTGGATTGCCATGGCTGTTCTGCAATTGCGTCCGCGCGCCGAAGAGGCACCGGCGGACTTCGATCATCCCGTCGCGCTGCTTTATGCCTGCCACGAGCGGGTGCGACATTTCGCCGCGCTGGTGCCCAGAATCGCCGCGCGGCTTGCGCAAGGCGGCGCGGACCAGGCGGTGCGCGAAGCCGCTGCCGCCGTGCTGCGCTATTTCGACGTCGCTGCGCAACTGCACCACCAAGACGAGGAGGAAGACCTCTTCCCGGCCTTGCGCGCGGTGCTCGACCCCTCGGCCGACGCGGCCCTGCTGGCTGCCCTGGCGCGCCTCCAAGCCGAGCACGCTGAACTGGCTGCTGCTTATGGTGCCGTTCGCCCGGCGCTGGCCGCGCTCGCTTCCGGTGCCGCGGCAAGCCTTCCAGTAGCGATTGCCGAGGCCTTTGCGCGAATCTATCCACAGCACGCCGATGCTGAAGAACGTGAGGTCTTTCCGGTGCTCGAAGATCGCCTCGATCCGCAAACCCTGGCGCGAATCGGCCGCAACATGGCGCGGCGAAGAGGGGTGCGACATGGCTGAGCGGCTTTGGCGTACGCTGAGCGCGGCGCCGCACCGGCTGTTTTTTCTCAGCGGCGCGGTGCAATTGCTTCTAAGCGTGGCGTGGTGGGTGCTCGATTTGGCGGCGCGCTTCAACGGCTGGCTGCCGCTTGTCGAGTGGAAAGTGCCGGGCCATCGCGCGCACCCCTTCCTCATCGTATTCGGGCTCTACACCTTCTTCTTCTTCGGCTTTGTCATGACCGCCGGGCCGCGCTGGCTCAATGTGGCGCCGCCGGACCGCCGCCGCTACCTCTTGGCATGGGGCGCGCTCAGCGCGGGCGCACTGGTGTTCTACGCGGGCCTGGTCACCCATCGCGCCGTGGTCGGCGGGGGCTTGGCGCTGATGCTCACCGGTCTGGGGAGCGGCCTGACCTGGTGGTTGCGAGCAATCGGCCAGAGTTCGGCTATCGATCGCTGGCATGCCCGTTCGATTGCCGCGAGCCTCGCCATCGGTCTGGCGGCGATGCTGGTCTTTGCCGCGGCACTGTGGCGAGAGGACGCCGCGCTCTATGCGGCAAGCTTCAGCCTCGGATTGTGGGGCTTGGTCCTGCCGGTGTTCACCACGGTTTGCCATCGCATGGTGCCGTTTTTTTCCGCCGGGGTGCTGCTCAATTACGAACCTTGGCGGCCGCGCTGGCTGTTGTTCGCGCTGGTCGGTGGAGAACTCGCGCACGGAGCACTCGAGCTCGTTTTTGGCGCCGCCTGGACTTGGCCGGTCGATTTGCCGCTCGCGCTGCTTGGCGCTGTGGTTACTTGGCGCTGGCAACTGCGGCGCAGTTTCGCGGTGCCGCTGCTGGCCATGCTGCATGTGGGATTTGCTTGGTTTGCCATCGGCATGGCTTTGGCCGGTCTCAATAGCCTGAGCGTGCTGATCCAAGGCCAGGCCATGCTCGGCCTCGCGCCCGTGCATGCGCTGGGCATCGGCTTTGCCAGCTCGCTGGTGCTGGCGATGGTGTCCCGCGTCAGCCTGGGGCACTCCGGCCGGCCGCTGATCGCGGACCGGCTGGTGTGGGCGCTCTTCTGGTTCTTGCAGGCCGTGGTGCTCACACGCCTGGCCGGGGAATGGTTGCCCGGCGCCGCCGGCCCCGCCTACGTCTTGGCCGCGGCGCTCTGGCTGGTTTGCTTCGGAGTCTGGGTGGCGAAGTTTGCACCCATGTATGTGCTTGCGCGCAAAGACGGTCAAGCGGGTTGATGGCAGCACGCACTGGCTACCCGGTCCGCCTTCGACATGCCTAGCTATCTCTTGATCAAGCAATTGCACATCGCCACCGCGGTGGTGAGCATCAGTCTTTTCTTGCTGCGCGCCTATTGGATGCTGAGCGCATCTCCGCAGCTCAATGCCCGGTGGGCGAGGGTGCTGCCGCATGTCAATGACACCTTGCTGCTGATCTTTGCGCTGATCATGGTGCACCTCAGCAAACAGTATCCCTTCGTTCACGATTGGCTCACTGCCAAGGTATTGGCGCTCCTGTTCTACATCGTCACTGGGGCGCTGGCTCTGCGCTATGCCCCGACGCTGGCGCAGCGACGGCTGTGGCTGGCGGTGGCGTTTCTATCCGTAGGCTATATCATCGCCGTCGCGCTCACCCGCGATGCTGCCCCCTGGCGAGCTGCTTTCGGCTAAGCTCGGGCGACGGCCATGTCGCAGATCGCTCTGGGCTCTCTGACCCTCACTCCGAACCGCCGCCTGGCGCGCGCGCTCGAAGAGGAATTCGCTCGGACGCAGTTGGCGGCGGGTCGCACGGTTTGGGAAACACCACGGATTCTGCCTTGGGACGCTTGGCTGGCGCAGCTATGGCGCGAGGCTCTCACGCGAACCGCGAGCGACGCCGCGCCGCCGCGGCTATTGTCGCGGCTTGAAGAAAGCACACTCTGGGAAGCGATCATCGCGGCGAGCGATGCCCTGGACCCTTTGCTTCCCGCGGCCCGCGTCACGCCCGAGGCGATGCTGGCCTGGCGAACGCTGCACGCGGAAGAGTCGCACTGGCGCGAGGTCCTGAGCGGATCGCCCGGCCAAGGGCCGGAGCGCTTTCGCACCTGGGCGGAGCAATTCGAGAAGCGCTGTCAGGCGGAACGCTGGATCGATGCCGCGCGTTTGGCGACCGCGCTGCTGCATCTATTGCCCGAGTTGCGGCCGGCTCTGCCGGCAAGCCTGCGCCTGATCGGTTTCGAGCGCTTCACCGCGCAGCAGGAGCGCTTGCTGGCGAAGCTGGCGGCGGAGGGTTGCGCGCTCGAAGTCGTGCCTTCGCCGGCCCCTGGCGCGGAACCGCGCTTGGCCACCTTCGTCGATGCGCAGGCGGAGTTCGGCGCCGCGGCTGCCTGGGCGGCAGAGTGGATGCGCCGCGACCCCGAGGCTCGCATTGGCGTGGTGGTGGCAAATCTTGCGCAGCGGCGCGAGGAAGTTCTGCGCGCCTTCCGAGAAGCCCTGGCTCCTGCTTGGATGCTGGCGCCTTGGGAGGCGTCGCGGTCGGCCTTCGAGATTTCTTTGGGTGAACCCCTCGCCGACCAGCCGCTCATCGCCGTGGCGCTGGAGGCGCTTTCTTGGGCGCGCCAGGGCTTGGCGCTGGAGCGCTGGGCGGCGCTGCTGCGCTCGCCATATCTGGCCGGCGATGCCGAAGATCGGCGGGCGCGCGGTGCACTGGAGCGCGCCCTTGCCGAAGCGGGGATCAGCGCGCTGAGCCTCGGGCAGACCTTGCAGCAGTGCCGCCTGCGCCAGCAGGCACCGGTACTGGCCCAGGCGCTCGGCCTATGGCTCGCCCAGCTCGATGCCAGTCCGGCGCGGCAGCTGCCCAGCGCCTGGCGCAAGCAGTGGGAGCAAGAACTCGCCGCGCTGGGTTGGCCCGGAGAGGCGAGCCTGAACAGCGCCGAATTTCAAGCGCGGGAAGCCTGGGTCCGTTTGCTCGATGATTGGAAGAACCTCGATACGCTGATGGGCCCGGTCAAGCGCGAAAGCGCTCTGGCAAGCCTCAGGCAGGCGGCGCGGGAGACGCTTTTTCAGCCAGAGGGGCAGGGCGCGCGCGTTGCGATTCTGGGTCCTTTGGAAGCCGCCGGGCAGTGTTTGGACGCGCTGTGGGTCACCGGCCTGCAAGCGGGAGTCTGGCCACCGGACGCCGCGCCCAATCCCTTCCTGCCGATCGTTTGGCAGAAGCGG
Source organism: Casimicrobiaceae bacterium (assembly GCA_026646885.1). Classification (GTDB taxonomy): domain Bacteria; phylum Pseudomonadota; class Gammaproteobacteria; order Burkholderiales; family Casimicrobiaceae; genus JACPUX01. The sequence continues at coordinate 610,784 of JAPKHK010000001.1, read as the reverse complement.
CGAGCCCTGCCCCAAGCCAGCGCCGAGGCGGCGCTCTCCGCGGCCCGGGCGCGGCTGCGCGGCTACCTGGGAGCGACCGGTGCCGCGGTCTTCAGCCGGCCGCTCTCCGAGGGCGAGGAACTCCTGGTGGCGAGTCCGCTTTGGGCCGACTGGCCGAACGCTCCGAGGCTTCTCGAAACGATTGCGCCAATGGGCCCGCTGGCCGCCGTGGCGAAAGTCGCACGCTGCGAAGACGCGCGCGCCGAAGTTGGCCTGCCGTTGGTTAGTGCGGAACTCGCCCGCGTTTCGAGTGGCACCCTGGATGCGCAAGCGCAGTGCCCATTCCAAGCCTATGGCCGTTATCGCCTGGGCGCCGAATCGTGGCCCGGCGCCGGCGCTGGGCTAAGTTCGCAAGAGCGGGGCAAGCTCGTGCATTGGGCTCTGGCGCGTTTTTGGCAGGAACTGCGCAGCCGCCAAGCGCTCGTCGATCTTGCGCCGGGGGCGCGGGATATGCGCGTTGATGCCGCCGTGGCCTTTGCTCTGGAGCGCTTGGGTGAGCCGCGTTGGCGCAGTCTTCCAGAGTTCGTGTTGGGCACCGAGGCGGCCTGCCTGAAATTGTTGCTGGCGCAGTGGCTGAAGCTCGAAGAAGCGCGTCCGGATTTCGCCGTGCAAGCCACCGAAACCGCCATCGATTTTTCGATCGAAGGCTTGAGCCTGCGCTTGCGCCCCGATCGCATCGACGAACTCGCGGATCAGCGGCGCTTGATCATCGACTACAAAACTGGCGCGGGCAGCACTCTCGCGGACTGGTTGGACGCGCCGCTGGGCGCGGTGCAGCTACCCCTCTACGCACTGATCGAACCCTCCGGGCAGGTGGCCGCCTTGGCCATCGGCCGGGTGCTGCGCACCGGTTGCAAAGTCGAGGGTCTGGCTGCGGACCCAACCATCTGGCCCGCGCTCACACCCGTCAAATCGGGGGCGCAAAGCAACCGGGCCGCCACTTGGAGGGAACTCACCGAGTTTTGGCGAGGTGAAATCGAGCGCCTGGCCCGCGACTATGGCGGCGGTGACGCGCGCCTGGCGCCGCGGCGGGGCGTGCGCACTTGCCAAACCTGCGCGCTGCCGGCGCTGTGCCGTATCGCCGAGCAGCGCGGCGCGCAACCTCTGAACTCAGACATGGATGAGGCCGATGACGCCGACGCTGCCTCCTGATCAAACCGAACGCGCGGCGGTGCTCGCGCCCGAAAGATCGTTCGCGCTCAAGGCACCGGCCGGTTCGGGCAAGACCGGCTTGCTCGTCCAGCGTGTGCTGATGCTGCTCGCACAAGCGGCGCAACCCGAAGAAATTCTTGCCATCACTTTCACGCGCAAGGCCGCGGGGGAAATGCAGAGCCGCGTCCTGAACGCGCTTGCCGCGGCGGCCTCGGAACAGCCGGTGCGCGATATGCACGAGCAGGCGACGCGCACACTGGCGCTGCGCGCTCTCGCGCAGGACCAGGCGCAGGGCTGGAATTTGCGGCAACACCCCCAGCGCCTGCGCGTGCAAACGCTCGACGCCTTCTGCGCCATGCTGGCGAAGCGTCATCCCCTGAGCGCCGGGCTCGGCGGAGTCTATCCGAGCAGCGACGACGCGTACCCACTTTATCGCGACGCCGCTCGGCGCTGTTTCGAGCGCGGTCCCCGGGAGGCTTGGGAAGCGTTGTTACCTCAGCTCGACAACAGAGTCGACGCTGTGCTCGAAGGTCTCGCCAGCATGCTCGCGCGGCGCGAGCAGTGGCTGCGCGAAATCGTGCCCTTGGGGGAAGATTTGCGCAGCCACGCCGAAGCGGCTTTCAAGAAGATGGTCGTCGCGCGGCTACGGCTCGCCCAGGAAGCACTTGCCCATCTGCCTGCCGACACGTTGGCGCAGGTGCTGCCAGCGGTGGCCGCAGGGCTGGCCGATGGCCAGAGTGCCTTGGGCGCCTTGGCCGATTGCACGGGGCTGCCCGAGGCGCGCATCGATGCCCTGCCGGCTTGGCGAGGACTGGCGGAACTGCTGCTCACCAACGAGGGGGCACCGCGTCGCGCCTTTCGTCGTGCCCAAGGTGTACTGCCGGCAGGCGAGGCGAGCGGTGAGGAGAAAAAGCGGCGGGTCGCGCTGCGCCAAAGTTGCGAAGCTTTGAGCGCGGCCTTGAGTGGCGACGCCGCGGCGGCGCTTGGTCTTGCCGGACAACTGCCCGAGCCGGAATTCAGTGCCGCGACCTGGGCGCGCGTCGAAGCCGTGCTCGCGCTGCTGCGACATGCCGCAGCGGAGCTGAGCCTAGTGTTTCGCGAGCGCGGCGCCGTCGATTTCACCGAAGTGGCGCTGGCGGCGCGCCAGGCCCTGGGCAGTCCCGACCAGCCGACCGATCTCTTGCTGGCGCTCGACTATCGCATTCGGCACATCCTGGTGGACGAGTTCCAGGACACCTCGCAACTGCAAGTGGAGCTGCTGGAGTGCCTCACTGCGGGCTGGAGCGCGGGCGATGGGCGCAGCCTGTTCCTGGTGGGCGATGGCATGCAATCGATCTATCGGTTCCGCCATGCAAGAGTGGAGCTGTTTCGGCGGGCGATCGACATCGGCATCGGACCGCTGACACTCGGACGACGAGCGCTCCGGGCGAACTTCCGCTCAACAACGGGCCTGGTTGATTGGGTCAACCAGCTCTTTGGCACGCTCGGTTCCTCGGACAAGAGCATGCTCTTCGTGCCGGCCATTGCGCAGAACGGCGGCCCGGCTGCCGGCGCACAATGGCACCGCTGCGCTGACGCGCAAGCCGAGGCGGAGCGGGTGGTGGAACTCGTTCAGGCGGCGCTGGCCGCAGACCATGCGGGCGAGGTGGCGATACTGGTGCGCGCGCGCCGCCACCTCGGTGCCATCGTGCCGGCGCTGAAGGCAGCAGGCATACCTTACCAAGCGGTGGAGGTGGATCAGTTGGGCGGCCTCGCGGTCATTCAGGATCTCTTCATGCTGACGCGCGCTTTTTTGCGTCCGGCCGATCGACTCGCGTGGCTGGCCCTCTTGCACGCCCCTTGGGTGGGTTTGGATCTCGCCGATCTCACCCGACTTACCGCGGCGGCGGAAACGAGCGCCTGGACGCCGGCGCAACTGAGCACGGCAGCGGGGCAGCTCTCCCCAGAGGGCGAGGGCCGGCTCATGCGGTTCCTGGACGTATTCGAACCGGCGCTGTTGCGTCGGGGACGCCAGGCGCTGGCCCCTTTGCTTGAAGGTGTGTGGCTGGCGCTGGGAGGTCCGGCATTGCTCGAGGCCGACGAACGAGCCGCGGCGCAACTCTTTTTCACCACCCTCAGCGGCTACTCACAAGCCGGCGACCTGCCCGAGTTTGGCGCTTTCGCCGCGCAAATCGAGGCGCTTCATGCTCCGGTTTCTCCCCACGCCACGCGCTTGCGGGTCATGACCGTGCACAAGGCCAAAGGACTAGAATTCGATACCGTGATCATTCCGGGCCTGGATCGACAGGCACCCTCATCTCCGGCGCCCTTGCTGCAATGGCGCGTGGAGCCAGGAGCTGGTTTGCTGCTGGCTCCGGCGGCCAATCGCAGTGATGGCAAAGAAGCGGCGAACTTGGCGCTGGAGAGTCTGGAAGCGGCCGATGACGATGCGGAAACGCTGCGACTACTCTATGTGGCCCTGACCCGGGCGCGTCGTGTCCTGCACTTGTGCGCCGTGCTGCCCGAAGCCACTACGGCCAAGGAGCCGCTGCCCGCCAAAGGCAGCCTGCTGCGTCGCATCTGGGAAGCAGTCAAGGATGAGGTGCTGGCGCAAGAGATCGTAGTTGCGGGCGCGTCCACGGCATCTTCCCCGGCCTGCATGGTTCGACCACTGCGGCGTCTGGCCGTGGATTCGCCCCTGCCGTGCTGGCCGGATAGCGAGCCAGTGGCTGCGTTGGAATTGCCGCCTACATGGCAGCTGCCGCCCTTCGACTGGGCACAGGAAGAGGCACGGGCGATCGGAGTCGCTACCCACCGCTTGCTGCAACTCATCGGGGAAGAGGGGGCGGAGCAATGGGGTCGCGACCGGGTGAACTCTCTGCGCGGCCCGGCCCGCGCTCTACTGCGCGCGGAAGGTCTGGTCGGCGGGCGCCAAGAAGATGCGCTGGACAGCGTGCTGCAAGGCTTGCAGGGAACGCTGGCCGATGCGCGCGGCGCATGGGTGCTCTCCGCTGGTCACGCCGATGCGCGCTGCGAATGGGCATTGAGCGGCTGGGTCGATGGCGGCCTCCTGCGGGTGCAAATCGATCGCAGCTTCGTCGCGCAGGGCACGCGCTGGATCGTCGATTACAAGACCGGTATCCACAGTGGGCCAGACCGTGACGCCTTTCTCGATGCCGAGCGGCAGCGTTATGCGCCGCAATTGGAGCGTTACGCGCGACTGCTCGCCGGTCGGGAAAGCCGGCCGATCCGCTTGGGGCTGTATTTTCCGCGCTTGCAGGGCTGGCGGGAGTGGCCTTGGCAGGCTTCTCGAATATAACCGCGCGCTATATTCAACTGAGAACAAAATCGTTCGGTTTCTAAAGAGCCGCTGCTAGCATCCTTTCCAGCCGCCGCAAGTGCGCTGCGGCAGACCTTGGGATGGCTGCGCGTGGACTTGATCCAAACCCTGTCTGGTTTCGTCGTCGGATTGATCGTCGGGCTCACCGGCGTGGGCGGCGGCTCGCTGATGACGCCGCTGCTGGTGCTCGGATTCGGCGTCGCTCCGGCAACGGCGGTGGGCACTGATCTTATGTATGCCGCCATTACTAAGTGCGGGGGGGTGTGGGTGAACGCGCGGCGCCAAACCATCGACTGGCGGGTGGTGCGCTTTCTGGCCCTGGGGAGCCTGCCGGCGTCCGTAGCCATGGTCTGGACGTTGCACCATTTCGCCATCCAGCGCTCGCATTTCGAGAGCTTGGTTACCAGCACGCTGGGCGGGGCGCTCATTCTGACGGCAATCGCCATTCTATTTCGGCGTCGAATTCGAGAACTCGGCGCGCGCTGGGGCATGGGCGCAGGCGAAGGTCAGGGTAGCCTGCGCCGTCCGGGCCTCGTGGTCGCCGCGGGGGCGGTGCTGGGCGTGCTGGTGACGATCTCGTCGGTGGGGGCCGGTGCCCTGGGCGTGGCCTTGTTGTTTTTTCTCTTTCCGCACCTCAGCACCTTGCGCATCGTCGGCACCGACATCGCGCACGCCGTGCCGCTGACGCTGGTGGCTGGTCTAGGCCACGCTTCGCTGGGCACCATCGATTGGAGCCTGCTCTTGGCGCTCTTGGCGGGCTCCTTGCCCGGCATCTATCTGGGCAGCCATCTGGCAGCCAAAGTGCCGGAAATTTACCTGCGCTCGGCGCTGGCCACCCTATTGCTGCTGATTGGCGGCAAGTTAGTGCTTTGAGGTATCGGCATGTACCGCTACGACCCCTACGACCAAGCGATGATCGACGAGCGCGTGACGCAGTTCCGCGATCAAACGCGGCGCTTTCTCGCCGGCGACCTGAGTGAAGACGAGTTCCGGGTCTTGCGTTTGCAGAACGGGCTCTACATCCAGCGCCACTCGCCCATGCTGCGCATCGCCATTCCCTACGGTCTGCTGGCAAGCCGCCAGTTGCGCCAGTTGGCGCACATCGCGAGGAAATACGATCGCGGCTACGGCCATTTCACCACGCGTCACAACATGCAGTTTCATTGGCCGCGGCTGGAATCGGTGCCCGACATTCTCGAAGAATTGGCCACGGTGCAATTGCACGCCATTCAAACCAGCGGCAATTGCGTGCGCAACGTGAGCACCGATCAATTCGCCGGCGTGGCGAGCGACGAAATCGTCGATCCGCGACCTTTCTGCGAAATCATTCGCCAGTGGTCCACTTTCAACCCCGAGTTCGCCTACTTGCCGCGCAAGTTCAAGATCGCGGTCTGCGGTGCCATCGAGGACCGCGTCGCCACGATGATTCACGACATCGGCCTCTACGCGCGCCGCGCCGACGATGGCGAAGTCGGTTTCCAAGTGGTGGTGGGCGGCGGTTTGGGCCGCACGCCCATGATCGCCGCGGTGATGCGCGAGTTCCTGCCCTGGCGGCATTTGCTCACCTACCTCGATGCCATCCTGCGGCTCTACAACCGCTATGGCCGCCGCGACAACAAATGGAAAGCGCGCATCAAGTTCCTGGTGAAAGATCTCGGCCCGGATGCTTTTGCCCAGGCCGTCGAAGAGGAATGGCAGCACTTGCGTGATGGTCCAGCCACGCTCACCGAGGCGGAACTCCATCGCGTGGCGCAGCATTTCGATGCGCCCGCCTACTTGAAGCTTGCCGACGAAAGCCGCGCCTTGCAGCGTTCCGCCGAAGTCGACCCCGCCTTCGGCCGCTGGCTCGAGCGCAACGTCCATCATCACAAAGTGCCGGGTTACGCCATCGTTACGCTCTCCTTGAAAGCGCCGCGTACCGTGCCCGGCGACGTGACGGCGGCGCAGATGGAAGTGATCGCCGATTTGGCCGAGCGGCACAGTTTCGGCGAACTGCGGGTCTCGCACGAACACAATCTCGTGCTGGCCGACGTGCCGCAAAGCGATCTTTTCGCGGTCTGGCAGGCGGCCAAGAAAGCCGGTCTTGCCACGCCCACGGTGGGGCTCATCAGCGATCTGGTCTGCTGCCCGGGCGGCGACTATTGCTCGCTTGCCAATGCGAAATCGATTCCCGTTGCCGAGGCCATCCGCCGGCGCTTCGAAGACCTCGATTACGTGTTCGATTTGGGCGAAATCGACCTCAACATCTCCGGTTGCGTCAATGCGTGCGGGCATCACCACCTGGGCCACATCGGCATTTTGGGTGTGGACAAAAACGGCGAGGAGTTTTACCAGATCACCCTCGGTGGTCAGCAGGGCACGGCGGCCAAACTGGGCAAAGTGCTTGGGCCTTCGCTGCCGCAAACCGAAGTAGCCGATGCGGTGGAGCGGCTGATCGCGGTTTTTGTCGAACGTCGTCATCCGGACGAGCGTTTCATCGAAACGGTGGAGCGCCTCGGCCTCGAACCTTTCAAAGAGCGTGTTTATGAACAGCGTGCAGCGCCTCATTCTCGATCGCAAGATCGTCAGCGATCCCTGGTCGCGGCCTGAGGCCCCGGAAGGGGTGGCACCCCGAGACGACGTGCTGATCGCGCTGTCGTGGTGGGTGACCGATCGGGCGCGCTGGCTGGCGCACGAAGGCTGCATTGGCGTGGTCGCGCCGGTGGATGCCGACCTCGCGGCGTTGGCGGCGGATGCCAAGTATTGGTCGGTCATCGCCATCGATTTCAGCAAACACAATGACGGCCGCGGCTTCAGCTTGGCACGACTGTTGCGCGAGCGCTATCGCTATCACGGCGAGTTGCGCGCGGTGGGGGAGGTCTTGAAAGACCAGTTGTTTTATCTCTCGCGCTGCGGCTTCAACGCCTTCGCCGTGCGCGCCGATCGCGACATCGAAGACGCCTTGCGTTCGCTCGATGATTTTTCTGAAGGCTATCAGGCGAGCGTGGAGCGGCCGGTGCCGCTGTTCCGCCGCCGTTTTTCCGAAGAGGCGATTCATGGTTGACACCCAGACGCTCGGCCCCAAAGTGGCCCAAGCCATTGCGCTCCTGCAAAAGATCGAGCGCGAGTTCCAGCCGGCGGCCTTGGCCACCAGCCTGGGCGCCGAGGACATGGTGCTGCTCGACCTCATCGCCAAGCATGCGCCGGGCATCGAGGTGTTCACCCTCGACACCGGGCGCCTGCATCCGGAAACCTACGACTTGCTGGCCAAAGTCGGCGAACGTTACCGCACCAAGGTGAAAGTGTTCTTCCCTGAGGGCGGCGCGGTCGAGCGCCTGGTCAAGATCAACGGCATCAACGGCTTCTACGAGAGCATCGCACAACGCAAGTCCTGCTGCGAAGTGCGTAAGGTCGAGCCGCTGCGTCGCGCCTTGGCCGACAAGCGCGCCTGGCTCACGGGCCTGAGGCGCGAACAAAGCCCCACGCGCACCGAAGTGGAAGTCGAAGAACACGACGCCGTGTTCGGCTTGACCAAATTCAATCCGCTGTTGGAGTGGTCGCACTTCGAAATCTGGTCCTACTTGCGGCGCCACGAAGTACCTTACAACGCATTGCATGATCGCGGCTTTCCCAGCATCGGCTGCGCGCCCTGCACCCGCGCCATCGCCCCCGGTGAACACCCCCGCTCCGGGCGCTGGTGGTGGGAAAACGCCGACACGAAGGAATGCGGGCTTCACGTGAAGCCCGCATTCGTCGGCGTTTCGGCGCAGGCTCATCTCGGCGCAGCCGAGGTGA
>JAPKHK010000001.1:0-602402 GCA_026646885.1 Casimicrobiaceae bacterium | reverse complement strand
GAAGGCGCCGATCGGCGCCGGCCGGAGCCAAAACCCACAAGCGAAAGAAGACGGGCTTCACGTGAAGCCCGCATTCGTCGGCGTTTCGGCGCAGGCTCATCTCGGCGCAGCCGAGGTGAAGGCGCCGATCGGCGCCGGCCGGAGCCAAAACCCACAAGCGAAAGAAGACGGGCTTCACGTGAAGCCCGCATTCGCCGAGACCTTGAGCAATGAGGACAAAGCATTGAGGTCGGCTTCCAACATCACGCTCGCCCCAACGCATCAGACCCAGGCAAACGCACCACGCAGCCGTGCCTTGCGCGCGGCACGCCCTTCACACATCGAGGTCAAGGTCGCAAGCGCGGACCCTTTGACGCGAGAAGAAATCGAGACCATCCGCCGGGAGTCGGTAGCATGAACGCACTACACACAGATCGTATCGACCGAGCCTGGGAGCGCAGTCCATCCCGCCCAAGCCGTTTCGCCTCGCCCCAGCCCGCACGCTCCGGACATCGCGGCCTGGCACATGCCCACGCGGAGCGCCCCGCGGCGGAAAACCTCCCGCCGGAGGAACTGGAAATTTTGCGTCGAGAGGCCGTGGCATGAGCGCGCCCGCCGGGCCGCCCCAAGGGCGCGCAAGCCAATTACCGGAGCGGGCGCAGCCCGCGAACCGTACTCGCCCCCTTCCCCGGGAAGGGGGCCGGGGGGAAGGTCCACGGCCGCCCGCCGGGCCGCCCCAAGGGCGCGCAAGCCAATTACCGGAGCGGGCGCAGCCCGCGAACCGTACTCGCCCCCTTCCCCGGGAAGGGGGCCGGGGGGAAGGTCCACGGCCGCCCGCCGGGCCGCCCCAAGGGCGCGCAAGCCAATTACCGGAGCGGGCGCAGCCCGCGAACCGTACTCGCCCCCTTTCTCGGGAAGGGGGATGGGGGGAGGGTACACCATGACTCTCGTACTCGCCGACCTGCGCCGCACCACGCTCACCCAGCTCGATTACCTCGAAGCCGAATCTATCCACATTCTGCGCGAGGTGGCCGCAGAATGCCGTAATCCGGCGCTGCTTTTTTCCGGCGGAAAAGATTCCATCGTTTTGCTGCGCCTCGCCGAAAAAGCCTTCCGGCCCTGCAAGTTCCCGTTTCCGCTGGTGCACATCGACACCAATCACAACTTCGAAGAAGTGATCGAATTCCGTGATCGCCGCGCCGCGGAACTGGGCGAGCGCCTGATCGTGCGCAGCCTCGACGAATCCATCGCCAAGGGGCGGATCGTGCTGAAAGATGCCAAGCAGAGTCGCAACGCTTTTCAGTCGGTGACGCTCTTGGACACCATCGAGGAATTCGGCTTCGATGCCTGCATCGGCGGCGCGCGGCGCGACGAAGAAAAAGCCCGCGCCAAGGAGCGCATCTTTTCTTTCCGCGACGATTTCGGTCAATGGAACCCGAAGAATCAGCGCCCCGAACTCTGGGACATCTACAACACCCGGGTGCATCCGGGCGAAAACATCCGGGTCTTTCCGCTTTCCAATTGGACCGAACTCGACGTTTGGCAATACATCGCCCGCGAGAAGCTGGCTGTGCCCTCGATTTATTATTCGCACCGCCGGCCGGTGGTGCGGCGCGGCAGCGCGCTCGTTCCGGTCACGGCGCTGACGCCGGCGCGCGAAGGCGAAACGGTGGAAGACCTGGCAGTGCGCTTTCGCACCGTGGGCGACATCACTTGCACTTGCCCGGTGGCCTCCACGGCCGCCACGCCGGAAACCATCATCCTCGAAACGGCGCTCACCCGCATCACCGAACGCGGCGCCACGCGCATGGACGACCAAACCTCGGAAGCCTCGATGGAACAGCGCAAGAAAGAAGGGTATTTCTGATGGGTGCCAACGAACAACCGCAACTGGCGGAAGTGGACCTTTTGCGCTTCATCACCGCGGGCAGCGTGGATGATGGCAAAAGCACGCTCATCGGCCGCTTGCTCTATGACTCCAAAGGCATTTTCGAAGACCAGCTTTCGGCCGTGGCCGACGCCTCGCAACGGCGGGGCAGGGGCGAACTCGACCTCTCGCTCTTGACCGACGGCTTGCAGGCCGAGCGCGAGCAGGGCATCACCATCGATGTCGCTTACCGCTACTTCGCCACGCCGGTCAGAAAATTTATCGTCGCCGATTCGCCGGGCCACGAGCAATACACCCGCAACATGGTCACCGGTGCCAGCACCGCCGATGTGGCGATCATTCTGCTCGACGCAAGGAAAGGCGTGCTCACGCAAACCCGGCGCCACACCTTCATCGCGCATCTTTTGGGCATACGGCATCTGGTTTTCGCCATCAACAAAATGGACCTCGTCGGTTTTTCGGCCGATGTCTTCGGGCGCATCGCCGATGAGGTGCGCGAATTCGCGGGCAAGCTCGGCGCCAGGGACTTGCACGTCATTCCGGTGTCCGCGCTTTTGGGCGACAACATCGTCGAACGCGGCAAGGACATGCCCTGGTATCTCGGCCCGCCGCTCCTGAAGCTCCTGGAAGAAATCCCGGTGGCGAAAGACTTCACCGACGCCCCCTTCCGGTATCCGGTGCAAGGCGTGGCGCGACCCACCGGCGCCGACCTCGACCCGAAATGGCACGATTTCCGAGGCTACACCGGGCGCATCGAAACCGGGCGCATACGCGCTGGCGACGAAGTGCTGGTGTTGCCCGCGGGACGCCGTTCGCGGGTGACCGACATTTTCACCCTCGACGCGAATTTGGAAGAAGCGGTCGCTCCGCAGTCGGTGACACTACAACTTGCCGACCAGATCGACGTCTCGCGCGGCGACATGATCGTGCGCGCCGACGAGGCGCCGCCTGCGGTGGCGAGTGAATTCGCCGCGCATGTTTGCTGGTTGGCGGAAACACCGCTTGACTTAACGCGCCGCTATGTCTTGAAGCACACCACGCGCCAAGTGAAAGCCAAAGTCACCGCCATCGACTATCGCGTCGACGTCAACACGCTGGCGCAACACGACGTGCCGGAGAAGCTGCAACTCAACGAAATCGGTCGCGTGCGGCTCAAGGTTCAGCAACCGCTGGCCCTCGACGCCTACACGGAAGACCGTGCCACCGGCGCTTTCATCCTGATTGACGAAGCCACCAACAACACCGTGGCGGCGGGGATGGTGGGGCGGTAGAACTCGCTGTGGGGTGAGCGGCGACAACGTCGCCCGCGCTCGCCTGCCCGGCGGTGCAGTGGATGAGGGGCGTCTGCGCCAGCGTCGCCGATCATCCGTTGCGCTGGGCTTTGTTTGGTCCGCGGGGCTCGGGTCGAGGGCTGGGTTTATAGGGTGCCGGACATAAGGGCAGGCTCGGTTCGAATTCGGAACGGCTGCTATTCTTGACCACTGCATCGGCGCTTGGCGGAGGCCGTGGAAGTGGCAGGGGAAACAGGGTCGTGGGAAACAGCGTGGGAAACAGGGTCGGGAGTCGAAAACAATCGCTTCGAATGATTTCCCCGCGGGCCTCGCCACCCGCAACACTTCCTGGAAGTCTACACTTAGGATGGCGTACACAACCGCACAAGCTCTCCCCACCAACCCGGCCCCTGGGTCTACAATGCCAACCATCAACTTCTGAATCATGGTGAAGGCAGTCAAGCGGTGAGCCGAACCTACGACGCCAACGGACACACCACCCGCATCGCCCGAAGCGGCGGGGCGGAGAAGCGCCTGAGCTATGACGTGGCCGAGCGCTTGACCCAAGTCCAAAGCGAAACCGGCACGCCGATCGGTGCTTACGCCTACGACTCCTTCGGCCGGCGCCTGAAAAGAACCACCGCCAGTGAAACCATCTACTTCCTGCACGGCGAAGAAGGCTTGCTTGCCGAATTCGACGCTTCGGGCAACCCCATCGCCACCTACGGCTGGGAGCCGCAAGGCATGTGGGGCACGAGCCCGGTGTGGAAGAAAGAGGGCAGTATTACCTACTTCTACAGCAACGACCATCTCGGCACGCCGCAACTCTTGACCGACGCGAGCGGGCAAATCGTCTGGAAGGGCAGGGCGGAAGCGTTCGGCAAGACCACCGTGGATGCCGCTTCAACCGTCACCAACAACTTGAGATTCCCAGGGCAGTACTTCGATGCCGAAACGGGGATGCATTACAACTACTTCACGGATTATGAGCCGACCGGTGGGCGGCATGTGCAGAGTGATCCGATTGGGTTGCGAGGAGGCATGAATGGATACGTCTATGTACTAGACGACCCTTTAAGACTACTGGATGCTCATGGACTTCACCCCGCGGCCGGCGCCTGGGCCTTGACGGTGTTGGGCAAGTGTTTGCTAGGCTGCGCAACCGCCGTTGCCGGCAAATGCGCCATGTGTTGCTGGGGCGTTTGCGAGGGCGACCCAAAAGTGATTCCGTCTTGCGGTAGAAAGTGCGAGCCTGGACCCTGCACATTTTTTAAGTCCTGCGCGAGTGGATGCATTGGGGCACTCCTAACGCCGACGCCCCCTGCCGGTGTAATCGGCGCGCTAGCCGGACTCGCGGCAGAGATCCTAATGGAAGAGCTGTTCGGATTCGATCCTTGCAAGCATTTTGGATGGACTGACCCGTTAAAACCGAATGCTTCAGCGCTGTAGTTCGATGTGGAAAGGGGATCCGGTGAAAGCACCACAGTGTTCAAAGGGAACCTTCCTAATAGTATTCCTTGCGGTTGTCTTCGTTCTATGGGGGACTGCGTTGCATGCTAATCTGTCCGAAAATTTGAGGCAGTTGGCGCGCATTGGCGGCTTGGGGTGTGCTTTGTTGTTTTTTCCACTGGCCTGGCGAATTTATCGGAGCGAGAGGAAACCGGCGTGGAGGTATGCTGCTATTGAATGGGCCGCCGCGCTGTGGATGCTGCCAATCGTTCTAGCTGTCGCGGTACTTTCTCGGAGTCTTTCCGAATCAGGTTCCCTTCAAGCCATTGTTGTGAAAGCCGGCGCGATTCTCGTATGCTTCATTATTGCAAATCGACTCTTCCTTCGATACGAGCGGGAAACAGATACGAAGCGAGAAGCGGAAGGGAATCCGGGACAGACCACGCGGAAACCGCGGAAACCGGGGGCAGACCCTGAATAGGCGCTAAGCTAATCGCGCGTGAATCGGGGAATCGGAGACAGACCACGAATAACCCGCAAAAAGCCCCACCCCCCGCGAGGTCGCTGCTGAAGACCGATGGGCCGCTGCTTGCGGCCCTTTGTCTATCTGCCGATCCGCTGCACCGCCTGAACCGGCGAAACGATGGGAATGCCCTGATAGTGCCCGCCTAGGCCGAGTAGATGCTTGTCGCCGGAGACGATCAGATCGACTTTGGCGGTGAGCGCGCAGGCGAGCACATGATCGTCGTCGGCATCGTGGGCGACGACGCGCGGTACATCGGCCGGCGCCGCCATGACGGCCAGGCGCCGAATCTCGCTGACGATGCCCAGCGGCGTCAGCCCTGCCGCCGTCAGTCGCTTGGCGAACTTATCGCGCGCCACCACATCGAGTAATTCCGCCATCAGCACCGGAGAGCTGCACAGTTCGAAGACCTGCGCCCGGGCATCCTTGAGCAGCCGCCGGGGTGGGCCGAGGGGAGAGAGGATCGCCGAAACCAGCGTATTGGTATCGAGGACGACGCGCACGCTCAGGTACGTTCCTACGCGCGCCGGGCGGCGCGCTCCTGGCGCGCGGCGTTGATCTCCGCCGCGATCTCCTCATCGGACAGCGGCGCCAGGTTCAAGGCATCGAGTTTGGCGAGCGCCTCGCCGAGACGCGCACCGGCGGCGGCGCGTTCCTCGCGCGCCGTCAGGAACTCGACGAAATCGGCGACTTCCGCCAGTCGCTGGGGCGGCAGCGACTGGAGTTTCTGAATTAAGGTCGGTTCGATTGCAGCCATCTTCCTGCTCCTCAAGCGGATTGACGCGATTGCTGGGCCAGCACGGTATCGAGCATCTGCGCCACAAAACGCTGCTGCGTCTTGGGCAGTCGCGCAATGGCCTCGATCTGTTGCTGCCAGCGCGGCGTGGCGACTGATTCGGTTTCTCCGAACAGTTCATTCAGGGAAACGGACAGGGTATGGGCGACGACCGGCAGTGCCGAAACAGGGATGCGCCAACGGCCGACCTCGTAAGCCTGGAAGATCTGCTGCGAGACGTTGAGGGCCTCGGCCAATTGGACTTGCCTCACGTTGCGGTTCTTGCGCAGTTGCGCGATGCGTGCGCCGAGTTCGACGAAGAACTCGCGCTCCTGGTTGCTGGTGGTCATGGTGTTTGCCGTCGACTGATGCGAAAGGACAGCCATACCTTAACGCCCATTTTACGCAATGCGATTTGAAGCAATGCGAAACGTAGGATACTACGAAACGAGATATTTTTATCGCAGGGGAAACAGGGACGGGGGAAACAGCGGAATCAAGGACAGGAAAACGGGGCGGGAGTCGAATCACACGCTCCCGCGCGTGCGAAGTGCAATAAGGTGCCGGTGTCGGCAGCAGAATGGCGTCGCGGCAGCAGAATGGCGTCGGGAGTCGATTAGCCCAACCCGGCCGCAGAGAAGTCATCGAAGTCCACGACCTCGAAGGCCGTCTGTTGCAAAAGTCTCACGGCAGCCGCGTCGTGCACCAACTCGAACGCGACGGCCCGCGCATCGAAACCACCTTCGACGAACGAGGCTTGGCCACCCGGGTGGAATACGACGAATTGCACCAACCCGTGCAAACCACCTACCCCGACGGCACCCGCGTTGTGAATCGCTACGAGCCCATCCACCACCGCCTCGCCCAGCGCACCGACGAAGCCGGCGTGGAAACCCGCTATGAATACGATGCCCAAGGCAACCTCACGCAACTGACCGAAGCCTTCGGCCTCCCCGAAGCACGCCTCACCACCTATACCTATGACACCCTCGGCCAGATGCTCACCCAAACCGTCAAAGCTGCCACCCCGGCGGACGACGCCACCACCACCTTCACCTACGACGACCACGGCAACCTCGCGAGCCGCACCGACCCCCTAGGCCACACCAGCACCTACACCTACAACGCCCTGGGCCAAGCGCTCAGCCACACCGATGCCCTGAACCGCGTCACCCGCTATGAATACGACGCCGCGGGCAGGCTTCTGGCCGTGATCGACGCCAAAGAACAAACCCGCGCCTATCGCTACGACCCCGCCGGCAACCGCACGAAGAGCATCGACCCGATGGGCCGGGAAACCACCTACACCTATGACGCCCTCGACCGCCTCACCCAAACCACCGACCCCTTGAACGGCCAAACCACCCAGGAATACGATGCCGAAGGCCGCTTGACCCGCCGCACTGACCCCTCGGGCCTCGCCACCACCTACCAATACGACTCGGAAGGGCGCCTCACCCAAATCACCGACCCCGCCAGCCTCATCACCCGCTACAGCTACGGCGCGCCGGGCAGCGGCCTGGAAGGCCTACTCATCGCCATCGACCACCCCAGCCACCGCGAAGAGTTCAAATACGACCAGAGGAACCGCATCACCCAGCGCAGCCAAGTCCTCGATGAAACCACCCGCCTCACCCACACCAGCGGCTACGACGCCGTGGGTAACCTCATCGCCCAAACCGACCCCTTGAACCGCAGTAGCCTGCAAATCTTCGACGCCCGCCGCCGCTTAACGGAAAACATCGACCCTCTGGCCGGCCGAACCCGCTACAGCTACGACACGAGAGACAACCTCACCGCCGTCACCGACCCCACCGGCAGCACCACCCGCTACGCTTACGATTTGGCCAACCGGCGGGTGACCGAAACCCGCCCCGGCGGCGAGCAGACCCAGTTCGTCTACGATGCCGTCGGCAACCTCATCACCCGCCGCGATAGCCTCGGCCAAGAGCGGCGCTACACTTACGACGAAGTCAAACGCCGCACGCGTGAAGAACACTATCCCGTGGTCGACGGGCAACTGGCCAATACCGCCAGCCGCGTCATCACCTACACCTACAACCCCTTGGGACAACTCACCGCCTATCGCGACGAGCGACCGGTGGCCAACAACCCGCCGCAACTCCTGAGTGAGGCCATCTACAGCCACGACGCCCTGGGCCGCAAAGTGAGCGAAGACGTGAACTTCGGCCCCTTCCGTAAAACCTTCACCACCGCCTACCGTGCCAACGGCCAGAAAGAACGCCTCACCTATCCGGACGGCAGCATTGCGAACTTCACCTACGACAGCGGCGGCCGCCTCACCACCCACCAAACCCCCGGCGGCGACATCACCACCACCTACCACCCCAGCGGCGCCGTGCGCGAAATGAAGCTCCCCGGAGCCACCCAAAGCCGAGCCTACGACCGCCTGCTGCGCCCCACCCAAATCCAGCTCGAACGCGGTGCCGCCGGCAGCGGCCAGGTGCTCCTCAAGCTCGCCTACCAATACGATGCCGCCTCCGACATCGTCAGCAAAACCACCCTCGACGGCCCCACCGCCTACCAATACGATGCCCTCTCGCGCCTGACCGCCGTCACCCCGCCCGAGCCCCTGCAAAGGAGTGAGACCAACCCCAACGGCCTGCCCGTGGAGAGCTACAGCTACGACGGCGTCCACAACCGCCTCTCCAGCGCCCACCAACCCGGCCCCTGGGTCTACAATGCCAACCACCAACTCTTGAACCACGGCGAAGGCACTCAAGCGGTGACTCGCGAATACGACGCCAACGGACACACCCGCCGCATCGCCCAAAGCGGCGGGGCGGAGAAACGCCTGAGCTATGACGTGGCCGAACGCCTGACCCAAGTCCAAAGCGAAACCGGCACGCCGATCGGCAGCTACGCCTACGACCCCTTCGGCCGGCGTCTCAAGAAAACCACCGCCACCGAAACCATCTACTTCCAACACGGCGAAGAAGGCTTGCTCGCTGAATACGATGCCTCGGGCAACAGCTTGGCCACCTATGGCTGGGAACCGCAAGGCATGTGGGGCACCAACCCAGTGTGGAAGAAGGAGGGCAGCAATACCTACTTCTACAGCAACGACCACCTGGGCACACCGCAAGTGCTGACCGATACCAACGGCCAAGTGGTGTGGAAGGGCAGGGCGGAAGCGTTTGGCAAGACCACGGTGGAGGCGAGCTCAACCGTGACCAACAACCTCAGATTCCCGGGGCAGTACTTCGATGCCGAGACGGGGATGCATTACAACTACTTCAGGGATTATGAACCGAGCATCGGGCGGTACGTCGAATCCGATCCGATTGGGTTGAGCGGGGGAAATGGGAGGTCGCTGTATGCCAGCGGCAATCCCCTGAACCGTTTCGATTCACACGGATTGCTTGCAAGAGGTCAAGGCTGCACCCAGGAGCAATGGCGCAGGATCCAAGAGGCGGAGAGTAAGATACAGCAGAAGATCGATGGTAGTTGTGCCGGTTGTGACGACCGCAACAATGGGTGCATTCCATGTGCATATTTGCATCAGGTAAGAAATGCGCTACATACATCATCTGTGGGTTGTAGCGGAGCGGATAATCAGAAACTATATTGCGGAGAAGCACCGGTTGGAGGCGCTAGCGTAACGTTGCATCCAATCGCTTTTCTGCCAATCTGCGGATGCCTTGAAGCGACCGTTCTTCATGAGTTACTCCACAATGCGGGACTTGATGGCGATGGCACCTCACATGGCGCAATCAACTTCATCGAGAGACGGTGTTTTGGGTGTGCTGGGGATCGTGGGTATCCTCCCTACGTGCCGACCCCAGATATCAACGATTAGCAAGCGCACCCAATGCTCCAGAGAGTGCTCGTTGCGTTGCTGCAGGTGATGGTCCTAGGTGTAGCTCACGCTGATACGAAGCCGATTCCTACCCTTCGCGCTGTGGTTGAGTCCGCCGACTGGATCGCGGTGGGAGTCGTGGATTCAATTGAAGACGCGGGTTGTATTGTTCGTGGATTTGGGGCCGGAAAAGCTGCGGTGATGAGGGTAAGCGCGGTCTGGAAGGGTGCGATTGGAGGATCGGTTACCTTCGTCTTCTTTCCAGAGCGGTCCGTAGTCACCCCCGTTGTTGGTGGGAGCTATGTGGTGGCGTTCATTCCTCTTAAAGTCAGCTGCGAAAACGTAACTTTCGACTTTGGTCTTCTGCCGATTAACGGCGCTGAGGCCATTACGAGTACGTTAGTCAATGAACCGCCACGCCAACCCGTCAATTTGCTTCGACAGAAGGTAATGAGAGCTATTCGCGGAGAAAGCGGTCGGGAGTCGGACGCGCCGGCAAAGCGTGGGGGGACAGACCCCGAATAGGCCCGATGCTCATCGACACCGGCGTCAAACAAGGCGAGCGGCGCAGCGAAACGCTTTCCCTGGAGAACAAGGGCCTGGTGCCCGGCCTCAACGTCGCCCTGCGGCTTTTGAACCAGGACGGTTCGGCCACGCTGCCGCCGTGGATCTACCTTGCCTCCAGCGGCCAACTGGGCAACCTGGAACTGGGCAAGAAGCAGACCGTGCAAATCGACCTGGCGCCCGACGGCGGGGTTTCCGACGGGGTCTACAACTTCCGCCTGCGGGTCACCGCGGACAACGGTAAGCGTCCAACCGCCCCACCTTCCCCGCAGCGGTTTTACTGCGGCATACTTTGGCGCAAGGGCAGGAGTTCGTCGAGGCGCCGATGGGGCCAGGTGGGCAGTTTCTCCAGCGTGGCTTTGAGCCAGGCATAGGGCTCGATGCCGTTGAGCTTCGCGGTGGCGAGCAGCGATTGGATGGCCGCGGCGCGCTGGCCGGCACGCTCGGAACCGGCGAAGAGCCAGTTCTTCTTGCCGATGGCAATGGGGCGGATGGCGTTTTCGATCGGGTTGTTGTCGATCGGCAGCTCGCCGCTGTCGGCGTAGCGCACGAGGGCGGTCCAGCGCTTCAAGGTGTAGTCGATCGCTTTGGCCATGCCGCTGCCTGGCACTGCACTACAGCGGCGACGAACTGGTGCGCGTCGCCGACCGCGCCGGACGCGAAGTCAACTACCGCTACAGCAACGGCGACCTCAGTGAAGTCATCGACGTGCTGGGCCAAAGCACTCGCTACGCCTATGACGCCAAACACCAGCTCACCCAGATCACCGACGCCTCAAGCCGGATCACGCGCATCAACTACGTGGTGAGCCTCGACCCGCCGGTGGGCGCCGGCGGCGTGAAACTGGGCAAAGCCCCCCCGACCGCCAAAGACCGCAAAGACACCCTCTACGCCGGCGGCCCGCCGCAAGTGAGCTCCAACGCCCCCTTGAGCGGCTACCGCGTGAGCCGCGTCGGAAGGGTGACCGACCCCGCAGGGCAGGCCACCACCTATGAAACCACCTACGACAAAACCACCCGCCAGTTCAGCACCCTGATCACCTATCCTGGTGGCCGAAAGGTGATCGAAGTCCACGATCTCGAAGGGCGTCTGTTGCAAAAGTCCCACGGCAGCCGCGTCACCAACTCGAACGCGACGGCCCGCGCATCGAAGCCACCTTCGACGAACGGGGCTTGGCCACTCGGGTGGAATACGACGAACTGCATCAACCCGTGCTCACCACCCACCCCGACGGCACCCAGACCCGGCGCGCGTACGAAACCCGCTGGCATCGCCTGATCCGCCAGATCGACGAAGCCGGGGTGGAAACCCGTTACGAATACGATGCCCTGGGCAACCTCACCCAACGCACCGAAGCCGCAGGCCGACCCGAAGCGCGCCTCACCACCTACACCTATGACACCCTCGGGCAGATGCTCACCCAAACCGTCAAAGGGGCCACCCCGGCGGACGACGCCACCACCACCTTCACCTACGACGACCACGGCAACCTTCAAAGCCGTACCGACCCCCAAGGCCACACCAGCACCTGGAGCTACAACGCCCTGGGCCAGGCACTCAGCCACACCGATGCTCTGGGTCGCGTCACCCGCTATGAATACGACGCCGCCGGCCGGCTTCTGGCCGTGATCGACGCCAAAGCACAAACCCGCGGCTATCGCTACGACCCCATCGGCAACCGCACGAAGAGCATCGACCCGATGGGCCGGGAAACCCTCTACCAATACGACCCCCTCGACCGCCTCACCCAAACCACCGACCCCTTGAATGGCCAAACCACCCAGGAATACGATGCCGAAGGCCGCATGACCCGCCGCACTGACCCCTCGGGCCTCGCCACCACCTACCAATACGACACCGAAGGGCGCCTCACCCAAATCACCGACCCCGCCAGCCTCACCACCCGCTACCACTACGGCGCTCCGGGCAGCGGCCTGGAAGGCCTGCTCACCGCCATCGATCACCCCAGCCACCGCGAAGAGTTCAAATACGACCAGAGGAACCGCATCACCCAGCGCAGCCAAGTCCTCGATGAAACCACCCGCCTCACCCACACCAGCGGCTACGACGCCGTGGGCAACCTCATCGCCCAAACCGATCCCTTGAACCGCGGCAGCCTGCAAATTTTCGACGCCCGCCGCCTGCTCGAAAGCATCGACCCCCTGGCCGGCCGAACCCGCTACACCTACGACCCGAGAGACAACCTCACCACCGTCACCGACCCCACCGGCAGCACCACCCGCTACGCTTACGATCTGGCCAACCGGCGCACCCAAGAAACCCGCCCCGGCGGCGAGCAAACGCAGTTCGTCTACGATGCCGTCGGCAACCTCACCACCCGCCGCGATAGCCTCGGCCAAGAGCGGCGCTACACTTACGACGAAGTCCAACGCCGCACGCGTGAAGAACACTTCCCGGTCATCGACGGACAACTCGCCACCAGCCCGAACCGCGTCATCACCTACACCTACAACCCCTTGGGCCAACTCACCGCCTACCGCGACGAGCGGCCGGTAGCCGACAACCCGCTGGAACTCCTGAGCGAAGCCAGCTACAGCCACGATGCCCTGGGCCTTAGCCTTTGCGGGCCAAACAGCCCCGGACCGAGTGGCTGGGCGCGAATCCCGCGGCAAGGCGGGCATTCGCGCAAACCCCCGGTCCTGCGCTAAAATCCAAGCTTTTGGCGAAGCGCAATGTTGGTTTTTCGCGGTTTGCCGGGGGTGGGCACGGCTCCTCTGGCGCTTACCATTGGCAATTTTGACGGCGTGCATCGCGGGCATCGGGCGATGCTCGCGCGGCTTCAGGAGGCGGCGTCGGACTTGCGCCTACCGGCGGCGGTGCTGACTTTTGCGCCGCCGCCCCGGGAGTTCTTTTTGCGTGACAATGCCCCCCCGCGGCTATCGACGCCGCGCGACAAGATCGAGCAGCTGGCGTGCGCGGGTGTGGATCGGGTGTATTTCGCGCGCTTCGACGAGCGCATTGCCCGCCTCTCGGCGGATGAGTTCGTCGAGCAAGTCTTGCTGCGCAGCCTGGCGGTGAAATGGCTGCTGGTGGGCGACGATTTCCGTTTCGGCCGGGGGCGCCAAGGCGACGTGCTGACGCTGCGCCGATGGTCCGCCGAACGTGGTTTTAGCGTCGAAACCCTGCACACAGTGGCGGTCGAGGGCGAGCGGGTTTCCAGCACCGCGGTGCGAAACGCTCTGCAAGACGGCGAATTGGAGCATGCCGCGCGGCTTCTGGGTCGACCGTACGCGATCAGCGGGCGAGTCGCGCACGGCAAGAAGTTGGGGCGTAGCTTGGGTTATCCTACGGCCAACATCCTCCTGCGCCGCGCACCACCGCTTTCGGGTGTGTTCGCCGTGGCGGTGCATGGCATCTCCGGTGGGCGCCGCACCGCGGTGGCGAGCCTGGGGGTGCGGCCGACGGTGAATTCATTGCCGCGACCCTTGCTCGAAGTGCATGTCTTCGATTATGAGGGCGACCTGTATGGACGTCGCCTGCGCGTGGAGTTCCTGCGCAAACTGCGCGAAGAGCAGAAGTTTCCCAACCTGGAGGCGCTGACCGCGCGGATACGTGTCGACGCGCAGGAAGCGCGTCAATTTTTTGCTGCTGAAAGCTGAACCATGGCCGACTACAAGAGCACTCTGAATCTTCCTGACACGGCGTTTCCGATGCGCGGCGATCTTGCCAAACGCGAGCCCCAATGGGTGCGTGAATGGCGGGAGAAGAAGCGTTATGAGCGCATCCGCCAAGTCGCCAAGGGACGCCCCAAGTTCATTTTGCATGATGGTCCGCCGTATGCGAACGGCGATATTCATATCGGCCATGCGGTCAACAAGATCCTCAAGGACATCATCGTCAAGAGCAAGACGCTCGCTGGCTTCGACGCGCCCTATGTGCCGGGCTGGGACTGCCACGGCCTGCCGATCGAGCACCAGATCGAGAAGACCCACGGCAAGAACATCGAAGCCAATCGCGCCCGCGCGCTTTGCCGGACCTATGCCGCGGAGCAGATCGAGCGGCAGAAGGCGGACTTCATTCGCTTGGGCGTTTTGGGCGATTGGCATGCGCCCTACCAGACCATGAACTTCGCCACCGAAGCCGCCGAAATTCGTGCCCTGGGCCGCATTCTGCAGCAGGGTTATCTCTTTCAGGGCTTAAAGCCGGTCAATTGGTGCATCGATTGCGGCTCGGCCTTGGCCGAGGCAGAAGTGGAGTACGAGGACCGCGAGTCCGCGGCCATCGATGTAGCTTTCAAAGTACTGGACAAAGCCAGATTGACCCAGGCGTTCGGGTTAGCGGCCTTGCCCGCGGCGGACGCCTTCGCGGTGATCTGGACCACTACGCCCTGGACCCTACCCGCCAACCAGGCGGTCTGTGTGCATCCCGATCTCGACTACGTGCTGGTGGCGGCGCCCGCCGGATTGCTGATCGTCGCAGCCGAACTCGAGGCCGCTGCGCTCACGCGCTACGGCGTATCGGGACAACGCCTTGGCTCGGCCAAGGGCAGGGCGCTGGAAGGCTTGGCTTTGCAGCATCCTTTGCAGGCGCGCAGCGTGCCCATGATCGTAGGCGAACACGTCACGCTCGATGCTGGCACCGGACTCGTACATACTGCGCCGGCGCACGGTGTGGAGGACTTTGTCGTCGGCCAGCGTTACGGCCTGCCGGTGGACAACCCGGTAGGCGACGACGGTTGCTTCAAGGCGAACGTGCCTGATTTCGCCGGGCTCTCGGTGCGCAAAGCGGACACCCCCATTCTCGATTTGCTGAAAGCCAGAGGCGTGCTGGTCAAGGGCGACAAGCTCACCCACAGTTACCCGCATTGCTGGCGCCACAAGACGCCGATCATCTTCCGCGCCACCCAGCAATGGTTCATCGGCATGGATCGCGAACCGGCGTCGGGCGGGCCGACCCTGCGCACCGTTGCGCAGCGCGCAGTGGCCGACACCGCGTTTTTTCCGTCCTGGGGTCGGGCAAGGCTGGAGGCGATGATCGACAATCGCCCGGACTGGTGCGTTTCGCGCCAGCGCAACTGGGGTGTGCCGCTGCCGTTCTTCGTGCGCAAGGACGACGGCAACCTGCATCCGGATACTCCCGCCCTGCTGGAGAAAGCGGCGCAGCGGGTGCAGCAGGGGGGCATCGAAGCCTGGTTTGCCGCCGGCTGCGGCGAATTCGGCGTCGACGAGACGGTTTATCGCAAACTTACCGACACCCTCGACGTATGGTTCGATTCGGGTTGCACGCACGCTTCAGTGATGCGGCCACATCCGGAATTGGGTTACCCCGCGGATCTCTATCTCGAAGGTTCGGATCAGCATCGCGGCTGGTTCCAATCGTCACTCTTGGTGGGTTGCGCGCTCGATGGCCGGGCACCCTATCAGGGTTTGCTGACCCATGGCTTCGTGGTCGACGGCCAGGGGCACAAAATGAGCAAATCGCGGGGCAACGTGGTGGCGCCGCAGAAAGTCAGCGACACGCTCGGCGCCGAGGTGCTGCGCCTTTGGGTGGCCGCCACCGACTATTCGGGCGAGTTGTCGATCTCGGATGAAATCCTGAAGCGGGTGGTAGAAAGCTACCGGCGCATCCGCAACACCTTGCGCTTCCTTCTTGCCAACATCGCCGACTTCGATGCCAAGAGGGAGCTTCTCCCGGTGGCGCAGTGGCTGGAGATTGACCGCTACGCACTGGCGATGACGCGCGAGATGTCGCGGGCGGCCTTGGCCGATTATGAGCGCTACGAGTTCCATTTGGTGGCGCAGCGCTTGCAGACTTTCTGCTCCGAGGATTTGGGTGGTTTCTATCTCGACATCCTCAAGGACCGCCTCTATACCACCGCCAAGGAAAGCCACGCGCGGCGCTCCGCGCAATCAGCGCTGTATCATCTGACGCAGATGCTTCTGCGGCTGATGGCACCGATTCTTTCCTTCACCGCCGAGGAAGCCTGGGTCATCGTCAACGGCGATGCCGACGACAGCGTGTTCTTCCACCTCTGGGACGAGGTGCTTCCCGCGGGCGAAGGCGAGCAGGAACTGCTGGCTCGCTGGGTGCGCCTACGCGAGATTCGCGGCATGGTCAGCAAGGAACTGGAAGTTCTGCGCCAGGAAGGCCGGATTGGCTCCTCCCTGGCCGGCACGGTTACTGTTACGGCAAGCGGGCGGGACCACGACCTGCTAACGAGCTTGGGGGAGGACTTGAGGTTCGTCTTTATCACTTCCGCGGTCAAAGTGGTTTCCGGCGCGGCGTTGACGATCGAAGTCGCGCCCGCCACGGGAGAGAAATGCGAGCGCTGCTGGCACTACCGCGAGGATCTCGGAATCCTAGGCGAGCATCCGGCGCTGTGCGGCCGCTGTGCGAGCAATCTTTTCGGCGAGGGCGAGCAGCGCAGTCATGCCTGAGCTTCGCGCGCGCTGGTGGCGGTGGCTCTACTTGAGCGCCGGGGTGATCGTGGTCGATCAATTGGCGAAGTATGTCGTACTCGCCAGCTTCGTGCGCGGTGAGGCGCTTGCGCTCCTGCCGTTTTTCAGCCTGGTGCTGACCTTCAATCCCGGAGCCGCGTTCAGTTTTCTTGCCCAAGCCACCGGGTGGCAACGCTACTTCTTCCTCGCGCTGGCGCTGGGGGCGAGCGTCGTGCTCGCCCTGATACTGCGCAAAAGCACCAACGCCCTGGCCAAGGCGGGGTTGGCGCTGATCATCGGCGGCGCCTTGGGCAATGCCATCGATCGGCTGCTAATCGGGGAGGTTGTCGATTTCCTGCTCTTTCACTGGCGGGGTTGGTACTTCCCCGCTTTCAACGTGGCGGATTCCGCAATCACTATTGGCGCCGGATTGTTGATTCTCGACGCTTTCACCCATCCTGAGCCGGTGGCAAGCGAGCAGCGGGAGGAGTCGTGAACGCGGCGAGGCCAACCCAAATCACCCTCGCCAATCCGCGGGGGTTCTGCGCGGGCGTGGACCGCGCCATCGCGATCGTCGAGCGGGCGCTGGAACGTTTCGGCGCCCCGATCTACGTGCGCCATGCAGTCGTGCACAACCGTTATGTCGTGGAAGATCTTCGGCGCAAGGGTGCTGTGTTCATCGAGGATCTGGCGCAGGTGCCGGAGGGCGCAACCGTGGTTTTCAGCGCGCATGGAGTTTCGCAGGCCGTGCGACGGGAGGCTGGCAAAAGGCGTTTGCGAGTATTCGACGCCACCTGTCCCCTGGTCACCAAGGTCCACACCGAAGTGACACGCATGCACGATCAGGAACGCGAAATCATCATGATCGGGCATGCCGGCCACCCCGAAGTCGAGGGGACAATGGGCCAGGTAAGCGACGGTATCCATCTCGTGGAGAGCATCGCGGATGTCGCCAAGCTCGCCGTCAAGGACCCCGCCAAACTCGCCTATGTGACGCAGACTACCCTCTCCGTCGATGACGCTGCATCGATCGTCGCGGCCTTGCGCGCCCGCTTCCCGGACATCCAGGCGCCGCGCAAGGACGACATCTGCTACGCCACACAAAACCGCCAGGATGCGGTGAAGAACCTGGCCAAAGCGTGCGAAGTCGTGCTCATCGTCGGCTCGCCCAACAGTTCCAACTCCAACCGTCTGCGCGAAGTCGCGGGGCAAGCAGGGGCGCGCGCCTATATGCTCGATCGCGCCGAAGATTTGCGCGAAGAATGGCTCGTGGGGGTGAAACGGGTGGGTTTGAGCGCCGGCGCCTCGGCGCCGGAAGTTCTGGTGCAGCAGGTCATCGGTCGCTTGCAGGCACTGGGCGTCGCCAGTCTACAGGAGCTCGAAGGCGTGACCGAGCGGACAGTGTTCGGCTTGCCCAAAGAGCTGCTATGAGCGTTGGCCGGCGATGGCTCGCCAGGCTCGCGCATATGGCAGTATCCGGCTAGCGGGCCGGTCTCTTGTCGTAGCTCGCTTGCCTTGGCGCACTCATCTGGCTTGGGAATTGGAATGAGGCCCGCACGCATCTTCAGAAAATGGCGCCGGCAACCCGGGATCACGCGCACTTCGCGGTTCTTGGCGTTGGTGGTGAGGCGTTTTCGTTTGCACCGGTGCTCACAGACCGCTTCGAGTCTCGCGTTCACCACGCTTCTTGCCCTGGTGCCGGCGCTGGTGATTTTCCTGGGCATGTTCTCGATCTCTCCGTACTTCGCGGGTTTTGCCAAAGCCTTCAAAGCGTTCTTGTTCGCCAATCTGGTTCCTGATGCCGCGGGCAAAATCACCACTGTCTACATGAGCCAGTTCATCACTCATGCCGGCCGTCTGACCGCTGCGGGAACGGCTGTGCTGTCGTTTTCGGTGCTGCTGCTTTTGCTTACGCTTGACCAGGCTTTCAACGCCATCTGGCTCGTGCACAAGGCGCGGCCTCTTTGGAGGCGCGTGCTGCGCTATCTCGCCGGGATGATCGTCGGGCCTTTGGCCATTGGGGCCTTGCTCGGTCTGGCCACACGGTGGCTGGGCAAGACTCAGGGCTGGGGGCCGGTCCTATCGGAAATCACCGGGGAGATTTCCGACGGCTTGCCCTTCGTGCTGACCCTACTCCTGCTTGCCTTCTTGTTTCGGGTCATCCCTAAGCGGCATGTGCCCTGGAAGCATGCGCTTCTAGGTGGCTTCATCACCGCCGTGGCCATCGAAATTCTGCGTATCGGCTTTGGGCTGTATGTGCGCCACCTCGGCACATTCAAGCTCATCTATGGCGCATTCGCGGCGGTGCCAATCTTCCTGGTTTGGGTTTATTGCCTCTGGGTCGTGGTGCTCCTTGGAGCGATCGTCACCGCCTCGCTGCCCTACTGGGGGCGTCGGCGGGCCGTGCCCAAACCCAGCGCCTGGGACGAATATGACCTGGCCCTGCGGGCTCTGGCGGTGCTGCGCCAGCCCGGGGGGCGTGCGGACAAGGTCACCAGCGACTGGGCGCGCCTGGCGGCACGCTGCGAAACCGGCTTCGACGCTCTCGGCGCCATCCTCGATCGCCTGGCCTCCGCGGGCTGGATCGATCAGACGCGCCGCAGCTGGGTGCTCACCGAGGCCGGGGAAAACGTGCCCGACGAAGCGGTGCTGCGCCTCTTCCTCGGTTCATCCCCCGAGCAGAAAATCGACCACGGGGTCGATTTGCGACGCCTCGAGTAGCATGGGGGCATGGCCGACGCCCGGCACTTCCACCAGACGCGCGCGCGGTCCGCGCTGGGTCATGGCCAAGGCCGTTTCGCGCGCCAGCAAGTCGGATTCGGCGCCACGCAAGAGCAGCGTCGGAACCCGCACCGCGGACCAGAGCGGCCACAGGTCGATGTCCTCGCCGAGAGTGGCGCGAAAAGGCTGGGCGATGCCGGGATCATAGGCGAGAGCCCAGCGGCCGTCGGGGAGCTTTCTTGCGGTGGTTTCCGCCAGATGCCGCCATTGCGCGTCGGTGAGCCGCCCGAAGGGCGCCGAGACTTCGCGGATATGGCTTTCCAATTCCTGGTAGGACGCGAATTTGGGGTCCATGCCCACATAGGCGGCGATGCGGGCTAGAGCCTCATGTCGTATGACCGCGCCGACGTCGTTGGCGACATAGCGCCGCACCGGTGTCCTTGGCTGAGCGGCCATCATCATGCCGAGAAGCCCGCCCATGGATGTTCCGACCCAGTCCACAGACTCGGCACCGCTGCGCGCGATGAGCGCGGTGAGCAAAGCGAGATAGATCTCGCTGCGATAGTCCTGGGCGTCGTCCAGCCAATCACTCTTGCCGCGGCCCGGCATGTCTATGCACAGCACGCGCCGCCGCGGCGCCAAGGCCTGCGCGAGGAAATCGAAATCTCGTCCGTTGCGGGTCAGTCCGTGCACGCAAATCACGACCTCGGGATTGGCAGGGTCACCCCACTCGTAGTAGGTGGCGCGGTAAAAGCCCTTGCTGGCCAGACCCAGCAGTGTGCGTTCACGGGGCGCGTTGCTCATGGCGTCGACCTCAGCGGAATTCGGGTGGGAAAAGGGGCGTGAAGCGCGGTGCTTCGCTGTCGAGAAAGGCCTCGATCTCGTCGCGCCTGGCCATGGCGTCGCGAAAGCCGAGATCCATGAGTGCGCGGCAGAATTCGCCGTCGAAGAGAAGGTAGGAGAGCAGGTTGGCGCCACCGCCGTCGCTGCGACCCAGGCGCCGGAGGAACATACTCACCGCCGCGGGTAAACGCTTGGCGTAGCGAACCGCCATGCGCGCGATGTCTTCGGTCGGATTGATCACCAGCACGTTGACATGGTCGATGTGCATGCTGCGCGCCTCGAGCGTCGCCTTGGGAACCATGCTGACCAAGCGGTTGATGTGCTGCAAGCGTTCGATGTCGGTGGAGAGATTGTCCAGGAAGATGCTGGAGAGCGCGTGCCCGGCGATTTGCGCCAGGGAAGGATAGCGCGACGGCGCGTCGGTCGAGGGGCTGCGGGTGGCGAGCTGGCCGACCGCAATCACTAGGATGCGTTTAGCGCCAAGATGCAGCGCCGGGCTGATCGGAGCGAGTTGGCGCATCGAGCCGTCCGCGTAGAATTCCTCGCCGACGCGCGCCGCGGGGAAGATAAAGGGTATAGCTGAAGAAGCCATGAGGTGATCGACCGATAGCCGTGCCGGTATACCCTCGCGGCGGGTGCGCCGCCAAGGGTTGAGCAGGTGTGCCCCCTGGTAGAAGGTCATGGCCTTGCCCGATGTGTAGCTGGTGGCGTTGATGGCAAGCGCATGCAGCTCACCCTCCTGGATCAAGCGGTCGATGCGGCTGAAGTCGATCTCGCGGTGCAGCAGCATGCGCAAGGGACGATTGTCCAACAACGAAATGGTCTTGGCGCTCCTGCCGCTCACCGTCGCCGAGAGCCAACGCAGCGCGGTTCTGGCCACCCCGCGCGCGTCCGAACGGTAGACGCGACCTACTTCGAGGCGCGACCATAAGCGCATCAGGCGCGCCACGCCGAGGCGGATGTTGTCGGCGTGATTGGCGATCATGGCCGCATTGATGGCGCCCGCGGAAGTGCCGCAAATCACCGGAAAGGGAGAGCAGTGCCGACGCGGCAGGATGTGGGTAATGGCGCGCAGCGCGCCAATCTGGTAAGCCGCCCGGGCGCCGCCGCCACTGAGGATCAAGCCTGTGAGTTGCGCGTCGCTACTCATCGGCCTTCCCGAAGCAAGGTGTGGTAGAGCATGAGCAGCATGGTCGCCGTGGCGCCCCAGATGTAATGCCCTTGGAAGGGCACCGAGAAATAGTGCCTGGGGATGTCGCCCAGATCGTAGCGATGGCGGCGATAGTTGGCCGGGTCTAGCAGGAAGGCGAGGGGCACCCGGAAAACTTGGGCCACTTCGTTCGGATCGAGCGCTAGTTCGATCTCGCCTTCGATCCAGCCGATCACTGGGGTCACACGATAGCCGGTGATGGTGTCGTAAGGCGCGAGTTTTCCCAGGACCGAAACGCGCTCCGCAGGCAGGCCGATCTCCTCATGGGCTTCGCGCAATGCCGCCGCTTCGGCGCTCTCGCAATGGTCCGCGCAGCGCCCACCAGGAAAGGCCACCTGTCCGCCGTGGTCGTCGAGAGCTTGGCTGCGTTGCGTCAGGATAATCTCCAGGGAGCCGGCATGTTGCACGATGGGAATCAGCACCGCCGCCGGCGTGGCACGTCCCTCGCGCCCGGGCAATCTCAGCCCGTCGCCTGATTGGCGCACCAGTTCAGGCGTCGCGTCGGCCAAGCGGTCGCGCAGCCAAGCTTGGCGGCTGAGCGGCGGCAGTTCGAGAACGGTGTGCGCGGGGCCGCGGGCCAACGCGAGCGCCTGCCAAATCGGCGGGCCAGTAAGCGTGTCGGTCATCAGCGGTGGTGTTTCTGCGTCGGTGTGTCCCGGCCAATCAGCGGGTCTATCGGCCACGCGCAGCGCGTCGACGGTCCGTTTCGACCCGTTCGGGCAGCACTTTAGCGCGAAACGCCCGGTTTGTGCGCGCATTGCCCTGTCTGGCCGCCGACGGGCTTGCCCGCTGCCTGCTAGCGCAAGAGCTCGATTTTCTCGCCTTTGGCTCGTCTCGCCGCGGCGCGTGTCTCGATGAAGCGTTGGAATTCGGGCTGCTCGCGATAGGAGCCCGAAGCGATGTACTCCAGGCTGGAGGCGAGATGAAAGGGACGGAGATAGCCTTCGACCCGAAAGACTTCCTGCCCCCGCGAATCGAAAAAAACGAGGCTCGGTGTGTAAGCGATCTTGAGCTCGCGTGCCCATTCGCGCATGCTGCGCCGATCGCCACTAGGCGTGCGCAGCGTTTCCGCGGATGCGATATCGACTCGCGCCACCCGCAAGCGGCGCAAGATCTCGGCCACTTCGGCGCGAGTAAAGCCTTCAGTGTGCATTTCATCGCAGGCCGCACAGACTTTTTGCTCGAACAACACCAGCAATGGCAGGGGAGCGGGCCGCGCGAGATCCAAGGGGGAGGGAAGCAGCCAGGGCTGGGGATGGAGTCTGGCGCTGGCCGGCTCGGCTTTCTGCGCCAGGAGAAAATCGGTGAATGCCTGTTTCTTGGCGTGTCCGGCGCTGACATAGTCCATTGCCGCGCTGAATTTGTGTGGCGGCACGTAGCCGTTGAGCCGCAAGGCGATAGCGCCATGCTCGTCGAAAAGCAGCAGAGTCGGAGTGAACTGGACTCGCTGGGCCTTGGCAAAGGCTTTCTCGGTGGTGGGGCGCCCGGCGAGATCGGTCATTTCGCGGTCGCCCCAAATGTTGAGGGAGATCACCTGAAAGTGCTTCTGGGTTTTTTCGGCGATGCGTTTTTCGCCGAAGTTCTCTTGCAGCAGCTTATAGCAGTAGGGGCAGCCGTCCTGGTGAAAATAGATCATCAGGCGCTTGCCGTCTTGGCGCGCCTCGGCCAAATCCTCGGGGAGATCGAGAAAGGACACTTTGAACCAGGGCGGCTCCGGCACGGCCGCTGTTTGCGCGCTGCCGGAGCGGACTTCGATCAGCAAGAAGAGGATGGCCAGGATCAGAATCGATAGGAAGCGCATCGTTACCTCCACGGCGGCATCGGCGGGCCCAGCGCCACCGGCGAGGTCGCGGCGGCCTATCCACTTCGCCTACGCCAGAGCATAACAAATCTCGCCCAGCCACAGTATGGGAGGGAGCATGAAGTCCGGGGCGCGCGGAAGCCCGGGAAGACCCTGTCATGGGGCGCTACCGTAGACCTGGCCAGAGGCGGCGAGGCTGCCCCCGGGAGGCTCTCCGGTGCGGCGACAACCTGGTATGCTGGCCTTACCCATTTGGCGTACCTGGGATCACCCGAGGCGGCTATAGACGCTGCCTGCCTGGATTGCGCCTAATAGTACCGCCCGCCGAGGGCTGGCAAAGCTGGCCATGGCACTGCGGCGGCAACGATTCATCTGGAGCCTACTGATGAACTATGACAAGGAAATCGATCTACGCGGACTGAATTGCCCGCTTCCCATCGTCAAGACCAAGAAGCAGTTGAGCGAACTGGGGTCTGGGCAAGTGCTCAAGGTAGTCACCAGCGACCCCGGATCGATGCGTGACATGGCGGCATTTTCCAAGGCCACGCGCAACGAGTTGCTGTCCTCGGAGGAAGTCAACAGCGAGTACGTGTTTTTCATTCGCAAGGCCTGAGCCCCCTCGTTCCAGCAGTTCACACCGCCGGGGCGTGAGCGGCGGGAGGGGGGTTTTCGTTCTTTTTGTGGCGAAGCTGCCGCATGCGGCGTCGCCCTGCAGGAGGAGAGATGTCGGAAAACAAGCGCATGGCGCTCATCGCCACCAAGGGCACCCTGGATATGGCCTACCCGCCGTTCATACTGGCCTCCACGGCAGCGAGCCTCGGTTGGGAAGTGGGCATCTTTTTCACTTTCTATGGACTGCAGCTGTTGCGCAAGGACCTCAGCGGCATTCATATCTCGCCGCTGGCCAATCCCGCCATGCCCATGCCGGTACCCATGCCGGTGTTGGTCCAAACCCTGCCGGGAATGGAGGCAATGGCGACGTCGATGATGAAAGGCACGCTACGCAAAAAGGGGGTGGCGAGCCTCGAGGAACTGCGCACCGTTTGCCGCGAGTCCGAGGTGAAGCTCATCGCTTGCCAAATGACCGTGGATCTCTTCGATTTCAAGACCAGCGACTTCATCGATGGCATCGACTATGGCGGCGCCGCGACCTTTCTGGAGTTTGCGGGGGACGCCGATGTCAGCCTATTCATCTGAGCCGGCCTCGCGGCTTCTGAGCACATCGCTAGTCGGCCGCTCGCTCGATGGGTCACCAAACATAGAGGGGAACGTTAAGATGAAACTGATGCACTTAAAGGCCGTGCTAGCGGCACTGAGCCTGGTCGCACCGGGTATGGCGTGCGCCACCAACGGCATGAATCTGGAGGGCTACGGCCCGATCGCCGCGGGCATGGGCGGTGCGTCGATGGCCTACGACAACGGTACGGCCGCGGTCATCAACAACCCGGCCACCTTGGGCTTGATGGCCGATGGCGAAAGACGCTTGGACGTGGCAGTGGGCTTCCTGGGACCGGATGTGTCCACTTCAGTAATGGGCACGCGTTCGAACTCCGCAGGTGACGCCTATTACATGCCGGCTTTTGGTTTCGTGGCCAAGCGCGGCGCGCTGTCCTATGGTTTGGGTGTTTTCGCGCAAGGAGGCATGGGTACTGAATACGGCAGCAATTCGGTTTTGAACGGCTACCGGTCGGCCATGGGCAGCATGGGCATGAATGGCGCGCCCATCGCCATGGGGGGCGACGGTTTGCCGGCCAACGAGAACCGCTCTGAAGTGGGTGTGGGCGCCCTGATCGTCCCCTTCGCTTTCAACGTCACACCCAGCTTGAGCATTGGCGGCGCGCTCGATTTGAAATGGGCAGGCATGGACGTGATGATGCAGATGCCGGGCGCGACCATGGCAGGGATGATGCAGCCTGGCGGCAGTCCGGTCGGCACCATCGGCGGCGGCATGGCCAATGGCTTTGGCTTGGCGATGATGCCCGGCTCTGGCGGCCCGGGCGTGGCCATGCTGAGCGACCTCAACTGGGGGCAATTCAAATTCTCCAATGACAACGATTACACCGGTCGCGCCAACGCCACCGGCTGGGGCGGCCGTCTCGGATTGGTTTACAAAGCCAATGCTGCGCTGAGCTTCGGGGCGAGCTACCACCTCAAGTCGAGCATCAAGGATTTGGAAGGCCGGGCCGATCTGGCCATGAACGTAAACATGATGAACAACGCGATGACCAACGTTCCGGTGAACATCTCCGGACGCATCGCCGTGCACGACTTTCAGTGGCCGGAGATGTTCGGCGCCGGTTTGGCCTACCAGGCCAATGATAAGCTCCTGGTTACCGCGGACTACCGCCGCATCAACTGGAGCGGGGTCATGGACAAGTTCCGCTTGACCTTCACCGCCGACCAACAGCAGGCCGACCCGAGCGCCCAGGGCATCATGCAATTCATGGCCGCCAACGGCATCACTTCCGCCGACTTGAGTGCGACCTTGAACCAACACTGGAAGGACCAGGATATCTTCCAGCTGGGTGCGTCCTTCAGAGCGAGCGATGCCTTGACCTTGCGTGCCGGCCTCAACACCGCCAACAATCCGGTGCCGAACGATACGGTCAACGCGCTCTTCCCGGCGACGGTGAAAACACACTACACCCTGGGTTTGGGCTACGCCTTCAGCAAAGCTTCGGAAGTCAACTTTTCCATGACCATTGCCGGTAAGAACACCGTCGACAACGCCGGCGCGGGCATGAGCATCAGCCACAGTCAGCTCAACTGGCAACTGATGTACACTCATCGCCTGTAGGGCGCTAAGGAGGCTCAGGCCGAACGACGCTTGGCAGCGCTGGCCGAAAGTCAGCGCCTCAGGCACCGGCCAGTGCCCAAAGTTCAACTCTAGGAGGACCAAATGCTGATATCACGTCGCCGACTCTTGCACTGGGGTGCAGGCGCCCTGTTGGCCGGAATGGCCAACCTGGTGACGCCTCTGCGGGCACTCGCCGCGGAATGGAAGAAAACCGCCTTTACGGCGCGGGACCCGAAGACCGCGCTGAGCGAATTGGGCATCGTCAATTATGCCGAGAGCCGCGACGTCATTCTCAAGGCACCGGACATTGCCGAAAACGGAGCCGTGGTGCCTATCGAGGTGACCAGCCTATTGCCCAACACCAGCGAAATTTTGGTCGTCGG
The DNA here is from genome assembly GCA_026646885.1 of Casimicrobiaceae bacterium. Lineage (GTDB taxonomy): Bacteria > Pseudomonadota > Gammaproteobacteria > Burkholderiales > Casimicrobiaceae > JACPUX01. Next base: position 575,980 of record JAPKHK010000001.1, on the reverse strand, counting down.
TGAAAAGAACCCGGTGCCGCTGGTCGCGCGCTTCATCATCGGGCCCGGCATGGCGCCGGAAATCTCGCTGCGCATGAAGATGGCCGAAACCGGCAAGGTGCGCGCGCTGGTCAAATCGGGCGGCAATTACTATAGCAGTGCCAAGGAAGTGAAAATCACCATTGGCGGCTGCGGCGGCTAGAGGCAAGGAGCGATCATGGCGGATTCGATCAAAGTGCGCGCCCAGATGCAGGGCAGTGGCGCCGAAGTGCGGGTGCTGATCAATCACCCGATGGAAACCGGGGTGCGCAAGGATGAAAAAGGCGCGGTGGTGCCGGCGCATTTCATCCAAACGCTGCGCATCACCCACAACGGCGCGCCGGTGCTGGAATCGCTCTGGGGGGTAGGCATCTCGCAGAACCCCTATTTGCGGCTCAAACTCGCTTCGGCCAAACCCGGAGACAAAGTTGCGGTTGCGTGGGAAGACAACCTCGGGAAGAAGGATGCCACGGAGGTGACGGTGCAGTAATCAGAGCGTGCCCCAAAGAAGAACCCTCGGGGCGGAAGGAGGAAACATGCGCAAAGAACTCGGGGTGGGCCTCGCGCTCGCCGCATTGGGTGTCCTCGGCGGCTGTCAGATTTTCGGGGAATGGGGATCGAAGAGTGAGGCGCCTTTGGCGCTGGAGGGTTCGGCGGCGCCGGCACCCTGGAAGCGCTACACGGTCGAGCCGCTGGGTATCCGCTGGCCGCAGACCGATTGGAAGAACTTCAATAACCTCGTGCAGACGGTATCCCCCCCGGTGGGCGCCCTACCCAAGATCGAGGGTCCCATTCCAGGCGACGCCGAAAAGGGCAAGAAGCTCGTCGTCGACCGCAGGCGGGGCGGCGGTTGCATCACCTGCCACATCTTGGGGAACACCGGTTCCCAGCCGGGCAATCCGGGCCCGGACCTTTCGCTCATCGGCGCTCAACGTACGCCAGAATGGCTGTTCGCCCAGATCTGGGACGCCCGCCACACCAATCCGCAGAGTTTCATGCCGCCCTGGGGCTCGCATGGCGTGTTCAATGTCGAGGAAGTGCGCGACATGGTCGCTTTTCTCATGACCCTGAAGACCCCGGCGCAATTCAATAACGAGAACGAAAACCCCAACAAACGACCCGCCCCCGTGGAGAAGCGCCCCAATCTCGATCCCACCGAGAATCCCGCCGCTTTCGCGTTGGACAAAGGCGCCGCAGCCTTCCGCGCCGTGGGTGCCAAGGGCAAGGCATGCAACGATTGCCACCGCGATCCGGCGCGAGAGTTCAAAACGTGGGGCGCGCAGATGCCACGCTACGAAGCCCGGCTCGACAAAGTGTTGGGCGTGGAGGAGTTCGTCACCCGCCACGCGCGTGCCACGACCGGTGCGGATTACCTCATGCAAAGTGAAACGAATCTCGCTCTGGCAATCTACCTGCGCTCCTTGGCCAACGGCCAGCCCATCGCCGTCGATACCGCCAGCTCCGGCGCGGCCGCAGCCTTGGCCCGTGGCCAGGCGCTGATGGACAAGAAAGTGGGGCAGCTCAATTTCTCCTGCCGCGATTGCCACGATCCGGAGCGGGGAGGAAACCACTGGTTCCGCGGGCAATATGTCAGCGGTTTGCCCAATCTCCTGGGACATTTTCCCACTTGGCGCACGGCGCGTGGCGAAGTCTGGGACATTCGCAAACGTTTCCAGTGGTGCAACGTGTCGGTGCGAGCCAACGAATTGCCGCCCGACGCGCGCGAGTATGGCGACATCGAATTGGCGCTGACGGCCATGAACGCCGGCCGCAAGTTGTCCGTGCCGGGGATTCGGCACTAGCAATGAACCGCCGGGAATTCCTGCAGGTGCTGGCCGCAGCCAGCGCCTGCGGCCTGGACATTCCTTCGGCCACCGCCGCCGAAGCCGAAAGTACATTGTATGAGCTGAAGCCTTTCGGCAACGTTTCCTTCCTGCATTTCACCGACTGCCATGCCCAGCTTCTGCCGAGCTATTATCGCGAGCCGAGCATGAATCTGGGCGTCGGCGAGGCGCGGGGCAGGCCGCCGCATTTGGTGGGTGAAGCGCTGCTCAAGCGTTTCGATCTTCCGGCCGCAAGCGCACAGGCCCACGCTTTCACCCACCTCGATTTCGAAGTAGCGGCGCGACGTTATGGCCAGGTCGGCGGCTTTGCGCATTTGGCCACCTTGGTCAAACGCCTCAAGGCCGATCGGCCCGGAGCCTTGCTGCTCGATGGAGGCGACACCTGGCAGGGATCGGCGGTGTCATTGTGGACCCAAGGCCGCGACATGATCGAGGCCTGCAAGCTTCTGGGCGTGGACCTCATGACCGCGCACTGGGAGTTCACTTATGGCGCCGGGCGCGTGCAAGCTGCTCTGGAAAAAGAGCTCGCCGGCAAGATCGAATTCCTGGCGCAGAACGTCAAGACTCAGGATTTTGGCGACCCGGTGTTCAAGGCTTCGAATTTGCGCAACGTGAACGGCGTTCCGGTGGGCATCATCGGTCAGGCTTTTCCCTACACGCCGATCGCCAACCCGCGGTATTTGATTCCCGAATGGACTTTCGGCATCAATGAGGACAGCCTGCAAGCCGAAGTCGATGCGCTGCGCGGCAAAGGCGCGCGGGCCGTGGTGCTGCTGTCGCACAATGGCATGGACGTGGACTTGAAGCTTGCCAGCCGGGTGCGCGGCATCGATGCCATTTTGGGCGGCCACACCCACGACGGTGTGCCCGCTCCTCTGGTGGTGAGCAACTCCGGCGGCAAGACCCTGGTCACCAACGCCGGCTCCAATGGCAAGTTTCTCGCCGTGCTCGATTTGGAAATCAAAGGGCCTGCGGTCACTGGGTATCGCTATCGACTACTGCCGATATTTTCCAAGCTCCTGCCGGCCGATGCAGCCATGAGCAGGCTCATCGAAAAGACCCGCGCGCCGCACCTCGCGCGGCTCGCCGAGCCCTTGGCCCGCAGCGAAGGTCTGTTATACCGCCGAGGCAATTTTAGCGGCACTTGGGACCAGCTCATCCTTGATGCGCTGATGGCGGAAAAAGACGCGCCCATCGCCTTTTCGCCCGGCTTTCGCTGGGGCACGAGCCTTCTGCCTGGCGCCACCCTCACCATGGAAGACCTGCTGGCGCAAACCGCCATCACTTATCCCTACACCACCGTCACCGAGATGAGCGGGGCGACGATCAAAACGATCCTCGAAGACGTCGCCGACAATCTCTTCAACCCCGACCCCTATTTGCAGCAAGGCGGCGACATGGTGCGCGTGGGCGGGCTCACATACCGCTGCCATCCTTTTGCGACGTTCGGCAAGCGCATTTGCGACCTGCAACTAGCGGGCAAGGCCCTCGATGCCGGCAAGACCTACCGCGTTGCCGGTTGGGCACCGGTGGCGCCAGGTGCGCGGGGCGAGCCCATTTGGGAAGTCGTTGCCCGCTGGTTGCGCGCACAAAGAACTATCGCTCCGCGCCAGCCGAATGTGCCGCAACTCAGTGGCGTGGCGGAGGAATCGGGCTGGGCAGGGCCCGCCTAGGGCCGGAATTGACAACCCCCATGCCCGCCGGCGGACTCCTCGATCGGGAGGGTGGCAGATCCGCGCACACGAATCTGCCGCCGCGGCACACCGGCGACACGTAGGGCTTCGAGCAGGCTGTCACAGAATTCGGGCGGGCCGGCGACGTAGATGTCGCACAGCGGGAGAAACAGGTCAGCCTGCATCGCTTCAACCATCTCTTGCGCGCCTTGCGTCGGGTGCGGCGCACTGAACAGCGAAACATCGAACTGGTCGAGGGCTTCGCTCCAGGACCGGCAGTGCTTGTCCAGAAAATGCCCATCGGGCCGTGTGCAGAGCCAGTAGAGCGAAATGGCCTCGGCGGCATCGATGGCCATGGCATGCTCCATGAGGCTTTTGATCGGCCCGATTCCGAGATCGCAGGCGGCGAAGACCAGTTGCGTACCACCGTCAGCCAGAACGAAATCGCCGGTCGGGCCGATCACCGTGACGGCGTCGCCCGGCTTGAGGTCGCCGGCAAAGGCGGCGCGGGTGAAATCATCCACTCCTTCGCGCACCAGAAAAAAATGCAGATTCAGATCGTCGCAGGGACAGTTCGCGATAGGCAATTCGACGCCCTTGACGCCGAACTGCAAGCGCACCTGCTGACCGGACAGAAACCGCAGGCGCTGATGTTCGGGCATCAGCAAGTGCAAATCGAGGGTGTTCGGTCCCAAGCGGGTGAGATTGCGCACCCGGGTTTCGAGGTGCTGTTCCGGCAAATCCTGCGGGCCACGCGCTTCCAGCGCTTCGAGCGCCAGATCACTCGACGCGGCGGTATGGGTGCAAAGCAGCGCGTAACCCTGTTTGACCTCCGCGTCGGAAAGCGCATAGGTCTGCGGCGCCACCTGAGCGACACACCCCTTTACCACCCGCGCCTTGCATAGCCCGCAGCTGCCGTTGGCGCAGCCGTAGTTTACCCGCAAGCCGGCGGAAAGAGCCGCTTGCAGCAGAGTGTTGCGCCCCTCGACCAGGTATTCCCTTCCGCTCGGATGCACGGTCACCTGTGCGGACATGATCTTCAACACATCATCGATGATCGCCAATACGTCGCTCGGAGGTTCTCCGGGGGCGCGATTGAGCGCCGTGGCAATATCGGCTTCCAGCGCCAGGACCTCCGGTGATGGCGCGATCTGGGCCAGCGTGTGCAGCCTGCGCTGCAGATCCTTGAGAAGATCCTGCTGCCGCTGCGCTGTCGCGCGGCTTTCCGCCAATTCCTGGGCTTGGGCAAAGAGGCGCTGCGCCAGAACCTCTTGTGACGGCGGGCCAGAGGCATCGTAGCGTCCGGGGAGAGTGGGGCGATGCGGCAGGCCTGCGCTGGGGTCAGGCAGGCTCGCTTGCGGGAACGCTTGTAGCAACTCGTCGCTGGCAATCTTTCCGGCTTGCGTGCGTAGGGCTCCGGCGCGGATCTTGCGCTCCAATGTCCCGCGCGAAACGCCCACCAGTTGGGCGGCGCGCCAAAGCGAAAGCCAGTGGGTCACGCTCAGTCGCCGGCTGCAAGTGCGGCGCCGCGGGGCTTGCGGCGCGGACTCAAGCCGAGGAGATCGACGAGCGCCTGGCGCAGCGCTTTGGCTGCCTCTGGCCCTTCGATTTCCATCACCTGATCGTGCACCCACGCTTGGTCGCGTTCGGGCAACGTCGCCGCGACGGCGCTCGCGAAAACCCGCAAAAAAGTGAAATCAGGCGAGCCGTCTGGGCAAGCACAGCTCGCGTAATCGTCACCGCGGTCGTTCAGGCACTCGATCAGCCCCTGCGGGAAACCCTCCCCAGTCAGTTCGGAGCGGTTTTCGGCCCAGATTTCGGCCAGGCGCAGACCCAGCGCTTGCGTGAAGCGCCCCCGCTGCTGCGCTCCGAGGTGAGCATAGGCGACGCGATCAGCGCACGCCAGTAGGAAGGCAAGGAATTCGGCGAGGAAGTCAAAATAGCGCGGGCCGGCATCAATCTGAAAATCGGCGCCGCGCATGCGCTGCAAGGCTGCGCGCGCGAGCCTCCAGGCGACGATCGCGGCAGCACGCGCCAATTCTTCCGGCGGCCTGGCCGGGGTGTCGCGGAACCAGTGACTGTGCAGGCGCATGATCAGCGCTTGCGAATGAAGAACTCGTAGTCGCCAGGCGCTGTTTCGATGGTGGCCACGAGCTCCAGGCCGGTGGCTTTGGTCCAGCCGATGATGTCGCTGCTGATGCCCGGGCAGTTCGATAGCAGGCGCAGAGTCTGGCCGGTCGTCATGCCGTTCAGGAGCTTCTTGGCCTCGACGATCGGGCCCGGGCAGGCGACGCCGCGAATGTCGAGGCTCACCTCGGCAGTGGGTTGGCGCGAGCGGCCTTTCTGGATGTAATACGCGGTGGCGCCTTGAAGCTGCTTCTCGGTCTTGAGAATGGCGCAATGGGCGACCTTCGCCCAGGAGAAAAGATCGCTTTCCGTGCCGGGGCAGTCGGAAATCAGCACCAGGACTTGGCCGGGTTCCAGGGTATCGACCACGCGTTTGGCGCCGAGGATGGGGCCGGGGCAAGTCGAGCCCGTCAGATCAAGGGTAACGTTAGGTTTTGGGATGGTTTCACTGGACATGATGAATTCCGCACAAGAGAAGCTGGATAGACCGCTTAGCCTCGGGTCTCGTGCCGGGCGATTTCGCTCTGCGCCCAGGCAAGCATGGCCTCGGCCCAGCGCCGGGCAGTAATCGGGTCGGTATCGATAGTGGTGAAGCGGCTGCGCTCGCGTATGCGAACCCTGAGTTGCCGCAGGCCACCGCTTTCATACTCGATCTCCGTCAACTCGATCTCCTGGCCGGTGAGGGGGAGCTTGAATTTGTCGATCCGGGTGTCGGGTTGCATGCCAAAACCTATCAAAACCGCATGAAGCATTTTGCGCGGGTTTTGGCCGCTTGTCAGCGTCTTTGCCAGCCCGCCGGCAAGTGCCCGCCACCCCCATGACCGGCCTGGCGATATTCAGCGCGTAACGGCCCCTTGCGGTCTATAGCCAGGGCGAGCAAACAGGCATACTCCGAATGGGTAGCATGCCTGTCCCCGTGAGAGTGATAGCGGGCCGCAAGGCTCGATCAGTAGCATTCAGACTCATCGCCTGATCCGGCCCGGCTTCGTGGGGACGGGCAAATTGGAGGATTTTTCATGGCCAAGGACATGCACAAGACGCCCATGCTCGACGAGCTGGAGACCGGCCCCTGGCCCAGCTTCGTCACCGGTTTGAAGAGACTCGCCAAGGAGAAGGACTACATGGTGGATCTCCTCGGCCAGTTGGAGCATTCCTACGAAACCCGCAAAGGTTACTGGAAGGGCGGCACAGTGGGGGTGTACGGCTATGGCGGCGGCGTGATTCCGCGCTTTTCCGAAGTGGCGGCCAAGTTTCCGTTGTCTTCGGAATTTCATACCTTGCGGGTGATGCCGCCCGCGGGTATGCATTACAGCACCGAGATCCTCAGGAAATTTTGCGACGTGTGGGAGAAAACCGGCTCGGGCCTGATTGCGCTGCATGGCCAAAGCGGGGACATCATGTTCCAGGGTGCCAATACCACGCAGGTGCAAGAGGCTTTCGATGCCATCAACGAACTGGGCTTCGACCTTGGCGGCGCCGGACCAGCGGTCCGTACCTCGATGTCCTGCGTGGGTGCGGCGCGCTGCGAGCAATCCTGCTTCGACGAAGCGCGGGCGCATCGGCAAGTGATCAACACCTTCTTGGACGATATTCATAGGCCTTCGCTGCCCTACAAGTTCAAGTTCAAGTTCTCCGGCTGCGCCAACGACTGCATGAACAGCATCCAGCGCTCGGACATGGCGGTAATCGGCACTTGGCGCGACAACATACGCACCGACGAGGAACTGGCGCGCCAATGGTACGCCAAGCACGGCATGAGCGAGCTGGTCAACGACGTGGTCACGCGCTGCCCGACCAAAGCCATTCAGGTCAAGAAGCCCGGCGAGGTGGATCAGGGCGAGCGCATCTCCAGCGTGGCCCTCGCCGACGATGTGGCGCTGGAAATCAACAATCGCGACTGTGTGCGCTGCATGCACTGTATCAACGTGATGACCGGTGCCCTGGCGCACGGTGAGGACACCGGAGTGACCATCCTGGTGGGCGGCAAGCGCACGCTGAAAATTGGCGATTTGATGGGCACGGTGATCGTGCCCTTCATGCCCATGAAGACCGAAGAAGACTACGAGGCGTTGGTCGAATTGGGCCGCAATGTAATCGAGTTTTTCGCCGAAAATGCGCTGGAACACGAGCGCACCGGCGAGATGATCGAACGCATCGGGCTGGCCAATTTCTTGGATGCGCTCGATCTGCCGGTCGATCCCAACATGGTCAGCCATCCGCGCACCAACCCCTATGTGCGCACCGACGGCTGGGACGAGGAAGTGGCCCGTGTCAAGGCGCGCCAAGCCAATCGGGACTCGGCGGAAGCCGGCGAATAAGGGAGCAAGAGACATGGCTGAAATGCGCACCCCCATTGAGAGCGGCGTTCCCGACAACAAGCCATATTTGCACCCGCTGATGGTCAAGAACTACGGCCGCTGGCGCTATCACGACCGGCCGCGACCCGGTGTGCTGCACCACGTCGCCAGAAGCGGCGACGAAATCTGGACGGTGCGCGCCGGCACACAACGCCAGCTTGACCTTTACACCATCCGCAAGCTCTGCGACATCGCCGATCAATTCGGCGAAGGCCATATGCGCTTCACCATCCGCAGCAATGTGGAAATCATGGTGAGCAGTGAAGCCAAGGTCGCGCCTTTGATCAAAGCACTGAACGATGCGGGTTTCCCGGTGGGCGGTACGGGCAATTCGGTTTCGTCCATCGCGCACACTCAAGGCTGGCTGCATTGCGATATCCCCGGCACCGATGCCTCCGGCGCGGTCAAGGCGCTCATGGACGAACTGATCGAGGAGTTCACGCACGAGGAAATGCCCAACCGGGTGCGGCTGTCCACTTCCTGCTGTGAAATCAATTGCGGCGGGCAAGCCGACTTGGCGGTGGTGATCCAGCACACCAAGCCGCCCAAGATCAATCACGATCTGGTGGCCAACATCTGCGAGCGGCCGGCGGTGATCGCGCGCTGCCCAGTGGCGGCCATCCGCCCGGCGCTGGTCAACGGCAAACCCTCGCTGGAAGTGGACGAAAAGAAATGCGTTTGCTGCGGCGCCTGCTATCCGCCTTGCCCGCCCATGCAAATCAACGATCCGGAGTTTTCCAAGTTCGCCATCTGGGTCGGCGGCAAGAACGGCAATGCGCGCGGCAAGCCTACTTTCATGAAGATGGTGGCGGCGGGACTGCCCAACAATCCGCCGCGCTGGCCGGAAGTGTCGGCGGTGGTGAAGCTCATTCTGCGTACCTACAAAGAAGATGCGCGTCCTTGGGAGCGTATGGCCGACTGGATCGAGCGCATCGGCTGGCCGCGCTTCTTCGAGAAGACCGGCTTGCCCTTCACCAAGTATTTGATCGACGATTGGCGCGGCTCGCGGGGCAGTCTCAACGCCTCCACGCACATTCGTTTCTAGGCGAGGAGTAGGGCGGTGAAAATCGGCTTGATGATCAGCGAAGGGCCTTACACCCACCAGGCCTCGGACAGCGCTTATCAGTTTGCCGTGGCCGCTTTGGCCAAGGGACATGAAATCCAGCGGGTGTTTTTTTATCACGACGGCGTGAACAACGCCACCAAGCTCACCGAGCCGCCGCAGGATGACCGGCACATCGTCAACCGCTGGAGCAAACTGGGCGCCGAGCACAACATCGACCTGGTGGTCTGTGTGGCGGCGGCGCTGCGGCGGGGCATCCGCGAGGATAACCTGGCCAAGGGTTTTCGGATCTCCGGTCTGGGGCAACTGGTCGAGTCCGGCATGCAGGCTGATCGCCTGGTGGTCTTTGGTGATTGAGGGAAGTGTCCATGGGCGACTTTGACGACAACGGAGATCTTCCTGCCAAGCGCTTCATGTTCGTGAACCGCAAGGCTCCTTATGGGACGGTCTATGCGCTGGAAGGTCTGGAAGTGGTGTTGATCAGCGCGGCATTCGATCAGGACGTGTGCATCGCCTTTCTCGATGATGGGGTGTACGAGCTGGTCAAGGGTCAGGACACCCAGGCGGTGGGAATGAAGAACTTTTCGCCGACCTACCGTGCGCTGGAGGGCTACGACATCGAGAAACTCTATGTCGAGCGCGAGTCCATGGAGTTGCGCGGCCTCGCTGAAAGTGATTTGCTGGTGCCTGTTCAAGTGATGGACAGCGCCGAGTTGGGGGCCATGATGGCCGAGCAAGACGTGATCATCAGCTTCTAGGGCCGAGAGATGCTGCACATCGTCAACAAATCGCCCTTTGAGCGCAACACGCTGGAGAGCTGCTTGCGCTTGGCTCAGAAGGGCAGCAAGGTTTTGCTCATCGAGGACGCCGTCACCGCAGCGGTGCGTGGCGGCGCTTTCGAGCCGAAGCTTGCCGCCGCCCTGGAGCAATTGGAAATCTACGCTCTGACCCCCGATCTGGCCGCCCGAGGCCTCAAGGATCGCGTTGTGGCCGGTGTGCGTCTGGTGGACTATGGCGGTTTCGTCGATTTGGTGACCGAAAGCAATCCCGTGCAGTCCTGGCTGTAAACCCGTGGCAGGAGAAAAACATGAGCATCGAACTGAATGGCAAGACCTATGAGACCGACGAGGAAGGCTACCTCACCAATCTGGCCGATTGGAACGAGGAGGTCGCCGAAGTCATCGCCAAGCAGGAGAGCGTGGAAATGACCCCCAATCATTGGGAGGTGGTCAACTTTCTGCGCAAGTACTACGACGAGTACCAAATCGCGCCGGCGGTGCGAGTTTTGACCAAGGCGATCGGCAAGTCCCTGGGGCCGGACAAAGGCAACAGCAAGTACCTCTATGAGCTGTTCCCCTATGGTCCGGCCAAACAAGCTTGCAAGATCGCCGGCTTGCCCAAGCCGACGGGCTGCGTTTGAGCACCGGCGGGGACTCTCGCGAGCAGACTGATCCCTGAGACGGGATAAGCAATCGTGATCCAGAGCGGCGTGCTGGTCATCTTCGTCTACCTGGCAAGCGCCGTGTTCGTGCTCGGTCTCGCTTTGCGATTGACGAGCTACCTGCGCACGCCGCAGCGGCTGCCCGTGGCGGTGACGCCGGCGCCGCGGGGTTGGGGTGGAGTGACCTGGCGTCTGCTCAAGGAAGTGACGGTCTTCGCTAGTCTGTTCCAGAGTAATAAGTGGGTATGGTTTTTCGGCTGGGTCTTTCACGCCTCCCTTCTGCTGGTGATGGTGCGGCATCTGCGCTATTTCATGGAGCCGGTGCCCACCTGGGTGGTGTGGCTGCAGCCCCTTGGGCGTTACGCCGGGATCAGCATGGTGCTCGCCCTACTAGCGCTGTGGGCGCGGCGACTCCTGGTGGACCGGGTGCGCTTCGTATCCACCGTTTCCGATCATCTGCTGCTGGTGCTGCTGCTCTTCATTGGCATCAGCGGGCTGGTCATGAGCTTTCTCATTCATACCGACGTCGTCGCCGTGAAGCGCTTCACCTTGGGACTGCTGTCCTTGGAGAGCAAGGCGCTGCCGGGAGGGCCGATGACCATGCATTTCATCTTGGTCGGGGTGCTTTTGCTGGTCTTCCCGGTGAGCAAGCTTCTTCATGTGCCGGGCGTGTTCGTGAGCCCCAGTCGCGCCATGGTCGACCGGCCGCGCGGCCCACTGCGCGCGGAGGATAGCTGAGATGGCGGCACCGACCTTTGCTACGCCCGTGCTCGGAGTGGAACTGGAGACTCCGGCTCTCGCTTCAGGAGCAATGGCGGCGAGCAAGCCTTATGTCGCGAACAAGGCGATGCAAGAGGCCTTGTCTTACCCAGGTGAATTGGGCGAAACATGGCATGAGCAGGCCATCGCTAAACTCGGTGAACTCGTCGCCGGCAACCGCGCCCTCCGAGTCTACCTGGATGCCTGCGTGCACTGCGGGGCGTGCACCGACAAGTGTCACTACTTTTTGGGCACGGGCGACCCGCGCAACATGCCGGTGGCGCGCCAGGAATTGCTGCGCTCAGTGTACCGGCGGCACTTCACTTTGCCTGGCAAGCTTTTCGGCCGCCTGGTGGGAGCCGAAGATCTCAGCCGCGAGAAACTCGACCAGTGGTACAGCTACTTCTACCAGTGCTCGGAATGCCGGCGCTGCTCCGTTTTCTGCCCCTACGGAATTGACACCGCTGAATTCACCATGGCCGCGCGCGAGGTGATGAACAGCATCGGCATGGGGCAAAAATACGTCAACGAGATCATCGGCAAAGTCCATCGCGTCGGCAACAACCTTGGGCTCCCCGGACCGGCTTTGGCCGACACGCTCGAGGGCCTCGAAGAGGACGTGGAAGAGGACACTGGAGTGGCGGTGCGCTTTCCCATGGACCAAAAAGGCGCCGAGGTGCTGCTGGTGACGCCTTCGGCGGATTTCTTCGCCGAACCGCACGTCGAGAGCCTGATCGGCTACGCCAAGGTGTTTCATGCCGCCGGGGTGAGTTGGACCTTGTCCAGCCACGCCTCGGAGGCCGGCAATTTTGGCCTGTTCACCGGCAACGAAGAGCAAATGAAGAAGATCGCCGCGCGGGTGCGCGACGCGGTACTTGATCTCGGTGTAAAGCGCATCGTCGTCGGCGAATGCGGCCATGCCTGGCGAGTGGCCTACAATTTCTGGAACACGCTTATCGGACCCTTCGATTTCCTCGATCGGCGCTATCCGGTGCCCCAGCATATCTGCGAGTTCACCCATGATCTCATCGAGCGCGGCGGGCTGCGTTTCGACAAGGAGGCCAACGATCATCGGGTGATCACTTTTCACGATTCCTGCAACGTGGCTCGCGCATCCAGCATGGGGCAGGTTCCAGGCGGGCAATTCGAGTTGCCGCGCGCCATCATCCGCGCTGTAGCCAATCACTATGTCGAAATGGCCCCCGACACCACCCGCGAGAAGACCTTCTGCTGCGGCGGGGGCGGGGGCCTTCTGACCGACGAGCTGTTGGAGCTGCGGGTCAAGGGCGCTTCCCCGAGGATGACGGCGCTCAAACAAGTGGTGGACAGCCACCAGGTCAATTTCATGGCCACCATTTGCGCCATCTGCAAGGCGCAGTTTTCCAAGGTGCTGCCGATGTACGGCTTCGACATGAGCATGGTCGGCGGCGTGCATCAGTTGGTAAGCACCGCAATTCGCTTGGGCGACGCCTCTTGAGCGGCGGCGCGAAGGAGCCATTTATGTCCGAACACCTTCCCCCATCCGGAGCGCCCAAAGCGCGCTTCTTCCGGCGCTTCGAGGATGGCGACCACGCCCCGCCCCCCTGGCAGGAAGAGATATTCGATGCCGGGCACAGCCACAAATGCCCGACCTATGTTTTGAGCTCGCCGCCTTGCCAGGCCAACTGCCCGGCGGGCGAGGACATTCGCGGCTACCTCGACATCGTGCGCGGCATCGAGAAGCCGCCGGCAGGGGTAAGCTGGCAGGAATATGCTTTTCGCCGCCTGACCGAAGCTAACCCCTTTCCCGCGGTGATGGGGCGGGTATGTCCCGCGCCCTGCGAGAAGGGCTGCAACCGCAACGAAGTGGACGACCGGGTCGGCATCAACGCCGTGGAGCATTTTCTGGGCGAATACGCGATCGCCAACCAGCTGCGCTTTGCCGCGCCGCCCGCCGCAACGGGCAAGAAAGTGGCGGTGATCGGTGGCGGGCCGGCGGGCCTGTCTTGCGCTTACCATTTGGCGCGGCGCGGCCATGCCGTGACCATTTTCGATCAGCACGAGGCGTTGGGCGGAATGATGCGCTACGGCATTCCCGGATTCCGCACTCCGCGCGACGTGCTCGATGCGGAGATCCAGCGCATTCTCGATCTGGGCGTGGCCACGCGGCTCAACTGCCGTGTGGGCACCGATGTGAGCATGGAGCAAATCCGCGCGGAATTTGACGCCGTGTTTCTGGGCTTGGGTGCGCAGTCCGGCCGGCCGCTGCCAGTGCCCGGCGCCACCGCGCCCAACTGCGTCAACGCCATTCAGTTCTTGCGTGCATTCAACGATGGACGCATGCGCCACGTCGGCAAGCGCGTGGTGGTCATCGGTGGCGGCGATACGTCCATCGACGTGGCTACCGTGGCGCGCCGCCTGGGACACATCAGCAACGGGGCGGGCACAACCAAGCCGGAGCATGCCATTCTCGGTCGCGCCGCCCAGGACGTCGCGGAAATCTCTGCCCGCCAAGGTGCCGACGTAACGCTTACCTCGGTGTTCACGCTCGACAAGATGCAGGCGAGCCGGCAAGAGATCGAGCATGCGCAGGCTGAGGGCATCGTTTTTCGCGATGGCTATGCGCCCGTCGCGGTCATTTGCGACGCCGATGGCCGCGCCACTGCGCTACGCATCGCCAAGTGCGAAGCGAAGTTCGTCGGCGCTAAGCTCGAAATCAGAGTTCTGCCCGAAACCGAGGAGGACATCCCCGCCGATCTCGTGGTTTCGGCGATCGGGCAAGCGGTGGACTTCACCGGCCTGGAGATGTTCGACAACGGCAAGGGGGGGCTGAGCGCGGAAAAATCCCTGCAGATCGCCGGGCAGCCCGGCGCCTTTGCGGGAGGGGACGTGCTACGGCCGCACCTTTTGACAAGTGCCATTGGCCAGGGCCGCATTGCCGCTGATGGGATCGATGTCTTTTTGCGTGGCGAGGAGTTGCCCAAGCGGCCGCGTGTGGACGTCAGTTTCTTCAGCTTGCCCAGAAAACTTGACGAACGCGGCATGGCCCCTACCGCCGCCGCCGAGCCGATGCGCGGTACCTGTACCAGCAGCGCGGCGATTCACAACTTCGAGGATCGCGCCGATCGGTATGTCATACGCCACAGCGAGATGTTCCTCGGGCATTTTCCTTACACGGCGCGCGAAGTGCGCGCGATCACGACGCTGACAGCGGACCAAGTGCTGGGCAACTTCAGCGAGCGCATCGAGCCCCTGAGCGATGCGCGCGTGGTCACCGAAGCCAAGCGCTGCATGAGCTGCGGCCTGTGCTTCGAGTGTGACAATTGCGTGGTCTATTGCCCGCAGAAAGCGGTGTTCAAGGTGCCCAAGGCCAAAGCGACCACAGGGCGCTACGTCGACACCGACTACACTCGCTGCATAGGCTGCCACATTTGTCACGATGTGTGCCCGACTGGCTACATCCAGATGGGGCTGGGCGAGTAGGCTGCGAGCGATGGTCGCTCTTTCTCGGCGTTTTCTCGTTGCCTGCGGTTTGCTTGCCGTGCTGGGCGGGCTCGCCTACGCGGCCACGCGCGGCGGATCGGAGCCGGGCCAGGAGCCGGTGTTCGACGCGCCACGGGGCGAGCGCTGCCTCGCCGACGCGGCGACCATGCGCCGCGAGCACATGCGGCACTTGCACCATCAGCGTGACCTCGCCGTGCGCGAAGGTCAGCACGAACCGGGCCGCGGGTTTCAGGACTGCATCGAGTGCCACGCTGGTGAAAAAACCGGCACGGTGCTGGGAGAGACGGGATTCTGCGCGAGCTGCCATCGTTACGCCGCGGTGCAGATCGATTGCTTCGAATGTCACAGCCCGCGCCTTGCCACGGCTTCGGAGCGCCAGGGGAAGACGCCATGAGCGAGAGCACACCGAGCCGCCGGCGCTTCGTCGGCGTGAGCCTGGGTGCCTTGGCTGGGGTGGCGCTGGCACCCGGCTGGCTGCTGATCGAAGGCGCCAACGCGCAGGCAAGCAAACGCGGGGCGAGCCCGTCGCAGCGCTGGGGCTTGCTCGTCGACACCAACCGCTGCGCGGCTGGCTGCGACGCCTGCGTGCGTGCCTGCCAGAAGGAGAACGGACTGTCGGCGCCGCGATCGCCCACGGACGCGCAGTGGATCCGCAAAGTGACCCTCAAGGATCGGCGCAACGGCCGAGAGCACTTCGTGCCGATGATGTGCCAGCATTGCGCTCACCCTCCCTGTGTGGACGTTTGTCCCACCGGTGCCTCGATGCGGCGGGTCGACGGGATCGTTTTGGTCGATCGGCACCGCTGTATCGGTTGCCGCTATTGCATGATGGCTTGCCCCTATCAGGCACGCTCCTTCGTGCATGAGCCGCTGCACGATCAGCGCCCGGAGGTGCCGCGCGGCAAGGGCACCGTGGAAGCCTGCAACCTCTGCGTGCATCGAGTCGACCGCGGCGATGTGCCGGCCTGCGTTGCCGCATGCCAGACCGAAGGCGGACAGGCGATGTGGTTCGGGGATCTGCAGGACCCACAAAGCGATATCTCCCGGCGCCTCGCCCAGGTGGGTGGCACGCGCGTGCGCACCGATCTGGGGTTGGACCCCGGGGTCGCTTACCTGGGAATTTGAGGGCATGAAGACGAGCTACCTGGAATTGCCGGCAAGCCCGCGTTATCTCGGGGCAGGGGCGATTTTGGCGCTGTTCGTCGCTCTGGGGCTTGCCGCCGCGCATCACATGGAAAGCGCCGGCCATGTCGTCACGGGCATGAACAACCACGTCGTGTGGGGCTTGCCACATGTGTTTGCGGTGTTTTTGATCGTCGCGGCCTCCGGTGCCCTGAACGCGGCTTCGCTTGCCTCGGTATTCGGGCAGCAGGTTTACAAGCCGCTGGCAAGACTCTCCGCGGTTCTTGCCATTGCCTTGCTGGCGGGCGGCTTGGCCGTGCTGGTGCTTGATCTTGGCCGCCCGGAGCGTCTTACCGTGGCGATGAGCAACTATAACTTCCGCTCGATATTCGCGTGGAACGTGTTTCTCTATACCGGCTTCTTCGCGGTGGTGGCTGCTTATCTGCTGATCATGATGGAGCGCGGCTTGGGGCGATTCGGCACTTTCGCTGGTTGGGTCGCGTTCATCTGGCGCTTGACTCTGACCACCGGCACCGGATCGATTTTCGGCTTTCTGCTGGCCCGCGAGGCTTTCCATTCGGCGCTTCTTGCGCCCACATTCATCGCCTACTCGTTCGCCTATGGCACCGCCGCCTTCGTGCTGGTTCTGGCGGCGCTATCCGATACGCAGCGCGTGTTTCTGGCGCCACCGATGCGCCAGCGGCTCGGGCGGCTCTTGGCGGTGTTCATCGGGGTGGTTCTCTATTGCGTGGCGATCTTTCATCTGACGCAGATTTATGCCGGCTCGCGGCGCGATGTCGAACGCTTCCTGCTTCTCGACGGCGGGGTGTACACGATGTTGTTCTGGCTGGGGCAAATCGGCCTAGGGTCTGTTCTGCCGCTCTTCCTCCTGCTCAACCCAGGGCTCCGCCAAAGCCCCGGCACTTTGCCGCTGGCGGCCGCGCTGGTGATTTTGGGCGGTTTCGCGCAGATGTACGTCACCCTGATTGGTGGCCAAGCCTATCCCTTGCTGCTCTTTCCGGGGCAGGAGGCCCGCAGTAGCTGGGGTGACGGCCAGGTTCACGCTTATCAGCCCAGTGGCCACGAACTGCTGTTGGGCTTGGGCGGTGTGGCGCTGGCGCTGCTCATTCTCGGGTTCGCCGTGAAGTTCTTGCGCATCCTACCGGAAAAATTGACGGAGGAGCCATGAGAGGCCCCGCCGGGTCGTCCCGGGGGGAGGCTTCCGGGGACCGGAGCCGCTCGGTGGCGAACGATCCTCACCCCTGCCCTCGGGGAGAGGGCGGGGCGGGTGTTGCACGCGGGACCACCCCATCGGCCGGATTGCCGCGTCTCCTGATTGCCGCCGCCCACAAGTCCTCCGGCAAGACCACGGTGAGCACCGGATTGGCCGCCGCGCTCGTGCAGCGGGGCCTGACCGTGCAGGCTTATAAGAAAGGCCCGGATTACATCGATCCGATGTGGCTGACTGCTGCGTCCGGCAGGCCTTGCCGCAATCTCGATCCATACTTGCAGTCGGCAAGCGAAGTGCGCCGGCTATTCCGGCGCGCCGCGCAAGGCGCCGATCTCGCCTTGGTCGAAGGCAACAAGGGCCTGCACGACGGTGTTGCTCTCGACGGCAGCAATTCCAGCGCCGCGCTCGCCAAAACGCTCGCCCTGCCGGTCGTGCTAGTACTCGACGCCCGCGGCATGACCCGGGGCATCGCGCCGCTGCTCCTCGGGCAGCTGGCCTTCGATCGCGAGATTGAGATCGCCGGCGTCATTCTCAATCGAATAGTCGGCAGCCGGCACGAGGCGAAGCTGCGGGCCGTGCTGGAGCATTACACCGAGGTGCCGGTGCTGGGCGCCATCGCCAACGATGCGCGCCTGGAAATCACAGAGCGGCACTTGGGCTTGGTGCCAAGCAACGAGTGCAGCGAAGCACAAGCGCGCATCGCCGCGATGGCGCAAGCGATCGGTGAGCAAGTGGATCTCGCTGGCTTGCTGAAGGCAGCCGGCGCGGCGCAGCCCTTTCCTGGCGAGGCCGCGGACGGCACCTTGCGGGCGTTTTCAGCGCGCGGCGAAGTGCGCATCGGCATCGCTCGCGACGCCGCTTTTGGCTTCTACTATGCCGACGATCTGGAAGCATTGCGCGCCGCCGGCGCCCGTCTGGTACCTTTCGACACGCTGCGCGACGCGCACTTGCCGGCAGTGGATGGCGTTTTCATCGGCGGCGGCTTTCCCGAATCGTTCATGATCGAACTCGAGGCCAACGCCAGCCTGCGTACCGACCTTCGCTGCGCCATCGAGCAGGGCCTGCCGGTCTATGCTGAATGCGGCGGCTTGATGTACCTTGCTCGCAGCCTCAGCTGGCGGGGTAAGAACGCCAACATGGTGGGGGCGATACCGGGCGACGCGGTGATGCACGACCGGCCGGTCGGGCGAGGCTACATGCATTTGCGCGAGACTGCGGCGCATCCTTGGCCCATGGCCGAGTCCGGCAGCGAATTGCTGCGCGCGCACGAGTTTCATTACTCTAGCCTGGAAAACCTGCCTGCGGATTTGTGTTACGCCTATGAGGTCATGCGCGGGCACGGCATCACCGCGCAGCGCGACGGCCTGATTTACCGCAACGTGCTGGCGTCCTACGCGCACCGGCGATGCGCCGGAAAGGACTCCTGGGCGCAGCGTTTTCTCGCCTTCGTTCGGCAAGTGCGGCGCGCTGCCCCCGCGGCCGAGCACCCGGCGCCTTGTTCGGTTTCAGCCACCGGAAACTGATGCCCGATCAACATACTCGCATCCTACATGTCGATGGTCGCGCCATCGCCACCGACAGCGAAGGTTATCTGCGCAACCTCGACGATTGGTCCGAAGACTTTGCGCGGGCACTGGCCGAGCGGGAGGGATTGACGCTCACCGAGGAACACTGGGAGGTCATTCGCTATCTTCGCAGATTCTACGAAGAACACGGCGTGCAGGCCCAGGTGCGAGCAATGATCAGGCACTTCACCGCGCTCTGGGGCCCGCGACGCGGCAGCAATCTCTATCTGCACCAGATCTTTCCGCGTGGCGGGCCGCAGAAGCAGGGCAACCGCTTGGCGGGTCTCTTGCGCACCAAAGGCGAGCACTGATTGAAGACTCGCTGGGCGCTATAGCCCAGTTTCCTTGCGGCGCAAGGACGCGCAGGGCTTCTCAGTGCATCGCCCGCGACGCCGCGTGTCCTTTGTGTTCCACCGCAAATACCGCCGCTTCGACTCGCGAGGTGAGATTCAGTTTGGCAAGGATATGGCGCACGTGCAGTTTTACAGTGTCCGGGCTGATGTCCAGCGCCCTCGCAATGGACTTGTTGCTCTGGCCGCGAGCGAGATGATCCAAAATCTCCCGCTCGCGTGAGGTCAGGAGTGCCAGCAAGT
The DNA here is from genome assembly GCA_026646885.1 of Casimicrobiaceae bacterium. Lineage (GTDB taxonomy): Bacteria > Pseudomonadota > Gammaproteobacteria > Burkholderiales > Casimicrobiaceae > JACPUX01. The sequence continues at coordinate 556,704 of JAPKHK010000001.1, read as the reverse complement.
CTTCCTTGGTGCTCTTTTGTCCGTAGTTTTGCAGCATGTTGGCGAGTTTCATGGTCATCGCAGGTGCGATCACCACTTCGCCCTGCGCCGCGCGCATGAACGCGTCGACGATATCCTCCGGCTCCATGTCCTTCAAGAGATAGCCGCGCACACCGGCACGAATGGCGTTGCCCAAGTCCTCTTCGCTGTCGCTGACCGTGAGAATCACCACTGGCACGCCGATGCCTTCTTCGCGCAACTTGAGTAGCATGGCGATGCCGTCCCCTTGCGGCATGCGCAAGTCCATCATCACGATATCGGGCGTCAGTTCGCGGACGAGCCGCGGCGCGTCGAGAGGATTTCCGGTCATGCCCACTACCTCGACTCCGGCGCGGTTCTCCAGAAGGTCTGCGAGGCCGCGGCGGCAGAGGGCATGATCGTCGATGAGAAGGACGCGAAGATTCTGGCTCATGACGTGAGACTCCTGGCACCGGCGATGGGAAAAAGCAGCCGCACGCGCGTGCCGCTGTCGGGAATGTTCTCGATACTGACCGCGCCTCCCAGATGCTGGGCACGCTCGCGCATGATGTTAAGGCCAAAATGCGCCAGCGCATCAGTGCGCTCGCGTTCGGAGTAGCCCTTTTCCTGCAAGCCTGAGCCGTCGTCCTCGATGGTGATTTCGCAGTCGCCATTGGAGCGACGCACGGTGAGCCGTGCATGCTTGGCCCCGGAATGCTTGGAGATGTTCGCCAACGCCTCTTGGACGATGTTGAACGCCTGCATCTCCTGTTCGACCGACAAATGCAAATCGGGAGCCAGATTGTCGAAGGCGAGCTCGATGCCGGTCTTGTCGCAGTAGCGATCTGCGGTGTCCTGAAGTGCGCGGATCAGGCCTTGCGAGCCAAAGCGCCGGCGGAAATGGGTGAGCAACTCGCGCAATGTCGCATACGCGCTGGAAAGGGCTTCGTTGATGTCGCCGATATACTTCGACAGCCGCGCGTCGTTGCGCTCCAGCATCGCCTTCTCGAGAAGCACCATGCGCATCTTCATGTAGGAGAGCGTCTGCGCCAGCGAATCGTGCACTTCGTTGGCCATCATTTGCCGCTCGTGCATGACTGTGGCGCGTAGGTTTTCGCGCGCGAGGCGCGCATTCTCCAGTGCCAAGCCCAACAACTCCCCGATCGAGCGAAACAACACCTGTTGCTCTTCAGCCACCTGGCTTCCCGTCGCGAAGAAAAGGTTGTAGACACCGAGCACGCGCGCTTTGTGCACCAGAGGTACGGCCAGGGCACGCTGGCATTCGCGGCCGAAAAACTCCGGGCCGGTGTGCTCGGCGCAGCCCCGCAAATCATCGAGATCGAGCACTGAATTGAGGCGCACGGCGTCGCCGCAGGCGCCACAGGGGCGTTCGATGGCGAGTTCGCGTTCCAGAACCTCGGGCGGCAGGCCCACCGAACCCACGAGTCTGAGCTGCAGGCCATCGTCGCTCAAGACCCGTGCCGCGCCCGCAGTGGCTCCGGCAAGGCTGACGATGACATCGAGAAAGCGCCGCAGCAGGGCGTCAATATCCTCCTCGCTGGCAAGGCTGCTGGCAATTTCGGACAGAATGCGTCCGGGGTGGGGGGGGGCGTCTTTTGCCGGAAACTCTAGGGCTGGAGGCCGGGTCAATTCGCCTTGCGGGATGCTCATCGATGAGGTTCCTAGGGGGCTATTCTAGGGGCTTGCCGAAACCTGCGCAACCTTGTACAGCGGCCCGAAAACCCGCGCCAGAGCGTGGTTTCGCGTCCCTACCCGGAAGGGGTATCCATGCTCACCCCGTCTCGGTTATAGACGCTCTTGACCGCGTGCATGCTTAATACCGCCAAGCTGCGAAGGGTGTTTTTTCGTGGATATTGGGTTTTTTGGCGACATTCTAAATCGACAGACGGTACTGATGAGCAACCAAAGCACTGCGAGCGACGCTTGTCCGAGCACGAGTTCTGGGTCGAGCACCGGCCAGAGCCGCCTCGTTCCGCCTCACGCCAGCGCGGTTCTTCGGCCACTGCTGCTGCTGGGGCGCGAACTGGCCGAGGCGCAAGAGCGCGCCAGCCGATTACCGCGACTCAAGGTAAGTTCGCGGGAGCGTGGTGACATCATCATGCTGGGAATCGGCGGCTTCACCCCGCTCGCCGGCTTCATGAATCGCGCCGACTGGCTCGGCGTGTGCAACGATATGCGCACCGCCGACGGCGTGTTTTGGCCTATCCCGATTACGCTGTCGGCGAGTCGCGAGTTCGCTCTCTCGGTGCGGCCAGGCGATGAAATCGCCCTGATCGATCCCGAGACGGACGTCCCTCTGGCGCTTCTGCGCCTCGAAGAACAATACGCGATCGACAAGACCCACGAGTGCAAGTCGGTATTTCGCACCGCCGATCCGGAGCACCCCGGCGTGAAAATGGTACTGGAGCAGGGGGATATCAATCTCGCCGGCTCCATACAAGTGCTCTCCACGGGCGGCTTCGACCAGAAATACGGCGCGCTCTTCATGTCGCCGGCGCAAACGCGCGAGCTGTTTGCTTCCCTGGGTTGGTCTAGAGTCGCGGCGTTCCAGACGCGCAATCCGATGCACCGATCGCACGAGTATCTCGTCAAAGTCGCGATCGAAGTTTTCGACGGCGTACTGGTGCACTCGCTGTTGGGCGCTTTGAAGCCGGGGGATATTCCCGCGGAAGTGCGGACCCGCGCCATCAACGTGTTGGCTGAACAATATTTCGTCCGCAGGACGCTGGTGCAAGCGGGTTACCCATTGGATATGCGCTATGCCGGGCCGCGCGAGGCGCTGCTGCATGCGCTTTTCCGGCAGAACTACGGCTGCTCGCACCTGATCGTCGGGCGCGACCATGCCGGCGTGGGCAGCTACTACGGCCCCTTCGACGCCCATCACATATTTGATGAAATTCCCGCGGGCGCACTGAAGACGCAGCCCGTCAAAATCGACTGGACCTTCTGGTGTTATCGCTGCGGCGGCATGGCTTCGGCGCGCACCTGCCCCCATGGCGACGAAGACCGCTTGTTGGTTTCGGGAACCAAGCTCAGGAAGTGGCTTTCCGAAGGAAGCCCGGTACCCGCCGAATTCAGCCGCCCGGAGGTGCTTGAGGTGCTGCGCGAGTATTATGCCGGCCTTGCCGCCGAAGAACGTGTTGAAGTGAAACTCGCGGGCCATTCGGCTCGCTAACGCAATGAGGAGATGGTAATGCCCAGTTTCGTACGAACCGAGAAATGCGACGGCTGCAAAGGGCAGGACAAGACCGCCTGTATGTACATCTGCCCGCATGACCTCATGGCTCTGGACAAGGATGGCTCGGCGACGGGGCACGCCATGAAAGCCTACAACCAGGAGCCAGAGCAGTGCTGGGAGTGCTACTCCTGCGTCAAGATCTGCCCGCAAGGCGCCATCGAAGTGCGGCACTACGCGGACATCGTGCCCCTGGGCGGTTCGGTGCAGCCGATGCGCGGGTCGGATTCGATCATGTGGACGATTCGTTTCCGCAACGGCACCCTGAAGCGCTTCAAGTTTCCCATTCGCACCACGCCGGAAGGCTCGATCGACCCTTATGGCGGCAAGCCCATCCCCAAACTCGAGGACTTGACCAAGCCAGGGTTTTTCGCCCAGAACAACGGCTATCGCGCGGGCAAGCCGGAAGAACTGCTGCGCAAACGCTAAGCCCAGATCCACTTAGGTGAACGAAAATGACCCAAGGCACATTTGAAAACCCGGAAGTTGTCCAGGAAGAAGTGGACATTCTATTGATTGGCGGCGGCATGGCGTGTTGCGGCGCCGCTTACGAAATCATGCGCTGGGCCGAGGCCGCCAAGGCCGAGACTGGCACCGAACTCAGGATCAAACTGGTCGACAAGGCCGCGCTCGATCGCTCGGGAGCGGTAGCGCAAGGCCTCTCGGCCATCAACACCTACATCGGGTCGGAGCAGGATCCGGCCGACTACGCGCGCATGGTCAGCAACGACCTCATGGGTATCACTCGCGACGACCTCGCCTATGATCTGGGTCGCCACGTGGACGAATCGGTGCATCTCTTCGAAGAGTGGGGCCTGCCGATCTGGAAAACCGACGCCGATGGGGTGCGCCACGACGGCGCCGAATCGCAGCGCGAGGGCTTACCGGCGCTGAAAGACGGCGGCAAGCCGGTGCGCTCGGGCAAATGGCAGATCATGATCAATGGCGAATCCTACAAATGGATCGTCGCCGAGGCGGCCAAGAAGGCGCTAACGTTGTCCCGCATCGAAGAGCGCGTCTTCATCGTCAAGCTGGTCAACGACAAGAACGACCCCTCGCGCGTCGCCGGCGCGGTAGGTTTTTCGGTGCGCGAAAACAAGATTTATGTGTACAAAGCCAAGGCGATTTTGCTCGCCGCGGGTGGCTGCGTGAACCTCTTCCGGCCGCGCTCGGTGGGCGAGGGCACGGGCCGCGCCTGGTACCCAGTGTGGAACGCGGGCTCCACCTACGCCATGGCCGCCGAAGCCGGCGCCGAACTCACCATGATGGAAAACCGCTTCGTGCCCGCGCGCTTCAAGGACGGCTACGGCCCGGTGGGCGCCTGGTTCCTGCTGTTCAAAGCCAAGGCGGTCAACGCCTATGGCGAAGACTACATGGTCAAGAACAAGGAACTGCTCGATCAATATCCTCCTTATGGTCAGGCTGCGGTGCCGGCATCCTGCCTACGTAATCACCTCATGCTCAAGGAGATGCGCGAGGGCCGCGGCCCGATCTATATGGATACGGTCAGCGCGCTGGCGAAGCTTCGCGAATCGCTCTCGCCCAAGGAAGTGAAACACCTCGAAGCCGAGGCCTGGGAGGACTTTCTCGACATGTGCATCGGACAGTGCGGCATCTGGGTCGGTGAAAACATAGAGCCCGAGAAAAAAATGAGCGAGCTGATGCCCACCGAGCCCTACCTGCTAGGTTCGCATTCCGGCTGCTGCGGCATTTGGGTCTCGGGCCCGACGGACCTCGGCGCGCCTACCGCGGAAGACGGCGAACTCGAGGGCGTGCCCGCCTCGCAGCCGCGCGGCTGGAGTTGGGGTTATCGCTCGATGACCACGATCAAGGGTTTGTTTACCGCTGGCGACGGCGTGGGCGCCTCGGGCCACAAGTTCTCCTCCGGTTCGCATGCGGAAGGCCGCATCGCCGCCAAAGCCATGGTGCGCTACGCCCTCGACAACAAAGACTGGAAGCCCGAACTCGATGCCGACTTCGGGCAACTGGCCGAAGAGATCTACAAACCGGTGCGCAACTATCTCGAGCACAAGGACTACTCCACCGCTCTCGATGTCAACCCGCAGTACATCACCCCCAAGATGCTGCAATTTCGCTTGCAGAAGATCATGGATGAATACGTCGCCGGTGTTGCCACCTACTACAACACCAACGACGTGATGCTGAAGGTGGCCGAGGAAAAGCTCGAAATGCTGAAGGAAGACGCGGCCAAGATGCGCGCCAAGGACTTGCACGAATTGCTGCGCGCTTGGGAGAACTACCATCGCATCCTCACCGCCGAAGCGCACATGAAGCACATTCAATTCCGCGAGGAGAGCCGCTACCCGGGCTTCTACTACCGTACGGATAAGAATTTTGTCGATGAAGAGAATTGGCATGTCTTCGTCAATTCGGTGTACGACAAAGCCACACGGAAGTGGACTTGTTTCAAGCGCAAGCACGTCGACCTGGTCGACAAGAGCAAGCTCTTCAAGCCGGCGGCGCATTGAGGTTCTCGCCGTATTTCGCGATCATGGCCGCTCCTCCAGCCCCAGAGCCGGGATTTGGGAGGAGCGAGCCTGACCGCGATGGAAGGCCAATCTCAGAACCTTTCTCGCGGCCATGAGCGCAATCGGAGAACGTCCACTGACGAGTCCGGTGGCGCCCGAAATGCTTTCCGGCTCGGCGCCGCTGCAATTCCGCTGCGAGCGCGGCGTGGCCTGCTGGAACGCCTGCTGCAGCAACATCGATCTGGCGCTCACGCCCTACGACATCTTGCGGCTCAAGGAGCGCTTGGAGCTTTCCTCCAGCGAATTCCTGGCGCAATACACGCTACCCTACGAGCTGGAAAAAGACGGTATCGCGGGCGTGAAGTTGAAGCCCGTCGCCGGTGGCACGGCCTGCCCCTTCATGCGCGAAGAGGGCTGCGGCGTTTACGCACACCGGCCGACCGCCTGCCGCTATTACCCCTTGGCTTTGCTGTCGCTGCGCAAGGAAAACGAGGCGCGCGACCAAAGCTCCTATGCGCTGGTGCGCGAGGCGCATTGCCTGGGCCACGGGCGAGGACCGGCACGCAGCATTGGGGCCTATCGCGAGGAGCAGGGCATTCCCCCCGGGGACGAAGCGGCGCACGGCTGGCGCGAGCTGATCCTCAAGAAAAAGTCTCTGGGCCCAGCCATAGGCAAGCCTTCGAAGCGAAGCCTGGAGCTGTTTTTCATGGTCTGCTATGACCTCGATCGCTTCCGCGGCTTCGTGGCCAGCGAAGGTTTCAGCACCATTTACGACCTCCCTTCCGAGGAACTGCACGCCTTGCTCACGGAAGACGTCGCGCTCCTGCAATTCGGATTCCGGTTTCTGCGGCAAGTGCTGTTCGGCGAGCAGAGCATTGCCCTCAAGACCGACGCTGTGGCGGAGCGGCGCGCGCACCAGCAAGAAAAGCTCGCACGACTCGAGCGCGAAGCGGCCTTGCGTCGGGCGCAAGACGAAGGCGAAATCGAATCCGCGGGAGAGGATTGAGTCGAAACGGCGGGCTCGGCATCGATAGGCGAGGTGTCGGCTCGGACATTTCACGGACCCGGAAATATCGTGGAGGATAGGCTATGAAACGTGCAGTGTGTTTTGTGTTGACCGCGATCTGCGCCCACCTGGCCTTGGCACAGGACAAGGCGGCCTGGTTGGAAGATGCCCGCAAAGTGGCCGGCTCGGTGCCGCCCAAGCTTCTCGCGGTGCTCAATGACGAGATCGCCAAGGGCGGCCATGAAGGCGCCATCGCAGTGTGCCGAGAAAAAGCACCGCAGATGGCCAAAGCGGCCTCCGCGGAAACCGGCTGGATGATTCGCCGGGTCAGCCTCAAGAATCGCAATCCCAAAGCCGTGCCCGATGCCTGGGAGCGCGCCGCGCTGGAAGAATTTGACCGCCGCGCCGCTGCCGGGGAAAAACCGCCCACCTTCGAAAAGGCCGAAGTCGTCAGCGAAAACGGTAGGCCATTTCAGCGTTATATGCGCGCCCTACCGGTGCAAGAAATCTGCTTGGGTTGCCATGGTCCCACGGACAAGCTCACCGATGCCGTCAGAGCCAAGCTCAAGGCCAGTTACCCCGAGGACCGAGGCACAGGCTACAAACTGGGTGACATCCGTGGCGCCATGACCATCAAGAAAGCAATGTAGCGGCGACATCGTAGTTCGCGTTTTCGCCGCTGCGTGAGTTTTCGCGTCTGCTCGGCGCAGGCACGATCGGCAAGCGGTGAAAACGATTCGCAACGTTCTGATCCTAGGAGGAAGTATGAATACGATCGACTCGCTCAAGCGGCGCAGCCTGCTCCAAGGCGCTGCTGCCGCAGCCGCGCTTTCCGTGGTGGGCTGCGCCAGCGTGGGCACCAGCGCCAAGCCGCGCGTGGTGGTGGTGGGTGGTGGTTGGGGCGGCCTGGGCACGGTGCGCGCGCTCGCCGAGAGCGGCAAGGTGGACATCACCATGGTCGAGCCCAACGACAGCTTCATGTCCTGTCCGCTCAGCATCCTGTACATCGCCGGTTTTGCACCGGCCAGCAACTTCCAGCGCAGCTACGGCGTTGTCGACGCGCTCGGCGTGCGCCGCGTGAAGGATGTCGTCCTCGACATCGATCGTGCCGGTCGCATGGTCAAGACGTCCACGCAAAGCATTCCCTACGACTTCCTCGTCCTGGCAAACGGCCTCGAATACATGGAAGAAGCGCTGCCGGGCTATGCGGCGGCGCGGGACCAGTTGCCCGTCGGCTTCCGCGCCTTCGAGCAGTCCGCCGTGCAGCGCCAGGTAGCTACCTTCCTCGAGCAGGGCGGCCACTACGTCATCACCGTGCCGAAGCCGCCCTATCGCTGCCCCCCGGCACCCTATGAGCGCGCCTGCCTGATCGCCCAGCGCATGAAGGAGAAGGGCACCAAGGGCAAGATCATCGTCGTCGATGCGAACAAGGGCCCGATGCCGCCGCCGCTGGCCAAGCCCATGCTGACGGCTATGAAAGAGATGTACGGGGCGCAGATCGAGTACATCAACGAGGTCGATCCGAAGTCCATCGATGCCGGCCGCAAGGTGCTGTCCACCACCAAGGGCGACATCCCTTTCCAGCATGCCAACATCATCCTGCCGATGCGCGCGCCCGGCCTGATCCGCAAGGCTGGCCTCGGCGAGCGCTTCGCCGCCATCGATCTGCCCAGCTTCCAGAGCAAGAAGGACAAGAACATCTTCGTCATCGGCGACGCGCAGGGCACGCCGCTGCCGAAGAGCGGCCACATTGCCTTCGGCGCGGGCCAGCAGGCTGGCGAGCAGATCCTTGCCACCATTGCCGGCAAGTACAAGGAGGCCGGCCTGGGCGATGAGGTTGCCCTGCCCTCGGCGATCTGCTGGGGCAAGGTGTCCACCTCGCTGGCCATCATGATCAACGTCACGGCGAGCGTCTCGGTGGGCGATCCGCCCAAGGTCAAGTATCAGGTCGACCCTGTCGCCAATGCCGCTTCGAGCAAGGGCGCCATGGATTGGGGCAAAAACATGTGGAATGCGATGTTGAGTTAAGTGCATTGGCCGAGCGTGGCGGGCGAGCGCCCGCTCGGCTCAAGCTTGGTGACGGGAGTTTGGTTTTGGCCGGATCCGCCGTCGCGCGGATACGGTGAATCAGCGCTTCTGCGCGGCGTCGATAAGCTTGTCGGGCGTGATCAGATGCCCGTCGAGTCCCGCTTCCTTGGCACTCGCGCCGTAGGCGGTGGCCAAGAGTTCGCTGTAATACACCACCGGCATGTTGAGCTTGGTCCCTTGCTTCTCGTTGATCTGCGATTGATAAACCTCGACGTTGGCCTGGCATAGCGGGCAGGGCGTGACGATCATATCGGCGCCTTGATCGTAAGCCGACTCCACGATCATCTTGATCTGCGCCTGGGACTTATCCGGCTCTGTGAAGGCCAGCGCACCCCCGCAGCAAGTGACCTTTTGATCATAGTCGCCGAGCGCTGTCGCTCCGGCGGCTTCGATCAGGCGATCGAGATACTGCGGGTTCTCGAAGGATTCTCCGGCGATGCCAAAGGGCCGATTGGTCTGGCAGCCGACGTAACCCGCGATCTTGAGGCCGTCCAGCGCCTTGACCACGGGCTTGGCTAGCGCTTCGAGGCCAAGATCTTCGATCATCACTTCGACCATGTGCCGCACCTTGGCTTTGCCCTGATACTCCAGTCCGGCGACTTGCAGCGCCTCGTTGGCGTCGGCTCGCAGCGTTTCGCTGCCAACCAGTTGCTCGCGCGTCTCGCGTGCGGCCAGCCAGCAGGCGGCACAGGTTGCCACCACGTCTTGTCCGGGAAGATGCTTCTCAGCGAGTGCGAGGTTGCGGGCATTGAGCACTTGGCGCGACAGCTCGCTTCCCCCGGCGTAGCTGATCGAAGCGCCGCAACAGTTCCAATCCGGTATGGTCGTGAGCCGCAGTTCCAGCTTGTTGCAGACGGTATTGACGGAGGTGAGATAGTTGGCCGCCGATGCGCCTTTTTGCGAGGAGCAGCCGGGGTAGAAGGCGTAGGGTTTTTCCGCCATGACCTGTGCTTTCAATGTCTGTCCTGCGCTTCGCGCCGGCTTTCGATTTGTCGCGCCTTGGCCAACATGGCCTTGATGCCGTTTGCGTCGGCGCAGCGATGTCCGCCCACGAGCTCCGCTGGGTTCAAGCGCCCGGCTCGCAAAAGACCCCACGCCACCGTCCGCATCGCCCAGGCCTGCTTGAAACCCTTGACGAGTCCTTCGCGGAAATACAGCCCCAGGGTGAGGCGCATTTCATTGACTCGGCCAGTGCGCGTGCAGTTGTCCCAGAACTGGAGCGAGAAGTCGCGCGTCGCTTGCAGTTTCGGAGCCAGGCCCAGTTTCTGCGCATACGAAGCGAGGCCGTGCATGATGTGTGTGACAGGGAGTTGGCGCGGGCAGCGCACTACGCAGTTGTAGCAGGAGGTGCACATCCACATCGAGTCGCTCCGCAGCACCGCCTCGCGCTGACCGGCACGGATCATCATGAAGATTTTCTGCGGCGAGTGCTCCCAGTAGGGCCCGAAAGGGCAAGAACCGGCGCAAACGCCGCATTGCATGCACATCTTGACGTATGCGCCGCCTTCGACTTCGCGCTCGACTTCGGCGAGAAAATCGCGGCGATAGGCGTGAGAGAGACCGGCTTCGCTCATGGGTTCAGGCAAAGCCCTTCATTGGGCTCATCCCAATTTCCAGGATCTTCTCTACATAGTTGTCGATAATGGCGGGCAGACGCTCGACATCGGTGATGGCGACTTCCTGCGTTACCACGCGCTCCGTTTCAAGTCCCATTTGCTTCAGGGTGTCCTCGATTTTCGAGAGTCGATAGGCAGCCATCTCCGAGCCGCGCACGAAATGGCATTGATAGTCCTCGCCTTTCTTGCATCCCAGGAGCATTACACCGTCCCAGCCGCCATTGAGAGCATCGGTGATCCAGATGGTGTTCACCGAACCGAGGCAGCGCACCGGTATCACCCGCACGAAGGCCGAATAGCGATGACCCAGTTGGGCGGCGCTGTCGAGCGCGGGGTAGGCGTCGTTTTCGCAGGCCAAGATCAACACCCGCGGCTTCTCGGAAAATTCGTCGGGCATGTCAACGGCTTTGATTTGGCTGCCCACGCTATCGATGGAGTAGTTCTCGAAGGAGATCACCCGCACCGGACAAGCGCCCATGCAAGTGCCGCAGCGCCGACAGCGGCTTTCATTGAATACCGGAAAGCGCTTTTCGTCTTCGTCGATAGCGCCAAACGGGCATTCGACGGTGCAGCGCTTGCATTGCGTGCAGCCTTCGATACGCACGATCGGATAGGAGAGGTCGCCCGAGCGCGGATGTGCCGCTCGCCCACCGGCAGCGTTTTCTACTGCCTGGATCGCCTTCAGGGCCGCCCCGGTGGCGTCTTCCGCGGCCTGCGCCAGATCCATGGGCCGCCGCACCGGGCCGGCGGCGTAGATGCCGGTGCGCCGCGTCTCGTAGGGGAAGCAGATGAAATGTGAATCGGTGAAGCCATACTTGAACTGCGGCAGATCGCTTCCCTGCCGGTAGGCGAGCTTAAGCACCGAACGATCTTCGGCCGCGGCGCGCTCTTCGTCGGGAAGGTCTATATCCACCCCGGAGCGAGGAACCTGGCCGGTGGCGAGCACCACCAGATCGGCGCCGACTTGGCTGTCTTGATCCAGGATGAGATCACGGACGACGATCTCGATTCCGTCGCCTGCCGCGGTGACCGCGCGCGCTTCACCCTTGACGAAAGTAACACCTTTTGCTTGGGCGCTGCGGTAAAAATCCTCCCCCATGCCGGGGAGCCGCAAGTCGGTATACAGAACGACCGCGTCTACCGCTGGATTGGCGTCTTTGAAATACATCGCTTGTTTGACGCTGGTGGCGCAACAGTGGCCCGAACAATAGGTCAGGTGCCGGCCGCTGGGATCACGCTGACCCGCGCATTGCACAAAGACTACGCTGGTGACCGCCTTGCCGTCGGTGCGGCAGATCGGCCGGCCATCGGCTTGTCGCGCCAGGGCTTCGAGTGCAGTTTGGTCGATCACGTGCGGACTCTGGCCTCCACCCAGTTCGGGAAGCTTCTCGATAGGGTAGGGCACAAAGCCCGTTGCCTGAATGATTGCACCAACCTGCTCGGTGCATTGCCCGCCCTCCGGAGCGGCGATATCGACGCTGAACTGCCCCGGCGCTCCGCGAGTAGCCAGAAGTCGGGCGCCCAGATGAACTCGCAGCCGCGGGTGGGAAAGGGCGCGCTCGACCAAGCCGGCAACTCCAGTCTCCTGCGGTTGAGCGTAGGGCGAACGCCAGGGCGTACGCCGCCACCACTGCGCCGCCCAGCCGCCGAGCGCTGCTTCGCGTTCGATCAACAGCGTCTCATAGCCCATGTCGGCGGCGGCCAGAGCCGCCGTGAGGCCGGAGAATCCCCCGCCCACCACGAGTATGCGGCGGTTGCCCGCAGCCTGCGGATTGCCCTGCGGAAGCTTCAACTTCTTGAGTTCGGCGCAGGCCATGCGCAAGTAATCGGCGGCCATCTCCTGTCTTAGCTCGGCGTGCTCCTCGCCTTGCGGTGCGGCCCAAATCACCCCCTCGCGCCAATTGCAGCGCGCCAGCGATACCTTGGGAAAGCGAAAGGCTTCGGTTTTGGCGCGGCGCGAGCAGCCGGCAATCACCAAATGAGTCAGACCCTGCTCGGTGAGATCCCGCTCGATGGCGGCGACACCCGCTTCCGAACAAGCTTGCGCGTCTTCGCGCAGATAGGCGATCTTTCCTTCCTTCTGCGCGATCTTCGCCAACTCCTTGAGATCGAGCGCGGCACCTATGCCACAACCAGAGCAGAGTATCGCGCCCGTTTTCATCTCGCTCATTGTGGCGTCCTTTCCGCGGCCGCGGCCGTTCGGCTCGCCTGCAAGGCACGCAGCGCCGCCGCCGTGGCGCTTTGCACGGCGCGGTTGACGTCCAGCGGCGCCGCCGCGACCCCTGCGGCGAATTGTCCGCCGTCGCTCGCGCCTTCGATGAAGCCGCTGGCGTCACGCAGCAGATCGGGGGGGAGGGCGAGGCCATTGGTTTCAGGCTCCATACCCACCGCCAGCACCACCAGATCGTGCTCTTGGGCATACCGGCGGTAGCCCTCGGTATCCACGCCGTGGAGAATCAATTGACCGCTTGCGGTGCTGCGCGCGATGCGAGCGACCTTAGACTTGACGAACTTCACCCGCGCGTCTTGGCGGACCTTGTGGTAGAAATCCTCGAAGCGATCGATGGCGCGAATATCGATGTAATACACCGTTGCGCACGCATCCTCGGGGGCGGCCTCGCGCAGGTATTGGGTTTGCTTGAGCGATACCATGCAGCAGACCCGCGAGCAGTGCCGCAGATGGTTCTCATCGCGCGATCCGGCGCACTGAATGAAAGCGATGTTCCGGGCCGGCTCGCCGTTGGAAGGCCGCAGTATGCGCCCTCGCGTCGGTCCGCGCGGGTCGGCGAGGCGCTCGAATTCCACGCTTGTGACCACGTCGGCGAAGCGCCCATAGCCATAGGGCTGAATCTTGGCGGCATCATAGGGCTTCCATCCGGTAGCCCAAACGATACTGCCGACCCGCAATTCGATCTCACTCTCGGTCATGTCCAAATCGACGGCTCCGGCCGGACAGGCCGCCTTGGCCGCCGCGGCGTCAGGCGTGCCGATGATCGAAGGATCGAGTACATAGCGCTGCGGGTGCGCCAGCGCGTGCGGCAGGTAGGCGGCTTTGATGCGATCTAGCCCGGCGTTGAAGGGGTTCGGAATCTCGGCCTGCACCGCCTTGCCACACTCGCCGCAGGCAGTGCAGCGCTCGGTGACGTAGCGCGGGCGCAGCCGCAGCTTTACGGCATAGTCGCCGCGCCGACCGGAAACCGCCGTGACTTCGGCGAGGGTGATAACCCGGATTCGAGGATTGGCGCGCAAGCGGCGGAGATTGATCTCCAAACCACAGAGCGGGTGGCAGAGTTTTGGGAAATACCGGTACAGTGACGCGGTACGCCCGCCCAGACTGGCATCGCGCTCGACCAAGATGACCTCGGCGCCGCACTCGGCGGCTTCCAGGGCCACAGTCATGCCACTGATGCCTCCGCCCACGATGAGCAGCGTTTGATTGGTAGGTATGCCGTCCATGCGTTAGCCCAGTCGCCGAATCTCGAAACTCATGGCCGCCAGATCAGCAAGCAGCCAAGTCGCCGGCGCGCCCACCCCAGCCACGGTCCCCGGATTGACAAGCCACGTGCTCCCGCCCTTGATGTTGATCTGCTGCCCAACTCGCGCCTCGTGCGTATGCCCGCAACACACGAGGTCATAGTCGCCGGTACAAGCATGAGCCCGCCCGTGCTCGGGATAGTGCGTTGCATAGATGCGCCTCCCGGCCAGCTCGAAGCGGGCATCTGCTCCGTAGTAGGTGAGGCAACCGTCCGAATGAGCGCCCAAATATGCCAGCGCGAGCGGGTCGCCGAGGTTGTTACCGTGAACCACGTGCATAGGAAGTTTCAGCTCCATCGCCGCGCGCAGCGTATTGGCGCCGATGATGTCACCGCAGTGAATCACCGCGCCCGCGCCTTCGCTCTTGGCGCTGGCAACCGCAGCGACCAGCGCGGGAGCACGGTCATGACTATCGGATACGATGCAAACCTTCATCGACGGCAAAAGGTGGCACGGGAACATGCCCGCAATGCGCCCGATTGGCAGCGCAACAAGCGAAGTTGAACACAGACACCGTGCGGGCGGTTATCACCCAGAGTGGTTATCTGGCGCACCCCAATGCGGTGATAGACCTCGCCCGGGCGCCCCGGGGACTTCGCGACGAGGAGGTGTTTCCTTAAACTGGAGCAAAGCGCCGTCTGTCCGGAAGGGGTAGAGTTGCACCTGCGATGGCCAAGAAATTTCCCACGCATCCCAAGTATCCCGAACGCATCTGCTGGGGCTGCGAAAAATTCTGTGCCGCACAGGACATGCGCTGTGGCAACGGCAGCGAGCGGACTCCTCATCCAGTTGAGCTTTTCGGGGCGGACTGGCTGGGATGGGGCCTGAGCGCGAGTGCCCCCGCGGCAAGAACCGAGCGGCCGGCAGAAGAGCGGCCCGACCAGAGTGCGTCGAGCGAGGGCACCGATGAATGAGCCGCGCCGGCGCGGCCGCTCGCCGTAATGCGATATCCTGCTCGGGCATAAGATACTTTACATAATACACATTATACGCATTCGCGGATCCTCGCCCTCATGATTTGCACCTCAACAAACTTGCTGTCTGCTCCAGGTATCGCCACCCACTTGTCATAAATGGGAACCCACACGCGTGCATAAGTGGTTAAAATGTCGGTCTTCCTCGGCGGGCAGCAAGACGAGTGGATCAAGCCAAGCAGAAGTTCGGACGTTTCGAGGTTCAGCGCGAAATCGGGCGCGGTGCCATGGGCATCGTCTACCTCGCCCTCGACCCCGCTTTGCAGCGCCCCGTCGCCATCAAATCCCTGCGCCTGGCGGGGGCCGCCGCCGACCTAACGCCGGTGCAACAGCGCTTTCTCGAAGAGGCCCGAGCAGCGGCGCGCCTCAATCATCCCAATATCGTCACGGTGTATGAAGTCGGCCAGGAGGGTGGCGTGGCCTACATCGCGATGGAGTTCCTCGAGGGGCGCGAACTCAAGCAAATCCTTCTCGATGAGCAACCTGGCCTGACCTTCCGGGAAATCGCGGAGATCGTTCAGCAAATCGCCGAAGCGCTTGATTATGCGCACAGCAACGGCATTGTCCATCGCGACATCAAACCTGCCAACATCATGCTCGTGCGGGGGAACATCCCCAAGGTGCTAGACTTCGGCATCGCCATGCCGCCAACGGGCTCGGACGACGAGGCCCTGAAATTCGTTGGCTCGCCCAAATACATGTCCCCCGAACAAGTGGAAGGTCGCGCTGTCGACCGACGATCCGACGTGTTTTCCTTGGGGGCGGTGATGTATGAGCTGCTCACCCGGCGCGCACCCTTCGAAGGCGAAACACTGACCAGTGTCGTCTATCAAATTCTCCACGAAATGCCTCCCCCGCCGCAGACCATCAGCGGCAACACTCCGCGCTACCTCGCGCGCATCGTCGCCAAGGCGCTTGCCAAGCGCCCCGAGGAGCGTTACCAGAGTGCGGAAGAAATGGCGGCCGAACTGAATCGCTACGCCCAGCGAGCACAGGCCAAGGCAACGATCAATAGGCGAAAGACCTCCGCCGATGCCCTACCCTCGTTTTCTCCGCTGGATCCCGGGGAAATGCCCGCGAACGACGCTCTTTCCCGGACCATCCAACTCGACGGCAGCGAGGCGCTCCGGGTCGTCGCCAGACGCCGCCACCACCGGCGCTGGGTGGGCGCGGCGGCTGCGCTGGCCCTGGCGAGTCTGATCGGGGGTGGTATTTGGTTCGGTCTTGCAGGCGGCGATGCCACCCCTGCGCCGAAACCGCCCGCTCCGCCGCCCACTCTCGCCAACATCGCGACAAGCAAATCGGATACCTCTCCCGTCGCGGATCCGGCACCGACCCTGGTCGCCGAGCCCCCGCCAAAGCTCCTCGTAGAGCCCGAATCCGCGCCTAAACCCGCGTCCAAACCGGCTGCACGCGCGCTCAGGGCGCCCAAGCCGATGCCAGAGCCTCCGCCGCCGGAACCGGCGCCGCCGGGGCCAGCGCATGTGCAATTGGCGATCTCGCCCTGGGGGGAAATATTTCTCGACGGCGCCAAAATGGGCGTTTCGCCACCTCTAACGCAGTTGCAAACTACTGCTGGACGCCATAGGATTGAAATTCGCAATGGCGACGCCACGCCCCATGTAGCCGAAATCGAGTTGAGCGACAACGAAACCAAGCGGATCAAATACAAGTTCCAATGAAAACCATCGGTTGGGTCTGGGTGAGTGGCGCATTGGCCGCGCTTGTGGCGTGCGCGCCGGTTGAAGTGTTGCAGCCGACCAGCGTCGTCGAGTTGGCGGGAAAGCCCGCCGAGCAGTTGCTGCTCGGCGGCATCCGTGCCTATGACGACGGTGATTACGCGGCAGCGGACACGGCATTGCGCAAGGCCTTGGCGGAAGGCCTGGCATTCACTCGGGATGTCGCGGTGGCTTGGAAATACCTCGCCTTCATCCACTGCGCCTCGAATCGCCCGGGCGAGTGCGAAGCAGCGTTTCGGGAGGCCTTTGCCGCTGACGCAAAATTCGAACTCACCCCCAAGGAGCGAGGCCATCCGCTGTGGGGACCGGTCTTCCAGCGCGTCAAGGACACGCCCAGAACCCCTGCACCGCCTGCCAAAGCGAAGTAGTCCGCTGCCTAGCATTTTCAGGGCACACCTCGAATGTGGCGGCCCGATGGCGTCGCTGCTCGCCGTTGACCATGTTCCGTGGCTTCGGCCGCAAGCTGCTCAGGCGCCGAGTCTAGTTTTTGCGCGCTTGGTCTTGGTTTGCCAACCTCAGCCATCCCGGCGGCACAAGGCCACAGCTTCGGAAACCGTCGCGACGGATTGTATTGTTATATTGTCAATATCTTGGCGCGGTTTGTTCATGTGCGGTATGAGCGCATGCTCGAAACCCATTTTCGCAGCTTCCTTTAGGCGCTCTTGACCCCGTTGCACAGGGCGAATCTCACCTGTCAAACCGATCTCACCAAAAACAATAAGTTTCTCTTGTAATGCATTGTTAGTAAGGGACGAATAGACGGCGAGAGTGACTGCCAAGTCGGCCGCGGGCTCGGCAATCCGCACGCCGCCCACGGCATTGACGAATACATCCTGCTGACCACAGTCGATACCGCCGTGGCGATGCAACACCGCCAGCAGCATAGCCAAGCGCTGCGGCTCCAAGCCGACGCATAGCCGCCGCGGAATGCCACCCTGCACGTTGTCCACGAGGGCCTGGATCTCCACCAATAACGGCCGCGTGCCCTCGAGGGCCGCGAGCACACAGCTGCCTGGTACCTGCCGACTCTGCCCCGAAAGGAACAGCGCCGAGGGGTTACCCACTTCCCTCAACCCTCGTTCGGTCATGGCGAAAACGCCGAGCTCATTGACGGGCCCGAAACGGTTCTTGATAGCCCTAATCAGGCGGAAATTGGAGTGGGTGTCGCCCTCGAAATAGAGCACGGTATCGACGATGTGCTCGAGCACGCGCGGCCCGGCGATCGCGCCATCCTTGGTCACATGACCCACCAGGACGGTCGCGATTCCGAGCCGCTTCGCCTGGCGGGTGAGCTGCGCGGCACATTCCCGCACCTGCGCCACAGACCCTGGCGCGCTCTGCAAGGCGTCACTGTAGATGGTCTGAATGGAGTCAACTACGGCGATTTGCGGGCGCTCTTCGGCCATTAGCCCGAGAATCCTCTCAAGCTGAATCTCGGCGAGCATCTCCACCCGCGCTGCCGCAAGCCCCAGCCGTTGGGCGCGCAGGGCAATCTGTTGCAGCGACTCCTCCCCCGTAACGTACAACGCCTTGCGCCGGTCGGAAATGTTCGCCAAGGTTTGCAGCAGCAGGGTCGATTTGCCAATACCCGGGTCTCCGCCCAGCAATATCACTCCGCCGGGGACCCAGCCGCCGCCGAGCACCCGGTCGAGTTCTTCCATGCCGCTGTGTTGTCGCGGCGTAGCCACAGCGGGTATGTCGGGCAGCAGCACGGGTTTGCCGCGTGCTTCGGCTAAAGGCAGGAAGCGACCTGTCGCAGCGGGAGCGGCGCTTTCCAGAAGCGTGTTCCATTCCCCACAATGCGGGCACTGTCCCGTCCACTTGGGAGTCTGGCCACCACAGCTCTGACAGGCATACAGGCTGCGGTCTTTAGCCATGGGCGAGTATGTGGACGAAAACTTGTCCGAAGGTGTTTGCAGCGGGCGCATAGATCGCCGCCACCCAGGCAAAGGCGAGAGCCGCCGTCAGCACCAGGGCAAAGGGAATCCAGGTGGCACGAAGGACGCTTCCCATCCAGTCACCACCGGCCGTTTCCTTCCCGGCTCGAATCAAACCGCCGGCGAGGCTTGCTTCGAAGGCGGCGTCGACCAACACTCCGGGGCCGGCATACACAACGTAAACAAAAGCTCCACCTGCCACCAACAGCAGGACGACTATGGCCAAGACCAAGGGCCAGGTGTCGCCAAGGTCGAGATCGAGATCGCCGAAAAGCTTGCCGACACCTGAACCGCTGCTACGCGGTGGCGCCGAACTTAGTGCCAGCGTGGGCGTCGGTAGCCGGCCATCTCCGGCGAAAGACGCGCTGGCGCCACCCCCGCCGAACTGCCCGCCACCGCCCTTGAAGGTGTCGCTGCCTCCCGGCGAGCCGGTTGACCACTTCCCATCGAAAAGTCCGACATCGAGGTCAGCCGGGTCGATGCCTGACCGCTCACCGGGCTTGGCTGCCTGCTCTCGCAACTGGGCGGAGTGGTCGCGAAGGCATCCCACTTGCCTGAGCCAGAGGCGGACGAACCCGAAGAATCCGAGATAGCCGATGAGCAGCGCTAGCGGGTAGCGCCAGAGCATGCTTTCGATCCCCGCCCAAAGCAGGATCTTGGAACTCAGCGCGCCAACCGCGGCTGTGGCGACAAGTAGCAGACTCACATGCAGCCGCAGTGAATACCTGGCCAAGAGTCTCTGGCGCAGCTTCTCCTTGCCGCCCTCAGCGGCCATGCGCCCTACTCCGTTCCGAAGCCGCATTCTCGGCTGCCCGCAGTTCGTCGGCTTGCACGACCGCGGTGCCGAGCTTGCCCACGACGATGCCTGCCGCCAAATTGGCTGCCCGGGCCGCAACTTCGAGCGGCGCCCCGACGGCGAGCATGGCGCTCAACGTGGCAATGACGGTATCGCCGGCCCCGGAGACGTCGTAAACCTCGCGCGCTTGGGTCGGCAGATGCAGGTCGCCTTCTTCCCGATAGAGGCTCATGCCTTCTTCGCTACGGGTGATCAGCAGGGCCTGCAAGTCCAGTTCGCGCCGCAGCCTCTGGGCTTTGGCGGCGAGTTCCTGCTCGTCACGCCAGCTCCCGGCCACCTGCTTGAACTCACTACGGTTGGGCGTGACCACAGTGGCACCGCGGTAGCGTTCGTAATCGTCGCCCTTGGGGTCGACCAGGACCGGCACACTCCGGCGGCGCGCCAGCTCGATCATGCGCCCGATATGCGCGAGCCCTCCCTTGCCGTAGTCGGAGAGAACCACCAGATCGCAGGCGGGCAAAAGCGCCTCGAACTCGCTGAGTTTCTCGGCCAGCACCTCCCGGCTGGGCGGCGTTTCGAAATCGATGCGCAGCAGTTGTTGGCGCCGGCCGATGACACGCAGCTTGACCGTGGTCGGCAGCAAGGGGTCGCGCTGGAGCACCGGCGTAACACCCTCCTCGGCAATCAGTCGAGCCAGCGTCTGACCCGCCTCGTCGTTGCCGATGACGCTGAGCAGAGTTACGCTAGCTCCAAGCGCGGCGGCATTGCGTGCTACGTTGGCCGCCCCGCCCGGCCGAGCTTCCTGGCGGGCAATTTTCACCACCGGCACGGGAGCCTCCGGAGAAATGCGGTCGACCTCGCCGAACCAGTAGCGATCCAGCATCACGTCGCCGACAACCAAAATGCGAGCGCTGGCGATGCGCGGGGCCAATTCGTGAAAATTGCTCATGGCAATCGATGCCTGCCGGAGCCCTTCAAGTCCGTCGGCCGATGGCAAAATACTCAATGCCCGCCGCGGCCACCTGCGCGGGGTCATAGAGGTTGCGTCCATCGAAGATGAGCCGTTCCCGCAGCACAGCGGCAAGCTGATCAAAGTCCGGGCTCCGGAACTCCTGCCATTCGGTGGCGATGAGCAGCGCGTCAGCTTGGTCGGCCGCTTCGATCGGCGACTGGGCGTAGCGCAGCCAGGGCGCCGCGCCGAATATGCGCTTGGCCTCGTCCATGGCCACCGGATCATAAGCGGTGACGGTGGCGCCGCGCTGGGCCAGACCTTCGATAATCACCCGCGAGGGGGCTTCGCGCATATCGTCTGTGTTGGGCTTGAAGGCCAGTCCCCAGAGCGCGAAATGCCGGCCGTGGAGGTTCTCGCCCAGGCGCCTCACCACCTTTTCCACCAGCAAGTGCTTCTGCCGGTCGTTGACTGCTTCCACCGCTTCGAGTATGCGCAAGCTCAGGCCGTGCTCCTGGCCTGTGCGCTGAAGCGCCTGCACATCTTTCGGGAAGCACGAGCCGCCATAGCCGCAACCGGGGTAGAGGAAGTGGTAGCCTATGCGCGGGTCGGACCCTATGCCCTGGCGCACCTGCTCGATATCGGCGCCGAGGCGCTCGGCAAGGTTGGCCAGTTCGTTCATGAACGAGATGCGTGTCGCCAGCATGGCATTGGCGGCGTATTTGGTAAGTTCGGCAGAGCGCACATCCATCACCAGCAGCCGCTCGTGGCTGCGTTGAAATGGTGCATAGAGGGCTCGCAGCACGGCGATGGCCTGTTCGTCGTCTGCGCCGACTACGATCCGGTCGGGCTTCATGAAGTCATCGACCGCGGCGCCCTCTTTCAGGAATTCGGGATTGGAGACCACGCTGAATTCTATACTCCGTGCCCGCTTGGCCAGCTCTTCGCCGATGGCGCCGCGCACCCTGTCGGCGGTGCCCACAGGAACGGTCGATTTGTCGATGATGATTTTTGACTCGTTCATCAGGCGCCCGATGTTGCGCGCTGCGGCCAGAACATACTTTAGATCCGCCGAACCATCTTCGTCAGGCGGAGTGCCGACGGCGATGAATTGAACGCGGCCGTGATCGACCGCCTGCGCGATATCGGTAGTGAAACGCAGGCGCCCTGCCGCCTCGTTGCGCCGAATGAGCGCTTCGAGCCCTGGCTCGTGGATAGGCACTCCGCCATTGCGCAGGATCGCGATCTTGCGCTCATCAGTGTCCAGGCAGAGGACATCGTTGCCGACTTCAGACAGACAGGTGCCGGTGACCAGGCCAACGTAACCGGTTCCAACAATGGTGATCTTCATGCGACCGCTTTCAGACTGGAAAGAATACAACGGAGTTCTTCGGCCGGATCTGCGGCCTGAGTGATGGCGCGGCCGATCACCAGATAGCTCGACCCGGCGGCAATGGCGGCTTGCGGCGTCATGACCCGCTTCTGGTCGTGGCTATCCCCACCCGCTGGGCGAATGCCGGGGGTGACCAGTACCCACTCCTGCCCGTGAATAATGCGCAGACGCGAGGCCTCCTCGCCGGAACAAACAACGCCGTTCAACCCACACGCGGCACAAAGCGCGGCGAGGCGGATTACTTGCGCATCAGGGTCTGCGGTCACGCCGACTTCGGCCAGAGCGCCGTCGTCCATGCTGGTCAGCACGGTCACGCCGAGCAAAAGCGGTGGGGGCTTGCCAGCCCGCGCCGCTTCCTCGTTGACGGCGTGCCGCGCCGCCTGCAACATTACCCGTCCGCCCGAGGCATGCACGTTGAGCATCCAAACGCCCAGCCGCGTAGCCGCCCGACAGGCCTGCGCGACAGTGTTGGGAATGTCGTGGTATTTGAGGTCGAGAAAGACGCGAAACCCCCGGCCGACGATCTCCCTGACAAAAGCCGGGCCGGCGGCGGTAAAAAGCTCGTTGCCAACTTTCAGGGCGCAGGTTTGGGGATCGATTCGATCGACAAAGCGCAGCGTACTTTCGCGATCTGGGAAATCGAGGGCTACGATGACGGGCGATTCAGGCATAGGCTTCCGGTGCTTCGGTGCGTCGCGGCGAGTAGGTTTCCCATTTGCCGCAACCGGGGCAGCGCCAATAGTACTGCTTCGCCCGAAAACCGCAATGCTCGCAGCGATAGAGCCCCAGACGACGGGTATGCTGATGCACCAGGCCTTTGACCAATTCGAGGTCGTGGCGCCTTTCGGCCGGTGCACTGAGCAGCTGCGCTTCGAGAAGCTTGTCCAGGCCGGGGAGTGTCGGGTTGCGCCGCAGTTCGTCTTTGATGAGATTCATTGCCCCCTGCGGCCCGTGGTCGCGAAGGCTGCGCTCGAACAGAGCATTGAGGAGATCCAGCGAGGGGTACTGCTCTTGGTAGCTCAGAAGCAGCCGCTCTGCCTGTTCGTTTTCGCCTTCTTCATCAAGGATACTGGCGATGCGCCCGGCTACTAGCGACAAGTAAGCAGGATTCTGGGACTCGACGCGCTTCCACGCGGCAATGGCTTTGGCCTTCTTGCCTTCGGCGAGCGCCAGGTCACCAGCAAGTATGTTGGCGCGCACGCAGAGCTTGTACTCAGCTAAGGCGCGATCGATCGCCGCGCGCGCGTCCGCGAAACGCGACTCGGCCAGCGCGCTGGCCGCGAGCTCGCAGCAATACTGGCCAACTTCTTTGGCGTAGGGCTGGCGGGCTAGTGCCTCCATTCGTTTGCAGGCTCCGATCGCCTTGTTCCAGTCTTTCTCCTGCTCGTAGATCTGCACGAGATGCGTCAGGGAGGCGTGTTCGTATTCCGACCCGCCCAATCGGTTGAATAGCTCTTCCGCACGGTCGAGCAGGCCAGCCCGGTGAAAGTCTTGGGCAAGCTCATAGATCACCGCACTGTGCTTGGCAGAGGGCAGATCCGGACGTTCCAGAAGGCTTTGGTGCATTCGGATGGCGCGCTCGATTTCCCCTTGCCGCCGAAACAGGCTGCCGAGGGCAAAATGCAAGTCGATGGTCTGCGGCTCGACCCGCACGACTTCGATGAAGGCCTCGATCGCCTTGTCCGGCTGCTCGTTGAGCAGGAAGTTGAGCCCCTTGAAGTATGAGCTCGGCATCGCCCGTGATTCCTTCAAGAGGTGCTTGATATCGATGCGCGCGGCGAGCCAACCCATGCCGAAGAACAAAGGGAGGGCCAGCAGCCACCACAGTTCCAAATCCACGCTCTTACGCCCGTTCTCAGGCCGCCCCGGCCGCGCGATCAGGCGCTTGAGGCCGCCGCCGTGATCGCAACTGCCGCCGCAATTCCACGATCACGCGCCGCTGGCGAACATTTCGGGTAACTCCAGCGGTCAGGCCGGCCAAAGCACCCAGGACAAAGGCTATGAGCAGCAGAACCATGAGTGGTGCCTGCCACTTCTGCTCCAGAAAGAAATGAAGCGCGACCGGTTCGAGGTTCTGTAAGGACCATGCGAATAGAACCAAGAACACCGAGGCCTTCCAAGCCCAACTGAGCGCCCGCATTTCACCTCCTGCACCAGAAAAAAAAGCGGCGCCACCGCGCGGGTGGTGCCGCCTTAGTTTAAGGATCTATTTGTAATCGACCCGCTCCCGCAGTTCCTTGCCCGCCTTGAAGTGCGGCACGTGCTTTTCGGGAACCTGGACCTTCTCTCCCGATTTCGGATTGCGCCCCACGCGCGGAGGACGGTAATTGAGGCCGAAGCTTCCAAAGCCTCGAATCTCGATACGGTCGCCTCGCGCCAGACTTTCGCCCATGGCATCAAGGATCATCTTGACCGCGAGTTCCGCATCCTTGGCTACCAGTTGCGGAAACTGCGCGGCGAGGCGGTCGATCAACTCCGATTTGGTCATCGCACCCCCTGCGGTGAGTTATTCCTCGGTACCCTTGTTGTCGAGCTTGGCCTTCAAGAGCGCCCCCAGGCTAGTAGTGCCGGACGTGCCAGTCGGTTCGGCCGAAAGCCGCTGGATCGCATCGGCCTCTTCGGCGTTGTCCTTGGCCTTCACCGACAGGTTGATGCTGCGATTCTTGCGGTCGATGTTGATGATCATGGCGCTGATCTTGTCGCCTTCTTTGAGATGCGCCCGGATGTCCTCGACGCGGTCGCGCGAGAGCTCGGAAGCACGCAGGTAGCCCTCGACCTCGCCATCGAGTTGGATCACCGCGCCTTTGGCGTCGAGGGACTTGACCACGCCATTGACCACGGCGCCCTTGTCGTGCACCGCGACATAGCTGTTGAAGGGGTCGCCGTCCACTTGCTTGATGCCGAGCGAAATGCGCTCTCGATCAACATCGATACCCAGCACCACCGCTTCAACTTCCTGGCCCTTGCGATATTCGCGCACTGCGGCTTCACCTGCATTGGTCCAGGAGAGATCCGAGAGGTGAACCAGTCCGTCGATGCCACCCGGCAAGCCGATGAAGACGCCGAAGTCGGTGATCGACTTGATTTGGCCCTTCACCCGATCGCCTTTCTTGTGGTTCATGGAGAAATCTTCCCAGGGATTGGGCATGCATTGCTTCATTCCCAGGGAGATACGCCGGCGGTCTTCGTCGATTTCGAGAATCATCACCTCGACCTCGTCTCCCAGTTGCACGACTTTGGTCGGGTGGATGTTCTTGTTGGTCCAGTCCATCTCCGACACGTGCACCAGGCCTTCGATGCCCTGCTCGATTTCCACAAAGGCACCGTAGTCGGTAAGATTGGTGACTTTGCCAAAGAGGCGCGTGCCGGGCGGGTAACGGCGGCCCAAGCCAATCCACGGGTCATCTCCCAATTGCTTGAGGCCCAAGGAAACGCGGTTCTTCTCCTGATCGAACTTCAGCACCTTGGCCTCTACTTCGTCGCCCACTGCAAGCACCTCGGAGGGATGCTTGACACGGCGCCAAGCGAGGTCTGTGATATGAAGCAATCCATCGATGCCACCCAGATCCACGAACGCGCCGTAATCAGTGATGTTCTTGACTACACCCTTGACCACGGAACCCTCTTGCAGCGTTTCGAGGAGCTTTTGGCGCTCTTCGCCCAGGCTCGCTTCCAACACGGCGCGGCGGGAAACGACCACGTTATTGCGCTTGCGATCGAGTTTGATGACTTTGAATTCCATCGCCTTGCCCTCGAAGGGCGAGGTATCTTTGACCGGCCGGGTGTCAATGAGCGAACCAGGAAGGAATGCGCGGATGCCGTTGACCATCACGGTCAGCCCGCCTTTGACTTTTCCGGTGACCAGGCCTTGCACCACGGACCCGTCATCCATTGCCGTTTCCAACTGCTGCCAAGCTGCTAGACGCTTGGCCTTGTCCCGCGATAGCCGCGTTTCTCCGTAGCCGTCTTCCAGGCTTTCGATTGCCACGGTGACGAAATCGCCGGGCTTGACGTCTACGATGCCCTCGTCGTTCTTGAATTCCTCGATGGGTATGAAGCTCTCTGATTTCAGGCCGGCGTTGACCACGACGACGTTGAAATCGACGCGGGTGACTTCGGCGGTGATTACTTCGCCAGTGCGCATTTCTTTGCGCGCGAGGCTTTCCTCGAACAAGGCGGCGAAGCTCTCGCCGGCAGGAGTAGCGGGGGTTGCGGTTGCGGGGTTGGTCATGGCGGGTTACCTATGGGTCCGGGCCGGGAAGGCCGGTGCCGGGTCAAGTTAAAAAAACCCGCTCCGCCAGTGCGGCGAAACGGACTCACAACGACGCTTTTGGCGCAGCGGCAGAACTCAAGAACGCCCGCCTCGGCCATGGAGCGCGAGAACCTGGGCGACCACCGCGTCGATGTCGACACCGGTAGTGTCAATGACCACCGCGTCGGCCGCCGCGGCCATTGGAGCCGCAGTCCGCTCGCGGTCACGGCGGTCACGCTGCTCGATATCGCGCAAAAGGTTGGCAATATTAGCAGTCAAACCTTTGGCGATCAACTGTTTATGGCGCCTTTCCGTGCGCTCCTGCAGGCTCGCCGTGAGAAAGACCTTGGTTTGCGCGTCGGGGAAGACCACGGTACCCATGTCGCGTCCGTCGGCGACCAATCCAGGCAGGCGCCGAAATTCGCGTTGCCGGGACAGCAGTGCCGCTCGCACCGCCGGGTGCACCGCCACCCGCGATGCGGCATCAGAGCAGGCATCGGTGCGCAATTCCTGGCTGACGTCGTCGTCACCAAAAAAAACAGTTTCCCCGGAGAACCGAGCGGGCAGATCACGCGCCAGGGCGGCAACGCTTGGTTCATCCTCCAGCGCAACCCCAGCGCGCCGAGCACTCAGGCCGACGAGCCGATAGAGGGCCCCGCTATCGAGCAAATGGTAGCCCAGCGCGTGGGCAACCCGCGCGGCAATCGTCCCCTTGCCCGATGCCGACGTTCCGTCGATGGCGATGACGGGCACCTTCGCCACGCTCAGACCCCCGAACCAACTCGTCCCATCCCCAAGGGGCAGCGCCCTGGGACACAGCGGGGCAACTGGCAAAAGCTGAACAAGGGGCAGCGCGCATTGGGATCGGTGTGGCGAGTGCCTTCGCGCTCCGCTCGCCGCACCGCGGCGTGCTCAAGCGCCTGGCGCGCGGGGTTCTTGACGTTAGCGGGCGGCACTGCGCACCTTCAGTCCGACGCGTTGTGCGAGTTCGACAAAACCCGGAAACGAGGTGGCGACGTTGGCGCAGTCGGCGATTTCGATCGGCTCCCTCGCGCGGAGCGCAGCCATTGCGAAGGCCATCGCCGGACGATGATCGCCATGGCTTTGCACACACCCGCCGCCAATCGCCCCGCCAACGATGGTGACACCGTCATCCTTCGGTTCGACGGAAACACCAAGGGCCTGGAGCCCTTGCGCCATGACCTCGATGCGATCGCTTTCTTTCACCCGCAGTTCCTCGGCGCCAGTCAAGCGGGTCACGCCTTCGGCACATGCCGCCGCCACGAACAGCGCCGGGAATTCATCGATCGCCAGGGGCACGAGATGCTCGGGGATGTCGATGCCACGGAGTGGCGCGTGACGCACCCGGATGTCGGCCACGGGCTCGCCGCCCGCCAACCGTTCGTTTTCGAGCCGCAGATCTGCGCCCATGAGCCGCAGGATGTCGATCACACCGGTGCGAGTGGGGTTGATGCCCACGTGTTTGAGGCACAGTTCGGAACCGGGCGCGATCGATGCTCCCACCAGGAAGAAGGCCGCCGAGGAAATATCCGCCGGGACATCGATCGCAGTTCCCTTCAACTGCCCTCCCCCACGCAAACGCACCGTGCTCTCCGTTTGCTCGACCGCGTACCCGAAGGCGCGCAGCATGCGTTCCGAATGGTCTCGCGTAGGAGCGGGCTCGACTACTTCAGTCAGCCCATCGGCGTAAATCCCGGCCAGCAACAACGCCGATTTCACTTGCGCACTGGCAATCGGCATTTGATAGTGCAAACCTTGCAACTGCGGGGAAGG
Source organism: Casimicrobiaceae bacterium (assembly GCA_026646885.1). Lineage (GTDB taxonomy): Bacteria > Pseudomonadota > Gammaproteobacteria > Burkholderiales > Casimicrobiaceae > JACPUX01. The sequence goes on along the minus strand of JAPKHK010000001.1, from coordinate 528,884 downwards.
AAGAATGCGCAGAGGCGGTATTCCGCCGGTGGCCGTTTCGATCAGCGCACCCATCGCCCGCAGCGGCACTGCGACGCGATTCATGGGGCGCTGGCTGAGGCTCGGATCGCCGGTCAATTCCACGGCGAAACCCTGGCCGGCGAGCAACCCGCACAAGAGGCGCATCGATGTCCCCGAATTCCCGCAGTAAATCGCCTCGCGCGGTGCGTGCAGCCCGTTGCGCCCGACACCCTGTACCCTCACTCGCCCGGACCGCGGCCCTTCGATACTCACGCCCATGGAGCGAAACGCGTCCATGGTTGCCAGAGCATCTTCGCCCTCCAGAAAACCCTCGATCTCAGTGCAGCCCTCGGCGATCGAGCCCAGCATGATGGCGCGGTGGGAGATGGACTTGTCTCCCGGAACGCGGATTTCGCCACGCAATGCGCCCCCAGGGGCAACGTGATAGTCGATCATGTCGCGGTCTTCGGCAAGCCGGCAAGCCAGGCATTACGTGCCGAGCGAGCCCTATCGAAGGCCCCTTCCAGCCCCGGGCCGTCCCGTGCGGCCAACAGTTCGTCGATGCGCGCCAGTTCCGCCTGGAAGCGCGCGATCTCTTCTCGCACCGCGCCCGCGTTGGCAAGACAGATATCTCGCCACATTTCCGGATGGCTGCTGGCGATACGCGTGAAGTCGCGAAATCCACTGGCAGCAAAGCGAAAATACTCCTCGGCGTCGGGGCGTCCTGCCAGTTCGCTCACGAGCGTAAAGGCCAAGAGATGTGGCAAATGGCTGACCGCGGCAAAAATCTCGTCGTGGCGGTCTGGCGCCAGTTCGCGAATGGTCGCGCCGCAAGCTTGCCAAAGCTCCGCCACCCGCCGCTTGGCCTGCGGATCGGTTTGTGCGAGCGGGGCAAGGACCACGTTGCGATCGCGATAAAGTCCGGGGAATGCCGCCGCTGCCCCGCTGAATTCGGTGCCCGCGATCGGATGGGCGGGCACGAACCAGGCCAGATGGGCATCAAGATGCTGGCGGGCGAAGGCGACTACATCTTGCTTGGTGCTTCCTCCATCGGTGACGATCGTGCCCTGGCGCAAATGCGGAGCCATGCTGGAGAAAATGTGCGCCATTTGCGCGACTGGCGTAGCCACCAGCACAAGTTCGGCCTCGCGCAGCGCTTGCGCCCAATCGTTGGTGGCGCTGTCGATAATACCGAGTTCCTTGGCCTTGGCGAGGTTCTCCGGGCTGCGCCCGACACCAAGCACTTGGTTCACTAATCCAGCCTGGCGAAGGGCGAGCGCAAAGGAGCCGCCGATCAGGCCGACGCCGACCACTACCAGCTTGTCGAGGGGGCGTGGAGCCATCCTGCTCTCAGGCTTGCAGAGCCTTCGGCAAAGCCGCGAGGAAGCGTTCGTTCTCCTCCGGCATGCCGACGGTGATGCGCAGGTACTCGGGCATCGCGTAATTGCCGACGGGGCGAACGATCACGCCGGCGCGCAGCAGCGCCTGATAAACCGCCGGCGCCTTGCCCACTTTGGCGCAGATGAAATTTCCAGCCGAGGGAATGTACTCGACCCCCAGTCTTGCAAATCCGGCAATGAGCTGCTTGAGGCCTGCGGCATTCTCGCGGCGGCTCGCTTCAAGATAGGCGGTGTCGCCCAGCGCGGCGTGCGCGGCGACCAGCGCCAAGCTGTTGACGTTGAAAGGCTGGCGAACGCGGTTCAGCAGATCGGCTACCTCGGGTCGCATCAAGCCATAGCCCACGCGCAGGGCAGCCAAGCCGTAGGCCTTGGAGAATGTGCGCGTGACCAGCAGGTGGGGAAAACGCTTGACCCACCCGGCACTGTGCATTTCCTGGCCAGCGGGCAAGTACTCGTTGTACGCCTCGTCGAGCACCACCAGCACATTTTCGGGAATGCTGGCGATGAAAAACTCGAGCGCCGAAGGTTCGATCCACGTACCGGTTGGGTTGTTCGGGTTAGCCACGAAAACCACCCGAGTGTCGGGTCGAATCGCTGCCTTCATGGCGGCCAAGTCGTGTCCAAATGCCTTGGCTGGCACTTCGATGCGGGTTGCGCCGCGCGCCTGCGTGGCCAGGGGGTAGACCGCAAAGGCGTGCTGTGAGTAGACCGCGGAAACACCGGGCTGCAGGAAAACCAGGCTGGCCATCTCGAGGAGGTCATTCGAGCCATTGCCCAGCACGATCCACTCCGCGGGAACGCCAAAGCGGGCGCTGAGTGCGGCCTTGAGTTCGAAGCCGTTGCCATCCGGATAGCGAGTCAGTTCGGGCAAGGCGGCCTGGATTGCCTTTACCGCGGCCGGGCTGGGGCCGCGCGGGTTCTCGTTGGACGCTAGCTTGATGATGTCGGACAGCCCCAGTTCGCGGGCCAACTCGGCAATGGGCTTGCCCGGCTGATAGGGTTGTATCGCCTGAACATAATCAGGTGCGCAACGAGCAATATCAGCCATTTACGATTCCTTTCAGATAAATCACTTTAACAACTGTGCCGCCGGATAAGAGCCCAGCACTTTGACGTAGGCGGTGGCTTGGTGCAGTTCGGCCAAGGCCTTCGCTACACTTGGATCACTCTGATGGCCCTCGACATCGACGAAGAAGACGTATTCCCAAGTTCCGGCTTTGGCCGGGCGGGATTCGAGTCGCGTCATGCTCACCCCGTTGCGGGCAAACGGTTCGAGCAGATGATAGACGGCGCCGGGGCGGTTCGGCGCGGAGAGCACCAGCGAGGTTTTATCCTGCCCTGAGGGCGCGACATCCTGTACGCCGAGAATCCAAAAGCGCGTGGTGTTGTTAGGCTCATCCTCGAGATGTGGCACCAAGACGTTCAAGCCGTAGATTAGCGCGGCGTTTTCCCCCGCAATCGCTGCGGTGTCCACTTCTTGGGCCGCAAGACGCGCAGCCTCCGCATTGCTGGCAACCGGCAGACGAATCACGCCAGGCAGGTGGCGCAGGAGCCAATCTTGGCATTGAGCGAACGACTGCGGGTGGGAATAAACGCGCTTGACAGCCGCGAGACCGGTAGCGCGGCTCAAGAGGTTTTGCTGCACCCGGAGTTCGATCTCCCCGCAGACCCGCAGACTCGCCTGCGGCATCAAATCCAGCGTTCTGCCCACTGCACCTTCGGTGGAGTTCTCCACCGGAACCACCGCGTAGTCGGCGCGACCACTTTCGACCGCGCGAAAAACTTCGTCTATGCTGGTTTCCGGAGTCGCTTCCGGGAGATTGCCAAAATGCCTCTCCACCGCCGCGTGGCTGAAGGTGCCCGGCGGACCTAAATAAGCAACGCGCAGGCGCCGCTCCAGGGCGAGGCAGGCGCTGATGATGGCGCGAAAGATGTATTGTACGGCCTCCCCGGGTAAGGGCCCCGGGTTCTCCTGCGCGACGCGGCGCAGGATCTGCGCCTCCCGCTCGGGCCGGTAGGCTGCGGTACTGCCCTTGATTTGCCCAATGGCTCGCGCGTGACCCGCTCGCTCGCTCAAGAGCTGCAGCAGCAGCCGGTCAACCCGATCGATCTCCGCCCGGTGTGCCGCCAGTGCGCTCTGGTCCACGTCCGTCATGGCACGATCAGATCCCTGTGGGCAAATAGCGCACCGCGAGCACGCCATCGATGCGCTTGATCGTCTCGACGACCCCACCGCTCACGGCGCTGTCCACATCCACCAGCGTGTAGGCCAGATCACCTTTGGATTTGTTCAACATATTGTGAATGTTGAGGCTCGCCGCAGCGAGCGCCGTGGAAATTTGCCCCACCATGTTCGGCACGTTGGAATTGGCGATGCCGATGCGGTATGGCGACTCCCTCGCCATAGCCACATCGGGGAAATTGACCGCGTTGCGTATGTTGCCGTTTTCCAGGTAGTCGCGGACTTGATCGACCACCATGACCGCCGAATTGTCTTCGGCTTCGCGGGTCGAGGCACCCAGGTGTGGCAACGCAACCACGCCCGGCTGGCCCTGCAGCCGCTCGGCGGGAAAGTCGCAGATGTAGTACTTCAGCCGCTTGGATTGGAGCGCCTGAAGGACGGCTGCGTCATCGACCACCTCGGCACGGGCAAAGTTGAGCAGGATGGCACCAGGAGCGAGCAGATCCAGTTTGCGCGCATCGATCAGACGGCGTGTCGCTGGAACCAAAGGGACGTGGACGGAAACGAACTGGGCGCCGCGCAGCAGCTCTTCCACCGAATGCGCCTTGCGCACCTGCGCCGGCAGGCTCCAGGCAGCATCGACCGTGATCTCCGGGTCAAAACCCAGGACGTGCATGCCCAATTTGATGCCGGAATCAGCCACCAGGGCGCCGATCTTGCCAAGGCCGATGACCCCAAGTGTGTGACCAGGCAACTCGACGCCGGCAAAATTCTTCTTCCCCTCCTCCACCTTTTCATGCAGGACCTTGTCATCACCGACCAGGCCGCGCACGAAATCGACGGCGGGCACAATATTGCGGGCGGCCAAGAGCATCCCCGCCACCACGAGTTCCTTGACCGCGTTGGCGTTAGCTCCTGGCGCGTTGAAAACTGGAACGCCGCGCTGGCTCATCGCCGCGACGGGGATATTATTGGTTCCTGCCCCCGCCCGACCGATCGCCATGACTGTATCGGGAATCGTCATGGCGTGCATGTCCTGGGAACGAACCAGGATCGCATCGGGAGCGGATAACTCTTTGCCCGAAACGTAGTGGCTCTCAGGGAGGCGCTTCAGACCAATCGGTGCGATCTGGTTGAGGGTGAGAATGCGAAAGCGCTCGCTCATGGTTCAGCCCTTCTTGGCTTCGAACTCGCGCAGATAATCCACCAACGCCTGCACCCCCTCGATCGGCATGGCGTTGTAGATCGAGGCGCGCATTCCGCCCACCGAGCGGTGGCCTTTGAGTTGCACCATGCCACGCGCTTTGGCGCCCTTGAGAAATTCCTCGTCCATGTCTTCGGACGGCAGTCGAAATGGCACGTTCATGCGCGAACGATCCGCCCTGTGCACCGGGCTCTGATAAAACGCGCTCTGATCGAGGAAATCGTACAGCACCTGAGCCTTGGCGATGTTGTGGCGCTCGATCGCAGCCAGCCCACCCTGGGCTTTGAGCCATTCAAAGACCAGACCGGCGATATAAATGCCGTAGGTCGATGGCGTGTTGAGCATCGAGTCGCTGTCCGCCTGCTGCTTGTAATCGAAAACCGAGGGAGTAATGGGCAACGCCTGACCGATCAGATCGCTGCGCACAATCACCAGCGTGAGTCCCGCCGGGCCGATATTCTTCTGCGCCCCAGCGTAAATGAGCCCGAACTTGCTGACGTCCACAGGGCGCGAGAGGATGTTGGAAGACATATCGGCCACCAGCGGCACGTCGCCAGTATCAGGCACCCAGTGGTACTCCACGCCGCCGATGGTCTCGTTGGCGCAGATGTGCACGTAAGCCGCGTCTTTGGAAAGCTTCCAGTCCTGCTGCGGCGGGATATAGGTGAAGTTTCGGTCTTCCGCGCTAGCGACCACGTTGACGGCGCAGTATTTCTTGGCTTCCTTGATCGATTTCTTGGACCATTCGCCGGTATTGACGTAGTCCGCCGTGTTCCGCCCACGCAGGAGATTCATTGGGACAATGGCATTCTGCGCGATCGCTCCCCCTTGCAGGAACAAAACTTTGTAGTCGGCGGAGACGCCCATCAGCTCGCGCAGATCGGCTTCCGCCTTTTCCGCGATGCTGATGAATTCCTTGCCGCGATGGCTCATCTCCATGACCGACATGCCGCTGCCGTGCCAATCGAGCATTTCTTCCGCCGCGCGCTTGAGCACTTCCACCGGCAGCGCCGCCGGTCCCGCACTAAAATTGATGACGCGATTCATTTGTGGCTCCGCTGTTGAAACTCGTGCCGATCAGGCTTCCTCGTCCGTCTCGACCACCTTGCCCAGGCCCGCGAGGCGCTCGCCGGGCCCAAGGTTAATGAGTGTGACGCCTTGGGTGGCCCGGCTCATCTCGCGGATTTCGTTGGCGCGAGTGCGAATCAGGACACCACCGGTGGTGATGAGCATGATTTCATCGTCCGAGCTTACCAGGGTGGCGGCCACGACCTTGCCATTGCGAGCCGATGTCTGAATGGCGATCATGCCTTGGGTCGCACGCGCATGGCGCGTGTATTCCACGATTGGCGTGCGCTTGCCGTAGCCATTCTCGGTTGCGGTAAGCACGGCCTGATTCTCGCCGTCGGCGACCAGCAGGGCAATAACCGTCTGGCCCTCGGCCAACTTCATGCCCCGCACACCATGCGCGGCGCGGCCCATCGGGCGCACGTCGTCCTCATCGAATCGCACTGCCTTGCCACCGTCGGAGAAGAGCATCACGTCATGCGAACCGTCGGTCAGTGCCACACCGATGAGGTAGTCGCCCTCGTCCAAGCCGACCGCGATGATCCCCGAGGGCCGTGGCCGGGAAAACTCGGATAGCGGCGTCTTCTTCACCGTGCCCAGAGCCGTGGCCATGAAGACGTGCTGGGTCTCGGAGAACTCTTTCACCGGCAGGATGGCCGTGATCTTCTCGTCATCGTCCAGCGGAACGAGGTTGTTGATCGGCTTGCCGCGACTGGACCGCCCGCCCTGCGGCACGTTGTACACCTTAAGCCAGTACACGCGGCCGCGATTGGAAAAGCAGAGGATGAAATCGTGGGTGTTGGCAATGAAAAGCTGATCGATGAAGTCGTCTTCCTTGGTCGCCGCGGCTTGCTTGCCCCTCCCGCCCCGCTTCTGCGCCCGATATTCATCGATCGGCTGGGCCTTGACGTAACCGCCGTGGGTGAGCGTCACCACCATGTCGGCCGGCGTGATGAGATCTTCCATCGACAGCTCCTCGCCTTGGGCGAGTATCTGCGAACGCCGCTCGTCCCCGAACTGTTCGCGCACGGTGTGGAGTTCGTTGGCGATGATCTCCGTCACGCGAGCGGTCTTGGCAAGTATGTCGAGGAGATCGGCGATCTGCGCCATGACTTCCCGGTATTCCCCAACGATCTTGTCCTGCTCCAAGCCGGTGAGGCGCGCCAGGCGCAATTCCAGGATCGCTTGCGCCTGAACCTCGGACAAATGATACCCGCCCTCCTTGCCCTTGCCTGTCCAGCCAAACTCGGCGGACAAGCCCTCGGGGCGCGACGCTTCGGCGTCAGCGCGGCGCAGCATCTCTTCGACCAGGGGTGAGCGCCAGCGCCGCCCCATGAGCTGGACTTTGGCCTCGCCCGGCGTGGGCGCGGCCTTGATCAAGGCGATGATCTCGTCGACGTTGGACAATGCCACGGCGAGACCTTCCAGAATGTGGCCACGCTCCCGTGCTTTGCGCAGCTGATAGCGGGTGCGGCGCTCCACCACTTCGCGGCGATGAAGCAGAAAACACTCCAGGAGCTGCTTAAGATTCAAGAGCCGCGGTTGGCCATCAACCAGCGCGACCGCATTGATCCCGAAGCTATCTTGCAGCTGCGTCTGCTTGAAGAGATTGTTGAGCACGATCTCCGGCATTTCCGCGCGCTTCAACTCGATAACCACGCGCATGCCGGACTTGTCGGATTCGTCACGCAGGTCGGCGATGCCGTCGATCTTCTTTTCGCGCACCAGTTCGCCGATGCGGGCGAGCAGATTGGCTTTGTTGACCTGGTAAGGCAATTCATCGACGATGATCGCCTGGCGGTTGCCCTTTTCGAGATCCTCGACGTGCGTGCGGGCGCGGATGATGACTCGCCCGCGTCCGGTGCGGTAGGCCTCCTTGATCCCGTCAGTGCCGTATATGATGCCCGCGGTGGGGAAGTCCGGTGCGGGAATGATGTCGTTTAGCTCATCCACACCCAACTCGGGTTGCTTCAGTAGCGCCAAGCAGGCATCGACCACTTCGCGCAGATTGTGCGGTGGGATATTGGTAGCCATGCCCACGGCGATGCCCGCAGAGCCGTTGACCAGAAGGTTGGGAATCCGGGTCGGCAGGACCGTCGGTTCCATTTCCTTGCCGTCGTAGTTGGGTACGAAATCGACGGTTTCCTGGTCGATGTCGGCGAGTATTTCCCCCGAGATTTTGCGCAGCCGGCATTCGGTGTAGCGATAGGCGGCGGGGGCGTCGCCGTCGACGGAGCCGAAGTTGCCCTGGCCATCGATCAAGGGGTAGCGCAGGGAAAAATGCTGCACCATGCGGACCAGCGCCTCGTAGGTGGCCGAGTCACCGTGCGGGTGGTATTTACCGAGCACGTCACCTACGACCCGGGCGCACTTCACGTAGGGTCGGTTCCAGAGATTGTTGGCCTCGTGCATGGCAAAAAGCACGCGGCGATGCACCGGCTTGAGCCCGTCACGCACGTCCGGCAGGGCGCGCCCCACGATTACGCTCATCGCATAATCGAGGTAAGAATGGCGCATTTCGGCTTCGAGGCTGACGGGGAGGGTTTCTTTTGCGAACTGCTCCATGGATGATCTGCTTGCGGCCTGAATCTGCGGGGGAAAGAGCGACCCACCGAAGGTAATCCAGCGGTTGCTCAAAACAAGAGATTTTAGCACGAGCGCCGCGCTCGCGTGAGGCTTCCCCAAGAGCCGTCAGCACGACTCGTTGCTGTCTTCACCGCGCTCACGAAGCAGCATGCCGAAGTGACACGCTCCGGCCCGCCGGGCCTGTTTGGCAACAGTCCATTCGCTGTGCTATAGTCCGCCCGTTAGACCGCCGCAGGCAGCGCTAGCGGATGGGTTTTTTAGGGGCCGTGCTGCCGGCGCAGGAAAAGCCGATTTGTGCTTTCGGACGACCTTCATTTTCGTTTTAAGGGGCAAAACAATGAAACTTCCTTTGCTGGCTGGCGTATTGAGCGGCATTGCCGTCGCCTCGCTGTGCTCGGGCCTGGCGGTAGCGCAGGCCGATCCCAAGAATAGCGGCTATGTGCTGGACAATGCCGGAAAACCCAACCCCAACATCGTGCGCAGCGGCACCAACCTCTGCTGGCGCACCGGCTTCTGGACGCCCGCCATGGCCATCGCCGAATGCGATCCGGACCTAGTCAAGAAAGCCGAACCGCCCAAGCCGGCCGAACCGCCCAAAGTTGCCGAACCGCCCAAGCCGACAGCGTCGGCCGAGCCATCCAAGGCTGCCGAACCGACCAAGCCGCAGGTGCTGAAGATCACGCTTTCCTCCAAGGCTTTGTTCGACTTCGACAAAGCCATCCTCAGGCCGGAAGGCAAGAAGGCTTTGGATACCGAGGTCATCGGCAAGCTCAAGGACGTGCAAAAGCTTGATCTGGTGCTCGTGACCGGCCACACCGACCGGCTGGGTTCTCAGGCGTACAACCAGAAGCTCTCCGAGCGGCGCGCCAATGCCGTTCGCGAGTATTTGGTGGCTGGCGGCGTGCCCAAGGAGAAGATCGAGACGCTTGGCATGGGCAAGACTCAGCCAGTTCCCGGCGTGAAATGCGACCAGACCAAGCGCAAGGATCTGATCGCCTGCTTGCAGCCGCATCGTCGTGTCGAGGTCGAAGTCAAGGCCGAAGCGATCAAGAAATAAGCCCGCTTCGCTCCGACCACGGAAAGGCCTCGCAATGCGGGGCCTTTTTGTTCCTGCACCCATGACCCCCACCCCCGCCGACCTGCGCCTCGATGCGCGCTGGGTCATCCCGATCAACCCGGGTGGTGTACTCGAAAACCATAGCGTGCTCATCGCGCGCGGACGCATCATCGCGGTGCTGCCCACCAGCGAAGCGGAAGGTGCATTTTCCGCCCGTGCCGTCGAGACCTTTCCCAATCACGTCCTGCTCCCCGGCCTGGTGAATGCGCACGGCCATGCAGCGATGACGCTGCTGCGCGGCGTCGCCGACGATCTGCCGTTGGATCGTTGGCTCCGGGAGCACATTTGGCCGCGCGAGGGCGCGCATGTCTCCGCGGAGTTCGTCGCTGACGGCAGCTTGCTGGCGGCCGCGGAAATGCTGCGCGGTGGCATCACCTGCAGCAACGACATGTATTTCTTCCCCGAGGCGACGGCGACCGCGCTCCGCCGCGCCGGGATGCGAGCCATGATCGGCCTCGCAGTTCTGGACTTTCCCACGCCCTACGCCGCCGATCCGGCCGATTACCTGAGCAAGGGCCTGGCTATGCGTGACGCGTTCCGCGGTGACAACCTGCTCGCCTTTGCCTTGGCGCCCCACGCCCCCTATACCGTGAGTGACGCCACGATCGCGCGAATCGTGACCTACGCTGAGCAGATCAACCTGCCGGTGCAGATCCATCTCCACGAAACCGCGCAAGAAATCCAGGATAGCCTTCAGACCTGCGGCAAGCGGCCGCTGCAACGGCTCGTTGATCTAGGAGCCGTCGGGCCCGGATTCCAGGCCATACATGCGGTGCATCTCAACGCCGCGGAAATCGCCGACCTCAGAGATCGTGGCGGGAGTGCCATCCATTGCCCGAGTTCGAATCTCAAGCTCGCCAGCGGCATCGCTCCGCTACGGGCGATGCTCGAAGCTGGCTTGAATGTTGCTCTGGGGACGGACGGCGCGGCCAGCAACAATCGCCTTGATCTCTTCGAGGAGATGCGCGTGGCCGCGCTGCTGGCAAAAGGAAGCAGCGGTGATCCGGCCGCCATGCCCGCTCACGTCGCCCTGCGCGCCGCCACCCTCGGAGGCGCCGAGGCCCTGGGCTGGGATGCGGAAATCGGCTCGATCGAACCAGAAAAGTCCGCGGACCTCATTGCGGTCGACTTCGGAGCGATCGAACTCATGCCCTGTTTCGACCCGATCTCACACCTGGTCTATGCGGCCAGCCGCAGGGAAGTCAGCGAAGTTTGGGTCGCTGGGGAACGCGTTCTCGCCCGGGGCGCTCTCATCCGTGTGCCCGATGATGAACTGAGGAGCCGAGCCATCTACTGGCAGGAACGTCTGCGATGAATGCGTCCAGCAATGCCGATCCGGCGGAGCTCGCCAAATTTAGCAAGCTCGCCCACCGCTGGTGGGATCCGACCAGCGAATTCAAACCTTTACACGATATCAACCCCTTGCGCTTGGGATACATCGAGAGCGTCGCCGGCGGTCTGGCAGGAAAGAGAGCGCTCGACGTTGGCTGCGGCGGTGGGTTGCTATCCGAGGCGATGGCTCGGTGCGGCGCCGCGGTGACGGGCATCGATTTGTCCGAGAAGGCGCTGGGCGTCGCCAAGCTGCACGCGTTGGAAACCGGCGCACAAATAGACTACCGCCTGACTGCCGCGGAGGAACTGGCTGAAACCGAAGCGGCCAGTTTCGATCTTGTCACTTGCATGGAAATGCTGGAGCACGTGCCCGCCCCGGCAACCACCGTGGCTGCGTGCGCGCGCCTGGCCAAGCCAGGGGCAACACTCGTTTTCGCCACGCTGAATCGAAGCCCAAAATCCTACTTATTTGCCGTCATCGGCGCGGAATATGTCCTCGGTCTGTTGCCCAAGGGCACCCATGATTACGCGAAGTTCCTGCGCCCGGCGGAACTCGCTGGCTTCGCGCGCGACGCCAGCCTGGAAACCGTTGCGCTCAGAGGCATGAGCTACAATCCTTTTTCCGGCCAGTACCGCCTTGGCGAAGATACCTCGGTCAACTATATCCTCGTCTGCCGCCGTGGTTGATCCTCCGATCGCAGCGGTGCTCTTTGACCTCGACGGCACTCTGGCCGATACCGCGGCGGATCTCGCCACGGCCCTAAACCGTCTGCGCGTGCGTCACGGCCTTGAGCCCATGGCGCTGGCGACGTTGCGCCCATACGCCTCGCACGGCGCCCGCGGATTGCTGGCACAAGGCTTCGGGGTCGCGCCGGAAGATGAGCGTTTTGGCCCGCTGCGCCAAGCTTTTCTAGAACTATATGAGGATGCGCTGTGCGTGCACTCGCGCTTGTTCGACGGAGCCGCGCGGCTTCTGAGCGAAATCGAGGCGCGCGGCCTGCGTTGGGGTATCGTAACCAACAAGGTCGAATACCTCACGTTTCCGCTCCTGGATAGGCTCGGCCTGCGCCAGCGCGCCGGTTGCGTGGTCTGCGGTGACACCACCCCTTTTCCCAAGCCGCACCCCGAGCCGCTGCGCTTCGCGGCGAAGACCCTCGCCGTGCCGCCCGCGCGGTGCGTTTATGTTGGAGATGGTGAACGCGATATGCAGGCCGCACGCGAAGCGGGTATGCGCGGCTTGGTTGCGCGCTACGGATATATCGGCGCCGGCGAGCGGCCGGAAAACTGGCCCTCGATCGGAATCGTGGATTGCGTCGGGGACGTGCTCAAGCACCTCGATTGATACACCGCACGGCTAGGGTCCGCACAAGGCCGCGTTGACGAAAATCCACTCTCGCGGCTTGGTGGCGCGAGCACCGCTCAAGCGCAGGACCCGATTTTGCAGCAGGGGTTCAACGATCGCGGTGCGGAGCAGATCTTCGGTGAGCAAGGGCACGCCATTGCCTTTCTCGACGCGATCACCGGCAGCGAAACCCAGTGCGGAGAGCGTCGGGTCGCTGGCCGTCACGATCCAGCCCTGGCCGTCTTGCCGAAAGAGCTTGCGCGCCGCTTCGAGGCTCTGGGCGAGCCCCGGGAGCAACTCCGGCCGGACGAAATAGGCGCGGCGGCGCTCCTCTGCGCTCAGCGGACATTTCCCGCCCCCCCCTGAGGTCGTCGAGGCGTGTGCCAGCGCCGGCAAATTCAAGGAACGGCGCACGCCGTTCTTGGAGATCTCGATCGCAGTCGGGAACACCCTCTCCAGGCGCAACTCGCCGGCGAGTTCTGCACCCTCTCGCAGCAGCTTCACACTGCCATCCCCCCGTCTGAGCAGCGCCCAGCCGCCGCCGCCAACTTGCGCCAGCACGCCGACGAGGCGCCAGTCACCCGATGTGGCAGCCACCGCAGCCGGCGCCGCTTCGCCGCTCGTCGTGGCAGCGAACCCAAACAGGGCGGCATCAGCCAAAACTGCATTGTCAGGCAAGGCAATAGCCATCGCCGTGGGCCGTGGCGCCGCCCAATGCCAAAACCAGTAGGCGAGCACCCAAGCCACGATGCCCAGACTCAGCGTCAGGCCCAACATCCCCGCCCAGCGCAGCCTTCTCATGCTCCCTCCTGGCGAGCGGAATCCACCGCCTTCAGTTCCTTGGCTTCGCTGGCGGCGAGCGAGGCCAAGACGATCAGGCCTCCACCCAGCCAGTCTGCCAAGCGCAAGGTTTCACCGGCCAATAGATAGGCCGCCAGTGCCGCGATCGGCAATTCGATCAGCAGGATGACGATGGCTTGGTTTGCCGGTACGTGCGCGAGTCCATATTGCAGTACCCCGTTGGCCATCGCCAAGACCAGGCCCACCGCCAGAATCAGCCACCAGACATTGGCGGGAACGACACCAGTGACCGGAGCGGCGGCGGTTCGCAAACCCAAAGCCACAGTGGCAAGGATGCACACCCCCGCAAACAGCGCAGTACTGCGCAGCGCGACGGATAGACCCCGGGCGCGGCGTAAGAGCACGTTGCACAGTGCGAAGGCAAGACCAGCCAACAAGCCCAGCCATTCCGAGAGGCGCGGTTGCAGGGCGCCGGTCTCGGGCCGCCACAGCATGATGCCTGCTCCCGCCAGCCCCAGCAAGACGGTTCCCAAGCCGAGGCGGGTGATCGGTTCTCCCAGCAACCAGCGGGCGAATCCCAGCGTCCAAAGAGGCGCCAGGTAGAACAGCAGCAGTACGACGACGACCCTCCCTTCGAGCAAGGCAAGGACATAGCCAAGATTGGCTACCGCAGCGGCAAGGGCGATAGCGAGGAGCAATCCCGGGCGCACCAGCTGCGGGCGCTCGCGCGCAAGCAAAGGAAGTGCCGCGATGAGCGCGACGAGATAAGTGAGCAAGGTCGCCAATTCGCCACCGATCCCCGCTTCGCTAAGCATGCGATAGGGGTACCAGATCAACCCCCATACCACGGCACTTAAGACCAGCGCCAGTACGGGGGCCAGGTGCGAAGGAGCAGAGCTGCGGCTGAGCATGGTGGGCTGGGAGGGAGGCCTGAATTATCCCATACTGACTGAAAGCGAATCCCGCCTCGGGGGCGGCGTTTTCCGGCCCGGCGCACTTCGGCGTGTTCGGACGGTTCGGCGGTACCATCTTGCGAGCACGCGCGATCGGCTACTTGCGCGCCTCATCGCATGGTATAGCAGCCGGTCGGCCGCGGCTACCATCGATCGCCTGCAGCGAGCATCGTTGAACTTCGCGCTATCATGCCTGCCATGAAAGCTTACGAGCTAGTGACCTGGTTTCGACGCGGTTTTCGCACCAAGTGGCAGACGGTTCTGCTCATTGCAGGCATCAACACCGCCATCGCGGCTTTGATCAGCATTGAGGATCCGCGGCCATTTTGGCACCCACTGGTGTCGGCGCATTGTTTCGGCTTTTCCATCGCCTATTTCATCAACTGCTTCCGACCTTGGGATCGGGTCGATTCGATGCGCCGCTTGCTGCTGGCCGTGGTTCTCGGCAGTCTCGTAGGCATGGCGCTGGTGATCGTCGTCAAGCAATATGAAATGGCCCGTATTGCCGCGGAATACCACCGCTTCTTACTGACCATGGGCAATGCCTGTCTGTTTGGCTTCCTGGTGAGCGTGTTTTTTCACACTCGCTTGCGCGATGCCGCGGCGGCGGCGGCGTTGCACCGTGCGCAATCAGAGCGCGAGCGCCTGGGGCGGCAGGTCGCGGAAGCGCAGTTGAAACTCATGCAAGCCCAAGTCGAACCTCATTTTCTGTTCAACACCCTGGCCAACGTTCACTTTCTGGTCGAGACTGATCCGCCGCGTGCGGCCACCCTGCTCGATCACCTCCTTCAATATCTGCGCGCCGCCATTCCGCAGTTGCGCCAGCAGAGCACAACACTAGGCCAGGAGGCACGACTTACCCAGGCTTACCTGTCGATTATACAGATGCGCATGGGCAGCAGGCTCCGCTTTAGCGTGGCTATTCCCGAAGAGCTAGAGGGTGTTCCCTTTCCACCCATGGTTCTGCTATCTTTGGTGGAAAACGCCGTCAAGCATGGCATTGAGCCCAACAGCAACGGCGGGGAGGTCGTCGTGGGTGCACGGCGCTTGGACGGGCGGCTGGCGGTTTGGGTCGAGGATAACGGCAAGGGATTGGGTGAGAGTTTTGCGCAAGGAGTGGGTCTCAGCAATATTCGCGAACGACTGGCTGCTCTCTATTGCGGCCTAGCACGATTCTCCCTCACGCAGGGACCCCAAGGCGGCGCCGTGGCAAGAGTGGAGATCCCCGATGAACCCGACGCGCGCCCTGCTCGCTGAAGACGAACCGCTGCTGCGCGCGCAGCTGCGGCACAGGCTAGCCCAGGTTTGGCCCGAACTCGAAATCTGTGCGGAGGCGGAAAACGGCGAGCAGGCCGTGGCCCTTTTCGCAGCCACTGGCCCACAGGTTGCCTTTCTCGACATCCAAATGCCGGTCATGACAGGCCTGGAAGCGGCGCGGGCGCTGAGCGGTCGCTGCCATGTGGTTTTCGTCACCGCCTTCGACCACTTTGCGGTCGCTGCGTTCGAGCAAGGTGCCGTTGACTACCTGCTGAAGCCGGTCACGGCGGACCGCCTCAAGCTTACCGTCGAGCGAGTAAAGGCAAAGCTCTCCGCCCCGCCACCTGCGCTCGACGGCATGCTTGATGCCTTGGCGCGACACCTTGGCGTTCCTGGGACCCGGTTCTCCTGGATCAAAGCGTCGGTCGGACCGACCCTGAAGCTTATCCATGTGGCCGATGTGCTCTATTTTCAGTCCGAGGATAAATACACCAAGGTCGCCACGCGCGAAGGCGATGCCCACATCAAGAAGACCATCAAGGAACTTGCCGATGTGCTCGACCCCGATCAGTTCTGGCAAATTCACCGCAGCACCATCGTCAATGCCAAGGCCATCGCAAGTGTAGGCCGAGACCAGCGGGAACAGCCGACGATTCGGCTCTTCGATCGCCCCGAGCAACTGCAAGTCAGCCGCAGCTTTGCCCACTTGTTCAAACAGATGTGAGCTACTGCCTTGCTTCCCCCTGGCGAAGATGGAATGGATTGCCACACGGTCGGCTTTGTCCGCTTGTGCACCTTAGCCCCCCTTCGACGCAAGGCCGGTAGCGCTCCTGCAGGTTCTTGCGCGCGCGCCGATGTCGCCACGCTACCTGCCCACACGGAACGAAAACCGAGTGGGCAGGTCGGTGATGATTTGTAAACAAGCCTTCTTGTTGGATAATCCGCCCTTTCCTACTTCTCGCCTCCGGGAGGTTCCTTTGATTTGTGCCCTACGTGTTTTGCTCATCGGCTGGCTGGGTTTCGCGGGAACCAGTGCGTGGGCTGCCGAGACGCTGCCAGCTGGTGTGAGCCGGGTGGCCAGCGTGGAAGGCATCACCGAATTTCGCCTGGCCAATGGCTTGCGCGTACTTTTGGGGCCGGACCAGAGCAAGGCCACGGTGACCGTCAACGTCACTTACCTCGTTGGTTCGCGCATGGAGAACTACGGTGAAACGGGAATGGCCCACTTGCTTGAACACCTGCTGTTCAAGGGCACGCCCACTAGCGGCAACCTGATGGAGGCGCTGGGCAAGCGTGGCATGAATTTCAACGGCACGACCTGGTTCGACCGCACCAACTATTACGAAAGCTTTCCGGCTACCGACGCGAATTTGGACTGGGCGCTGCGCATGGAAGCCGATCGCATGCTCAATTCCAAGATCGACAAGAAAGATCTGGACGCGGAAATGACGGTGGTGCGCAATGAAATGGAGCAGGGCGAAAACGAGCCGCGGAATGTTCTGATCGAGCGCATGCTTGCCACCGCGTATCTCTGGCACAACTACGGCAAATCAACCATAGGCGCGCGCAGCGACGTAGAAAACGTCAGCATCGAGCGCTTGCGCGCCTTCTACCGGAGATACTATCAGCCGGACAATGCTGTGCTCACCCTAACGGGAAAATTCAATGCGGCGAAGACCCTCGATCGCATCGCCCGCATTTTCGGACCCCTACCACGACCACGGCGCAAGTTGGAAACGACCTACACGCTTGATCCAGCGCAGGACGGCGAGCGCAGCGTGACGCTGCGGCGCGTCGGGGAAGTGCAATACCTCAGCGCGATGTATCACGTCATGCCGGGTGCCCACCCCGATTATCCGGCCTTGCTGGTAGCGGCGAGCGCACTGGGCGACGTTCCCACCGGGCGCTTGCACAAGCGCCTGGTCGAGACTCAAATTGCGGCCGATGTATTCGCCCAGGATTACGCACTCGGCGAGCCGGGTGTCCTGTATTTCGGAGCGCAGCTGCGTCCTGGAGGCAATATCGACAAGGCCCGCGATGCCTTGCTTGAAACCGTTGAGAACCTCTCCAAGGACCCGATCAGCGAGCGTGAGGTGCGCCGCGCGCGGGCACGCATGCTCAAAGGGTACACGCAAGTCATCAACGATCCGGAAAAACTCGGGGTAGCGCTATCGGAAGCCATTGCCAAAGGTGATTGGCGGCTCTTTTTCTTGCAGCGCGACCGTTTGAAGAGAGTAACCGCAACCGAGGCGCAGCGTGTTGCGAGCGCCTATCTCAAATCCGCCAATCGCACTTTGGGCATGTTCCAGCCGGTCACCCAACCCGAGCGCGCGCCCCTACCGGCCAAAGTGGATGCATCCGCGCTGGTGGCGGACTATCAAGGCAGCGAAGCCACCGCAATGGGAGAAGCCTTCGAAGCCACACCCGAAAATATCGATCGGCGCACCGAAACCGGTACCCTCGACACAGGCCTGAAGTACGCCCTGCTCGCCAAACGCACGCGCGGCGAGACAGTGCATGGGACTTTGCGCCTGCGTCTGGGCACTGAGCAATCGCTTCGTGGCAAAGCCCCGGCCGGGATGCTCACGGCGGACATGCTGGAACGCGGTACCAAGAAGCGTAGCCGGGAAGAACTGCAGGAAGCCTTCGACGAGCTCAGCACGGAAATCGAGGTCAGTGGCAGCGAAACCGAAGTGACTGTCACCTGGCAGACTTTGCGACCGAGTCTCGTCAGGACACTCGACCTGATTGCCGAAATGCTGCGCGAACCCAGTTTCCCGGAGGGCGAGTTCAAGCAACTGAAAGAAGAACGCGCCGCAGCGGTGGAAAGGAGCCGCGGGGAACCCGATGCCATCGCCAGCAATGCCTTGCAGCGGCACTTCAACCGCTACCCGCGCGGCGACGTACGCTACACGCCAAGCTTCGAAGAACTGCTCGAGGACATTCAGCACGCCAAGGTGGAGGATATTCGGAGTTTTCATGCCGATTTCTACGGCGCCAGCCATGGCGAAGTCGCGCTGGTAGGCGACTTCGAATCGAAGGAGGTCAAATCCGCGCTGGCGCAGCTCTTGGGCTCCTGGCGAAGCCGGCAGCCATTCGAGCGCGTGCCGCTGCCCTATCAGGAGGTTGCGCCCGTGACACTGCAATTCGAGACACCCGACAAGGCCAACGCGGTGGCGCTGGCCGCGCACGAGTTCCCGCTCCAGGACACTGATCCGGCGTACCCGGCTCTGCTGCTCGCCAATCACTTGGTCGGCGGCACGGTGCAAGCGCGGCTGCCGATGCGCATTCGTGAGCGCGAGGGTCTTAGCTATTCCGTGGTGAGCGGTTTCGAGGCGAGTCGTTTCGAGCCGAGGGCCGATCTCTATCTTTTCGCGATCTACGCCCCGGATAATCAGAACCGGGTCAAGAAGGCCTTTAGCGAGGAACTAACCGGCATCGAACGTGAAGGGTTCAAAGCTGGGGAAGTGAAGGTCGACATCGCCGCCCTGCTCGAAGAGCGCCGCCTCAATCGTGCGCAGGACCACTCCCTGGTGATGCAGCTCGCCGAAAATCTTTACACCGGTCGCAGCCTGGCCTTCGACGCGCAACTGGAGCAACGGCTTGCCAGACTCAGCGCCACCGAGGTCATAGAGGCGTGGCGCAGGTTCCTGCCGTCGCGAAGCTTCACCTGGGCCTACGCAGGCGACTTTGGCAAAGGCCGCAAATGAGGACTCTCGCCACACTCCTGTTTGTTGTCATGACCCTCGGTCCAGGGTGCGTGGGCGCAAGACAGAACATGGGAGAACCGCTTGTGTATCCGGAAAGCACCAAGGGCTCCGAAGGTGACACCTTGCATGGCGTCTTCATCCCTGACCCCTTTCGCTGGCTCGAACAAAGCGAAAGTGCGGCGACCCGAGCATGGATCGCCGCCCAGAACCACGTGACGGAGAGATACCTCGGTGCTCTCGCCCAGCGCGTGCCCATCACCAAGCGCCTGCGCGAGCTATGGAACTACGAGCGCTTCGGCATACCGATCGAAGAGAACGGCGTGTATGTGTACACCCGGAACGATGGGCTGCAAAATCAAAGCGTTCTCTATGCCACGCGCGACCCGAGCCACGCTGGGACGGTGCTGCTCGATCCCAACCAACTCTCCAAGGACGGAACCGTGGCACTGACCGGCTACGTGCTGAGCCCCGATGGGCGACACCTCGCCTATGGGCTGGCCAGCGGCGGGTCCGACTGGAACGAATGGCGAATTCGTGAGGTGGCCAGCGGCCGAGATCTCCCGGAAGTGCTGCACTGGGTCAAGTTCTCCAGACCCAGTTGGACGAGGGATAGCCGCGGGTTCTTTTATGGGCGTTACGCCGAGCCCGCAGCCGGCAAGGCCTTGGCCGCGGCTAACTACTACCAGAAGCTCTATCTTCATCGGATCGGCACCAGCCAGGCGTCAGACCGCTTGATCTACGAGCGCCCAGACGAAAAAGAATGGGGCTTTGCCCCACATGTCAGTGAGGACGGAAAGTACCTGGTCATACAGGTCTGGCAAGGTACCGCGCGCAAGAACAGAGTCTTTCTAAAGAACCTGAGCGACTTGAATTCACCGTTACGGGAATTGCTGCCTGAACCCGACGCGCTCTATGAGTTCGTCGGCAACGCGGGCGAACGCTTCTGGTTTCGCACCGACCGTGACGCGCCGCGAGGCCGTCTGATCGAAATCGACCTGGCGCGCTCCGCCGCCGCCAATTGGAAGACCATCATTGCCCAGAGCGCGGACACGCTGCAAGCCGTGGCGGCGGTTGGTGGCAATTTCCTTGTCCACTACATGAAGGACGCGCGCTCGCTGGTAAGAATTCACGACATCGGCGGCAAGCACCTCGCCGAATTGCCTCTGCCGGGCGTGGGCAGCGCCGGCGGGTTTCATGGCCGCATGGACAGCAAAGAGACCTACTTCGTGTTTACGGGGTTTGCGCGCCCAGCAACCATCTATCGGCTCGATCTCACAACCCGCGCGGCCCGGGTCTGGCGTGAGCCCAAGATTGCGTTCCGGCCAGAGGACTATTTGACCCGGCAGGTATTCGTGTCCAGCCGCGATGGCACCCGCGTGCCCATGTTCATCAGCCACCGCCGGGATTTGACGCTCGATGGCAAACGCCCCACTTTTCTTTATGGTTATGGCGGTTTCAACGTTTCCCTCACTCCCTTCTTCAGTGTCGCGCAGCTTGCTTGGATGGAGCGCGGCGGCATTCTGGCGGTCCCGAATCTTCGCGGTGGAGGTGAGTACGGCCGGCAATGGCACGAAGCGGGCATGAAGCTCCAGAAACAGAACACCTTTGACGACGCCATTGCCGCAGCGGAGTGGCTGATCCGCGAGGGCTACACCGCCCCCGCCCATTTGGCGATCGGGGGAGGCAGCAACGGCGGTTTGCTGGTCGGGGCCGTCGTCAATCAGCGCCCCGAGCTCTTTGCCGCGGCGCTGCCCCAGGTGGGCGTGATGGACATGCTGCGTTTTCATCGCTATACGATCGGCTGGGCTTGGACCTCAGACTATGGCTCGCCCGAAAACCCAGAAGAGTTTCGCGCGCTGCTGGCTTATTCGCCCCTACACAACATACGCCTGAACCGATCCTATCCGGCGACCTTGGTGACCACCGGAGACCACGACGATCGCGTGGTTCCAGCGCATAGCTTCAAGTATACGGCGGCTCTGCAGGCCGCTCAGGCGGGCGCCGCGCCAGTGTTGATCCGCATTGAAACCCGCGCCGGCCACGGTGCCGGCAAACCGACCGAAAAGGCAATTGCAGAAGCCGCCGATCGTTTGGCGTTTCTCGATCACATCCTCTCGGAGGAGTCGGCGCGGTAAAATGGCAATTTGCCTACGAAACCGATCCATGAACACTCACCAAGCCACCATCGAGAGCGCCTGGGAAGGGCGCGCCGCCATAAACCCTCAGAATGCCCCCGCCGCTTTGCGTGAGGCCGTGGACGCGACCATAGCCGCACTCGACGCCGGCCGGCTGCGCGTGGCAGAGAAACGCGGCGGTGCTTGGGTGACGCACCAGTGGATCAAGAAAGCGGTACTGCTCTCTTTCCGCCTCAGTGACAATGCGGTCCAAGAAGGCGGCGACCTGCGCTTTTTCGACAAAGTACCCACCAAATTCGGCGGTTGGAGTGATGGAGACTTCGCCCGCGGCGGGTTTCGCGTCGTCCCCCCCGCAACGGCGCGGCGCGGGGCGTTCATTGCCCGCAACGTGGTGCTCATGCCCTCCTATGTCAATATCGGCGCCTATGTCGACGAAGGCACCATGGTCGATACTTGGGCCACGGTTGGATCATGTGCGCAAATCGGCAAGAACGTGCACCTTTCCGGGGGCGTGGGCATTGGCGGCGTACTTGAGCCAGTGCAAGCCAACCCCACCATCATCGAAGACAACTGCTTCATCGGAGCGCGCTCCGAGGTTGTGGAGGGAGTCATCGTAGGCGCCGACTCAGTGGTATCCATGGGGGTGTTCATCGGCCAGAGTACGCCAATTTTTGATCGTACCACCGGAGAGATCACCTACGGCTGCATTCCTCCCGGATCCGTGGTGGTCAGCGGATCGTTGCCCCGCGACGGCGGCCGTTACAGCCTATATTGTGCGGTGATCGTGAAGCGGGTGGACGCGCAAACCCGCGCCAAGACCGGTATCAACGAACTCTTGCGCAGCGACTGAGCGTCATGTCCGTCGCGCTCAAGAGCGAAGAAGATCTTGCTAGCATGCGCCTTGCGGGGCGCCTCGCGGCTGAGGTCCTCGACTACATCGCCCCTTATGTGCGGCCGGGGGCGAGTACCGGAGAACTCGACCGACTCTGCCACGACTACATGGTGAACGTCCAAGGCTGCGTTCCGGCGCCGCTCAATTACGCACCTTCCGGGCACCGCCCCTACCCCAAGTCGATATGCGCCTCGGTCAATCACCAGGTATGTCATGGCGTGCCCAGCGATCGCAGACTCAAGGGTGGCGACATCGTCAACCTTGACATTACAGTCATCAAGGACGGTTACCACGGCGATACCAGTCGCATGTTTCTAGTGGGGGAAACCTCTATCGCCGCAAAGCGACTATGCGAAATTACCTGGGAGTGTCTTTGGAAGGGCATACTCGCGGTAAAACCGGGCAACCACCTGGGTGACATTGGCCACGCGATTCAGAGCCACGCGGAGAAGAACGGCTGTTCAGTCGTGCGCGAGTTTTGCGGTCATGGCATCGGGCGCAAGTTCCATGAAGAGCCGCAGGTGCTGCATTATGGCAAGCCGGGGACCGGATTGAAACTGCAACCCGGCATGACCTTCACCGTCGAGCCCATGATCAACGCCGGCAAGGCGGCGATTCGCTGCTTGGCCGACGGCTGGACCATCGTCACTGCGGACCATAGCCTCTCGGCACAGTGGGAACACACGCTATTGGTCACGCCGAGCGGCTACGAAGTACTGACTCTCTCCGCGGGTGCGCCGGCACCACCCGCATTCGTATAGCAGCGATGTCAGACGCTGCCGTGCCCCCGACCGCCAGCATTGTCGCGCGCTGGCGTGAGCGGCTGACGCACGGGCGGGAGCAATTGCGCGAAGCCTACCTCGCCCATGGCACCCCGCAGAGGCTGTTGCGGCAGCACCGTTTGCTGGTCGACGAGGTCATGCGCGGTCTGTGGCTTGAAACCGCGATGCCGGAACGCCTCGCCTTGGTTCCCGTCGGGGGCTATGGGCGCGGCGAACTCTTCCCTCATTCCGATGTTGACGTCCTGATCCTGCTACCCGGCCCGCCTGAGCCGGAAATTCGCCGCTCGATCGAGCAGTTTCTCGGTCTCTTGTGGGATGTCGGTCTCGAGGTTGGACATAGCGTTCGAACGGTCCTGGAGTGCATCGAGGAGCTGCAGCACGACACCACGGTTCGCACTACGCTCCTGGAAAACCGCCTCCTTGCCGGCAGCGCAAAGCTGATGCGCGCCTTTCGGCAGGCGTTTTCCCAGGCGATGGACGCGCGCGCCTTCTTACAGTCCAAGCTTCTCGAGCAGCAACAGCGCCACGTGCGCTATCACGACACCGCCTACAACCTCGAACCCAACCTCAAGGAAAGTCCGGGCGGGTTGCGCGATCTGCAAACCGTGCTTTGGGTGGCGCGCGCCGCCGGAATTGCCAAGAGCTGGTCGCAGTTGATCCGCGCGGGTCTGTTGAAGCGCGACGAAGCGCAACTTCTCGCCCGCCATGAGCATTTCATCTGCCATTTGCGCATTCGGCTACACTACCTCGCTGGCCGGCGGGAAGATCGCCTGGTCTTCGATTTGCAGTCCCGCCTGGCGGCCGAACTTGGCGTCAAGGATACCACCCACCGCCGCGCCAGCGAGCTCTTGATGCAGCGCTATTATCGCTCCGCCAAGGCGGTGCGCCAATTCAACGTGATCCTACTGGCCAGCATGCAAGGCCGCATTGCGCCGGGCGTGGCGCCCGCCCAGCACCTTGACGCGGATTTCGAGATCCGCAACGAGCTCTTGGAACTGCGCGACCCGGAGCTTTTCGAAAAGCAACCTAGCGCCATGCTCGAAGCCTTCCTGCGCATGCAGCAACACAGCGAACTGAAGGGCATGTCCGCCACCACCCTACGCGCGCTATGGCGCAACCGCAACCGCATTGGACACGATTTCCGCCGCGATCCGGCAAACCAGAAGTGCTTCATCGCAATGTTGCGCCAGCCTCGTGGCATACTGCATGAGCTGCGGCGCATGAACCAGTTAGGAATTTTGGGTCGCTATATCCCCGCGTTTGGCCGCATCGTGGGGCAAATGCAGCACGATCTCTTCCACGTATACACCGTGGATGAGCACATTCTCATGGTGGTACGTAATCTGCGCCGCTTCACCGAAGCACAGCACGCCCACGAGTACCCTCTATGCAGCCGCCTGATGGCGGATTTCCAGCGCCGGGAAGTGCTTTACCTTGCTGGACTCTTTCACGACATCGCCAAGGGAAGGGGCGGCAATCATTCCCAATTGGGCGCGGTCGATGCGCTGCGCTTCGCGCGCCAGCACAAAGTCCCCGCTGATGACGCGGCACTAGTGGCGTGGTTGGTGGAGCAGCATCTCCTGATGTCGAGCACGGCGCAGAAACAGGACATTTTCGATCCCGCCGTGGTTGCGAATTTCGCCGCCAAAGTGAAGAACGAACGGCGGCTCGCCGCGCTCTACATGCTCACCGTGGCAGACATTCGCGCTACGGGCCCGAATGTGTGGAACGCCTGGAAGGCAAAACTCCTGGAGGAGCTCTTCCACGCAGCTCGGCATGCGTTCGAGGGCGAGACCGCGGGCATCAATTTGCACGACAGCCTGGCTGCGCGCCAGGAAGATGCGGCCAACATCTTGCGTCTCTACGCGGTGGCTCCTGGCAAGGAACAGGCACTGTGGAGTAAGCTCGATACACCCTATTTCCAGAGCCACACGAGCAACGAGATTGCCTGGCACACCCGCCATCTCTTCTACCGCGTCGACGGCACTGCGCCGGTGGTCAAGGCGCGTTTGGGTTCGGCGGGAGAAGGCCTGCAGGTCTTCGTGTACCTGCCCGACCAGAAAGAGCTGTTCGCCCGAATCTGCGGCTTTTTTGGAAAGATCTGCTTCACCATCGTTGACGCCAAGATTCACACCACGCGGCACGGCTACGCGCTCGATACCTTCGTGGTGCTCGATCCCGAGCATGGCACGGGCAGCTATCGCGACATCGTCAACTACATCGAATATGAACTGGCGCAGCGGCTGGTCGCCCAAGCGCCCCCCGAAGAACCCGCGCCCGGGCGCATCAGCCGGCATCTACGGCATTTTCCTATCACTCCGGAAATCACCCTTTTTCCCGACGACAAGGGCGAGCACCACATTCTGGAGATCGTCGCCGGCGATCGTACCGGGCTTCTCGCCCGCATCTCCAGAGTTCTCGCGGCCCATGCGATCGAAGTGCACAGCGCGCGCATCCACACCTTGGGCGACCGGGCCGAGGATGTCTTCCTGGTCAGCGGACCCGGCCTGCGCGATGCCACGGCCACGCAAAGGCTCGAAGAAGATCTCTTGCGCGAACTGAAGACCTGAGGCTGGATGGGTTCCGTTCCGTGTGGCGAAGACACCGCTCTCGAAGCCCAGGGCGTGGCGCTGCTCGCGCGACCGGACGCGTCGTCGGCAGAGCTTCTGGCGCTGGCACAGCAGGCGTTGGCACGGGAGCGACCTGAGTTGGCGGCGCGCCTCGCGGAGCATGCCAGCCGGTCGCCCGCACATCGCGTGGCGGCACTGTGCTTGCTCGGTCTGGCGAGCTGGCAGACCGGGAATACTGCCGGGGGACAGGCACACATCGACGAAGCACTGCGCCTCGATCCCGCATGCGCTCCGGCTTGGTACCAGCGCGGTGAACTGCTGGCCGCATGTTTTGATCTGCCTGGTGCGGCGGACGCCTACGCGCGCGCTGCCGCGCTGTTGCCCAAGGACTTCGCCGCGCACTATCAGTTGGGCCGTTGTTATGTGCAGCTCAATCGCTACCATGAGGCCCGTGGTCCGCTGGAGCAAGCGGTAGCACTACTGCCGCAACATCTCCAAGCGAACACGCTGTACGCCGCGGTACTGGGGCAGATTGGCGAGACGGAGCGAGCCGTGGCCATTCACACGACTCTGGCGAAGAACCAGCCACGAAACTGGAATGCGCAAATAGCCAGCCGCCTGCTCCTTCCCGACATCTATCAATCGAAGGAGGATTTGCTCGCCTGCCGGTCTCGCTACGCCCAGGGCCTGAGCGCACTTCAGGAGTTGGCCGAGAACTATCAGCCCGCTCGGGGCGAGCGTTTCGAGGTTCTGCATGCCAATTTTGCGCTGGCTTACCAGGGCGAGAACGATTTGCCTTTGCAATGCGCCTGGGCCAGAGTCCTGGAGACTTTGGCCAACAAGCTGGCACCCGAGCTCTGCGCACCGCTCCCTCCCCGAATCCCCCGCAAGAAGCTGCGCGTAGGTTTCGTCAGCAGCATGCTGCGGGCGCACACGGTCGGAAACTACTTCGGTCCCTGGCTCAAGAGCCTCGACCGGGAGCGCTTCGAAGTCCGCTATTACAACCTCTACCGCGGCAGCGACGCCACCATTGAAGAACTGAGCCGAGCGAGTTCTCTCGTTCGCCGGCTAACCTCCTCGCCGCAGGCGGCGGCGGAGGCGCTACGGGAAGACGAACTCGACGCGCTAATCTTTACCGATGTTGGCATGGACTACACCGTCAGCATCCTCCCCGCCTTTCGTCTCGCGCCCCTGCAGATTGCCGCGTGGGGACACCCGGTCACGACCGGCTTTGCCAACATCGACATGTACTTGAGTTGTCGGGACATGGAGCCCGCTCACTATCGCGAGCACTATTGCGAGAGCGTTTCGCTGCTGCCCGGGATCGGCACGTTTTATCCATTGCCCGAAACCCCTGCGCCCGCGAGCCGTGAAGCGTTTGGTCTGCCCCAGGATCGGCCCCTGTATCTCAACCCCCAGTCGCTCTTCAAAATTCATCCGGATAACGACGAACTGATCTGTGATCTAATGGAGCAGGACCCGCGCGGCATCGTCCTATTCTTCCAGGACGGAGTACCTGCCAAGACCCGCGCTTTCGCCGCTCGCCTCTCCCGCGCCATGCAAGCGCGCGGCCTACCGCCAAGAGGTCAGATCAAGTTCCTGCCACGAACGGACACGCAGGGCTTCCGCGCCCTAATACAGATGGCGGACGTGATGCTCGATACGCTGCATTGGTCCGGGGGCAATACTTCGCTTGACGCGCTGGCCGTGGGGCTGCCGCTGGTGACCCTTCCCGGACAATTCATGCGCGGCCGGCAGTCGAGCGCCATGTTGCGGGCGATGGGACTTGCGGAACTGATCGTCGCCAGCCGCGAGGAATATGTCGCTCGGGCCCTGCAACTAGGCCGGGATGCCGTCTATCGCAACGCTGTGCGCCAGTGCATCCTGGCGCGTCGCCCGGAGTTGTTTGCGCGGTCGGAAGCGATCAGCGCCTTGGCCGAATTGCTGGAAGCAAGCTGTCGTGCTACTCCGCCGGCAGCGGGCGCTTTGCAAATAGCTCCTCGATGAAGCCGAAGCTCCTGAAATCACGAATGCGCATGGGGTAGAGGATGCCTTGTAGGTGGTCGCATTCGTGCTGCACGACGCGAGCGTGGAATCCTTCAGCTTCGCGCGCGATCGTCAGCCCGTTGGCGTCGAAGCCGGAATAGCGCAGCTTGCTGTAGCGCGGCACTCTGCCGCGCAAGCCCGGCACACTGAGGCAACCCTCCCAGTCTTCTTCGGTATCTTCCGCAAGCGGCGTGAGCACCGGATTGATCAGCACCGTGCAGGGCACTGGCGGGGCCTCAGGATAGCGCTCGCTGTGGTCGAAGCCGAAGATCACCACCTGCAAGTCGACGCCGATTTGCGGTGCGGCCAGACCCACGCCCTTTTCGGCGCGCATGGTATCTTGCATGTCCGCGAGCAGTGCCGCGAGTTCCGGTGTGTCAAAACGCGTGACCGGCCGCGCCACTTGCAGCAGCCGCGGATCACCCATACGCAGCACCGGCCTAATCATCTTGTAGCACGGCCTCGATGAGCGCGTGGACGCGCTTCATGGCTGGATCCAGGACGGCGCCGATCTGCTCGAGCGAGACTTCGTCGCGGCT
Organism: Casimicrobiaceae bacterium; assembly: GCA_026646885.1. Classification (GTDB taxonomy): domain Bacteria; phylum Pseudomonadota; class Gammaproteobacteria; order Burkholderiales; family Casimicrobiaceae; genus JACPUX01. The sequence goes on along the minus strand of JAPKHK010000001.1, from coordinate 500,968 downwards.
AGATGCCCTCCCGGCCGCATAGTTGGCCACCACCGCCACCGCCGCATATTCCATTCCCAATTCGCGCGCAAGGGCTGCTTCGGGCATACCCGTCATACCGACCATGGTGGCGCCGTCGCGCTCCAGGCGATCGATTTCAGCGGCAGTCTCAAGCCGAGGACCCGAGACCGCCGCGTAGACGCCGCCCTCCAGGAGATCCAGTGCGGCCCGCTTCCCGGCTGCAAACAGACGCTCGCGCAGCGCTAGCGTGTAGGGATGCGTGAAATCAACATGGACCACTTTTTGATCGTGCCCATCAAAAAAAGTCGTCGCACGGCCCCAGGTGTAGTCGATGAGCTGGTTCGGAATCGCCAAGGCGCCTGGCGTGTGGTCGGCGCGAATGCCGCCTACCGAGGCTACCGCCAAAATACGCTTGACTCCGGCAGCGTGCAGCGCCCAGAGGTTGGCGCGGTAATTCACGCGATGCGGCGGGATGACGTGGCCCTGCCCGTGCCGGGCGAGAAAGACCACTTCTGTGGCGCCCACGTGGCCAAATACCAAGGCCGAAGAGGGCTCGCCGTAAGGCGTGCGCACCACCTCCCGGCGGGTGACGCGCAGGTTGGCAAGATGGCTGAGGCCGCTGCCTCCGATGACTGCCCACACGGGTGAAGAATTCCTTTTCAGCTGTTCGAACACGAGATGCAACGCCGGTACCACCGATTCCACGCTGGAGCACGGGACATTGAGCACGCAAAGGGTTGTTACTTTGCTTCCTCTTGGCTATGCTTGTCAACGCGGAGCCTTGCCGCCGTCTGACGTCGCGGAGTGCCTATGTATCTCGATCGCCTTTTCAAGCTCATGGCCGAAAAACAGGCCTCGGACTTGTTTATTTCCTGCGGTGCGCCGATCAATATCAAGATCAACGGCGTGGTCATGCCGGTAAGCTCCCAACCCATGGACCCGGAGACGGTGCGGCGCATCGCCTACGAGATGATGAGCAAGGACCAAGCCCGTGTGTTCGAAGCCGACATGGAGATGAACCTCTCCTATGTCGACCGCGAGGTAGGCAATTTCCGGATCAACATCATGCGCCAGCGCGGCACCATTTCCATGGTCATCCGCTACGTGCGCAGCACCATCCCTGGCTTCGATGAGTTGAAGCTTCCGCCAGTACTGCTCGATCTGGTAATGGAACGCCGCGGCCTGGTGCTTATCGTGGGCTCGACCGGCTCAGGCAAGTCCACTTCGCTGGCGGCCATGATCGATTATCGCAACACCCATCGCACCGGCCACATTCTCACCCTCGAAGACCCCATCGAATTTCTGTTCCGGCACAAGATGTGCGTGGTAAACCAACGCGAAATCGGCAACGACACCCAGAGCTATGGCAAAGCCCTGGAAAACGCACTGCGAGAAGCCCCCGACCTTCTGATGATAGGCGAAATCCGTGAGGTCGGCACCATGACTCACGCCCTCATCCATGCCCTGACCGGCCAGCTGTGCCTCTCCACACTACACGCCACCAACAGCTACCACGCGCTCTCGCGCATCATCAACATGTATCCGCATGATGCCCGTCCCGGTTTATTGTCGGACTTGGCCATCGGTCTCAAAGCCATCATCTCCCAGCGCTTGGTGAAGAACGTCGAAGGCAAGCTGCAACCCGCGGTGGAGGTGCTACTCAACACCACGCACATTGCTGATCTGATCAAGAACGGTGATATCCCGCAGATCAAGGAGGCGATGGAACAAAGCCTCTATCCGGGGACGCAAACCTTCGAGCAGGCGCTGTGCAAGCTCTACCTCGAAGGCACCATCACCTACGACGAGGCTCTGGCCAGCGCCGACTCTCCGACTAACCTCGCTTGGTTGATCAACCATTCGGTGGAGGGCAACAAGGCCCAAGCGCCCTCTGCAACGCCGTCCCCATCATCAAACGTGGTTCGCTCCAAGAACAAGGCCATCCCAGAGGCGGAATTCAGCAGCATCAAGATCAGCGAGGACCTGATCGATGCGCCACGCTGACGCGGAGCATTTGCCGGCTGCGTCACGCATGCTCTCCCCTACCGCTGCCCTTGCCGCGGAGCTGATAACAAGACCGTCTTTGACACCGGACGACGCAGGCTGCCAAGGCATCATTAGTGCCCGTCTGGCCAAACTCGGCTTTCATCTGGAAGATTTTCCAAGAAATGGAGTCAGCAATCTCTGGGCAGTGCATGGCCGGGGCGGGCCGACGCTGTGCCTTGCCGGCCATACCGATGTGGTGCCTGCCGGACCGCGGGAGCAGTGGCATTCCGAACCATTTGCCCCCACCGTGCGGGAGCGGCGACTCTACGGTCGCGGCGCCGCGGACATGAAGTCCTCGCTTGCCGCTTTCGTTACCGCCGCGGAGAATTTCGTCGCAGAACACCCGGGCCATCCCGGACGCCTCGCCCTGCTCATTACTTCCGACGAGGAGGGTGCTGCGGTGGATGGCACCGCGCACGTCGTGCAAGTGCTCAAGGCGCGCGGCGAGCGCGTCGACTTTTGCGTCGTCGGCGAGCCGACCGCCGAGCGCGTGCTGGGTGACATGATCAAGAACGGTCGGCGTGGTTCACTCAACGGCCGCTTGGTGGTACACGGCAGGCAGGGGCATGTGGCCTATCCAGCGCTCGCCAAGAACCCTATACATCTCGCCGCTCCTGCTCTGGCCGAGCTGGCCGCGACCGTTTGGGACGAAGGAGATGTTTATTTTCCGCCGACCAGCTTCCAGATCTCCAACATCCACGGGGGTACGGGAGCCGTGAACGTGGTGCCGGGCAGCGTCGAGATTCTGTTTAACTTCCGGCACGGCACGACCAGTTCGAAGGAAGCGCTGCAGGCGCGACTCGCGGCGCTGCTCGACCGGCACGGACTGAATTACGATCTGACATGGCCAAGCTGCGCCCAACCCTTTCTCACCCCGCGCGGCACCCTGGTCGATGCCGCGGCGGCGGCTATCCGCGCGGTCACTGGACATACGCCAGAGCTCTCCTGTACGGGTGGCACCTCAGACGGGCGCTTCCTGATCGAAATCGCCACACAGCTCGTCGAGGTCGGACCGAGCAACGAAACCATCCATAAGATAGACGAACACATTGCCCTCGAGGACATCGACAGACTGCACGGCATTTACCTGGCGCTACTGCACCAGCTCTTGCTGGGCGCCGCACCAAACGAATCCTCGCTAGTTTCGGCTCTTGCGGACTAAGCGCCATACCGATGCAAAACTACACCACTGAACTTCTCACCGTGCGCGATTGGCTGCGTTTTGCGGTATCGCGTTTCAATGAGGCAGGGCTTTTTTTCGGACATGGCCATCAGCATGCCCTCGATGAAGCGGCTTACCTACTTGCGCACACGCTACATCTGCCCCATGACCGATTCGATACTTTCCTCGAGGCACGCCTGACCAGCAACGAACGCAATCAGTTTGCCGAGGTCATGCGTCGCCGCGTCCACGAGCGCGTGCCGGCGGCCTACCTCACTCACGAGTCCTGGCTCGGAGGCTTGCGCTTCTATGTCGACGAGCGCGTGATCGTCCCGCGCTCCTTTCTCGCGCCACTGATCGAGGAGCAACTCGTGCCCTGGGTTACGGACCCCGTGGCCATACGCAATGCCCTGGATTTGTGCACGGGCTCGGGCTGCCTGGCGATTTTGCTGGCGCACGCCTTTCCCCAAGCAGACGTCGATGCTGTCGACCTCTCCGCGGATGCCTTGGCCGTGGCTCAGCGCAACGTCGCCGACTATGACTTGCAGGGCCGCATCAATCTGCTTCGCTCCGACCTATTCGCCAATTTGGGCGGCAAGCACTACGATCTGATCATCAGCAACCCGCCCTATGTCACGGCCGCGGCCATGGAAGAACTCCCGGAGGAGTATCGCCACGAGCCGGAGATGGCCCTCGCCGCCGGGGACGACGGCCTCGACGCGCTGCGGATGATTCTCGCCGAGGCGCGGGCCCATCTCAACGACGGCGGCCTGCTGCTCGTGGAGGTGGGCCACAACCGCGAGGCCGTGGAAGCAGCCTGGCCGCAATTACCGTTCGTCTGGCTCGATGCACCGGGTGGCGAGGGCATGGTTTTCCTGCTCCATCGCGAGGATCTTGTCGCCGGACCAGTCCACCCTGGAGGTCGCCATGAGCTTTGAGCTGCAATCCGCCGCATTTGCCGATGGTGGCGCCATTCCCGCCGCCTACACCTGCCAGGGCCAGGACGTCTCGCCTCCCCTATCCTGGCGAGCCGCACCACCCGGCACCCAGAGCTTCGCGCTGATCGTCGATGACCCCGACGCACCGGATCCCGCTGCGCCGCGGATGACCTGGGTGCACTGGCTGCTCTATAACCTCCCGGCTGGTTGCGACGCGCTGCCCGAGGGCGTGCCCGAGGCAGGCCTGCCCCCAGGCACCGGGCAGGGCAAGAATGACTGGAAACGCGCCGGTTATGGCGGGCCCTGCCCGCCCGTTGGCCGGCACCGCTATTACTTCAAGCTTTATGCGCTCGACGCCGTCTTGCCGCATCTCGGCCAGCCGACCAAGGAAGAATTGGAAGCGGCAATGCGCAGCCGCGTGCTAGCGATGACGCAGTTGATGGGAACCTACCAGAAAACCTGATGCGACCCGCGGTGCATGCAGCGCGGGCAGGCCGAGTCCGACACCCTCACGCTGCCTTGGCGGCTTTGCGCACGCGCTTCTCCGCTCCCCCAGCCTTGGTGATGACACCGTCCAGAGCGTCCGCGAGAGTCGGCCGCTCCGCTTGGTAGAGTAATCCCATGGGCGGCGTTTCGACGTCCATGGCCTGGCGCATGGCGGCCGTGAAGTCCTGCGGGTCGTGGTTGGCGGGCAGATCCCGCACGCGGGCCTCCAAGCGATCATAGGTGCGGTCGGTCTTGTCGAAGGTGACGCAGGGCGAGAGGATATGCAAGTAAGAGAAACCCCGGTGCGCGATAGCCTGGCGAATCAATTCCTCGAGCTGCTGCGGCCGTCCGGCAAAGGCCTGTCCCACCCAGGTTGCACCGTAAGAAAGCACCATCAGCAGTGGGTTGAGGGGCTGATCGGGATTGGCATACGGGCTCGTCGGTGTGCGAAAACCGACCGCTGAGGTGGGTGAAGTCTGTCCTTTGGTGAGCCCGTATATGCCATTGTCGAACAGCAGGTAAGTGATATCGATGTTGCGCCGCGCGGCATGCGGCACGTGGCCCCCGCCGATGGCAAAGCCGTCACCGTCACCACCCACCGCAATCACCGTGAGCGCGTCGTTGGCAACCTTGATTCCCGTTGCGACCGGCAGCACCCGGCCGTGCAGCGTGTGAAAACCGTAGGTGTTGACGAAGAACGGAAATCGGGAGGAACAGCCGATTCCGGAAACCACGACGGTGTCCTGCGGCGCAATGCCCAAGGCATTCAAGGCGGCTGGCACGCCCCCCGCCATGGCGAAATAGCCGCAACCCGGACACCAAGTCGGCAGTGCCTTGGATCGGTATTCGAGGCGTCCGGAATCGCGGACCTCCTTGAGCTTGTCTTCCAAATAGACTGGGGTATGAGCTTCCGCCACTTCTTTCTCCTCAAGCCGCGCGGACGAGTCGCGCCGCATCGCGCGGCTCGCTCGTCGCCAGGCGGCGAATCGCTTCCACGATCTCATCCACGGGCATGGGCACTCCGGGCACGCGCGTCAAACTCACCACCGGGCGGCCCAACTGCCCTTGTACCAAGACTGCAAATTGGCCCTCGAAATTGAGTTCGGGCACCAGCACCACGTCGCAATCGTCCATGAAGGCCAAGACCTGCTCCTTGGGAAAAGGCGAAAGCATCACCACTTTCATGGCGGCGCAACTGATCCCTTCCGCCTTGGCCTTGAACATCGCCTCTAGGCATTCGCCAAAGGTCGATCCCCAAGCCATCAGACCGACCTTGACCCTTCCTTCGTCGCCGAATCGCTTGCACTGCGTGAAATCGGGATGCCGCAGCGCCGCCTTGAGCTTTTCATGGCGCTTCCGGCTCATGCGTTCGTGCATGTCCGCCTGGTCATTGGGACGCCCCAGCTCGTTGTGTTCGAGGCCGGTGATGGTATGCATTGCCCCCGCTTCGCCCGGAAAAGCGCGCGGGCTGATGAAATCCTCAGTGAGAGCGAAACGGCGGTAGGGCTCTGCCTTGGCGCTCTTGCTACGCGGTTTATCGTAGCTTGCCTCGAAGGGAGGGCGAGCGCCGAACTGCACGGTTTCGTAGCGATTCGACAGATACAGATCGAGCAGCACGATCACCGGCGTCTGGTAGGCTTCGGCCATCTCGAAAGCCTTCCCGGCACAGCGGTAGCAGCCCTCGACATTGGTGGGTGCAATGACAATCTTCTGCGCGTCGCCGTGGCCACCAAAAACCGCGGCCGCCAGATCGGATTGCTCGGTCTTGGTCGGCATTCCCGTGGAGGGACCGCCGCGCTGCGATACGAATACTACCGCCGGAACCTCGGCGATGACGCCCAGGCCAAGCATCTCCTGCATCAGCGACAAGCCCGGGCCGGAAGTCGCGGTCGCCGACCTCGCTCCGGTATAGCCCGCGCCAATGGTCGCGGCAATGGCCGAAATCTCGTCTTCGGTCTGCAAGAGGCGCTTGCCCTGCTTGGGCATCTCGGTGGCAAGGCGTTCCATGATCGACGTTGCCGGCGTGATCGGGTAGCCAAAGAAGCAGTCAATGCCGGCGTCTATTGCGCCACGCACAGTGGCGGCGTTGCCGCTGATCATCACCAGGTCGCGCCCCGCTTCGCCTCGGGGAGGGCCGAATTCGACATCGTCCAGTTTGTATACGCCAGCTCCTTCTGTGTAGCCGGCCTCGAATGCGGCGTGGTTCTGTTCCGCAACCCCCGGTTTTTTCCCAAACTTCTTGGTGATGATGCGCAGAAAAGCATCTTTGGGCAGGCGGTACACTCCGGCAAGGTAGCCCAGGGCGACGATGTTGCGCGACCGGTTGCCCCCCGTCGCCTTTTCGCAGATCTCGCGCAATGACACCGGATAGGGAATCTGTCCGGCCTGGAGATGGCCACTGACATGACCGCCCTCGGGCAGCTTGGCGATCGAATGCCCGTCGTAAATAACCCCGCCGAATTCGCGCACCTCCCGCAAGTGCGGTATGGCGTGCTCGTCATTGAGGGCAATCAGCACGTCGGAATGCTGCTTGAGCGAATACGCCTGCTCGGTCGTGACGCGCAGCCGCGCGATGCACTTGCCGAAGCCGCGGATTTCCGGCGGATAGGTATCGAAGCTGATGATGCGATAGCCCGCATCTGCCAAAGCACTGCGCAAGATATCGCCAGCCGCGATGGTGCCCTCGCCGGCCGAGCCACAAATGGCCACTTGAATATCGGTGGGAGGAACTTCTCTTGTGTGTCGCGTCATATCCGATCCTGAGTCTGGCGGGTAACGGGCCCGCACATCACGCGTATTCCCAGAACGGCGAATAAAGGCTGCCGTCCGCTTGCACACGCAGGGATTCGTCTTGGTTGGAACTCCAGGGTTCATCACCGCCAACGATGTTGCGCGCGGCGAGTTCGCCCATGGCGCGGACGTTTTTCCAGCCGTAATAGAAACGATACCGCTTTTCGTCTTGGTCCCAGATCTGGCATACGTCGCCGGCGGCGTAGATCGATTCGTTGGTGGTTCGCAGCGATCGGCTCACTAGGAGGCCACGCTCGATGTCCACCCCGGAACCCAGCATGAACTCCACCGAGGGCATCAATCCGCAGAAGGCCATCAAGGAATCGCCATACAAGTCACTGCTGTCGCCGAAGATGATGCGTCGCGCCGGCATGCCCTTGGCACCCGGTTGGATGGTTTCGATGTTGCCGCGCGTGTCAGCTTCCACGACTTCCATGCCCATCTTCTGCAATACGCCAAGAAACTCAGCGCGCTGCTTGCCATCCAGACGATGCGGCCAAAACGTTTGCGGGCCGGCGACGAGCGTAACCCGATGCCCCGTTTCGACCAGGGTGCGCCCCAGATCCAGGCCGATCATATCGCCCCCGATCATAACTACGTGCCCGCCTTCGGGGAGCCTCCGGCGCACCGCCATGGCATCTTCGAAGCTGGTGAAGTTATCGAGCAGACGCTGGAACTCCGCCAACTCCTCGGGCAAATAGCCGCGTCCGCCGGAAGCGACCAAAAGCGTGTCGTAGCGCAATTCCTCGTTGTGAGCCAGGGTAATGACTCGCCGCGTGGCATCGACATTGGCCACCCGTGTCGCCCGCCGCAGGTTGATGCGGCTCCTGCGATAATAGTCCGGCGGCTCAACCAAGAATTCGCGCCAATCGCGCCGGCCCCGAAAGACCTGGGGCAAATCATAGCGGTTGTAGACGGGCAACCGCGAGAGCGTGATAAGCGTAATGCGGCTTTCCGGGTCGAGGGCGCGCAAGGTGTCCGCGGCCTGGCTTCCAGAAATACCGCCGCCGATGATGACGTGATGTTTCGCTTGTCCCGCCATCATGCCTCCACTTCGGTGAGCTCGTTCCGGGTGATGCTGATGCACTGCACCGGGCAAGCCTTGAAGCAGGCGCCACAGCGAATGCACTCGTTGTTGTCGATCCAAATCGCGCAGACTTCGTTCCAGTCCTTGGCTTCCTCCAGCGCTCCGTAGCTGCCGTCGGTCTTCTTCTCGACACCTTTGACAAGCTTGATGCAGTTGCGCGGAGCAACATCGATGCAGGCGCGGCAGTAGATGCAGCGATCGACATCTATTTCGTAGCGAAGGTTGCATAAGTAGCAGCGCTTGGCCTCTTCCAGCACGGACTCTCCGGGCAGCCCTTGCTCCACTTCGATGGCCAAGCTCTTGCAGCGTTCATGCAAGGGCGCGGTAGCCATCGCTTGGCGGGGAATGAAGTCAAAAGCGCGCTCTCGCAATGGCCCGCCCACCGGGGTGATGCGAACCACGGTCTTGCGTCGCTCCTTGCCCATCAACCAGGCATCGATGCGCCGCGCGATCGCCCGGCCTTGCCCGACAGCTTCGATCGCGGTCGTGGGACCGGTGACGTAATCGCCCGCCGCGAAAAGGCCGCGCACCGAAGTCATGCCATTGTCGGTGAGGCGCACGCTTTCGGAACGATCAAGCTCTATTTTGACATCGAGCAGATCATGGATGGTCTTTTGACCGATCGCAACGATCAAGGTGTCACAGGGTTCGACAAATTCGGAGCCCTCTATCGGTATTGCCTGGCGGCGCCCGCCGGCGCGCCACCCGCCCAGACGGTTCTGCGCAAACTCTACGCCGGTTAGTCGGCCGCGCTCATCCACGCGCAACCCGACGGGTGTGCGCAAGCCCTTGATGCGCACGCCCTCGCGCTTGGCTTCAAAAATCTCTTCATGCGTGACGGGGATATATTCCTCGGTGGTGCGGATGTGGATGGTGACTTCTTCCGCACCCAGACGAACCGCCACGCGGGCACAATCGAGCGCGGTGAAACCAGCGCCCACCACGGCCACGCGCCGGCCAACGCGTTTGGCTTCGCCACGGTGCAGCGCGAGCAGGAAATCCAGACCCGATTCGACGTCGCTGCACCGCGCCGTGGGATCGACGTTTTCCCATTCACCCTTCATCGGCAGATTCTGTGCCGCCATACAACCGGTGGCAAGCAGCACCGCGTCGTAATCCTCGAGGAGGCGGGACAGTCGCACTTCGCCAGGTCCGTTGCCCACGGCCATGCCGGTCTTCAGCTCCACCCCCAAGCGCAGGGCATTATGCAGCTCAATCTCCAGGGTGTCGCGCGGAAGCCGGAATTCGGGAATGCCGTAGCGCAGCATTCCTCCCGGGCGCGCTTCTCTTTCCAGAATGGTGACATCGTGCCCCAAGAGTGAGAGGTCATGCGCCGCAGCCACTCCGGCGGGGCCGGCGCCTATGATCGCCACCCGCTTGCCGGTCGGCGAATACAAGCTCTCGGTTATGCGGTGACCGGCATCCTTCAGATCCGCTGCGGCGCGCTTCAAGTGGCAGATCGCCACTGGCTCGCCATTGCCGGGCCAGCCATGGCGGCACGCCGACTCGCAGGGCCGTGAGCAAATCCGGCCCAACACCGCCGGCAGGACGTTGGCCTCGCGGTTGATCTCGTAGGAGCGGCCATAGCGGCTCTCGACGATCATGCGGATGTATTGCGGTATGTTGGTTCCGGCCGGGCAGGCGGTTTGGCAGGGCACGTTTTGACGCACCCAACCCAAGTCTCGCGGATCGTCCGAAAATGCGACCGGCTGTGCCTCGCGGCCGCCTCCTTGCTGCAAAAGATCGCGCTCGAGATGTGCGCTCATCGAAGCTCCTGGACTGCCTGTGGTCCGATAGGGGTAATCAGCGCTGCGCGGCACCGCGCTGCGCCAGCCGCTAGTCTAGCCTAGGGCGTCGCGGGGCGATAGGGCTTCTTTGCAGACCCGCACCCGCAATTGCCAGACGGTTGCGCAGGGGCTAAGCTGAAAATTGTCTTGCAGCGCGGAATCGACTCATGCGCATCTTTGCTCTGGACCACAATCGCATTGCTCTTGCCGCCGAAGCGCTGGCACCGGCCGTGCGCGCCGAAGCTTATGGCGGGCTGATCGCGGTACTGCGTGGCGGGCTCTACCTTGCCGCCCACCTCGCCTTCGCCACCGCACTGCCGCTGCACTTTCTCGCCTACCAGCGCGCGACCCGGGAAGTGTGTTGGCGGGGTCCGGCGCCTCTGGCGCAGCGCTTGCTACTTTGCGAAGACATTGCCGGTCAGGGCGACACCCTCGCCGATTGTGTGGATTTCCTCGAATCCTGCGGCCACCAGGTGGATGTTATCGTGGTCTGTCAAGATGAAGCCTCGGTCCGCGCGCCGCGCTGGAGCCTCTTCAACGCGGGCGAACCCGGCGCGCGCTTCCTGCTGCCCTGGGAACGTCACCAACTCAATCCAGAGACCGCGCGGGCCGCCGCAAACACGCCGGATCATGCCCTAAGAAAGACAGCTTGGGACCTCGATGGCGTGTTCGTGGACGACGTTGAGTCGCATCACTATCGATCGGACCTGGCGACCGTACTCGATCACCGTGACACCCTGCCGCTGGCGAGCTATGCGCCCCAACCTGCAGCACACGAAATCATCATCACCGGACGGCCGGAGGGTGATGCCGAGCGCACACTGGCATGGTGCCGGCGGGTCGGTTTGGGCCTGAGGATCGTTTTCCGCAACGATCAACGAGCCTGGCCCACGGCGGGCGAAGTGGCGGAATTCAAGGGCAGACGCGCGCTGGCCTGTGGCTGTACCGATTACGTAGAAAGCGATGCTTCCCAAGCGACGCTGATGGCCCAGGCATTTCCCGAACTACGCGTTACTTGGTGGAACGAAGGGCGGCCGATCCTGGTGCAAGCCGCCCTGCTTGGCGCCCCCACTCCCCTCAAGCCCTGACCATGCCTTTGAGGCTGGGCAAGTCCAGGAGCTTCACTTGTTTTTGCCAGATACGAATCAGACCCTCTTTCTGAAAACGCGATAGCGTGCGGCTCACGGTCTCGAGTTTGAGGCCCAGATAGCTGCCGATCTCCTCGCGTGTCATGCGTAGATTGAACTCGCTGGCGGAATAGCCGCGCGCCGCGAAACGCTGCGACAAGTTGAGCAAAAACGCGGCCAATCGCTCCTCGGCGCGCATGCTGCCCAGAAGCAGCAGCATCCCGAAATCACGTACCAATTCCCGGCTCATGAGCTTGTGGAAGCGGCTTTGGATTTGCGGCACCTCGACGGCCAACTCCTCGAGCAGAGCAAAAGGCACGATGCAGACCTCACCGTCTTCAAGCGCCACGGCGTCGCAGGTGTACCGCTGACTGCCAATTCCCTCCATTCCCATGATCTCGCCGGCCATGTGAAAGCCGACCGTTTGATCCCGCCCGTCCTCGGAAACCATATGGGTCTTAAAGAAGCCGGCGCGGATGGCATAAATCGCGCCAAAGCGCTCACCCGAGCGATATAGCGTCTGTCCGGCATGCACGCGCTGACGGACATGGAAGAGATCTTTAAGGCGGTCGAGCTGGCTTTCGCTCAAGCCCGCCGGCAGACAGAGCTCCCGCGCGAGACAAGTCGTGCAAGGCGTCTTGAGGCGAACACAGTTATTTTTTTTGCCGGGCGGTTGAACCAAAACCTCACCGGCATGAACCACTGCGTTGTCGCTGTACATTCCCACGCTCCTTCCAAGTCGGCGGCGCAGGGCTTTGTCTCCCGCTACCGCGGTTGATCCGGTTTGTTGTGAGCGCAGTTTGCGGCAAACGTCCAGCCGGCGCAGTCGGCGCTGGCTTAAACTTTTTGTAGGAGACAACCCCGGCGAGTAGGACGATTCCTACCCCTCTATTTCTCGACGACAGCGATTGTGCAAGCGGCGGGACGGCTGGGTTTGGGCCGGCGGCATAGAGTTGCTATTTGACCGGGCGCGAATACTCGACCGACTGGCCTCTCTACCTGGGCGGTTCCTCGGCAATCCCGTGCGTCAGCGCATAGCGGATGAGTTCAGCCTGGTTAGCGAGGTCCATCTTCTGCATGATCCGAGCCTTGTGGGTGCTGACGGTCTTGACCGAGAGCGATAGCGCCGCGGCGATCTCGGTGACGCCAATTCCCGCTGCAATCATGCGAAAGACCTGAAATTCCCGGTCGGAGAGGCTTTGGTGCGGAAGCGCCACGGCGCGGGGCATGAGATCCCGGGCAAGCAATTCCGCGACGTTGCCACTGACGTACACACCGCCCTGTGCCACTTTGCGGATGACGCCGATGAGCTGGTCGGCGTCCGCCTCCTTGGTGAGGTAGCCCGAAGCGCCGGCGCGCAATGCCCGTACCGCATACTGATCTTCGTGATGCATGCTAAGGATGAGCACGGGCAGCCTGGGTCGCTCCTCTTTGACGAGCTTCACCACCTCCAGGCCTGAGCGGCCAGGCATGGAAATATCGAGCACCAGCACGTCGAACTCTTCCTCGCGCACCTTGCGCAGAACCTCATTCCCGTCCCCGGCCTCACCGCAAACCTGCAGATCGTCGGTTTCCGCAAGGATTTGCCTGAGGCCGTCGCGAATGATGGCATGGTCGTCGGCGAGGAGCACGCGAATCATTGGGTACCCGCAATGGAAGATTGGGAAATCAGGGGCAGGTCGACTTCGACCACAGTGCCCTCGCCCGCCTTGCCGCTAATCCGCGCCTCTCCACCGAGCATGAGAGCGCGCTCCCGTATTCCGATCAGTCCGAAGGACCTCTCCTTCCTTGCGTCGGCAGGGTCCATGCCGCAGCCATTGTCGCGGATGGATAGATGCAGGCAATCGCGTTCGACAACGAGGGCGATCCAGACCTCGCTTGCCCGTGCATGCCGGGCGACGTTGGTCAGCGACTCCTGCAAGATGCGGAAGACCGCAGTGGCGGTGTCCTTGTGGATGGGGTGCTCTTCCCCACCCACGTGCAAATGGATTGCCATGCCAGTGCGTTTGACGAAGTCGTCACGCAGCCATTCCACCGCCGGCACCAGACCCAAATCATCAAGCAATAGCGGGCGCAACTCCGAGGATAACCTGCGCACTGCCGCGACGGTATTGTTGAGGGTCGACTTCATGCCCGTGATCTTGTCGAGCAGGCCGGTCCGGTCCCCTTTGAGGCGCGTGCCCAGCCACGACAGATCCAGCCTGAGCCCAGTGAGCTGCTGCCCCAGTTCGTCGTGTAGCTCGCGGGCAATGCGCGTGCGCTCCTCTTCCCGCACCGTTTGCAGAGAAGCAGACAGCTCCCGCAGCTGCCGATGCGACTCGCGCAATTCGCGATCGCTCTCACGTCGTCGCGTGACATCGCGCACGATCGCTGTATAGAGCCGCTTTCCGCCCGCCTCCACCCGGGATATCGATGCCTCGATCGGAAACTCCACACCGTTGGCCCGCAGTCCCAGCAGTTCACCTCTATCCCCCATGCTTCGGGTTCTCTCCGATTCGTCGCCGAAGTTGGCGACATGCGTCTGGTGCGCCTCCCGAAACCGCGACGGCAGGAAGGAATTCAGGTGCGCACCTAGAGCCGCGGCAGCCGACAACCCAAACATCGCTTCGGCGGCGGGATTAAAAAGCAGCACCCGCTGCTGCTCGTCGACAGTGATGATGGCGTCCATAGCGGAGTGGATGATGCCCTGCATCCGCGCTTCACTCTCCGCCAACGCACCGGTCAGAGCCTCGTCGCGCGCGAGTTCGCGCGCCAGCAGGGTCGCGGCCATGCCCAGCAGAACAAATAGGCCGAGCACTGCGGCGGCGATAAACGCTGCCTGCTGACGCCAGCCCGCCAGGATGACATCGGCATCGACACCCACTGATACGACCAGAGGAAAGCCGGTCACCTCACGAAAACCGATCAGTGCTCGTCGCTCCGGGCCAGCGGGAAGGAACCCCCCCCGCCCGCCTGCCGGCGCCTGGGCGGCCAGCGCGGCAAACACTGGCGAATCGGCAAAAGACCTGCCAATCAGATCTTCGAAGCGCGGCTCGCTGGCGATGAGGCGGCCATCGGCAAGATACAGCGCGATACGCGTACCCTGCTCAAGCTTCAAGGATTGGTAGAGATCCTCGAAATAGCCCGTATCAACGGTCGCGCTGACGATTCCGCGAAACCCCCCCCGCCTCCAATCCAGTCTTCGCGTGAATTGCACGCCCCAAGCGCCGTCGATGCGGCTGCGTCCCGGATGGTCGATGAAGAGGCCGGAATTATCGTGCTCGCGATGTACGGTAAAGAATTCGTGCTCGGCTACGTTCAGTTCGGGCGTGGGATAGGCACGCGAGGTGCGCCAGAGTTTGCCCTGGGCGTCGAAGATGGACATGGCACGCACCTGTGGCACTCCCGAGACGCGAGCGCTGAGCAGTCGATGGATGCCCTTTTCGTCCATGAGAAAGCCGCTGCTCTCGTCCGACTGAATTCTCTCCTGGGTGTTGCGCAGCATCAGGTCAGCGCTTTGCACCGCGCGCGCGGTCTGTTCCGCCAGGATTTGTGCGAGATTGGCCACTTCCCGCTCAGCCCGGGCAAGCTCCCGATCCCGCAGTTCCCAAAGCAACCATACGGTGCCCAGGATCACAGCCGCCCCGGTGAGGGCACTGAATAGGGCCAGCGCTGTGGTAGGACGCAAGTGCCCTAGCCGCATGGCGACTGCGGAAATACTGCGGCGACCCTCGGACTGGGGCACGGGCGGCGGTTGTTGGCTCGAAAAGTATTATTCTGACACGGACTGCACGATGACGCCCAGGTCCTCTTTCCATGCATACATCGTGGGGCAAAGGTCGGCAGCAATGCCGAACGCCACGGTACCCCTCCTGACCCGGTGCCCCAGGGGCGGATCGCGTTCCAGCCGCAGGCGGACCTCAACCCAGGACTTGGCCTACGCGCGTCCGTAGCTGCTGCAGCAGCTCCCTTTCGAACCACGGATTGCGGCTGAGCCAGCCAAGGTTGCGCGGCGAAGGATGAGGCAGTGGGAAGAAGCGCGGGCCGTACCGCGCTGCCTGTCGCACCGTCTCGGTCAAGTTCATGCCCGCGGCAGCCCCCAGATAGTGGCGCTGCGCGTATCGACCAACGAGCAAGGTCAAGCGTATATCGGTCAAGAGGCTCTGCAGACGCTCATGCCAAAGCGCTGCACATTCGGGACGCGGGGGCAGATCGCCGCCGCGCCCCTTACCAGGGTAGCAAAAACCCATCGGCACAATGGCCACGCGCGCCTCGTCGTAGAAGGTATCAGGGCTTATGCCGAGCCAGAAGCGCAGGCGCTCTCCGCTGGGGTCGTTCCAGGGAATCCCAGTTTGGTGAACCCGCGTCCCCGGCGCCTGACCGATGATCAGAAGCCGTGCGCTGGTTGCCGCGCGCAGCACCGGGCGGGAACCCAGCGGCAAGGATGGTGCGCAGGCGCGACAGTGGCGTACCGCATCAAGGAGCGCAGCGAGTTCCTCTTCCTGCCCCCCGCCTGAGATCCCGCCCATCTTCGCCACCTTGGATGAAAAAAGGGCCAGATCGCTCGATCTGGC
Organism: Casimicrobiaceae bacterium; assembly: GCA_026646885.1. Taxonomy (GTDB): domain Bacteria; phylum Pseudomonadota; class Gammaproteobacteria; order Burkholderiales; family Casimicrobiaceae; genus JACPUX01. The sequence goes on along the minus strand of JAPKHK010000001.1, from coordinate 484,992 downwards.
CCTTGATTTATTTGGCGCGCCCGGCAGGATTCGAACCCACGACCCCCTGGTTCGTAGCCAGGTACTCTAATCCAACTGAGCTACGGGCGCAAAAAACTGTTGCAACTGTGGCGGAGAGAGAGGGATTCGAACCCTCGATACAGGTTTTAGCCCGTATACTCCCTTAGCAGGGGAGCGCCTTCGACCTCTCGGCCATCTCTCCCAAAAAAGAGAGCGGATTTTACCGGCTTGCCCCGCCTGCGTCAAACCGGACGGGCGGCGGAGACAGCTCAGGCGGCTTGCGGCTCGTCCAAACCAAAGGCTTTGTGCAACACGCGCACCGCCAGTTCCAGGTACTTCTCGTCGATAACCACCGAGATCTTGATTTCCGAAGTGGAAATCATCTGAATGTTGATTCCCTCCTGGGCCAGCGCCTCGAACATCGTGGCCGCGACACCGACGTGAGAACGCATGCCGATGCCCACCACGGACACCTTGGCGGCGTGATTGTCGCCAATGATCTCGCGGGCATCGAAGCCCTTGCCGACCTCGCCACGCAGGACCGCGAGCGCCTTCTGGTATTCACTGCGGTTCACCGTGAAAGAAAAATCGGTATGCCCGGATTCGCCGACATTCTGGACGATCATGTCGACGTCGATATTGGCCGCGGCGATAGGCCCAAGGATGTGGTAGGCGATGCCCGGGCGATCCTGCACGCCCATCACGGTGATTTTCGCTTCGTCGCGGTTGAATGCGATGCCCGAGATGATGGCCTGTTCCATGTTGTCGTCTTCCTCGTAGGTGATCAGCGTGCCGTTTCCGGAATCCTCGAAACTCGAAAGCACGCGGAGCTTGACGCGGTACTTGCCGGCGAACTCCACCGAGCGGATCTGCAGCACCTTGGAGCCCAAGCTCGCCATTTCGAGCATTTCCTCGAAGGTGATGGTGTCGAGGCGGCGCGCCTCGGGCACGATTCGCGGATCGGTGGTGTAGACGCCGTCGACATCGGTGAAAATCTGGCATTCGTCGGCACGCAACGCAGCCGCCAGCGCCACTCCAGTAGTATCGGACCCGCCGCGACCCAACGTGGTGATGTTGCCTCCAGCATCCACGCCCTGAAACCCTGCCACAACAACGACGTAGCCCGCCTCGAGATCGGTGCGCATGTTCGCTTCATCGATCGCGAGGATGCGCGCCTTGGTGAAGGCGCTGTCCGTCAGAATGCGTACTTGCGCGCCGGTATAGCTTTTCGCTTTGATGCCCAATTCATGCAGAGCAATGCACAGCAAGCCGATGGTTACCTGCTCGCCCGTCGATGCGATCACATCGAGTTCGCGCGGATCGGGATTGCTCGAAACCTCCTTCGCCAGCCCGAGCAGGCGGTTGGTTTCTCCGCTCATGGCCGAAACGACGATCACCATCTGGTTGCCCTCGCCGTGCTGTCGGGCGACCCTGCGGGCGACGTTTTTGATGCGGTCGGTCGTGCCAACCGAAGTGCCGCCAAACTTCTGTACGAGCAGTGCCATGCTGATTCGTGGCTATAGGAGTGGGAGATCCGTGGGGTCTTCCCGCCGATCAAATGCGGCGAAAAGCGAGCGTGGCGTTGGTGCCGCCGAAACCGAAGGAATTCGAGAGCGCCACGCGAATGTCCATCGACCGGGCCGCGTTCGCCGCGTAATCGAGGTCACAAGCGGGATCCCGGTTGAAGAGATTGATAGTGGGCGGCGCGGTCTGCGTAGCTACCGCCATCGCCAAAAAGACCGCCTCCACGCCCCCCGCGCCGCCCAGCAGATGTCCCACCGCTGACTTGGTTGAGCTCATGACCAGCCGGTAGGCCTGGTCGCCCAGAGCGCGTTTCACAGCGACGGTTTCGGCGATGTCCCCGAGGGGCGTCGAGGTGCCATGGGCATTGATGTAGTCGACCTCGCGTGCGTCGATGCCGCCATTGCGCAGGGTATTCCGGATGCAGCGAGCAGCGCCGTCCCCGTCTTCGCAGGGAGCAGTGATATGGTTCGCGTCGGCGCTCATTCCGTAGCCGGCGAGTTCGCAATAGATCCGCGCGCCGCGCGCCTTGGCGTGCTCGTATTCTTCCAAGACCAGGACACCAGCGCCTTCGCCTAGCACGAAACCGTCTCGATCCTTATCCCAGGGCCGGCTGGCAGTGGCCGGATCGTCGTTGCGTGTGGACAGGGCGCGCGCCGCGGAAAAACCGGCAACAGCAAGCTCGCAAACGGTCGCTTCGGTACCGCCCGCGATCATGATGTCGGCATCGCCATATTCGATCAGCCGACCAGCGTCACCAATGCTGTGCGTAGCAGTCGCACAAGCAGTAACGATGGAGAGGTTCGGGCCTTTCAGCCCATACATGATAGAGATGCACCCGGACACCATATTGACGATGGAGCCGGGAATGAAAAAAGGAGAAACCTTGCGCGGACCGCCTGCCTGCAGTGCGGTATGCGTTTCTTCGATCAGCGGCAAACCACCAATACCTGAACCGATGCACACGCCAATTTGATCGAGGTTTTCCTTCTGCAGGTCCAGTCCGGAATCAGCCAGAGCCTCGCTAGCCGCCGCCACCCCGTAATGGACGAAGGTGTCAAAGCGGCGCGCCTCCTTGGGCGGGAGGTATTTGGAGGGATCGAAACCCTTGACTTCGCCGGCGATCTGCGACCCGCACCGCGACGCATCAAAGCGGGTGATGCGGGTGATCCCCGACTTGCCGGCTACGATGGCATCCCAGGATTCCTGCAAATTCAAGCCGACCGGACAAACGATGCCCAGACCGGTGACGACGACTCTGCGCTTTGCCAAGTTGACCTGCCAGTATTGCGTAAGCGGGATCCGTGCCGCCGAGCAAAGCCCCGCCGGCACGGATGAAAAGGCCTCTCAGGACTTGAGATGAGCCTTGATGTAGTCGATTGCCTGCTGGACGGTCGTAATCTTCTCCGCCTCTTCGTCAGGAATCTCGCACTCGAACTCCTCTTCCAGTGCCATGACCAACTCGACTGTGTCAAGCGAATCCGCGCCGAGATCGTCGACGAACGAGGACTCGTTCTTGATTTCGGCCTCGTTCACGCCCAGTTGCTCGGCGACGATTTTCTTGACTCGCTGTTCGATGTCTTCCATAACTCCTCCCAAGATTGGGCTGAACAAAAAACCTGCCTATTCTACCAGACGCGCGGCGTTGTCAAAAACGTGGCGGCAGCGCGCGAAAAACATCGGCCTACGCCAAGTACATACCGCCATTGACATGTAATGTAGCGCCGGTGATGTAGCCGGCTCCCGGCGAGGCGAGGAAGCTCACCACATGGGCGATGTCCTCGACGCTGCCCAAACGCCCCAACGGTATGCCCTCCAGGAGCTTTGCTTTCTGTTCCTCGGGAAGGGCGCGGGTCATATCGGTGTCAATAAAACCCGGTGCGACACAGTTGACGGTGATGCCGCGGCTGCCAACCTCCTGCGCTAGCGACTTGGTCAAGCCGATCAACCCCGCTTTGGCGGCCGCGTAGTTGGCCTGGCCCGGGTTCCCACTCGATCCCACTACCGAACCGATATTGATGATCCGCCCGGCCCGCGCTTTCATCATCCCGCGCAAGACCGCGCGCGAGAGCCGGAACGCGGCTTTGAGATTGGTATCGAGGATGACGTCCCAATCCTCGTCCTTCATCCGCAGCAGCAGATTGTCGCGCGTTATTCCGGCGTTGTTGACGAGAATGCGGATATCACCGCGCTCCTGGATGGTCTTAATCACCCGCTCGATCTCGCCGGAATCGGTCACATCCAATTTGAGGCCCTCCCCCGAGCGGCCTTCCTCGCGCAAATAGACGCCGATGCCTTCGGCGCCTGCATCGCTGGTGGCGGTGCCGAATACCCTGGCACCCTCCGCCGCCAACTGCAGAGCGATGGCTCGACCGATGCCGCGGCTGGCCCCCGTGACGAGAGCGATCTGATCTTTCAACAGCATGGGCCTTCTCCTTGGATACCGGCACGTGCGCTAGCCAACGCGTCTTTGTCAGTCAATGCGAAGGTGGTCATACCCGCCGCGATACGTTTGTTGAGCCCCGAGAGTACCTTGCCTGGGCCGCATTCCAGAAGGTGGGTCGCCCCCTGACCGACAAAAAACTGTACCGTCTCGACCCAACGCACCGGGCGGTAGAGCTGATTCACGAGTGCCGCGCGGATCGCCGCAGGGCTCTGCGCCACCCTGGCGTCGACGTTATGCAATACGGGAATCTTGGGCATGCTTATCGGCACGCTCTGCAGGTAGCCCGCAAGCTTCTCCGCGGCGGGTTTCATCAGAGCGCAATGCGACGGTACACTCACAGGCAGAAGTACGGCTCGCTTGGCCCCTCGCCTCTTGGCCGCATCTACGGCTCGTTCCACCGCCGACTTGGCTCCGGCGATCACCACTTGGCCGGGAGCGTTGAAGTTCACCGCCTCGACCACTTCGCCCTGCGCCGCCTCAGCGCATGCGGCTACGATCCCCGCATCGTCCAACCCCAAAACGGCAGCCATGCCACCGCCGCCCTCGGCCACTGCTTCTTGCATCACCTGGGCCCTGAAACGGACCAAGGGAAGCGCATCCTGCAGCGCCAGCGCCCCAGCGGCAACCAGCGCGCTATACTCTCCCAAGCTGTGGCCCGCCATCATCTCGGGCGTATGGCCTCCGCCGATTCGCCAGGCACGCCATGCAGCCACGCCGGCGGTAAGCATCAGGGGTTGGGTGTTCACGGTTGCGTTGATCGCATCTTCCGGACCGTTTTGGGCCATGGCCCAGAAATCGTCGCCGAGCACCGTGGAAGCTTCGGCAAAGGTGTCCCGAATGACCGCAAGCTCGCCCCAGCCGTTCATCATTCCCACGGATTGAGAGCCCTGACCAGGAAAAACCACTGCAAGTTTCATGCTTCGCTCACCACTTGATTAGAACCGAACCCCAGGTGAAACCACCACCAACACCGACCAGCATGACATGCTGCCCGCTTTGCACGCGTCCGTCGCGCACTGCTTGATCCAAGGCAAGAGGTATCGACGCCGCAGACGTATTGCCATGTTGGGCGACAGTAAGCACCACGCGGCTCATCGGCAAATCGAGCTTTTTTGCGGTGGCCTCGATGATACGGGTATTGGCCTGGTGCGGGATAAGCCAATCGATCGCCGATTTTTCGAGGTGATTCGCGGCAAGCGCCTCTTCGGCAACCTCGGCGAGAACACGCACGGCAAACTTGAACACTGTGTTGCCTTCCATATACACGAACGGACGGCCGCGAATTGCCCCGGAATCGATTTGCCCTGGTACGCAGAGAATGTCGCGGTGGGCTCCGTCAGCGTGCAAGTGAGCGGAGAGGATGCCGCGCTTTGCGTCCCGCCCCAGCACGACCGCTCCGGCACCGTCGCCAAAGAGCACGCAGGTGCCGCGATCGGCCCAGTCGAGGATGCGAGAGAAGATTTCCGCCCCTACTACGAGGGCGTGCTTTGCGGTACCCGCGTGCATCAGCGCGTTAGCAATCCCCAAGGCGTAGACGAAGCCGCTGCATACAGCCTGGACGTCAAAGGCCGCGCCGCCTTTGGCACCGAGTTTGTCTTGCAGTATGCACGCCGTGCTCGGAAACACCATGTCCGGGGTCGACGTCGCCACGATGATGAGGTCGAGATCCGCCGCGCTGAGCCCGGCCATCTCCAGGGCCTGGCGCGCTGCCCGCAGAGCCAGCTCGCTGGTGGTTTCTTCCGCGGCGGCGATATGGCGCTGGCGAATGCCGGTTCGTGCGGCGATCCATTCGTCGCTCGTATTCACGCGGGTCGCCAGCTCGTCGTTGCTAAGCACACGGCTAGGCAAGGCGCTGCCGGTGCCGACAATGCGATTAAGCATCGATATCTTCTGCGGCAACCGGCTGCACGCCAGCGCGGGTCACGTAACCGGCGATGCGTTCGAGCACCCCGCTGGTCGCCTCCTCATAGGCCCGCTGCAGCGCATTGTGAAAAGCGAGAACATCGGCGCCACCATGGCTCTTCATGACGATGCCTCGAAGGCCGAGCAGGCTGGCACCATTGTAACGACGGGGATCGACGCGATGCTTGAAACCCTTGAGCGCTGGCATGGCGATCACCGCCACCAGCTTGGTGAGCAAATTGCGCGTGAACGCTTCCTTCAAAAAGGTCACCAGCATCTGCGCCAAACCTTCGGAAGTCTTGAGCGCCACGTTGCCGACAAATCCATCGCAAACCACCACATCAGCCGTGCCCTTATAAATGTCGTCCCCTTCGACGTTGCCGATGAAGTTGAGTTCGCTTGCGCGCAAGAGCTCCGCCGCATGCTTGACCACGTCGTTGCCTTTGATCTCCTCCTCGCCAATATTCAATAGTCCGACGGTGGGCCTCTCACAATGCTGCGTGGCCGCGACCAGCGCTGAACCCATGAGACCGAACTGATAGAGTTGCTCGGCACTACAGTTCACATTGGCGCCGAGATCCAGTACGGTGGACTGACCCTTGAGGGTGGGGAGTGCGGTGGCGATAGCCGGGCGCTCGATCCCGGGCATCGTCTTGAGGACGAACCGGGCAATCGCCATCAATGCGCCAGTATTGCCCGCGCTGACACAAGCTGCAGCCCTGCCTTCCTTGACCAGATTGACGGCGACGCGCATCGAGGAATCCTTCTTGTTGCGCAGCGCCGCCGACGGGAGTTCGTCGGAGGCAACGACTTCCGTAGCCGCCCGAATGGTAAGCCGTGCACTCTCGACTGCTCCACGCGCGCCAAGCTCGGCCTTGAGGGCAGCTTCCTGCCCCACAAGGATGACCTGAGCCTCCAGGCATTGGGTCAGGAAAGCCAATGCAGCCGGCACCGTGACGGCCGGGCCGTAGTCTCCGCCCATGGCGTCAACCGCGATCGTGACCCTCATCGCCTATCCGACCTGCGTTCGAAGTATTGATCTGGCGGTTGGGGACGCAACTGGCGTCCCGCCCCAAGGCCGCGAGAAATCGTTACTCGCCCTTGGTGGCGATGACTTTCTTACCGCGGTAGTACCCCTTGGGACTGATGTGATGCCGCAGATGGATTTCGCCGCTCACCGGCTCCACCGCAAGCGGCGGGCTGGTGAGAAAGTCGTGCGCGCGATGCATACCGCGCTTGGAAGAGGACTTCTTGTTCTGCTGAACAGCCATGGTCAAACTCCTGCTTCAAATTGTGTTTCCGGTCTGCTTGCGCTTTAGAGCGGCAAGCGAGGCAAACGGTCCGGCTTCGTCTTCGTGGCTCGTTCCCGCCGGGCCAGGCGCACAGACACCTTCGGGGTGGCGCGGCGCGTAGGGCAGAGCCAGCAACAACTCGTCTTCCAACAGCTCATGTAAATCCAGTGGGGATTCCGCGAGCAAGGCTTCGCCCTCGTCTTCGTCCCAGGCCACCAACTCTTCCTCAGTGGCCGCGAGCTGAATTTCGGACTCGCTGTCGATCTCGTACAGAAAAGGCAGCAAGCAGCGCTGGCAGACGAGCGTCACACTACCTTCGAGCCGCACACGTAACACGGGCCGCCCTCGCTCGTCGACTGCGCCACGCACGGTAAACCCCAGCGCACCCTCGTTGGTGGCGAGCTGGCCTTCGACTCGCTTAAAATCAACGAGTTGCGCGATGCCAACCACCGCATCGCCAGCACGAGCCAGCCCCTGCACATCAAGCTTGCCGGTCGCGGTGACAAAGTTGGCGCGGTTCGACATAAACGTAGCATAATAAGGCTTTGGCGCTTTGATGTCAAAAATCTTGGCATTTTTCCATCACCCGCGCAATGCCCAAACTTATCCTCGCCTCGACTTCACCCTACCGGCGTGCCCTCCTGGAGCGCTTGCGCGTGCCGTTCGACGTGCTGCCGCCCGACGTTGATGAAGCGCTCGCCGCGGGTGAAACCCCAGATCAGGCTGCCAGCCGACTGGCGGTAGCCAAAGCCCTGGCGGTTGCGCGAACCAACCCAGGCAGCATCGTCATCGGCTCCGATCAAATCGCGGATCTCGATGGCCAGGCGATCAACAAACCAATGAATCATGAAAACGCGCTCGACCAGCTCAAACGCATGCAGGGGCGCGAGGTGGTTTTCCACACTGCCCTGGCCGTCGTCGCGGGCAACGGCGACATCCAAATGGAGAACGTCCCCACCCGGGTTCGCTTTTGCAGGTTGCCCGATTACCTGCTCGATCGTTATCTGCGCCTTGAAGAATCCTACGACTGCGCCGGCAGCGCCAAGATCGAAGGACTGGGCATCGCCCTCGTGTCCAGTGTCGCCGCCGAAGATCCCACCGCCCTCATCGGTCTACCTTTGATCCGCCTGACGGCCATGCTGCGTAGCGCCGGCCTCGAGGTGCTGGCGCACGCGCACTGATGGCTGCCGCCGCCCCCGCGCCGCTCTATCTCATTCCCACCACTCTCGGGGGCGAGAATCTCGATTCCGTGCTGCCGTTGGGCACGCTCACCCAGATCCGCCTGGTACGCCATTTTGTGGTGGAAAACGCCCGGTCGGCACGGGCTTTCCTGAAGCGCGTCGGCATGCCCCTTCCACTGGTCGAACTCGATGTTCAGGAAATGAACGAGCACACACCTCGTGGTGAAATTCCGCGACTCTTGGCGCCTGCGCTCAATGGTTCGCCATTAGGCTTGATCTCCGAGGCCGGTTGCCCCGCCATCGCCGACCCAGGTGCTCTGCTCGTCGCCGCCGCCCACTTGCAAGGCCTGCGTGTCGTGCCCTTGGTTGGCCCCTCGGCAATCCTGATGGGCTTGATGGCCTCGGGCCTAAATGGGCAGTCTTTCGTCTTTCACGGCTACTTGCCGGTCAAACCCCAGGAGCGAATCGAAGCGCTGCGGCGCCTCGACGATGCCGCCTGGAAGACAGGCGCGACCCAGGTCTTCATCGAAACCCCTTATCGCAATGTCGCGCTGCTGGAAGCCCTGGGCGCCGCTTGCCGACCGCAAACGCAACTGTGCGTGGCAGCGGACCTCACCCTCCCTTCAGAATCGATCTGCAGCCTGCCCGTCAACGCCTGGAAACACCGCGATTGCGGCGCCTATGCCAAGCGGCCGGCGATTTTTCTGCTCGGCAGACCAATCTGAGTGGCTTGCCGCACGGCACCTCAAGCAGTTTCGTCCTCCGGCCAGTTCTTGATGTAGCTCTTCAGCATCTTGTTCTCGAAGCTAGCCTCCTCGTAGACCGCCTTGGCGACATCGTGGAAGGAAACGACTCCGAGCAAGGTGCCTCCGTCGATCACTGGAACATAGCGTGCATGCCGTTCGAGCATGACGCGGCGCAATTCCATGACTTCCAAATGAGGAGAGGCCTGCACTGGGTCCCGAACCATGATATCGGTGATCTTCAGCGCGCCCAGCTGACCGCCTTTCTGATCCAGCGCCTGAAGGACCTCGCGAAACGTGAGCATGCCGGCCATTCGGCCGTTCTCCATCACTACCAGCGACCCGATATCATTCTCCGCCATAACCCGGACCGCCTCGATCACCGCCGCGCCGGGTGCGGCTGTATATAAGGCGTTGCCCTTGATCCGTAGGATTTCGCTGACGATCATGACTTCCTCCATTCCGGTCCGCCGTTATCGCGTGCCGCCAGATTACTACCGCAGCACGTATCGCGGCAAGATGCTCCTCATGCCCATGCTACGGCCATTCAGGTCGAGCAGCAGCGCGGTCTTAACCAATGCGTCAGCGCGATCTCGCTCGGGGCTTGGGTATCCAGCGCCCACTTGCCGACGCGGCGCAGCCAATTCTGCTGCGAGTCGATCACTTTGGCGAAAAATGGATTCTCCCGTGATTTTCTGGCGATAACACGGTCCCAAGCCTTGAGCTGAGCATCGAGCACATCTCGCGGCGTGCGATAGAAGCGCACTTGTTCTTCTTTCTGCATGGCGAAGTAGTCTTGGGAATAGCGGTCTATCGCCTTCCAGCTCATTTGCGCCGACGATGCCTGAGCCGCGTAACGGATGATGGCTCGCAGTTCCGGAGAAAGCGACAGATAGCGCTGCCGATTAATCAGAATCTCGAAGAATTCGGCGCTCTGGTGATAACTTTGCAGCATGCACACTTTGGTCACGTTCGGGAAACCCAGGCTTCGGTCGCTGCTCGCGTTGTTAAATTCGGCCGCGTCGATGGTCCCGCGATCGAGTCCGGCGACGATCTCCGCCGCCGGTAGGGTTACCGGCTTGGCTCCGAGTTCGCGGAAGAGCTCGGTGGCCAGGCCGACGGTGCGAAAGCGCAGCCCCCGCAGATCGCCCGCCGTGCGTATTGGTTTCTTGAACCAGCCCAGCGGCTGAGTCGGCATGGGGCCGTAGAGCAAACCTTCGACCTCGTAGCCCATGATCTCCTGCTGCAATTCGCGATAGAGTTCCTTGCCACCACCGTGTTCGATCCAGGCGAGCATCTGATTGGCGTCGAGTCCGGCCAACGGGCTCGTTCCAAAAAGCGAATAGGCCGAGTTGCGATCGTACCAATAGGCTGCCACACCATGCCCGCCATCAAGCACTCCCTTGTGCACCGCATCGATCAAATCGAAGGCCCTGACCATGGCACCCGCGGGAAGCATTTCGATGTGCAGGCGGCTTCCGGACATCTCGTTGACTTTGGCGGCGAAGTCCAGTGCGTATTCATGAAAGATGTCGCGCGTCGGCCAGGTGCTCTGAAAGCGCAGCTCAACGGTGGTTTCCGCGCGCGCCCGAGGTATCGGTGCGGCCAGCAGACCTCCAGTTAAGGCGGCTGCGGACTGAACGAACCGCCTCCTGCCGCCGCCGCTGCGCGATCCATTCGCTTCTGCACTCATGCTTCCTCCTATCCCCCGCCCCGCGGCGATCGCCTGCCGGCAGGAGTGCTCGCCATTCTAGCGTCTATTCTAGTGGTCGACGCTCGCGTAACGCCTGAGCCAGCGTTCCGCTGTCCACATACTCGAGTTCTCCTCCCACCGGTACGCCTCGGGCAAGCCTGGTTACGCGCAGCCCGCGCGCACGCAAGAGTTCGCTGACATAATGCGCCGTCGCCTCGCCTTCGTTGGTGAAATTGGTCGCGACGATCACCTCGCGGACCACGCCATCGGTCGCGCGCTTGAGCAGCCGATCCAGATGAATCTCCTTAGGACCAATGCCATCCAGGGGCGACAAGCGTCCCATCAGCACGAAATAGAGGCCGTTAAAGGCGTGGCTTTGCTCGACCATAAGCGAATCGGCCGGTGATTCGACCACGCAGAGCAGGGTGGGATCGCGGCGCGGCGACTGACAGAGGGCGCACACAAGCTGCTCGGTGAGTGTGTTGCAGCGCTCGCAATGACGAACGCGCTCCACGGCGTCGCGCAGCGCTTGTGCAAGATGCTGGGCGCCCTTGCGGTCATACTGCAGCAGATGGAAGGCCATGCGCTGGGCCGCCTTGGGTCCGACGCCAGGCAGGCAGCGCAACGCCTTGACCAGTTCATCGAGCGGCGTGAGCGTATCCATGCCCAGCCGACAGTCGCAGTTAGAAGGGCAGCTTCAAGCCGGGCGGAAGCTGTAATCCGGCGGTGAACCCGGCCATGCGCTCCTGCACGGTTGCTTCCACGCGTCGCACCGCGTCATTCACTGCGGCGGCCACCAGGTCTTCGAGCATATCTTTGTCCTCGGCAAGCAAGCTCGGGTCGATTACCACCCGCTTCACGTCGTGCCGGCAAGTCATTACCACTTTGACCAGCCCCGCACCCGCCTGCCCCTCGACCTCAATGAGCGCAAGCTGCTCCTGCGCCTTCTTCATGTTCTCTTGCATCTGCTGGGCCTGTTTCATCAAGCCGGCGATACCACCTTTCATCGGCAACTCCTGCTGCGTTTCAGAGTTCTAGTTCAGCGGGCGAATCGAATCTCCGCGCACCTGCCCGCCCATTTTCTCGACGACATCCCGCACAAAGCCGTCTGCTTCAAAACTCGACTTCGCGCGAGCAAACTGTTCAGCCTTTTCTCGCCGCTCGCGCAAGGCCGCCGAATCGGCCACGCCCTCCGCCACCTCCACTTCAAGGTGCAATCGCCGGCCGAGCGTCTCTTCCAGGGCAACGCGCAGCTTATCCAGGTAGGCCCGGTCAGCCAAATGCCGCTGTTCGCCTGCGACGCGCAGGACGACGCGGCGCTCGTCCCAGGTCTTGAGTTCGCTGTTCAGCGCCAGTTGCTGCGCCATGCCCGCGATGGGCAAGCCGCGCGCGAGTCGTGCCCAATCGCCGTCGAAAGGCTGGCTCCGGCCCATCTCGCGTGCTGTCTCGTCAGCAACGGGGCGCGCTTCGATCTGAGATCGATTGGAAGGGGCACTTTCCGCAGTAGCCGCGGTCGTGCCTATCGCGCCGCCGCCCGTCACCACCGGCCGAAACGCGAGCATGCGCAAGAGCGCCATGGTGAAACCGGCATACTCGTCCGGCGCCAGGGGCAGATCCTGGCGGCCATGAATGGCAATTTGGTACGCAAGCTGTACCTCTTCGGGCGCCATTTGCGCCGCTAGCTTCACAACCGCGGCGTGCGGCACGAAATCCTCTTCGAGCGCCTCAGGTACGACTTGCGCCAGAGCAATATCCTGCAGGCGCGCCGCCAGTTCCTGCAAAGCGGCATCGAATGAGAAGTTGCGCTCGGCCATGCTCTGGGCCTCACGCAGCAGCGCCTCGCCGTCACCGGCGCAAAGCGCCTCCAGCAAGCGCATCGGTGAATCACTATCGACCGTACCCAACATGGTACGCGCGACTGCATCCTCGACTTTGCCACCGCCATAGGCGATCGCCTGATCGAGAAGCGACAAGGCGTCCCGCATCGAACCTTGGGCCGCGCGGGCGATCAGCGCCAGCGCCTCGGGCTCAAAGGGGATATTCTCCGCCTCGAGAACCGCAGCGAGGCGGCTACGAATGAGGGGCATCGGCAGTTGCTTCAGACTAAACTGCAGACAGCGAGACAAAACGGTGATTGGGATGCGCTGCGGATCAGTCGTCGCCAGCACGAACTTGACATGCTCGGGCGGCTCCTCCAGGGTCTTGAGCATCGAATTGAAGGCCGCCTTGGAGAGCATGTGCACTTCGTCGATGAGGTAGACCTTATACCGGCCAGCGGTTGGCGCATAACGCGCGTTGTCGAGAATCTCGCGCATATTGTCGATGCCAGTGTTGGACGCAGCGTCAAGCTCGAGCAAGTCGACAAACCGCCCGGAATCGATTTCCCGGCAAGCGGCGCATTCACCGCAAGGTTTCGCGGTAACACCCTTTTCGCAATTCAGGGATTTGGCCAGAATGCGCGCGATAGTCGTCTTTCCCACCCCGCGCGTGCCGGTCAGGAGATACGCGTGGTGCAGGCGCTGGCGCTCCAAGGCATTGCACAGCGCCTGCACCACATGCTCCTGCCCCACCAGTTCCTCGAAACTGCGCGGGCGCCACTTGCGCGCCAAGGCTTGGTAGCTCACTGAGTTTAAGGTTTCCAGTGGGGCATCAGATAGGGTGGCGAGCCGTTCCCCCGGCACTTGCAGAGAATAGTTGTGGCTGCTTCCTTCCGGACCTGACCAGGTTCACTACCATGCAATGCGGGGCGACCCGCCATAAACGGATAGCTTTGCAGCAGAGTGTGCATTATCGGCCAATTGGTGGCATGGGGCAAGGTAAAGGCGGCGGGGCGAAAAGCTGACCACCCCTTTGTCCGGCCAGTGACCAAGCGAGCGCCGGCACGTCCACCAGCGCGGGGCACGCAGCGTCGGACCGGCTATAATGCCGCGACCTGTCCAGGGGTGATGCGCTCGTGCTACGACTCGTTGCCGGGATAATTGTGACCGGGTTGGTGCTCGAGGCCTGCGGACCGAGTACCGAGACCGGAAGACGGAACACGGACGACCTCCTCGTGCTTACCCGCCAGGGGCCGACCACCTTTTACGCCGGTCCAGAGGGCCACCCGGTGGGCCTGGAATTCGATTTGGCGACGATGTTTGGTCAATACCTGGGGCGGCCCGTGCGGTTCGAGCTCGTCGATCGCGCTGCCGACCTTTTGCACCAGGTGGCGGATCGACGCGCCACTTTCGCCGCCGCAGGTCTGAGCCGGCCGCCATCCGCCCCGCCTGGGTTGATCTGGGGTCCAAGTTACCAGAGCATCCAAACCGCGCTCGCCTATCACACCGATCTGGCGCCGCCACGGGACTGGCAGGATCTCTCCGGTGCGACCATCGGCGTAGCGGACGGCTTTGGCCATACGGAGATGCTCGAAGCCGCTAAGGCGAGCGTGCCGGACCTCGCCTGGCAGGTTTTCGATTTTCACGACCAGGAACCGCTACTGGAGCGCGTCGCGCAAGGCGAGCTCCGTTACGCCGTGGCCGACTCACATGCACTGGCGGTGGTGCGCAATCTCTATTTGGACGTCGACGCGGCGTTCAACATCGGTCCCGCTCAGGAACTAGCCTGGGTCTTCGCGCCGGGGCAGGAATCCTTGGCCAAGCAGGCCGAAGCGTTCTTTCGCATGATTCGCGAAAACGGAACGCTTCAGCGCCTGATCGATCGCTATTACGGGCATACCGAACGGGTCGGTCCGATCGACGCGGAGCGCATGCAGGAAAAAGTGCGTACGCTGCTGCCTCAGTATCGGCGCATGTTCCAAGCCGCGCAGGAAACCACTGGCATCGAATGGCGCTTGCTCGCGGCGTTGGCTTACCAGGAATCCCACTGGGATCCGCTCGCGACCAGCCCTACCAATGTGCGCGGAATAATGATGCTGACGGAAGACACGGCGCTGCGCATGAACGTCACCGACCGGCTCGATCCGCTGCAGAGCATCGTAGCCGGAGCCAAGTACCTGGTTCAACTCAAGGCGATGCTACCGGAGCGCATTCTCGAACCGGATCGGACTTGGCTTGCATTGGCCGCTTACAACATCGGCTATGGCCACCTCGAAGATGCCCGCGTTCTTGCGCAGCGCCGCAAGCTCAACCCCGACTCCTGGCCGGATCTCAAGCGCACGCTGCCGCTTCTCGCCCGCCCCGAGGTCGCCAACACCTTGAAACATGGTTTCGCCCGAGGCGGAGCCCCGGTGATCTTCGTAGAGAACGTGCGGGCATACTACGACATCCTCATCCGCATGGAAGCCGCGCACTTGCCGCGCCTTCATGCCAACAGCGACTGCCACGCCGGCAACCTGCGCGCCTGCTGACTTAGTTAGCCCGGGAGTATTTCGCGCACGCCGCCCATATAGGGCCACAGCGCTTCCGGCAGGTCCAGGCCACCGTCGGCGCGCTGGTAGTTCTCCAGTACCGCCACTAGGCACCGCCCCACAGCGAGCCCGGAGCCATTGAGGGTATGCACGAGTTCGGGCTTGCCCTGAGCATTGCGGAAGCGAGCCTGCATCCGCCTCGCCTGAAACGTCTCGCAATTGGAACAGGAGGAGATCTCGCGGTAGGCGTTCTGTCCCGGTAGCCAGACCTCCAAATCGTAAGTCTTGGCCGCGCCAAAACCCATGTCGCCGCTGCACAACGCAAGCACCCGGTAAGGCAAGCCGAGTTTCTGCAGGATCGCTTCAGCGTGTCCCGTCAGTTCCTCTAGTGCCGCGTAAGAGTCCTCGGGATGCACGATGTGTACGAGCTCCACCTTGTCGAACTGGTGCTGCCGGATCATGCCGCGGGTGTCTTTCCCATATGAGCCGGCCTCGGAGCGAAAGCAAGGCGTGTGCGCCGTGAGTCGCAGCGGTAGTGCTTCCAGCCGCAGGATGTCGCCACGGACCAAATTAGTGAGTGAAACCTCGGCCGTCGGAATGAGGTAATACTTGTGCCCAGGCTCCTCGTCTTCGCCGTACTCACCCTTGGTGACATGAAACAGGTCGCCCACGAACTTGGGCAGTTGCCCGGTGCCCATGAGCGTGGCCTCATTGACGAGGTAGGGCGTGTAGCACTCGGTGTAGCCGTGTTCACGGGTATGCACGTCGAGCATGAACTGCGCCAGTGCCCGATGCAGTCGCGCGATGGCGCCACGCATCAGCGTGAAGCGTGCTCCTGATAGCTTGCTCGCGCTGGCAAAATCGAGTCCGCCGAGCGCTTCGCCGATGGCTACGTGATCCTTGGGCGCAAAGCCAAAACTTGGCAGAGTACCCCAGCGCCGTACTTCGACGTTGTCCCGTTCGCTCCGGCCCAGGGGTACGGTGGCATGCGGCAGATTGGGCAAACCCAGCAAGAAATCCGCGAGCTTGGCTTGAACGTTGGCAAGCTCATGCTCGAGGCGTTTGGTCTCCTCACCCAGCCCCGCCGATTCGGCGAGCAGGGCATCGATGCTCTCGCCTCTAACTTTGGCCTGACCGGTCTCTTTGGAGAGGCTGTTGCGCCGCGCTTGCAGTTCCTGGGTGCGCATCTGGATATCCCGGCGATCGCGCTCCAGCGCTTCGAAGGCCGCAGTGTCGAGTTGCACGCCCCGGCTGGCAAGGCGTGTCGCAACTCCGGCGAGATCGGAGCGCAGCATTTGTACGTCGAGCATGGTTTCCTCAAGTTCCTTTCTTGCTGGCAGCGGCATCCAGGCCGCGCAGGTAAGCAAGCTTTTCGGCGATTCGCATTTCGAGGCCGCGGTCACTGGGCCGGTACCACGACACCGCCGGCATACCCTCGGGAAAATAGTTCTCGCCCGCGGCGTAGGCTTCCGGCTCGTCATGGGCGTAGCGGTATTCCTCGCCGTAACCCTGCGCTTTCATCAAGCGGGTCGGCGCGTTTCGCAGATGCGCGGGCACTGGCCGGGAACCGTCTCCGGAGATGAATTCGCGGCTTTCATTATACGCGACGTAAGCGGCATTGCTCTTGGCTGCGCAGGCCAAGTAGAGCACTGCTTCGGCGAGTGCCAGCTCGCCTTCGGGGGAGCCGAGCCGCTCGTAAACTTCGGCAGCGTCGAGCGCTAGTCGCAAGGCGCGAGGATCGGCCAGACCGATGTCTTCGATGGCCATGCGCAAGATGCGCCGCGCGAGGTAGCGCGGATCGGCACCGCCGTCGAGCATGCGCACCAGCCAGTAAAGCGCGGCATCGGGATTGGAACCCCGCACTGCCTTGTGCAGAGCGGAGATCTGGTCATAAAAATAGTCGCCCCCGCGATCGAAACGCCTCGCCCCGCGGGCCAAGGCCTTGGCGACGAACTCGGCATCCACCACCAGCGGCGGCGCTTTCTGCACCACCACCGCCAACTGTTCGACGTAGTTGATCAGCCGCCGCGCGTCTCCGTCGGCATAATCGACGAGGCAGCGGCGCGCTTCCTCGGTAAGGTTGGTCTCTGGCATGGCGGCCTGCCTGGCCCGCTCCAACAAGCTGGCCAGTTCCTCCTTGCTCAGCGGCTTGAGCACATACACGGCGGCCCGCGAGAGCAATGCCCCGTTAACTTCGAAAGATGGGTTTTCGGTCGTCGCGCCGACAAAAGTAAAGAGGCCGCTTTCCACGTGAGGCAAAAAGGCGTCCTGTTGCGCCTTGTTGAAGCGATGCACCTCGTCGACAAACAGTATCGTCGCCTGCCCGCTCACGGCGAGCGCTTGTTCGGCACGGGCGACGGCATCGCGGATATCCTTGACGCCGGAAAGTACGGCCGAGAGCGCCACGAACTGGGCGTTGAAGGCCGCCGCCATTAGCCTCGCCAAGGTAGTCTTGCCAACCCCGGGTGGACCCCACAGGATCATGGAATGCAGGTGCCCAGCGGCGAAGGCAGTCGCCAGCGGCATGCCCGAACCGAGCAGGTGCCGCTGGCCAATCACTTCGTCCAGCGTTTTTGGGCGCAGACGCTCAGCCAGCGGCGCCGGCGCAAGCGCGGTGGGAAAGAGCTCACTCACCGATGACGTCGGCCCCGCGCGGTGGGAAGAACTTGAAAACCTCGCCGCTGATTTTTGGATTTCGCACGAGGTCGAGAACATCGATGGTGGTGCGCTGACCAAATGCGTCTTCGAGTTCCAGCCTCGCCAATTCCTTGTCAGCGAAGCCTAGGCGAATGATCGACACTCCGGTATCCCGGGCCCGCGGACTTGCCGATGCCCATGCCAGCCCATCGGCATCGGGAAGGTCCGCCAAATCGAAGGCGTTTTCGATTTCCTGGGTTCCCGCCAAGAGCGCCGCCGGCGTGGAGCCCAGCACCTTGTCGAAGGGCCGTACGGTCACTTGGTTGAGATCCTCGTCATAAGTCCACACCCGCCGCCCGTCACCCACCAGCAGCTGGGCATTGGGTTTCTCGTACACCCAGCGAAAACGGCCCGGACGCTGCAGCTGAAAGCTACCACTCGACTCCTGGAGCTTACGGCCGGTCTTGTCGTAGACCGTTTGCGCGAAGCTCGCCCGAGCGGTTTGGGTCTCTTTGGTGAAGGCTCGCAGCCTCTCGACCGCTCCAGCCTGGACTGCACCAGCGGCCAGGCCCAGGGTCATCGCCAGCAATGCCGCACACCGTTTCATCTGTTCAAGCCCTCTCCTCGCGCACCGGAACCAACACGTCACGGTTGCCGTTGCTATGCATGGGTGACACCAATCCGGCGCGTTCCATTTGCTCGATGAGCCGGGCCGCCCGGTTGTAGCCGATACGCAGGTGCCGCTGCACCAGCGAAATCGAGGCACGGCGGGTTTTCAGCACGATCGCGACGGCCTGGTCGTACATTGGGTCCGCCTCAGCGCTGGGGACTTCGCCTTCTGGGCGAGCCTCGTCATCCGCGCTCTCGCTCGCTTCCAACACCCCTTCGACGTATTGCGGCCCGCCCTGTTCCTTGAGATGGGCAACGACGCGATGAACTTCCGCGTCACTGACGAAAGCACCATGGACCCGCTGCGGGTAGCCGGTGCCCGGCGGCAGGTACAGCATGTCACCTTGGCCGAGCAGCGCCTCCGCGCCCATCTGGTCGAGGATGGTGCGCGAGTCGATCTTGCTGGACACTTGGAAAGCGATGCGCGAGGGAATGTTCGCCTTGATGAGCCCTGTAATCACGTCCACCGATGGCCGCTGCGTCGCCAGAATGAGGTGAATTCCTGCCGCCCGCGCCTTTTGCGCGAGCCGCGCAATCAACTCCTCGATCCGCTTGCCCTGCACCATCATGAGATCGGCCAGTTCGTCGATCACCACGACGATGTAGGGCAGTTCCTCGAGCAGTTCGGCCTGCTCCAAGACCGGCGCAAACGGGTTGCGCAGAGGCGTGCCGGCCTTTTTCGCCTCGGCGACTTTCTGGTTGTAGCCCGACAGGTTGCGCACCCCCAAGCCGGACATCAGACGATAGCGCCCATCCATTTCGCCCACCGACCAGCTGAGCGCATTAGCAGCGAGCTTCATATCGGTGACCACGGGAGCGAGCAGATGGGGAATGCCCTCGTAGACCGAAAGCTCGAGCATTTTGGGGTCGACCAAAATGAGCCGGACCTGGCGCGGTTCCGCCTTGTAGAGCAGAGACAGGATCATCGCGTTGATGGCCACCGATTTGCCTGAACCGGTTGTGCCGGCCACCAAGAGGTGCGGCATCTTGCCGAGGTCGGCAACCGACGGATTGCCGGCGATATCCTTGCCCAAGGCAAGCGTCAAAGGGCTCGCGGTATCGGCATAGACCTTCGCACTCAGTACCTCCACCAGCTTCACCACTTGGCGCTTGGGGTTGGGAATCTCCAGGCCCATGCAGGTTTTTCCGGGGATGGTTTCCACGACCCGGATACTCACCACCCCGAGCGCGCGCGCGAGGTCCTTGATGAGATTGATGATCTGCGCCCCCTTCACCCCAACCGCAGGCTCGACTTCGTAACGTGTGATCACCGGGCCGGGATACGCCGCCACCACCTTCACGGCCACGCCAAAATCTGCGAGCTTGCGCTCGATCAGACGCGAAGTGAAATCGAGCGTTTCGTGGCTGAGCACCTCCACCGCCCCACTTGCGGGTTCAAGGAGGTGCAACGGCGGCAGCGGTGAATCTGGCAGATCCTGGAACAGCGGCACCTGTTTTTCTCGAAACACGCGAGCCGATTCGGCAATTTCGGTCACGGGGGGTACGACGAGGATAGGCGGCCGATCGTCCAGTTGCAGCTTCGCTTCGGCGACCGTGATCTCGCGCTCCTGCGCCTGTACCTCCCCGGCCCGCCGGTCGGCACGCTCGGCAAGTCGCCGGCGCAGCGCAGATAGACTCTGCTCCAAACCGCTCCCCAGGGTTTCCGCCAAGCCCAGCCAGGACATACCGGAAAACAGTGACCATCCCGCCGCGGCCAGGACCAACATCAGCAGCGTACCGCCGTTGAATCCGAAAACCTGGGCGATCGCTTCTCCGACCGCAGCACCGACCAACCCGCCCGGCGCGAGCGGTAGCGGCCATCCATGGCGATACAATCGCAGGGCCTCGAGGCCACTGAACATCGACAGCAGCAGCAGGAAACCCAGCACCGCCACCCAGGTGCCACGCCGCTGCAAAAGAATCGACTCGTCGGGCTCGAGCCCGTGGACCAAGCGGCGAAAGCCTGCGACGACGCCCGAGGCCGCGGCCAACACGAACAGCCAGGCCGAGGCGCCAAAGAGATAGAAACCCAGATCGGCGAGCCATGCGCCCAAGCTGCCGCCTTTATTGGCGACCACCGCGTTCGCCCCACTGTAAGACCAACCCGGGTCCGTCTTGGCATAAGTAGAGAAAATCAGGACGAGATAGATCAGGAGCAAGCCATCGAGCAGCCAAAACGCTTCGCGCACTAAATCCACTCGCCGCGGCGAAAGCTTCGGGCCGCGTTCAGACCGGTTGGATCTGCTGAGTAATTTATCGATTAAAAACATTTAGTTGTGCGACGTATTTAATGCACAACATTATACCACGATTTCGCTTTGCCGGCACCCATAGGGCGCACCCTAGCCTGCCCCTGTGCGAGGCCCACGTTGCCGCGAGAAAGACGCTTGGCGGGCGAGCATCGCCAGGCCGATTGAGGCGCTGGACCCTGTTCCCTGGCGGGAACGAAAAGCCAACTGGCGATATCCGATAAAATGCGTGTCTCATCGACAAGGAAAGCCATGTCCGCACAACACAGCCGTCTGCTCATTCTCGGTTCAGGCCCTGCCGGATACACCGCCGCAGTATACGCCGCCCGCGCCAATCTGAAACCCGTGCTCATCACCGGCCTCGCTCAAGGCGGCCAGCTCATGACCACCACTGAAGTCGATAATTGGCCCGCTGATGTAAACGGTGTTATGGGGCCGGAGCTCATGGAGCGCTTTCAGAAACACGCCGAGCGCTTCGACACGCAGATCATTTTTGACCATGTCCACACGGCCAAGCTCGATGAGCGGCCTTTCACGCTGATCGGCGACAGCGGCACTTACACCTGCGATGCGCTGATCATCGCCACCGGCGCCTCGGCGCGTTACCTGGGTCTCCCCTCGGAAAGCGCGTTTCAGGGCAAGGGCGTGTCGGCTTGCGCCACCTGCGACGGATTTTTCTATCGCAACCAAGACGTGCTGGTCGTCGGCGGCGGCAACACCGCCGTGGAAGAAGCGTTGTATCTCGCGAACATTGCCAAGACCGTCACCGTGGTGCATCGCCGCGACCGCTTCCGCGCCGAAGCCATCATGATTGACAAGCTCATGGCGCAGGCCAGCACCGGCAAGGTCAAGGTGATCTGGAATGCCGTGCTCGATGAAGTCCTGGGTGATGCCAGCGGTGTCACCGGGGCACGCATCAAGGACGTGAAAAGCGGCGCCACACAAGACCTAGCGCTCACCGGCGTCTTCATCGCCATCGGCCACAGCCCCAATACCGAACTTTTTACTGGCCAGTTGCGTATGGACAACGGCTACCTCTGGACCAAAGGCGGTGGCGAAGGCTGGCAGAAGGGCGGCGCCACGGGCACCAGCATTGCGGGCGTTTTTGCCGCGGGCGATGTCGCCGACCACATCTACCGCCAAGCCGTGACCAGCGCCGCCACCGGCTGCATGGCTGCACTGGACGCCGAAGCCTACCTCGGCGGTTTGGGCTAAAGCGGAATCCGAGCATGCCCGCGGGGTGCAAACCCAGCCCCCTGCAAGACAAAGGGGCGGCACACCAGGAATTCCTCGCCGCCATCGGCGAGGTGCATCGGCTGCCGCCAAGTAATCAAGCCCGAATCGCTCCGGCGCCTCCACCGCCGGCACCGCGGCAGCGGCTCGCCGATGAGCAAGCCGCCCTGGCCGAGGCTCGGCACGGCATGCCGAGCGCGGACGACCCCGCCGATTTCGAACCAGAGCAGTCTTTTTTGCGCCCGGGGCTGCGCTCTGACACGCTGCGCAAGCTACGTCGGCGCTTCTGGTCGATTCAGGGCCAACTCGATTTGCATGGCCACACCCGCGCACAGGCGCATGACGCATTGCGCGCCTTCCTCGCCGACAGCCACCAGGCCGGACATCGCTGCGTGCGCATCATCCACGGCAAGGGCCTGTCTTCTCCGGGACGCGAACCGGTGCTCAAAGGCCAAGTGCGGCGCTGGCTGCAACACACCGACCTGGTGTTGGCCTACTGTGAGCCGGCGGCCGTCGATGGCGGCGGTGGCGCGGTGTTGGTGCTGCTCAGAGGTCGTTGAAAATACGGGTCGGATCTACAACACCCGGTGCTGCAAAGCCGGAAGTTCGCCGCGCACCTGTGCAAGGCGCCGCGGATCGATTTCTCCCACCACGACACCCGCCCCTTCCGGTAAGCAGGTGACGATTGCTCCCCAGGGGTCGATAAGCATGCTGTGCCCCCAGGTGCGGCGGCCGTTGTCATGCGTTCCGCCCTGTGCCGCCGCAAGAACGTAGCATTGGTTTTCGATGGCGCGGGCGCGCAGCAACACTTCCCAGTGGGCGCTGCCAGTGGTGTGCGTGAACGCGGCGGGAACGATCAGTAGGTCGACTGACCCCAGAGCGCGAAAAAACTCCGGAAAACGCAGGTCATAGCAGATCGCCAGCCCGACTTCGCCCCAGGGTGTGCCGAAGCGCACGGGCGTGTCGCCGGCTTCGATGGTTTGGGCTTCGTCATAGCGCTCCTTACCCTTGGCAAAACCGAAGAGGTGCACTTTGTCGTAGCGCGCGATCGCACGCCCCTGCGGGTCGAAAACCAGCGTGCTGTTGCGCACCTTGTCCGCGACCGTTGCCGCAAGCGGCAAGGTTCCTCCCACTAGCCAAACGCCATACTCCCGAGCACACGCGGCAAGGTATGCCTGGATGGGGCCGTGGCCGTCGACCTCGCGTATTACCACCTTGTCGCGGTCGTTTCGTCCCATCAGGCAGAAATACTCAGGCAAGGCCACCAACCGCGCCCCGCTGGCCGCCGCTTCAGCGATACCAACTCGCGCGGCCAGCAAGTTCCTGGTCAGATCTGAGCCGCTGACCATTTGCACGGCCGCGACCTTCCACCGTTGATTGGTCGCCGCAGCATTGTTCGGAGAGGCGGTGCTCACGGAGTCCTGCTGAGGTCAGTTGCGGAATTGGCCGCGTTCGCTGTCACGGTCGCGACCTGTGGATCGCTCCAAGGGCCAGTGACATGGTATTCGTAAGAGAAGAGCCGGTCCAGAGGATCCTTGAGCATCTTGGATACCAGCCAGGTCACGCCCCCGGCCACCGGATTCACCGCCAGGCCGCCAATCAGCGCCGCGCTGGTGGCGAGGCTGGGGAAGACGGTGACCCGCAGGTCCTGGGTTTCCGCCGCGATGTTGGCGCGGCCGCGGATTTCCACCTTGGCTGCGGGACCATCGAGCAGTAACCTCTCGGTGCTCATTACGCCGCGCTCGATGGCGATGTTACCGGCCAGACTGTCGAATGCAAACCCAGTCGAAAAGATATCGCCGAAATCGAGCGTCAGACGCCGTGGCAGCGCCTGCAAGCTCAAAACGCCCAGCAATTTCCCCAGGCCGGGTTCGATCTTGGTGAATTGCCCCTTGCCCACCTCGAGTCTCAGACTCCCCGACAGACTGCCATAGTCCAGGTCATTGGGTGGGCCGGCCCAGGCCAACGTGCCCGAGAGCTTGGCGGGCGCCGCGCGCACGGCGTCGGGCATGCCAAAGCGCGCCAAGTAGGGTCCCGCCTCGCGCACTTCCAGACGCAGTTGGCAACGCGTTTCCTGCGCAGGGGTTCGAATGCTCCATTTGCCGCTTGCTTCGAGAACGCCATCGTCATTGGCGAGCTTCAGTCGCTCCAGTTTCCAGTCCTGCCCTTCGGCACTAGCCTTGAGTTCCAGTCGCCCCAGCGCGCGCCCCTTGGAGTTGAAATCCTCGGCGATGATATCGAGCGCTGGCCAGCCGTCCGTATCCGCGACATCGTCCGCACTGGCCTCCTTGGCCGGCGCATCCTCTTCGGCAGGAAGAGTGAGGCGCTGCAGGCGCGCCACGAGCTGGCCATTAGGGTGCGTCGGCGTCGGCTCACTCCATTCCAGGGTGCCGGCAATGCTCTTGCCGGCGACATTCAGGTTGACGCCGCCGCCACGGGTATTGGCGGTGAGCCGCAGCTCCTCGAAGCGGCGATTCATGACGGTCAGCAGGCCGAGCTTGAGATCCAAGCCGACAAGATCCGCCCCGCGTGGCCAGGCTGCGTCATACCGGCCCGGCGGCCCCGCGGCTTCGGGCCGCAAATCGATCCAGCGATCCAGTGCCAGTGATTCGATCTCGCCACGCACCCAGAGTCCGGGCCGCGACAGATCCAGGGCTGCGCCGCCAAAGCCCAGAAAGGCGCGCTCGAAGACCATTGCACCGCTGGCGGGGTCACGCGCGCGCAAGGTCTGGAATTCCACGCGGTTGCCCAAAGTCAGCGCAAACAACGTCCGGCCCTGCTCGAGTTCGCGCTGCTCTACATGCAAAGGCAAGGGCTCCTCGGCAGGCTTGCGCAGGGGTTCGGGCAGATCCAGCGCGAGCCCGCGCAAGGAAGAATCGATCGCCCATTGCGCCTTCCCGCCCCTCACCCGGACATCGGCTTGCCAGTCGCTGCTGCCAGAAACATGGCGCAGAACCGGCGAATCATAGAAGCGTGCCAATTCCGCCGCTTGAGCGGTGCCTCGAGCGCTGATTCGCACGCTCCCTTCCTCACTGCTCACCAACGCTTGGGCGGGCCCGCCCAGCATTTCCCCGCTCACCCCCTCGGCGCGAACGTCGTCTTCGGTGAAGCGGATGGCCCCGGAGACCCTATCGAGGGGCGGAACCTCGTCGCCCAGAACGAGTCGGTTGTTGGTGACGGCGAATTCCCCCACCACCTTGGCTTCTTCGGGCTTGGCGAGGGGAATGGCGAGGCGCAGGTCGAGCTTTCCATTGCCGGTGGCCGCCATGCCTTCGGTAAAACGATCGATCATCTCCAGAACCGGGCTGGTCGCGACGAAGCGCAGAAAATCAGCACTGGCACCTTGTGCCTCGCCGCGCACCTGCAATACCGGCTCGTCCGCGCCCAGATCCGGGATCGTGACCTGCACCTTGGCGAGTTTGATGCCCATCGTTTCGGCCTGATTGCCGGTGATTTCCATGCGCGCGCCACGGAACAGCAGATCAGCCCTGATCCGCTCCAATCCAGGCCAGCCGGGCGCATAATCCATGGTACCGTCCTCGGCTCTTACCCGAATCTCGAACAAGCCATGGCGGCCATCATCGAAAGGAAAGTGGGCGAGATCACCGCGCAGGATGAGCCTCGCATCGCGCGCCGCACCTCCCGTGAGCGCACGCTTTAGATAATTCCGGGCGGATTCGCCGACTACCAGCGGCAGATAGGCATGCACGGCGCGCGGGTCGGCACGGCTCAAGCGACCCTTGAGGTCGATGCTGCCCGGCCCCTCACCGGTGTAGCGGTATTCTCCGGAGGCACTCCCCGCGGCGTGTGCATTGGCAAAATCCGCTTCGACAATCTGCACTGACGTCGCCGGACCCCGGCGATGCCAGCTCACCTTGGCCCGAAGAGTATCGAAAGCCAGCGGGGCGACAAAGACCTCCGGCAGTTCGATGGCACCGGCGCGGGCAGATAGATGCAGTTTGCCGGTTTGCGCGTCACTTTCGATTCTGCCAGAGAAATTGGAAAAGCCTGGTTGCCCCCGCACAGAGGCGAGGCCTAGGCCGGTGAAATCCGCCTCCAAAGCGGCAAGGGCGGCGTCGTTGCTTTGCCCCTGCCAGGCCAGTATGGCGTTGCGGATCATGCCGCGCGGAGCGCGCTCGCGCAGCTCCTGGCGTAGGTTCTCCGGAAGCGGCAAATGCTGCGCCAGGGCATTCATGGCGGCCAGGTCGATGGCATTGGCCCGCAAATCGCCGCCGGAAAAGGCCTCGCCGTCTTGCTTAAGACGCAGATGAAAATCCAGCGGCTGCGCGGTGCTCGCCGTTTCGGCATCGATCGCTAGACCCTTCGCCTCGAGTACCTGCATCTCCCTTTCTGCTCTCCAGGCCAGACGCCCGGCGAGGCGCTTGAGCCTCAGTTCGGGCAGCCCTTTTTGCAGGCTGCCCGCGACCTCGCGCAGCTCAAGGTCCGCGGTTAACTCGCGTGGCCGGCCCTCGGCAAAGCTGAACCACAGGCGCAGAGCACCCTCCCCGCGCGCGAATTGGGCCGGCAGAGGCAGCCATTCGCGCCAAGTGGCCACATCGGCGTAATCGAGGCGCGCATATGCCTTGCCCTCGAATCGGGCCCAGTCTGTCAGGCTGTCGCCCTCGAACTCGGCGCGCACGTCGATCGGTGCGGCGACTTCCGGCGGCGGAGTGCCGACGAGTCCAAGACGATGGTGGCCAAAGCGGTTTTCCAAGCGGAAGTTGACTCGATCGAGCAACAGCTGCGGGGCCTGCCGGTAGTCGTCCTGCCATATCAGTAGCGCGTCGTGAACCTCCACCCGCCGCTGTCTCAGCAGCCAATCGCCAAAACGCGCATCGGCGCTTTCGTGGGCGGGATCTACTTCCAGGCCGCCAATCGAAAACCGCCCCTCGGCGGTGCGACGAACGAGCAAACTGGGGCGCTCCAGGGTCAGCGCTTTGAGTCTCAGATCCAAGACCAAGAGCGATTGCCATGAAACCGTGGTCCTGACCACCGGCAGCGTGAGCAGGACCTCTTCCGATCGGCCGTGCACCGCCAGCTCCTGGATCTCCAGGGTCGGATTCCAGCCGTCCCATCCGGCACGCAGTTGTCCCAGCGTCACCGAGTGCCCAAGTGCGGCGCTCAGCTGGTTGACGATCTCCGGCCGGTAGTCTTCGATCTTCGGAAGCACGGCGAAGCGCAGTGCAAGGAGGAGCAAAGCGAAGAGGGCAACGCCCAGGACCGCGAGGTCGAAGACGATGCGCAGTAGCGTGCCGAGGAGGCGCGGCGAAACACCACCTCGCAGGCGGCGTGCACGCGGTTGCCCGAAACCGCGCTCGTGCCTCGCGCAGCGGCACCCCCGTACCAGGGGGTTCCCCAGTGAATCAAGGGGATAGGCAAGAATCGGGGCAGCACTCCGCGTCGCGCCAGCGTCGCACTCGCAGTCTTTCTCTGCCCTGTCGAGGGGGATACGCATAGAATAGCGCTACATTTTACCCAAAAACCACATGCCCGAATCCGCCGATTATCAAAGGGCTAGCGAACAAGCCCGCTACAGCCGCTACTTCGCGCGTGCCCTGGCCAGTCGACCTGACCTGGACCAAGCCCTCGCGGGCGAGTTCACAAGAGCATTCGCTCGTGCCGAGATGGAGAACGCCCTTCCCGAGCGCTTCGCCGACGAGGCAGCGCTCAAAGCGGCACTGCGCGACTTGCGCCTGCGGGTGATGACCCGGGTGATCCTGCGCGATTTGGCCGGTCTCGCCGATCTCGATGAGGTTTGCATGAGCATCACCGCCTTGGCCGAAGTGGCTTGCGCGCGCGCCCAGAGCGCCCATGAGGCATGGCTCCATGAGCGTCACGGCGAGCCAATCGGCACCGATAGTGGCACCGTGCAGAAGCTGATGATCGTGGGCATGGGCAAGCTCGGCGGCGGGGAACTCAATGTTTCTTCCGACATCGACCTCGTCTTCGTCTACCCCGAGGAAGGCGAAACCCGCGGGCTGCGCAGTTTGAGCAATCACGAGTTCTTCACGCAACTGGGCCGGCGCATCATCGCGAGTCTGCATGAGGTCACCGAGCACGGCTTTGTCTTTCGTGTCGACATGCGCCTGCGGCCCTACGGGCAGGACGGCCCGCTGGCCACCAGCCTCGGCGCGCTCGAGGAATACCTTGTCACCCAGGGCCGCGCTTGGGAGCGCTACGCCTGGCTCAAGGGCCGAGTGCTCACCGGTGATTGCGCCGAGGATCTATATGCCCTGGTGCGCCCCTTCGTGTTTCGCAAGTATCTCGACTTCGACGCCTATGCCGCGCTGCGCGACCTGCATCGGCAGATTCGCGAAGAGGTTGCCCGCCGCGATCGTCGTAACGACATCAAGCTCGGCCCCGGAGGAATTCGCGAAATCGAATTCATCGTGCAGGTTTTTCAGCTCATTCGTGGCGGCCGCGAGCCATCGCTGCAAGAGCGCTCCACCCGTGCCATGATCGATCGCCTCGCCGCGCGCGGCCTTCTCAATCCCGAAGCTGCCGAGCAACTGCGTATCGCCTACCGCTTTCTGCGCAATCTCGAACATCGACTGCAATATCGCGACGACCAGCAGACGCAATCCTTGCCCGCAGCCGACGAGGAACTCGCCGCGCTGGCGGCAAGCATGGGCCTGGCCGGACCCGCTGCCCTGGAAGCCGTCCTTAATGGCCATCGTCAGGCCGTATCTCGGCACTTCGAAGAGGTTTTGGGCGGCGCTGCCGAAGACCGCCCGGCAGACCCCTTGCAGAGGCTTTGGGAGGCTTCCGAAGACGAGGAGGAAACCCGCCAGCGACTCGAACGCATGGGCTATGCCGACCCCGTCGCCGTGGCAGAGCGCCTGCGCCGGGTGCGCGCAAGCGGACGGTATCAACAGCTGCCGCTCGCCAGCCGGGAACGCTTTGACCAGATCGCGCCCCGCCTCATCGCCGTGGCGGCCGAGACCGGCGACCCGCAGGCAACCTGCGAACGCCTCTTCAACTTGCTGGAAGCAGTCGCTCGCCGTAGCGCCTATTTAGCTCTGTTGATCGAGCAGTCAGCGCTCTTGCCGCGAGTCGCGCAAATGGTGGCAAGTAGCAGTTGGGCGGCCGAATACCTTACCCGCCATCCCATCTTGCTCGACGAAATGCTGGATCAGCGCCTTCTCTTCGCCGCGCCGGATTACCGCCAGTGGCAGAGCCAGCTCGCCAACGAATTGGCCGGCCAGCAGGGCGACGCCGAGCGGCAAATGGACATCCTGCGGCATTTCCAGCATGCGCAGTCGTTTCGCCTGCTGGCGCAAGATCTGACCGGCCAGCTGCAGCTGGAGAAACTCGCCGACCATCTTTCCGCTCTGGCGGACTTGGTCCTCGAAACCACGCTAGAACTGTGCTGGCGCTACGTGCCGGTACGCCACGTCGAAAAGCCGCAGTTCGCGATCATCGCCTACGGCAAGCTCGGCGGAAAAGAGCTAGGCTATGCCTCGGATCTCGATCTGATCTTTCTTTACGATGATCCGGATGATGCCGCGCCCGAGCGCTATGCGCGGCTCGCCCAGCGGCTCAACACCTGGCTCTCCAGTACCACCGCCGCGGGGCAACTCTACGAAACCGATTTGCGCTTGCGGCCAAACGGGGAAAGCGGGCTACTGGTGAGCAGTCTTGAAGCCTTTCGCCAGTATCAGCTGCAAGAGGCCTGGGTATGGGAGCACCAGGCACTCACCCGCGCGCGCTTTGCCGCGGGGGATCAACGCATCGGCGCAGCCTTCGAGCGCCTGCGCGAGGAGATTCTGCGGCAGCCTCGCGACCGCGCGGCGCTAGTGCGCGAAGTCGCCAGCATGCGCCAGAAGATGGCCGACGGTCACCCCAACCCCACACCGCTATTCGATCTCAAACACGACCCCGGCGGGATGGTGGACATCGAGTTCATCGTTCAGTATTTGGTGCTGGCGCATAGCCATGCACACCAGGAGATGACTCGCAATCTCGGTAATATCGCGCTGCTCGTGCGCGCCGGTGACCTTGGACTAGCACCCAAGGATCTCGTGCACAAAGTCGCCGACTATTACCGCTATTTGCGCCGCATGCAGCACGGGCTGCGCTTGAATGGCGCGCGGCACGCGCGCCTCGGCCCGGCCGGACAGGAATCCTTGCGCGCCAACGTCACGGCGCTATGGGAGGCGGTGCTGGGAATGGACCGCGGTCGGCTAGGGGAATTCGGATAAAATAGCTGCTTTGAAGAGAGAGGAGACAGGCCATGTCCATGGCAGACCGCGACGGCTTCATTTGGTACGACGGCAAGCTCGTACCTTGGCGCGAGGCGACCACGCATGTGCTCACGCACACCTTGCACTACGGCATGGGCGTGTTCGAAGGCGTCCGCGCTTACAAGGCAGCCAAGGGCACGGCAATCTTTCGTTTGCAAGATCATACTGACCGACTCTTTCGCTCGGCGCACATCTTCGGCATGAAGATGCCCTTCTCCAAGGACGAGATCAACACCGCGCAGATCGAAGTGGTCAGGGCCAACAAGCTGGAGTCTGCCTACATCCGACCGCTCGCTTTTTATGGTTCCAACAAGATGGGCGTTGCCGCCAAGGACAACCCGGTGCGTGTGGCCATCGCCGCCTGGGCTTGGGGCGCCTATCTCGGTGAGGAAGGCCTGGAGCGCGGCATCCGCGTCAAGACCTCGTCCTTCACCCGCCATCACGTCAACATCAGCATGTGCCGAGCCAAGGCCTGCGGCTATTACGTCAACTCCATCCTCGCCAATCAGGAAGCAACTGCCGACGGCTACGACGAAGCGATGCTGCTCGACGTCGACGGCTTCGTCGCCGAAGGCGCCGGGGAAAACCTCTTCATCGTGCGCAACGGCCGAATCTACACTCCCGACGTGACCTCCGCGCTCGACGGTATTACGCGCCAGACGGTGATGAGCATCGCCGCGGAGCTGGGGCTGTCGGTCACGGAAAAACGCATTACCCGCGACGAAGTGTATTGCGCCGACGAGGCCTTTTTCACCGGTACTGCGGCCGAGGTAACGCCCATTCGCGAGCTCGACAACCGGCAGGTCGGCGAAGGCCGCCGCGGGCCAGTGACCGCGCGCATACAGCAAATGTTTTTTGATGTCGTGCATGGCCGAGTGCCAGCGCACGAATCGTGGCTGACCGCAGTGTGAGGACGACGACCATGAGCGAAGTTCAAGCACCTGCAATGGTGGAAGTGACCGCCGCAGATTTGCCGCTGTTTTGCCCCAATCCGAATATGCCGCTGTGGTCCAGCCATCCGCGCGTTTTTCTCGACGCAGTGGAGCACGGCGAAGTCGATTGCCCCTACTGCGGCACCCGCTACGTGCTCAAAGGCCCGATCAAGCATCATCATTGAGCGCTCGTGCCTGATGCAACCCGCAGTCCCGCATCCAGGCCCCAGCCAGCGATGAAGCGGATTCTGGTGGTGGCCCCCTCGTGGGTGGGCGACGCAATAATGATGCAGCCGCTCTTGCGGCTGTTGCGCGGCAATGATAGCGACGTGTGCATCGATGTGCTGGCACCGACGTGGTGCGCCCCGGTCATCCGCCGTATGTGTGAGGTTGCGAGCGTGATCGACAATCCCTTCGCCCACGGCGAACTGGCTCTCACCAAACGCTGGCACCTCGCGCGCCAATTGCGCCCGCACCGGTATCAACGAGCCATTGTCCTGCCCAATTCGGCGAAGTCGGCACTCTTGCCATTCTTCGCCGGCATCAAGCGGCGCACCGGCTTTTTGGGCGAGCAGCGCTTTGGGCTCATCAACGATCGCCCACCTTTCTCGCCGCAAAGTTTGCCGCGCTTGGTAGACCGCTACGCCGGCCTGGCCCTCGGTCGTCCGCCGGGCGCCGGAGAAACGCCCGAACCGAAACTGGCGATCGACCTCGCGGCGCAACAGGCAAGCCTCGAACGCCTGGGGCTCAGCACCGCGCGTCCGATGCTGGCCTTGTGTCCAGGTGCCGAATACGGCCCCGCCAAACGCTGGCCGGCGGAACATTTCGCGGCGCTCGCCCGCCGTGCCCTCGCCGGGGGCTACGCGGTCTGGATTTTCGGTTCGAAAAAAGATCGTTCGGCGAGCAGCGCCATCGCCCTCGATGCGCCCGGGGTCATCGACCTCGCCGGCCACACGCGCCTCGATGAAGTCGTCGATTTGTTGGCCCTGGCGCGGGCCGTGGTGAGCAACGATTCGGGACTCATGCACCTTGCCGCCGCGGTAGCGGTGCCGCTCGTGGCGATCTACGGATCCAGTAGCCCGGCGTACACTCCGCCCCTCTCCGCGCGCGCGAGAATCCTAAGGCTCGAAATCGACTGCAGCCCGTGCTTCAAACGCGAATGCCCCTTAGGTCATACGCGCTGCCTCCATGAACTGGCACCGGATAGAGTCTGGGAAGCGGTGCTCGGGGCAGAGTCCTGATCACCCCGTCCCACCCACCGTCAACTCCTCAATCCGCAGCGTGGGCTGCCCCACGCCCACGGGCACACTCTGCCCGTCCTTGCCGCAGGTGCCTACCCCGGTGTCGAGAGTGAGGTCATTGCCGATCATTGAAACCCGGGTGAGCACGTCCGGGCCGTTGCCAATCAGCGTGGCGCCTTTCACCGGATAGGTGATGCGGCCGTTTTCGATGCGATAGGCTTCGGCGGCGGAGAAGACGAATTTGCCGCTGGTGATGTCGACCTGCCCGCCGCCGAAATTCGCGGCATATAGCCCGTCGTTGACCGATGCGATGATTTCCGCCGGATCATGGCTGCCGCGCTCCATCAGCGTGTTGGTCATGCGCGGCATGGGCAGATGGGCGTAGGACTCGCGCCGGCCGTTCCCGGTGAGGGGCGCGCCCATGAGGCGCGCGTTGAGCGTGTCCTGCAAATAGCCTCGCAGGATGCCGTCTTCGATCAGCACGGTGCGCTGGGTAGGCGTGCCTTCGTCGTCGATGTTGAGCGAACCGCGTCGATCGGGGATGGTACCGTCGTCCACCACGGTCACGCCAGGGGCCGCAACGCGTTCGCCGACCCGTCCGCTAAAGGCCGAACTGCCCTTGCGATTGAAGTCGCCTTCCAGGCCATGACCGACAGCTTCGTGCAGCAAGATTCCGGGCCAGCCGTTGCCCAGCACAACGGTCATGGGTCCGGCCGGCGCTTCGCGCGCTTCGAGATTGACCAGAGCCTGGTGCACCGCCTTGTCGGCATACTCCGCGAGCCGCGCATCAGTGAAGTAACGATAGTCCCCGCGCCCGCCACCGCCCGCGTGGCCTTGTTCGCGTCGCCCACCTTGCTCGGCGATGACCTGCACGGACACGCGCACCAGCGGCCGGATATCCGCAGCGAGACGACCGTCGCTGGCCGCGATGAGAATGACTTCGTACTCCGCCGCAAGCGAGGCGATGACCTGCGTCACGCGCGCGTCGCGCTGCCGCGCCATAGACTCAAGGCGTTCCAGAAGCGTCACTTTGGCCGCGTCATCGAGCACCGGCAGAGGATCGCGATGCGGATAAAGCGAACCGGTGCGGTTCCGTGCGGTGATCGGTATGGACCGGCTCTGCCCCTGCGCAGCGATGGCGCGCGTGGCCATAACCGCGGAGGCAAGTGCTGCGGCGCTGATGTCGTCCGAGTATGCGAAGGCAGTGCGCTCACCAGCGACCGCGCGCACCCCCACGCCCTGGTCGATGTGGAAGCTCCCGGACTTGACCGCACCTTCCTCCAGTACCCAGCTCTCGGCGCGGGTGTATTGAAAGTACAGGTCGGAGTAATCAACGCGGTGGCTATGGACCGCCGCCAGCGTGCGGTCGAGTTGCGCACGGTTCAGTCCGTAGGGCGCGAGCAGGAGGCCTTCGGCCCAAGCCAGGGTGTCGTCGGTGGCGGCTACAACTGCGGAAGTGCTCATCGATCTCCTTTGCCTTGCTGGCGTGATGCGCCAAGATAGCTTGCGGCAACGCGCTCGTCCCGCGCGAGCGTTTCGCTTGCGCCGTGCAACGCGAGTTCGCCCGTTTCCAGCACGTAGCCGTAGTCGGAAACCTGCAGGGCAGCGCGGGCATTCTGCTCGACCAGCAGGATGCTAACGCCGTCTTGCCTGAGACCAGTCAAGATGTGAAAGATTTCTCGCACGATGATCGGTGCCAGCCCCAAGCTGGGCTCGTCGAGCATCAGCAGAGTGGGCTTACTCATCAGTGCGCGTC
This sequence comes from Casimicrobiaceae bacterium, assembly GCA_026646885.1. Taxonomy (GTDB): domain Bacteria; phylum Pseudomonadota; class Gammaproteobacteria; order Burkholderiales; family Casimicrobiaceae; genus JACPUX01. Next base: position 450,906 of record JAPKHK010000001.1, on the reverse strand, counting down.
CCAACGCAAGCATCTGGCGTTCCCCGCCGGAGAGCGTGCCGGCGAGCTGGCTGCGCCGCTCGTGGAGGCGAGGAAAACGTGCGTAGACCTGGTCGAGAGTGCTCTTGATCTGCCGGTCGCGCCGCAAATAGCGCTGAAAAGCGCCAAGCACGAGATTGTCTTCTACCGCCATGTCGGCGAACAACTCACGACGCTCTGGTACCAGCACCAAACCAGCCGACACCCGCTGTTCCACGGGCCAGTCGCGGATGTCTGCACCCTGGAACTCCACCACTCCGCGCGCGCGCAGCAAGCCCATGGTCGCCGACAGAAGTGTGGTCTTGCCAGCGCCGTTGGGACCGATCACCGAAACGATCTGTCCGGGTGCAACACTCAGCGACACTCGGTGTACCGCCTCCACTCGGCCGTAGCTCACCGAAACGGCGCCCAGATTGAGCAGCGTGTCCACCATCACACGCCCCCCAAATAGGCCTCGATGACGGCCGGGTCACCTTGGATATCGACGGGCAAGCCCTCGGCGAGCTTCTGGCCAAACTCCATGACCACCAAGCGGTCGGTGAGTCCCATGACAAAATCCATGTCATGTTCAACCAGCAGGATGCTCAGCCCCTCGGCGCGCAGGTTTTGCAGAAGGCTTGCGAGAGCCTGTTTCTCGAGGTAGCGCAATCCGGCGGCGGGCTCATCCAGCAGCAGCAGTTCTGGGTCAGCCGCGAGAGCGCGCGCAATCTCGACGATGCGCTGCTTGCCCAAGGGAAGGCTGCTCACCAATTCGAACATGTGGGCCTCGAGTCCAACTCGCCGAATCGCCTTGGCCGCCTCCTGGCGCAGGCACCTCTCCTCCTCGGCATCGAGCGCCAATGCCGCACGCAGCACGCCCGCATGGCCACGCAGGTGGGCTCCAAGGGCCACGTTATCCAGCACGCTCATGTTCTGGATGAGTCGCACATGCTGGAAGGTGCGGCCGATGCCCAGCTTGGCAATCTCCCATGGCTCGAGGTGATGGACGGGTTCACCGCGAAAGCGGATTTCGCCGCTCGTCACGGCGAGCGCGCCCGTAATGAGGTTGAACATCGTGGTCTTGCCCGCACCATTCGGTCCTATGAGGCCGAGGATTTCGCCGCTGCTCATGGTGAAACTCAAATCGTTCACCGCCACGAGTCCGCCAAAGGCCTTGCGCGCCATATCGACCTCGAGCAGCAGCTCTCCGGCCGGCAGGGCAGCGCGCCGCGGCAGCTCCGCGGCCAATGGAATCTCGCCCGTTGGCGCGCGCCGCTTGTACCAGAGCGCCAGGAAGAAGGGGATCAGCCCCTCGCGTGCGCGCTGTAACATGATCACCATGAGCATGCCGAACACGATCACTTCGAACTGACCGGTGCGACCCAGAAGCTGCGGCAGCCAGTCCTGCAGGACCTGCTTGATCACGGTGATCAGCGTGGCGCCCAGCACCGCCCCCCACACGCTACCCGCGCCGCCCAACACGGCCATGAAGAGGTATTCGATCCCCATGTTGATGGAGAAGGGCGTGGGGTTAACAAATCGCTGCAAATGCGCGTACAGCCAGCCGGAAAAACAGGCCAGCACAGCCGCGTACACGAATACCACCATCTTGAGACGCCCGGCGTTGACTCCGAAAGACTCGGCCATCGCCTGCCCGGTTCTAAGGGCCCGTATGGCCCGGCCGGGGCGCGAATCCAGCAAATTATGGGTCGCCCAGAGACAAGCCAGCGCGCCGCCCCAAATCAAATAGTAGAACACTCGCTCGTCGCGCAAGGACCAACCAAAAAGCGACAAGGCGGGGACGCCGGTAAGCCCGGTGAAACCGCCTAGTTCTGGAACCGTGCCGAAGAGAAAGAACAGACTGATGCCCCAGGCGATGGTCGCCAGGGGGAAATAGTGCCCGCCCATGCGCAAGGTGATGAAACCGATCCCCAGGGCTATGAGCGCCGTGGCCACCAGCCCCACACCCAAGGCCAGCCAGGGCGAAAGCCCGTATTGGGTAGTCAACAGCGCCGTCGTGTAGGCGCCGAGGCCGACGAACGCGGCCTGCCCAAAAGAGGTCTGGCCCGCCACGCCGGTGAGCAGAACCAGCCCAAGCGCCACCATGCTGTATAAACCGATGTAATTGGCCAGGGTGACGTAAAACGCCGGAAGCACTAGCGGCCCCATGGCGAGCAAGGCGACCAAGCCCAGCATCGGCGCGAGGCGCCTCATTCCTCTTCCTCGTGGTGGGTGGTGGTCAGGGCGCGCCAGAGCAGGACCGGGATGATCAGGGTGAAGACGATGATTTCCTTGTAGGCGCTGGCCCAGAACGATGCATAGGATTCCAACAGACCCACCAGAATGGCCCCCGCAGCGGCTATGGGATAGCTCACCAGACCGCCGACGATGGCGCCCACAAAGCCTTTCAAGCCAATGAGGAAGCCCGAATCATAGTAGATGGTGGTGATCGGTCCGATCAGCACGCCCGACGCAGCCCCAAGCGCCGCCGCAAGCGTGAAGGTAAGACGACCCGCAAAATTCGGACTAGCGCCGATCAGACGCGCACCCACGCGGTTCATCGCGGTCGCCCGCAGCGCCTTGCCAAAAATGGTCCGACCGAAGAACAAATACAGTGCGACGATCAACCCCGCACTCACCAGGTAGACCCACAGCGCCTGGGCACTGACATTGATGCCCAAGACCTCGAAGCCGCTACCGCCAAACGCCGGCGTACGCGACCCCTCGGCGCCGAACAGAAATAGGCCCAGACCCACGAAGACGAAATGGACCGCGACCGCCAAAATGAGCAGCACCAGTACCGAGGCCTCCGCGACCGGCTGGAAGGCTAGACGATAGAGCAGAGGCCCCATGGGCGTGATGATGCTGAGCGTAAGCAGAATCTGGCCCCAAAGCGGCAACTGCAAGGGGACGAGAAAATGGGCTGCGAGGACCACCAACACCGGAAAACCGGTGACCAAGGCCATTTCCTTGGGCCAGACCCGCCAATTCCTGGCCCGCGCACAGCGATACGTTTCGAGCACCGCCGCAGCCGCCGACATCCCCAGGAGCAACCAAACCGTGCCCGGTGACTTGCCCATCTGTAGCGCGGCCAACGTCAGCGCACCGAAGGCAATGAATTCGCCCTGCGGAACAAAGATCACTCGGGTCACGGCGAATACCAGCACCAGGGCCAGAGCCAGCAGCGCGTAGATCGCCCCGTTGGTCAGACCGTCCTGGGCCAGCAGGGCGGCAATCTGGAAATTCATCGCGATGGGCTCAAGCAGAACCTCGGTTGCGTGCGATTGCGGCCGAAGGATAGCGGCACTGCGGGTTGTCTCCTTGAGCAACGCTCCAATGCGCCGTAGGTCCCTGCCTCCTCCCGCCAGGAAGGCCGCCAATCTCGCTTGCCCGTTGCGGCCGCACAGGCCCCGCCGCCAGGGCAGGCGCCGGGTAATCGCACCCGCATCACCCCTCCTCCTTCTCCACCCACTTGGGGCCCCCCCGATTTTTCCGCCTATTTCTTCAGCGCATCCCGAATTTCGCGCAGGAGCATGACTTCCTCGCTCGGACTCGGCGCTGGCGCGGGCTGCTCTTCGCGTTTAAAGCGGTTGAGGTTCTTGATCACTATGAAGATCGCAAACGCGACGATCAGAAATGTGACAATCGTGTTCACGAATATCCCGTACTTCAGGAGCACGGCCCCCCCTTTAGTGGCCTCGGCGAGAGAAGCATAGGGACCCGGGGTCGCCCCTTCTTTGAGCACGAGGAACAGATTGCTGAAGTCGACACCTCCGGTGAGGCGCCCTACTACCGGCATGATCAAATCGTCAACCAGGGATTTGACGATCGCTCCGAAGGCGCCACCGATCACGACGCCGACCGCCATGTCGACGACATTGCCCTTGACCGCAAAGGCTTTGAATTCTTCCAGCATGCCCATGGAATCCTCCGCTTGAATTACTTGACTCTCAAATGGCCGCTTCGCCCGTTTCGCCGGTGCGAATTCGCACCACCTGCTCCACCGCGGTCACGAAGATCTTGCCATCGCCGATCTTGCCCGTGCGCGCCGCCTTGACCACGGTGTCGATGACCTGCTCGACCAGGGTGTCGGCAACGATGACCTCGATCTTGACCTTTGGCAGGAAATCCACCACATACTCCGCGCCTCGGTAGAGCTCGGTGTGGCCCTTTTGACGGCCAAAACCCTTCACCTCGGTTACCGTCAGACCGGTCACCCCCATCTCCGATAGCGCCTCGCGCACTTCGTCAAGCTTAAACGGCTTGATTACCGCCTCTATCTTCTTCATGCCAACCTCGCAAGCGAAAAACTTGGGTTCAGCCGTGACTTTACACCAGCCCGGCTATTTCCGGCTAGGCATGAGCCATTTCCTCGGTGCGCTATTTCATTACCCGCAGCAAGTTGGTGAAGGTGTCGGTCCAAGGACGAAAGCCCGCCTTGGTGGTGATGAGGTCCGCGGGCAGCATACCTTCGGGCAAGTTCGCCGCACGCTCCGGACTCATCACCAGTACCCAATCCGAGGTGAAGCAAACTTCTTCCTGCTCGCCCTGACGGTAGGCATAGAGCACCGCGGCTTTGCCGTAGTGCTCAGCCGCGCGCGCCACCACGGGCGGCAGATCGAGATAGGCGTTGGAGGTGTGCACCGCGAGTATGCCCTCGGGCTTGAGATGCCGCAGGTAAACAGCAAAGGCTTCGAGCGTCAGCAAATGGGTGGGAATGGAGTCGCCCGAAAAAGCATCGAGCGCCAGCACGTCGAAGCCTTGCGTCGCTTGGCCTTCCAGCACCAGGCGGGCGTCGCCCAGATGCGGCACGATCCGCGCCGCGCTATCGGCGAGATAGCTAAACTCCCCGCGCGCCACCTCCAGCACCTGTGAGTTGATTTCATAGACCAAAATCTCGTCCCCGGCGCGGCCATAGGCGGCCAGCGTGCCGGTGCCCAGCCCCACCATGCCCAGTTTTTGGTGCGCGCCATCAGGACGGCTCGACAGTGCGCGACCAATGCCCGACTCCTGACAGTAGTAGCTGGTGGGTGTGCGCCGGCGCTCCGGCGCGAGGAACTGCCAGCCATGGTTGATGCGGCCGTGGGCTAGCACGCGCTTGGCCGTCGGGCTGCCCTGCTCGCGTTCGGAAACCCGCAGTTGACCATAGAAACTGCGCACGGTGAGCTGATAAAACTGCACCATCTCCCGCGCCTGATATCCCAAACGCAGGCCATAGCCCGCGAGCATCAACAGCAGCAGAAAAGTCCAGGGCCAGCGCAGCTGGCGCCAGAGCACCACGGCCACCAGCAGCGCGCACAAAAAGAGCCCGATGGGCAACTCGAAATAGGCGTCGAACACCGCCGGGGCGAGCAGGCCTACGAACACGCCACCCAAGGCGCCGCCCAGCGACAGCATCAGATAAAACAGCGTCAGGTGCCGCGGATGTGGCCTGCGCCGCACCAATTCGCCATGGCAGACCATACAAATCACGAACAGAGTCGCACCGATCAGGGCCACCATCCAGGGCACGGGCAAGCCACGGCTCATGATCCAATCGAGCCCAAAAAATGCCAGCGGCAGCGCGGCGAGGAAACCCGGGCGCCAATAGCTGCGCGGTGCCTCGAAGCACAGAATGAAGGACAGCAGGTAGATCGCCAGTGGCAGCACCCACAGGAAAGGCACCGGCGCGACGTCTTGGGTGAGATGCCGGGTGAGCGCCAAGAGCAGCGTCGAAGCGCTCATCGCCAGCCCCACCCAGATCAGGCACTCCAGCACGCCGGGGCGGGGCGCGGCGTCACTGTCGGCGCGCGAATGGAGGCGCTGCGCGGGCGCCGCTCGCCAAGCCCAGGCCGCGGTGACTGCGCAGGCGGCGACAAAAGCGGCATACCCGGCCGACCAAATCCAGGTTTGCGTCTTGAGCTCGAAAAAGGGTTCGACCAGCACCGGGTAAGACAAAAGCGCCAGCATGGAGGCCAAATTGGAGAGCGCATAGAGGCGGTAAGGCATCGCCCCCACGAAGGCGCGCGCATACCAGGCCTGCATCAGCGGGCCAGTGGTGGAAAGCAATAGATAGGGCAATCCCACCGCAGCCGCCAGCACGAGCAGCACGGCGAGCGCCGGCTGGGCGGCGAGCTCGCGCCAGGCGGGATCGGCCCCCACCGGCAGAGTGAAGAGACTCGCCAGCAACAGCAATAGATGCACCGTAGCCTGTCGGCGCGGGCTCAGCCATTCATGCAGCGCGTGCGCATAGAGGTAACCCAAGAGCAGCAGCGCCTGAAAAAAAAGCAGACAAACGCTCCACACCGCCGAAGCGCCGCCGAACCAGGGCAAAATGATCTTGGCGACCATCGGCTGAATCTGAAACAGCAGAAACGCCGACAGAAAAATCGTCAGGGCAAAGCGCCGCACGTCCGACTCAAAATGGCCGCAGCGGAAATCCACTCGCCTGGGGCGAAGCGCGGAGCGATACTCATCCCCGAAAAATCAGCCAGGCCGCCAAGCCCACCGCCAGGGCGAGCGCGAGGCTTGCCATCACGCTCAGCCGATAGAGGCGACGGCGATTCAATTCCACCCCGCGCACCAGTTCGGCATGCTGGTCGGCCAGCGCCTTGATCAGCTCCGACGAGGCGAGCATTTGCTCTTCGAGTTCGCCCAATTCGGCTTCAAGCCGAGTGATCCGCCCTTGCAAAGCCTCGATACGCTGTTCCGGCGAAACCGGGAGATCGGTCGTTGGCAAGGGTGCCGGCTGGGGCGCCTGCTCTTTGCGGGAAACCGTTTTCCAAAGCTTCTTGGCGCCGTCGGCGATTTGTGGCGCCGCCTTGATCACCTCGGTCCATGGGACGTTCTGCAACACCGTGAGCCAGCTGATCGCCATGGCCTCAAGCTCCAGGATCAAACGCTCGTGCGGTCAGCACTGCTCAGCCTTCCGGCAGCTCATCCCAGTCGCGGTAGCGCGACGTAATGGGATAGCGCCAATCGCGACCAAAACCGCGTGGCGTGATGCGGATACCCACCGCCGCCTGGCGCCGCTTGTATTCGTTGAGCTTGATGAGCCGCACCACCTTGCGCACATCCGCCGAAGCATGACCCAATGCCACGATATCTTGCGGGCTCTTGTCTTGTTCGACATAGGCTTCGAGAATCGCATCGAGGACCTCGTAGGGCGGCAGGCTGTCCTGGTCGGTCTGGTCGGGGCGCAATTCGGCCGAGGGCGCGCGCGTGATGATGCGCTCCGGGATCACCCGCCCGAGATCGTTGCGGTAGCTCGCAAGCCGGTACACCAGGGTCTTGGCGATGTCTTTGAGCACTGCAAAGCCGCCCGCCATGTCGCCGTACAGTGTGGCGTAACCCACCGCCATTTCCGATTTGTTACCGGTGGTGAGCACGATGGCCCCGTACTTGTTCGACAGCGCCATCATCAAGGTGCCACGAATGCGCGCCTGGATGTTTTCTTCGGTGGCATCGACCGCGCGTCCAGCGAATTCCTCCTGGAGAACGCCCAGGTAGCCCTGGAACAGGCCGTCGATGGGAAACTCGCTATAACGCACACCGAGGATTTGCACCATTTCGCGCGAATCGTCGAGGCTGATCTGGCGCGTGTACGGCGAAGGCAGCATGATCGCTCGCACCTTGTCGGCCCCCAGGGCATCGACCGCAATGGCCAGGGTGAGCGCGGAATCGACCCCGCCGGAGAGCCCCAGCAACACGCCCGGAAAGCCGTTCTTGCCCACATAGTCGCGCACGCCCAAACACAGCGCCTCATAGATCAGCGCCTCGCGCGGCAGGAGGAGTTCGCCGCGCACACTCTTGGGTTCGCCAGCCTCGATTTCAACCAGCGCCAATGTTTCTCGAAACGCCGGTAACTGCTGCGCCAGACTGCGGTCCGAACGCAGCACCAGGGACGCGCCGTCAAAAACAAGTTCGTCTTGCCCACCGACCAGATTGAGATACACCAGCGGCCGGCCCGTTTCGCTGACCCGGGCGTCCAGAACGAGGCGCCGCGCAGCATGTTGTTCGGTATGGAACGGCGAGGCATTAATGACCAGCAGCAGCTGCGCCCCCGCCCTTGTCGCTGCCGCAGCCGGTTCCGGGTACCACACGTCTTCGCAGATGAGAAGTCCGATCTTGACGCCGCCCACTTCAAACACGCAGTTATCCTGACCCGGCGTGAAATGCCGAACCTCATCGAAAACTGTGTAGTTGGGCAGCCGCTGTTTGCGATACCGGGCGAGCACCCGGCCCGCCTGCAAAACCACGGCGCTGTTGTAAGGGCGCCCCGCTTCCAGCTCCGGGTAGCCCACCAAAACGGGAATCGGCGGCAGGGTTTGTGCCAGCGCCGCCAGCTCACGCGCGCAGGCGGCGAGAAAACCCGGGCGCAGCACCAGGTCCTCGGGCGGATACCCCACCAAGGACAACTCCGGAGTCACCACCAAATCAGCGCCCGCCTGGTAAGCGCGTTGAGCGGCATCACGAATCTTGGCCGCGTTGCCGGCAAGGTCACCAACGGTGCAATTGATCTGGGCGAGAGCAACAAGCATGGAGCGTCACTTGGAGGGTCGGCGCGCGGGCGATCATAACATGAGGGTGAAATCCGCTAAGCCGAGTGCCTTCCACCCGGTCTGGGTGCACCCTGCGCCAGGCCTGCTCCGCAATGTCCCGACCCGCTGAAGCTCATCGACAGACCGAGGGGAGCGACCCGCAGCCTGGCCATGTGCGGTGGATTGATTCTTCGGTGCTCACGCCCCGCCACGCCGCCAAGCATCGAAACTGTAAATCGCCAGCCCCACCCAAATCAACGCGAAGGCGGCGCCTTGCAGCGCGCTGAAGGCTTCGGCAAAAACAAAAACCGCCAGGAAAAACGTCAGCGTCGGGCCGATGTATTGCAAAAAACCCATCGTCGTCAACCGCAGCCGCCGCGCCCCCAAGGCAAAAAGCAAGAGCGGAATGGCGGTGATCGGTCCAGCCGCGACCAGCAACCACGAGGTGGCCGTCGCCCCGTGTCCGAAATGCCCGCTGCCCTCCACCTCCAGCCCAGCCAGAAAGACCAGCGCCAAGGGCAAAGCCAACGCGGTTTCCACCAACAGCCCCTGAAAAGAATCCACCGCCTCGCGCTTGCGCAAGAGCCCATAGAGTCCAAACGAAAGCGCGATCAGCACCGACACCCAGGGCAGTTCGCCACGATCGAACACCCGCAAGCCTACGCCCGCCACAGCCAGACCTACCGCGAGCCACTGCGCCGCGCTCAAACGTTCATGCAAAAAAAGCCGCCCCAGCAACACGTACATCAGCGGCATCATGAAATACCCCAGACTGGTATCGAGCACCCGCCCGGCGTTGACCGCCCAAACGAACAGGAACCAATTGAAGATCACCAGCGCCGAGGTGAGTGCCAGGAGCTTGAGCTTGGCGCGATCGCGCGCGAGCTGCCAGGTGTCGGCAAGCTGCCGCTTCCACCGCAATAGCAAGAGCAAAAACACCACTGACCACACCACCCGATGCCCGATGATCTCCAGCGCCGGCACTTCCAGCATGGCTTTGAAATAGAGCGGCGTCAGGCCCCAAATGGCATAAGCGCAAGAAGCGGCGAGCACGCCGAGGCGCGCTTCGCGCCGGGTGTCGGCGGGGTGCTGGGGTTTGTGGGGCATGGTCCGCTGGGTACCGGGCTCGCTGCGGCGGGGAGCCTGGAACACTTCGCAGGTTCTCGGCCACGGAAAAAGCGCGGAGAGTACGCGATTTGTGCGCGACGGTCGAGCCTGCCTGCCTGTCGCGTCATTCGCTATGCCATTTGCCCCCATCTTCGCCATGGGCGAGAATACTGCACCAACCGGCCTACTCGCTTGAACAACGACAAACTGCAATGAGGCTCGAAGAACTCCAGCCAAACGCGGCGCTGCGCGGCATCGTCCCCGATGCCCTGGTTACGGTCGTCAACGTGCAATGGTTTGGCTCCGAAGCCCTCGAACTGACCTACAAGACCGCCGACGGCAAGGTCGCCAACGAATTGATCTACCGCCACGACGAACCGCGGCTGGAAATCGTTGAGAAGGGCCGCCCCTGGAGCTTTGACGGCGATGGTGCGCTGTTCCGCCTGGTGTCGGAAGCCCAGCGCATCCGCCTGGCGCACCTGTTCGATCCTGTGCTGGCTGTCCACACCTCGGTAGTCGATCCGCTGCCGCATCAGATCACTGCGGTCTATGAGCATATGCTGCCGCGCCAGCCGCTTCGCTTCCTGCTGGCCGACGACCCCGGCGCCGGCAAAACCATCATGGCCGGCTTGCTCATCAAGGAACTGATCGCACGAGGAGACTTGCAACGCTGCCTGATCGTTTGCCCCGGCAGTCTGGCCGAACAATGGCAAGACGAACTTTACCGGCGCTTTCACCTGCCTTTCGAGATTCTCACCAACGACAAGCTCGAAGCCGCGCGCACGGGCAACTGGTTCCTCGAAACCAACCTGGTGATCGCGCGTCTCGACAAGCTCAAGCGCAATGAAGACGTGCAGCAGAAGCTGCAAGCGCCCGACTGCCGCTGGGATCTGGTGGTCTGCGACGAAGCGCACAAGATGTCGGCCTCCGCGTTCGGCGGTGAGATCAAATACACCAAGCGTTACCGCCTGGGCCAGCTGCTCTCGACGCTGACGCGCCATTTCCTGCTGATGACGGCCACGCCCCACAACGGCAAGGAAGAGGATTTCCAGCTGTTCATGGCGCTGCTCGACGGCGACCGCTTCGAGGGCAAGTTCCGCGACGGTGTGCATTCGGCCGACGTGTCCGATCTCATGCGCCGCATGGTCAAGGAGGGCCTGCGGAAATTCGACGGCACCCCCTTGTTCCCGGAGCGCATCGCCTACACGCTGCCCTACCGCCTGTCCGCGCAGGAGGAGGCGCTGTACTCGGCCGTCACCGAATATGTGCGCAACGAATTCAACCGCGCCGAGGCGCTGGAGAACGACAAGCGCGCCGGCACCGTCGGCTTTGCCCTGACCATCCTGCAGCGCCGGCTGGCCTCCTCTCCCGAGGCCATTTACCAATCCTTGCGCCGTCGCCGCGAGCGGCTGGAAAGCCGCCTGCGCGAACTAGAACTGCTGCAACGCGCCGGCCAGGCGGCACCGATAGTCCCAATCACGGCGCCGTCCCTCGACGCCGAGGACGTCGACGACCTTGATGAAGCCCCGGAAAACGAAGTCGAAGCCGCCGAGGAGGAGATTCTCGATCAGGCCACCGCTGCGCGATCCATCGCCGAACTGCGCATCGAAATCGAGACGCTGCGAACCCTCGAGGCCCAGGCCCTGGCGGTGCGGCGCAGCGGCACCGACACCAAATGGACGGAACTCTCCGGCCTCCTGGGCGAGATTTTCACGCCGGAAGGAATCGGCAATCATGTCGCCGAAGCGGACGCGCCCTATGGCTCGGGCCAGATACCGCCCCCGAAACCCTCGCCCCACCAGAAGCTGGTGATCTTCACCGAACACCGCGACACCCTCAACTATCTGGAAGACCGCATCACCCGCTACCTGGGCCGCCGGTGCGCCGTCGTCATCATCCACGGCGGCACCGGGCGCGAAGACCGTCTCAAGGTGCAGGAAGCCTTCAAGTACGACCCTACCGTGCAGGTGCTCCTCGCCACCGATGCCGCCGGCGAGGGCATCAACCTCCAGCGCGCCCACCTGATGGTCAACTACGACCTGCCGTGGAATCCCAACCGGCTGGAACAGCGCTTTGGCCGAATCCACCGGATCGGCCAGACCGAAGTCTGCTATCTGTGGAACATGGTGGCCGACGACACGCGCGAAGGCGACGTCTACCGCAAGCTGCTGGAAAAGCTGGAACAAGCCCGCCAAGCCCTCGGCGGCCAGGTCTTCGATGTGCTTGGCAAGCTGGCTTTCGAGACCGATGGCAAGGTCATGACCCTGCGCGATCTGCTCATCGAGGCCATCCGTTACGGCGAACTGCCTGAAACCAGGGCCTACCTCACCACCGTCCTCGACACCGCGCTCGACAAGAATCACCTGCAATCCCTGCTCGACGAGCGGCAGCTGGCCCATGACAGCATGGACGCCACCAAGGTGCAGAGCATCCGCGAGGAGATGGAGCGTGCCGACGCGCGCCGCCTGCAACCGCATTACATCGAATCCTTCTTTCTCGAAGCCTTCAAGCGTCTCGGCGGCGCAGCCAAGCAAAAAGAGCCGCGCCGCTTCGAAGTCACTCATGTTCCGGCAATCGTCCGCAACCGGGACCGTCTCATCGGCATCGGAGAGCCCGTGCTGCCCCGTTACGAGCGCATCGCGTTCGAAAAGGACCTGGTCGCACCGCAAGGCCTGCCATTGGCTGCCTTCGTCTGCCCCGGCCATGCATTGCTCGACGCCGTCATCGACATCACCTTGGAGCGCAACCGCGACCTCCTCAAGCGCGGCACCGTGCTGGTCGATGACCGCGACCTCTCGACCACGCCGCGCGTGATGCTCTACCTGGAGCACGCCATTCAAGACGCGAGCCTGACCCGCGAGGGCAACCGTCGCGTCGTTTCCAAGCGCATGCTGTATGTCGAGCTGGATGCCGGGGGAACGATACGTCATGTTCACTACGCGCCCTATCTCGACTTCCGTCCCCCGGCGGCCGACGAACCGGGCATCGACATGCTGCTCGCCCGCCCGGAATGCCATTGGATCACTGACGATCTCGAAAAGACCGTGCAGGGCTACGCCATCGAGCACGTGGTTCCCGAACACCTGGCCGAGGTGAAGGGCCGCAAGCTCGAACTCATCGCCAAGACCGAAGCCGCCGTCAAAGACCGGCTGACTAAGGAAATCACCTACTGGGACCACCGTGCCGAGGAACTCAAGCTGCAGGAACTGGCCGGCAAGCCGAATGCAAAGCTGAATTCAGGCGAAGCGCGCAAGCGCGCCGATCTTCTGCAAGGACGCCTTGAAAAGCGCCTGGAAGACCTTCGCCTCGAAGCGCAACTCTCGCCTTTGCCGCCCGTCGTTCTCGGCGGCCTGCTGGTCGTGCCCATCGGCCTGATTCGCGCCATGACCGGACAGGCCGTGCAGAAGTCCACAGCGCCGCCTGACACCCAGGCCAGCGCCGCCCGCGCCCGCGCCATCGTCATGGACATCGAGCGCAGACTGGGTTTCGAGCCCACCGACCGCGAACTGGAGAAACTCGGCTACGACATCGAGAGCCGCTCAGTTGGCCACTCCGCGGGCACCGGAAAACTGCGCTTCATCGAGGTCAAAGGCCGCGTATCGGGCGCGCCGACCATTACAGTCACGCGCAACGAAATTCTCTACTCGCTGAACAAGCCGGAGGACTTCATCCTGGCCATCGTCGAGTTCATCGATGCCGACAGCCACAAAGTCCATTACCTGCGCCAGCCATTCCAGCGCGAGCCCGATTTCGGCGTCACCAGCGTCAACTACGACTTCGCCGAGCTGCTGGCCAGAGCGGAGGCGCCGCGGTGAGCTGCCCTGCCGACAAACGCTATTTGCGCGCCAACAAAGAGAAACGCCTCCACGGGGGAGGCGTCGGGCCGGAGATGCGATCTCCGGCGGGGTTAAGCGCACATATGTTAAACGGCAGCCATGTGTCTGTCAATGGTGCCGTCAATGAAAAATCGACCCGCCCGGTAAAGGCGCAGCACCCATGAGCAGGGTCATCATGTATGTCGACGGCTTCAATCTGTACTTTGGCCTGCGTAGCAAAGCCTGGAAAAAATACTACTGGCTGGATCTCCATGCACTTGCCGTCGCACTGCTCAAGCCTGGGCAAACCCTTGAGGGCGTGCATTATTTCACTTCGCGCATTCGCGCCAACGGCAACAACGTACCAGACATGCAGCGCCAAACCACGTACCTGGAAGCCCTCGGTACGCTGCCCGGACTGCAAACGCACTTCGGCCATTATCTTGAAAAACCCAAGCGCTGCCGCCAGTGCGGCGCGCAATGGATGGACTACGAAGAGAAGATGACGGACGTCAATATCGCCGTCCAACTCCTGGTCGATGCTTTTGATAACCGCTTCGATACCGCCCTGATCGTTTCGGGCGACAGCGATCTCACGACCCCCGTGCGCAAACTGCGCGCGCAGTTTCCGAACAAGCGGATCGTCGTCATTTTTCCACCCGGTCGCACGTCGTTTGAGCTGAAAAAAGCCGCGCATGCCACCTTTGTCCTGGGTGAGGCGAACCTTCGCCATTCCCAACTGCCGCCACAGGTGATCCGCGCCGACGGCTACGCCCTGCAACGCCCCGCTCATTGGAAATAAGCATGACCCCCAAGAAAAAACTAATCGAAGTCGCCCTGCCGCTCGAAGCCATCAACAAGGCGGCGGCGCATGAAAAGCAACCAGGCATCGGTGCGCATCCACGAGGATTGCACCTGTGGTGGGCGCGCCGTCCGCTGGCGGCGGCGCGGGCGGTGATTTTTGCGCAGATGGTCGATGACCCCTCGGCGCACCCCGACCTGTTCAAGACCGAGCGCGAGCAGAAGAAGGAGCGCGGGCGGCTGTTCAAAATCATCGAAGAACTCGTGCTGTGGGAGAACACCACCAACGAGGAAGTGCTGCAAAAGGCGCGCGACGCCATCTGGCAGAGCTGGCGCTACGCCTGCGCCGAGAACGCCGACTATCCGCGAGCGAAAGAGCTGTTCGACCGCAACAAACTCCCCGCCTTCCATGATCCCTTCGCCGGCGGCGGCGCGCTGCCGCTGGAGGCGCAGCGGCTGGGGCTGGAAAGCTACGCCAGCGACCTCAACCCGGTGGCGGTACTCATCAACAAGGCGATGATCGAGATACCGCCGCGCTTCGCCGGCAAGCCGCCGGTGAATCCGGCGTGGCAGAAAAAGTGCGACGACGAAAAGGCCATGACCACCGACTGGCGCGGGGCTAAGGGCCTGGCCGAGGACGTGCGCTACTACGGTCAGTGGATGCGCGACGAGGCGGAAAAGCGCATCGGTCACCTCTACCCCAAGGTCGAAGTCACCGCCGAGATGGCCAAGGAGCGGCCCGACCTCAAGCCCTACCTCGGGCAGCAGCTCACCGTCATCGCCTGGCTGTGGGCGCGCACCGTCAAGAGCCCCAACCCGGCCTTCGCCAACGTCGATGTGCCGCTCGCCTCGACCTTCATGCTCTCCACCAAGGCAGGCAAGGAAACCTATGTCGAGCCGGTGATCGAGGGCGGCGGCTACCGGTTCACGGTGAAAGTCGGCAAGCCGAAGGATTCGGAGGCGGCAAAGCTCGGTACCACGGCCGGCAAGCGCGCGGCGTTCAAGTGCCTGATGTCCGGTGTGCCGGTGACCTACGACCACATTCGCGACGAAGGCAAGGCCGGGCGCATGGGCGCCAAGTTGATGGCCATCGTCGCCGAAGGCGAGCGCGGCCGGGTCTATCTCGCCCCGACGCCGGAACACGAAGCCGCCGGGCTCAAGGCCCGACCCGCGTGGCGACCGGACCATGCCTTGCCGGTCAATCCGCGCGACTTCAAGACGCCCAACTACGGCCTGACCACCTTCGCCGACCTCTTCACCAACCGCCAGCTCGTCGCGCTGACGACCTTTTCCGATCTAGTCGGCGAGGCCATCGCCCACATCCAGCGCGACGCCCTCGCCGCCGGCCTGCCCGACGACAACCAGCCCCTCGCGAAAGTCGGTGCTGGCGCGACGGCGTATGCGGAGGCGGTGGGCGTGTACTTGGCGTTTGCGGTCGACCGTGTTGTCGACCGCCACACATCAATCGCAACTTGGGACTCAAGTCCATCGAAGCTCCAGCTTCGGAATACCTTCGCACGTCAGGCAATTCCTATGACTTGGGACTTCGGAGAGGGCAACCCATTCTGTATGTCCTCCGGAACATGGACGCCAAGTATTGAGTGGGTCGCAAAGGCACTGGATTTCTTGCCCAGCATGTCGAAAGGTTCTGGACTTCAGGCAGATGCGTCAAAGCAAGACATTTCAAACGGACGAGTTATCTCGACCGATCCACCGTACTACGACAACATCGGCTACGCCGACCTCTCGGACTTCTTCTATGTCTGGCTACGGCGCTCGCTGCGCCCGGTGTTCCCCGATCTTTTCGCCACGATGGCCGTGCCCAAGGCCGAGGAACTGGTGGCCACGCCCTACCGTCACGGCAGTAAGGAGAAGGCCGAAATTTTTTTCCTCGACGGCATGACCCAGGCCATGCACCGCCTGGCTGAGCAGGCGCATCCCGCCTATCCGGTCACGATCTACTACGCCTTCAAGCAGTCCGAGAGCGATGGCGGCGACGGCACCACCAACACCGGCTGGGACACCTTCCTCGCCGCCGTCATCGAAGCGGGCTTCGCCATCAGCGGCACCTGGCCGATGCGCACGGAACTCTCCAACCGCATGATCGGCTCCGGCACCAATGCCCTCGCCTCCAGCATCGTCCTCGTCTGTCGCCCGCGCCCGGCCAATGCACCGACCGCCACCCGCCGCGATTTCCTCAACACGCTGAAAACCGAACTCCCCGCCGCCCTGGCTTATCTGCAAGCCGGAAATATCGCGCCGGTCGACCTGGCACAAGCCGCCATCGGCCCCGGCATGGCGGTCTATACGCGCTACAGCAAGGTGATCGAAGCAGAGACAGGCAAGCCGCTCACCGTGCGCGCCGCGCTGGCGCTGATCAACCAGGTGCTCGACGAGGCGCTGGCCGAGCAGGAAGGCGATTTCGACGCCGACACGCGCTGGGCGCTGGCGTGGTTCGAGCAGATCGGCTTCGAGGAGGGCGAATACGGCGCCGCCGAGCAGCTTTCCAAGGCCAAGAACACGGCGGTAAGCGGCCTCGTCGAGGCCGGCATTGTGCTCGCCGGCAAGGGCAAGGTGCGCCTGGTCAAGCCGGCCGAGCTGCCCACACCCGATCACCGACTCCCGCCTGACCGTCTGGGAGATGGTGCATCACCTCGTGCGCGTGCTCGAAGCGGGCGGCGAATCCGCCGCCGCAGCGCTGGTGGCCAAGTTAGGTAGTCAGGCCGAAATCGCCCGCGAGCTGTGCTATCGCCTCTTCACGATCTGTGAGCGCAAGAAGCGCGCAAACGAGGCGATGGCCTACAACGCCCTGGTTCAAAGTTGGCCTGAGATCGTGCGCCTGGCCCGCGAAGCGCCGCGTGCGGCGACGCTGGGCACGAACGATCTGTTCGAATGACCGCCATGGTGTCCTTGAAAGAACACCCGATTGAAGCGAATGTGTCCTTGACAGGAGGACACTTTTTCTGCCAATTCTCCTTCTCTTGGTGAGATATTTCTGATAAATTCGCCTTTTATTAAGGAGAGTAAACGCCAATGACGGTTTCGCTACCCCTGCCGCTCAAAGACGCACTGACCGAAAAGCTGGCGGAATCGATGGACATACCGCTGCCCACGTTTACGCCGCGGCGGGTGTATGGCGCCACTCTTCTGCCGAACAAGGCGACCGCCGTGGTCGGCATGCGCCGGGCGGGGAAAACCACTTTCCTGCACCAGTTGCGCGGCGAGCGGCTGGCCCAGGGCAAGCCGCGGGCGCAGTTACCCTACGTGAACTTTGAGGACGAGCGGCTGGCCGGCCTGGAGGCCAGCCAGCTCGGCTTCCTGCTCGACGAATACGCGCGCCGGGTTCCCGATACGCAGGGCGGGGTGCTGTGGTGTTTCGACGAAATCCAGGTCGTGCCGGGCTGGGAGCGTTTTGTGCGGCGCCTGCTGGATGGGGGCCGCGACGAGGTCGTCGTGACGGGTTCCTCGGCCGCGCTGCTGTCGCGCGAAATTGCGACGGCGCTGCGCGGGCGGGCCTGGGAGGTGCCGCTCTATCCCTTCAGCTTTGCCGAGGTGTTGCAGCACCGGGACGTAGCCGTGCCGGGCGATCCCGGATTCCTGACGGCGGCGGCCCGCGCGCGGATCGAGCGCGCCTTCTTGGACTGGCTGGTGACGGGCGGATTTCCCGAGGTTCAGGGCCTCGATGCCGTGGCGCGGCGGCGCATGCTTCAGGACTATGTGGACGTGGCGATGTTGCGCGATGTGATGGAACGGCACGGGGTCGGCAACGTGACCGGCCTGCGCTGGCTGGTGCGCCATCTGCTGGGCAACGCGGCGGCGCTGTTCAGCGTCGAGAAGTTCTACGCGGCGCTGAAAAGCCAGGGCGTGGCGATCTCGAAGGACACGGTGCATCAGTTGCTTGCGCATCTCCAGGATTGCTTTCTGGTGCGGCTGGTCTGGATGGAATCGTCCTCCGAACGCCAGCGCATGGTGAATCCGCGCAAGGCCTACCCGGTGGACACCGGGCTGATTCCGGTGTTCGACCGCAGCGGCAAGAGCAACCTCGGGCACGCGCTCGAAACCGCCGTGCTCATCGAACTCGAGCGGCGGCACTGTGCCGTGACTTATGTGCGTACGCCGGAGGGCTACGAGGTCGATTTCCTCGCGCGCGGACCAACGGGCAAGACCGAGTTGATCCAGGTGTGTGCCGACGCGAGCGATCCGGCCACGGCAGAACGCGAACTGCGGGCTTTGCAAGCGGCAAGGACGATTCATGCCGGGGCATCCGGGCGCCTGCTCACGCTCACGCGCGACGGCGTACCGGGTGCAGCGCCGCCCGGCGTGACGGTGCAGCCAGCCTACGAGTGGCTGCTGACGCCGTCAGAGACAGACTGACTTTCGGAACAGGAAAAATCACATGGCCATCACTAATCACGAACGCGTCGGCAAGGCGCTCGACCTGCTCAGGGCCGGCCTGGGGCCGTTCGTCGGCCGCGAGGTCAAGGCCGCCATCGAGGCCAACGGCCTGACCTTGGATAAGGTCCGCGGCTACGCCGAAGACCCCATGCTGGGCAAGAAGCCCATCGAGGAATGGGACGCATCGGCGCTGCTCAAGCTGATGTGGGATACCTGGAACGAGGTATTCAGGAAGACGCTGGGCTTTTCCGAGCGCAGCCTGGTGTCTGAAATCCGCGACTGGCGCAACAAGTGGGCGCACCAGGAGCCCTTCTCCGGCGACGACGCTTACCGCGCGCTGGACTCGGCTGGGCGCTTGCTTTCCGCCGTCTCGGCCCCGCAAGCCGATGAAGTCGATAAGGCCAAAATGGAGCTGCTGCGCGTACGTTTCGACGAACAGGCGCGCGGCGAAAAGCGCAAATCCTCCGGCATCGCCATCGAAAGCGGCGTGACGGGAAGCCTCAAGCCTTGGCGCGAAGTGGTGATGCCGCACGAGGATGTGGCCAGCGGCCGTTACCAGCAGGCCGAGTTCGCCGCCGACCTGTGGCAGGTGCATCTGGGCGAAGGCACTCCGGAATACCGCGACCCGGTGCAGTTTTTCCGCCGCACCTATCTCACGGAAAGCCTGAAGGGCTTGCTCGCCAAGGCCGTGCAGCGCCTGACGGCTGGCGGCGGTGACCCGGTGGTGCAGTTGCAGACCAACTTCGGCGGCGGCAAGACCCATTCGATGCTGGCGCTGTACCACCTGTTTTCCGGCATTGCGCCCACCGAGCTGGCGGGCATCGATGCCGTGTTATCCGCCGCCGGCGCGAGCGGCGTGCCCAAGGCGAAGCGCGTCGTGCTGGTCGGCAACAAGATTTCCCCGGGCAACCCGACGGTGAAAGCCGACGGCACCGTGGTTCGCACGCTGTGGGGCGAATTGGCGTATCAGCTAGGCGGCCGATCCGCCTTCGCGCGCGTGGCCGCAGACGACGAGAAGGCCACCAGCCCCGGCGACGTGCTGCGCGAACTGTTCAATGAATACGGCCCCTGCCTGATTCTCGTGGACGAGTGGGTCGCTTACGCGCGCCAGCTGCACGACCAGAGCGACCTGCCGGCGGGCGGCTTCGAGACGCAATTCTCCTTCGCCCAGGTGCTGACCGAATCGGCCAAGCTGGCCAAGAACTGCCTGCTGGTGATCAGCTTGCCGGCCTCGGACACCTCCGGCTCGCCGCACACCCAGGCCGACGATGTGGAAGTGGGCGGCACGCGCGGCCGAGAGGCGCTGGACCGCCTGCGCAACGTGGTGGGGCGGCTGGAATCGTCCTGGCGGCCGGCCAGTGCCGAGGAAGGCTTCGAGATCGTGCGCCGCCGGTTGTTCCAACCGATGCACGACCCCGAGCAGTTCAAGCAGCGCGATGTGGTGGCACGCGCCTTCGCCGATTTCTACCGCACGCAGCAGGCCGAGTTTCCGCCCGAAACGCGCGACGCCGAGTACGAACAGCGCATCAAGGCCGCCTACCCGATCCACCCGGAAATCTTCGACCGACTCTACACCGACTGGAGCACGCTGGTGAAATTCCAGCGCACGCGCGGCGTGCTGCGCCTGATGGCGGCAGTCATTCACAGCCTGTGGGAAAAGGGCGACCGCAATCCGCTCATCCTGCCGGGCTTTGTTGCCATCGACGATGCCCGCGTGCAATCGGAACTGACGCGCTACCTCTCGGACAACTGGGTGCCGGTCATCGAGAAGGATGTCGATGGCCCGAACTCGCTGCCGCTCAAGCTGGACAGCGAACTTCCCAATCTGGGGAAATTCTCCGCCTGCCGGCGCGTGGCGCGCGCCATCTACATGGGTTCGGCGCCGACTACGGCTGCCGCGCACAAGGGTATCGAAGATCGGCGCGTGAAGCTGGGCTGCGTGATGCCGGGCGAGTCGCCGGCGGTATTTGGCGACGCCCTGCGCCGCATGGCCAGCGCCGCCACCTACCTGTACGCCGACGGCCCGCACTACTGGTATTCGACCCAGCCTACGGTGACCAAGCTGGCCGAAGACCGCGCCGAGCAGTTGAAGCGCGACCCGGACAAGGTGGTGGCGGAACTGGAGCGGCGCCTGAAAAAGGATTTGGCGACGACCGGCGACTTTAATCGCATCCACCCGATGCCAGGCAGCGGCGCCGACGTGCCGGACGATCTGGATGCGCGGCTGGTGGTGCTGGGCACGGCGCATTCGTACAGCAAGGAAGCCGGCAACGCCGCCGAAACGGCCGCCAAGGCCATTCTGGAGAATCGCGGCAACACGCCGCGCCTCTACCGCAACACGCTGGTCTTCTTGGCGGCGGACAAGACCCGCCTGCAGGACCTCGACGAGGCCGCGCGGAAATATCTCGCCTGGCAGTCGATTCTCGCCGACGAGGTCCAACTCGGACTCACCACCCACCAGAAGCGGCAAGTCGAGCAGCAGATGGCAGCGGCCGACGGCGCAGCGACGGCCCGCTTGCCTGAAACCTACCAATGGCTTCTCGTACCGACACAGGCCAAGCCGCAGGCCGCCGTAACCTGGAAGGCCTTGCGCCTGTCCGGCACCGACGCCCTGGCCGTGCGCGCCAGCAAGAAGCTTCGCACCGAAGAGCACTACCTCACCAGTTTCGCTCCAACGCGACTTCGGATGGAACTCGACGAAGTTCCGCTCTGGCGCGGTGAGCATGTGTCAGTGAAACAGCTGGTGGAGGATTTCGCCCGCTACCCGTATCTTCCGCGCCTCAGGGACAGCGGCGTGCTGCTGCACGCCATCAGCGACGGCGTGAACCTGCTGACCTGGTCGCAGGACAGCTTCGGCCTTGCCGACAACTTCGACGACGCGGCGGGCCGCTACAAGGGTCTGCGCGGCGGGACGATGGTGCATCTTTCCGATCCGCATTTCACCGGCCTGGTGGTGAAGCCGGAAGCGGCGAGCAGGCAGATGGATGCCGAGCGTGCGGCGCCGGGCGAGTCTGCCGGTGCAGGCACATCGGGGCAACCGGGACAGGGCGGGGAACCGCAGCCAGGAGCAGAACCGCCAGCAGCGACCGTCACCCGGCCGAGGCGCTTTCACGGCTCGGCCGTGCTCGACCCCACACGGGTCGGACGTGATGCTGGCAAGATCGCCGAGGAGATCATCGCGCACCTGCTCGGGCTGCGAGGGGCTCGGGTGACGATAAGCATCGAAATCGAGGCCGAAATACCCGAGGGTGTGCCTGAGCAAATTCTTCGCACCGTAACCGAGAACGCGCGAACGCTGAAGTTTCGCGAAGGATCGGGGTTCGAGCAGGAATGAAAGGCCCGAACAGGGAGCCTTGACGAGGCGGTGCCCCCAGCCCAGTGGATCGGCACATCGAGATCACTGGAGTTTTCCCCATCACCCTCGTGGTTGAAGGCGTGGCAAGCGGCGCGTATCTTGTGGTTTTGTCGGCTAAGGAGCCCACCATGCCCTCACCCACCACCGCCGATTTCGACAGCCTCGTCCCCGCCGCCGCAAGCGACCGGCGGGCATTTTTGGTGACCACGCTCGGCGCCGGTTTTGCCCTGGCGGTGCAGCCGGTCATGGCGCAGACCGCGATCAACACCGATACCCAAGGTCTGCGCGCCGGCGAGATCAAAGTGCCGGTCGCCGATGGCGCGATGGTTGCCTATCGCGCTCAGCCGGACCAAGGCGCAAACATCCCGGTCGTCCTGGTGGTGTCGGAGATTTTCGGCGTCCACGAACACATCGCCGACGTCTGCCGCCGCTTGGCCAAACGCGGATTCATGGCGATCGCGCCGGAGCTTTTCGCCCGCCAAGGCGACCCGCGCAAGCTCGCCAACGTGCAGGATATCCTCAGCCAAGTCGTCAACAAGGTGCCCGATGCCCAAGTGTTGCGCGACCTCGATGCTTGCGTCGGCTGGGCCAAAGCCCACGGAGGCGACACCGCGCGCTTGGGCATTACCGGATTTTGTTGGGGCGGGCGCATCACCTGGCTCTATGCGGCGCACAACCCGCAAGTCAAAGCGGGTGTGGCCTGGTATGGTCGCCTGGTGGGCCAAGCGAGCGAGCTGACGCCCAAACACCCCAGCGACCTCGCCGCCGCGCTCAAAGTGCCAGTGTTAGGTCTCTACGGTGGCGCCGACCAAGGCATACCGCTGGACACCGTTTGGGCCATGCAAGAAAAACTCAAGGCGGCCGGGGGCCAATCCACTATTCACATCTACGACGACGCACCTCACGCCTTTCACGCCGACTACCGGCCCAGCTACCGCAAGGCGGCCGCTGAGGACGGCTGGCAACGTTTGTTGGCCTGGTTCAAGCAGCATGGACTTGGGGCATAAGCAAGGGCTGTTGCGCAAGCAGAGGCAATGCAAGGTGCATGCGCCGCCACCGCGTAGAAGCGGCCGAGGTGACCGACCTGACCCTTGGGCGCCGCGTCAATTGCCCGCAAACGCCAAGGGCCTAGCGAGACCGCTCAAGTGCAGTTGAGGGCTTGACTGGCCCCATACCGTACGGTATGGTACGCCCATGCCTCACCCTGCCGCTCGCTCTGCCGGTCGCACTTCCACACCAGCAACCGACACCGCCATCGCAGCCGACGCGCGCACCGGCTGGCTCGAGGCCGGGCTGGCGGCCTTGGCCAAGGGAGGGCTGGCGGCTTTGCGCATCGACCCGATCGCCCGGGAAATCGGACTGACCAAGGGTTCCTTCTATCACCACTTCCCCTCGCGCGAAGCTTATGTCGAAGCGCTGCTGGAGCACTGGGAGGCGCAGAGCACGCAACGCATCATCGCCCTAGCCGAGTCGGCGCCCACGCTGGGAGCAAAATTCGACCGAGTCAACGCGCTGGCCGATGCTGTCGATCATCGCCTGGAAGTGGCTTTGCGCAGCTTGGTGCAACACGATGCGCGCATACGCGCCATGGTGAAGCGCGTGGACCAGCGACGCATCGCTTATCTCGAAGCGCTTTCCCGCCACCTTGGCGCCGAGCGCGAACAGGCGCGCTTTCTCGCCGAGCTGGGCTATTTCGCTTTCGTGGGCGCCCAACAGCTTGAACGCCTTCCCCACCCTGCCGCCTGGCACACGCGCTTGCGCGCCCTGTTCGCCGTGGCGGCCAAATCGCCCGCCTCCCCGAAACCGAAGAAACGAAACGCCAGGAGCACACCATGAACTTCACGCCCGAAGCTTGGCGTAGCCTTCGCCACACCGTCGCCCGCGCCGGCTTCTGCGCCGTCGCCAGCGTCAACGCCGACGGTTCGCCGCATCTCACCCCCATCGGCTCGGTATGGCTCGACCGGGAAGTCGGCAAAGCCATGCTCTTTCAGCGCTTCACCCGCAAGTTGCCGGAAAACGCCCAGCGCGAAGAGCGCATTTGTCTCTTGGCCACCCGCAACGATGCCTGGTTCTGGATCAAGGCATTGCTCAGCGGGCGTTTTTCCGAGCCGCCCGGCGTGCGCATCTTCGCGCGCCTGGGCCCACCCCGCGCGGCACGGGCGGAGGAGATCGCGCGTTTTCATAACCGCATGAAGTTGTTTCGCTGGACGCGTGGCTTTCGGCTGCTCTGGGCGGATTTGCGCCTTGCCCGCGATCTCGAAATCGAGAGCGTGGCGCCGGTGGTCATCGGCCCGATGAGCCCGGCTGTGTGACAATACAACTTCCGCGCCCGCCGCGCCGCCCTCTTCCACTCCTACTCCGCGAAGACCAACACTCATCATGAACGACGCCATTCTTCTGGAGCGCCAAGGCGCGCTCGCCACTCTCACGCTCAACCGGCCCGATTCGCTCAATGCCCTCGACTTCAGCATGATGGAAGCGCTGGTCGCGCATGCCCGCGACATCGCCGCCGACTCCACCTTGCGCTGCGTGATCCTGCGTGGCGCAGGAGCACATTTCATGGCTGGGGGCGATCTCAAGACCTTCGCCACCAAGCTCGACCAGCCGCCGGCGGAAAGGCAAGCGGCATTCAGCCGCACCGTCGATGAGCTGCACGCCGCCATCGAACTGCTGCGGCGCATGCCCCAAATCGTGATCGCCAGCGTACATGGCGCCGTCGCCGGCTTCGGGCTCAGTCTGATGGCCTGCTGCGACTTGAGTATCGCCGCCGAAGACAGCTTCTTCACTTCCGCTTATCGACACATCGGTCTTTCGCCCGATGGCGGCACCACTTACTTCTTGCCGCGCATCGTCGGCCTCAAGAAAGCGATGGAAATCGTGCTTCTGGGCGAACGCTTCAATGCTCAAGAAGCGCTGCGCCTGGGCTTGGTCAACCGAGTGGTGTCGCAGGCCGAACTGGCTGCCACCACACAATCCATCGCCGAAGCCATACTGAAAGGCCCCTTCACCGCGCTCTCCAACGCCAAGCGGCTCCTCAATCAATCTTTGGAGGCACGCATGAGCGAGCAACTCCACGCCGAAGCGCTGTCCTTTGGCGCCTGTACCGCCACCGCCGACTTCGCCGAAGGCATACGCGCTTTCATCGAAAAACGCCCTGCAAAATTTTTGTAAGCGACCAATTTATCCATGAGCACATTACAAGACAAGACCCTTTTCATCACCGGCGGCAGTCGCGGTATTGGCCTAGCCATCGCGTTGCGCGCGGCACGCGACGGCGCCAACATCGTCATCGCCGCCAAGACCGCCGAGCCCAATCCCAAGCTGCCCGGTACCATCTTTAGCGCCGCCGCCGAGATCGAAGCCGCCGGCGGCAAGGCGCTGCCGCTGCAAGTGGACATCCGCGACGAGACCCAGGTCTACGCCGCCGTCGAGCGAGCGGCGGCCCATTTCGGTGGCATCGACATTCTGGTCAACAACGCGTCAGCCATCAGCCTCACCGGCACGCTGCAAACGCCGATGAAGCGCTTCGATCTCATGTTCGGAGTCAACGTGCGCGGCACCTTCCTCTGCTCCCAGGCGTGCTTGCCGCATTTGCAGCGCGCCTCCAATCCGCACATCCTCGCGCTGTCGCCCCCGCTCGACCTGCGCGCCAAATGGTTTGCGCCGCACGTCGCCTACACCATGGCGAAATACGGCATGAGCGAATGTGTGTTGGGCATGGCGGAAGAGTTCCGGGAGGCCGGCATTGCCGTCAACGCTTTGTGGCCGCGCACGGTGATCCATACTGCCGCACTGGCGATGATTCCCGGCGTGGATGCGAAATTCTGCCGCAAACCCGAAATCATGGCCGACGCTGCGCACGCCGTGTTGACCCGCCCCGCGCGTGAATGCACCGGGCAATTCCTGATCGACGAAGAGGTGCTGCAAGCGGCCGGCACGCGTGATTTCTCCGGCTACGCGGTAGCGCCGGGTCAGCCGCTACTGCCGGACTTGTTTCTCGATTGAACACGCAACGGCGGCGCGCGCCGCGGCTCAGGATTCTTCGGGCGGGGTTTCGATCTTGCGCCGCGGTTTCTTGACCACGATGGTCACCTTGCGTGGCGGCTTTTGCTCTTCGTCGGCGAACCGCGCTTCGCGCAATGGGTTGACGCCTTCGCCGGCGGGCTTGCGGCGTTTTGAGCCACGCCCTTTCGGTGCGGCCACCTGCCCCGGGGGCAGGGCGCCCGGGCCGCGGCGCAGCCGCTTCCCATCTCCTTGCTTGCCCTTGGGTGGCCTTTCGGCCGGAGCACGCTCTTGGTGTTCGGCAAGTGCGCGATTGCGCGCCTTGCGTCGCAGCAGCCCGCTGCCGCGCCAGGGTCGCGACGGCGGCGGCGAGGCGCCGCCGGGGGCGCGCTCGGGCAACGCAGCGTTGATCACTTCCGGCGCCGGCTCGGCGACGTCGAACTCATAGCTCTCCTCATCGTCGGCATCGTCGGCGCCACCTTCCAGGCGCTCCGTATTCGCTTCCACGTCGCGAACGAGGCGCCGCGCCTCTTCGGGGCTGAGTTCCTGGATCTGCCCTCGCTTGAGTTGCGGCGGCAATATCAGCGGGCCAAAACGAGTGCGCAATAGCCGCGTCACCTCTAGACCCACGGCCTCGAAAATGCGTCGCACTTCGCGGTTGCGGCCCTCGTTGAGGGTGGTCTTGTACCAGTGGTTGGTGCCCTCCCCTCCGCCATCGGCCAGCGACAAGAGGCGAGCCTCGCCGTCTTCGAGCATCACTCCGGCCAACAAACGTTCGGCGGTTTCTGGACTGATCTCACCATGCACCCGTACCGCGTACTCGCGCTCGACTTCGTAGCGCGGGTGCATCAACTTGTTCGCGAGATCGCCTGATGTGGTGAGCACAAGCAAGCCTTCGGTATTGAAGTCGAGCCTTCCCACGGCAATCCACTTGCCGCCGCTGACCCGCGGCAGATGATCAAACACGGTGGGGCGCCCTTCCGGATCATCGCGAGAAACGATTTCGCCTGCCTCTTTGTGATAGAGCAGCACCCGCGGTTCCCGCACTGCCCAGCGCAATTGAATGAGCTTGCCGTTGACGCGGACTTGGTCGCCCGGCCCCACTTTCTGGCCGATCTCCGCAGGTTCGCGGTTCACCGTGACGCGCCCGGCAATGATCATCTCCTCCATAGCTCGGCGCGAGCCGAAGCCGCACTGCGCCATGAGCTTGTGCAGGCGCTGTGGCTCGGTGAGCAGCCCCTCAGTGGAGCGTTTGGCTGGGCGCTTCGGGTTCGTTGAATTCGAGCGGCTCCGGCGCGCCGTCGGCGACGCCAAGGAGGGGGCTCGCGAGCGATTGCTCGGCTTCTGCGGCCTTGGTGGGGGCATCGGGTTGCTCCAGGAGGTGCCCGGGATCGAGATCCGCGAGCGGGGGCAGCTCGGCGATCGAGCGCAAGCCCAAATCGTCGAGGAAACGCTTGGTTGTGGCGTATAGCGCGGGGCGGCCGGGGGTATCCTTGTGGCCCACGGCTTCAATCCATTGCCGGTCTTCGAGGGTTTTGACCACGTTGCTGGAAACGCTCACGCCTCGTATGGCTTCGATATCACCCCGGGTGACGGGTTGGCGATAGGCGATGATGGCCAGCGTTTCCATGACCGCGCGCGAGTATCGGGGCGGCTTTTCCGGCGTGAGCCGGTCGAGATAGGTTTGCACTTCCGGCATGGCTTGAAAACGCCAGCCGCTGGCCACCTGCTCTAGGCGAATCAGCCGCTCCGACCAATCAGCACGCAGGTCCTCTAGCAGGCGCCGGGTAAGATCAGGCTCCAGCGGCGGGTCGAAAAGCTGGCCCAGCAGTTCGGCGGGCAGCGGCTCTCCGCTTGCCAGCAGGGCCGCTTCAAGCACCGACTTGACATGTTTCAGTTCATCCATGGTTCCCCAAAGGCGCCCGCGCCCCTACGAAGGTGCGGCGCCGCGTGCCGAAATGCCACTTCCGGCGTTTCAGGCCACTTGCGGCAGAGGCTCGAATTTCAGTTGCACGTAAATGGCCGCATAGGGCTCTGCCTGCGCGATCTCAACCAGGCCTTCTTTGGCCAATTCTAGGATCGCCAACAGCGTCACAACCAGCTGCGGCACCGATGCATGTTCTTCAAACAGGCGGACGAATTCCACAAAACCGCCGACTTCCAAGGCCCGGAGCACGCGGCTCATCTGCGCTCGCACCGAGAGCTGTTCGCGGGTGATCAGATGGTGGCGATTGGCACCAGCCCGCGCGATCAACCCAGCCCAGGCGGCCTTGAGATCGTCGGCGTACACTTCCGGGAAGCGTACGCCGACGACCCGTTCAAACCACACGTGCGCGACGGCAAAGTCGCGATCCACCACTGGGTGCTCGTCCAGGCCGCGAGCGGCGAGCTTCATCTGCTCGTATTCTAGCAGGCGCCGGACCAATTCGGCACGCGGATCTTCCTCCTGCCGTTCGGAATGAACCGGCCGGGGCAGCAGCATGCGCGATTTGATCTCGATCAGCATTGCCGCCATAAGCAGGTATTCCGCCGCCAGCTCAAGTTGGCTCTGACGCATCAATTCAACGTAACTCAAATACTGGCGCGTAAGCTCCGCCATGGGAATGTCCAGCACGTCGAGATTTTGCTTGCGGATGAGGTAGAGCAAGAGGTCCAGCGGCCCTTCAAAGGTCTCGAGAAAGACTTCCAGAGCCTCCGGCGGAATATAGAGATCGGTGGGCATCTCCAGCAGGGGTTCGCCGCGCACCTTGGCCAGATGCTGGGGGTGGGACTCGCCCGCCGCCGCGGAAAGGCCTTCTTGGCTCACTTCCAGCTCCATGGGAGGTCCGCTCAGGTGTAGGAGAGGCCCATGGCCTCGCGCACGTCGCGCATGGTCTCACCGGCGAGCTTGCGGGCACGCTCGCATCCGTCCGCGATGATGCTGCGCACCAGCGAGGGGTCGTCGAGGTAAGGCTGGACGCGCTCGTGCATGGGTGCCTGTTCTTTGATGATGGCATCGATCACCGGCTGCTTGCATTCCAAGCAGCCGATTTTGGCACTCCGGCAGCCCTCCTGCACCCACTGTTGAACCTTGGCATCGGAGTAGATCTGATGAAAAGGCCAAACCGGGCATTTCTCCGGATCGCCCGGGTCGTTGCGGCGCACGCGCGCCGGATCGGTGGGCATGGTGCGAATCTTGCGCGTGATGACTTCGGGCTCTTCGCGCAAGAAAATGGAGTTGTTGTAAGACTTCGACATCTTCTGGCCGTCGAGACCAGGCACCTTGGCGGTTTCAGTGAGAAGAGCCTGGGGCTCTGGCAGGATCACGCGGCGAGAGCCTTCGAGGTAGCCAAACAAGCGTTCCTTGTCGCCCAGACTCAAGTTCTGTGTTTCTTCCAGCAGCGCTCGCGCCGAGGCCAGCGCCTCCTCGTTGCCTTCTTGCTG
This sequence comes from Casimicrobiaceae bacterium, assembly GCA_026646885.1. GTDB lineage: Bacteria > Pseudomonadota > Gammaproteobacteria > Burkholderiales > Casimicrobiaceae > JACPUX01. Next base: position 421,492 of record JAPKHK010000001.1, on the reverse strand, counting down.
AAAAGCGGTGCGCAGCTGTTCGTAGAGCTTGGCCTTCTTGCTACCCAACTTCTTCACCGCCGCCTGCGCCTTCTCTTCGAACCCAGGCTCGCGCCCGTAGATATGATTGAAGCGCCTCGCGATTTCGCGAGTGATTTCGAGGTGCGAAACCTGATCCTCGCCCACCGGCACCATGTTGGCGCGGTAGATCAGGATGTCCGCCGACTGCATGAGCGGATAGCCGAGAAAACCGAAAGTGGACAAGTCCTTGTCGGCAAGCTTCAGCTGTTGATCCTTGTAGGTGGGCACGCGTTCGAGCCAGCCCACGGGAGTGATCATGCCCAGGAGCAGGGTGAGTTCGGCATGCTCGGCCACTCGGGACTGGACAAAAAGTGTCGCCCGTGACGGATCGAGCCCCGCGGCGAGCCAGTCGATGATCATTTCCCACACCGAATCGGCGATAACCTCGGTTGACTCGTAATGGGTGGTGAGCGCGTGCCAGTCAGCGACGAAGTAGAGACACTCGTACTCCTCTTGGAGACGAATCCAGTTCTTCAAAGCGCCGTGATAGTGACCAATATGCATGCGGCCGGTGGGGCGCATGCCGGATAAAACGCGGTTGGCGAACATGGTTTCAGCGGGCGAAGGGTCCGACAATGAGGCTGATCAGGCCAACGGTGGCGGAAGCCAGTGGCCAAAGCACGAGTCCGAGCACGTTTGTCACCAGCAGACCGATGACGATGAAAAGGCCGTAGGGTTCCATGCGTCCATACAGATCGGCCGCGCCGCGGGGCAGCAAGCTGTAGAGCAAACGCCCGCCGTCCAAGGGCAGAATGGGCAAGAGGTTGAGCGCGATAAGCATGACGTTGATTTGCACTCCAAAGCTCGCCATGGCGGTCAGCGCCTGGCTCGACCCGGCGCTCGCCTTCAACAGCACCGCCCAGGCGATAGCCATCAAAAAGTTGGTTCCTGGGCCGGCTGCGGCCACCCAAAACATGTCGCGCTTGGGATGGCGCAGGTTGTTGAAGTCAACCGGAACGGGCTTGGCCCAGCCGAAAATGAAGCCCCCGGTTCCCGCCGCTTTGGAGAGCAGATAGAGCCCCAGCGGCACCGCGATGGTTCCCACCGGATCGATATGCTTCAGGGGGTTGGCCGTTACTCGTCCGAGCATATAGGCGGTAGCATCGCCAAAAATCTTGGCGATATAACCATGGGCGGCCTCATGCAGCGTGATGGCCAGCACCGCTGGCAAAGCGTAGAGCACCACGCCTTCGAGCAGGGAAACGTCCATAAGCAGCGCATTTTAACCTAGTTTCCCGGCGGGCGCCGGAGCGACACTTGCACGCCAACGCCGGCGCGACCATTACGTCTGGCGAAAGCAGACTCTTAGCAGATCAGATCAGACCCAGGCGAGCGGGGTCACCAAGGCCCAAACGGGTCACATCCGGAGGGTCGGTGGCGAGATCGACCACCGTGGTCGGAGTGCTGGTGCAGGAGCCGCTGTCGATCACGAGATCGATCTGCGTCTCCAGGCGATCGCGAATCGTGTCGGCCTCGTTGAGCGGCTCAACCTCGCCCGGGGGGATAAGAGTTGCCGACAGGATGGGTTCGCCCAATTCGGCCAGCAAGGCTTGCACCACGGGGTGCTCCGGCACGCGCACGCCAATGGTGCTGCGCTTGGGGTGTTGCAAGCGGCGCGGTACTTCCCGAGTGGCAGGCAGCAGAAACGTGTAGCTCCCGGGCGTGCCTTGCCGCAAGACACGGAACTGCCAGTTGTCGAAACGCGCATACCGTGCCACTTGCGCAAGATCCCGACAAACCAGCGTGAGGTGGTGTTTGTCGTCCACGCCACGAATCAGCCTGAGTCGCCGTACCGATTCGGCGTCGCCGATGTGGCAGCCCAGGGCATAGCACGAATCGGTCGGGTAGGCGATCACGCCACCGTCGCGCAGAATCGCCACCGCCTGGCGAATCAAGCGTGCCTGTGGGTTGGTCGGATGGATTTGAAACAGCTGAGCCATGTTGTATCAAGTGCGCAAGCGCAGGGCGCCGCTTTCTGCGCTTGGTGAAACCGCTCCGGACGCTATAATGGCCGGCAATTGTATCCCAAGCCCGGCATCGCCAGGCTGGCAAGTATCAACGGAAGGCTCCGCCCGAACGATGAACCTGCAGCAACTGCGCTACCTATGCAAAGTGGTGGACTGCCAGTTCAATATCTCGGAGGCCGCCGAGGCAATTTTCACATCGCAGCCGGGCATCTCCAAGCAAATCCGCGCCCTCGAAGAAGAGCTGGGAGTGACCGTCTTCGTGCGCCACGGCAAGCGTATAACCGGTCTCACCGCTCCCGGCGAAGTGGTCCTGCAATTCGCCCGGCGCGCCCTTGTGGAACTGGAGAACCTGCGCCGGGCCGGCGAGGAATTCAGCGCCGAAGACAGCGGCGACTTCACGATTGCAACCACCCATACCCAAGCACGCTACGTCTTGCCGCCGATCATCCAGAAGTTCAGCCGCCAATACGCCAAAGTGCGGGTATTGATCCATCAGGGCAACCCGACCCAGGCAGCGGAGCAGGTGGTGAGCGGCGAAGCGGATCTCGCCATCGCCACCGAAGCTCTCACCAGCTACGAAGAACTGGTCACCCTGCCCTGCTACCACTGGAATCGCTCGGTAATCGTCCCGCAGGGGCATGCACTTGCCGGCATGCGACCGCTCACGCTGGAAGGTATCGCCAAGTATCCAATCATCACCTACGACTTCAGCTTCACCGGTCGTTCGCAGATCAACGCGGCCTTTGGGCAAAAGGGCCTCAAGCCGCGGGTCGTGCTGACCGCTCTGGACTCGGACGTGATCAAGACTTACGTGGAGCTTGGCATGGGAGTGGGCATTCTGGCGCAAATGGCCTGCAATCCCGAGCGCGACCGGCAGTTCGAAATCCTTGACGCGGGCCACCTCTTCGCGCCTTCGACCACCCGCATCGGACTGCGGCGCGGCGTGTACTTGCGGCGCTATATCTACGATTTCATTCACCTCTTCGCCCCCCACCTCGGGCGGCGCAGCGTCGATGCCGCATTGGAGGGGGGACATGAAGACTACGAGTTATAGGCTCGGCGCGATCGCGCCCGATACGCGCACACCCGAACCGCAGCCCTGGCGGCCGGCGCCCAGCCGAGTCGTCGCGGGGTGATGTGGTGTCCAATCGGCGGCCGGCGGCCCTATCCGGGTGTCGGTTGGGCCCTCCAGCGCGCCAATTCAGCCAGTTCTTCCGCCGCTGTTTCAATCAGCACCTGCGGTTGGCTAGAGAACACCGCGCCACTTTCCCCGTCTATCCACAGCGGCGAGCCCTCGGCCAGGCGTTGCCGGCCAAAGCGTATGCAACGCGCCGCGCGGTCGATCTGCAGGCTCCCGCATCCCACCACGCAGGGTTTGGCCATTTGCCGCGCCACCACCGCCGCATGCGCGGTACGACTGCCGCGGGCCGTCAGCAGACCCACGCAGGCTGCCAACCCGGTGATGTCGGAGGTACTGGCATCTTCGCGGATCAGAATCACCGCTTCTCCCTTGGTAGCGCGGGCCTGCGCTTCTTCGGCATCCAAGGCAAAAACTCCTCCGGCGACCCCCATGCCGGCCCCGACACCCCCGGCCAATTGTTGGCTTTTGACCTCCGGCGCGAGGCGCACGCGTTCAAACTGTGCTTTGTCAATATTGCCGATGCGACGCAAAGCCTCGTCCTTGCTCAAGAGGCCTTCGCGCACCTGCGCCAACGCAATACGCAGGTTGGCCCAAGGCGTGCGCTTGGCGTGCCGCGTTTGGAGCAAGAAGAGCTCGCCGTCTTGCACCGTAAACTCAAATTCCTGCGCATCGCCGAATTCGCTTTCGAGTACTTGACGCAAGCGCTCCAGTTCTGACCAGACCGCCGGCAGGACATGGCGTAGGCGTTCGGCGTCACCGGCGAGATAACGCCCAGACACGACATCCTCTCCTTGGCTATTGAACAAAAAGTCCACGTAGAGCTGATTGTCGCCCGTGGCCGGGTTGCGCGTGAAGCCCACTCCGGCGCCGGAGGTTCCGCCGCCATTACCAAAGACCATGCGCTGCACCAGCACAGCCGTGCCCAGCTTCTCCGAAAGTGCGTTGAGCTCGCGATAGGCCATGGCTCGCGGACTGTTCCAAGACACGAAGACCGCTCCCACCGCGGCTTCGACCTGCTCGAAGGGGTTCTGCGGAAAGACCTGTCCGGTCACTTGTTCATGGATGAGCAGAAACCGCCGCGCCAGACCTGCAAGCTGTCGAAAATCGAGCTCCCGCGTTTCCATCAAGCCCGCCTCTTGCAACGCCTCATCGCGTGCCGCGTCGAAAGGCGCGTTTTGGGCACCATGAACGACCGTTGCGAATTGTTGGATGAGGCGACGATAGGAATCCCATGCTAGTCGAGCGTTGCCGGTTCGACGAATGAGGCCGTGCACCGTCGCATCGCAGAGGCCAACGTTGAGCAAGGTATCCATCATCCCTGGCATGGAGACCGGCGCGCCGGAGCGAATCGAGACCAGTAGCGGCCGTCGTGCACTGCCGAAGGACAATTGGCTCGCCTGCTCCAACCGATGCAGCATCTCGGCGAGAATGTCGTGCTGCGCATCACGGGCTTGTTTGGGATCCTTGAGATAGTCCCGGCATAGCGTGGTGCCCAAGACAAAGGCCTCGGGAACCTTAAGTCCCAGCCGCGCCACCCGGGCCAGGTTGTAGGCTTTGAACCCCATGGCGGCGGCACTGGCACTCTCCTTGCCGCCGTGCAGACCGATGCCGAAAACGTGCTGCAGTGACTTGTGCATGGCGATCATCCGCCGGCAACGTCGACCAGAACGTGGTCTCGCAGCCGCAGTCCCGCATGCATCAAGGCATCGGCCGCCGCTTCCAGACTGCGCGCACATTCGGAGAAGGCATAAAGGCGTCGAAAATCGGCTGCATCGCGCGCAAGGGAAAGTTTCACGCTACGCTGCGCGACGTCGCTTTGTCGCTCGACGCGCATGATGCGGTGAATGGCTTCCAGAAATTCCTGCATGTCATCGCGCGGGCCGCCCGGCCGCAGGCTGCGCACCGTTTCCAGCGCACGCAGGTATTCCTGGGCACCATCGACCAGCAGGCGCGCCAGATCCCCAAGTGGCCCAAACAATTCGCCGTCGCCGCCATCATGCGGCAGCAAGGTCAGATGGAATGCGGCTTCCTCCAGTTCGTCGACCACATCGTCGGCGGTTTCAATCAAATCGCGGAAGAAATCGCTGCGGCCGTTCTGCTGGACCCGCTCACGCGCACGCGTGACCAGTTCATCGGCTGCATGCTCCCAGGCGCTCGCCCGCTGGGCATTGCGCTGAAAGCGCGCGTTGGCCCCATCTGCCTGTGGATCGAGCAGACAGTCACGTATGCCCGAGGCAATTTCCATCGCCAGCGCAGCCTGTTCCGCAGCCAAATCGACCAACCCTTGTTGGGTACGATGGTAATGGCCCGCCAGTTCGGCGCGGATCTCATCCAGCACCAGGCCCTCGGAGCGGCGCCCTAGCGCAGCCTCAGCGCAGCTACGCAGCACGAAACGCAGGAAATCGGCGGCCGCTTCCAGCCCAAGAGCAGTGTCCAGCCGGGCACCCGGCGGCAGTGGCGCGCGGGCTGCGAAACTCAGGGCTTCGTAGACCATCTGCTCGCCCCCGGCCCGAAGAAAACCGATATGGCCGTATTCTTCCTTGGCGGCCCATTTCAACAGATCGAGAGCGGACTTCTTGGGCACCAATTGCCGTAAGCGCTTGCGGGCGCGATTCCAATCGATCAGAAAAACCAGACGCGAACCCAGATGTGCGAGGTATTCCTCCAAATCTTTGCGCTTGGGCGTGGTGTAGCTCCCTACGCAAAGATGGTAGATCCCGTCCTCCAGAGACGCTTCGGTTCGTGAACGGGTGTCTTCCCACTCCGTGCCCCAACCCTCGAACAAGCTTTGAAAGAACACCAGGCGTTGGAGATGCACGTCGGTATAGGTGACCTGGACAGTCATCGATGCACTCTCCCGACTGTGCCTTTCCCGCACGTGGGAGGGCACACGATTCGCGGGCTCGATCGGCTCGGTTTCTTGCGTTTCGCCCGCCGTCGCTGTCTGAGCCAGTGCTATCCGCGACCTCACATGGACGACCAACACATGAGCGTCGGTGGTGCCGATGTCGTTCTGCAGAATCAGCGTTTCATCCTTGCGGGTCGCCGTGGTACCCAATCCTGGATGGTCTAGCTTCAGCGGCGCGGTGCGATTAAGACCTCGCATGAAGGCCGCAACCAATGGCCGATCACTCGGGGCCAGGCCGTAGCACTGCGCGCCATCGACGAGTTCGGTGGCCACCACTCTTTGCATGGCATTGAGCGCTTTGTGCAAATCCATCACGAGTAGGTGCAGACTGTCACCCGATTTGCGATTGCCGGAGGTCATCGCATCGATTTGCGCGCCGCTGATGCGATCTTCGCCCTCGCACCAAGGAGTGGCCGCCAGCACTTTGAGCCGCGCCGCGTACGAGCCCCAATCGGCGTTACCGCCCGCCGACAGGGGTTCCAACATGCGCTGCATATCCCGATAGATCGACCCGCAGAGTCCGCGGACACCAGGAATGTCATAAACACCCGCCGCGTTCTTGCTGCTGGCCGCGACAATCTGGTCGAGGGCTTCGTCGCCGATTCCCGCTGCCTGCCGTTCGTTGCGCAGGCTGGGGCCACGAGCCTGCGGCTGATCGCCGTGGGAACGGGCTGCCTGTAGCAAGCTGAAGTAATACTTGATGCGGTCGTTGGCGGCCAACGCGTTGTTAATGAGGGCGGGTAGCAGGAGTGGATTCACCCCCAGCACACCGAGTATCCGGTTTTTCTCCATTCACGTGAGCCACGGCGCAAACCGGGCGCTTCGATCAAGAATTCAGATCATGCCGCATCGCCATGACGCCCCCGTGACGGACGTGGATTGCTTCATTTCACCCTATTCAGCAGCATCGCCGTGACGGATCCACCTTGCGTGACCGTCACATCCACCTTAGAAAACGAGTGTGCTCCACTCCGGATCGAGGCTCCTGACCACGAAGGCGGTCGCGCCCACGGTGCCCGCGTAAGCATCGATGAACGGCCCGTCGCGCAAGCCCGCCTGCCGCAAGGCCATGGGGCAGGCATAAAACACGGCGCCGGCGTCGCTGGCCTCAGACATGAACGCCGCGATCGATTTTTCTTCGTTCGGCCCAGCAAACAAAGTGTCCGCGACACCGGGTACCAGCAACCGCACTGCCGCGCCACTGAAATGGACTTCGACTGTTACGTCCATGGCTCCCGCCGCCGCGGCGTAAACGAAAGGTGCGGCGCAACGCGCCGGCAAATCCGGTGTCACCGACCAAAGCAAAATCGCCAGTTTCTCTTTCTGCTGGGCCGAAGTGTTCACGGCAATAACTGCGCCTGCGGATCGCCACTAAGCACATGCTCGCGATACGCCGCGGCATCGACCAAGCGCTTGACGTCGCGCTCCCAGTCGAGTGGCAGGCCGCGGATCATCCAGCCGTCGCCATAGGGGTCGTGATTGATTTTCGCCGGGCAATCCTCGGCGGCTTCATTGCCGGCCAAAAGCCGCACGCCCACCGGCGTGTGGATGGCGAGCACGGTCTTGGCCGATTCCACGGTTCCTATGCCCCTCCCCGCCGCCGCTTCGGCGCCGCGCGGCTTGGGCGTGAAGGCGAGGATTTCGCCGGTGAGAAAAAGTCCATAGGCCGTTGCCCCTATGATTACCTCGTCGCCCTCGCGTTTGACCCACATGTCCCAATTGGTGTCGTAAAGCAGCCCGTCCGGAACGCGGCCGCAAAAGCCGGTCTTGTCGGGCAGGTCGGCCAGGCGCGTTGGCCCGCCGGGCTGCGCCGTGTCACCGCTCACCGGTCCGGCTCCAAGAAGAATGTGGCGGAAGAGAGTGGGAGTCGAACCCACCCGGGATCGCATGGCGACCCCTCCCGGATTTGAAGTCCGAGCGCCCCACCGGGGTGCAATCTCTTCCAGTAAGTCCATTTACCAATGCCGCGGCTCCGCATCGCGCAACAGATGGTCGTCGCGCACGCGGCGAGTGTACCCGACGCGGTCGAAGAATTCGAGGATATGGATGGCCACCTTGCGCCCGCCGCCAATTTCATCGCGTAGCGGGGCGGCACGGGCAGCGCCCTGCGCATGGTGCAGACCCGCAACGCGTGCGGCCAGGTCGCTCACCGCCGCGGCGCTGAAATAGTGGTCATGCGCCACGGGATAAACCTCCCCCACCCGGGCGACACTTTTTAACATTCGGCGCACACGATCCTCGGCGACGCCGGTGTTGCGGGCGATGTCGCGCACTCGGGGCGGGTTGTAGGGAGTCGCATCGATGAGGGGTTTCAGGGTAAGCCAAAGTTCGCGGTCGGCGGCAGCCAGTTCGGCGCGGTGCCCCGGCAGACGCAGCCAGGCGCCTTGCGTCTCCAAAGCACCCGCGGCGGTGAGTTCGCTCAGCAATCGATCAAATACCACCCGCGTTAAACCGGGCGCCGACAAGCGCCGCAAGCGGTCGCGCTCCACCCCGGGCATGTCCGGCGCGCGGCTGTGCTCGGCGGCGGCGGCATCCAGCACGCGCTGCTGCAATTGCGTCCAGGCATCGCGGCTGAAGCCCAGGCGCCGCTCGCCCTCGGCGACGACCACGAGTTCGAGGCTTTGCCACAGGGCCTGGGCACGTTCCTCGGGCCAATTGGCCTGGCGCATTTCCGCGGTGAGATCGACGCCGCTGGGCCGCTGCGCCAGCGCCAAACGCAGGGCCGGCGCCGGATCGGACTCGGCCAGCGCGGCGAGATAGGCCAAACGCTCGGGCTTGCGCTTGTGACGCGTGGGCGGCAGCACATCGAGCAGCACGCCGCCGCCGAGGCTGCGCGTGGCGGATTGATCACGCAAAATGAAACGATCGCCGCGCAGAGCGCCGATGGGTCGCTCCAGCAAGAGTTCGACCAACATGTCGTCCCCAGGCGCGAGGCTCTCGCCTTCCAACAGTGCCACCCGCGCCAGCACATCTTCGGCGCCCAGATGGCAATGCACCGAGGTCCAATGTTTGAGCGGCGCGGCTTCGCCGGCCAGAAGCCGCAGGCGGCCTTGTACACGCGGCACCGGCAAATGCAGTTGCGGGGCCAGTACCCACATGCCCCGCGTCACCTCGCTCTTTTCCAAGTCACCGGCCAAATTGAGCGCCAGGCGCTGCCCGGCCTGGCCGGCCTCGCTGGCTTGGTCTTGCGCATGCAGACCGCGCACCCGGAGCCGTCGGCCCAGGGGTGAAAGGCAAACCGTGTCGCCCACCCGCACTTGGCCCGCATGCGCCGTACCAGTGACCACCACACCCACACCGGGCAGCGTGAAACAGCGATCGATCGCGAGACGAAAACCGCCGTCGCTGGCAGGCGCGGGATTTTGCGCCGCGCCGGCAGCAAGCGCGGCCTGTAGCGCGTCTATCCCTTCACCGGTTTGCGCCGAAACTTCGTAAATCGGAAAAGTACCCAAAGCGAACTCGGCCAACAAAGCGGCGACTTCGGCTTGCGCCGCGACACGACGCTCGGGCGCGACGACATCGATCTTGGTCAAGGCCACGGCACCGCGCGTGAGACCCAAAAGCGAAATGATCGCCAAATGTTCGCGCGTTTGCGGCATGGGTCCGTCGTCGGCCGCCACCACCAAAAGCACGAAATCGATGCCCGTGGCGCCGGCCAACATGTTGTGCACCAGACGCTCATGCCCCGGCACATCGACGAAACCCAGTGTGCCGCCTTCGGCATAGGCATAACCCAGATCGAGGGTGATGCCGCGCGCTTTTTCTTCTTTGAGGCGATCGCAATCGACGCCGGTCAACGCCTTGACCAGCGTCGTCTTGCCGTGATCGATATGCCCCGCGGTGCCGACGATCATGCCGCGGTGATTTCCCTGGCCGTGATGCGATAGCTAAAGTTCGCGGGATCGAGGCTATCGCGCCGGCTGCCTCCGCTTTCGGCTTGCGGATACATCAGATAAGGCAGCTCCGAGCCCCGCGCGCCAGGCAGGTTGACGTCATGCGCGAAGTTGTATGCGAGCCAATTCATCTCCCAGCCGCCGAAGAGTTTCTTGCGCGCCTCGACTACTAGCGGATCGCTCAGGGTCAGCCCCGGCTTCTCTTCCAGCACTACTTTGCGCACGTCGGCCGGATCGACCGGCACCCAACCAAAATCGGCGAGCCACACCTCCGCCCGACAATGCTGCGCCTTGGAGACATCGCCGCTTTTGCCCAGGCTCTTGTAGCCCAAACGCGAATCGGCGACGCGGATGCCGTAGACATCCCGCGCCGGCAGCCCCGCCGCGCGGGCGAGCCCGACGTACAAGGCATTGAGATCGGCGCATTTGCCGGAAAGATTGCGCGTGACCAGCATGCTGCGGATATCACCGATGCCGCAGCCCAGCACCTTGGGATCGCGAAAGGTGTTGTCGCAAATCCAGTCGTAAATGCGTCGCGCTTTTTCAAGGTCGTTCGAAGCCTCTTTGACGATGCCCAGGGCCGTTTCGCGCACGATGCCATCGAGCGGCAGGAGTTTCGTAGCGCGGGTATAAAGCGCGTGTTCGATGGGGTCGAGCGGCGCGGGTTTGACGCCAGCAGCAAAATCGATCGCCCGGTCGCGGGTGGCCACCTGGCTCACCAACTCGATTACCGGCGCTGGGGTGCCCGCGGGCCATTGCGCATGTAACATCTTGGCGCCGTAAACGGGCTCACTCACCAGCTGCGCCTGTGCGGCATTGCCTTCCCAAGTGTTGCCCAGGACACGTGTCCAGGCGGCATCATCGATCGCCGGTACCGGCAACCAAACCTGCGTAACCCCTTCGGCTTTGCTCACTTCCACCCGGGTGCGCAGTTCGAAACTGCGCCAGCCTGGACGCGACGACGACCCGGGCGCCCTTGCGGCGGCTGCCAGGCGCGGGGGGGCGAGTGCCAGCGCGGCGAGCGCCGCTCCGGTGTGCAAAAAAGCTCGCCTATCGGTCTTCATAATCAAACACCTCTCCTTCATTTCGTGGATCGAATCAGCTTGCGCAGAACCTGCGACAAAACGGCCGAACCCCCGACGATGGAGGGACTTCCGGGCCAAAAATTCCGCCCTCAGGCGGGTGAATCAAGGCGGGCCAAGTGCTCGCCAAAAAAAACTTCCATCTGGGCATTGAGACAACGCAAATCCAAACGCAGGGCGTCCTCCGCGATGTGCCCGAGAACCGGTGGGTCGAGCCGCCGCAGCGCTCCATGAAGTCGCTGCAGAGCACCCGAGCGTTTTCCAAGGGGTCTTGCCACCAACGCGAAGCTGGGCAAGCGGTTGACCGGCAGCGAACCGGAGCCGATTTGCGAGAGCGTGGGTTCGATCGTCGCGAGCACGGGCCAGGTCGCCATGGCGGCTTGCCAAATCGGCAGCAGCCGCTCGGCCTGCTCGCGGATTTCCTGCTCGGAGCGCGTGAGCAGACGCAGCACTTCCAGTCGCTGCGGCAGGCGCTCCGGATCGCGATAGAGCGCCAGCGTCGCCTCCAGCGCGGCGAGCGTCAGTTTGCCCACCCGCAGGCAGCGCTTCAGCGGATTCTTCTTGAGCTTGGCGATCAACTCCCGGCGACCCACCAGCAGACCGGCTTGCGGGCCACCCAAGAGTTTATCGCCCGAGAATGTGACCAAATCCGCGCCGGCAGCCATCGATTCTTTCGGCGTCGGCTCGTGCGGCAAACCCCACTGTTCGAGATTCACCAGTGTGCCGCTGCCCAGATCGACCACCAAGGGCACACCGCGCGCATGCGCCACCTGCGCCAAGTCCGCTTCCGGCACCGCGGCGGTGAAGCCCTCGATGGCGTAATTGCTGGTGTGTACCTTCATCAACAGCGCCGTCTTGGCGTTGACCGCCTCTTCGAAATCGCGACGATGGGTGCGATTGGTGGTGCCGACCTCGACGAGCTTGGCGCCGGCGCGACGCATGACGTCGGGCACCCGAAACGCGCCGCCGATTTCCACCAGCTCGCCGCGGGAGACCACTACTTCTTTCTTTTGCGCCAGCGTGTTGAGCAACAAGAACACCGCCGCGGCGTTGTTGTTGACCACCGTGGCGGCTTCCGCCCCGGTCAGCTCGCACAACAAGGCTTCGACGATATCATCCCGATCGCCCCGCCCACCGCTCGCCAAATCGTATTCCAAGGCGCAAGGCGCGCTCGCGGCGCGGGCGATGGCCTCGACCACCGCTTCGGGCAGCACCGCGCGACCCAAGTTGGTGTGCAAGACCGTGCCGGTGAGATTAAACACTGGCTGCAAGCGCGACCGCGTGCGGCGTGCGAGGTGTTCTTCGATGGCTCCAAGCAGTTCGGTCATTGTCGGCAGGGCCGCGCCGGCTTGCATGGCCTCGCGTGCCGCAACCAATTCGGCGCGCGCGGCGGCAGTGACCAAACTGCGGCCATGTTCAGCGAGGGATTCTTGCAATGCCACCTCGGAAAGGAGGCGGTCGACGGAGGGAAGTCTTGCGAGGTCGTTCATGCTTTCACCCGGACCGGCCAGAAACCAATAGCGCCGCATTCTACCGGGGTCGCAGCGTATTGGGAAGCATTGATCTCCAAGACCCGGCAAACCAGCGGCTTGCCAAGCGGCTTCCGGCATTGGGGCCTTGATTGTCTACGACTGTCGGGATTTCGCCGCAGCTTGCAAGCGGCCGCCCGGCTGATAGAATGTATCAACATACACGTATAGCCGATAGAGAAGCGCATGAACCTGCAAGTGGCTAAATGGGGCAACAGCTTGGCGCTGCGGTTGCCGGCCGACTATGCTCGCCGCGCCGGCCTCAAGGAGGGTGACCGGGTTGAAGCCAGCCTAACCGTCGACGGTGGCCTGACCCTCCGACCGGCGACCTGGAACCGCAAGGCATTTGCCCAAGAACTCGAAACCGCGCGGAAAAACATGAAAATGGGCCGCTCGGTCATGGACGAAGTCCGCCGCGGCGCGCGGTATTGATGGTTTACGTCGACACCAGCGCGCTCGTCGCGTTGATTCTGAAGGAGCCGCGCAGCGCGGAGGTCGCGAACTGGTATAGCCTTTGCAAGGAAGACCTGATCTCGGCGATGTGGTGCGTTACCGAGTTCGCGAGCGCAGTTGCCATCAAGGAGCGAACCCGGCAAATCGACTCCTCGCAAGCACAGAGCGCTTGGCAGCGCTTCGAACGACTGTGCGCCAACGATCTGCAACTGCTCCCCGTTGAACCCGTTACTTTTCACCGTGCCGCGATACTCACGCTGGACCGCGCTTCTGGGCTGCGTGCCGGCGACGCCCTGCACCTCGCCGCTGCGCTCGATGCCAAGGCCAAGGGTATGGTCACGCTGGATGAGGTGCTGGCGAAAAACGCCAAGAAATTGAAACTGCGTTTGCCGGTGCAGTGAATAGCGCCCCTGAGCAATTTGAATGCGCAAGTCAGTCCAGCGTCACGCCCGCATGACCGTCTGCGGGGCAACCCGCAGCGACCTTTCGCCATAGCTGATTTTCACCGTAGAGAACACTCAGATGAAGACAAAGAAATTCCTGTTCGCCGCACTGGCTACACTCGTCTTCGCGGGCGCCGCGACCTGGTTCAGCCTCGACAAGGAAACCCGCGGGCTGTTGAAAGCGATCCCGACTAACCGCGATGTCTTGTTCTGGAGCCAGGCGCAGCGCGATGCCGCTTTCCGCGCCCTGGATCGCTTGCCGATACTCGCCAAGGCGCGCGCCATTCCCGCCGGCGGCACGCCTCGGCCGCTACCCACTGGATCGCCCCTACCTAAGCTTGCGGTCGATGTCGATGCGTTCATGACGAGTCAACGCAATGCCGCGCTCATCGTCGTGCACGATGGCAAAGTGCGGCTGGAACGCTACGGCCTCGATTTCGACGCGACCGGACGCTGGACGAGTTTTTCGGTCGCCAAGTCGATCACCTCCACCCTGGTGGGCGCGGCCATCGCCGATGGCTTTATCAAGAGCATGGACGACAAAGTGAGCGTCTATGTCCCGCAGATGAAAGGCTCCGCCTATGACGACGTGAGCCTGCGCCAGTTGTTGACCATGACTTCAGGCATTCATTGGAACGAGGATTACGCGGACCCCAAGTCGGACGTCGCGCGTTTCAACAACCATGAGCCAGAGGAGGGCGTGGAGTCTTTGGTCAGCTATTTGCGCCGCCTGCCGCGCGAAGCGCCTGCGGGCACGCGCTGGCATTACAGCACCGGTGAGACCAACCTCGTGGGCGTCATCGTCGCGCAGGCGGTGGGCAAGCCACTGGCCGAGTACCTCTCAGAGAAGATTTGGAAACCCGCGGGCATGGAACAATCCGCAACCTGGATCCTGTCGCGCACCGGCCGCGAAATCAGCGGTTGCTGTATCCAAGCCGCTACCCGCGACTTCGCGCGCTTTGGGCTCTTCATCCTCGACGGCGCGCAAGTCAATGGCAGGCGCGTTCTGCCCGAGGGATGGCTTGCCGAGGCCACCACCGAGCGCGTGAGTATCGGGATGCCCGGGTACGGCTACGGATATCAATGGTGGACGTTCAGCGACGGCTCGTTTGCCGCACGCGGCATTTTCGGTCAAGGCATTTTCATCGACCCGAAGCGCAAGCTGGTCATTGCCACCAACGCCAATTGGTCCGGCGGTGCCAGCCACAAACCCAGCATCGCCGCGCGGCAAGCGTTCTGGAACGCGGTGCAGAAGGCTTTGGACGACGAAGCGGGGGCGGCCAAGTAGCTGTTGCCGCACACCAAAACCTAGGCGACCTTGCAGTGGCGTTCCTTCGCTGCCCGCGCCGCGTTCGCTTCCTCTCGCGTATACGCCCGCCCCGACCATAACATGCGATAGGCGATCTCTTCGTTGCCGTTTTCGCAGAGTTCGAGGACGCGCTGAAACAGCGGCTGAAAAGTCGCCGAGCGATGGCTTTCTTCATGCTCCTCGAGCGAATTCCAGAAGGTCACCACCAGCGCCTCGCGATCCTTGAGCGGTGTGTCGAGGGCTTGTCCGACGGTGGAACCTTCGTTGGAAATCTGCCCCGTATTCATGACCACGAAACCGCCGATGAAGCCGGTGTCGGAGTGGTAAGTCTTGACGTTCTCGCATAGTTCGGCGACGCGCATTTCCAGCTCGTCGACCGTAAACTCCGGGCGCAGAACGACGCGGTTGACGGTGACGATGCCATCGCCGCCGAATCCTTCGATGAGTGCCGACATGAGCGCGCTCCGCAATGTTGACTGTTCAGGAGCGTCGCATTTGCGCCGCCGGTAACAAGGCCTGCCAAGACGAATCGAAGGCCGACTCCAAATCGGGCACGGGCAAGGGCTCTTGGTCTATGGCGGTTCGCGGCAGCGCGCAGGCCTGACGCAGCGGGAAACTGGCCGATCTGGCCTTTTCGGAAAGGGCGCACAGGCGGTCTAGGGAATTCATGATCGATCTCCATTGGATTGACACGCAGTCACCTTAGCAATCCCTATCTATCTGGTCAACTATTAGGGCAATAGCACCGGTCTATCAGGCTGAGCGCTGATTTCGCCCTGGCCGGCGCAAAGCCCTCGGTCGCGATACCCAAGGGCAGGGGTCACGTCGAAGATCACTACCGGCGTTTCGCGGCGCGCTCTTCCATAATTTCGCGTTTGCGCTGCATCATCTCTTCTTTGCTCAAACTCTTCTTGATGTCGGGATCGCCGGTGGGTTTGACCCCCGCCGGGCAGGACACCGGCTGGTTGTTGCTGGGCACGGCAAATTTCCATTTGGAAGTGTTGCTCTCCAGGCGGTAAGTGGTGGTGGCGCAGTAACACCGTGAACCGTAGTTGTGGCAAATCTCGCCATCCTGAAACAAGGTGCCGCGCTGCACACGCAGCGTGGCGTCGTGGGTGGAACTGCTGCCGTCGCGATAATTCACCTTCACCTTGCCCGCCTCGCTGCTGGTGGTGCTGCCTTCTCGAATGGCGCTGGTGGATTTGACGTTCCAGATGCGGATGTTGGGTTTGGCGACATTGACATTCGCCGGCGTCAGCGGCGGCGGTGCTGACCAAGCAGCGCTGGCGAACAGTCCCAGAACAAACAGAAGACAGGCTTTCATGCGGCTCTCCCGGCGAAGTTGGTGGCGGTACCTCATGAGATATCGGCACAAACTCCAAGGTTCTGAACTGCCCCGCGGAAGCGGCAAGAAAGCACGTTTTGCGATCGCCTCGCTCCCGTTTGGATAATGGCGGCAAGCTCGCCCAGCGCAGTTTGATGACTCGACCCTTGCGGCAAGCCTGCTTAGCGGCGTTTGGCTCGGAGGCCCAGGACTCGATGGGCACTGCCGCGCCCGCCACGCGGGCTTCCCTCAAACGCTCAAGCTTCCCGCTGCAGGCAGAGCAGCGTGACGTCGTCGTGCCGGTCGTTGGCGCCGACGTGCACTCGGACGCATTCCGCGGCAAGAGCCAGCCAATCATCGACATTGCCGCAGTGCGCGGCCAGCAGCTCGATCAGCCGCGCTTCGCCCAGGGCGCCGAGGTCGCCGCGGGCTTCGGTCATGCCGTCGGTGAAAACGATCAACCGGTCGCCCACCGCCAAATCGGTGCTTGCGCTCGCATGGCGCACACCCGGTAAGAGTCCGACCGCCGGGCCGGTGGGCGTGAGTCGTTCGATTGACCCGCCGGCTCGGCGATGCAGTATGGGCGGATCGTGCCCGGCGTTGACGTAATCGAGGCGTCCGGTGTCCGCATCGAGAATGCCCACGAACAGGGTGGCGAACATGTTGTCGCGGTCGTGTTCAGTGGCGATGTAGTCATTGAGCACCGCCAGGCAGCGCGCCAAGATGGCCGCGCTGTCTTCGCCGGCCGGCGCCTGGCCGAGCTGCACGCGCAGCAGGCTGCGGAATAGCGCCATGTAAAGCGCGGCGCCCACCCCCTTGTCGCAGACGTCGGCCACGACGAAGGCGAGACGGCCGCCAGGGAGCAAAAGGGCATCGTAGAAATCGCCACCGACCTGCCGCGCCGGCTCGCACAAGGCGGCGATGCGCCAGCGCTCGACCCGCGGCAGGCGCTGCGGCAAAAACCCTTGCTGAATGCGGCGACCGATTTCCAACTCGCGCGCGAGCGCTTGCAAATACGCTTCTTTCTGGTCGGCGAGGCGTTTTTTGCTCAGCGAGGCTTCGATCCGTGCTTGCAGGATCACCGGATTGAAGGGCTTGCTGAGGTAGTCGTCGGCACCCAATTCGATGCAGCGCACGACACTGTCGATTTCGTCGATGGCCGAGACCATGATCACCGGAATGTCGAGCAAGGCTGGATCATCCTTGATGAGGCGCAGGGTTTCATAGCCGTCCATCTCCGGCATGGTGATGTCGAGCAGAACCAAGTCCCAGCGGCTAGCGGAGAGTTGCGCGAGCGCCGCGCGCCCGTTCTCGGCGAAGCCCGCCTCGTGCCCGAGCCGGCCCACGCGTCGCGCCAGCAGGTCGCGATTCACTTCGAGGTCGTCGACCACCAGGATGCGCGCGGCCGGTTCCTTGGCGTTCATGCCGCGCCCTTCTCGCGCGCAGCCAGCAAGCGGCGTAAGTAGCCCACTTCGCGCTCGGTGGCTTGCGCCCCCAGATCGACCAATTGCGGCACCCGGTGGGTGTCTCCCAGGCCCACGGAAAAGCCGATCTCGGGAATGATCGGCACCACCTCGGCATGATGAGACAGGCTGTAGAAGGCGTACTGCGAGCGGTATAAGTTGTTCACCACGATGGTCTTGAGCTGCATCACCAGACCCATGCCCGAGCCCCCGCCCGTTTGCAACGATTCCTCGAAACCGATGGCGACGATGATGTCGGCGCCCTCGCGCACGGCGATGTCGATGGGCAGCGGATCGCAGGCCGCGCCATCGACCAGCCGCCGGCCGGCCACTTCCCAGGGCGGAAACACCAGGGGAATCGCAATGGTGGCGCGGATGGCATCAAACAGGCGGCCCGAAGACAAAACCTGCTTTTCTCCGGTGTCGAAATCGGTGGCCACCAAATGCAGGGGCAACTTGAGATCCTCGAAGCGACGCTCGCCAAAAAAATCGAGGAGGTTCCGGTTGAGCCGGCGGTCGTCGAGGATGCCGATGTTTCTGCCGCCACCGAAGAACTTCGGCAGCAATGCGGCGATCACACCCCGATACGAAACGCGCTCGAAGACGCCCTGCGAAGCCTGCTGGAAGCGGCTCGCCGCGGCATCGGCATCGCCGCCGCCGTCCGCCGCCCAAAAGCCGCAAAAGGCCCCGCCGCTGCACGCCACCACCATGTCGATGGGGATGGCCTCGCGTTGCAGCACCTTCATGGCGCCGAAGGCCGCTGCGCATTTGAGACCGCCCGAGCCGATGACCAGGGCCAGCCGGTGGCGCCCCGGCGAATCGCCGCCCGATGCCTGAGAGAAGTTCAAGTCCGCGATCCGCCGCTGGATCAGGAGGTCACCGCGGCCCGGTCGGCCGCCAGCAGTTCGCGCAGATAGGGAATTTGCGCCCGCATGCAGGCCTCGCCTTCCTCGACGATGTAGGGAAGCTTCTCGGTGTCGAACAAGCGAATGCGCTGGCGAAATTCCGGAATGATGGCAATCACCTCGGAGTGGTGGGCGACACTGTGAAAAGAGAAGCGCGACTTGAGCAAGTTATTCGACATGATCGCGCTGAGCTGAAAGGCAAAGCGCCCGGCGCTGCCGATACGCTCCTGATAGGGGCTCTCGAAACCGACCGCGATGATCACGCGCCCGCCGTGTTTGATCGCGACGCTCACCGGCAGCGGATCGGCGAGATAGCCGTCGACCAGCAGCTTGTCGCCGATGCGCACCGGAGCAAAAGCGAAGGGCAAGGCAACGCTGGCGCGGATGGCGTCGGCAATGGAGCCGCGGTCGAGGTCCACCAGCTCGCCGTTGGCAAAGTCGGTGGCGGTGATGTGCAGCGGCGTTTCGGCATCCTCGATACGCCGGTCGCCAAAAAAGGAAATGAGCATTTGATCCTTCGGCCCATCGTCGCGCAGCCCGAAGCTCTCGACCTTGAAGCCGAACAAACGCGGCGCGAGCGCGCGCAGCATTCCCATGGTATTGCGCTTGGCGGTGATGTCGCTGGTCCACAGCCGGCGCGTCGCCTCCATGGACTCTTTGGTGCCGTAGCCCAGCGCCAGCACCGCGGCGAAGATTGCCCCCGCGCTGCAACCGACAAAGCGCTCGATGGCGATGCCTTCCTCGGTGAGGGCATTGACGACGCCAATGGCGGCGGCGCATTTGACACTACCGGAGCCGATCACCAAAGAAACGGCGGGTGCGGCGGGATCGCGCTGGGTCGCATTCATGATTACCCTCCCCTTAGGCCTGTCCGTAGCTCGATACGGCCGCGCTCACTCCGTCGTAGATCTTGATGATGCTGGTGAAGCCCGACAGCGAGAGCACGCGCAGCACGTCCGGCTGCACGGCGGCGATGCGCAGGTCACCGCCCAGGCGGCGGCTTTCTTTGACCGCGGCGAGCAGCGAACGCAGACCGGCGCTGCTGGTGTAGCTGACCGCGGAAAAGTCAGCGACGAGTTTCACCCGGCCCGCGTTGAGTTCGCCGCTGAAAGACTCGGTGAGCTGGTCCGCGCTCAAGCTGTCGACGCTGCCACTGATGGCCACGACGGTGACCGCATCCAGTTGGGAAATGGTGACGTTCACGTTCTTTCTCCATGTTG
This sequence comes from Casimicrobiaceae bacterium, assembly GCA_026646885.1. Taxonomy (GTDB): domain Bacteria; phylum Pseudomonadota; class Gammaproteobacteria; order Burkholderiales; family Casimicrobiaceae; genus JACPUX01. The sequence continues at coordinate 401,795 of JAPKHK010000001.1, read as the reverse complement.
CCGGGTGAGGAATTTCACGAGGGTGAGGTGGTTGCCGGTTGCGGCATCGTAGTGGTAGGCCTGGGCGTCGGTCACCTGGCGCATCAGATGAACCCCGAGTCCACCCAGCGGCAGATCCTCGGCGTCGGCGCCCTGCTGCGGGGCAAGCAGGGCCAAGGGGTCGAAGGGCAGGCCCCGATCCTGGAGGGTGACGCGAACGGCGGGCCGGCCCTGCCAGGGCTCGCTGGCGACATCCAGCCCAAGCTCACCGGGCGCGCCGCCGCGGTAGGCGTGACGCACGACATTGACGCATGCCTCCTCCACGGCGAGACGCAGGTCGTGGCGCAGGGACGCATCGGCGCCAGCGGCGTCGCAGACCTCAGCGACGGCTTCGAGCAGCAGCGGGAGGCGATCCAGCGTTGCCGGTCCGCTCAACGCAATCGCCGCGCGCGGCGCATTCATGACTCGCCCCCGGCACCGCCGGCCATGGCCGCAGCGCGTCCGGCCAACAGGGTGTTGATCTTGCCCAGCAGGCGTTCGAATTCCACCGGCTTGGTATCGAAATCGTCACAGCCGGCTTCCAGTGAACGCTCGCGGTCGCCGGCCATGGCATGCGCGGTGAGCGCGATCACCGGAATGGAGCGGGTTGCCGCTTCGGCTTTGATGCGTCGGGTCGCCTCCCATCCGTCCATTTCCGGCAGACTGATGTCCATGAGGATCAGACTGGGCAGTTCCGCGGCGGCCTGGCTGACCGCTTGCACGCCGTCGACGGCAATGCTCACGGCGAAGCCGCGCAGGGTGAGACGGCGCGAGAGCATGTCGCGGTTGAGTTCGTTGTCTTCCACCAGCAAAATACGCGGGGCGGTCGTATTCATTGCGAAGCCTCCGGGTGCGAGGACGGGGCCAGCGGCAGGCGGACGGTGCAGCGTGAGCCGCGCCCCGGCGCGCTGTCGATGAGGAGTTCTCCGCCCATGCGTTCGCACAGGCCGCGACTGAGCGCAAGGCTGAGTCCGGTGCCGCCGGCTGGCGGAATCGGCCCGTCGGCCGCGCCAAAAGGCTCCAGGGCACGCGCCAATTCCGCCGGGGTCATGCCGCGCCCCTGGTCGCGCACTTGGATGTCCAATTGCCCGTTTTCCTGCGCTCGCACGAAGAGCGCGATTTCGCCGCGCCCGCTGAACTTGGCGGCATTGCTGAGCAGCACCAGCAGCACCTGCTTGAGCCGCGTGCGGTCGCCCAGCACCTTCATATCGGGAACGTCGGGTACGGTCAGCCAGTTGCTGGAACGCTCGACCAGCGGGCGGGCGACGGTGAGCACCTCGGCGATCAGCGGCCCCACTTCGACCGGCACGCGCTCGACTTCGAGGTTACCGGCATCCAGCCGCGAGTAATCGAGCACGGTATCGACCATGGTCAGCAGGTGTCGTCCCGATTCGCGGATGTGCTTGAGTTCTTCCTGGCCCCGGGCGGGCTCAGCCGCGGCCAAACGGGTTTCCTGCAACAGCTCCGCGTAACCGATGATGGCGGTCAGCGGCGTGCGCATCGCGTGGCTCATGTTGCTGAGGAATTCCGACTTGGCGGCGCTGGCGGCCTGGGTGGCGCGCTGCGCGAGGAATAGGTCGGTAATGTCGGCGATACCGGCGATGAGGCAGGTGCGCCCGCCATATTCGAGAAAGTGCGCCGATACACTGCCCCAGAACTCGCTGCCATCGGCGCGCAGGAAGCGCTGCTGGTGGTTGCGCGCGCTGCCGTGCTCCACCACTTCCTGCCACAAGCCCGTGCCGTCGATGCTGTGGGCGCCGTAGAGCTTTTCCAAAGACTGCCCAATGATTTCTTCGGGACGATAGCCGAAGAGTTGCTCGGAAAGTGGGTTGGCCAGCAGGACTTCGAGGTCGCCGGCCCGCCATAGCAAAAGGAACACCGGCGCGGCCTGCACCACCGCGCGGATCTGCTCGTCGCTTGCATCGTGGCTTGCTGCCGGTGCGGTGGCAGCGGCCCGGCTGACCTGGGGCGTTGCGTCGCCGCCGGCCGAGGCCGCGGACTTACGCTCTTCCCATTCGTTCAACTGGGTTTCCAGCAATCGCCGCGTCGCCACCGAAGCGCTAAAACAGCTCCCCTTGCCGGGCTCGCTGGTGACGGTGACATCACCCCCCATGAGGCGGCAGAGGCGGCGGCTGATCGCCAGACCCAGACCGGTGCCGCCGAATTTGCGGGTGGTCGCCGAATCCGCCTGGACGAAAGGCTGGAAAAGTTTGGCCACTTGCGCTTCGCTCATGCCGATGCCGGTGTCGGCCACGTCGAAGACGATGCGCTCGCCGCCGCCCTCCTCGGCCTCACGCCGCACACCGAGGCACACCTCGCCGTCACGGGTGAACTTGGCGGCATTGGCCACCAGATTGAACAACACCTGCCGCAAGCGCGTGAGGTCGGTTTCGATGACACCGACATCGGCGGCCGAATGCACGGTCAGCCGGTTGCGGTTCGCGGCAACCAGCGGTTGCGCCGTGGAACACACCTGGTCGACCAACTGCAGGACATCGACACGGTCGAAGTTGAGCTCCACTTTGCCCGCTTCGATCTTGGACAGATCGAGCAGGTCGTTGATGAGGCCCAGCAAATGCTTGCCGGCACCCCTGATCTTGCCGACATCCGCCAGCGTCGTGGGGCTGCCGCCGGTTGCGGCGAGTTCTTCCTCGATCATTTCGCTGTAGCCGATCACGGCATTGAGCGGTGTGCGCAGTTCATGGCTCATGTTGGCGAGGAAGGCACTCTTGGCCTGGTTGGCCTGCTCCGCCGCCTCGCGCGCATGGTCGGCGGCGCGGCGCGCGAGATCGGCCACCTTGCGCGCGTCGTCGAGTTGGCGTCGTTGCTCTTCGATGAAGCGGTTGCGCTCTTCAAGTTCGCGGCGGGTTTTGATGACGTCCCGCACCGCGTTGTTCGACTGGATACCAAACGTTGTAGTGAAGATGGTCATCCCCATTAGCGACAGCACCGTGGTCAGCACGGAAGAATCGCCATGCACCACGTAGCCGGTATTCATGCCCGCCAGCACGCCGCCCAGGGCGAACCAGACGACACCGGTGAGCGCCGCGCGAGCGCCGCCGGTGCTCAAGTGCCCGGCATTGATCGCGGTGAACATCGTCGCCGTCGCCAGGATGTCGAAGCCGACCAGGGCCGAACACACCCCGAGCATGAACGAATCGACTTGCAGGTTGCGCAGCTCGACGTGCTTAGAATCGCTGCTGCGCTTGCCGATCTGATAGGCCAGATGCGGCCAGGCCAGGGTCCAGCAAGCGAGCAGCGTCATAACCGCGGGGCTCGCCGGGTGCTGCATGATCACCGACCAGAGCATCAGCCCGGTAAAGAGGTAGGCGATAGCCCGCACCGGATAGTCGATGCGCACCAAAGGGTGTATGTGCTTCACCGGAGCGCCGCCGGCGTCCCCAAGCGTTTCTCCTTGTTTGGCTTCTTGGCTTGGGCTCATTGCCGCGGCGTAAAAATTCTTCTGGAATCGTTAATCCCGGCAAGTATCACGGAGCGCTATCAAGGCGTCAATAGACTTAGCGTCATCGCGACCGGGCGCCAGCGAACGCGAGCAGCGCCTCTTCGGCGCGAAAATTGCACCCAGGACGGCGGTATTCAGGCGCGATTCGGCCTCGAACCCATAGTATAATTTCGCGCTAGCGGCGACTCGGGGGCGCCGCGGTTTCGCCTAGTCCTCCCATCGAGGAGTCCATGGAACCATCCTTGCTTCAACCAGCCGGCACGGGGGATAGCTGCTCGCTTGTCGAAACCTGCGCGATCAGCATCGAGTTGCGCCAGCGCATCACCGAACTCGAACGCAACGCCAGCATCGACCCGCTCACCGGTTTGTGGAATCGCCCGCATTTCGATCAAATCGTCGAGAAGGAACTCGACCGCAGCGTGCGCTACCACCAGCCGCTCTCCTTGCTGTTGCTCGACCTCGACCACTTCAAGCGCATCAACGATGAACACGGCCGGCCGGCCGGCGATGCCGCACTGCGGGAGTTCGCGCGCGTCACCCTGGCGGCGACTTCGGTCTGCGACGAGTATTTCCGTTGGGGGGGTGACGAATTCGCCGTGCTCACCATCGGCACGGGTTATCGCGCCGCGGCGCGCCTGGCGAAGAACCTGCGCGAGATCGTGGCGAACCACCGCTTCCCTGGCGTCGGCCGGGTCACCGTCAGCATCGGCGTCGCCGAGCACAACTCCGCGGAAGAAACCCCAGACTGGTTAAGGCGCGCCGAAACGATGCTCGCTGCCGCCAAACAAAAGGGCCGCGACCGGGTGTCGGTGGACCCGCAAGGCAGCTCGGACCAATGGGCGTCGAATCGCAACATCTCGGCCCTGCATCTGGTCTGGCATGAAGCCTACGAATGCGGCGAGCCGACCATCGACGGCCAGCATTACAAACTGTTCGAGTTGGCCAACCAGCTCATCGAGGAGTTCTTGGCCAGCAATGACAACTTCGAGCGCATCGCCCCGGCCTATGATTGCCTCGCGGAGCACATCGCCCAACATTTCTCCGACGAGGAGGCGATTCTGTCGCGCAGCGGCTATGCCCGCCTCGAAGCGCACCGCCGCGCCCACGCCGGCCTCTTGGGACACGCCACGCGCCTGCGCGATGCCGTGCTCAACGGAGATGCCCGCCTGGGGGCACTGATCGAATTCATCGCCGACGATGTGGTGGCGCAGCACTTGTTCAAGGCGGACCGGGATTTTTTCCCGCTGTTCTCGCGCTTATAAGGCGGCCTTCATCGGGCAAGTTTCGGTGGCCTGGCTGCCGCCTTTGGTACCGCTGGCCGCTCAGGAAACGGCGCTCATCCCCGCTTCCCTACCCGCCCCGTAGTCGATGGGAATGGTCAAAGTGAAGGTCGAGCCCTGCCCCAAGGCGCTGCTGGCGGTCAGGTCACCGCCCAGCAAGCGCGCCAGGTTGCGACTGATGGAAAGGCCCAGGCCGGTGCCGCCGTACTTGCGGGTGATGCTGGTATCCGCCTGCTGAAATTCGGCGAAGACGCGCCCCAGCGCCTCTTCGCTGATGCCGATGCCGCTATCCGCCACCGAGATGGCCAGCATCTGGTCGGACAAGCCCTGCCGCACGGACAGCACGATGCGGCCCTCGTGGGTGAACTTGGCGGCATTGCTCAAGAGATTGATGATGATTTGTTTGACCTTGTCGGCGTCGGAGTAAACCGGCCCGACCGATCGATCCATGGTCTTTTCGAGCGCGACACCCTGCTTTAGTAGCGGCGCCGCCAGGCTCGCGCATTGCTCGGCCAGTTGACCGATGTCGAAATGCGCCGGGGTTACCTCCATGCGCCCGGCTTCGATTTTGGCGATGTTGAGTACTGTGTTGATCAAACCCAACAGGTGCTTGCCGGCGACTTTGATCTTGCCGACATCGGCCAAGGTCGTGGCATTGCCGCCGGTTTCGGCCAGTTCTTCCTCGATCATCTCGCTGTAGCCGATGATGGCGTTGAGCGGCGTGCGCAGCTCGTGGCTCATGGTGGAGATGAAGGCGCTCTTGGCGCGATTGGCTTCCTCGGCCGCGGTTCGCGCGGCCTGGATTTCCGAGAGCATACGCGCGCGAACCGAAATGTCGCGAATGATCCCGGTAAAAAAGTACCGCCCGTGCTGCTTCCAGGCCGAGGGCGTGAGCTCGACCGGGAATTCGCTGCCATCCTTGCGAGTAGCGGCAAGTTCCATGGCTTTGCCCAGGACGTTCGGCTTTTCGGTTTGCAGAAACCGCCGCAAACCCTGGCTGTGCCGCTCGCGGAACCGCTCCGGGATGATGAGCTGGATCGAGCGGCCCAGCACTTCATCTTCTTCATAGCCGAAGATCTTGGTCGCCCCGGCATTCCAGGAAATGATGGCTTCGTGCTCATCCATCGAAATGATGGCGTCGTCGGCGGTCTGAATGATGGTGCGGTATTTCTCCTCCGACTCCTGCAACTCCTGCTCATGCTTGAGTTGCGTGGAGCGCTCATGGCGTATCGCTTCCTGGGCTTTTTTTCGCTCGGTGATGTCGGTGTAGGTGGTGACCATGCCCCCGCCAGCCAGCGGCGTGCCGACGATTTCCATGGTCGTGCCGTCGGGGCGGGTGCGCTGGTAGTGGTGTGGTTCGAACTTGCCCGCCAGTTCCAAGCGGATGCGCACCTGCGCGTCGGTGTCCCCCGGGCCGTATTCGCCGCGCTCCGCGTTGTAGCGAATAAACGCCTCCAAGGTCATGCCGGTGCGGCTGAGGTGTGCTGGAAAGTTGAACAGTTCAAGAAAGCGCCGGTTGCAACCGATCATGTTCAGCTCGGCATCGACCACGCTCACACCCTGGTCCATTTGATCGAACACCGCGCGCAGCACCCGGTTGGCCTCTTCGGCCACGGATTGGGCGGCCTTGACTTCCAATAGCATCTCCGCGCGAGCCGAAATGTCTCGAATGACGGCGGTGAAGAAGTGCCGGCCATGCTGCTTCCAGGCCGAGGGCGTGAGATCGATCGGGAACTCGCTGCCGTCCTTGCGCACCGCGGCAAGCTCCATGGTCTTGCCCAGCACGGTGGGTCGGTCGGTTTCGAGAAACCGTCTCAACCCTTGGCTATGCCGCTCGCGGAACCGCTCCGGGATGATCATCTGGACCGAGCGGCCCAGCACCTCCTCTTCCTCGTAGCCGAAGATTCTTTTGGCACCGGCGTTCCAGGAAATGATCGCTTCGTGCTCATCCATCGAGATGATGGCGGCGTCGGCGGTCTGGATGATGCTGCGGTACTTTTCCTCCGACTCCCTCAGTTCCTGCTCGTACTCCAGCAGCACGCTGCGGTCGCGAATGAGCGCGAAATGGACTTTTGCACGGACATCGAGTATCCACAGGACGGTCAGTTCGATCGGAATTTCAGCGCCCGATTGGACCAGGCCCCGGGTCCTCATGGTCCGGTGAATCTTGGTGGGCCGGGTTGCCTGCGGAACGCTGGGCCAGCTCTCGACATCGGCCACATTGGGGAAATCGGGGATGATCGAGGTGATGCGCCGCCCCATGAACTCATCCTGATTGAAGCCGAAAACCGCCAGGGCCGCCGGATTCCAACCACAAATCACCTGCGCGTCATCGACGACCACCACGGGATTGGGCGTCGTTTCCCAAAGGGCCTGTAGAAAGATGTTGAGCAACTCAGTCTGTCCGTCCATCGCCCGCAACCGCTCCTTCGCGCCAGTGAACAGCCGAGACCGAAGAAACGCTACCCGAGATCCTTTGGCAAGGTCGCGAGCCAAAGCGCTTCTTCGATCGGCTGGCTGAGGTTGTTATCGCACCCCTCGTCGATGGGCCGGAGTCTACCATCCTCCAAGGCAGAAGCGGACTCAGACAACCCATGACCAAACCATTGCTTGCCATAAGGCGCCTTACTATAATTCCCTTCGTAAGGAAACGAAAGGGTTTGTTATGTCCAACGACGCCACGCTCACCAGCAAGGGCCAAACGACGATCCCAAAGGCGATTCGAGATCGCCTTGCCATGAAAGCCGGTGATCGGATGACCTTCACGCTAATGCCGGATGCCACCGTCGTCATGCGCGTGAAGTCCAAGAGCGTTACCGATTTGGCGGGTGCCTTACGCAAGAAAGGTCGCAAGCCCTTGCCGGTTGAAGAGTTGTCGCGGTAATGCTGGGAGTCGACACCAATGTTCTGGTTCGCTTCCTGGTTCGGGATGACGAAGCTCAATTCGAGAAAGCACGCAAACTGATCAAGCGTGAGGTCGCCGCCGGGCGACCCGTCTTCGTCAGCCATCTGGTGATCCTCGAAACCGAATGGGTGCTGCGCTGCCGATACGGCCTGCCAAAGGGCCTGATCGTCGAGGCCATTGCGGGCCTGCTCAGTGCGGCCGATGTTCAGTTCGAGGATGAACCCTCCGTCGAAGAAGCCCTATTCGTCTGGAAAGACGCGACTGCCGATTTCGCCGATTGCCTGATCGGCGCGAAAAACAGGCGGCTGGGCTGTAGGGCGACGGTTACCTTCGATGGGAAGGCGGCCAAGCTGCCGGGGTTCATTGCGGCCTGAGCATGACGCAGGCCGGTGTCTTGGTCACATCACGGCGCTCAGCACAACGCGCTGCGCCACCGTTCGCACTTCTTTCTTGCGGCCATGGCCGGGCGGCGGCAGCTTTTCGACTAGGAGCAAGTCCGCGCGTGCCAATTCGTCGATATCTCTCTTGGCTGCGCCACGGTCGCGATGAAGACGGGCGGATATTTCGATAATCGATCCGGGGCGAGCCTTGACTTCACGAAACAGCGCCACGCGGCCGGCGGTGCAGCCCGAAACCTTACGTCAGAGCCATCGTCCGGCAATCGCTTGAATTGGGTGTAAATGGGTGTAGTATTGGTGCTTATGATCCGCTCCAATACCGTTCAGATCACTCCGGAAATTCTGAGCCTCATCGCCGGCGTGGATGAGTTCAAGGGAGCTTGGCGCGCGCTAGGCACGCTCGCGCCAGATCGGCTTTCGGCATTGCGAAGGGTGGCGACCATTGAAAGCATCGGCTCGTCCACCCGCATCGAAGGCAGCAGGCTGTCCGATCGCGAGGTAGAGCGCCTGTTGTCCAACCTGCAGATCAAGTCATTTGCCACCCGCGACGAACAGGAAGTTGCCGGCTACGCCAAGCTCATGGAAGCAGTGTTCTCGTCCTGGCCGGACATCACCCTGACGGAGAACCACATCAAGCAACTGCACCGCGACCTCCTAAGCTACAGCGAAAAGGATGCCTGGCATCGGGGCAAGTACAAGACATCCCCGAACAGCGTGGTCGCCTTCGATGCGAATGGAAAACAACTGGGCGTTGTCTTTGCGACCGCGACGCCATTCAAAACGCCTTCATTGATGACGGAACTGGTCGCTTGGTTCAAGGCGGAGCAGAAAGCCGCACAACTTCACCCTTTGCTCCTTATCGGCATCTGGGTTGTCGTCTTCCTTGAAATTCACCCTTTCCAGGACGGCAACGGCCGTCTGAGCCGCGTTCTCACCACCTTGCTGCTCTTGCAGTCCGGGTACGCCTACGTGCCTTATAGCTCGCTGGAAAGCGTCATCGAGCAAAACAAGGAGGCCTACTACCTCGCCCTGCGGCAAACGCAAGGCAGCATTCGCAGCAAAACGCCTAATTGGCAACCGTGGCTGCTGTTCTTTCTGCGCGCATTGGCCGAGCAAGTCCGCCGCCTGCATCGCAAGGTCGAGCGCGAGAAGATCGTGCTGGCCCAACTGCCCGCGCTTTCGCTGCAAATTGTCGAATTCGCGCGCGAGCACGGCCGTATCACGATGGCCGACGCCATTCGCCTCACGCAGAGCAATCGCAATACGCTCAAGCAGCATTTCCGGACGCTGGTCGAGCAAGGGCACCTGGCACAGCATGGGGCTGGGAGGGGGGGTTGGTATGATTTGCGGTAGGCAGAGGCTGGAGCGGTGTTTGCCCGTTCCGCGGCTATTCTTGGTGCGTCCCGGAATTCCCGCGGAATTCCCGCTCCCCTGGCCAAGTGAAGGCCCCAAATGAAATGCTGGATTTGTGGAGCACCGGAACCCTCGACTCGCGAACATATGGCAAAGGCCTCGGACCTGAAGGCGCTGTTCGGCAGGCCTTCTCAACGTACCCCCCTATTTTTCAGTGCCAGCGACCGCCCCGCCATGCCTATGCGCCGGAATCTCCGCGTCGGCAGCCTCAAGTCGAATAAGCTGAAGTTCGCTCATCCCATTTGCCTAAGCTGCAACAGCGCGCTCACCCAGCCTTACGACTGGGCCTGGGAACACTGCTCAGCGGAGCTGCGCGCGGCAATGCCACGGCTGCTGGCGAAGGGCGCATTCCGCGCCAACCGGCTGTTCCGTTACGACACGCGCCATGAAATGCGCCGTGTTCACTTGTACTTCACAAAGTTGTTCGGTTGTCTGGTGGTCGAACGCGTAATCCCAATCGACACTGCGTCGCTCGCCGAGGCCATCAAGATCGGACAACCACATCCCTACCTATACCTCGCCTTCGGCCACCAGGCGATGCCAGTCAAAATGGTCGGCGGAAGTGACATCCTCACGGCGCAGGTCGATGGCAAAGTGTCCTTTGCCACGTGGTTTTATACCGTGGGAGACCTAGCGGTGAATGTGATGTACGCCCTGCCAGGCGAACAGCGGCAGGGCCTGGAAGTTGCATGGCATCCGCGCATGGGGGCTCAGTGGCTACGTTTCACGCGGTTCTGAACAACTGGCCCGAAGACCAGTTGCTCGACAGAATATTGGTCGACAACAATTTAAGTTTTGTGGGTTTGGCCAGGCTACGCTCTCGCTGCACACAGTGCCAGCCCGTGTGCTGTTCGCACTTCGATGTACACGAACCCTTTCCGGGCAGAGGCTGCAACCTAGCGCCCCGGCCCACCGCTGACCACACTTGTTGAACGATTCCCTTTGAGTGGGCCAACTCACACATGCGAATTTCCAAGATGGGGCGTTTCCGTCCGTTCCATACTCGCGCTATCCGCACCGATATCACTTCGAGACCAGTCGTCGCTAATCTTTTCGCCCAACCCCCACATTTTCGATCGCGCACTCAACCGCGCCCAGATCGCCAGCAGCGCGGTTGCATCGATCAGCGCTCATGCCTTCTTCACAAACTCCGACTTCAACTGCATGGCACCGATGCCGTCGATGCGGCAGTCGATGTCGTGGTCGCCTTCGACGAGTCGGATGTTTTTGACCTTGGTGCCGACCTTGACCACCAGCGAGGAGCCCTTGACCTTCAGGTCTTTGATGACGGTGACGGCGTCGCCGTCCTTGAGCAAATTGCCCACGGCAACGCGCACTTCGGCTTTCTGCGGAACGCCTTCAACCGCAGCACCGACTTTCGCCCACTCGTGCGCACATTCCGGGCAGACGACCATGGCGCCGTCTTCATAGGTGTATTCGCAGTTGCACTGCGGACATCGAGGTAAGTTGGTCATTCCGGTTTCAGCGTTGGGCGAGATTTGGATGTGGGAGCGTAATGCGCCCGCCTCAGGAGGGCGATACCTTTGCCGCTCGCCTGCTGCAATTGCGCACCTCGGCGTAACTCGCGCGGCGCGCGTGCTTGAAATAGCACTTGCAAACCTCGCAAGTTTCCGCCTGCACCAAGGCATCGCCGCCTTCGATCTCATGGTAAGCACCGCGTTCTCCTGGGCATCGCAGGCGCTGCGTTGCGCTCGCGTGAGCTGCCATTCGATGTGGCAGAGCGAGCCACCTTCGCCGGCACCTGAATTCGATCATTAGCGCGCCCTATCCAGCCGTGATAATCTACGATTTATGAACGCACCTGTCGTAGACGAAATTCTCAAGCTCTCCGTTGAAGAGCGCTTGCGCATTATCGACCTGGTCTGGGAGAGCCTGGATCCAAGCGTTGTCCCGGTCAGTGAGGCGCACCTTAAAGTTATCGAGGAGCGCCTTGCTGAGCATCGGCGAGACCCCGATTCAACGCTATCGCTCGAAGAAGTGCTGACTGAAGCCCACAAGGCTTCATGAGCTATCGCCTAACGTTCCGCGCACGCGTAGCGCGTGATCTGGCTGCTGCGCGTCAATGGTATGAATCCCAGAGCGGCGAGGTTCTCGGCGAGCGGTTTCTGTCTGCCGTCACAGAGGTGTTTACGCAGATTCAGGCGCAGCCACATGCCTTTCAGCTTGTAAACGAGGAGGTGCGTCATGCGGTCGTGCGGCGTTTCCCTTATCTCGTCTTCTTCCTGTTCGAACGAAACGAGATTGTCATCCTCGCCGTCCTTCACACATCGCGCAACCCGTTACTCTGGCCTCAATCCAAAGAGCGACCGCGCTAAAGAATAAGTGCGGGGCGCGCAAAGCAGAGCAAAATAAAGTATCTTTCCGGTACCCGTTCTCTTGGCCAACGCGCGCTGCTTGCCAAGTCGACCGCTTGCCTAACGCTCTCACGCCCCCGGCACCAACAACAAATTCGGCCCGCTGCGCGTGTAGCCCTCTTGGTCGACCAAGATGTCCAGCGCAAGCGTCGCGAGATCGTCGGCCACGGCATCGGCGGCGGCGTCTTTGTCGCGGCGCACGACTTTGAGGTAACACTTGCAGACGCCGCAGGTTTCGGCCTGCACCAGGCCGTTGCCGCCTTCGATTTGTTGATAGGCGACGGCACTTTCGCCAGCGTCGCAGGCGCTGCACTGGGCGCGGGTGAGGTGCCATTCGGTCTGGCACAGCGAGCAATGCAAATAGCGCCGGCCCGGCAATTCTTGGCTGGCGCCGATGACGCTGACCGCAGGCAGTGAGCCGCAGCAGGGGCACACACCGGGAACATCCAATTCTTGCAATGCCGCGTTACCCATTTGCGCCGCGAGTTGGGTCCAATAAACTTGCAAGGCCGCGGCGATGAAGGGCAGCTTGTCGGCGTGTTCGCCAAACAACTCGGTGCGCAAAACGCGCTCGGCCAGGGCTTCGAGTTCGGCAGGGGGCATCGCGCTGAGTGCCGATATCGCCTCTGCGGCTTGTGCGCTCGCGTGAGGCTGCAATGCGTCGAGGATTTGCGAGAGCGCGTCGCGCCAGGCCGGGTCTCGCGGCCAGGTCTGCGCCGGCACCAGGGGCATGGCATGTTCGAGACTCAAGGCGCGCGCGGCTGGGTCGGGCAGAGGCACTTGCGGCAGCGCATCGAGGGCGTGCTGCTGTGCTTCCCCCAAGTGCGCCATGAAATGCAGATAGTCGGCGAGGCTGTGGCCCGTCGCCAGCGCTTGAAACCGGCGGGCGGCGTGGGCAAAAACCTCCTTCGCCCTGGGTGCGAGCACGCGCGGCGCGTCGGCCACGCCATCAGGAAGGGTGCCCGCTGCGATGTCTTGGGACATGAGTTGCTTTCGAATTCGGTCGAGGAAAAACAAGCCCCGCGGGCAGCAACCCGCGGGGCTTGGTCTATTTACGGCGCGGCTATTTGCCGGTCATTTCGCGATACCAGGCCCGATGATGCTGCCGGGCCCAGGCGCGGGTTACGGTGCCGTACCACATGGCGCGGATGGTGCCTCGCACCCAAATAGCGGCGTACACATGTACCACGATCAAGGCGATCATGGCGGTCGCCGCCACGGCATGCACCACCGAGGCAAAACGCACCAGGCCAATGGGCGGCGAGAACTGCGCCTTCCACATCAGCAGCCCTGAAACGGCCAGCAGCACGATGCAAAGCACGGTGAGCCAGAACATCATCTTTTGGCCACCGTTGTATTTGCCTTGCTCGGGCATGTTCTGGTCGTTGCCGTCGACCATTTCGCCGATGCGATCCAGCCACTCCTTGTCGGTCTTGGTCATGACGTTGAGCCGGTGAAAGCGCAGGAACATCAAGACGAAGAAAAACGCCATGAAGACGCCGATGTAGGGGTGCAGGATACGCGCCCAAGTGCCGCCGCCCAGGAGGTTGGCGAGCGGATAAAACGCCGGATGAAAAAGCGCCAGGCCGGAAAGGGCGAGGAGAATGAAGCTGATCCCCACCACCCAGTGATTGGCCCTCTCCTGCGGCGTGTAACGTTGGAGGTCTTTCGGATCGCGGATCATGATGCTGCCTCCGCCGGGCCGCCCCAAGGGGGCAGCAAGTCATCGAACCGGAAGCCGCAAAGCGGCTGAACCGTATTCACCCCTTTCCGCGGGAAAGGGGTCGGGGGATAGGGAGCGTTCATGATGTTTCCTTTTCGGCTTCCTTCTCGGACTCTTTCGAGACCTCGTTCGGACCTTTCATCACGTAATGGAAGAGCGCACCCAGCGCCACCGCGCCCAGCGCGAGCGAAGCCAGCGGCTTGGCCATACCCTTCCACAGCGACACCAGCGGGCTGATCGCGGGATTGGCCGGCAGGCCTTTGTAAAGCTCGGGCCGGTCATTGTGATGCAGCACGTACATGACATGCGTGCCGCCCACGCCCGCGGGATCATAAACCCCCGCTTTGGCGAAGCCGCGCTCTTTCAAGTCCGCCACGCGTTTGCCGGCGTAGGCCAGCATGTCTTCCTTGGCGCCGAACTGAATGGCGCCGGTCGGACAGCTTTTCACGCAAGCCGGCGCCTGACCCACCGCGACGCGGTCGGAGCACAGGTTGCATTTGTAGGCCTTGCTGTCTTGCGCGGAAATGCGCGGCACGTTGAAGGGGCAGCCGGTGATACAGTAGCCGCAGCCGATGCAGTTTTCCTGATGAAAGTCGACGATGCCGTTGGCGTATTGCACGATCGCGCCCGGCGCCGGGCAGGCTTTGAGGCAGCCCGGGTCGGCGCAATGCATGCAACCATCCTTGCGGATCAGCCATTGCAGCCGGCCGCCCTCTTCGATTTCCGCATACCGCATCACCGTCCAGGACTTGGCGGTGAGGTCGGTGGGGTTGTCGTAGAGGCCAACGTTGTTGCCGACTTCGTCGCGCAGGTCGTTCCATTCCATGCAGGCCGCTTGGCAAGCCTTGCAGCCGATGCAGGTGGAGACGTCGATGAGCTTGGCCACTTCCGTGATTTGGCGCACCGAGGGCGCGGGCGTGGTGGTCGCCGAGCGCTGCTTGATGTCTAAGGATTGCAGTGCCATGGTTCCTCCTTACGCCTTCTCGATGTTCACGAGGAACGCCTTGTATTCCGGCGTCTGGGAGTTGGCATCGCCAACGTTGGGCGTCAGCGTGTTGGTGATGTAACCCGGCTTGGTCACGCCCTTGAAGCCAAAGTGCAGCGGAATGCCCACGGTATGGACCTTCTTGCCATCGACATCGAGCGTGCGGATACGCTTGGTCACCACCGCCACTGCCTTGATGTGTCCGCGGTTGGAACGCACCTTGACCTTGTCGCCGGTTTTGATGCCCTTCTCCTTGGCGAGATCTTCCCCGATTTCCACGAAATGCTCGGGCTGCAACACGGCATTGATGTGCGCGTGTTTGGTCCAGAAGTGGAAGTGTTCGACCAGACGATACGTGGTCGCCACGTAGGGGAAGTCCTTCGCTTTCCCGAAGGTATCCATGTCACCCTTGAACACCCGTGCCGCGGGGTTACTGAGCGCTTTGGGATTGTTCGGGTGGAAGGGATTCTTGTCGAGCGGCGTTTCAAAGGGCTCGTAGTGCTCCGGGAAGGGGCCATCCGCCATGATCGGCGAGAAGAGCCTCGCCACGCCTTCCGGCGCCATGATGAAGGGCATCACCTTCTCTTCCGGCGCGGCGTTCGGGCGCATGTCCGGCACGTCGTTGCCTCCCCAGGCCGTGCCTGTCCATTTGATCACGGTGCGCTTGGCATCCCAGGGTTTGCCCGAAGGGTCGGCTGAAGCGCGGTTGTAGAGAATCCGCCGATTGGCCGGCCAGGAATAACCCCAGTTGAGCGTCTGCCCCAAACCTGAGGGGTCGGAGGCGTCGCGCCGCGCCGTGAGGTTGCCCGCTTGAGACCAGCAGCCGCCGTAGATCCAGTTGCCGCAGGAGGTGGAACCGTCGTCGCGCAACATGGCGAAGCCGGGCACCTGATCCCCCGCCTTGACCAGCACCTTGGTCTTGTCGGACGGATCGGTGACGTCGGCCAGTGCCTTGCCGGAAATCTCCATGAGGAGTTCTTCAGGCGCGGGTTTGGTCGGCACGCGATAAGGCCAAGCGAGATTCAGGATGGCATCCGGGAATTTGCCGCCATCCTTGGCGTACATTTCTTTGAGTTTCAGATAGAGCGCGGCGATGATTTCGCTATCGCCTTTCGATTCACCCGGGCCGTCCGATGCTTTCCAATGCCATTGCACGACGCGGCCGGAGTTGGTGAAGCTCCCGGCCTCCTCGGCAAACAGATTGGCCGGCAAACGGAACACCTCGGTTTGAATCTTGGCGGCATCGACTTCATTGAATTCGCCGTGATTCTTCCAGAACTCGGAGGTGTCGGTGGCCAAGGGATCGATGATGACCAGGTACTTCAATTTGGCAAGGGCATCGCCGATCTTCTTTTTGTTGTTCATCGACGCCAGCGGATTGAAGCCTTGGCAGACGAAGCCCTGCATTTTGCCTTGATGCATACGCTCGAAGATCGCCATCGCGTCATAAGCCGCGTCTTTTTTGGGCACCCAGTCGTAGCAGAAGCCGTTTTCTTTGGTGGCGGCTTTGCCGTAAAATGCCTTCATCAGGCTGTTGAACCACTTCGGGAAGTTCTGGGGAAAATTCATTTGCCCCGGGCGCAAGGCCTTGGGCGTGCGCTTGGTCAGATACTCCTCGTGGGTCTTGTCGGCGTCGGTGGGGGCCGAAAGGTAACCCGGCAAGACCTCGGAATAGAGGCACATGTCGGTAATGCCCTGCACGTTGGCGTGCCCGCGCAGTGCGTTGATGCCGCCACCGGCCATGCCCATGTTGCCCAGCAAAAGCTGGATCATGGCCATGGTGCGGATGTTTTGCGAACCCACCGTGTGCTCCGTCCAGCCCAGGGCGTAGAGCACGGTCATGGTCTTGGTGGGCGAGGCGGTCTCGGCGATCATGCCGCAGATCTTGAGGAAGTCGTCCTTGGGCGTTCCGGTGACTTGGGACACCAGCTCCGGCGTATAGCGCGAGTAATGCTTCTTCATGAGCTGGAAGACGCAGTTCGGATTTTGCAGGGTCTCATCGACCATCGCAAAGCCGTCTTTGTCTTTCTGGTAAGCCCAGGAGCCTTTGTCGTAGCTGCGCTTCTCGGCGTTGTAGCCCGAGTAGAGGCCGTCCTCGAACTTGAAGCCCGGGTCGATCAAGAACGAAGCGTTGGTGTAGTTCTTGACGTACTCGTGGTGAATCTTGTCGTTGGAGACCAGGTAGTTGATCACCCCGCCCAAGAAGGCGATGTCGGTGCCGGCCCTTATGGGGGCGTAGAAGTCCGACACGGCGGCCGAGCGCGTGAAGCGCGGATCGACCACGATCAGCTTGGCTTTGCGGTCCTTCTTGGCCTCGATGGCCCATTTGAAACCGCAGGGGTGTGCTTCGGCGGCATTACCGCCCATGACCACAACGAGATCAGCGTTCTTGATGTCCACCCAATGGTTGGTCATCGCACCACGCCCAAACGTCGGACCCAGACTGGATACCGTGGGGGCGTGTCAGATGCGTGCTTGGGTGTCGATCGCGACTGCGCCTAGAGCCCTCAGCGTCTTGACCGTGAGATAACCCGGCTCATTGGCAGCGGCAGAGCTGGCGAGAAAACCGAAAGTGTTCCAGCGGTTGACGGTGGTGCCTTCGGCGTTCTTCTCGATGAAGTTCGCGTCGCGGTCCGTCTTCATGTGTTTAGTGATGCGGGTGATCGCCTCGTCCCAGGAGATGCGCTTCCATTCGTTGCTGCCCGGTTCGCGCACTTCGGGGAACTTCAAGCGATTGACGCTTTGCACCATGTCGCGCAAGCCCGCGCCTTTCGGGCAGAGCGTGCCGCGGTTGACGGGGTTGTCCGGGTCGCCTTCGATGTGAAAGATCCGGCCTTTGACGTTTTTCGCCTTGTCGCCCATCGAGTAGATGAGCACACCGCAACTCACCGAGCAGTACGGACACATGTTCCGGGTTTCGGTGGCGCGGGCGAGCTTGAAGTCTCTGACTTCCGCCAAGGCCTGGGTGGGCGAGAAGCCCAGCATCGCGATGCTGGATCCCCCGAGGCCGGCGGAGCAGATCTTGAAGAACTGCCGCCTGTTGACTTGCATTGTTTCTCCTCCTTTTAGACGAGAGTCGAGCGGGTGCTCAACGGAAGAACGATAGCACCATTCGTGCCATGGCTATATGTCCGCGTTGCGACTGGAGGTCGCCTTGTTGCGTCGCAGCAAAGTGCGTCAGTTTGTCTCAGTTCGAACCCTTGCCCTGGGACATTTTGTCTCAGTCGCTTCACCGCCTGCGGCACCTCAAGGGCGCTTGCGCGAAAGAGCGGCATCACCCATCATGACCGCCTTTCCGACCGGGCATGCGAATCGAGGGGATTCAGGTATGGCGGAGCAAGTGCCATCGGGCGAGTTCGCGCACTGGCGGCTCTACACCACTTTGGTAGTCGACGACGAGGAAGGCATGCGCCGCTTCCTCGAACGGGCTTTGATCGGGCGCTGCGCCAGCGTAGCGGCAGCGGCCAGCGTGGAAGACGCCGAGGAGCTGATGCGCCGGCAGTATTTCGACCTCGTCATCCTCGACATTGCCCTGCCTGGCAAATCCGGCGTCGAATGGCTGCACGAGCTGCGCGAGCGGGGTTTCTCGGGCGACGTGGTGCTGATTACCGCTTATGCCGATCTGGAAACCGCCATCGATGCCTTGCGCGCGGGCGCTTCGGACTTTTTGCTCAAGCCCTTTTCCCTGGCGCAGATGCTCAACGCCGTGAAGCGTTGCTTCGACCGCTCGCGCCTGGCGCGCGAGAACTACGTGCTGCGCCGCGAAGTGCAGGAGTTGGCGGCGGGCGAAGAACGCTTGGTCGGTCGTTCAGAGGCCACGCAGCGATTGTGCGAGCTATTGCGGCGCATCGCGCCGACACCCTCCACGGTATTGATTCAGGGTGAAAGCGGCACCGGCAAGGAAGTAGTGGCGCGTATGCTGCACCGCATGAGTCCCCGGGCGTCGGGCCCTTTCGTGCCCATCAATTGCGCGGCGATTTCGCCCGAGATCATCGAGTCCGAATTGTTCGGGCACGTGAAAGGAGCCTACACCGGCGCCAGCGGCAATCGCGAAGGCTTGTTTTTTTATGCCCGCGGCGGCACGCTTTTTTTGGATGAAATCTCCGAGTTGCCGCTCCCCCTGCAGGCCAAACTCTTGCGCGTGCTGGAAGAGCGGCGCGTGCGCCCGGTGGGTGGCGAGAGCGAGATTCCGGTCGATGTGCGCATCATTGCCGCCACCAACCGGCAGCTCGCCCGTGAAGTGGCCGAACATCGTTTTCGGCAGGATCTTTTCTATCGCCTGCAAGTGGTCGAAGTCAATTTGCCTCCACTGCGCGAACGGCGTGACGACATTCCCGACCTGGTGGCCCATTTGCTGCGCCAGATCGGCAGCCAACAGGGTCTGGAACCGATCTCCCCCGATGCGGAGATGATGCGACTCTTACAGGCCTATGATTGGCCCGGCAACGTGCGCGAACTGCGCAATTACCTCGAACGTTCGCTGATCCTCGGGAGCTTTCATTGGGATCGCGGCCCCAGCGCGACCAGCCAGCAACCCGCCGGCGACAGCCTAGAAGCAGTCGAACGCCAGCATGTGAAATCGGTGCTGGCCGCAGTCAACGGCAACAAATCAGAGGCCGCCCGACGCCTCAAGATCTCGCGCAAGACGCTGGAGCGCAAGTGTCAGCAATGGGGAATGTAGCTCCCGAAAACCGGAGCCGCGAAACGGCGAAACTGGCACATCTCCAGCCGCCGGAAGGTAACCCGGTGGCTGACCCGCTCCCGCTCGCTGGGCCGCCCCAAACCGCTGATGCGCAGAATCCGCGCGGCAGCGCACTCACTGGCGACGAGCACACCTCGCCCGCGAATGCAGCGTTTGCGCCGGCCACGCTCGCCGCGGCGCCGCGGCGGCTGTTGACCGGCTCGATTCGCAACCGCCTGCTGGCGCTTGCCCTCCTGCCTTTGGTCATGGTTTTGCCGGCACTCTTGGCGGTCTTGATTTACGTTGGCGGCAGCGCCCTCGACCGCCTGCTGATCACCAAGGTGCAAAGCGACCTCATCGTCGCGCACGGCTATTTCGAGCGCGTGCGCGAAGCCGTGGGCAACGGCGTCGCGGCACTGGCCGATTCGGCCCAACTCGAACGTGGCATCGCGCGCCATCTCGGGAAGCCGGATGACGAGTTGACCCAACTCTTGCGCGGCGCGCAGCAGCGGCTCAAGCTCGATTTTTTGCACCTTCTGGACCATGAGGCGCGTATCGTGGCCACCACCAGCGGGCTACCCCGAAACCATCCGCTGCAGGATTGGGGCGTAGTCCGTGACGCCCTGCGGGGCCGGGCCAGCGCCGAAATCGAGATTTTCGCAGAGGCTTACCTCGAAGCGCTCGCGCCGGACTTGAAGCAGCGCGCCCACACCCCGCTGGTGCCGACTACCGGCGCCGCGCCCACCACGCGCAACGCCGAGACTCGGGGCATGGTGATCCACACCGCCGCACCCGTGTTCAACAGCCAGGGCGCACCGCGCTTTTTGGTGGTGGGCGGCTCGCTCTTGAACAAGAACCTCGATTTCGTCGATCGCATCAACGAGATTGTCTATCCTGAAGGTTCGCTGCCTTTGGGCAGCCTCGGCACGGCCACCCTATTCCTGGACGACGTGCGCATCGCCACCAATGTGCGCCTCTTTGAAGGTGTGCGCGCCATCGGTACGCGGGTCACCCAGATCGTGCGCGACGCGGTGCTCGGACAGGGGCGCACCTGGCTCGATAGCGCCTTCGTGGTCAATGATAACTACGTTTCTGCCTATGAGCCGGTGATCGACAGCGGCGGCAAGCGCGTGGGCATGCTGTACGTGGGTTACCTCGAGCGTCCTTTCGCCCGGGTCAAACACTATGCCCTGGGCGCGGTGATTTTGGTCTTTCTCATCACCATGGGGGCGGCCACCTTTGTATCTTTGCGTTGGGCGCGAGCGATCTTCACGCCCATCGAGCGCATGCATGCCACCATGAGCGCGGTGGAGAGCGGTGAAGAAAGCGCCCGGGTAGGCGCAGTGGAAAACCGCGATGAAATCGGCGAACTGGCCACCCACCTCGATCATCTGCTGGAACGCCTGCATCAACAAACCGTGTCCCTGCGGGAATGGGGCAACGAACTCGACCGCCGCGTGGCGCAACGCACGCAGGAGTTGGCCGAAGCACTGGAAAATTTGCGCTCGACCCAGAAGCAACTGGTCACCTCGGAAAAACTCGCCGCCGTGGGCCAACTCACTGCCGGCGTAGCGCATGAAATCAACAACCCGATTGCCGTGATCCAGGGCAATATCGAAATGTTGGCCGAAGTGCTGGGCGAACACGCCGACCCCGTGCGCGAGGAGATTCGCCTGGTCCGCGAGCAAGTGCATCGCATTCGGCTAATCGTTACCAAGCTTTTGCAGTTCGCCCGACCGGCCGAATTCGCCGGCTATCTGCAGACCGTCGAACCACGGCAAGTGGTGCAAGACAGCTTGGTGCTGGTCGGCCACCAGTTCCGCAAGAGCAATATCGAGGTGGTGGAAGATTTTCAGGCCCGCAGTTCCATCACCATCAACGCCAACGAATTGCAGCAGGTGCTGATCAACCTGATGGTCAACGCCCTGCAATCCATGCCCAAGGGTGGAACGCTATCGCTGCGCACGGAGGATTGGCGTGAGGACGAGGAGCGCCGTGGCGTGCGCATTTCGGTGGGCGATACGGGCGTGGGCATCGCACCCGAGGTGCTGGATCACATCTTCAACCCCTTCTTCACCACCAAAAAAACAGGCGGCAGCGGCCTGGGGCTCTGGGTCAGCCTGGGCATAGTCGAGCGCTACGGCGGCCAGATCAGCGTGCAGAGCAGCCTCGGCCTCGGCACGACCTTTACCCTTCTCTTGCTTGCCGAGCCACCGGCGACGAGAGAGGAGGTCATGGATGTCAGTGTCGAAACTACCTAGGCGGCGCGCAGAAGCCGCAGCGGTGACCGCCGCGCGGGGACGACTCCGCGCAGCAGCAGCACCGCCGGCCTGAAGGCTGACACCGCCAGTTTGGCATTGTCAGGGACACGCCAATTCTGGCCCGGGCCGAGGATGATGTCTTCGAGGTTCCCCTCGGCAGTGATCCATACTTCGCCCGAGGCGCAGGAAAGTTCGTCGCCCCCGGCAAGCCGTATCTCCAGCACTTCGTCGGTAGCGACGCTCACGCGGGTCTCTTGCAATATCTCGGCCATGATCCTATGCTCCATGCGTAAATTACATTAATGTATCAGCAGGTGATGCGAGCATAAGACTGTTTTGAAAGGTACACGAACGGATTATCGGCATGACAATCATGAGTAATACGCATGCATAAGCGCAAGCTGCCGCCGCTTGACCCCCTGCTCGGGTTCGAAGCAGCCGCAAGACACTTGAGTTTCACCCAAGCCGCAAGTGAGCTGTTCTTGACGCAATCGGCTATCAGCCGCCAGGTACAAACCCTCGAAGAGCGGCTGGGCGTGAAACTGTTCGAGCGGCAAACACGACGCCTCGTGCTGACACCCCAGGGGGAGACCCTGTTCAAACTGGCCGGCGAGATGCTCGAGCGGCTCGCCACACTGACTGCCGAATTTCAGGCTGGTCAGCGTCGTCCGAAGGTCAACGTGAGTTGCAGCTTGGGGCTTGCCTCCCTCTGGCTGGTTCCTCGTCTGGCCTCCTTTCAGGACGAGGCGCCCGAAGTCGACGTGCGCATTTCCGCGGACAACCGCCTGGTCGATCTGGAGCGCGAGGATTTTGATCTGGCCCTGCGTTACATCGCACCCGATGCCGCACCGCACGAGGCTTCTCTTCTCTTCGAGGAGGAGGTTTTCCCGGTAGCCGCGCCGCGGCTTGCCGCGCGCATCCCCGCGCGCTGGCGGGTCAAAGATTTGGCGCAGATGACTCTGCTCGAATTCGACGACGGGCGGCGAGCGCCGTGGATTACCTGGGAGCCTTGGCTAGCCGCCATCGGATTGACTCATGCACCGGCAAAGGCGGTGCTGCAGTTCAACCAGTACGATCAACTCATCCGCGCGGCGATGGACGGGCGCGGCGTCGCTCTGGGCCGAGGCCCGCTAGTTGCGCGTTTGATCGCCGAAAAAAGGCTCAGGGCACTGCGCGGGCCACGGCAAAGCATTCCCACGCGGGCGTATTTTCTGGTCCGCGGGAGAGGAGCGATGCGTCCGGAGGTGAATCGCTTCGCTGACTGGCTGCGCCGCGAGGCCAGGGACACGTTGCCAACTACTTGAGCTTCGAGGCGACTCGTGGCGAATCCGTAGCAACTACTTCGTCACTTCACGCACCAGCCTCAAACCCAGCCTGCGATCGCGCCGATCCGCGTCATTGCGGTTGCGTATGGCGCAGCGAACGTAATTCTCCCGACCGTCAAAAGAACCGCCGCGCAATACGCGATGATTTCCGGCGACGTTCTGCAGCGGATCCAGAGCCGCGAGATCGGTTCGATAGGGGCTCGCGAAGGTATCCTGTACCCATTCCCAGACGTTGCCGCTCATGTCGTACAAGCCGAGCGCGTTGGGCTGCTTGCCGCCAACCAGGTGACTGAGCTTGGGACCATGGGCTTTGAACCAGGCGATCCGGTCGAGTTCCGCTGCGGTTACCGTGCCGGCGTAGACCTGATCCTTTCCGCCGTCGCGGCAGGCATATTCCCACTCGGCCTCGGTAGGCAGTCGAAACGTGCCCTGCTTCCCAGCATTCAGCTTCGCGATGAACTGCTGCGCGTCGTTCCATGACACCATCTCGACCGGGCATCTATCCCCGCATGCACTGTGATAGGAAGGGTTTTGCCCCATCACCGCGTTCCATTGCCCTTGCGTGATCTCGTATTTGCCCAGATCAAAGGCGGAGACGCAAGCTTTGTGCACGGGCCGTTCATGCTTCTCGCCGGTCGCGCTACCCATCTGGAAACACCCGCCGGGTACGCGAACGAACTCGAGGTTCAACGCCAAGGGCGGGTCATCGCCGCCCTTTTGCGCGACGGCGTCGGAACCTAACCCCGTGCCAGAAAACAGACCCGTGGTAGCCAACACGGCCAGACCGCCGATGATGATGCGCCTTGATACTCTCATTTGACTCTCCTCAGCCAAAGGAAATGCATTGTTGAGCGACGAAATCCCGCCGTCGCGGCAAGGCCATGTTAGCGCAAAATGATCCAAGACATAGAGTGAAATCGAATCATCGCGATGCCACGCTTCGGAGACGAATCTGGACTATTGCACCACCGGTCTTGGCCCGGGGTGAGGAACATCAAGCGAAGGCTTGCAACTTCTCCGGCACGACTTCGAGGATCTGCGACTCATCGGCCAACGACACATGTCCGTCCTGGATGGTGCAGACCAATTCCATGCTGCGTTCGGCCAGCGCCGCCAGTGCCTGAGTCGCGGCGAAAGGTAGGTTCAACACGGAAAGGTTGCTCAGGCGGGCGAGTTTGCCCTGGTTTTGTTCCCACCAGACTTTAGCCCCACGTCCGCCAAAAGCGATCAACACGACCTGCTTCGCGCGGCCGCAGGCCTTGCGAAGGGCGCGCTCGTCCGGCAAGCCGACCTCGATCCAAGTTTCGATTGCCCCAGTGAGGTCTCTCTGCCATAACGCGGCTTCGTCTTCACTGGACAGACCGCGGCCGAACTCCAGGCGTTCATGCGCAAACAGCGCGAAGGCCACCAGGCGCACCATCATTCGCTCATCCGTTTCCGACGGGTGGCGTGCCAGAGTCAGCATGTGCCTGGCGTAGTAATTCCGATCGAGGTCGGCAATCTGCAGCGCAACCCTAAAGACCGTTGACCGCAGCGCCATCCTCTGCACTCACCGGTTCAAGCGTTCTGCAGGGCCAAATTGCGGCCGGCCTCAAAAGCCTGCCGATTGAGTTCCACGATCTTTTCTCCCTTGCGTGCGAAGCGTGCGAGCAAGCAGGTCTTGAGTACCTCCGCGGGAAACGGCAATACGTCGGCAATCGCACCCAGCATCACGCTGTTCACCAAACGTAGGTCACCCAGCGCGCGAGCAACCGCGCCAGCGTCGAAATCCAGCACCCGGATGCCCTTGCCGCGCATGATGCCCACCGGATCCTCCGGGTAATCGTAAAGCCCAAGCGTCACCACCGGTGGCGTTTGCCGCAGGGTATTCACCAGCACCAGGCCTGGAGGGCGCAAGTAATGCGACCAGCGCATCGCTTCGGCGGGCTCGAAGCCGAGCAGCACATCCGCCGTACCGGGTTCGATCTGGGGCGATAACACGCGTTCGCCGAAGCGCAAATGTGAAGTCACGACGCCGCCGCGCTGCGACATGCCAGCGACTTCGGTCTTCTTGACATCGTAGTTCAAGCTGATCGCCGCATCGGCGAGAACTTCCGTGGCCGTCATCACCCCTTGGCCGCCGATGCCAACGACGAGAACATTGGTGATCTTCTGCTCTGCCGCGTTCATGATCGACCCGACCCGCCTTCGCTCCGCACCCTCGGCGCAGAATCGCGTGCGAGACTTTCGACCGGCACAATCGCTTCTGGAGCGCAGGTTTTCATGCACATGTCACAGCCGGTGCAGGCAGCGGTTTCGATGCGCACGAATGCGAGGTCCACTTCCTTTCCGCTGGGTTTGACCACTCGATCCCGGCGTGTCACCAATATGGCTGGGCAGCCCACTTCGACGCAATTGCCGCAGCCGGTACACTTATCTTCAATCACCGCGAGCGGCCTGAGCTTCTTATAATCGCTGATCAGCACGCAGGGTTGGTCACTGATGATCACAGAAGGCTCGTCGCATTTTAGTTCTTCGCGTATGACCCTGAAGAGCGTGGGCAACTCATAGGGGTTGACCACGCGAATACGCTCCTTGCGCACTCCCAGCGCTTCGACGAGTTTGGCAAAATCGACGCGCGGCGCGGGTTCGCCATGAATGTTGCGCCCGCTGCCCGGGTTGTCCTGACCGCCGGTCATACCTACTGCGCGGTTGTCGAGTAGCAGCACGGTCACGTTACCGCAGTTGTAGGTGATGTCCAAGAGTCCTTGCATGCCCATGTGCATGAAAGTCGAATCGCCGATCACCGCAAGAATGCGCTTGTCCTTGTCAGCTTCGCCGCGTGCCTTGTCGAGCCCCAGCGCCATGCCCATCGAGGCCCCCATGGATATACAGGAATCAAGTGCATTCCATGGGTGACCCGCACCCAGGGTGTAGCAGCCGATGTCCCCAGTGATGATGAGATTGCGCAGTTGCGAGAGCGTGTAATAGATGCCCATATGCGGACAAGCGGCGCAGAGCGTCGGCGGCCGCGGGAAGACCTTGGGCGCAGGCGCCGGCTTGACTTCGCCAGCGCCCTCGCCCAGCAGCGCCGCAACCGCGGGGCGCAACACCTCGGGAGGCAATTCGCCGGTGCGCGGCAGAACGTCTTTGCCGTGCACCTCGATT
The DNA here is from genome assembly GCA_026646885.1 of Casimicrobiaceae bacterium. Classification (GTDB taxonomy): domain Bacteria; phylum Pseudomonadota; class Gammaproteobacteria; order Burkholderiales; family Casimicrobiaceae; genus JACPUX01. The sequence continues at coordinate 375,821 of JAPKHK010000001.1, read as the reverse complement.
CCCGCTGCCTTGAGCTCGGTCTCCAGCAGCGGCTCGGTTTCCTCGACCACCAGTACGCGATCACAGAGGCCAGCCAATTGGCGCGCCAGGGCCATCGGAAGGGGGTAACTAAGGCCCAGCTTCAGCACCGGCGAATCAGGAAACGCTTCGCGCACATGCATGTAGGCCGGGCCCGAGGTGATGAAACCGACGCGGCGATCGCTGCCGGGTTCCATGCGATTCCATGCCTCGCTTTCACACAGCGCCAAAAGCGCGCGCTCGCGCTCGAACAGGCGCGGCAGACGCGCTCTGGCGAAGCCCGGCACCATCACCCAATGCGCCGGGTCTTTTTTGAAACCGGAAGCCGCGCGCGTTTCGCGCTCGCCCACGCGCACCCGGCCCTTGACATGGCAAACGCGGGTAGTGAGGCGCACAATCACCGGAGTCTCATACTGCTCAGACAGCGCGAACGCTGCCTTGGTCATATCGTAGGCTTCTTGGGAGTCGGCCGGTTCCAAGATCGGCACATGCGCGAAACGCCCCCAAAAGCGTGAATCTTGTTCGTTCTGGGACGATGACAAACCGACGTCGTCGGCGATGGCGATGACCAATCCACCCAGCACACCCGTGATGGTCAAAGTCATCAGTGCATCGGAGGCGACATTCATGCCAACGTGTTTCATCGCGCAGAAACTCCGCGCCCCGGCCATGGAGGCGCCGACAGCCACTTCCAGCGAAACCTTTTCGTTCACCGACCATTCGGTGTAGATGTCAGGGTAGCGCGCCAACTCTTCCTGAATTTCTGTTGCCGGAGTTCCCGGATAGGCGGCGGCGACTTTGGTACCCGCCTCCCAAACGGCGCGGGCGACGGCTTCATTGCCGGAATAGAACAGACGCTGCTTAGTTGCAGCTGGCGCTAACGCGGGCACGGCGGATTCCCCTTCCAAAGGCACGGACCATCAAATAGCTGATACCGGCACTTCAGAGCACGACCCTGTGACCGTATCGGACCAAACCTTACCTGAATTCGCCCATTTGTGCACTTGATGTGCATCAACGCTGGGCCGCCCGGCCTGCCGCCATCGAGCCCTTCAGCGACTCGGCTGCCCCAAGTAGGTAAATGGAATACGCGTGCTGGTTTTTAGCTCTTCCATCACTACGAAGCTATTAGTCCGGCGCACGCCCTTGAGCGCCGTGAAGACCCGGTCAAGGAATTCGCGATAGGCGAGCATATCGCGAACACGCGCCTTAATCAGGTAGTCGAAGGGACCCGTGACGAGATGGCATTCCATCACCTCTGGAATGTCGAGCATCAGCTTGCGGAAAGGCTCGGACTGCGCCGGAGAGTAACGATCCATTTCCACCTCGATGTAAGCGAGCAGGCCGGCATTGAGCACGGAAGGGTTGAGCAACGCCGTGTAGCCTATGATGTAGCCCTCGTCCTGAAGACGGCGAACCCTTTCCAAACAGGCGGCCGGGCTCAAATTCACCCGATTGGCTAACTCGGCATTGGTCAGCCGCCCTTCAGCCTGCAGATTCTGCAGAATCTTGATGCCAATTCTGTCGAGCATGCTTCTCTCCAATCAATGTGGCTCGCTTAATATTCGTCAAACGGTATTGCTTTCCGTCGATTATTTGGCGATTTATGGAATCTTGTCAATCGCTGCCGATGCTTGTTATTCTTGACAGAATATTAATCGTGTCTATACAACCTTACCAGAAGGAGCGAGGTGATGAAAATCGTTGTGCTTGGCGGCGGGGTTCTGGGCATCGCCACGGCCTATTACTGCGCCCGCGCCGGCCATGAAGTGAAGGTTCTGGAGCGCCAGCCCGGAGCAGCGCTCGAGACGAGTTATGCCAACGCCGGCGAGATCTCTCCCGGTTATGCCGCGCCCTGGGCCGCCCCGGGTATTCCACTCAAGGCCATCAAATGGATGTTTCAGAAGCACGCGCCGCTGGTGATCTGGCCGCGGATCGATCCGGCGATGTGGCGCTGGGGCCTGATGATGCTCGCCAACTGCACCGCGGCCCGTTACGAACTCAATAAGGGCCGCATGCTTCCGCTGGCGGCGTACAGCCGCGACATGCTGCGCGAATTGCGCCAGGAAACTGGAATTCGGTACGACGAGCGCAGTCAGGGAACGCTGCAGATGTTTCGCACCCAAAAACAGCTCGATGGTGCAGCGAGAGATATCGAAATCCTCAACCGGTACGGCGTACCGTACGAGGTCCTGGACGCCGCCGGCTGTATCGCCGCCGAACCGGCGCTCGCCCGCGTGCGGGAGAAAATCGCCGGCGGCCTGCGGCTGCCAGGGGATGAAACGGGCGACTGTTTCAAATTCACCAGTGCGCTTGCCGAACTCGCCAAGAAGCAGGGCGTCGAAATGGATTTTGGCATTTCGATCAAAACACTCGTCACAGAAGGCGACCGCGTGACCGGCATCGAAACCGACAAGGGTCGAATCGTTGCCGATCGCTACGTGCTCGCGCTGGGTAGCTACTCTCCCCTGCTACTCAGGCCGATCGGGATCGACGTTCCGGTCTACCCTGTCAAAGGATATTCCATCACCGTGCCGATTACCGACCCGGACGCCGCGCCGGTTTCCACAGTGATGGATGAAACCTACAAGGTTGCAGTCACACGCTTGGGTGACCGCATCCGCGCGGCAGGCACTGCCGAACTCGCCGGCTACAACTTGAAACTGCGAGAATCACGCCTCGAAACCATCAAGCATGTGGTGCGTGATGTCTTTCCCGCCGGCGGTGATCTCGGCCGTGCGGAGGGGTGGTGCGGTTTGCGGCCGATGACCCCGGATGGCACGCCCATCGTCGGTAGGACCCGCTATGAGAATCTCCTGCTCAATACCGGGCATGGCACTCTGGGCTGGACCATGGGATGCGGCTCAGGACGCGTCATTGCTGATCTGATTTGCGGCAGGACGCCCGAGGTGCCGATCGAAGGGTTGGGCTTGGAGCGCTATCGCTGAGCCCCGGTCTCAATTCTGCTCGGAAAAGGCGCGGTGAATGTCGGCAAACACTGATTCACATTGCTCGGCGGCAATGCCGAAATGGTCGAGTACCAAACTGCGAGCCTTTTGCCACTCGACACCTCGCGCCTTGCCGGTAAACATCTGATAGGCGCGCTCGCCCAGCAAGGCGGCACCAATCAGATTGAGCGATTCACTCGCAAGCTCGTGCGAGTCGGGCTTGAGCACAGCGAACTCATGGTGCATACGAATTGCTTCATACACGGTTTCCGAGAGACCCCAGGAGCGCGCCAGCAGGTAGCCGACCAAGGCATGATCGACACCCAGATGTTCGGTCTCGACATCCGTGAACTTGCGATCAAGCGCCGCGTTGGCAATCCCAAGTATATCCTTGTACTCGGGAAAGCTGCGCAGCAGTACGGCGATCCCGCAATCTTGGAAGAGTCCGTAGGTATAGGCCTCGTCGCGATCCATCCCGGGCAGGCGCTTGGCGAAATGTGCCGTTGCAGTAGCGACCCGGGCCGAAACATCCCAGAATCGTTCCAGCGAAGGTTGACCAGGTCCGCTGAAAGCCGCGCGCAGTGCCAGACCCGTCACCAGGTGCGTAATGGTTCGCAGACCCAAGAAATTCACTGCCTGCTGCACGGACTGAACTTTTGCGCGCAGCCCGTAGAGCGAGGAATTCGCAGTCTTGACGATCGCCGCGGACATACCCACGTCTCTCGCGATCAACTCGGCAATACGCCGAAAATCCGGTTCCAGACGAGACGTCTCGAGCGCCAGCCGCGTGACGATTTCCGGTTTGGACGGAATGTCTATTGACGCGGCTATGCGCGTCGCCTCGGCTTCCAGCAAATCATTTTCGGTCCGCACGTTCATGCCCCCGCATGCGCACGTTGCATCGCTTTCGGCGGAAAACAACCCGACCCCCCCCTGCCGAGCTTCGCCTTCAAGGTTTATTCTAGGACGACCTGCAACACCGCCGGAAACCCGCTCATACCCGACAAACGGCGCTCTTGCGAGCGTTTAGACGGCTTGCCCATACAGGTCATGTGCGCCAGCCGAGGTGACCTTCACTCGGACGCGCTCCCCCGGCCGCCAGTTGGCTGCGCCGGACACATGGACTAAGCCGTCGATCTCCGGGGCTTCGGCGTAGCTCCTGCCCACGGCACCACCCTCGTGAACTTCGTCGATCAGGACTTCCAGGGTCCGCCCGACACGCGCCTGGAGCCGACGCGCGCTTACCGCCTCTTGGACAGCCATGAACCGCGCCACGCGTTCTTCTTTGACTTGTTCCGGCACCGGATTAGGCAACGTGTTGGCAGCGGCTCCCGCCACGGGCGAATAGGCGAAACAACCCACACGATCAAGCTCGGCTTCTTGCAAGAAACCAAGCAGGCCCTCGAACTCGCGCTCCGTTTCCCCTGGAAAGCCGACGATGAAAGTGCTGCGCAGCGCCAATTCGGGGCAATGTCGGCGCCAGCCCTGGATTCGCGCCAGGGTGTCATCTGCGTCCGCCGGACGCTTCATCAGTTTGAGAATCCGTGGACTGGCGTGCTGAAACGGCACGTCGAGATAGGGCAAGAGCTTACCCTCCGCCATGAGCGGGAGCAGGTCGTCTACTGCGGGATAGGGGTAGACGTAATGCAGGCGCACCCAAACCCCCAGTCCACCCAACGCGGTGGCCAATTCGCGGAGGCGGGTCTTTACCGGCCGCCCGTTCCAGAAGCCAGTCCGGTATTTCTGATCGACCCCGTAGGCGCTGGTATCTTGGGAGATCACCAACAACTCCTGAACACCCGAGCGCACCAAGTTCTCGGCCTCCCGCAGGATATCGCCAACCGGCCGGCTGACCAGTTCACCCCGCAACGCCGGAATGATGCAAAAAGTGCAACGATGATTGCAGCCTTCAGCGATCTTCAAATAAGCGTAATGGCGAGGAGTCAGCCTGACTCCTTGCGCTGGCACCAGATCCATCAGAGGGTCATGTGGTCGCGGAAGCTCGCGGTGTATTGCCGCCATTACCTCGACCATGGCGTCGGGACCGGTCACTGCCAACACTCTGGGGAATATTCGGCGCAAGTATTCGCCGCTTTCCCGTGCACCGAGGCAACCGGTGACCACCACGCGGCCGTTCTCGGCAATGGCCTCGTCGATCGCCTCAATCGACTCCTCAACGGCCGCGTCAACAAAACCGCAGGTGTTCACCACCACCAAATCGGCGTCTTCATAACTGGGCGATATTGTGTAACCTTCCGCGCGCAGCTCCGTGAGAATGCGCTCGGAGTCGACCAGGGCCTTAGGGCACCCCAAGGACACGAAACCTACCCGCGGTGGTGCTTTCGCGCGATACTTGGCCAAACTCTGCTCCTATGCGAGGAAGTCGGATGACCGCGCTCTGCCGGCTCGGTCCCGGGCCGCGACCCAATCCGCTTGCCAAGTCGTGGTCCGGGGCGCCGCGCTGGCCACGCGGCAGGCGGTCCTTGGCGCCGAGCCCCCCGTATATGGGACTCGGGCGGGCGCGGAGCCCAACGAGTTCCGCAGCCGGCGAGCCCGCCGCGCCGACAACCGGATTCGTGATCCGGGTTAGGCCGCTTGCGCTGCTCCAGCAAGTTCGTGCATTCTACTATTGCCTGTCCATTTAAGTGGATGGATGGTTCGGTTCAACTTCCAACCGGGAATTCTCGATGTCGCGCGCAACGCTTGTTTCCGCCTTGGTGCTCGGAGCAGCAATCGCTCTGGCACTGGTGCTCAATCCCTCTCCCGAAGACCATCGTCAAAGAATCCGGACGGCGATCGCGGAGCGCAGCCCATTGGCACGGGTACTTGGAGTCGGGCCCCTAACCGCCTTCAACTCCATCTATCATCCTCTTGGAGTTGCGTCGTATACCACCGTCAACGGTCGCGTCGCTTCAGTTGGAGCCTTTGGCGTTGTGCTGGTAATCCAATCCGAAAATGGCCTTTGAGTGCGCAAGGACCTGCTGTAGACCGATCAGGAGATGTCACACTCGTTGGCCCCGCAGCGGCGGGTAGTTCATTCACCGGGCGACATCGTGTAAACGACCCGTCCTCACCGTCCGCGCAGAGAGGTGAATTTGGGCCGCGGCGCGGCGAACCGCAAATGAGGCCCCAATACTTGAGGGCGGCTGATCCGACGGGGACAACCTAGCGCTTTTTCGATAACATGGCACCTCTTCCCCGGGGGGGTCATGTTCCGCACGCTCGACCGGCCGACGTTATGGGCGGTAACTCTGTCTGCAGCGGCCATATTGGCCGTGACCATGGGGGCACGGCAGTCGCTGGGGCTCTTTGTCTCACCGATCAATACCAGCACGGGTTTGGGCATCGCCGCCATCAGCTTCGCCCTGGCAGTAGGCCAGTTCATGTGGGGTGTGGCCCAGCCCATCGCTGGCGCGATGGCCGACCGTTACGGCCCTCGCCCGGTTCTGGTCGGCGGGGTGATCGTACTGGCATTGGGGAGTGCCCTGACCCCCTTGATGGAAAGCAGTTTGGGCATGGTAGCGGCGCTCGGCGTGCTATCCGCGATCGGCTCGGGCGCATGCAGCTTTTCGGTCTTAATCGGTGCCGCCAGCGCGCGCTTGCCCATGCAAGCGCGCGGCACGGCTTCAGGCATCATCAACGCCGGTGGGTCCTTCGGCCAGTTCGTCTTTGCACCGCTGTTGCAGAAGCTCATCCAATTGCTGGGGTGGATGGGCGCGATGTGGTCGATGGCGCTGATCTGTCTTTCCGCGTTGCCCTTGATCAGCTTGCTCGCGCGCCTGCCCAAGGAGACCCTGCCTGTACCCAAGGCCGAACACGGCGGAGTAATGAACGCCCTGGGCGATGCATTGCGTGATCGCAGCTATCTGTGCCTGCACGCCGGCTTTTTCACATGTGGCTTCCACATTGCCTTTCTGGTAACGCACCTGCCCGGCGAGGTCGATCTGTGCGGCATGCCGCCCACGGTCGCGAGTTGGTCTCTCGCGATTATTGGCCTGGCAAACATCCTGGGCAGCCTTTATTCCGGTCACGCCATTTCGCGCTTCCGCGGCAAATTCGTGCTTTTCTGCATGTATGCTTCGCGGGCCGTGCTTATCGGGCTCTACCTTCTGGCGCCACGCAACGAAATCACCTTCTACCTCTTTGCCGCCGGGCTGGGGTTCACCTGGCTGGCCACTGTGCCGCCCACGGCATCGATCGTGGGCAAGCTCTTCGGCCTGCGGTACTTGGCCACACTATTCGGTTTGACGCTGCTTTCCCACCAGATTGGCGGCTTTCTCGGCGCGTACTTGGGCGGTCTCGCTCTGGTACATTGGGGCGATTACCAAGCCATGTGGTACGCCGACATGGTTCTTGCCGCCGCGGCCGCGCTCGTCAATCTGCCGATCAAGGAAGCGCGAGTCGTTCCGCACGCACGCGCTTGAGGCGTTTCATTTCTTGCCAGTGGCGTCTTCCGACGCCGACTCTTCCGGTGTCGGGAACTGCGCGAACGGAAATGCAGAGAACATGCCGCGCGCCTGCTTCTGCATCTGCTGCTGCATTTCTAGGAAAACACTGGCGCTCTGTTCAAGGTATTTGCCCATCATGCCCTGCAGCGCGGGAGTTTGCATCTGCAGGAATTGCCGCCACAGGTCCGGAGTGAGCATCATCTTGTCGCCGTAGACCTGCCGAGCCTGCTCCTGCAATTTGTCCTGAATATCGACGAAAGCCTTGATGTTCTTTTCGATGTAACCACCCATGATCCCCTGCAAGGCATTACCGTAGAAACGAATCATTTGAGCAAGCATATCGCTGGAGAACATCGGCATACCGCTCGATTCTTCTTCGAGGATGATTTGCAGCAAAATCGCGCGTGTGAGGTCTTCTCCGGTCTTGGCGTCGATAACCTGGAACTCCAAATGATCGAGCACCATCTGCTTGACATCGGCAAGCGTGATGTAGCCGCTACTTGAGGTGTCATAGAGGCGCCGGTTGGGGTATTTCTTGATGATGCGAAGGGCCTGCTCAGCCATCTAGTTTCTCTCCCGAATTGGGTCGTCCTTGGCGGCGCCCCCGTCTTGTGCACCCGCGAAAAGGCGAAAAACGCCAAACCCCTCCGGCATTTCGCTGCATCGCTCCATCCCGGCTTACCTGAAACGGACCTGCAATAGTAGAACGTCATTATAACTCACTGAATTCTCGTCGTTTGAACTTTCGAATTGGGACTCCAAAAAAAATTGGTGCGACGCAACAAAACCGCTTGACTTCGCCCTTGGGCGTCCCTATACTTCGAATTGTGCAGTGCAGCATTTCTGGTGTCTTTGTGCAGCGCCCCGCCTGAAGGCTGTATGGGTCTTTTCAACGTAAGTCCAAAGGAGTCAACCATGTACAACGCAACTGAGCAATTCGCCGAGCTGAACAACGCCGGCGTCGATCATGCCCTGCGTCTGGCGCAAGTCGCTCTCGACAACACCGAGCGCCTTGTCCGGCTGCAACTCGACGTCGCCAAGGCGGCACTCGATGACAACGTCAAAAATACCAAGGCCCTGAGCGAGGTCAAGGATCTGCAGGACTTCATCAGCCTGCGCACCAAGCTGGCGGAAAACAGCGTGGAAAAGGCCATGGGCTATTCCCGCAGCGTTTACGAAGTCGCCTCCGAGGCCCACGCCGAAGTCAGCAAGCTGGTTGAGGAAGGCCTTGCCGCCTACACCAAGAATATCGCCAGCCTGGTAGAGAAGGCGGCGAAGAACGCTCCCGCCGGCTCCGACGCGGCCGTGAGCGCGCTCAAGTCCACCGTGGCTGCGACGACCGCCGCGATCGATACGCTGACCAAGGCCAGCAAGCAGGTCGCCAGCTTTGCCGACGCGAGCGTCAAAGCGGCCACCCAGGCGACCGCCACCGCCACCAAAACAACCTCGGCGCGCAAGGCGGCGTAGGCTTGAATCGGGGCCAAACGGCCCCCATATGTCTCCCTCTGTATCATTATCCTCCTCCTAAATGATACAGCCTCACCCGCGGGCTAACCCCGCGGGTTTTTTTCTCCTGAGCGGCTCCGCCCACTCGATCCGCTCCGCCCCAACCGAGAACATCAGAACATGTGCTGACCACCATTGATGGCGATGTTTGCGCCAGTAACGAAGGCAGCTTCTTCCGAAGAAAGGTAGGCCACCAGTCCCGCTACCTCTTCAGGCTTGCCCAATCGACCCATGGGAATCTGAGGAATGATCTTGCTGTCGAGAACGTCCTTGGGAATCGCCATGACCATCTTCGTTCCGATATAGCCCGGGCTGATGGTGTTCACGGTCACCCCCTTTCGTGCCACCTCTAGGGCAAGCGCTTTGGTGAAACCGTGCATTCCCGCCTTGGCGGCGGAGTAGTTGGTTTGCCCAAATGCTCCCTTCTGGCCGTTGACTGAGGAGATGTTGATGATCCGTCCCCAGCCCCGATCGACCATACCGTCGCATACCTGTTTGGTCATATTGAAGACGCTGTCGAGGTTGGTCTTCATTACCGCATCCCAATCCGCCTTGGTCATCTTCTTGAAAGTCATGTCCCGGGTAATCCCGGCATTGTTGACCAGGACGTCAATCGGGCCGATCTCTGCCACCACGCGTTCAACACAGGCCGCAGCAGCGTCGTAATCGGATACATCACAAGGATAGGCGCGAAAGCCATAGCCCATCTTGTTCATGGTTTCGAGCCATTCGCTGGCCTTCGTGTTACCTGGCGAATGGGTGGTTACCACGGTATAGCCAAGCCGCGCGAGTTTGATGCAGATCGCCTCGCCCAGCCCCCCCATCCCGCCCGTGACCAATGCGATGCGTTGCGGTGTCAGTGCCATTGCGCTTCTCCTCGATGTTTCTCCAAATCACCGAATCGCCTAGGCGGGTCATGAGACCCCCACCCAGCCGGTTCGCCCAAAAAAGTCAATCCGGCCTCTCCAGCACGTAGCTGCCTGGCGCGGCTTCGATCGGGCCATGGTAGGCGCTGCCCAGCACCTTTGGTGCCGCAACCAAGCGCCCGCTTCGTGCCCCTAGCCACGCCGCCCAGTCCGGCCACCAGCTGCCCGGGACTTCCCCAGCGGCGCGTTCCCAGTCTTCCGCAGTCGCTGGCAAGCCTGCGGCAGACCAATAGCTGCGCTTGTTTTTTTCCGCAGGATTGATTACGCCAGCGATGTGCCCAGACGCGCCGAGCACAAAACGCGTTTCTCCTCCAAGCAGACGCGCGCTACGATATGCCGAGCGCCAGGGTACGATGTGATCTTCGCGCGCTGCAAGCACGTAGGCGGGCTGCCGGATCTTGCCAAGATTCACCGGTACGCCGCAGACAGCCAAGCCCCCGGGTTCGCGTAGCTTGTTTTCGAGGTACATCTTGCGCAGATAGAACACATACATTGGGCCCGGAAGATTGGCGCTGTCGCCATTCCAGTAGAGCAGATCAAAGGCAGCTGGCGTCTTGCCCTTGAGGTAGTTGTTGACGAAAAATGACCAGACGAGATCGTTGGCGCGCAGGCTGGCGAAGGCCGTGGCCAGTTCCGATCCCGCCACGCGCCCGCCAGAGAGCAGCACCGGCTCGCGCGCCTTGAGGTAATCCTCGTCGACGTAAACGCCGATTTCTCCCGGATCGGAATAATCAAGCATAGTCGTGAGCAGCGTCACACTCGCGATGCTCTTGTCGCCTCGTGCGGCCAAGACCGCGAGGGCGCAGGATAACAGCGCGCCGCCCACGCAGAATCCAAGAGCATTGACGATCTTGCTGCCGCTCACCTCCTTCGCTATGTCGATGGCTGGAAAGACGCCGAGGTTCAAGTAATCGTCAAAGGTAAGGTGGGCCAAGTCGCTCGGGACGTTGCGCCAGGATACCAGGAACACCGAGAAACCCCGCGCGACGGCATAGCGCACGAAGGAATTCTCTGGCTGCAGGTCGAGAATATAGTATTTATTGATGCACGGCGGAATGATGAGCAGCGGTCGAGCATGCACTCTTTCGGTTGTCGGTGTGTACTGAATGAGTTCGATCAGCTCGTTCTTGAAGATTACCGCGCCGGGTGTAATGGCCAAGTTGCGACCCACTCCGAAAGCCTTGTCATCGCTCATGGCGATGCGCCCTCGCTGTATGTCCTTGGCAAGATTGGCGAGGCCCTGCGTCAAGCTCTTGCCCTCGCTCGCCAGCGCCAGTTTGAGCGCTTCCGGATTGGTAAAAAGGAAATTGCTTGGCGCCAGCGCATCGATATACTGTCGAACGAAGAAGCGCATCTTGCGCTTCGTTTCGGCATTAGTCGCCAGCCGGTCCGCCGCCTCCCTCCAGAATTCAGCATTGAGGAGGTAGGCTTGCTTCACCAAGTCGAAGAACGGGTAGTCTTGCCACTCCGCCCCGTGAAAGCGGCGATCGCCCACCTCAGCCTGTGCCACCGGAGGAGCCGTCTCGCCTGGCTCACGGCTCGCCACATTACGCCAGAGGTCGGTCATGCGCTGCTGATAGCGCTGGCTCAGTTCGGCCCAGGCGGTCGGATCGATGCCCGCAGGCACGTGTTCGCCCAGCCAAGTCGGTAACATTCCCGGTAGCATTTCCAGACCATTGCTATTGTTCGCGGAGCCCTTCTGGCTCTCAGAATGTGCCGAGCCTGGGTCAAACCCGGGTAGCCAGAAATGCGCCCAGCGTCTTCCCAGATCGCGCCAGCTTTCAGCCAATTCCTGCCAATCGGTTTTATGCACGTTTTCTCTCTTGCTCCCCGCCATGCTCGTCACGCGAACCTATGCAAACAACCACATACCGATGCTCTCAAGTCCTGAGCCGATGCTTCTCGGCCCAGAGGCGATAACCGAGCAGAGATTGCGAATGCGCCAACACCCAGCGCGGCAAGGCACGCGAGCGACCAAACATCGAGGCGCGCAAGCAATGACTCCAACACCCAGAGGTCGGTCAATTGGCGGCACAGAACTGGCATCGAGTTCTTCAAGGGGCATGAAGCCTCCGGTCGTGGCTTCGTGTTCATGGTTTGGGGTAGTTTAACCTAGAAACCTCAGTTGACCGTTTATCCATTCCCTACCTGTCAAGCGGGTAAAGCTCGCGGTTCAGTCTCGATCATCAACTCCTGGGCGACGAGGCCGCATACCCGCTCGCGCCTTCGGCCGGCTGCCCGGGCCAAAGGCACCATCGGACATGCCCAACTGAGGCTTCTAGGTTAATCGTTCGCGTACGGGCATACAATCGGTTCGGCCGCGCACCGCCTCCCACCCGCGCGACCGGATCGGCCGCCCCAGGCCGAGCGCGTCCAGTGACTATCCATGTCATCGTCATCGGTGGGCGCTTTGCGCGCCACCTTGGTCCTCAGTGCCGACGCAATGGCGGAGGTTCTGCTGTGCTTCACCACCCTCGGCGCTCCGCCGCTGCTGTCCGCTGCCTAAGATCTTCGAGACTCAATGGGCAAGAAGCAAATCCACGGCCGCAATCAAACCAATCCCCGCGGCGATCAGCGATACCTGCTGAACCGTTGCCGCGAGTCCGGCGCGGCGGTGCAAGCCAGGTATAAGATCGGCAACGGCAACGTAGATCATGCTCGCTGCGGCCAGGGCGAGTATGCTTGGGACCCAGGTCACGGCCGAGGCAAGCATGAAGTAGCCGAGCAGTCCGCCGATCGTGGTGGCCGCGCTCGTACCCAGGTTAAAGAGGAAGGCCTGCAGGCGACTGTAGCCCGAGTTGAGCAGTACCACGAAATCCCCAACCTCCTGAGGGATTTCGTGGGCGATGATCGCGACTGCTGTGACCACGCCCAATTGGAAATCACTGATGAAGGCTGCCGCGATTAGGATACCGTCACAGAAGTTGTGGAAAGTATCGCCTACCAGAATCATCAGGCCAGACCGACCATGGTCGTGTTCGGCTTGAGTTTGCGCCTCCGCGGAGACATCGTCCGGATGCGCATGCCGCCACAGTACCAGTTTTTCGAGCAGGAAGAAGGACAGGATGCCGATCAGCACTACGAGAAGCGTGCGCTCGGCAGACTGACCGGACGCTAGCGCATGCGGCAAGACTTCGAGAAAGACCGCGCCGAGTAGGGTGCCCACAGCAAACGCGATTAAACGCGAAACGCTGCTGCCGCGCAGCGCGAGCGTCGCGGCAGCAGCGAGGACGCTCAATACGCCGCCACACAGGCTGGCGAGCAAAATCGCCGCCAAGCTAGACATCGTTGACCGCCACCGGAGACTGCACGTTTGGGCTGACCATGCCAGGATTGCCGCGAAGCGCCATCAGGCTTCACCGCCCATAGCTGCGACAAGATCAGGAACAAGGCCAAACAGCTCGCCCGAAAGAATTGCCAAATCGGCCTGAAACTGCTCCTCCATGGCTTGGCCGCGCTGGCTGGCGGCATCCTTGAGCTGATCGGCAAAGGCCAGCCGCTTCAGGCACAGTTCTTCGTCCAGCACGAAGGAAACATGGTCGCGCCAGGTCAGTGCCAGGCGCGTCACCTGCATGCCTGCGGCAAGATGGGCCTTGAGCTCCTTGCCCTCCAGTTCGTGCCGAACGTAGCGGATGGTCGACTTCTCGGCTCCTGGGGCACGCAATTCGGCCTCGCGATCGATCGAGAATCCTTCAGGGGCGTCAGCCGCAACGAGCCAATCGGTCATTTCCGAGAGCGGCGAACGAACCGTGGCCAGCGGTGCGAGGATCAGCCCCTCGATGCTCTTGCCCAAAGTGTCGATCACTTCCTCGGCGCGCGACCTGCTTGCGGTATCCAGCAACAGCCACTTCGACGCCGGATCGACGAGCATGGCAATGCGGCTGCGCTTGGCGAACGCGCGCGGCGCCAATTCGTCGATCAGGCGCTCGCGCAGCTCGCGCATTTGCTTTCGGCCCGGTGCATACCCTTGCTTCTCAGCAAGTTGCTTCGCCCGTTCGCGCAAATGCTGGTTGATGATCGAAGCCGGCAAGAGTTTCTGCTCCACCCCCAAGGCGAACACCCAACGGCCCTCCATGGCTTCGGCCAGCCGGCCTTCGTCACCAGCCGGCGGTACCCAGCCGCGACTCGCCAGATCGAGTTTGCCGCAGCCTTGGAGAGCGTGCCTGGCGAGTTGCTCTTCAACCTTGGCGAGCGATTGCTTGCGCCATTCCTTGATGCGATAGATGAGGAGGTTTCTGAACCACATGCGTCATGAAAAAAAGCTGCATTCTACCCGGTCCCGCTGCCTCAGGGGACAGCACAGAACAGAGAGACCGCGATTCGCTCGCTCTCCCAGATCAGCCGATGCCACGTCCAGAGGCCAAACGCCGCGATTATGAGTGCGCCGGCGCGACGCCAAGATTCACCTCCAAACTGCTGCGCTCGAGCGAACAACCAGTCGGCAAACAGCAAATTTGGCACCGTGCCCAAACCAAACACCAGCATCAGAAGCCCGCCCCAGAGCGGACTTCCCGCCAGCAAGGCAAGGGCAAGCGCTCCGTAGACCATGCCACAAGGCACCAAGCCCCAGACCACGCCCACGGCCAATCTCGCCCACCAACGCGCACTCCGGGCGAGTAAGCCAAGTCGGCTGCGCAGCGGCGACACCAAGCGGGACAGCAAGCGTTCGAGCAGAGGCCAGGCCTGTTGGCCCCGCCAAAGCCGCCAGGCCAGCCAGAGCATGACCAGTCCGGCGAGTCCATAGAGGCTGCGCTGCAGGAACACGAACTCGCGCCAGGGTAGCAATGCGCCGCTTGCCGCGCCGGCAACAGCTCCCAACAGGACATAGGAAGAAATGCGGCCCAAGTGATAGCTGCTCATCGCGGCGGCCCGGCGCCAACCGCCAACAGGAAGAGTCCGGTCGAGCGCGAACGCCGACACCACACCGCCGCACATCGCGGCGCAATGCAGCCCACCCAGCAGCGCCAGCAGGAATACGCTGGCTATCGATGCCCAGGGCATGAACGACCTTTCCATGTGCGCGTTGTGGTTGCCGCGATTGGGGGCACTGCTGGTACACTATCATTTTGAGCCTCTACCGGCGAAAGCGCCCGAGGTGTCCGTCGCGGTAGGGCGCATTGCGCTAGCAAATCCTCATGCCCAATCGCGTCAAAGCGCTGCCCGAGCGGCGCCCCCTTCTTCCACCCAAAGGCGCGAACGCGCCGCGGAAGAGCTTTCAGCTGCACCAGCTGAAGACCGCCTGTTCCACCTGCAGCTTGCAGGAGCTGTGTTTGCCCGGAGGACTTGGCGCGGACGAAATTCTTGCCCTGGAACGCCTTGTCAGCGCTCGGCGGCGATTGAAACGTGGCGAGACACTCTATCAAACCCGTGACCCTTTCGCCGGCATCTATGCCATTCGCTTTGGCTCGGCCAAGACCGCCATTCTCGCCGCCGATGGCCACGAACAAGTGAGCGGTTTTCACATGGCGGGCGAGATTATCGGCTTGGATGGTATCGGCACCGAGCAACATACCTGCGAATGCACGGCACTGGAAGACTCTGAGATGTGTCTCTTGCCCTTCGCCAAGCTGGAAGAGCTGGCACGCGCCGTACCATCGTTGCAGCAGCACCTGCACCGAGTGATGAGCCGCGAGATAGTGCGCGAACACGGTGTCATGCTTCTGCTGGGAAGCATGCGTGCCGAGGAGCGTTTGGCCATCTTCCTGCTCAATCTCTCGCAGCGCTACCAGCGGCGCGGCTATTCCGCCAGCGAATTCAATTTGCGCATGACTCGAGAAGAAATCGGCAGTTTTCTGGGATTGAAGCTCGAAACCGTCAGCCGGATGTTCTCGCGCTTCCAGGACGAGGGACTGATCGACGTTCAGCAACGTGCGGTGCGTCTGCTCGATCTCACCGCCCTCCGCCGCCTTGTGAATCAGCGCAATTAGACCCTAGTCCTGTCATTTTCGCGCGCTCAACTGGCCGTTCAAAAAGGCCGACAACGCGGCTGAGGCGAAGCCCAATCCCCAGAAACCGAAGAAGCCGATGGTATAGATCGCCACCCGCGACATCTCCAGCGGCGCCCCAAGAAAGTGCAAATCAAACGGGTCGAAGAATGCGAAGAACAGCGTCTCGGCCACCCCCGCCACCAAGAAGCTCGGCCAGAGCATGCGTAGCAAGCGCGAAGTAACGTCCGCTTCGGCGCGAGTGGCGGATTCAACACCAGGGTTCATGGTTGCGCTCCGAAATCGACTTGTTTGTCGCGTGGCCACTGCCAATCAGCTTCCAGACGCCAAGTGGGCGTCTCGATCACGATGCCCCAACGCCCGTGTGTCAGGGCCGCCAACGGCACTTCGAAAACCCGCGCGGACACGCGCTGGAGTTCGAGACGACGATCGAGTTGCGGCCGCGCCGAATGTGTCAACACCACAACCGGGAGATCCCCTTTCAGCGTCGGGTTGGCAAACTCGACGCGCATGCGCCCTGCCTCATCATCAAACACGAGTCGTGCTCGAAGCCCCAGCTTCTGAGCGGCGACATCGCGCTCCACCCGTCGTTCCACCAGCAGGCCACGCTTGTAATAGTCCTCGGAAACCAGACCGTCCGGTGCTCTCATGGCGAGCCAAAGAGTGATTGCAGCGGCGATGACCACTGCGGCCGGACCAGCCATCAGCAGCCACGGCGCGCTCTCGCGATACCAGGGTCGAGGGGACGCGTTCGAATGGTTCATCGCCGCGGCAAAATGAAAACGGACTTCTCGTCCGTGGCCACGGGCGCCCCATCGGTGGCCACGACATGGAAGGTGATCTTGTTCGAACCGGGTTTGCCCACCTCCTCTTCTACTTGCAAACGCAGAGGCAGCGTCAATACCGTCGCAGCAGCCGCACTCACCGGCTGCTCAATGCCAACCACTCTGAGGCCGGGCAGGCCGCTCGCGGCAATGTGATAGCGGCGCGAGGCTTCCTCTGTATTGACGATCTGCAACCGATAGACGTTCTCGATCACGCCAGGAGCGGCTTCGCGCGCAAGCGCGCCGCGGTCGCGAATCACGTCGACCTTGAGCGGATTGCGCAGTGCCAGGCCGACAACCAGACCCAAAAAAACCGCCAGCACCAGACCACCATATGCCAGCACCCGTGGGCGCATTGCCCGCTTCCACAGGGCCTCAGGCTCGAGCTTCTCGGCCATAGCGGCTTCCGTGGAATAACGGATGAGACCACGCGGATAATGCATCTTGTCCATTACTTGATCGCAGGCATCGATGCATGCGGCACAGCCTATGCACTGATACTGCAATCCGTCGCGGATGTCGATACCGGTCGGACACACTTGCACGCAGATTCTGCAGTCGATGCAATCGCCCAGCCCAATAGTGCGGGGCTCCGCCTTCTTGCTGCGCCCGCCCCGCGGTTCTCCGCGATTCTCGTCATAGGTGATGACCAAGGTATCCCGGTCGAACATCACACTCTGGAAACGCGCGTAGGGGCACATATAGATGCATACTTGCTCGCGCAGCCACCCGGCGTTTCCGTAGGTCGCCAAACCATAGAACAAAATCCAGAAGGTCTCCCACGGCCCGAGAGACAAACGCAGCACCGATTCTCCCAATGCGCTGATCGACGTGAAATAGCCCACGAAGGTGAAGCCCGTCCAAAAAGCGACGGCGATCCATGCGAGGTGCTTGGCTGACTTCAGCGCAATCTTGCGCGGGCCCCAGGGTTGCCGGTCGAGCTTGATGCGCGCGCCGCGATCACCCTCGACCTTCTGCTCGATCCACATGAAGATCTCGGTGTACACCGTCTGCGGGCAGGCGTAACCACAAAACAGCCGCCCAGCGAGCGCCGTGAACAAGAAGAGCGCCAGCGCCGACAACACCAGCAGCACAGCAAGAAAGACCACATCTTGTGGCCAGAATACCCAAGCGAAAAGAAAGAACTTGCGGGCTTCGAGATCGAAAAGCACGGCCTGGCGGCCATTCATCTCCAACCAGGGTAGACCGTAGAAAACGAGCTGTGTGAGGAATACCAGCGCCCAGCGCCAATTGGCAAACCAGCCCGTCACCGCACGGGGATAAATCTTTCGGCGCACCTCATAGAGATCGATGTCGTCTGCCGTTGCAGGGGTTGGCCCAGGTGTAGGAACCAGCCTTGCCGGCTCCGTCGTAGTGACTTCCCCGCTAGCACGAAATCGGGCCGGGCGCTCGCTCATTGAACCTTAGCCGCTCCCGCGGCAGGCGTGTTGGACAAGCTCCAGACATAAGCGGCGACCAAATGGACCTTGGCCTCGCTCAAAAGGTTCTTGTGCGCCGGCATACGGGTTTGCCCAGGCACCATGGCATTTCCGCCGCGGCCCTTGACGATGCTCTCGGTGATCGCCGTTTCGCTACCACCATAAAGCCAGATGCTGTCGGCCAGATTGGGAGCGCCCAGGGCCTGCATCCCCTTGGCATCCGCACCGTGACATGCCGAACAAATGTTTGCGAAGGCCTCTTTGCCGGCCGCCGCGGCTTTGGCGTCATGCTTCTGCCCGGATAGCGAACGCACATAATGTGCCACATTCCTTACTCCGTCATCGCCAAGTGCCGCACCGAGAGCCGGCATAACGCCATCTCGCCCATCGGCGATACTAGCCTTGATCTGGTCCGCTCCACCACCGTAAAGCCAATCGGTGTCGCGGAGGTTGGGAATGCCCCTGGCGCCCCCCGCGTCCGAGCCGTGACATTGGGCGCAGTTGTTGAGAAAAATTCGCAGGCCCATGCCACGCGCTTGCTCGT
Source organism: Casimicrobiaceae bacterium (assembly GCA_026646885.1). GTDB lineage: Bacteria > Pseudomonadota > Gammaproteobacteria > Burkholderiales > Casimicrobiaceae > JACPUX01. The sequence goes on along the minus strand of JAPKHK010000001.1, from coordinate 357,223 downwards.
CGGCGGCCACAGCGGGAATGTCCATTGCAAGGAACCGCTCATAGAGCGGACTGTATACGGCCTCGGCAGCCGCCTTCTCCTGTTCGTAGGCTCCTACCTGAGTCCAACCGAACCAGCCGCCGAATCGCCCAGTACCCGGATAAACCGCGAGATAAATCAGACTGAAGAACACAGTGAAGTAAAACAGCCAGGCCCACCAACGCGGCAGCGGATTATTGTATTCAGCCAGATCCTCGTCCCACACGTGGCCCGTGGTCTCAACCGTCCCCTGGGCCCGTCGAACCACGCTTTGCGATTTCAGCAACACCCCGCAGCCGACCACCGACACAACCGAAGCGATGAGGATGGCCAAGCCCCAAAAACCCGAAGTGAAATCGCTCATCGCTCGTTCCCCCCAATGATTCGCTCTGCGCTTTTTTCCTCAGGAAGGACAAATGGTAGCCGCGCGGCCGCTTCGAAATCGGTGCGTCGTTTTCGGCTGTATGCCCAAATCACGATGCCGATGAACGTGGCAAACGCCACTACGGTCAACGCACTGGCAAATGTGGCGTAATCCATGAGATTCACCGTTTCGATCTGATCGTGGTGCCGAGATTCTGCAGGTAGGCAATCAGCGCGTCGAGTTCGCTGCGTCCAGCAAGTTCTTCTTTCGCCTTGGCAATGTCTTCGTCGCTATAGGGAACACCCAAACTTCTGAGGGCCCTCATCCGCGCCTCCACCCCCGGCACGGAAACCGTCGCCTCGGCAAGCCAGGGGTAACCCGGCATGTTCGACTCGGGGACGACATCGCGAGGATTGTTCAGGTGATCGCGGTGCCACTCGTCGGAATAGCGCCCGCCGACCCGGTGCAAGTCCGGCCCGGTGCGCTTGCTGCCCCACTGAAACGGATGGTCGTAAACGAACTCACCGGCCACCGAATAGTGGCCGTAGCGCTCTGTCTCCGCGCGAAAGGGCCGGATCATCTGCGAATGACAGTTGTAGCAGCCCTCGCGCAAATACACGTCACGTCCGGCGAGTTGCAAAGGCCCGTATGGCTTGAGCCCAGGTACTGGTTTTGTAGTGGAATGTTGGAAGTACAAGGGGACGATTTCCACTAGCCCACCCACGCTCACCACCAAGACGATAAGCACGACCATCCAGGCGAGATTGCGTTCGACGAGGTCTTGTGTGATTTTCATGTCATGCCCTCGTCAGTGCGTGGACGCCGCGGCAGGAATGGGTGCGTCGTAGGCGCGTTGCCCGGCGATTGTCTTCAAGGTGTTGTAGGCCATGATGAGCATGCCGGTCAGGAACAAGGTGCCTCCAGCCAAACGGATGGCGTAGAAAGGATACGTCGCCTTTACGCTTTCGACGAAAGTGTAGGTAAGGGTCCCGTCCTCGTTGAGCGCTCGCCACATGAGGCCCTGCATCACGCCGGCAATCCACATCGCCGCGATGTAGAGCACCACGCCTATGGTCGCAACCCAGAAATGCAAGTTGATGAGCTTCACGCTATGCATTTCGGTCTTGCCGAACATGCGCGGCACCAGATAATAGATCGAACCAATTGAAATCATCGCCACCCACCCCAGAGCGCCGCTGTGTACGTGGCCGACGGTCCAGTCAGTGTAGTGCGACAGGGCATTCACGGTCTTGATTGCCATCATCGGGCCTTCGAAAGTGGACATCCCATAGAAGGACAAGGAGGTAATGAGGAACTTGAGGATGGGATCGTCGCGCAGCTTGTGCCACGCGCCCGAAAGCGTCATGATGCCGTTGATCATGCCGCCCCACGAGGGCGCGAGGAGAATGAGCGAGAAGACCATACCCAGAGATTGGGTCCAATCCGGCAAGGCCGTGTAGTGCAGGTGATGGGGCCCTGCCCACATGTAGGTGAAGATCAGTGCCCAAAAGTGCACCACCGACAGCCGATAGGAGTAGACCGGACGCCCCGCCTGCTTGGGCACGAAGTAGTACATCATCCCAAGAAAGCCGGCTGTGAGAAAGAAACCCACCGCGTTGTGGCCGTACCACCATTGCACCATGGCATCCTGGACGCCAGGATAACAAGAATAGGATTTGAACAGCTCGACCGGAATCGCGCAGCTATTGACGATATGCAGGAGCGCGACCGCGAGAATGAATCCGCCGTAAAACCAATTGGCGACATAGATATGAGGCGTCTTGCGCTTGGCGATAGTGCCAAAAAAAACGATCGCGTAGGCGACCCACACCAGTGCAATCAGGATATCGATTGGCCACTCGAGCTCGGCGTACTCCTTGCCGCTGGTGTAGCCCATGGGCAGGGTGATCGCGGCCAAAACGATTACCGCTTGCCAGCCCCAGAAAGTGAAGGCGGCCAAGCTATCGGAAAAGAGCCGCACTTGACAGGTTCTTTGTACGGCATAGTACGAGGTGGCGAACAGGGCGGAGCCCCCGAAGGCGAAGATCACCGCATTGGTGTGCAGGGGGCGCAGGCGGCCATAGCTGAACCAGGCGGTGTCGAGATTCAGCTCCGGCCAGAGTAGCTGCGCCGCGATGAGTACGCCGACCGCCATGCCTACGATGCCCCAGACGACGGTCATCAGCGTGAACTGCCGCACGACCTTGTAGTTGAATGTGCCTTCTTGGCTCACAGCGTTCATCGATGCACTCCCATCATGGACCCCCCTCATCACTCCACGGTGCGGCCGATGGTAGCGGGCTCAGGGCGAGCATCACTTGATCCAAGTCAATTTTCACTCAGCTCCAGCCGCAGGCCCAGTTCGAGCACCACATTTCGACCGGGCCGACGCTGACGCCCTCGGCGTTCGGTCCGGCCGATCATCGTCGAGCAGAATTCGCTGGCCCGCAGCATCGAGATCTTCGAACTGTTCGTTTCTTACCGCCCACCATAACACCACGCCGATCACCAGCGCCAGTGCCACGGAAAGCGGTATCAGGATCGAGAGGATTTCCATGCCTGCGGATCCCCGGCGAGCCGCCCCGCGTTTGCCACGACTAGAAGAGACGATACGGCCATGCCCAGCGCCGCCATCCATGGTTCAATCCGGCCCAGCGTCGCCAGGGGTATCGCCAGCACGTTGTAGGCAAAGGCCCAAGCCAGATTCTGGCGCAATACCGCGAGGCAGCGCCGCGCCGTCGCGATACTGTGCGCCAATGGCAGGAGCCGTTCACCCAACAGCACGACATCGGCGGTCTGGCGGGCAAGAGCGGCTCCCGAGCCCAGGGCAATGGCTACATCTGCCTGGGCCAACGCCGGGGCATCGTTGACTCCATCGCCGACCATGGCAACGACACGGCCCTGTGCTTGCAGACGCTGTAAATATCCGAGCTTGTCTTCCGGATTGGCGCCGCCACGGGCCTGCGCGATGCCCAAGCCTTGCGCCCAGGCAGCAACGGTCACGGGTTCATCCCCCGACAACAGGTGCAAGCCAAGCCCCAAGGCACGTAGTTCTTCGATCGCGGCCGCCGCCTCCGCCCGCGGCGCGTCGTCGAGCATGATCACCGCGTGCCACATCCCCGCGCTGGCCAACGCGATGACACTCGCGCCAGGCACCGTTGCGAAACGGGCGTCGGGTGGGACGGGTCCGGCAATCTCCGCCACCCATTCCACTCTGCCAAGGCGATAGTCAAGCCCAGAGACCTTTCCCGACACACCCGCCCCGGGGATCTCGCGCCAGTCTTCAGCCAGAGGCGCCCCCGGCCTTTGCAAGGCCAGTGCCAGGGGGTGCCGACTACCTGACTCGAGACTCGCGGTGATATCCAGCACTGCAACAGGGTTTATGTGACCCAAGGCTTGAACCGACCGAACCACCATTTGGCCGGTGCTCAAAGTGCCAGTCTTGTCCAGCACCACGTCCGTCGCGCGTGCCAGCGATTCGAGCGCCCGCGCACCCGTCACCAGCAGACCCCGCCGCGCCAAGGCCCCGGCCGCCACCGCCAAAGCCATTGGCGCGGCCAGGGACAAAGCACACGGACAGCTCACCACCAGCACCGCCACGACAATCGTGAGCGCCCGGCTGGGATCGAGAGCCAGCCAGACAATGCCCGCGGTTGCAGCGAGGGCCAACTGAACCAATACGAATCTGGCGGCGATCGCGTCGGCGATCTGTGCCAGCCGTGGCCGACTGGCGAGCGCGCGGTCGGCCAAATGCCCGATGGCCCAGAGGCGTGTCGCCGCACCGACCGCGGTCACCCGCAGCCGCAACGCTTCTTGACGATTGACCGAACCTGCAAATACCAGATCACCCGGCTTCTTGAGAACCGGCCAGAACTCGCCTGAGAGCTGCGCTTCCTCGACCCGGCTAATGCCGTCTTCCACCCGCCCGTCTGCCGGAATCACATCACCGGGAGCCGCCAGCACAGCCTCTCCGGCCGCAAGCTCGGCCACGGCGACTCGTTCTACCCGAAGCATACCCTCGCCTTCCACCACCCGCGAACAGATCGCCGGCAAGGGGCGTGCGGCGAACCGCAGGCTTGCCCCCGCGCGCTGCCTGGCCGAGTATTCATAGAAGCGGGCGGCCAGAAGCAAAAATACGAACATCGTCACGGCATCGAAATATACCTCTCCTTGTCCGCGCAGCGTGGCCCAGGCGCTCGCGCCAAAGCCAACACCGAGGGCCAGCGCCACCGGCACGTCCATGCCAACTCGCCGATGGCGCAAATCCCGCCAGGCGCCCATCCAAAAAGGTCCAGCGGAAAAAAACAACACCGGCAGTGTCAGAATCATGCCTGCCCAGCGAAGCAAACCCTGCGCGTGGGCACTCATCTCGTCTTGGGTGAGGTATGCGGGAAATGCATACATCATTACCTGCATCATCCCAAGGGCAGCAATCCCCAAGCGCCACTGGTAGCCGCGGCGCGCAGCCTTTTCTCTTTCCCCTTCCGACTCGGCTTGATACGGTGCAGCGCGATATCCAAGCGCGCCCACCGCAGCCAGAATGTCTGACAACCGCTGTTCGGACGCGCGCCAGCGCACACGCAGGCGTTGGCCCGCGAAATTCACTTGCGCGCTCAGAACACCGGGTAACCTGAGAAGGTTGCGTTCGTTGAGCCAGGCGCACGCGCCGCACACCATGCCGTCAAGCGTCAACAGGGCCTCGCGGCTGCCATCATCGTGAACCTGCACCCAGCCGGCCTGCACGGCTGGACGATCGTAAACCTCCCAGTTCTCGTCGCTGCCTTCGCCGCGCCGGGGCGCAATCCCCAGGCGCTGCTCATAGAAGCGCTCCAGCCCCGCTTCGTGGATCATCCTGGCGATACCCTCGCAGCCGGCACAACAGAAGCGCCGTTCTTTGCCCGCCAGAACGGCCCGCGAGCCTTCGCGCGAAGTCAGGACCTGCCCGCAATGAAAGCATGCCTCTTCGCCATCTGGCCTAAGGGGCGCGGCGAGTTTCAGCGAAGCGGCGGAGGATGGCGAAGTCATGGTGGCGAATTGCCGGAAAGAAATCCCGTACCCCAGTTTCCCCGGCAATTATAACCCTTGACCCAAGTCAACTGCAGCATGACCGCGGAAGCCGGGCCATGGTTCCAAGGAGAGCCGATCTGCGCACGCTTCGCTCACGAAACCCTGCACCCAACCTTGTCATTGGCGATGGCGCGCCGTTTTGCACCCGCAGCGCAACTTTGCTATAAGCAGTCGAGATGGCACAGGGAAAGTCGCCGTGCCGCCACGAAGGAACGCGATGAAAAAAGTGGACGACTACCGCCTACGCCTGGGCCACCATGAATTGGTGCCGGTAATGATAGGGGGCATGGGTGTTGATATATCGACTGCGGCGCTGGCGCTGGAGGGCGCGCGCTTGGGTGGTATCGGGCACATTTCCGACGCCATGATCACTACGGTCGCGGATCGACGCTATGACACGCATTTCGTGCGCGACCGGCTCAGACTCTACCGCCCCAACATCGGCAACAGTGACAAATCGAGCGTCCATTTTCACCTCGCAGACGTTGCCGAGGCGCAGCGGTTGCATGTCGGCCGAACCATGGCGGCCAAGCGAGGACCCGGGCTCCTTTTCATCAATTGTATGGAGAAGCTCTCCATGAATGCGCCGCGCGAGACCCTGCGCGTGCGACTGCACGCAGCCCTGGACGCGGGCATCGACGGCATTACGCTTTCCGCCGGCCTGCACCTTGGATCATTCGCTTTGATCGAGGACCACCCGCGCTTTCGCGATGCCAAACTCGGCATCATCGTGTCTTCCTTGCGCGCCTTGCAGATCTTTCTGAAAAAGAATCAGCGCCTCAATCGTTTGCCCGACTACATCGTTGTCGAAGGCCCGCTCGCTGGTGGCCACCTCGGTTTCGGCTTGGATTGGGCGAAGTATGATTTGCGCAGCATCACTCGGGAAATACTCGAGTTTCTGCGGCACAACGAAATCGAGATCCCCCTTGTGCCTGCCGGCGGCATTTTCACTGGCAGTGATGCTGTGTCCTTCCTGGAAATGGGTTGCGCGGCGGTCCAGGTCGCTACCCGTTTCACCGTGACCGAAGAATGCGGTCTGCCGGCGAAGGTCAAACAAGAATATTTTCGGGCGAACGAAGAAGACATCGAGGTCAATGGTCTTTCGCCGACAGGCTACCCGATGCGCATGCTTAAAGGCAGCCCCGCGATCGGCGCAGGCAGTCGCCCCAACTGCGAGGCCTATGGTTACCTGCTTGACGGCAAGGGGCACTGCGCCTATATCGATGCCTACAACCGCGAGATGGCGGCACATCCCGATGCCAAGAGGATCTCCGTCAAGGACAAAACCTGCCTATGCACCCACATGCGCAATTTCGATTGCTGGACATGCGGTCACTACACCTTCCGCCTGAAAGACACCAGCCGGCGCCTTGCCGACGGGAATTACCAGCTTCTGACCGCCGAACACGTCTTTCGCGACTACCAGTTCAGCGTCGGGGGCGCCATCGCCCTGCCCGCTTGACTCCAGGAGACGCCCAAGATGTGCGCTGCCGCCTCCGCAAAAAAACTGCTGCTGATCACAGGAGGATCTCGTGGTCTGGGCAAGGCGCTCCTCGACCAGTTTCGTGACGAGGGCTGGCAAGTGCGCGAATGGTCGCGTACCGGCTCGGGGCCGGAGCATTGTGCGGCCAATCTGCGGGACTTGGATTCCTCGCCTCCAGGGTTCGCGGAGGACATGACCCGGTTCGCGGCCATGGCTTGGGACGAAGTCATCGCCATCAACAATGCGGCACAGATCGAGCCCGTGGGCTACGCCGAAACGCTTCATGACGCGGATCTGGTGGCATCGCTCAACTTGAATTTCACCTCGGGGCTGCGCTTCATGGCAAGCTTCCTCAGAAGCTTCTCAGACAGCCCCGGCCGGCGCGTCCTCGTCAATATCTCCTCGGGCGCGGCCACTCGGCCCATTCCTGGGTGGTCACTGTACTGTGCTGCCAAGGCAGGCACCGAGCATTTCATTCGCAGCGTGGCAAGCGAGCAGTCCGATCGCCCCAATCCGGTACTGTGCCTCAATATCAATCCGGGGGTCATGGACACCAGCATGCAATCTGTCATTCGCGGTACCCCGGAAAGCCGTTTTCCAATGGTGCAGCGATTCGTGGAGCTTGCCAGCACCGGTCAATTGCGCGATCCCGGCGATATCGCGCGCAACATCCGCAGGATTCTTGCGGTAGCCGAGCATAATGGCGCCACCTATGACGCCACACAGTGACGTCGCGCGCGCATAGCACTAACAGCGCCGCGCTGCATTGCACTGAAACGGCGTTCCCCTCGCGAACCGGTTGACCCATCGGCACACCGGCCGCCGCACGAGTTCGACGCGATCATCCAGGCTGAACCGGACGCGCCGGCGCCGTCACCTACAAGCACCTGAGAGCTCGGCGCCGAACGGTCGCGGATCTGCGCTTTGGCTGCCCGCCTCGGACCTTAACCTGCGACAGATCGGTTTTTTGGCCACTGTTCCGGGGTTAACTCCCCTGCTTCCGGGACGATATTGACGTTATGGCGATTGGGGCGCGGCGGGGAACCGTAGACGCCCCCCATTGCCCAAAGCGGTAAGGCTGCGCCGGCTCCGGCAGCCATGGACCAAGGAGGAAATATGGACGTCTTTGCCAATTTCAGCCAACGTTACGAGAAGACCCGCGAGGAGGAGTTCTCCCTTCAGGAATATCTCGACCTCTGTCGCGCCGACCCGGGCGCCTACGCCACCGCCGCCGAGCGCATGCTCATGGCCATCGGTGAGCCGCAGATGGTCGACACGCGGCACGATCCGCGCCATTCGCGCATATTCCAGAACAAGATGATTCGCCTCTACCCCGCCTTCCGCGAGTTTTACGGCATGGAAGAGGTCATCGAGCAAGTCGTGGCCTACTTCCGACATGCGGCGCAGGGGTTAGAGGAGAAGAAGCAAATCCTCTATCTGCTCGGGCCGGTCGGTGGAGGCAAATCCTCCATTGCCGAGCAACTGAAATTCCTGATGGAGCGAGTGCCCTTTTATTCGCTCAAGGGATCCCCCGTAAATGAGTCGCCCTTGGGGCTTTTCAATGCCGACGAAGACGGCGCCATTTTGGAAGATGACTACGGCATCCCACGTCGCTACCTCAACAAGGTTATGTCGCCCTGGGCAGTGAAGCGCCTGGCTGAATATAACGGTGACATCCGGCAATTCCGCGTCATCAAGCGCCACCCTTCCGTGCTGCAGCAGATTGCCATCACCAAGACTGAACCCGGCGATGAAAACAACCAGGACATTTCCGCCCTGGTGGGCAAGGTCGACATCCGCAAGCTCGAGCAATACTCGCAGGCCGATCCTGATGCCTACAGCTTTTCGGGCGCGCTGTGCCACGCTAACCAGGGCCTGATGGAATTCGTGGAGATGTTCAAGGCGCCGATCAAGGTGCTGCATCCCTTGCTCACGGCCACCCAGGAAGGCAATTTCAAAGGTACCGAGGGTTTCGGCGCGATTCCCTTCGACGGCATCATCCTTGCTCACTCCAACGAATCGGAGTGGAAAATGTTCAAGAACAACAAGAACAACGAGGCTTTTCTCGACCGCATCTTCATCGTCAAGGTTCCTTACTGCCTGCGTGTTTCGGAAGAGGTCAAGATCTACGAGAAGCTCGTGCGCAATTCTTCGCTCTCGCAAGCGCCCTGCGCACCCGGTACCTTCAAGATGATGGCGCAGTTCTCGGTGCTGACCCGCCTCAAGGAGCCCGAGAATTCCAGCATCTTCTCCAAAATGCAGGTCTACGACGGCGAAAACCTAAAGGACACCGACCCGAAAGCCAAGTCCATCCAGGAATACCGGGATTACGCCGGTGTCGACGAAGGCATGACAGGCATTTCTACGCGCTGGGCGTTCAAGATTCTGTCCCGGGTTTTTAACTTCGACACGACCGAAGTCGCGGCCAACCCAGTGCATTTGCTCTATGTCATCGAGCAACAGGTCGAGCGCGAGCAATTCCCCCCCGAGGTGGAGCAGAAGTATGTCGCCTACATCAAGGAATACCTCGCACCACGCTACGTGGAATTCATCGGCAAGGAGATTCAAACCGCCTATCTGGAGTCGTACTCCGAGTACGGTCAGAACATCTTCGACCGCTACGTGACTTTCGCCGATCTGTGGATTCAAGATCAGGAATACCGTGATCCCGACACGGGCGAATCGTTCGACCGGGCGGCGCTCAACAACGAGTTGGAGAAAATCGAAAAACCGGCTGGAATCGCCAATCCCAAGGATTTCCGCAACGAAATCGTAAATTTCGTGCTACGGGCGCGCGCCGCCAACCACGGAAAGAACCCGCTGTGGACCTCTTACGAGAAGCTGCGCGTGGTGATCGAGAAGAAGATGTTCTCCAACACCGAAGAGCTGCTGCCGGTCATTTCATTCAACGCCAAGGCCAGCGCCGAGGACGCCAAGAAGCATGAGGAGTTTGTCTCGCGCATGGTCGCCAAGGGCTACACGCCGAAGCAAGTGCGACTCTTGTGCGACTGGTACCTCAGAGTGCGCAAGTCCTCCTGACTGCTCCTCGCGGGTGGCCTCATCGTCACCGCGAGGGCAATGGAATCGGAGCCATGCAACAGCTCATCGATCGTCGGCTGAACGGCAAGAACAAAAGCGCGGTCAATCGCGAGCGCTTCTTGCGCCGCTACCGGGCGCAGGTGAAGGATGCCGTGCAGCGCGCGATCAAGGGCCGAAGCATCAAGGACATCGAATCGGGCGAGAAGATCTCCATACCGACCAGAGACGTCTCCGAACCGACTTTTGGTCATGGCAGAGGTGGAGTTTGGGAAACCGTCCACCCGGGCAACGAGGAATATGTTCCTGGTGACCAATTCGATCGGCCGCAAGGGGGCGGGGGGGGCAGTGGCAAGGGCCACGCGAGCAACGAAGGAGAAGGCGAGGATGATTTTGTCTTCGAGATCTCGAAGGATGAATTCCTCAACTATTTCTTCGAGGACCTGGAGCTGCCCAACCTGGTCAAGACCTATCTCACTTCCTCCCAAGAATTTAAGTCGGTGCGCGCCGGGTTCACCGTCGACGGCACACCCGCCAACCTGCACGTCGTGCGCTCACTGCGTGGAGCAATCGGGCGGCGCATTGCTCTGGCCGGTTCGAAGATCGAACGGCTGAAGTTCCTCGAGGAAGAACGCGAGCGCCTGCGCAAGGATCGCGCCGACCACGGCGAGGAACTGCGCCTCCTCGATGAAGAGATTCATGCCCTACGTTCGCGCATACTCGCCATTCCCTATCTCGATCCCATCGACCTGCGCTACGTCAGCCGCGTCAAGCAGCCCAAACCCAGTAACCAGGCGGTGATGCTCTGCCTCATGGATGTCTCCGGATCGATGGACGAAGCCAAGAAAGACATGGCCAAGCGCTTCTTCATTCTGCTCTACCTCTTCCTCACCCGAGCCTATGACAAAATCGAGGTCGTCTTCATACGCCATCACACGCAGGCCGCGGAAGTTGATGAAGAGGAGTTCTTCCACTCGCGCGAATCGGGAGGCACGGTGGTTTCATCGGCGCTCAAGTTGGCGCATGAGGTAATCGAACGTCGCTATCCGACCGCGGAGTGGAATATCTACGTCGCCCAGGCTTCCGATGGCGACAACTGGGATAGCGATAGTCCGGTGTGTCGCGAATGGGTCGAAGACAAGCTGATGCCGCTGGTGCAATACTTCGCCTATGTCGAGATCACAGATGGCCCAGAACAAAATCTCTGGAAGGAATACGCCAAGGTAAAGGCAGTCACCCGCTATTTCGCGATGCAGAAGATCGTCCAACCATCGGATATCTATCCAGTATTCCGCGAACTGTTCAAGAAGCAGTACAAATTCGCCGAATGAACGAGATTGCCCGCCCAGACGGGGCTCCCCCACCCACCGAGGATAGTCCGGAAGCGGCACGGCCGAGCGCCCTGCCTTGTCCATCGGATTGGACATTCGAGCTGATCGAGCAGTATTACCGGGAGATCGATCGCATTGCCGCAGCCTACCGACTGGACACCTATCCCAACCAACTTGAGGTCATCACCGCGGAGCAGATGATTGATGCTTATGCCTCGGTGGGCATGCCGGTCAATTATCACCACTGGTCCTTCGGCAAGCACTTCCTCGCCACGGAGAAGAGCTACCGGCGCGGGCAGATGGGCCTCGCCTACGAAATAGTCATCAATTCCAATCCATGCATCGCCTATCTCATGGAAGAGAACACCATGGCGATGCAAGCGCTGGTGATCGCACACGCGGCTTATGGTCACAACTCCTTCTTCAAGGGCAATTACCTCTTTCGCACCTGGACCGATGCCAGCTCGATCATCGACTATTTGCTCTATGCCCGGCGGTATATCACTGAATGCGAAGAGCGGCACGGCGTTGACGTCGTGGAGGAGTTGCTCGATTCATGCCATGCGCTGATGCACTACGGGGTCGATCGGTACAAGCGCCCGCAAAAGCTATCCCTCGCTCAAGAAGAAACCCGCCGGCGCGAGCGCGAGGCCTACCTGCAATCGCAAGTCAATGAGCTATGGCGTACGTTGCCACAGCGCCCCGAAGCGCCAAGCGCGCACGAAGCAGAGCGCTTCCCGCCGGAACCTCAGGAGAACCTGCTCTACTTCATCGAGAAGAATGCACCTTTGTTGGCGCCATGGCAGCGAGAGGTGGTGCGAATCGTGCGCAAGATCGCGCAGTATTTCTATCCACAGCGACAAACCCAGGTCATGAACGAAGGTTGGGCGTGCTTCTGGCACTACACCATCCTCAACCGCCTTTTCGACGAGGGCCGATTGACCGACGCCTTCATGCTGGAGTTCCTCCAGTCTCATACCAATGTGATCTATCAACCCCCCGCTACGGCACGCTGGTACCACGGCATCAATCCCTACGCACTGGGATTCGCCATGTATCGGGACCTGCGGCGCATCTGCGAGGCGCCCACGGCCGAGGATCGCGAGTGGTTCCCGGATATCGCCGGAAGCGACTGGCAGATTGCCCTGGACTTTGCGATGCGCAATTTCAAGGACGAAAGCTTCATCGCCCAATTTCTGTCTCCCAAGCTCATCCGCGACTTCAGACTCTTTGCGGTGCTCGATGATGATCATAACGACAAACTCGTAGTCACCACCATTCACGACGATGCTGGATACCGCGACCTGCGTGAACGGCTCGCCGCGCAGTACAACCTGGGCACGCGCGAACCCAACATCCAGGTTTGGGACGTGAACGTCCACGGCGACCGCAGCTTGACCTTGCGGCACTCCGAATACGAGCGGCGGCCGCTCAGCGACGACACCTCAGCCGTGCTGCGACATGTCGCCAATCTCTGGCGCTTCAACGTCCGTTTGGAAACGGTTTCGCCCGCCGGCAAGGTCGTACATACTTACGAGCAACCCTACGACAAGCGCGAGCATCGGCGCTGACCGAGGCAGCACTACCTGAGGCATCGGTCTAATTTGACCAGCGTCAATTCGGCGCCCCTGAATCGCGACCAGCGGCAGGAACGGATGACACAACCCGCCCGAACGGCTTGTAGCTGGACGCCTTCCATGCTATTTATCGACTCAAGCATTTGCCGCGGAACGATGCGCGGCGCGCATACTGGCGTGCGCACCAAAGTCGCCGGAATTTCACGTCATCGAAGGATTAGAGGGAACTCATGCTGGGCCTATTCAACTGGGGAAAGAAGTCACCGGACCGAGAAGGGGAAGCGCCGATCAGCTCACCGCAGAATTCAGCTGACGCGGCCCTACCCAAGTTCGAGCCGGTCGATATCCGCTATTACGCAGGCCTGATCGACAAGCTCAAGCGTGATCATCAGGCTCTGCTTGGATCATTTGGAGCCGTCCAAAGCACTTTCCGCAGCGGCGACATCGAGGCTGCGGCCCGAGAGCTTGGCCGTTTTCGAGTTGCCATCAATTCCCATTTGATGATGGAGGGCGTGCGCCTCTACGCCTATCTCGAGCGCGAGCTGGCGGCCGATCGCGCCAATCAGGCATTGGTGCACGACTTTCGCGCGGAGATGGACGGTATCGGGCAAGCCGTGGTCGGGTTCCTCGGCAAGTATGCCGACCTTGGTCGCAATCCCGCCCTGGCTGACACCTTTGACCGGGATCTCGAAGCCGTCGGGAAGGTTCTGAGCCAGCGCATACAGCGCGAAGAAGCGCTGCTCTATCCACTCTACGCACGCTCGAACCGCGCTTGACAGTCGTCCCCTGAAGACGGACGCGAGCGCTGGAGCCTCAGGCCAGCTGACTGGCCGCGGCACTGCCCCGCTGGTGCCCCAAGGCATTCACTTCCACGGCGCTAGGCCGTGGCCAAGTGTCGAACGAATTCCCTGATCCCACCGAGCAGCATCTCTACTGCCATCGCCGTCAGCACCAGGCCCATCAGCCGTTCGAACGCCCGCAGGCCACGCTCGCCGACGACTCGCTGTATACGCTCGGCGCTGGCCAAAACCACGGTCACAAGGAGCATCGCGCAGCTGACTGCGGCGATCCACACCCACAAACGGTGGGGTTCACGAGAGACCATCAGCATCACGGTGGCCAACGCCGATGGTCCGGCTATCGCCGGAATCGCCAGCGGCACGATCATCGGTTCGCCCCCCTCTGGTCCGCCAAAAACGCCTTCGGCACTTGGAAACACCATGCGCAGCGCGATGAGAAAGAGAATCACACCCCCGGCAATGGATAGCGATACCTCGGAAAGCCGCATGATATCCAGAAATGACTTCCCGCCCACCATAAACAAAAGCAGTATGAGGTAGGCGATCAGGCATTCGCGCAGAATGATCCTGAGCCGCCGCTCGGGTGCGACGTGCTGAAGGATACCCACCGCTACCGGTACGTTGCCAAAGGGATCGGTCACCAAAATGATCAGAATGGCAGCGGAAATGAACTCAGACCACATCGCTCGGTCCTCACGCACGCGTTTCTATCAGCCAAGCCCGATGCGGGCGTCGGCGGGAAAAATCCTCGGGCACGGTTTCGGCGGTGATTTCGCGGCAGCCCTTGTGCCCGGCAATGCCCTCATCAAGCGCGAAATCGCGCAAGTTGGTGGAAAAGAGCAGCAAGCCGCCCGGCGACAACAACCGGAGTGTCTGGCGGATGAGCCAGACATGGTCGCGCTGCACGTCCAAGACGCCCAACATCTTCTTGGAATGGGAGAAGCTCGGCGGGTCCAGCACAGCCAGATCGAAGCGTTTCCCCTCCCCCTCCGCCGCCCGCAGCCAAGTGAAAACGTCGGCGCGGACTCTGGCGTGCTGCGGTGTCTCCAGTCCGTTGAGGCGCAGGTTGCGGCCTGCCCATACGAGGTAGGTATTCGACATGTCGACACTCAGCGTGCTCGCTGCCCCGCCCGCCGCTGCGTACACGGAGAAGCTGCCGGTGTAGGCGAATAGATTGAGCATCCGCCGCCCTTTGGCCAAATCGCGCACCCGCGCCCTCGTCAGGCGATGATCGAGGAAAAGACCCGTGTCCAGATGTGCCTGCAGATTCACTAGAAAGAGCAGTCCACCCTCATGCACCACGAAATCCTCGCCGCCGCCCCCGCTTTGGTATTGCCCGCCGCCGACCCTATGGTGCTGTCGCTGCCGAAGCGCGGTGTGCACTGCGGCAACCGGGATTTGCAAGGCGGCCGCCACCGCATCGCGCACCGCGTCCAGCCATGTATCATGCTCGTCCTCGGTCTGCTTCCAGCCGGTTGCCAATTCCTGCAAATGCACATGTCCTTCGTACCAATCCAGGACCAGCGGAAAAGGCGGTAGGTCCCGATCGTAGACCCGATAACAGCTCACTGACTGTCTCCGCGCCCACCTGCCCCAGTGTTTGGCGTTCTTGCGCACGCGGTTGGCGAACTCCTCCAGCTGCGCCGCGGGATCTCGGCTCATGGCTGGTTCCGGCGCTTGGCGAGGTCGACATCTGCATAAATCCAGGACGAAGCCTGGAAAGAGTGCTTTAGATAGTTTTCCACCCAGGGCTGCACCAGATCCTTCTCCTGCAGATGGTGCGTGAGCCGCCATGGAGCATAGGCGATCACCAGCTCAGTCATGCGGCGGAATTTGCTCAAACGTTCCGCGGAGTCGGGGAGGTTGCGCGTCTGTTCATACAGGGAGTCGAATTCCGGCAATTTGAAGCGCGCGGCGTTTTCCTGTCCGGCATTGGGCCCGTAGAGCAATTGCATGAAGTTCTCGCCATCGGGGTAGTCCGCATTCCAGCCCTCGCTCATCAGTTGAATCTTTCCGGCGCGGTGGAGTTTTCTGAGTTCCGGGAGTTTGTCCTTGCGAACACTCAGCTTGATGCCTATGGCATCCATGCTGCGCTTCCAGAATTCGTCCGCTTGGCGACCATCGCTGCTAGTAACCGAGGCCCTTTCTATAACCAGCGGTCTGCCATCGGGCAATTCGCGGTAGCCATCACCATCGCGATCCCTATAGCCAAAGCGATCGAGCAAAGCTCGCGCTTCCTGGGAGTTGAACCGCCCGGCATCGAGTTCCGAGCGGGGGTCATGTCCATAGACATCGAGGGGGATGATTTGGCGCGCGGGGAGTGCTTCACCCTTGAACAGTTGCCGTATCGCCTCTTCGGTATCGTAGGCCAGCGCGATCGCGCGCCGCAGTGCAATCTTCTCTGGGTCGTAGCCTCCAACCACTGGGTCCGCCATATTGAAGAAGAAGAAGTACACGTTGGGCACTGGATGTGCCTGCAAGCGCACCCCCTTGCTGGCGAGTTGCGGCGTGAGATTGCCGTTCTTGTGCGCCAGTTCGGCAAGATCTCGAGGCAGAGGCAATATGTCGATTTCGCCGTTGAGAAAAGCCAGCCAGCGCGACTGTGGCTCTTCAATGATAGCGACTTCCACCCGCCCCACCAGCGGCAGGCGCTTGCCCCGCAACCGACTGGCCAGAGCCTGGCGCTCCGGATCCTGGCCCGGGTCGGCCTCGAGGCGCAGTTCTCGGAAACCCGGATTGGCTTTGAGGACTACTTTGTTTTGGCGCCGATACTCGGCAAGCACGAAGGGCCCCGTCCCTACCGGGTGGCCGCCGATGTCCTGTCCATAGTGCTCCACCACTTCGTGCGCGAGGGCACCACTAATGGCCATGGCAAACACGTGCGCGAAATTGCGATCGGCCCGAGTGAGCCGAATGCGCAGGGTGTGCCGGTCAGGGGTCAGCAAACCCGCGACCGGGGCATCGTAATCGTAGCGACCCTTCTGCTGAGCCTCGGTACGGCTCGCATCGGCGCCAAGGATCTTCCCCGCAAACAGCCACAGCGAGGGCGACCGATACTTCGGATCGAAATGGCGCCGGATGCTGTACGCATAGTCCGCGGCAGTCAGCTCGCGGCGCTTGCCTTGGAACGCGGGGTCGGGCGAGAAGTAGATTCCACGCTTGACCTGGAAGGTGTAGGTCAGACCATCTGGGGAGATTTCGGGCAGCCGCTGCGCTGTGTTGGGAATGAGCCTGGCCGGTCGCGCCAGGTAATCGTAGCGCAGCAAGGGCTCGATGATGTTCTCGGTGATGCTGATCGAAACCTCATCGCTCACCGAAGCGGGATCCAGTGACGCCTCCGGCGACTGGAATACGATGCGCAGGGTTTTTGGCGCATCGTTCTGAGCGCCCGCGTTCACCGCGCCGAGGGCAGCCCCCACCAGCAGAGCGACCAGGCCGCAAATCCAGACATGCTGTTTAATCATACTCTCACTGACCCCTCACGACTCCCTCGCGGCGCGGATCCGCGCCACCGATCCAGTGTTGCCCCCGGCGCACGATCATGTGCAGTCCACTGTTGAAATCTACCACCTTCACTTCGTGCCCGATCGCCCTCAGTTTCGCCGCCAGTTTCTCGGCTCGGCTTCCGCGCTCGAGTTCGGTTGGGCCATTGCGGCTGCCGAAGTTGGGCAGATCGATCGCCGCTTGCGGATCGAGTTGCCAATCAAGAACGCCAATCACGCTCTTGGCTACGTAGTTGATGATCGCGCTCCCGCCAGGCGAACCGCTGATGAGCTTGATCCGCCCAGCGCGATCATAAACGATGGTTGGTGCCATCGAGGAGCGGGGGCGTTTACCGCCTTCGACGCGATTGGCGATCAGC
The DNA here is from genome assembly GCA_026646885.1 of Casimicrobiaceae bacterium. GTDB lineage: Bacteria > Pseudomonadota > Gammaproteobacteria > Burkholderiales > Casimicrobiaceae > JACPUX01. Next base: position 339,685 of record JAPKHK010000001.1, on the reverse strand, counting down.
TGTCCTCCCCTGGTTGGAACAAACGAAAAATCGGTCAGCTCATTGTTCAGAAGGAAGCCATGCACCATCAGGCGGGAGCCAAAACCATCCTCGATAGTGGTCGTAAGCGCCACGGCGTTGCCCCACCCATCCACGATGGAAACATGGCTGGTCGATGGAAACTCCAGTGCGTCACCCTCGGCAAAAGCAGTCGTCCAGCCCTTACCCCTGGGCTCGCCCGGCGGGGCGACGCCCATGCTCTCGCCGATTCGAATGAGCCCTGAGCGCTGTGCAAGGTACTCCGGATCGGTCAGACCCGCAACGACAGGGACGAAATCAGGGTCGGCCACGTAGCGGTTGCGATCGGCATACGCAAGGCGGCCGGCTTCGCTGAAAAGGTGGGCGGCGAAGAACGAGTCGGGCCGGACGCTTCGCAGCTCGAAGCGTTCGAGCAAGCCGAGCATCTGGAGCACCCCGATCCCCCCGGAACTGGGGGGCGGCATGCCGCATACGCGGTAGCGGCGATAGGCGCCGCATATTGGCGCGCGCACCTTGGCGCGATAGCCGGCAAGATCGCGCTCGTCGAGATCTCCCGGGTTTACCGAATGGCCGCGTACTGCCGCAACGATGTCGCGCGCGATTTCGCCATGATAAAAAGCGTCCGCACCCTCGCCAGCCACCCGCCGCAGAACCGCCGCGAATTCCGGATTGCGAAGCACCGAACCGGCGGCCCGCGGGCGTCCTGCGGCATCGTAGAAATACGCCCTCGCCACCGGCTCACGAGCGAGGTAGGCATCCCTGGCCACTGCGCCGGCCAAACGCTCCGATATGCTGAATCCGTTCTCGGCCAGGTTGATGGCTGGCTCGAACAATTGCGCCCAGGGTAAGCGGCCGTGCCGTCGGTGCGCGAGCTCCAATAGGCGCAGCGTGCCGGGCACCCCTACCGATCGCCCGCCGACCACCGCGTCGGCAAACCGCAGCGGGTGCCCGTCAGAGTCGACGAATCGTTCAGGTCGTGCCGTGGCGGGCGCGGTTTCGCGCCCATCATAGGCCAGTAGCCTCCCGGATTTGGCCTCGTGATGCAGTAGAAAGGCGCCACCGCCGATACCCGAAGACTGCGGCTCAACGAGATTCAGCACCAGCTGGACGGCAATGGCGGCATCGACCGCGGAACCCCCCGCGCGCAGCATCATCTCCCCTGCGTCGGCCGCCAGAGGGTGGGCGGCTGCGACCATGTAGCGCTGCGCAGTCACCGGGGCCTTGTTGATCCAGCCCGATGGGCGCTCCGGTGCTTGGCCCCGAGCCGCCCCCGGTGCAACCAAACCGGCGCACAAGAAGGCCGCGCCGCAATGCCCCAGGATCGATCGTCCAAGCCGCCAGACTGCTCGCAAATGCCTCTCCAGAATCAGTGCGGGTCAGGGGGTGCATGCTAGCAGATACGCACGCGGCCGCGGCAGCGGGTCCTGGTAGAATACGGTGTCTATTCCCCCCCCTTCACACATTCCGCCTTGTCCAATGAGTAGCTCCATCCCGCTCTTGGCCGCGCCTGCCGGCCTGACCCGCTTCGTCCCCCCCCAGCGCCGGTTGCTTGGACCCGGTCCCTCCGAAATCGACCCGAGGGTGCTCGCCGCGACGGGCTGGCCAACGATCGGCTACCTCGATCCCGCCTTCGTCACCATGATGGAAGAATTGAAGGCTCTCCTGCGCTACGCTTTCCAGACGGCCAACCCAGTGACGTTTGCCGCTTCAGGCCCCGGCTCAGTGGGCATGGAGATGTGCTTTGTCAATCTGGTGGAAGCCGGCGACAAGGTCATCGTTTGCCGCAACGGCGTTTTTGGTGGCCGAATGATCGAAAACGTTCAGCGCGCCGGCGGCACTGCGATCGTGGTAGAGGATGATTGGGGCAAGCCCGTTTCTCCCGAGAAGCTCACGACCGCGCTTGACGCCAATCCGGGCGTCAAAGCCATTGCCTTTGTGCACGCGGAAACCTCCACTGGAGTCGCTTCCGACGCCGCGACGCTGTGCGCGCTGGCGCGGGACGCCGGCTGCCTCAGCATCGTCGATTGCGTCACTTCCCTCGGCGGCACACCGGTACTAGTGGACGCCTGGGGCGCCGATGCCGTGTATTCCGGAAGCCAGAAGTGTCTCTCGTGCGTTCCGGGGCTGGCGCCGATCACCTTCAGCGCGCGCGCAATCGAGAGTGTCCAGGCACGCAGAACGAAGGTGCAGAGCTGGTTCATGGACCTGAATCTGATCCTCGGTTATTGGGGCGAAACCACCCGTACCTACCACCACACCGCCCCGAACAACAGCCTTTTTGCGCTGCATGAAAGCCTACGCCTGCTCTCCGAGGAAAGCCTACCCGGGGCTTGGGCTCGCCATCGGCGCATGCACGAGCTGCTGGCCGAAGGCGTTCGCGCAATCGGGCTCGAGTTCCTGGTTGAACCCGCCTATCGTTTACCTCAGCTAAACGCGCTAAGGGTTCCCCACGGCATCGACGAAGCGGCCTTGCGTCGCAGCCTCCTTCAAGACTTTGGCATAGAAATCGGCGCAGGACTGGGGCCGCTGGCCGGCAAGATCTGGCGCATCGGCTTGATGGGCTATTCGGCCCGCGAGGAAAACGTTCAGCAGGTACTGGCCGCCTTGCGGGAACTTCTGCCGCACTAGTTTCTGCGGAGACGGTTCGCTTTCACAGAGTTCCGCAGCGCCGGAATGATTCCCGGCGCTGCGGTCCACTGCACGAGAGACTCAATAGCGGTAATTCACGCCGACGTAGAACGAGCGCCCCATGCCCGGCACCACCGTGCCCCAAGGCCACATCGGCGTGTTCATGCTCATGGTTCGCCCCTGTCCGAGATAAGCACCACCCAGCGGCAGGTAATACCGCTTGTTCAGAGCATTTTCGATCCCCAGGTCGAGGCGCAATCGGTTCCAGGTGTAGCTCGTGCGCAGGTTCAGCACTTCGTACCCCGGTGTCTTGATCTCGTTGCGCACATCGGAAACGTCTTCCTTGGCGGCCACTCCGACAACTTCGACGGCGCTCTCCCACAGGCCGATCTTGTGGGTCAGCGATACGCGCGCGTTGAGCGGCATGATGTTGTAGAGATCATCCCCGGTGTCGCGATTTTCGCCACGTGTGTAGTTCACCACGCCCTGCAATCCGAGTTCGCCCCAACTTGCCTTGGCCAGCGCGAACTGCGCCGAGAAGTCGATGCCGTAAAGCCGCGCCGATTGATTGACGTAGTTCAGCACGTTGTACTGCTGGGGCGTAAAGCTCGAACGCTTGACCGCATCGATATAGTCCGCCACTTGGGTGAGGTAGGGCGTGGCCTTCACTTTCCATTGACCATCGCGCGCATGCCAGTCGAAGGTTGCCGAAATGGTGTGCGCTACTTCGGGTTTGAGATCGGGGTTGCCGACGTAGCCGTTGCCATCACCCACGAAGTTGTTCATGGTTGCGGCCATGGGCCAGCTCGACCAAGTGTAGCGCTCATAGAGATTCGGCGAGCGCACCTTTTGCGCCAAACCCACTTCAAGATCCAGCTCGGCGGATGGCGAATAACGGGCCAGTAGCGTGAAATCCCAATTGTGGTCGGTGCGCGTGCGGTCGCGGACGTTAAAGGCCGTCGCCTCCGTGTACTGCCCACCCATGGCGTTGCTTGCCATGCTGTAGCCGCGCACCTCGCCGGCATTCGTGCGCACTTGCTCATAGCGCACGCCAGAGAGCAAGAGCCAATGCGGCGTGAGCCGCGCTTCCCACTCGCCGAAAACGCCCAGGCGATCGCGTTGGCCATTGTTGATGTTCCAGAAGGTATCGGGCCACATGCCGCCGCCCGAAGGCGGCCACCAATCGTCGAGGCGATATTGTTGCATCAGGCCGCCCAGGCGTATCACCTCCTCGCTGGCCAAGTTGATCTGCGCTTGGAGTGAGGCGCCAATGTTCGTGCTCGCCGTGCGCATGGGCATGCCCGCGGCGCAACTATTGGTGCCGGCCCCCAAGGGTGAGCAAGGCGACCCGTCGGGCCCGGTGGTGCCGGAAAGCGCACCGTACCAATAGCGCTTGTCGGGGCCGAAATCCATGAAGTGGTCGACTTTCTCGTGATAGAGACGCGCTTCGATACTGCCCCAGCTCTGCGTACCGAGGTAGCGTAAATTCAGGCGTTCCTGAGTGTTGTCGAGCATGTCCATGCGCTGGTTGGGATAGGCCTGCAAAGGCAGATCCTGGTAGCCGAGTTTGGCTTCGAAGAGATGCTTTCCCGCTTTGAGCGCCAGCCCCAGGGTATGGTTGTTGGTTTCATAAGCCGTGGAGCCAACCTCATCGAGCGGCAAGGTATGGCCCGCGCGGCCGGTAAACGGCGTCGCTTTGAAGTCACCCCCGGCGCGATAGTTGTCCGATTCGGCGTGCGCGCCGGCATAGCTGATGCTGAAGGTTTCGGTCGCATAGGTCGCGGCGAGATTCCCGCCGAAACCGTCGCCATTGCTGCGATAGAACGCACCCGCTTCGCCCGTGACGAGGCTAGCCTGGCCGCTCGCGGCAAAGCGCGGGGCGGGCGTTTCGGCGACGATGCTGCCACCCAGGCTATCCCCGCCGACACTGACCGGCGTGATACCGGCATAGACCTGCAGCGCGCCCATATTGGTCGGATCGACATAGGAAAGCGCCGGATTCATATGGTTCGGACAGGAGGCGATGAGATCCATGCCGTCGACTTTGATGCGCAGGCGATCGTCGGCCAAGCCATGGATCGCGGGTAGGCTCGATACGCCGCCTGCACCGTAGAGGCTGACACCCGGCACGCCACGCAAAAGGCTTGCGGTATCACTGGTGGCGGCGCGTTGCGCGGCAACTTCATTCTTCCCGATGACCGCGGCGTTGAGCGGCACCGTTATGACGGGAGCGGTGACCGTCACTTCCTCGAGCGTGGTCGTCTGCGCAAGAATCAACCCGGACCAAAACCCCAGTGCGAGGGCCAAGGGACGCAGAACAAGACGGCGGGTGAACGGCATGATTCCTCCACGAGATTTCCAGGGGACAAACTGTCCAATTTTAATTTCGTTCGCCATGCCGCCGCTGCGGCATTTAGCCACATGCGGCAGCGTGTCGCAGCGCGGCGAGCCGCCAGCGAAGTCGCGCGCCTTGGCACCGAGACATCTTCTTGTCATCTGCCCCAGGCAAGATGCATGAGTTCTGCAACCGCGCCGCCCTCATGCCTTCCCGACCGCCCCGTGTTCTGGGCAAGTATCGCGACCTCATGCTCGCGATCGGCCTTTTCATCCTTCTCGATTTGGGCGTCCTCGCGTTCAATTTCTATGCCTCAGGGCGCATCGAAATCGCGGCGTCCAAGATCAATGCCAGTGCCGAGCTGCGCATGTACACCCAACAACTGACCAAAGCTCTGCTCACTCTGCGGACGGAAACCCGGGACGCTTTGCCAGTGCAGACCAGCATGGCGCAGATTGCCGAAAGCCATGACGGCTTCAATCGCTCGCTCGAAAAATTGCGCCTCCTCGCCGACCGGGCTGATCCCATACACAGGATGTTTGGCGACGCTACCGATAGGGAGAGCGATCTTCGGGAAAAGGTCGCGAACTACTGGCGTCCATTGGACGAAACCCTGGTCCCGATTCGCACGCCGCTATCTCCTGAGGCGATCGATGTAGAAATCGCCGCCACCAAAGCGGTTGCCCGCAACATCCGGCTGATGCAGCTCGCCGACGATCTCACACAGCATCTTGAAAACCAAGCAGTGTCGACGGCTGCGCGCTTGCGCTATATCCAGATGGCCGCCATATTGCTGGCGCTTGTAAATTTCGCTTTCATCGTCTTCAAGTTCCTGCGCGCCCTGGAAAAGAGCGACCGCTCCGCGGCCGCCGCACGCGAGGAAACTGATGAAATCCTCGCCACTGTACGCGAAGGCCTGTTTCTGCTGCAGCCCGATGGCCGCATTGGCGGGCAGCGCTCGCGTTCCTTGGACCAGCTCTTTGGCCTTCGTCTCAAGGGTGGCGAACGCCTCAGCGAAATTCTTCAGGCGCTGGTCGAACCCCAGGCGGTGGCGACCGCCATGGAATACATGGCGCTGCTCTTTGAGAGTCGGGTGAAGCCAAGTCTGCTCACTCAGCTCAATCCCTTGCAAGAAGTAGCCATCCGCGGCAAGTCCGAGCGCGCCGCGCCGAGCTACCTCAACTTCGAGTTTGCGCAAGTGCGTGAAGGCGATGATGTGATCGCGCTTCTGGTCACCGTTCAGGACCGCAGCGAGCAAGTACGCCTTCGCCAGGAGCTGGCCGGTGCCGAGGACCAAGCCAAGCAAGGCGTCGAGCTTCTGCTCGTTGCGCTTGATCAAGAACCAGCCATGGTTCAAGCTTTCTTGGACAGTGCCGAGGACAAGCTCGGGCAAATCAACTCGGGTTTGCAGGGCGTCGAGGCCGATGCCAAAGCTTACTCCCGTTTGCTTGACGGGCTATTCCGGCTTGCACATGCCCTCAAAGGGGAAGCCGCCGCTCTCAATTTTCTTTCCATCGTGCGCGAAGCACATGAATACGAGGATCGGCTCGCCGCGCTGCGCGGCCGCGACGATCTGGAAGGCAAGGATCTCATTCCGCTCGCCGTGGCCACCCAAGGGTTGCGCGAGCAAGTCTTGCGGTTGCGCTCAGTGTTTGAGCGCGTCGAGCACTTTGCACGGCGCTCCGCGCCAGTGGATCCGCTGACGCCTGCAATCCACCAATGCGAGCGTCTGGCAGTATCGGTCGCGCGAGATCTCAACAAGAAGGTTCGCTTTGAGGCACGCCTGGAGAAGACGTCTCAGCCCTCAGACAGCCTCGTGCGTCTGGTTCGCGAAGCACTGCCTCAACTCATCCGCAACGCGGTGGCGCATGGCATCGAGTCCCCCGAGGAACGCTTGGCCGTCGGCAAGCCCTCGGAAGGCATCGTCCGCGTGGACCTCGAACAGCAAGCCGACGGGCAGGTGCTCCTGTCCGTCTGGGATGACGGACGCGGCATCTGCACGGACACTTTGCGCCAGCATCTGATCGAAACCGGCCACAAGCCCAAGCACATTGTGGACAAGCTCAGCGACAAGGAAGTTATCGGCGTGCTGTTCGAGCCCGGTTTCAGCACCCTGCCTGCTGCAAGCCCACACGCCGGGCGAGGCGTCGGTCTCGATCTCATCCGCGATTTAATCGTTCGCCTGGGCGCGAAACTGCGCGTCGCCACCCAGGTTGGCGCCTTCACGCGCTTCACCCTGATGCTAAAAACGTGAAACGCGAAATTGGTCAAGCGCACGCTCCGGGTCGAGACGAGGTATGAGCACCCTTATGATCGTGGACGATTCGCTGATCATGCGCAATCGCATCGCCCGCCTGTGTACCGGCGGCCTGCTTCCGAATCTGACCGTGCTCAACCTCGCTGCCAACGGGCGGGACGCGATCGATTTCGCGCGCCGACGGCCGCCGCGCTATGTCACCATGGATCTGACCATGCCGGAGATGGACGGCGAAACCTGTATCGAAACACTGGCAACCATGCTGCCCCAAGCCCGCATACTCGTAGTTTCTGCGCTGTCCGACAAGTTCACGGCGCTCCAGGCGATACGCAAGGGCGCGCACGGCTTCCTGCACAAGCCCTTCACGGACGAGCAGCTTGTCAACGCACTCAAAGAGTTGATGTCGTGACCTCCCAACTGCGCAGCCGCGATCTGGAAGTCTTCTCCGAAGCGATCAGCCATTTCTTTGCCACCTCCACCAGCGACCCGGCGCAGGTGCGCTCGGCCTACCTGCTCCAAGGTCAAGAAACGCTGCTCTGGAATGACTACAACGGATTGATCACGGTTGACGGCGGCTACGCCGGCTTCATTGCGTTCTCCGCGCCACGCGAACTTCTGAGCCATGTGCTCTTGCGCATGGGCGAGCAGGACTTCACCGACGAAAAACACCACGACATCGTGGGCGAAATCGCCAACATTCTTTCCGGCCGCGCGCGCCGCCACTTCGGCGAGGCGCTCAAGATCTCCCCTCCCGCCGCCGTGAGCAAGCCGTCCACCCTGCCTCTGCCGACGCCGGCCAAAGCGACAGCCTACGCCATTCCGTTCCGCTGGCTAGTGTACGACGCGGATCTGGTCATCCGCATCGCTGCGCGGCGCTGAGGGCGAAAAAAAGGCCGCCTCGTGGCGGCCTTTTGCTGAATCGCTACTGCACTGAGGATCAAGCAACCAGCGGCACGATCAAAAGCGCCACGAGGTTGATGATCTTGATCAGCGGGTTCACGGCCGGGCCGGCGGTGTCCTTGTAGGGGTCACCCACGGTGTCGCCGGTCACTGCCGCTTTGTGCGCATCGGAGCCTTTGCCGCCGAAGTGGCCGTCTTCGATGTACTTTTTGGCATTATCCCAAGCACCACCGCCGGTGGTCATGGAAATCGCCACGAAGAGGCCGGTGACGATGGTACCGACCAAGAGACCGCCCAGAGCCTGGGGCCCCAGCGCCAAACCGACGATGATCGGCACCGCGACCGGCAGGATCGAGGGGATCATCATCTCTTTGATGGCCGCCACGGTCAGCATGTCCACCGCGCGCGAATAATCGGGCTTGGCGGTGCCTTCCATGATGCCGGGGATCTCCTTGAACTGGCGGCGCACTTCCACCACCACCGCACCCGCGGAACGTCCCACCGCCTCCATCGCCATGGCGCCGAAGAGGTAGGGAATCAAACCGCCGATAAAGAGGCCGATGATCACCATGTGGTTCGACAAATCGAAGGTGATGCCCTTGAGGCCCGCAGCCTCGAGGCCGTGCGTATAGTCGGCGAAGAGCACCAGCGCGGCGAGACCGGCGGAGCCGATGGCGTAGCCTTTGGTCACGGCTTTGGTGGTGTTGCCCACCGCGTCGAGCGGATCGGTGACGTTACGCACTTCTTTGGGCAGTTCCGACATTTCCGCAATACCGCCGGCGTTGTCGGTGATCGGGCCGTAGGCGTCCAGCGCCACCACGATGCCCGCCATGGACAGCATGGAAGTCGCGGCGATGGCGATGCCGAAGAGACCGCCCAACGCATAGGCGCCCCAAATCGACAAACACACCGACAGCACCGGCAGCGCGCAGGCTTTCATCGACACACCGATGCCGGCGATGATGTTGGTGGCGTGACCGGTTTGGCAGGAGGAAGCAACGTGCTTCACCGGCGCGAAATCGGTGCCGGTGTAGTACTCGGTGATCCACACCAGGGCCGCGGTCAGCACCAAACCGATGATCGCGCAACCGAACATGCTCATGGTGGTGATCTTGGCCGCGGCATCGCCCGCACCGATCAGCCATTGCGTAATCGGATAGTAGGCAACCAGCGCCAAGACACCGGCGACGATCAGGCCGCGATAGAGGGCGTTCATGATCTTGCCGCCTTCGCTGGTCTTCACGAAGTAGCAGCCGATGATGGAGGCGATGATCGACACGCCCCCCAGAGCCAGGGGGTAGAGCACCAGGTTCTCACCCAGGCCAGGCGCGGCCTTGAGCGTTAGCGCGGCCAGCACCATGGTGGCCACGATGGTCACGGCATAGGTCTCGAACAAGTCCGCCGCCATGCCGGCGCAATCGCCCACGTTGTCACCCACGTTGTCGGCGATCACCGCGGGGTTGCGGGGGTCGTCCTCGGGAATGCCGGCCTCCACCTTGCCCACCAAGTCCGCGCCCACGTCAGCGCCTTTGGTGAAGATGCCGCCGCCCAGACGCGCAAAGATAGAAATCAGGGAAGAACCGAAGGCCAAGCCCACCAGCGGTTCGATGAGGTGATGGAGATCCGGCGTGGCGCCCGCGCCCATGCGCAGGATAGCGTAATAACCCGCCACCGCGAGAAGGCCCAGACCCACCACCAGCATGCCGGTGATGGCGCCGCCCCGGAAGGCCACTTCCAGCGCCGGCGCAATGCCGCCGCGCGCCGCTTCGGCGGTGCGCACGTTGGCGCGCACCGAGACGTTCATGCCGATGAAGCCGGCCGCACCCGAGAACACCGCGCCGATCAGGAAGCCGATCGCCGTGGCCCAGCCCAGCTTGGGCACGAAACCGATGACCAGGAACAAGGCGGCGCCGACGATGGCGATAGTCTTGTATTGGCGGGCGAGATAAGCCTCCGCCCCTTCTTGGACCGCCTTGGCGATTTGTTGCATACGCTCGTTGCCGGCGGACTTGCCCATGATCCAGCTGGCCGATAACCAGCCGTAGATCAGGGCAACCACGGCACAAGCCAGTGCCAGTATGAGACCCGTTGACATTTCTTGAACTCCCGTTGGAACAAATACGATGCGGCCAGATCGGCCGGAAAACGATCTCCCCCCGGGATGCTCCTCCCCGCTGGGGCCCCTTCAAAACCTGCCTATTTTGCCAGTCATTGTGCGCTGCGTCGAGAATGTCTTGTCTTGCAAACAATAGAAGACCCCGGGCCGCGGCTTCAGCCTCCCCGCGATAACATTGCCGCTGGCTCAGAGTTTGAAAGTCTGAGCGATTTTCTTGGCAACGGGCAGGTTTTTTAGCCGTTGATACTGCGGCAGTCCGTCTCGGTAGGGCGGGTAGGCTTCGCCTCGCACCAGAGGTAAGAGATAGCGTCGCGCTTTTTCAGTGATGCCCATGCCGTCGGCTCTGATGTAGTCGGCGGGCAGCATTTTTTCGCGATTGGCCACCTCGGTCAATTGTGCCAAGCCGATTTTCCAACGATAGGGTTTGTCTGAGCTGCGCACAATGGCCGGCATCACGCCGGCTTCGCCCGCCAGGGCCAACTCGACCCCCGCTTTGCCCACCGCATAGGCGTGTTCGTAATCGGTCTGCGAGGCGAGGTGTCGCGCGGAGCGTTGCAAATAATCGGCCAGGGCCCAGTGGTACTTCTGTCCCAGCTTTTCTCGTACCAACTTGGCGACTTGCTCCCCAGCTCCGCCCAGTTGGGCATGTCCGAAAGCATCGCGCAGACCCGATTCGGAAAGAAACTTGCCATCGGCATTACGCAGGCCTTCGGAAACGCCGATGCAACAATAGCCATGACTCTTGAGCAAGGCCTCGACCTTGGCGAGGAATTTCGCTTCGTCGAACTTTACTTCCGGAAAGAGTAGCAGCAGCGGCAAGTCATTGTTTTCATCGGCCGCGAGGCCAACGGCCGCGGTGATCCAACCGGCATGGCGTCCCATGACCTCGAGCACGAAAATGCGTGTCGAAGTGCGCGCCATCGAAGCGACGTCGTAGGCCGCCTCGCGCATCGACGTCGCCACGTATTTGGCCACCGAGCCAAAACCAGGGCAGCAGTCCGTCACGACGAGGTCGTTGTCCACGGTCTTAGGCAAATGTATCGCCGCGAGTGGATAACCCATGGCCGCGGAAAGTTGCGCCACCTTGAGGCAAGTGTCGGCCGAGTCGCCGCCGCCGTTATAGAAGAAATAGCCGATGTCGTGCGCGTGAAACACCTCGATCAGGCGCTCGTACTGCGCCCGGTTCTCCTCCAGCCCCTTGAGCTTGTAGCGGCAAGAACCGAAGGCGCCCCCCGGTGTGGTCTTCAAACCTTCGATGGCGCGAGCGCTTTCGCGGCTCGTGTCGATCAAATCCTCGGTCAGGGCGCCGATGATGCCATCGCGTCCGGCGTAGACCTTACCGATGCGCTCCTTGTTGGCGCGGGCGGCTTCGAGCACTGCCGCCGCGGTGACGTTGATGACCGCCGTCACACCGCCCGATTGGGCATAAAACGCGTTGCGCTTTTTCATGACGCCCCCAGGGATTTGCCGACTCAGGACTTCAAAGCAGCCAATGCAGCATCGCGGATTTTCTCCACCGAGCCCAGGCCTGCCACTTTGCGATAGCGCGGCGCCTGCGCGTCGCCCGTTGCCGCCCAGGCCGAGTAATAAGCCACCAGCGGCTTGGTTTGGCCATGGTAGACCTCCAGGCGCTTTCGGACCGTCTCTTCGCGATCATCGTCGCGCTGAATGAGATCTTCGCCGGTCACGTCGTCCTTGCCCGCTGCTTTGGGCGGGTTGAATTTGATGTGGTAGGTCCGCCCAGAGCCCAGGTGCACTCGGCGCCCGCTCATGCGCAGGATGATTTCCTCGTCGGGCACGTCGATTTCCAGCACATAGTCGATGGGCACGCCGGCGGCTTTCATCGCCTCGGCTTGAGGGATGGTGCGCGGAAAGCCGTCGAAGAGGTAGCCCTCGGTGCAGTCGGGTTCCCTTAGCCGGTCTTTGACCAAACCGATGATGATGTCGTCGGAAACCAGACCGCCCGAATCCATCACCTTCTTCGCTGCCAGACCCAAAGGCGTGCCGGCCTTCACCGCCGCGCGCAACATATCGCCGGTGGAAATCTGCGGAATGCCATAAGCCTCCTTGATGTACGCCGCCTGAGTTCCCTTGCCCGCCCCGGGCGGCCCCAGAAGTATCAGTCTCATCGCTTTCCCTCGTAGTTAAAACCTCATTTCATTGTCGCGAGAAAGGCGTGGCCGGTCAAATCCCCGATTCGGCGTATAAAAGCCTCACCCTTTCGAGATCCTCGAGCGTGTCTACACCGCCCGGAGGCGCTCCCGGCGCCTCGAATACGACGACGCGGAAGCCATGCCACAGCGCGCGCAACTGCTCGAGCGATTCACCCGACTCGATGGCGGGAGCGCGAAGCTCCGGAAAGCGCCGCAAAAAGCCCGCGCGGTAGGCGTACAGGCCGATGTGCCGGAGCACGCCAAGCTCTGCGGGCACTTGCGACGGCACTTCCCCAGGCGCAAGCGTGCCCAGAAGATCGCGCGCATAGGGGATGGGTGCTCGCGAAAAATATAGCGCGTGCGCCTCACGGTCGGTGACGACCTTGACGACGTTGGGGTTCAGCCAGTCCGCCGCGTTGTCGATGCGATGTGCTGCCGTGGCGATCGAAACATAGGCGGTCTTCGCGAGCAGTTCCGCCACCGCGCGTATGAGTTCCGGATCGATGAGCGGCTCATCGCCCTGGACATTCACGACGATGGCTTGATCGGGCAATTCGAGATGCTCAACGGCTTCAGCCAGGCGATCGGTGCCGGTCGCGTGATCGGGGCGCGTCAAGCAGGCGCGAAAGCCGTGCGCCATCACCACGTCGAAAATTCGCTGATCGTCCGTGGCGACGCAGACGGCCGCCCCGGTTCTCTGCGCTCTTTCGGCGACTCGAACCACCATGGGCTTGCCTCCAATATCGGCAAGCGGCTTGCCCGGCAGCCGAGTGGACGCGTGTCTGGCCGGGATGATGCACGTGAAATTGCCAAAGCGCCGCGTCAGGCCCGGAGTCTTCCCTTCGCTGCGCGCCGAAGTCCTCACGACGCTATTGGTACTCGTTCTCTGCCAAGCGACGCGCTTCTTCTTCGAGCATCACTGGAATGCCGTCGCGAATGGGATAGGCCAGCCGCGCCCCTTTGGAAATCAGCTCCTGCTTATTCTGGTCATAGACAAGCGGGCCTTTAGTGATCGGGCAGACCAGTACTTCAAGCAGTTTTGCATCCACTGAGCTTCTCCTCGATTTGGTTCAGCAGTTCCTCGGGCAAGCTGGCACGCACCGGCAGCACCCAAATCCTGGGGTCGGCAAGGCCTTGGCATTTTACCGCATCCTTGGCCGTGAGCAGAATCAGATCAGCCTCCGGAAAGGCCAGGTCCCGCGCGGTAAAGAAGTGATGATCCGGAAACGGATGAACCTCGGCCTTGATCCCCAGTGTCGCCAAAGTTGCGAAGAAGCGCTCCGGATGGCCGATCCCTGCCACCGCCACAGTGCGCTTGCCGGAGAAATCGCCCGCGCCGCAGCGATTGGCAGGCGAAACGAGCTGCACAAAATCTTGCGCGATCAGATGCATTCGCCAGCGTGCGTTTGCGGGTGCGGCCGCCCCGGGACTCTCGTTCCAAATGACCGCGAAGGCCTCCTCGGCATGCTGGCGAGGCTCGCGCAAAGGTCCGGCCGGCAGAAGCCATCCGTTACCCCAGCCGCGCGCCGTGTCGACCACGACGAGTTCGAGGTCGCGAGCCAAGCGATAGTGTTGCAAACCATCGTCACTGATAATCACGTCACAATGCGGGTGCGCGGCGAGCAGCGCCCGCGCCACCGCCACCCGATCCACCCCAACCCACACGGGTAATCCGGTCCGCGCCAACAGCAGCGCCTCGTCACCCACTTCGATCGGCGCGCTGGCCGGTGTCACCACCCTCGGCGCGACCTTGGCGGAGCGATATCCGCGCGTGATCAAGCCCGGACGCCACCCGCGCTGCACCAGCGCCTCTGCCAACGCAATCACTAGCGGCGTCTTGCCTGTTCCCCCCACGCTCAGGTTTCCAACCACGCATACCGGTACTGGCAGCCGCGTGCTGCGCAACAATCTCCTACGGTAAGCGCCGCGGCGCATCGCCGCGAGAAAACGAAACGCCAACGCGCCAGGCACAAACGGCCACAGCCAGAGCTTCAAACGCGGCGCATACCAAGCGGCCAGCAACGTGGCTGCAAGACTCAAGACGCGGCCACTCCCATCGTTCTGCGGCGTCGCCCGGCCGCCGCGGCGGCGGCGCTACTTGTTGGGAGTTTGCGTGGCAAAGGTGATGTGAACAAATCCGGCAAGCCGGGCGGCCTCCATGACATTGATCACCGACTGGTGTGTAGCCTGCGCATCGGCATTGATCACGACGATCGGATCGTTCTCCCCCTTGGCTGCCGCCCGCAGCGCCTCGGCGAAGGCCTGCACGCCGCTATAGTTCACGATGCTGCGGTTGACCAGATATTTGCCGCTGGCGTCGACGCCGACCTGCACCTCCTTGGGCTGTTGCTTGGCCTGCTGGGCTTCGGCTTCGGGAAGGGTGATCTGTAGTTCGGCGAACCGCTGATAGGTTGTCGTCACCATGAGAAAGATCAGAATCACCAAGAGCACGTCGATCATGGGTATCAAGTTGATTTCCGGCTCTTCCTTGGAGCGCCCGCCGCGAAATTCCATGCCTTGCCCTTTCTATTTGCGCTCGCCGTGGGCGAGTTCGACGAGCTTGATCGCCTGTTGTTCCATTTCCATGATCAGCGCATCCACTTTGGCCCGAAAATGCCGATAGAAGATCATGCTGGGTATGGCCACAATGAGGCCGAAAGCGGTGTTGTAAAGCGCCACCGATATGCCATGCGCAAGCTGCTGCGGGTTCGTTCCGGTGATTTGTTGCGCGCCGAAAATCTCGATCATGCCTACCACCGTGCCGAACAGGCCGAGCAGGGGCGCCATTGCCGCAATCGTGCCCAGTGTGGTCAAGAAACGCTCCAAGTCGTGTGCCACCACCCTCCCGACATCGGCGATCGCTTCTTTCATGATCGCGCGCGAACTCTTGATGTTGAGTAATCCCGCCGCAAGCACTTTGCCTAGGGGCCCGCGCTGTGCCGTGTGCGCCAGCAGCTCCTGGCTCAAGCCGCGCGCGCGATACTCCGCGAGCACCTTGTCGACCAAGCCGCGTGGCGCGACTTCGCTCTGGCGCAATGCCCAGGCGCGCTCGATTATCACCGCCAGCGCCACGATCGACGCCAGGATCAACGGCCAGATTGGCCAGCCGGCCGCCTGAATGATTGCCCACACAGTGGGAGCCCTCCCGCATTCTGAAGAAAGTGAAAATGTAGCCTGCGCCGCGCCTTTTGGGCAAGGCCGAACTCAAATATACCGCTGCCCGAGCCACCACGCGCAGGCCGATATGAAGGCTGAGCAAGGAATGGTCAGCACCCAGGCCCAAACGATGCGCTCGGCGATTCCCCACCGCACCGCGGAGAGTTTATGCACACTGCCTACCCCGACAATCGCTCCGGTGATGGTGTGCGTGGTCGACACCGGGATACCCAAACCAGTCGCGGCGAACAAGGTGATGGCTCCACCGGTCTCGGCGCAGAAGCCGCCCACCGGCTTCAAGCGCGTGATCTTCATGCCCATGGTCTTGACGATGCGCCATCCGCCAAATAGCGTGCCCAGGCCCATGGCCGCTTGGCAGGAAATCACGACCCAGAAAGGCACGCTGAAGGTCGGCCCGCTCAAGCCCTGGGAGAACAGGAGCATTGCGATGATGCCCATGGTCTTCTGCGCGTCGTTTCCCCCGTGGCCGAGACTGTAGAGGGATGCCGAGACGAACTGCAAGCGTCGGAACCAGCGATCGATTCGCCGCTGCGAGGTGCGAAAAAAGATCCAGCCCACCGCCGCCATGAGAAGCATTCCCAGAATCAGGCCGACCATCGGGGAGAGAACGATGGCGACGCTGATCTTGAAGAAGCCCGACCCAATCAGCGCCCCGGTGCCGCCCTTGGCCACAGCGGCTCCCCCCAGCCCGCCAATCAGCGCATGTGACGAACTGGAGGGAATGCCGTAATACCACGTGATGATGTTCCAGACAATCGCACCGCTCAGGGCGCCAAAGATGACATGCAGATCGACGATATGCTGCTCGATCACACCCTTGCCAATGGTGTTAGCGACGTTTAGGCCGAAAAAGAGAAAAGCGATGAAGTTGAAGAATGCTGCCCAGGCGACCGCGTGCTGGGGTTTCAAGACGCGCGTCGAGACGATGGTCGCGATCGAATTGGCCGCATCGTGAAAGCCGTTCATGAAATCGAAGGCGAGCGCCAGAACGATGAGAAAAATCACGAACTGCAGTATGTGGGTGAGTTCGGGCATGTACAGGGCGCGCCAAATCGATCGATGGTTTCACCATGGGGATGCCGCCATCCCCTAGGGCTCAGACGTTTTCGAGAACGATGCCCTCGAGCAGGTTGGCGACATCCTCGCAGCGATCGGTAACCGCCTCCAGCAGCTGATAAATCTCCTTGAGCTTGATGAGCTGCTTGAGGTTCGGCTCTTCGCGGAAGAGTTTCGCCATGGCCGCCCGCATGACGTAATCCGCCTCTGATTCCAGGCGGTCGATGTCATTACAGATGGCCAGAATCTGCTCCCCTTTCTTCATGTCGTGAAGCATGCGGACGGCATCGCGCACCCGCTCTGTGCACTCCACGCAAATCGCCGCGAGTTGCCTAGACTCGGCGGTGAGTTCGGTGATGTCATAGAGAAAGAGGCACTGCGCAACGTCTTCCATCAAGTCCAGTACGTCGTCCATCCCGGTAATAAGCTGATGGATCTCGTCGCGGTCGAGCGGCGTGATGAAAGTGTGGTGCAACATCGCCACCGTCTGATGCGTGATCTCGTCCGCCTCGCGTTCCAAGCGCTCTATGTTCTTGGTGCGCAACTCGAGATTGCTCGCATCCGCGATGAGCGCGCTCATTTCCCGCGCGCCAGCGACCATGAGGTCAGCGTGAGCGACGAAGTTGTCGAAAAACCGCCCCTCGCGCGGCATGAACCTGCCGATCATGGGTGTCCTTTGCCAGTCAGGGAGCGAGCCGCTCGATGCGCCATTCCGGCTGGCCCGTCACGGCCGCTCCGGGATTGCGCGCATAACGGATGCGATCATGCAGGCGCGAGGGTCGACCTTGCCAGAATTCAATAGCCTCGGGCACCACGCGGTAGCCGCCCCAATGCGCGGGCCGCGGGATCGATTCGCCCTGGGGCGCAAAGCGCGCTGCTACTTCCTGCACCGCGTTTTCGATCCAATGTCTTCCGGGAATCACCTGGCTTTGCGGGGAGGCCCAGGCACCCAAGCGGCTACCCAGCGGACGGGAGGCGAAATAGGCGTCCGAGTCACCCGGCGCGATCTTTTCGATGCGCCCGTCGATACGAACCTGGCGTTCCAATGCCACCCAGAAGAAGAGCAGACTGGCGTAGGGGTTGGCCTCGATCTCGCGTCCCTTGCGGCTGCTGTAATTGGTGTAAAAGACAAACCCGCGGGCATCGTAACCCTTGATCAGCACGATGCGGCCGGTTGGGCGCCCCTCGGCGGAGACCGTGGCCAGCGTCATGGCGTTCGCTTCGGGCAATTCGGCGGCCAGCGCCTGCTTGAACCAGAAGTCGAATTGTTCGATGGGGTCGGCGCGTACGTCCGACTCGTCGAGGCTTTCCCGCGCATATTCGCTGCGCAAATCGGCGATATCGCTCATGGCTGCTCCAAAAGAATCATTACTTACGGTGCACGCGCCCGGCTCAGGACCGGGCTTCGGCATGGTAGCGGGTCACGCGTTCCACCTCGTTGCGCGATCCGAGGAATACCGCCACCCGCTGATGCAGGCGCTCGGGCTTGATCTCCAAGATGCGCTGGTACCCGTCGGTGGCCACCCCACCCGCTTGTTCGACGATGAAGGCCATGGGATTGGCCTCATACATCAGACGCAGCTTGCCGGGCTTGGACGGCTCGCGTCGATCGCGGGGATACATGAATACGCCGCCGCGCGTGAGTATGCGGTGCACATCGGCCACCATCGAGGCCACCCAACGCATGTTGAAATCGCGCCCGCGCGGTCCCTCCTTGCCGGCCAGCAGCTCATCCACATAGCGCCGCACCGGCGCTTCCCAAAAGCGCGCATTGGAGGCGTTGATCGCGAACTCCTTGGTGTCTGCGGGAATGGTCAAATTCGACTGCGTCAGGATGAAAGAACCCATCTCGCGGTCGAGCGTGAAGCAATGCACGCCGCTGCCCAAGGTCAGGATCAGCAGCGTCGCCGGCCCATAGACCGCGTACCCGGCGCAAACTTGACGCGCGCCTACTTGCAGGAAGGCGTTCTCGTCCGGGTTGGCGATGCCCTCGGGGCAGCGCAGCACCGAGAAGATCGTGCCCACCGACACGTTGACATCGATATTGGACGATCCGTCCAGAGGGTCGAAAACTAGGAGATACTCCCCGCGCGGGTAGCGGTGCGGAATTTGATGGGGATGCTCCATCTCTTCGGACGCCAGCGCGGCGAGGTGTCCGCCCCACTCGTTGGCTTCCAGCAGGATTTCGTTCGAAATCACGTCAAGCTTCTTCTGCGCCTCGCCCTGGACATTCTCGGAGCCCGCCGCGCCCAACACACCGGCCAAGGCGCCTTTGCCGATGGCGATGCTGATTGCCTTGCAAGCGCGCGAAACCACTTCGATGAGAAGGCGCAGATTGGCATCCACTGGGCCATTGGCCCGCTCCTGCTCCACCAGGAAGTGCATCAAGGTCATGCGTTTCATTGCGTCTTTTCTCTGCCCGCGCAGTTTCCTGGGCACTCTTGCAAAGTGCGTGATTCTACCGCGAATGCCTCTCCAGTCTCCTGGTCATTCAATAAAGCCTTGATCTGCCCCAATCGCGGCACGGGCGCCAAGAACTCGGCCAGCGGCCGCTGCCGCTTCACCTGGGTCAAGTCCGCACCAGGCGACGGGTACACGCAATTGCGGTAAGGTAGCGAACTCGGCGCAGCGACCCCCGCAGGAAGAATACCCGTATCCCTCATCATGGACCGCCATTACCTCGCCCCTCTTTTCGATCCGCAGGCGGTTGCCGTCTACCTCCCCTCGACGCCCAGCGCGGCCTCGCGCACCCTTGCTGCGGAATTGGCGAGTTCCGGGTTCGCCGGCACCTTGGCGCGCTTCACCTTGGTGGGTGCGCCGCCGCTGGTGGTAGCGCCCGCCCCGACGCCTCGCGCGGATTGCGAGCTAGCACTCATCGCCACCGCCGGGTCAGCCGCGGTCACGGCGCTGGAACATGCCGGTCAGCACCGTGCCCAGGCGGCCATCGTGCTTGCCCCGGGCAGCGACGCGGCCACGTCCGAGGAACTCGCCGCGGTCGCCCGGCGCTACCGCCTGCAGCTGCTGGGGCCGAATACCCTCGGCCTGCAGCGCCCGCGGTTGCGACTCAACGCCAGCGTCGCCGGCCCTCTGCTTCAACCTGGGCGTCTGGCTCTGGTTTCCCAGTCCGGCGCGCTTACCAGTTCCATCGTCGATTGGGCGGCGGCCAGCGGCGTTGGCTTTTCCGTTGTAGTATCGGTCGGGTCGCACGCCAGCATCGATGTAGCGGAAGTGCTCGACTTTCTGGCCTCGGACAACGAAACCCACAGTATTCTGCTTTACCTCGAAGGTATACGCGCGGCGCGCGCCTTCATGTCGGCCTTGCGCGCAGCGGCGCGCGTCAAACCGGTGATCGTGCTCAAGGCCGGCCGTCACCCGCCGGGTCTTCGCGCGGCACTCACGCATTCGGGCGCAATGGTCGCCGGCGACGATGTTTTCGACGCCGCCCTGCGCCGCGCCGGCGCGGTGCGCGTTGACACGCTGGTGCAGCTCTTCTCAGCCGCGCGCTGCCTCGCGTCGCGCTACCGCCCCTGTGGCAACCGCTTGGCCATCGTCACCAACGGTGGCGGGCCAGCCGTGCTTGCCGCGGACTATGCCCACGCGCGCGGGCTCGATCTGGCGGAATTGGGCGCCGATAGCATTCGCCTCGTCGCCGCAAACCTGCCTGGCGTGCGTGCCGAAAATCCTCTGGACCTGGGCGAGGAAGCCGACGCGGCCGCATACGTGCAGGCGACCCGCATCGCGGCTGCCGATCCGGGCGTCGATGGCGTGCTCGTCATCCTTTCGCCCAAGCCCGGCGCGACCCCCGACGCCGTTGCCACGGCGGCCGTGCGCCATGCTCCCGAGCTCGCCAAGCCGATTTTCGCCTGCTGGATGGGCGGGGCCACGGTCGAAGAGACGCGCCAAGACATCAACACCGCAGGCATTCCGGTGTTCCGCATGCCGGAGCCGGCGGTGGACGCATTCGCCAACATCGCCTCCTTCTACCAGAACCAGCAGCTCCTGCTGCAAACGCCACCCCCGCTGTCCGCGCAGCGCCAGCCCGACGTGGAGGGCGCGCGCATAGTCATCGAAAGCGTTCTGGCCGAGCGGCGCCAGATTCTCACCGAAATGGAGTCGAAGGCGCTGCTCTCGGCCTTTCACATCCCCGTAACCAAGACCATCGTTGCCCGGCACGCCACCGAGGCGATCCTGATCGCCGAGCTACTGGGCTTCCCGGTGGCCATGAAGATCAATTCCCCGGATATTGCGCACAAGTCCGACGTCGGCGGGGTTGCCCTCAACTTGCGCAATGCCCAGGAAGTGCGGGATACCTTTGGTGACATGCTCGCCGAGGTGCGGGCGCGCCGCCCCGAAGCCAGCCTTGATGGCGTCGCCATCCAAAACATGAGTGCCAAGCCCGAGGGACGGGAAATATGCGTTGGCATGGTCAGCGACCCTCTGTTCGGACCGGTGATCACATTCGGTGCCGGAGGGCGGATGATCGAGCTGATCGCCGATCGCAGTGTCGAATTGCCCCCCCTCAACCAATTTCTTGCCGCGCGCATGATCAAGCGCGCGCGCATCGCCTCCATGCTCGGCGAATACCGTGGCATGCCGGCCGCAGCCCCCGAGGCGATGGAAAATCTCTTGCTGCGCGTCTCGGAAATGGCTTGCGAATTGCCCTGGTTACGCGAAATGGACCTCAATCCGGTTATCGTCGACAGCCATGGCGCCATAGCCGTCGACGCGCGCATCGTCATAGGTGCACCGCCCCCGGCCACCGGCGGGCGCTACGCTCACCTGGCCATACTGCCCTACCCATCCCATTTCACTCAGGACGTCCCTCTCCCCGATGGTCGAAGTTACCGCATCCGGGCCATACGCCCGGACGATTCGGCGCGGCTACAAGACTTCGTGCGAGGGCTTTCCGAGCAATCGCGCTACTTCCGCTACGTCTCGACGCAGCGGGAATTGTCGCAAACCGATTTGGCCCGCTACACGCTCACCGACTACCACCGCGAGTTCGCGCTCGTCGCCACGATCGTCGCCAGCGGCACAAGTGAAGGCGCGGAAACCATCCTGGGCGTGGCACGCTACATACTCAACCCCGACGCAGTGAGCGGCGAATTCGCCCTGGTCATCGCCGATGCCTGGCATGGCCATGGGCTGGGCACTCGGCTCATGAACGTTTTGCTCGACGTCGCGCGCAGCAACGGCCTGCTCGCCATGAAAGGCTACGTGCTGGCACAGAATACCGGCATGCTGCGCTTGATGAGCAAGCTCGGTTTCGTCTCCGAAGCCGACCCCGAGGACCCGACCATGCGGCGCTTGCACCGCACGCTGGGCTAGGCCATGAACAGCACCTTTGTACTCAATTTTGCCCTCGCGCTCATTGGCGGCTTGGGCGCTGTCGCCCTGCTTGCTGCCCTCCTCGGGCTCCCCTTCGCGCGCCTGCGCCCGCACTCGCGTCATCTGATCCTCTTTGCCCTGCCGGCCGGCCTGGCGGGAATCGGCGCTCTCCATGGCGTAGCCAGCCTTACCCAAACCGCCCCGGCGCAGGTTGCCACGCTCATCGCCTTCTTTTGCGGCGCGGGCGTCGGCGCTTTGGCCTGGATCATGCTGCGCCGACTCGGACGCGGTAGGCCGCCGCCCCAACCGCCCTCCGACACCCTATAGACGACGCGGCCGTACGACGCGGTTCCATCGGGCCGCCCGCCGCGCCTCGCCATAGCCGCCGGCTATCCCCCGCATCGATACAACTCATTGGCGCAATCGCGCGGCGCGCGGTAGCATTCTCCTATTGCGCGATTGCGCGCTTTGCCTTGGAGGTACAGACCATGAAACACGCCATCGACATCGGCATCAGCGAAGCTGCTCGCGGCGAGATCGCCCAAGCGCTCTCCCGCCTCCTCGCCGATAGCTACACCCTCTACCTCAAAACCCACAATTATCACTGGAACGTAACCGGCCCGATGTTCCAGACCCTCCACCTTATGTTCGAAACCCAGTACGACGAACTCGCGCTCGCGGTCGATTTGATCGCCGAGCGCATACGCGCCCTGGGTTACCCGGCACCGGGCAGTTATCGGGAATTCGGCAAGCTCACCACCATCACCGAAAGCGAGGGCAGGCTTGACGCTCAGGCCATGATCCGCGATCTGGTGGTGGGGCAGGAAGCCGTGGTTCGCACGGCACGCGCCGCTGTGCCCGTTGCCGACGAAGCGCACGACGAGCCCACGCTGGACCTGCTGACGCAGCGGATGCAGGTACACGAAAAGAACGCCTGGATGTTACGCAGCCTCCTGGAGTGAGTGAGCGCGCGGCAACATGCCCCCTGCACCTGCTTCGGCCTCACCCAAGCGCGGTTTGCGCACGCGCTTGGGAGGGTTGCTATTGTGCATCGGCGCAGGCTGGGCGATCGGCTACTTGGGTAGCACTCTATCTGGCAATGACGCTTGGTACCTCGCTTTGCCGGGAGCAGTGGTGTTGGGGTGGCTCTATTTTGGCCGACCCGACCAATGCCTGAGGTGTGCGCCCGACCGCGGCCCCCCAACCGACGCGGATCGCTGCCGCAATTGAGAACCATGGCCACACTGGTCATCAGGACCGCCCATGTCCCCTGGCCCGGTTGACGATGAGCCCGAGGGCATGTCCAACGCCGAAAAGCCACCCGCCGCCGCGCCGCTGCCCGAGCTTGACCGCGCGCTGCACGAACGCATCGCGCAGATGTCGCGCTTCGTCGATGACTTGGTGCTCTTGGCTAGCCAGGACGGCCGGGTCGCCGCTATCAACGATGCCGCCCTGGCTGTCTTGGGTCTGAGCAGGCCGGGGGCCATCGGCCTGCCCCTGGATTCGATCGTCCAACTACCCGCATCGCTGCCACCCGCAGGCACCCCTCAGGTTCCTGAAGAAGCCGTCTGGCGTAATACTCAAGGTCGTCGTTTTGCGGTGGAGTGGATTGCTCATGTGATCGAACTCCAAGGCCAGCGTTTGACCGAGGTGATCGCACGCGACGTTTCGGCCAGCAGGGCCGCCGCCGCTGCTCTGCGCAGCAGCGAGCAGCGCTTTCGCGATCTGACCGAAATGTCGAGCGATTGGTATTGGGAACAGGACGCACAATTTCGCTTCACCTCGCTCTCCGAGGGTCTGCGGCGGGTCGGCCTCGATCCGGAGCGCTTTCTTGGCAAGACCCGCTGGGACGCCCCCGGGCTTGACCAGCTGCCGTTTGTCGACTGGGCCACGCATCGACGCTGCGTCGAGGCGCACTTGCCCTTCGACAACTTCGAATACTGCCGGCGTGCTCCAAACGGCGAACGGGTGTGGCAAACGGTTTCGGGCCGACCGGTGTTCGACGCGCACGGGAATTTTCAAGGCTATCGCGGCATTGGCCATAACATCACCGAGCGCAAGCGCGCCGAGGAACAGCTGCAGCGCCTCAACGCCAGTCTTGAAGAACGGGTGAGAGCCCGAACTCGCGACCTCGAGGCGGCGCTCGCCGAACTCGAATCGTTCAGCTATTCCGTTTCTCACGACCTACGCGCACCCTTGCGCACCATCGACGGCTTCAGCGCGGCGCTGGCCCAGCATTGCGCTGGTCAGCTCGACGCCGAAGCCCAGGGCTACTTGCAGCGCACGCGCGCGGCAGCGCAGCGCATGGGCGAGCTGATCGACGACTTGCTCCAACTCTCCCGCGTGGGCCGCGCGGAAATCTCCCTGCAAACCGTGAACCTATCGAGCATCGCCACCGACCTGGCGCGCGAGCTGTCCACCAGCGACCCGGCACGCAAGGTCGAATGGGTGATTGCGCCGAATCTCCGCGCCGAGGGCGATCCGCTGCTGTTGCGCCTGGTGCTGCAGAATCTTCTCGCCAATGCCTGGAAATACACCGCCAAGCACCCCAGCGCCCGCATTGAGTTCGGCGGCAATCCGGGCGGCGATCGCGCGTTCGAGTTTTTCGTGCGCGACGACGGCGCCGGCTTTGACATGGCACACGCCAATCGGCTGTTCGGAGCCTTCCAGCGCCTGCATCGCCAAGACGATTTTCCCGGCACCGGCGTGGGGCTCGCCATCGTC
Organism: Casimicrobiaceae bacterium; assembly: GCA_026646885.1. Taxonomy (GTDB): domain Bacteria; phylum Pseudomonadota; class Gammaproteobacteria; order Burkholderiales; family Casimicrobiaceae; genus JACPUX01. The sequence goes on along the minus strand of JAPKHK010000001.1, from coordinate 314,993 downwards.
CACCGCATCATCAGCCGCCATGGCGGCCAGGTGCGGGCTGAAGCGGCCGTCGAACACGGCGCCACCTTCTTCTTTACCCTCAAGCCGCCCACCGCCACTTGAGCCGAATGCACCACGCGAGGCTTGCCTCGCGCGGCGCCCCGCCATGCCTAGGACGAGCGGATAACTCCGGTCCGCGAATCAAGCCGCGGCTTGTCCCCCCAAACGCCACTGGAGTCGGCTTCGCGCGCTCTGCTCACCGCACAGGCCGCTCCCCCGCTTAACCGACCCAGCCCGCCACGGCGTCGCCCCCGCATCGGCCCAGCCCTCGCCCCCTGACCTCCTTCTGCTACACTGCCCTCGCTCCGGGCCTGCGCCGTGAGTGCAGACGACCGGCATTGTCACGATAGCAATTCCAACCGCTCCCAAGGAGGTCGCTATGCGCCCATTCGCTTCGCGTTTTTTGTTGTCGTTTCTCGTCTTGCTCGGTGCCCTGCCCGCCTACGCCGCGCAGCGCACTTTCGTGTCCACTTCCGGCAGTGATGCCAACACCGCCAGCAATTGCACCAGCACTGCTCCCTGCCGCGGCTTCACCGCCGCACTCACCGTCACCGATGCCGGCGGCGAAATCGTTGTCCTGACTTCCGGCGGTTAAGGTCCGGTCACCATCGACAAGTCCGTCTCGCTCATCGCCCCCGAGGGCGTGTATGCCGGCATTTCGGTGTTCTCCGGCGCCGGCATCACCATCGCCACGGCCACAGTCAATGTCGTGCTGCGCGGCTTGACCATCAACGGCTTGGGTGGCGCTTACGGTGTCAATATGACCAACGGCGCTTCGCTCTCGGTCGAGCATTGTGTGATCGCGAATTTCTCCGCTATGAGCTCCCACGGCGTATTCGTGAATACGCCGGCGAAGCTCAAAGTGGTCGGTTCGCTTTTCCGGAACGACAACTCTGGCGTGACGGTGTCGAACGGCGCTACGGCGAGCATCTCCGAGAGCAAGTTCGTGGGGTTCTTGGGGAATAGCGTTGGAGTGATGGTAACCGACTTCTACGGTGGCTCTTCGGTGACGACGCAGGCCTTTGTCGATCGCTCGGTGGCGACTGGGGGGCCGCTGGCTTCTACGTAACCAACTACGGCGCAAGCAATACCAGTCGTATCTTTGTCGCCGACTCAGTGGCTTCGAACAACTCGTACGGAATGTTTATTACCGCATCCGCCGGCACAGCCGAAGCGACGCTAAGCAATAGCCGGGTTTTTCGAAACGGGTATGGCTTGCAAGTTTACGGTAGCCTCGCGAAGCTGATCGCCACCGGCAATACCGTCACCAAGAACACCTATGGGCTCAGTCAGGTCAGCGCTGGTGTCCTCGAATCCGCCGGCGACAACGTGGTGCGCGATAACACCACCAACGTTGACGGCTCGATCACCACCACCTTCGCCAAGATGTAAGTGCGTTTTCGGGGGGTGCGCGGGGCTCGTTGCCCTTTTTGCACGCACCTGCCGCGCCCCCCGCACGCTTCGCCGACTCCCCCGCGCCCGCTCTGCCGCCACCACCGGTGGCCGACGCCGCACCTCCCACCCGTCAAGCGCGGCCGCGCAAAAACTTCACAAGATCGCCACAAGCGCGTAGCCTTGCGGCTCTTGCACTGCCGCCTGGTCTTCTCCATGTCGCGATTGGCCTTTGCCCTGCTGCTGCTTTGGACTGGCGTCTGCGCCGCAAATCCGCTGGCGCCGCCGTCGACGCGCGTTGATACCACAGTGCTCGACCATTGGGGGGTGGAACTTCAGGACCCCTACCAATGGATCGAGCGCTCGAACGCGCCGGAGGTCAAGGCCTGGTTCGAAACGCAGCACGCTTACACCACCGGGTTGCTTTCGCGCTCGCCTGGGCGAGCGGCGCTGCGTGAACGTCTTGGTGAACTTTACGACAGCGCACCACAGATACACAGCATGCAGGCAGTAGGCGAGTGGTTGTTCTTCCTGCGCCGCGATGCCGGCACTGCGCAATATCGGCTGTATCGCCGGCACCGCCATGGCCGCGAAGAGTTGCTGGTCGATCCGGCACGATTCGACCGCGACGGCCAGCCCGGCGGCATCGACTACTACTACGCTTCGCCCAACGCCAAGCGTCTGGCCTTCGGTGTTTCCTTGGGCGGTTCGGAAGACAGCACGCTTCATGTACACGATCTGGAAAACGGCCGGGCTTTGGGAGAGCCCATAATGCTTGCCGAAGACGCCCGGCCGGTGTGGCGCATGGACAGTGCCGCGCTCTATTACACCCAGCTCGCCCAACCCCGACAAGGCGATGCGCCTAGTGCGCGCTATCGCAACGGCAAGGCGCGCGTTCGCGAGTTCCGCGCCGATGCACCCGGTGGTATTCGCGATTTCGCACTGCTCGGGCGCGGTCTTCACGCTGCCGTGAATCTGGACGAAGACGACATTCCCAGCATTCGCGTCTCGCCCATTTCCCCGTGGGCGGTGGGCGAAATTCGCCAGGGCGTGCGCAATGAGTTGGTGCTCTACGTTGCCCCGGTGCCCACCCTGCGCAGCAGCAAGGCCCCCTGGCGCAAGGTGATCGACCTCGAACACGGCGTCACCGCTTACGACTTGCGTGGCGACTATCTTTATGTGCTCACCCATAACGAAGCGCCACGTTTTCGTATTCTGCGTCTACCACTTTCCAAGTCCGGCGCGCTGGCGCTGGCCGATGCCGAAGAAGTGGTGCCGCACAGTGAGCGGGTGATTACCGCTTTCGACATCGCCAAGGATTCGCTCTATGTGCGGCAGATGGAAGCCGGCTATAGCCGCCTGCTGCGTCTGCAATTCAACGTCAAGCCGCCCAAGAACGCTCGCCGTCTCTCTGCAACCCGCGTGGTAAGAACCGCCAAGGGCAAGAAGGTGGTTAAGGTGAAACCACCGGTCATGAAGAAAATTGCCGGCGTGGCCCTACGGCAGGACGTGAAGCTGCCGTTTGCCGGCTCGGTCCTGGAGCTGGCCACCGACCCGCTCAGTCGCGGCGCCTGGGTGCGCCTCGCGGGTTGGACCGAAGCACCGCGCATCATGGAGATCGAGGGCAAGACCGGCAAGCTGCTGAGCTCCGAGATTCTCGCCCCTGGCCATGCTGCGATGCGCGACGTCGAAGTGCGCCAGGTGCGGGTAAAGAGCCACGATGGCACCGAAGTGCCGATCTCGATACTGCACAAGCAGGGTTTGCCGCGAGACGGAACGGCGCCCACCCTCATCATCGCTTACGGCGCCTACGGCATCATCATGCAGCCGCGCTACAACCCGCTGCTTTATGCCTGGCTGGAAAAGGGCGGCGTCGTCGCCGTGGCGCACGTGCGCGGTGGTGGCGAATTCGGCACCGACTGGCACATGGGTGGCTACCAAAAAACCAAACCCAACTCCTGGAAAGATGCCATTGCCGCCGCCGAGTATCTCATCGCTCAGGGTTACACCGGCCCGAACCGGCTCGCCGCGCAAGGCGGCAGCGCGGGCGGCATCGTCGTGGGCGGCTTGCTGGTGGAGCGACCCGAGCTCTTTGCCGCCTTGGTCAGCTTGGTCGGCGTACACGATTCCGTGGCCGCGGAAATCTCCGCCAACGGCCCGCCCAATATCCCCGAATTTGGCAGCGTCACCAGCGAGGAGGGCTTTCGTGCCCTGCTGGCGATGAGTTCCTACCATCGTGTCAGCGCGGGCAAGGTTTATCCTGCGATGCTGCTGACCACCGGCATCAACGATCCGCGCGTGGACTCCTGGCAGCCTGGGAAGATGGCAGCCCGCTTGCAGGCCATCAATTTTGGCGTTGGCGGCAGCGGCCAGCCGGTCTTGCTGCGCGTGGACTACGCCGGCGGCCACGGCCTCACCTCCACCCGCGAGCAAGTGCTCGACGAGGTGGCCGATCGCTATGCTTTTCTGTTCTGGCGCATGGGCCTCGCGGGCTTCGCGCCTTCACCCTGAGGGTTCTGTATGGCCTTGAAACGTCCCGCCGGCCCGAGCGGCCGTATCGTCACCCTGGAACATGATTCGCGCGTTTTGCGCGGCAACCCCTTGGGCGACCCGCATGTGCGCAAGCTCTATGTCTGGCTGCCAGCACAGTACGATGAAGCCACTACGCGCGGCCGCGGCAAGCGCTTTCCGGTACTCTACGACTTAGTGGGTTTCACCGGCTCCGGCCCCGCTCACCTCAATTGGAAACCTTTCAGCGAGAACCTGGCGGAGCGCGCTGCGCGCCTCGTTCACCAAGGTGCCATGGGGCCGGTGATTCTGGTTTTTCCGGATTGCTTCACCGCCCTGGGCGGCAACCAGTACATCAATTCCAGCGCCATCGGGCGCTATGCCGATTACCTCACGCGCGAGCTCATTCCATTGGTGGACCGCGAATTCCGCACCCTGGCGAGCCGCGAACACCGCGGCTGTTTCGGCAAATCCTCCGGCGGTTACGGCGCCATCATCCACGGTATGAGATATGCCGAACACTGGGGCGCGATCGCGGACCATTCGGGGGACGCCTACTTCGATTTCGTCTATCAGCACGATTGGCCCAATACCCTGAACGAGTTGGCCAAATACCGCTCGCCCAAGCCAGTCGAAGGCGTCTACCAGCCGCTCCCCGCGGCGCGTCTGGCGCAACTCGACAAGGGCCTGGACGACGGGCGGGTGCAGCGATTTCTCCAAACCGTGTGGACCAAGGAAAAGCTCTCGCACGCCGAAGGCCACGCCATCATGAACGTCTGCATGGCGGCGAGCTACGATCCCGACCCCAAGGCCCCGTTGGGTTTTCGCCTGCCCTTCCAGCTCGAAACCGGCGAGCGCATCGAAGCGCGCTGGAAGCGCTGGCAACAGCACGATCCCATCCATCTCGTGAAACCCTGCGCCGCGGCGCTCCAGTCGCTCAAGGGCATTTACATCGACTGCGGCGCCCGCGACCAATATCATATTCAGTACGGCACCCGCATCCTCTCCCGCCGCCTCACGGCCGCCGGCATCCGACATCGCTACGAGGAATTCAACGACAACCACAGCGACATCGACTACCGCATGGATGTCAGCCTGCCGTACTTATTCAAGGCGCTGAAGGGCTGAGCGGAGCAGGAAACCGCGAAAGCCCGCGCAAAGGACTGCGAACGTTTTGGGGCAAGCAACGGGCCGCACCGGGGCGCAAAACCGCGGCACGCCTAGCATGCCTTTGGGTATAAGTCTGCGCCGCGATCGGCGATTCAGCGCCAGGCCTGCGCACGGCCACAGAATGCCTACCCAGCGCTTACACGGACCCCAAGAAACGAAAAAGGGCTTGCGTCTAACATCTGCAAGCCCTTGATTTATTTGGTTGCGGGGGCAAGATTTGAACTTGCGACCTTCGGGTTATGAGCCCGACGAGCTGCCAGACTGCTCCACCCCGCGTCAGAGAATGATAATTATAGAAGATCGCGCGGGCAGTGTCAAAGTCGACGCGTTCCTTTCGTGCCGGATCGGTTCTGGCTGCGACGACTCGGCTACCGCCGCAGCGCCATCGGAGCACCGAGAGCACCTAAATCACCCCCGCGGCGCGGAGCTTGACCAAAGCCTCGGCATCGACGCCGATTTCGCGCAAGACCGCTTCGGTGTGCTCGCCCAGGCGCGGCGCCAGCCCGGCGATGTCGCCCGGTGTCGCCTGCAGCTTGGGTACGATGCCGGGCACTTTCAGGCTCGAACCGTCGCGCAGGGTAATGGAGCGAATCATCTCGCGCGCGATAAAGTGCGGATCCTGCATGATATCGGCGGCGCTGTAGATTTTGCCGTTCGGCACCTGCGCGGCATTGAGCGTGCGCAAAGCCGTTTCGAGATCGTGGCGAAGCGCCCAGTCGGCGATGGCGCCGTCGATTTCTTCGACCCTGGCCACCCGCCCGGCGTTGCTCGCCAGCGCCGGATCCTGCGCCAAATCTTCGCGGCCGATGGCGCTCATCAAGCGCTTGAAAATGCTATCGCCGTTGCCGGCGATGATGACGTTTTGCCCATCCCGCGTGGTATAGGTGTTCGAGGGCACGATACCGGCCAGCGCGGCCCCGGTGCGCTCTCGCACGAAGCCAAAACGGTCGTATTCCGGGATGAGGCTCTCCATCATGGCAAAGACAGCTTCGTAAAGCGCCACATCGACCACCTGTCCCTGCCCGCCGTTCACTTCGCGGTGGCGCAACGCCATCAAGGCGCCAATGACGCCAAACATCGCCGCCAAGGCGTCGCCGATACTGATGCCGATGCGCACCGGTGGCCGGTCCGGGAAACCGCTCACGTAGCGCATGCCACCCATGGATTCGCCCACCGCGCCGAAACCCGCTTGATCACGGTAAGGGCCGGTCTGCCCAAATCCAGACAAACGCAGCATCACCAGACCAGGATTGATCTCGTGCAAGTTTTCCCAGCCCAAGCCCCATTTCTCCAGGGTGCCGGGCCGAAAATTTTCGATCAGGATGTCTGCGTCGGCCAGCAAGCGCCGCGCGACGGCCTGTCCCTCGGCCTGACGCAGGTCGAGCGTAATCGATTCTTTGTTGCGCGCTTGCACCTCCCACCACAGCGAGTTGCCCTCATGCAGCAGGCGCCATTGGCGCAAGGGGTCACCCGCGCCCGGCGGCTCCACTTTAATGACCCTTGCCCCGAACTCGCCCAGCAGCTTGCCGGCGAAGGGCCCGGCGATGAGCTGACCCAGCTCGATAACTTTGAGGCCATCTAGTGGCTTTGAGCGCGGGGTCATACTGATTCCTCGCTTTGCGCTCGCCTCAGGGGCTGACCTCGAGCTTGCCGTTGGGCCACAGCGCGTGCATCTCCGGCGCATACATCGCTTCGATGCGACTGGCTGGCAGCTCGAAGTTGCCTTCCTGGTTGATGCGCAGCAAGTAGCTCCGCGTCCAGCGCCCTCGCGGCACGTGCCGATAATAAGTGCGATAGACCTCGGGTTTGCGCTCCTCGAAAGCCACCCAGGGTCCGCCCCAGCGCTCGCGCCGGCCGGCACCGCGAGCCAGCACGGCGCTGTCGCCGCCCAGCCCCGAGCCCATGACGCTGGCGCCAGGCGGCAGCGGGTCGCTCAGCACCACCCAGGTCAACTCCGCGGGCGCATCGAATTCCAGCGTCACTCGGAGCACGTCACCAACCCGCCAAGCGCCGCTCTTTTGCTGTTCGACGGCCTCGATGCGACGCTTGAGGCCAAAGCCCCGCGACAGCGGTTCCTTGACCGGAACGGCGGCGAGACTAGCCAGAGTCGCCCAGGGCTTGCCGGTACCCTGATGGGTGATCCGCAATTGCCTGGACTCCGCGGGCCAGGCAAAGCGCAGGGGCGTGCCCGTTTTCTCGTCTTTCCAGTTCGCTCGCCGGGTCTCACTCTCCAGCCGACCTTCGGTGGTTCCTCCAACCGTTTGCGCTTCATGCAAAGCGGAAAAGCGTTCAAAGGCAAGCACACCCCAGGCATTGGCCGTGGTCGTGCGCCAATGACCGCGTTCTTGTCGCGCCAGCGCTCCTTTGGCGAGCCGGCCGAGGTCGGCTTGCCATTCCGGATCGTCCGCCACCTGCAAGAGCAGGCGATTGATGTTACTGTCGCCGGAAACCATCAGCCACCACAAATAGTCGGCGCGCTCGGTGTTGAGTGCCACCGTAGTACCCTGCCACACCAGCCGGGCACCCAGCACCGCCTTTGCCTCGGCGAGGCGCTCGGCGCGCTGCGGTAGTTTCTCCGCGCGGCTAAGTACCACGAGCCAATCGAGAACCGCGGAGCTGGGCCACTGCCCTGGGTCGATGACCATGCTCTCCAGCCACCGCGCTGCGAACTGCCCATGCATAGCCAGCGCGGCCATGGCGGAAAGGCGGCGATAGGTGAAATCTGCGGTCGACAGTTCGCTCTCCCGCCGGATGCGGCCATCGACGAAGCCTCGCAAGGCTTCGCGCATGCGGTTCTCGGCGCTTTCGGGGATTTCCCAGCCGGCTTGGGCGGAGAGCTGCATGAGGTAGGCGCTGAGCACCTCGCTGCCCTCGCGCATCAGTGCAAAATATTTTGCGAAACCCTGCGTGTCGAGCAGGCCGGGCAGCTCCGCCATGAGGGCATCCCAGCGCTTCTTATCTTGCAAAGCCACCGCCACCGAGGCGCGCTGTTCAGTGCAGGTGTAGGGATAGGCGCTGGCGTATGCGACAACGCCGGTCATCCCGTTAGCGAGCCGCGACGAGAGGTCGACGCGCAGACCGCCCCGGCCCGGCAGCGCCCCGGCCGGAGCCTGCACTGGCAGATCGAGCTTGCCGTCGATCTGCAAGAGGGTCGCCTGCTGCACTTCTACCGGCGTTACCGGGACCACGCTCTGATTCACCCGCAGCCGATCGGCGACAGTCTCGCCGCCCGTGACGCGCACTTCCCAGGTGAGTTTGCCCGCCCCTTCCGGTACCAACCATTCCCAACTGACCCGGCTTGCAGCCTCCGGCGCCACAGTGATTTCGCGAGCAGCCAAGACGAGGGCACCGCCCCGGTTGGCGGGTCTCACCTCGCCCTCCACGCGCAGCCGTTTCTCGGTCTTGGTGGTGTTGCGCACAGTGAAGCTGGCCAGCAAGCGATCGCCTTCGCGCACCACCGCGGGCAGTCCGCTGATGAGCAGGACGTCCTGGGTTGTGCCGAAACTGCCTTCGCCCGTGCCGAAAAACTGGGCGCCGCCCTCGGCCACCGCCACCACGCGAAAGCGTGTGAGGCTGTCATTGAGCGGCACCTCCAGGCTGGTTTTGCCCTCGGCATCGAGGCGCACGCGACCGCGCCACAACAGCAGCGTATCGAAAAGCTCCCGCGCCCCGCTTTGTCCGCCCCCGCCGCCGGGCGCCGCCGCCTTCTTGCCATAGTGCCGCTTGCCCACCACTTGCTGCTGGGCGCTGCTGGTTTCAACTTCAATGCCGCGCTTCTTCATCATCGCTTCCAAGAGCTGCCAACTCTCGTTGCCGCGCAAGAGCAGGAGGCCCTCATCCACCACTGCCACTGAAAGCTCGGTATCTTTGGGCGGTGTGGAGCCGTCGGCGCGTCGCACCTGAAATTTCACCTTCGCTTGCTCGCGTACGCGATAGGTCTCTTTCTCCGGCTCGACTCGGACATCGAGACGGTGCGCCCTCCAGCCCACGTCGATGCCCGCCAGGCCCAAGCGAAACGCGGGCTTGGCCAAATCGACCAGAGCCGTGGGCGGCGGCGCCGCTACCCGGCCGCGCACCACCAGCGCGGCAATGAAAACATTGGGTGCGTAATGTCCCTTGATGGGTACTTCGATAACATTGCGCTTGGCGTCGAAAGGGACGGAGAATGCATCGAGCACGCCTTCGCGTTCCACCGTCACCAGAACCGTGCCACTTTGGAAAGGCGCGCGCATTTGCAGCCTCGCCGTCTCGCCCGGTTCGTAGCGACGCTTCTCGGGCAAAAGGTCCATGCGGTCATTGGCCTCGGGGCGGAACCACCCGTCCTCCTCGCCCGGCACCCAAACTTCACGGTTGGCGTAGGCCAGGCGCCCCGCCGCATCGCGAGCGGCGACCTGGAACACGTACTGTCCCCCTTTGCTCGGCTTGTACTCACAATCGAGCAACCCTTGGGCATCGGTTAGGCCTTGGCAAACCGACCCCAACGCGGAAGTCTCGGTGAAGCTCTGATAGGCATAGAACCCGCCCAGCAAGCGCTTGCGATGGGAGAAGTCGCGCCGCGCAAACACCTCCACCTGCAAAGGCACTTTGGCCAGGGGTTTGCCTGACAGATCCAGTGCCAGCAGCTTGAGTCGCACCAAGTCCTTGCTCGCTGCCCAATCGTCGCTGCGGATACCGACATCCACTGCCGCCGGCCAAATCACCACGCTACGCGCCACGGCGGCGGTCTCGCCATTGGCTTCGCGGTACTCCGCCTCGGCCAGCAGGCGCTGCGGCAGATCGCTTGCGGGCAGGTTTGCCATGGCAAGCTGGCCGCTGCCTTGGGCATCGAGGGTGATCGTCTTGCCACCGACGGCGCGCCCCGGCCCGCTGGGCGTCGCCGATTCTTCGTCGTCTTCCGCCTCCTCGTCCAAGGGCGGATCGAAGGCCTCCAGCGCGCCGTGCTCGCGCTGGCCCGCGGCGACTCTGCCGTTGCTGAAGGTGTAGGCTTCGTAGTCGCCATGCCTGCCCGCGTGAGGCAGCAGCAGGCCGCGCGTACGCACGCTCAACCCGGCGGCCGGCCCGCCGGAGAGGTAGTTCACTTGCAGGCCGAGGTTCACGACTGACGCAGCCACGACCGCCTCGGCAGGCGCGAGGAGCGTTGCCTTCAGGGTAGGCACTCGAAATGCCTCCACTCGGAACGTGCCGGCGTTGCGCTCGCGCTCGTCGCCATCGGCACGATCAGCGAGGGTAATGCGATAAGTGCCCAGCTTGGCGTCTTTGGGAATCTGCCACTTTACTTCAGCGGTGGCGCGGGCATCCCATTGCAGGGGCAAGCTGTAGCGGTCCTCGCTGCCGGAGTGCTCCAGCACCACTTCCTTGGGTAGGAGCTTGCCATCGACGATGCGCAGGCCCTGGCCGACTTTGTGGCGATAGAGTAGTTTCATCGATACCGTTTCGCCCAAGCGCAAGAGATTGCGGTCGAGGATTGCGTGCGCCGTCACTGGGCCGTCCCAACTACCGCTGGGCAAATTGAACCGCCACGGTTGCAGACCTTCGTTCCAGCCCGTCCAAACGAAGCTGAAGTCGTCCGCTTTCACCGCCGTGACCAGCAAACCACTCCCGAGGCCCTCGCAATGCGGCTGCCGCCCCTCGCGCGGTAGCACGGCCGGCACGCGCGCGATGCCTTCGCCCTGCGTTTCACCATGCCAGTAAGCCTTGCCCCTGCAATCGCTGATGCGCACTTTGACGCCCGCCACCGGCTTTGCTTGCGCGAGTGAGGTGACCCATACCAGCGAACCCTCGCGCCCATGTTTGAAGTGCACGGACAAGTCGGTCACCAGCGCGGTCGCTTGCGCATAATAGGGAGCCTGCTTGCCGTGTAATTTGGCACCGAGCCGCGGACTCGCCACTTCGACCACGAAAAAGCCCTTCTTCGCCAAAGGAACGCCAATCACCTCAAACGTTCTTGCGCCGCTCGGTTTGGGCAGCGCGAAGGGCGTCGCCGCTTCTTCGCCTCGCAGCAGTGCCACCGCGCCGGGGCGAATCTCCCTCTGTCGCTTGGTGCCGGGCTCCGGCACCCAGGTGCTGTACTCGGCGCGCTTGACCTTGCCCAACCATTCCGCGACGCGCCTGGGCGCGTTGGCCGCCTCCGGGTCGGCAAGGCGCCAAGCTTTTCCCTGTACTGGTGAGTCGCCTAACTCGAGCTTCTTGCCGCGCAGTTCCGCCTCGACATTGCGCAAGGTGATCGGCAGCACTGGATCGCTCGCTTCGATGATGCCGAAGCGCGCCGGAAATTTGGCGAGTGGCGGATATTCATCGGTGCGCAGCTTGACCGGAAAGCGGTGCGCGTTGGCGAGGCTGCGGCCGGCATCATCTTTGAGCTGGGCGGGCAGTTCCAGGCGCAGCTCGGTGCTCTCCGGAAAAGGCCCCGGGAAGCTCAAGCGATCGCCGTCGCCCGGATCTTCGTCGAGTTTTCCAGGGAAGCCGGTGCCGTCGCTCGCGACCAGTTTGACCCTCGCCAGCGCGTCTTTCGGCACTGGCGCGCTGAAGTTCACTTCGATCGGCAATATTGGCAAGCAATGGGACTTGGCATTCAAGCGCGAGCAACTGACCTTGGCGGAAAACTGCGCCCGGGTTCGATAAGCGAGTCGCTGCAGCTGGCGCGTCGCCACTCCGCTTGACGCGGCGATGCCCGCCCCCCACACCAGCTTGACCTCGGACTTGGGCGGCAGGTTGCGCTGGCACTGCAGGGCGACGACCGGCGCCTCGCCCGGCTTCGCCCCAGGATGCTGGCGAGCCCAGGTCTCGCGGAAATGCCGCAGAGTGCGTTGGCGCGCTAGCACGATCTGCTCGCGCTCGGCGCCGCCGAGCAGTCGTGCCGGCAGGCGCTCGCCAATGCCGGCGACTTCGCACCATACCCTGCCCGCAAGAGTGCTCAGATCGGCCGCCGCGCTGAGGCCCAGCAGGAAGACCTGGCGCTCGTCGATGGCTTGTGAGCCCTCATAGGGCTCTTGCCAGGTGATGGCCGGTCCACCGGTATCGAATGCGCCTCGCGGTGCGACAACTGCCGCGCCTGTAGCAGTGCGCAAATTCTCCTGGGGGGTCAATTGGCAACGCACTCCGCCGGGCAGGTTGCGCGCAAAATCGAAAGCCCAGAAATAGGCGTCGAGCCAGCGGCCCTTGCCCTCTTGTTGCGGCTGGCAGCTCACATCATAAGGCGCGGGGCGTTCGGGCTCGCCGAAAGGCACCATCGGCTGGTCGAAGCGCGCCGTCACCTGCCGCACCTGTTTCACCTCGCCCTGCGGCGACAGTTGCACTTCGGCCGCCGCGGCAACGTGCGGCGCGAGCAAGACCAGACCGAGCAGCCCACTTTTTGTCAATGACATGCAGCGCCTCCTTGCGCATACTCCGGCGAGCCGCCGCCCGCGCGGCGCGGTGCTTCAGTTGCCTGGCCGGGTGATGGCGGCGATTTCCTGGTCGGACAAGCCCAGCCGCTCACCGAGAATTTCGTGATTGTGCTGCCCCAGCAGGGGCGGCGGCAAGTCGTAGCCTGCCGGTGTATCCGACAGGTGCATTGGGCTCGCCACCAGCGGCACCAGCCCGCCGCCAGGATGCGGCAGTTCGATCCTCAGACCGCGCGCTTCGACCTGAGGATGGGCGAAGACCTCATCGAGAAGATTGATGGGTCCGCAGGGCACGCCGGCGGATTCAAGGGCGCTCAGCCACGCCTCGCGCGTGCGCGCCTTGATGCGCTCGGCCACCAAAGGCACCAGCGTGCCGCGGTTATCGACGCGCGCGGCGTTGCTGGCGAAGCGCTCATCTTGCGCCCACTCCGGGCGGCCCGCCAAGTCGCAGAACTTTTTGAACTGGGCATCATTGCCCACCGCGAGGATCAAATGTCCGTCGCTTGCTTCGAATACTTGGTAAGGAACGATGTTGGCGTGCGCGTTGCCCAGGCGCTGCGGCGGCACGCCGGTGACTAGGTAGTTCATGTTGACGTTGGCGAGCATCGCCACTTGGCAATCGAAGAGCGCCACGTCGATATACTGTCCGCGACCGGTTCGCTGGCGCGCGTAGAGTGCGCCCAGGATCGCCACCGTGGCATACATGCCGCTCATGAGGTCGGCCACCGCGACGCCCACTTTCTGCGGCCCGCCGCCAGGCAGTTCGTCGCGTTCGCCGGTGATGCTCATGAGTCCGCCCATGCCCTGGATCATGAAGTCATAACCGGGTCGCGCTGCATAGGGGCCGTTCTGCCCAAAACCGGTGATCGAGCAATACACGAGGCCCGGGTTCAAGGCGGACAATTCCTCCCAGCCAAGTCCAAAACGCGCCATGTCACCGACCTTGTAGTTCTCGAGAAACACATCGCTTTGCGCGGCCAAGCGGCGCACGACCTCGCGCGCCAAGGGCACGCCCAGGTCGAGTGTGATCGACTTCTTGCCGCGGTTGGCGCAGAGGAAATAAGCCGCTTCTTCGGTGTCGCACCCGGCCGCATCCTTCAGATAGGGCGGGCCCCATGCTCGGGTATCGTCGCCTGTGCCGGGCCGCTCGACTTTGATCACTTCGGCGCCCAGGTCGGCAAGATTCTGGCTGCACCAAGGTCCGGCAAGAACCCGCGACAGATCGAGGACCCGAACGCCTTCGAGCGCGCCAACCATCATCACAATCCTCCGCTTGCAGCGCCGCGCGCCGCCATCATGCCGGAGCGGCGCCGCGGCGCTTCGCTCTCCAACTGCGCGAGCTTCACCCGCATCGCCTCGCCCACGAAGATCTGGGGCTCCGAAGGAATGAGCTTCTCCGCCTGCTCGCGCGCGGTGACAAGCGCCTTGGCGCGCTCGAAGGCAGCGATCAGTCCGCCCTCTTCGCGCAGCGCTCGGCTGAACAATGCCTCGCCGAAATAGGTGAGATCACTTTTATCTTCGCAGCCAAAGGAAGTGCGATCGCTACGGGCGGCCGTGACGATGACGGTGTTCGCATTGCGCAAGGGGGGAATGAATCCGCCGGAGTAGCAGGCCGAAACCACGATCACTCGCCACTTGATCTGCGCCTCGTCGAGTTGGCGCGCCAGCGCGGTAGGGGTGAGCGGCCGCAGCTGCAGGGGCGGCAGATCGGCCTCCAATTGCTGGTCCTCCGATCCGTGGCTGGTGAGGTACAGAAAGAGCACGTCTTCTTCCGGGTTCATGGCAGCGCCGACAGCGCTGAGCGCGAGCTGCAAGTTGCTGACCGTGGCCCATGGCTCATCGAGCGCCGTGCCGGGATTGTTCAGCATGGCCACGCTGTGTGCAGAGGCGTCATAGCGTTCTTCGATCACGGCCCGCGCCAATGCGAGGTCGCGCCGAAAGACCTCGGCCCCGGCAAAGGGAGCGAACCCGACGAAGAAGATGTCGCTTCGGTCCGGCCGCTCCTCCTCGATCGCGTCGAGTGACTGGACGAGAAGTTGCATCTGCGCCGCCAATGCCTCCTCGGAGAACACCCAGCCCTTGCCCGCGGCCGGACCTGTGCTCAAAGCCGCAGGCACCAGCAGCTGCGCCGGCGCAAAAAGGCTGGAAGGCAGGATCAAAGCGCCCGCTAATAGCGCCGCACCCGCGTTGGCTCGCCACCAGAAGTGCGGTCGCTGGGGATGCAGCGACACCGCCACACTGCGCCACAGCCAGACCAGGAGCCACAGCGCAGAAAGGACGCCAAGGAGCGTCTCTCCCGGCGGCCAGTGCGCCGCGGTCCATTCGAGCAACGGCCGCTCGATCCATCCAACCACTTCGTAGAACGGCGCGCCTGAGAGCAGGACACAAGGCAACGCAAGCGGGAGATGCGGCTGGCGCAGGAAGTGTGCAAGCAGCCCGGCCACTGCCAGCACCAACGCGGTATAGAAGCCCTCTTGCAGCCATCCTTCCGCCACCCACGAGACCTCGAACCCCGCGCTTCGGGCTTCGTCGAAAAGGCGCAAGCCTACTCCCAGAACCAGCAAGAGCCCGAGCTGCGGCAGGTTGCAGCGAAAGTCCAACAGCGCGACGCGCCGCAGCGTCATCAGCCGAAGCCCCGCCCGCAGATTGCGTCGCAGGTCGCGTCCCCAACCGAATGCCATGTTCATTGCGCCGCGCCCTCCCTGCCCTTTTTGCGCGCGCCGGCACGCCCACGCTCGGCCGCGCGGCGGCACTCTGCAAAAGGGCGCCTGCCGCTCACGCGCAACGGGTGCAAGGCGCTCATTTCACACTGCGCGTGCGGCCACGAAAGCCTTTACCGCGGCGGCGTCGGCCTCCATTACCACGCAGCGCTGCGGTAGCGATTCGAGATTTTCGAAGCCGCCGGGGCGGGGCGGCTCGGCGCCCAATGCCTCGCGCAGGGTTTCCGCAAACTTCGCCGGCTGCGCGGTTTCGAGGCAGATCATCGGCACGCCGGGCTCGCGATACTCCAGCGCCACCTTGAGGCCGTCCGCGGTATGGGTATCGATCAGCGTGCCGTAACGCGCCTTGACCTGGCGTATGGTCTCCACCCGGTCGGAATGACTGCTCTTGCCTGTCCGGAAGCCGAAGCGCGGCAAGCACGCAAATTCGGCACTGCCCGACAGGTCGAAGGTTCCGCCGGCGTCCACCGCGGCCCAGAGTTCGCGAACGCGCGCCGCATCGCGCTCCACGAGATCGAAGACGAAGCGCTCGAAATTCGACGCCTTGGATATATCCATCGATGGACTGGAAGTGACGCACGTCTCGGCAGTGCCGCGGGGCCGATAAACGCCGCTGCGGAAAAACTCATCAAGCACGTCGTTCTCGTTGGTGGCGAGAATGAGGTGGCGAATCGGCAAGCCCATCATGCGGGCGATGTGTCCGGCGCAGATATTGCCGAAGTTGCCAGACGGAACCGCAAAGGAAACCTGCTCGCCGCTGGTTTGTGTGGCGGCAAGATAGCCCTTGAAGTAATAGACGATCTGCGCCGCGACGCGCGCCCAATTGATCGAGTTCACCGCGCCGATTTTGTAGCGGGCCTTAAAAGCGGCATCGTTCGACACGGCTTTGACGATATCCTGGCAGTCATCGAACATGCCGCGGATGGCAATGTTGTTGATGTTCGGATCCTGAAGCGAATACATCTGGGCACGCTGGAAGGCACTCATCAGCCCGTGCGGCGAAAGCATGAACACGGTGATACCGCGCTTGCCGCGCATGGCGTATTCGGCCGCGGACCCAGTGTCTCCGGAGGTGGCGCCAAGTATGTTGAGGGTCTCGTGGCGCTTCGCCAGCACGTACTCGAAAAGGTTGCCCAAAAGCTGCATCGCCATGTCTTTGAAGGCAAGCGTAGGACCGTTGGACAGTTCCAAGAGGTACAGCCCCGGCTCCAAGCTATGCAGCGGCGTGATGTCCGCCGGGTCCGCGCCGGGTCGGCAATGCCGGTAGACTTCGGGTCTATAGGTGCGAGCGATCAATTCCTGCAAGTCGCCCGGAGGGATGTCGGTGATGAATTTCGACAGCAGCCGGAACGCCAGTTCAGCATAGGAGAGTCCGCGCCAGGACTCCAGTTCGGCCGATGGGACAAACGGGTAGCTGGCCGGCAGATATAAGCCGCCGTCGGGCGCCAACCCGCCAAGCAGGATGTCGCAAAACGGTTGCGTGGGAGCCAATCCTCGGGTTGACAGGTAGTTCATGGGCTGAGTTTGGGGACAGATTATTGGACGAGGCGACCACGCACCTTGCTGGCGGTCGGGCCGCATGGGCCGCGGCGCCGGCGCCGAATCAGCCAAGCTCCTCGAGCCGCAGCCGCACCACCTTGCCGTTGACCACCGGCAGCGCCTCGATGCGCGCGATCGCGGCGTTGGCGTTCTTCTCGCGCGTGCGGTGGGTAAGCATGATGATGTCGGTCTGATCCTCCCCTTCGCCCGGCTCGCGCTGGATCATGGCATCGATGGAGATCTGCTGATCGGCCAAAATGCGCGTAATGTCCGCCAGCACGCCAGGTCGGTCCTCCACGCGCATGCGGAAATAGTAGGAAGTCTCCACTTCGCCCATGGCCAAGATGGGCGTGGCTTTCACCGCGCTGGGCTGGAACGCCAGATGCGGCACGCGATTGCCCGGGTCGGCGGTGTGCATGCGCGTGACGTCGACCAAATCGGCGATCACCGCGCTGGCGGTCGGTTCCGCGCCCGCGCCCTTGCCGTAGTAGAGCGTCGCACCCACGGCGTCGCCTTTGACCAGCACCGCGTTCATGGCGCCTTCGACATTGGCGATGAGGCGCTTGGCGGGAATCAGCGTGGGGTGCACGCGCAGTTCAACGCCCTCGGGCTGAAGCTTGGTAATGCCCAGGAGTTTGATGCGGTAACCCAATTGTTCGGCGTAGCGGATGTCCTCGGCTTGCAGCTTGCTGATGCCCTCGACATGTGCCTTGTCGAATTGCATGGGAATGCCGAAAGCGATGGCGGACATGATGGTGAGCTTGTGCGCGGCGTCGACCCCTTCGACATCGAAGGTCGGGTCGGCCTCGGCATAACCCAAGCGCTGAGCCTCTTTCAGGACGGCGTCAAAAGACAATCCCTTATCCCGCATTTCGGATAGGATGAAATTGGTGGTGCCGTTGATGATGCCGGCAATCCACTCGATACGATTGGCGGTGAGCCCTTCGCGCAGCGCCTTGATGATGGGAATGCCGCCCGCCACCGCCGCCTCGAAAGCCACCATGACGCCGCGCTTTTGCGCCGCCGCGAAAATTTCGTTGCCGTGCGTGGCCAAGAGCGCTTTGTTGGCGGTGACCACGTGTTTGCCGGCGGCGATGGCTTGCAGTACCAGCTCCTTGGCAATGCCATAGCCGCCGATCAGTTCGACGACGATGTCGATCTCGGGGTTGGCGATGACCGCTTGGGCGTCATCCACCAAGGTGACTCCAGGCGCGTCGCCGATCACGCTGCGGGCGCGCGCGAGGTCTTTGTCGGCCACCATGGTGATTTGAATCGGCCGCCCGGCCCGGCGCATGATTTCTTCCTGATTGCGGCGCAAGACACTGAAAGTGCCGCCGCCCACGGTGCCGATACCGAGCAGACCGACCTGTATGGGTTTCATCACAAAGCTTTCTTGAAGTTGAAGGAGGGAATGACGAATCCCTCGCGAAAGTAAAACTTGTGCGCCGCTGTACGCTGGGTGCCCGAGTCGAGCACCAGATTGTCGCAGCCCAGCGCGCGGGCGCGCCCGGCGAGGTGTTCAATCAGCGCGTGCCCCACGCCGCTCGAGCGTCGCTTCTCCGTGGTAACCAGATCGTCGACGTAGCACCTCTTGCCGTTGAAGGTGTCGGCATAAACACGATAAAGCGCCACCCCCAGGACTTCATCGCCCTCGGTCGCCACGCACAGACGTCCGCCGTCGCGAAAGATCGCCTCCATCGCCTCGGCATAAGGCGTCGGTATCTGGGGTCTGAGCTCACGATGGACCGCCTCGGCACCGGCCAGCCAAAGCGGCTCGACCAGCTGACCGGCGACATCGTTGACTTCAATGATCTGCATCGCCCCACGCTCAGCGCAAGAAACCGTCCTCGCGGAACATCTGTTTGATGCCGCGTATCGCCTGGCGGGAGCGCTCTTCATTCTCGATCAGCGCAAAACGCACGTGGTCGTCGCCGTAATCGCCGAAACCGATCCCGGGGCTCACGGCGACTTTGGCTTGAGCGAGGACTTTCTTGGAAAACTCGAGTGAGCCCAGCTTGGCGTAGGGTTCGGGAATTTTCGCCCAGATGTACATCGAAGCTTTCGGGTTCTCCACCATCCAACCCGCTTCGTGCAGGCCCTTGACCATGACGTCGCGTCGCTTTTGGTACTTGAGGCGAATTTCTTCGACACACTCCTGCGGGCCCTCGAGGGCGGCGATGGACGCCACTTGCAAGGGCGTGAAGGTGCCGTAGTCGTGATAGCTCTTGATCCGCGCCAGAGCGTTCACCAGTTCCTTGTTGCCCACCATGAAACCGATGCGCCAGCCCGCCATGTTGTAGCTCTTGGACATGGTGAAGAATTCCACCGCCACGTCACGCGCGCCGGGCACTTGCATGATCGAAGGCGCCTTCCAGCCGTCGTAGGTGATGTCGGCATAGGCTAGATCATGCACCACGAGAATGTTGTGCTCCCGCGCCAGGGCGACCACGCGCTCGTGAAATTCCAGCTCCACGCATTGCGCCGTGGGATTGCTGGGAAAGCCCAGAATCATCATCTTGGGCTTGGGAAACGACTCGCGAATAGCGCGTTGCAGTTCCTCGAAAAAGTCGATGCCCGGCGTCATGCGCACCGAGCGGATGTCCGCGCCGGCGATGATGGCGCCGTAAATGTGAATGGGATAGGAGGGATTGGGCACCAGCACGGTGTCGCCGCGATCCAGGGTCGCGAGCATCAAGTGCGCCAATCCTTCCTTGGAACCGATGGTGACGATGGCCTCTGAATCAGGGTCGAACTGCGCCCCGTAGCGACGTTCGTACCACTGGCAAATCGCCCGACGCAGCCGCGGAATGCCCTTGGAAACCGAGTAGCCGTGCGTATCCTGGCGCTGTGCCGCTTCGACCAGCTTGTCGACGATGTGCTTGGGCGTGGGGCCGTCGGGATTACCCATGCTCATGTCGATGATGTCTTCGCCGCGACGGCGCGCCGCCATCTTGAGCTCCCCGGTAATGTTGAACACGTAGGGGGGCAAGCGTTTGATACGGGCGAATTCGGCCATGGCGGAGAATCGGAAGGCAGGTAGGGAAAGGGTATAATCCTAACCAAACCGGCCAGTTACCGCAATGCACAAAAGGCTATTTCCGCGCCACGCGACGATTCCAAGCGCCGCCCGCAACCCGCCATGAAATTACACCGCAGCGCCTTCGCAGGAAATGTCATTCGGGGCTATGCCGCGGATCACATTCAAGTAAACGAGCAGCGTTATACCGCGAGTCTGGCGCTGTCGGCCGAACACATCCTCGAATCATGGGCCACGGCAGGCTTCGACGCCCTGACCGCGGCCGATTTTCAAGCGCTGCTCGCTTTTGAGCCGGAACTGGTGCTGCTGGGCACCGGGGCACGCCAACGCTTCCCCTCCCCAGCCTTATTGCGCCCGCTGATCGACGCGCGCATCGGCTGTGAAATCATGGATACTGGCGCCGCCTGCCGCACCTACAACATCCTCGCTGCCGAAGGTCGCAAGGTAGCCGCGGCGTTGCTGCTCGAGAGCTGAGCGCCTTCGCGCGGCGCATCGAGTCGATCCGGCGCAGTGCCCAGCCAGATCATGGCTTGGGCGCAGCTTGACCCAAGAATCACGCGTTATTCCTGAGGCAATCTCGTATTCGGAACACTATACTCCCGACATGGAAAGCTCGACCGCCACCTCGCCACCCAACTGGTTCGGCGCCTTGCGCGCGCACGCGCGCAGCCATGCCTTCGCCGCCTGGGGGTTGGGGCTCTCGGCTCTCGCCTTGCTGGCGCTGCTGCTGCAGAGCTGCGCGCAGATTTTTGCCGGCCATGCTTCCGCGGTACTGGGCTTGGCCCTGATCGGGGGCGGGGCGGGCTTCGCCGCCACCGCGCTGGGTGCGGCGCCGGCGCTGGCTCTGCGCGGCATCCCGCAGCGCGTGGAGGACAGCATGCTCGGCATGGCGGCCGGCATGATGCTTGCCGCGGCCGCATTTTCGCTGCTGATCCCAGGCCTCGCTGCCGGCAGCGAAATCCTCGGCGGCAAGGCTGCCGGTACCGGCGTGGTCGTGGTCGGTCTGGGCCTGGGCGTGCTGTTGATGCTCGGCCTGGATGCATTCACACCGCATGAGCACGAAAAGACCGGCCCCTGCGGCCCGGGGCATGACCGTTGCGGCCCTGTCTGGCTGTTCGTTTTCGCCATCGCTCTACACAACTTGCCCGAGGGCATGGCCATTGGCGTCGGCTTTTCGGCCGGCGACATGCATGTCGGGCTGCCGCTGGTGACGGCGATCGCCCTGCAGGACATTCCGGAAGGCCTGGCCGTGGCCCTGGCCTTGCGCGGCACCGGACTTACGCCCGCCCCCGCAGTCCTCGTCGCAGGCGCCACCGGCATGATGGAACCGCTAGGGGCGCTGTTGGGGGTGAGCCTATCCAGTGGCATGGCCATCGCCTATCCGATCGGCCTCGGCCTGGCGGCCGGCGCCATGATTTTCGTGGTCTCACACGAAGTGATCCCGCAAACCCATCGCAACGGCCACCAAACGCCGGCGACGATTGGCCTGATGGCCGGGTTTGCCCTGATGATGGCGCTCGACTCGGCACTGGGGTAGGACATGCTGACTAAAATCCGCGATTTCTTTGACCGCAACATCGGTGGCACCACCGAACTCGGCCGGCATTCGATCGAGATTGCCACTGCAGCGCTATTGGTGGAGGTAACGCGCGTCGATGCCAACATTACCGATGCGGAACGCGCCGCAGTACTGGTCGCGGTGCGTAGCAAGTTCAACCTGACCGCCGCCGAGGCGGACACGCTCTTCGATCTGGCCGAGGCGCAAATGCGCCAAGCCACCGACTACTACCAGTTCACCTCGCAAATCAACCGCACTTTCACCGCGGAACAAAAGGAGCGCGTGCTGGAGCTGATGTGGCGGGTCGCCTACGCGGATGGCTCGATCGATGCTCACGAGCAGCATCTTCTGCGCAAGGTGGCGGCCCTGCTGCATGTGCCCGACCGCGCCTACATCGCCGCCAAGCTACGCGCGCGGGACACGGCTGCCAGGTGAGCGGTAGCTGGCAGCCGTTCTACTCCCCCATTTGCAACAGCATACCGTGGTTGCGGGCATACCGCATCGCCGCGAAATAGGCGACGCAACCGGCTCCCAGATAGACCGCGTTGAGCGCCAGGGCCGCCCAAAACTTGTCGGCCTCGAAAACACCCCGTGTGAGCACCGCGCGCATGCCCTCGAAAACATAGCTCGCGGGAACGGCGGCGGCGATGGCTTGCAGCCAGCCAGGCAACACGCCGATGGGGTAATACACGCCGGAGACCGGCGCCAAGAGAAAAATAGCCGCCCAGGCAAGCTCCTCCGCCCCCAGACCCCAGCGCAGCACCATGCCGGAGACCATCAGCCCGATCGCCCAGCCGGTGATCAGCAAGTTTACGAAGAAGGCAATGAGCGGGAAACCCAGAGTGAAAATCGAATACTCGAATAGGAGCCAAGCAAAAAGCACCGCCCCGCCCACGCCCACGAAGGTGCGGATGACGCTCATGGTCAACTGCCCGGCGATCAGCTCCCAAGGCCGCAAGGGGCTCACGAATAGGTTGCCCAGATTGCGCGCGTACAGTTCCTCGAAAAAAGTCAACGACACCCCGAGCTGGCCGCGGAACAGCACATCCCAAAGCAGCACCGCGCCGATGAAAAAACCCGGCGCGTCGCGCAGTATGTCATTGGTGGGCGCGAGATAGACGGTGACGAAGGCCCACAGAATCATTGTCACCGTTGGGTAATAAGTCATCGACACCAAGCGTGGCCAGGACTTGGACAACAGATAGGTGTGCCGCAACACCAAGGCGCCAATGCGTCGCAGCGACAACCGCCAGGCCGCTTGCAGCGGGACAGCGCGCGGGACCAGAGGGCTCATGCGCTTGCCATCGCTTCCTCGCGCCTGGCGATGTCGAGGAACACCTGTTCCATGTTGTCGCGGCCATAACGCTCCACCAGTTCGGCCGGCGACCCTTGGTCGACAACGCGGCCCGAACGCAGCATGATCACGTCATCGCACAAGCGCTCCACCTCCCCCATGTTGTGTGTGGCTAGGAGCATGGTCGCGCCGGTGCGACGCTGGTAGTTTTCGAGGAGGGTGCGCATGCGGTCGCCGACGTCGGGGTCGAGCGAGGCGGTGGGCTCGTCGAGCAACAGCACCTCCGGCCGGTTGAGCAACGCCTTGGCGAGGCACACGCGAGTGCGCTGGCCAGCGGAAAGGTCACCGTAAGGGCGGGTCCAGAAGCCATGGAGATCGAGTTCCTCAGCGAGTTCCGCGAGACGCTCGCGGGTGTTTGGGACTCCGTAGAGCCCGGCATACACCTTGAGGTTCTCCTGTACCGTGAGGCGCTTGGGCAGATCGACGTAGGGCGAGGTGAAGTTCACGCGCGGCAGGACACGATAGGGGTGCTTGGCCATGTCTTCACCGAGGATGTTTATGCTGCCGCTGCTTGGCAGCAAGACACCCAAGAGCATCGACAAGGTCGTGGTCTTGCCGGCACCGTTCCCGCCCAGAAGCGCCGTAGTGGTGCCGCGCCCAACCGCGAAGTTGATGCCGCGAACGGCTTGGATGTCGCCGTAGCGCTTACTGAGCTGCCGCACCTCGATGGCAATATTGTCGCGGTCGCTAGTCAAGGTGGCCACGAATAACTGCGAGTGAAGGAGTGCCGTGCCCCGGAATGAGGGGCACTTCGAGCGGCGCGCTCACCACGCGACTTACCCTCCTGCTGCGGGGAAAAGGGCTGCGCATCCGTTTCAAATCTCGGCCAGCGCCCGCACGTGCGCCACTACGCTGCGCCCCAGCGCGGACAGGGCATAGCCACCTTCCAATACCGAGACGATTCGGCCCTGCGCATAGGTTGCAGCAACGGCCATGATTTCCCTGGTGACCCAGGCGTAGTCGCTCTCCACGAGACCGAGGTGTGCCATATCATCTTCCCGATGGGCGTCGAAACCAGCGGAAATGAACAGCATCTGCGGCCTGAAGTCAGCCAGCGCGGGCAACCAAGCCTCAGTGACGGCACGCCGCAGCGCATCTCCGTCAGCGCCGGCCGAAAGGGGCACGTTGACCATGTTGAAGGCTGGACGTTCGGTGCCGCTGAACGGATAGAAAGGGTGCTGAAAAGTGGAAACCATGAGCACGCGAGAATCGCCGGAGAAAATATCCTCGGTTCCGTTGCCATGATGCACGTCGAAGTCGATCACGGCTACACGCTGCACTTGCGCTCCGGCCAGGGCGTGGGCGGCGCCAATGGCCACGTTGTTGAATAGACAGAAGCCCATCGCGCGGCTGCGCTCGGCATGGTGGCCGGGCGGTCGCACCGCACAGAAAGCGTTGCTCGCCTTCCCCTCCAGCACCAAATTGGTGGCGTGCACCACGGCACCGGCAGCGTAATAGGCCGCCTCCAATGAATGGGGATTCATGGCGGTATCCGGGTCGAGCTGGACCAGTCCATGTGCCGGGCTCGCCTTTTCCAGCCGATCGATGTACCAAGCGGGGTGGACCCTCTCGATCTCTGCGCGGCTCGCTCGCGGAGCGTCGTGATGCGCCAGGTATTGCATCATTCCGGAGGATATTAACTGATCGGTGATGGCCGCGAGGCGGTCCGGGCATTCCGGGTGGTAGGCGCCCATGTCGTGCTTGGCGCAGGAAGCGTGGGTGATGAATGCGGTGCTCATGAAAACATGGTAACCCGCGGCGCGACACCTCGCTAGAGGCGCGCCATAACCCTATCGGCTTTGCGTTCTCCGACGCCCATCGCCGACCGGTGTGCTTGTTCGGCGGCCGCGCGCGGCCTATAGTTGCCGCTTGCTCAGCCGCTCGCCTGCTCCATGAAACCGCTTGAACCCGCCTTGCGCACCGACCTTCTGCACCGCATCCAAGGGCAGATTGCCGGCATCGTCGTCGGCAAGCCGCAAACCCTGCGCCTAGCCCTAGCCTGTCTCTTGGCCAACGGGCACCTGTTGATCGAAGACCGCCCCGGCGTCGGCAAAACCACGCTCGCCAGGGCGCTCGCCAGCACCCTAGGCTTGCCCTTTCGCCGAGTGCAGTTCACCAGCGATCTTCTGCCGGCGGACATCATCGGCGTGTCGATTTTCGATACGACCAACCAGCGTTTCCGCTTCCAGCCTGGCCCAATCTTCACCTCGGTGTTGCTGGCGGACGAAATCAACCGCGCCCCGCCCAAGACGCAGAGCGCCCTCCTGGAGGGCATGGAAGAGCGCCAAGTGACCAGCGATGGCGAAACCCGAGCGCTGCCCGATCCTTTCTTCGTCATCGCCACCCAGAACCCGGCGGAACAACTGGGTGCCTTCCCGTTGCCCGAATCGCAGTTGGACAGGTTCTTGATGCGCGTGGAGCTTGGTTACCCGGATGCCGCTGCGGAGCGGACCTTGCTCGCCGGCGGCGACCGTCGCCAGCGGGTCGATGACCTCCCCGCTCTCGCCGATGCGACGGTGATGCGTGAGTTGCGTGGGCACGCCGCTGGATTGCACGTCGCGCCTGCGCTCCTCGACTACCTTCAGGCGCTGCTCGCCAAATCTCGCGACGGGTCAATCGCGGAACATGGGCTTTCACCGCGCGCCGGACTCTATCTGCTCGCCGCCGCCCGGGCCTGGGCAATGCTCGAGGGGCGCGACATGGTGGTTCCCGACGATCTCCAAGCAATCTTTCCCGCGGTGGCATCACATCGCTTGGCGAGCCAGGGCGTTTCTGGGCAGGCCATGGCGGAACGAATCCTCAAGGTCGTCGCCATTCCGTGAGTTCAGCAGCGCTTGCCGGCAGCGACTGGAAGCAGCGCTGGTGGCGGACCCGCCCGCTCGATCCGCCAAGGGTCGAATTGAACCACGCACGCATCTATATCGTCCCGTCGCGGCGCGGCTTGGGTTTCGTCGTCACTTTGCTGGCAATGCTGATCGCCGCGCTGAACTACAGCACCAGTCTAGCCTTGCTTCTCGTGTTCACGCTCAGCGGCGCGTTGGCAGCAGCCCTGCTCCATACTTTCCGCAACCTTGCTGGCCTGACCTTGCGCCAGGGCACCTCGCCCAAGGGGTTTGCCGGCAGTGACCTGCGCTTCGTCCTCGCGCTCGAAGCCCGCGGCGCCGTGGCGCGCCACGGAATTCGCTGTCGAGCCGACTTGCACGGCGTTAGCACGGTCTGCCCGCAGCTTCCACCTGGGCAGAGCCAGACCCTGGAACTCATGGTACCCGCCTCGCAACGGGGCCCTC
The DNA here is from genome assembly GCA_026646885.1 of Casimicrobiaceae bacterium. Classification (GTDB taxonomy): domain Bacteria; phylum Pseudomonadota; class Gammaproteobacteria; order Burkholderiales; family Casimicrobiaceae; genus JACPUX01. Next base: position 289,007 of record JAPKHK010000001.1, on the reverse strand, counting down.
TCGAGTTGGGCCGCCTAAGGCTGTGGTCGGATTATCCCTTGGGGCTTTGGCACGCGTGGGCCTATGTCCATTTTCCGTGGACCGCCCTGGTCTATCCGCAGCCGGAAGCAGCGCCGCCTCCGGTGCCAACCAATGCGGGGGCCGGCGACCAGGCGGGTCAGGGGCCAGGCGCCGAGGACTTCGCCGGTTTAAGAACCTTTCAACCTGGCGATCCCTTGCCCCATGTCGCATGGAAACAGTTGGCGCGCGGCCAGGGCTGGCTGACCAAGCAATACCGGGGTGGAGGCGGCGGGGATTGCCTGCTGCGCCTTGACGAACTTCCCCCCCAGCTCGGTGCAGAAGCGCGGCTTTCGCGCCTCGCCGCTTGGGCATTGCGTTGCGAGCGCGCCGGTCGCCGCTATGCGCTGGAACTGCCCGGCACCAGCCTGCCTTTGGCCACCGGCAGCGGCCACTTGGAGCGCGTGCTGACGGCCTTGGCCCTGCACCCGCCCTTGCCAAAAGCCGCGGGTCGAACCAAGGGAACATGAAGAAGTTCTGGCAGGCAAGCCCTTCGCTGGAACGGCCGCCGCCGGCCGCAACCGTGCACTGGCTTGCGGCGAGCCTTGCACTCACACAAGCCTTGCACGCGTGGCATCTTCCGCCATTGCTCGCTGCACTCGGTTTGAGTTTGGTGCTGCTGCGCTTGGTTCTCGACGCGCGCGGCTGGCGCACGCCCTCCCTCCTATTGATCCTGCTGGCGCTGTTGACCGCGTTTCTGGTTCGCCGCGAACTGGGTTATCTGGTGGGGCGTGACCCAGGCGTTGCGTTTCTCACCGTCGCCGCCGCCCTCAAGTTGCTGGAATTGCGCCGGCCGCGCGATATCGGCGTGCTGATGTGCCTGACGACATTCCTCCTTCCCACCGCCTTCTTCTATAGCCACGGGATCCCCATCACCCTGGCGGTGATGGCGGTGGCTCTGATCATCCTCGCTGCTTTTGCCGCCGTCCGCGATCCCGAGGCCCCGCTGGGGCTGCGCCCGGCGCTGCGCCTGGCCGGCACGTTGGCGTTGCACGGCTTGCCAATCGCTTTGGCGTTGTTCGTCCTCTTCCCGCGCCTTACCGGTCCACTTTGGACGCTCACCTCCGAACGAGTCGGGCGCACGGGTTTGTCCGATCGCATGGATCCGGGAGGTGTGACTCAGCTAAGCCTCTCTGACGATATTGCTTTCCGCGTCGACTTCGAAGCTTCGATCCCGCCCGCCCGGGACCTTTACTGGCGCGGCCCGGTATTGACACTGTTCGACGGGCGCGGTTGGACGGTCAGCGGTAGCCCAGGGGAGGGACGGATCATGGTCGACGCAAACCAGGCGATTGCCTACCGCGTTTCGCTGGAACCCCATGATCGCTTCTGGATGTTTGCGCTTGATCTTCCGGCGAGTATTCCGCCCCAGGCACGCTTGACCGCAGAACAGCAGATCCTCGCCAATAGCCCGGTAGCGCAGGCATTGCAATACCGGCAACTCTCGGTGCTCGCCGGCCGCTACCCGGCAATTCAGGTCACCGAGCTACGTAGAGCGTTGATGCTGCCGTCAGCGGGCAACTCGCGCGCCCGGGAGTGGGCGCAAGAGCTGCGCCAGCGCTACAGCACTCCCGGCGATGTGGTCAACGCAGTGCTCGGCACCTTCCGCCGCGAGCGCTTCTACTACACTCTGGAGCCGCCGGAATACGGGATCGATGGCATCGATGCCTTCCTCTTCGACCAGCGCCGTGGCTTCTGCGAGCACTATGCCGGAGCATTCGCATTCCTCATGCGCGCCGCCGGTATTCCCGCTCGGGTGGTAACCGGCTATCAAGGCGGCGAAGTGAGCCCCGTCGGAGGGTATCTGATAGTCCGGCAAGCCGACGCACATGCTTGGGTGGAGGTTTGGCTGGATAATGCCTGGAACCGCATCGACCCAACCGGAGCCGTAGCGCCAGAGCGTATCGAGCGTGGTCTCGGTGCGGCGCTGCCGGCGGGAGAGCGGGTGCCCTTGCTCTCTCGGCTCGATGCATCTCTGCTGAAGACCCTGCGCCTGCACTGGGATGCGGTGAACTACCGCTGGCAGCGCTGGATCGTCGAGTTCAACCGCGAACGTCAGCAGATGCTGTGGCGTAACCTTGGTCTGCCCAAGCCACAGCCCTGGCAGGTCGTCGCCGTGATTCTATTCCTGGCGGCGGTTTGGCTGGGGCTACTGGCGCACTGGCTGCTGCGTCAGCGCCGTCTCGACCCAGCGCAGAGGGCCTGGGAGAAGCTCTGTCTTCGGCTCGCCCGTGCGGGGCTCCCGCGTGCCGCATACGAGCCTCCCCTGGCCTACGCCAGCCGGGCGGCCCGGCGTTGGCCGGGCGCCGCCGCCACGCTGCGCGAAATCGGGCGGGCTTATTGCCTCGCCCGCTACGGCAAGAGACCAGAGCGTGCGTCTCTGGCCCTGCTTACCACCGCGATACGTCGACTGCAACTGGATTGAGCCCCAACAGGAGCGATATCGCTTGCCAGGTCGGAGCCAAGGCCACGGTCCGTCCCGCTCTTCGCCCCGGCCACGCTTGCGGTGACGGCTTGGTGGTCTTCCGGCGCGCGCCGGACATTCATGTAGCCGGTGCGGCGGGAAGGTAGCGCGCCGGATCGACGGGCTTGCCAAAGCGCCGAATCTCGAAATGTAGCTTGGGTCCGTCGGTATCGGTGTTGCCCAACTCCGCAATGCGCTGCCCCTTGGCGACCACGTCGCCCTCCTTGATGAGGATTTCCTTGTTGTGCGCGTACGCCGAAAGAAAAGTCTTGTTGTGTTTGATGATGATGAGCTTGCCGTAGCCTCGCAGTCCGCTACCGGCATATACCACCCGCCCCGCCGCGCTCGCCACGACTGGCTGGCCGAGTTTGCCGCCGATATCGAAGCCCTTCAGGTTGGCAGTTTCGCTGAAGGGCGCGATCACTGGACCGGAGGTTGGCCAGATCCAGTCCAGGTGGTCTTCCTCGACGCCAGGCATGGGGCTCGGAGCAGGCGGCACGGGCTTCGCTTCGGATTTCGATTCCAGTTTCGTATCCGTTTTGATCGGCGCAGACAAAACTGGCCGCGTCTCAGGCTTCTCCTCCGGTCTAGCTTCAGCCTTGATCTCGGTCCTCGGTTCGGCCTTGGGCTCAACAGCCAGTGCCGGCGCAGACATCTTGGCAACCTGCGCCAGCGCCTGGTCGTTGTATGGCAGCTTGATGGCTTTAGGTTGCGTCTTGAGCAATCCGCCTGGCGTACCTGGCGGCGGCGCCAGGGGCCGGGCTTCACCCAGTGCGGGCGGAGCGGACATGGGCGTCACGGTCGAGCCTCCGCCATTGCCCTGTGACGCCGAGGCAGTCGTCGCGGTAGCGGGTCGAACCCGCAGCAACTGCCCGACGCGAATGACGTTGGCGTTCTCGATGTTGTTCATCGCGGCCAGTTCGCGATGGTCCAAGCCATGTTCCAAAGCGATGCTATAGAGCGTGTCGCCTCGCCTTACAGTGTAGAACTCGGGTCGTGGATCCGGCTCTTTGACAGGGAGCGACAGAGTGGCGGGCGCAGGTGCGGGAACGACTTCCGGCACCGGGGCCGGCGAGGGCGCCGCCACTCTCTCGGTGACGGGTGCCGGTTGCTTCGAAGCGCAGGCGGCGAGTATCGCCACGAGGCCAAAAATCGCAATTCGCTGAATGCTGTTCGTGTTCATGCCATTCCTGAAAGCAAGGGAACAAATCGCACCGCCTCATAGGCGGCTTCTTGCAAACCCGTGGCCGTCTTCTCCACTACCACCAGGCGCTGGTCACCGCCCACGCCCTTTGGCAGAGTCAGGGGAAGCACCAGCCTTCCGCCTTCCAGAAGCTGTTCCGTCAGAGCCATAGGCAGCTGCGCGGACCCAGCGGCAACGATGATACCTTCGAACCGCAGGTTCTCGGGCAAGCGGGCCGCTCCGTCGGCGTGCTTGAGCCTGACATTGGTTGCGCGCAAGCTCAGCAAGTTCCGTCGGGCCTTGGCAAGCAATGCGCCGATGCGCTCCACCGAATAAACTTCTTGACAGAACTGCGCCAGCACGGCGGTTTGGTAGCCGCAGCCCGTGCCCACTTCAAGCACGGCGCCCAGTGGCTTGCCCGCGCGCAGCAGTTCGCACATCCGCGCCACCACCCAGGGTTGGGAGATGGTTTGGCCGAAGCCGATCGGCAAGGCCGAATCCTCATAGGCCCTCGAGGCGAGCGCCTCGTCGACGAAGATGTGGCGCGGAACCGCCTGCATCGCCGCCAGAACCACTTCGTCCCGTATGCCTTGCTCGCGCAGTCGCTCGACCATGCGCTGGCGAGTACGCACGGAGGTCATGCCGATGCCGGAGAAGCGGTCGCTGTGCACCAACGGCTCGGCTCCCCCTCAGCGCTGCAGCCAAGCCTCTACGGCTCGCATTTCATTGTAGTAGGTGAGGTCCATCTGCAAGGGCGTAATCGACACATTGCCGTTGGCGACGGCTGCAAAATCGGTGCCTTCGCCGGCATCCGCAGCAGGCCCAGCGGCGCCCACCCAGTAGATCGCCTCCCCCCGCGGACTCTGCTGGCGAATCATTGGTTCGGCCTTGTGCCGCTTACCCAGTCGGGTGACCTGCCACTCGCCCATAACCTCCGCGGGTGCATTGGGCACGTTGACATTGAGTAACCAAGGAGCTGAGCCCCGTTGTCTCTGGAAGCGCTGAACCAATTGTGCGGCCACCTGCGCCGCCGTTTCAAAATGCTCCGCTCCGCCACCATCGTGCCGCGTGACCAGCGAAATCGCGATCGATGGAATACCGAGCAAGAAGCCCTCGGTCGCGGCCGCCACGGTCCCGGAATAGATGGTGTCGTCCCCCATATTGGCTCCGAGATTGATGCCCGAAACGATCATGTCCGGCATCGCTTCCAGAAGGCCCGTCACCGCCAAGTGCACGCAGTCGGTCGGCGTGCCATTGACATACAGATAGCCGTTCGGCGCCTTGCGTACGGTCAGCGGCCGATCCAAAGTGAGCGAATTGCTAGCGCCGCTGCGGTCACGCTCGGGAGCAACCACGACGATTTCGGCATGTTCGGAAAGCGCCCCAGCGAGGCAGGCTAGGCCCGGCGCGAAATAGCCGTCGTCATTGCTCAAGAGGATGCGCATCAATCGGCCCGATTCGGCTGGAGTGGACTGGCGCAATTATAAGCTACCCGCTGCCTCGCTGTCCCTCGCCGTCGCCGCGGCGCATCTGTTATAGTCGCGCGCATCCGGCCGTCGAGGGTCATCGTAATGCCGCGTGCGCTTCCTCCAACCGTCAACCCCGTCGCAACACCCGCATGGAGCGCTCTGACGGGCCTGGCGCGCAATCCTCAGGCGACCGATCTCCAGGCGCTGTTCCGGGGCGACCCCCTGCGCTTCGAGAACTGGTCCTGCGAAGCGGGAAACCTGTTGCTCGATTTTTCCAAGCAGCGCTGGAATACGAAGGTTTTGGGCGAGCTCCTGCGTTTGGCGGAGGCGATGCACGTGCCGGCGTGGATCGAGGCGCTGTTTTCCGGTGCCGCAGTGAACAACACCGAACAGCGGGCAGCAATGCATTGGGCGCTGCGTCTCCCGGAGACTTCCCTCAGTTCCGGTGTCGACCCGGACTTGGCCGCGCAGATTCTTTCGGCGCGCCGACGCACCTACGCCCTCGCGCAAGAGCTGCACGGCCAGCGCTGGCGAGGAGCGACCGGAAAACCTCTGCGGTGGATCGTCAACCTGGGCATTGGCGGCTCGGATCTTGGGCCGCGCTTGGTGTGCGATGCCTTATCTGCAAGCGGTGGGATGGGCGTGCAGACTTCCTTCGTGGCCAATGTCGATGCCGCGGAGTTATGCCGGGTCTTGGCGCGCGTGGTACCCGAGGAGACACTGTTCGTGGTCACCTCGAAGACCTTCACCACGCAAGAGACGTTGCGCAATGCGATCAGTGCGAAATCTTGGCTGCACGCGAGGCTGGGCGAGCAAGCCAAGCTGGGTGCGCACTTTCTCGCTGTGACCGCGAATACCCGTGCGGCGTTGGCGTTCGGAATCGACGAGGCGCACATCTTGCCCATGTGGGATTGGGTTGGTGGCAGGTTTTCGGTCTGGTCTGCGGTCGGATTTCCGGTCGTTGCCCAGGTTGGCCCGGATGTGTTCGACGAATTTCTGCAGGGAGCTCACGAACTCGATCGGCACTTGCGCGATACCTCCCTCGATCGCAATGCGCCCGTGCTGATGGCCATGCTTGGGGTCTGGAACCGCAACTTCCTGGGATATCCCGATCTGGTCGCGGTCCCTTACGCCCGTGGTCTGGAACTGCTAACGCCCTATCTCCAACAATTGGAAATGGAAAGCAACGGCAAGTCCGTCCGCCGCGATGGCGAATGCCTCGAATACCCCGCGTGCCCAGCGCTCTGGGGAACTGTGGGCACGAGCGGCCAACATGCCTATTTTCAGTGGCTCCACCAAGGCAGCGGCGCGCCCGTCGATTTCGTGCTTGCCGCCCGTGGGGAGAGTGACTTGGCCGAGCATCAAGAGATACTCTTGGCGAACGCCTTGGCGCAGGCCCAGGCCTTTCTGCAGGGCAAATCGCAAGCCGATGCGCTCGCCGAACAATCCGGCGTGCCAGAGCTCGCGCGGCATCGTCGCTTCGCCGGCGGGCGTCCCTCGACTACGATACTGATGCCGCGGGTCGATGCTCGACGTCTCGGCCAGATCCTCGCGCTCTACGAGCACAAGACCTTCATGCAGGGCGTGCTCTGGGGAATCAATTCCTTCGATCAGTGGGGCGTGGAGCTGGGCAAATCGCTTGCTGCGCCGTTGCTGGCAGCGCTGCGCGAGGGCACTGAGCCCCCATCTCTAGATGGGTCAACGCGAGGACTGCTGCGCGCGATTCTCCGCCTGCGCGCCGGGCGATAACCCGCCCCCGCGAGAACTGCGCAGCGCTTGCGCCAAATCCCATACCGCGGCGGCGTAAAGCCGCGAACGATTGTAACGCATTAGCACTTGGAAATTTTGCAGGCCAAAGCGGTATTCTTCGGTTTCCGGTCCCTCGAGCATGACCAGCATGCCCATGGGATCGGTCTGGACGAGGCCCGCATCATTCACTTCCACACCGTCCGCCATCCAGGCTCGCAAGCTGCGCCGCAGGCTCGTGCCGGCACCCGGCATCGCCGGGATCACTTCGGGCGCCACACGCACCGGCACGAGAGCTGGCTCGCCCGCTGCCCAACCGTGCTCGGCCAAGAAATTGGCGACACTGCCAATCACGTCGGGTCCGTCACGCCATAGGTCCACTTTGCCATCGCCATTGAAGTCCACCGCATAGCGCCGGTAGCTGCTGGGCATGAACTGCGGCAACCCCATGGCCCCGGCATAAGACCCCTCCGGAATGAGCGGTGAAATGCGCTGCTCCCGAGCAAGCAACAGGAATTGGGTCAGTTCCTTGCGAAAAAAGTCGGCGCGGCGAGGATATTCGAAGGCAAGCGTTGCCAGCGCGTCGATCACGCGATACCGGCCCGTATTGCGACCGTAAAAGGTCTCAACGCCGATGATCGCGACTACGACCTCTGCGGGGATACCGTATCGGGCCTCGACTCGATCAAGAGCCGCCGCGTTGCGCTGCCAGTATTCCAGCCCGCCATGAATGCGGGCCGGGGTCAGAAAATTGGCCTGGTATTCGTACCACTTGGGTGGGGCGACGATTGGTCGGTTGATGGCTTCGAGCACCAAGGGCTCGCGCTTCACCCGACTGAAAAGCGCCTGCAACTGCCGCGCGCTAAACCCCTGCTCGCGCACCATCTCCCGGATAAACGCGACGGCTGCCTGGGAGTTGCTGAAGTCCCCCGGGCGCGGCGGCTTGCCTTGCGCAGCCAGGGGTAGCGTGCCGAGTGCAAGCAATACTAGAGACCAACACTTTCGCCAACAGACTGCCCACGTCAACTCGTGACTCCCAATCGCGCCCCGCGTCGATGATATTATGAGCGCATCAAGAAGACCAGGGCCGCAGCAAACCAGTACGGCCCAAGCCCAGGCTCGGCAACTCAGCAATGCTCTACCAGTTAATTCGCCCCCTGCTCTTCCGGCTCGACCCGGAAACCGCCCACCAGGTGGCATTCGCCGGCATGGACCTGGCAGCGAATCTCGGCGTGGCCGGATGCCTTGGGTCAACCTCCGGGGGCCGTTCTGTGCGTGCCATGGGTGTGGATTTCCCGAATGCTCTGGGGCTCGCGGCGGGACTCGACAAAAATGGTACGCATCTCGACGCATTGGGCGCGCTGGGCTTTGGCTTTATCGAAATTGGCACGGTAACGCCCCGCCCACAGCCCGGTAACCCGCGACCTCGGCTCTTTCGACTGCCCCAGGCGAATGCGCTGATCAATCGCATGGGCTTCAACAACCTCGGCGTTGATGCCGTCTTGGCCAATGTTGCGCGCAGTCGATATCGCGGCGTTCTGGGCATCAATATCGGCAAGAACGTCGATACGCCGATCGAACGAGCAGCAGACGACTATCTCGCCTGCCTGCGCAAGGTATACCCTCGAGCAAGCTACGTCGCGGTGAACATCTCTTCCCCCAACACCAAGAACCTGCGGGATCTGCAAGGAGCGAACGCCCTCGCTGCGCTCCTAAATGCTCTCAAGGAGGAACAGCGCCGGCTCTCCGAAATGCACCGCCGCTATGTGCCGCTGGCGGTGAAAATAGCCCCCGATCTGGATGAAACCGCCATCCATGCCGCTGCCAGCCAGTTCCTGGCACACGGAATCGATGGCGTGATCGCCACCAACACCACGCTGTCTCGCGTCGGCGTCGAGGGCCTGCCAAATGCCGGCGAGGCGGGCGGTCTTTCCGGAAAACCGGTCTTCCAACCCGCCACCCAGGCGCTGAAGACCCTATGCCACGCCCTGGAAGGCCGCATACCAGTGATCGGAGTCGGCGGTGTATTTTCGGGCGCGGACGCCAGGGCCAAAATTGAGGCCGGCGCTACGCTGGTACAGATCTACACCGGCTTCATCTATCGCGGCCCCGATTTGATTGCCGAGTGCGTGCGCGCCCTAAGCGAGAACTGAGCCTGCGGACGCGAACCTGGGATTCTGCGGTTTGCTTGCCGGAGCAATGAAACGGCTTCTGCGACAAATCGCTTCTGCTTCTCCGAGACTGACCTCTTCACCAAGAACGCGAAGTGTCGAGACGTTACGAAAAAAAACGCGGGCCTGCGCCCGCATTCTTCTTGGAAGCGAGTGCGATCACGCGGGCTCGGCTACCTGCTCGTGCAAGGTCTCCATCATGCTGGAGATCGCGCGATCCATCAGCGGCTCGATATCGACTAGCCGAGCGCGATTGGCCCGGAAGCGCTCGATCAGTTCGTCGCGGGAAACGGCCAGGGCCTTGTAGCCTTGCCGGTTGGTAAACAGATAATTGCCGCGCAGCGGGCTCACCCATGCGAGTTTGCTGCGCACCCAAACGTTCTTGTCATTGGCAAACTCGATCCAGGAACCGCGCACGAGCGTCGCCACCATGCGGCTCGCTGAGCCTGCTTCGGGCCGGCGTGCGGCGTTGGCGCGCTCACGCTCAGCGGCGATCGTGGCTTCGGTGAGCGACTGACTCGTTGCCGGCGCGACGGCCGCGACGGTATCAGGAATACCGCCCATGTTCGGCTGCGGCATCGTCGCCTTCGCGATCGCGTCACCGCCCTGCGGCAAGTCGGCCACGGTCAGCGGGATAGCCCCGACCGCCAACGTCGTCGCCATGGCAGCTCCTGCCGCGACCGGCCCCGGCCCGGCGACCACCGGCGCTCCAGGAGCCATTTGCAGCAGGCTGGCCTTGACCGCACCGGCATGAGCGTCGACCAATTGACTGAGGAAAGCCTCGCGGGCTTCCGGAGCCCACTCGATACCCTGCAATCCGGCGTAAAGCCGCTGCAGCAGCCCTGGCAGAAGGCTCACCAACCGCTTCCTGTCTTCGGCCGTACGTTTTGGTTGAATGCTCCAGATCAGGTCGTCCATGGTCTGAACGGCCTTCTTCCACGCCGCTCCATCTTCGCCTTCGCGGAAATGCGCTTGCTGCAAGGGCGCAACCCAACGTTCGCGCAGGAAACCAATCAGGAAATCGGGCATCGATTCGACGACGCCTGCAGCCGCGCGTCGTTCGATTTCGGCCAAAGCGACCAGGCGAGCGATTTCGCTCCGGTCACGCTGGTGCAATTCCTCGGCGGATGACTCAACAAGCGCCTCGGCGGCCTTTTCTTCATCCTCCAGGAATTTCTCGAAGATTTCGAGTTCATTGGCAAAAATTTCTACGCGATCGATGAATTCGTCCTGGATGCGCTGGACGACTCCTTCGATGGCCTTGTAGAGCGGGTCATCGGTACCTGCTTCGGGCGACCAGCCGATACCCGCTTCGGCCAGGCGATCGAGGAGTCGCCGCGCCGGGTGGGAGCGCTTGGAGAAGAATGCCTTGTCGAGCATCGCCGCCTTCAGGACGGGAATCTGCAAGCGTCCGAGCAGAGCTTTGATCTGTGGCGCGAGGTTGCGATCTTCGTAGACGTAATCGAAGATCATCGCCAACAGTTCGATGGTCATCGCGTCGACCTGACCCAGATTTCCGACGCCTGCGGAGCCGATCTCGCGGAGGATATTCTGCTCTCCGCTGAGAGGCAGGTTGAGATCCACCGTAGATCCGTTGGCGAGCACGAAATGCCCGTTGCCATGCTGCAGCTGGGTGAGCGACTCGAGAACGGTCGCCATGGCTTGCTGTGCCGAAGCCGCGGACACTGGACCGGCCGCCCCGCTCCCGGCCAACCCCCCTGCGCCTCCCAGACCGCCCATGCCCGAGGCGGCCGCAACCCCGCCGGCCATTCCACCGGCCATGCCTGCACCCATGCCTGCGGGCATGCCTACTCCCGGGCCCGTGGCCCGCGCCTGCATGCGCTGGAGGAGGAATTGCAGGGTGGCGAACACGTCATCGCCCTCGGCGAACTCACCGCCCGCCATGCCCGCTGCACCACCAGGTGCCGCTCCCGCCTGTCCGCCGGCTGATGCCTGAGCGGGATTGGCAGCATGGCGCTGCACGCGACGCAAGGTCGGACGCAAGGTCGGCAGGACGTGCGCGTTGACCAGGTGGCGGTTAAGATCGGCGTAAATCGAGTTGATGTCGCCGAGGATGTTCTGGTTGAGTTGGCGCAGCACTGCGAGCTTGATTTCGGTGTCAGCCTGCAACGCCTGGAAGGCATCTTTGAAGGCCCGACATATCGCCTGCGGGCTCAGCGGGTTCTTGGCCTGTTCGAGTTCTTCGTTGCCCAGCAGGTAGCCGACGCGCTGGTTGAAGGCGGTGAACTGCTCCTGGCAGACCTCTTCGATCGTGCGCGCCAACTTGCCCATGGCCACGCCCTGTTCAATTTCGTCGGAATCGACCAGGCTGAGGCTGTCGGCATTCCATTCCAAGTCCGCCTCTACCGATTTGCCACCGCTGCGTATGCCTTCGTCGACCCCAGTGCGCAATGCCCGCTCGAATTCTCCGGCGATGCGTGCGCGTTCCTTCTGGATGAGGGTGCGAGCGGCAAGGAAGAGATTGACGTCGTCGTGGCGAATCGACTTCTCGGCCTGCTCGAAAAGCAGCGTAGTGAGGCGGTCGAGCATGGCGGTGAATGAAAGCAGCAGCCTGTGGACCGCCAAGTCCCGGCACTCATCGAGCAGTTTGGCCGAGTCTTGGCCGATCTCGGCATTGGTTTTCTGTCGCCGATCCTCGTAATCGCTTAGCTTGAAAACGCCCATGACCGCCTCTTCGCCGGGGGACATGCTGGACCCCTAATCAGATGATGATCTTCCAGGTAGCTAGTCAACCACTCAACAAGTCTGCACCCGGTTCCCGCGCGGTTCGGTGCACGCCAGACCCAGCCACTGATCGTCCGGCATACACCCCCCCACATGCTACCGTCTAAACTACACCCCGAGCAACCGCCTGTAAATACCAATTATCGGGGTGCAAGCTCCGCCCAGAGCTTCTCAAGACGCTTTTGCGACACCGGAAAGGGCGTGCGAAGTTCCTGGGCAAACAAAGAAACCCGCCATTCCTCGATTTGCCAGCGAAAATCGGCCAGTCCTTGCGGCACCGGCCCCTGCCTAGCCGCCCCCGCCGAGCGGTCTGCCCAGCGCTGCCACATGGCCCGGATGGCTGCGGCATGCCGGGCGTCGCGGCTGGGGTCATCCGGGTACTTTTCCAGTCTTCGGCGCGCCGCCTTGAGATATCGGGGCAATTCGGCAAGTTTTTCCCAGGGTGTCGCCCGAAGGAAGCCGGGGTAAACGAGCGCCGAACGCTGCGCCCCGACCTCTTCGGCCAAGTTGCGGGCGCCCGGCGTCAATCCGGCGAGGGCTCGCCCCAATTCCTGGTACTCCGCGGAGATCGCCGCGAGCTGCCGCCAGGCTGCCGCGGTCACGGCCGGGAGTCGCGCCCTGGCCCGCTTTCTCTGTTCCTCGAATGCGACAGCGTGACGCGGCAGAGGGTCCTCTCCGACCAGGGCACGGTCGCAAATCGCGTCGATGACCTCGGCCAGGATCGCCTCGCCATTGCCCAGAACCCGGAGTTGGATGGCGATCGGCGTGAATTCAGGCGGGGCCTTGGCAATCTGCCGCAAGCTCTCCTTCAGCTCCAGACGAAGCAGGCGGAGCACCCCCGCGCGCGTCGCACGCTGGGCGTCTTCCTGAGTATCAAGCAGCCGCAGACTCACCGTCTGCCCCTCGTCGATCAGGGCCGGGAAGCCAGTCAGCTGCCGACCCTGACGCTGGAAGACGATGGATTCGGGCAACTCGCCGAAATCCCACTGCGTCAGGCCAGTGCGTTCCCAACTCGGGTCCGCGGTGGCAAAAGTGAGGCTTGCAGCCGCGCCTAGGGCCTCACGCAGCTGTGCCAGACCCCGCCCCATCGCCAATTCCTTTCCGGATTCGTCCACCACCCGGAGATTCATGGCAAGGTGCTCGGGCAGTGCCGGTACCCAATCATCGAGCGCCAATCCGCTCGTTCCCAGTCGCTTCTCGAGGAACGCAGCTAGCGCTCGCTTGAGCGGCTGGAGCCCTTCCGGGGTCGTCTCCAGAAAAGCCGTGACGAACTCCCGCTGCCCAAATATCCGATTGCGCACAGACTTAGGCAGCGTCTTGACGAGCGCATTGACTTTGTCCCGTACCAGCCCCGGAACCAGCCAGTCGAGCACAGCCGGGTCGATCTGGTTGAGCAGGGCCAAGGGAACCGTAAGAGTCACGCCATCGAGCACGTGCCCGGGCTGGAAACGGTAGTTGAGAGGCAGGTCCACACCCGCGATCTTCATCGTCTTCGGAAACTGCTCCTCGGCTACCGTGCCCGCGCCTGGACGCAACAGCACCTCGCGGGTCAGGAAAAGGCTCTCGGGTTCAACTCTTTCCGCCAGTTGGCGCCAAGCCTCGAAGCCGGCGGCGGTGCAGATATCCTCGGGAACACGCGCGGCGTAGAATTCGTAGATGACCTCGTCTTCGACCAACACATCCTGGCGCCGCGCTTTGTGTTCCAGTTCGCGCACTGCCTCGATGAGCCGACCGTTGTGTTCGAAGAACGGCGCCTTGGTCTCAAAGTCCCGCTCTACCAGCGCCCGGCGCAGAAAGATCTCATGCGCCTCCCCCGGGGCAATCGCCCCGTAGGACACGCGTCGCCCCCGGGCAAGAACCAAGCCGTTGAGCAACACCCGCTCACTGGCCACGACCTGACCAGAACTCTTTTCCCAGCGTGGATCGAAGTAACTGCGTTTCAGCAGCGGCACAGCGGCGTCTTCAATCCAACCCGCTTCGACACGGGCCACGCACCGGGCGTATAGGCGTGTGGTTTCGGCCAACTCCGCCGCCACCAACCATTGCACCCCTTTCCGCGGCACGCCGCTACTCGGGTGCAGATGCAGCTTGAGGCCGCGGGCTCCGAGGAAGTAATCGCCGTCCTCAGCACGACAGGCGACGTTGCCCAGAAGTCCGCTCAGGAGCGCGCGATGAATGGACTCATAACTGGCCGGGGGAGTCTCGGCTCCGGGCAAGTGCCAGCCCAGTTCGAGGAGCTGTTGGCAAAGCTGGGTGTGTATGTCCCGCCATTCGGTAAGGCGCAGCCAAGAGAGGAACGCGGCCCGACAACGAGCCACCTGCTTGCGATGGGTCATTTCCTGGCGCAGCACCTCGCCGTAGAACTCCCATAGCCGCAGGAGACTGAGAAAGTCGGAGCGCTCGTCGCGAAACCGTGCCTGCGCTTGCGCGGCGGCCTCCTGCTGCTCGACGGGACGCTCGCGCGGATCGGGTACCGAGAGCCCGGCCGCGATGATCAGCACTTCTCTCAAACACCCCTGTTCGCGCGCCGCGAGAACCATGCGCGCCAGGCGTGGTTCGATCGGCAGACGCGATAAATCCCTACCCACCGCGGTCAGGCCGCGGCGCTGGTCGACCGCTCCCAGCTCCTGCAAGAGCTGGACGCCGTCGGCAATGGCTTTGGGCGCGGGAGGATCGAGAAAGGGAAATGCCTCGATGTCGCCCAGGCCCAGCGCCAACATGCGCAGTACCACCGCGGCGAGCGAGCTGCGGAGGATCTCCGGATCCGTGTGCGCTGCCCGATTGGCGTAATCGTCCTCGCCATAGAGGCGTATGCATATGCCGGGAGCGACGCGCCCGCAGCGACCGGCGCGCTGATTGGCCGAGGCGCGCGAGATCTTCTCGATCTGCAGCAGCTCGATCTTGTTCCGCACCGAATAGCGCGCGATGCGTGCCAAGCCCGAATCGACCACATAGTGTATTCCAGGCACGGTGACAGAGGTTTCCGCGACATTGGTCGCGAGCACCACCCGAGCGCTGCCAGTGGGATGAAATACCCGCTGCTGTTCGGCGAGTGACAGCCTTGCAAAAAGCGGCAGGAGTTCAGTACCGGGCTTGAGCCGGCCACGCAATAACTCAGCGGTCTCCCGGATTTCTCGCTCGCCGGGCAGGAACACCAAAACGTCACCGCGCCCCAGACGGGTCAATTCCTGCACGGCCTCGGCCACTGCTTCTTCGAGTTCGATTTCGTCGTCGTCCTCCTCGCGCGCGAGCGGCCGATGCCAAATCTCAACCGGGTAGCCACGGCCGCTCACCTCGATCACCGGCGCGCCGCCAAAGTGCTGCGCGAAGCGCACGGCGTCGAGGGTCGCGGAGGTGATGACCACTCGCAAATCGCCTCGCCTGGGCAACAACTGCTTGAGGTAGCCCAACAAGAAGTCGATATTGAGGCTACGCTCATGCGCCTCGTCGATGATCAGAGTGTCATAGGCCAAGAACCGCCTGTCCGCCTGCATTTCTGCAAGCAAGACGCCATCAGTCATCAATTTGAGGTAACTCTGTGGCCCCGTGCGGTCGGAAAATCGTACTTTGCAGCCCACCGCGTCACCCACGCGGCTGCCCAGTTCCTCAGCGATGCGTGCCGCCACGCTGCGTGCCGCCAGCCGCCGCGGCTGCGTGTGCCCAATCAGCCCGCGCAGGCCTCTGCCGGCTTCCAGGCATATCTTGGGGAGTTGGGTGGTCTTCCCTGATCCGGTTTCGCCGCAAACGATCACAACCGGGTGCGAACGAATCGCGGCGGCAATCTCCTCATGCCGGGCCGAAACCGGCAGCTCGGGAGGGTAGTCAAAGCGCGGCCGATTGTCTCTGCGCGCCTGGGCTCGTTGCCACGCTGCGGCGAAATCGTTCCGGAATTTCTGCGCCGCTTGGCCCGAGGCATCCCGTGCCCTGGTGAGGCGCGCCAGCTGGCCGCGCAAGCGATGCTCGTCGAGCAGATTGAGTTCGGGGAGTCGCGCGAAACAATCGCGCAGATCGGCTGCGTGGAGCTTGTTCATGGGCGGCCGGCATTCTACCGCTTGTTCACTCTCCCGGGTGGCCCCCCGCGAAGCGCGCAAGCGGCCTTATCGGTTGGGCTCGACGCCAATCAAATCTGCCATTCGTTGCCGCACTTCTTGCAATGCACTTTCACCCAAACCTCGTCCGCGTTCTGGATGTCCACCGGTTCCTGATGCATCGCTGCGCCGGCCTCCTTGATGTCAAAGGAGCCATACACCTGGCAACGTTGGCAGGTCGCGTTGCTTACCAAGTGGTCCGCGACCAACATGATTCGCCGATAACGCTCCCAGCCCACTGCCGCCAGCGCTACGCCGGGTATGCCCATGGCCAGCGCAAAGGCCAAGCCCGTGCGTCCGGTCTGGCTGAGGTACACCTCGACTGCCGCCGCAACCAGGATCAAGCCCAAAATGCACGCCACCAGGTACAAGTGCCCCAGGACTAGTTGCCGCTCGTACCACTTCCGGAAACCAAACGCCCGGATTCGCTCCACTGCGTCCACGCCCGCACCTCCGCCGGGTCCCAAATGCTCATGGACATGGCGGCGCTCCAGGCGTTCATACCCGTTGTGCCGAGGCGTCGCGGCGCCTGCACCGCGACGCCGGGCACTGCGTCATTAAGCCCTCAGCGCCAGCAATACCTCATCGAGCATCTTTTTCGCATCGCCAAAAAGCATGCGGTTGTTTTCTTTGTAAAAGAGAGGGTTATCCACGCCGGCGTAGCCGGAGGCCATCGATCGCTTCATGACGATGGAGGTCTTCGCCTTCCACACTTCCAACACCGGCATGCCGGCGATGGGGCTGGTGGGATCGTCCTGCGCAGCCGGGTTCACAATGTCGTTGGCGCCAATCACCATGGCCACGTCGGTATCCGGGAAATCCTCATTGATTTCGTCCATTTCAAGAACGATGTCATAGGGCACTTTGGCTTCCGCCAAAAGCACGTTCATGTGGCCCGGCATACGCCCCGCGACGGGGTGAATGCCAAAGCGCACGCCCACGCCTTTTTCACGCAGGTGCTGCGTGATCTCGAAAACCGTGTGCTGCGCTTGCGCCACCGCCATGCCATAACCGGGCACGATGATCACGTTCTTCGCCTCACGCAGCAGTTCCGCCGTCTCCGCCGCGCTCACCGGCACCACTTCGCCGGCCGGCTGCTCGCCCGCCTTTGCCGCCGGGGCGCCGCCACCGGTGCCGAAACCTCCGGCGATCACGCTGATGAAGTTTCGGTTCATGGCGCGGCACATGATGTAGGAAAGGATGGCACCGGATGAACCCACCAGTGCGCCGGTGACGATCAGAAGATCGTTCGACAGCATGAAGCCCGTGGCCGCCGCCGCCCACCCGGAGTAACTGTTGAGCATCGATACCACTACCGGCATGTCGGCACCGCCGATGGCCATCACCATGTGGACTCCGAAGAGCAAAGAGATCACGGTCATCACGATCAGTGGCACCATACCCGCCTCGATGGAGGGTGCGGCGATGAACTGGCGGCCATACCAGATCACCACCAGCAGGCCGATCAGGTTAACCCAATGCCGACCGGGAAGCAGCACCGGCTTGCCGCCGATCTTCCCCGAGAGTTTTCCGAAGGCGATCACCGAGCCAGAGAAGGTCACCGCGCCGATCAAGATGCCAATGTAGATCTCGATTTCATGGATCGCCTTTTCCGCCCCGGTGAATTGAATCGAGGTATCGACATAGCTGGCAAACCCCACCAAGCAAGCCGCCAGGCCGACGAGGCTGTGCATGATCGCCACCAACTCGGGCATTTGCGTCATCTGTACGGCCCGCGCGGCATAAAGGCCGATGGCGCCACCGACCACCATGGCTCCGATGATCCAGGGTATCCCGGCAGCGGCAACGCGCGGCCCAAGCACGGTGGCGAGCACGGCGATGGTCATGCCGATGATGCCGTAGAGGTTGCCGCGCCGCGAAGTCTCCGGGTTGGAGAGGCCGCCGAGACTGAGAATGAAGAGGATGGTCGCGCCCAGATAAGCGACCGTCGTCAGGCTGGAAGTCATGTCTCGTCGCTCCTTATTTGCGGAACATCGCCAGCATGCGGCGGGTTACGGCGAAGCCGCCGAACATGTTAATCGCGGTGAGCGCGATGCCCACGATTGCCAGCCAACGGATCAGTTCGTCGGCGCGGCCGCCTCCTGCCTCCGGCGGGGCGATCTGCACGAGCGCACCAATGCAGATGATGCTGGAGATCGCGTTGGTGACGCTCATCAGAGGCGTGTGCAACGAGGGTGTGACATTCCAAATCACCATGTAGCCGATGAAACAGGCCAGCACAAACACGGTGAAATGGCCGAGAAACGAGGCCGGCGCGAAAGCACCGATCAAACCAAAAAGCGCCCCGGCCACCACGAACATGATGGCCAGCGTGCCCGCCGCCATCGGCTCCGATGCACCGTGCCCATGGCCCTTGGCTGCGGGCGTTGGTGCGGCGGCGGGCTTGGCTGGGGTCGGCGCCGCAGGCACTTTGATCGCCGGGGGGGGCCAAGTGACCTCGCCGCCTTTGATAACCGTCAGGCCGCGGATGGCGTCGTCTTCCATGTTGACGTTGATCACACCGTCCTTGGTCTTACACAGTTCTTCGGCCAACCGGAACAAGTTGTTGGCATACAAGGTGGAAGACTGCTTGGCGAGCCGACTGACCAAGTCGGTATAGCCGATGATGGTGACCCCGTGTTTCACCACCGCCTTACCGGGCTCGGTCAGTTCACAGTTGCCCCCCTGCTCGGCGGCCATGTCGACGATTACGCTGCCCGGCCTCATGCTTTGGACCATCTCCGCGGTGATCAGCCTGGGGGCTGGCTTGCCGGGAATCAAGGCGGTCGTGATGATGACATCGACTTCCCGTGCTTGCTTGGCGTACATCTCGCGCTGCGCCTGCTGAAACCCCTCGCTCATGACCTTGGCGTAGCCGCCGCCACCCGAGCCCTCTTCTTCGTAATCGACCTTGACGAACTCACCGCCCAGCGACACAACCTGATCGGCAACTTCGGCCCGCGTGTCGTTGGCGCGCACGATGGCACCCAAGCCGGCCGCGGTGCCGATCGCCGCCAACCCAGCGACACCGGCGCCTGCGATGAAGACCTTGGCCGGCGGCACCTTGCCAGCGGCGGTGATCTGCCCGTTGAAGAAGCGGCCGAAGGCGTTAGCGGCCTCGATTACGGCTCGGTAGCCGGCAACCCCGGCCATGGAGGTCAAAGCATCCATCTTCTGCGCGCGCGACAACGTGCGCGGCAGGCAGTCGATGGCGAGCACGGTCGTCTTGCTTGCCGCAAGCTGTTGCATCAGGCTCGGGTGTTGGGCTGGCCAAATGAAGGAAATCAGGGTCATGCCTTCGCGCAGCCGCCCCGCCTCTTCGGCACTAGGGGGACGAACCTTGAACACGATGTCCGATTGGGCCCATACGCTTGCCGCGTCAGGGGCGATGGTCGCGCCAGCGGCGCGATAGGCGTCATCGGAGCAATTGGCCGCGTTTCCGGCACCACTCTCAACGGTCACCGCGAAACCCAATTTCATCAATTTTTCAACGACTTCTGGTACAGTCGCGACCCTCTGCTCCCCAGCAAAGGTCTCCTTCGGTACGCCTATTTTCATGACGTTCCACTCCCCTTCGAATTGAAGATGCGATCCCGGCGCATTCTGCCACAAGCACCGCGGGATTGGCAGGCACATCGGGATGGCGCGCCGCCGGGTTGCCAGCGGAGGTCCTTGTGGCAAAGCCCGCAGGCAGGGCCGAGGGATTAACTCAAATGGTCGAATTGCTGATGACGGTAGCATGACAGCAACGGCGCTCTCATTGAGTCTACGCAGACCTTGCGCCTCGCCTCTTTCGGCGCTTTCCAAGCTTGTCCTGATCCAGTACGATTTAGGTCAACTTCAGCGCGTCGCCGCAACAATACCTCCAGTCCCAGGGATCCGCCCGCATGTCTGACCGTAGCAAGACCACAACGCCGCGCAAATCGGCCGCAGCGACCAAGCTCTTCGTGCTCGATACGAACGTTCTGATGCACGACCCGACCAGCCTGTTTCGCTTCGAGGAGCACGACCTTTTCTTGCCAATGCTCACGCTGGAGGAGTTGGACAGCCACAAACGAGGCATGACCGAGGTATCGCGCAATGCACGACAAGCCAGCCGCTTCCTTGACGAGTTGGTGACTGCGGTTGCCGACGGCATAGCGAGTGGAGTGCCCCTCGCTAGCCATAGCGGTGGCGCCGCGACAGGAAGGCTCTTCTTGCAGACGGAGACGGTCCCCAACCTATTGCCCGCTGGCTTGGCCGGCGGAAAGGCTGACAATCAGATCGTTGCCGTGGTCATGCACCTGAGCAAAGCGTACCCCAAGCGGCAGGTCATCCTGGTCTCCAAAGACATCAACATGCGCATCAAAGCGCGTGCGCTAGGGATTGCGGCCGAAGACTATTTCAACGACAAGGTCCTGGAAGACACCGATCTGCTCTACACCGGCCTGCGCGAGTTGCCCGCGGATTTCTGGGAGACGCACGGCAAGGGTATGGAATCCTGGCAACAGGGAGGGTTTCACTACTACCGCGTGAGCGGCCCGCTGGTGGCGCAGTTGCTGATCAATGAATTCCTATACCAGGAAGGTGACAAGCCGCTCAACGCCCTAGTGCGGGAAATTCACGGCAAAAGCGCCGTACTGCAGACGCTCCGCGACTATAGCCACCAGAAGAACAGCGTATGGGGCATCACCGCGCGCAACCGCGAACAGAATTTTGCCATGAACCTCCTCATGAACCCGGAGGTCGATTTCGTCACCTTGCTTGGCCAGGCCGGAACCGGCAAGACTCTGCTCACACTGGCCGCAGGCCTGGCGCTGACCTTGGAGAGCAAGCTCTACAGCGAAATCATCATGACCCGGGTGACTGTGCCGGTGGGCGAGGACATCGGCTTTCTGCCGGGGACCGAGGAAGAGAAGATGAATCCTTGGATGGGTGCGCTGGAGGATAATCTCGATGTCCTCAACAAGACAGACGACGAGGCGGGCGACTGGGGCCGAGCCGCCACGAGAGACCTGATTCGATCACGAATCAAGGTGAAGAGCCTAAACTTCATGCGCGGCCGGACGTTTATAAACAAATATCTGATCATCGACGAGGCGCAGAACCTCACCCCCAAACAGATGAAGACCCTCATCACCCGCGCTGGACCTGGTACCAAAGTGGTCTGTCTGGGAAATATCGCCCAAATCGATACGCCATATCTCACCGAGGGCAGTTCCGGACTCACCTATGTGGTCGATCGGTTCAAAGGTTGGGCTCACAGCGGGCACGTAACGCTTCAGAGAGGCGAGCGGTCGCGTCTCGCCGACCACGCCGCAGAAGTTCTATAAGAATCTTTACAGGGAGTCTGACCGAAAATGCGTCCCGCCATTCAGATCCGCCAGGCCAAAGAACGCCTGCGCATCGCCACCGACGATACCATGCGGCTTTCGTCCTTACTGGATTTGTGCTCGCTCGAGATGCACTCGGGAAATACTGCGGAGGCTTTGCCCCACGCCCAGCAGGCGCGGGATCTCGCCACACGCATGGGTGACCGGAATGCGCAAGCGAGCGCCATGCTGTGCGTCGCGGACTGCCAAATCGATCGCGGCGACTTGCTTGGCGCCCTGGACGCCGCGCTCAACGCACTGCCGGTGTACCAGGACCGGGGCGACGCCACCGGCATTGCCGCCTGCCTCTTGCTAGCTGGAACCAGCCTAGAACGCCTGCGCGCCAGCGAAGAGGCCCTGCAGGCCCTGTTCCGCAGCCTGGCTTATTGCAGCCAGGCTGGCGAACAAGAAATGGAGGTCCGTGCCCGGGTACTAATCGGTATGCTGCTGGCCGAGTTCGGCAGCTATCCGGAGGGAACCGAACACTTCCGGGCTGCCCGAGTGCTGGCCGAGCAGACCGGACTCAAAGCTCGCACCATGCAGGCGATGCTTGCCCTCGCCGATATGCACCGCCATCGCGGCGAGCGCGCGATGACCGAAGAGCCCGACTCGGCGCGCATGGCCTTCTTGATCGCTGCGTCGCTGGTGCGCGAAGTGAAGGAGATGCCGGAAATCGAAGAGCATCCCAGAGAAGCGGCCCACTGCCATTCAACTCTCGGTCAACTGCACCTGCTGCTCCAGGAACCGGCCCGGGCGATGATGCAGTTTCGCGACCTCTTGCGTCTGGCGCAAAGCATCGACGACGTTACCATGCAAGCGTCGGCACTGCATGATCTGGCACGGTCGGCGATCGACTTGGCGAAACTTTCAGAGGCCGAGTCTTGGCTCGCGCACGCACATGATCTGGCGCAAAAAACCGGCTTGAATGAACTCGTGGCTGAAATCACCGAAACCGCCGCCAATCTCAAAGCGCGTGAGGGGGACGATGCCGCAGCCTTGAAGCTGTATCGGGAATTCCACCAGCTCTGGGCCAAGCAGCGTGAAGCAACGCAGCGGCTCACGGCTCGGGCGCAGAAGATGTGGGCAACGTTGCCCGGCCAGAAGGATAATTCCAGTTCCGCACTTACGCGCAGTGTCAGTGGTCCGGCCATGCCTAGCGGTGCCGAATTCGAGGATGGCCTGACCGGATTGCAGAACCGGCGTTTCCTTGAACTGCGCTTGCAGCAAATGATCGAGCAGTGCCGGCGCGATGACATTCCTCTCCATCTCGCTCTGATTGAAATCGAGCGCTTCGAAGAGATTACGCGCGGCCTTCCCGAGGTGCTTGGTGACGCGATCTTGCGCGGTGTGGCCTGGATCATGCGCGACGCGTTTCGCGCCAATGATTTGGTCGCACGCTATGATCATGCACGCTTCGCGATCGCGCTGGCCGGCGCCGCATCGAGCGAGGCCACCCGCGTGCTTACACGCCTTGCCAAGCTCATTAGCGGTCACGACTGGTCGGAAATGCGCGATGACGTCGCCATCCGCATCGTATGCGGCTCCGTGGAAGTGGGCAACGAAGATGACTATCAGAGCGCCCTAGTCAATGCCGAAACGGCCATGGCGAGGGCCAGGGCATCCGGCCCTCGGGCGGCCAACGCGGCGTGAGCGCGGCCCTGTGTCGGGCCTGGGTTGTGCTGGGCCTGGGCGCCTCGGCTCTGGCAACCGCAGGCAATGATCCCCTCCGGTCGGTTGTCTTTGAGAAACCAGTACCGAGCCTGGAGCTGGAGACCATGATCATCGAGGACCGTCGCGACGCATGGGATCGAAAAACGCCCATCAAACCGCCACTGCAGAGATTTCGCGAAGCTCTGGAGGCCCCGGCCAGGCCGTTCGGCCTCGCCGCTCTCGACCGGCGTCAGGCGTTACCCTCCGGGTTTGATCGCTACACGCCCCACGGCGCGATCACCATCTTTCGGGCCGGATCCGAAGGCCCAGTCTTCTGAGCCGATCCCGGTGCTTGGCTGCCAGAAGGAATTTTTTATGTGTCACCGCAGTTCTTGCTCGTGGCTGCGAATGGTCATCCCTCTGATGGCTCATTTCGCGTGGACGACTGCCTCCTCTGCGACGGCGACCCAGACCATCTCTCAGGACGCGGTTCGCGAACAAACCACCGTGCTCCGCGGCACCGCCCCTCAAGGCGCGGGCGGTGGCTACTCGCAGCACGAAGCCAGCGATGAAAGCAGCGAAGAAGAACGCGTCGTCATTCACGCGCCGAAAATGGGCGCTGGCAGCCAAATGACTCCAATCATCGCTTCGCCACCCACTAGCGAGAGTATCAACGCGTGCAGAGTCTGGGCTGCAAAACTGAAGGTGGGGTGATATACGCATGGCCATGATCGATCAGACTCGAGTCGACGTTCCTCTGCCCAAGGCCTACCGCCTGCTCAATCACGGCCCGGTCACCCTGGTGAGCAGCGCCTGGCGGGAGCAACGCAACGTCATGGCTGCCGCATGGGTGATGCCGCTGGACTTCGACCCGCCCAAGGTGGCGGTGGTCATCGACAAAAACACCTACACCCGGGAACTCGTCGAGGCCTCGGGGGAATTCGCCCTGAACGTCCCGACAAGGCGGCTGGCGCAAGCGACCCACGCGGCAGGCAGTTGCAGCGGTCGCGAACACGACAAGTTCACCGAACTGAGACTGGCCAGCTTTTCCGGGCGCGCCGTCGCTGCGCCTTTGTTATGCGAATGCGTGGGCTGGCTGGAGTGCAGGATCATTCCAGAGCCGGCCCTCGCCACCCGATACGATTTGTTCCTGGCTGAGGTGCTTGCCGCCTGGGCCGACCCGCGGGTCTTTCGCGAAGGGCGCTGGAACTTCTGCGACGAAAACCTGCGCACTCTGCATCACGTCGCGGGCGGCTTCTTTTTCGCCACGGGCGAGCCCGTCGACGCTTGAACCGCTCCTGCGGGACCCCTATGGTCACCCGCCTCGAAGCCCAATTTCGCTTTTACGCCGAACTCAACGAGTTTCTTCCCGCGGCGCGCCGGCAGCGGCAATTCACCGCCTCCTGCGCAAGCGACGCCAGCCTCAAGCATGTCATCGAAGCGCTCGGCGTGCCGCACACCGAGGTCGATCTAATACTGCGCAATGGTCAACCCGCGCGCTTCGAACAGCGGCTTGCCCAGAACGACCGGATCTCGCTCTACCCCGTTTTCGAAGCGCTCGACCTCGCGCCGGAGCAAAGCTTGCGCGCAAAACCGCGGCGCGAGGTGCGCTTCGTGGCCGATGCCCATTTGGGCGGCCTCGCCCGCCTGCTGCGTATGGCCGGTTTCGACACCTTGTACCGCAACGATTTCGCCGACGTAGAGATTCTTGGGCTCGCGCTTGCCGAGCAGCGCATCGTACTCACCCGCGATCGCGAACTGCTGAAGCGGCGGGAAATGGAACGCGGCTGTTATGTGCATGCTCTGAAACCCATCGCCCAGATCGAAGAAGTCCTAGCGCGGCTCGGCTTAGCGCAAGCCATGCGGCCTTTGAGCCGCTGCCTTGCCTGCAATCAGCCGCTGGCCGCCATTGCCAAGGCGGCCGTGGCGGACCGCCTACCGCCGGGAGTGCGCGAGCGGCATCAGCACTTTGCCCACTGCGCGCGCTGCGGCAGCGTGCTGTGGGAAGGCTCGCACTCTCGGCGTATGCAGCAACTGATGGCGGCGCTGCGGGCCGCGCTTGAGGCCCCGGGGCTTGGTAAAATGTCGCCTGCCCCTTACTGCAACACGCCATGCATGCCCTAACCACAAGCCGCGACCGCGCCCGCAATCCGGAGGAACAGAAGCGGGCTTTCGAGGCCAATAAACTCGCCAAGCGATTACGCCGCCTCACCACCAAAGCCATTGCCGATTTCGGCATGATCGGCCCGGGCGACAAGGTCATGGTCTGCCTCTCCGGCGGCAAGGATAGCCACGCCCTGCTCGACCTTTTGCTATTTCTGCAGCGGCGCGCACCCTTTGGCTTCGACCTGGTCGCGGTCAACTTGGATCAGAAACAACCCGGATTTCCGGCCGAGGTGCTGCCCGAATACCTCGCTTTGCGCGGCGTACCTTTCCGCATCGTCGAGCAAGATACCTACAGCGTCGTAAAGCGCGTCGTCCCGGAAGGCAAGACCTATTGTTCGCTGTGCTCGCGGCTGCGCCGCGGCGTGCTCTACCGCGTGGCCCAGGAATTGGGCGCCACGCGCATCGCCCTGGGGCATCACCGGGACGACATGCTGGCGACTTTCTTTCTCAACCTTTTTTTTGGCGGCAAGCTCAAAACCATGCCGCCGAAACTGGTCTCGGACGATGGCCGCAATGTCGTCATCCGGCCCCTGGCCTACATCCCCGAAAAAGACCTCACGCGTTATGCTGAAGACCGCGCTTTCCCCATCATCCCCTGCAATCTTTGCGGCTCACAGGAGAATCTGCAACGCCGGCAAGTCGGCCAGATGCTGCGCGAATGGGAGAAGAAATACCCCGGGCGCGTCGAGACCATTTTCAACGCCATGATGCATGTCGTTCCAAGCCACTTGCTCGATGGCAGTCTGCACGATTTCCAAGCGGTTGAAGCGAGCGGGCGACCAGAGCCCGAGGGCGACCGGGCCTTCGATCCGCAGGATTGGATCGCGCCGCTCGAATCAGGCGATCGCTAGCGCACGACGTCCTTGCCCTGCCCGAAAAGAATGGCCTTGGCACGGGGGTCATCCGCAGTTGCAGCGACATTGATCTGCTTCGCCCGAGCATAGGCGCGCTGCGTGGCGGGGCGCTCGGCAATGAGCTTGCGCCAACGGGCCAGATGCGGAAAGTCATCCAGCGCCTGCCCTTGCCGCTCGGGGATGATCCAGGGGTAGCAGGCCATGTCGGCGATGGAGTATTCTCCGGCCAGAAACTCCCGGTCGGCGAGGCGCTTGTTCATGACCGCGTAAAGACGGCCCGTCTCCTTGACGTAACGATCGATAGCGTAAGCGATCTTCTCCGGCGCGTAATGGGCGAAGTGGTGGTTCTGACCGGCCATCGGCCCCAAGCCGCCCATTTGCCAGAATAGCCATTGCAGAACCTCGTGGCGTCCGCGCAGGTCGGCGGGAAGGAAGCGTTGCGTCTTTTCCGCAAGATAGAGCAGGATCGCCCCCGATTCGAATAGCGCCAGCGGCGGCCCGCCGTCGGCGGGCTCGGTATCGACAATGGCAGGGATCCGGTTGTTGGGCGAAATCGCCAGGAATTCCGGTTTGAATTGTTCTCCCGCACCGATATTGACTGGATGAATGTGGTAAGGCAGTGCAAGCTCTTCAAGAAGCAAGGTCACTTTGTGCCCGTTGGGCGTGGTCCAGTAGTAGAGTTCGATCATGATTACCTTCGTTGTACTTGGAACGTCTTTTCTGCTTGATGGTCGTAAAGTTCTTGGACAAAATCCAAAGAGGAGACAGGCGATGAGCGAAATCGTTCGCAAGAGTGAACGCGAATGGCGAGATCAGCTCAGCTTTGAAGAATATGAGGTGACGCGGCACAAGGCCACCGAAGCGCCATTTGCCGGGCGCTATTGGGATCATTGGCAGCCCGGGCAATATCGCTGCATCTGCTGCGGCGAGGAGCTTTTCGACTCCAACACCAAATTCGACGCCGGCTGCGGCTGGCCCAGTTTCTGGGCACCAGCCAAACCCGACGTTATTCGCACCACGACTGACCACTCGCTTTCCACGGTGCGCACCGAGATTCTCTGCGCGCGTTGCGACGCCCACTTGGGCCATGTCTTCGACGACGGGCCGCAGCCAACGGGCCTGCGCTATTGTGTCAATTCCGCGGCACTGAGCTTCGAGAACCGCTAACCGTGCGAAACGCCACCGCCGGTGATCCCGGCACATGCACTGCATACCGCCCCGAAATTGATGACCCCTGGCTTCGACCCTGGCTGCCCCTAATTGCGCAGCGCGCCGCGGGCAAAGCCATTCTGGAATTGGGTTGCGGCGAGGGCCGCGATACCCGGGAACTGCTCGCCGCCGGCCAGAAAGTCGTAGCCATCGATCACGCTGCGGCAGCCATCGAGCGTGCGCGTAACGAAGCGCCCAATGCCGTCTACCATCAGCAGGATCTGTTCGCGCCGCTTCCAGTTGCCGCCGGCAGTGTTCCAGTGGTTATCGCGAGTCTGTCTCTGCACTATTTTCCCTGGGAGCCGACTCGGGAGTTACTGCGGCGCATTGCTGAGGCCTTGCAACCCCAAGGCCTATTGTTATGCCGGGTGAATTCCGTCAATGACCACAATCACGGTGCGAGCGGGCATCCGCAGATCGCGGAGAATTACTACCTGGTGAATGGCAGGCCGAAGCGGTTCTTCGATCGAGATTCCCTCACCGCGCTCCTTGCCGAGGGTTGGAAGCTCGTCTCCATCCGCGAGCAGGTGATTCACCGCTATCGATTGCCCAAGAGTGTGTGGGAAGTCGTTGCCCAACGCTCGCGCTCAACACTCTCGCCACGTTTGGGATCATTAGACACATAAGGCTTTGCCGGTCGTCGGATAATTGAGTGAAAACTGAAATTCTTGATTGCAGACGAATTGCCGGGGAACGCTCCTCGGTCATTCTGATCAAGTAAGGCAGCCTCGCCAGCTCGCGGTCTGTGTGTCAAAATTGTCGCATTGAGACGGTCTTCGCTGAGAATGCATTTGAAATTTCACGCAGGCACCTTGTTGCTCGGATTGTTGCTGATTGCAGGTCCTCTTGCGGCCGCGGAGTTGCCATTTCTTAGAGGCGCGACCTACTTTGGCAACGCTTGGCCTGGAAACTTCTGGAATTCCGACCTGGATCGTGCTGGTACCGATTTTTCCACGCTGCGCGCGGACGGGTTCAATACGGTTATTCTGGTCGTCCCCTGGGGCGAGTTTCAACCTGGCTTGGCACCGATTCGCTACAACGAGGAGGCGTATCGCCGGCTCAGCACAGTTTGTCGCGCCGCCAGAGACGGCGGTCTGCATGTCTTTCTTCGCGTTTCTTATCTCTGGGATCTTTATCCAAATACGGAGTTGGCAGGGCGGGAGCGCATTTCCAGCCTGTTTTCGGAGGATAGGCTGCTCACGGCGTGGGAGGGTTATCTGAGCAGAATTCGAGAGTCAACCGAGGGGTGTCGCAGTGGGGCGTTCATATCATGGGAGGACTTCTGGACCGTTCTGGAGGAAATGGCAAACGTCCCTCCGGGCTCAAAGAGCTTTGACTTGTCCGAAAGGACTGGTTTCAACCGATGGCTGAAACACCGTCTGGCGAGCGGCCAATCCGTCGGGGCTCTGCGCGACGTCGCGCGCGCCGGAAATTTTCCGGTTCCGGCGCGCAAGAGTGTCGATTTTGCCTTGGTATTCGAATGGTACGATAAACAGTTTACCGACCGGATCGTGTCCACGCTATCGCGCGTCATTCCGCACGCGGGCGCCGAAGTTCGTGTTGACGATGATCCGATTTACGATGGCGAGAAGCTAGTATCCTGGTTCAGCCACCGATCGACCTACCACAATGCGCAATCGCCCTTCGTCATGACCTACTGGGCGCCAGCGATGGGCGCTCGAAATGAAGGCGAATCCGATTCCGCCGATGTCGTCCTCAAGCGCCTTGTGGCCATGCAGAACAAAGTGCGGGCGGCCACCGACAACAAGATCTTTCTAGAGCAGTTTCTCTTCACCGATAATACCCCGTGGATGAAACACAACGCCACCATCAAGCCCGGAGAAGTCGCGGAATTCATTCGAAAAGCGGCGTTGCCATTGGTCAGGCAAACGGCCGGTTACGCATTGTGGGGAGCGCAAGACTATGAGGCCAGTCTCCTATTCAACGGCGATTTCTCGCTCGGTGAACTCGGATGGAAGCTGAACCGGCATGCCTCCATAACTCGCAAGCCTGGCTCGCAACGCCTGAGCTTGCGGGCGGGAGGGATTGCAAGTCAGACAGTACCGGCGATGCGCGATAGCTTCAGGAATTATACCAAAGACACTCACCTGCGCCTCCATGCGGCGGGACAGGGAGACCTGACCATTCGCTACGGGGGTGTCACCCGGACTGTTAAGATTCGCTCCAGCAAGGAGTTAATCGAAGTCAAATTCCCCCTAGTCTTCTCGGATACGCGCCTTGAGTTCGCATGCGCCCAGGGCACGGTGGAACTCACTGGTGTCCGTCTCTACTCCTATACGCAGGTCACGCTCGTCCGCGATTCGTTTGGCCGACCCGGCCCCCACTTGGAGGCGATCCGCAAGCTTAACCGCGCTCTCGACGAGCACACTGCCCCGCCATCGCGGTTTGTCGCCGGGGAGAAGGTTTTCTCTTCCGTCCGGGGCACCTACCCCGCCGAATGGGGATTCACGAAATGGTTCGCATGGGCCGGACCCGAAGTCGGCGTCACGCTCACGGCGAAACGCCCTAACATCACTGTTAAAGGCCGTATCAACGCCAGCCAATTCAAACCAACCTCTTCTTGCCGGATTACCGCCTTGCTGAACGACATGAAAGCGACAGAACGGGTCTTCGACAAGGACACCGCCTTTGATCTGCAAATCCCTGTTCCATCGTCTCTGCAAATGACGGCGGTTGAGCTGCGTCTGCTTTCCACCTGTGCAAAGGTACCAAATCAGGTAGAGAACGGGCGCGACAAGCGGCAACTGTCCTTTGTACTTACCGAGATCGACGCGGGCTCCGCGCCGCCTTGATTGAAGGCCTCGGGCGGCTCGGGCAAGCGGCCCGAGAGCGTATTACTCGTTCCGGTATTCTGGAGCACCTGAATCAGCCGACTCGTGTAGCATTTGTTGATATTTAACTCGGTTATATTGATGAACTCCATCGTCTGAGCCCCTGGTCCCTAAATCGGAGACCTGGATTGCCGGCGTGCCGTGTCAGCCGTCGCGGTGCGTGCGGCGTTCAAGACGAGTGTTGAATTGTCGCTTGAAGGAGCAACTCATGCATCGTCTTCTGCTTGCCATTTTGGTCATCATCCCGTTCTTGGCTGGGGCCCAGACTCAAGGGCTGCCGTCCCATCGTTACGTTTCCGACAAAGCCTTGATCACTGAGAAGCTCCTCGGCAGCGAGCAGATGGTCGCGCACGAGCTGGTCCTGGCCGCGCCGACGGAAACCGAAAAAGCGAAGTTGCGTCGCGCCAACGAGGCACCTAGGAAAAACCGCCCTTTGAAGATCGGTTTCACGCGCGCGATGAATAGAGATCCAATCGCATTGAGCGCTCTGCAATGGCAAATGGCAGCGCAAGGGCGGGTCGCGCGCATTAAGCTCACGTCCGCGACGGCCGCGGGAATCAGAATGCAGATGAGCTTCCAGGGGAAGTCGGAGGGAATCGAGTTTCGCTTCAAGGGCGCGGCACGCGACCAGGTGTTTGGTCCGATTTCCGCCACCGCCCTGGCGACTCAAACCCAGTTCTGGTCGCCGGTGATGGAAGGAGAGGCGGGCGTCGTCGAGATTCTTGCAGGTGAATCCGCGGTACTTGAAGGCGCCGCTCTCACCATTTCCTCGATTTCACATCTTCTCGTCGCGGGTGCCGATCTGCATCCTCAGCGGATCAAGGCTGTAGCGGACATCGGCCGTTCTGACAATTGCGAAATCGACATTGCTTGCGTGCTGAATCCATCCCAGGCGCTGCTTGCGGCATCAGCCGCGGTTACGCACTACATATTTTCCGATAGCGGCGGCAGCTATAGGTGCACCGGGACTCTGCTCAACAGCGTTTACCTAGACGGAAGATCCACCCAGAATCCTTACCTATTCACGGCCAATCATTGCATGTTGGATCAGGCGCTGGCCAGCACCATTGTTACCTATTGGTTCTTCGAAGCCGCGATATGCAATTCGCTCAGCGTGCCCCCGAACTACGTCGTGGTTGGGGGTGGCGCCACGCTTCTTCTCACCGACCGCGATACCGACGTCGCCTTTCTGCGACTCAATCGCATGCCTCCATCCGGCGCAATGCTTGCCGGGTCGAATCCCAACCCGGTAGACGCCGCGACGCCCGTGATTGTGCTGCACCACCCAAAGGGTGACCTCAAGAAATTTAGCCAGGGTATGACACAGGGTTATGACTATTACGATTCTAACGATTCTAGCCGCAGCGCGCGCTTCATCACCGTCAAGTACTCAAACGGCAGCACCGAGAAAGGCAGCAGCGGCGCCGGGGTTTTCACCTACAGTGATGCCTATGGCTATCAACTGCGCGGCGGTCTGCTGGGCGGGGATGCGGCTTGCAGCAACATGTCCGGCCTGGACTACTTCTCGCCCATGCATTTGCGCTGGACGGAACTGAGCGAGTATTTGCTGCCCAATACTTATGGATCCTTGCCGCAGGTGGTCGAATACTACAACCCGGATCTCAATCGGTTTTTCCTCACCATGAGTCCGGACGAACAAAACCTCGTGGACAGCCAAGCGGTCGGCAACTGGCACCGCACCGGGAATACTTTCAGTCCCGGCGGCACCAGTCCCGTCTGCCGCTTCTATGGAAACAAGAATATCAATCCCGCAACCGGGCTGCCCTACGGCCCCAATTCGCATTTCTATACGGTCAGCCCGGCGGAATGCGCGTTTTGGGACGTTCGATATGACCCCAGCAGTTTTTCATGGCAGATCGAAAGCTACAACGCCTTCTTGAGCACACCGTCCGACTTTAACAAGAACTGCCCACCCGGTTTGCTGCCCGTCTATCGCGCCTACAACCGTAGCGGAGATAACCCGAATCACCGCTTCACCACCAACTACTCCGCGTATTTGCAAACCGTCGCCGCGGGCTGGCTGGGCGAAGGCGCGCTGATGTGCGCACCTCGGTAGCCTAGGGCTCGCACAGCGCGAGGAGAGCGCGGCCCGTTGGTTCACCGGGTAGCCCCGAGAATGGCGAGTCGGCGACGTCATCTTGGGGCATGCCCGGCTGGGTCGCGTTCATCGCGGGGGGGCCGCACCCCAATGCCGTTATGGGCTTCCTTCCCCGCCAGCGGGAAGAGCGCCTATCGCCTGCAGATGTGCGAAAAAGCTCGCGTATAGGACCTCGTTCCCATACCGGCTCAAATGGTCGGCGTCAAAAAAGAGCGGTCGCCCGGACTCCAGGATCGCTTTACACTCCGCCGCACCGCACAGATGTGGTAGCGGGTCATAAATGCTTGCCCCTGGCGTGTTGGCAACGACCGTTCGCATCGCCTGCAGAACGGGCGCTCTTATGCTTTCCTGCCACTCACGTGTTTCCTTGAGGCCACGTGAACAGATGTCGTTCATGCGCGTCCAAGCGTCCGCGCAGCGGAATGCCGGGGATCGGAAGATGGGTGTAGGTGCCTCAAACACGAGTTTGAGATCCCTTTCAACCAGCGGCTTCAACCAGTTGTATGCGTCCTCGACTCCGGTCGCGCGCTCAGCGTCCGCGCCCGGCCCAAGAATCGCCTGCAAAACCACGGCCTCATCCATGCGCCCCCACTGATCGACGAAACGGGGAATACGCAGCGAAGGTAGGAATACCAAGTCTCCTGACTTCGCGCGGGCGAGCACGTCTGCAACCTGACGCACCGGCAAGGTGGCACACTCGGCTGGGCGCCCTTTGCCGACAGGTCCCCGGAAATCGAGAAAGGGGCACCCTGGAATCTGGTATACATGTACGTTCGCGCCGGTCTTTGCACTCAAGCGGTGGAGCAAGGGCAGGTACATCGTCGCATGGGAATCTCCGAGCACGAAGATGCTGGGAATACCCTCCGGCCGCAATGGAGTACCGTCGCGGCAGCTCACCCGCTCGTACTCGATCACTAGAATCCCTTCGGCTTGACGATAGCGGAGCTGGCTTGCGCAGGGCAGGCCCAGGGCAGCGAGCGTTGGATCATCGTGATCGGCATACCAGTCCGCGCGTTGCCGCGTAACTTTCGATATGCCCAGCGAGTTCAAGTTGGTCAACATCTCCTTCGCAGCGAAGCCGCAAGCCGTGGTGGCGGCGACGGCGATGACGATGGCCAGCGAAGGCCGCATTGCCCTCCAGCGCCGACTAGCACGCAGGGGAGTCTCTATCCAACGGTAAGATGATTCCGCCAGCAAGAAAGTGATGGCCACGGCGATCGGCCAAATCCACGCGTGGTCCAGCCCAACCGTCCATCGCGCCATGACATAGACTGGCCAATGCCACAAGTAGAGAGAATAGGAACGCAGCCCAATGTACTGGGCCGGGGTCGACTCCAAGATGCGCCGAAAAGGCGTAGCTCTCCCCGGAACGCCTATCAAGAGCATCGCCGCAACGACCGCGGCCAAGGCCCAGGGAAATGGGAACCGCTCAGGGCTGGTATAGGCGAAAACGACGGCAAGCGTGGCTACCCCTGCGATGTCCAATGCCCAAGCGACGATTCCGCGAGCGGCCCGCAGGCTGCTGCGCCAAACCCAGAGGTACCATAGGCAACCTGCGGCAAGCTCGACAAACCGGCTTACCACGCTGTAGAACGCGGACAATGGTTCCGCGCGCGTCCAATAGACCATTGCCATGAGCGAAACCAGGGCCAAGATCGCCACCTCATAGGGAGCCCGCGTACGAGTCCCGGCACGACTGAGCGCGCGAACGTGCAGATAAACGAGGCACGGAGCAATCAAATAGAACTGCTCCTCGACTCCAAGCGACCAGGTATGAGTAAAAGGGTTGAATTCCGCGCGGGGCGAGAAGTAGGCATCCGCCTGGTATTGCAACGCAACGTTCGAGAGCCCGAAGAACGCCATGAACGCCACTGTAGCGGTCATTCCGCTCAACCAAGATCTCGGGATGAAGACCGAGTACACAAGTGCAGTGACGATCAGCATGAAAACCAAGGCCGGCAGTATTCGGGTCAAGCGACGATGGTAGAACCGCGCAATGAATGCCGAAAATGACTCCGCGTGATGCTGTGCCAGCGATGCCGTGACCACGAAGCCGGAGATCACAAAAAAGACGTCGACGCCAGTCAACCCACCAGGCAGCCAGCGAGGAT
Organism: Casimicrobiaceae bacterium; assembly: GCA_026646885.1. Classification (GTDB taxonomy): domain Bacteria; phylum Pseudomonadota; class Gammaproteobacteria; order Burkholderiales; family Casimicrobiaceae; genus JACPUX01. Next base: position 254,772 of record JAPKHK010000001.1, on the reverse strand, counting down.
TCAAGTGGTAGATCATCACCGCAAGTACGGCCAACGCACGCATGCCGTCAACGTGGCTAATGTGTTTGTCGGTGGTCCCCGCATGCGAATCGGCGCTCTCCGTCGCCGGATTGGCGAGCGAATTCAGGCCATTCCCGGACGCTTGCGTAGGCACTCTACCGATCTCCTTGGGCATTCGCGGCGCGCTCTCTCAAGAAGTCCGCTGCAAGAGCGCCTTGACCGGCGCAAAGCTGCGGCGGTGTTCCGCACAAGGGCCCAGCTCGCACAGGGCGCGCAGGTGCGCGGCAGTGCCATAGCCCTTATGCTGCGCGAACCCATAACCGGGATAGCGACTATCGAGGACCTGCATCGCCGCGTCTCGCGCGGTCTTGGCAAGGATAGACGCCGCCGAAATGGCCGCCACGCGACGGTCTCCTCCGACAAGCGCGCGCATGGGAAGTGGCAGATTCGGGCAATGCAAGCCGTCGATCCAGGCCGCCTCCGGGGCGATGGGTAGTGCCTCAAGAGCGCGCCGCATCGCCAGGAGTGTTGCTTGGAGGATATTCATGGCATCGATCTCGGCGACACTCGCTTCGGCGACTGCCCAGGCCACGGCGCGGGCGCGAATTTCCCTGGCCAGCCGCTCGCGCTGCCGCGCGCTCAGGCGCTTGGAATCGTCGAGGTCGGCAATTGGCGCGGCGGGGTCGAGGATCACCGCGGCGGCGTAGACCGCTCCGGCCAGCGGACCGCGACCGGCTTCATCGACACCGGCGAGGTCCGGCGGAACTACCAGCGGCGCGAGCAACGCCAGCTCGCCTTGAGCACGGGCCGCCCTCGTCATAGCCGCAAGAGTCCAAGCACCGCGGCGGCCGCGCGCGCGGCATTGTTCTGGCGAAGCTCGGCATGCAGGGCTGCGTGATGCCGTTCCAGGCGCTTGCGCACGAGCTTGTCGGCAAAAAGATTGAGCAGAGCTTGCGCCAGATTCTCAGGTGTCGCCTCTTCTTGCAGCAATTCCGGCACGATGAACTTCCCCGCCAGGACATTGGGCAAAGCAACGTAAGGCAAGCGCAGCTTGCGCTTCACGAGGCGATACGTCGCCGGCCGCAGACGATAGGCAACCACCTGCGGGCAGCGGTAGAGCACCGCTTCCAGAGTTGCCGTACCTGAAGCGACCAAGGCCAGATCCGCGGCTGCCAGCGCCTTGCCCGCATGGCCATAGAGCAAATCCATGCGCGGTGCCGCCGCCCCCTCCCGGCACAATGCCATTTCAAACCGGGCACGGGTTTCCCGAGTGGCGAGCGGGACCAGGAATTGCGCTTCGGGCAAAGCGCGGGCCACGGCTGCGGCGGTGGCCACGAACAAATCGGCGTGGAGGTCGAGTTCGCTCTGACGGCTGCCGGGAAGCAATGCGATGGCTGGCCGATGCTTGTCCAGCTTCAGAGCGACTTTCTCTGCCAAGCGGTCAGGTTCGAGAGGAGCGATGTCCGCCAAGGGGTGCCCCACGTAGGTTGCGGGTATGCCAGCGGACTGGTAGATCTGGGTCTCGAAGGGGAACAGCACCAGAACATGATCGGCCGCTTCGCCTATCACCCGAATTCGCTCGCCGCGCCAAGCCCAAAGCGACGGGCTAACGTAATGCAGGGTGCGCAAGCCCTGGCGTTTCAAGGAACGTTCCACGCCGAGATTGAAATCCGGCGCGTCTATGCCAATGTAGAGCGCTGGCTTCGCCGCAAGCAATCGGCGCACCAGGTCTCGTCGCAGCAGCAATAGCCGCGGCAAGTGCCTGAGCACCTCGGCATAGCCGCGCACCGCCAGAGTTTCCGCGTCGTGCCAAAGCGTGCAGCCGGCGCTCCCCATCTGCGGCCCGCCGATACCGGCGAAGGCAAGCTCCGGGCGCTGTCGGCGCAATTCCCGGATGAGCTCCGCGCCGAGCAAATCGCCGGACGTTTCCCCCGCCACCATGGCGATCAGCACCGCCATCCCCCTCCCTCGCCGTGCGCGCCAGCGATCATTTCAGTCGCTGCGAGGTCTGGCGATCCCTCGTCCTGGCGTTTGCAGGAATTCGACCAAGGGCACAAGCACGGCACCGCCCGCGGCTTCCCCGGCCAACCTCTCGCGCGCCTCGTCGAGCCTCAGTCCTTCGCGGAAAAGCGTCTTGTACGCGCGCTTGAGCACCGCCAAGTCGGCAGCAGTGAACCCCCGCCGCTTCAGACCCTCGCTGTTGATGCCGAAGGGTCGCGCCGGGTTGCCAGCGGCGGTAATGAAGGGAGGCAGATCCTGCACGACGACACTGGCGATCCCGGTGATCACGTGCGCGCCGATACGGCAGAATTGGTGCACTCCGGTGAAGCCGCCCAGCACCGCGAAGTCACCCACGCTGACGTGGCCGGCGAGTTGCGTGTTGTTGGCGAAAATGGCGTCGTCGCCCACTTGGCAATCGTGCGCGATGTGGACGTAGGCCATGATCCAGTTGCGATGACCGATTCGAGTAATGCCCTGGTCCTGAACCGTTCCCAGGTTGAGCGTGCAATACTCGCGTATGGTGTTGTCATCTCCGATGTCGAGCCGCGTCGGCTCTCCGCGGTATTTCTTGTCCTGAGGCGCTTCTCCGATGGAGGCAAACTGGAAAATGCGGTTGCGCTCACCAATGCGTGTGTGCCCGGAAAGAACTACGTGGGGCGCGATGCGCGTGCCTGCACCGATCTGAACGTGTGGCCCAATGATGCTAAAGGCACCGACTTCGACATCGTCGGAAAGTTCGGCGCCAGGGTCGATCAGTGCAGTGGGGTGGAGGCGTGGCACGGTGGTCAGACCTCGCGCAGCGCCGCCATGATTTCGGCTTCGGCAACGAGAACGTCACCCACCCAGGCACGCCCTTGAAACTTGGCGACTCCCCGAACCAAGCGATGCAAGTCCACCTCCAGCCGCAGCTGATCGCCTGGAACCACTGGCTTCTTGAAACGCGCGCCGTCGATGCCTGCGAAATAGACTACCGAATTGCCATCCGGTCGCCGTCCCATGGTCTTGAAGGAGAGGATTCCGGCGGCCTGGGCCAAGGCCTCGATCACCATCACACCGGGCATCACCGGGTTGCCGGGAAAGTGACCCATGAAAAAGGGCTCATTCATGGTCACGTTCTTCAAGCCGACAATACGCTTGCCGACCTCCAGTTCCAGAACCCGGTCTATCAGTAGGAACGGGTAGCGGTGCGGGAGATGTTGCAGAATTTCGCGGATTTCCATGCCATCCATCGGCTAGCTTCCTTCCTTGGGCTTGAGTCGCCGCTCCAACTCGCGCACCCGCTCGGCCAGTTCGTCGAGTTGGCGCACGAAAGGCGCGGAACGCAGCCACTTGTCATGCGCAGCAAGGGGATAAACCCCGGTATAAACGCCCGGATGGGTGATCGACTTCGAGACGAACGATCCCGCCGAGATCACCACTCCGTCAGCGATCGCCAGGTGCCCAATGATCATCGCGGCGCCACCAATCTTGCAGTGCTTGCCAATGCGGGTGCTGCCGGCAATGCCCACGCAGCCGGCGATCGCGGTGTGCGCTCCAATGCGGCAGTTGTGGGCAACCTGAATCTGATTATCGAGCTTCACCCCATCCTCGATCACCGTGTCGTCCAGGGCGCCGCGATCGATCGTGGTATTGGCGCCAACTTCGACGTCCGCGCCCAGAATCACCCGTCCGATCTGCGGGATCTTGAGCCACACGCCCTGATCCTCGGCCATCCCGAAACCATCGGCGCCGATCACCGCCCCCGAATGGATGATGCATCGCGGGCCAATGACACAATCGGCGTAGATCACCGCGTTGGGATAGATGCGCGCCTCGTTGCCTATCTGTGCACGCTCGCCGACGACCGCTCCGCAGAGCAATACGGCGCGCTCGCCAACTATGGCGCCGGCACCGATGCACACTCCCGGGGCCACATGGGCGCTCGCAGCAATGCGCGCACCTTCGCCCACGTTGGCGGCGGCAGAGACTCCCGCCTGGTATGCTTGCGGGGGGTTGAGCATGGCGGCGATACGCGCGTAACAGGCATAGGGCTGAGGAGTCACCAAGCGCGGCAGGCTGGTATGCGTGGCGTCTTCGGGAGCGAGTATCACGGCGCTGGCCCTCGTGGTTGCGAGCAGCTGGCGATACTTGGGATTTGCGAGGAAGCTGATCGCGCCTTCGCTGGCGGCATGTAGCGTCCCAATCTGGGTTATGCGGACATCCCCGTCGCCCTCAACCAAGGCAGCACAGGCGGCGCCAAGCTCGCGCAGGGTGAAATTCGGGGTAGGCATGGCTGGGCGGCGCGCTCGTTCCGGCCGCTCACTTGTCGGCCAGCGCTCTCAGTACCTTGTCTGTGATATCGATCCGCTGACTCACCCAGACCGCTTCTTGCAGGATGAGATCGAGCTTTTCAGTCTCGGCGATCTGCTGAATGGCCCGCTGGGCTCGCTCCTGTACGCTGGCCGTTTCTTCGTTTCGGCGGATGTTGAGGTCCTCGCGGAACTGCCGATCGGCGCGCTGAAATTCGCGACTCAAATTGGCAAGCTCGCGCTCCTTGTTCTTGCGTTCCGATTCGGGAAGCGCCAAGCCTTCCTTCTCGAGGTAGGCTTGCAATTCCCGAACCTGCTTGGACATCCGCTGCAGTTCCGCGTCCCGCCCGGAAAATTCCTTCTCGAGCTTGGCGGCCGCTCTCTTGGCCGGTGCGGCCTCACGCAGAATGCGCTCGGTGTTGACAAAGCCGATCTTGTTGTCGGCGGCGACGGCACCAAAGCTAGCCAGCAACGCCGCCATGCAGCCCGTCGTGGCGAGCCCCCGAAGCAATGTCTTGCGCAAATTCACCTTGCGTCTCCTTAAGCTTCGCAACGCCTAGAAAACGTTGCCAAACTGGAACTGGAATCTCTGCAGCCGGTCGCCATCCTTGGCATTGAGCGGAATGGCATAGCTGAATTTTAGCAGGCCAACGGGCGACTGCCACGTCACTGCGGCGCCGGTGGAGTAGCGGAAGGTTTCGAAATCGCCCTGCGCGCCCTCCCCGCGTACCCGCCCAGCATCAACGAAAAGGCTCCCGCGCACCGATTTGTCCTGCTTCATGCCAGGGAAGGGGAAGAGCAGTTCGGCATTGCCGACGATACGCTGCTTTCCGCCCAGCACTTCGTCATTGGTGTCGCGTGGCCCCAGGCTCGCGGTATCGTAGCCGCGAACGGAGCCGACACCGCCGGCAAAATAGTTCTTGAAGAACGGCAGCGGCTTGCCTTTGAGACCGTCGCCATACCCCAATTCACCGTTGAGCATCAGCGTGAACGGGCTGAAGAACGGAAGGAAGGTCTGATGCTGGTAGTTGAGCTTGTAGTACGTCAAGCTCGATACCGGGAAGCCGATCTCGCCGAAGACACGCTGGTACTGGCCCCGGGTGGGATAGAGGATGCTGTCGCGGGTATCGCGGGCCCAGCCGACGGTGCCGATGATGCTGTTGGTCATGAGCCCGAAGGTATTGGCGAAGTCGATATAGCGCTGCGGACTGTCGAAGTAGAGCGTCAGTTCGGTTTGTTCCGCGGCCAACCCGAAGTTGATGGTGTCGGTTTCGGTAACCGGTACCCCGAACCTCAGGCCAGCTCCTATGGTGGATGATTTGTATGTACCCACGCTGAGCGAGGTCGGGTCGACATTGCGCTGGTAGACGTCAAACCCGCGCGCCACGCCATCGGGGGTGTAATAAGGGTTGGTGTAGGAGAGCGAGAAGACGCGGTTGATTTTCGAGCTGTTGATCTGTGCGGCGAGCGCGTTGCCGCTGCCAAACACGTTGTTCTGGGAGATCGACCCGGAGAGAACCAAGCCATCCCCGCTGGAATAGCCGATGCCAAAAAGTACGTTTCCGGTCGGCTTCTCAGTCACCGAAATATCAAGATCGACTTGATCGGGCGCTCCCGGCACCGCGGGAGTCTCTATGTTGATATCCGAGAAATGTCCCAGGCGATCGATGCGTTCCTTGGAGCGTGCGATCTTGGCGGCGTCGTACCAGGCACTTTCAAGTTGCCGCATTTCGCGACGGACGACCACATCGCGGGTGCGCGTGTTGCCCAGGATATTGATCCGCCGCACATAGATGCGCCGACCCGGATCGATGAGAAAGGTAAAGGCGACTTCGCGCTTGTCCTTGTTCACTTCGGGCACGGCATTGACGTTAGCGAAGGCGTATCCGTCGTTGCCCAAGCGATCGGCAATCGCTTTGTTCGACTCCGTCAGCTTGGCCCTCGAGAATACACCCCCCGGCTGCAACTGGATGAGTTTCCTGAGCTCCTCTTCAGGCACTAACATCTCGCCAGCCAGCCGTACCTCCGAGACGAGGTACTTTTCACCTTCGGTAATGTTGAGGGTGATGAAAATGTCCTGCTTGTCCGGTGTAATCTGCACCTGGGTGGACTCGATGGTGAAATCGAGATAGCCGCGATTGGTGTAGTAGCTGCGCAGGGCCTCTAAATCAGCGCCCAGCTTCTGCTTGGAATACTGGTCGTTCTTGGTATACCAGGTCATCCAGCCGGGGGTGGTGAGCTGCATCTCGTCGAGCAAATCCTTCTCGCGAAATACCTTGGCGCCGACGATATTGATTTGGGCGATGCGCGCAATCTCGCCTTCGCTGATGGCGAAGTTCACCGCGACACGGTTGCGTTCCAGCGGTGTAACTGTCGTAGTTACTTCGGCGGCATAGCGCCCGCGGCTGATATATTGCCGCCGTAGTTCCTGATCCGCTTTTTCGAGCAACGAGCGGTCGAAGATGCGCGACTCAGCCAAACCGATATCCTTCAGTGCCTTCTTCAAGGTGTCCTTGTCGAATTCCTTTGCGCCGTTGATTTCGATCTGGCTGATCGTGGGCCGCTCCAGAACGGAAACGATCAAGACACCATCTGCGCCCTCGATACGGACATCGCGGAAAAATCCGGTGGCGTAGAGAGCCTTGATTGCCTCGGCGGCCTTGGCGTCGTCGATCCGGTCGCCCACTTTTACCGGCAAGTAGTTGAAGACCGTGCCCGCGTCCGTGCGCTGGATTCCTTCTACTCGGATGTCCTTGACCGTGAAGGGTTCGATGGCCAGGGCCGCGGTCGAGAACAGGGCCAAGAGTAAGGCAGCAAGGGGTTTGCGTCGCATCATCGCGGCTCGATAGGGGCTCAGAATTTGGCGAGGAAGTGATTCAGATCGTTGTAAAGCGCGAGACCCATCAGCATGAACAGCACCGCGATTCCGATGCGCTGGCCGATGTCGGCAATCCGGTCGCTCACCGGGCGGCCGGTAACGAGCTCGGCCGTATAATACATCAAATGCCCGCCATCCAGCAGCGGCACGGGCAGCAGGTTGAGCACGCCGAGACTGACGCTGATCAGAGCAAGGTAGCCGAGAAAGACCACCCATCCAGCGGCAACCGACTGCCCAGCATAATCGGCCATGGTTAGGGGACCGCTGATGTTCTTGAGTGAAGCTTCTCCGAGAACGATGCGCTTGAGCATCTTCAGGGTAAATATGGATAGATCCCAAGTTTTCACCGCCCCTTGTAAGAACGCCTCCGGTAAGCTGTATTGCGCGACCACGCGCAAGTGCGCCATGGTGGCCGGATCCAAATGGGGGGTAATGCCGACGAGGCCGATGCGCGTCGTTCCTTTTGCCGCGGATTCCGTGCTGACGGCAATCTCGCGCGTCTCGCCGCCCCGATCGACGCGAAACTGCAACGTCTGACCAGGGCGGGCACGAATCCATCCCGCCAGGCTATCCCAGTCCCTCATGACCTGGCCGTCGATGGCGAGGACGCGGTCACCGGCCATCAGCCCCGCGCGCTCGGCGGGTTTGCCTTCCTGCAAGGCGCCGATAACCGGATCGAGCGGCGGACGATACACGGCCAAACCCAGCTTGCGCAGGAAATCACCCTCCCAGTCCTCGCGCTGCACGGCGCGCAAGTTCAGCACGCGCTGGAGCGGTGCGCCGCCACGGTCCACATCGATGTCGACTTCTTCCTTTCCCGAGGCCTTAAGCAGACCCCAGCGTACATCCGCCCAAGTCTGCACGCGCGCACCGCCGATTGATCTGACCTCATCGCCGCGCGCGAGCTGCGCCTCGGCGGCGGGCGAGTCCGCGGGGGGCAGATCGAGCACGGGCCGCAGTCCCTCCGTACCGCCCGCGAAAATGACGGTATAGAGCAACACCGCCAGTGCCAAGTTCGCCAGTGGCCCAGCCACAACGATGGCAAAGCGCTTGCCCAGGCTCTGTCGATTGAAGGCCCGCGAAGCCTCGTTACAGGGGACCTCGCCCTCACGCTCATCGAGCATCTTGACGTAACCGCCCAGTGGAATGGCGGAAAACGCCCACTCGGTCTGATCCTTGCCCCAGCGCCGCGAGGCCAGCACGCGGCCGAATCCAACCGAAAAGCGCAAGACCTTCACGCCCGCCAGGCGCGCCACGACATAGTGCCCAAGCTCGTGAAACAGCACGAGAAACCCTACCGCGGCGAGAAAACCGAAAACGCTCTGCAACACCCCACCCATCACTCAGCCCCCAGCCGCAGATGATTGCGCGCCACGGCACGCGCTTGTTGATCCACCGCCAATGCTGCCTCGACGCTATCGATGGCCCGCACCGGCAGAGCATCGAGCACCGCCGTGCACGTCTGAGCGATCTGCAAATAGCTCCCCTGCCCTGCCAAAAAGGCCGCCACCGCGACTTCATTTGCGGCATTGAGCACGGCCGCCGCCGACCCACCTGCCTGGAGCGCCTGGTAGGCGAGCTTAAGGCAGGGGAAGCGCTGCCAATCGGGAGCCGAAAACGTCAGGCCGGCCGTCCGGGTCAGATCGAGAGTCTCCACACCGGCTACAACGCGCTCAGGGTGGGCCAGGGCATACGCGATCGGCGTGCGCATATCGGGATTGCCGAGCTGGGCGAGCATGGATCCGTCGAGATACTCCACCAGGGAGTGAATCACGCTCTGCGGATGGATGATCACATCGATGCACTCGGGCGGTAGGCCAAAAAGCCAGTGTGCCTCGATCACCTCTAGGCCCTTGTTCATCATGGTCGCTGAATCCACCGAGATCTTGCGCCCCATGACCCAGTTAGGGTGCGCACAGGCTTGCTCGGGAGTAACGGTCGCCAGCCGCTCCAGGGGCGCCTCGCGAAACGGCCCGCCCGAGGCAGTCAGAACGATGCGCTTGACCCCGCGCTTACCTGTGCCGCTATAGTCCGCCGGCAGGCACTGGAAAATCGCATTGTGCTCGCTGTCCACAGGCAATACACTCGCGCCGTTTTGCGCAGCCGCCTCCATAAAAAGACCTCCGGCGAGTACCAGAGTTTCCTTGTTGGCCAACAACACGCGCTTGCCTGCCCGAGCCGCGGCAAGAGTCGGCAGCAAGCCGGCAGCCCCTACGATCGCCGCTAGAACCGTGTCGGCCTCGGGCGCTTGGGCAACCGCGACCATACCCTCGGTACCCGCCAATACCTGGCACTCGATTCCCTCCTGGCGCAACGCCGCGGCAAGACAAGCGGCGGCATCGGCATCGAGCAGGACGGCCATGCGGGGCCGAAAAACACGGCATTGCTCCAGCATCAGGGCCCACTGCCGCTGCGCTGCCAGTGCAAAGACCCGGTAGCGCTCGGGGTGCCTACCGATCACGTCGAGGGTGCTGCGGCCAATTGATCCCGTGGAACCGAGCAGAGTAATTTGGCGCAAACCTTCGCTCACTTGCTTCCCTCAGGTGAGCGCGTAGATCGCGAAAAGCGCTGCGGCAGGCATGGTCGGCAAGAGCGCATCGATGCGGTCAAGCACGCCGCCGTGCCCTGGCAGAATGCGACCGCTGTCCTTGACTCCCCGTACACGCTTCAGCCAGGATTCAAAGAGATCCCCGGTGATGGCCAACACCGTCATCAGCATCGCAAAAACCAACCATACAGCGATCGCCCCAGCGCTCAGGTCGGCTTGGCGCCCCAGTTCTCTGGCCAAAGGCAAGAGCATCAGAGCGTAGATCAGCACCCCCCCTACCGCACCGCCCACCCCTTCCCAGGTCTTGCCCGGACTGATACCAGGCGCCAGCTTGTGCCTGCCGAAGGCGCGGCCCATGAAATAGGCGGAAATATCTGCGGCGGCAACCAGGGCGATAGCAGCCACGACTAACCATGGCGAACGCAATTGCAGGACGATCAACGCGGACCATGTCGCAAGAAGAAGCACCGCACCCAGCAGCAAGAAACCTGGAGCCGTCGGCGTCCGCCAGCCTTGCTTGAGCCAGAGCGGCGCGACGAAAACCCAGAACAGCGTAGCGGCCAGCGCGAGCAGGCGGGTGAGTTCAATAAAACCGGAAGTGCCCGGACGCGGCGTACCGAAGAGCAACCACAAACCAGCGATGCCCAGAAAGCCGAGGAAGAAAAATTCCAATGAACGCGACCAGGCACCCAGGCGGGCCCACTCATGACCAGCCGCCAGGAGCAGCAGCAGCGCAAACATCCCCCATCCCCAAACCGGCAGCAAGAACAGCGCGCCTAGAACCAAGGCCGCGAGGATCAACGCGGTGATCACCCGCGCTCTAAGCATCCGCGCGCACCTGCTCGCTGGTGCGACCAAATCGCCGCTCGCGCCCTTGATAGGAGGCTATGGCGGCGGCGAGTGCGGTGCGATCGAAATCCGGCCAAAGCATGTCGGTGAAATAGAGCTCGCTGTAGGCAAGCTGCCAGAGCAGAAAATTGCTGATGCGCTGCTCGCCACCAGTACGTATGAAAAGATCGGGCTCGGGCGCATACCCCATGGATAGGTAGGGTGCAAGTTCGTCGGGATCGAAGCCGGCGGCCTTTTCCGGAGCGGCCTTGAGCAAGCCGGCAACCGCCTGCGCGATGTCCCACCGCCCGCCGTAGTTTGCCGCGACGGTCAGCGTCAGTCGCGTGTTGGCCGCGGTGAGCGCCATGCCGCGCTCGATGAGGGCCACCAAACGAGGTTCGAAACGGGAGAGTTCTCCGATCACTTTGAAGCGAATGCCGTTTGCATGCAGCTTGTCGATTTCCTGCTCCAGTGCGCGGACGAAAAGCTGCATGAGGAGTGTCACCTCTTCGGCCGGGCGACGCCAGTTTTCGCTCGAAAATGCGAACAGAGTGAGATATTCGACGCCTTGTTCGATGCAGCCGCGAATGACTTCGCGTACCGCCTCTACGCCGCGGCGGTGACCGGCGACCCGTGGCAGCAGCCGCTTTTTCGCCCAGCGACCATTACCATCCATGATGATTGCGATGTGCCGGGGCACCGCGCCGGCTTCGGGTACCTCGCGGGTGGAACTGGCAAACACCGGTCGACGCGCTGGCAGTTGAGCGAGGCAGAAAGCCTCAGATCACCAGCAGATCCGCTTCTTTCGCCGCGAGGACTTTGTCGATCTCGGCGATGCTGCGGTCAGTGAGCTTCTGGATCTCGTCCTGGGCGCGACGCTCATCATCTTCGGAGCATTCCTTCTTCTTGAGCGCTTCCTTGAGGTGGGCGTTGGCGTCACGCCGGATGTTGCGCACGGCCACACGAGCGTTCTCCGCCTCGTGCCGTACTACTTTAATGAGATCCTTGCGCCGCTCCTCGGTGAGCGCCGGCATCGGCACGCGAATGAGATCTCCCTGCGTCGCCGGGTTCAAGCCGAGGTCGCTGTCGCGAATGGCCTTTTCGACCACCGGAATCATCTTCTTCTCCCAAGGCTGCACGCCGATCGTGCGCGCGTCGGCGAGGGTTACGTTCGCGACTTGAGGGATCGGCATCATGGTTCCGTAATAATCAACCTGGACATGGTCGAGAATCCCGGTATGTGCTCGACCAGTACGCACCTTGGCGAGGTCAGCCTTGAGAGTCTCGATCGATTTATGCATCTTCTGTTCGGCGGACTTCTTGATATCGGCAATCATGGCTTTTCCTCGCTCGTTCTGGGATGTTCCATTCCTCAGCAATGCACCAGAGTGCCTTCGTCCTCGCCCATGACCACTCGGCGCAGCGCACCGCTCTTGAAAATGCTGAACACCTTGACCAGCATGTTCTGGTCCCGACAAAGGGCCAGCGCGGTCGCGTCCATGACCTTGAGGTTCTTGACGATCGCTTCGTCAAAGGTGAGCTTGCCATAGCGTTCTGCACTGGGGTGCAATTTCGGGTCGGCAGTATAAACGCCGTCGACTTTGGTGGCCTTCAAGACGATATCGACACCCATTTCCCGCCCACGCAGCGCTGCCGCAGTGTCGGTGGTGAAAAACGGGTTTCCGGTGCCGGCGGCGAAAATCACCACCTTGCCCTCCTCGAGATAGCGCAGCGCCTTGCCCCGGATGTAGGGCTCCGCGACCTGTTCGATGGTGAGAGCCGATTGCACTCGGCTCTGGATGTTGGCGCGACGCATCGCGTCCTGCAGCGCCAGAGCGTTCATGAGCGTCGCCAGCATGCCCATATAGTCGGCGGTCGCCCGATCCATGCCCGCAGCACCTGGTGCCACCCCGCGAAAAATGTTCCCGCCGCCGATCACGATCCCGACCTGCACCCCCATCGCCACCACTTCGCCCACCTCGGCGGTAATGCGGTCGATGACTTCGCGGTTGATGCCGTAAGGATCGTCGCCCATCAGCGCTTCTCCCGAGAGCTTGAGGAGAATCCGCTTGTAGGCCGGTAACGGGGACTGACTCATGTCTGCGATCCGATCAGCCCTTGGTCATCGCCGCAACCTCGGCGGCGAAGTCAGCGCTTTTCTTTTCGATGCCCTCACCCACTACGTAGAGCCCAAAGCTCTTGACCGTGGCGCCATTGGCCTTGAGGTATTTCTCAACGGTGTCATCGGGGTTCTTGACAAAGGGTTGCCCCAGGAGCGTGACCTCGGCGAGAAACTTCTGGATGCGCCCTTCCACCATCTTCTTGGCGATATCCTCGGGCTTGCCCGACTCCTTGGCCTGGGCGAGGTAGATCTGGCGCTCGCGCTCCACCAGTTCTGCCGGCACCTGCTCGCGTGAAACGCACACCGGTCGAATCGCCGCGACGCTCGCAGCAACGTGCATGGCAACATCTTTGCCCACCGCCTCGCTGCCGCCGGTGTACTCTACGGTCACGCCGATGCGGCCGCCGCCATGCAAGTATTGCACAAGCCGCGCCTCGGACTGGAAGCGCGCGAAGCGTCGCACACTGATGTTTTCGCCGATCTTCTGCACCAGGGCCTGCCGCTTGTCTTCCACAGTGGCGCCATCGAGCTTGAGTGCGGCGATCGCCGCCACATCGCTAGGATTGCTTTTCGCCACCGCCTCGGCGAGCACTGCGGCAAAGGCACGGAAATCGTCGTTCTTTGCCACGAAATCGGTTTCGCAGTTGACTTCCACCATCGCTGCCAACTTGCCATCGGCGGCCAGATACGCCCCAATGATGCCCTCGGCGGTGACTCGGCTCGAGGCCTTCGAGGCTTTGGCGCCGCTTTTCACGCGGAGCAAGTCTTCGGCGGCCTTCATGTCGCCGTTGGTTTCCGTGAGCGCTTTTTTGCACTCCATCATGCCGAGCCCAGTAAGCTCGCGCAGCTCTTTGACCATGCTTGCGGTAATTTCCGCCATTGCTGTTCCTTGCTTAATGCGTTGACTGTGAATCGACGCGGCCGGGCGGCTTCGGCCGCCCCGCTGCGAGTTACGCGGCCCCGATTACGCAGCCGTTGCGTCGGCGTCGGTCTCGACTTCGATGAACTCGCCGGCCTCGACGATCTCCTGCACCACTTGGCTGCGGCCCTCGAGAATGGCATCCGCAACACCGCGGGCGTACAGCCGAATAGCGCGGCTGGAATCGTCGTTGCCGGGAATCACGTAGGCGATACCGTCGGGCGAATGATTGGTGTCGACCACCCCAACCACCGGAATGCCCAGCTTGGCGGCTTCGGTGATGGCAATGTTCTGGTAGCCGACATCGACAACGAACAGCGCGTCGGGCAATGCGGCCATGTCCTTGATGCCGCCGAGACTCGCGAGGAGCTTGTCGAGCTCGCGCTGATGGTGCAGCGCCTCGCGCTTTGACATGCGCTCGAAAGTGCCATCGGTCTTCATGGTCTCGAGGTCTTTCAGGCGCTTGATCGACTGCTTGACGGTCTTGAAATTGGTCAGCATGCCGCCCAACCAGCGCTGGTCGACGTAGGGCATGCCACAACGTTGCGCTTCTTCGGCGATGATTTCACGGGCCTGGCGCTTGGTACCCACAAACAGGATGCTGCCGCGATTGGATGCCAACCGACGCACGAACTTCAACGCTTCGAGATACATCTCGAGCGTCTTTTCGAGATTGATGATGTGAATCTTGTTGCGGTGGCCGAAGATGTAAGCCGCCATCTTCGGATTCCAATAGCGGGTCTGGTGGCCGAAATGGACGCCAGCTTCGAGCATTTGACGCATGGTTGCAGACATGTTTAACTCCAGTCAGGGTTTAGCCTCCATCCGCCACCACCGCCCGTTATCCGGGCACCCTGGCTATCAGCGGATGTGTGAGATGTTCGGCGCGCCTCGCGCTCCCGGAACTTCCTGGAGCCCTGGGAAAAGCGTCTACGAGAGGACGAGCCAACTTTGAATTATATCAGCTTTTTGTGCACTCCAGCCAGAGGCGCGAGCGCCGCGCATCATGCCGCAATGGAGTGAAATCGTCGCCTCCGGGGGCGACAGGCCTGGCGCCATGCAGCAGCCCCGCAACGGCGCGACCGATCTGATTCCCGAAGCGATGCAATGCCGCGCCACGTGCGTTCCGCTGCGCGACAGCGCGATCTGGCAGATTCGGGGACCCGACGCGCAGGCCTTTCTGCAGAGCCAGACCACTAACGACGTCTTGACGCTCCCGCCCGGGCAATGGCAGCTCTCCGGCTACTGCACGCCCAAGGGTCGCCTTCTCGCCAGCTTCGTGCTGTGGCGGTCGGACTCCGAAACCTTCTATGCGCACTTGCCGGCAAGCCTCGCCGATGGCGTGATGACACGACTTGAGCGCTACGTCCTGCGCGCCAAGGTCAAGATCGCCCCCAGCTCCTTTCTGGCTCTCGGACTCACCGGCAGTGCCGGCGCTCAGGCGCTCGCCACGGCAGGCCTGCCCGTCCCGGCTTCTGGGACCGTGCTCGAAGCGGACGCAACGCAGATTCTCGCCCTCGACGCCACGCGCTTGCTCCTCGCCGCCGAAAGCGAAGCCATGGCGCGGTGCTGGGCACGCCTCAGCGCGGTCGCGACTGGCGGCGGCGAGGCAGCTTGGGATGCCGCCAGCATTGCGGCGGGCATCGCCACCGTGCTTCCGGCCACGCAGGAGGCTTTTGTCCCGCAGATGCTCAACTTCGACTTGGTCGGCGCGCTCTCCTATGAAAAGGGCTGCTACCCCGGCCAGGAGATCGTGGCGCGCATGCACTATCTGGGTAAGCTGAAGGAGCGGCTCTACCGAGCACTCGTCGGCGCGCCGGCACAGGCCGGAGACAGGCTCTACAGCCCTGTCTTCGGGGATCAAGCCTGCGGCACGATCGCCAATGCCGCACCGCGTAACGAAAGCGAGAGCGAGGTTCTGGCCGTGCTGCAAACCGCGGCGGCGAACACCGAGGTCCGTTTGGGTTCTCCTCAGGGGCCGCAACTGCGGCTGCTCGATCTTCCCTACACCGTTCCAGACGCGAATGGCCCGTCGCGAGTCTCGGGTACGATCACGCCATCTTGAATCCGCAGGGTGCGCTCCATGCGCGCCGCCAATGCCGGGTCGTGTGTGACGATCACCAAGGCCGTGCCATAACACGCGTTGAGTTCCAGCATACGTTCGAACACCTTGTCGGCCGTGCCGCGATCGAGGTTTCCCGTCGGCTCGTCCGCCAGTACCGCCGCCGGGTGGGTGACCAACGCGCGGGCAAGCGCCACCCGCTGGCGTTCACCGCCGGAGAGCTCCCCGGGCAAGTGTCGCAAACGTTCTCCCAGCCCCACCTCGGCGAGCATCGCGGCGGCGCGCGTGCGCGCCTCGCTGGCAGCGGCGCGCCGGATTAGTAAAGGCATGGCGACGTTTTCCAGCGCGGTGAATTCCGGCAAGAGATGATGGAACTGGTAGATGAAACCCAGCGCCTGATTGCGGAGCGCGCCGCGCTCGGCATCGTTGAGGCCAGAGAGCGCGCGCCCCTGCACCCACACCTCGCCACCAGTGGGAACGTCCAGGCCGCCAAGAAGGTGCAGCAGCGTGCTCTTCCCGGTGCCCGAGGCACCAACGATGGCCACCCGCTCGCCTGCCCGGATCTCCATGTTCAGCCCCAAGAGTACCGGCACTTCGAGCGGGCCGGAAACATAGGTCTTGCGCAAATCCCGGCATGCCAAGACCAGTGACCGCTTATTCATAGCGCAGGGCCTCCACCGGATTGACGCGGGCCGCGCGCCAGCTGGGGTATAGCGTCGAGACGAAAGCCAGGGCAAGTGATACCAGCGCGATGGAGGTCACGTCTCCGCGCTGCAAATCGGAGGGTAGCGTACTGAGCATGTAGACCGATTTGTCGAGGAACTGAACGCCGAGCAGCCCTTCCAGCGCCGGCACCACGGTGTCGAGGTGCGTGGCCAGTGCCACGCCGCCCGCAACACCCAGGAGTGTGCCGATCACGCCGATCAGCGCCCCTTGGATCATGAAGATCGCCATGATGCTACCGGGACGCGCACCCAGGGTGCGCAAGATAGCGATGTCAGGTTGCTTGTCGGTGACCACCATCACCAAGGTGGAAACGATGTTGAAGGCCGCCACCGCCACGATTAGAGTGAGTATCAGGAACATCATGCGCTTTTCGATCTGCACGGCGCGGAAAAAATTGGCATGACTGCGGGTCCAATCGCGCACGTCCACCGACATGGGCAGGCTGCCGGCCAGTTCTCTGGCCACCCGCGGCGCCAGAAACAAATCATCGAGCTTGAGGCGCACACCGCTCACCGCGTCGTTGAGGCGGTAGAGCCTTTGCGCGTCCGCCAGATGCACCAGCGCGAGACCGCTGTCGTATTCGAACATACCGATCTCGAACACCCCGGCGACATGAAACTGCTTGACCCGCGGCAACACGCCAGCCGGGGTCATCTGGCCTTGCGGAACATAGATCACCACCGCGTCGCCTACGCTCACACCCAGGGCCCGCGCCATCTCTGCGCCCATGACGACGTTGAACTCGCCCTCACGCAGAGCCTCCAGACTGCCCGAAACGAGGTGCTCGGCAAAATCGGCAACCTTCACCTCTCGCGCCGGGTCGATGCCGCGCAGAATCCCACCGCGGGTGGCGTTGCCTGCGACCACCATCGCCTGACCAGCGACATAGGGCGCCGCGGCCTTGACGTGTCCGTTGGCGCTGGCCAGGCCCGCCACTGCCTGCCAATCGCGCAGACCGGGATCGTAGCCGCGAATTTCGACATGCGATACCACCGCCAGGATGCGATTGCGCACTTCTTCCTGAAAGCCGTTCATCACTGAGAGCACGACGATCAGTGCCGCCACACCCAGCGCAATGCCCCCCATGGAAATGATGGAAATGAAGGATATGAAGTGATTGCGGCGCTTGGCTTTGGTATAACGTAAACCCACCAGAAGTT
This sequence comes from Casimicrobiaceae bacterium, assembly GCA_026646885.1. GTDB lineage: Bacteria > Pseudomonadota > Gammaproteobacteria > Burkholderiales > Casimicrobiaceae > JACPUX01. The sequence continues at coordinate 237,240 of JAPKHK010000001.1, read as the reverse complement.
CGTAAGCGGCCATGTGTCCCGCCTAGTCCGCGCTCAAGAAATCGATCGCCTGACGATCAGTGCAACTGGCCACCACTGTGGCCTTGCAGGCGAGGTGCAAAGGATGATCCTGGTAGGCGTTCAAAGCGGCTGCATCGTCGAAATCGGCATCGAGCACCACATCGCAGGGCCGGGCATCCAAACCCAGATCGCGTCCGATCTGCAGGCGTCTGAGTCCCGGCACCTGACCAACCAGCGCCTCGAGTTCACTCTTGATCGCCAGGAAAGCGGCATCGCGATCGATGCCTTCCTTGAAGCGCCACATGACGATGTGTCGAAGCATTGCAGTCGCCCGCTGGCTCGCTGCCGAGAAAGCCGCGAGTGTGCCACAAAGAGGCGCGATTAGGTCATCGCTGAGCATGGCCGCAAGCTCCTGTTAGACTCCACCCATCCATGAGACTCACCCTCGCCCTCCCCTCGCTCCTCTGGTCCGCGGCCCTCGGCCAGGATACTGTTCTCCCCAATACACCGGTGCTCGCGCAGCTGCTGGCTGGGCGACGGGTCGGCGGCGCGCTGGCGCTCGGACCGGAGGAATGGCTGGCCGAGCGCTGCGGCCTACCCACGCGTCCCGACCCGGCCTTGGCTGCGCCGCTCGCGCTTGCCGACGGCCTGCCCGCGCAAGAAGCATATTGGCTGCTCGCGGAGCCTGTGAATTTTCGGGTCGGTCATAGCGACGTGAGCTTCGCGCAAAGCCTCGCACCGCTGCCGGCCGAAGATGCGAATGCACTCCTCACCGCAATGAACGCGCATTTTCACGCCGACGGCTGGCAGTTCGCTGCCGGAAGGAGCGGGCGCTGGTACCTCCGGCTCGCGTCGGCGCCGACCCTCGCGACTTTCCCCCCTCGCCACGCCTGGCATCGCCCAGTGCGCCATCATCTGCCGCGGGGCGCCGACGCCAAACGCTGGCATCGGGCGTTGATGGAGGCGGAGATGTTGCTCCACGACCATGCCGTAAACCGAGCTAGGGAGGCTCGCGGCGACCTTCCGGTCAACAGCCTGTGGTTGTGGGCGGGCGGGGGAATTTCGGCCGCGCCTCCCGTGCGCCAGGCACCGATTTGGGCCGCAGAGGGCATGGCGTCCGACCTCGCAAGGGCCTGCGGATCGCCTTGGCGCCCGCTACCAGAGAACGCCCTAGCGCTCCAAGGCGCGGGCGATGAGGCGCTGCTCTGGCTGGAGGTGCTCGACGATCCTTGGCAGGCCAATGATGTCGCCACCTGGGCGGCCCGTCTGCAGGCACTGGAGGTGGCATGGTTGGCGCCGCTATGGCAGCGGCTGCTGCGGGGTGAATTGGAACGGCTCAACTTGCTTGCCTTCGGGCAGGACTTCGCGCAGTTCATCGAAACACGGCGCCCACCCTGGTTGCGGCGGTTCTTCCCCACCAAGCGCCCGTCGCTGGCCTCTTTGCTCGGCGAGCTGGCTGGAGATACGACGCGCGGGAGCGATCGGTGAGCCCAGCCCAAATCCGCACCCGCCCGGTGCCCGTCGATGCCGCATGCGAGCTTGCCGCTGCCGGGATTCATCCCGTTCTGGCGCGAGTCTTCGCCGCCCGCGGCATCCACGCGCCGCAGGAACTCGAGCTTTCGCTGCACGACCTGCCTTCCTGGAAGACCATGAAAGGCATCGATCAGGCCGCTGGACGCCTCGCACAGGCGCTGTCGCGCCAGGAACTGGTGCTCGTGGTCGCGGATTACGACGCCGACGGCGCGACCGCCTGCGCGCTCGCAGTGCTCGCACTGCGCGAGCTCGGGGCAAAGGTAGACTATTTAGTCCCCAACCGCTTCGAATACGGCTACGGACTGACGCCGGAAATCGTCGCCCTCGCGGCCGCGTGCACGCCGAAACTCATCGTAACCGTGGACAACGGCATCGCCAGCCTCGAAGGGGTGGCTGAGGCGCAGCGGCGCGGCATCGAAGTACTGATCACCGATCACCATCTTCCTGGCGAAGGCTTGCCTGACCCCGCCATCATCGTCAATCCTAACCAGCCGGGCTGCGCGTTTCCCAGCAAGAACCTCGCCGGCGTCGGGGTGATGTTCTACGTCTTGCTGGCGTTGCGCGCCCATCTGCGCGCGGAAGGTTGGTTCGACACTCGCCCCGAGCCCAAGCTCGCCGATTATCTCGATCTGGTCGCCGTGGGAACGGTTGCCGACGTAGTCAGACTCGATCACCTGAACCGCATCTTGGTGCAACAGGGCCTGGCACGCCTGCGGGCGGGCCGCGCCCGCCCGGGCTTGCGAATGCTCTTGGCGGCTGCCGGAAGGGACGTGGGTCGCCTTGGCGGCTTTGACCTCGGCTTCGTGCTGGGGCCTCGCCTCAATGCCGCGGGCCGGCTTGCGGATATGGCCCTGGGTATCCAATGTTTGCTCGCCGAGGACGAGGACCAGGCCCTACCCATGGCGATGGAACTGGACCGCCTCAACCGCGAAAGAAAAAACCTCGAAGCAGACATCCACGACCAAGCCCTCGCCGAACTCGACATCTCCCCGCCCGGCGACAGCTATACGCTGGTGCTGCATCGCCCGCAATGGCACCAAGGCGTCGTGGGTATCGTCGCCTCGCGCTTGAAAGACCGCTACCACCGACCGACCATCGTCTTTGCCGAAACCGCATCGGGCGAACTTAAAGGCTCGGGTAGATCCATACCCGGTCTGCACCTGCGCGATGCCCTCGACCGCGTGAGCAAATGCGCGCCAGGCCTCATCACCCGCTTTGGTGGGCACGCCGCTGCCGCGGGCCTGAGTCTGCCCGGTGCGGCGCTGCCCGAATTCACCGCCCTCTTCGAACGGGTCGCTCGCGAGTTGTTGAGCCCCGCGGACCTCGCACGCGTGATCGAAACCGACGGCTCGCTCACTCCGGCCGAAATCACCTTGGGCTTGGCAGATCTGCTGGCCGTACCACTCTGGGGACAAGCCTATCCTGCGCCGACTTTCTCTGACGAATTCCGGGTATTGCGCCAGCAGGTCGTCGGCGAGCGGCATCTGCGTCTTGCCTTGGCGCGCGGCGATAGGGTCTTCGAAGCGATGCTGTTTCGGCACGCCGATCCCCTGCCGGAGCGCGTCCAAGCGGTCTACCGCCCGGAACGCAACGAGTACCAGGGTCAAGGCCGATTGCAGCTCGTCATCGAGCACTGGACGGCTGCCTGAGAAGCAGCGGCCTGCAACGTATCCAGGGTATGCCCGCCAATCCATGACAAAGGCATGCCGCGACCATTCTCTTAGCATTGCGCAGTGCAGCGGGGACACCGCCAAAACCGACCGGCTCTGGCGCAAGAGCCACTGTGCGGCGGCTACTTTGACCGCATCCACGCAATCGCCGGTTGCCGCGCCCGCCATGGGCCGAAGAGGTTTTCGAGAATAAACGGGCATTTCCAATTAAGCTCTCGGTTAACACCTATTGTGCGACGCAAAAAAATGGTTTAGAGTGCGCCGCATTGCAGCATTTTGACTACGCGTCGGGCGCGTGCCGCGCCATTGGTGACGGGGTGGGCGACGAAGCGTGGACAAGGGGTCCTAGGCCCCGCTCAAATTCGTGGCGAGGAAGCTGCGCCCTTGAGCGCGGCATGACTCGCCATTCAATGAACCGCTGCGGGAACCTTGGGGGGATGTATGGCACGTGATTTCGGGAGGTCTCGATGAGACTGGCAGGTAAAGTATCCATCATCACTGGCGCCGGCCAAGGCATCGGGCAGGCGACCGCTCTGAAGTTCGCCCGCGAAGGCGCCAAGGTCGCGGTGTGCGACGTCAATGAAGAGTCGGTTTGCGAAACCGTTCGGCTGGTCAAGGAAGCGGGCGGAGAAGCCCTGGGCTTTCGGGTCGACGTCACCGACAAAGAGAGCATCCAAAAAATGGTTGCAGGCGTGGTCGAAGCCTGGGGACGCATCGACACGCTCGTCAACAACGCCGGCATCGTCGCCGACGCGCAATTGAAGAAAATGACCGAAGACCAGTTCGACCGGGTCATCGAGATCAATCTCAAAGGCGTTTACAACTGCACGCGCGCCGTGGTGGACATCATGCTCGAACAAGAATCGGGCTGCATCCTCAACGCCTCTTCGGTGGTGGGCATCTACGGCAATTTCGGCCAGACCAACTACGCCGCCACCAAGTTCGGCGTCATCGGCATGGTCAAAACCTGGGCCCGTGAACTCGGCCGCAAAGGCATTCGCGCCAACGCGGTCTGCCCCGGCTTCATCCAGACACCGATCTTGAAGACCATGCCCGACAAGGTCATCAAGATGATGGAAGATAAAGTGCCCATGGGCCGCCTGGGCCAGCCCGAAGAAATCGCCAACACCTATGCTTGGCTGGCTTCGGACGAAGCGAGCTACATCAACGGCGCGGTGATCGAGGTTTCGGGCGGCGTGACGGTTTAGTGCGCACACCTTCCTCGACGAGTCGAAACGGCCAGCCACGCTGGCCGCTTCGATTGTCGGGCTCGGCGCGCGACTTCGATCGCGGTCAGGGCAGCGCGAAACGCGACATGTAGTCGGCAACTGCCGCCATGTCGCGTTCGCCATAGGGCTTGATGACCCGCATCATTTTCGGATTGGCGTTGAGGCGAACGCCGTCGCGGATGTCGGCCATTTCCCGCAGCAGATACTTGAAATGCTGCCCGGAAACGCGCGGGTAAAACTTGCTCCCATCGCCCTCACCCCGCTCGCCGTGGCAAACCGCGCAGTCCTTCTCATAGAGCTTGCGGCCGTGTTCGAGATCGCTACCAGGGCCTTTACCATTGTTCGCGGGCACAGGCAGCGCCTTGAGGAAAGTGGCGATGTCGGCGATGTCCTGGGGGCCGATCACGTGTTTGTCGGCAAAAGGCAGCATGCGTGGATTGTGCCGGCGCCCGGCGCGCACGTCGGTCATCTGCTTGATGAGCACCGTATCGTGCTGACCCGCCAGCCGCGGATAGCTGCCGTCGGGCCGCCCCAGGGCGCCCGCGCGGTGGCAACCCTGGCAAACCTCGAAGCTGATTTCGCCGCGCAGTGCGTCACCCTTGGCGCGCAAGGCCTGCAACTTTTCCGCTTGCATCTCGTTCCAGATGTAGTCGCTGGAAGCGGGCCCGTCCTCAGCCGACGCGACCGGGCTTTGCGAAAGTGCCGCCAGTAGGCTCCATGCCAGCATGGCGAGTGTTTGCGAAGGGCTTTTCGATTGATGCACAGGTCTGCTCCCGCGTCACGTTTCGCCGCTCACAAACCGGCGAGATATTCGGAGACGGCTTTCATTTCCTGTTCGGTCATTCTCTCCGCCACGGCGCGCATCACTTTGCCCTTGTCGTTGGCGCGCGCGCCGCTCTTGAAGTCCGCCATCTGTTGCAAAGTGTAGGCCTGATGTTGCCCGGCAACGCGGGGAAAACGCGCATTGCCCTCGCCCTTGGGTTGATGACAGCCTCCACAGGCCGGGACCCCGGTGTCGACATTGCCGTCGTCGTAGAGCTTCTTTCCCGCCGCGGCCAGGGCGGCATCTTCCACTTTGCCGGGCGCCGGAGTCTGCCGCGCAAAATGGGCGGCAAGTCCCGGCACATCATCATCCTTGATGCTCTCTAGAGCAGGTGCCATCACCTCGTTCTTGCGCTTGCCCGACAGATAGTCCTTTAATTGCTTGCTCAGGTATTCGGGCTGAAGCCCCGCGAGTTTGGGGAAAGTCGGCACCACGCTATTTCCGTCCGCAGCGTGGCAGGCCGCACACACCGTGGTAACGAGTTGCTGCACATCGCCAGCGCGCGCGACCCCGCAGACCAGCGCCAAGAGCAGCGCCCCCCGCCAGGCCGACGAAGAAAACAAGGCGGCCCGGCCCGCGCAGCTCATGCGTTCAGAACTGCACCCGCAGCAGGGCACCGATCACGTTGACCTGATAATCCTTGGGGCCGGCATCGAGATAGGTCTGTTGGTTGGTCCCGGGCACCGGGTTCTCCTCGACGCCATCGTAGTGCCAGTCGCGAATTTTCCCGGTTTCGTGGCGCAGCAGCAGATGCACGGCGATCATCTTGTTGATCGGCACCAGGACACTGGCCTCGACGATGTGCTGATCGAAAGCAAGGTCACCGTAGTTCGTTCCCGCGAGTCCGGCCACCGTGGCGTTGAGGCCCAGACCGGCCGCATCGTAGCCGTAGCTGATCTTGGTGCGCGCCTTGGCGAAGCTATAGTTCATATCCAGCTTGGCCTTGCCGAAATCATAGCTGCCGCCGATACCCAGCACGTCGGTCAGGTCCTTGTGTGTCACGGTATAGGCGCGATTCAGAGGAAAACGCACACTGCCCTCCGTGCCGCAGGATTCGATGAAAGCCCAGGCCTGCTCCTGCGTGGTAATCCCCGCGGGCAGGATGCAACTGGTGGCACCGGGTTGCAGCCCGGCTTGGCTGAGGCGCCCTTCTTGGTAAGAGTAATAGCCGTATAGCCGTAGCTTCTCGGACTGATGCCAATTCAAATCGACGCTGAACGAATTCTGCCGCTGGCGGTCGGTGCGGCCAAAGGCTGAATTGGGGTAATCCGCGTCCTTGGCCTGCAAGCTCAGTGAGCCATCGAGACTGGGCGTCAGCGCGTAGTTGAAACGGGCGTTGAAGGTGTCTTGATCGCGGTCGGCCAGATCGAACTTGCGCACCCCGCCCAGCACGTGAATCCAAGCGTTGACGTTGGTGCCCGCGGCCGTCGGCAAGGGGCCAAGATAGGCGCTCAAGAACTCTTCGTAGGGATCGGAATGGTATTCGCTGCCGCGCTTGCGCCCATGCTCATAGGACAGACGCAAGGTGCCACCTTCGAGGGCGCGATTGACGTAGCCCAGCTTGATCCGATCTTCGCTGGTTTCTTTGCGCTCGCGATGCTCGCGGTCATACTCCTCGCGTTCGATGGCGGCGTTGATGCTCTGATTGCGGCCGAAGCGATAATCGGCCGAAAGGGTGTAGTTGTTCTGCTTGTAGGCGAAGGGGACGTTGCGGATGTTGATGTTACCCGCGCTGGGCACCACGCCCAATGCGCGCACGGCATCGAGGTTGCAGCCTGCCGCAAGATAGGCGGCGGTATTCACCATGGCCGCGCCACTGCCATCGTTGGTCACCCGCCCCCATTGGCCGGTGAGCGGATTGCAGGCCCAGTATTCGGTGGAATTGCGGTTCTCGTAGTGTCGGAGCTTGCCCTTGACATCCAGGCCATCCACGGGCGCGAGGCTGAGGCCCAGATCAACCAGTCGCGTGTCGATTTCAGCACCCGCCCGATCCTTGCTGAGTGAGGCCAGGGTGTCCCAAGCGCCCCCGGCCACGGAATTGATGGTCGTCGTCGCCGAGCCGGTCGAAGGGATCAAGCTGTCGTTTTGCCGCAAGTTGCTCGCCGAGACTAGCGCCGTGAAGCGCGCCCGCATGAAGTCTGGGAACGCGCGCGAATACTCGCCTTTGACGTTGTAGTAGTTGTTATCGGGGTGCAGGTCGAAACGCGCGGCGGGAAAGCTGGCGTTGCCGTTGGCCGCCGCCAGATACATCGGGTTCTCCACCGTCAGGGTGTCGATTTTGTTGCGGAAGAACGAGGCCTGTAGGCTCAAGTTGAGCGCATTGAGTTTGTCCGCCCATTGCACGCCGGCAAGGAAGTCGTGCGTGTCATTGTCGATCGACTCGGGGATTTCCACACCACCCGTGCCTCCACCGCCACCGACCACGAGGCCGAAGGGACGCGCACCTTCCTTGTTTTCGACACTGTAGCTGGCAAAAGCTTTCCAATCGCCCGGAAGGTTGAGGTCAAAACGCACGCCGCCTTTCTTGCGCTGCACGCTCAGCTCGGAATAGGGTGTCCCCATCACGGCGTTGCGCAAGTTGGTGTTGGTCGTCGTGGCGCTGGTCGTGCCGCCGGGTGTGAGGCCCGCGAGGGTCAGGTTGTTGCTGCCCACGCCGTTGTAGAGGTTGCGGTAGGTGGTGGTGAATACGTGCGGCGTTTCGTTATAGAAGCCCTTCACTTTCCAGGCGTTGTAGCGCCCGAAACTCGCGCCAAGAAAAGCGTCGTCGCGCCCCAGCCCGCCCCCTTTGAGATCGAGAAACCACGCGGTGTCCGGCTTTTCGGCCTCCAGCGCGAGGCTGTTGAGGAAAAGGCCGTTGCTGAGATCCTTGTACTCTTTGAACTTGGCACTGTCCTTGTCGCCGTCGGTGCCCACCAGGCCCAGCTCCACGCTGCCTCTGTACAGCCACCCGCCCGTGGTCTTGCTGGGTTCGCGGATCAGATTGGGCTCTTCGGTGAGAAAACCGGTCGGTCCGCGCGAATTCTGCGCCTCTCCCAGGCCATCGGGATCTTTGAATTGCGCGCTGGGGACGGTTCGCGGGTTAAGCGCATTGCCCAATGTCGTATCGACACCCATGCCCGAGTCCGCCGCGGCGAGCCCGTGCACCTGCGCCCCCGCAGCTGCAAGCAAGGCGAGGAGGAAGCTGCGGCCCGAACGTGTCGGCCGATCGAAGGTTCCGAGAGGCATCACCATGATGGTTCCTTTCTTCGACGATCAGCGCTGGAATCGCGCGCCAGCGGGGTGGTTGCTGCCATGGATCTGCGTGTGGCAATTCTGGCAGGACCGGCCGATGGTCCGCTGGCTGGGCGTCCCGCCCAGTAGGGCCGCCGCAGCGGTTTGGCTGGCGTTATAGAAATTGCCCGGGTGCCCGATGGGAGGGTTGTGACATTGCTGACAGATCATCGGCCGCGCCGCCACCAGGAGTTTGTCGTGGTTGGAGCCGTGGGGCTGATGGCAGCTGAGGCAATTCTCGCGCACCGGCGCGTGCTCCCAGATGAACGGGCCGCGTCGCTCGGCGTGGCAGGTGAAACAGACTTCGTTGACGCTGTCGGCCTTGAGCAGGGGCTTGGTGGCCGAACCATGCGGGTTGTGGCAATCCACGCAGCTCATTTTGCCTTCGGGCAAGGGCATATGCGAGCGCTTGCGGAATTCGGCGCGTTGCTGCGCGTGGCATTGGTAGCAGGTTTCCGAAATGCTCTGCCGCGCCAGGAGACTGTTGGCAGAAACCTTCTCCATGGGGTTGTGGCAGTCGGCACAGCCCACCTTGTTGCTCGCATGCATGGAGCCCGGCCAGTGCAGGCGATTGCCGCCTTCGTGACAGTTGAGGCATTGACCGTTCTGCCGTTCGATGGGCGTATTCCAAGCCTTGGTGAATCCGATGATCAGCGATTTGTCTTTGGTATCTTTGGCGTGCAGGGAACCGGGGCCGTGGCAGGATTCGCAGACCTGGCGCTCCAAGTCATTTTTTGGATTCAGGCGAAAGACCTTGGCATGCAAGGTTTCCCCAAAATGTTCGCTTTCCTGTCCGTGGCAACCGAGGCAAGCCTTCTCGCCCACCAGTGTGGCGTCCGCGGCCCGCGCCCCGGATCCGCCGAATGCCATCGCGGCAAGCGCCATGGCGAAGCCGGCGCCGCGCACGCCCGCCCAAACCGACCCTTTGACGATCTTCACGCGCCTGCCCTCCTCCACGCTGCACCACAGCACACCGAACCGGGCATCCCCTGCCCGCAGACCCTCCAACCAAGGACTGCGCTTCGGTCTGCCATCCCCCGACACCCGCTCGCTGCAAGCAAGTGCCTGGCATCAAGTTAACCGCGATTGCCAGAGGCGTATTGTCTTCAACCGCACTCTATATTTGTCTGGGAGCGAACAGCTGCAGCGATGCTAGTGCGGATCGCAAGTTTGCCGCAGTTCGCTGGGCGCAAGGCCAAACCGCCTGCGGAAGCTGTGCGTAAAGTGAGCCTGATCGTTGAAACCCCAGCGGTAGGCGAGATCGCACAGGGTACGGCGAGGATTGATTCCACGCGCAAGTTCTTCATAGCAGCGCGACAGCCGTTCGTGCAGCACCCACTGCATGAGCGAGAGCGGCTCGTCATGAAAGAGTTGATGAATGTACCGGGTGGAAAGTCCCACGCCGCGCGCAATGAACTGGCAATCCAGAGCCGGATTGGCGAGGTGGTTCATGGCAAAGCGCTTGACGCGCTCGCGCTGATAGGCCTTGGCCGCCTTGCCGTCCTTGGTTTCGGACCCACACAACTCCTGCAACAGCGCGCCGACCATGCCCACCGTCAAATGAACCAGCGCATTCGAGCGCCCTTGCCCCAAGGCATCCGGGTGGCGCGACAAAGAAACCAGATGGTCCGCCAGCACCGCGGCCGTCCCGCAATCCGTGGCTATCGGTTTGGCGACATGCCTGGACCAATGGGGAACCATGCGCTCTAGCAGCACCACCGGAAGCACGGTGGCGATCTGATCGTAGCTGTCGTGGAATTGCAGGCTGGTCGATTCGCGCACCGGAAAAAAAGACAGCATGCCTGGGCCGAGCAGGGTTTCGCGCCCTTCAGCCAAAACCGTGCAATGGCCCTTCACCTGCAGGTGCACCAGCAACTTGGCGTCACCGGACGGGTCGCTCTCGCCTCGCGCTTGGTGCGCGCTTCCCCGAATTTTGAGAAACAACAAAGGGGCGCTCGCCTCCATTTCCACACTGATGCTGAACGGCTCGCTTGCCACCGGCTCGATGCGGTATTCGGAGCCGAAGAGATCGAGTACCCGCTCCTGCCACCAATCGACACGCTCACCCGGTGTGACCAAATCCGTCTCAAGCCGCACTGCCATCGCACCCCACCGGGTTGAACCGCGTCACCATTTCCCCACCCAAAAGCATGATAGTCCAAGTTCAGCGGCCTGGCGAGAACGAACTCCGAGTGCCGCCCAGGGTTCAGAAGTCGATCGCGTTCCGCCTGGGTCTAAGTCCCCAACTCGGCAGGATTTGCGCTGGTTTCACTTGCGCCAGAAGGCCGGCGTCAGCACCACCAGTAGAGTGACAATCTCCAAACGGCCCAGCAGCATGGCCAGGCTGCACACACCCTGCGCCAAACCGCCGATGCCGCCGTAGTTGCCCGCGGGGCCCACCTGCCCGAGGCCCGGTCCGGTGTTATTGAAACAGGCCACCGCGGCAGTGAAAGCAGTGACGATGTCCAGCCCCGAGGCGGCAAGTATCAGAGTAAAAACGATGGTGCTGGCCATGTAGAGAAAGCCAAAACCGAGCACCGCCAGAATGATGCGGTTGTGCACCGTCGTTTTCCCCAGTTTGACGTAGGTCGTGGCATTGGGGTGAATGGAATGCGTTATTTCACGGAAGATCTGCTTGTACAAAATGATCGCCCGCATCATTTTGATCCCGCCGCCTGTGGACGCGGAGCATGTAAAGAAGCTACAAAGGAAGAGCATCCACAGCGGCGCAAAAAACGGCCAGAGCGAGTAGTCGGTGTTGGCATAGCCCAAGGTGGTCGCCACCGATATCGTGTTGAACGCCGCGAAGCGCAGCGCCGTTGCCGGCTCACTGTAGACCCCCATCGACAGCAGATAACCGGCCACCAGAAGGATGCTCAAGATGATGAGGGGGAAGTAAAAACGCAGCTCGCCGTCTTTGAGATAGGGGCCGAAACTTCGCCGCGACAGCGCGGCGAAGTGCGTGACGTAGCTCATGCCTGAAAGCAGAGCAAAAAGCATAGTCACGCCTTCGATGGCGGGAGAATCGAAAAAACCGAGGCTGGCGTCGTGGCTGGAAAACCCGCCCAGCGCGACCGTGCTGAAAGCATGAATCAGGGCGTCCAGGCCGCTCATGCCCAGAGCATGGTAGCTTGCCGCGCAAGCCGCCGTCAGCGCAAGGTAAATGAGCCAAAAACCTTTGGCCGCTTCGGTGATGCGCGGAGTCAGGCCGCTGTCTTTGAGCGGGCCCGGCGTCTCGGCGCGCATCAACTGCCGCCCGCCGACGCCGAGCAAAGGCAAAATCGCCACCGCCAAGACGATGATTCCCAGGCCGCCAATCCAGTGCAATTGCGTGCGCCAGAGGTTGATCGAGGGCGGCAGACGATCGATGCCGGTGAGCACGGTGGCGCCGGTGGCGGTCAGTCCCGAGACGGCTTCGAAGTAGGCCGCCGCGGCACCAAGGCCAGGAATCGCCAGAATGAGGGGAACCGCGGCGATCGCCGGCAACAGCACCCAGCACAGGACCACCAGCAAAATGCCGTCGTTGGCGCGCAGCTCACGGCGAAAGCGCTGAGTGGCGGCCAAAAGGCCGCCACCGGTGATCAGCGTTCCCACCAGGGTTTCGTCAAAGGCGCTCAAGGCACCATCGTCTTGCCACCAAGCCACGGCAATGGGCAGTAGGAGTGCCAGCCCAAACAACAACCCGATGCGGGCAAAGACGTTCAAAACGGCGAGAAAGCGCTGCAATCACTTTCTCCAGAAGGCCGGTGAAAACACCACGAGGAGCGTGAAAATCTCCAGCCGACCCAGCAACATGGCGATGGTGCAGATCCAGGTCTGCGCGTCGCTGAGCCCCGCGTAAGTCATGGACGGCCCCACGCCGCCCAGGCCAGGGCCGGTATTGTTGAAGCTCGCCACCACCGCGGAAAACCCGGTCAGGATATCGAGGCCGGTGAAACTCATCGCCAGGGTGAAGGAAACGATGATCACCATGTAGATGAAGCAAAAGACCAGCACCGCAAAAACGATGCGATTGGGCAAGGGAGCGCCACCCAGTTTCACCACCCTCACCGCGCTGGGATGTACGGTGCGGATGATCTCGCGCAGCACCTGCTGAAACACGATCAGTGCGCGCATCATCTTGATGCCCCCGCCGGTAGACCCGGCGCAAGTGACGAAGCTGCACAAAAAAAGCATCCACAGCGGCGCAAAGAAAGGCCACAGCGCGTAATCGGTACTCGCATAGCCGGTGGTCGTAGCCATGGAAATCACGTTGAATGCCGCAAAACGCAAAGCCGTGGCGAAGTCGGCATAGAACCCTTGCGCCCACAAAAACAACGCAACCCCCACCACCGAGGCATACATCACCAGGAGATACCAGAGAATCTCCGGATCAGCCCAATAAAAGCGCAGCGAGCGCCGCTGCAGGGCCATGAAGTGAGTGGCGAAATTCATGCCGGCGAGGGTCATGAAGACGATGGCCACGGCCTCGATGCGCGGGGAATCGAAAAAACCGTAGGAGGCGTCGTGACTGGAGAACCCGCCCAAGCCCAAGGTGGTAAACATATGGATGAGCGCGTCGCCCCAACTCATGCCGGCCCATGCGTAACCCAGAGTGCACAAGAGCGCCATCAGCAGATAAATACCCCATAGGCCTTTGGCAGTGTGGGTGATGCGCGCAGTAAGCCGGGTCTCTTTGATCGGCCCTGGGGATTCCGCCTGGAAGAGCTGGCGCCCACCGACTCCCAGCAATGGGAGAATGGCCACCGCCAGGACGATGAGCCCCATGCCACCCAAAAAAACCAAGAGCGCGCGCCACAGGTTGATGGAATAAGGCAGCTGATCCAGCCCCTCGATCACGGTCGCGCCGGTGGTCGTGAGACCGGATACCGCTTCGAAATAGGCGTCCGTGAAGCTCATCGCCGGCAAGTAGAAATAGAGCGGCAAGGCGGCAAAGGCGGGCAGCACCACCCAAACCAAAGACACCAGCAAAAACCCGTCGCGCAGCCGCAACTCCTCGCGGTGCCTGCGGGTAGGCCACCAGAGGCCCAAACCCGCCGCGAAAGTGATCAGCAAGGCTTCATCGTAGGCGCGCTCGGCGCCATCGCCCAGAAGCAGCGAGACCAGCACCGGCACCAGCATGCAGCAGGAGAACACCAAGAGCAGCAGCGCAAAAACGCGCAGCACGGGAAGCCGCCGCTGGGCGGCCAGAACACCTTGGGCTAGGCCCAGGATAGACTCAGAGGAATCCAAACGCCACCTGGAAGAGCTTCTCGACCTTGGGTACCAGACGCTTGGAAACGACGAAAACGATGACGTGATCACCACTGCGAATCACGGTATCGTGGTGGGCCATGATCACCTTATATTCCTGCTCTTCGCCCAAATCGTCGGTGAACACCGGCGCCTCTCGCGCGCTGCGCTGGCGCACGATCGCCCCGATGGTTGCCCCCTTGATCACCGGCAATTGCTCGATGCGCCGCCCCACCACTTGCGAAGACTTCTCGTCACCGTGGACAACAATTTCCAGGGCTTCGGCTGCCCCGCGTCGCAAACTGTGCACGGCGGCAACGTCGCCGCGGCGCACGTGCGCCAAAAGCGCGCCGATCGAGGTCTGCGCCGGCGAAATCGCGATGTCGATCTGACTCCCCTGCACCAGATCGGCGTAGGCGCGCCGGTTGATCAGCGCCAGCACGCGCCGCGCCCCCAGGCGTTTGGCCAGAAGCGCCGCCATGATGTTGTTTTCGTCGTCGTTGGTCAGCGCGAGGAAGAGATCCATCTGGTCGATATTCTCATCCTCCAAGAGCCTTTCGTCGGTCGCGTCGCCCTGCAGCACCAAGGCCCGGCTGACGCGCTCCGCCAGCCATTCGGCGTGGCGCTTGTTATGGTCGATGACCTTGACCTGATAGTCCTTTTCGATCGCCCGAGTGAGGCGAAAACCGATGTTGCCCCCACCCGCGATCAAAATGCGCCGCACCGGTTTGTCCATGCGCCGCAATTCGTGCATGACCTGGCGGATGTTTTTTGTCGCCGCCAAGCAAAACACTTCGTCGCCCGGCTCGATGATCGTGTCGCCCTCCGGGGTGACCGGTGTGTCCTTGCGAAAAATGGCTGCGATTCGCGCATCGACCTTGGGCAAATGCCGGCGCAGCTCCTTGAGCGGATGCCCGACCAGCGGCCCTCCCGCCACAGCCCGCACCGCCACTAGGCTCACCTGCCCCTGGGCGAATTCCATGACCTGCAGCGCTTCGGGAAACTCGATCAGGCGAACGATGTTGTCGGTGACGATTTGCTCGGGGCAGATCGCGTGATCAACGGCGAAGTTCTCCTTGGAAAAAAGCTCGGCATATTCAGCAAAGTCGCCAGAGCGCACCCGCGCAATCCGCGTCGGCAGGTTAAACAACGCAAACGCGGTTTTGCAGGCACAAAGGTTGGTTTGATCGCTCTGCGTCACCGCGATCAGCATGTCAGCATCCTCCGCCCCCGCCTGGCGTAGCGTCGATGGAGCAGAAGCGTTCCCCACCACCGTGCGTAGATCGAAGCGTTCTTGCAGTTGCGTCAGGCGTGCCGCGTCGACGTCAACCACGGTAATGTCGTTGGCTTCGGAAACAAGGCTTTCCGCGACCGAGGTGCCGACCTGGCCAGCGCCCAGGATGATGATTCTCACGATGGTTCGTTTCCCGCGTAGGGCCTGGGGCGGATGCCTGATGCGGCCACTCGCACCGCCTCCAGGGCACATCAAGGACAGGCCGGCATCCTACCACGCCGAGCGGCGAGAAGACGCCTAGACTACCCCAACAATTGTCCGCCACTCCCGTTTTGCGCTGCTAAAATGCCACAGAAACGTTGCTCCATGGTCTGGTCATGCCGACCTCGCTCTCGCCCGCTATCGCCCTGTTTCGAGACCAAGCTCCCCTCCCCGCCCTCGCGCCCTGCGTCCATTACGCTGGCACGGAAGCGCGGATGAAGAAGGCGTTGGCGCTGCAAGCCGAGTCCGGCGTGGTCTTCGATTTGGCTTGCGACTGCGAGGATGGCGCACCGGTGGGTGACGAATTTGCCCATGCCACCATGATCGGCGAGCTTGTGCACGCGGCACCGGCCGAGGCACGCATCGGAGTGCGCATCCATCCGGTTCGCAGCCGCGTCTGGCGCGAGGAGCTGCGTTTGCTTGTGCACTTGGCCGGCGAGCGCCTACGCTTCATCACCTTGCCCAAAGCCGGCGGCGTCGCCGACGTGGCCCTGGCACTCAATGCCTTGCAGACCGAGCGAGCGCGCCAGGGCATGGCACGGCAGGTGCCACTGCATGTGCTGATCGAAACCCACGGCGCCTTGCACGAAGCCTTCGCCATTGCCGCCCTCCCGGGAGTGCAAAGCCTGGAGTTCGGCCTGATGGATTTCGTCAGCGCGCATCAGGGCGCGATTCCCGCCAGCGCCATGAGAAGCCCGGACCAGTTCGACCATCCCTTGCTGCGCCGCGCCAAGACGGAGCTGGTGGCTGCGGCCCTGGCGTATGGCGTGGTGCCCACGCACAACGTCTCGTTGGCCCTCGACGACCCTGCCGCGGTGCACGCCGATGCCTGTCGCGCCCGGCGGGAATTCGGCTTTCTGCGCATGTGGAGCATTCATCCAACCCAGATTGCGCCCATCGTGTCAGCCCTGACGCCTGCCGATCAAGACATCGCGCAAGCCGGCGCCATCTTGCTGGCGGCACGCGGCGCCGACTGGGGGCCGGTGCGTCACGACGGCGAGCTGCACGACCGTGCCTCTTACCGCCTCTATTGGCAAGTTCTGTGCCGAGCACGCGCCGCTGGCAAGGATTTGCCCGGCGAAATCCGCCGCGCCTTCTTCCCTTGATCGACAAGTTGCGGCAGACTCTCTGGCGAACTCACCGCCTGGCGCGCGCGCCAAGAAAGGTCTCCATGTTCCGACAAAACGCCCTTTCGCTGCTCCTCGCCGCGACACTCGTCGCGCCTGCCTCAACGCACGCATTCGAAATGCCGACCCGCAAGGATGGCCTGTGGCAGATGAGCACCACCGTCACTGGAGCACCACCGGCGGTATCGACCATGTGCATCGACAAGACCATCGGCCGGGAGATGATGCAAATGGGCAGCAGCATGCAAAAAGAGATGTGCAGTAAGAACGAGATGTCCCGCGAGGGCAACAAACTGCACATGCATTCGGTGTGCAAATTTGGTGAGACCCGCGCCACCACCAAGGGTACGGCCGTTTTCAGTGGCGACACCGGCTACCGAATGGAGACGAATTCGAGCTATAGTCCGCCGTTGATGGGCATGAGGGAGGCCAAGACGTTGATAGAAGCCAAGTGGTTGGGGCCTTGCAAGCCCGGGCAGAAACCTGGCGACGTCACTCTCGGCAACGGTATGACCATCAACATCCGCGGAATGGGGGGCAAATAGCCGCGACCTCCGGCAAAAACCATGCCTTGTGCCGTCAGTCAGGCGATAGAGCGGGCCGCCGCGACGATTTTTTTTGCGCTTGCCCCTGCGCTTTGCCAAAAAAACGCCGTATCATTAGCCAAGTGTCGATCCATGAGCGCACTGTTGGAAAGTAAGGCCAGCCGGGCGAGCGGTACGGTGCAGACGTCCCATGACTCATCGGAGTCAAGCAAGAGGCGTGCACACGCGCCGGACCGCCGACGCGCCGCCAGGCAGTTTCTCAACAGCCAGCTAGGGGTGTGGGGATGCAATTTGACCTAACCGCCATTTACCGAAAAACGCAAAAAGGCCTTGATGAATTGGCGCACCGCACCGTCTTGGGGATGCGCGAGAGGTCTCTGCTTGTCATGGTCAACGGCAAGACGACAGTCGCGGACCTCCTCAAGGCGGCGGCATTCATGCCCGACCCCCAGGGCCTCCTCGGCAAGCTGGTGGAAGGCGGCTTCATCACCGCCGCTTTCGCCGGTGCGCAGGCGACCGGCCAGTTCGCCATCCCAAACGCGCCCGCCTTCACCGACCAGCCAGAAATCAGAGCAATTGTTGATTACACGCAACATTTCCTCGACGAGACGCTCGGCCCAGACGCCGATCTCCTGGCTCAAACAGTCGAGAAAGCCAAGTCGATCTCGGAACTCAGGCAGCGGCTCGAACGCATCCGTGACGCCATCGACGGTATGGGCAAGAAGAAGCGCGCCGCAGATTTCTGGGCCTTCGTCGAACAGAAGTTGCCGCCGGCCTGAGCGCCTGAGCGCCCACGCCCTGGCCCGGACGACGGAATGCCCCGGCGGCACCCGCGCGGACAAGCCCGCCCTCCATTGCTACAGCACAAGAAAACGCAACCGGGCTGAGGCACAATAGCGCCTTTCCCTTACTCGCTAGACCCCCATGACCGCCATCGTGTTGCGCCGCATCATCATCGCCGTCTTGGTCGTCGGCCTTCTCGTCCTGGGAATTTGGTGGTCAGGGCGACCCAAGCCAGTGGCGGTCGTCCTGCGCACGGTCGACCGAGGAACGGTGGAAACGACGCTCGCCAACACCCGCGCCGGCACGGTCGAAGCCTGTCAGCGCACCCGCCTATCCACTATCATCGGCGGCCGCATCGAAAAGCTCGCCGTGCGCGAGGGCGAACGGGTGAAGAAGGGCCAGCTCCTGCTCAAGCTTTGGGACGAAGATCGCGGTGCCCAAGCGCATCTGGCGCGAACCCAAGTCGATGCTGCCAAGAAGCGTGCGCTTCAGGCTTGTACCGTCGCCACCAATGCCGAACGCGAGGCCCAGAGGCAAACCGAACTGCGGGCGCAGGGCTTCATCTCGGCCTCGCGCGAAGAGGCCGCTCGCGCCGAAGCTCAAGCGCAACGGGCCGGTTGCGAGGCCGCTCAGGCGGACATCCGCCAGGCCGAGGCGCGGCTCGCCGCCACCCAGGTCGAAAGCGGACGGGTGGTGCTTTATGCGCCTTTCGAGGGCACGGTCGCCAAGATCGTCGGCGAGGTGGGCGAATATTCCACGCCGTCTCCACCCGGCGTCCCCACGCCGCCGGCGATCGACTTGATCGACGACCGCTGCCTCTATGTCAAGGCACCCATGGACGAGGTGGACGCACCCAAGATCAAGCCTGGCCAGACCGCCCGCGTCAGCCTTGATGCCTACCCCAAACAGAGCTTCCCGGCCACCGTGAAACGGATTGCGCCCTACGTCACGGCGGTGGAGAAACAGGCCCGCACCGTCGAAGTCGAAGCCGACTTCAAGCAGCCGGAAGACCTCGGGCAGCTTCTCGTGGGCTACAGCGCCGATCTCGAGATCGTGCTGGAGACGCGGGAGAACACCTTGCGCGTGCCGACCTCGGCACTGCGCGAAGGGGGCCGGGTGCTCGTCGCCAACACCGCCGGCACGCTCGAAGATCGAACCATCAAGACCGGTATCGCCAACTGGGAGTTCACCGAGGTTCTGGAGGGTGTCGTTGCTGGCGACCGAGTCGTTACCTCGCTCGAACGCGAGGGCGTGAGGGCGGGCGCTGCCTACGTTGAAGACCAGTCCGCGGCTCGCCCCGGCAAATGACCGCCCTCGCGCAGATCGAACTCGAGGGCATCGAGCGCGTCTTTCGTCTCGGCGACAGCGAAGTGCACGCCCTCGCCGAGGTGAGCCTGCACATCACCGCGGGCGAGTATCTCGCCGTGATGGGCCCCTCTGGATCGGGGAAATCCACGCTACTGAACATCCTCGGTCTCCTCGACCGCCCCAATGCCGGGCGCTACCAACTTGAAGGGCGCGACGTGACCACGCTTTCGGCAGAGGAACAGGCGCGCGTACGAAGCGAGCGCATCGGTTTCGTTTTTCAGAGCTTTCACCTGGTGCCCCGGCTCACTGCGGCAGAAAACATTGCCCTGCCTATGATCCTCGCCGGCATTTCCCCGGCTGAGCGCGAACGGCGCGTCGCCGCGGCACTGGCCGCTTACGGGCTAGAGAACCGCGCCGACCACCGCCCTGACCAGCTCTCGGGGGGGCAGCGTCAGCGCGTCGCCATCGCCCGCGCCACCATCATGCAGCCGGCCATGCTGCTCGCCGACGAGCCTACCGGCAATCTCGATCGTGCCACCGGCGAGGAAGTGATGCACTGGCTCGAACAGCTCAACGCCGCGGGAGTGACCCTGCTGGTGGTCACCCACGATCCGGTGCTGGGCGCTCGCGCGCGGCGCCGTCTGCAGATGGAAGATGGACGTGTGGTCGGAGATTTTCGCAAGGACGTCAACTGACCGATGCGCGCCTTCGATACCCTGCGTTTCGCTCGTGATGCAGCCTTCGGCAGCCCGCTGCGGGCGGGCCTGCTGGTGCTGGCCATGGCCATCGGCGTGGCCGCGGTGGTCGTGCTCACCGCCTTGGGCGACGGCGCACGGCGCTACGTCATGAACGAGTTTTCCTCCATCGGCACCAATCTGGTCATCGCCCTCCCCGGGCGCTCGCAAACCGGCGGTTTCAACCCCGCCAATGCCATCACCAATACCGTGCGCGACCTGACCATCGATGACGCCCGCGCCCTGCTGCGCGGGCGGTCGATCAGTAACGTCGCTCCACTTCTGGTGGGCACTTCCGAAATCAGTGCCGGCGGCAAACTGCGTGAGGTGATGATCACCGGCACCACCGCCGAGTTCGTAGAAGTGCGCCGGCTGGCGCTTGCGCAGGGGCAGTTCCTGCCGCGAGAAGACTGGAACCACGGCAGCGCGGTGGTGGTGCTCGGCGCCAAGGTGCGCGAGGATCTCTTCGGGGCGGAAAGCGCTTTGGGGAAGCGCGTGCGCTTGGGCGACCGACGCTTTCGGGTCATCGGCACCCTGGCCGCCAGCGGCAAAGGCCTCGGCATGAACACCGACGAGCTGGCGATTGTTCCGGTGGCCTCGGCCCAAGCGATGTTCAATTCCAACACCCTGTTCCGCATCCTGATCGAAGCGCGCGGCCGGCAGGCCATCCCCACGGCGACACAAGAGACGCTTGCGATCATCAAAGCCCGGCATGACGGCGAAGAAGACATCACCGTCATCACTCAGGACGCCATGCTCGAAACCTTCGACCGCCTGCTGGGCGCGCTCACTCTGGGAGTCGCCGGCATCGCGGCGATCAGCCTGGCCGTGGCCGGAATCCTGGTGATGAACGTAATGCTCGTCGCCGTCACCCAGCGCACCGGCGAAATTGGCCTGCTAAAAGCCCTCGGGGCCAACGCCAAAGTCATCCGCCGCGCCTTTCTCACCGAAGCGGCATTGCTCTCGGTCACCGGCGCCATTGTCGGCTACGCCTTGGGGCAGCTGGGTGCCCTTCTGGTTCGCTACTACTATCCAGCCTTCCCGGCCTATCCTCCGCAATGGGCAGTTGTGGCCGGCCTGGGAACGGCACTGGTCACCGGCGTCGTGTTTGGCGTACTGCCAGCGCGGCGCGCCGCGAGGCTCGATCCGGTCGTTGCTTTGGCCAAGCGTTGAGATGATTCGCCCCGCCGACTCCATCCACCTTGCCCTGCGCGCTCTCACCGCGCATCGCCTGCGCAGCTTTCTCACCCTTCTGGGCATCGGCGTGGGCATTGCCGCCGTGATCCTGCTCACATCGATCGGCGAAGGCATCCACCGCTTCGTCCTGGCGGAATTCACACAATTCGGCACCACGGTCATCGGCATCAACCCCGGCAAAACCAAAACGACGGGTCTGCAACCCACCGGCATTCCTTCCTCGGTGCGGCCGCTGACCTTGGATGACGCCCGCGCGCTGGAGCGGCTGCCACAGGTCAAGGCGGTCACCCCGGTCGTTTGGGGCAATACCGAAGTCGGAGGCAACGGCCGGCTGCGCCGCACGGTGGTTTATGGCGTCGGGCCGGCCATGATGGAAGTGCTCTCCATCCGCGTGCACAGCGGCCAGTTCCTGCCTCCGGACGAGACCGACCAAGCACGGCCTTTCGTCGTGCTCGGGGCCAAGCTCAAGCAGGAGCTTTTCGATCAGGGCAATGCGCTGGGCGCGCGCGTGCGCATTGGCGGCAACCAGTTTCGCGTGATCGGCGTGATGGAAGCCAAGGGTCAAATTCTGGGCATGGACCTGGATGATACCGCCTACATACCCGCCGCCCGCGCCCTGGAGCTTTTCAACCGCGACGGGCTGATGGAAATCGACGTGTCCTATCACGAAGGCACGTCTGCGGCAACCGTCGCCGCCGCCGTCAAACAATTGCTCGAAGCGCGCCATGGGCGTGAGGACTTCACCACGACCACGCAGGAAGACATGTTGCGCACACTCTCCAACATTCTCGACATTCTCACCATGGCGGTGGGCGCGCTGGGCGGCATTTCGCTCCTGGTAGGGGCGGTGGGCATCGTCACCATCATGACCATCGCCGTCACCGAGCGCACCGGAGAGATCGGCCTCATGGTGGCTCTGGGCGCGCCGCGACGGACCATCCTCGGGCTCTTTCTGGGCGAGGCGGTCACGCTCTCGGCCCTGGGCGGGCTTTTGGGACTGGCCCTGGGCCTGGGCCTCGCCGGGCTCATCGACCTCGCCTTACCGGCCTTGCCGGTGCACACGCCGCTTTCGTTTGTGCTCGCGGCGGAGGCCTTGGCGGTGATCATCGGGCTCCTGGCCGGCGTGCTGCCGGCGCAGCGCGCCGCTAGGCTCGATCCGGTGGAGGCTTTGCGGGCGGAGTGATGCGTTCGCCTCCAGCGCGACCTCCCGCACGCATTCGATTAGGTCACTTGAATCACCGTGTATCGTAGGTTTTGCCTTCCGCGGCTTCATCCTTCTTGATCGTGGCGTACATGGCATCCGGGGCCAGATCGATCTCGCCTGGCCAAGTCACGGCGCCGTGTTCGACAAATACCTGAGCGAAAACTCCGGGGTCGGCAAGCGAGGCGAACACCCCGGCGTCGGGCGAATGGATCATCGCCGCCAACGCTATCGTTCCCTCGGTGCCGTCCACAAAACGAAGCTGGAGCCGGAACCCAGGCAGCGCCTGCACGAACACTACGCGCCAAGGCATGCGCGGCTGGATCGGCGGCGTTATGGCAGGGGCTGAATCTTGTTGGGCTGCAAATTGCGTGCACATAGCTCCCAATCCTCCATAAGTTCCAGGCGATGCTCCTGGGCCCGTTCGAGAATCAAGGCCAGGGCTCACCGAGGCATCTCGCCTTCCAGGATGTCGAGCGTTCGGATGTCGACGAGCACCTCGTGCTCGGCATAAAGCGCGTGAAAATGCGGCGGCGCGGGATCGCTCCAGAACATTTGAACCCAGATTGTCCATTAGGCGTCCCTGCGGGCCTACGCGCGCCCTGGCGGCCGGATCGCGGCCATTTCGGGCGCTTGCTCGTCGGCCATAGTCCCCGCTATGGCCTCCTCGCAACCGCCCGAACTGCCTCGCGCTCCGTCTCGCCATCATCGCGCGTCCTAATGGACAATCTGGGTTGAATCAGGATTCCGTAGAACGTGCTAATGGTCGGCATCCTAATTTGCCTTTGTGCGATAACGCCATCGCACTTCACAATACCGCACAATGCGCCGCGAGGGCTCCTGGCCGGCGTGCTTCTTTGGGGAAGGCTTGGTACAAGTCGCAGCAAGCTTGCCCCTCAGACGTTTTCGCCCGACCATTCGCCCATGGTCAGCAATGAATTCATCCGCTGACTCCGGGCCCTGGGCAAGCGGCGTGACTTGTCGGTAACACTCGACGCTTCGCGCGGGAAGGGCAGTCACAAACGCTCTACTTCGGAAGCAAGTTCACCGTGTTGCCTAACCCCAAGGATGAACTCAAAACCGGAACCTTGTACGCCATGTGCGCACAACTCGGTATCAAACGCGCTGATTTGTGAGGAGAGATACGATGGAACGATTCGAATACGCGGTAAAGCTCAGGGCGGCGAAGGAAGGCGGATTCACGGTCACCTGCCGCGACTCGCGCAAGCGATCGAAGCGCTGGGGCATAGCTGGTGATCGGCCTGGAAGCGGCGTAGGCCCCCCACGCCTTGTCGGAACGCCTCGCGCCTGATGCCGGGGCCTGGGCAACCTGGCTCATACCGCGCGTTCCGGTAAGGTCACCCGAGGTCGCCACGGGTTTGCCCTTCTTGAGTTCTCGCCCGATAATCCGGGCGTCATGAGACGACCCGAATGTCCGCTTTGAGGTGGCCTGGCGAGAGCCGACCGGATCTGCCGGTCACCTTGCGCGGGCATTAGTTCGGCCCGGCACCATGGTGGGACTGAAACAGGCCGAAGTGCTCATCATCGGCGCCGGCATCGTCGGCACCAGCATCGCCTGGGGTCTCGCCCGACGGGGCAGTCAGGTGTTGGTGCTGGACGAAGGCGACGATGCGTTTCGCGCCGCCCGAGGCAACTTCGGCTTGATCTGGGTGCAGGGCAAAGGCGCGACGAGCCCGCCCTACGCCGCCTGGACTCGCCGCTCGGCCTTGGCCTGGCCCGCTTTCGCCGCCGCGCTCGAAGAAGAATCCGGGGTCGCTTTGCAGTACCAGCAAAGAGGCGGCTTCACGCTCGCGCTGAGCGAAGCGGAACTGGCCGCCGCCCAAGCGAGCATGCAGAACATTGCCGAAGGCCTCGACACACCCTACGAATACCAGGTGCTCGATGCCGCAGCCACGCGCGCCGCTTTGCCCGCGGTGGGACCCGAGGTGATGGGTGCGGTGTTCTGCCCGCGCGACGGACAGGTGAGCCCTTTGCGCTTGTTGCGCGCTTTGTTCGCGGCCTTGGCGCGGCGAGGCGCGGTGGTGCAAAGCGGCGCCGCGGTGTTGGCCATTCGCGCCACGGGCGAGGGATTTCTGGTCGAGACCGCCCAGGCGAGTTACCGCGCCGAACGGGTGGTGCTCGCCGCGGGCCTGGGCAATCGTTGGCTGGCTCCGCTCTTGGGACTCGATGCTCCGGTGGCGCCGCAACGCGGCCAGGTGCTGATCACCGAACGCGTCGCCCCGTTCTTGAGCCATCCCACCATGCAGGTGCGCCAGACCGGCGACGGCACGGTGCAGATCGGCGACACCAAAGAGTGGGTGGGCTTCGATGACGGCGTCACGCACGGCGGCATCGGCGCCATGGCGGCGCGCGCCATCGCCTGCTTTCCGGCCTTGGACAACGTCAAGGTGGTGCGCACTTGGGGTGCCTTGCGGGTGATGACGCCCGACGGCCTACCGCTTTATGAAACGTCCGCCGAGCATCCCAAGGCGTTTCTCGTGACCTGTCACAGCGGTATCACGTTGGCGGCCAACCATGCCGGCCCGATCGCCGATTGGATTCTGGGCGGAGCGGCGCCCCCGGAAATTGCACCCTTCAAAGCGGAACGTTTCCATGTTTCGACAGCTTGAAAATTCTTCTCCCGTCGGCCAAGAGATCGAGTTCTTTTTCCTTGGAGAAGCTCTGCGCGGACACTCTGGAATGAGCCTCGCCGCCGCTTTGCTGGCCAACGGCCGGTCGAGTTGGCGCAAGCATCCCTTGAGCGGCGAAGACCGCGGCCCGGTGTGCCTCATGGGGGTGTGTTTCGAATGCCTGATCGAAGTCGAAGGGCTGGGTGTGGTGCAAGCCTGCCTCACGCCTTTGCGTCCCGGCATGCGCGTCAAGCCGGCGGCGCCACCGGTGTTGGAGAGCGCTGGGGCATGAGTGTTCGCGCAAAATTGGTCATCATCGGCGCCGGCCCTGCGGGACTCGCGGCGGCGCTCGCCGCTCGCCAAGCGGGCGTGGACGTCAGCGTGGTCGATCAGAATCCCTTGGCGGGGGGACAAATTTACCGCAGCCTTGGCCAGGCCTCGCCAGCCCAACGCAGCGCCTTGGGGCCGGACTACCAACGCGGCGAGAAACTGCTGGCCGACTTTGCCGCTTGCGGAGCCCAGCTCATCGGCGGCGCTTTGGTGTGGGACATCACCGCGGAAGGGGTCGCGCTCTGGCGCGAGGAGCGCTGCGAGGTTTTGCCGGCCGATCAAATCATCCTCGCCACCGGCGCGATCGAGCGCCCCTCGCCCCTGCCCGGCTGGACGCTGCCCGGCGTAATGAATGCGGGCGCGGCCCAGATTCTCCTCAAACAAGCCGGGCTCGTGCCGCACGGCCGCGTGCTGCTCGTCGGCAGCGGGCCGCTGCTTCTGCAACTCGCGCACCAGCTTGCGGCCGCGCGTGCGGAGCTTGTGGGCTTTCTCGACACACGCGCGGCGGGGAGTTATCAGCGCGCCTTGCGGCATCTCTTTCCCGCCTTGCGTGCGCTGCCGGAATTGGCCAAAGGCCTTTCCCTGCTTCGCGACCTGCGCGCCTCGCGCCTGCCCCATTGGCGCATCGATACCGCGCCGCGCATCGAGCCGTGCGGCTCGGCCCTGCGTGTGCACTTCGTGGCGCGCGCCACCGAGCAGCACGTCGATGCCGACTGGGTGCTGCTACACCATGGGGTGATCCCCGACACCCAGCTCACGCGGCTCTTGCGCTTGGAACACGCTTGGGA
The DNA here is from genome assembly GCA_026646885.1 of Casimicrobiaceae bacterium. Classification (GTDB taxonomy): domain Bacteria; phylum Pseudomonadota; class Gammaproteobacteria; order Burkholderiales; family Casimicrobiaceae; genus JACPUX01. The sequence continues at coordinate 211,345 of JAPKHK010000001.1, read as the reverse complement.
CGCCACGCAAATTGCCTGGCGCCCGCGCGTGGGCCGCTGTGGCGAAACCTCGCGGCCGAACCTGCGCATCGCCGGCGATAACGCGGGCATCGCCGGGGCCTTGGCCGCCGAAGCCGCCGGCTGGCTTGCTGGATTAGGCGCCGCGCAAGCCGCGGGCGCGATCACGGCAGATCGAGCCCAAGAGCGAGCGCGCCCCTGGGAAAAGGCCTTGCGCCGCCAACAAGCCTTGCGGCCGCTCATCGACTCCCTCTACGCCCCACCCGCGTGGCTCCTGCGCCCCGAAGACGAGGTCGTGGTCTGCCGTTGCGAAAATGTGCGCGCCGGAGAAATCCGAAGCCTCGCCCGTTTGGGCTGCCGAGGTCCCAATCAAACCAAGTTCTTCAGCCGCTGCGGCATGGGCCCCTGCCAAGGGCGCATGTGCGGCGACAGCGTGGCCGCGTTGCTCTGCGAAGCGACGGGACTGGCGATGTCCGAAGTCGGGCAATATCGCATTCGCCCCCCGCTCACGCCCCTGCCACTTTCCGCCCTGGCGAAGCTTGGCGCAGCCATGGACGATCTGCCCCATTAGTCCCCAAGGCCTCGAGTCTTCGCTGCGCCGACCCTATCCAATCGGCTCATTTTTGCTTAGCATTTCAGTACGATTCGTCAGCAGGCCGCAAGGATGAAGTTCCAAGATTATTACCAAACCCTCGGCGTCGCCCGTGAAGCGAGCCAAGACGAAATCAAGAAAGCATTTCGCAAGCTGGCGCGCAAGTACCACCCCGACGTCTCCAAAGAAAAGGACGCCGAGGCGCGTATGAAAGAAGTCAATGAAGCCTATACCGTGCTTTCCGATCCGGACAAGCGCGCCGCCTACGATCAGCTCGGCCAAGGCTACCAACCGGGCCAGGAATTTCGCCCCCCGCCCAATTGGGACGAAGGCTTCGAGTTCTCCGGCCACGACTTTCGTGGCGCCGATGGGGGCGAATTCAGCGACTTCTTCGCCGAGCTTTTGGGCCATATGGGGCGCAGAGCACAGACGAACCGCGCACAGGGCGAATATCGGGCAGCGGGGCAGGATCATCATGCGCGCATCCAGATCGATTTGGCCGACGCCTGGTCCGGCGCGACCCGCGAGATCAACCTCCGCGTGCCCCAAATGGGCGCGGATGGGCGAGTGCGCCTCGGCACACGCACGCTGCAAGTGCGTATTCCCAAGGGCGTGAGAGAGGGGCAGCTGGTTCGCCTGGCTGGCCTAGGCGAGCCCGGGCTGGGCGGCCGACCTCCCGGAGATCTCTACCTCGAAGTGCATTTCGCGCCTCAGGCGCGCTACCGAGCCGAAGGTCGGGATCTATTTCTCAAGCTTCCGGTGACACCTTGGGAGGCAGCCCTGGGTGCCACCATCGATGTGCCTCTTCCCGGCGGCGCACAGGTCAAGGTTCGCCTGCCCCAAGGGGCGCAGAGTGGCAGCACGCTGCGGGTCCGCGGTATGGGATTGCCAGCGGAAACGCCCGGCGACTTGTTTCTGGAAGTCGAGGTGCGCATTCCCGAAGCCAATACCGAAGCCGCCCGCGCCTTCTATGAGCGCATGGCGAGCGAACTCCCCTTCGATGCGCGAGCCGAGTGGAGGACACGATGAGCCTGGAGCCGATTTGCGGCGAACTGATCGAGGACGCCGCCCTCGACTGCGAGACCTTAGCGCGCTTTTGTGGCGTGAGCTTGGAATGGGTATCGGCGCACGTCGAGGCTGGTGCGATCACCACCGCGGGCGCCACCCGAGAGCAATGGCGGTTCAGCACGCGCGATGTGCTTCGCATTCGTCACCTCCTCGCTCTGGAGCGCGATTTCGATGCCGCCCCGGAACTGGCGGCCCTGGTCATCGATTTGCAAGACGAAGTTGCCCGGCTGCGGCGTATGCTCCGCTGAAGCACTCCGCGCGCCTCGCCTCAACCTAGGAATTACCATGAAAGAGCATCTCGAAGAATTGCTGCTGCGCATCCGCGCGTTGCAGGACGAAGTCGAAGAGGAGTATGGCAAAGCGCTGCGCGACTTTCAGGAACGCCGCGCCCGGCTCGCCGATGAATTTCTGCGCCAGCAGCGGCGCTACAAGATCGGCCTGCTGCGTTTTTTGCTGCGCACCCGGCTCCTGGTCGCGCTGACTTCGCCGATCATTTATGCCGGTTGGATTCCGTTTCTCTTGATGGATCTCTTCGTCACCATCTACCAAACCACGTGCTTCCCGGTGTACCGCATCCCGCGCGTACGTCGGCGCGACTACCTGGTATTCGATCGGGAGGACCTGCCGTATCTCAACCTGATCGAAAGACTCAATTGTTTCTATTGCTCCTACGCCAATGGCGTGGCCGCCTATGCCCGTGAGGTGGCAGCGCGCACCGAGCAATACTGGTGTCCAATCAAGCATGCGCGGCGTTTGCGCACCGCCCACGAGCGCTATCCCCGCTTCTTCGATTATGGTGATGCCGAGGCCTTCCGCCAAGGCCTGGCGCGCCTCAGAAAACAATACGAAGAGCGGTGACCCTTTCCACATTGCGCATCAGACGATGGCTCGTATCGATTTCAGAACCCAAACCTCGGTGGCCGTCCTGACCGCCATGCTGGCGGCAGTGAGCATCACCGCGCTATGCACCGCCAAGGAGTCCGCCGCGCCCGTCGCGCCGCGGCCAGTGAGCCCGCGCGGTGAACTCGGCAGCGAAGAGCGCGCTCTCATTGGCTTGTTCGAACGCGCCCGCGATTCGGTGGTCTTTATCAGCACACGCCAGGAGGTGCGCGACTTCTGGACCCGGAACGTCTTTTCGGTCCCCCGAGGCAATGGTTCAGGCTTTGTCTGGGATGAAGCCGGGCACGTGGTCACCAACTTTCACGTCATCCAGGGCGCGAGCGAAGCCTTGGTGAAGCTTGCCGACGACAGCGAGCACCAGGCAAGCCTGGTCGGTGTCAGCCCGGCCCATGACATTGCGGTGCTGAAGATCGATGCCGGGAAGCGCTTGGCGGCGCCCGTGCCGCTGGGCAGCAGCCATGACCTCAGAGTGGGGCAATCGGTCTACGCTATCGGCAACCCCTTCGGTCTGGACTGGACACTCACCAAAGGAATCATTTCGGCGCTGGATCGCTCGCTGGACGGCCAGAACGGTTCCACGATCGAACACCTGATTCAAACCGATGCCGCCATCAACCCCGGCAACTCCGGCGGCCCGCTGCTCGATTCGGCGGGACGGCTGATCGGCATCAACACCGCCATCTACAGCCCCAGTGGCGCCAATGCAGGCATTGGCTTCGCCGTGCCTGCCGACACCGTCAACCGGGTAGTGCCGCAGCTCATTCGCCATGGACGCTATACCCGGCCCGCGCTGGGTATCGATATCGACGAGCGCATCAACCAACAGCTCACTCAGGCTCTCGGCGTCAAAGGCGTGGCAATCCTACGCGTGCGCCCGGGTTCACCCGCCGCAGCGGCCGGCCTTCGCGGCGTTTCCCGCAGCCGCGAAGGCCTGGTGCCCGGGGACATCATCGCCGCAGTCAACGACAAGCCCGTGGATAGCGTCGGACGCCTGGCGGCCCGGTTGGACGAATACAAGATCGGCGAGCGCGTCCGCCTCAGGTTGATGCGCCAAGGCAAGACGGTCGAAGTGACAGTGGGGCTGACGGCGGGGGATTGAAAGAACCGGTGCCGGCGGCCCTGGCGGCAGAGCCGGCTATTTCGGCATCAAGTACCGGTTCTTGCCCAGCCGCTTTGCGCCGTACATGGCTTCGTCGGCGCGACGCATGAGCGTGTCGGCGTCACTTCCATGTCGCGGGAAAAGCACCATGCCGATGCTGCAGCCCAGCGCCCGCTGCTCCCCGTTGATGGCAAAGGATTTGGTGATCGCGGCGGTCACCTTGTGCGCCACCGTGGCGGCGGCGAATTCCTCGGCGGTGTCGTGAATCATCAGCACGAATTCATCTCCCCCGAGGCGGGCAACGGTGTCGGTGACGCGCACGCATTCCTTGAGCCGCCCGGCGACCGTGCATAGCGCATGGTCGCCGGCTTCGTGGCCGAAGGTGTCGTTGATCGGCTTGAAGTCATCAAGGTCGAGATAGAGCAGCGCGAAGGCGCCTCCCCGGCGCTGCGTGGCGTCGATAGCCGCGTTGAGCCGATCGAAGAAGAGCACGCGATTGGCGAGTCCGGTGAGTTGGTCGTGGAGTGCGAGGTATTGGACTCTGGCTAGCGCCTGTTTTCGCTCGGTATTGTCTATGGTCACCACCAGCACGCCCGGCCGCCCTTCGGTGGAAATGGGCGAGGCAGTGATTTCCACTTCCCGCCGCTCGCCCGCCTTGGTGATGATGGCAATGTCGTAGCGATTGGGAAAGATCTCTCCCATCAGCCGCCGCTGGTGATTGTCGGCGATGCGCTGGCGATCCACCGGATGAGCAAGCTCGAGATAGGAAGACAAAGCGCGCACTTCTTCCAGCGTGTAGCCAAAAAGCCGGCAGAGCGCTTCGTTGGCAAAGATCACGCGTCCTTCTTCGATGACAAAAAGGCCGATGTCGGCCCGCGACTGCGCGTCGAGCAGGGCCTCCAAACGGGCTCGGCTCGCCGCAAGGGCCATTTCAGCCTCCTTGAGCGCGGTAATGTCACTGGTGTAACCCACGAAACCGGCGTGTGCACCGGCGGTGTCGAACAAGGGCGAAGCCGTCACCCGGACATAGACACGCTGGCCTGACTTGGCGAGGCGCCAACCCTCGAAAACGCGACGTCCCTCGGCGATGATGGCGGAAGCCTGAGCGCGCACGGTTTCGCCCTCCTCAGCCGCACCTCCGGGAAACAACAAGCTGTAATCTTTGCCGATCACTTCATCGGCGGTATAGCCATAGATCTTCTCCGCCCCCTTGCCCCAGAACACGATGCGACGCGCGAGGTCGATGCACACGATCGATTCGGCGAGCGCTTCGAGCAAGCGATCAGCGTCGTACGGGAAAGGGTGGTCGAACTTCATTAGCCAAGGAGTCTCAGGCGCATCGAACGGTGCGGTATCCCGGCTTCCAGGAACTCCTCGCCATAGGGTTCGAAGCCTTCACGGACATAAAAACCGAGCGCGTGGGTTTGGGCATTAAGCACAAACTCGGGAAAACCCGCCGCGCGGCCGATGGCCATCAGCCGCCGCAGTACCGCGCGCCCAACGCCCTGTCCACGCCACTGCGGCAGCACCGCCATCCGCCCGATGTGCCCGTCGGGCAGGAGCCGCCCACAGGCGATTGGGCATCCGGTCCCATCCTCGGCCAGGACGTGCCGGCACGTGGCGTCGATTCCATCCCACTCCAGAGCCTCGTCGACGTCCTGCTCAACCACGAAGACCTGGTAGCGAATCCGACGCAAAGCTTCGCAGTCGCGATCCCAATCGGCTTCACGCACAGCAAACGCGCGTGCGGAGTTCATTTAGCTTTCTTCCTCTTCGATATCGACCGGCGTGCCCACCGCCACGCGTTCGAACAAATCGATGACGTCGGCATTGCGCATGCGAATGCAGCCGTGCGAGTGCGGCTCGCCCATCGGTGCCTCATCCGGCGCCCCGTGAATGTAAATATAGCGGCGCATGGTATCGACCGCGCCCAGCCGATTGCGCCCGCGTTCACTCCCGGACAGCCAGAGGATGCGTGAGAGGATCCAGTCGCGCTCAGGTTCCTGGCCCGCAAGCTCCGGCCGATAGATCTCGCCGGTGGGTCGACGGCTCACCAACACCGCGTTGACGGGCAACCCACCCCCGATCTTGGCGCGCACCACATGCCGGCCGCGCGGCGTGCGATAACTGCCGTGGTCTTCGCCCGCTCCGCGAGCCGCTGTCGACACCACGTAGGACCTGACGACCACCCCGTTCGGATCGATGAGCTCCAGCAGTTGTCGTGCGAGGTCTATACGCAGGCGCACTTCAATGCCCCGCCCGCCGTCGGGCGAAAAATCCGGCAAGAAGCGCCGCGCACTCCTCGGGCAGGATGCCCCCAGTCACCGCCGTGTGGTGATTGAGCCGCGGTTGCGCAAACAAATCGATGACGCTGCCACAGGCGCCGGTTTTGGGATCGCGAGCGCCAAATACCACGCGTTCGATACGCGCATGCAGCGCCGCGCCGGCGCACATGGCGCATGGTTCGAGGGTGACATAGAGCGTGCACTCTGGCAGCCGATAGTTGCCGATTGCCTGGCCGGCCAGGCGCAGTGCGCGCACTTCGGCATGCCCGCATGGGTCGTTCGTCGCGATGGGCGCATTGAATGCCCGGGCAATGACGCGCCCGCCGCAAACAACCACCGCGCCCACCGGCACCTCGTCCTCGGCCTCTCCAGCGCGAGCCTCCGCGAGCGCTTCGCGCATGAAGAGTTGGTCGTGGTTCGTCGGTTCTGGGAAGGCCATGGAGCAAATGATAGCGCAGCTTTTTCGATTGCTCGGAGCGGCGGCCTGTGGTTAAATCGGCGGAATTTGCGCGCGGCGCTGGGGGAAGCGCCGTCGCGAGAGCATGAGTGTGGAAAAGGTCGCGCCCAAACCCTTGCTCAGCGCGAGTTGCCGATCCATTCATCGCGTCCGCAATCGCAACGACGTCACTGCCGCAGGAGGGTCAGTGCGTTTCTTTTCGCATCCGTTTACCGACTTTTTGAATGCCTACGACCGCGGGATCGGACGCAAGGGCATACTCGCCATTTTCTGGGTGGGGCTCGCATGCGCCGCTACTTGGTGGATCTATGTGCCCACACACGAACTGATGCACGCCTGGGGGTGCCAGCTTTCCGGTGGCACTGTGACGCGCCTCGACATCGCCGAGGGTTACGGCGGCAGCCTCTTGCAGCGCCTCTTTCCCTACGTGCGGGTAGGTTCGGATTACGCCGGGCAGCTCTCCGGCTTCGATACCCACGGCAGCGATTTCACCTACGCGGTGACCGTGATCTTTCCGTATCTGCTGACGATTTTTCTGGGTGTACCCCTGCTCCTGCACCTTCGTGCTTTGCGCCACCCCTCGAATCGCTCGCTACTCGCGCTGGGCGCCGCGCTACCCCTGGCCTGGGCACCGTTTCTCTCGATCACCGGCGATTATTACGAACTGGGCGCGATTCTCGCCTCCCGTCTGGCCGAGGGCTTGTTCGCCATCGACACCACGGCCTGGCGCGGGGACGACCTTTTCCGCATCGCCGGCCCTTTGTTTTCCGAGGAAGTCAAACTGCGCGGGGCTGACGCCGCAGGCGTGCTGGCCGGGCTCGTTCTGGCGGTGTTGCTGGCCTTCGCGACCTATGCCCTGGGCCGTGTGGTAGCTCGTGCCATGGGTTTGCGCGGCGAGCCGGAGCTGATGCGCGGGCGCTAGAGTTCTCGCCGGGTGAGCACCGCGGCCAGCTGCTCAGCGGCGCGCAGGGCGAGCGCCTCGATGGTGAGCGATGGCGCTTCGCCGCCACCGGAGCTGGGAAACACGCTGGCATCCGTCACCCACAGGTTGCGCCAGCGATGGCTGCGACAAAATTCATTCACGACCGAAGTCGCCGCATCGCGGCCCATGCGGCAAGTGCCGAAGATGTGACTGGCATTGACTTGGTCGTAACTGCCCACCCGTTCGAACACCGGTTCACTGCCCAGCAAAGAAAAAATCTCTTCGATGCGCTTCGCCATAAAGTCCTGCCGCGCATTGGCTTGGGCGTCGAGCGCGACATGCACGCGCGGCAGCGGCATGCCGTGTGCATCGCGCTTCCAGGGATGCAAATCGACATAGGCCTGCTCGTGCGGCAAACATTCGGCCAGCCCACCCAGCGCCAGCACCCGGCCAAACGCCGCTTTCACCTTGGCACCGTGCTGAGGGCCCCATCCGCCGACCACGCGGGTGGCGTAGGCAAGCGGGCCGTTGAGGCCCATGGACGCGGTAAAGGGCATGAGGCGGCAGCCGCCGACGATACCCGGCAGGGCGTCCGGCGCATTCCAATCCCAAGAGATCACGTCCGAAGGCAGGCCGCGCCAAGTGCCAAGGTTTTCGGGCAGCAGCGCCGCGGCGGCATGCAAGACCGTTTCCATGAAGTTGCGACCGACTTGCCCGCTTTCGTTGGCCAGCCCCTGGGTTGCGTGCTTGCCCGTCGATGCGAGGAGCAGCCGGGGCGTTTGCACCGCGCCGCCGGCGACCACCACCGCGCGCGCACCAAGCGCCTGCTCGCGGCCCTTTGCATCGACGTACACCACCGCTTCCACGCGATCGTTCCTGCCAGCCTCGATGCGCAAAACTTGGGCGCCGCTTTCGATTTCGCAGAAACCACTTTGCTCAGCCCGGCGCAGAAAAGTCACTTCGGCGCTGGCCTTGTCTCCCCGCGGGCAACCTCGATTGCAGTTGTTGCAATAGTTGCAAGCGGGGCGACCGTCATAAGGCGCCGAAAGCACGCCCAAGGAATTAGGTTGCCAAGAAACAGCGCCGCGGGTAGCGTCGATGAGGCGTTGACTGGCGTAGCTCGCCGGGTGCGCGGGTAAAGGATAGGCTTGGCTGCGCCAACGCACCGAGTCCCCTGCCCCGCCGGCGGCACCGATCAGGCGCTCGGCCTCGACATAATAAGGTTCGAGCTCGGCGTAGCTCAGCGGCCAATCGGCCGCGACGCCAAAGCGCGTGCGCATCTGCATGGCCTGCGGATGCAAGCGATGGGCTTCCCCGGTGAAATGCAGCGTGCTGCCGCCGACGCCGCGGACATGCAGCACCGCGCCTTGGTCGCGCACCACATTTTGCGTCAAGGCGCCGCGCAGATGATTCCAACTGCGCAAGTGGGCGAAGGCGGGGTCGAGAGTCTGTTCACTGAGAATTTCGATGGGCCAGACCGATCCCGAGCGGGCCGGAAAATCCTGCGTCTCCCAGTCAGATCCTTGTAGGGTATAGTCCGTCGCCGGATCGAAGCGAGGCCCAGCTTCCAAGATCTTCACCCGCACGCCTCTGCGCGACAGACCCCAGCCACAGGCCGCCCCGCCAGCGCCCGATCCGATGATGATGACGTCCATCAAGGTGCGCGCTGAAAATCGAGGTAGCCCGCGGGCTGGGGCGGCGGCGGCAGGCCGAGCGCCGCGATGGTTTCGGTGCGGGCATAGTAGAGGCGAAAGAACTCGATGCGCAGGCGATCGACGAGCACGCGCGGCACAGAATCCGGGGCAAACGCCACCGCGCGCTCAAGTACCGCGTGGCGTTCTTGGGGAAGCAAAGAGCGGAAGCCGCTATCGGCCTTGGTCTTCGCCTCGTCGTCCAGCCAACGCACGCCTCGTCGTATGACGCGGCGCAGGGACCGATCAGCATCGGCTTGCATCGCCAGCAGACCAACCAAGGTAGCGACACCACCGCCATCGAGTCCCGCCGTCGGCAAAATACTCTCCCCCAGAGCCAGCAGGTCTTGCCGCTCCGCAGCCGAGAGCGCGGGCGGCCAGAGCAGTGCACGCAAGGCCAATCCCGAGGCACCGATGAGACCCAGCCCCAGGCCCAACCTCAGAAAATCGCGCCGCGCCAGCATTCCGTCTCCCAAAAACAAAAACCGGCGAGGCCCGCTGCGCGAACCACGCCGGCTTCGCCTGTCCTGAACCTATTTGCGCCGACGGACCAACGCCACCACCCCGGCAATGCCGACCGCCGCCGCCAAGCCGATCAAGGCAAGTTCATCGAGTGTCGGCACGGAAGCGAGCATCACCACCGTTCCCGCATGCGCTGCAGGAGTCAGCACCGCCAACAAAACCCAACCCAGCGCCCATCGCTTTCGTTGCCTCGTCATGTTTCATTCTCCTTGATTCGAATCGTGGTTCATCCTCACTTGCGCCGGCGTAGCAACACCAGCGCTCCAACACCGCCCACCGCAACAGCCAGCGCGGCCAGCCCCATTTCATCGAGCGTGGGAACAGCCAGGGAAGGGGCTGCTCCTCCGCCCAGCGCTAAACCACAAGCACCCAACCAACCCCAGGCGACCGCCAACCAACGAAGGCTCAACCGCAGCATCGCGATCCTCCTCAGAAACGACTCCTAATCGTCAGCGACCGCGGCGCAACCAGGCAATCAGGCCCGCAACCGCAATCACCGCCCCTAAGCCCGCCAAGCCGCCTTCGTGCAGACGCGGCAATGAAACCACGCGCGCCGTTTCTGCCGCCAGCGCGTCGATGGTGAATAACCACTGCAGCGCGCCCAAGCCAATAGCGGCTTGGCGCGCGGTTTTCATCCCCCCGGATGACATCCGAAACATTCGCCCATCTCCCCAGATGCGCAGCAATCTGATACCGGACGCGGTTCAAGGTGTTTTCTACAATCGCGGTCCGACTCCTCTCCAGCCTGGTTAATGTGAGACAATTTGGCGCCCTTGTCAATGTCATTTTGTTACCCAAGCCGCGCCGCCGTTGAATCTCCCGCCGATCAAAAGATCCGATAGCGCGCTCTCCCTGCTCCCTCCATGCCTGCTTCCGCCCCCTGCCAGTCCCGCCCCGCCTTGCTCTTGATCGATTTGCAGCAGGCCATCGACCACCCCTCCTGGGGCCAGCGTAACCAAGTGGGCGCGGAAACCCAGGCGGCGCGGCTGCTGGCAAGGTGGCGGCAACTGGGCTGGCCGGTGTTGCATGTGCGCCACCTGTCGCGCGAATCGGACTCCACCTACCGTCCGGACAAGGCCGGCGCGCTTTTCAAGCCCGAATTTTGCCCCTTGCCGGACGAGCCGATCTTCACCAAATCGGCGCATGCCGCCTTTGTTGGTACCGGCCTTGGGGCTTGGCTGCAAGGGCACGGTGTCCGGGAACTGGTGCTTGCTGGCGTGATTACCGACAATTCCGTCGAAGCCACGGCCAGAATGGCCAGCGATCTCGGTTTCGACTGTGTCGTCGTGAGCGACGCCTGCTTCACCTTTGGACGGGCCGACCTGGAAGGCCGCTTCCACGATGCCCACACAATTCACGCACTTTCGCTCGGCCGACTGCAGGGTGAATATGCGAACGTGCTAGAGACCGCAGTCGTATTGATGCGCCTGGCGAAGCTTGGGTCTGGGGCCGAAGCCAGTGCGCTTCCGGCGCCCCGCGACGAACTGGCCCGCCTGCCGTTGGCGCGCCGGTGGCGCCAACAGGCGCATCCCGCGGCCGTGGTCGGGGTTCTGCTCAAACGCGTTACGCCGGACGGCGAAGCCAAGCTGCTGCTCAAGCGCAACCATCCGCCCTATGCCGGCCTATGGTCACTGCCTGGCGGGAAATGGGAGTTCGGGGAAACGCTGGCCGAAGCCGCACTGCGCGAAGCCCGCGAAGAAACCGGTCTCGAGGCTGAATTCGTCGGAATGCTGGCGCTCCTGGACGAGTGTCTGTGTCCGGCCGAGGGCGCTGCCCAGGGGGCGCATTTTCTGCTTCACCTTTGCGCTCTGCGCGCACCCGCGGGAGCACTGGCGGCCAGCCGCGAAGGCGAAGTGCGTTGGTTCAATGACCGCGAAATCGCCGCGCTTGCAGACGCCGGCGCGATCGTGCCCTCGGACTTTCGAATGCTCGATGTTCTGCACCAACTTGGCGGCGTTGGTCACTTCGAGGCCGAGGTCGCCGTTGATGGCCAAGGCGCAGCGACGCTGCTGCGATTCGTGCGCCGGGCTTGATGACGCGCTAGCGCCGATGGCTCGGGCCCATCCGCCCGGAGCCGCTCCAACCCGCGTCGCTAATCGCTCGCCGAGGCCGCCCGGGCACGCAGAGGCTCGCGGAGTTTTTGCGCCGCGGCGTCGAGAATGCCTTCAGTGGTTTTCCAATCGATGCAGGCGTCGGTCACCGACACGCCGTACCTCAACTTCGCCAGATCTTTCTGAATGGGCTGGTTGCCGGCCTCGAGATTGCTTTCGATCATCACGCCCATGATCGAGCGGTTACCATCGATGATCTGGTGGACGCAGTCGGTGAGCACCAGCGGCTGAAGGCTCGGGTCCTTGTTGGAATTCCCGTGGCTGCAGTCGATCATGATGTTCTGCGGCAAACCGCGCTCGGCCAAAGCCCGCTCGCACAGCGCCACCGAAACGGTGTCATAGTTGGGCTTGGCACCGCCACGCAGCACCACGTGCCCAAAGCGGTTGCCCCGGGTATTGATGACCGCGCAACGGCCTTGCTCGTCGATACCCAGGAAGCTGTGCGGCGTCGAAATTGCGACCAGCGCATTGATGGCGACGGTGAGGCTGCCGTCGGTACCATTCTTGATGCCCACCGGCATGGACAGGCCGCTGGCAAGCTCGCGGTGGGTCTGCGACTCGGTGGTGCGCGCGCCGATGGCCGCCCAACTCACCAGATCGGAGAGGTATTGCGGCGTAATCGGATCGAGCGCCTCGGTACCGCAAGGCAGGCCCATGCCGTTGATCGTGAGCAGGAGGTCGCGCGCCTTCTTGAGACCGTCCTCGATGCAAAAACTGTCGTCAAGGTAAGGGTCGTTGATGAGGCCCTTCCAGCCGGTGGTGCTGCGGGGCTTCTCGAAGTAGACACGCATCACGACATAGATGGTGTCTTGCACTGCTGCGGCGAGTTCCTTCAGGCGCCGGGCATACTCCAAGGCCGCATCCGGGTCGTGAATGGAGCAGGGACCTACCACGACGATCAAGCGCGGGTCGCGCCGGTCGAATATGGCCCGGATGGTCTCGCGCGCGCCAATCACCGTCTCGCTGGCGGACTCGCTCATGGGGTAGAGTTCCTTCAGCTCATCTGGCGTGAGAATGGGCTGTTCGAGCGTGACATTTAGGTTGTCGAGACGGGGATCGTTCATGGGATTGACTCAGGGGAACAGCAAAGGCGTATCGGACGGCACATTATACTCCGGGCGGGCTCGCTTCCCCGCGAAAACCCGGAAATGAAGGTTGGCAAGGGCGTATCCGACTCCATCTCGGGGGCGCCGCAGATCGCTGGACGGCCTGGTGGCGGAAGCAGCCCCAGATTGGCTTCGCCGACCTCAACCGCGGCGGCGCGCGGCGCTAGGCACGAGCGATGCCGACCAAGCCCGCGAGCAATGCTCGCGGCACAGCGATGCACGCCCTCCTAGCGCTGCTTCACGCAGTCGACGTAATACTTGACGCCTTCCGGCCCGTCCTCTTCGACTAGACCGTGAATATCGGTCTCGAACCCGGGGAAGCGTTCGTTGAAGCTGCGCGCGAAGCGCAAATACTCGACGATCAGCTTATTGAAGCGCTCGCCCGGGATCAGCAGCGGTATGCCCGGAGGATAAGGGGTCAGCAGCACGCTGGTAATGCGCCCTTCCAACTGATCGATTTCCACCCGGTCGATCTCGCGATGCGCCATGCAGGCGAAGGCGTCCGACGGTTTCATCGCCGGCTCGATGTTGGAGAGGTACATCTCGGTGGTCACCCGTGCCACGTCGTTGGCACGGTACATGTCGTGAATTTGGTCGCACAGATCGCGTAGACCGACGCGTTCATAGCGCGGATGGCTTTGGCAAAACTCGGGCAGCACCCGCCACAAGGGCTGGTTTTTGTCGTAATCGTCCTTGAACTGCTGCAAGGCCGCCACCAACGTATTCCAGCGGCCCTTGGTGATGCCGATGGTGAACATGATGAAGAAGGAATAGAGCCCCGTCTTCTCCACGATGACGCCATGCTCGGCAAGGTATTTGGTAACGATCGAGGCGGGAATGCCGGCCTTGGCGAACTTGCCCGAGACGTCGAGACCAGGGGTGATCACCGTCGCCTTGATCGGATCCAGCATGTTGAAGCCCGGGGCCAAATTGCCAAAGCCGTGCCACTTGTCCTTGGCGCGCAACATCCAGTCTTCGCGCGAGCCGATTCCTTCTTCCGCCAGGACGTCGGGTCCCCAGACCTTGAACCACCAATCGGCGCCCCACTCCTCGTCCACCTTGCGCATGGCACGCCGAAAATCGAGCGCTTCCATGATCGATTCTTCCACCAACGCCGTGCCGCCGGGGGGCTCCATCATCGCCGCGGCGACGTCACAGGAGGCGATGATGGCGTATTGCGGCGAAGTCGAGGTGTGCATCAAGTAAGCCTCGTTGAAGAGGTGCCGATCGAGTTTGCGGGTCTCGGATTCCTGCACCAGAATCTGCGAAGCCTGCGATAAACCCGCCAGCAGCTTGTGTACCGAGTGCGTGGCAAAGATCAGCGAATCCTTTGGCCGCGGCCGGTCCTTGCCGATGGCGTGCATGTCCTTGTAGAACTCGTGAAAGGTCGCGTGCGGTAGCCAGGCCTCGTCGAAATGTAAGGTCTCGATGCTTCCGTTCAAAGTCTCTTTGAGCATCTCGACGTTGTAAACCACGCCGTCGTAAGTGCTCTGGGTAATGGTCAGAATGCGTGGTTTGTGATTCTTCGCCTCACGCGCAAACGGGTTGGCGGCGATCTTCTTCTCGATGTTCTCGGGGCGAAATTCCTCCAGCGGTATGGGCCCGATGATCCCCAAATGATTGCGCTTCGGGGTGAGGAAGACGGGAATCGCTCCGGTCATGGTGATGGCGTGCAGAATCGACTTGTGGCAATTGCGGTCCACCACCACGATGTCGTTGGGCGCCACGTTGGCATGCCAGACCATTTTGTTCGAGGTCGAGGTGCCGTTGGTGACGAAGAAGCAATGATCGGCATTAAAAATGCGCGCACCATTTCGCTCCGAGGCGGCCACGGGGCCTGTGTGATCGAGGAGTTGCCCAAGTTCTTCCACGGCGTTGCAGACATCCGCGCGCAACATGTTTTCGCCGAAGAACTGGTGAAACATCTGCCCCACCGGGCTTTTCAGAAACGCGACTCCGCCAGAGTGACCCGGGCAGTGCCACGAATAGGAGCCGTCGCCGGCGTAATGCGTCAGCGCACGGAAAAAAGGCGGCGCCAGGCTGTCGAGATAGGACTTGGCTTCGCGGATGATGTGCCGCGCCACGAATTCGGGGGTGTCCTCGAACATGTGGATGAAGCCATGCAGTTCGCGCAGCACATCATTGGGAATATGGCGCGAGGTCCGCGTCTCTCCATAGAGGTAAATGGGGATTTCCGCATTGCGAAAACGGATCTCGGATATGAATGCGCGCAGGCTGCGCAGCGCGACTTCGACCTCGTCGGCGGAGCCGGTGCCAAACTCCTCATCGTCAACGGACAGAATGAAGGCGGAGGCGCGACTTTGCTGCTGGGCAAACTGCGACAGGTCGCCATAGCTCGTCACCCCCAGCACTTCCATGCCCTCCGCCTCGATCGCCTGTGCAAGGGCGCGAATGCCCAAGCCGCTGGTGTTCTCGGAGCGGAAGTCCTCGTCGATGATGAATATGGGGAAGCGAAATTTCATGCCGCGGCCTCGCAAGCAAGAGAAGGGGGCGGGCGCCGCTGGGGGCGGCCAGGGAAGGGGCGGATTATACGCGCCATGTTGCAGCGCGCAAGCACGCCCCGCGGCGGCCAGAGGCGGACTAGCCGGCGGTCACTTCAGCCCACGCGCTGGGGGTCTCGTACAGGCGCAGGCGCGCCAGGCGCAGAGCATTGCCATAGCGGCTGCGATACTGCGGGGCGAGGGTTTCGAAAGCGATTTGCGCGAGATTCTCCACCGTGGGCACCCGGTCGAGCAGCACGGTATTGTGCCCAGGCAGGCTGGCGAGAAACCCCACGATGGCACGGTCCTCGCGGTAAACCAGAAAAGCGTGATCCCAGGGCTCTACCACTTCGGCCATGGCGATCGCCTTCACGTCGCTGAAGTCCATGAGCATGCCGTGATCCGAGCAGCCGGGGGCATGGACCGGCGCACCCTCCAGCGTAATTTCCAGGACGTAGCGATGCCCGTGCAAGCTGCGGCATTTGCTGCGATGATCGGGAATGCGGTGCCCGGCGTCGAATTCGAGGCGTTTGGTGATCGTGAGCATATGGGCAACGGGATCAGGGAATGCCAAGTAGCTTGTGAATCTGCAGCGACAGGCGCCAGCGCGGATGCGCCAAGCAGTAACCGACCGTGAGTCGCGTGTTGGCCTCGAGGGCGGGTCCGTCCAGCGGCTGCAGAAAGAAGTGCCGGAAGGCAAGCTGCGCAAACGCATCGGGGCTCGCCCCGGCCTGAGGATACACCAGCTTGATCTCGTCCCCGGAGCGCAAGACTAACTCGGTGCCCGCTTTGGGGCTTACGCAAATCCAGTCCAGGCCTGGCGGCGCAAGCAGCGTGCCATTGGTTTCCACGGCGACTTCGAAGGCGCGGGCATGCAAAGCAGTGATCAAGGCCGCATCGACCTGCAGCAACGGTTCGCCGCCCGTCAGCACCACCAACGCCGGGCCTTGCCCCGGCGCCGGCCAGGCGCGCGCGATCGCGTCGGCAAGCGTCGCGGCATCGGCGAATTTGCCGCCTCCCGGCCCGTCGCTTCCGACAAAATCGGTATCGCAAAAGGCGCAAACTGCCGCTCCCCGATCTTCTTCCCGTCCGGACCAGAGGTTACACCCGGCGAAGCGGCAAAAGACCGCCACGCGACCGCTCTGGGCGCCCTCTCCTTGCAGCGTGGCGAAAATCTCCTTGACGATATAGCTCATGACTGCGCATCCGCGGCGCGCGAGGGCGCCATTCTACTCCCCTCCCCGCCCGGAGCGAGAGGCCGTTAAAGCGGTCGCCTACGCCATCTGGGATATGGACGGATCACTTAGCCGATGATTACATTGTCATATTGCCCATAGTATGCGCTGGAAAAGATCGTTTCCGCCGGGGCAAATAGGAGTGCCGCATGAATGAACAAGAAGCTCACCCTGGCATTTTGCGCATCCTGATCCGCAGCCTCATGGGCGCCACGGTCGCCGCTTGTGCGGGCGTTGTCGCGGCGCAGGCGCCGCCGCTGGAAGTGAAACTCATGGCCGCGAGCTGTGCCGCCTGCCACGGCTTTGAGGGGCGCTCCACCGGCGTGGGTTTGCCCCTGGCCGGGCAGCCCGCAGGAACGCTCAGCGCCAAGTTGCTGGCATTCAAGAGCGGACAGATCAAGAGCACGGTCATGCAGCAGCACACCAAGGGATACTCCGACGAGGAACTGAAGACCCTCGCCGAGTACTTCTCCAAGATCAAGTAGGAGGCACCATGCAGCGACGCAGCTTCTTGCAGGCCGCCGCGGCGGCTATGCTGCTTTCCCCGACCGCGGTTCGGGCGCAGGCGCAAGCCCAGGTTGTGGTCATCGGGGGCGGTTTCGGTGGCGCCACCACCATTCGCTATTTGCGCGAATTCGCTCCGCGGGCGCGCATCATCTTGATCGAGCCGGGATCCGAGTTCATAGCCTGTCCGATGAGCAACCGTACCCTTCACGGCATGATGAGCCTACGCGATCTGGCACGCCCCTACGCCGAATTCGCCGCCCGCCACGGCATAGAATGGGTTCGGGATACCGCCCAAGCGATCGATCCAAGCCGGCGCGAAGTCATCCTCTCCGGCGGCAAGAAGATCGCCTACGATCGGCTGGTGGTCGCACCCGGCGTGGACTTCATCTATCAAGCGCTGCCCGGCCTGGAGAGCGCTGCCGCGCAACAGCTCGTTCCTCACGCCTGGAAAGCCGGGGACCAGACCATCAACCTGCGCAACCAGTTGCACGCGCTGCCCGACGGCGCAACCATTGCCATGCACGTGCCCAAGGTGCCCTATCGCTGCCCACCGGGACCGTATGAGCGCGCCAGTCTGATCGCCTACTACCTCAAGAGCAACAGGCCCAAGTCCAAGCTGCTGCTGTTCGACGCCAACCCGGACATCCAGTCCAAGCGCGATCTCTATCTCGCCGCTTGGAAGGCGCACTACCCAAACTTGCTGCAGTACATACCCAACGCCGATATCGCCTCCGTGGATGCCAAGGGTCGCGTGGTCGATTTCAGCGTGCAGGGGAAAGTACGAGCCGATCTCTGGAACATCATTCCGCCCCAGCGCGCGGGCGGCATCGCCCGGACCGCCGGCCTCGCCAACGTGGGGAACAATTGGTGTGGAGTGGACTTCCTGAGCTACGAGTCCACCGCCGCCAAGAATATCCACGTCATCGGGGACGCCATCGCCGGCAGCCCAGGCATGCCCAAGTCGGGCCACATGGCCAACCAAGAGGGCAAGGTCTGCGCCGCCGCGATCGCCGAACTCCTCGCCGGCCGGCCTCCGGTGGCCAAGGTCGCGATCGCCAACACGTGCTACAGCTTTGTCACCCACCGCGACGCCATGCATGTGGCATCGGTGCATCGCTATGACGGAGCCAGCAAGCAAATGGCCGTAGTCAAGGGTGCCGGGGGCCTCTCGCCTGAGGCCAGCGCAGTCGAGGGACTTTTTGCCATGGCCTGGTTCAGCAACTTAATGTCCGACACTCTCGGTTGACTTCTTTTGGCGTGCCCGCGCCCATTCCCTTGCCGCAGCTCAAGGATATGGGCCGAGAATTCGTTAAAATAGCGCCAATTTTTGTCCGGCACCCTGGGGGACAGCCTATGCATGCCTCCGCGCGACCGACCCTGCCTTGAATTTTTTCCGCTCGATGGAGGATCTCAACGTGAGCTTTATGGAGACGCCCTCGGCCTGCCCGGCCCAGGAGCAAGCAAGCGAATGCCCGGTGCCGCCGGCGTCGGCCGACCCCGCAGCAAGCGCCCCGAAGGCCACGCGCCGCGATTTCCTCAAAGCTGGTGGCAGTTTGAGCCTCACCTCCCTGATGGGCACGGCGGCACTGATGACTCAGTCCGATGATGCCGAGGCCGCCATCGAATGGGCCGAGCATTTCCAGAAGAACTACCGGCTGATGACCGACCAGGAGAAGGCCGAATCGCGCGCCCGCCTGGAGAAACGCTATTCCGCGGAATACGGCAAAGAGGTCACGGTCGACACCACCGGCCCGCAGCCGGGCATGCTCATGGGCTACGCGCTGAACATCCGCAAGTGCATCGGTTGCCGCCGTTGCGTGCATGCCTGTGTGGCCGAGAACAACCAGTCGCGCGGCAGCAAACCGGGTGAAAAGATCGAATGGATCCAAGTGTTGCGCATGGAGCGCGGCAAATTTGAAAAAGAAAAAATGGATCACGGCTACCCCGAGGGCTTGGGCATTCAAGTCGGCGGCAACGCTTACACCCCGGCGGGCCAGGTGCTCGAAGGCCAGTACCACTACAACCCCGAGGCGGTGCCCGAGAAAGATGCCACCTACATGCCCATCGCCTGCATGCAGTGCGAGAAGCCGCCCTGCGTCAAGGTCTGCCCGGTGCGCACCACCTACCGCGAAGGCGACGGCCCGGTGGTGATCGACTACAACTGGTGCATCGGTTGCCGCATGTGCATGGGTGCCTGCCCCTACTGGGCGCGGCGCTTCAATGTCACCAATCCGGTGCTGCCCAAGGAAGAGATGAACCCGGTGACCCACTACCTGGGCAATCGGCCGCGCATGCGCGGGGTGGTCGAGAAGTGCCACTGGTGCTTGCAGCGCACCCGCCACAACCGCTATCCGGCCTGCGTCGAGGTCTGCCCGGTGGGGGCCAGGAAGTTCGGCAACCTGCTCGATCCGGAAAGCGAAGTGAGCAAGGTCCTGGAGCGCAAGAACGTGTTCCGCTTGAAGGCCGAGCTCAACACCTTCCCGAAATTCTTCTACTTCTACGATTGAGGAGCGAGCCGTGCAACAAGTACTCAGCTTTGCTGCCGACTATACGCGCTACGTCTTGAAGGGCGGCATCAAGTTCTACGCCTGGATGGGCGTTCTGGGGCTCTTCATTCTCGGCATGCTGTACGTGTTCTATCTGCAGAACACCGAAGGCTTGATCGTCACCGGCATGACCAGCCAGATTCACGACGGGCTTTATTTCGCCAACCTGGTCTTCCTGGTCGGCGTGGCCGCCGGAGCGGTGACCATCGTCTTTCCGGCCTACGCGTACCACCACGAGGGCATGCACAAGGTGGCCGTGCTGGGCGAAATGCTGGCCATCTCCGCGGTAATCATGGTGACCATGTTCGTCTTCGCCCACATGGGCCGGCCGGACCGCTTGTGGCACATGATCCCGATCATCGGCATCTACAACTTCCCGCACTCCATGCTGGGCTGGGACGTGCTGGTGCTGACCGGCTACCTCATCCTCAACGCCATTTGCGGCTTTTATTATCTGTGGGTGAAATACACCGGCGGCGAAATCAACAAGAAGTGGTTCATGCCGCTGGTTTGGGTGGCGATCGTCTGGGCGCTGTCCATCCACACCGTGACGGCCTTCTTGATCGCGACCATGCCGGCGCGTCCGATGTGGTTTCACAGCATGATGCCCATACGCTTCATCGCCACGGCGTTTGCGGCGGGTCCGGCGCTGATCATCCTGGCCTTCTTGATCATTCGCAACAACACCAAGTTCTGGGTCGACGATAGCGCCATCAGCCTCTTGACCACCATCGTCACCTGGTGCCTGGGCATCGCGCTTTTCCTCACCATGTCCGAAGTGGTGGTCGAACTCTACGCGCGCACCGAGCATGCCAACGGCCTCTATTACCTGATGTTCGGCTTGCATGGTCTCACCAAACTCGTGCCCTGGTTCTGGGCCGCGATCGTGTTGATGGTGGGTGCTTTCGTGTTGTTCCTGATTCCCAACTTCCGCAACAACATGCAGCTGTTGCCCATTCCTTGCATCATGGCCTTCGCCGGCATCTGGATCGAAAAAGGCATGGGCTTGATCGTGCCTGGTTTCATTCCTACGCCGATCGGCGAGGTCACCGAGTATTACCCGAGCTTCGTCGAAGTGTTGATGACCTTGGGCATCTGGGCCTTCGGTTTCTTCATCCTGACCATCCTCTTGAAGGGTGCCATCGGCATCCTGCAGGGCGAGATCAAATACGCCGCGGCAAAGTGAGATCGGAACCATGAACAAACTTGCGATTTACAGCGTGGCCGTCGCGCTCTGCGGCGGCGCACTTTTCGCCGCTTATGCCGCGAACCAACCCGCAGAACCGGCAACAACCGCTGCGGCAGCCGAACCCGCCAAAGAAAAAGAACCGGTGGTCTGTTTCGAAAGCCGCAAAGGGGCGACAGAAATCACCCAGCGCGAAATCAAGCCGGGCTGGCCCAACGTGAAATGTTCACCCACCACCAACGCGGCCTTGTGGTACGGAGACCCCTATGAAGGCACGGTGCCCATGGGCAAGATGCCGCAGATGGAGAATCTTCCCGAGGGGCACGCCGTAGTGCGGCCGCGATCGGAAAAGCTGAATCTGCTGGCCATGTGCGGCACGGCTTGCCATAACGGTGTGGGGCCCAAGGCCAATCCGCCGACGCTGCCCAAGGACAAGAAGCCAACACCGATTCCAACGATGGAAGCGATGTTCCCGGATTCCAAAGACTTCCAGCATGGCCGCGGCCGCATCTGGTGTCTGGATTGTCACCACACCACGCAGCGCAATAAGCTCGTGGACCACTTCGGCGATCCGATCAGCTTCGACCAGCCGCAGCTTCTGTGCGGCAAATGCCACGGCGACAAACTGCGCGATTGGCGCGACGGCATCCACGGCAAACGTATCGGCGACTTCACCACCAACGGCAAGAAGCGCTGGTTCACTTGCACCGAATGCCACAATCCGCACAACGTGCAAGACGGCGCGCGCAATCGCGGCTTCGCGCAGCTTCAGCCCGAACCCGCGCCGCAGCTCACGCGCGGCATGAAAGACGCGAAACACGAGCTCGTGCATCCGATTGCGCACTGATGTCCGACGCCGCAGACCACGGGTCGAGCGCAGGCCCCGCCATTTGTGGCGGGGTCAGCGAGACGAAGCCTAGACCAGGGGCCGCAGGCCCCGCGCAAACTTGTGGCGAGGAAGCCCCGCCCTTGCAGGGCGGGCTGACTCACTCGGCACCCCTGGCTCCGCCGCGCTCCGACGGGCAGAGCGACGGGCAGAGCGAAGGGCAAGGGCGCGGTGAAGCGCCGAGCGCGCCGGTGACGGCTGAGGCCGGTGCTTCGCCCGCCGCGGGCGAAGCCGCGCCGCGGCCCGCTCCGGTGCGGGGCGACCCGACCTGGGTGCCCCCGGCGCTGACGCGCGAAGAGAAGACCCGCAACGTCGGCAAAACCTCGGTGTTTTTTGGTCCGCCCTTGGCGATCTTGACCGAGGGCCGCAAGAACACCATGGAGATCAGCGGGCGGCTCAATCTCACCGCCGAGCGTTATCTCGAGATCATGAAAAGGCATGGCCTGGATCTCAGCGAACCCGAACGCCAGTGTTTGCGGCACATCTGCAACATCGGCTTCATGTCCACCCTCGAAATCCGTGAGCTAGCCTTCGAGGTAAGCCTCACCGCCTTCGAATGCGAAGGGCTCGATAAAGCCGCGCTGGCCAAAAAACTGGAAGCCGCGAGTTTTGCGGATTTGGTCGCGGTAGTGGAATCCCTGGGGTTCTGACGCCATGCCCAAGCGCTTGTCATGGGAGCAACGCCACAGCCTTGGCCAGGAGACCCTCGACCACCAGCACCGGGAAATCGTTGCCCGCTGCAACGATCTCGCTGACTGTGTGGCCGATTCCAGCCCTCTGGGCCAGACCCGGTTTCGCGAGGCGTTCGAGCAACTCATGAGCTACGCGCGCGAGCATTTCGTCGCCGAGGAAGCGCTACTTGTCCGTGGCGGCTACCCCGATCTCGAAGAACACCGCCATGAACGCGAGGAATACGAATACCTTGCGGCCGAGATCATCACCACCGAGAACTTCGACCCCGAAGAACTCCAGACTTTCCTCGCCCTGTGGTGGGCAGGACATATCCTGGGGGCGGCAAGACAACAAAAGCGCTATCTCGAAGGCCTGTCGGAAGCTTGATTCTCCGCGGCACTCTCCGCGCCGGCCGAACACAAGAGGTCACGCCAGCACGCTGCGCCCGGCGACCCGAAGCGGTATCGTCTCAGGCAGCGGCCCTCAACTCGGCACCCGCCTTCCCCTGCCCTACTGTGGCAAGTCCGGCAAGCAAAGCCTCCTTGCGCCGACCCGCTTCCGCGATAGAGGCGACTTTGATGTACCCGTAGCCACGAATGTATTCCGGCAACCGCGCCAGTTCGAGCAAAGTGGGAAGATTGCCCGGCACGTATTGGGACACCAGCGTGTCAATGAGCGCGAAATATTCCTCGATGAGGGCGCGTTCGCGCTGGCGCTCGGCGGTATGCCCGAAGGGGTCGAACCAGGTGCCGCGCAGGCCCTTGCAACGCGCCAGCACTTTGAACACGCTCATCATCCACGGCCCGAAAGTCATTTTGCGGGGCCGACCCTCGCCGTCGCGGCGATTGAGCAACGGGGGCGCCAGGTGAAACTCCAGCCGCGGTTCGCCTTCGAATTGCTGCGCCAAGCTGGCGGCAAATTCGGGGGCGGTGTAGAGCCGCGCCACTTCGTATTCGTCTTTGTAGGCCATGAGCTTGTAGAGATTGCGCGCCACCGCGTCAGTGAGTGCCAGGTCGGTGGCGCCGGCCGCATCTTCGCTAGCGCGCACGCGTTCGACCGCCGCGCGGTAGCGCTGGGCCCAAGCGGCGTTTTGATAAGCGGCGAGATCCGCAGCGCGCTTGTCGATCAGCGCCGCCAATGACCCCTGGGCATCCGGCGCCGACTCGCCTGCCGGGGATTCACCCAGCAGTGCCTGCAAAACATCGGGCGCGGCCGCGGCGAGGCGTCCGATGGCCAGGGCCTGGCGGTTCATTTCCACCGCCACGCCGTTGAGTTCGATGGCCCGGTCGAGCGCCGCCAAGCTCACCGGCACCAGCCCGACTTGCCAGGCAAAACCCAACATCACCATGTTGGCCCCGATGGCGTCGCCCAAAAAACGCATCGACAGCGCGTGTCCATCGCAACTGCGGAACGCTTGCTCGGCAACGGCGTAGCGCATCTTGGCAAGCAGCGCCTCGGCATGGATTTGCGCGTCGGGATCATGCAGCACCGCCGGCGTGGGCGCCTGATAGGTACTGGTGATAATTTGCGTGCGCTGCTTGCTCGCCGTTTGCAGTGCTTCGTTGGAAGCACCCACCACCAGGTCGCAAGCCAGGATGGCATCCGCCTGCTGGGTGTCGATGCGCGCTTGGTTCAGCCATTCCGGTCGATCTGCCAAACGCACGTGCGACAAGACCGCCCCGCCTTTTTGCGAAAAACCCATGAAGTCGAGCGCCGAGGCTTCCTTGCCTTCGAGGTGCGCCGCCATGGTCACTAGCGCACCAATGGTGACGACGCCGGTGCCGCCCATGCCCGCCACCAAGAGATCGAAAGGTCCGGTCCAATGCCACGCCGGCGGCGCGGCAAGGCTCCCAGCCGCCTCGTGCAAGCGCTTGGGGTCGAAAGCCGCGCCCAGCGCTTTTTTGATCCGCACGCCACGCACCGAGACGAAGCTAGGGCAGAAGCCCTCGACACAGGAGTAATCCTTGTTGCAACTGGACTGATCGATCATGCGCTTGCGGCCAAACTCGGTTTCCACCGGCAGCACCGAAAGACAATTGGACTGCTTGGCGCAATCGCCGCAACCTTCGCACACACGCGCGTTGATGAACACGCGCCGATCCGGGTCGGGAAACTCGCCGCGTTTGCGGCGCCGGCGCTTCTCGGCGGCACAGGTCTGGTCGTAGATCAGCACCGTCACGCCGGGGGTTTCGCGCAGCTCGCGCTGCACCCGGTCGAGCTCGCGGCGATGATGAAAAGTCGTGCCGCTGGGAAAGTCCTGATCCTGGCCGCGATATTTCTCCGGCTCATCGCTCACCACCACCACGCGGGCCGCACCTTCGGCTTCCACCTGGCGCGCGATATCCCGCACCGAAAGCCGGCCTTCCACCGGCTGCCCACCGGTCATCGCCACCGCATCGTTGTAGAGAACTTTGTAGGTGATGTTCACCCCGCCGCCGGGCCGCCCCAAGGCGGGGTGCTCCAACGAACCGGAGCGCAGCGAACCGTGTTCACCCCCTTCCCCGGGAAGGGGGGCGGGGGGTAGGCTCCAGCGATATGCGGCAATTGCCTGGCGAATCGCCAACAAGCCGGAATGTGAATAAGTGCCGTCGCCCAAGTTCTGGAAGACATGGCCGCAGCTCGAAAACATCGCCTGGCCCACCCAGTCGATGCCTTCGCCGCCCATTTGCGTCATGCCCGAGGTTTCGCGGTTCATCCATGTCGCCATGTAGTGGCAACCGATGCCGGGCAATGCGCGCGAGCCTTCCGGCACGCGGGTCGAAGTGTTGTGGGGACAGCCCGAGCAAAAATAAGGCATGCGCCGCACTTTGTCGGCAATGTTGGAAAGCACCGGCGGCGCGGTAAAATCGGCGACCCGTTGGCGCCGATCGAGCGCCGGCTTGGCGCGCGCCAGCCACTCCGCAAAAGCTGGCATGATGCGCGAGGGGCGCAGTTCGCCCAGGGCATTGATCAAGGGCCGGCCCTCGGCATCGTGCTTGCCGATCACGCGCGGTCGCTGCGCGTTGGGCAGGTTGTAGAAGAGATCCTTGATTTGGGTTTCGAGGATGGGCGCTTTCTCTTCGACGACCAGAATTTCCCGCAACCCTTTGGCAAATTCCAGGAGCCGCGTCGGCTCCACTGGAAAAGTCAGTCCGACCTTGTAGAGACGCACGCCGGCTGCTTCGAGTTCGGCCAATGACAAGCCCAAGCGACGAAGCACCTCCAAGAGATCGAGATGCCCCTTGCCGCAAGTGACGATACCCAGGTCAGCTTGCGGCGCGGGCAAGAGCAGCCGATCGATGCTATTGGCCTTGGCAAAGGCGCGCACTGCATCGAGCTTGGCAGCGAGACGTGCCTCGAAGGCGGGCCCCGGCAAATCGGACATGCGAATGAACAAGCCGCCCTCCGGCGGCTGGTAGTCTTCGGGAGGAGTCCAGTCGCGGCGCAGCGCATCGAGGTCGACGGTGGCGCCCGACTCGACGGTTTCGGAAATAGCCTTGAGGCCGACCCAGGCGCCCGAAAAGCGCGACAATGCCCAGCCGTAGAGCCCGAACTCGAGAATCTCGGCCACGTTGGCCGGGTTGAGTACAGGCATGCTCCAGGACTGAAAGACGCCTTCGCTCTGGTGCGGCATCGAGGACGAGACACAGCCGTGATCGTCACCGGCCACCACCAGCACGCCGCCCTTGGGGGAAGACCCAAAGGCATTGCCATGATGAATGGCATCGGCCGCCCGATCGACCCCTGGCCCTTTGCCGTACCACATGGAAAAAACACCTTCGACGGTGCGGCGAGGGTCGACGCCGGCGCGCTGCGCCCCGACCACGGCCGTGGCACCCAGTTCTTCGTTGATGGCGGGTAGAAAGCGAATGTCGTGCGCGTCGAGCAGCGCCTGGGCTGCCCACAAGGTTTGGTCCACGCCGCCCAAAGGCGAGCCGCGGTAGCCGCTGATGAAACCGGCGGTGTTCCAGCCTCGCACCCGGTCGAGCCGGCTTTGCTCCAGGGCCAGCCGCACCAGCGCTTGAGTGCCGGAGAGATAGACGCGGCCATGCTCGCGGGTGAGATTGTGCGAGAGTTGATAGTCGCGGTCGATCCCCGCCGCATCGGCCATGCTGCCCATCGTTGCTCCTCTATGCCCGCGCCGCTTGCATCCCGCAACGGCATACGCCAACCAACGTCGGCGGAATGGTAGTCCAACGCTAGTGGAAAAACTTGCCTACTTTTGCCTCAATGAGGCTACAATTGGGCAAATTTTTCCCACCAGTTCGGTAATCACGGCAGATGCTCATCGATAAGATTTCACGCAAAATCCTGCGCGAACTGCAGCGGGACGGCCGCCTGACCGTCCAAGAATTGGCCGAACGGGTAGGCCTTTCCGCCTCGCCCTGCTGGCGGCGCGTGAAAGAAATGGAGCGCAGCCAGATCATCCGCCGCTACACCGTCGAAGTGGATCGCCAGCGGGTCGGGCTGGCCGCGTGTATGTGGCTGCATATTTCCATCGCGCGCCATACCGACGGCGCGGTGGAGTCCTTTGAAGATGCGATGCTCGCGCGCCCGGAGGTGGTCGAGCTTTACGAAACCACGGGTGATGCGGATTATTTGGTCAAGGTGCTGGTGCCCGATATTCCCGCTTACGATGTTTTCCTGCGCGATTTCGTTTTCAAGCTGCCGGGCCTGGCGCAGGTGCGTACGCATGTCTCCCTTCGTGAACTCAAGTGCGAGTTGGCGCTACCGCTCTGAGCGCGTTGGCGCGACCGCGGCGCTTTCCTCGGGTTGCGGCGCTTCGCGCCAATAGCGGCGCTCCAGCCGGCGGAAACCACTGACCTCGGGGCCGGCGGCGCCAAAGCGCAAGTCGATGGCACCTTCGTGGTCGGTACGCCAAACGATGATGTTCCTTTCGCGATAGCGCGCAAGAACCTCCGCTCGGGGATGCGCGAAACGGTTGCGGTAGCCCACGGTCAGTACGGCAAGGCGCGGTGCAACGGCGTCGAGAAAGCTCGGCGTCGACGAAGTTTTGCTGCCATGGTGCGGAACGAGTAAGACGTCGGCGCGCAGTGCCTCGCCCGCGCGCGCCAGCAGTTCGCGCTCGCTGCGCGCCTCGATGTCTCCCACCAACAGCATGCTGCCGTGGCGATCTTCCACCCGGATCACGCAAGACAAGTCGTTGCTCTTGAGCTTTGCGTCGGCATAATTCGACTCGATGGGATGAAGCACCTCGAAGCGCACGTCATCCCATTCCCAGCGATCTCCAGTCATGCAAGGCCAATGCGCCAGTCCGGTCGCAGCAGCGAACACGCTGATTTCGTGTCCGGAGTGAAGCGAACTCATCAACCAATCCACCGGCACCGCTTGCAGGATCGACAGCGCCCCGCCGCTGTGATCGGTATCCTGGTGGCTGATCACCAGGGCCCCCAGACGAGGGCTGCCAGACGCACGCAAGTAGGGCGCGACGATCCGATTGCCC
Organism: Casimicrobiaceae bacterium; assembly: GCA_026646885.1. Taxonomy (GTDB): domain Bacteria; phylum Pseudomonadota; class Gammaproteobacteria; order Burkholderiales; family Casimicrobiaceae; genus JACPUX01. Next base: position 183,619 of record JAPKHK010000001.1, on the reverse strand, counting down.
GCATCGCTCGCGGGCCCAAAACGCGCCCCGGTATCGTAGAGCAAGCTGTGTTGAGCGGTTTTCACCACCACCGCCGTCCCTTGCCCTACATCGAGCACGGTGATCCAGGCTTCACCCAGCGCGGGGCGCTCGGGTTGAACGAGAAAAGCCGGAGCAAACCACAGCACACCCAGCCAACGACCGGGCAGTCCGCGGGGCGCCAATAAGAGCAAGGCGCCGCCCAAACCCAGAGCGGCCGCCCAGAGCGGTGGCGCATGCTGCTGCCACACCGCTGCCGGGAGGCCGGCGAGATACTCCAGGCCGCCTGTGAGAAGCGCAAAAACCGCATGCGCTGCATGAAGCAGCCCTTCGAGCGGCAAAACCAGGTAGAGCAGGGTGAGCGGAACCACCACCAAACTCACCACGGGAATCGCCACCGCGTTGGCCAAGGGCGAGGCAAACGATACCTGCTGGAAGAAAAGGAGCAGCAGGGGCACGAGGCCTAGTGTCATGGTCCATTGAGCAGTTGCGGCGGCGCGCAGCCAATGCGTTTGGCCGGCGCGATTGCCGCCGACGTAGAAGAGCAAAGCAACCGCCCCGAAAGACAACCAGAACCCTGCCGCCAGTACGGCCCAGGGATCGATCGCCAGCACCACCGCCAGGGCCCAGAGCAGCACCGTGCTGGCGCTTCCTGGTCGCCCCAGCCAGAGCCCCACGGCGGCAACACCGAGCATATACAATGTACGCTGAGCCGGTACCTGAAAGCCGGCGATCAACACGTAGCAGGCGGCAGCCAGCACGCCTACCAGCCCGGCCGCCGCATGCGCCGGCAGGCGCAAGCTGAGCGCGGTCGATCGCCGCCAAAGCGCGAATGCGAGGCCACCGACGAAGGTGGCAAAAAGTGTGACGTGCAGGCCGGAAATGCTGATGAGGTGCCCCACGCCAGTACGGTTGAAAATCTGCCACTGCGGCGCCGGAATGGCGCGCTGGTCGCCAATGGCCAAGGCGACGATCGCGCCGGCATAGGGCTCGCCGTCAAGGGCGGCGAGGATGCGCTGGCGCAGTTCCTCGCGCTGCCGCTCGACATAATCCCAAGCGCGCCCGGCGAAGGCATCGAGGCGCCGGTTCTCCGGGTCGTTGCGAACATAGCCGCTCGCGCGCAGCTTGCGTTCCAGCGCCCAGATCTCGAAATCGAAGCCGTGGGGATTGACGTTGCCGTGGATGCGGCGCAAGCGTAGCGTCAACGCCCAGCGCTCACCGGCATGTACCGGCGGAGGAGCAAGGAGCTCGCCCGGCAGCCGAACTGGATACCAGGCAACCGAGACGCGCGTCGGCACCGCCGCTTCGGGCGTCAGCACCTTTTCCACCGCCAGCGCGAAGCGCAGGCTTGCGTCTCCGCCCGGCTGCGGCATCTCGTCGACCACCCCGACCACCTGTATATCCTTGCCCTCCCAGGACTGTGGCAGGGCATCTGCCAGGCGGAGCTGGGCGCGCCAGCTCGCCCAGCAGAATCCGAGAGCACAAGCCGCCAGCGTGGCCAAAACAAGACCGGCCAAGCGCAACGGCGTCGCTCGGCCCAGTTGCGCAAGGACCAGCGCACCATACACGGCGAGCAGCAGAACCAGGCAAACAATCCAGCCACCCCAATCCGGCAGCGCCGCTTGCCGCTGCAAGAACCCTACGCCCAGCGCGAACGCGAGCAGCGCCAGTCGCACGACGGATCAGAAGACCCAACCGTGGGCGCCCATCACCCCGCCGGCCGCGGCAATGAGGGAGAGCGCCAGCAGCACCCAGTGCAGGCGCTCGATGCGCCGAAATGTACCCTCGGGGTCACGCTCGGCGCGTGCCTTGATGACTCGATGCAGCACCAGCGGTTCCAGCACGAACAGCATCAGCGTGAAGATCAGCCAGACCGCCGTCATGGCATGCACCCACCAAAACTGCGCCTGAGCGTAGCGGTCCCAAGCGTCGAGTGCGTACAACATATAGAACCCAGTCAACCCGGCCAAGAGTGTCCACCAGCGTGCTTGCGCGGCAAAGCGAGCCTCGACCTGCTCGAAGAAGGCGATGCGCTCCGCGGGAGCCTTCATCGCGCGAACCTTGGGCAGGACGACCCAAGTGACGAAGGCGACCCCGCCAATCCACAAGATGACGGCGAGCACGTGCAGGGCTCGCGCCAGAATGAAACTCTCCATGGCCCACCCGTTTCGTTCCTAGCAGAGTCGACTATAACAAAAACGGCGCCGGGGACACCGGCGCCGAAGCGGATTGCCGCGGAGGAGGTCGCGGCGAGTCGGGGCTGAACCGCCCCGTTTTGATCTTCAAGCCAGCCGATACCGCCGCATCTGCCCTTGCAGTTCGCCGGCAAGGCGTTCGAGTTCCTGCGCCGTGCTCGCGGTTTCATTGACCGCCGCATGGTTGGCCTCGGCCATCTGCGCGATCTGTTCGACGTTGCGCGCCACACTGGTGCTCGCTTGACTCTGTTCGCGCAGTGCGCTCGAGATATCGTTGACCGAGGCGATGACCTGCATGGCGCCGTCGTGAATGCGCTTCATCGATTCGCTGGCGCGAGCCGCCAGCGAGACCCCTTCATTGACGCGCGTCACTCCCCCTTGCATGGCGTTGACCGCCTCGTTGGTGCCGTTCTGAATGGCGCTGATCATGCTGCCGATTTCGGTGGTCGCGTGCGCTGTGCGTGCCGCGAGCTGCCGCACCTCATCGGCCACCACGGCGAAACCGCGACCGGCCTCGCCCGCGCGCGCCGCTTCGATGGCGGCATTGAGCGCCAGCAGATTGGTCTGATCGGCAATGTCCTTGATGGTACCTATGATGGCGGAGATCCTGGACGATTGCGCACCCAGTTCCTCGACCCGGGCCGCCGAAGCGGTTACCGCCGAGGCAATGGCGTTGATCTCCTGGACCGTATGGTCCACGACCTTCCCGCCTTCCTCGGAGAGCGTTCCGGCCTCCGCCGAGAGCCCGTGCGCATGGCGCGCGTGTTCGGCGATTTGATCGACACTCACGCTCATCTGCTCGACCGCCGCGGCAGTACCCGCGGCCGCTTCGGTTTGGTGGTTGGAACCATCCTTGACTTTGCCAGACACCTGCGCGAGCTGTCGCGCCGCCCGCTCGACTTCGCCGGCGCTCTGCTGCACGCTACGCAAGAGCCGGGCATAGGCATCGCTCACTTCGTTGAAACTCCCTGCCGCCTCACCCAGTTCATCATCGGTGTGCACCGGAATACGCTGCGTGAGGTCGCCCTCGGCAATGCGCCCAGCCCCTGAGCGAAGCTCGTCGATCGTGCCCTTGATGCCCAAGTACATGCCGCCAAACAGGTAGACCAGCAGCGCCAGCGCGAGCGCCGCGCCAACCAGGCTCAACGTCAGGTTGCGATAGGCGGCGCTTCTCCTCGCCTCGATGATGCGCTGCGCACCCGGCAATAGGGAATTGGAGATATCGGCGTAGCCCGCGTCGATGACCGAGCTTGCTTTCTCGAACCACTCTTCGGGGGACGTGATGAAACTCCCCGTCAAAATGTCGAACTCGACCAACTTGAGCAATCCTTTCAACTGTCCTGGAAACTCCTTGGTCAAGCGCGCGGAGGCGGCGGCGAACACCGGGCTCTGTTTGGTGGCGCGCTCGAGATCCTGGCTCAAATCGTCACCCAGGAAGCCGAGTACGGACACGTGCAGACGAAATTCCTGCCCATCCTGCAAGGTGCTTTCCTTGGCCACCAATGTGCCCATGCCCTTGGCGCGCAGACGCCCCAGGCGCTCCAGCAGCGCCGGCAGCTTGGCCACGGCGGTATCGACCATGTAATAGGCCCCCACGTCGGGGTCCATGGCCAGCAAGGAACTCTCCGAGTACTGCCGCAGAAGATAGATGATGCTATCGATCAGCGCACTGTGCTCGGCCTGGTTCTCGGGCGCCGAAAGGACCAGACCCTCGCCTTTTAGTTTTTCCCAGCGCGTCTTCACCGTCGCCCACGACGCGCCCGTATCGAACATGCTGCCATATCTCGCCTCAAACGCTTCGACGGCCTTGATCACCTCGCCGATTTCGGCTTGCTTGGCGTCGACCTTGGGCCGCATGTCGCTCGCACCACCCAACAAGGCGGAAGAAAGACCACGATGCTGCTGCACTTGCTGGATGAGCTTGACCGCGGTCTGAACACCTTCGAGGCCGCCCAACTCCCTGTTGGCCTGGCGTGCGCTGGCCAAAAGCTGCATCGCCAGCACGGCGCCGAGGACGCCCATGGCCAGAAGCATGAAGAGACCAATCACCAGAAATTTCCGGGTGAAACGTAGGCGACTCAGCAGCGCCATGGCCGGCGCAAAAAATCCATACACGATGCCATCCCCCAAGGACGAGTGCGTTCCTATGCATCTACGGCCGCCCGGTCGTTCTACTTGAGCCCCCGAAGGAAGCCCCGCTGCGTATAATCGAGCCCATTCCCTTTGGGCAAGCCCAGAGCACTCGCCGCCACCGCCATGGACCCATCGTCCACCGCTTCCTCCGAACCCGCTGCCGCTTGGCAGTTCTGGATCGACCGCGGCGGCACCTTCACCGACATCGTGGCCCGCCGGCCCGACGGGCAATTGCTGACCCACAAGCTCCTCTCGGAGAATCCGGAGCGCTATGGCGATGCGGCAGTACAGGGCATCCGGGAGATCCTGGCTCTGGCTCCCGCTGCGCCCGTGCCCGCCGAGGCCATCGAGAGCCTGCGCATGGGCACCACCGTCGCCACCAACGCGCTGCTCGAGCGCCAGGGCGAACCCACGCTGCTGGTCATCACCAAAGGCTTTGGTGACGCCCTGCGCATCGGCTACCAGAACCGCCCCAAGCTCTTCACCCGCAAGATCGAGCTGCCCTCGCCGCTTTACGCGCGTGTCGCCGAGATCGACGAGCGCATCGGCGCCCACGGCGACGTGGTGCGCCCGCTCGACCTTGCCCAGGCCGAGCGCGAGCTCGCCCAGGCGTATGCGGCAGGGCTACGTGCCTGCGCCATCGTACTGATGCACGCTTATCGCTTCCCCGCGCACGAAGTGCAACTGGCCGCGCTGGCGCGCCGCCTCGGCTATACACAGGTCTCGGTGAGCCATCAGGCCAGTCCGCTAATGAAGTTGGTGGCCCGCGGCGACACCACCGTCGTCGATGCCTACCTCTCGCCGATCTTGCGCCGCTACGTGGCACAGGTGGAAAGCGCCTTGGCCGGCGTGAGCCTGCAATTCATGCAATCGTCGGGAGGTCTTACCGACGCGCACAAATTCCAGGGCAAGGACGCGATCTTGTCCGGCCCGGCGGGAGGCGTAGTCGGAGCCGTCGAGGTGGCGCGCGGCGCGGGTTTCGAAAAGATCATCGGCTTCGACATGGGTGGCACCTCCACCGACGTGATGCACTTTGCCGGCGAGTACGAACGCAGTTTCGACAGCGAAGTCGCGGGAGTACGCATCCGCGCCCCGATGATGAAAATCCACACCGTCGCCGCAGGCGGCGGTTCGATCTGCCGCTTTGATGCCGGGCGCCTGCGCGTGGGCCCGGCTTCGGCAGGCGCCAACCCGGGGCCGGCGAGCTACCGTCGCGGCGGTCCGCTCACCGTTACCGACTGCAATGTTCTAGTGGGCAAGATCCAGCCGCAGTTCTTTCCCCACGTCTTCGGGCCGCGGGGCGACGAAGCGCTCGATGCGGCCGTAGTGCGAGGGAAGTTCGCCGCCCTGGCGCAGGAAATAGAGGCCGCAAGCGGCTACCAGCGCAGCCCGGAAGAAATCGCCGAAGGTTTTCTGCGCATCGCCGTGGACAATATGGCCAATGCCATCAAGCAGATTTCCGTACAGCGCGGCTACGATGTCACTGAATATGCGCTGTGCTGCTTTGGCGGCGCTGGCGGCCAGCACGCCTGTCTGGTGGCCGATGCGCTGGGCATGGGGCGGGTCTTCATCCACCCGCTCGCGGGCGTGCTTTCCGCCTACGGAATGGGGCTCGCCGACGTGCGCGCTTTTGCCCAGGAAGCGGTGGAGGCGCCGCTCGACGAGGCGACTCTCGCGGCTTGCCACACCGCCTACTTGGCGCTCGAGGCGCGCGGCGCGGCAGAACTGCGCGAGCAGGGTTTTACCCCCGAGCGGATCACCTTGCAGCGCAGCGTCCAGCTCAAGTATGAAGGAACCGATACCTCCCTGCCGATACCCTGGGCCAGTGAGGGCTCGAAATTGCTGCGTCGCTTCGAGGCGCGCTATCGCGAGCACTACGGGTTCCTGCTGCCCGATCGCGCCCTGGTCGTGGAAGCATTGGGCGTGGAAGCGATCGGGCGATCGCACCGCCCCGACGAGGGCCGCTTCGCCTCGGGCGAAGCCGGTCCTTTGCCGGACCCGCTGGCCCGGGTTCCGCTCTACACCGCTGGACGCTTTCATCAAGCCGCGGTGTTCGATCGCGACGCGCTGCGCTCCGGGGCCACGGTCGATGGCCCCGCCATCCTCAAAGAGCGCAATGCCACTACGGTCATCGAACCCGGCTGGCGGGCACAGGTCACGCCGCGCGGTCATTTGCTGCTCGAACGCGCCGTGCCGCCCGCGCGCGAGCACGCGCTGGGCACCACCGCCGACCCGGTGCTGCTGGAGGTGTTCAATAACCTCTTCATGTCCATCGCGGAGCAGATGGGCGTCACCCTGGCCAATACCGCCAGCTCGGTCAATATCAAGGAGAGACTGGACTTTTCCTGCGCGGTATTCGATGGCACCGGGCAGCTCATCGCCAACGCCCCGCACATGCCCGTGCACCTCGGCTCGATGGGCGAGAGTGTGGAGGTCATCATCGCCCGCCGCAGGGGAACGATGCGCCCGGGCGATGTCTTCGTGCTCAATGCCCCCTACGCCGGCGGCACTCATCTGCCCGACGTGACCGTGGTTCTACCGGTATTTCTTGAAAGCGACGCGGTGCCGCGGTTCTACGTCGCTGCACGCGGCCACCATGCCGACATTGGCGGCATCACACCTGGATCCATGCCACCGGGCTCCAAGCATGTCAGCGAGGAAGGCGTGCTGCTCGACAATGTTCAGTTGGTGGCTGAGGGGCGCTTTCTGGAGGCCGAGATTGCGGCGATTCTCAGCTCCGGCCCCTATCCGGTGCGCAATCTCGCGCAGAACCTCGCCGACCTGCGCGCGCAAGTGGCCGCCTGCGCGCGCGGGGCTGAAGAGCTCAAGCGCATGGTTGCCCATTTTGGGCGCGAAGTGGTGCTTGCCTACATGCGGCACGTTCAGGACAACGCTGAAGAAGCCGTGCGCCGCGCACTGATGCGCTTGCCCGAAGGCAGCTTCCGCTACGAAATGGATAACGGCGCCAGCATCGCCGTGACTGTGCGCATCGATCGCGAGGCGCGCCGGGCGCGCATCGACTTCAGTGGCAGTAGCGCCCAGCTCGAGTCCAACTTCAACGCCCCGGCCGCGGTGTGCCGCGCCGCCGTGCTCTATGTGCTGCGCACCCTCGTTGACGAGGACATCCCGATGAACGCGGGTTGCCTCAAGCCGGTGGAAATGATCATCCCCGAGGGTTCATTGCTCAATCCCCGCTATCCCGCCGCAGTGGTCGCCGGCAATGTCGAAACGTCCCAGTGCATCACCGATTGTCTCTACGGCGCCTTCGGTGTACTCGCCGCCGCGCAGGGTACGATGAACAACTTCACCTTCGGCGACCAGCAACACCAATACTACGAAACCCTCTGTGGCGGCGCCGGCGCAGGGCCGGATTTCGACGGCTGTGACGCCGTGCATACCCACATGACCAATTCGCGGCTCACCGACCCGGAAGTGCTGGAGTGGCGCTTTCCGGTGCGCCTGGAATCCTTCGCCATCCGCCGCGGCTCGGGCGGTGGCGGCGCGCACAGGGGCGGCGACGGCGTCGATCGGCGCGTACGCTTCCTGCAACACATGACCGCGGCCATCCTCGCCAATCACCGGCGGGTGGCACCGTTCGGCCTGGCCGGCGGAGATGCGGGGGCGACAGGGCGCAATTGGATCGAACACCCAGACGGAACCCGCGAAGAATTCGGCGCCACGCATGAAGCCCGGGTCGGCGCCGGTGACGTTTTCGTCATCCAGACACCCGGCGGCGGCGGTTACGGCAGCAGAGATAGTTGAGCGCGGTTGCGGGGGCTAAGCCACGCCAATCAGAACCGGGCAGTCGACCAAGCCGATCAGCTTCTGCGCGCTGCCGCCAACCCAGGCACGTGCCAACCCGCCGCTATGCCGCCCCAGCACCAGGAGATCGGCACCCCGCGCGGCAAGCGCCGCGACCAGGGCTTCGTGCACCCGCCCGTTGGCCACCTCTCCTTGCGCCTCGACACCGGCGGCACGGGCGCGCGTGCAAGCGGCGCCCACCGTCCGCTCAGCCGTGTCGCGTACGCCAGCCGTTTCTGCAACACTGACCACGAAGAGCGGCAGTGCGCTCTTCGCCGCAAAGTCGATCGCATGTTCCAACACGGCCGCATGCTCCACGCGCGGATCGAGTCCGACCAGAACACCGTGTGACCAGAGTCTGGCCGCGCGTGGCACGATCAGTACGGAACACGGGGCGTGGGCAACGATTTTGCTCACCATTTCCCCCACCAGCAGGTTGGCGAGGAAGCCGCGCTTGCCGCGCCGGCGAATGATCAATAGTTCGGCACCTTGGCGCCGCGCTTCGTCGATGATCTCGAGGTAGGGTTCCTGGCCACGGCGGACTTCGATGGCCAAGGGCACACCGGCGGCGGCCACCAGTGCTTGGCCGCGCCGGGCGGCTTGTGCATCGGCTTTGGCGGCCAGTTCCGGCGCCACGGCCTCAAACTCCGGATTGCTGACTACCGGCAGAACCACCGGCAAAGGCTTGATCTCCCGCTTGGCCAAGGCAAAGGCCACGCGTTCGGCACCGGCATCGAACTCGCTGTGCTCCGTCGCCAGAAGCAACCGAAGGTTTGCGGCCATTTCAGTGCCCCCCGCCGAGCACGCCGGAAGCGGCCAGCGCCATGATCGCCAGCTCCGCCAGCACCAGCGCCACAAAGGCGCGATCGCGACGGCGCCAATAGAACGGCAGCACCGCCAAGAGGCAAGCCATGGAACACCCAACGAGCAGCACGATACCCAAAAGCGCCGCCATGTCGCCTTGCGCCAAGGCACGCACCCACTGCCAGCCCGTGGGTGCTCCCGTCGCCGCGAGGTACTGGGCGACGGGTTGTGTCCACAGCGCGGGCAGTTTTTCCGGCGCCACCATGGGGGGAGCCAAACCCAGGACGTAGACCGCGAAGCTCAGCACCAGGACGAGCAAGCCGATACGCGTGAAGATGTCGAGCCAGCGCGCGTAACGCAATTGCTCCGGCGTCTGGGGGTTATCCTTCTCGTTCATCCTGCCTACTCACACCCACACGCCCGTGCCCTTGGCCAGCGCGCGCAGACCGGCGAAGAGCAGCACGGCGATGACCAGGCGCCTCACCACCGCGGCTTTGAGCACATGCAGGAGTCTTGCCCCGATGCGCGCGCCAAGCATCATGCCCACTACCGAAGGCACCGCGATCAACGGCAGCACCGCGCCTTGGTTGATATACACCCAGGCCGCCGAGGAATCCACCAAGGACAGCACCAATCCGGAGGTTCCGGCGGACACCTTGAGCGGCGCACCCATCAAGAGGTTCAGCGCGGGCACGTTGGCCCAGCCCGCACCGATGCCAAACATCCCCGCAAGGACTCCGATCGCCAAGAACACGAGCAGCCCGGAAAGGGTTCGATGGACCTGCCAGGTCACTTGACGACCCGAGGCACCGTCCGTGAAAACCCCGTGCAAGGCCAGTGCGCGCGCCAGGGCATCGGGCTGCGCAACGTCGGGAAATTCCGATTTCTTGGAGCGCACCATCAGCACCACGATGCCCAGCACCACCGCAGCGAGCATCACCTGAACCAACTGGGCGGGCATCGCTAGGCCGATCAAGGCGCCGGCAATCGAGGACGCCGAGGCCAGGACTGCCAATGGCAAAGCCAAGCGCAGGCTGCCCAAGCCGCTGCGAAGCAGCATCGGCCCTGCGGAAAGGGCGCTTGCCAACGCGACGAGGAGTCCCGCGCCCCGCACGAAATCGAGATGAAAGGGAAAGAAACTGCCGATGATCGGGACGAACAGGGTGCCCCCGCCGATGCCGGCCGGCACGGCAATGATGCCCATGACGAAACAGGCCGCGAAGAGCGTCAGCGGCCACAACCACCAGGGCCAATCGGCGCCAACGGACGCGAAAACCGGGGTGCTGGTGGCCAAGAGGCCCAGCGCCACCCATGCTTTGCGTGCAAGACCGCGACCCGCCGCAGGGCGGCGTTTCAACGCGTCGCGAGCACGCATGAATCCACCGCGCCGACATTCGGCGCGTAGCACGACGCGAACGGATCGTTCATGTCTGCCATTTAACCCGGCCATGCGCGCGTCGTCCATAGCCGCTCGGGGGGGAGCCGCACTAAGCCCTTCGGGGGATGGCGCCGCAGGTCCGCGCAAAGCTCAAGGGCGCCCTTCGCGCCAGACGTTGCGACAGCGCGTTTCCCGCACGAACAAGGTGGCGATCGCCCCACTCGCGGCGAACATGGCCAGCAGCACCAAGCCCACGCGAAAATCGGCGACGCCGTAAACCCGCGCGCCACCCTCCATCGCGCCCGCCCACGAGCGATCCATGGCCCAGCCGACCAGAGGCTGCAAGAGCGCCGGCCCGAGAAAAACACCGACATTGACGACACTGGTCGCCATGCCGGACAAGTGCGGCGGATTCACTTCCTTGGCGCAGGCCCAGGACAGAGTCAGGCTGGCCGTCAGCACGCCCATGGCGCCGCAGAGCGCATAGGTCACGGCGATTGGCAGCGCGCCTCCCCAGAGCCAAATCCACCAACCCAGCGCATGCAGGGCCGCCCCACCCACCATCAAGGGCTTGCGCCGCCGCATGCGGTCCGAGAGCGGCCCGACCAGCGCGCACCCCAGGGCAAAACCGATGAAATACACACTGATGTGATTCGAAGCCAAGACCCGCGACATGCCCTGCACCTGCGTGAAATAGGGCACCGCCCAAAGTCCGGCGAAGGCAAAGAAGCTTCCTCCCACCCCGAGATTGACAAAAAAACCCGGCCAGGTGGCCGGGTTCTTCATCACCAGCAGAAGGTTGGAAAGCCAGGCGCTGCCCTGGAGCTGCGGCCCACCGTGCGGCGCCGGGCCGTGGTCCCCTGGCCGGTCCTGCACCAAGAGCCAGGCGCTCACGCCGATCATCAGCGAGAGCACGCCCACCACCACGAAAGGTGTGCGCCAGCCAGTGGCCTGCGCCGCCCAGGCGAGCGGCGCGCCCGCCGAAACCGAGCCGAGGTTGCCGATGAACATGGTGATGCCAGTCAGCGTCGCGAAGCGGGTCTCGTCGAACCAGACGGCGATCAGCTTGAGCATGGCGATGAAGGCCACCGAAACGCCTAGGCCGACCAAGGTGCGGCCAACCACCGCCAGTTCGAAATGGGGCGCCAGGCCGAACAGGATAGACCCAGCTCCAGCGACCAAACCGCCCAGGGCGAGAATCTTGCGCGGCCCCAGGGTGTCGGCCAAAACGCCGGTGGGAATCTGCATCACCGTGTAAACGTAAAAATACGTCGCGGCCAACACCCCCAGCGAAGCGGCAGTCGTCTGAAAGGTCACCGCCAAGTCGCGAGCGATCGCCGCAGGCGCGACACGATGAAAAAAGGAGAGCAGATAGGCCGCCACGGCAAGCAACAGCACTGCGGTGCGCAGGCGGCGCTGCGCCGGAGTCAGGGTCAAGCTCATCTCGTTCAGTGATTGCCGCCGCGGCCTGCTTCCCGCGCGTTCTCTGGGGTGAGCACGGATGGCAGCGCGGCCGGCAAGGCCTCGGGATAATCCGGATTGTAGTGCAGGCCCCGGCTCTCATGCCGCGTTTGGGCGCAGCGCACGATCAATTCCGCGGTCTGCACCAGGTTGCGCAATTCCAAGAGGTCGTTGCTGACGCGAAACCGCGCGTAAAAATCGTGGATTTCTTCCTGCAAGAGCCGGATGCGACGCGCCGCGCGCTCGAGCCGGCGGTTGGTGCGCACGATGCCAACGTAGTTCCACATGAAGCGTCGCAGCTCGTCCCAGTTGTTGGAGATGACCACTTCCTCGTCGGCATCGGTGACGCGGGTTTCGTCCCACGCCGGCAGTTCGGGCGCTTCGGAAGGCATGTTGGCGATGATGTCGGAAGCGGCGGCGCGGCCAAACACCACGCATTCGAGAAGCGAATTGCTGGCCAGGCGGTTGGCGCCATGCAGACCTGTGCAGGCGGTCTCGCCGATGGCGTAGAGTTGGGCGAGGTCAGTGCGGGCCCGCAGGTCGACCACCACGCCGCCGCAGAGGTAGTGTGTCGCCGGCACCACTGGAATGGGCTCGCGGGTAATGTCGATGCCGAACTCCAGGCAATGCGAGGCGATGGTCGGAAAGTGCTCTTGCAAAAACGCCGCGGGCAAATGGGTGACGTCGAGGTAGACACAATCCAGGCCGCGCTTCTTCATCTCGAAGTCGATGGCACGCGCCACCACGTCACGCGGGGCGAGCTCGGCACGCGCATCGTGGTCGGGCATGAAGCGGTAGCCCTCCTGTCCCGGCATGGCGGACAGGCGCAGGATGCCGCCTTCGCCGCGCACCGCTTCGCTGATCAGGAAGGACTTGGCCTGCGGATGATAAAGACAGGTAGGATGGAACTGAATGAACTCCATGTTGGCCACGCGGCAGCCGGCGCGCCAAGCCATGGCGATGCCATCCCCGGTCGCCGCGTCCGGGTTGGTGGTGTACAAGTACACCTTGCCCGCCCCGCCGGTGGCCAAAATAGTGGCGCGCGCAGCGTAGGTCTCGACTTGGCGGGTATTGCGATCGAAAGCGTAGGCGCCATGGCACACCCGAGCCGCGTTGCCGGTGCGCCACAATTTGGCACCAGTGATGAGGTCGATGGCCACCCGCTCTTCGCGCACGATGATGCGCGGGTGCTTTGACACCTTGTCGATCAGCGTTTCCTGAATGGCGCGGCCGGTGGCGTCCGCAGCATGCATTACCCTTCGCGCACCATGCCCGCCTTCGCGGGTGAGGTGAAAGCGGGCGGGGTCGTCGTGTTCGCGGGAGAAGGGCACGCCGTTCTCCACCAGCCATCGCACGGCGTCCTTGGCGTCATCGACCACTTGGCGCACGGCGGCGTGGTCGTTTAGCCCACCCCCGGCGGTGAGCGTGTCCTGCAAGTGATCGTTGGGCGAATCGTGTTCGTCCCAGGCCACGGCGATGCCGCCCTGCGCGCGGGCGCTGGCGCCATCCAAGAGCCCGCCTTTGGAAAGCACCGTGACCTTGAAACGCTCCGCCAAATGCAAAGCGGCGGTGAGTCCGGCCAAGCCGCCTCCGATGATCAGCACGTCGGTGCGAAACTGGGTGGCGGGCCGTTGTGCCATGAGCGACTTTCGAATCTCAGCGGTCGATGCGCAGCGACAAATCCACCGCCCGCACATCCTTGGTCAAGCTGCCGACCGAGATGCGATCCACGCCGGTTTCCGCGACCACCGCGATGTTGTGGAGACTCACGCCTCCAGAGGCTTCCAGAAGGGCCGGATGCGGCGCGGCGCGGTTGAGGGCGACGGCCTCGCGCAGACCTTCGAGTGAAAAATTGTCGAGCAAGACCATGCGCGCGCCCTCTTGCAAGGCTTCGCTCAGCTGGGCCAAGGTTTCCACCTCGATCTCGATACCCACTTTGGGCGGAGCGACCTCGCGCGCGTGGCGCAAGGCTGCGCGCACTCCGCCGGCGGCCGCGATGTGGTTCTCCTTGATCAAGATGCCATCGTAGAGCCCCAAGCGATGGTTCACACCGCCACCTACCGCGACCGCGTACTTCTGCGCGATGCGCAGGCCGGGAAGGGTTTTGCGCGTGTCGCATACTTTGGCACCGGTGTGTGCAATGCGGCTGGCATGCTCGCGTGTGCGGGTGGCGACAGCGGAGAGTAGCTGCAAGAAATTGAGCGCCGAGCGCTCGGCAGTCAGGAGGGCGCGCGCAGCGCCGGAAATTTCGCAGAGCACCCCGCCCGCTTCCACCGCGTGACCCTCGCTCGCTTTCCAATCGATCCGTACTTCGCTGTCGAGCGCACGAAAGCACACATCGAACCAAGGCTGGCCGCAGATCACCGCGGCGTCGCGGGCGATGACCTTGGCCCGCGCGCGCTGCCCCGCCGGCACCAAGTCGGCGGTCCAATCGCGGCTCTCGTTCTGCGTGCCCAGATCCTCCTCGAGACTGGCGCGCACGTTGCGCGCCACTTCCTGGGCGATGAGTTCCGGGGTGATGGGCCAGCCAAAGCTGGCGCTGTCGGTATCGTTCCTCAAATCGGTGCCTTCACGCGTCGTTGTTGCCCAGCACCACCGCCTTGCGGGCTCGGGCGAAGTCGAGAAGGCGCCGGATGGGCAGCACGGCCCGCGCGCGGATCGCCTCGGGGATCAGAATTTCGTTTGCTCCCGTCTCCAGCACGTGCGCCACCGCCCGCAAGCCGTTCATGGCCATCCATGGACAGTGCGCGCAGGAGACGCAAGTGGCGCCGCGACCGATCGAAGGCGCTTCGATGAACTGCTTGCCCGGTGCCGCCTCGCTCATCTTGTGGAAGATGCCATGATCGGTGGCGACGATGAACTTCATCGCCGGCAGGCGCTTGGCTGCCGCAATGAGGCCGGTGGTCGAACCCACCGCGTCGGCCATGGCGATCACTTCCGCCGGGCTCTCCGGATGAACCAGAAGCTGCGCGTCCGGGTGCTCGTGGCGCAGCTTGTTGATGGTGACGGCTCTGAAGCCTTCGTGCACCACGCAAGCGCCAGGCCACAAGAGCATGTCGGCACCGGTTTCTTCGCGCACCCAAGCGCCCAGGTGCTTATCTGGCGCCCAGAGGATCTTCTCGCCGCGCCGCGCCAGGTGGCGCACAAGATCAAGGGCGATGCCCGAAGTCGCCACCCAGTCGGCGCGCGCCTTCACCGCGGCGCTGGTGTTGGCATAAACCACCACGGTGCGGTCCGGATGGGCATCGCAAAAGGCGCTGAACGCATCGGCTGGGCAACCCAAATCGAGCGAACACTCGGCCTCAGCCGAGGGCACCAGGACGCGCTTTTCGGGATTGAGGATTTTCGCCGTCTCGCCCATGAAGCGCACGCCGGCGACCACCAGGGTGCTGGACGAACACTCGGTGCCAAAGCGCGCCATGTCCAGTGAATCGGAGACATAGCCGCCAGTCGCCTCGGCCAATTCCTGAATCGCGGAATCAACGTAATAGTGGGCCACCAGTGTGGCGTCGCGCTCCTTCAGCAGGTGCTTGATGCGGGCTACCAGTCCAGCGCGCTCCGCGGGCGCGAGGACCTCTTCCACGACCTCGGGGACATCCTCGGCGGCAAGCCGCGTACGCACCCCGGCGAGGATTTCTGGAGAATCGATGGAGATGTCGCTCATAACTGCCTGACCGCGCCGCCCGCCTGAGGTTCCGTGCCAGCGGGGCGCGGTGCGCGCCTCACTTGACCACTTGCGCCAGTTCGCCCGCCTTGTAGCGCGCCGCCATTTTCTCCAGTGACACGGGCTTAATTTTCGAGGCCTGGCCGGCACAGCCAAAAGCCTGGTAACGTGCCAGGCAAATCTTCTTGGCCGCTTCGCGCGCCGGCTTCAAGTAATCGCGCGGGTCGAACTTGGACGGGTTTTCGGCCATGTAGCGGCGAATGGCTCCGGTCATGGCGAGGCGAATATCGGTATCGATGTTGACCTTGCGCACGCCATGCTTGATGCCCTCTTGAATTTCCTCGACCGGCACGCCGTAGGTCTCTTTCATGTCGCCACCGAACTGCCGAATCTCCGCCAGAAGCTCTTGCGGCACGGAGGAGGAGCCGTGCATCACCAAGTGCGTGTTGGGGATGCGTGCGTGGATTTCCTTGATCCGGCCGATCGCCAGGATGTCGCCGGTAGGCTTGCGCGAAAACTTGTAGGCGCCGTGCGAAGTGCCGATGGCGATGGCCAGCGCGTCGCACTGGGTTTTCTGCACGAAATCGGCGGCTTGGGCAGGGTCGGTGAGAAGCTGTTCGCGGGTCATCGTGCCTTCGGCGCCGTGCCCGTCTTCCTTGTCGCCCTTCATGGTCTCAAGCGAGCCCAAAACACCGAGTTCGGCTTCCACGGTCACGCCGATGGCGTGAGCGAATTCCACCACTTTGCGCGAAACTTCGACGTTGTATTCATAGCTCGACGGGCTCTTTCCGTCTTCCATCAGCGAGCCATCCATCATCACACTGGAGAATCCCGAGCGAATCGCCCCCATACACACCGCGGGCGACTGGCCATGATCCTGGTGCATGACGATGGGAATGTTGGGATAGGCCTCCAAGGCCGCCAGGATCTGGTGCCGCAGAAACGCTTCGCCGGCATATTTGCGCGCACCGGCCGAAGCCTGCATGATCGCCGGCGCGTCGAGTTCGGCAGCCGCCTCCATGATCGCCCACACCTGCTCCATATTGTTGACGTTGAAGGCGGGCAGGCCGTAGCCGTTTTCCGCCGCGTGATCGAGTAGCTGGCGCATGGAAACGAGAGGCATGATGAACTCCGTGAGAGGTGAGAAATCTGTGAAGGCTCAGGCGGGATTATACCGCCGCAGGCCGGCAGCCTGGATGCCCTGGCGCGGGTACCCCACCCGGGCACCCCCCCAGAGTGCGATTGCCTCAGCGCCGGTGTTCCCCGACCTTGAGGATCTTGAGGGTATTGGTGCCGCCCGACTTGCCAATAGGCTCGCCAATGGTGATGACCACCAGGTCGCCCTCTTGCACGATGCGATGGGAGAGCAGCACTTCCTCGGCTTCGGCCAAAAGGGTTTCGCTATCGCGCGTGTGGTACTGCATGACCACCGGATACACGCCGCGAAACAGGGCCGCCTTGCGACTAGTGCCGATTTCCGGCGTCAGCGCATAGATGGGCACCCCGGCATCGAGGCGCGACATCCACAGCGCAGTAGAACCCGATTGGGTCAGCGCGGCGATGGCTTTGACCTTGAGATGATGCGCGGTGAACAGGGCCGCCATGGCGATCGACTGGTCGATGCGGGTGAAAACCCGCTGCAAGAACGCTTCGTCGAGACTCGAACCTTGTTCCTTCTCTGCTTCCAAGCAGATGCGGGCCATGGCGCGCACGGTTTCGACCGGATATTGCCCCATGGCGGTTTCGGCCGAAAGCATCACCGCATCGGTGCCGTCGATCACCGCATTGGCCACATCGGAGACTTCCGCACGCGTGGGAATGGGATTGGCGATCATCGATTCCATCATTTGCGTGGCCGTGATCACCAGCTTGTTGTTCTCCCTGGCCCGCCGGATCATGCGCTTTTGCAGCGCCGGTACGGCGGCGTCGCCCACTTCCACGCCCAAGTCGCCACGTGCCACCATGATCGCATCGCTTGCACTCAGGATTTCATCCAGGGCGGGAATAGCTTCGGCGCGCTCGATCTTGGCCACCACCATGGCCGTGCCCCCCGCAGCGTGCAGCAGCGTGCGTGCCATGTACATGTCGGCGCTGGTTTTGGGAAACGACACCGCGAGGTAGTCGGCCTTGAGCTCGGCGGCGGTGCGTATGTCCTGCATGTCCTTGGTGGTCAGCGCCGGCGCGGAAATGCCGCCACCCTGCCGGTTGATGCCCTTGTTGTTGGAAAGCGAGCCGCCCTGGTCGACGCGGGTAAAAATCTGCTTGCCCTTCACTTCTTCGACGGTGAGCTGAATGCGACCGTCATCCAAGAGCAGCACTGTGCCGCGACCCACATCGCTGGTCAGCTCCGGGTAGTCGAGCCCGACGCGCTCCTGGTTGCCGAGGGGGCACTCGGCGTCGAGCACGAAACGGTCTCCCCGCTGCAACTGGACTTTGCCCTCGGCGAACTTGCCGATGCGCACCTTGGGACCTTGCAGATCGACCATGATGCCGACCGCCCGCCCAATGTCGTCGGCAAGCTTGCGCACCAGTTCCGCACGCGCCATGTGCTCGCCCGGCGTGCCGTGGGAGAAGTTCATGCGCACGACGTCGACCCCGGCTTCCAGCATGGTCTTGAGGACGCTCGGATCGGACGAGGCGGGCCCCAGCGTGGCGACGATCTTGGTTGTTCTTTGCATGCGACTCTCGCGGGAAGGGAACGGCGCCATTCTAGCCCAGCTCGACTCTAAAGAGCGGTCCGCAAAGCGCGCGACGCAAGAATGGCGCTGCCTAGCGACACCGCCACACGAGGTTGGGAGTGCAGTATCTTCAGCGCTACCTAGCAGGAACCCACACGCCTACCCTGATGCACCTGGTTCATCTCCATCTCGCGGCCTTCCATCTTGAAGCGCATTTTTAGGTTGGCGGTGTAGCTGTCGCCTTTGTAGGTGGAACTGCCGGAGGTGAGCGATTCGCCCTGGCGCGTCTGGCACTTCATGCGGAAATTGACGGTGTTGCCCGATTCCTTGTAGTCGAGCATCTTGCACTGGCCGTCGCCGCTCATTTGTTTCTCGACCATGGCGCGCGAGTCGAGGGTGTCTTTGGCGGTGTAGCAATGCTTGAAGGTCATGGGCGGAGGCTGCATGGGCATGCCTTCCATCTTGCTCTGAATGGTCATCTCCCATAGGCCTTCCTTCATCGGCGGGGCGGCGAAGGCGGCGCCCGCGAAGGCGAAGAGGGTCGTGGCACAAGCGATTCGGGTCAAAGAGTACATGGCGCCTCCTGGGCTTTGAAATTGGACAAACGCGCCGATTATACGTACCTTCGCGCCTTCATCGCGAGTTCACCGATATCAGTCAGGATGCACCACCACCTTACGCCCTTGGGCCTCGCGCTCGTCACCGTGCTCGCGCTGGGCTGGGGAGTGAACTGGCCGGTGATGAAATTCGTGGTCAGCGAAATTCCGGTGCTGCATTTCCGCATGATCTGTCTGGGCGGCGGCGGCCTGGGTCTGATCTTGCTGGCGCGTCTTGCCGGCCAGTCGCTCAGCGTTCCCGCTGGGCAATGGCCACGGCTGCTGACCATCGCCCTCTTCAATACCGTTTGCTGGAATCTCTTGACCGGCTACGCCATCACCATGCTGCCGGCGGGGCGCGCTTCGATCCTGGGATTCACCATGCCCTTGTGGAGTGTGCCGCTGTCGATGTGGTTGTTGCGCGAGCGGCCCTCCCCGCGTCGGCTAGCCGGGCTAGCTGCAGGGCTTGCCGGTCTCGCCGTGCTGGTCTGGGACGAAGCCACCCGCCTGGGCGGTGCGCCTCTGGGCGTCGCCTTGATGCTCGCGGCCGCTTTTTGCTGGGCGGTCGGCACCCTGGTCATCAAGCGCTACCCGGTGGACTTGCCGCCCGCGGCAATGACCGCCTGGCAGCTCGCGCTCGCCTTCCCGCCCGTCGCCGCCGCGGCGGCCTTCTTCGAGCCGCGAGGCATGCCCGTTCCCACCCTGGAGCAGGCCATAGGCCTTGGCTATGTCGTGCTGATCGCCTTCATCCTCTGTCATTGGGCCTGGTACAAGCTGGTGACGCTGGTGAGCGTCACGGTCAGCTCGATCAGCAGCATGCTGGTGCCAGTGGTGGGGGTACTGAGCGGGATGTGGATGCTGGGCGAGGAACTGCGCTGGAAGGAAATCACCGCCCTCGTGCTAGTGCTTGGCGCGCTCGCTTCGGTGCTGCTCGGACCGGCCCCGAGCGAGGCGCGGCGGGACGTTTGAGGCGAGGGCCGCCGAAGCGCGCCAACCAATCGAGAAACTCTTCGGTCCAGCGCCGCGCATTCTGCGGCTTCAGGATCCAATGGTTTTCATCCGGAAACACAACCAGCCGCGCAGGCACGCCGCGGGTCTTGAGCGTGGCGTAATACTGCAAGCCCTGCGCCGCCGGCACGCGGTAATCGAGTTCGCCGTGCATCACCAAGGTGGGCGTGCTGCAATGACCGGCAAAGTGATGGGGCGACTGCGCCATCACGCGCCCTTCGTCATCCCAATGGAAGGCGCCCAGTTCATGGTTGAAATAGCTGTACACATCGGTGGCCATCATGCTCATCCAATCCCAGCAGCCGGCATGGCATACGTAGGCGCGGTAGCGCGCGGTGTGCCCGTTGAGCCAGGCCACCATATAGCCGCCATAGCTGCCGCCGGCGGCGTAGAGACGCTGCGGGTCGATGTAGCCGCTGCGCAAGAGATCGTCGGTCGCCGCCTCGACGTCGACCAATTCCTTGGCGCCATAACAAGCGTTGTCGCTCTCCAGAAAGCGCTGTCCCCAGCCGCTGGAGCCGTGGTAATTGACGCTCACCACCACGTATCCCTGCGCTGCGAACACGTGCGGGTTCCACCGAAAGTGAAAGAAATCGAGCCAGGCCGAATGCGGCCCGCCGTGTATCAACTGCAAGAGCGGCCACTTGCGCGCCGGATCGAAGCGCGGCGGGTAGGTCACCCAGTACTGCACCGGTTCGCCGCCGGCGCCCGGTACACCGCCCTCGTGAACCTCGCCCAGGGCGACTCGCTCGAGCACGCGCTGGCCCGGCGCGAACAGCACGCGCTCGCCGGCGCGCTCGGAATGCGCCGCCACTTCCGGCGGCAGCGTGAGGCGGGAGCGGGTGTAGACGAGCGTCTGGCCATCCGCGCCCAGATCATAACCAGTCACCGTGCCCGGGCCGGTTTGCCGCTGCGGCTGCCCGTCGGCGAGGGCGATGCGAAAGAGCGGCTGATGACCGCGATCTTCGGCCAGGCAATAGATCGCCTGCCCGTCCGGCGCCCAGCGCAGATGAGTGGGCGCGCGATCCCAGTGGGCGGCGAGGGTGCGCGTCCTCCCGCTCTTGATCTCCCGCAGACTGATGCGCGCCTGGTCGTCCAGCGAGCGATGGTAGTCACAGCTCAAATAGGCCAGATGCTTTCCATCCGGCGCATAGCGCGGCTCGCTGTGCGCGAGCCCGCTGCCGCGGGTGAGGTTCTTCCACTTCCCGGAGGCCACGTCGAGGGTGACGATATCGGTGTCGTTGCCCCACTTGGGTTCGGGCGAAAAGTCGACCGTCAGCGCCACCTCCTTGCCGTCGGGGCTGATGTCGAAAAGCTCTCGCGTCGGATCGAACCACAGCAGTGCCAAGGGCGTTTCCGCCAGCAAATCGCGACAGGTGCCGCCCAGGCTCACCACGTAGAGACGCGGTATGCGCCCATCGGTGAGCCAATGGTCCCAATAGCGGTAGCTCAGACGCTCGCTGGCATGCGCCTTGACCGGGTCTTTCTCCAGCTCTTTCATCCGCCTTGCCTGAGCCTGTGGCGTGCCCAAATCCGGCCAGGCCCAGGAGATGAAGGCGATTTGCCGGCCATCGGGAAACCAGCGCAGATTCGAGGCTCCGGTGGCGAGCTTGGTCAGCCGCTGCGCCTCGCCGCCATCGGGATCGATGACATAAACCTGCGGCACTTCGTCGCCCTCGCGCTTGGCGACGAAAGCGATGAGGTGTCCGGTGGGCGACCAGCGCGGATCACAACCGCTGCTGGTCGTGGCCAAGCGCCGTCGCGCCCGGCCGCGCACGGCCTGCACCCAGATTTGGTCGTGGCCCTCGTTCTTAGCCAAGTCGTAATGCGTACTCGCCACCACCAGGCGGCTGCCCTCGGGCGCAAGGCTGGGTGCGCCCAGGCGCGGTATCGCCCACAGATCGTCGACGATGAAAGGCTTGGTTCGACTGCTCATCGGTCCTCAGAGTCTCCCGCCGCAACTGGCGGACTTTGTTAGACTTCCGCGGATTGTAGCAATGCCGGGAGAATTCGCCATGGAGATGAAGCGCCTCAACAGCGGCAACCTGCGCGCCGCGGGCTATGACGAGCGCATCCGCGCGCTGCACGTCGAATTCAGCAACGGACAGATCATGGAGTATCGCGGCGTTTCCGCGGAAATGGCCCGCCGGCTCTTGTCCTCGTCATCGGCGTCGAGCTACTTTCGGGACAACATCGAAGACGAATTCACGGGCAGACGGGTGAAGTAAGCGCGGCACGCACGCGGCCGAAAGTTCAACATGCGCGAAGCACCGTGCACCCCGCATGTCGCTACTCTCCCTTCGCCCTCCCTCGCCTCTTCCGGCCTCAGGCCGCGGTGCACTCTTCAGCGCGGATAGCGATAAATCCTCTCGTTGAGGTACTCGGACACGGCACCGATGTCTTCGCCGCTCCAGTTGAGACTGGCGTTGTCTTGCCAACGGCGCACTTGGTTGGCGAGGCTGGCCCAGTCCTTCGCCAATCGCTTGTCGCGCCAATGCAGTTCCTTGCTGTGGCAAGTGCCGCAATGGGTTTCATACAGCAGCGCGCCGCGCGTCTGGGGAAGCTGATCCACCCGCTGCGCCGGTGCCTGCGCCCAGGCGCTGGTCTGCCACAGGCAGGCCAGCGCTAGAAGCCAACTACTCGAACTCGAACGAATCATCATCTGCACCTCATCTTGAGCGCGGAAAACCGCATTTTCAATCAAGAAAATCCATCACCTCTTCGCCATCGTCATCGGCGGGCAGGTTTTTGCGCTTGACCTCGGCGGCCTCGCCCAAACCGGCGGCCTGCTGGAAAAAATCCGCCACCGGCGTGCCTTCGCGCAAGCGCAAGCGGGCGGGGTAAATCTTCTCCTCCATGCCGATGTAATTGACGTTACCGGCATTGCCTCGCGACTGCACCCACAAGGCGGTGCCGCCAATCAAGAGCGGTAGCACGGTGGCGATGATGGCGGCATGCCGCCGCGCCAGGTGCGACGCCAACGAGAGGTGTCCGAAAAGCAGCGCGCCGAAGGTCACCACGCCCAGCAGCAGGTCGCGGCTACTCCAGGGCGGCAAGGCCAGGGCGAACCAGGCCAGATCGAGCACGCTGCCGGCCGCGCCGGCCGCCACCGCCACACCAAAGAAAAGCGCGGCATGGCGCAGCCAGCGCCATTCTCCGGTCAGCATTCGCGCCAGTAGCGTCCAGCCGGTAATCCACGCGGCGGCGGCCGCCGCCGAAAACGCCACCGCGGTGATGACGGCGGAGAGCACGTCACGCGGCGCGTCGACCCAGGCGCTGTAAACACCGTAGAGAAAGAAACCCGCCGCCGCGACCACGGCAACGCGGCCGCTCACGCTGATCAAGTCGACGTGGACGCCGCCCTCGGGCTTCTCCGGCGCCAGTGTTTCGGCCCCCGTGCGCACGCGCAGCCGCGTTCTCCCCAACTGAAAAACCCCGTCGTCGAGAACCTCGCCGACCAGGCCGCGCCGGCGCTTGCCCCCGATCACCAGTCCATTGACCGAGCCCAAATCAGTGAGGCGCACGAGCCCTTGGGCATCGACCTCGATACGGACGTGGCGCGCGGCGACGTGCGCATCGTCGACGATCACGTCGGCATCGATGCCCCGGCCCACGGTGGCCTGCCCGCCTTCGCCGCTGATCTCGAAACGCTGGCGCGACAGGGCGTGCCCGTGGTGATCGAGCACTTCGACGAGAAAACTCGGCGCGCTCAGCGCGTCCATGCCATCGCCTCCACGAAGCGCCGCACGAAAGCGAGCCCCGCCTGATAATCCACCCCGTACATGTCCAGATGGCTGGCGAAACCTTGCAAGCCGTGGTTGAGGCTGATCACCCGCACGGTGATGTCCGAGAGACCCTCGATGCGCCGGTAACTGCGCGCGCAAACCAAGACGCTGGCGTCGAATCCCTTGAGTTTGACTGCGTCTTTTTCACAAGCGAAGGGACCGACATGCCGGCGCGAACCATACGCGCCTCGCGCCGAAGCGAAACCGGAAAGCTTGCGGGCGAACCGCCAGCCATCGAGCTTGTCCGTGGAAAGCACGTAGTGGGCGTAGCTCAGGTCGCCGGTGAACAGCCCCTGCTGCACGTACAGGCCGGCCTTGGCCGAACACTTGACGGTAACCGTTTGCACTGGCGACTGCGGCGCCGGGTCGCCCGAGGCACTGCAATCAACGAACGGTGTCAGCTTCGCGGGCAGGGCGTAGCCGGCCACCACTTGAGTGGGAAATTCTCCGGCGAAACCGGCCAGGAGGTCCTTGCCATGGGCCTGCAACTGAAGCGTGACATCGCGCTTCAGTTGCGCCAGTGCGCCGGGCTCCGCCCGCGCACGCGCCAGCAATTGTTGGGCATGCTGCGCCGGCACCAAGAAACTCACCAATTGCTGAAAGCGGTAGCCAGACACGTTGACGCCGATCACCTCGCCGCGGGCGTTGAGCGCCGGGCCGCCGGACATGCCGCCATTGATGGCCCCGGAGTAGTGGATGCGCGGATCAAAGGAGTCTTCCACGCGTCCGTTGGAGACACCCTCGGTGATGGTCAGCCCTACGTCGAGCGGAAAGCCGATCGAAAACGCGCGCGAGCCCTTGTCCGGCACCTGCGTGTCGAGCCGCAGGGGCGCGGGCGCAAACCCTTCGGCGGACACGATGGCCAGATCATGGCGCACGTCCACCGCCAGCACGCTGACCTTTCCGGTCGCGCCCTCGGGAGTGCGGAATTCGAGCCGGTATTTGTCGGGGTACATCACCTGCTCGGCAACCACGTGGTAGTTGGTGACGAACACTCCACCAGGGGCCACGGCGAAGCCGGTACCATGAAAAGCCTGCGAGGTATTGGCGCCGAAGAAACCCTTGATTTGCACGACCGCGGGGCGCACGCGCTGCAGGAGGTCGCGCGCGGCTTCGGACACCGGCGCCGCGGGAACCTCGGCCACTGCCGCGGGCGGTTGTTGTGCCCAGCCGGCGGCGGTCATCGCCATGATCATCAGGGCGATCCATCCCTGCCTGGCCAGATCGATTCGTTGCAAGGAGAACACGGCGCGGTGGTCAGCAAAGGCCGGCGAGGCCAGGAAGCCGCGAGCATAGCGCGGCGGACTCGCTCTGGGCAAGCGCGGCATGATCGACAGCCGATGCGCCGGCGTTTACCATCGCTCCATGACTGGGCTCATCCATTCGTCGCGGCAACGCCCCTTCGGCTGCCGCATGGCAACCCTCGGCAGCGAGCGCCGCGACGCAGTACTCGATTGGGGCTGGAAGTCGCCGCTGGAACGTTCGCCACTCCGTCTTGCGGGGCGGTAGTGGGAGCGCTGGTCTAGCTGATCGATCTCATGTGGCATCGGCTTCCCGCCCTGCTCCTGTGCGGCTTAGGCACAGGCACGCTGCTCGCCGCCGCGCTAGCTCCCGAAGCGATCAGTGCCGCCTGGCCGGCCTTGAGCCGCATGGGGGTGCTCAGCGCCGCCGCCTTCGCGCTGGCCGGTGTCGCCATGGTACTGCCCACAAATCGGCCGTGGCAGCGGCGCGCCGTCATTGGGACGGGTGTACTGCTGGTTGGCCTGGGTGCCTACACCCTCATGGCCGTGTCCCTGGGGCACAACGAAACACAAGCCTTGCGACCGCTGCTGCAGGCGCTGCCGGCAGGTGACCGGCTCGTGTCTTGGCCGGGGCGGGTCAGCTTGCCGGTGGCCATCGCGCTCGTTTGCGGCGGGCTGACGCTCGCTCTGCTGCAGCTCTGGCCGGGGCCGCGTAGTGCCGTGCCGCTACAATCGCTGATCGCTCTGAGCGGGCTGACCGGCCTGATCGGCCTTCTGATCAGCCTTACCGGTATCGACAACCTCTATCGCTTGCATCCGCAAATCGCGGTATTGCAATGGCCCGCGGCGAGCGGCATCCTCCTCCTGTCCCTCAGCCTCGCCCTAGCCGCGGCGCACCATCCACCGGTCCGCGCCTTCTACCAAGATCGGCAAGATCGCCAGGTGCTGGTTCTGAGCGGCGGCCTGCTCCTGAGTCTGCTACTGGCGGCCTGGTCGCTCGGCGTGGGCATGCTCGTGCGGGAGTGGGTGGCCCATTCCGAACGCGCCATGCTGGCCGCCGCCAAAGCGGAAGCGACGCTGCTGGACAGCCACATCGCCCACCATGCCATCGAAGCGCGCGAGCTGCTCGCACTTTCCGGAATCGTACAAGCGCTGACGCTACCGGCGGGAGCCCAACGCGACGCGGCGCTCTCCGGCGCGGCCACGCGCGTGCTGCAACTGGCGGGTCACGCCGGCATCGTCGCCCTAGAAATACAAAACGGCCAAGGCCAGCTGACCTTGCGCCGTGGCTATCCTCCAGAAGACGGCACCCCCTTTCTGGCGCTCGCTCATCCTCCGCACAGCAGTGTCTTCTTGGGCGCAGGCTTCGGCTTGCGTTCCCGCCTACCCCTCGAACACGAAGCCCGCTCCGACTTGGTTGCCGTAATCGATGCCGTGCTGACCGACCAACCGGCACAGGGTGCGCTTTCCGCCGACGGTCTGAGCGGTTCCCGTTACAACCTGTGCATGCACGGCGCGGCACTGCCGCGCTGCTTTCGCTATCAGTCGTCGCGCTGGCTCGCGGTGCCCGAGCTGGCCGCGCACGTCGGCCCCCGCGAGCGCCCAGAGGTCCGCCCGCAGATTCTGGAGAGCTACCGGCCAAGCGGCGCAGAACGCTACGCCTTGGCGCAGGCGCCGGTAGGTGCAAGCGGCCTGAGTATTGTGCTCGATGTGCCGGTGAAGGCCATGCTCTTGCCTTTGCAGACCCAGATCATCTGGGCGATCGCGACTCTGCTGGCCAGCGCCGCGTTGGGCCTGGGTTTGATTCGGCGGCAAGCGCAGCAAGTGGTGCAGCGCCTGCTGCGCGCCCGCCAGGAACTCGCCCTCGTCCTCGATCACGCGCCCGAAGCTATATTGTTGACCGACGCCACAGGCCGCATCCTGCGGGCCAACCGCGGCGCCGAGAACCTATTCGGGACGCCTCTGGTCGCTTTGGAGGGGAAGTTGATCGATGCCCTGGTTCCGGACGTTTCGGCCAATCCGGAAGGGCAGTGCCAAGGCTTGCTGCAAGGAGCGGACGGTACGCGGCGTGCCGTGGCGATGATCGAGACCGCCTTCGCGGCGCAGCGCGAGCCGCGAAGGCTGTTCATCCTTCGCGATGTCAGTGCCCAGGTCAGAGCCCAAAAGGAGCGCGAGCGCTGGACACGGGTCTTCGAGAACGCCGGCTGGGGCATCGCCTTGGCCAACGCCGACGGCAGCGGCATTCTGCTCGTCAATCCGGCCTTCGCGGCCATGCACGGCTATGCTCCAGGTGAGTTGCTGGGCGCCCCGCTTGCTCGCGTGCTGGCTCCACCCACCCCCGGCGAACCAGCGAACACGGCGGCTGCTTTGCTGCAAGGCGCAGCCGGGAGTCTCGAAACGACGCAGCAGCGCAAGGACGGCAGCCATTTTGCCGCGCTGGTCAATATCACGCTCATCTCCGGCGAAAACGGCGCCGTCGTCTATCGCGCGATGAGCGTGCAGGACATCAGCGAAAGCAAGGCGGCGCAAGCGGCGCTGGCGCGCAGCGAAGCCCTACTGCGCGCCGTGCTGCAAGCGTTGCCGGTCGGCGTGTGGGTAACCGATGCCGCGGGACGAATCGTGCACGGCAATAGCGCCGGAAAAGCCATTTGGGGCGGCGCGCGTTACATCGGCGTCGAGCATTATGGCCAGTTTCGCGGCTGGTGGCCGGGAACCGGAAGGCGCATCGAGGCGCACGAATGGGCGCTGGCCAAGGCCATCGCCCAAGGCGAAACGACCCTCGAAGAAGTCGTCAACATCGAAGCCTTCGACGGCATCTTCAAAACCATCGCCAATTCGGCGATTCCGCTCCTCGACAAGGATGGCAAGGTCGAAGGCGCCATCGTCGTCAACGAAGACATCACCGCGCGAGTGCGGGCCGAAGAAGAGCTGCGTATCAGCAAGGAGTTGTTCCAGACCATCGTCACCTCGGCCTCTTTGGGGCTCGCTCTTTCCGACCCCGAGGGGCGCCTGTTGCTGGTGAACCAAGCGCTCTGCCGCATATTGGGCTACGCCGACGCGGAGTTGCTGGAGAAACCGCTACTGGACATTTTCCACCCAACCGACCGCGGTGGTGCGGCACAATTGATGGCGGGTACGCTGGCCGGCGAAATCCGCGGCTTTGAGCTGGAAAAGCGCTTCGTGCACCACGCAGGCTACCCAGTGTGGGGCTTGTTTGCCGCCGCGCTGGTGCGAGGCGACGACGCCCAGCCAAAATATTTCATCGTGCAACTGGTCGACATCACCGCGCGCAAACTGGCGGAGGAGCGCCTGCGCACGAGCGAAGCACGCCTCGCGCGGGCGCAGAGCCTGGCCCACATCGGAGACTGGGATTGGCACTTGGGCGAAGGCACGATGCGCTGGTCGGGGGAAGCGCAGAGCATCTTGGGCGCGAGCGACCAGAATCGGAACCTCCTCGAACTCGCGCAATCGTCGGCCGTCCATGCTCAAGATCGCGCCAAGCTTCTTGCCACGGTGCGCAGCGCGCTGGCCGGGGATATGAAACTAGCCATCGACTTTCGCATCCAGGGGCCAACGGGTGAGGAGCGCATTCTGCATCTGCAAGGTGAGGTTCTGCGCGATCAGAACGGTGCCGTCGCGCAAGCCATCGGTACGCTGCAGGACATCACCGCCAGCAAGGCCGTCGAGAGCGAGCTGCGTGCCTCCCGTGAAGGCTTGCGGGCGCTTTCCGCGCACCTGGAGCACGCCCGCGAGCAAGAACGCAAGCGCATTGCCCTGGAAGTGCATGATGAATTGGGGCAACTGCTCACCAGCCTGCACATGCAGATTTCGCTTTTGCGCCTCGACCAAAAGGGCCGCCGCGAAGCGGGCACGAGGCTGACCGAGATGCGCCATCTGGTGGAAAAAACTCTCGCGGTGGCGCGCAATCTCGTCGCCAACCTGCGGCCGACGGCCCTCAATTTCGGCCTGGTGCCCGGCCTGGAATGGTTGGTGGACGAGTTCCGGCAGCACAATGACATCGCGTGTAGTTTCGCGGCCGACATCGAAGACCGCGCCGTGGACGAAGAACTGGCCACACTGTTCTTCCGGGTCGCGCAGGAAGCCTTGACCAATGTGACTCGCCACGCCCGCGCGCGCCACTGCCAAGTGCAGTTGCACGGTGCGGGCAACACCTTGCGCTTGCGAATTCGCGACGACGGTTGCGGTTTCAACCTCGAACAGGCCTTGTCCGGAAAAACCTACGGCCTCTTAGGCATGCGCGAGCGCGCCCATCGCCACGACTGCACGCTGCACATTGACACCGCGCCTGGTCGCGGCACAATAGTGACGATCGTTCATTCCCGCAATTCATCGTGACCATCCGTATCCTGATCGCCGACGACCATGCCCTCGTTCGCCACGGCTTGAGACAGATTCTGGCCACCGACCCAGAGCTCAGCGTCATCGGCGAAACCGCCAATGGCGAGCAGACGCTGACCGGAGCGCGCACTGCTGCGCTCGATCTGCTGCTGCTCGATCTCACCATGCCCGGCCTGTCGGGTATCGAGCTGGTGGAACGCCTGCGCGAAGAGAATCCCGCCCTGCCCATCCTGGTGCTGACCATGCATCACGAAGCGCAGGTCGCGGCGCGGGCACTCCAAGCCGGCGCGTCGGGGTACTTGACCAAAGACAGCGAGCCCGAGGTGCTGCTCGGCGCGATTCACAAGGTGGCGGGCGGTGGTCGCTTCATCGACCCCAGCCTGGTGGACAGCATGGTCTTCAACGGCCACCACCTGCGCAAGGCTCCCCACGAGGCATTATCGAAGCGGGAGCAGCAAGTGCTACGGCTGATTGCCGGCGGAAGCACCATCAATGATATCGCCACCCATCTGCATTTGAGCGCCAAGACCGTGAGCACGCATAAGAAGCGCCTGATGAAGAAACTGGGCACCGTAACGAACGCGGAGCTTTACCGCTACGCCATCGAACATCGTCTGGCCGGTTGAACGCGCGTCAAGAAGCCTCATCGAGTAGGCCTTTCCCTACACGACTCTATCCTATCCCCAAACCAAAATCCGTATTCTCCGACTCGCGCGCGGCGCACCGTCGGGCGTATGCTCGCCAGGCGTTCCGCGTCGCCGCGATCTGCTCGCGGCGGTAAAGGCCGAATGCGCGACCAAGCCCGCGGGGGCGAGGCCCCACTGTAAGAGCACGGCGCGCAGCGCAGGTACGCGAGCGATGTGTTCCCTGGCGGAGGGGAACGCTTTCATGGGTTTTTGCTTTGGGGGGATTCCATGCCGGAAGACGCGGCGAGCGAGTCCATTGGCGCGCCGGGAACCGCGGAAAGCTCCCATCGACGGAGCAGCGGCCCCCTGGCCGGCTTGCGGCCGCGGCTGCTCCTGGTGGTGCTGCTACCCTGGCTGGCGGCGATGCTCTATGTCGCGCTGTTCGATCCGCGCTTCCGCGATCAAGCGACGCAGGAGACCGCCGCGGACCTTGCCCTCGCCGTGCAGCTCGCCCAAGCGGAACAAGACGAGCTGGTGAGCGTGGCACGCGAGTTCCTGATCATGCTCGCGGCTTTCGCCGATGCCACCGGTCTTGCCGACGGACCCGCTTGCGCCAAGACCATGGCCGAGCTGCACCCCGCGCATCCGCAGTTTCAGAATTTTGGCTTTCTCGACCGTAACGGCAAGCTGCTCTGCGCCGCTTTGCCCACCCCACCCGGGGCGAGTTTTTCCGGACGCGCTTTCGTCGGCGAGGCGGCCGCGCGCCGGGCCTTTACCGTGAGCGACTATCAAATCGGCCCGGTCACCGCGCTGCCCCAAATCGGTTTTGCTCTGCCCTTGGCGGACAATGGCATGCCGGTATCGCGTCTGCTGTTCGTCACCGCGCATCTCGAAGTCTTCCGCCGCCTGGCCCAACGCAGCCGCCTGCGCGCCGGGCAGGATTTGCTGCTCGTCGATAGCGCCGGCACCGTGCTCTTCGCCCACCCTGCCCGTCCCGACCTGATCGGCCAGACCCTGCCGGTAGCATTGCGCCCCCCCGCGCCGGAGGCAGCCTCGGGCACGAACTATGTGCGCCCAGGGCTAGACGGCGAGCAACGCCTCGCCCGGCATGCCGCCATCGACGCCGCGGGCAAGACCCTGCACCTCACCATAGGCACGCCGCTCGCGGCCCTCGAGGCGCGGGCTTGGGTGCTCCAGCGCGACGAGTTGCAAGCGCTGGGGCTCATCGGGCTCGGCGCCTTGGTGCTCACCTGGTACGCCGCCGAACTGCTGGTGCTCGCCAAGCTGCGCCGGCTGCGTCACACCGTCGAACGCTGGACCCAAGGCAATCTGCAAGCGCGCGCCGGCTTCGGCGGCACCGGCGGCGAAATCAGAATGCTCGCCCGCGATCTCGATGCCATGGCCACCGCCCTGGACGCCCTGATGCGGCGCCACCGCTCTATACTCGAAGCGGCGGGCGAAGGCATTTATGGGCTGGACATGGAGGGCCGCGTCCACTTCGCCAACTCCGCCGCCGCACAGCTCCTGGGTTATCGATCCGAGGAGCTGCAAGGGCAGAAGCTCGGCGCCCTCGCCGGGCCGGCGCTGGTGGCCGAGCCCCGCGAGGCGGGCGACCTGGCGCTGAGCATCCCCTCCGGGGAAGTGCGGCGCCACGTGCCCGTGTTCTATCGCTGTCGCAACGGTGAAACCTTGCGTGCCGATCTCGTCCGCACGCCCATCTATGAAAGAGGCGCGCAGGTCGGCATCGTCGATGTCTTCTCCGATCGCCGCGAATCCCATCGCCTCACGCAGGCCTTACGCGACAGCGAGGAGCGACTGCGGGCGATCATCGAAGCCGCCCCGGACGCGATCTTCATCGTGCGCGACGGCGGGCGCATCACGTATCTCAACGACGCCACCTGCCGCCTGCTGGATGCGCCCCGCTCCGATCTGCTCGAAAGCGATCTCGAGCGCGTGTTGCCCGTCACCAAGAGCGGGACTCCGACGCTGGGCACCCTCATCACCACCGCCGCGCATTGCGGCACCGCCGCCGGCATCCATATCGAAACGGAAATCGAGCGGCGTGACGGCACCCGCCTGCCCGTCGAGGTGGGTCTTTCGCATTTCATCACGCGCGAAGGCGGCTTTGTCGTCGCCGTCGCCCGCGACATCACCGCCAGGAAGCTCGCCGAAACCGCGCTGCGGGAACTGAACGACACGCTGGAGCGGCGCGTGCAGCAGCGCACCGCCGCGATCGAACGCGCCTATCGCGACTTGGAGTCCTTCTCCTACTCAGTGGCCCATGATCTGCGCGCACCTTTGCGCGCCATCAATGGCTTCACGCAGATGGTCCTGCAAAGCGAAGGAGAACGCTTCACCGCGGCCGGACGGGACTTCTTCGAACGCGTGGTGCGCAACGCGCGCAAGATGGACGAACTGATCGAGGACATTCTGCGCTATTCACGCAGCGCCACCGGAAAGGTGCAAACCGTGCCAGTGGACATGGACGCCCTGGCGCGCGAGGTGGTGAACGAACTGCACGGCGCTGCGCGCGTGGACATCGCCGCGCTGCCCCCCGCGACTGGCGATCCCGCGATGTTGCGTCAGGTGTGGGTCAACCTCGTCGGCAACGCACTCAAATTCTCCGCGGTGCGCGAGCATCCGCAGCTCGAAATCGGTTGCCGCGGCCTCGAGGAGCGGGTCTATTTTGTCGCCGACAACGGCGTGGGCTTCGATATGAGCCGTGCTGAGCGGCTTTTCGGCATGTTTCAGCGCCTGCACGCCGGGGAGCAGTTCCCTGGTACGGGGGTCGGCCTCGCCATCGTGCGCCGGCTGCTCGAGCGCCAAGGCGGGCAGATTTGGGCCAAGTCCGAGCCGGGCAAGGGCGCGACCTTCTATTTCACCGTCGCTGGCCGGCCTGACGCGAGCGCGTGGACCGACGGCGCATCGCCGCTTCCCGTCGCGGCCACGGCACCGCCCCCATGGCCAGGCGAATCCGGCGATACCAAAAACCGCAGCCACGAGACCGGCTCTTCCGGCACCTGAACGCTAGGGATTTCCTTACCACGAATCCGGCAAAACCGACTTCAAATACGCCCGTTCGGTGTCGTAGTTCAGCCATGTCCGCGAACGGTGCTCGCCCCCGTTTCGCGAAGACGGGGATGGCGCGAAGCAAGAAACGCAAGCACGCACCCGCCCCTGTGCATCGGACAAAGGAGGCTCGAAGGTGCAGGATCACGGTCATTCCGCCCAAGCCGCGATGGTCGATAAACTCCCCTGGATCGACCCCGCGCTGATCGCGCTGGTGGCCAGCGGCGGCTTGGTTTATGTCGGCGGCGCTACCCTTTTGACGGGGGCTCTGTCCTTGCTCCTGCTGGCCGCCGGCTTCACTTCCGCGCTGCGCCACCGGCGGGCAATCAAGCGTTGCGCCGCGCGCCTGCTGCAGCATCTGCAAGCCGCGGCCGCAGCACCCGAGCCGGTCACCCACGCCGGCGATGGCCTGGACGCCTTGTGCGGCTCGGTGCTGCCGATCTGGGGTCGGCAAATCGAGGCCGTGCGCAGCCAAACCGAAGGGGCCATCACCGATTTGAGCACCCGTTTCTCGCTGATCGCCCACAAGCTCGACGCCGCCATGGCGGCGTCGCTTCAGGCGGCGGGCGGCACCGCCGGTGGCGGCATCGTCGGTGTGCTGGAATCGGCGCGAGCCGACCTCGACCAGATCACCCGCCATCTGCATTCCTCCTTGGAGCAGCGCCGGACCTTGCTGGCGGAGGTAGGCCAGCTCGCCGATTTCACCACCGATCTCAAAAAGATGGCTGATGAGGTCGGCCAAATCGCC
Source organism: Casimicrobiaceae bacterium (assembly GCA_026646885.1). GTDB lineage: Bacteria > Pseudomonadota > Gammaproteobacteria > Burkholderiales > Casimicrobiaceae > JACPUX01. Next base: position 150,055 of record JAPKHK010000001.1, on the reverse strand, counting down.
AGTCAGACCAACCTCCTGGCGCTCAATGCGGCGATCGAGGCGGCACGGGCCGGCGAAGCCGGGCGCGGTTTCGCCGTGGTCGCCGACGCGGTGCGTTCGCTTTCCTCGCAATCCGGCGCCACCGGCAAGCGCATCGGCGAAAAGATCGGCGCCGTCAACGCCGCCATCCAGACCACACTCTCGGCGGCCGAGCGGTCGACGGTGCTCGACCGGCAAACGCTGGCCGAAACCGAAGCCAAGGTGCATGCCATCCTCACCCGCTTTCAAGCCACCAGCGACAGCCTCAGCCTCTCGGCCGAAGTACTGCGCGAGGAAAGCGCCGGAATTCGCTCCGAGGTGGACGCCGCGCTGGTGTCCCTGCAGTTCCAGGATCGGGTCGGCCAGATGCTCACCCACGTGGGCAACGATCTCGCCAAGCTTGAGAACCACGTGGCTGCCCTGAAGACCACCGGGGCCGCCGGTCCGCGCCTGGAAGTGCGCCGTTGGCTGGAAGAACTGGCGGGCACCTATACCACCGCCGAGCAGCGCCTACTGCACGAACAGCCCGCGCTTGCCGGCGCGGCGGCGAAGAATTCGGACATCACTTTCTTCTAGAACCAAACACCATGCCCAAAACCATACTCGTCGTCGATGACTCCGCCTCGCTGCGGCAGGTCGTCGGTATTACCCTCAAAGGCGCCGGCTTCGAGGTCATCGAAGCCTGTGACGGCCGCGATGCCCTGAACAAAGTTGCGGGCCAGCGCGTGAACCTGGTGATCAGCGACGTCAACATGCCGAACATGGACGGCATCACCTTCGTGCGCGAGCTGAAGAAACTCAACGAGCACCGCTTCACGCCGGTGATCATGCTGACCACCGAATCTCAGGAGGCCAAAAAAGGCGAGGGCCAGGCGGCTGGCGCCAAGGCCTGGGTGGTCAAGCCTTTTCAGCCGGCGCAGATGCTTGCCGCAGTCTCCAAGCTGATCATGCCCTGAGGCGGGCGAGGGGGAATCATGGAAATCCGCAGCACCATGGATGGGCCGGTTTGTCGCGCCGCAATCGTCGGCGAGCTGACCATCTACCACGCCCATTACGCCAAGCAGCGCCTGCTCGAATTGGTGCACCACCATCAAGACATCGAGATCGATCTGTCCGGCGTGAGCGAAATCGACACCGCCGGGCTGCAATTGCTGCTCCTCGCCAAACGCGACGGAGCAGCGCTTTCCCGCCAACTGCGCTACCAGAAGCACAGCGCGGCGGTGGTCGAAATCCTTGATCTCTACGACCTCACCGCGCCTTTTGGCGACCCGGTGCTCCTCAGCGCCCGCAATTGAAGCCGCGAGCATAGCCCTCATGAGCCTCGAACAAGCCCTGCAAACCTTCTTCGCCGAATCGCGCGAACTCCTCGACAACATGGAGGAATCGCTGCTGTTCCTCGAAAACCAGCCCGACGACGAAGAAGCGATCAACGCCATCTTCCGCGCTGTGCATACCATCAAGGGTTCGGCGGGGCTGTTCGGTCTCGAGGGCATCGTCGCCTTCGCGCACCGCGTCGAGAACATGCTGGACCTGGTGCGGGGCGGAAAACTGGCCGCCGACTCCGATTTGGTCGCCCTGGTGCTCGCTTGCCGCGATCACTTGAGCAAGGGCATCGAGAGTGCCGCGGCGGGCGACGCCCCAGACCTCCTGGCGGATGAAACCGGCGCCCGCCTGAGCGAAGCCATCGAGGCCCGTAGCGGCGCCCACGCCCCAAAGAACGGCGCGCTGCCTCAGACCCTTCCCGAACCGGAGGCGCGCGCCGAACCGCGTCCGCCAGAGGCCGACGCGCGCCGCACCTGGCATTTATCGCTGCGATTTTCGCCGAACACCTTGCGCGATGGCATGGACCCCGCGTCCTTCATTCGCTACCTCGCGACCTTGGGCGAAGTGGTGGCGATCACCACGATCGCCGATCGGCTGCCGGCCGGCGAGGAGTTCGATCCCGAGATTTGCTATCTCGGCTTCGAGATCGATCTGGCCAGTGAAACCGATCGCGAAACCATCGAACAAGTCTTCGAATTCGTTCGCGATGGCAGCATGATTCGCATACTCCCGCCCGAGGCCAAAATCGAGGAATACCTCGAACTGATCGAAGCGCTGCCCGAAGATCGGGAACGCCTCGGGGAAATCCTCGTAGGAAGCGGCGCGGTCACCCGCCAGGAGCTGGCGATAGCGCTCGCCCGCCAGCAGCAAGACCAAGCCCAAAAGCCGCCCCTGGGGCAAATTCTCGTCGAAGAAAACGCCACGCCCGAGGTGTTGATCGGTGCGGCCCTAGACAAGCAACGCCGCATCAAGGAGCGGCGGGTGTCGGAAAGTCGGCATCTGCGCGTGGATGCCGACAAACTCGACGCCCTCATCACTCGGGTGGGCGAGTTGGTGATAGCCGGCGCCTCGGCATCGCTCTTGGCTCGCCGCGCGCAAGATGGCGCCCTGCAAGAAGCCGCCTCGTTGCTGGAGCGCTTGATCGAAGACATCCGCGACAACGCCTTGAGCCTGCGCATGGTGCAAATCGGCGAGACCTTCAGCCGTTTCCGCAGGGTGGTGCACGATGTCAGCCGCGAAACCGGCAAGGAGATCGAGCTCGTGATCAGCGGCGCCGACACCGAGCTGGACAAGACCGTGGTGGAAAAAATCAGCGACCCGCTCTTGCATTTGGTACGCAATGCCATGGACCACGGCATCGAGCCTTCGGCCTTGCGCATCGAAAGGGGCAAGCCGGCGACCGGAACGCTGCGCCTCAACGCCTATCACGATTCGGGCAGCATCGTCATCGAAGTGGCCGACGACGGCGGCGGTCTGAACCGAGAACGCATACTCGCCAAGGCCATCGAGCGCGGGCTGGTGTCGGCCGAACAGCACATGAACGAGCACGACATCGATCAACTCATCTTCGAGCCCGGCTTTTCCACCGCGGAGGCGGTCACCAACCTCTCCGGCCGCGGCGTCGGCATGGACGTGGTGCGCAAGAACATCACCGCCTTGCGCGGCAGCATCGATCTGTACTCCGATCCAGGTCAGGGCACGCGGTTTCGCATCCGCCTGCCGCTCACCCTGGCCATCATCGACGGCTTCTTGGTGAGCATCGGGCAAGCCGCCTTCGTGGTGCCGCTCGACATGGTGGTCGAATGCCTCGAACTGCCCAAGCGCGCAGGTGTCTCGGCGCGGGACTACCTCGATCTACGTGGCTCGCCGCTGCCCCTGGTGCGCCTGCGCGAGGTGTTCGAGATTGGGGGCGACGCGCCGGCGCGTGAAAACGTGGTCGTGGTGCGCTACGGCGACGCGCATGCCGGCCTGGTGGTGGATCGTCTGCACGGCGAACTGCAAACCGTCATCAAGCCCTTGGGGCGCCTCTTCAAGCACCTCAACGCCCTGTCCGGCTCCACCATCTTGGGTAGTGGCGAGGTGGCCTTGATCATCGACGTGCCCACGCTTTTGCTCCGCGCGCAAGGCCAGGAACAACGAGCGTGCGCGCTCCCCTCCGAGCGACGACCCATGGCATGAGCACTTCACCCACGGCGTGCCCTCCCCGAACGCACCATTTCTGATCGACACCGACTTCAACCTCACTAGGAGGATGCAATGAAAGAGATGACCCTGAAGGCCAAACTCATCCTGCTGCTTGCCGCGGGAATCGCCGCGCTGGCGTTGGCCGCCGCGGCCGGCTGGTACGGCATCAGCAGAATCGGCAAGAGCATGGAAGAAATCGCCATCGTGCGCATGCCCTCGGTGCTGGGACTGGGCTACGTCGCCGAGGGGCAAAACGCCGTGCGCGCGGCCAATCTCACGACGCTGATTTGGGAAAATGATTTCAAGGCTCAGGACAAATTCAATGAAGCCGTCAATATCAAGAAGAGAGCATGGGCAGGCATCGAGAAGGGTTGGAAAATCTACGAACCCCTCCCTCAGACCAAAGAGGAGGAAGTGCTCTGGAAGCAATTCCTGAAGGAATGGGGTGATTGGAAGGCCATCGACGATCGCCTGACCGAGACCATGGTCGGGCTGGGGCGTAATCGCTCCGAAGGTGAGCAAAAAGAATTGTTCGCCCAAATGTTCAAACTGCTCGAAGAAGCCACGCCGCAGTTTCGCAAAACCCGCGACACCTTGCACAAGATCCTCGATCTCAACGTTCGCGTCGGCGACGAAGCCGTGCTCGAGGGTCGATCCGCGGACAAGATGGCCACCATGGCCATGCTCGTGGTCGGCCTCGTGGCGACGCTCGCCCTTATCCTCATCGGCCTGTTCATCATCCGCAGTACGCTCCGGCAACTCGGTGGCGAGCCGGCCTATGTTTCCGAAATCGTGGGTAGCGTCGCCGGAGGTGACCTGACCGTGCGCATCGATCTAGCCAAGGGTGACAGCGACAGCATGCTTGCCGGCGTCAAAGGCATGGTGGCGCGCTTGTCACAGATCATCGCCGAAGTGCGCGCGGCCGCGGACAACCTCTCCAGCGCCTCCGAGGAAGTGAGCGCGACGGCGCAAACCCTCTCCCAGGGCGCGAGCGAGCAGGCTGCGAGCGTCGAAGAAACCAGCGCTTCGATCGAGCAAATGAGCGCCTCCATCGGCCAGAACACCGAGAACGCCAAAGTGACCGACGGCATGGCCTCGAAGGCCGCCAACGAAGCGGGCGAAGGTGGCCAGGCGGTCGGGGAAACGGTCACCGCGATGAAGAGCATCGCGGAGAAGATCGGCATCATCGACGACATCGCCTATCAGACCAACTTGCTGGCACTCAATGCCGCCATCGAGGCCGCGCGCGCCGGCGAGCACGGCAAGGGCTTCGCCGTCGTCGCCGCGGAAGTGCGCAAGCTTGCCGAACGCAGCCAGGTGGCCGCGCAGGAAATCGGCGAGGTCGCCAAGGGCAGCGTCTCCCTGGCGGAACGCGCGGGCAAACTGCTGGACGAAATCGTGCCCTCGATCAAGCGCACTTCCGACCTGGTGCAGGAAATCTCCGCCGCTTCGGAAGAGCAATCCGCCGGCATCGGTCAGATCAACACCGCCATGAGCCAATTGAGCCAAGCCACCCAGCAAAACGCTTCGGCTTCGGAAGAACTGGCGGCCACCGCCGAGGAAATGAGCGGCCAGGCGGAGCAGCTCCAGCAGACCATGGCCTTCTTCAAGATGGGCGCGGACACCGGTCAGCGCCAAGCACAGATGGCGCCGCGCGCCGCGCGCAAGCCGACCACGACCAAACCGCGATCCGCGAGCCGCATGGAAGAGGCCGAGCCGCCCCTGGCCGATGCCGAATTCGTGCGCTTCTGAGACGCGGCCATGGGCGCCCTGATCAAGGCGGAGACCGGCTCCGCGGCGGTAATGCAAAGACCGGAAGCCGGCCAGTACCTCACTTTCGTGCTGGCCGGAGAAATGTTCGCCATCGGCATTTTGCGGGTGAAGGAAATCATCGAATACGGGGGTTTGACCACGGTGCCGATGATGCCGGCCTGCATCCGCGGCGTCATCAACCTGCGCGGCGCGGTGGTGCCGGTGATCGACTTGGCGAGTCGCTTCGGCCGCGGCGCTGCGCAAATCGGCCGCCGCACCTGTATCGTCATCGCCGAAGTCGGCGCGCAGAGCGAGGAAGAAGAGGAGCGGCATGTGGTGGGCGTCATCGTCGATGCGGTCAGCGAAGTGGTGGAAATCCCCGCCGCGCAGATCGAGCCCGCGCCCACCTTCGGTGCGCGCCTGCGTACCGATTTCATCCAGGGCATGGCGCGGCGCGACCACGGCTTCGTGATTCTGCTCGAGGTGGACAAGGTGCTATCCATCGACGATCTCGCCGCGCTGGGCACGGTGATCGAGCAGCAAGAAGAGAGCGCCGCCGCGTGAACCAGGAGATCGGCTTGTGACCGGTTTGGGCGCCAACCTCAGCGATCGCGAATTCCACGAATTCCAGCAGTTCGCCAAGCGTCATGCCGGTATCCACCTCGCGCCGGCCAAAAAGGCACTGGTGTGCGGGCGGCTCGCCAAGCGTCTGCGCCACCATGGGCTGGAAAGTTATGGCGACTACCTGGCATTGCTGCGCGACGGCCGGCAAACGGGGGAAACGCAGATCGCACTCGACCTTCTGACCACCAACGAAACCCATTTCTTTCGCGAGCCCAAGCACTTCGAGCTCTTGCACCAGCACGCGCGCGCTGCAACCAAACCGGGGGCGAGCTTTCGGGTATGGAGCGCGGCCTGCTCCAGCGGCGAAGAGCCCTACACCATCGCCATGGTGCTGGACGAAGCGCTGGGTGCAGGCACTTGGGAAGTGTTGGCCTCGGATTTGTCCATCCGAGTGCTGCAGCGGGCGCAGCGCGGGCATTACGATCTCGCCCGGGCCAAGAGCATACCGCCGCGCTATCTGCGCGCCTGCTGCGAAAGAGGCGTCGGCAACCAGGAGGGCAGCTTTCGCATCGACCCGCGGATACAGGGCCGGGTGCGCTTTCGCCAGATCAATTTGAACGAGACGCTGCCGCAAGTGGGCAGCTTCGAGTGCATCTTCCTGCGCAACGTGATGATCTACTTCGACCTGCCCACCAAGCAGCAGGTGGTGCGGCGGTTGCTGACCACGCTCAGGCCCGGCGGCCTCTTTCTGGTGGGGCACTCGGAAAGCCTCAATGGCGTAGTCGATGGTCTGCACTGTCTGCGCCCTTCGGTGTATCGCAAGCCATGAGTCCGCCCACCGATCTGCCGGAAGTTTTTCTCAACCCCGGCGAGCTGTATTTTGGTGACCGCGCCGCGCGCGTGCGCACACTGCTGGGCTCCTGCGTGGCCATCACCCTGCGCCACGCCGCCTCGGGCACGGCCGGCATGTGCCACTACCTTCTACCTTCGCGCGCGCGCCGCGCGAGCGAAGCCCTCGACCCGCGCTTCGCCGATGAAGCGTTGCTGCTGCTCGCCGAGAAAGCGCGGCAGCGTGGCTTTCGCCTGGCCGATTGCGAGGTCAAGGCCTTCGGCGGCGGCTTGATGTTCGCGCAGATCCTGCGCGAAAACCAGGAATACGTTGGCACCAAAAACGCCGAGGCGGCTAGAACCCTGCTGCGGGAACACGGCATCACGCCACGCTGCCTCGACCTGGGCGGCGTGGGCCATCGCGCGATCATTTTCGACGTACCCAGCGGCGATGTGTGGGTGCGCCAGAGCGGCAGCGCCGAAGCGGCCGCGCCAGAGGTCCGCGAGAAGGATGGCGAGTCATGCTGCGGCGCCTGAAAACGCTGGTCGTCGATGACTCCGCGGTAGTGCGCCAAGTACTCAGCGAGTTGCTGGGCCGCGACCCGGAGATCGAAGTGATCGGCACCGCCGCCGACCCGCTCTTCGCCTGGGACAAGATGCAGCGCAATTGGCCCGACGTGCTGGTGCTCGACGTGGAAATGCCGCGCATGGACGGCATCACGTTTTTGCGCAGACTCATGGCCGAGCGGCCCACCCCGGTGGTGATCTGCTCCTCGCTGACCCGGCAAGGCGCGGCCACCACCATGGAAGCCTTCGCCGCCGGCGCCAGTTGCGTGGTCGCCAAGCCGAGCACCAACGTGCGCGCCGGCATCGAGCAGGCCGCGGCGGAATTGACCGCGGCGGTGAAAGAAGCCTCGCGCTGCAACGTTAAGCGGCTTCGGCCGGCGGCCGCGGCGCCGCCTACCGTGGCGCCGAAACTCAGCGCGGACGCGATTCTACCCAAGGGCGGCGCGGCCATGGCCGAGACCACCGACCGCGTGGTGGCCATCGGCACCTCCACCGGCGGCACGCAGGCCCTGGAAGCCGTACTGCGCGCCTTGCCGAAGATGGTGCCGGGCATCGTCATCGTGCAGCATATGCCCGAGCGTTTCACCGAGGCCTTTGCCAACCGCCTCGACAGCCTCTGCGCCATCGAGGTCAAAGAGGCGGCCACCGGCGACCGGGTGATTCCTGGCCGAGCCTTGATTGCACCGGGCGGCAAGCACATGCTTCTGACCCGCAACGGCGCACAATACCGCGTGGAAGTGCGCGAGGGGCCTTTGGTCAACCGTCACCGCCCCTCGGTGGATGTGCTCTTTCGTTCCGCCGCCCGCCATGCCGGCCGCAATGCGCTGGGCATCATCATGACCGGCATGGGTGATGACGGCGCCCGCGGGCTCTTGGAAATGCGCGAAGCCGGCGCCAGCACGCTGGCGCAAGACGAAGAGACCAGCGTGGTCTACGGCATGCCCAAGGAGGCCGTCAAGCTCGGCGCGGCGGAAAGATCAGTGCCCTTGGGCGCGATTGCCACCGAAATCAATCGCTTTCGTTGATTGACGGCTCTGCCGCTCGAGGCAGCGGCGGTCCTTCTCGGGCAGCACGTCGGTTTTTCCCTACCTCTCGTCCGGTTTCGCTGTAGCGAAACCAGCATTCTCCGACTGCACCGCGCCCTAAAACCCGACGTAAACTCTGGCATATCACAACGTGTAAGGGCTTGGCAGGCAAAAACAAGGCCAAGCCGCCGCGAAGCCACGGCAGAGCTTCGTTTTTTCGGAGAGGAGAACACGCGGACAAGCCCGAGGCTGCGCCCAGGCTGCGCAATCCGCTTTGAGACCAGCGCAGCAGACGAAAGGGCTCGCTGATGCAGGAGACATCCGCCCCGATACCGCCGAAACCCGAGGGTTTCTTGGCGCGTTGGCAAAGCCGCCAGCATGGGTTGCTGGCGGGCTTGCGTCTGCGCGTGCTGGCTCTGGTGTTGGCCCCAGGGGCGGCGGCTCTGCTGTATGTCGGACTGCTCGACGAACGCTTCACTCGCCAAGCCGAAGAAGAAATCACCCGAAGCCTGCACGTGAGTCTGCATATCGCACAGCGCGAGCACGCCCGGCTCCTCGGGGACACCGAACAATTCTTGGGCATGCTGGCAGCCTTGGTGCGAAGCGGCGACCAGCCGGCCGGCTCGGCGTGCCGGCGTCTGCTCGAAGCGGTTCCGCTCAACACCGCGCTGCACCAGAACTTCGGCCTGCTCGACCCGGAAGGCCACATCCTTTGCGCGCCGCTTCGACCGCCCCAAGGTGCCGGCTTCTCCGGCCGCGGCTTCGTGCGCGATGCGGTGACCAGCGGCCGAATGAGCATGAGCCGCTATCAGATCGGGCCAGCCACCGGCTTGCCGCAAATCGGCTTCGCCCTGCCGCTGCGCGACGCCGACGGGGCGATCAGGCGCCTGGTGTTCCTGACCACGCATCTCGACCTTTTTCAGCAGGCTTACGACGACGCCCGGCTAGGACCTGAATACGACATGGTCGTCACCGACGCCGCGGGCACGCTGCTCTTCAGTCAGCCGCGCCAGGCCGAGCTGCTGGGTCAACCCTTGCCGTCGCGGTTCGCCCTGCCCGACGCGGCGGGCAGCGGTTTGTTCGTGCGCCACGGTGTCGGCGGCGCGGCTCGCCTGGCCGCTATGGGCGAAGTCAGCGTGGGCCGGGAACAACTGCGTCTGAGCGTCGGCGTGCCGCAAGCACACATCGCGGCCAGAACTGGGCAACTGCGCAGTGAGGCGCTGGGCCTGCTGGCCTTGATCAATCTGCTGGCGGCGGCCCTGACCTGGTTGGTCGTCGAACGGGTGCTGCTTTCCAAAATCGCCCGCATGCGGCGCACCGCGGATCGCTGGGCGCGGGGTGACCTGCAAGCGCGCACCGGCATAGCCCCTGGACGGGGCGAATTGCGCAGCCTGGCCAGCGACCTCGATGGCATGGCCGCGGCGCTGGCGGCGCTCACCCAGCGCCATGCGTCGATCATCCAAGCGGCGGGCGAGGGCATTTGCGGCCTGGACGAAACCGGCCGCGTGGTTTTCCTGAACCCGGCGGCGGAGAAAATGCTGGGATACCCAGCGGCGACGCTCCAGGGGCAGCGACTGGCGGATGTGGCCGGCCCCTACGTCGACGACCCCTCGGGCACGTCTCCCGGCACGGCGCCGGCCTTTCCATTGCGCATCGACCCCGGCACCGCCTATCGCTATGCTGGCGTCTACTTTCGCCGCGCCGACGGCGAAGCGCTGCGCGCCGATTTGTCGCGCGCCCCGCTCTTCGAGGAGGGGCGTCAAGTGGGCGTGGTGGATGTCTTCGAGGATCGCGGCGAGGCCTATCGCACGGCGCAGGCCCTGGCAGACAGCGAGGCGCGCTTGCGTGCCATCATCGATGCCGCCCCCGATGCCATTCTGATCGTCGGCGCCGATGGGCGCGTGCTCTTCGCCAACGAGGAGGCGGCCAAGCTGTCCGGGTATGCGCAAACCACGCTTTCCGGGCTGCCGGCGGAAGCGCTATTGCCCGAGGACATGCGCTCGGATTACCTCCTCAAACGCCTGCTGGCCCGCGAGGACGTCGCGCCATCGCCGCTGCGCGCGGAAAGCCGGATGCGGCGAGCGGACGGAAAACGGGTGGAGATCGAACTGGGCGTCGCCGCCTTTCGCACCGAAGAAGGCCGCTATGTGGTGGCACTGGCGCGCGACATCACCGAGCGCAAGCGCGCCCAAAAGGAACTCGTGGAACTCAACGAAACCCTGGAGCGGCGCGTGCAGCTACGCACCGCGGCCATCGAACGCGCGTATCGCGACTTGGAAGCCTTCTCGTATACCGTGGCGCACGACCTGCGCTCGCCGCTGCGCAGCATCAGCGGCTATGTACAAATCGTCCAAAAACACGATGCCGAGCGCATGAGCGGCGTGGGCCAGGAAATGTTCGGCCGGGTGCAGCACGGCGTGGAACGCATGGATCAAATGATCGAGGACATCTTGCGCTACTCGCGCAGCGGCACCGGACGCGTGGAAACCACCGAGATCGACATGCAGGCGATGGTGCAGGAGGTGCTCACCGAACTCGGCGAGCAGCCCGAGGCCATGCGCATCGAACTGTGCCCGATGCCGCGGGTGCGCGGAGACCGAACGATGCTCAAGCAAGTCTGGCTCAACCTCGTCGGTAACGCGCTCAAATTCTCCGCGGTGCGCGAGGAGCCGCGCATCGAAATCGGCTGCAAGCACGACGAGGAGTGCGTGTTCTATGTCGCCGACAACGGCGTGGGTTTCGACATGGCGCACGCCGACAAACTCTTCGGCATGTTCGAGCGCCTGCACCGCGGCGATCAATTCAAGGGCACCGGCGTCGGATTGGCCATTGTCCGGCGCCTCGTCGAGCGCCACGGCGGCCAGATCTGGGCCAAGGCCGAACCCGGCCGCGGCGCGACTTTCTACTTCAGTCTGGGGGAATGCCTAGAGGAAACACCGACGGGACGCGCGCCGCCATCTACTTGAATTGCGCCTTGAGGCTGAGCACCGCATTCCGGCGCCCAAGAAATCGGGGTTGGAACCCACGCGATCTCCGCCCCTGCGCTGTTTGCCGCTGCACTACCAAACCTCCTTCAACCCCCTCGCCCACGTCACCGCCCCGCTCGATTTCGCACAAGCCCTCGACGCGCTCGTCTTCGCCTTCCTTCACCCATTGTTCGGCGGCAAAGGCCAGCTCCTGAGCCCCGAAGCGCGACAGCTCGCCTAGTTTTCTAGCACCGGCATCATCACCGCCGATATTCATGCTCTTCCCCGCGTTTGCGCAGGGTCAGCGTATGCCGACCCCGAAAAGCCTTTCTTTCAAGCTCAGTAGTCGATCACGCAACTCCGCGGCTTTTTCGAATTCGAGGTTGCGCGCCGCTTCCATCATCGCCTTCTCGACGTTCTTGATTTCGCGTTCCAAATCTTTCTCCGCCATGCCGCCGTAGCGCGCTTCGTCTTGCGCCGCTTTCAACTGCTTGCGCTCGTCCTCGGCGTCATAGACGCCATCGATGATGTCCTTGATGCGCTTCTCCACCCCTTTGGGTGTGATGCCGCGTGCGGCGTTGAAATCGATCTGCTTCTTGCGGCGTCTTTCGGTCTCGTCGATGGCGCGACGCATCGAGTCGGTGACGCGATCGGCGTAGAGAATGGCCTTACCGTGCAAATGGCGCGCGGCGCGGCCTATGGTCTGAATGAGCGAGCGCTCGGAACGCAAGAATCCTTCCTTGTCCGCGTCGAGTATGGCCACGAGCGAGACTTCGGGTATGTCGAGTCCCTCGCGCAGAAGGTTGATGCCCACCAACACGTCGAATTCGCCCAGGCGCAAATCGCGAATGATTTCCACGCGCTCCACGGTGTCGATGTCGGAGTGCAGGTAGCGCACCTTGACGCCGTTTTCGTTGAGGTAATCGGTAAGGTCCTCGGCCATGCGCTTGGTGAGCGTGGTCACTAACACGCGGCTGCCGGCCTTCACCCGCAGGTTAATCTCAGAGAGCAGATCATCCACCTGCGTCGAAGCGGGCCGCACTTCGAGTTCGGGATCGACGAGGCCCGTGGGCCGCACCACTTGCTCCACCACTTGGCCGGCGTGTTTTTGCTCATATTCGGCGGGTGTGGCCGAGACAAAAACGGTCTGCGGCATGAGTTTCTCGAATTCGTCGAAACGCAGCGGGCGATTGTCCAGCGCCGAGGGCAGGCGAAAGCCATAGTTGACCAGATTCTCCTTGCGCGCCCGGTCGCCCTTGTACATGCCGCCCAACTGCGGCACGGTGACGTGGCTCTCGTCGATGAACATCAGGGCGTTGCGCGGCAGATAGTCGATGAGGGTGGGCGGCGGCTCGCCTCGTTGGCGCCCGGAAAGATGACGCGAATAATTTTCGATGCCCTTGCAAAAACCCACTTCGACCAGCATTTCCAAATCGAAGCGGGTGCGCTGCTCGATACGCTGCGCCTCGACGAGCTTGCCCTCTTTCTGGAAGAACTCGATGCGTTCGTGCAGCTCGGCCTTGATGGCATCCACCGCTTTCAGGACCGTGGCACGCGGCGTGACGTAATGGCTGGAAGGAAACACCGTGAAGCGGCCCACGCGCTGGCGAGTCTGGCCGGTGAGCGGATCGAAGAGGTGCAGGGTTTCGATCTCGTCGTCGAAAAGCGAGATACGCACCGCCAGCTCGGCCGACTCCGCCGGGAAAACGTCGATGACATCGCCACGCACGCGAAAGACGCCGCGCTTGAATTCGATTTCATTGCGCTCGTATTGCATCTCCGCCAGGCGCTTGATGACGTCGCGCTGGGCGATGCGCTCGCTCTCGCGCAAGTGCAGAATCATGGCATGGTAGTCAACGGGATCGCCGATACCGTAGATCGACGACACCGTCGCCACGATCACGCTGTCCGGACGCTCCAGGAGCGCCTTGGTGGCCGAAAGGCGCATCTGCTCGATGTGCTCGTTGATGGCCGAATCCTTTTCGATGTAAAGATCGCGCGAAGGCACATAGGCCTCGGGCTGGTAGTAGTCGTAGTAGGAAACGAAATACTCCACCGCGTTCTCGGGGAAGAATTCGCGAAACTCCGAGTAGAGCTGCGCCGCCAGCGTCTTGTTGGGCGCCAGCACGATGGCCGGCCGCCCGCTGCGGGCGATCACATTGGCCATGGTGTAGGTTTTGCCCGATCCCGTGACGCCCAGCAGCGTTTGGTACATCAGACCGTCGGTAAGCCCTTCCAACAGCTTCTCGATGGCTTCCGGCTGGTCGCCCGCAGGGGCGAAGGGCTGGTGCAGGATGAACGGGCTGGTGGGAAAACTGAGCGACACGTCGACCTCGGGATCGAAGCGCAAATGACTATTCTAGCCTGGAACGATCGTTCGACGCGAGTCCCTAATCCCTCGCCGCGCGCCTTCGTTTCCGTTAGCCTTCCGCCGCGCTGCTCGAGTGGGCCAAGCCACAGGAAAAAAGGCCGTTGCCCTTGCTCAGTGCCGCTGGATCGACAGAAGCCGACGCAAGCTGGCGCCGTCTTCATAGTGCAGGTTATCGAGACGCCAGCGCAGGCCAACGCGGCGCAGTTCGAAACGTACCACTTGGCCGCTGCCTACCTCGCCAAAGCGCACCGGGACGATTGCCCTGCCCTGCTCCCGAAGGAGTCTGCCGAGCTCAAATCGCGTGGGGTACTCCTGGCTATTGGTGAAGGGATCGCCATCGATCCCTGGCGCTTCCTCCTTCGGCCCGGGCTGTGAGAAGTAAAGCCGGATGGCACGTGCGAGGTCTGGAGAAAAAAACTTGCCGCCGCGCGCGATGATCGCCGGAGTGAACGCCATGTCCGCGCTCATATGCCGCTGCAGAAATGCGAGCACGACATCTTCGGGACCCCTGCCGCGATCGTCGCGCTGCAACCGCCAGACTCGATTGTCTAGGCCGAGCAGCGCACGCCGGGGCGTGAGCAAATGGTAATCGAAGGTACCGGTGTCGCAGTTGATATGCAGGCTGAGAACGGGCAACCGCGAAACACCCAGCCTTTGGGCAAAGACCTCGGCCGGTTCGGGCAGCGCGCCTTGAAACAATCCCCCCGCCGGGCTCATCACGAATTCGTGGCGCAGCTTGCCGCAGCCGAGCGGATGGGGACCCTGCACCTCCGTCGCGGAAAAGCGGAGCCATTTCCCCAAGAGCGCGGCCGAGGGCGCCAGGTTTCCCCCATCTCGCGCCCAGGGCGCGGCAACACTCCGCCCGATGCGCCACTGAGTCTCGGGCAACGAAGGTACGAAGGAATCCGCTCCGCTTTGAGCGTGAACCGATAAAGCCAGTGGCAACGCCCACACACACGCGCACCATCGCGGCAAGGTGAGTGCCGCTGCTTTAACCATTGCCCGAACCAAAGCGTGCTCCTCTTTGATCGACGGGCGCCATTGCGCCTTTGACCGACAATCTACCACGGACCGCTCTGCGCCACAGCTTCCAGCGCCACGAGGATCGAGCCAGCGCGACGATCGCGCGGGCCGCGGCACCGCCTCAGAGCGCTTGGACGACGTTCACGCCCCTGGCAGCATCAAGGGCTGGCAAATGTACTGGTTGTAGCTGGCAACGCGCGCCATGCCGAGGGGCTCGCGCAAGCCCGTGAATAGCACCTCTTCCAAGCGCAGGCCATTGACTTCGCTCGCCGCCTGGTAGGCCGCATGATCACCAAAGCCCAGCATGGCGATGAACTCATCGCGGTGGTAGCGGTTGTGATAGACCCTTCGCCAAACCGCCCGCAACGCAAGTTCCGTGGCCCACTCGGCGCGTTGGGCGAGATAGGCCTCGCGCCCGCGTTCGCCGATCAGCCCCTGGGCAATGACCACGCATGTGGCCGCGGACGTGGGCTCGCCCACCCGCAGGTCGAGGGTGTCGTCGCAAAAGATCTCATAGTAAGGATCCGGCCCAAAGTTGATGGCAGCGATGCGATCATCACGGCGCGTTTTCATGAGACTTTGGGCGGCATCGTGATGGTGCCGCTCGGATACCCATTCGGTCACGGCCCAAATGATGTGCGGCTGCACCTGGCATTGAAAAAATTGCCGCCACAGGACACCGGCTTCGACGTTGAACTTGGGTTCGGCTGCGGCAAGGTCGGCGAGGGCTTCGGGCAATTTGCCCTGGGGCACGGTCGCGGTACAGAGGGTGAAGATGCTCATCGGTTTTCTCCACTGGCTTGGTTTTGCCAGACCTGGAACCGATGCTAGCCCATGGTTCGCCGCGCGACTTGGAAAAAACTGCGATCCTCGGAGAGTGCCCTTTTCAACCGCCCGGGCGGCAGCCCGCTCGCCTTTTGAAAGGTGCGCACGAAATTGGACAGATCCTTGAAACCCACCGCCAGCGCTACCTCGGTTACCGGCAGATCGCCCGCGGCAAGCAAACGGCTGGCTTGCGCCAAGCGACTGCGTATGAGGTATTGATGCGGAGTGGCGCCGATTACGCGCGTGAATACGCGCAAGAAATGCAGCGGCGTGCTGGCGGCAAGCCGCGCCAGGTCATCGAGCCCCAGCGCTTCGCTGGCATTGGCCTCGAGCCACAAGGCCGCTTCCACGGCGCGGCGACGATCGCGCGCGCTGGGTTCCTGGCGCGGCGAAGGTTTGCCCTGGGCCAGCCGAACCAAGCGCGCGGCGAATAGCAGCCCCGCTTCGTCCAGCGCCACGCTGCCCTCTTCTCCCATGACCGAGCGCGCGAGTTCGCCCCAGATGCGTAACTCGGGAAGAGGCGGCAGATGATCGAGCCCCGTGGCGAGGCGCGCGAGCCGCAACTCGTCGGCGAGGGCGGGCGCGAATTCGAAAGACAGGCATTCATCGCCGCCGGCGTGGTGTTCGTGGGTGCAGAGATAACCCTCACCCGGGCGCCCGATGAGGACCGCTCCGGCAACCAGCTCGTGTGACGTGCGCGCCGCACAGCGATAGCCGAAGCTGCCGCGGTGGACGTAGGCGAGGCACCAATCGCCATGAACCTCGGTTTCAGCGGGCGTATCCGGCGTCGCGACGCAGTAGTACGGCTTTACCGACAACGACCTAGAGCCGGGATCCATTTGCATCGCTAGGTTAGACTCGGCGAGCACTTCGAGCCTCGCAAGGTCGGGCTGGCGTTGTCTCGGATTCCGGGCGCGCTCGCCAAAATATCGCGGCGCACCAAGGGCTCTCCGCCAATGATGGCCAGGGTGATTTGGCGCGCATCATGAACGGCGGCGATCGCTTCCAGTTCCCGGCTGACAAACTCCGAAGAGAGTTCGCGATGGGCGCTTTCTGGGTCGCGCGAGCAGTCGCTGCCGCAATGCCGACACGCGAGATGCAGCGCAGAGTGGCCTCCCAGAACAGATAACGCGGATGCTCGCGACGCAAACGCGCTTTCTCGGCGACGAAAGCTTCCAGCGCCTGGGCACTTTCGGCTGCCGCATCCATGTTTGCGTTCTCCTGGAAAGCTGGGTCGGCGCAAGCTTAGCGCGATTCCCTTGGGCTCGCGACCCCCGGTCCGTCGGCGCCTCGCTGGAGCACGATCAAATGCAGGTAAAATAGCGGCTTTTCTCCCCCACCCCGCACAGGTTTGTTCATGTCGCTCTCGCATCGTGTCTCCCTCATCAAGCCCTCCCCCACCCTCGCCGTCACGGCGCTGGCCAATAAGCTCAAGGCCGAAGGCAAAGACGTCGTCGGCCTCGCCGCCGGCGAGCCGGATTTTGACACGCCGCAGCACATCAAAGACGCGGCGATTCAAGCTATACAAGCGGGTTTCACCAAATACACCGCAGTGGGCGGCATTCCCAGCCTAAAGACGGCGATCATCGACAAATTCAAGCGCGACAACGGCCTTGATTACAACGCCAAGCAGATCCTGGTTTCGGTCGGCGGCAAACACTCGATTTTTAACCTCTGCCAGGCCGTTGTGGACCCCGGCGACGAAGTGATCTGCATCGCGCCGTATTGGGTGTCCTACACCGACATCGCGCTTTTGTGCGAAGCGAAGCCGGTGGTCATCCAAACCGGTGTGGAACAAGGCTTCAAGGTGACGCCCACGCAGCTCGAAGCGGCCATCACGCCCAAGACCAAGCTCATTTTCCTCAACAGTCCGTCCAATCCCACCGGCGTGGTTTACACCCTCGACGAACTCAGGGCGCTGGGCGCAGTGCTCAAGAAATACCCGCAAGTGCTCATCGCCACCGATGACATGTATGAGCACATCAAACTCGACGACTACAGCTTCGTCAACATCGTCAACGCCTGCCCGGATTTGTACCCGCGCAGCATCGTGCTGAACGGCGTTTCCAAAGCGTATTCCATGACCGGCTGGCGGATCGGCTATTGCGGCGGTCCGGAAGCCATCATCACGGCGATGGAGAACGTCCAGTCGCAATCGACTTCCAACCCCACTTCGATTTCGCAAGTAGCCGCTGAGGCCGCTCTCCGCGGCGACCAGGCCTGCATCGCGCCGATGGTCAAGGCCTTTCGCGAGCGCCATGCCTTCGTGGTACAGCGCTTCAATGAAATGCCCGGAGTGAAGTGCCTCAAGGCTGGCGGCGCCTTTTACGCCTTTCCGCACGTGGGCGCGGCCATTGCCGCACTGGCGGCCAAGGGCGTGCTCAAGGAAGCCACGGATCTCGCCTTCTCGCAGTATCTGCTGGAAAAGCACCTCGTCGCCGTGGTGCCGGGTTCCGCTTTCGGCTCCGAAGGCTATATCCGCATTTCCTTCGCCACCTCCATGGCCAATCTCGACAAGGCCTTGCAGCGCATCCACCAAGCGCTCCTGTAGTACAATGTCATGAAACGCTCCGGGTATGACCACCCGGAGCAGTCGCGCCCAAGGTCAGGACATCAGCACTGGCCGAAGCGCCGGGGTTTGCCGTTAGGGAGGTGCGTCCGGAGGTCATGACCATGCTCCGCTACCTTGCCGTTGGTGGATTTTTCGTATCGAGCGCCGTAACGAGCGCGGCCGCACTCTGCGCACCGACCTTGGCCGGCTGCGCGATGTTTCCGGCCAACAACATCTGGAATACGCCGGTCGATACCCTGCCGGTGGATGCCAATTCCACGGCCTACATCAACACTATCGGTGCCAGCGGCGCCCTGCATCCGGACTTTGGTTCCGGCCTCTGGGATGGGGGACCGATCGGCATTCCCTACGTCACCGTTCCTGGCACTCAACCCAAGGTGCCGGTCACCTTCGACTACGACGACGAATCCGACCCCGGCCCTTACCCCATTCCGCCCGACGCGCCCATCGAAGGTGGCCCCGCCAGCTCGGGAGACCGGCACATCTTGGTGGTCGATCGGGACAACTGCCTTCTCTACGAAACCTGGTCCACCTATCCCGCCACGGGCGGCGGCTGGACGGCCGGATCGGGCGCCAAGTTCGACTTGAACTCCAACGCGCTGCGCCCCGATGGCTGGACTTCGGCCGATGCCGCGGGTTTGCCGGTCTTGCACGGCTTAGTACGCTACGATGAAGTGGCAGCCGGCGAAATACTGCATGCGCTGCGCTTCACCGTGCCGCAAACGCGCCGGGCGTATGTCTGGCCGGCGCGGCATTTCGCCAGCAGCCGCACGGGGATGCAGTATCCGCCCATGGGTCAGCGCTTTCGCTTGAAAGCGAGCTACGATATTTCGGGCTTTTCGCCTTCGATTCAAGTGATCCTGCGCGCGCTCAAGAAATACGGCATGATGCTCGCCGACAACGGCTCGGCCTGGTATCTCTCGGGCGCGCCGGACGAGCGTTGGGACAACGATCTCCTGCGCGAATTGCGCAACGTGCCGGGCAGCGCTTTCGAAGCGGTGGACGTTTCCGGCCTCATGGTGAATGCGGATTCGGGGGCCGTGAACTCGCTCGCCGTGCCCGGCGCGCCCGGAATCGGCACGGCGGTGCCCGGAAAAGGCAGCGCCACGGTGAATTTTGCGCCGCCGGCAAGCAACGGTGGGGCAAGCATCGACAGTTACCGCGTCACCTGCAACCCTGGGAACCATACGGCGACCGGCACCAGCTCGCCCATCGTACTGGGGGGGCTCACCGACGGCACGAGCTATGACTGCACGGCGGCGGCGCACAACGCCGTGGGCTGGGGCCCGGCGTCAGCAAGCGTCAACGTGACCCCCAATCCAGCTTCGCGCGCTTTTGTCTCCAGCCTGTCCGGAAACGATGCCAACGCAAGCGTCAACTGCCCGCGCGCAGCACCCTGCCGTTGGTTGAATTCCGCTCTGGGCGTGGTCTCACCCGGCGCGGAAGTCGTCGTTCTCGACAGTGGCGGTTACGGCGCCGCGACGCTGACTCAGTCGGCGACCATCACCGGCGCCCCCGGCGTCCGTGCCGTCATCGACGTATTGAGCGGTGATGGCATCGTCATCGCCACCCCGGGAATCGAAGTAGCGCTGCGCAACCTCGCCATCATCGGCACGGGCGGTGCAAACGGCGTCAGAATGACGGCAGGAGCGAGCCTGGCCGTCGAGCGCAGCCTGGTCAGCGGCTTCAGCGCCGCGGGTATCAGCGTCAGTGGGCTCAGTCGCGTAAGCATCGTCGACTCCATGGTCCGCGACAATGCGGTCGGAGTGCAGCTCGTCGATGGTCCGCGCGCATTGCTCACGCGCACCCAGCTCCTCGGCAATGCCAGCCGAGGCATCCTCGCCCAGGGGTCCACGGCCGGAACGCAGACTCGAGCCTCGCTCAATCGCAGTGTCGTCGCGGGCGCGGGCACCGCCTGGGGTGTCGCGGCGCTATCGCTCACCGCCGACGCGTCCGCCGAGGTCAGCGTCAGCCATTCATCGATCACGGGTTGCGCGCTAGGCGCTACCGCAAGTTCGAGCAGCGGTGGCCCGGCCGGCCTCACGCTCAACCGCAGCAAGATCAGCGCCAACACCGTTGGTCTGCATCAATCCGGAGCCGGGGCAGTGCTACGGTCCACGGGAAACAACTCGCTGAACGACAACGGCGTGAATCTGAGCGGCGATTTGACCGCGCTCAGTCCCCGTTGATCGCCCGGTCGGACAGGCGGCGAGCCCGACCGAAGCATCGCGCACATCGGTCAAGGCCTAGCGTCGTGCGGCAATCTGCCACATTCACGGCGCGTGGCGTGAACGCTATGATTGGCGCCAGACGTTTACCTGCGGTCCGTGGAGTTTCTGGGCGCGGCGCGCGGGTTGCGGCAATCCGCCGTGGCGCTTGCGCCACATTCGGGCGTTCGCACGACGCTCCTCGGTGCAGCGGCTCGGGAACCACGCGCCCGGGCTCGCCCTTCGTCACAACCCCCGTGACGAAACGGTAGCCGAGGCGGCGAGCGCCCCCTCCGTTGGCGGATTGCCTCAACCCTCGCGCCGTGCCAGATTGAGTAAAATGGCCGTTTTCCAACCGGCACTGCCCGTGACCGCCAACTCGCCCGTAAGCAGCCGACTCGCCCGCATCCTGAGCGTATCCGATCGGCCCTATTCCGCCGCGGGCCTCGATCATCTGCACCGACTCGTGTCGCTGCGCTGGTGGACGATAGTCGGTCAGCTCGGCGCCATCGCCTTCGCGCATTGGGTCGCGGGAGTGCACTTGCATCTGGCGCCGATGTTTCTGGTGATCGCGCTGCTGGGCACATTCAACGCGGTCTCCGCGCTGCGTCTCAAGCAGCGGGCCAGTGTGTCGCCGCGCGAATTGCTGGCGCAGCTATGCGTCGACCTTACCGCCCTGACCGTGCTGCTGTTTTTCAGCGGCGGAGCCGCCAACCCTCTCGCGTCGATCTATCTCTTGCCGATCGCGCTTGCCGGGGTGATCCTGCCGGCGCCGCTCGCCTGGGCGACCGCCCTCCTGGGCCTGGTACTCTATTCACTCGTGTCGGTGTTTCGCATTCCGCTCACGGTTACCGACTATGTTCGCGCCAACGCACTGCAGCTTTTCGGGACTTGGGTGGCTTTTGCCATCGTGGCGCTCCTCATCGCCTGGTTCCTGGTGCAAATGACGGCGAGTATCCGCCAGCGCGATCGCGAACTCGCTCAAGCGAGAGAGGCTGCTCTGCGTGACGAGCGCATCGTCGCGCTGGGCAGCCAGGCGGCCGGCACCGCCCACGAACTGGGCACTCCGCTCAATACCCTGGCAATACTGGTCGAGGATATGGCCACGGACGACGCCACACCGGCAGGCCACCGCGAGTTGCTTCTCACCATGAAAGGGGAGCTGGCGCGGTGCAAGAGCACGCTCACCACGCTCGCCGCCCGCGCCGGAGAGGCGCGCGCCGAGGGTGGACGGCTGCTCGCGCTCGACGCCTGGCTCGAGGATTTCTTCGCTGCCTGGCAGAGCACACCTCGGGCTGTGCCCCTGGAACTGCACCTGGAGGGAGCTCGGCCGGCAACCCCGGTGCTCGCCGAGACCACCATCGAGCAGGCACTGCGCAATCTGCTCGACAACGCTGCCCAAGCTAGCGGGCAATCAGTTCGTTGTGACTGCGCCTGGGACGAGAGCACCCTCAGGGTGGTGATACGAGATCGTGGCCCAGGATTTCCGCAGGAGGTCTTGGAAGCAGCGGGCCGCAATTTCCTGACCACGCGTCATCAAGGCAGCGGTATCGGGCTCTATCTCGCGTTCTCCACCGTCGAGCGGCATGGCGGCGACATCCGTCTCATCAACCTTGTCGAGGGCGGTGCCGAAGTTCGCGTGCGACTGCCTCTGCAAGGACTGCGCGCGGCGGTGACGGGCAACGCGCTCGCGACGCAGCAACAAACTCCGCTCAAGCCGAGACCACCCGCATGAATGCCAGCCGCGACTTGCTGATCATCGAAGACGATCCGGTATTTGGTCGTGTCCTTGCGCAGGCCTTGGCGCGGCGAGGCTATACAGTCCGCCACGCCACCAACCACCAGGAGGCGCTGGCCCTGGCCGAGGCCTTTCCGCCGCGCGAGGTCGTGCTGGACCTGAACCTGGGCGGAAGCTCTGGACTGACGCTCATCAAGCCCTTGCTCGCCCTATCGCCCGATTGCCGCATCGTCGTGCTCACTGGGTATGCGAGCATCGCCACCGCGGTCGATGCGATCAAGCTCGGAGCGACGCACTACCTGGCCAAGCCCGCCGAAGTCGCCGCGATCCTCAAAGCCCTGCAAGCTGCCGAACCCGAGCCCGAGGCCGCCGCTCCCAGCGACACCTTGTCGGTCAGCCGCCTCGAATGGGAGCACATTCAGCGGGTACTGGCGGAGCACGAAGGTAACATCTCCTCCACCGCGCGCGCACTGAAGATGCACCGGCGCACGCTGCAACGGAAGCTGGCCAAGCGCCCGGTCCAGGAGTGAGACGAGGAGCGCCGCGCGGGCGAGCTGGCGCATAGCGCAGCTGGGCGCCAGCGTTGACTTTGCGCACGGCTACGCTATAATGCGCGCTTGCTTTTCGCGGGAATAGCTCAGTTGGTAGAGCGCAACCTTGCCAAGGTTGAGGTCGCGAGTTCGAGACTCGTTTCCCGCTCCAGATCCAGGGGAAAGCGCCTGCTTTCCCCTTTTCGTTGCGGCGCCGGAGGGTCGCCTGCCACCCCTGCTGGCAGGATGCGGCAAAGGCGCCGCGCGGCACCGATTGCGCTCGCCACCTTGGCGAGCAGCTTCCCCAGGCGGGGTGGCAGAGTGGTCATGCAGCGGCCTGCAAAGCCGTCTACGCCGGTTCGATTCCGACCCCCGCCTCCATGCGCCCTGGCTGGCACCGCCACTTCTCCGCGTGTACACCGCAGCTTGGCCGCCACCAAGAGCCTGGCATCGAGCGTAAGCCTGCGAACCTCCTTGCATTCCTGCGCTATCGCCGAGGCACTGCCCATGCCTTCCAGCCCATCGATACCGAGACTGGTTGGAATTGGACATGGCTTCGATGAGCATCAAGGGTACCAGAGCCAAGCCGCCCAAGCGCGTCGACCGGCGCCTCGTACCACCACTTGATAACCGCCCCTTGGTGGCATCCGAGGCGATAGGCTTCGGCAAGCCCGCCACGCACTGCGCTGAACCGCATGCCGGACGCATCTTGAGGGAACCGACCAGTCAATAAAATTGCGCGGAGGCAACGTACTCCATGCGCAGCAACGACCAGAAATCGAGCGCAATGTTCTCCCGCACATATTCGTACGGCAGCCAGCCGTAGCCGCGGTCACCCCAGGCCTCACCCCAGGAGTTGCGAATCAGCAGCGCGCCCTTGCTCTTTTTGTTGGTGGAGGTGTTGGAGATGGTCTTGCGATCATCATAGCCGACGGCGACGACAGCGTGTCCCCAGGACGGATCGCCATTGAGTTCGGCGCTGCTGGGAAAGGGAATGCCCCCAGGAACATCGGTCTTCTCGAACGATGCGTAGCCGAAGAATCCCAGCACCGAGGGCACGCCAGCCGCGAGGTAGAACTTCACGCTGTCCAGGACCTTGTCACGTGGCCGATGCTGGGCGATAGGGTCGTGGGCGAAGTATTTGAGTGCCTCGTAGTTGTCCGCTACGGCGTAGACGAAAGTAGGTGGCTCCTTATCGAAATCCGGACTGCGGTCTGTGTAAGTCCAATGCCGCTCTCCCGGCACGCCGCACAGTGCCAGTGCCCCCATGGCGTTGCGCAGCCAGGCGCCGGTGTCGCCGCTCACGCCGATGAGGTTGCGGGTAGTCTTGTACACGAAGAGGCGCGACGCGTCGATGTGTTTGCCAAATGCCCGCCGCTCAAGGTATTCCACCGCACCGACGACGGCGTGGGCGGTGCAAGAGCCGAGCGCTCCCTGGTCTTCGATGGGGCTGCAGTACTTGCGCAGATCGACCGCCTCGGGCAGCGACTTCCCTAGCTTGGCGTGGGACTTCAGCTCCTTGGTCATCCTGGCGATTTTTGGGTGAACCTCTGTGTAATCTCGTCGGTCGAACATCGGCGGCAGCCAGCCAGTACCGAAGGCGCCAAGGCCGGTCAGGGAAATCACGGGGGAATGCAGACTCTGCGGCATGGTGGGCTCCTTTCCTGGATGAACTGTAGGCGCCGCGGGTCCGCGGCGGGAATCGAGCGCGTGAGAACGAAATGCGCAAATGCAGCATCGCCACCTTACACCGAGGACCACGGCGGTGCGTCGGCAGAGTCAGTCTTCGAAATACGGAGGATTCCGCAATGACAATGCGCCGCTTGCGGCCCCCTCGCCGGCACTCAGGCGCCTGTGCTCAGGCCGTTGTGCTCGGCGCGGGTAAGCGTCTGGTAGGAATCGGGGTGCCGGAGGTTGAACTCCGTAACATGCCGCAGATGCTCGGGATCGAAGCCGATACGGCGGATTTCGTCCACCATGTCCACGAATTCCCGACTGTTCTTCACCTTGGTGGAATACACGGCATTGGGCAGAGGATAGTCACCGACGATCCGCGAGCCTCGTTGCACTGCGCCGCCGCGATCGTCGGTGTAATGCTGGGAGAGAACCAACACGCGGGTGCCGATGAACACCGCTTCCTGCATGTCGTGGGTGACCAAGAAGACCGTCATGCGCTGCTGCTCCCACAATTCCAGCAGCAGCACTTGCATGTCCTCCCGAGTATCGGGGTCGAGCGCGCCAAAAGGCTCGTCCATCATCAAAATGCGCGGCTTCATGACGAGCGCCTGCGCGATCGCCACTCGCTGCTGCATGCCGCCGGAAAGCTCATGCGGAAATTTGTGAGCGTGCGCGGCGAGCCGCATCCGCTCGAGATAAGTCATGGCCTCATCGGCGAACTCGCCCCGCCGTCGGCGTCGCTCGAAGTAACCACTGCCCAAATTCCTGCCCAAGAGCACATTGTCGATCACGCTCAAGTGCGGAAAAAGCGAATACTTCTGGTAAACGATTCCCCGATCGGATGCCGGCGGCCCCACGGGCTTGCCGTCGATCAGCACTTTGCCGGAACTGCACCGCTCTTGGCCGAGAACGATGCGGAAAAGCGTCGATTTGCCACATCCACTAGGCCCCACGAGCGAGCATAGCTCGCCTTCGCGCACGGCGAGATCGATGTTTTCGAGCACCAGTTTGGGCCCGTAAGACTTATAAAGGTCCTCGAGGTGCAGGCGCATGGCCTGGGGCGAACTCATTCCTGCCCCGCCAGGTACCAGCGAAAGCGCCAGCGTAACAGGGACCGCAAAGCAAAGTCGATGGCGAAGCCCAATAGGGTTATCCAAAGAACGTAAGGCAGGATCACGTCCATGGCGAGGTAGCGCCGCACCAAGAAAATGCGGTAGCCCAGACCGTCAGTCGCGGCGATAGCTTCCGCGGCGATCAGAAACAGCCAGGCGGCACCCAGTGACAGGCGCGCGGCGTCGATGAGGCGCGGCAAGATTTGTGGCAGGACGATGCGATAAATCACCGCCCCCTGCGTGGCGCCCAGGGTCAGTGCCTTGGTGATCTGCTCCTTGGGGATGCGCTCGGCGGCGAGGAACAGGTCCCGGGTAATGACCGGAAAAACGCCGATGAAAATTAGCACCACCTTGGCCAATTCATCCACACCAAAAACGATGAAGATGATCGGCAGAACCGCCAGCGGCGGAATCATCGACAGCACGGTGACAAATGGTGAAAAGAGTGCTCGCATCCGTGGCAGCAAACCCATGTTGAGGCCGGCGAAAAGACCGCAGACGGACGCTGCCAGCAGCCCGACGGCAAGCCGCCCGAGGCTCGACGCGGTATCTAGCCAAAACACATACTCTTCGGAATGCGGGTCGGGGTGCAATGCTAGGCGCGCCATCGCCTCAGCCATCTGTCCCAGGCTAGGCAGCAACTTGTCCTGCGGATTCTCGGCGAGCCGCAGGTGCGAGCCGGCAAAATACACCGCCAGCAATATCAGGAATGGCAGCGCCGCCAACAGCCAGCTCGCGCGTGGCGAGACCTGAGCATGCAGGCCGCCGGTCGGGGGTGCGCTCGACATGGGCAGCAAAGCAGCTCTCGCCTAGAGCTTGCCCTCGGCGGCAAGCTTCATGAAGCTCGCATCAAAGCGCAGCTTCACGTTCTTGCCATCTCCCAGCGTCGAACCGTCTGGAAAGGCGATGCCGACGAAGTCCTTGCTTTTGGCGCCCTTGCCGAACAGCCCCTTGTCGAAAGAGAAAGTGCGCACCAAATCCATGGTCTTCTTCAGCTCCGCGCCTCCAGCAAAAGCAGCGGCCTCACTCGCCTTGTAGAACATCGCGGTGGTGGCCAGTTGCGCCTTGAATTCCGCGGCCGTTGCTCCCGAGTTCTTGGCCATGAAATCGATGGCCTCGCTCGCCATCTTGCCTTGGCTGCTCATGATGCCCATGACCTCGTACCAAGCGCCGGCAAGCGCTTTCTTCAGGGTGTCCGGTGCCCTGGTCTTGACCACCATCATGTCGATGATTTCGCCGGGAATCTTCGACGAATCGAACACCAATCGCGCCCCCTTGTCATTGCGAACCTGCTGTAGCGGCGGATTCCAGGTCACTACTGCGCCGTTGGAGTCGGTCTTGAACACTGCCGCGATATCGGCGTCCGAGGTATTGACGATCTTGACGTCCCTCTCCTTCATGCCGTTCATTTCCAGGGCACGGGCAAGCAGATAGTGCGAGACCGAGAGTTCGACGAGTTTCACCGATCGGCCCTTGAGATCCTTGACGCTCTCGCCCTTCTTCAGCACTATGCCGTCGTTGCCGTTGGAGAAATCGCCGATGATGATCGCCGTGCTGTCCACTCCACCCACGGCCGGAATGGTGAGGGCGTCCATGTTCGTCATCACGCAGGCGTCGAACTTCCCGCCGGTGTAGAGGTTGATCGACTCGACGTAGTCGTTGACTAGGGTGAGTTCGATTTCGATGCCGTATTTCTGAGCCCATTTCTTGAGTATGCCGGTGCCTTGCGCGTAGGCCCAGGGTTCCCAACCGGTGTAGTGCGACCAAGCCACGCGGAATTTGTCGGCGCCGACAGCGCTGCAAGCGAAGAGCAGTCCGGCCAAGCAAAGCAGGATTCGTTTCATTTATTAGCTCCTTGATTAGCGAGGGTCAGGGACGAGTGCCACTGATAGAATACCCGTTGCACGCAAAGCTCACCGGTGCGCTCAGCTCTTCGCGCCATCGCCTTCCATTTCCGATTTGAAGGCTTCCCGGGCACGGTTGGCGGCGTCCATGGTAGCGATGGTGCGTTCGGCGTCGGTGGAAAGTTGATCGAGCTCGGAAATCGCCTTGGCCATCTGCGGCAGTGCGTTCTGGCGAAATTTCGCTACGTCATCGATGGCGATCCGAATATCGCTGAAAGCCTGCTTCAAGGTATCGATGTTGAGCGAGGTGCTTGCGGCCATCTTGTGAATTTCCGCGCCCTGCGTGCGCAAGCGCTCAGCAGTTCCGGCGATCAGCTTGTCGGTGGTTTCATTTACCGCCTGCACCTTTTCCAGTACGATTTTCTGGTTCGCGAGCGCCAGCGCCAGGGTGACCGCCACTTGCAGAGCGGAAACCGTGACGTTGACCGCGCGATCCACACCGCGAACAAGTTCGAGGTTGTTGCGTATGATCAACTCGATCGCCATGATGCCCTGCTGGTTCACCACCAACTGCTGCTGCAAGTCCATGATGCGCTGCCGCAAGGGGAAGAGCCATTCGCTCTGAATGAATTCATGCTTCGCGTCTCCCGGGGCTACTTCCCGCGCCAGAAGATCGGAGAGCTTCTGGTCGATACTCTGTCCGAGTTTGATTGCAGCTTCCAGTTTGATATTGAGCGCACGCAGCGCCTTCTGATCGCCGGTAAGCGTAATGTTGTCGCGATTGAGCTGATCGCGCCCCTCGGTAAGCGAACGCACGATCGCGTCCATCACCGTGGAAGCACTCTCGAAGCGGCTGAAATAGCGCTTGATCGGCGTGCCTACCATCGGCAGGCGCCCGACGGTGCGCGTGAACCAGCCGGCCTCGAAATCGAACTTGCCAGGGTCGAGTTCCTCGACCTTGACCTTCAGATCGATAAGCGCATTGCCTACCGGTCCGCCTTCTTCCGCATCCTTATAGAGCTTGTGTATGGGCTGCTTGAGCATCTGGCTGCGCTGCGCCGATTCGCGCTGCAGCGCCGCACCCATGGTTTCCATGGCCTGACGCACGTCGGCCCGCAATGCCGTGTCCTGCGTGTCCACTTTGACGAGCTTGTCCAGCACCTCGTCGGCTTTGGCCTCGATGGCCGGATCCTCGGGCTTGACATCGGGAATGTCGAGCAGCGTCGCCAGGCGCTGTAGCTTGGACTTGTCTTCGGTTTGAGTGGTGGTGGTCATGTGTCGTCCCTTTCCATCATCAAGGGGTGGAATAGTCCTTCGCCTGGGCAGCGATACGCGCCAGCTCTTGCATCGCCGTCTCCATGCCCAGCGAAGACTGGGTGCTGCCGCTACGAATTTCGGTGAGCGCGGCAATGCTGGCATCGAGTTGCGCCAATGCCGACTCGTTGCTGGCGAGGTGGGCTTCGATGCGCTTGCGCTGGCTCCTCATCAAGTCGAGCTGGGTCTGCAAGCCGGCAACCTCGCGCTCTTCCTCGGGGGAGGTTCCCGGCTCGTCGACGAGCTTCCTCTTGCGCTTTTCGATGTAGTTCTCGTCCACCGTCTTCAGCCCCTTGAGCGCCAGCGCGATGGCGTGCAGGTTGTCGATGCCGG
Organism: Casimicrobiaceae bacterium; assembly: GCA_026646885.1. GTDB lineage: Bacteria > Pseudomonadota > Gammaproteobacteria > Burkholderiales > Casimicrobiaceae > JACPUX01. Next base: position 121,282 of record JAPKHK010000001.1, on the reverse strand, counting down.
CAAGATACACCTGATCGGCGATGCCGAGAAAGCGCCCGTAGGTGAGCTCGCGTTCGCCGAACTTGCGCCCTAGCACCTCCTCGAAAGCCTGCATTTTCTGCTGAAAGCGCTGCAATTGCGCCAGCGCCTCGCTGGAGCGCGTGTCCTTGAGCTCTTTTTCCAGGGCGCCCAGGGCCTGCTCGCGCAGCGCGAGCAACTCCTCATGCGCTTGCCTGAGGTAGCGCGAGGCAAAAGCATCTCGACGCGCCAGGTAGTTGACTAGCCAGGAGCTTGCTGCCAGACCCGCCCCCACCGCGGCGACGCCCAGCGCGATGGGACCGCCGGCTAGCCAAACGCCCAAGCCGCCCAGCACCGCGGCGGCGCCGGGGTAAACCACGCTCGGATGCTGCAGAGTCGCAGCCAGCACCGCCCGCCGGATGGCGCCGCTGGAAAACCGCGTGCTATCGCCCGAGTCCAGGCTCAAAGTCCCTCCGAGGCCATGACGATTTCCACCCGCGGCAGGCGGTAGCCGAACGCCCGGTCGCTCTCCCCGGATAGCCGCGGCAGCGGCTGGCTCCCGCCCAGACCCAAAACGCGTATGCGGTTGGGGTCTATGCTGTAGGTCACTTGAAAGTAGCGTGCGACCGCCTCCGCGCGATCCTCCGAGAGTCTGCGGTTTTCCTCGCTGTCACCTTTGATGCCGGTGTGCCCTTTGATGACGATACGGAAATTCGGGTAGTGCTTGAGGTTCTCGGCAAGTTTGTCGAGTTCCTGCTTGCCTTCGATGCTCAAATCAGCAGTACCGCTCTGGAATTGCACGGGGCGAGTGCGCAAGGCACCCACTTCGCGCAGCGCATTCCATCCGGCCTCGTCGAGCACGGCAAACTTGCGCTCCAAGGGCGGCAGTCTCTTGGCATGTGCTTGAGAATTCGAATAGAGCACGTTGAGATACTGACTATCCACCAGCCGGTACGGATCGCGGTCCGGCAATGGATTGTCCTTGAAGTCCCCCGCTTCGGTAAGAATTTGCAGCGCCGATTCGATAGCCTCCACCACCTCTTGCCCCTTCCCGGTGGTGCCCATCCAGATTTCACCGTTCTCGACCAGAGTCGCCCAGCGCACTCCTTTTAGGACGGCTGCAGTCTGCTCATCCTTGAGCCCCATGCTTGACTTGGCATCGGCTAGAAGCTGGTCACGGTCGTCCGCGTAGGTTTGCAGGACTTGGTAGTAGGCGGCCAAGAGGTCACTCACCGCCTGCGGCTGCTTCTGTGAGTAGTCCCGCCCCACCAACAGCACGTCCACGATCAGCCGCCGGGTGTCTTCGGTGCCCAGGAGCTTGATCACGCCCGGCTGCGCCAAGGCCTTGGAAACATCGGGCTCCCACAAGACGGCGGCAGTGCTCGCTTTCTTTTGCAGCTTTGCCAGGGCATCCGAAGAACCTTCCGCCTCGACCCGCCAGGGGCCGGTTTTTTGACGCAAATAGGGAATGTCAAAGTGCGAGGCCAGCGCTTTGAGCAGATGTTCGCTGGGCGAACCGGGCGTGAAGGCGATGGTAGTACCGGCCGGTGCCCGCTTTAGATCCTCCAAACGGGCGAGCTGGTCTTTCCAGGCCACCAAGGCGTCACCGCCCTTCGATTCGTCGATGACGGCAATGATCGCGCCGGGATAAGACCGGCTAGCGCCGTTGAGCAGATAAGCGTCCACGGTGGCCGCAGCGAACTGAATATCGCCCTTTTTCAAAGCGTCCAACCTGGCGGAATAGTCGGCCTTGTCGTCGCGGCACTCCAAGGTGAAACCGCGCTTGCGCATTTCTAGCTTCATCGCTCGCGAGCACAGCGGAAAATAGCCCACCCAGTTGTCCACGCCAATGGCGATGTGACCCTTGGTGCCGCGCGCATCCGAGGTGGCAACCTGCTGGCGATCCTTGTTGCGATACTCGTCCCACTTGAAGTAGCCCATGACGCCGGCGCCCACGAGTATCAGGCCGATGGCAAGCTTGGCGTGGAGATTCATTGGAACTCAAGCAGCCTGAACTCGGGGCTTTCCGCAAGCACCGCGACCAGTCCTTGCTCCAGCTCCTTTTGGCTATTGGCGGCTCGGTACAAAACACGGCCCGGTTGGTTGAGCGAGTGCTTTTCGCCGATGCAAAAACCGAGGGTGTGCACCACGATCGGAGTCGTGCGCAAGAGGCTCTCAACCGTTTCCCGGGGGTCCTCGCTCGACGGGTTGAACTCACCGTCGGTAATTACGACCAAGTGATACTCGCCATAACCCAACTGGCGCTTCGCCTGCTCGGTCAGCGCCTTGACGCCAAGTGCCATGGAGCTCCTGAGCGGCGTGCCACCCCCGGCAAACACCCGGCGTACGGTCGCATCGAGCTGGGCGCGACTGTTGGTGTGCAGGGGCAACAGCTCGGCAATGCCCTTCTGTCCAAACACCGCGAGGCCGACATTGGCATCCGCCGGGATGCTGCGGGCAAAGGTGGCAAGGGCGAGCTTGGCCGCTGACAACTTAGAGGCGTCGCCCACGCAATCCCGATCGCCCATGCTACCCGAAGCGTCAAAGACGAGGTAATAGTTCCGGGCGAGCGGATTGGCAGCGAGTTGCGCGTCCTTGTCCAGGGGTGGCCATGGCGGCGTGAGCGGCAGCGCCGCCACCGGCGCCTTGGGCTTAGCCTTTGCCGGCAGCGCCTCGGCGGGTGGCTTATCGCCGCATGCGGCAACGGCCAGTGCGGCAAGCAGGGCAATGCGGCCAGGCGAGCGCATGGGCTGCCTCAGAGCGGCCGGAAGACCGAGGACTCGGCCTCGATCTGGATGATGCGGAATTCCACGCGCATGTTGCTGTGCCATTCCTGCTCGGTTTTGGGGGCGCAGGGATCGGCGCCACATAGGCCGGTGCGCGGCTGCATGATGCCGTGCCCGACCACGGCGAACTGCGTAGGGTCGAGGTTCACGCCCCGGCTTTTGGCGTAGTTGATGACCGCATCGCGTACCGAAGAGGCACGGGAAAGGCTCAGGTTTTTCGCTGACTGCTGGGTGCGAGTGAGCACCACCTGGGCGGCGCCGTCCTTCTTCTGACGCAGGTAACCCATGGGATCGCTGTGACCCTCGACGGTGATGATCGCGCCGCCATAAGTCGAGGCGAGATTCACCACCTGCTTGAAGGCCTCTTGGTAAGCATCCGCCGCAAAGCTGTCCTGGTTCGGCTTGAAAAAGACCTCGAAGGAAAAAAGCTCTCCCTCGGTGAGTCTTCCTTGCTGCTGCTTGCGGGTTACGACCGTCGCCACCTGAGCCGCGTCGAAGCGCGGCGCTTCCGCCGGCTTGGTATCCTGGAGGTTGCCAGCGAGCCGAGCATAATCCCAGCGCGCGTGGTCGAGCTGAGCTTGGGTTTTGGTGAGCCCGATGGCACCCAAGGCTGCCTTGATTTCGCCGTTGAGCTGCGCGAAGCTCCGTGGAGCATCCTTCTTCTCGAAGAAACTCTGGTTGGCCGCAAATCCGGTAAACTCGGCATCACCAACCATGCCCTCGGCATCCGCTTGCGCCTGAGCGCTATCCAGGAGGATTTGCGCCGCCGCCTGCATGGTTCTGGCGTATTCAGCGCCCCGCGTAGACTTGGCCGCGACCAGCTGTTTGAGCGCCTCCTGCGCTTGCAGCAACCCGCGCACGAAGCTCTCCACCTCGCCGCGGTGTGCTGCCAGGTAGTCGGCGCGCACCGCGTAGACATCGGTGATGATGCGATTAGCGGTTTTGGTCGTTAGTAAGATGCGCGCTCCTTTGACTGAGTCCTCGGCGCCGGTGCCCAACGTGCCGCGGGAGGTCAGTGCCATGGCGTCGGGAACGATGACCAGCGCGGCATCGATTCCAGCTTCATGTAAGGCGCCTGCGGGTGAGTTGGCGGTCCCTGTGAGATCCGGCACCCACTTGAGCTTGACGTCCTTCATCGACATTCCCGCATCGGCGAGTACCTTGGCGAGGTAATCGACGTGCGGTCCGTACGCCTGCAGGGCAATGGTCTTGCCGCGTAGATCCTTAGCGGTCTTGACCCCGCTTTTGACCACCAGCGCATCGCCACCAGCCGACCAAGTCATCTGATAGATCACTACCGGCTTGGTGCGGGCGTCGCGCAGCGCGGCATCGGCAGCCATTTGCACCATACCCAGTGTGCCGCGCAGGTAGGGCGATCGCCCGGCAAGATAAGCCTCGAGCTGTTTGGCGAAGACGTCCTCGCGCACCAAGCGCAGGTTTAAGCCAGCCTTGCCGAAGATACTGTTCTTGTCGGTATTCTTGCCGTTGCCGTTGCCGTAGATGGTGGCGATGTCGCCTCCCCAGGTGATGATCGGCACCTGGGCGGGACCTGGCTGAACCGGCCCGACTGGGGTATTGACCAGCTCCGCGAGCGGCTGCGCGGCGACATACCTGGGCGCGCTCTTGGGCGACTGGGCAAAGGAAGAAGCGGACAGCGCAGACAGGGTCAAAACCAAGGCGGCGCGACCCAGGACTCCGATGCTCATGCAAGTTCCTTTCAGGCAATTGCTTGACCGGGCGGAATTTTGCCCGACGCGATGATCTCACAATTTGCGGCTTTTGCGGCGCGTCGACCGGCCCTGCCTCGCGGCACGAAGTTTTGTTGCGTTGGCCCGGTTTCACGTAAGATCATACTCGCCTTGCCACTCTGCCTGCCTGACGCCACCATGGATTTGCCGCGCGAACTGGAGCTCTTGGTCGAAGCGAAGTTCCACCTCATCGCCATCGATACCCACGAAGAAGCCCGTGCCATGGCGCTCGTCGAGGCCCTGGCCAGAAAGCACGCACAACCATGCTATCGGTGGAAAGTGAGCGAAGGCCTGGCACGACACGACCAGTCGGTCCCCCCCGTCACCGAATTGGCCAAACCACTGGACTTGTTGCGCCATCTCGCGGCCGCGGCGTCCCCTGGGGTTTATCTGTTGATCGACCTGCACCCGTTCTTGGAAGAACCCGTGCATGTGCGCCTGCTCAAAGACGCTTTGGCGCGCGAAGGGCGCACCGTTTTTCTGCTCGGACACGGGATGAAACTGCCGCCGGATCTCGAGAAAATCGCCGCTGTGTTCGATTTGCCCAACCTATCCAAGGAGGAGGTTCTGGCCATTCTCAAGCAGGAGGTGGCGCAAATCCGCGCCGCGTTCCCCGACCGCGAACCCATGGGGGAGCCGGAAGCGGTGGATGGTCTGCTGCAACACCTCGCCGGTCTGGGCGCAGAAGACGCTCGGCGCGTCATCCGCCAGGTGTTGCTCGATGATGGCACGCTGACCCTGTCTGACTTCGGACGCATCTACCAGGCCAAGCGCGAACTGCTGGGGCGAGAGGGCGTCTTGTCGCTGGAAAACGCGAGCGTCAAACTCGACGACCTCGCCGGCCTGAGCCAGCTCAAGCGCTGGCTTCTCGCCCGCCGGGAGGCGTTCCTGGGCGACCCGGCGGTCACCCGCCTGGAAGTGCCCAAAGGCATCCTGCTCCTGGGTGTGCAAGGCTGCGGTAAGAGCATGGCCGCCAAGGCGGTGGCCTCGGCCTGGGGCGTGCCCCTGTTGCGGCTCGACTTTGGCGCTCTGTACAACAAATACCTGGGCGAAACCGAGCGCAATCTGCGCGAATCCCTCAAGGTGGCCGACGCCATGGCGCCCTGCGTGCTGTGGCTGGACGAAATCGAAAAGGGCTTGGCCACCAGCGATGCCGACGGCGGCGAAAGCCGACGCCTCTTGGGTACGCTGCTCACTTGGATGGCCGAGCGCAAGGCGCGCGTTTTCATGATCGCCACCTCCAACGACATCGAACGCCTGCCCCCGGAGCTGGTGCGCAAAGGCCGGGTGGACGAAATTTTTTTCGTCGATCTTCCCGCCGAAGCCCAGCGCGCCGAAATCCTCGCCATCCATCTCAAGCGGCGAGGGCATGCGCTGGATTCCTTCGATCTGCCCGCCCTGGCTCGCGCCGCGGAGGGTTTTTCGGGGGCCGAACTGGAACAGGCCGTGGTGGCCGCCATGTATGCGGCGCGACTGGAAAACAAACCCCTGGAGGGCGCCCAAGTGGCCGCCGAAATGGCGCGCACCAAACCCTTGGCGGTCGTCATGGCCGAGAAAATCGCCTATCTGCGCCTCTGGGCGCGCGACCGCACCGTTCCGGCCGATTGATTTTTGCAATTTCCCGGGGTCTGTCACATTGCCGTAACCAAGCTTCAATAAACTGCGCTCCGCCTACCCCAACAAGGAGCCCCTTTCATGTTCAACCCGCAATTCAATCGTAACCTTCTCGCCTTCGCGCTGAGCGCCAGCGCCGCGAGCGTCGCCTTTGCACAGGCAAACATCGTCAAGGTGGATGGTTCGTCCACCGTCTATCCGATCACCGAGGCGGTGGCCGAAGAGTTCCAGAAGGCCAAGAAAAACGCTATCAAAGTGACGGTCGGCATTTCCGGCACCGGCGGCGGTTTCAAGAAATTCTGCCGCGGCGAGACCGACATTTCCGACGCCTCGCGCCCGATCCTGCAAAAGGAGATGGACGTTTGCGCGGCCGCCGGCATCAAATACGTTGAACTGCCGGTCGCCTTCGACGCCCTGACCATCGTGATCAACCCGAAGAATTCCTGGATCAAGGAACTGAAGGTCGAGGAACTGAAGACCATGTGGGAACCGAGCGCCCAGACCAAGGTCACGCGCTGGAACCAGGTCAACCCGGCCTGGCCTGATGCTCCCCTCAAGCTCTTCGGCCCGGGCGCGGATTCGGGTACTTTCGACTACTTCACCGACGCCATCAATGGCAAGGAGAAGGCCAGCCGCGGTGACTACACCGCCTCCGAAGACGACAACGTGCTGGTGCAGGGCGTCTCGCGCGACGTCAATGCCATCGGCTATTTCGGCATGGCCTACTATGCGGAGAACAAGGACAAGCTCAAAGCCGTGCCCATCGTCAAGAAGGGCGGCAACAAAGCGGTTCCCCCGTCTTTGGAAACGGTCATGGACGGCAGCTACCAGCCGCTCGCGCGCCCGATTTTCATCTACGTCAGCAGCAAGGCGATGGAACGCCCGGAAGTTCGTGAATTCGTCGAGTTCTACTTGGCGCATGCGACCAAGCTCACCAAAGAAGTCGGCTATGTGCCGCTGGCCCAGGCGCACTATGATCAGGCCATGAAGAACTTCAAAGCCAAGAAGCTTGGTACCGGTTTCGGCGGCAAGGCCGAAGTGGGGGTCAAAGTCGAGGAACTGCTGATCCGCGAAGGCAAACACTAAGCAATGCGTTTTGCCCAGGCCGGCCGCGGATTAACACGGTCGGCCTGTTTTCTTGTTGTCACCTGCGCGAGTTCGCTATCATGAGCAACCCTGTCGCCCTACCCCTCACCGACGCCATGTCTCCCGCCCAAAGCCGTCTGGCTCACCGTGCTTCGCGCCACATCAAAGAGCGGATCATCGAAGCGATCCTATTCTTTGCGGCACTGGTTTCGGTATTTACCACCGTCGGCATCGTCTACATTCTGGTTTCCGAGTCGGCGGTTTTCTTCAGCCACGTGCCGCTGCGCGATTTCCTCTTCGATACCCAATGGACACCGCTGTTCGACGACGCCCATTTCGGTATCATGGTGCTGCTGTCGGGTACACTGGTCAGCTCCGCGGTTGCATTGCTAGTGGCGATTCCGCTGGGCACCATCATCGCCATCTATCTGTCCGAGTTCGCGGGGCAGCGCATCCGCGAAATCGCCAAACCTCTACTGGAACTGCTCTCCGGCGTACCGACCATCGTGTATGGTTACTTCGCGCTGCTTTTCGTCACGCCGCTGCTGCAGAAGATTTTCCCAGAGCTACCCGGATTCAACCTGCTCTCGGCCGGTTTGGTCATGGGCATCATGATCATCCCCACGGTCTCCTCGATCGCTGAAGATGCCATGCGCGCCGTGCCCATGAGCCTGCGCGAAGGCTCCTACGCCATGGGCGCCACGCGTTTTCAGACCGCCACGCGGGTGGTGGTGCCCGCAGCCTTTTCCGGCCTGATGGCCGCGTATATCCTGGGCATCTCCCGCGCCGTGGGCGAAACCATGATCTTGGCCGTCGCCGCCGGTATGCAGCCTAACCTTACGTGGAACCCCATGGAACCGGCCGCCACCATCACTGCCTTCATCGTGCAAGTGGCGCTCGGTGACTTGCCCCACGGCAGCATCGGTTATCAGACGATTTTTGCCGCCGGCCTCACCCTGATGCTGATGACCTTGATCTTCAACATCATCGGCTATTGGTTGCGCCAGAAATATCGGGAGCGCTACTGAAATGATTCGTCAAGACGTCGCGGAAATCCGCGCCCTGATTGCCCGGCACAAGCGCTGGGACGTGATCTTCGGCCTAATCGGTCTGCTTTGCCTGGCGGTGGGCCTCCTGACCTTCGTCACGCTTTTCGTGGACATGCTGATCGACGGATTCGTGCGCCTGCGCCCGGAGTTCTTCACCGAATTCCCCTCGCGCCGCGCGGGTCAGGCGGGCATTCTTTCCGCCTGGATCGGCACCACCATGGTAATGATCGTCACCGCCATCGTGGCCGTACCCTTGGGCGTCGCGGCGGGTATCTATCTCGAAGAATATGCGCCCAGCAACTGGATCACGCATATCATCGAAATCAACATCAGCAACCTCGCCGGCGTGCCGTCCATCGTTTATGGCCTGCTGGCTTTGGGTCTTTTCGTATACCAGTTCGGGCTCGGTCAATCGGTCGCCACCGCCGGCCTCACCTTGGCGCTCTTGATCCTGCCGGTGGTGATCGTCGCCACGCGCGAGGCCATTCGGGCGATCCCCGGCGCGATTCGTGAAGCGGCCTATGCTCTGGGTGCAACCAAGTGGCAAGTGGTGCAAGGGCATATCCTGCCCTACTCCACCGGCGGCATCTTGACCGGCGTGATTATCGGCATGGCCCGCGCGATCGGCGAAACCGCGCCGATCATCACCGTCGGCGCCCTCACCTTTATCGCCTTCTTGCCGCCATCGCCCATCGGCATGGAATTCCCTTTCCTTTCCTTCGAGTGGCTGAAATCGCCGTTTACGGTCATGCCCATCCAGATTTTCAACTGGACTTCGCGACCCGATCCGGCTTTCCAAGCCAACGCCGCCGCGGCGGGTTTCGTGCTCGTCTTCATGACCTTGGCGATGAACGGTCTGGCCATCTGGCTCAGGTACCGCATCCGCCGCAACATCAAGTGGTGATCCAACATGGCTGACCCCAAACCCGCCCTGGACTCCTTGCCCCTCAAGGCCAAGGCACAGGCGCTCAATTTCTACTACGGCGATTTCCACGCCCTCAAGACCATCGAAATGCCGATCTACGAAAAGCGCGTCACGGCGCTGATTGGCCCCTCGGGTTGCGGCAAATCGACTTTCTTGCGTTGCTTCAACCGCATGCACGATCTTTATCCGGGCAATCGTTATGAAGGCGAAATTCGCCTTTTGCCGGACAACGTGAATTTGCTGGACAGAGGCGTCGACCCGATTGAAGTGCGCATGCGCTTGTCGATGGTTTTCCAGAAGCCCAATCCCTTCCCCAAGACCATTTTCGAGAACATCGCCTACGGCTTGCGGGTGCGCAACATCAACAAACGCGCCATACTGGAAGAGAAAGTCGAAGAAGCCTTGCGCGGCGCGGCACTGTGGAATGAAGTGAAAGATCGCTTGCACGAGTTGGCCTTCAACCTTTCCGGGGGCCAGCAGCAGCGCCTGTGCATCGCCCGCGCCTTGGCGACCGAACCCGAGATTTTGCTCTTCGACGAGCCGACCTCGGCGCTGGACCCCATCGCCACCGCCAGCATCGAGGAGCTGATCGGTGAACTGAAGCAGAAGCTCACCATCCTCATCGTGACCCACAACATGCAGCAAGCGGCGAGGGTTTCCGATTTCACCGCTTACATGTATCTTGGCGAAATGATCGAATATGGCTGGACTGACGACATTTTCATCAAGCCAAAAAACCCGCAGACCGAAGCCTACATTACCGGCCGCTTCGGCTAAGGAGAGCGTCATGCCCTATACCGAACACTTATCCAAGCAGTACGACTCAGACCTCGAAGACGTTCGTTCCCGCGTCTTGCAGATGGGAGGACTGGTCGAGTCACAAATTCTGTCGGCAATCGAGTGTTTTTCGACTGGCAACTACGATCTGATGGCTCGCGTCAACGACGCCGATCGTCAGGTCAATAGCTACGAAGTGGAAATCGACGATGCCTGCGCCCACATCGTCGCACGCCGACAGCCGGCAGCCAGCGATTTGCGCTTGATCATGGCGGTGAGCAAGATCGTGACCGATCTCGAACGCACCGGCGATGAAGCCGAAAAGATCGCGCGCATGGCCAAGCAGATCTACGACCGGGGCCGACTGCTGATTCCGCGCTCGGCAGACGTGCGTCATGCGGGCCATTTGGCGGTAACCATGCTGCGCCGCGTGCTCGATGCCATGGCGCGGCTCGATGCCGAGGAAGCGGAGCGGATCATTGCCGAGGATGCCACCATCGATGGAGAATTTCGCGGCATCGTCCGGCAGCTCGTCACCTACATGATGGAAGATCCGCGCACCATATCCACGGCGCTCGACATCGTTTGGATCGCCAAGGCGATCGAACGCATCGGCGATCACGCCAAGAACATCGCCGAGCAGATCATCTACATCGTACGCGGCACCGACGTGCGGCACACCACGATCCCGTCACCAACCGCCCCTGAGGGGCAATGAGCGGCGCAATGGCCACTAACGCCCTGATCGTCGAAGACGATCTCGCCATCCAGGAGCTGATTCGCTTCACGCTGGAGAAGTCCGGCATGAAGGCCACTACCGCGACAAGTGCCGAAGAGGCGCTGGCCGCGCTAAAGCTGATACTTCCCGACATCGTCCTAATCGATTGGATGCTGCCAAAGATGTCGGGGCTTGCACTGGCACGCCAGCTTCGAGACGCCACGCGCACCGAGAACCTTCCCATCATCATGGTGACCGCGCGCGGCGAGGAATCTGATCGGGTCGCGGGTCTGGAACAGGGCGCCGACGACTATCTGGTCAAGCCCTTCAGTCCGCGCGAGCTGCTGGCCCGCATCCAGGCCGTACTGAGGCGCCGAGCGCCTCACGCCGCGGAGACCAGCCTGACCGTCGGGCCCTTGCATCTCGATCCGATCTCCCACGAAGTGACGGTCGAGGGACAGCCAGTTGAACTCGCGCCGACCGAATTCCGCCTTCTGCGCTTCTTCATGGCTCATCCCGGGCGGGTTTTTAGCCGGACTCAGGTGCTCGACCAAGTTTGGGGAGATCACGTCTTCATCGAGGAACGCACCGTGGATGTGCGCATTCGGCGCTTGCGTCAGGCTCTCGGGCCCAAGGGCGAGGAATTGGTGAAAACCGTGCGCGGCGCGGGCTACAAGCTCGCTCTACCGCGCTAGCCCTCGCCCGATCCATGGCCGCCGTTTGGCTGGGCCTGCTCTCGCGCCTCTTGGGCGTCGCCGCGGTCGCCACGCTAACGGGCTTCATTTTCGGACCCCTGGCCGCCGTCGCGCTGGCGGCGTTTGCCCTGCTCAGTCTGCTCCTCTACCACCACGCCCACCTTGCTCGCCTCCAGCGCTGGCTCAAGGAGCCGGACAAACGCGAGATTCCCGATGCCTGGGGGAGTTGGGGCAACGCCTTTGTCGGCTTGCACCGCGTGCTGCTGCGCGAAAGAAAGGCGGTCACTCGCATCCAAGGCGAAATGGAGGTTTTCAGCCAGGCAGCGGAGGCCTCTCCCGACGGCTTGGTGATTCTGGACGGCGATGACCGCATTGTCTGGTGCAACCGTGTTGCCGAGCAGCATCTCGGGCTGCGCGGCGATCGGGACCATGGTTTGCTTCTCACCAACCTGGTGCGGCTCCCCCGCCTTCCCGACCTCATCGCCCAAGGACAGGAGGGCGATACTCTGCTCTATCGGCCGGCCGAGCGCAAAGGCATGGTGTTGTCCTTGGAAGTGGTACGTTTTGGAAAGAATCGCAAGCTCTTCATCAGCTTCGATGTCACTCAGATCGAGCGCGCCGATGCCATGCGCCGCGACTTCGTGGCCAACGTCTCGCATGAACTGCGCACGCCGCTGACGGTCATCACTGGTTTTCTCGAGCATCTGCTCGAAGACGACACCCCGCGCAGCGAGACGGGTAGGCGGCAAATGCACTTGATGGACGATCAGGCTCGACGCATGCTGCGTCTGATCGACGACCTCCTCACGCTCTCTCGTCTCGACGATGAGAACCAGACTCCTCGCGAGGAAGAAGTGGACATGGTCGAGTTGATCGAGGATCTGCGCCTCGAAGGGCTGCGCCTGTCGGCCGGTAGGCACGTTCTGCTCGCCGAAGCGGCGCCGGCCCGACTCAGAGGGAGTCGCGAGGAACTGCGCAGCGCCTTCTCCAACCTGGTCAGCAACGCAGTGCGCTATACCCCTGAAGGCGGACGCATTCTCCTGCAATGGGCAGTGCGCGACGGGCGTGGGGTATACAGCGTCGAGGACACGGGCATTGGCATCGCCGACGAGCACATTCCCCGACTCACCGAGCGGTTCTACCGCGTCGATCGCGGACGATCGCGCGACACCGGCGGCACCGGTCTCGGTCTGGCGATCGTGAAGCACGTCTTGCTGCGTCACCAGGCGACGCTCGACATACACTCGGTGCTTGGCGCCGGCAGCACCTTCGCAGCCGTATTCCCTGCTTGGCGGGTCATGCCGGTGCCAGGCTGAGTTCCACGGTACTGGCAGCGCTATCGTCCTCCTCGGATATCAGCCCTAGCGCTGCCCCGATGGCTCCGCGGGCCGCCGCGGCCAGAGCGCGGCGATCCTGATCGGCGGCCGACAGCGCCGGCAGGGTCTCCACACGCGCACGCAGGCCGCTGGTTGCGGCAATGCGGTAGAGCGACTGAACGAGGCTCGTATCACCACAATAGACCGGCGCCTCGGACCGCTGGCCCCGGTCATCGCGATAGCGCAGCGCGACCGGCTGCACCGCGCTTCCCGTTGCCACCGCCGCCTGAAACAAGGCGCCATGGAACGGCAGCAGGCTGGACCCATTGCCGGTGGTGCCCTCGGGAAACACGGCGACTCGCCACCCTGCGGCCAAACGCTGGCTGATCAGCGCGCCGGCGACGCGCGCCGCGCTGCGACTGCCCCGAGGTAGAAACACCGTTTCGGTACGCTCGCACAACCAGCCAATGCCCGGCCAGCCGCGCACTTCGGCCTTGCTGACGAAAGCGCTGGGAGCCATCGCGTTGAGCACGAAGATGTCGAGCCAAGAAATATGGTTGGCGACCACGAGGCCGGAGGCGGGCCAGTGGCGCGCATCGCCCTCCAGCCGCAACCCCAGAATATCCAGCAGCTGCCGGGACCATCGCCGTTTCAGCCATAGCCTCAAGGGTCGCCGGGCCCAGGGGTAGATCACACCGACCGTCGCCATGCCATAGGCCAAATGCAGTCCCACGCGCGCCAAGCGCACACCCGCGAGCAAACGAAGCATGCGTTCAGGCCGCCCGACGCTCGACGAAATGTTTGGCATAACGCTGTGCCACTCGCGCCATGGGCATCATGATCAGGAGATCAGCGGTATTGAAATCCGGATCCCAGGCCGGGGCGCCGCCTACCCAGGCGCCCGCGCGCAGGTAGCCTTTGATGAGCGGCGGCAGTTCGGCCGGCTGGCCGTTGCAGAGTCTCTCGACGGGTAGGGGATGGCGAGGAAAGACGCGATACTCAATCGGCGCGAGGTGCTCGTCCAGCCGACTGCAGATGTTGGCCGCCGCATGTCCTCCATCGGCCATGCCGATACTGGCGCAGCCGATCAGGTGCTGAAAGCCGCCCTGGGCCATGTAGCGAGCCAGTCCTCCCCAAAGCAGCGCGATGGTCGCGCCGCTGCGATAATCCGCATCGATGCAGGATCGACCAATTTCCACCATCCCGGCGCGCAGGAGCTGCAGCCGAGTAAGATCGAATTCAGTTTCCGAGTAATAGCTGCCGAGGCGCCGCGCCGCTTCCGGAGGGAGAATTCGATAAGTGCCCACGACGCGATCGCAGGCCTCATCGCAAACGATGAGGTGCTCGCAATAGGGGTCGAATATGTCATGATCGACACCGGGTGTGCGCGTGGGCAAGCGCGCGCCCAGCTCTTCGGCAAATACTCGATAGCGAAGCTTCTGCGCCTCTCGCACTTCTGCGGGGCTGCGCGCGAACCGCACTTGCAGGCGCGGGCGGCGCAGCGCAATCGGCTGTTCCTGCGGTTGCAACATGCTTGTCTCCATTTAATTGCCATGCTCGGCAATGTAAGAAAACGCTGTTGCAGTTGCGTGAAGCCGATCTTGCGCGCAGATGACAGACGGCGGGGAGACTGCCCTCCGGGCATTCACGGAGCTACCGTCGCAAAAGACGCCACGTCAATGCATGCGGCGTTCCGTCCCATGGTTTAACCGCGCTGCGGCGGGACGAACACCGGGCCCGATCAACGAACCGAGCGATATCCGCCAAGTCGCGTGCGCCGACTCATGACGATCTGCCAGACCTGGCCCTGCCGCGAGCGGAAGTACCCGGCACAGCAAAGCAAATAGTACTTCCACATCCGGCTGAAGCGCCGGTCGTATTTTCCTTCGAGGCTCGGCCAACCCCGCTGGAAGTTCTCCCACCAGGCAAGCAAGGTGCGATCGTAGTCTGGGCCAATGTTATGCCAGTCTTCGACCAGCAGTTTGCCCTCGGCGGCTTGGGCGATCTCGCTGGCGGCAGGGATCTTTCCGTTGGGGAAGATATAGGTTTCGATCCAGGGATCGACCGTCCGCGACGCGATGTGATTGCCGATCGTGTGCAGCAGAAAGAGGCCACCCGGTTCGAGATGCTGGGCCACCTTGGCGAAATAGGTCACATAATTCTTGCGGCCGACGTGCTCGAACATTCCCACAGAAGCGATCTTGTCGTAGCGCCCGGCCAGATTCCGGTAGTCCTTGAATTCGAGGACGACCGGCCAACCAGCGCAACGCGCTTGCGCCAGCGCCAACTGCTCGCGTGAAACCGTGATGCCAGTGACCCTAACGCCATAGTGCTCGGCGGCATGCCGTGCCAGGCTGCCCCAACCACAGCCAATGTCGAGTAGGTGCTCCCCTGGCAGGAGCTCGAGTTTGCGGCAAATCAGATCGAGCTTGTCGCGTTGCGCTTCTTCAAGGCTGCCGGCACCGGCCCAGTAGCCGCAGGAATAGGTCATGCGCGAATCGAGCATGGCCTCGAAGACATCATTGCCGATGTCGTAATGGTGCTCGCCCACCTGAAACGCGCGGGAGACGGCCTGCAGGTTCACCATCGATTGGCGCAGCACCGCGCCGAGATGGCGCAGTAGCTGGTGGCGTACCAGCGTGGCGTCTGCATCGGCCGAAAGTAGGCGGAAAAAGAGATCGTCCAGACATGCGCAGTCCCACCACTCGTCCATGTAGGCCTCGCCGAAGCCAAGGGAACCCTGACGGAGAATGCGCCGATAGAGTCGTGTATCCAGCACCTGGATGTCCCAGGGCGCGTCGCCATTAAAACGCACACCCGCGCGCTCAGCGAGGCGGGCCAGAACGCGCGGCGGAGCTTCGTGGCGGCGGCCGCCTTGGTAGCTGGTATGCGGCTGAAACGTGTGCTGCATGATGGCCTCCTCTGTGGCCCGCACGGGCCGGCGACCCCCCCTTGATCACCAGATGCTTGCTGCGCTGCTTCTCCCTTTTCGCATGGCCGATTGGAGCCGCTTTCAGCGGCAGCGCCTGATGTCACGCACCGCGCCGGTGTCGGCCGAAGTGGTGAGCGCAGCGTACACCTGGAGGGCCGCCGAAACCTCGCGCTGGCGAGCCGCTGGTCGCCAGGCCGGCTCGCCCTTGGCCACCATGGCCGCATGCCGCCGCGCCAGTTCCTCCGGGCTGACCAGAAGTTCGATGCGCCTTGCCGGGATGTCGATTGCAATGCGATCATTCTCCTCGATCAAGGCAATCGCCCCGCCGGCCGCCGCCTCCGGAGATGCGTGCCCGATGGAGAGCCCCGAGGTACCGCCGGAGAAGCGTCCATCGGTCAAGAGCGCGCAAGCTTTGCCCAGGCCCTTAGATTTGAGGTAGCTGGTCGGATAGAGCATCTCCTGCATTCCCGGCCCTCCCTTGGGTCCCTCATAGCGAATGACGACGACATCGCCGGGAATGATCTGATCGGCGAGGATTTTTTGTACGGCCTCCTCCTGCGACTCGCAAACTCGTGCACGGCCGGCGAAGCGCAGGATCGATTCATCGACACCGGCGGTTTTCACGATACATCCCTTCTCGGCGATGTTCCCGAAAAGCACCGCGAGTCCGCCGTCCTGCGAATAGGCATGTGCGCGATCACGTATGCAGCCGCCGGCAC
Source organism: Casimicrobiaceae bacterium (assembly GCA_026646885.1). GTDB lineage: Bacteria > Pseudomonadota > Gammaproteobacteria > Burkholderiales > Casimicrobiaceae > JACPUX01. Next base: position 104,920 of record JAPKHK010000001.1, on the reverse strand, counting down.
GATCGGTGTCGAGTTCCGCGAAACGACGCTCCTGGGAGAATGCCGTTTGCGTTGGCACGCCTCCTGGGGCGGCGCGGTAGAGACTGCGTACCGCGGCATCGTGGCTGCGCATGATGTCCCACTGCGCCAGCGCCGCGGTGAGCGTCGGGGCGTGAACCGTGCGCGCGCCGGCATTGATGAGCCCGGCCCGATCGAGTTCGCCCAGGATGCCCATGACGCCTCCCGCACGATGCACGTCCTCGAGGTGGTATTCCTGGGTGGCGGGTGCAACCTTGCACAAGCAGGGTACGCGGCGCGAAAGGCGGTCGATGTCCGTCATCGAGAAATCCACCTGAGCCTCCTGCGCCGCAGCAAGCAGATGCAGCACGGTATTGGTCGATCCACCCATGGCGATGTCCAGGGTCATGGCATTTTCAAACGCGGCGAGGTCCGCCACTGAGCGCGGCAGGACCGTGGCGTCATCTCCCTCGTAATAGCGGCGGCAAAGCTCGACGGCAAGGCGCCCGGCACGCAAGAAAAGCTGCCGACGATCGGCATGCGTGGCCAACAAAGAGCCATTTCCAGGGAGCGCGAGCCCCAGCGCTTCGGTCAGGCAGTTCATCGAGTTGGCGGTAAACATCCCGGAACAGGATCCGCAAGTCGGACAGGCGGCATTCTCCATGGCGGCGACATCGGCGTCGGAGTTGTGGCTATCACCCGCCTCGATCATGGCATCGATCAAATCGACGTGGCGAGCCTTGCCCTGCCAGAGCACCTTGCCCGCCTCCATGGGACCCCCGGAAACAAACACCGCAGGGATGTTCAGGCGCAGCGCGGCCATCAACATGCCCGGGGTGATCTTGTCGCAGTTGGAGATGCAGACCATGGCGTCGGCGCAGTGCGCATTGACCATATACTCCACGGAATCGGCAATCAGCTCCCGTGACGGCAGCGAATAGAGCATGCCACCGTGCCCCATGGCGATCCCGTCGTCGATGGCGATGGTATTGAACTCCTTGCCCACGCCACCGACGGCCTCGATTTCCTTGATCACCATCTGCCCCACATCCTTGAGATGCACATGCCCAGGCACGAATTGCGTGAAGGAATTGACCACGGCGATGATCGGTTTGCCGAAGTCGCCCTCTTTCATCCCCGTGGCGCGCCACAAAGCGCGAGCGCCAGCCATGTTGCGGCCGTGGGTGGAGGTTCGAGAACGGTAGGTTGGCATGGGGGCTCCGGGCAAGGAACAGCAGAATTTACTGCAAGTTGGCTATTTTAGCGCGGCCGCAGACGCTTGGCCGAGTACACGCGCTTGCGGCCGCAGTACCGCATAGTTTCGCGCGCCGCCGACGCGCCGGCAAGCTGCCCGCGCTGCTACAATGTTCCCGGACGAAGCAAAACTTCTTGCAGGAGGAAGACCATGCCGAAGTACACCACCGATGTCATTCGCGCCCTTGCCCTCGTTGGGCATGGCGGCGCCGGGAAGACCACGCTGGCTGAGGCCCTGCTGCATGCCGCCGGGGCCATCAAGACCATGGGCAGCGTCGAGCGGGGCAACACTGTCTGCGATTTCGACCCCCTGGAGAAGGCCGCTGGCCATTCCCTGCAATCGGCGTTGGTGAATTTCGCCTGGAAGGACATCCACATTCACCTCATCGACACCCCCGGCTATCCCGACTTCTCCGGTCAGTCGATCGAGGCTCTGGCGGCGGTGGAAACCGCCGTGCTTGTCGTGAATGCCCAGACCGGAATTGAGCTCAATACCGAACGCATGATGCGCTGGGCAGCCAATCGCGGCTTGGCACGCATGATCGTGATCAACAAGATCGATGCCGAAAACGTCGACCTGCCGGGCCTCGTCAACCAGATTCGCGAGCGCTTCGGCAAGGAATGCATGCTGCTCGACCTCCCGGCGCACGACCGCCGCGACGTCGTCGAGGTGCTGGGGCACGCCACCGGTGACACGGATTTCGACTCGGTTGCCGGCGCGCACCGTGCCCTGATCGATCAGATCGTCGAGGAGGACGAGACGCTGCTAGCGCGCTATCTTGAAGACGGAGCGGATCCCAATCCGCAGGAGCTACATGCTCCGTTCGAGAAAGCGCTGCGCGACGGGCACCTAGTACCGATCCTGTTCACTTCGGCGAGGACGGGCGCAGGAATTCGGGAATTGCTCGACGTCCTGGCGACGCTTGCCCCGAACCCCAGCGAGGGCAATCCCCCGCCCTTTTATCGCACCACGGGGGCGGGCACCACAGAAGCCTTCCACGCCCAGCCAGACCCCGCCAAGCATGTGCTGGCGCATGTCTTCAAAATCGTGGCCGATCCCTTCGTCGGCAAGCTTGGGATATTCCGAGTCTACCAGGGCACCGTGCGCAGGGACAGCCAACTTTTCATAGGCGACGGCAAGCGCCCCTTCAAGGCCGGGCACCTGCTGATGCTCCAGGGCAAGGACTATGTCGAGGTCGATGAACTCCTGCCCGGCGACATCGGCGCCGTGGCCAAGGTCGAGGAAATCGAGTTCGACTGCGTGCTGCACGACTCCCATGACGAGGACCACATCCACCTGAAGCCGCTGGAATTTCCGAAGCCCATGCAGGGGTTAGCGGTGGAGACCCAGAGGAAGGGTGATGAACAGCGTTTGTTTGACGTGCTCCACAAGCTGGAAATGGAAGATCCCTGCTTCGTAGTGGAACGCCATCCCTCGACCAATGAGACGGTCATCCGCGGCCTGGGCGAGATTCATCTCAAGTCCAAGCTGGACAAGATGGCATCCCAATACAAGATCGAAGTGACCACCGCGCCGCCGCGCATCCCGTATCGGGAGACCATCTTGCGCAGCGCAGACGGACACCACCGCCACAAGAAGCAAAGCGGCGGTGCAGGGCAATTCGGCGAGGTCTTCCTGAAGGTCGAGCCACTGGAACGCGGCACAGGATTCGAGTTCGTTGACCAAGTCAAAGGCGGGGTCATACCCACGGTCTTCCTTCCCGCAGTCGAAAAAGGCGTTCGTCTGGCCTTGCATGGCGGCGTTGTCGCAGGCTATCCGGTCGAGGATATCCGGGTGATCGTCTACGACGGCAAGACTCACCCGGTCGACGGCAAGGAAGTTGCTTTCGTCTCCGCCGGCCGCAAGGCCACCATCGCTGCCATCATAGCCGCCTCGCCGATCGTGCTCGAGCCCATTGTGCGCATGGAAGTCGTCGGTCCCAACGATTCCGTCGGCGACCTCTCGGGAGAGGTCTCGGGCCGGCGTGGGCACATCACCGGCACGGAAAACAAGGCCGGTGGCATGAGCGCCATAGCCGCCGAAGTTCCTCTGGCCGAGATCACAGAATTTCAGTCGCGCCTCAAGTCGCTGACCGGGGGACAAGGATCCTACAGCATCGAGTTCAGCCACTACGCCCAGGTGCCGCCCCCCGTCCAGGTGCACCTCGCGGCGAAGTTCAAGCTGCACGAGGACGAGGACTAGACTCCCAACCGAGCGCTAAAGTCGCCGCGCCCCATGCCGTTGACACCTGGAAATGCCGTGTGGCGGGCCGAGAGGCATTTCGGCGAAGCTCGGCCAGTGCAACAGTGAGGCGAGCCAGCGTGGCGCGGTCGTTCGATGGATGATTTCAGCAATCTAAACTCCCTCATCATCGAGTCGCATGTGGGCATGCGCGGCAATCTGCGCAACATGCTCAACAGCTGCGGTATTACCCGAATTCAATATGCCGGCACGGCCAATGGAGCGATCCGCAAGCTGAAGGACCACTACTTCGATCTGGTCTTTTGCGAATACCACTTCAACGAGGGCCAAGATGGGCAGCATTTCTTGGAAGATGCCCGGCATCACCACTTGCTGCCGCTCTCCACCATCTTCTTCATGGTGACCAGTGAATCGAGCTACGAGCGCGTGGTCAGCGCTGCGGAGCTTGCTCCTAGCGACTACCTGCTCAAGCCCTTCGCCGCGGAGACGATGTTCGACCGGATCTTTCGGGCACTGCGCAAACGCGAGGTTTTCTTGCCCGCATACCGGCTCATGGAAAACGGCGACATCCGCGGCGCGATCGCCTACTGTCTGGATGGGCGGGCGCGCTTTCCGCAATATGCGGTGGACTTCCTGCGTCTCGCCGCTGAGCTGCATGTCGCATTGGGCGAACCCGACCAGGCGCAGCGGATCTACAAGGAGGTGCTCGAACTCAAGGCGGTACCTTGGGCACGCCTGGGTTTGGCAAAGACCCTGTTCATGCAAAAGAACTTCGACGAAGCTGAGCAGACGCTCGAAAGCCTCATCAACGAGAGCAAGAACTACCTCGACGCCTACGACTGGCTGGCCAAGACCAAGGAAGCCAATGGCAAGATCGACGCCGCGCTCGACGTGCTCGCCGATGCTGTGACGGTTTCTCCTCATGTGGTTCGGCGCTTGCGCAAGCTCGGCGAAATGGCGATCGAGGCAGGCGACCATCAGACTGCGGAAAAGGTGCTCGCTGAGGTAGTGCATCAAGGCAAATATTCCGAATTTCGCAATCCCGAGGACCACGTCAAGCTCGTTCAGGCACTGGTTGGGCAAGATAACGTCGAAGGTGCCGGCAAAGTAATCCGCGACCTGGATCGCTCCATGCGCGGCGTGGAAACCGCCCCAGCCTGCGCGGCGCTATCGCAAGCGATGGTTTTCGCCAAAACCGGCGATCAGACCAGCGCGGCCCAGGCCTTGGCCAAGGCAGTGGAAGCAAGCCGAGGCCGCACCGATCTCTCGGACGGGATCAAGATGGCGCTGGCCAAGAACTGCCTGGAAATGAACATGGAAACAGCGGCTGCGGACGTAATTTGCGAAGTCATGCGCAATGCGCCCGACGATCTGGCCATTGCCAAAGCAAAGGCGGTTTTCGCGGATGCTGGACGTGGCCGCCTCGCGGAGCAGCTCGCCGAAGGCATTCGGCGCGAGGTGGTGGACCTCATTTCGACCGGTGCGGAGAAAGCGCGTAGCGGCGACTACCAAGGCGCGGTGACCCTGATGCTGGAAGCGGCAAGCAAAATGCCCAACAATACCCAGGTTGCCTTCAACGCCGCTCTGGCAATCGTCAAGTGCCTGGAGAATCGCGGTTGGGATGACGCGCTCGCCGATCAAGGCCGGCATTTCATCGAGCGGGTACGCAGCCTGGACCCTGGCAACGCCCGCTTGACCGCATTGGCAGATTACTACCAGATGGTGCTGCAAAAATATGGGATGCGGGCGCTAGCCTAGTCCGCAGATATTGCTCGACCAGCCGCATCGTTCATCTTGGATCGAATTCATGCGGTTCATTCTCGGCCACTTAGACTTGGCGATCAAGGCGGCCGGGCGCAATCGCATCTCGCCCGCCCAATCGGTCGATCACGGTTGCAACTCGACTTTGACCCCACGCAACACCACATCCCTCCCTAGCCATGACCATCGCCGCGGCGTGGCTGCATGCGACACCGCCGGGCATGCGATAATTCTTTTTTTCCGTTGGCATGAATCGCAACATGGCTCAGTACGTTTTTACAATGAATCGCGTGGGCAAGGTAGTTCCACCCAAGCGCCAAATCCTCAAAGATATTTCCCTATCGTTTTTCCCTGGAGCAAAAATCGGCGTGCTTGGTCTGAACGGCTCGGGCAAGTCCACGCTCCTGCGCATCATGGCCGGTGTCGACAAGGAAATCGAGGGCGAAGCCACGCCCATGCCCAATCTCACCATCGGCTATCTTCCGCAGGAGCCCCAACTCGAGCCCGAGCAAACCGTACGCCAGGCAGTCGAGGGTGGTCTCGGTGCGGTAATAGAGGCAAGGCAAAGGCTTGAGGAGATCTACGCCGCGTATGCCGACCCCGAGGCGGACTTCGACCAGCTTGCCGCCGATCAAGCCAGGTATGAAGCTATATTGGCCACGGCAGGTGCGGACATCGATAACCAACTCGAAATCGCCGCCGACGCCCTGCGGCTCCCCGCCTGGGACGCGTTGATCGAAAATCTCTCCGGCGGTGAAAAACGCCGCGTCGCCTTGTGCCGTTTGCTGCTCTCCAAACCGGACATGCTGTTGCTGGACGAGCCCACTAACCATCTCGATGCCGAATCGGTGGAATGGCTGGAGCAATTCCTGACGCGCTTCCCCGGTACCGTGGTTGCCGTCACTCACGACCGCTACTTCCTCGACAACGCCGCGGAATGGATTCTCGAGCTGGACCGCGGCTACGGCATTCCCTGGAAAGGAAACTATTCGTCGTGGCTGGAACAGAAGGAGCAGCGCCTGGAAACAGAGGCCAAGCAAGAGGCCGCGCGCATCAAAACCATGAAGCACGAACTCGAATGGGTGCGTGCCAACCCCAAGGCGCGGCAAGCAAAAAGCAAGGCGCGCCTGAACCGCTTTGAGGAGCTTTCGTCGCACGAATACCAGCGGCGAAACGAAACCCAGGAGATCTTCATTCCGGTCGCGGAGCGCTTGGGTGACCAAGTGATCGAGTTCAAGGAGGTGAGCAAGGGATTCAGCGATCGCCTTCTCATCGACAAGCTGAGCTTTCGCGTTCCACCTGGCGCCATCGTTGGCATTATCGGCCCCAATGGTGCGGGCAAATCGACGCTCTTTCGCATGCTGCTTGGGAAGGATAAGCCCGATAGCGGGGAGATTGCCATTGGCGCAAGCGTGCAGATGTCTTTTGTGGACCAGTCGCGCGATGCGCTCAGCGGCACCCACACCGTGTTCGAAGAAATCTCGGGGGGCGCCGATCTCATCACGGTCGGCAAGTTCGAAATGCCCGCGCGAGCCTACCTCGGGCGCTTCAACTTCAAGGGCGCGGATCAGCAGAAAAGTGTGGCCAATCTCTCCGGTGGGGAGCGAGGGCGCCTGCAACTGGCCAAAGCCCTCACTCGCGGCGGCAATGTGCTCTTGCTCGACGAACCATCCAACGATCTCGATGTGGAGACGCTCCGGGCGCTAGAGGAAGCGTTGCTCGAGTTCGCTGGGTGCGTGCTGGTGATTAGCCATGATCGCTGGTTCCTGGATCGGATCGCGACTCACATCCTCGCCAGCGAAGACAACTCCCAATGGGTCTTCTTCGACGGCAATTACCAGGAATACGAAGCCGACAAGAAGAAGCGACTCGGGGAGGAAGCGGCCAAGCCGCATCGCGTTCGCTACAAGCCCATCTCGCGTTGACGCGCCCCGGGCCCCTGCCGGGGTCCGGGGCCGACTGGCATTCACATGCGCCTGCGGGCAACGCGGGCGCTATTTCTTCTCCAGGTTCTTCTGGTTGATCTTGACCTCAGCCCGGGACTTGAGCGCGGCGACATAGGCGCTCATCAGTTCGCGGCCAGCTTGCTCGCTCAGGCGCTCCGCATTGGCCTTGAGTTTGGCCGCATCCGGCTGCACGACGTCGTTCACCGCGATAACGCGATAGATCCCGAAACCGCCTTGATCGAGCGGCGCACCGATATATGCCGGTAGCCTGGCGGGATCGACACGGAAAATCTGCTGGACCGCTGCCTCCGAAAACCCCGGCAATCGCTGCTGTCGCGTGAGGGCAACTGGCTTGTCGAACTTGACACCGGCATCCTTGCCTTGCTGGAGAAGCGCAAGTTTCTCTGCGCCAACTTTGGCTGCGAGCTCGCCAGCGACCTTGCGCGTGAGCTGTCGCATTACTTCTGCCCGCACTTCCTCAAGCGGGCGTGCCGCCGCGGGCTTGTGCTCGATGACCCGCGCTGACATCAGCGCGTTGACGCCAATCTCGATTGCCTCGGTATTACGCTTTCCCTGAATACTCTCCGGCGCAAACACGGCTTGGACGAACTTCGGGCTGTTCATCGCCATTGCCTGTAGCTGATGGCGGCCCAGCAGCGGCGTGGACTTCACCTCGAGGCCAAGCTCGTTGGCGACCGGCTGCAACGTGTCAGCCTGCTCGTACACGAGATTCGCGAACTTCTCCGCCACCTCGCCAAACTTCTTTGCCGCCTTCTGGCGCTTAAGATCCTGCTCGATCTGGGATGCCACTTCTTCGAATCCGCGCACCCGCTGGTCCTTGACGGCCGTAAGCTTGATGATGTGCAGGCCAAAATCACTTTGCACGGGGCCGACGATGTCTCCGATCTTCATGCCAAAGGCAGCTTCTTCGAACCGCTTGTCCATGACCCCTCGCGCGAAGAAACCCAGATCGCCGCCATTCGCGGCCGAGCCCGGATCTTGCGATTCCTTTTTGGCAATCTCCGCAAACCTGCCCGGTACTTGCTTCACTTGCGCAAACAGAGCTTCCGCCTTCTGCAGCGCGGCGGCCTTTTCATCGGGCTTGGCATCCGCTTGCAGGTTGAGGAGAATATGAGCGGCACGGCGCTCTTCCTGCTGCGTGTAATCCTTCTGATGCTCGTCGTAGAATTTGTGCACCTCCTCGGGCGTAACCACGACCTGCCCAAGGAGGTTATCCGCCGTAAGCAACGCATACTCTACACGCACTTGCTCGGGGGATTGGTAATTGCCCAAGGTCGCCTCATAATGCGCCTTGATCGCCGCCTCGTCTGGCTTCACCTTAGCGAGAAAGCCATCCAGCGCCACCTGCGCCGGCGCCACCTCGCGTCGTTGCTCAACGATACCGAGATACCGCTCAGCCGCCGTCTTGGCACCAAAGCCGCTGAGAAGCACGGCGTCTTGCAGCGGCTGCATCAACAAATCCTGCGAAAGCCTCGCCTCGAACATCAACGGCGTCATGTTTTGTTCGGCCAAGCGTGCAGCATAGAGGGCATGCGAAAACTTCCCCTCGGTCTGAAAAGCCGGTACGTCCTGGATGATTTGGCGTAGCTGCTCCTCCGATACCGAGAGTTTTGCCTCACGCGCCCGGAGCGTCAGGACGCGCTGCGCAATCAGCCCCTCGAGAATATTGAAGCGGATTTCGGGAGAGTCGAAAAGCGCGGGGTCGTAATTGCGTCCCATCATCGCGCGCGCCCGATCCTGTTGCTCGCGAATGGCATTCTCGAATTCCGCGATAGTGATCTTGGTTCCGCCAACTTCGGCAACCTCGGAGACCGAATCCGCGCGGCGGAAGTAAGAATCAACGCCAAAGAAAAGAAAGGGCAGCATGATCAGAGCCAGAATGCCCTGGACCAAGCGCTTGTTGTGGTGAACGTAATCAAACATGCTCGAAGATGCCTGTCATCGCCGGCCAAAACCGGCAGCCCTCGTGTTGTAACGCAGGGGCCTCGCCGGGAGTTGCCCTTGGACAAAAAAATGGGCGAACTTGCGTTCGCCCGGGTGTTGGCGGAGTGGACGGGGCTCGAACCCGCGACCCCCGGCGTGACAGGCCGGTATTCTAACCAACTGAACTACCACTCCCACTGCTTCGATTACTGAAACCGTCGCTTGCTGCTCTGGTGGGTGCTGACGGGATCGAACCGCCGACATTCGCCTTGTAAGGGCGACGCTCTACCAGCTGAGCTAAGCACCCGGGCTCGATCGCCGCAGGAGCACCGGCAATCAACGCGCAAAGAGGGTTAGTTTACCGCATCCTTGAGCGCTTTGCCAGCCCGGAACTTCGGCACCTTTGCCGCTTTGATCTTGATCGTGGCACCAGTGCGCGGATTCCGGCCGCTGCGCGCGGTGCGCTTGCCGACATAAAACGAACCAAAACCAACGAGAGTAACCATGTCGCCCTTTTTGAGAGCCTGCTTCACTGCCGCAACCGTTGCATCGAGGGCGCGGCCCGCCGCCGCCTTCGAGAGGTCGGCGTTCTTGGCAATTTGATCGATCAGCTCAGATTTGTTCACGTATGTCCCCTTTCGTTGTGGTGGAGATGGACAGGTATGCACCCTGCACGCGCTTTATAACAAGCCGCAAAGCCTTGTGTCAAGCGGTTTCCGCGAGGTTAGCGGTCTCTCCGAATTTGCTGCGGCGCATCCGCAACGAAGTGAATTCGCATTTCTTTTCCGCTTCACGCCGAGCAGAAAAAAAACTGCGCGATTGCAGCTTAGCAACCGCGCCGGGTAACACTAAAGATCAACGAGATAGCACCGGAGCACAGCCGTTCCGAAAACAAAAATCGGCTGCTGCCCCCTCAATGCGTGACCACTTGCTCCACTGACACCCCGTCCGCCGCCGTTGCTGCAGCGGCGCTTGCCTGAGCCTCGTCATCCTCGCTCGCGGGCAGGCGCTCCAACGCCTGCTCCAACACTTGCTCGATCCAACGCACCGGGTGAATCTCCAAACGATTCTTGATGTTGTCTGGAATCTCGGCAAGGTCTTTGACGTTCTGCTCTGGGATCAGCACCTTCTTGATGCCGCCCCGACCGGCTGCCAATAGCTTTTCCTTCAACCCACCGATGGGCAGCACCTCGCCGCGCAAGGTGATTTCTCCGGTCATCGCCACCTCGGCGCGCACGGGGATGCCCGTCAATGCGGACACCAGCGCGGTGCACACGGCGATGCCTGCGCTCGGCCCATCCTTAGGCGTGGCACCCTCCGGCAAGTGGATGTGCATATCGCTCTTCTCGAATACTTCATCTTTGATGCCGAGCTTGCGAGCCCTGCTACGCACTACCGAGCGAGCTGCCTCTACCGATTCCTTCATCACGTCGCCCAGCGAGCCGGTCCGAATGATGTTGCCCTTCCCGGGCATCAGCGCCGATTCAATGGTGAGCAGTTCCCCGCCGACCTCAGTCCAAGCCAGCCCGGTGACCTGCCCAACCTGATTGACGTTTTCGGCCATGCCGAAGGCGTAGCGTCGCACGCCGAGGTACTTCTCCAGGTTCTTCGAGGTGACCGTGGCGCGACGAGTTCCCTTGCGTTTGCTGAGCAACAGATCCTTGACCACCTTGCGGCAGATCTTGGAAATGTCTCGCTCCAGCGCGCGCACGCCCGCTTCGCGCGTATAGTAGCGCACGATGTCGCGCAGAGCAGATTCCTGGACCGTCAGCTCGACGGGCTTGACCCCATGATTCTTCAACTGCTTCGGGAGCAGATATTTGCGCGCGATGTTGATCTTCTCGTCTTCCGTGTATCCCGAGAGACGAATCACCTCCATGCGATCAAGCAACGGCGCTGGAATGTTCATGGTATTGGCCGTCGCCACGAACATCACGTCGGACAGGTCGTATTCGACCTCGACATAATGATCCACGAAGGTGTGATTCTGCTCGGGATCAAGCACCTCAAGGAGCGCGGAGGACGGGTCGCCGCGAAAATCCATGCCCATCTTGTCGACTTCGTCGAGCAAAAAGAGCGGGTTGCGCACCCCCACTTTGGCCATATTCTGCAAGATCTTGCCGGGCATGGATCCAATGTAGGTGCGCCGATGGCCGCGAATCTCCGCCTCATCGCGTACGCCGCCCAGCGACATGCGGACGAACTTCCGGTTGGTCGACTTGGCGATCGACTGCCCCAGCGACGTCTTGCCTACGCCGGGCGGGCCGACCAAGCAAAGGATAGGCGCCTTCATCTTGTCAACGCGCTGCTGCACCGCGAGGTATTCGACGATCCGTTCTTTGACCTTTTCCAGCCCGTAGTGATCTTTGTCGAGCACCTTGACCGCGGCCGCAAGATCCTTGCTGATTTTGCTCTTCTTGCGCCATGGCAAGCCAATCAGCGTGTCGATGTAATTGCGCACGACCGTGGCTTCAGCGGACATCGGTGACATCAGCTTGAGCTTCTTGAACTCCGCCAGTGCCTTGGCCTCCCCTTCCTTGGACATCCGCGCGGCCTTGACGCGCTTCTCCATCTCGTCGAGATCCGCGTTCTCGTCACCCTCGCCAAGCTCCTTCTGGATCGCCTTGACTTGCTCATTGAGATAGTACTCGCGCTGGCTCTTCTCCATCTGGCGCTTGACCCGCCCTCGGATGCGCTTTTCCACCTGCAGAATGTCCACTTCGGCTTCGATTAGGCCGAGCAGATGCTCCAAGCGCTTGTCCACTTGGATCATCTCGAGAACTTCCTGTTTCTGCTCGATCTTGAGCGGCAGATGCGCCGCGATAGTGTCGGCGAGTCGGCCGCCTTCCTCTATGCCCGATAGCGAGGTAAGGATTTCCGGAGGGATCTTCTTGTTCAGTTTCACATATTGGTCGAACTGGGATAGCAGCGCCCGCCGCATGGCTTCCGCCTCATGCGTCTCTTCGTCAGTCGAGGCCAGGGGCACGGCGCTCGCATAGAGATGACTTTCGCCGACGCTGGTCTCGAGAATTCGCGCACGCTGCGCTCCCTCGACCAGCACCTTAACGGTACCGTCGGGAAGCTTGAGCATTTGCAGAATCGTTGCCAAGCTGCCGACGGCATAGAGATCCTCGGGCTCCGGCTCATCCTTGGCCGCGGACTTCTGCGCCACCAGGAGAATCTGCTTGCCAGTCTCCATGGCGATCTCCAGCGCGCGAATCGACTTCGGACGCCCCACGAATAGCGGAATCACCATATGCGGAAACACCACCACGTCGCGAAGCGGCAGCAGCGGGTATTGCGTGGGTTCAAAGGGGCTGGTGGAATCGGTCATGGCGTGTTCCAGAAAGAAGGCTTGAGCTGAAAATGGGGGCGGAAGCGGGGAATCTCAATGGCCCGAACCGAAAGGGGCCACGCCCCGCCCATCAGGCGTTCGCCGAAGCGACCTTGGGCTGGTCAGAGTAGATCAGCAGGGGTGCGCCGCCATCGGTGAAGGCATTCTCGTCCATCACCACGCGGCTGAGGCCCTTCAAAGAGGGCAGATCGTACATCACGTCCAGCAGTGCGCCTTCGATGATCGAGCGCAGCCCCCGCGCCCCGGTCTTGCGCGCCAGCGCACGCGCCGCAATGGCGCGCAGTGCCTGCTCACGAATTTCCAGGTCGACCCCTTCCAGGCGAAAGATCTTCTGGTACTGCTTGACCAGAGCGTTCTTGGGCTCTACCAATATCTGAATGAGTGCATCCTCGTCGAGTTCCTCCAAGGTGGCGGCCACTGGCAGGCGCCCAACGAACTCCGGAATGAGCCCGAATTTGATCAAATCCTCCGGCTCGGTTTCACGCAAAAGCAGTGAAACATTGCGGCGGTCATCCGGGCTCTGCACTTCTGCGGAAAAGCCAATTCCGCCTTTGGCCGTGCGCTGGCGGATGATCTTCTCCAGGCCGTCAAACGCACCGCCACAAACAAACAAGATATTGGTGGTGTCGACTTGCACGAACTCTTGATTCGGGTGCTTGCGACCCCCTTGCGGTGGCACCGACGCGATCGTCCCCTCAATGAGCTTCAGCAGAGCCTGCTGCACACCTTCCCCGGAAACATCGCGCGTGATTGACGGGTTATCGGACTTGCGCGAGATCTTGTCGATCTCATCAATGTAGACAATGCCGCGCTGGGCCTTCTCGGTATCGTAGTCGCATTTTTGCAGGAGCTTCTGAATGATGTTCTCGACATCTTCACCAACATAGCCGGCCTCAGTGAGCGTGGTCGCGTCAGCTATCACGAAGGGCACATCGAGAACGCGGGCCAGGGTTTGCGCGAGCAGAGTCTTTCCGGACCCAGTGGGCCCAATCAAGAGAATGTTGCTCTTGGCGAGTTCGACGTCCTCGTCCTTGCCATTGTGCGCAAGGCGCTTGTAGTGATTGTAGACCGCGACCGAGAGTATCTTCTTGGCTTGATCCTGGCCAATCACGTATTGATCCAATATCTCGCGAATCTCGTGCGGCGTCGGCAGGCGGTGGCGATCGCTCTTGGCATTCCGGTCCGTGGCGCCTTCTTCGCGGATGATGTCATTGCACAGCTCGATGCACTCGTCGCAGATGAAAACCGACGGTCCGGCGATTAGCTTGCGCACCTCGTGCTGGCTCTTGCCGCAGAAGGAGCAATAAAGCAATTTGTCGCCCGAAATCTTGTCCGCCATCCTTTGGGTCCGTCCGTTTCGCTACCGTGCTTGCCGCGCCAGGAAAACTGCCCAAGGCGCCGCCCTCGTCATGGCCCACCGCCTCGATCATCCTCAGCGCCTGCTCGCGTCCAGGCCCGACGTGGGCCTGATCGCCCGCTGTCGGAAAACGGCGGCAGAGCCATTTCAGCCCTGCATCCTCGCTCGCCACTGTGCTATCCAACTGATAGACATCAGGGTGCTCAGTAACATCCCGCCCGAGGGCTCCTTCGCGATGCCTTTCGACAGCCGGCCAGGTACAAGCTTAACTGCTCGACGCCCGTTTCTGCAAGATTTTGTCGATCAAACCGTAGTCGAGCGCCTGTTCCGCGGAGAGGAAGTTGTCTCGGTCGCAATCCTGCGCAACCTGCTCCACCGGTTTCCCGGTGTGCTGGGACATAAGTCGGTTGAGCCGTTCGCGGAGGCTTAGAATGTATCGTGCGTGGATTTCGATGTCCGAGGCCTGTCCCTGAAAGCCGCCCAGCGGCTGGTGGATCATCACCGTCGAATTGGGCAGAGCAAAGCGCTTACCGGTCGCACCAGCCGCCAGGAGAAAGGCCCCCATGCTCGCTGCCATCCCCACGCACAGTGTGCTCACGTCTGGCCGGATGAATTGCATGGTATCGTAGACGGCCATCCCGGCCGCGATCGACCCCCCGGGCGAGTTGATATAAAAATGAATGTCCTTGTCGGGATTCTCCGACTCCAGAAACAGCATTTGCGCCACGACCAAGTTGGCGGTAGCGTCGTTGACCGGACCCACCAGAAAGACGACCCGCTCCTTGAGCAGCCGAGAGTAGATATCGTAGGCGCGTTCCCCCCGCCCGCTCTGCTCGATCACCATGGGTATTAGGCCCAGTGCTTGCGGGTCCGTCATGTTTGCCTCCATTGGACGTGAAATTGCCATGCTTAGCCTTGGGCACCCGTGGACTCGGTCAGTTCCTTGAAGCTCGTCGCTTTGTCTTCGACCAAAGCCTGAGTCAGCACCCATTCGATGACGTTGTCTTCGAGAGCCTGCGCCTCGAACTCGCCCAAACGCTCCGGCTGCTGGTAGTGCCAGGCCACCACTTCCTCGGGGTACTCGTAACTCTGCGCGGCCTCGGCGACCAGAGCCTTGACTTGGGCGGGTTTGGCCTCAAGACCGTTCTTTCCTACCACCTCGGCGAGAATTAGCCCCAGCCGGACGCGATCTTCCGCGGTCGGGCGGAAGAGGTCGGGGCTCAGCTGCGCATCATCGGTATTGACGCCCCGCTTCTTCATGTCTTCCGTGGCGCCCCGATAGAGTCGGGCCACCTCCATTTCGACCAGAATGCGCGGCACATCGAGCTCGGCGTGCTGGCGCAGCGCTTGCATTACCTGCTCGCGCAAACGGGCGCGCACCCGGCGCTTGAGTTCCAACTGGAGATTTGCGCCGATCTCCTCGTTGAGTCGCGCCAAGTCGCCATCAGCGATGCCGAACGCCTTGGCAAACTCCGCGTCCACTTGGGGAAATATGGGCTTGGACACCTCTTTCACCGTGATATTGAACTCCGCGGTCTTTCCGGCAACTTCGGCCCCGTGATAATCGAAGGGGAAGTTCAACGCGAAAGTCTTGTTCTCGCCTTTGCTCATGGCCGTCACAGCCGTTTCGAATTCCGGCAGCATACGTCCTTCGCCGAGCACAATGGGAAAATCGCGCGCTTGCCCACCACCGAATTCAACGCCATCGATGGTGCCAGTAAAGTCGACAATCACGCGATCTCCAGATTCCGCCGCCCGGTCGGCCACTTCGTAGCGCACGCGCTGCTTGCGCAGCACTTCGATGGTACGGCTGACATCATCCGCGGTGACCGTGGCGACCGGACGCTCGATCTTGGCATCGTCCAGCGGCTTGAGAACGACCTCGGGGTACACCTCAAAGGTCGCCGAGACCTCGATCTGCCCCTCGGCAGCCCCTTCCTTGGGCTCGAAGCGCGGCTGCCCGGCGATTTTCAGGTTTTGATCGCGCACTGCCGCGCTGAACGCCTGCTCGACTGTCTCCCCGAAGACCTCGTTCTGCACCTGCGGGCCGTACTGCTGCGCGACCATCTTCAGGGGCACTTTGCCGGGGCGGAAGCCAGGCATCTTCGCCGAGCGGGCGATCTTCTGAAGCCGCTTCTGCACCTCGCTTTCGATTTGCGAAACGGCCACCGCCATGTTCAGGCGACGTTCCAGCGTGCCCAGGGTTTCAAGAGTGGTTTGCGTGCTCACAGGTTTCCTCGTCTCTCTGATCCATTAGTCTTGCCCCATGCGACTGGAGGGCACGGAGCGAATGCTCGCCCCTGGTGCGAAAGGGGGGACTCGAACCCCCACAGGTTGCCCCGCTGGAACCTAAATCCAGTGCGTCTACCAATTCCGCCACTTTCGCAAACTTTTCATTGTATCATAGCGAGCTGACCGCAGCCAAAGGCGGGAAAGCCCCGGCAGACGAGCCTTGTCCGTCGATCACTACGAGAATTTTCCGGTCGCTTCGATTGTCCTGCCGCGCCACCTGCGCCCGCCGGTCACCGCGATCTATCGCTTCGCCCGACATGCGGATGACCTCGCTGACGAAGGTGACGCCTCCCCCGAAGAGCGCCTACGCGCTTTGGCCGATTACCGCCGCGCACTCGACCAAGCACTTTCCGGGAAAGTGGTCGAAGACCCCATTCTCAACGCGCTCGCTGCAACACAGAAGCAATGGCAACTACCGACCGAGCCCTTCTACCTGCTTCTCGACGCCTTCACGCAGGACGTGTACAAGATTCGCTACAGCGACTTCAGCGAGCTGAGCGAGTACTGTCGGCGCTCGGCCAACCCCATTGGCCGCCTGTTGCTACGCTTGTATGGCGTAGGCGGTGACCTTGCGCAGAGTCAATCAGACGCCTTATGCACCGCGCTACAACTGGTGAATTTCTGCCAGGATGTTGCCATCGATCATGCCAAAGGGCGAGTCTATCTGCCGCTTGACGAATGTGCCCGCTTTGGTGTCGATGCCGAGGCCATCGGCCCAGAGCAAACCGGCCCCCCATGGCAGGCACTGATGCACTTTCAGCACCAGCGAGCCAGGGACCTGCTGCTTTCCGGGGCAGAACTCGGCGAGCGCCTCTCCGGCCGAATCGGATTCGAGCTCAAGCTGGTGATTGAGGGCGGGCTGCGGATTCTGGAGCGCCTCGAAAAAGTGCGCGGCGACGTCTTTGGCGCCCGACCGCAGCTTGGCAGCTGGGATTGGCTGGTGATTCTCTCGCGTGCAGCGCTCCAAGGACGCAGAGCCAGATGACGCCTGACGAATACTGCGCGCAGCGTGCCGCAGCCAGCGGCTCGAGCTTCTATCATAGCTTTCGCTTTCTCGATCCGGAGCGCCGCCGAGCCATTACCGCACTCTACGCGTTCTGCCGGGAGGTCGATGACGTCGTCGACGACTGTCCTGAGCCAGAAGTGGCACGACGCAAGCTGGATTGGTGGCGCCGGGAACTCGCTGCAGTCTACGAAGGCCGACCGCAACATCCCGTCGGGCTCGCCTTGGAACCGGTCACCAAATGTTTCGGTCTGGATCGCGAGCTCTTTGAAGAAATCATCGACGGCATGGCCATGGATCTTGCCCAGACGCGATACCCGGATTTCAAGTCCCTGCAGCTCTATTGCTACCGCGTTGCGGGGGTGGTCGGCCTGCTGTCTGCCGAGATCTTCGGCGCCACCCGGCGCGAAACCCGCCGTTACGCCCATGACCTGGGAATCGCCTTTCAACTCACCAACATCCTGCGCGACGTGGGCGAGGACGCCCGCCGCGGCCGCATCTACCTGCCGCAGGACGAACTCGCCAAGCACGGTGTGATCGCCAAGGATCTCTTGCACGGACGCGAAACTTCGGAGTTCCACGACCTCATGCGCGCGCAGATCGCGCGCGCGCAAGGGTTCTACCAGCAGGCTCTGGCGACGCTGCCAGCGGCCGATCGCAGGTCACAACTCCCTGGGCTAATCATGGCGGCGATCTACCGCACCGTGCTAGAAGAAATCGAGCGCGACGGTTGCCACGTCCTGCGCCATCGCATTGCTTTGCCGGGTTGGCGCAAGCTCTGGATCGCGACGCGCACTTACCTGCGCGAACGCGCCGAATGGCGACGATGAAGAACATCGCGGTCATCGGCGCCGGCTGCGCTGGCCTCGCCGCCGCCATCACGCTCCGCCAAGCAGGACGACCGGTGACGATCTACGAGTCTGCGAGGCAGCCGGGCGGGCGGGCTCGCAGCGTTCAAATCGACGGTCTCACGCTCGACAACGGGCAACACATCTTGCTCGGTGCTTACCACGAAACGCTCCGCCTGATGGAGGTCGTCGCGCCGGGGTCGACACAGCACGCGCTGCTGCGCCAAGCGCTCAGCGTGCACCAACGCGGCGCCTTCTTGCTGCGCCTCCCAGAGATCCCTGCACCCTTGAATTTGGTCGTCGGACTGCTCTCCGCGCAAGGCTTGCGTTTGGCCGATCGCATTGCGGCACTGCGCTTCGCCGCCCGCCTACGCCTGGCCGCATTTCGCACCGATGCGCGACAAACCGTGGCAGAACTGCTTCAGAGTCAGCCCTCGGACGTGGTGCGGAACCTCTGGGAGCCACTGTGTCTGGCTGCCCTCAATACGCCCTTGCACCTTGCCTCGGCTCAGGTGTTCCTGAACGTGCTGCAAGCGGCATTTGCCAACGGTCGGTCCGACTCCGATTTGCTCCTCCCCCGTTGTGACCTGGGAGAGCTTTTCCCCCAGCCGGCGGTCGCATGGCTCGATCGCCAAGGCGCCAAAATTCGGCTCGGGTTCCCTGTGCGCAGCCTGGAGGCATCCCAGTCACGCTGGCTCATCACGACCCCAGGCGAGCGCACCGAGTTCGACGCGGTCATTCTTGCGGTCAGCCCCCAGCAGCTATCGGTCTTTGCCGCAACGATCGAAAGCCTGCGCGACCTTGCCGCGAAGAATGAAGTGACGGGTTATCAGCCGATTCGCACGATCTACTGGCGCTTTTCACCCGAAGCGCGGCTCCCTGATCCGATCATGGCGCTCGACGGCTCGCCAGGCCAGTGGCTGCTGGACCGTGGGCAACTCTGCGGCACATCCGGCCTGATGGCGACGGTTATCAGCGCCGAAACCGACATCCGGCTCGCCGCCCGCCCTCTGCTATTGGGCGCCGCCGCCAGCCAAGTTGAACGGCTTTTTCCGGAACTGGGCAAGCCCGCTTGGTCCCGCCTTCTGACCGAAAGGCGCGCCACCTACGCCTGCCGCCCGAACCGCGCACCGCCACCCATGCGTGCTGCGCCACGGCTTTTCCTCGCCGGTGACTACTGTTACCCGCACTTTCCTGGAACTATCGAGGCCGCCGTGCGCAGCGGGATCGCTGCGGCACGGGCGGCACTCAGTGGCGGTGCCTGACACGGGAGACCACCTAGCCCCTTGCCCGCTGGCGCAACATGCGGCCTTTTTCACGTTCCCAGTCACGCGCTTTCTCCGACTCGCGCTTGTCGTACTGCTTCTTACCCTTGGCCAGCCCGATGGTGAGTTTGATTCGCCCCGCCTTGTAGTGCATGTCGAGCGGCACCAACGTGTATCCGGCGCGATCAACCTGCCCGATCAGCCGGCTGATCTCGCGCGCTTGCAGAAGCAGTTTGCGGGTACGCACCGGATCGGGTTTGATGTGGGTGGAGGCCGTGGCCAAGGGACTAATGTGCGCACCGAGCAGATGCACTTCGCCGCCTTTCACCACTACGTAGGCCTCCTTGATTTGCACCCGGCCGGCCCGAATGGATTTGACTTCCCAGCCCTCGAGCGACAGACCGGCTTCGAGTTTTTCCTCGATGAAGTAGTCGTGATATGCTTTTCTGTTGTCGATGATGGACATGTCGCGGGCCTCGATCAGGGTGCGTATTCTACCGTCGATGACCTCATTATGCCCCTCCGCGACCCATGGCCAGCGTAAGAAAATCGGTACTGGTGATGTACCGCGCTCAACAGATGTTTGCGCTCGTCGAAGGTGTGGAGCATTACCCGCGCTTCCTGCCTTGGTGCGGCGCAACGCGCGTGATCGAGCGGCGCGAGGACGGCGTGATCGCCAGCGTCGACATTGCCTACCATGGTGTGCGCCAGACATTCACTACGGAAAACCGTCACGCACCTCCCCGAGAGATAGTCATAACCCTCAAGGACGGTCCTTTCCGCGCGCTCGACGGTGCCTGGCGCTTCACCGCACTCGGCGAGACCGCCTGCAAAGTCGAATTCGAGCTGCATTACGAGTTTTCGAGCCGCACCCTGGAAAAGATCGTCGGCCCGGTCTTCAATCACATCGCCCACAGCTTCATCGATGCCTTCGTGCGCCGCGCCGAAGAACTCTACGGAGAACCCTGATGCCCCTACTCGAAGTGCAAGTTGCCTACGCCCTGCCTGCGGAAACCACGCTCATCGACCTACGCGTAGACTCGGAAACAACCGTGCGCTCAGCCATTGAGGGTTCTGGGCTCCTGGCGCGGCACCCAGAAATCGATCTCGACAGGAACAAAGTCGGCGTGTTCGGCAGGCTGGTGAAGCTCGACAGCCGGCTGCGGCAAGGCGACCGCATCGAAATCTACCGCGCACTCCGTGCCGATCCCAAGGAAATCCGACGGCAGCGAGCCGCAGAAGGCAAGGTCATGCGTAAGGGCGGGGGCGAAGCATGAACGATACCAAGCCGCCACGCCAGGACCCGGCACAACCCGAATTCTGGGAGACGCGCTATCGCGACGGAGTCACGCCCTGGGATCGGGGTGCCGCGCCCGCAGACTTTCTCGCCTGGGTGGCCACGCTGCCCCCAGCCACTCAGGTGCTTGTTCCCGGCTGCGGCAGCGCGTACGAAGTGGCGGCTCTGGCAGCCGCTGGGCATCAAGTGCTTGCCATCGACTACAGTCCCGCCGCGGTAGCCCGCGCCAAGGCACAGCTAGGACCGCACGCCGACTGCGTCTGCGAAGCTGATTTCTTTCAGCTTGCCGGCGAGCGAGGTTGGCCCCACGTTTATGAGCGAGCCTTCTTGTGTGCCTTGCCGCCACGCCTGTGGCCCGCCTACGCTCGGCGCATGGGCGAACTCGTCGCCGCTGGGGGCACACTCTGCGGCTATTTCTTCGTGGCTTCCGAGACTGGCCGGGGCCCGCCGTTCCCGATTGACGATGGGCACCTCCTGGATTTGCTCGACCCCTGGTTCGAGCGCTTCGCCGACCACGCAGCGACGGACTCACTACCCGTTTTCCGCGACGCCGAGCGCTGGCAGCAGTGGCGACGCAAACCTCTCAGCGCAGTGCAAAACGTCGGACAAACATATAGTTAAGTGAGCATCCCTTTTGCGCTATAATTAAGACATGGCTGATCACAATTTAATTCGACGGGCCGCCGCCGCGATGTCTGTCGTCCTTCTCGCGGTGGCCTCGGAAGCGCTCCGGGCCGAGGACTTGGCGCAAAAGCCAGCACGATTTGACCTCAAGGCGGCAACCGAAATGGTCTGGTCAAACGCCCAGGACGTCGCCGTGTACGCCTTGGGCATGATCGGAGTGAACTACAAGTTCGGGGGAAACACCCCGGAGAGCGGCCTGGATTGCAGCGGCTTAGTTCGCTACGTCTTCCAACAGGTCACCGGCGTGACCCTCCCGCGTACGGCGCGCGAAATGGGACGCCTGGGAGAGAAGGTCGCAATGAAGGATCTCCTACCCGGCGACTTGGTGTTTTTCAATACCCGCCGCTTCGCCTATTCCCATGTCGGCATCTACCTCGGCGACAACCGTTTCATTCATGCGCCAAACAAGAACAGCGAAGTCGAGATCGTGCAGATTACGGACAACTACTGGCGCAAGCGCTTCAACGGAGCGAGGCGCCTGGTGGGGGCGCTGCCGGAACTCATGATTCCCTCAGCCAACGCGGCGGCACTCCAAGGGCTGGATGCGCCAGCCATGCCAGACAAGGTTGCCGTTGCAGAACGCGAGCCCGGCTAGCACAACGCGCTGTTTCGCTACTCCGTCGCCCCGGCGGTCCTGAGCAGAACGGCAATCTCATGGTGCTCGCGGGCGAGAGCCCACTGCAGCGCCGTGGCGCCGGACTCGGCCTTGAATCTGGGGTCGGCCCCATGCTCCAGCAACAGCTTCACCGCTGCCGCATGGCCGCCGCGCACCGCCATCATCAGCGGCGATACGCCGTTAGGTGCGGTCGTCGCGACATCGGCCCCGGATTCAAGCAAAAACGTAATCACCGCAGTGTGCCCATTGGTGGCGGCATATAGAAGCGCGGACCAGCCGGGATGGTTCATCGCAGCGCCGAATTTGCGCAGCAGCTTGACCATGTCGAGGCGGCCCTGCAAAGCGGCGACCATGATTGCGCTATCGCCCTGGGGCGTTCGCCGGTCGGGCTTGGCGCCTGCTCGCAACAAGGACGCCACGAGGTCCAGATCACCGCCGCGGACGGCATTCACTAATGCCGGGGTGCCGACTTCATCCACCAGGTTGGGATCCATGCCACGCTGGAGCAAGGCTGCGACGCTGGCACGGTCGCCGACGCTGATGGCCCGATGAAACTCGTCAAAGGCCGTGCGCTCGGCGGCCAGGGCCGACAGAGCCAAGCAAATCGACAGACTGCCGGCAGCAAAGTAAGCGCGCCCTCTCATCTTGCCGCCGCCGGGATTTGGAACATGCGAAAGAAGTTGGCAGTGGTGGCTTCGGCGATCACCTCCACCGGCTCCTCCTTCAGGCCTGCAATCGCCTCGGCTACATGCCGCACGTAGGCTGGTTCGTTGCGCTTCCCCCGATGCGGCACCGGCGCGAGATACGGCGCGTCGGTCTCGATGAGCATGCGCTCGAGTGGGCAGCGTCGCGCAACATCGTGCACGGCCTTGGCATTGCGAAAGCTGACGATCCCCGAAAAGGAGAGGTGAAAGCCCAGATCAAGAGCCGCCGAGGCCACCGACCAATCCTCGGTGAAGCAGTGAAACACCCCGCCCGCAGGAACCGGGCCCTCCTCCCGTAATATCGCCAGCGTGTCTGTGGCGGCGTTGCGCGTATGAATCACCAGCGGCTTGTGGCTGAGCCGCGCGGCGCGCACATGCACGCGAAAGCGTTCGCGCTGCCAGTCCGAGTCGCCGGTCAGGCGGTAGTAATCCAGT
Organism: Casimicrobiaceae bacterium; assembly: GCA_026646885.1. GTDB lineage: Bacteria > Pseudomonadota > Gammaproteobacteria > Burkholderiales > Casimicrobiaceae > JACPUX01. Next base: position 81,959 of record JAPKHK010000001.1, on the reverse strand, counting down.
CCGGTTTCACCGATCCCCACGACTTTGGGATGCTGCGCGCGTGCGAGCAATGTCTCCACCGTGGGTTCGACGGTATCTGGATAGTCTGGATGCACGCCCACCGTGGCAAAGAGCTGCGCGTGCGCCTCGGCCAGGGCCAGGACCTTGGAAAATCCGGGTAGCTCCACGCTGACACACAGTGCGTGTGTGACCTCGCTGTCCGCCATGCGGGCGAGTAACGCCGGGAGTTCATTGGCGAACTCGGGAAAATCGAGATGACAGTGGGAATCGACGAACAACGGGGTATCCGAGCAAGCATGTATCGGCCGCAACGCCTCGGGGAAGCGCGTGCCGCCACTGCGGTACGCTACATCGTATGGGTCGAGCGCGTGGAACTGAGCGTGCCGCCGAGGATTCCCTCGATCTTGTTGCGGGCCGTGAATCCAGTCTCGTCATTGGTGAACTGCACACCGATGCCTTGGCTGCGATTACCTTGCACTCCATCGGGTGTGATCCAAACCACCTTGCCCTGGACCGCAATCTTGGCGGGATCGTCCATCAGCGAGAGCAGCATGAACACCTCGTCTCCCAGCTGATAAGGACGGTTGGTGGGAATGAAGATGCCTCCCCCCTTGATCCAGGGCATGTAGGCGGCGTAGAGCGCGGTGCGTTCGCGAATATTGAGCGATAGCACGCCCGGACGCGCCACCGCGCCGAGCACCGCGCCGGTAGAAGGATCCGGGCCCTTGTTTCCCTTGGTTACCATTTTCCCCTCAGCGCACCGTCCCCAACACAATCGCCTCGCGATAAGCCTGAATCATCTGCTCCGCCACAAGGCGTGGCACGAGCGGGTGCCCGATCAAGCGCTTTTGCAGCAACACTTCGCGATGATATCGAATCAAAGGCAGCGGCGCTAGCCGGCTTGCCAGCGCGGACGCGGACTCCCGGAAGTCCGGGTGGTATCTAGGGGGACTCCCACTGGCCAGGGCGGCCAGGTCATAGCTCCAAGTCGCCAGCATATCGAGCCACCAGGCCAAGCGCAGCTTGCGTTCCGGCTTAGCGACCGCGTCGAGCCTCACCCCCATCGCCACTGCCGATAGCTTCTGGGGAACGACCAGTTGCGCAAGCAGTTCGCGCCGCTCCTCCTGATAGCTCGGTTCGGCCAATTCCAGCGCTCGCAGCGGCGCGCCCCCCGCTTGCGCGAGCAGATCCGCGGGCGCCGCCATACCCTGAGATGCCAGCCAGGACAGAGCCTCGCTGGTGCTTGGTCGCGGTGCGGCGATCTTGGCGCATCGGCTGGTAATCGTTGCCGGCAAGCGCCCCAGGCGATCGCTCACCAGCAATAGCAGGGTCGATGCAGGCGGCTCCTCCAGGGTCTTGAGCAGCGCGTTCGCGGCCGCAAGATTCATGGCCTCGGCCGGTGCGAGCACCACTATTTTTTGGCGCAGTCGATGCGGGGTAAGCATTACGAAATCGATCAGTTCGCGCACCTGGTCGACCGGAATGATTTCGCGGCCCGCCCTCGCCTCCGGCTCATCCTCGGCGGGTTGGTTGGGCGCCAGCCAGCGCAAATCGGGGTGCTGACCCTCCTCGACCCAATGGCAGCCTGAGCAAGTCCCGCAGGGTTCGCCATTCGACGCTGGAGCTTCGCACAACTGCGCCTTGGCGAGATACCTGGCGAGCGCGCGCTTGCCGTGTCCTGCCGGACCATGCAACAAAAGGCCATGCGGCCAGGCCTCGCGCCGAGCGAACAAACCCTCGGCAAGCGCCGATTGCCAGGGATAGGGTACGTTCAAGCTCATCGATTGGCCTTTCCAGCACCCACCCACGGGTGGAAGGAGGTGCCTTCGCCAGGCAGGCGCCAGCCGCTCGCAACACGGTGCAAGCAGCGCCAGCTTGTACCCAGGGGTTTCATAGGCGGTCCAAGAGGCGCGAGATTTCCGCGCGAATGCTCGCGAGATCGCGCGTGCCGTCGAGCACATGAATGCGATGCGAAGCGGCGCACGCACGCGCTCGATAGGCCTCGCGAACGCGCTCATGGAATTCCGCGCGTTCCACTTCGAATCGGTCGAGCGGTCCGCGGCTTGCAGCCAGCCTGGCCTGCCCCACTTCGGCCGGCAAATCGAACAGCAGCGTCAGGTCGGGCTCGAATCCCCCGTGCACCCACTCCTCGAGCACGCGCAGGCGCTCCTCTGCCAGTCCACGCCCGCCGCCTTGGTACGCAAAACTCGCGTCGCTGAAGCGGTCACACAACACCCACTGCCCAGCTTCTAGGGCAGGCCAGATGACAGTTTCCAAATGCTCGCGCCGGGCGGCGAACATGAGCAAAGCCTCGGTTGCAGGCCGCATGCCTTGATGCAGCAAGAGCTCACGCAGCGTTTCGCCCAGTGGCGTGCCCCCCGGCTCGCGGCTAACCACTACGCGATGTCCGCGCGCCACAAGCGTGTCGCGCAGCCATTCGACGTGGGTGCTCTTGCCCGCGCCATCTATGCCTTCGAGGGTGATGAAACGTCCGTGGGGAAACATGGGTCTAACGCGCGCCACGCTGGTATTTTGCCACGGCTCGGTTGTGATCGGCCAAGCTGGTCGAAAACTGGCTCGATCCGTCGCCCCGCGCCACGAAATACAAATAATGAGTGCTCGCCGGATGGAGAGTCGCCCGAAGAGCAGCCAAGCCAGGAAGGGCGATCGGTGTGGGCGGCAGGCCCACGCGCGTATAAGTGTTGTAGGCGGTATCGGCGCTCAGGTCGCGCTTGCGCAGATCACCGTCGAAATTCGCGCCGAGCCCGTAGATGACCGCTGGGTCAGTTTGCAGGCGCATTCCTAGCTTCAAGCGGTTGATGAACACCGACGCTACCAAGGAGCGATCGGTCGCCTTGCCGGTTTCCTTCTCGACGATAGACGCGAGGATCAGCGCATCGTAGGGGGTGGCCAGGGGCAGTTCCGGGTCGCGCAGCGCCCACTCGCCAAGCAAGCGCTCTTGCATCAAGCGATAGGCGCGCTGGAGCAGTTCGAGGTCGCTGGAATTCTCGGTGTAGAAATACGTGTCTGGAAAAAAGAGCCCCTCGGCGTGAGTTTCCGGCGCGCCAAGCTGCGACAGCACCTGCGCATCCGCAAGCTCCACCGCAAGCTGGCGCAATCCCGGGGCTTGCTGTAGCGTTGCGCGCAGTTGGGAGAAGGTGCTGCCCTCGATGATGGTTAAGGCGCGTTGGGTGACTTCGCCGCGCGTAAGGCGATCGAGCAACTCGAGCACAGAAATCGGCTGGTGCAAGGCGTAGTTGCCGGCCTTGATGTCCTTGTCGCGTCGAAAGGCCCGTGCGCTGAATACCAGCATGGCCTCGTGCGGTATGACCCCGGCCGCAGCGAGACCATGCGCCACTTGGCGCAGGTTGCTCCCCGGCGCCACCGAAAAGCTGTACGGCGTTTGCGGCAGCGGTTGAGGCAGGGTCAGCATCCACCAAAGCGCACCCGCGGTGGCCAGAAGCAGCGACAGTCCCAGCGAAAGCCAATAGCGCATCTCTTGTCATCGCGGCGCAAGAGGCAGCGATTATAATGCTCTCTGGTCCCTACTCGCCAACGCAGCCATGCGCGACCCTCTCCACTATTTCATCGCTCGCCTCTCCAGCCTCCAGCGGGGCTTCACACTGATCGAAGTAATGGTCGTCATCGTCATCCTCGGAGTGATCGCCGCGCTGGTGGTACCGAAAGTCCTCTCCCGCCCGGACGAGGCGAGAGTCACCGCAGCGCGCACCGACATCGCTACGTTGATGCAAGCGCTCAAACTCTACCGCTTGGACAACCAGCGCTACCCTACCGCGGAGCAGGGGCTCCAAGCGCTGGTCGCCAAACCCACCGCGCCCCCAGACGCCCCCAATTGGAAACCCGGCGGCTACCTGGAGCGTTTGCCCAAAGACCCTTGGGGATCGTCCTACCAGTACCTGAACCCAGGGCTGCGCGGCGAAATCGACATCTTCAGCCTGGGGGCCGATGGCAAGCCGGGCGGGGACGGCGTTGACGCCGATATCGGCTCGTGGAGCTCCTGACCGGCGTGAACCGCGCACTCGCTAAGGGCCACCGCGACCGATTGGCGGCGCCGGGGTTTACCCTCGTCGAGATCTTGGTGACGCTGGTGATTCTAGGCATCGCCACGGCATTGGTATCCCTGCGGCTCTTTGAAGGAGAGCGCGAGCAGGGCCAGCGGCAAGTGCAGCAAGTAGCGGCAGCGCTAGAACACGCCGCCCTGGTTGCAGAGTGGCGCAACCGCAGCATCCTGTGGCGGTGGCAAGATCAAGGACCGCGCTTTGACATCCTGGCGCGTAACGGCGAAGACTGGACCTGGCAACCCCTGACTGACGAAGCTCCCCTGGCTGCGCGCGCGCCGCTCAACGGTCTGCGCCTCGTCCACTTCGAGCGCTCAGGACAGCGTGACGCGGAGCCCTACTTGCTTTTTGCCGCGCACGGCATCAATGATCCGTTCGCAATCCACCTGGAATTGGGCCAGTTCCTGTGGCGCGTGAGCGGCGATGCGCTTGGCCGCGTGCGGGTCGAGTCGCAATGAGGCAGTGGTCCTGTCCCCGCGCGCGCGGCTTCACGCTGCTCGAGGTGCTCGTTGCCCTCGCCATCATCGCCGTTGCGCTCGCCGCCGCGTTTCGCGGCGCAACCCTCGGCACGGAGGGCGCGGAGCTTTTGCGCACGCGCACCCTGGCGCAATGGGTGGCACAGAACCGCGTCGCCCTGGCCCAACTGAGCGAGCCCTGGCCCGGACTCGGCGAGCGCAGCGGCGAAGCCGAGCAAGCCGGGCAACGCTTCCTTTGGCGCGAAACGGTTAGCGGCACACCCAATCCTAACCTGCGCAAAGTGGAAGTTGCCGTCAGCACGCAGGATCAGCCAAGCTACGTCCAAGCGCGGCTCATCGCCTTTCTTGCGCGAACTCGCGCGCCATGAGAAAGCGCGCCGCGGCATTCACGCTGGTCGAGTTGCTGATCGCGCTCGCGATCATGGCACTGCTGGTCCTCGGCGCCTATCGGGGTCTGACCCTTTTGCTCGAAGGCGAGCGCCATCTGGCGGCGGAACAAGACCGCTGGCGCACACTGGCACGGGTGTTTGATCGCCTGGAAGCCGACTTGCAGCGCGCGCTGCCGCGTTCCGCGCGCAGTGGCGAACAGCGCGAAGCCTCCCTACTGGGCACGAACCACGAGGACGGGGACACGCGTCTAAGGTTCACTCGCGCCGGAGACGTCGATGCGCTGCATGCCGCTGCGGGCCAGCGCGTCGAATACCGCACGCGCGCGCGCAGACTCGAACTCGCCCTATGGCCCAGCTGGGACAACGTACCAGAGAGTCCAGCGCAAGTGGTCACCTTACTCGAGGACGTGGACTCTGTCCGCCTGCGATTCGCGTCGCGCACCGGCTGGGTTGAGCGCTGGCCCACCAGCGCTGACGCCAACGCCTTGCCCCGCGCCGTCGAAATCAGCCTGCGGCCCCGCGGCGGCGCAGAGCTGCGACGCATCGTGGTGCTGCCATGAGTGCCCCGCCGGGCCGCCCCAAGGGGCGCATACTCGGAACCGGAGCCGCGTTGCGGCGAACCGATCTCACCCCCTCCCTCGGGGAGGGGGCGGGGAAAGCCCAAGCAACGAAGCGAACGCGCGGCGCGGCGGTCGTTTTTGCGATGCTGATCGCTGCCTTGGCGGCTGCCACCGCCGCCGGGTTAATGTGGCGGCAGCAGCTCTGGCTGCGGCAGTTCGAACTCGCCGCCGCCCGCACCCAGGCCCGAACCATGGCGGGTGCCGGCGTGCGCTGGGCGATGCTGATTCTGCAAGACGACGGCCGTAGCTCCGCGATCGATCATCTCGCCGAACCCTGGGCGATGCGCCTGCCACCGACGCCTCTGGAAAACGGCGAGGTTTCCGGCTACATTGCCGACCAGCAAGGGCTCTACAATCTCAATGACCTGGTTCGCAACGGCGCCGTTGCTGCTGACGCAGAACGCCGCTTCCGACGCCTGCTGCAGACAATCCAACTCCCCGTGGATCTCGCCGACAGCCTCATCGATTGGCTTGACTCGAACAGCGCGCCGCACGGTCGATCCGGCGCGGAAGACGCCTACTACCGCGCGCTCCCGCAGCCACGGCTTGCGGGTAACGCCCCGGCAGTGCGGGTCGAGGAACTCCTGCACGTACGCGGCTTCGATCGCGACGCCGTGGCACGCCTGCGCCCTTATGTCACCACTTTGCCGCAAAGTGGCCTCGCCCTGAACGTCAATACCGCACCCGCACCAGTGCTCGCGGGCGCGATCGAAGGATTAGACCTCGGCGAAGCGAGTCGCCTCGCGCAGGTGCCACGCCGCCACCCCAATATCGGCGCCTTTCGCGATACGCTGCCCCCAGGTGTGATTCCCCCGGGAGAGACGCAAATGGGCGTGAGCAGCCAGTTCTTCGAGATTGTCGTCGAGGCGCGCCAGGGTGAAGCCCGGGCCGTCGCGCGGGCACTCGTACAGCGTGTGCCAGCGAACGCACCGCAGATTGTCTGGCAGGTCTTCGAATGAAAACGCTGCGCTTTCTTCTCGACGAGAACTTTGGGTTCGATCACGCCGCTTGCGCTTGGGTGCTTGTCGAGGGCAGCAGCATGCTCAGCCGCGGCCAAGGCGCGCCAGCAACTTGGCCGCATGCAGATACCCGCATCGCCATCATATCCGCCGCGCGCGCCCGCGTGCTGCGGCTCACCCTGCCCGACTTGCCGACACCGCAATTCCAGGCGGCTCTCGCCTACGCCGTGGAAACCCGCGTCGCTGGCGACCCCGCAGCACAGTATTTGGCGGCCGGGCTGCGGGAAGCGGACGGCAAGCGGCGCGTCGTTGTGGTCGAACGGGACTGGCTGCGCCACGCGCTCGCTGCACTTGCCGGTCTGGGTGTGCGGCCGCAACGCTTGGTAGCCGAAGCCGAGCTGCCCGAAGTCCCCCCCGGGGCCTGGTGGTGGCAGCGTGCGGCGGTGGGAGGCTATGTTCTGGTGGGGGACGACGTACTGCCGATCGACGAGGCCGGCCCGGACTTGGCGCCCCCAGCTGCGCTGCTCCTCACGTTAGAGCGCGGTAGCGCGGAACGCCCACGCCTGTTGGTGGTCACCGGCGTGGAACCCAGCCCTGAGCAGCAGGTCTCCTGGGCACGCAGCCTCGGTGTAGTGATCGAGTGGCGCGGCCAAGCAACCTGGCAGAGTCTTCCCGAGGAACGGCTGTTGGCAGCACAATCGCTGCTGCCGGATACGAAGCTCGGTTCGGCAACGACGCCCCCCCTACCGCCGACGCACAGCTTGCGGTGGATGGCTGCCGCGCTCATAGTCGCTGCCGCCCTGCATACCGCGGCCGGCATCGCCGATTACTTGTGGCTGCGCTGGCGCGCGCACGGCATCGAGAAGGCAGCACTGGCGCTGCTCGTCGAGCAGTTTCCCGAGGCGCAAGCGACCAATAGCGCATTCGCCGCATTTGGCGAGCACTATGCCCGAGCACGGCACGCGGCGGGGTTGCCCGCCCCACAGGATGCCCTGCCCCTGCTGGCGCGCACCGTCCCAGCATTAGCGCAACTCGGGGACGACAAACTACGTCAGGCGCATTTCGCTGGCGGCCGATGGACGCTCGACGTGCCTGCGCTGGAGCCGGCGCAACGTGGACAGCTCACAGCCGCGCTTGCCCAGGCGGGGTTCAGCGTCATTCAAGCCGAACAAGCCGGCGGACTGAGGCTGATGCTGCAGGAAACCCAGCCGTGACTCGCCTGCACGTTCTCCTCTGGCAGCGCTCCGCGCGCGAGCGGCTGGGACTTGCCGCGGCGGCCGTCGTGCTGGCTGGCGCCACCGTCGATCTCGGAGTCTGGGAACCCCTGGCCCGAGCACGCGCCGAACTCGCCGGCCGCCTGCCGGTAATGGAATCAGCGCTGGCGACCTTACGCGGCCAGAGTGAGGATCTGGCCCGGATCAAGGCCAATGCCGGTCGCCCGACCGTGCCAATGGATGTCAAGACACTGGCTCAGCGCGCGCAGGCTTTCGGCTTGTCGCTGAGCTTAGCGCCGGGCGAAAAGCCCACTGCCGGTCGCCTGGCCTTCCACCTCGCCAACGCGTCCTGGACCAACACACTCGCCTTGCTGGAGGCCTTGCGCCGCGAGGGTAGCTGGCAGGTGCGCGAACTGCGCCTGGTGCGAACCGGGGCAGGCACGGTCAACGCCGACGTCCTACTGGAGCAGCCATGAGGCGGCAATTGGGCATCATCGGCTTGGGCATGCTGCTGCTGGCTGGTGCTCTGCTGGTTCAAGCACCCGCCTGGCTTCTGAGCACAGCCTTGGTCGGACAAAGCGGCGGCAAGCTCGCCTTGGAAGCGACGGAGGGCACGATCTGGTCCGGGCGCGGCCGCTTAGAACTGGTGACGCCCAAGGGCCGGGTGGTGCTTATCGATCGGCTGGGCTGGTCGCTGGCGCCATTGCCGCTTCTGGGCGGCCGAGCCGTGGTCGATCTGCACCTCGCCGGTGCGGCAGCTGGACACATTGAGATGGAGCGCGCAGCGCTCGCCGTGCGCGCTCTGGAATTGGACGTACCTGCAGCGGCGCTTGCGGCAATGCCGCCGCTGGAAGCCGCCCAGCCGACAGGAACCCTGCATCTGTCGATTCCCGAACTCTACTGGGCTTCGCAAGCGAGCCAAGGCGGCGGCCTGGTCACGTGGCGCGACGCCAGCCTGCGGATCGCCCAGGAGGGCGCTCGCTGGCGCGGCGAAATCCAAGCCCAGATCAGTGCCAAAAACGACACGCTGCGGCTGGGCACGGTCGGTCGAGTGCCGGCCGCCTTCGGTCTGGAGTTGCGCCGCGCGCCGGAGGGCATGACCATGCGTTTGAGCGGTGCCGACCGCTGAACGATCGGCCGGCCCCCGCGCAGCCGCGCGAGAGCGCCGAATCCTGGAACCGCCACTCCCCTTGCTTACCAATATAAACAAATCGCCGGGACGCTTGAGCCTGCCCGCGCCTTTCCCTATCATTGGCGCCTCGCCACGCCAACGGCCACGAGCCCCCGGCGCTTCTACCACTGGAGATCCACTTCAATGCTCAACCTGTACATTAACGGCGATCGCTACCGCATCGATCTGCCGGGCGACACTCCCTTGCTCTGGGTATTGCGTGATTCGATCGGCCTGACTGGCACCAAGTTTGGCTGCGGCCAGGGGCTGTGCGGCGCCTGCACCGTACACGTCGACGGTGCACCGGCACGGGCCTGTCAAACCCCAATCTCGGCTCTCCAGGACAAGGAAATCACAACCATCGAAGGTTTGTCAGGGCGCGGCGATCATGCGCTGCAAAAGGCGTGGATCGCAGAAGAAGTGCCGCAATGCGGCTATTGCCAGTGCGGCATGATCATGAGCGCTGCAGCGCTTCTCAAGAAGAAGCCCAAGCCTAGTGACGCGGACATCGACCAGGCTCTTGCCGGAAATCTCTGCCGCTGCGGGACCTACAATCGCATCCGCAAGGCCGTGCATCGAGCGGCCCAAAACGCCAGCAAAAAGGGAGGCTGAGGTGAACCGCTCTGACCAAGATACTACCGCGAAGCCTGGTTTCACCCGCCGCACTTTCCTCAAAGCTTCGGCCGCAACCGGTGGCGGCCTGATGCTTGCCTTCTATCTGCCTGGCAACCTGCGCGCAGCGCCTCCGGGTTCCTCTTTCGCCCCAAACGCCTGGCTGCGCATCGGCAGCGACGGCGTTACCACGGTGCTGGTGGACAAATCGGAAATGGGTCAAGGGGTGATGACCTCGCTCCCGATGATTCTCGCCGAAGAACTCGACGCCGACTGGAGCAAAGTGCGCGCCGAATTCGCCCCGGCCGCTCCGGAATATAAGCATCCTTGGTTCGGCGTTCAGGGCACGGGCGGCAGCACCAGCGTCCGGGTCGGCTTCGAGCCGCTGCGCCAGGCGGGGGCCGCGGCGCGCGCCATGCTAGTCGCCGCGGCGGCGGCTAAATGGAAAGTTGCTGCGCCGAGCTGCACCACCGACAAAGGCTACGTGCTGCACGCGAAATCGAGGCGCAAGGCGAGTTACGGCGAGTTGGCAGCCGCGGCGGGAGCGCTCCCCGTGCCGGCCCAGCCCAAGCTCAAGGATGCGAAGGATTTCAAAATCATCGGAAAGAGACAGCCGCGGCTCGACACTCCGGCCAAGGTGCGTGGGCAAGCGCAGTTCGGCATCGACATGCGCCGCAAGGAAATGCTGGTCGCGGTCACCGCCCGAGCCCCTGTCATTGGAGGGAAGCTAAAGTCATTCGATGGGGAGCGCGTCAAGGGCATCCCAGGAGTGCGCTACGTGGTGGAAATCGCCAGCGGGGTTGCAGTGGTGGCGACCAGCTATTGGGCCGCACTCAAAGGTCGAGAAGCCCTCACCTTGGACTGGGACGCCGGTGCGCTCGTTACCCTGTCGTCCGCAGCACTGAATGAAAAATACCGCGAACTGATGGCCACGCCGGGCGTGGTCGCTAAAAACAAGGGCGACGTGGCGACAGCGCCCGCCTCCGGCAGGAAACTGGAGGCCGACTATGAAGCACCATTCCTGGCGCACGCCTGCATGGAACCACTGAACTGCACCGCCTGGGTCAGACCCGACGCAGCCGAACTCTGGGTGGGCACGCAGGGACAATCCTCCTGCCAACTCACCGCCGCCAAGATCACCGGGCTGAAACCTGAACAGGTCACGGTTCACACCACCTACCTCGGCGGGGGCTTTGGCAGGCGTTTCGCCCAGGACTTCGTGGCCGAAGCGGTCGAGATCTCCAAAGCTGTAGGCGAAGCCCTGCGCAGAGCCACCGGCAAGACCGACGGCGTGCCGATCAAACTGATCTATAGCCGCGAGGACGACATTCGCGCCACGCACTACCGCCCGGCAACGCTAACACGATTGCGAGCGAGTCTCGATAGCGAGGGCAAGCCGCAATCGCTGGCCATCAAAACGGTCGGCCCGTCGATCATGGCCGCGGCCTTCCCCGCGGCGATCAAGGACGGCGTCGACAGCACGGCGGTCGAAGGCTTGGCCGATCAACCCTACGAGGTGCCTCACTTTCGCACCGAGTGGGTGCGCCACGAGGCCGGCGTTCCGGTTTGGTTCTGGCGGTCGGTGGGCCATTCCCAAAACGCCTTCGCCCTGGAGTCCTTCATCGACGAATTGGCCCACGCGACTCAAAAAGACCCCTACGAATATCGCCGCGGCCTGCTCGCCGCGCAACCAAAGGCACGTGGGGTCCTGGACCTTGCCGCCACCAAGGCGGGTTGGGGAAAGCCCTTACCGAGGGGCTGGGCGCGAGGCATCGCCGTGCATGAGTCCTTCGGTTCCTGGGTGGCCCAAGTCGCCGAAGTATCGATTGCCGGGCCGAGCATCCGCGTACACCGGGTCGTTTGCGCCGTCGATTGCGGCCTGGTGGTCAACCCTGACACCATCGTCGCGCAAATGGAAAGCGGCATCGCCTTTGGTTTGTCGGCGGCGCTGCACGGGGCCATCACGCTCAAGGAGGGCCGGGTCGAGCAGGGCAATTTCAACGACTACCCAATCTTGCGCATCGATGAGATGCCCACGGTGGAAGTCCACATCAACCCCTCGGGCGGTGCCATCGGAGGTATCGGGGAACCCGGCACTCCGCCCATCGCCCCGGCGGTGGCCAACGCGGTCTTCGCTCTCACCGGCAAGCGCTTGCGCAAGCTGCCCCTGGCGTTGTAGAGTGCGGCGCGATCGCCAACCACAGCCAGGAACGAGGGCCGGGCCTGGCGATTGGCACACTACCGACAGGGGATGAAAACAATGGGCAGAAAACTTAGCGGCCGGGCCGCTGCGATCATGCTGGGCGCTTGCTTCATTGCGTCGGTTGAGGCGGCGCCGCCCCCCCCACCGGAAAACGGCGTAAGCTCGACCGCGGTCACGCTCGGCCAGTCCGCGGCCTTCTCCGGCCCGGCCGCTGACCTTGGCAATGAGTATCGCAATGGCGCCCTGGCCTATTTCGAGCACGTCAATACCCAGGGCGGCGTCAATGGCCGCAAGATCGTGCTCAAATCAATGGATGACGGCTACGAACCCTCACGCACCGTCGTCAACACCAAGAAATTGCTCGAAGAAGACAAGGTCTTTGCTCTCTTCGGCTACGTTGGAACCCCGACCAGCCTTGCAGCAAAGCCCTACTTCGTCAGTGCCAAGGCACCGTTTTTCGCGCCCTTCAGCGGCGCCGACGCACTGCGCAATCCCCCCAATCGCTATGTATTCAACGTTCGCGCGAGCTATGATGCCGAGATGGACGCCATGGTCCAACAGCTCGCGCGCCTGGGTATCAGGCGCATCGCCGTGTTCTATCAGAATGACGCTTACGGCCAGGCCGGCTTAGATGCCGCCGAGAAGGCCTTTGCCAAGGCCAAGCTCAAGGGCGTGGCCTACGGCGCGGTCGAGCGCAATTCCGTTGACGTCGCCAAGGCGGTGACTACGATCGCCAAGGCAGACGTGCAAGCCGTGCTCATGGTCAGCGCCTACAAATCCTGCGCTGCGTTCATCCGCGAGATGCAAAGAGCCGGCGCCAATCCGCAGTTCCTCAACGTCTCGTTCGTCGGCGCTCGCTCGCTCGCCGCCGAATTGGGTGAGACCGGGCGCGGCGTGGTCGTCGCCCAGGTGGTGCCGTTCCCCTGGAACCTTGGTAGCGCCGTGGTCAAGGAATACCAGAAGGTCTTCGGCAACTACAACGGCAAGCAGGATTTCTCCTTCACCAGCCTTGAAGGCTTCATCGCCGCCAAACTTTTCGTCGAGGGCTTGCGCCGCGCGGGCCCCGGCGCAAAGCTGACCCGCGAGAACTTCATCACCGCGATGGAGTCGGCCGGCACCTTTGATCTCGGCGGCTTCAGCGTGAGCTTCGGTCCCGAAGACCGCAGCGGCTCGCGCTTCGTTGAGTTGACCATCATCACCAAGAACGGCGGATTCATGCGTTAGCCAACGGACCGCGGCGCGCGGCCCGAATGCAAGGAACGCGCCGTCCATTGGCTCTGGACCTACCGCGTACATCGCCGGGTGACCGACACGCCTCTGGGCAAGACCGGGGCAATGCGGGTAAGCTTGGGCCGATGATCGAAACGCCGAGTAACTTCACGCCTGGAGTCACGCCCGACCCGGTTGCCCTGGGGGCTCCTCTGGCCTGCGTGGTAAGAGAAGGCCGGGTGTTGGTGCTTGAGGATAGTAACGCGCTGGCACCTGCGGCGCTGGCCATTACGGTGTTTGAGCACCACGCCGAAAGGCACTACCTCGGACGCCTGGGCTCTCGGCCCTGCTGGCTACTCCTCGTGCCGCCCGCAACCGCAGCGCCTCCCGGCCTGGCCTGGCAGAGCCTACGCGCACTTTTCAGCACGGCCGGCGCCGAAGAACTAGCGATCCTCTCCCGCGCGCTGCAGGTGGCCGAATGGAGTCTGGGACATCGCTTCTGCGGCGCCTGCGGCGAGCGAATGACCGATCTGCCTGGCGAACGGGCGCGCCGATGCGGACGCTGTGGTTTCACTGCCTACCCCCGCCTATCGCCCGCGATCATGGTACTGGTGACGCGCGGGGAGGAGATTTTGCTTGCCCGCGCGACTCGTTTCAAACTGCCGATCTGGAGTGCCCTCGCCGGTTTCGTCGAGCCGGGAGAGAGCTTGGAGGACACCGCACACCGCGAGGTGCAGGAAGAAGTGGGAATTGCGATCACCGACCTCGTTTACGTGGGCAGCCAATCCTGGCCTTTCCCCCACTCGCTGATGATTGCATTCACCGCTCGCTATGCTGGGGGCGAACTCCAGCCGGACGGCACCGAGATTGCCGAGGCCGCTTGGTACCGGCCGGATTCCCTACCTCCACTGCCCCCCCCGGCCAGCATCGCGCGGCATCTCATTGAGCTCGCCGCGGCGAGAGCGCGCGCACACGCTCAACGGCACCCTTGAAGTAGCGGTCGGGCCTCCCACCGCACCAAACACCACTTGCTCGCCCCCCTTTCCATGCTCGGAGAAGCGGTGTAAACTCCGCCCGTCAAGTATCTAAACGGTTACTTACCCGATGGGGCCCACGGTGCACTCGATCGAGCTATGGCGTTTCATCCGGAAGAGTCTGCGCGCCTCTTTGCTAGGCTGCACTCTGGTCGCTTGCGCCGGACTTGGGAGTGCGGAACGAGGGGTCGGCGCAGGGCACATCCTGCTGGGCCAGTCGCTGCCGCTCTCCGGACCGCTGGCCACCATTGCCCGCGCCTACAGCGACGGGGCCGCGGCGCAATTCGCCGCGGTGAATGCGGCCGGCGGCGTCCACGGTCGTCGCATCGAACTGATCACACTCGATGACCGGCAAGACACGCAGCGCGCTCTTGCCAACACCCGAGAGCTCCTTTATGCCCACCAGGTCTTCGCCTTGGTCAACTACTTCGGTGCAGAAATTCACCGTGCGCTCTCGCCCATCGTCCAAGCGGAGCGCGTGCCTTTCATCGCGCCGCAGGCTCATCACTCTCTTGCTTCAGCGGCATATCATCGCTATTTTTTCGCTGTCGCCGGCGCCCCGGCCGACGCCGCCAACGGCGAGACCGGCGCCTGGGCACGCGGCCACAGCGATGCGGAGATCTTGATAGAGGCTCTGCGCGGGGCCGGCCGCGATCTCAGTCGCGAGAAGTTGGTGGCCACCCTCGAGCAGCTTGAGTATTCCCGCCTCTCCGGCCGGCAGGTCGCCTTTGCCCCCTCTCACCGATCAGAGTCGGCGTCGACTCGCCTTACCTTCACCATAGCGAGCCGCTAGCGAGAGCCTTGCCCCCGTTGACCACGCGCCACTCACCGAATGACGCGTTTGACGCTATGATTGCACTCGTCGCCCATCGCCGGAGTGTTCTGCATGCGTTTCGCCCTGACTCGCCCTGGTGGTTTCCTGCTTCTTCTGGTGTTTACTTTGCTGGTTGCACCACTTCATGCCGAAATCGGCGTCAGCGACCGCGAGATCCTCCTTGGCCAGTCCATTGCGCGTTCGGGCACGCTCGCCGCGCTCGGGTCGCAATACACCGCTGGCGCCCAGCTCTATCTGGACGCTGTCAACGAAGAGGGAGGCGTATTCGGACGACGCATCCGCTTGCTTTCTCTCGATGACGGCTACGATACGCAGCGGGCCCTCGACAATACCAAGAAGCTGGTCAAAGAGGAAAAGGTCTTCGCCTTGTTCAACTACCTGGGCACCGGCATCGCGACCGCCCACCTGCCAGTGATCATGGCCGAAAGAGTGCCTTTTTTCGCCCCTTACACGGGGGCCGATCATTTGCGCAAGACGCACAATCGCTATCTCTTTCATATTCGTGCCAGCTACGGCGACGAGGCCGAAAAAATCGTCGAACATCTGCATTCGCTGGGATATTCCCGCATTGGCGTAGTCCAGAACAACGACGTGTTCGGCCGCTCGGCACTCGCTAGCATCGAGGAGGCGATGGGCAAGCGCAAAATCAGGCCGGCGGCCGTGGGAGTCATCGAATCCAATAGCAATGATGCCAGGCAGGCCGCGGCGGCACTCGTCCCCCATGAGCCGCAAGTGATCATTCTCGCAAGCGCCGGAGGGGGCGCAATCGCTTTCATCCGCGAATACGCCAAGAGAAGCCTGAGCGCCCAGTACTATGCCTTTTCCGTGGTCTCCAGCGAGCAACTGATACGCGAGCTGGGGCCGGACAGCCACGGCATCACCATCACGCAAGTGATGCCCTTTCCTTGGAAGCCCCTGAGCGCACTCACCCGCGAATACCAGCGCCTGCTTGCCGCGAAGGACCCGAAAGCGCGGCCCGGCTACACACACTTCGAGGGTTTTGTCGCCGCCCGGGCCTTGGTGGAAGCGCTGCGGCAGACAGGCAAGGACCTCACCCGGGAACGGCTCGTCGCCACCCTCGAGCGGATGAATGCCCTAGACTTGGGCGGCTTCGTGCTCTCGTTCAAGCCCGGCGACCACACCGGCTCGCGCTTCGTCGAACTCACGTTGATTGGCAAAGATGGGCGCTTCATCCAGTGAGGCGGCGAAGAGGGGCCAGATCCGGTGACCGCGCCGCACTCGTGTAGGCCCTGAACCGCAGCTTCCACGGTTCTGCCGCGATGCGCACCAAGGCGGCAACTCTTCGTTCCACAATCGCCGGTGACCCGAGCCGATTCGGCGAGCGCTTGAGCGGCGCCTTGCCCGCCCATTGGCGACGCACTTGGGGAGCCGCGGCACCGGCCGCAACCTCCTCGCCAAGCGGATATGAGTCATTTTTGCAAGAATACACCATATTCGCTATCATGTCTTTAGCATAGCTGGGCAGCCTGCCCGGTGATTTTGGCGAGGGGATGATGATGATGAACTTCTGGCGAGGATCCAGAGCCGCTACGCTGTTCGCCGGGCTGGTTTGGGCGGCGGCAGGCACGGCGCAACAAGGCGTGACCGATCGCGAAATTCTCCTGGGCCAGTCTGCGGTGCTCACTGGGCCGATGAATTCGAACGGCATTTTCTACACAGCGGGCGCGCAGATGTATTTCGATGCCGTCAACGCCGCGGGCGGGGTCAACGGGCGCAAGGTGCGCGTCGTCACTCTAGATGACGCCTACGACCCGAAGCGCGCGGTGGCCAACACCAAGAAGCTCCTGCATGAAGAGAAGGTGCTTTCCCTGTTCAACTACCTTGGCACCGGCAGCGCCATGGCGATGATTCCCGTGGCCGCCGAAGAAAAGGTGCCGCTCTTTGCGCCCTATACCGGCTCGGACGGCGTGCGCAAGGCCGGCAACCGTTATATCTTTCACATTCGGGCAAGCTACGGCGACGAGGCCGAGAAGATCATCGACCACCTCCACACTCTCGGTTACAAGCGCATCAGCGTGATGTACCAGAACGACAACTTTGGCAAGGCGGTGCTCGCCGTGGTGCAGGCCGCCATGGACAAGCGCAAGATCAAGCCCGCCTCGGCGGCCCCCATCGAACCCAACGCCTCGGACGCCAAGACCACCGCGGCCAACATCGCCAAGGGCGACCCCCAAGCCATCATCATCGGTTCGGCCGGCAACCCTGTGGTCGCCTTCATCAAGGAATACAACGCCTCCGGGCACAAAGCCCAGTACTACGCTCCCTCGGTGGTCTCCAGCGAGCAGTTGACCCGCGAACTCGGCGAGGCGGCGCGAGGCATTGTCATTTCCCAGGTGATGCCTTTTCCCTGGAAGCCGCTCAACGCCCTGGTGCGCGAATACCACAAGCTGCTGGCCGCCGGCGGCAACAAGGTAGCGCCCAGCTACACGCACTTCGAGGGATTCGTATCGGCGAAGATCTTCACCGAGGCACTGCGCCGCTCCGGCCGTGACCTCACGCGCGAGAAACTCATCGCCACCTTGGAGTCGATGCGGGAGCTGGATCTCGGTGGCTTCGTCGTCGGCTACGACAAGAACAACCGCCAGGGCTCCCGGTTTGTCGAACTGACGATGATCGGAAGGGACGGCAAGTTCGTGCAATAGCGCATCGCCGGCCCGCTAATCGAACCCGGGGTCGCGCACCGCCGGGCCGAGCAGCGCCTCCACCGGCGCTTTGGCGGCCAGCACGAAGATGTCGCCGTGGCGATCGTAGAGTAGGTACTCGCGGGTCGCGGGGGTCAGCTCTTGATAAGCGAAGCGCCCGGTTTCCAGGAACAGCCGCAAGCCGTCGGACCAAGTGTAGCGATGGCCGGCGACGTAGTAGAGTAAAAAGCCCTCCTCCGCCAGGCGATCGAGTATCGACAGACGGGTGTGGCCAGGACTGTACTGGCGCAGATAAACGTTTTGGTGCAGCTCCAGCAGCAGGAATTGCAGCGACCCGTGCAGCAACGTGCTCATGCCGCCAAGAATCTTGCCCTCGGTGCCATGCACGTCCATCTTGGCAATGTTCGGCGCCAGGTCTTCCGCGGCGCAGAGCGCGTCGAAACTAGTCGTCGCAACGGCGACCGGCACGCCGTCGTAGCCCGGCACACCGGCCGGCCGCGTGGTGCGATGCTCGGGCATGAACCGAAAACCGCGGTCACGATCGGTGCTGCCATCGTGCAGCGTGGTGCCTTGCGCGTAGAGCGTCTCTTCCCGATCGGACAGGGCGGCATGCCACACGCGCGCATTGGCAAAACCGTTGTGCGCGACCATCGCCCGCAACACCTCGACGTAATTCGGGTTGCTCTCCACCGCCACCACCTCACCACGCCCCGCCAAGAGCGTCGCCGCGTAGGCGGTGTAGTAGCCGATGAAGGCACCCAGGTCGGCGAACACCGGCCGCTCCATGCTGTCGAGGAGCTTGGTGAGGATCGCCGTCATCACCGCCTCGTAATGCCCGTTGCTCTGGAAGACCTCGCGAAAGTGCGTGGCGTTGACGCTGTCCGGCGGAATCAGGAGCTTGAAATCCGTGCCGCATACGGCGAGTTGCATGGGTTCATAGTTCATGACATCGCCGCTCTATTCTCCCCGCATCGCCCCTGACAGAGGCGCCTGCACACTCGGCATTCCAGGACACGGCCCAAATGCCCACTAGAAGTTCCATCGAGTACGATTGGGCGTACTTTTTAACGTACCGTTTTTGAACCGCTTCGAAGCCACTGCCCCTCATGGGGTTTCGCGCAAATTGGCAAGTCGTGCTTGCAGTTCGCTTATTTGCCTCTCCTGTTCGAGATACATCGTGTAGATTCTTCGCTCTGCCTGCGTTGCGCGCTCGAATTCACGGTAAATTGACTGCTCCCGGTCCGTGAAGACAGATATTTCGTCAAGCCTGGGCAGCGACGCCACCTCACCGCCACACACCACGATGAAGTACATTGGATCGGCTGGCGCCGACAACTTGATGGCTCGCTCTCCCCCGACGGTGTAGGCGCTGAAACCACTGTCCGTTTGCACCTCACTCCAAATCAAAGAACTGAAAAGCAATCTTTGCGCGTACCAGTGCTGCTGTGGAAACAATGGGGTCAGAATGCTCGCGAGCTCTTCTCGGTTGAGTTCCCTCACATGGAACTCGTTGCGATAGTTCCTCGCCTCGCTGTAAACCGGCCTGTTTGGGGAGGACACGACGAGCACGCCATCGGGACGCAGCACGCGGCGACACTCGCGGATCGCGCCTTCCTGCTCTTTGATGTGCTCGATCGTCTCAAAGGTAACGATCAAGTCCACGGACGCATCCGCGAGCGGCATGTCGGTCACCGAAGCGCAGGCAAATGCAAGTTCTGGCCGCTCGCCATAGCGCGCGTGTGCGTGGCGAATCACGTCCTCGGACCGATCAAGGCCAATAACCTGGCGTGCCGTCTGCGCGAGCAGCGCACTGCCATAGCCCTCGCCGCAAGCAACGTCCACGACGACTTTATGCTTTGCGAGATCGAGAATGGCACAATAGCGATGCCAATGTTCATGCCAGATCTCGCCGAGCGTTTCGGGAGTGAAACGCTCGCCAGTAAAGGCCATGCGCTGCGCTGACGAAATGGGTGCCATTGGCAAATGAAGTAACCGCGTACCGAACGCGCCGCGCCTGCGTGATCTACTAGTTAGGTCGCTCGCACAGAGAGAGCAACGCACGCAACGCCGGTTTAGCCGCATCGCGGGAGAAATACTCTTGCACGTTCTTGATGCCGTTTTCCGACAAGGTGAGCCAAAGGGCTCCGTTAGTGTATGCGTTGACTATGGCATCAGCAAAATCCTCGGGCGTGTCCGCGATCATCACGTCGCGCCCGTCCACTAGGTGCATCCCTTCCACAGAGGGAGAAGTGGCCACCACGGGAATGCCATAGCTCATGGCCTGGTTGATCTTGCCCTTGACCCCAGCCCCATAGCGCAGGGGAGAAATCGAGAGCCGGCATCGCGAAAGGAACGGCTCGATATCGGAAACAAAGCCTTCGACCACAAAATCCTCAGCCGCCAAATCCTTGACCGTCGCCGGCACATTGCTGCCCACTACATGAGTGCGGACACCGGGCAGGCGCTCGCGCAGCAGGGGAAGAATCTCGGCGTGGTAATACAGCATGGCGTCAGTATTTGGAGGATGACGAAAGCCGCCCACAAAAAGAATTCCCTGGCGAGCATCGAATCCGTAGGGTGACCGATGAACGTCATGGATGTTCGAGATCAGTGAAATCCGCGAATCGGGCACAATCTCTTCGAGCAGTTGTTTTTCCACCGAACTGACCACAATAGTGACGTCACACTTGCGCATCAAGGAGAGTTCTTGCTCGCGGTTCTTGGCCGCCGCTTCTGCAATGCTGCGGCTCCCTTCCAGTTCAGCGAGGCGCTCTTCGCGCAGAAAATGTAAATCGACCGTATCGAAGGCGAGTGTCGCGTGCGGTGCCTTGGCACGTATGAGGTCCACGTATTTGCTGGCGATATAGTGGCGGGAAATGATGATGAGGTCGTAAATACGCCCCGAGCTCTCTATGTGCTCTGGAATCGACGACACCTGTGGGTGAAAGAGCACCTCAATGCCGGCCTGCTGCAGATCTCCAGCATATGGGCGCCGGTATTCAAGATTGTCGGCAACGAAAGTCACCTTGGCTCCGAGTTCGCGCAGGACCTCTAGGATTGCCCACATCCGCAGAGACCCCGAATCCTGGTCGGGAGTGAGCATACAAGCATCAATGACCAGGACCCGGAACCGCGCACCGCGATCCTTTTCCAGCATTGGGTCGAGCCCGTTGGACCGATGGTAGGCAAGCACATCGGCCCACTTAGCCGCGAAGGTCTCGCGATTGATTCCCTGGTGCCGTTTGACTCCGGTTCCTTCATCCGTTCCTGAGCTCACCCCCTCAAAGTGCACAACGGTGCAGGCCGGCTGATAATACACCTTGCGACCCGCCGCCCGCACCTTGAAAGCGAGGTCTGTATCCTCGTAGTAGGCCGGAGCGTAGCGTTCGTCGAAAGCACCGATCTGTGCAAAGAAATCCCGGCGGACACATAGTGCGGCACCAGAGCAATAATCGGCCTCACGCAAGTAGTTGTACTCCGGTCTATTTGGATCATCGAGGCGACCAAAATTCCAGGCCGACCCGTCACGCCACACGATTCCACCCGCCTCCTGGAGGCGTCCATTGGGATAGATGAGTTTGGCGCCAACCAACCCACAATCCGCTTGCTTCTCAAACACGGCGAGAAGCCCGGCAAGCCAGCCTTCGGTGACGATGGTGTCGTTATTCAGAAATACCAGGTACTCGCCCCGTGCCTCCGTGGCGCCACGGTTGCATGCGCGCAGAAAGCCCAAGTTCCGTTCGTTGCGCACGATGCGCACGCCTGATACCGCCGCGAGCGCCTCGCTAGCCGCCTCAGGCGAGCAGTCATCGACGATGATGATCTCGGAGCCAATGCCGCCAGCATGATCGGCGATGCTCTTCAGGCAAGTGAACGTCGCAAGCGCCTCGCCATACACTGGAATGATGATGGAAACCCGTGGGCGGTCCATACCGGAGAAGTGCAGCGGGAAGATCGTTTCCTCCAAGCGATAGACGTTCCCGCCCGCTTCTCTAAACTCACGGCGCCGCTGGATCTTGTCGCGCACACGATCACGCAGTGCTTCAGCACCTTCATTTTCAAGAATGCGCATGGCCGTTCCCACTTGCAGACGTGCTCGGCGCACGCCTCGCCACGCGTCGCCCAGGCGACGCGCGAGCATTTTGGCGCGGTGCACAACCATCCGGAGCGGTGCGCTCATGCGCCAAAATGTGCTGCTCTCAAGTTCATTCACGCGATTGCGGGCTAGGCTCACGGCCGTTTCGAGATGCCGCACATGATCACCCTGCGCCTGGACGACCCCCGTTAGTTTTTCGCGTTCCGCCCGCGCTGCAACCAAGGATTCGCTCGTACTGGCTAGAAGCCTTTCTGCTTCGTCGCGCCTTCGAAGCTCCTCTTGCATCTCCTGGTCAAGACGCACGCGCTCCAGCTCATTTGTTTCGACACGGCGCTCAATTAGGTCTAGGCGCGCTCGAATTCCTGATGTTGCCTCCTCTGCGGCGGCTGCCAACAGCGCCAGATCATTTAGGCTGCGATTGATTGCCTGCATGCTCAAGGCGGTATCTGTCGCAAGCGCATTGAGTGTCTGCACCTGGTTGGCTATCGTTTCTCTAAAGTCCTCGGCACTATCGAGTCTGCGCACCAGTTCGTTGCGGCTCTCCCGGTGCCCGGCCTCCACGCCAAGACGAAACAGTGCGCTCAAACTCTGCCGGTTGTCTCGTTTTCCTGGAGCCAAAAAGTGGCGATCATCAAGCTCGCTCATCGGCGGTCCCACCGGCGGTCTGGGGTCATCACGAAACGCCTGGCGGTAGAGAGATAGGTAATCGCTTGGTTTCATTCGCTCAGCCCAGGTCGCGAACTTGGGCTCTAGCCCGTGTCTGCGCACTCATATTCGCCGCTTGGAGCGCATCGTTCCAATCGGCAGGAGAGGCGTTCCAG
The DNA here is from genome assembly GCA_026646885.1 of Casimicrobiaceae bacterium. Taxonomy (GTDB): domain Bacteria; phylum Pseudomonadota; class Gammaproteobacteria; order Burkholderiales; family Casimicrobiaceae; genus JACPUX01. The sequence continues at coordinate 59,578 of JAPKHK010000001.1, read as the reverse complement.
CTCAGAAGGCGCACGTCGCGGTATCTTGCGAGGCGTTCAGGAAACGCACCGAAATCGCTTGCGACGATCGGAAGACCGGTTTCGATCGCGCGCGAAAGCGTATAACAGTAGGTTTCCGGAACCTGGGAAGGAAAAAAGAACACGCTAGGTCGCTCGAGATCGATGAGCGTTCTGATCTCGTTCTCCGTGTATTCCCCGCGAATGCTAATCGGTAGTTCCGGGCAGAGGGGCAATGGATCAGCGACATGACCGAGCACGCAAAAGTGCAGCGGCAAGCTGCGCCTCTTCGCGTCGAGGGCACAGGCGCGCAATACATGTAAACCCTTTGCCGGGGAAATCCCCCCCAAGAGCAGAACCTTTACCAGGCTGGCTGGAGGGACACGATTGAAATTGGCCGAGGTGATCACTTCTGATTCCGGATGCGGCCACACCAAGCAATCAACGAAAGGGAAATAACGCCGCAGCCGGGACGCCACATCCCGCGAAGGAACAATCACCCGGTCGGCGGCTCGCAGAAAACCGCTGAAATCCCTGCGCCACGCGACAATGTCCATGTCCCATGCGCTTGGGCGAGCCACGAGGCAGGCCCTGCACGCATCTTCTCCCGTCTCGCCGCAGTAGTGTCCATCCGCCGTGATGAGCTGGTACTGGGGACAGAGAGGGAAATAATCATGCAAAGTGCAGTCGAAGGAAACCCGCAACGCCTCGGGAAGCCCGAGCACGCGCCGGGGGAATCCGTGAATGTGATGAAAATGTACCCGCTCGATGCACAGCGAATCCAGGAGCGAAACGAGAGAAAAGTAATCCTGCTCTCCGAAAAACACTGTAAGGCGCTCACCAGGGTTTGCCCAAGCCAAGGAAAGGCAATCCTCGGAGTCGCGCACCGGGCGAAGCAGAAGCACTTCGCACTCTGGCGCAAGAAGTTCCGTCAGGTCGCGCACGTGCCTCTCGATTCCGCCGCCCCACGCATGCATCACGTGAAGCAAACGTCTGCGCGGGGAAGCTCTGAGGCGCCTGAGATCGGACGCAAGCTCTGAAACTTCAGTCATTGATATCTCACCAGGGTGGCTACACACCTGCGCAGTCGACAATTCTAAATACGCCCTTGCGCAAGCGACTACTCATAAGAACTGCCAAGATCCTCCAGCGCAACGACTCCCCACTCCTCAGGGAAAACCGGGCTCTATCGCCGGACTCTTCGGCACAAGCAAGCGCATCGCCTTGCCGAAAGCGAAATGCGGGGGATCATATTCACCTGTAGGCCCTGAGTCAAGGCAGTTATGGCATTGTCCTGAACATAGGTGGGTATGATATCCCTTTCCGCTGTTGATGTCCCGAGGAGTGAAAGTGGCGGCGATCCCAGCCCCTGGACATTGTTGGCTCGCCGCGGATGTGCTCCCGGGACCCGGCGACATGGACCTTCGCCTCGGGGCGGTCAATCAAGATGTTTCGATCATAGGTTTCGACTGCCACGGTCAGCTTGCCGCCAGGCTCAGCGGTTGACGCAGCGCGGCGCGCCACTTCACTGGCCGGTTAGTGGCACGTTCGCCGATAGTTTGCGTGGGAATCCCACCGTCCATTATAATGCACCCCTCGCAGGCGCGTAGCTCAGCTGGTTAGAGCACCACCTTGACATGGTGGGGGTCGTTGGTTCGAGTCCAATCGCGCCTACCAAATTGACGGTGGCTCTTGGCTTCTTTGCAGAGGAACCGGGAGCGCACCGAAAGCCCCCCCGCAATGGCAGCTCCGTAGAACCGAAAGGATTGGGTTATGACACCGCGAACTTGTTTCTTTCTGAGGTAACCAAGCCCGTCGGTCCCACTCGTTCTCGTTGACAGAAGAAAGTGCGGCTCGACCGCACTTTTTTGTTTTTGGAGTCCGCCATGTTGAACATCAAACTTCCCGATGGCTCGGTGCGTTCCTTTGATGCGCCGGTCTCTGTTGCCCAAGTGGCCGCTTCGATCGGCGCCGGGCTTGCCCGTGCCGCTTTGGCCGGCAAAGTGAACGGCAAAATCGTCGACACCTCGCAGGTGATCGAATCCGATGCGGAGCTTGCCATCATCACCGAACGTGATGCCGAAGGCCTAGAGATCATTCGTCACTCGACGGCGCATCTATTGGCCTATGCGGTGAAGGAGCTTTTCCCGGAAGCGCAAGTCACCATCGGCCCGGTGATCGAAGACGGCTTCTATTACGATTTCTCCTTCAAGCGCCCCTTCACCCCTGAAGACCTCGCGGCGATCGAAGCGCGCATGACGGAGCTCGCCAGACGCGACATTCCAGTCACGCGCAAAGTGTTGCCACGCGATCAGGCGGTTGCCTATTTCAAAGGCATCGGTGAGAAATACAAAGCCGAGATCATCGAATCGATTCCGGCCAAAGAAGACGTCTCACTTTACGAGGAAGGCGCTTTCACCGATTTGTGCCGCGGCCCGCATGTGCCGTCCACCGGCAAACTCAAGGTCTTCAAGCTGATGAAGGTGGCCGGCGCCTATTGGCGGGGCGACTCGAAGAATGAGATGCTACAGCGCATCTACGGAACTGCGTGGGCGAAGAAGGAAGATCTCGATGCGTACTTGCATCGCATCGAGGAAGCGGAAAAACGCGACCATCGGCGCTTGGGCAAGCAACTCGATCTCTTTCACATGCAAGATGAAGCGCCGGGCCTGGTGTTCTGGCACCCGCGCGGTTGGAGCGTGTGGCAGCAGATCGAGCAATACATGCGCTGGGTCTATCGCGACAATGGCTATCAGGAAGTGCGCTGCCCGCAGATACTCGACCGCACATTGTGGGAGAAGACGGGGCACTGGGAAAATTACCGCGAGAACATGTTCACCACCGAATCGGAAAAGCGCGATTTCGCGGTGAAACCCATGAACTGCCCGGGTCACATTCTGGTGTTCAACTCCGACTTGCGTTCCTATCGCGACCTGCCCTTGCGCTATGGCGAATTTGGTTCCTGCCACCGCAATGAGCCCTCGGGCGCACTGCATGGCCTGATGCGAGTGCGGGGCTTCGTGCAGGATGACGGCCACATCTTCTGCACCGAAGACCAAATCGAACCCGAAGTCGTGCAGTTCAATGCCCTGGTGCTCAAGGTCTATAAACACTTCGGCTTCACCGACGTGGTGGTGAAACTCGCCCTAAGGCCGGAAAAGCGCGTCGGCAGCGACGAAGTCTGGGACAAGGCCGAGGCCGCCTTGCGCCAGGCGCTTTCCGCCAGCGGCATGCAATGGTCCGAGTTGCCCGGCGAAGGCGCGTTTTACGGGCCGAAAATCGAGTTTCACATCAAAGACGCCATCGGGCGCTCTTGGCAATGCGGCACCATGCAAGTGGATTTTTCGATGCCGGGGCGCTTGGGCGCCGAGTATGTGGGCGAGGATAACGCCCGCCACACGCCGGTGATGCTGCATCGGGCCATACTAGGCTCGCTGGAGCGCTTCATCGGCATCCTTATCGAAAACCACGCCGGCGCCCTGCCACTGTGGCTAGCGCCGGTGCAAATGGTGGTCATGGGCGTCACGGAGCGCCAAAACGCCTACGTTGCAGGCTTGGCGGGGCGGCTGCGCGCCACGGGCTTAAGAGCCTTGGAGGATTTGCGAAACGAGAAGATTTCCTATAAAATCCGCGAACATAGCTTGCAAAAACTGCCCTACCAGCTGATTGTGGGGGACAAGGAAATGCAGGCGAACCAGGTTGCCGTGCGGACTCGCTCCGGCGAGGACTTGGGGGCGATGAGCGTCGAAGCCTTGTTGCAAAGGCTTTCCGGCGAGATGCCCTCGGGGCGCACGGTTTAGTTTTTTGATGCGTAGGAGAATACGATAGCCCAGGACAAGGACCAGCGGATCAATGGCGAAATCAACGCGCCGGAAATCCGCCTGATTGGAGCAGAAGGAGAACAGCTCGGAATCGTAAAGCTTTCGGAAGCGCTGGCCAAGGCTGAAGAACTGGAAGTCGATCTCGTGGAGATCGCCCCCCAGGCTAGCCCCCCCGTGTGCAGGCTGATGGATTTCGGCAAGTTCAAGTACCGCGAAGCTAAAAAGCAGCACGAGGCCAAGCTCAAACTGAAGCAAATCCAGGTGAAGGAAGTAAAATTCCGGCCTGGCACCGATGAGGGCGATTACCAGATCAAGTTGCGCAATCTGGTGCGCTTCCTCACCGAAGGCGACAAGGCGAAAGTGACGCTGCGCTTCCGGGGCCGCGAAATGGCCCACCAGGAATTCGGGGTACGCCTCCTGGAGCGAATTCGTACCGATCTCGATCCGCATTGCGTGGTCGAGCAGTTTCCCAAGCTTGAGGGCCGGCAGATGGTGATGATGCTGGCTCCCAAGAAGAAGCACTGAAACATCACCCATACAAGCCGATGCCGGGTCAGATAAGCCTTCCCAACGCGGAAGCACCCGCGTTCGGCAAACTAAGCAAGGAAGTTTGTCATGCCTAAGATGAAGACCAAGAGCGGGGCCGCCAAGCGCTTCAAAGTGCGCGGCAGCGGTAGCATCAAACGCTCGCAGGCGTTCAAGCGCCACATCCTCACCAAGAAGACCACCAAGAGCAAGCGTCACTTGCGCGGGCCCGCGGAAATTCACGAAACCAACGTGAAGTCCGTGCACGCGATGATGCCTTACGCCTAAGAGGAGCCGACCATGCCAAGAGTAAAACGTGGTGTAACCGCCCGCGCGCGGCACCAGAAAGTCCTCGACAAAGCCAAAGGCTTCCGCGGCCGCCGCGGCAACGTCTATCGCGTCGCCAAAGAAGCGGTGATGCGTGCCGGGCAATATGCCTACCGCGATCGCCGCGTGAAAAAGCGCGAATTCCGCGCTTTGTGGATCACACGGATCAATGCCGCTGCGCGCGAACTGGGGCTGTCCTACAGCGTGTTCATGAACGGCCTGAAAAAGGCGGCGATCGAAATCGACCGCAAAGTGCTCGCCGATCTGGCGGTGCACGACAAAGTCGCGTTTAGCAAGTTGGCGGAGCAGGCCAAAGCCTCTCTGGCCTGAGCACTCCGGAACAGTGAGGGAGGCAGATGTGCCTCCCTTTTTTTTGCCTGGTAGTTTCTTGTTGTGAATCTATTTCGCGTGGAGCGAACCGCCGATGGAGAATCTCGATCAGCTCATCACCGCGGCCGCCGGCGACTTTGCGGCTTGCGCCGACCCAGCGGCTCTGGAGAACGCCAAGGCCAAATACCTCGGCAAGACCGGTTCCCTGACCGATCTGCTCAAGAGCTTGGGGAAACTCCCTCCAGCCGAGCGAGCGGCCGCCGGAGCACGCATCAACGAGGCCAAGACTGCGATCGAAGAGGCGCTGCACGCCCGCCGCGAGGCGCTAGCCGAGGCCCGCATGGCGGAGCAGCTCGCGGCAGAAGCACTGGATGTCACCCTGCCTGGCCGCGGGCAGGGCACCGGCGGCCTGCACCCGCTCGCCCGCGCGCTGGAACGGGCCACGGCGATATTTGCCTCCATGGGTTTTGCCGTCGCCGAGGGGCCGGAGATCGAGGACGATTTTCACAACTTCACCGCGCTCAACACACCCGAGAATCACCCTGCGCGCTCGATGCATGACACCTTCTACGTCGAGGGCGGGCTCTTGCTGCGCACACACACCTCTCCGGTACAGGTGCGCTACATGGAGAGCAATCCGCCACCGGTGAAAGTGATCGCGCCCGGGCGCGTGTACCGCGTCGACAGCGACGCCACGCACTCTCCCATGTTCCACCAGATCGAGGGTTTGTGGATCGACCGCAACGTGAGCTTCGCCGATCTCAAAGGAGTGTTCTCCGAGTTCTTGCGCAAATTCTTCGAGCGCGATGATCTCAAAGTGCGCTTTCGCCCGTCTTTCTTCCCCTTCACCGAGCCCTCGGCGGAGATCGACATGAGCTTTGGCGAGGGCTGGCTGGAAATCGCCGGCTCCGGCCAAGTGCATCCCAATGTGCTCAAGCAAGTGGGCATCGATCCGCAGTCCTGGCAGGGCTTTGCTTTCGGCATGGGGTTGGAGCGTATCGCCATGCTGCGCTACGGCATCAACGATTTGCGGCTCTTCTTCGAAAACGATCTGCGCTTCTTGCGCCAGTTCAACTAAACCGGGTGGAACATGCAATTCTCTGAACAATGGTTGCGCAGCCTGGTCGATCCGCCACTGGCCACGGGTGAACTAGCCCATGCGCTGACCATGGCAGGCCTCGAAGTCGAAGAGGTCAAAAGCGTAGCGGGCACGTTTTCCGGTGTGGTGGTAGGTCATATCCTGGAGGTGGCGCCACATCCTGATGCCGACCGACTACGCGTTTGCCGTGTGGCCGTGGGCGAGGCCGAGCCGCTGCAGATCGTCTGCGGCGCACCGAATGCCGAAGCCGGCATGAAAGTGCCCTGTGCGCGCGTCGGCGCCCAGCTGCCGGGGAAGACAATCGCCAAAGCGACGATGCGCGGCGTCGAGTCCTTTGGCATGTTGTGCTCCGCGCGCGAGCTCAGCATTTCCGATGATGCAGCGGGCCTCTTGGCGCTGCCGGCCGAAGCGCCGGTGGGGGCCGACGTGCGCGCCGTGCTGGGACTGGACGACCAGATTTTCACCATCAAGCTCACTCCCAATCGGGCCGACTGTCTGGGAGTGCGCGGCATTGCCCGGGAGGTCGCGGCCATCACCGGCGCGCCCTTGACTCCGATCGTGGTACCCGCAGCGCCGGTCACCATCGCCGATCGGCACCCGGTGCGTCTTGCCGCGGCCGCCGCCTGCGCGCGTTTTGCCGCGCGGGTGATTCGCGGCGTCGATCCCCTCGCCCCTACTCCGGAATGGATGAAGCGGCGCCTGGTGCGCAGCGGTCAGCGCTCGATTTCGGCGCTGGTCGATGTCACCAACTACGTCATGCTGGAACTGAATCGCCCCTTGCACGCTTACGACCACGACAAGCTGCAAGGCGAGATCGTGGTGCGTTGGGGCAATGGCGAAGAGAAGCTCGAACTCCTCAATGGCCAAACCGTCACCGTGGCCAAGGACATGGTGGCGATCACGGATAGCTCGGGCCCCATTGGACTGGGCGGCATCATGGGCGGCGCCAGCACCGCCTGCAGCGACACCACCCGTAACGTTTTCCTCGAGTCCGCGTTTTTTCCGCCCGAAGCCATTGCCGGCCGAGGACGCACCCTCAGCCTGTCGAGTGACGCAGCGCATCGCTTCGAAAGGGGTGTCGATTACACGGGCGCTGTCGAAGGCCTCGAACGCGCCACCGAGCTGATCATCAAGATTTGCGGTGGTGAAGCCGGCCCGCTCGATGACCATCAGCTTGACGCACCGCTCAGAGAGCCGGTGCGAGTGCGGCCGGCTCGAGTCAACCGCGTACTTGGCTTGCAGCTGACCTCGCAAGCCATGGCGGATGTCTTCCTGCGCCTGGGCTTCCTCTACGAGACCGTGGGTGCGGAATTCATGGTTAAACCACCCTCCTATCGCTTCGACTTGAGCATAGAGGAGGATTTCATCGAGGAAATCGCGCGGATCCACGGCTTCGAGAACATTCCGGCGGAGCCGGCCCAAGGCGCTAACCGGGCGCTGCCGCTCCCGGAGGCGGTGCGCCCACTGGCGCGGCTCGCCCGGGCGGTAGCGGCACGCGATTATCAGGAAGTGATCACCTATTCCTTCGTTCCGGAAGAATGGGAGCACACCCTCAGCGGCGAAAGGCAGCCGATTGCGGTGCTCAATCCGATCGCCCGGCAAATGAACGTGATGCGGTCGAGCTTGGTCGGGGGACTGGTCGATTGCCTGCGACAGAACCTCAACCGCAAGCAGGAACGCGTGCGAATTTTTGAAATCGGGCGCTGTTTTCGGCGTGCTCACCCGCTTCCTGATCAACCGCAGCGCTTGGGCCTGCTCGCTCATGGTCTGCACGCCCCCCTACAATGGGGACAGCCGCCACGCCAGATCGATTTTTTCGACCTCAAGGGTGACCTCGAAGCTCTGGCCTGGCCGCGCCGCCTGTTCACCGTGCCCGCCCGCCACCCCGCGCTCCACCCCGGACGCTCGGCCCGCGTGCTGATCGAGGGCGAGGACGTGGGCTTTCTGGGGCAGCTGCACCCGCGTTGGGTCCAGCAGTTCGACTTGCCGACTGCCCCGCTGGTGGCAGAGCTGCTACTCGACCCTTTGCTTACTCAGATCGCGCCGGTCGGGCGCTCGCCGTCCAAGTTCCCGCCGGTGCGCCGGGATTTGGCTCTGGTCATGGACGAGAACATCGCGGCCGAGCATTTGCTCGCCGCCCTGCGTGGGGTTTGCACCGACCTCGTCGCCGAGGTTGCGCTCTTTGACGTCTACCGTGGGCAAGGCCTGCCGTTGGGGAAGAAAAGCCTTGCAATTCTTGTGCTTATGCAAGATACTCAAAAGACTTTGACCGACCGGGATGTCGACGCCGTCATCGAGGAAATGAAAGGCGTCGCGGAAAAACAATTCAATGCCAAGCTCAGATCGCAGGACTGAAAATGACGCTCACCAAAGCGGAACTTGCCGACCTTCTGTTTGAACGCCTGGGGCTCAACAAACGCGAATCGAAAGACATGGTGGAGTGTTTCTTCGAAGAAATCCGCCATGCGCTCGAATCCGGGGATAGCGTCAAGCTCTCTGGCTTCGGCAATTTCCAACTGCGCGCCAAGCCGCAGCGCCCAGGGCGCAACCCCAAAACCGGGGAAGAGATTCCCATTACCGCACGCCGCGTCGTAACCTTCCACGCCAGCCAGAAACTCAAGGCCATGGTGGAAGCGAGCAGTCATGAACGAAAGCAGCCGGCCTGACCTGCCACCCATTCCCGCCAAGCGGTACTTCACTATCGGTGAAGTGAGCGAGTTGTGTGCGGTCAAGCCGCACGTTCTGCGCTATTGGGAGCAAGAATTCACGCAGTTGAAACCGGTAAAGCGGCGCGGCAACCGGCGTTATTATCAGCACCACGAAGTGCTGTTGGTGCGGCGCATCCGCGACCTCTTGTACGAACAAGGCTTCACCATCAACGGCGCGCGCCATCGGTTGGAGGATGAAGATCTGCGAGAACAGGAAGTGATGCCTGCCACGGATGCGAACGCGGAACCGAGCGGCCTGAGTTTTTTGCGGCGGGAATTAGTGGCGATACGCACTTTGCTGACGCAATCGGCTTGAAGCGGGTATAATTCACACTTTCGGGGCGTAGCGCAGCCTGGTAGCGTACCTGCATGGGGTGCAGGTGGTCGGAGGTTCAAATCCTCTCGCCCCGACCAGGAATCCAGGGAGGCCGGCGTGTCCGGCCTCTTCGCATTTTGGACCACCCGGAGAGCGTCTTGCCGACACCACCGGAGCGGCCCTGACGCAAAACCCCCAGCGGGAAAATTTTCTTTTTGATGGTAATCGCATATGAAGGCCACGCAGTTCTTCCTTTCCACACTCAAGGAGGCTCCCGCCGAAGCGGAGATCGTCAGCCAGAAGTTGATGCTGCGCGCCGGCCTCATCAAGCGCCTAGGCAGCGGGATCTACACCTGGATGCCCCTGGGTCTGCGGGTGCTGCGCAAGGTTGAGGACATCATTCGCGAGGAGATGAACCGCGCCGGGGCACTTGAACTGCTGATGCCGGCGGTCCACCCGGCCGAGCTATGGCAAGAGACCGGCCGCTGGGATGTCTTCGGTCCGCAAATGCTACGCATCAAGGACCGGCATGAGCGCGACTTCTGCTTCGGACCGACGCACGAGGAAGTCATCACCGACGTCGTGCGCCGGGAAATCAAGAGTTACCGCCAGTTGCCGATCAACTTCTACCAGATTCAGACCAAATTCCGCGATGAAATCCGTCCGCGCTTCGGAGTCATGCGCTCGCGCGAATTCATCATGAAAGACGCCTACTCCTTTGACCTCGACAAAGCGGGGATGCTCAAGAGCTATCAGCTCATGTACGACGCCTACGAGCGGATCTTCTCGCGGCTGGGACTCAAGTTCCGCGCCGTGGCAGCCGATACTGGAGCCATTGGCGGCAGTGCTTCGCATGAATTTCAGGTGCTGGCCGATTCCGGCGAAGACGCCATCGCTTTCTGCCCGCAGTCGGGCTATGCCGCTAACGTGGAACTGGCGGAAGCGTTAGCGCCCGCTGCTCCCCGCGCGGCGCCGAGCGAAGCGATGCGCAAGGTGCCCACGCCGGGCAAATCGAGTTGCGAGGAGGTAGCGGAATTGCTCGAACTTCCGCTGGCGCGCACGGTCAAGTGCATCATGTTGTGGGCGCAAGACAAGGTACACATGCTGCTCATCCGCGGTGATCATACGCTCAATGAGGTCAAGACCGCCAAACTCCCGGGTCTGGAAGGTTTCCGCTGGGCAAGCGACGAGCAAATCCGTGCCGCCACCGGCGGCCCTCCGGGTTATCTGGGACCGGTCGGCATTCCTGCGGGGCTCCCGCTGATCGTCGATCGCACTGTCGCCGCCATGGGCGATTTCGTTTGCGGCGCCAACGAGGCGGACTACCACCTCACCGGTGCGAACTTCGGCCGCGATGCGCGCGAGCCAGATATGGTTGCCGACATCCGCAATGCCGTGGCGGGCGACCCGAGCCCCGACGGCAAAGGCAGCCTGGAAATCTGCCGCGGCATCGAAGTGGGGCATGTTTTCGCGCTCGGCACGAAATACTCCACCGCCATGGGCGCGATGTATCTCGACGAGGCGGGGCAAAGCCGCAGCATTGAAATGGGCTGCTACGGCATAGGCGTGACGCGAGTGGTCGCCGCCGCCATCGAACAGAATTTCGACGACAAAGGCATCGTCTGGCCCAAACCCATGGCTCCGTTCTCCGTGGCCATCGCCCCGGTCAGCTATGGCCGCAGCGCTCAGGTCAAAGAAGCCGCCGAGGCGCTGTATCAGAAGCTCCGAGCGGCCGGCGTCGAGGTTTTCCTGGACGACCGTGACGAGCGACCGGGTGTGATGTTCGCCGACCTTGAGCTGATAGGCATACCGCTGCGCGTCACTATCGGTGAGCGGGGTCTCAAAGAGGGCATGGTGGAAGTGCAAGGCCGCCAAGAAGCAGCCGCGCGCAAGGTCGCCTTGGCCGAGGCCGAGGCCGATATCCTGCGGACTCTGCGGCAGTGACCATGGGCCTGCGATCGCTACTGTTCTGCTTGGCGATCATTGCGCCGCAGCCTGCGCTGGCGGGAGCACAACGCGAGGAGCAGCTTTCAGCAAGCGTTCAGGCTGCCCTCTCCAAAGCGGTGAGCGACCACGCCGCCACGCGCTCCGCCGCGGTCAACGAAAACGAAGCCAGAGTGTGGCTGGCGATCATGTCATCGCGCCTGGCTTCCCGTGTTCCCGATGCCAAGACCCGCTTGGATTTCCTGCAAACCGTATATTACGAAGCCACGCGCGCCGGACTCGATCCGCAGCTGGTGCTCGGTCTCATTCAAGTGGAGAGCGGTTTTCGCAAGTACGCAGTGTCCCTGGCCGGCGCCCGCGGCTTCATGCAGGTGATGCCCTTCTGGGTAAAAGCCATCGGCAACGGCGATCACAATCTCTTCCACCTCCGCACGAACCTGCGCTATGGCTGCACGATCCTGCGCCACTACCTCGATATTGAAGCGGGAGACCTTTATCGTGCCCTGGGGCGCTACAACGGCAGCCTCGGCCGGCCGGAATATCCCAGTGCGGTTCTCACGGCCTGGAAGAAGCATTGGGCGTATCCGGTCGACGAGAGCGGCAAGCTGGTCAAGGTATCCACCAAGTAGGCGATGGGGGCATCCACCGCGTATCGCGGCCGCTTCGCTCCTTCGCCCACCGGTCCTCTGCACTTCGGCTCGCTGCTGGCGGCGATGGCGAGCTTCTGTGAAGCACGCTCGCGCGGCGGCGAGTGGCTGCTGCGCATCGAAGATCTCGACCCACCCCGCGAACGCCCCGGTGCCGCCGGCGGCATCATCGAGACCTTGCGCGCTTTTGGTTTCCACTGGGACGGCGTCATCGTCTACCAGAGTCAACGTGGCAGCCTTTATCAGGCAGCGATGCAATCTCTTGTGGATCGCGGCTTGGTCTTCCCCTGCGCTTGCTCGCGCAGCGAATTGCTGCATGCTCCGCTGAGCACCGCGGGCGAGCATGTCTATCCCGGTACCTGCCGCAAGGGCTTGCCACCCGGCACCACCGGCCGCGCCTGGCGAGTGCGCGTTGGAGATACACGCATCTCCTTTGCCGACGACTTGCAAGGAACGCAGACCCAGGAACTCGCAACGGAGGTTGGCGATTTCGTGGTACGCCGTGCCGATGGCTGGTTTGCCTATCATCTGGCGGTGGTCGCAGATGACGCCGAACAGGGCGTTAGCCATGTGGTGCGCGGCGCCGATCTTCTGCCCTCCACCGCTCGGCAGATCTACCTCCAGCGCTTGCTTGGTTTCGATACGCCGAAGTACCTCCATGTTCCCGTGGCGACCAACGCGCGTGGCGAAAAGCTCTCCAAGCAGACTCTCGCGCCAGCGCTTAATGAGCATGACCCCGTGCCGGAATTGCGGCGCGCCTGGGCCTTTCTTGGCCAGGCGGCCGCGCCGCAAGCGCTTGCGCCGGACCACTTCTGGCGCTGGGCACTACGGCACTGGCGCGCCGATCTTCTGCCGCGGCGACTGGCGATGCCGGCCACGGTATAATGAGCGCTTTCCATTTCACCCCACCGGTGCGGCTTGCTGCGCACCGGCTCAGCAGACATCCCAACATGACCACACTCGTTGTCGTCCGCAAGGACGAAGAGATCGCCATCGCCGCCGATTCCCTCACCACCTTTGGCGATACTCGCCTTTCCGCGGAGTTCGATTGTTCTTACGACAAGATCGTCAAGCACGGCGACACCTATCTCGGGCTGTGTGGCAGCGCCGCGCATCAGTTGGTGTTTGAGAACCTGCTCAACGGCAACCGTGAGCACGACTTCAGCAGCAAGGCGGCGATTTTCGAAACCTTCCGGAAGCTGCACCCAGTTTTGAAGGAGCGCCACTTTCTCAACCCCAAGGAAGAGGAGGACGACCCCTACGAATCAACCCAGATCACCGCGCTGATCGCGAATCCGCGCGGCATCTACGGCGTCTACTCGATGCGCGAAGTGTTCGAATACTCCCGCTTCTGGGCCGCCGGCTCTGGGCGCGATTACGCCCTCGGGGCAATGCACGCTGCTTACGAGCAAAATGCCAACGCCGCCGCCATCGCGCGTATCGGCATCGAAGCAGGCGCCACTTTCGACAAGAACACGGCCCTGCCACTCACTCTCTACGCCATCAGGTGTTGCGGCGCTTAGATCCAAGCGCAGCATCGCGCGCGTCGACCCGTCTGCATGAGCCTCTACACTCCCGCGGCCTTTGCTTGCCATGACCGCGCCGCCATGGCGCGCCTCGTCGTCGAACATCCTTTCGCAACTCTGGTAACCGCTTGCAGGGGTGCCATCCTTACAAGCCACCTGCCCTTGCTGCTCTTGCCGGACCGCGAGCCTTATGGAAGCCTCATTGGACACATGGCGCGTGCGAACCTGCACTGGCAGAGCTTCGCCAGTGGGAAGACCGTCGCCATCTTCCAGGGTCCTCACCATTACGTCTCCCCAACATGGTATGAACACCCAGACGGCGCCGTGCCGACCTGGAACTATGCCGTGGCGCATTGCCATGGCCACCCCGAGATCGTCGAAGACGCTTTGACAGTGGACGCCATCCTCGACCTGACCGTGCGCCATTTCGAAAGCCATCAGCCTAACCCTTGGACGCCCCGCCTCACCAACGAGGCGCTCGCCGAGCTGCGCTCGGCTATCGTCGCCTTTCGCATCCCCATTCAGAGCATCGAAGCCAAATTCAAGCTCTCTCAGAACCGCAAGAAGGCTGACCGGCAGGGCGTGATCAGAGCCCTGGATCAGTCCGAGAGCCAGGAGGCGCGGGAGTTGGCGCGGCAGATGCGCGAATACCCAGGCTAAAGGCCCGCCGGGGCACTTGTGCGTCTCGCCCTCGGGATCGCGCCGATTCCTGCCGGGCAGCAACCGTTGCCGCAGTCAAAATCGGCGTGAGCAGCCAGCTTCTCTCTGTGGCATACTCTGCCAGGTTAGTAAGGGATAAGCGGTATTTTGCGGCTGCGCCTCATTCAGGGCAGGAACCAGGCCAAGCCGCAGAAGGGGGAATGTCGTGTGAAGAACCTGGCACAGCTTGACGCAGACGACGGCAAAGCGGCACAGGAACCAACGCCGCAAGCGCCCGACCTCGGTGAAGCTCGCGATGCACTCGCCGCACAGCTCGCGCATGCCCAAGAGCTTTTGCGCGATGCGCGCGCCTTGCTCGCTGAGCGCGAAAGCAACGCCAGCGATCTACGCACCGAGAACCGGCGCCTCGAGCTGCTCTTGATGGAGCGAGAAACTGATTTGGCCGATTGCCGCGCCAGCCTCGCCGTGGAGCGCGAACAGGCGGGCATCGAAGTCGAAGCCTTGCGGGCACAGATTACCAACCTTACCAAGCAGAGCTTCGAATTGCACTCGACGGCCGCGCGAGACTCAAGCAGGTTGCGGGAAATGGACGGCCGCCTGCGCGAACGCGAGCAGGTGCTGATGCGCCAGACCGAACAGCTCACTCGCCAGGCGCACGAAATCAACCGTCGCGGGGGGATGGGATGGTGGCTCAAGCTGCCCTTCCTCAAGCTCTTGAAGCGCGTGCCACTCTCTTGAAGCCGCCGGCGCCGATTGAGGGGAATATGAGCATCGACCGCTACACCGAACTGCACACCGCTTGGCGCTGGGATGTGCCTCGCGAATTCAATATCGCCGAGGCGTGTTGCCGCCGCTGGGCGAGTGACAGCGAACGCCTCGCCATTTACTGGGAAGACGAGACCGGAGAAACTTCCCTAGTCACTTACCGCGACCTGCTGCAAGCCGCCAACCGCCTCTCTAATGCCCTTGCCGCCGCTGGCGTGAGCCGCGGCGACACCGTGGCGATCATCCTACCGCAGCGCCCAGAAACCGCCATAGCCCACCTCGCCTGCTACCAAATGGGCGCGGTGGCTTTGCCACTGTCCATCCTATTCGGCCCCGACGCTCTCGAATACCGCCTTGGCAACGGTGCAGCCAAAGTGGCTCTGGTGGATGCCGCATCCTGGCCCAACCTCGAGCCGGTGCGAGAGCGCTTGCCAGCCCTTTGCGTGGTGATCGGCGTCGCCGGCCTTCGTGCAAAGGACGTGCAGCCCTTCGAAGAATTCACGGCCGGCGCCGCCTCCGCGTACATGCCAGTCACCACCTTCAGTTCCGACCCCGCAGTGCTCATCTACACCAGCGGCACCACCGGCCCGCCCAAAGGGGCGCTGATGCCGCAGCAATCGCTTCTGGGCAACCTCCCCGGGTTCATCTACTCCCACGATCTCTTCCCCCAGCCCGGCGATTTCTTCTGGTCCCCAGCGGATTGGGCCTGGACCGGGGGTCTGATGGACGCCCTGCTGCCCACGCTCTATTTTGGCTATCCCATTCTAGGCTACCGCGGACGTTTCGATGCCGAGAAGGCCTTCGAACTGATGCAAAAATACGCCGTGCGCAACACCTTTCTTTTCCCGACCGCGCTCAAACTGATGATGAAAGCCGTGCCGCGGCCGCGCGAGCGCTACGACTTGCGCTTGCGCAGCGTCATGAGTGCCGGCGAGGCAGTGGGCAGCACGGTGTTCGAATGGTCGCAGCGCGAACTCGGGGTGACCATCAACGAGATGTTCGGCCAAACCGAGATGAACTACATCGTCGGCAATTCGCACACGCTTTGGCCGGCGCGCGCCGGCTCCATGGGCAGGGCTTATCCGGGACATCGCGTCGCCCTGATCGATGACGCGGGTGATTTGGTAGCACCCGGCGAAGTGGGTGAAATCGCGGTCAATCGCTATGGTTCGGATGGGCAGCTCGACCCGGTGTTCTTCCTTGGTTATTTCAAGAACCCGCAGGCAACCGCCAAGAAGTATTCCGCAGATTGGTGCCGCACCGGCGATTTGGCAAGCGGAGATTCCGAAGGCTACCTGTGGTATCAGGGCCGCGCCGACGACGTGTTCAAGAGCGCGGGCTATCGCATCGGCCCCTCGGAAATTGAGAACTGTCTGGTCAAGCACCCTGCCGTGGCCAACGCCGCGGTGGTACCCAGCCCCGATGAAACACGGGGCAACGTGGTCAAGGCCTTCGTCGTGCTCTCCCCTGGCCACCGCCCCTCAGCGGAGCTGGAAGCCGACTTGCAGCGCCATGTGCGCAGCTTCCTCGCGCCTTACGAATACCCCAAGGAGTTCGAATTCATCGACGCCTTGCCTATGACGACCACTGGCAAGGTCCAGAGGCGGGTATTGCGGGAGCAGGAAAAAGAAAGGAAGACTGCAATCGCGGCGCTCCGCGTTGCCTCCGGCCCAAGCGCAACTTCGACGCCTTAGGGTCGCCCCAAGGCGCGCAGTCTCTGAATGGCGGGCCGCCGCGCGGCCCACCTCGATCGCCGCTGCCACAGCTCCGGGCCCCATCGTCACCGAGCAACGCAAGAGATCATCGCACCGGAGGCCACGTTGCCTTCGCGTCACTGCGCTCGCGCACGAGATGCCCCCGACTCAGCATCAGCCTTCAGCATCTCAGCCCTACTCCGCGGCGTCTCCAAGCTCATGCGGCCCAGCGCCCCGTCGCGATAATCCTGCAAGAGGATGAGCGCGGCTTTTTCTAGATCCAATTCGCCGCCCTGTCCCTTGATAATCGCCCCACGGCGGCGCGCAACAGCTTCAAGCAGGCCGATCGCGTCGAGCTTCTCGACTGCAGCGCGATAGCGTTCCGCCAGCCGCTCGGGGTAGCGTCGCAGGAGCACGCCCGCAAGGAACTCCGCTACTTCGAGGTCGTTGACCGCGTTGCGCCCGATGGCGTGGCTCGCCGCCAGCATGAAGCCGTCGCTGTCGTGCTCGATTTTCGGCCACATCAAGCCCGGGGTATCGAGAATGGAGGTACCCCCTTCCAGATCGACCCGCTGCTGCTGCTTGGTAACCGCCGGCTCGTCGCCCACCGCCGCGATCCGCTTCTTGGCCAGGGCATTGATGAGCGTCGATTTGCCCACATTGGGAATGCCGAGGATCATCAGGCGCAGCGGCTTGGTGAGGTCGTCGCGGTGGGGCGCGAGTTTGCGCGCCAGCGCCAGCACTTTGGCCACATCCGCCGGTTTCTTGCAGGAGACCGCCACTGCCCGGATGTCGGGCTGGGCGGCATAGGTTTCGAGCCACGCCTGGGTGGCCGCAGGGTCGGCTAGATCTGTTTTGTTCAGCACTTTGAGGCAGGGCCGCTGCCGCGCCCGGCGCAAGCTATGCACCAACGGATTGGTGCTCGCCTCGGGCAGACGCGCGTCGACCACCTCGATCACCACGTCGACACGGGCGAGGCTCTCCGCCACCTTCTTTTGGGCGGCGTGCATGTGGCCGGGAAACCATTGGATGGACATCGGTCACCTAAGTGGCGAATCCGCGCCGGGCCGCATCCCCCCGCTCTCGGCGAGGCCAAGCATTGCCGTCGCCCTTTTCACAAGCTCGCCGCCAGTCGCGTGCCCTGCTCGATGGCTCGCTTGGCATCGAGCTCAGCCGCGACATCGGCGCCGCCGATCAAATCCACTTTCGCGCCCGCCCTCTCCAATTCAGGCAGCAAGTCGCGCTGCGGCTCCTGCCCGGCACAGATGACGACGGTGTCAACGGGCAGGGTTTTGGTTTCGTCGCCGATGCGCACATGCAAGCCGGTATCATCGATTTTTTCGTAGCTCACCCCGGCGAGCATTTTCACGCCGCGCCGCTTGAGCAAGCTGCGACGTATCCAACCCGTGGTCTTGGCGAGGCCTTCGCCGACGCGGCTCGTTTTGCGTTGCAAGAGCCACACGTCGCGCACAGCCGCCGGCTCTTCCGCGGCGCACACCCCGCCGCGCGCCGCGTAACTCGGGTCGATGCCCCATTCGTGCTGGAAGTGCGCGAGTTCCCCGCGCGTGTCCTGGGCATGAGTGAGCAATTCCGCCACATCGAAGCCGATGCCGCCGGCACCCATGATGGCCACACGCTTCCCGGCCGCGCGGCGCCCTTCGACGATGTCGGCATAGCTCGCCACTTTCGGGTGGTCGATTCCGGGTACTGGCGGCGTGCGCGGCACGATGCCGGTCGCCAGCACGATGCGATCGAAGCCGCCGTTCAGCAATTCGGACGCGCTCACTTTGCGTCCCAGCACGAGACGCACGCCGGTCACGGCGATGCGGTTCTCGAAGTAGCGCAAAGTTTCGGAAAACTCCTCTTTGCCGGGAATGCGCCGCGCCAAGTTGAATTGGCCGCCGACTTTCGCCGCAGCGTCGAAGAGCGTCACCTCATGGCCACGCTCGGCCGCCGTGGTGGCGCAGGCGAGCCCGGCAGGCCCGGCGCCCACCACGGCAACGCGCAACTTGTGCATGGTGGGCTGGATAAGTATTTCCGTTTCTCGGCAGGCGCGCGGATTGACGAGACATGAGCAGGTCTGGCGCTCGAAAATATGATCGAGACAGGCTTGGTTGCAGGCGATGCAGGTGTTGATGTCTTCGGCTCTGCCGGCGGCGGCTTTGTTGACGAATTCGGCATCGGCAAGGAAAGGTCGCGCCATCGAAACCATGTCGGCGTCGCCGCGTGCCAACACGTCCTCCGCAGTTTGCGGATTGTTGATGCGGTTGGTGGTGATGAGCGGTATTTTCACCTCGCCCTTCATGCGCTGCGTCACCCAAGTGAAGGCCGCGCGCGGCACCATGGTAGCGATGGTAGGTATGCGCGCCTCGTGCCAGCCGATGCCGGTGTTGATGATCGTGGCGCCAGCCGCCTCGATGGCTTTGGCGAGCGCCACGACCTCTTCCCAAGTGCTGCCCTCTTCCACCAAATCGAGCATGGACAGGCGAAAGATGATGATGAAATTCGGGCCGGTCGCCTCGCGCACTCGCCGCACGATCTCCACCGGAAAGCGTATGCGGTTCTCGAAGCTACCGCCCCACTCGTCATCGCGCTGGTTGGTGCGGGGCGCGATGAACTGATTGATGAGATAACCCTCGGAGCCCATGACCTCGACGCCGTCGTAGCCCGCTTTCTGCGCCAGCCGCGCCGTGCGCGCATAGTCGGCGACGGTTTTTTTGATGCCCCAGCGCGTGAGTGCGCGCGGTTTGAAGGGCGTGATCGGCGCCTTGAGGCGCGACGGGGCGACCGCCAAGGGGTGATAGGAATAACGCCCGCCATGGAGGATTTGCAAGCAGATGCGTCCGCCTTCGCGATGCACCGCTTCGGTGACCAAGCGATGTTTACCCACTTGCCAGGTGAATGAGAGCTGCGAGGCGTTGGGGCTCAAGCGACCCGACAAGTTGGGCGAGAATCCGCCGGTGACGATGAGACCCACCCCCCCCTTGGCACGCTCGGCAAAAAAAGCCGCCATGCGCTCGAACCCGTCCGATTCCTCCTCGAGCCCGGTGTGCATGGAGCCCATGAGCACGCGGTTCTTGAGAGTGACGAAACCCAAATCCAGGGGCGCCAGCAGGTGCGGGTAAGCCGACATTATTCCTCCTCCAGAAAAATGTAGTGCGGCGGCCGACTGACGTCGCGCCGCCGCGAGTTGTTATGTCAAAACCAGGCTAGTCGAGGCGTTCGTAAAGCGGCAAGGTGAGGAACTCGGAAAAATTCTCGGATGTGGACATCTCTTCGAAAATTTTCGCCGCCTGCGTGTAGGGAATGCGCTGGAAGGCATCATCGCCATGCTCTTTGCGGATGTCTTCCAACACGCCCGGAATCATGCCGCGCACCATGTCCGCGGTCACCTTGCGGCCGTCGTCGAGTGTGCCTTTCTCCGAGCGTATCCACTGCCACACTTGCGAGCGCGAAATCTCGGCTGTGGCCGCGTCTTCCATCAGGTTGTGGATGGGCACGCAGCCATTGCCGGCCAGCCACGAACCAAGGTATTGAATGCCGACGTCGATGTTGAGCCGAACGCCTGCCTCGGTGATCGGCTGCTCGGGCTGGAAGTTCAGAAGATCGGCCGCGGCCACCTGGATGTCGGGGCGCTGCTTGTCGATTTGATTGGGCTTGTCGCCCAGCACCTTGACGAACTCTTCCATCGCCAGTGGCACCAGCCCCGGGTGCGCCACCCAGCCGCCGTCGTAGCCATCACCAGCGTCACGCGCCTTGTCTGCGCGCACGCCGCCGAGCGCCTTTTCATTGGCGGCGGCATCATTCTTGATCGGAATGAGCGCCGCCATGCCGCCGATAGCGGGCGCTTGGCGTCTGTGGCAAGTCTTCAGAAGCAGCAAAGCGTAAGCGCGCATGAAAGGCACGGTCATGGTGATCTGCCCGCGATTGGCGAGGCAGAAGCCAGGCTTGTTCTTGAACTTCTTGATGCAGGAAAAAATGTAGTCCCAGCGCCCGGCATTGAGGCCAGCGCTGTGCTCGCGCAACTCGTAGAGGATTTCGTCCATCTCGAAAGCGGCCAGGATGGTTTCAATAAGCACCGTGGCCTTGATCGTGCCTTGCGGGATGCCCAGTTCATTTTGCGTCAGAACGAAAATGTCGTTCCACAGCCGCGCTTCGAGGTGCGACTCCATCTTGGGCAAATAGAAGTAAGGCCCGCTGCCGCGCGCCAGCAGCTCTTTGGCGTTATGGAACATGAAGAGCGCGAAGTCGAAAATACCGCCCGAGACCCGCTCGCCGTCCACCGTAACGTGCTTCTCTTCGAGGTGCCAACCGCGTGGCCGCACCACCAGGGTGGCCACTTTGTCGTTGAGGCGATAGGACTTGCCGCCCTGCTCCAAGGAAATCTGGCGCCGAACCGCGTCGATCAGGTTGATCTGGCCTTGGATCTGATTGAACCAGTTCGGGGTGTTGGAGTCCTCGAAGTCGGTCATGTAGGAATCCGCCCCCGAGTTAAGCGCGTTGATGATCATCTTGCGCTCTACTGGCCCAGTGATTTCTACGCGGCGGCATCGCAGATCCGTCGGAATCGGCGCGATGGTCCAATCGCCTTCTCGAATGGACCGCGTTTCGGGCAGGAAATCCGGCAGCCTTCCCGCATCGAGTTCTTTTTGGCGCTCCGCGCGCCGCGCGATAAGTTCGCATCGGCGACCATTGAAGCTGCGATGAAGCTTGGCAACCAGAGTGAGGGCCTCGGGAGTGAGGATGCGGGCAAAATCGGGCGTGACGGTGCCGGCAACGGCGATTCCTGGTCCGTAGGTGGGCGTACTCATTGCAAATTCCTTGTGGCAATAACAAGCGTCGGACAGCCACGAATTCGGCTGAACGAAGCATGATAAGAGAAAATCAAGGTATTGGCGACCAGTGCCGGGGTGACGGCGATCTGCCGACGGCTGCGGTTTGCTGGCGCGACGGACAGGGTCAAAAAGACCGGGCGCAGCGGCGCCCGGTCTTTCGCGGGATGGCGTTATTCTAGCGCGGAACGCACATGGTCGGGCCTTCGTAGATCCAGCCCGCAGCAACCATGCTCATGGCCAACTCATAGTCCGTAAGGTAGCGGTGAATATTGTTGCCAAGCGCAAGCGGGTTGAATAGGCGATAGACGTATTGCGTCTGTGCCGGGCAGTTGTCGGGAGTTGCCCCCGGAATGGCCGCGAAGAACGCAACCCCTTCAAACTGCCATTCAGGTTGGTTGGCGATGAACGCGCATTCCGCGGGAAACGCTGAAAAGAAATGACTGTTTGGTCCCAGGCCAGGCGTTCCCATGAAGCGGCACACCGGCATCCCGCCACCCACTTCCGTAGTCCATACTCTGAACCCGAGCCCAGTCCGAGACCATACCCCTCCCGCGCCGCCCCGGTCGAGATAGTCTGCCTCCGCGGGATTGGCGGTAATGAAATACTCCCCTGTTGCGCTGCTGGCAAATTCCGTGACCTGAGCATACTGGGGCAAGGTGGATGCCTTACTAGGAATGTCCAAGGACGCAGCCGCGCCACCAGTCATGAAAAGCAGCTTGAACTGGCCGTTTTCGTCGAGTAGCCGGGGCAGGGTATTGGTTTGCGCGAGTATGAAAGTTTTGGGCTGATTGAGGTAGCCGGTGTAGCCGTCAACGTCACGGGTGTGCTGAAGCAGGTTGAAGGGGCCGACTTGCTGCCCGTCTTGAATAGCGCTGATCAGGCTCCCGGTGAGCAGCGTGTAATCCGGATAGTGCGGGAAGACCCTGATCAAGATCGCGCTCTGTGTGGGGTCATTCAAGCAGGCTTGCCGCCAGACGAAAACACGATCGAAACCGATGGTATTTGCCGAAACCAATTGCCAGTTCAGCTCCGGAGGAACATCAGGAATGGGGTCGCGCAAACACCCGATATAGCTCGTCAGCGCCTTTTCATCTCCGTTTTGTGCAAGGGTAGTTGGGCTTAGCGCATGCAGCGCGGCCGCCAGCGTGATTCCAAAGAGGAGCTTGAAGCATTTCATAAACGTTTTCCCTTGTGTCATCCGCGTGGTTCCTGGAGCCGCGTCATCACCCAAACCGGAGCAATTTGACCGGAGTTATAGCCTCTGGGCGCAGTTGCGTTCCATAGTTAAAGTGAAGTATTAAAGCCTGAGGCTGAATTGTCAAGCGCGAAAGCGATTTCTCGCCCGCGGAGCCGGCGTCGCGAAAAACCCCCATTTATGACAAAACAATGGCCGCAACCGCCCACTCGGCGCTTCGGACATGGCCTCTGATCCAAATGGGCCTACTCCGTCCTGGACGCTTTCGCGTCCCAAGATCGCTCCGGTCCCCGGCAAGCGCCGGGCTCCTCAGGCCCCTTCGAGTTGGGGATTGACCCGGTCGCGCTTGGCGTGCAACTTGTTGAGCGCGTTGACGTAGGCCTTGGCCGAGGCCACGATGATGTCCGTGTCCGCCCCCAAGCCATTGACGATGCGCCCGCCAAGTTCCAGGCGCACGGTGACCTCGCCTTGGGAATCGGTGCCGCTGGTGATGTTGTTGACAGAATACAACACTAGCTTAGCGCCGCTCTTGGCCATCTGCTCCAAACCCTTGAAAGTGGCGTCCACCGGCCCATCACCGCTGGCCTCTACGACCTGCTCCTGATGGCCGGCGGCCAAGGTCACTCGTGCGTAAGGCGTCTCCCCGGTTTCCGATACGGTCTTGAGCGCCACGAGCTTGTAGTGCTCCACTTCGGGGGTAAGCGCCTCGTCGGACACCAGCACCTGCAAGTCTTCATCGTAGATATCGCGCTTCTTGTCTGCCAATTCCTTGAATTTGGTGAAGGCGAGGTTCAGGGCCTCTTCGCTGACCATTTCGATGCCTAGCTCCTGCAAGCGGGTCTTGAAGGCATTGCGCCCTGAGAGCTTCCCCAGCTTGATGGCGTTGGCTCCCCAGCCCACATCTTCGGCGCGCATGATTTCGTAGGTTTCGCGGTGCTTCAAGACCCCGTCCTGATGAATGCCGGATTCATGCGCGAACGCATTGGCGCCAACGATCGCTTTGTTGGGCTGAACCGGGAAACCGGTTATGCCGGAAACCAGCTTGGAGGCGGCAACGATTTGGGTCGCGTCGATGCGGCTGTCGCAATCAAAAACATCCTGCCGCGTGCGCACCGCCATGACGATTTCCTCCAGGGAAGCGTTACCGGCGCGTTCGCCCAGGCCGTTGATGGTGCATTCGACCTGGCGGGCGCCGTTGGCCACGGCGGAGAGCGAGTTGGCAACGGCAAGCCCAAGGTCGTTGTGGCAATGCACCGACCAAACCACTTTGCTGGAATTCGGGATGCGCTCGCGCAAGCTACGGATGAGCGAACCGAACTGCCAGGGCATGGTGTAGCCCACCGTATCCGGCACGTTGATGGTGGTGGCGCCGGCGCTGATCACTGCTTCGATCAAGCGGCAGAGGAAATCCGGCTCGGAGCGGCCGGCGTCCTCTGGCGAAAACTCGACGTTGTCGGTGTACTGACGTGCCCAGCCGATTGCCTTGACGGCCTGCTCGACCACTTGTTCGGGGGTCATCCGGAGTTTCATTTCCATATGGATGGGGCTGGAGGCGATGAAAGTGTGAATACGCGCCGAATGGGCGCCCTTCAAGGCATCGCCAGCGCGCCCGATGTCCTTCTCGTTGGCGCGCGCCAGGCCGCACACCGTGCTGTCTTTAATGGCGTTGGCGATCGCCTGCACGGCCTCGAAGTCGCCGTTGGACGAGGCCGGGAAACCCGCCTCGATCACGTCCACTCTAAGCTTCTCCAGCTGCCGCGCAATCCTTAGCTTCTCTTCGCGCGTCATGGAAGCGCCTGGACTTTGCTCGCCGTCGCGCAAGGTGGTATCAAATATGATCAAGGGTTCTTTCATCATCGGCTCCTGCAATTCCCGGGATTGGAAAAGGCTTTTCCCCCGCCTCTCAGACGCGGGAGACAAACAACTCGAATTGGGGGGGAAGGGTCAGTGTTTAGCGCGCGGGGCGCAGCAGCAGACCGCCAAGCAGAAGGGCTTGGAGGGAAGAAACGACAAAGTGGTCTGCGCGAGTCATGGAAGGACTATAAACGACTCCCGGGCGTCTGGCAATCGGTCTCGAGGCAAACGCCGGGATGGCAGTGCCACCTGCCTGCGAGTTCAAGCAGGTACTGCTCGCAGGAGCCACTGAAAGGGCAGAGCATCGCGCGCCGCCCCTTCAGGATTAGCCCCAAGCGCATGGGCAAACGCACGTATTCCCGCCAGCGCGCGATCGCGCATGGGTTCTTCGAAAATGCGCGGCCGCGCATCGACGATGCGAAGCCTCAGGCTGTCAAACATCTCGATGATGGTCGTGCGTGTGAACCATCGCAGGTGCGTTCGGTCTAGCAGGCCAGTATCTTCATAGCGGAATGCGCCGGTGACTAGCCGCGCCTGCACTGACCAATGTTGCGCATTCGGTATGCAGGCAATGAGGCAAGATTCAGGACCCATTGCCTCGCGCACCCGCTTGAGCACGGACCACGGATCCACCAGATGTTCGAGCACGTCGCCAAAGATCCAGCAGTCGGCCGGGAGCAACCCCTGGAACTCCTGGTCATCGAGATCCTCGATGCCGGTAGTGAGTACCCGGTTGCAGCGGTCTCTAGCCATGGCGGCACTTTCCGGATTGAGTTCGATGCCCACGTATTCGCATTCGGGATTGCGCTTGCGGTACTCTCGGGCCAAGGCGCCCGTACTGCAGCCCACCTCGATCACTCTTGCCGCCGTCGGCGGTATGAGCGGCAACAAATCGGGGGTGAAACCGTCGTACAGCACTTTGCTTAGCATTAGGGGTCCGGGTGGCAGCAGACAAACGTTGCTATTTTCGCATGAAACTTCGCACACCGACCCGGTTCCGACTATCCACCCATCGGCTCCCGCAGAACCTTTACCAAATGGCGCGCGATTTCCGTGGGGCTGCGCTTCCCAGGGCGGTACCAGGTGCGTGTCCAATTCAGAGCGCCAAGGAGTTGCAGCCTCAAGAGACGGCGATCCACGCCTGGGGGTAGCGGCAATGCGGCAATGAGCCGACGGTAGATCGCTTCGAAAACATCCCGCTCGGCGCGAAGCTCCTTCTGCATTTGCGTCGAGTTGAATAGAAAAAGAGCGGCGCCAGTCCAAACGGTCAAATCGTTGCCCGAGACGAGGTGTTCGATGTGGACGGCACAGGCGGTCTCCAGTCTTTGCCAAGGGTCTCGAACCGGCGCGAGCGCAGCTTCGATCGCCTGAGTCACTTCGGCGAGACCCGCCGTATGGGCGGCCAAGAAGAGTTCATTCTTGGAATCGAAATGGTAGTAAACCGATCCGGCCTGAATGCCCGCCGCCTTGGCGATATCCCGCATGGAGGTACGCGCGAACCCTTTGCGGCTAAACTCCCGGACGGCCACGGCCACCAGGCGCTCGCGGCTTGCTGCAGCATCTTCCGCCCCGATGCGTCCGCTGCGGCGGGCAGCAATGCGGGCCAGTTCGGCCTCTTGCACGGCGCTGAGCCGCTCGCCACGTTGCTTTGTCAAGGCGGCGGCACGTTCCCCGGCCGTCGCCAAACCGTGCCGCTGCCAGATGCAGCGAACCCCACCCGGAGAAATTCGCAGCCCCTGCTCGGCCAAGGCCGTGGCCACCCGCGCCTGCCCCCATTCCGGATGCTGGCGCGCGTGCGACAAGGCGGCGCGTTCCACCGCCTGGCGCGATTCCTTGGTCCGGCGCGCAGTTGCCATCGCGACACTGTAGCACAGTGACTGACTCGCCGAACATGTGTTTGACAAAGTTAGTACCCCAAGCGTATGGTGGCGCTCAATCGGGCAATCGCCATACCCCATGCGCCCGTATTTTCGAGGAGGAAACAAATGTTACGTCGGATCGCCTTTGCTGTGCTCGCCACTGCCTGCGTCACCGTTGCGCACGCGGACATCACCATCGGAGTCAGCGTGTCCGCTACTGGTCCCGCCGCGTCGCTGGGAATCCCCGAGAAGAATACGGTTGCCCTGTTGCCACAGGCGATCGGCAGCGAGAAAGTGAAATGGGTGCTGCTCGACGACGCCACTGACCCCACCACGGCCGTGAAGAATGCCCGGAAGTTCGCCACTGAAGACAAAGCGGACGTGATCATTGGCTCCACCACGACTCCCACGTCGATGGCCATGTTGGAAGTGGCGGTGGAGACCAAGACGCCACAAATCGCCATGGCGCCGGTTCCGCCCGCAGGCGACAAAAGCGCCTGGATTTTTTCCACGCCGCAGAATTTTGGCTTGATGGCCAAAGCCATCGCCGAGCATATGGCTGCAAACGGCGTGAAGACCATTGGCTTCATCGGCTATGCCGACCCCTATGGCGAGCTGTGGGTCAAGGCGATCCAAGGCGCGGCCGAACCCAAGGGGATCAAGATCGTCGCCCAGGAGCGCTACCAACGAAACGATACCAGTGTCGCTGGCCAGGCTCTCAAGATCATGGCCGCCAACCCGGATGCGGTGCTGATCGCCGGGTCCGGCACGCCCGCGGTGCTGCCGCAATCCACCCTCGTGGAACGCGGTTACAAGGGCAAGTTCTACCAAACTCACGGTATCGCCAATCGCGACTTCCTGCGCGTGGGTGGCAAGAATGTCGAAGGGACGATTTTTCCGGTCGGCCCGATGCTGCTCGCTGAACAGCTCCCCGATTCGCACCCCTCGAAGAAGCCGGCGCTCGACTATGTGAAGATGTACGAAGGCGCCCATGGCGCGAACAGCCGTAGCACCTTCGGCGCGCACGCCTACGATGCCTTCCTGCTGCTCACCCGGGCGGTGCCCGAAGCGATGAAACGTGCCAAGCCTGGCACCACCGAGTTCCGCGTCGCCCTGCGAGCGGCGCTGGAGAATGTCAAGGAGCTCCCTGGCGCGCATGGCGTATACAACACCACCCCAGCGGACCACAACGGCTTTGATGGCCGTGCGGTGATCATGGCCACTGTTGCCAACGGCGATTGGAAGCTTCTGAAGTAAGATGAAGCCAGGCTTCGCCAGTATTCATTTCGCCCCGGCAGCGGTCACAGTCGAGCGCCGCGCCGGCGGCGAAATGATTTTGCGTTCACCGCAGGATTTAGCGCCTTATCCGCGTTGCTTGGGCGAATACCTGGAGCGTTGGGCGCGCGAGCGGCCCCAGGCGGTCTTCTTGGCTGAGCGTGCGGGCAGCGAATGGCGCCGCGTCACTTATTCGGAAGCCCTCGCTGCTGCGCGCTCGATCGGTACTGCGCTGCTGCGCCGTGCCCTCAGCATAGACCGGCCAGTGCTGGTGCTCTCGGACAATTCGGTCGACCACGGCCTCTTGATGCTGGGAGCAATGCACGCCGGCGTGCCGATTGCTCCGGTGTCTCCGGCGTATTCTCTGATGTCGCGCGATTTCGCCACCATACGCGCCATCGTTTCCCTGCTGCGGCCCGGACTCGTCTATGCCAGTGACGGCGGCAAATTCGCAGCAGTGCTCGATGCCGTCGATTTTGGCGACGCGGACCTCGTTCTCGGCGGCACCCTTCCCGAAGGACGAAAGGCGACCGCGTTCAAGAGTTTACTGGGCACCGGTGGGGGTACGGAGATCGACGCTGCATTCGCCCGCATCACGCCCGACACCATTGCCAAGTTCCTCTTCACTTCCGGTTCCACTGGCGAACCCAAGGGCGTGATCAACACCCAACGCATGCTCTGTTCCAACCAGCAAGCCATTCAACAGCTCTGGCCTTTCCTCGCCGAATCTCCGCCCGTAATCGTCGATTGGCTGCCCTGGAACCACACCTTCGGTGCTAATCACAACTTCAACATGGTGCTTGCCAATGGTGGTTCGCTTTATGTCGATGAAGGCAAGCCGGTGCCCGGACTGATCGAAAAAACCGTCGCCAACCTGCGCGAGATTTCTCCGACGATTTACTTCAACGTGCCCCGCGGTTTTGACGCGCTCATTCCGTTTCTGGAGAAGGACGAAGCTTTGCGGGAGAACTTCTTCCGGCGCTTGCAGCTCATTTTCTACGCTGCGGCCGCCCTGCCGCAGAACTTGTGGGAAAGACTCGAAGCGCTCGCGATCAAGGCTCGTGGCTTGCGCACAGTGATGGTGTCGGCCTGGGGTGCGACCGAAACGGCGCCATTGGTAACGAGCGTGCATTTCGAAATCGAACGCGCCGGAGTGATCGGGCTGCCCGCGCCTGGCATCGAACTCAAGCTCACCCCACGTGAGGGCAAGCTCGAAATGCGAGTGCGCGGCCCCAACGTCACGCCGGGTTATTGGCGGCGACCAGAACTCACGCAGCTCGCCTTCGACAACGAAGGCTATTACTTGATCGGCGACGCGGGCAAGTTCGCCGACCCAAGCGACCCTGCCGGAGGCATAGAGTTCGACGGCCGCATCGCCGAAGACTTCAAGCTCATGAGCGGCACTTGGGTGCATGTCGGCGCCTTGCGGGTGCAGGCGCTGGCGCTGCTCGCTCCGGTGGCGCAGGACATTGTCGTGGCCGGACATGATCGCGAGGACGTAGGTTTCCTCATTTTCGCCAATGCGGCTGGCTGCCGCGGCCTGTGCCCCGAACTCCCCGCCGATACTCCGCTCGACAAGGTGCTCGACGATGCTCGCGTGCGCGATTTCATCCTCAAGGGGTTGCGACGACTGCGCAGTGAACACGGCGGCAGTTCACAGCACGCCAGCCGCGCGCTGTTGATGGCGGAGCCTCCGTCCATTGACGCCAACGAAATCACCGACAAGGGCTATATTAACCAGAGGGCGGTGCTGACTCGGCGCGCGGCGCTGGTAGATCAGCTCTACTCGGAAGACCAGCGGACCGTGCTGCGGCCCTAGCAAGGCGCTGCGCATTTTCGCTCCTCACTCCGCCAAGGCCGGCGGAGTTCTTTGCTTTTTCCAGAAGCGCTGTTGACGAATATCAATAGCGTTCATTCTGTTCGTCCTAGCATGGTTGCAGTGCAACAAACCCGTGCAGCCATGAACATCTCCAGCCTTGTCGTTCACGCCCTGCCCAGCGCCTGCGCTCTGGTGCGCGCGAGCCTCGCCACCTTGCCCGGCGTGGAGATCCACGCCGAATCGGAGGCCGGGAAGTTCGTCGTCACTCTCGAAGCCGACAGCGACGGCGCCACGGCGCAGATTTTCGATCGCATTTACCTCATGGACGGCGTGATGTCGGCGGCCATGGTCTATCACCAGTTCGAACCCGATCCCGAACAACCCCAAGCCGCGCCGGTCGAGCCCGGCGCAGACGAAGAGGAGATCAGCAAATGAGCCTAACCCGTCGCGATTTCATCAAAGCCAATGCCGCCGCTGCCGCCGCCACCGTCGCCGGAGTCAGTCTGCCCCAAGCCGCGCTTGCCCAAGCCGCCGCGTTGGATGGCATACGCTGGGACAAAGGGGTGTGCCGCTACTGCGGTACCGGCTGCGGCGTTTTGGTGGGGGTGAAAGACGGCCGCATCGTCGCCACGCAGGGCGACCCCGATGCGCCAGTGAACAAGGGCCTCAACTGCGTCAAGGGCTACTTCTTGTCGAAGATCCAGTACGGCAAAGACCGCCTCACCACGCCGCTCCTGCGCATGAAGAACGGCAAGTTCGACAAGAACGGCGAGTTTCAACCGGTGTCGTGGAAACAAGCCTTCGACATCATGGAAGAGAAGTGCAAGGCCGCGCTCAAGGCCAAAGGCCCCACTGCGGTGGGAATGTTCGGCTCGGGCCAATGGACCATCTGGGAAGGCTACGCCGCCAACAAGTTGTTCAAGGCGGGACTGCGCTCCAACAACATCGACCCCAACGCGCGCCACTGCATGGCCTCGGCGGTCATGGGCTTCATGCGCACGTTTGGCGCCGACGAGCCCATGGGTTGCTATGACGATGCCGAGCACGCCGATGCCTTCGTGCTCTGGGGTTCGAACATGGCCGAGATGCATCCCATTCTCTGGTCGCGCATCACCAATCGGCGACTGTCCGCGCAGCATGTGAAAGTGCACGTACTCTCCACATTTTCGCATCGCTCTTGCGAAGTAGCCGACGCCGAACTGATCTTCAAACCGCAAACCGATTTGGCCATCCTCAATTACCTCTGCAACTACATCATTCAGAACAACGCGGTGAACCAGGACTTCGTAAAAAAACACGTCAACTTCATGAAAGGTGTGACCGACATCGGCTATGGCCTGCGGCCCAATCACCCCCTGGAGCAGGTCGCCAACAACAACGGCTACCCCGGCGCCGACGGCAAGCCCAAGGGCGACCCCAACAAAATGGCACCGATCGGCTTCGAGGAGTTCAAGGCCTTCGTCTCCGAGTACACGCTAGAAAAGGTGGCTGCTTTATCGGGCGTGCCCAAAGACAAGCTCGAAGCATTGGCCAAAACCTACGCCGACCCCAAGACCAAAGTCACTTCCTACTGGACCATGGGTTTCAATCAGCACACCCGCGGCACCTGGGTGAACAACATGATCTACAACGTCCACCTTCTGGTGGGCAAAATTTCCGAACCCGGCAACAGCCCCTTCTCGCTCACCGGCCAGCCTTCGGCCTGCGGCACGGCGCGTGAAGTGGGCACCTTTGCGCACCGACTTCCCGCCGACATGGTGGTGATGAACGCGGACCATCGCAAAAAAGCCGAGGAAATCTGGAAAGTCCCGGCCGGCACCATCGTGGCCGCGCCCGGTTATCACGCCGTGCTGCAAGACCGCATGTTGAAGGACGGCAAGCTCAACTTCTATTGGACCACCACCACCAACAACATGCAGGCGGGGCCGAATCTCAACACCGAGCGCTATCCGGGCTTTCGCAATCCGGAGAATTTCATCGTCGTCTCCGACGCCTACCCCACGGTGACGGCGCTGGCCGCCGACCTCATCCTGCCTTCGGCAATGTGGATGGAAAAGGAAGGCGCCTTCGGCAACGCCGAGCGGCGCGGCCAGTTCTGGCGCCAGCAGGTCAAAGCGCCGGGCGAAGCCAGAAGCGACTTGTGGCAATACCTCGAATTCGCCAAGCGCTTCACCACTGATGAAGTCTGGCCCAAAGAGCTGCTGGACAAGAACCCGCAGTACAAGGGCAAGACGCTGTATGAGGTGTTGTTCACCAACGGCCAGGTGAATGCCTTTGGCAAAGAGGAAGCGGCCAAAACCAACGCCCACGCCTGGGCAGGCTACACCAACGAAGAAACCGAAGCCTGCGGTTTCTATGTGCAAAAAGGCCTCTTCGAGGAATACCGCAAGTTCGGCGCCGGCAAGGGCAAGGACCTGGGCGAGTTCGACCACTACCACAAGGTACGGGGCTTGCGTTGGCCGGTAGTGAACGGCAAGGAGACTTTGTGGCGCTACCGCGAGGGTTATGATCCTTACGTCAAAGCCGGCGAGGGCGTGAAGTTCTACGGCAAGCCCGACGGTAAAGCGGCCATCATCGCCCTGCCCTATGCCGATCCAGCCGAGAAGCCCGACGCCGAATTCGATTTGTGGCTATGCACTGGCCGCGTTTTGGAACATTGGCACACCGGCACCATGACCCGCCGCGTGCCGGAACTCTACAAAGCCTTCCCCGACGCCGTGGTGTGGATGCATCCCAAGGACGCACAGCGGCGTGGTATGAAGCACGGCGACGCCGTGAAGGCCATCACCCGCCGCGGCGAAATCGCCCTGCGGGTGAACACCCGCGGCCGCAACCGCGTGCCTGAAGGCCTGGTGTTCATCCCCTTCTTCGACGAGCATCGCCTGGTCAATAAGCTCACTCTCGACGCCACCTGCCCGATCTCGAAAGAGACCGACTTCAAGAAGTGCGCGGTGAAGGTGGTCAAGGCCTAGGACGATTGCCAGGCCGCAAATGCCCGCGCCCCTCCCGTTTGCCAACGAGGGTCGGGCGCGGCGAGGCGCCACACCATGAATCCGCAACCCCTTGACGGCAAACCGAGTGCCGCAGCACGGCGCCAATTTTTGTTGGACGCCGCGCGCATGGCCTGCGGCATGGGCCTGCTGGGCGCCGGGCTGGCACTGTACGCCAAGCAGTCCAAGGCCCTGCCGCCCGCCGCTTTGCGTCCGCCAGGCGCTTTGGCCGAGGGCCTTTTTCTCGGCGCCTGCATACGCTGCGGCCTGTGTGTGCGCGATTGCCCTTACGACATCCTGAGCCTCGCCAAACCCGAAGAGCCGGTGGCCAGTGGCACGCCCTACTTTGTGGCGCGCCATAAACCTTGCGAAATGTGCGAGGACATCCCTTGTGTCAAAGCCTGTCCCACTGGCGCGCTAGAGCATGCGCTGCAGGACATCGGCAAAGCCCGGATGGGGCTGGCGGTGCTGGTCGATCAGGAAAATTGCCTCAACTTCCTGGGCTTGCGCTGCG
This sequence comes from Casimicrobiaceae bacterium, assembly GCA_026646885.1. Classification (GTDB taxonomy): domain Bacteria; phylum Pseudomonadota; class Gammaproteobacteria; order Burkholderiales; family Casimicrobiaceae; genus JACPUX01. The sequence continues at coordinate 26,878 of JAPKHK010000001.1, read as the reverse complement.
ACATTTGTTACCGAGTCTGCCCGTTGATCGACCAGGCCCTCACGCTCGAGCAGCGGCTCAATCCGCGCACCGGCAAACACGCCTTGTTCATCCCGGTGGTGCATTCCGATGCCTGCACCGGCTGCGGCAAATGCGAGAAGGCCTGCCCGCTGGACGAGGCGGCCATCAAGGTGTTTCCCCTGGCTCTGGCCAAAGGGGAGGCCGGCAAGCACTATCGCCTGGGCTGGGTCGAGCAACAGAAGGCAGGCAAGAGTCTGGTGGCGCCCGATCTGCCGCACCAGTACAACCTGCCCGAGGGCCTGCGTTACGAATCCGGCCGAGGTCTGCTGCCGCAGCAAGCGCCCCCCGCGGAAGGCCCGCCCGGGTCGAAGGCCGGATTGCCGCGGGCTTTGCAGGGCGGAAAGTTATGAGCCAACGCAGTGGCGCCGAGGCACTGTCCGCCCGCACTTGGATCAAAACGCATCGTTGGCGCTTGGCGCGCCGCACGAGCCAACTGGGGATTTTGCTGCTTTTTCTCCTTGGCCCGCTGGCCGGTGTTTGGATTGTGAAAGGCAATCTCTCCTTTAGCTACACCTTGAACCTTCTACCGCTGACCGATCCTTTCGTCGCTTTGCAATCGCTTCTGGCTAGGCACCAACCCGAGCCAAAAGCACTGCTGGGTGCGGCCATCGTGCTGGTCTTCTACGCGCTGGTCGGTGGCCGGGTGTTCTGCGCCTGGGTCTGCCCGATGAATCCGGTCAGCGATGCCGCGGCGTGGCTGCGCGATCGCTTGGGGATCAAGGGGGGTGCCCACGTTTCGCGGCAAACGCGTTACTGGATCTTGGCCCTCGCCCTGCTATTGGCGGCACTGACCGGGACGCTGGCCTGGGAGCTCGTCAATCCCGTGTCGCTCTTGCATCGCGGGCTCATTTTTGGCCTCGGCGCAACCTGGGCGCTGGTGCTGGCGATCTTTCTTTTCGATCTTTTCGTCATGAAGGACGGCTGGTGCGGGCATCTCTGTCCCACTGGCGCTTTCTACAGCTTAGTGGGCAGGTTTTCGCTCTTGCGCGTGCGGGCGGCGAGGCGCAACGCTTGCAACGATTGCCTCGATTGCTTCGCCGTCTGCCCCGAGGCGCAAGTGATACGGCCGGCGCTCAAGGCAATCGACGGCGCGGGACTCACCATTCTGTCCGGCAACTGTAGCAATTGCGGGCGCTGCGTGGAGGTTTGCGGCAAAGATGTTTTCGAGTTCGGTCTGCGTGGGGCCGGCACGACCAAGCCCGTGTTACCCGGAGCGCCCAAGGTTTCCCCTGCCACCGGCAAATCACACTGAGGTATTTCCCACTTTTCGAGGAGATGATCATGACAAGAGCCGTAGCTTACTCTTTGGCTGGGGCGTTCGCCGCCCTGATTTTTGGCTGCGCGCAGTTTGGCGGCGTGGCGAGTTTGCGTGGCGCCGACGTGGCTACCGCGGATCTGGCACCACCGGAACAAAAGCTCTACACGGGCAAGAAGCCCGGGCTGCAACAACCCATCGCCCGCAGCTTCAAGGAACAACCTCCGCTGATCCCGCATGCCGTCGACAATTTCGATGAAATCACGGTCAGCGACAATCAGTGTTTGGAATGTCACGGCGTCGCGAGGCACAAGGAGAAAAATGCGCCCAGAGTCGGCGACAGCCACCTTCCCGCCGGTTCAGCGGGACCGACGCGGCAAGTCAGCATGGATCGCTATCAATGCAATACCTGTCACGTGCCGCAGGTGGATGCCAAGCCGCTGGTCGAAAACGCCTTCGTGGGGACGAGCGTGAAGTGAACCGAGTCGGCCGCGCAGCAGGGTCAGACCACCGACCGGCACACTCGTGGACCCTTCGAGTGCGGCACCTGGCGCCGGGGCGTTGATCGGGTGGCAGATACGTTCGTGGAGTTCCATGCCTTTGCGCAAGGCCACTGCAAGCGATTTGCAGATGAACCATCAAGGGCTGCAAACGGCAGATCCTCAAATGGCCGCAGCCCTGGCACTACGATAGAGAGACCGGCGTGCCGCGGCCAAGGATACAAGCATCGCTCCTTCGTCCGCACCGTTTTCCCGCCAGCGCGCTTAATGCCTTTGTCATAGCTCGTCGTCATTGCCAAGCGTCGAGAATGGATGCGTGGAGCGGGATGACAATTGCAGGTATCATTGCGCGCCGAGGGGAAAAGTGGAGGTTTCAACGAAGTGGCATCTCTGCGCCACGATCCAGACACTAGGGCGATCGCGTCAGGGCCGCAACGGCGCAGCCTCCCGTTGTTCTTCGCTCTCGGTTCGGTTCTGCTACCCGGCGTAGTGAATGCGCTGGGGCTGGGCGAAATCCTGTCGCAGTCGTTCCTGGGTGAGCCTCTGCGCCTGACCCTTGCAGTGGTCGTCGCACCCGGCGAGGAGCCGCGCCCGGAATGCTTCCGTGTCCTTGCGTCTGACAAGCCGGGAAGTGAGGAATTGCCCCAACTCGCCAGTGGCAGTGTCAGCCTGCTGGGAAGCGGCAGTGAAGCTCGGCTGCAAGTCAGCACCTCGCGACCCGTGAACGAACCGGTGCTCCGGGTGAGTTTGAGTGTCGGTTGCGAACAAACCACTTTGGTGCGGGACTATACGCTGCTGCTCGACCCTCCCCTCCGACCAACGCGTCCAGCCACGGAGCAGGCTGTCCCGCAAGCGGCTACCGCCTCGGCCAGCGTGCCAGCGGCAGCGGCCAGTTCATTGCCAAGCGCAGCCCCCGCCACCGCTTCAGTCGTCGCCGACGCCCCTTCTCCCTCACGCCGCGTCGCCCGTCCCGCGACACCATTGATTGCAGGTTCCAGCCCCAGGTCCGGCCCCTTCGCCGGCCCGATTCTGGCGCGCGAGATTCCGACCAAGCCAGGAGCTGGCCGCCTGCGTCTCCTGGCCTCACCCACCGGAGCCAGCGCGGCGCCACTGGCGCCGCGCCTGGTGTTATCGACTGCCTTGAGCGAGCTGGCACAGGGACCCGCAGCGCTCTCCGAGGATGCCCTCGCACTCTTACGCGCTAAACAAGCCCGACTCAAGGCCGCTCCCGAAGATCAGGATCTCACCACGAGTGTAGAAGCGGAATTGGTGGTGCTCGACAAACGACTCAAGGATTTGCAGGCTACGCTCGATTCGGCTCAAGCCCGCATCAAGACCCTCGAAGCGCGCGAGCCCCCGGTGATATCGCCTCCCATTCCTGCCCCCGAACCTCGTCAGTCAAGCATCAACTACAGTGATTGGTTCATGTTTGCAGCGCTCGGAATCTTCGTGTTGGCCGCCACCGCGATACTTATCCATCGCCGCCGCCAAGCTCAACTTGCGCAGAGCTGGCCCGCCGAGGACGAATTGGAGCGCAAACTCCAGCCGCCGGCAAGCCTGCCGCTGGCCGCGCCACCCGCAAGCGAGGCTGACCCTGGCGAACCCGAGCCGATGCCGCGCGCGGCGGCCCCAGGCGTGGCCTACTATCACGTGGGCGACATCACGCACCAGCTGTCCGTGAGCGAGCTTGCGCAGGTCACCGAGGAAGCGCGGGTTTTTCTGACGCTGGGTCATCCCGACAAGGCCGTACTGGCGCTGCGCGAACACGTGGACTTACATCCCGATACTGCGCCCGCGCCCTGGCTCATGCTGCTCGACATATACCGCCGCACCGGGAATCGCGGCGAATACGAGCGTGCGTCGGCGGAGTTCCGGCAGCGATTCAACGCCTTCATTCCACCTTGGGAGGACCCTTCGGCAGGGCAGGATGGGCCGGGGCTGGAGGCGTACCCGCATCTGGTCAAGCAGGTTTGCGACTTGTGGCGAAACCCGGCTTGCAAGGCCTTTCTCGACGAGTTGCTCTATGACAATCGCGGCGGCAATCGCATCGGCTTCAATTTGACCGCGTACCAAGACATCATGGTCCTGCGCGCCCTGCTCGAGCAGCAGGTTGGGTTGGATGAACCCACGGCCTTGGCGCGGACACCGCCCTCTGCCACCAAAACCGCTCCGCCCCTGACACCAGTGGCTGACTTGGAGTTCGAACTCGATCAAGATCTGTTGCCGGCTCCAGCCTATCGCTGCGCGCTCGAAACCGATCATCCCGGAGTCCTGGAACGATTGACGCTCAACTGGAATACCCCCCACGTCGTTCATTTCCTGGAGAGCCTGCTGTTCGCCGACCACACCGCGAAACCCTCTTTCAGCGAAACGGCACTATCCGAGTTGATGTTGTTGCATGACGTTGCTCTTGAGATCGCCGGAATCAAGCAAGGCGATCAGTGGGAGCAGGACCCGAGCAGGGGCCGCAAGTCCGCGCACTAACCCGTCCTTCCTTTGGACTACTTCAGAAACCCTTCGAGCAATCGCGCCACGCGCTCCGGCTGATCGAGATGCAGCATGTGCCCGGCCTCCGGCACAGTTTCAAAGCGCAGATTGACGAACTGCGCGCGGCGGCGAGCAAAACCCTCGACACCGTCTGCCAGCCATTGCGGTACAAATGACTCCGGCGCATCCACCCAGAGAACCGGCGCGCTGATCTTGCGCCAGCAGGCGAACATTTCCTCGAGCCGGTAAAGCGTCGGAAATGGCTGCTTGTGGCGCGGATCGGAGCGTAGGCGGGCACCGTCGGTCGCTTCATGCGCCCAATGACCGGCGAGAAAGAGGGCACGCTCCCGCGGCAACCGCGGGTTACTCTTTTGCAGTCGATCGGCCACGGCACCCAGGTCCGCATAAGGCTTGAACTGCGGCGGTGAGCGCAAAACGTCGAGCCAAGTGGCAAGCTTCTCCGGCGACGTAGCGGGATCACTCTCGGGGGTGCCGAAGCCTTCGAGCGAAACCACCCGCCGCAACCGCTCCGGTCGTGCGCCCGCATAGAGGCAGGCAATGTTGCCGCCCATGCTGTGTCCCACCAGATCGACGCTCTGTGCCGGCGCGAAAAAATCGAGCAGCGCTTCGAGATCCCCCAAGTAATCAGCGAACCAGTACCCTTCGCGGGCCCATGCGGACAACCCGAAGCCACGCCAATCGGGCGCGATCAGGTGCCAGTCCGGCGACAGCGCGTCCGCCACGAATTGGAAGGAAGCCGAGACATCCATCCACCCATGCAGTAGAAAGACTTTCGGCGCACCAGGTGTGCCCCACGTGCGCACGTGGTAGCGCAAGCCGCGAATCTCCAGGAATTCCGATCGTGAAGGGTGGCGCGGCACGTAAGCCGCAGCAGAAGCAGCCCCGGCCATCGCCTACTTCTTACGGCAGATCGCCAGGCCATCTTGCCAGCCCTGGCGATAGTCGGTGTCCCCGGCAAAGCGCTTGAGATCCTGCTGCTGGCGACCGCTACTGCTTGCACAACCATCCGCATAACCTTGCCGGAATGCTAGCGGGTAGCCCGACAAATTCACGTTTGCCGGTGGATTGGGATTATCGGCATGGGTGGTACTGCATGCGGCAAGCGCCGCGCAAACGGCACCAGCCAATAAACGTAGGGGGACGGGGCGCATCGGGTTCGGAGCGGGCATGGCAAACAAGGTAAAATTCTACACCATGCCAACGCCCGCCTTCGTTCATCTTCGGCTGCATAGCGAATATTCCATCGTGGACGGCATCGTTCGACTCGACGAAGGTATTGCCCTCGCCGCTGCCGACGGCATGCCAGCCCTGGCACTGACCGACCTGGGCAATCTCTTCGGCGCGGTGAAATTCTACAAATCCGCGCGCCAGTCGGGCATCAAGCCGCTGCTGGGTTGCGACGTCTGGGTCAGCGGCCAGGGCGAGCGCGAAGCACCGACGCGTTTGTTGTTGCTCGTGCAGGACCACGCGGGCTATCTCAAGCTTTGCGAATGGTTGAGCCGCGCCTACCGCTGCAATCAGCAGCGCGGGCGCGCTGAGTTGCGCCGAGAATGGCTGCGCGAGGGCAGTGCCGGCATCATCGTGCTCTCGGGAGGCTTGGGTGGGGATGTGGGGCAAGCGCTGACGATGGGCAATCGGCCGCTCGCGGAAGAACTCGCGCGCGCTTGGGCCGCGGCCTATCCGGACCGCTATTACCTCGAGTTGCAGCGCACCGGCGAAAGCGCAGTGGAAGCCAACACGCGCGAGACGCTGGCACTGGCCGGAGAAATGGATCTTCCGGTCGTGGCCACTCATCCGGTGCAATTCCTGCGCCCCGACGACTTTCGCGCCCACGAAGCCCGGGTGTGTATCGCCGAAGGTTATGTGCTCGGCGACCAGCGTCGCCCCAAGCACTTCACCGACGCGATGTACTTCAAGTCGCAGGCGGAGATGGCGGCGCTCTTCGCCGACGTCCCCGAGGCCCTGCAAAACAGCGTGGAAATCGCCAAGCGCTGCAATCTCACGCTCCCCCTGGGCAAGAACTTCCTTCCAGCGTTTCCGACGCCGCCTGGCGTGAGCCTCGAAGTCCACCTTCGCGAGCAAGCCGCGACCGGCCTCGCAAGACGCTTGGAGCAACTCTACGCTGACCCCGCCGAGCGCGCGGCGAAGCGGGCCGACTACCACGCCCGCCTCGACTTCGAGACCGCTACGATCATCCAGATGGGCTTTCCCGGGTACTTCCTGATCGTCGCTGACTTCATCAATTGGGCGAAAGACAACGGCGTACCGGTGGGGCCGGGGCGCGGCTCAGGCGCGGGCTCGCTGGTCGCATTCGCTTTGGGAATCACTGATCTCGACCCTTTGCGCTATCAGCTACTGTTCGAGCGCTTTCTCAATCCCGAGCGGGTGTCCATGCCTGACTTCGACATTGATTTCTGCCAAGACGGGCGCGAGCGGGTGATCGACTACGTCAAGCAAAAGTATGGTGCGGAGTCAGTTTCACAGATCGCCACCTTTGGCACCATGGCGGCGAAGGCGGTGGTGCGCGACGTCGGCCGGGTGCTCGGTTGGGGCTACAATCGCACCGACGAACTCGCCAAGCTCATACCTTTCCATCCTGGAAAAACGGTGACCTTGCGCCGACGCGAGGGCACTGGCGACGACAGTCTCATTTATGCTCGCGAAGCTGAACCGCAAATCAACGAGCGCGACGCCTCCGACGAAGAGACCCACGAGCTACTGGCACTTGCCGAACAGCTCGAAGGCCTGACCCGCAACGTCGGCATGCACGCCGGGGGCGTACTCATCGCCCCTGGAAGGATTACCGATTTCTGTCCGGTGTATTTGGCGCCAGGAGTGGATGCCGCCATCAGCCAGTTCGACAAGGACGATGTCGAAGCAGTCGGCCTGGTGAAGTTTGACTTCCTCGGTCTGCGCACCCTGACCATACTGGACTGGGCAGTGCGTTACGTGCGGGCCCTCGACTCCCAGAGTACCTTGCACCTGGATGCCTTGCCCCTGGATGACCGCGCGAGTTACGAACTACTTGCCAAGGCCAATACCACTGCGGTGTTCCAGCTCGAATCGCGCGGCATGAAAGAGCTTCTCAAGCAAGCCAAGCCGGATCGCTTCGAAGACATCATCGCTCTGGTGGCGCTTTTTCGCCCAGGGCCGATGGACCTCATCCCCGATTTCACTCGCCGCAAGCACGGCCAAGAGCAGGTGGAATACCTCGATTCGCGCCTCGAACCAATACTCGGGCCGACCTACGGGGTGATGGTTTACCAGGAACAAGTCATGCAGATCGCCCAAGTGATTGGGGGCTACAGCCTCGGCGCTGCTGATCTGTTGCGCCGTGCCATGGGCAAGAAAAAGCCGGAGGAGATGGCTAAGCAGCGGAGTATTTTCGTCGCCGGCGCCACCCAGAACGGCGTGAGCGAGCGAGTTGCCACGCAGCTCTTCGACTTGATGGAAAAGTTCGCCAACTATGGCTTCAATAAGTCACATGCCGCCGCCTATGCCTTGGTGGCCTACCAGACGGCTTATCTCAAGGCGCATCATCCCGCGGCCTTCCTCGCCGCCACGCTGTCCGCGGACATGAACGACACGGACAAAGTGCACCTCTTCTACCAAGACGCGGTGGCAAACGGCCTCGCCTTTCTGCCACCGGACGTCAACGCCTCGGGTTTTCGCTTCCAGCCCATCAGCGCGCAGTGCGTCCGCTATGGATTGGGGGCGATCAAGGGTACTGGCGAGGCGGCGATCGACGAAATAGTGCGCGCCCGCACGCAGCAGCCGTTTCGCGACCTCTTCGATTTCTGCCGGCGCGTGGACAAGCGCGTCGTCAACCGCCGTGCCATCGAAGCGCTGGTGCGTGCGGGCGCGTTCGACGGCATCGATGACCACCGCGCAAGCCTGCTCGCCTCGGTGGGTATCGCGATGGAGTTCGCCGAGGACCGCGAACGGCATGCGGCGCAAACCAGCCTTTTCGGCGAAGAGGCGGCAGAAGCGCCGCCAGCACTGGTCGAATCCAGGCGCTGGGCGGAACTCGAAGTCTTGCAGCAGGAAAAGACCGCGCTGGGGTTTTATTTCAGCGGCCACCCCTTCAGCGCCTACCGGCGAGACCTCTCCGGATTCGTCAAAACCACGCTCAAGACTCTCGCCGCCAAGAAGGAATTGGTCACGCTGGCGGGCGTGATCACCGGCGTACGCAACCTGGTCACCAAGTCGGGAAAGATGGCTTTCGTGACGCTTGATGACGGCACCGCCCAGGTCGAAGTGGGTGTGTTCAGCGAACTTTTCGAAAAACACCGCGACTGGCTAAAGGAGGACCAGCTTCTGGTCGTGGTCGGCAAAGTGCGGGACGACGCCTATACCGGCGGTCTGCGCGTCTCCGCCGAGGCGCTCCATGACCTCGATTCCGCCCGCAATCTCTTTGCCCGCGGCTTGCGCATCTCCTGCAACGGCGGCAGCAATGCCCACCGGCTTGCCGAGCTGCTCGCGCCTTATCGCCGCGGCCGCGTTCCGGTGACCGTGTGTTATCGAAGCGAAGTCGCTACCGGCGAGATCGAACTATCAGAGGAGTGGCAGGTGCGCCTCGATCAGCACCTTCTCCACAGTCTTTGCGATTGGCTCGATCCGGCCAATGTGGAAGTCGTCTACTGAGTGCGGAGTCGACAGTGCAAGAACACGACCACGGAACAGAAAAATGGCGTCGGAGCGGTACCAACCGCGAGACCCGATGCAGCGTCGCCAGCAACTTTTCCCCAGCGGGCCGCCGGCCATGAACCTCATCACTACCGCCCTGCTCGACGCAACCAGCAGCGCGGCGCGCGCCGCGCCACGCCAGCGCATGAACCACAATTTCCACGACCGCCCGGCACATCCGTGCAACCGCTTGCTCAACGCCATCGAGCCGGGGAGCTACGTGCGCCCGCATCGCCACAGCGCCGGCGATAAAGACGAAACGCTGATCGTCGTGCGCGGGCGCTTGGGTGTGATCACCTTCGATCATTATGGGCAGGTGCTCGCAACGCCAGAGTTGCTGGCTGGCGGCCACATCTTTGGCGTTACCCTCGACGCCGATGAGTGGCACACCGTGGTGGCGCTGGAGCCGGGTACGGTATTCTTTGAGGCCAAGGCCGGCCCCTACGTGCCCCTTGCTCCCACGGACTTCGCTCCCTGGGCGCCGCCCGAGGGAGCGGTCGAAGCGGCCGCGTTCCTGGCACGTTGGCGACAGCTTTTTCGCGGTTGATTCGATCTGGCCCGGCAGTTTGGGAGTCCATGGCGCGTGCCGGGGCACCCGCACAGCGGATGGAGCCGACTAGTTGGGCGCCCCGAAAACGGGCGGCAGCGCCTGCGGCGCGGGCACTTTGGGCTCGCCGGGGTTCACCACATCAAGCCGGTAGACGAAATATTTGGTATCTCCGCGAAAGCTCCATTGGAAGTACTTCTCGCGGTAATAGAGCCTTACGCGCTGATTGTGGGCGATTGCGTCGTCGATGGCCTTACGTACCTCCGTTTCACCCTCATCCACGGAAAAATCCCAAATCCGCGTGGCAATGCCGGTGTCTGCTTGCGGCGCCAGGTAACCTTGGTCCAGGGTGCCCTCCCAGGTCTTAAACACCACGCCCTTATGGCTGAGCTTGATCACCTGGCCGACGCGAAAGCCATCGCTGTAATCGGCAATAAACAACACCCAGGCCCCGAGGGCGAGCGCTAAGGCCAGACCCACCGCCCCGAAGGTCAATGATTTGTGCATGTATCAGGTTTTCTTCTTTGGCTTGCCGGTCACCTTCTGTGCCAGGGCGGAAGCGCGCTCGGCCAGCGCCGCGCGAATTTCCCCAGCACGATCCCGCAGATGATCCAGACGTTCCATCACCCGCAGCTTGTAGTCTAACTCGGTCTCCCCCGCTTGGGGCGCCAGCGCCTTCACACTTGCGGCCCAAAACGCATGCGCTTCCTTGACTCGTTCGGTGAGGCCGCGATGCTTGGCCATTTCCTTCAGAGTCGCAAGGTAGGAGGGCTTGATATCGCGATGATACTTGTCGAAACAAGCCTCCAGCTTGGCCCCATTGGTGCCTGCATTGGCTTCCTCCATGCCGAACTCGATGATGACGATGCTCTGCACCCTGGTACAGTAGTCATAGCCGCGATCCAGAGCGGTGACGAAGCACTCCGCGGCTGAAGGCACGGAATCGTCGCACAGCACATATTTGTCGGCCTGCGCGCCGCCCGCCGACAGCGCCAGCACCATTGCGATGAACCAAGCTCGCATCGTCTCACCTCGCGATTGCAGCTGCTTATGACGTTATGCTAGCGCGCGCCAGCGGATTGGGCAACTCTCTCGCGAACGCCCACTCGCCAGCCTACCCCTGCCGCAAACCTGCCTGCTCAGTTTCCCAGACCTGGCCCTTGCCCAGTTCCGGTGGCAAAGCTCCGCAGCCCTGACCGCGGGCGAGGTTCATGCTTCCAAGACAGCAGTCACCTATCCCCGAGGGCGCCAACGCTGCCCAAATCAACACCCCCATTCGATTTGCGCTAGGGCAAGACCATTGCGATATACTGGACTCCGTCCACCATCCTGCCGCACCTTCTGGAAATCAGCCATGTCGATTCGGAAAATGCCCAACCCAGTCAAGCCCGCCGCGTCGCAAATCCAGGCGCTACGCCGGTTCAACCGTTTCTATACGCGCGCCATCGGAGTACTTAAGCGTGGGCTGCTGGACAGCGAGTACACCCTGACCGAAGTTCGTGTGCTCTACGAATTGGGCCGGGCCGGCAAAGCCGGCGGGCTGTCCGCTTCCGCCACGGCAAGTGTTTTGTGCGCCGCGCTCGACCTCGATCCCAGCTACTTGAGCCGCATCCTGCGCAAATTCGAGGCACGGGGTCTGCTAGCAAGACAGGCATCGACCACGGATCGGCGCGCGACATTGCTGCAACTCACGGCCAAGGGCAGGCAGATTTTCGCCAAGCTCGACCGCGCCTCGAGTGACGAGGCCGCGGCGCTGCTGTCGAAGCTCTCGCCACAAGACGGCCAGACGCTGCTCACGGCCATGCGGCAGATCGAAGGCCTGCTCGACAACCCGTCGCTCGGCACCAGCGACGTTGCGCGACCCGACGCTCGAAAATATCGACTACGCCCCCATCGCCCAGGCGACCTCGGCTGGGCAATCGCGCGCCACGGTGCCCTGTACGCCCAGGAGTACGGATGGGATCAGCGCTTCGAGGCGATGGTGGCGAAAATCGCCGCGCGGTTCATCGAACGATTCGACGCTACTATGGAGCGCGCCTGGATTGCCGAAGACGAAGCAGGGCCCCTCGGCTGCGTCTTTTTGGTGCGAAGAAGCCCACGCGTCGCGCAACTACGCATGCTGCTGGTGGAACCGCGGGCGCGTGGCCAACACTTGGGTGCGCGCCTGGTCGACGAATGCATCGCCTTTGCGCGCGCCAAGGGCTATCGCAAGATCATGTTGTGGACCAACGACATCCTTCACGCCGCGCGACGCATTTATCAATCGCGCGGATTCAAGCTGATTAGCGAAGAAAAGCACACGAGCTTCGGCAAAGACTTGGTCGGCCAAACCTGGGAACTCGATCTCGCTGCTTGAACATGGGTCGAGAGCGAACTCCGTCGTATGCGGCGGGGCGAGCGAGACGAAACCGTGCCCAAGGGCCATAGACCCCGCTTCAGGGTAAGGAGGCCCCCGCCCGCGCAGGGCGGGGCGACTCTCCCTACCTGGGCCAATCAAGCCGCGAATGCAGCGCGATTCCCCGGCTTTCAGAAACCGCTGCCCGGCTGCGCCAGGTATACCTCTTCTTCGGTGGTCGATTCCCGCCCCAAAGCGACGTTCCGGTGCGGAAACCTTCCGAAGCGCCGGATGACCTCGCGGTGCTTTTCGGCATAGTCCAAGAACCCGGTGAAATCCGGCCGCTCACGCTGCAGCTGGCGAAAAAGACGCACCGCCGAATTCTGGTCGTCCAAAGACTCGGAATGTTCGAAGGGCAAGTAGACGAATACCCGCTGCACGGCTTGGAGCGCATGGTGTTGCGCGCCATCGATGAGCATGCTCGCCACTTGCCGCGCTCGTTCATCGCCTGCAAATGCGCGAGCGTCGCCGCGAAAAAGATTGCGCGGAAATTGGTCCAGCAGCAAGATCAGCGCCAGCGCACTCTTCGGGTCGCGCGTCCACTCGGTGAGGCCGCCCGCGATCGCGCTCGCGGTGTCGTCGCCAAAGCCTTGGCGTATCTGGGCGTCAAAAGCCTCGTCTTTGCGAAACCACTCCGCGCGGGGGTCGCCATAGCCGGCGCTGCCCGGGGCACCGAACCAGAAATCCAGCACCGCTTGGGCGCGCCTGGGCAGGGCGTTCATGATCCGGGCTCGCACAGCAGCGGCGCCGCAAGCGCGGCCTGCAAACCACTCGGACCTTCCTGCGCCAACCACGCCACGACGCGGCTATTCTCGCGCTTGACGCCCTTGGGCCAGGCAATTTCGTCGCGGACCATGAACGATCCCTGGGTCACCTCGCCCAGGCTACGCCAGGCGCGCACCACATGATCGTGGCGCAGGGTCTGGCCGGCATTTTCCCCTCGGGCAATGACGGACTCGAGGCCGCTTTGCACGATCGCCCAATCGATTGCGCCCTTTCCCTGCTTCAATTCGCCGCGCAACTCCACTTGCAGGCCATCGGCCCGAGACGTCCACTTCATCTGCAACTGGCCTCCGGGGGGGCGCGCCGCCACCGCCTTGCGGCGGGCATCGAAAGCGCCCGAGCGACGCCAATCGCGCAGCTCACGACCATCGACGAACACCTGCGGCGTATAGAGCTTCTTGCCCGCGCCCAAGTAGGCGAGCCGATCGTGGCGCTGATCGAACGCCTTGCGGGCATAAGGATCGCTCCACCCGAGGTAGTCCCAATAGCTCACATGAAAAGCCAGGGGAATCACCTGGCGACTATCCGAGGAAATCGCAAGTTCGGCGAGCCAGCGATCCGCGGGGGGACAAGAATCGCAGCCTTCGGAGGTAAAAAGCTCCACCAGCGCGGGCGTGGCATGCGGCGCACTGGCCGTACACGCGCCCACCCCGGCCAGCACCGGAAAAACCGTCGCGAAGCAAACCACAGAGACACCAACTGGGGCGAGTTTCACGAGCCACTCCTCACGCGGTGAAACCCCTTGGTCGGCGCGCGAGCGCAATTGCTTACGCGCTGACCGCGGCAAAGCCCAAAACCACGCGCTTGTTCTCCTTGCCCTTGTTCTCGATTTTGAGCACCTGAATCGGGCCGATTTCGCGGGTGTTGGCTACATGCGTGCCGCCGCAGGGCTGCTGATCGGTAGCGACGATGTCGATCAAGCGCAGTTTGCCCTGGCCGCGCGGCGGCAGGGCGTAGAGCGTGCGCACGAGTTCCGGGCGGCGGTCGAGTTCGGCCTCGTCGATCCAGGTCACACGAACTTCATGTCCCTCTGCAATGAGGGCATTGAGCTGCTGCTCGATGGCCGCTTTGTCGAGCGCGCCGGGCAACTCGGTGAAATCCGCCCGCGCCTTGTCTTCGGCGATCTGGTTGCCGGTGGCCGGCACCGCCAGCACCTTGGACAATAGATGCAGGCTGGTGTGAAAGCGCATGTGCCGATAGCGCCGTTGCCAATCGATTCGCGCCTCGACCTCGCTGCCCAGAGCCGGCAGCGTCGCGCCCACCTCGGGAACGTGGATGATCTCCCCGGGAACTTCGCCCTTGCGAGTATCGACGATGCGCAATGGCTCACCCTGGGGCAGCAAAAGCCACCCCGTGTCGCCCGGCTGGCCGCCGCTGTTGGCATAGAACACCGTGCGGTCGAGCTGAATGCCGCGCTCGTCCACGGCTAAAACCCGCGCGGCGCATTCGCGCTGGTAGGCATCGGCCTGAAAAAGCAATTCGGTCGGCGCTTTCATCGAGTTCATTCTCCAGGTTACGGTCTTGCGTGCAGGTGGCCTTCAGAGCGGGCGTAGCACGCGAAACCCGAGAAGCTGGCTGCGATAGCCCGGCGCATTGCCGTTGCGCACGCCCGATCGCGGCAGCGCCGGACCGCTCCAGCCGCCGCCCCGATAGACCCGCTTCGCGCAATCGTCGGAAACGCGGGCGCTGCCATCGCCCGGCGCATTGATATAGTTGGTCGAAAGGCACTCCGCGGTCCACTCCCAGACATTACCCAGTACATCGTAGAGACCGAAAGCATTGGGCTTGAACCGCCCGACTGGGGCGGTCTCGACGAATCCGTCGCGGCACTCGTGTGGCTCCCAACCGAAGCGACGCGCGCGCTGCGCGTCCTGGTCATGCACATTGCCATACTCGCAGGCGAGGCTGGGATCGTCGCCCCAGTAGCGCGAAGTCTTGGTTCCAGCGCGAGCCAGGTATTCCCACTCTGCTTCGCTGGGAAGCCGATACGCTTTGCCGGTCTTGCGCCCCAGCCAAGCGAGGTAAGCCTGAGCGTCATGCCATGTCACGCACACGACCGGGTGATCGTCGCCTTGGCCGAAGTCTGGGTCCTGCCAATCATTGCCCCGTTGCGGCTCCCAGATCGACGGATGCCGCCACACATGGCAGTTGCCCTCGGTGCGGTAGCCGCTCTCCTTGACGAAAACGGCGTATTGCCCGCGAGTCACCTCGAAGCGGCCAATCGCCAAAGGCTTGGCCATGCTCACCTCATGCCTGGGCCGCTCGTTCTCGCCGCTGCCCAACTCGTTGCGCGAAGTACCCATGAAAAACGTCCCCGCGGGAAGGACAACCAGTTCCGGGCATTGCGGGCAATCGCGCAAGATGCTGCCGGGTGCGCCCGGCGGCGATTGCGGGGGCGCTGCGGACGTCGAGGCTCTGGGCTCGGCCTTGGTCTCGCGGGCACTGGCGGCTGCGGCGGTTGGTGGGGTGAGCTCAACCAGCCGCGCCTCTGCCAGTGCCGCGAACTGCCCCTGCGGATATTTGGCGAGATAGGCCCGGTAGTCCGCGGGCTTCTGACTGCCTTTGACGCTTTCCCAGAACGTCAGCTCGTAGGCCGCAGCTTCGCCGATACCCGCAGCGGCGAGCTTGACCGGTTCGCCGCGGCCGGCACCACCGACGAAATAGAAATCGCCCTCCAGGCTCCCTTCCATCCAGGGCTCCTGCTTGCCTTGCGAAGCCTTCTTCACGCCGCTCACCACGCCCTTGAGCACCTGCTCAACCGGCTGGTTGGGTCGAACCATTTCGCGCAGCAGATTCTCGGTGTAGACCCCGTGTTCGCCATCGCCATCGAATGCGACTTGCCCCGGCCGCGTGGCAAACGAGATCAGAGTGCCCGAAGGCGCGCTGATGCGCGCCAAACCGCCGGCCGCCGAGCGGAAACTGCGCGCATACGGATTGTTGCGGCAGGCATCGAGGAAGACGAGATTCAGGCGGGTCTTGCTGTCTTCCATGAGATCGAGCACCTGGTTCACATTGATGCTCTGCAAGGGCACGTCGTCTTCGCCTTCCACCTTCGCATCGACGGCCGGAAGGTAGTTCACGCCCTTGATTTGCAATCCGTGCCCCGCATAAAAGAACAGCGCCACGGCGCCAGGGCGCAGCCGGTTCCGGAACTCACGCAGCGCATCCGGGATCTGCGTCACGCGCAAATTCTCGCGGCTGACCACGGCAAAACCCAGCGCAGCGAGCTCTTGGGCCATGGCCCGCGCGTCATTCACCGGATTGTCGAGCGGCGCGGTCTTGTAGGCGGCATTGCCGATCACCAGAGCAACCTTCTGCTCCGCAGGTTCGGCCTGTGCCGAGGCGACGGCGAGAATCAAAAGGAGCAGCGCCGTCAAGTGGTAAGTCATCCTCAATCCCCGCGATTGGCGCAGCCGCGCCACGAAGTCGAGGTTCGATTATAGTGCCTGCTTGTTCATCGGACACCGGGGAATCCCTCCTTCGGCGTGCGCTCGGGGTACACCTCTCGACTCCTACGATCCCTGCTTCATGACCGATACTCTCCCGCAGGCGGCCCGATGGCGAATGGCCTTGCTTTTGGCCGCCATCCAGACTCTCGCGCTAGGTCTTTTGACCGCCCTCGTTCTGCATCAGCAGCGCACCGTGTTGCTGGATCTGCGGGCTTCGCGAATCGCGGTATGGACTGGCGACATCGAAAGCGCGGCACATACGGGCCACCACAACGGGCTGGCTCTGGCGGAGATAAAGGCACTCGCGCCGCTCCTGGAGCGCTTGCCGCAGGCGCTGCCGGAGGTGCGCGCTGCCGAGGTGTACGGGCTCGAAGGCGAAACGGGCCGGGTGCTCTTCGCCTTGAACGGCCAGCGGCTGGGCGGCACGATCGAGGCGCGGTGGACGAGCCTCGCGGCGCAAAACCAGGCGCTGTGGCGCAGCTTGAGTGAGGACGGACTGCTCTACGTCGGGCGGCAGTTGCGCGACGAGCGCGAGCAGCGGGTTGGCGGCTACATCATTGTCGCCGACGGCACACCAGTCAGGCAGCAGATCAATGAGGCCGGGACGGCGTTCCTGCCTTTGGCGTTCAGCACCATCACGCTCAGCGCCCTCTTCACTCTGTGGGTTCTAGTGCGCGGGCCGCTGCGCGCGCAGCCGCCTGCTGGAAGCCGCCTAGCGCTGCGGGGGCGCATCGTCCTCTTCGCCTTCGTGCTCGTGTCCCTAGCTGGCGCCGGGCTGGTCTGGCACGCCACGCGGCTGTTTTCCGCCGATTTGCAGCCGGCGGTCGACTCCAAGGCACAAGCGGTCGCCGAATTCCTCCAATATAAGCTGCAACGGGCGGTCGCGCTCGGTGTGCCTTTCGAGCGCCTGCGTGGCGTCGATGCCTATTTCACCGAGACGCGGGCGCAGCACCCCGAGCTGCTCGGCCTGCGCCTGTACGCGCCCGAGGGCACGGTACTTGCCCAGGCCGGAACAGCCGGGGCGACTGACACAGGCATTTGGCGCAAGTTGGATCTGCCACAGACGCAGGGCGCCGCCATCGCGACCTTCGGCGACCCGGCCCACGTGGCGAGGAGCATGAAAGCGATACTGGCCGATTTGGGCATCGTCCTGTTGGCGGCCCTTCTGATCTTCAACGAGGCGCTGCGCGCGCTGCTCGCCAGACCGCTCCCTGCACAAGCCGGCCCGGTGCCGGACACCGCCAGCGCCCTGGCAGCCATTCGCCTCCCGCTCTTCCTGCTGATCTTGACCGAAGAGCTGACCCGTTCCTTCCTGCCCTTGCACATACGCGGCTTGGCCGTGGAAACCGCTACCGGAACCCTTTTGGGCTCCGCAACCGCCACCGGCTTGCCGATGTCGGTGTACATGGTCTTCTTCGCCGTGGCCACGCCACTGGGCGGCCTGCTCGCCGATCGCTGGGGTCCGGGCCGAGCGTTCGCGGCGGGAGCGCTATTCACGGCTCTCGGTTTCATGTGGGCGGCGCTCACCGAAAGCTATTGGCAGTTCACCGCCAGTCGCGCCCTGTGCGCAACTGGCTATGCGCTTGCGACCATGGCCTGCCAGCGCACGATTCTGACGCACACCGACCGCGATACGCGCGCGCAGGGCCTCGCCCTGCTGATCGGCGCCGTCGGCATCGCGGCGATCTGCGGTTCTTCCATCGGCGGCGTGATCGCCGATCGGCTCGGTGCCCAGCCAGTCTTTGCACTCTCGGCCCTGCTTGGGCTGCTGGGCTGGGCGGTCTTTCGGATGCTCTGCGGCCAGGAGGCTCCGCGCGGCTCCGGTGCCGCGCCATCCGAGGGGCCAGTCCCGACTTTCGCCCTTGCCGACCTCGGCCGCCTGCTGGCACAGCCCCGTTTCGCCGCGCTCATGCTGGCGGGCGCCATTCCCGCGAAAATCGCGTTAGCCGGTTTTCTCTTCTACCTCGCGCCGCTGGCCTTGGCCCACGCCGGGTTCTCGCCAGCCGCCATTGGCCGCGCGGTGATGCTCTATTTCATTCTGATCAGCGTGCTCAATCCCTTGGCCTCGCGCCTGTCGGATCGCCTGGGTTGGCGCTGGTCGCCAGTGCTCGCCGGAGGCGCGATGATCGCCGTGGGAGGACTTGCCGGCCTCGCCATGCCGGCCATCGGCACCGAGAACGCGGTACTCTGCGGCATACTCGCGCTAGGCCTGGGAACGGGGCTGTCGGCGGCATCCCTGCAAGCCTTGGCAAGCGAGCTGGGTAGCGCGCAAAACCGCATCCCAGCTGTGGCGAAGATCGCCGCGTTTCGCACCCTCGAGCGCCTGGGCAGCGCCATCGGTCCGGTGCTGGCCGGCGCACTCGTGGGCGGGCTCGCCTATGGGGGCGCAATGACCGGCATCGGCGTCCTGGTCATGACCGCCACGCTGCTCCTGGCCGTCGTGGCTTGGCGGGTGGGCCGCGCGGAGCAACCTCGATGAGCGGGAGCAACGCTTGCGACCCATGAAATTCGTGTCCGCGCCAGCTGCGCGCTTGGCAGTTGGGCTGGCGGGGTTGCTTGGGGCGGCAGCGATGCTTCATGCCGACGCGCTGGGGGCCGCGCCGCGCACCTATCGCATCGACTTCATTCTTTATCGAGGCTGCGAAGAGGCCTGCCAGAGTTTTCAAACGCAGCTCGCCAAGCTCGGGGTCAACGCCCGGATTCGCTTGCTGGATGCCGCGCAGGACCGGGAAATGCTGCGCCGGCACGTCGCCACGGTGAAGGCCGATCGGCCCGATCTCGCCGTCGTCTGGGGAACCTCGGCGGCACTGGAAGCGGTAGGCCCTTACGATGTGGTGGATCCCTCTCGACATATCACCGACTTGCCGGTGTTATTCATGGTGGTTTCGCAGCCACTGGCAACCAAGATCGTTTCCGACTACACCGCACCCGGCCGGGACGTCACTGGGGTGCGCTATCTCTTGCCACTGGAAACGCAGTTGCGGGCGGCGCGCGCTTACTACGACTTCCGACGGGTGGGTCTAATCTACAACCCTTGGGAAGCGAATTCCCTGATTGCGCGCGACGAACTGAACGCCCTCGCCGGGCGCTTCGGTTACGCCCTGATCGAGCGCGCGGTGTTGCCCAATCGAGCCGGTAAACCCGACCCCGCATCCATCCCGGCGCAAGTCGCCGAACTGGCCAAAGCAGGCGCCGATATCATCTATCAGCCCCCAGACAGTTTCCTCAACGTCCACAGCGATGCCCTCACCGCCGCTGCGCTGGAACACCGCGTTCCGGTATTCGCCGCTGCGGAGGCGCCAGTGCTCAAATCGCAAGCCCTATTCGGAGTGGCGATCCGTTATACCGACCTTGGAAGGCATACCGCCCACCTCGCCAAGAAAATTCTGGTCGATGGTCGAGCGGCGCGCGACTTGCCCGTCGAACTGCCGCGCCATTTCTCCTACCTGATCAACATGGATGTGGCCGCGAAGCTCGATCGCTACCCGCCGCTCAAGCTCCTCGATGTGGCAGAATTGACCGCCGCCGGCCCGAGCCAAAACCGTGGCGACAGGCCCTAGCTCGGCATCACTTCCTCGATCCGTTTCTTGATCACCCCAAGGCAACCGCAAGCACTATGCGCATACTGGTCTGCAGCAAGCGTGACTTCCCCGGCTGTTACTTTCTGAACCGCTTGCTGCCCGAATTGGCCGCGCACGAACTGACGGTATGGCTGTCCGACGTCGCTCGGCCAGCCGAAAGCCTGATGCCGGAGTTGGCGGAGATCGCCTTTATCGAGCGCGATCTGTTCGTCGAAGATCTCTTTCCCGTCCTCGACCGCCTGCCGCCTTCGGCCCGCCAAGGCGCGGCTCTGCTCACCTTTCAGGGCTTGCGCGAACGGCACGGAATCGAGGTCACCACGGTGGGAAGCATGGATGCGCCCGAATCCGCGGCTCGCCTGGGCCAGCTTGCCCCCGATTTGATCGTTTCCGCACGCTATTCTCACATTTTCGAGGCGGCGGCGATCGCCGCGCCGCGCCACGGGATCGTCAACCTTCATCCCGGCGGTTTGCCCCGCTTTGCTGGCCTGTTCGCCCCTATGCGCAGCGTCTGTGCCGGTTTGGAAGATCTCAGCGGCACCTTGCACTGGGTCGACGAGGGAATCGATACCGGGCCCATACTGGCTTGGCGGACCCGAGCGCTCGATCACGGCAGGGGCCTGCTGCCACAGATCGCCGAAGTCTATTGTGACCTCATCGAACCACTGCTCGACTTGATCGACAAGCTCGCCAGCGGCGCGCGCCCAACGGGTGAGCCGCAAGACCGATCCCGCCGCGAGTACCGCTCCCTGCCCAGCGCAGCGGACATTGCCCAATTCCGCGCTACCGGCATGGTGTTCTGGAAGCCTGGCGAAATCAGCGCCTGGATTCACAGTTTCCTGCCCTCCCAGCCTCCGGCGCGACCCGTCGACCCAACGCGCGCTGGAACTCAACGACGGGTCAGCGCAAATGCCGGGCGGCGCGTTGAGTGACTGCAGCGCCGATTCACGAGAACTCGCCCGCCATCGCAATATCGGTCTACGATGTCGTTCGTTCGAAGTGCAAGGAGATTGCCATGAACCCTTACCGCGCCCTCACCTTGATTTGCCTCGCACTGCTGGGCGCAGCGTGCGCCAGCACCCCCGAGCCCTCTCCGACGATGCTCGCCCAAGCGCCGGCCAAATGCAAGATCGCCCCGCTCGACCCGGCGGTGAAGAAAAAAGAACCCTCCGAACTCGAACAGCGCTACGCCCAGATGCAGCTCCACAGCACGCCCTACTACCGCGCGCAGCAGCAAAAAGGAGGCATGAACACACTGGAAGACATCGACCGCGACTGCCGCTGAAACGCAGCGCGGAGCGGCCATGGTTGCGAGGCGGCGCGGAAGCGACAGCCTCTTCCGCGCGCCGCACCCGCAACCGACCTTATTCGCCGCTGGGCAAACGCCGCACCTCGCGCAGCGCCGAAAACCAGGTCATGAACGCGCCTAAGCCCAAGCCGGCGATGCCCACGCACCATAAGGTCGCCCTCAAGCCGATGGCGCTGGCCAGGATGCCGCCGAACAGCGAACCCACCGGCGCCGCCGCCACGGTCAAAAAGCGCATCGTGGCGGTCATGCGGCCCAAGAGGGCGTCCGGCGTGATGGCTTGTCGCAAACTCAAGTAGTTCACGGTGAACAAGGTCGCACCAAAACCGAAAAGCAGCATGCCCAGGCTCAGGGTGGCCAGGGCTACCCAGTAACCACCGCTGGCCACGGCAAAAAGCAGCCAGGCCAAGGCCGTCAGGGCAAGCCCCTGCGCCGTCTGTGGCCCCACGCCGAAGCGCTCGCCACCCCGTTTGGCCAGCACCGCGGCCAAAAGGCAGCCCGCACCGGACATCGCATAAATGAAACCGATGGCCCCCGGCGACAACCCCAGCTCGCGGCTGGCGAACAGAATGATCACCGCCAGATACATGCAGTGCAGGAATTGCCACAGCGCCACGGTCCAGGCCAAGAGGCGCAACACTTCGTTGCGCCAGACCAGGCGCAGGCCCTCCAGAATCTCCGCCCAAATCGAGGCGCTGGCACCTGCGCCATGCGCGGGTTCGCCGCGATCCTGGATGTCTTTGAGCATCCAGCCCGACACCAAAAAAGAAATGGCATCGAGCGTGATTGCAAAAGGCGCACCCAAAGCGTGGATGAGAAAACCCGCCGCACCCGGCCCGACCAACTCCGCCGACGACTGGCTCACCGCGATCTTGGCGTTCGCTTCCACCAAGTTCTGCCGACCGACGATCTGCGTGATGAACACCTGATAGGCCGCGCCTCCGATGACGTTGCCTACGCCGCACACGAAGCCCACGAGGTAGAGCACGCTCATGTGCAAATACCCGAAGGCGGCCGCCAAGGGCACGGCAAGCAGGAAGACCCCCCGCGCCACGTCGGTGATGATGATCAGCGGCAACTTGGCGAGGCGATCCACCCACACCCCGGCAAAAAGCCCGATCAAGGCAAAGGGTGCCAGCTCCAAGGCCACCAGCAAACCCATTTCGAAAGGCGTGGCGTTCAAGAGCAGCGCAGCAGTGAGCGGCAGCGCCAAGTTGGTGATCTGCCCGCCAAAAGAAGTGACGGTGAGCGACGCCCACAGCCGCGCGAAAGCCGGCCGGCGCCATAAGCCGCTGGGCCGCCACTGCCAGAACCGCAACAATCGTTTCTTGTTCATGACTTTTCCCCGCGGGCGCGGCTCGTGGCCACGCGCGCGAATCGGCGCCAAGCGCCAAAATCAAAGCGGGAAAAAGACTCTTCGAGGATATCGGAGCCCTCCCGCCGCAACTTCCTGGCGGGACACCCCGACCAGGGAATTACCGGATGCCGCCCCTGTGAACCTTAGGGGAGAGCAGGATGCCGCCACTCACACCCAAGCGCGACACCAAACCCAAAGCAGCGCCGCGCCAATTGTGGCGGGCCTTGCCGGCGGCAGTGGTGAAGACGAAGGTTTGCATGGCGAAATCGTTAAGGGTTGAAGGAAGTGGGATTGTAGCGGGGAAAGGGGGGCGGGGGCAATGGGCTGGGGCTGCGGGGCGTGGTTTGCCGCGCACAGGACACCGTTGCACTCGATTCTGGGCTCCGCCCTTCAACCGTCTTCCGAGAGATATCCGGCGCTCCTTTCGTCCCTGCTTTTCGTCCCTGCCGCTGAACCGACAGAGCCGGCGCCCGCGGCCCGAAAGCCTCGCGGCGCTGACGCCGCCAATCACGTCCTCGGGCGGGGCCCCGCGCCTCGCGCGTAAGAACCCGCCCCGCGCGCCCACACGCCAAGCTCACGCGTGGCGCGACCCGCCAGTCGGACAGCGGCGTAAAGCGCCGCGAGGCTTTCAGGCCGCGGACGCTTGGTTGAATTGTGGATAGTGTTCCGGGAAAACCCTGTGCGGTGTTTTGAGCCGGCCGGGCTCGTGTTGCAAGACCGCTTGAGCGCCGCGGTCGATGGGCGCATCATATGCGGCAATGAGTTCGCCGGGAGCGGGCATGACAAGGCAGCGGCGCAGGTGAGGCAAACGATCCAAGAAATCGCGGGGGAAAGGGTGGTTTTCGGTTTTTCAGTTGGACGTACAGAAACCAGACGGGACGCTGATTCAATTGGCAATAGTGGTCCGTCTGGTCCTGCCAGGACGGTTTGTTTTTTTGTCTTTTAAGCGGCCCATTTAGAGTAGCCATCATGTACAGGGTTCAGGCCGCAAACATCCTTGCGGCGCTGTGTCCGTTCGCCTTGGTCTTGGTGGCGCTCTCCACCCCTGGAATGCCGCCTCGATTCTCGATACTGACCGGTTGCCCCCAACCTCGGCGAGACGTTCCGCGACGATGCGGGCAATCACGTCGGTCGCGTTACCCACCGGATAGGGCACCACGATTTTCACCGGCTCAGTCGGGAATTTCGCTGGCTCCGGGGCAGTCACGCATGCAGCAAGCACGGCCGTGGCGAGCAGTGAGTAGATGGTTTTTGCGACACTCTTCATGGCCGCCTCCTATCTGAGAGAAAAGGAACATAGCTTCTCGCGAAACGCGAGAGCACCTTTTTTCGTATTGCGACAGGCAGCGCCGACTGGTTTGCGCTAGATCATAACCGAGCCCGATTTAAGAAACGCAGCCCCGATCCAAACCGCAGCGAACCCATTGCGCGCAAGACGGCCAAGTCGATACTCAAGTGAGCCACCGCACCAAACCCAGGGTCAGCATCGGAAAGAACACCAACAACACGATTCGCAGCGCATCGGCGCAAAGGAAAGGAACGACGCCCTTGAAGGTCTCGCGCATGGGGATGTCCTTGGCGAGGCTGTTGATGATGTAGACGTTCATACCTACCGGCGGGGTGATGAGGCCGATCTCCACTACCATCAGCGCGATGATGCCGAACCAGATCGCCTTGTCGGTGGCTTCGAGGCCGAAGAAATCCAGCCCCATGATGATCGGAAAAAAAATCGGCACGGTCAGCAGAATCATCGACAAGCTGTCCATGATGCAGCCCAGCACCAGATAGATCGCGATGATGGCAAAGAGCACCAGCAAAGGCGCCATGCCGCTATGACTCACCCACGTGGCCAGCTCCGCGGGCATTTGCGTGAGCGCCAGGAAGACGTTGAGTACATCGGCCCCCAGCAGGATCAGGAAAATCATGCCCGTTCCTTCCGCGGTGCCGTAGCAACAAGCCACCAGGTCCTTCCAGCGCAGGCCCCTGCGCAGCGCCAGGGCGCCGGTGGCGGCGGTGCCGATGGCGGCCGCTTCCGTGGGGGTGAACAGTCCCGCGTAGATGCCCCCGATGACGACCACGAACACCAACAGGACCGGCCACACCCCGCGAAACGCCCGCAGCCGCTCGGACCAGGCCAGGCGCGGCCCCGCCGGACCGGACCGGGGATACAGCCGCACATAAAGGGCAATGGCCAGCATATAGCCCAAGGCGGCCAACACACCCGGCACAAAGGCGGCCATGAACATCGCCGCGATGTTCTGCTGGGTGAGAATGGCATAAATCGCCAGCACCACCGACGGCGGAATGAGAATGCCCAAAGTGCCGCCCGCGGCGAGGGTGCCGGTGGCCAGCGCCGGCGAGTAGTTGAAGCGGCGCAGTTCCGGCAGCGCCACTTGGCCCATGGTCGCGGCGGTGGCCAGAGAGGAGCCGCAAATCGCCCCGAATCCGGCGCAAGCGCCGATGGCCGCCATGGCCACGCCGCCCCGAAAGTGTCCGATCAGCGCATTGGCGGCATCGAACAGGCCTTTGGACAAGCCGCCCCGGGAGGCAAATTGCCCCATGAGCAAAAAAAGTGGCACCACCGAGAGATCGTAGACCGAGTAGCGGGCATAGGCGGCGGTCTTGAGGTAATTCAACAGCGGCGCCCAGCCGGTCATGGTGACGTAGCCGGCGATGCCGGTGCCCAGCATGGCGATGGCGATGGGCACGCGCAGCGCCAGGAGCGCCAGCAGGAGGGCGAAGAAACTGAAACCGAGGGCGGTACCGCTCATGCTGGACCCTCCCCCCGGCCCCCTCCCGGCGGGAGGGGGTGATTGCGGTTCGCGGGCGCTGCCCGCTCCGGTGTTTGGCTTGCGCCCCCTTGGGACGGCCCGGCGGGGTACACCCTTGGACCCTTCCCCCAGCCCCCTCCCGGATGCGCAAATGCCGAGGCCGGTTGCAGCTTTGCGGCCTGCGCATAGGCACTGCGGGAGGCTTCATAGTTCTGCAGTGAGAACAGCGCGTCCCCCTGCTTTTCCCACAACCCCGCTTCGCCGGGATATTGCGCTGCCAGCGCGCGATATTCCGCCAGCGCCAGATCAAACTGCTTACGCTGCATGAGCTGGTCGCCGAAGTTCAAATGCGCCTGCGCCCAGGTGATCTCCCGATTGACGTAGCGAATCGCTGTTTGCGTGGCAAGCGGCGCCACTTCCGCCGGAAGCGCCACCTCCAAGTCGACTTTCTTTCGGAACGGCCACTCCGAAGTAAGTTGCAACACCCGCAGCCGGCCGATTTCTTCATCGAGCGCGGTGATGTTGAGCTGCCGCACCTCCTCCGGCAGGCGGGCAAGGGCGGTGGAATCGCTGCCGGTGGGCAGCAAACCTGCGGCCAGCAAGCGCTGCAGGAATGCCTTTGCCATCATGGCATAGCCGGTAACGGTGGGATGAAGATGCTCGCAAATGAATTCATCGCCGATGAGACCCATCGGGCTGCGCTCGCGAAACGTCCGTTCCATCTCCACCAACGGCACCTTGCGCTGCGCACTCACCCGGTGAATGATGGCATTGAGCGCGCCGGGCGCGCGAAACGGCAGCGCATCACGATCGCGGCTGAGCGAATACAAACGCGCCGCTTTTTCCACCTCGCCGCGTGCCTGCCACGCCTGCGCCTGGCGATAACACAATTCTGCATGCGTGGAATCCATGCTGGCCGCCGCCGTGAAACGCACGAGCGCGGAATCGGGCCGGCCCGCCTGCAAATGCTGCCAGCCGGCAGTGAATGCCGCCTGCCAGCGTTGCTTTTCCGCCGGCGTAAGCGAAGCCTGTGCCAGCGCCACAAACGGCGGCTGCTCACGGAGATTGCACACGAGATCGCTAATCACCACCGGCACGCGCGCCCGTTGCGCCACTGCCACTGCATCAAGAAGATTCTGCTCAAAGGTCCGTTCGGTCAACTGTCGCAGCTCACTCTCCACGGGGATCGTTTGCTCGCGCGCCATCTGCTGCATCACCGGCGCTGTGAAATCTGCCGCGCTTTTGCCGCCGCGCACGGCGCGGGAAGCTTTGCGTATCACTTCTTGCAGCAGCCGAAACGTGCGCCAACGCAGCAGCCGCAGATGGAGATTGATCAGGCTGCGGTTGCTGCCCAGATGGAAATTCGAGCCCGCGCCCAAAGCGCCATAGAATTCATTGTGGCCGACATAAATCAAAATCACATCCGGCTGCAGCGCGACGACTTCCTCCATCAAATCGCGCACGGTGAAACTGTTGGTCGCGGCAATCAACCTCAGGGCATCGCTCTGGATGAGAATTCGCCCGTCGTTCTCTTCCGGCAATTGCGAAAGACGATCGAGCGTCTTCCCTCCGTAAATGCAGAAGAGTCGGGACGGTCCGAACTATGGCGCCGACCACGTGGCCGCCGCAGTGGAAGCGCTGCGTCGGGCGAACCTGCCAACCGGCGTGATGGTGGACTGCAGC